>OY770022.1:972500-3805420 GCA_963669395.1 uncultured Ruegeria sp. | reverse complement strand
CACATTTGCGGTCGGCAGGGCATCGAGTTCGGCAAGATAACTGTCCATTCCGGATATGCCGTTATCGTCGACCAGCAATCTGACCCGCACGCCGCGCTCGGCCGCTGACCTAAGCTCATCCAGCAGCATCAGGCCCGTGACGTCGTCTTGCCAGATGTAGTACTGAGCATCGATTGAGGAAACCGCCTCTCTCGCGAGGATGGCCCGGGCCGCGAAAGCCACGCGCCCATTGCCCAAAGGCCGAATTCCGTCCCGCCCGAGATTCCGCTCGAGAGCGTTTTTGATCGTCTCCCCCAAGGGTCCGGTCCAATCGGCATCTTGCTTCAGCGTTCGCTCAGAGAAGTTCTCTTCAGGAAGCGGAAATGCCAGTCTTAACCCGACTACGGCGATTGCGATCACCATCACTGCAATCAAACAAATCCTGATCAGCCGCATTCAGGGTCCCTTGTTGTGTGCGCCGGATTGGCCTTGTTGCCGAGATTGACCTATTGGAACTCGGATTTTCAAGAGAATAGATCGAAGCAGGTGCTTGAGCGACTCGCTGAGAATGCCTTTGGGCGGAATCAGACCATCGCGCTAAGTTCCGGACTCTGAGGAAGGGTGCGGATCTCAGCCTGCGGATCTTCAGCAAAGTGAGGGTCTGCGCATCGAACAACAGAATCGTTCACTCGAATTTCGGCTCGGATTGCGCTTGAGGCTTTGCAGAGCGAACGGACGATCACTGGCGGGCTATGCGCTACATGAAACAGGTTTTTAACGCGGTCAATGCCGAATACATTTCTTCCTCGGAATACCCGCAAAAGCCAAGGATCAGGCCATTGTGGGCCGAACCTTTGACTGAGAACCGTGATAGCGGCTGCGCTGTGACGCCCATCTCTGATGCGCGCATGGAAATTTCGGTATCTTCGAAGCCATCGGCGAGGTGAAACACGACCTGCATACCCGCCTGGTGGTTGATGAAGTGCCCATATTCCGAGAAATCGTGCCTGAGCCGTTCCAGAAGATATTTCCGCCGGTCATCGTATATCCGACGCACCCGGCGCAAGTGTCGGTAAAATTCCCCTGACTTCATGAACTCGGCCAGCGCCTGTTGGGGCATATAGCTTGCTTTCAGCCCGAAACGCCTCAACGTTGTTCGGAAACGGTCGATCAGGACCTCGGGGACGATGACATATCCCAACCGCAATGAATTAGAGAATACCTTGGAGAAACTGCCGACATAGATTGCTCGGTTCAGACTATCAAACCCCGCCATGGCGGGAATTGGGCGGCCTGCATACCGGAATTCACTGTCGTAGTCGTCTTCGAGAACCCACGCGTCGTTTCTTTGCGCCCATGCCAGAAAATCCAGCCGACGGCTTGGCGACATGGCCCCACCAAGCGGGTATTGATGTGACGGCGTCAAAACGGCAAGCTTTGGCACGGTGCCCTGTTCGGGCAAACGGGCACCACTTTCATCCACGTCCAGATAGGTTGGCGCAAGCCCCTGGGCGTCGGCAAGCTGGCGAACGGGAAGATAGCCGGGGTTTTCCAGGCCGACTATCTCGCCTTTGCCAACCAGACTGCGCAAACAAATCTCGATTGCATCGATTGAGCCGGCGGTCACGATGATCTGATGGGGCGAGGCATCGATCCCACGCCACTCTGATACATGTGCGGCGATGGCTTCGCGCAGATCGCTGTTTCCAAAACCGGAACTCCCGACCAGCATGGCCTCGGGATTTGTTCGGCAGACGCGGGCAACCGCCTTGGCCCACTGCCGGTGCGGGAACAATCGCATGTCCGGATAGCTGGCCTCGAAAGGGATCGGGGTTTTGATTTGTTTATCGGCGGATCGGGTCCCTGTGCGATTGCCTGACTTGGTCAATTCAACTTCACCCAAAGCACAAATGGTGTAGCCCGACCCTTGCAGGCTGTTCAGGTAGCCTTCGGCAACCAGTTGTTCATAGGCTGTCACGATAGTCGAACGCGACACACCAAGTTCGGTGGCAAACACGCGGGTTGGCGGCAGTTTCGAACCCTCGGCCAGATCGCCGGAAATGGCGCGGTCTCGGATAGCGGCACAGATCTGCTCGAAGACCGGTGTTTTCGCGGACCGATCGATGGAAAAGGCAAGCCAGGGCGTTTGCTTCATATTGGTATGCTCATTTTTGTCAATTTTGGACATTAATGAAAGTCCAAAATCATGACAATCCATTCTCGACCAAAAACACCTTGAGGACGCCGCCATGACAGTGCGTAGAAATGAATACGGCCAGTTGATCGGCATGGCCTTGCCCAACTGGGCAGGCGCCGAGCACCCCGGACACAAGGGAATGGCCGGGCGCTATGCGCGCTTGATCTCTCTGGATCCGTTGACGCACACAAAAGAACTGTTCGAGGCGTTCAGCCAGGATCGTTCAGGAAAAATCTGGACCTACAACTTCATTGGGCCGTTCAACACCGCCTCGAGTCTCAGGGCTTGGACTGAAGGCGCCAGCGGCGTTGATGCGCAACCCTATTTTGCTGTGATCGATCAGAAAACCGGCAAGGCCTCGGGCATTGCCAGCTTTATGCGCATCCAGCCCGAACATGGGGTGGTCGAGATCGGCGGCATCACTTTCGCACCCGCCTTGCAACGCACAAGGGTTGCGACCGAGGCGATATACCTGATGATGCGGCGCGCCATGACGGAACTCGGCTATCGCCGCCTGGAATGGAAATGCGACGCTCTGAACGCACCCTCTCGGGCAGCGGCGGAGCGTTTCGGTTTTTGGTTCGAAGGCGTGTTCCAACAGGCAGCCACTTACAAGGGCCGCAACCGTGACACCGCTTGGTATGCGCTTTTGGATCGGGAATGGGAACCCGTCCAGCGTGGTTTCCAGACGTGGCTGGCACCGGAAAACTTCGATGAAGGTGGCCGGCAGCACCAGAAGCTCTCGGACCTGATGGCGCTGGAACGCGCCAGTTTCTACAAAACGGAGGACGTCGTATGAACCGACTGACCATGTTCGCCCTGTTTTACACCGCCAGTTTCCTTCAGGCGGGTGCCTATGGCCTCACGTTCATATTGCCGCGCCTGTTCGAAACCTTTGGGGCCAATGAGAAAGTGGTGGGCATAATGTTGTTCGTTACCACCATCGCCACGCTGATAACTGTCTATTATGCCGGGCATCTGTCAGACAGGTTCGGGCGCCTGCGCACGCTTGGCGTGGCCTGTCTGTCCATCGCGGCCGCGCTGACCGCCTATGGCCTCGCCGAAGGTGTCGGGGCGCTTCTGATCTTTGCCAGCATCGCGATCGGCTTTGGCTGGGGACTTACCTACGCGCTGTCGCCCATCGTTCTTACCCGATTGGTCACGACCGCTGAACGGGTTCGTTATTTTGCCATTCTGTCGGTGGCCTTGATGGCCGGATTCGGCCTGTCGCCGGTCATGGCGTCGATGATGGAAAAAGCCGGCATGACGGTGAACACCGCGTTCTTTGTCACGGCCGCGCTGTGCGCTTTGGCCGGCGCTATCTTCTTTGCCCTCATCAAGCCTGTTCGCGCTCATTCCGAGGGCTCCGGCCCCGAGCTGCGCTCCTCCCTCTCGCTGGCCGGCGTCGCCGCTATCATGCGCTCGCGTGCACGACTGCCGGTGATCATGGTCTGCCTTGGCGCGTCGGTCTTTGCCGGGATGAACAACTTTCAGACTGTCTTTGCGGATGATCGTGGACTGGATTACGCCGATTATTTCCTGGTCTACACGGTCACTGTCGTGCTGTTCCGGGTGGTGCTGGCGCGGTTCAAAGGCGGGCGCAATCCCTACATGACGATCGCCACCCTGCAATTCGTGATGTTCGGGTCCGTTGTCCTGTTCATGGGGATCGGCGGCAATGTCCCGATGTATCTGGTCGTCGCCTTCCTGTTCGGCATCGGTTATGGAGTAAGCTATCCGATCCTGGCAGCGATGGCAGCCAATGATGCCGACCAGGACCTTTTGCCCCAGACACTTCAGTTCTTCGCTCTTTCCTACTTCATTGGCATCTTCGGCTTCCCGCTGGTGGCGGGATGGATGATCGTCGAATTGGGCAGCTTTGCACTTCTGATCTTGGTGGCCGCCCTGGCCGGGATCGAGGCAACCATGGCGGCATTACGCGGCGCGCAGCAACGCAAGGCTGTTCCGGTCAGCATATGACCCGGATTGCCGAGAAACTTGCGGCGGTGCAAGCCCGGATCACCCGCGCTTGTATCGCCTGCAACCGAAACCCGGCGGAGGTGACGCTGCTGCTGGCGACCAAGACGCAACCGGCAGCACGGATCCTTGAAGCCATGGCGCACGGCCCCTTCCTGACCGGTGAGAACCGCGTGCAAGAACTTGTCGAGAAATCACCGGCTCTGGCCGGGTACAGGATAGAACGGCATCTGATAGGGCACCTGCAATCGAACAAGGCGGGCAAGGCGTTGGAACATGTCACCTGCGTGCAGTCCGTCGATCGGCTGTCGATTGCCGAAAAGCTGAATCGCCTGTGCGAGGTTCGAGAGCGGGAATTGGATGTTTTCCTGCAATTCAACACTTCGGGCGAGGTCAGCAAATTCGGTGTGGATCCAGCCGACGCCATACCATTCGCTCGTGCCGTAGCCGCGCTGCCCAACCTGCGGGTGCGGGGCTTGATGACGGTTGGTTTGCTGGCCCCGCACCCGGTTCTGTCCCGCGATAGTCTGCGCGACTTGCGCCTGTTGCGGGACAAGATCACATCCGAATATATAGACGACGTGGACCTGCGCCACCTGTCGATGGGTATGAGCACGGATCTTGAAATTGCTATTCAGGAAGGATCAACCATGCTTCGCATCCTGACCGACGTGTTCGGAAAACGAAACCTGCCGCCGGGAACCTTTTGGCCTGAAAAAGAATGGGAGTATCTGGCATGATTGCAGTCATCTTCGAGGTTGAAATCGCCGACGGGCGAAAACAGGACTATCTGGAAGTTGCCGCAGACCTGAAGCCGTTGCTGGAGCAGGTGGATGGGTTCATCTCTGTCGAACGCTTTCAAAGCCTGACCAACCCTGGAAAACTGCTGTCGCTTTCATTCTTCAGGGATGAGAAGGCTGTTGAAGCTTGGCGCAACCTGCCGCGTCACCGGGCCGGACAGGCCAGTGGCCGAGACGGGATTTTCGAAGGTTATCGCCTGCGCGTTGCCGGTGTGATCCGGGACTACGGAATGTACGACCGGGAACAGGCCCCGAAGGACAGCCGGGAAACGCATAGCTGAAGGTTGGTTGCCTCGCTGCCGTCGATCCGCATCTGGAATTGCCTGATGACTAAGCAAGGTTCAGGTTGCTCACAGCGCGAACAGATGCTTGCCGGAACAGATTTGCCAAGGGGGACATTTCACTGTCCGCCCGGGCCATTATGCCAATTGGCCCCGCAGTCAGACTTGTATCGATCGGTAGCGCCTTTAGCCGTCCGCTTTGGATGTCTGCGGCGACCACACCCGTTGAAATGATCCATACGGCACCGCCGGCAAGCGCAACCTGCCGCCCGAACGCTGCGGAGACGGATTCGATCATTCTTGGAAAACTGCTCAGACCGTTGGCGATCATCATCCGGTCGACCAGCGGTCGGATCGCCGAGTCATCCGGCGGATATATAACGGGATGGTCTGACAACTCGCTCAGGTTCTGGGCATGGACCAATGGGTGATCGGGCGCACAAACGATTGCAACGCGTTCGATATACATTTGAGTGAAGGAGATATCCTTCATCGTCGTTGGTTTTCCCAGCCGACCGATGACAAGCTCCAACTGCCCCCCGTGCAAGCGATCGATCAAATATCCATGGGGGCCGTCCTCGACCCGGGGAATGGTGTCGGGCGAAAGCTGGGAAAAGATCTCTAGCGCATGCGGCAGTAACCGGGCGGCAACGCTGGGCAGGGCGCCAATGGAAATCGAACCGGCATCTCCCTTGCGGATGGCGGCGACGCTGTTCATCGCCATGTCCAAAGCCGTCATCCCGCTTGTTGCGTGTCGCAAGAACACGTCCCCGGCCACGGTCAGTGTAATGCCACCCCTGTTGCGCTCCAGAAGGGTGGTGCCGGTGATGTCCTCCAGCTCTTTCAGGGTTTTCGAGATTGCAGGCTGACTGAGATTCAGGTTCTCGGCCGCAAGTTTCATGCTTTGTCGCCGCACGATTTCAACGAAGGCTTCGATGTGCCTGACTTTTAGCCTGCGATCGATCATCACTTTCCATTTTTGGAAACTAAATGGGACATAACGTCATTTTACATAACGGAAACCGTAGTGCAATCTGGTCGAAGTTGGAGGAGGGGACAGATGCGCACACAAGTCGTGGTCATCGGTGGCGGACCGTCAGGCTTGCTTTTGTCGCAGCTTCTGCATGTCCACGGCATAGACAGCATCGTTTTGGAGAGAAAGACCAAGGAATATGTCCTCGGCCGCATCCGCGCAGGTGTATTGGAAAAGGGATTTGTCGGCCTGATGGAAGAGGCCGGTGTCGCCGACCGCCTTCATGCCGAAGGTTTCGAACATGACGGCACGCTGATCGCTTATGATGACGAGTGCTTTCGCGTCGATTTTCGGGAACACACCGACACGCCTGTCGTCATCTATGGCCAGACGGAAGTGACGCGCGATTTATACGCTGCCCGCGAGGCCGCAGGCGGCAGGATTGTTTTCAACGTGGAAGATGTCACGATCCATGATGCCGACACCGACACGCCGTTTGTAACATTCACGGTCGACGGTAAGGAGCAGCGTGTGGATACCGATTTTGTGGCTGGCTGCGACGGCTTCCACGGCGTCAGTCGCCAGACCATTCCTTTGGATGTGCGCCGCGATTACGAAAAAGTCTATCCATTCGGTTGGCTTGGCGTTTTATCTGAAACGCCCCCTGTCCACGAAGAACTGATTTATTCTTCATCGAGCCGTGGTTTTGCGCTGTGCTCCATGCGCAACGAGTCTCTTAGTCGCTATTACATTCAGTGTTCGTTGTCCGACAAACCCGAAGATTGGTCTGACGCGTCTTTCTGGGCCGAGCTCAAGCGTCGAATCCCGCGCGAATTCGCCGATGCTTTGGTGACGGGGCCGTCGATCGAGAAGTCGATTGCACCGTTACGCTCGTTCGTGACGGAACCGATGCGCTGGGGGCGGTTGTTTCTTTGCGGTGATGCCGCACATATCGTGCCGCCGACCGGAGCAAAGGGGCTGAACACCGCGTCTTCGGACGTACACTACTTGTACAACGCCCTCAGGGACTTCTACGAAAACGGCAGCACCCGGGGAATCGACAGTTATTCGCAAAATGCGCTGGCCCGCATCTGGAAGGCTGAACGCTTCAGCTGGTGGTTTTCATCGCTGCTGCACCGGTTTCCGGATCAGTCCGAATTTGACCTTAAGATGCAGCAGGCCGAGATCGACTTTCTGCGGACAAACACGGCGGCCCAAAGGGCGATGGCTGAAAACTACGTCGGTTTGCCATATTGATGGGCATAGCCAAGGAGATAACGATGACGGATCGCTATACCACGGGAATGTCAGTCCGGCGCCGGGTGCTTGGTGATGTGCATGTGGACCGGGCGGAGGCACAGAAATCCGCCTTTGATGCGCCGTTCCAGGAAATGATAACTGAAACGGCGTGGGGCACCCTTTGGGCCAACGATGCGATCACACCGCGCGAACGTTCGATGATCACGCTTGCCCTTTTGGCGGCCACGCGGAACTTCGAGGAGATCCCGATGCATGTGAAGGCGTGCAGAAATACAGGTGCCTCGAGGGAAGACATCATGCAAGCTTTCATGCATGCGGCGGTTTACGCAGGCGTTGCATGCGCGAACCAGGCCGTGAAGCTGGCAAAACAGACATTTGCCGAAATGGAGGGTGAGGTGAAATGACCAGGCCGATGGACCTGTACCAGCGGGACCGCGAATGGCACCCGCCTGCCTTTTCCCCGAATTATAAGACGAGTGTGTCGCGCTCGCCCAGAAATGCCCTGTTGTCGCTGGAACCATCGCTGAGCGAGGCCACAGGACCGACATTCGGCCATGATGATCTGGACCCGCTGGATAATGACCTGATCCGAAATTACGCCAAGACAGGCGATCCGATCGGCGAGCGTATCATCCTCCATGGCCGGGTTCTGGACGAAAACGCACGGCCCGTTCCCAAAACGCTGGTCGAAATCTGGCAGGCCAATGCAGGAGGCCGCTATCGCCACAAGAAAGACACCTATCTGGCCGCGATTGATCCGAATTTCGGAGGGTGTGGCCGTACGCTGACGGACGAGAATGGCTGTTATACTTTCAGAACGATCAAGCCAGGGGCCTATCCGTGGCGCAATTGGGTCAACAGCTGGCGGCCGGCGCATATTCATGTTTCGGTGTTCGGCTCGGCCTTTGCACAGCGGCTGATCACACAGCTATATTTTGAAGGCGACCCCCTGATTGCCAAATGTCCGATCGTGAACACGATTCCGGATCAAAACGCGATCGATCAACTGGTTGCCGCGCTGGATCTGAACGCGACGGTTCCGCTGGACAGTATTGCTTACAAGTTCGACATCGTGCTGCGCGGTCATCGATCAACCTATTTCGAAAATCGACCGGACGGGAATTGATCATGGCTCAGAAGCTCGACTATCTGAAAGAAACCCCATCGCAAACGGCCGGACCCTACGTTCACATTGGCCTGGCCCCGGGGGATGCAGGGTTTGACATTTACCGGCAGGAATTGGGCCGGGGCGTTGTCGGCGCGCAGGCCGAAGGTGAGCGGATCACCATTCGGGGCAGTGTGCTGGATGGCACCGGCGCGCCGGTCAAGGATGTTCTGATCGAAGTCTGGCAAGCCAATGCAAAGGGGATTTACCCCGGGCAGGGAGAGGTCGAGCCCGGTTTTCGTGGATGGGGCCGTATTATACCCGATTTTGAATCCGGAGAGTGGATCGTTGAAACAGTCAAGCCCGGCTGTGTTCCCTATCGGGACGGCAGGCCAATGGCTCCGCACATCAACCTGTGGTTGGTGGCGCGCGGCATAAATGTTGGGCTGAACACGCGGCTCTATTTCCCGGAAGAAGAAGCCGCCAATTCGGTTGATCCGGTTCTGAATCTGATCGAACAGGTTGACCGGCGGCAAACCCTGATAGCCGAAAGAACCCCAGACGGCTATCGGTTCGACATTCGCTTGCAGGGGGAAAATGAAACGGTGTTCTTCGATGTCTGACGAAACAAAACAAAACCCGTGTATTATTTGCGTGGCAATCACCGGCTCGGTTCCGACCAAGGCGAACAACCCGGCTATTCCGATCAGCGTGTCGGAACAGGTTGAAAGCACACAGGAGGCTTTTGAGGCCGGTGCTGCCATCGCCCATTGCCATGTGCGCGATGAGGAAGGCAAACCTACTTCGGACCCCGATCTTTTTGCCGCGTTGAAAGAAGGGATCGAAACCCACTGTCCCGGCATGATCGTGCAGCTTTCGACGGGTGGGCGGTCCGGGGCGGGCTCCGCCCGTGGTGGCATGTTGCCGCTGCGGCCGGACATGGCGTCCTTGTCCGTCGGATCGAACAACTTTCCGACCCGCGTTTATGAAAACCCACCTGATCTTGTCGAATGGCTGGCCAGCGAGATGGTGAAGTACGATGTCAGGCCAGAGATCGAGGCGTTCGACCTGTCTCATATCTTTCAAGCGGCCAAAATGCATAAGGCAGGTCAAATCAGGGATGTGCCCTATGTCCAGTTTGTCATGGGCGTGAAAAACGCCATGCCCGTTGATCGTGAGGTTTTTGATTTCTACGTGCATACAGTGCGCCGCCTTTGGGGGGATGTGCCATGGTGTGCGGCGGGCGTCGGGGCAAATCAGATCGTGCTGAACGAGTGGTCCGTTGTTTCCGGCGGGCATGTTCGAACGGGGCTTGAGGACAATGTGCGCCTGAACAGAACCACGCTTGCCCCCTCGAATGCAGCGTTGGTTCGTCGAGCTGTCGAAATCTGCGAAACGCACGCACGCCCTGTCGCGACTGTCGCGCAGGCGCGCGCAATCCTTGGGTTGCGAGAGGTCGCCGCCTGATGCCGAGCTTCGCCAGACCCCGTGACGTAATCTTGCACTACGAAGTGGCAAACCACGGTGTCGGCAGAGTGCCTGTTGTCTTTCTGAACTCTTTGGGAACGGATTATCGCATCTGGCGGGAAGTCGTGGCAGGTCTGGGCAAAACAGAATGCCTTCTTTGGGATAAGCGCGGGCATGGCCTGTCGGATTGCGCCGCAACTTCAATTGATACGCTGGCCGAAGATGTTGCCGATCTGATGGACATGTTGGGTTGGCGTCATGCAATTCTGTGCGGTGTTTCGGTCGGTGGACTGATCGCTCAGCGCATTGCCCACCGACGCCCCGATCTTGTGGCCGGGCTTATCCTGAGCAATACCGGCACGAAAATTGGGGATGACGAGGTTTGGAATACGCGCATTCAGGCTGTGCGTGAATCCGGTATCGATGCCATCGCCGACACGGTAATGGAACGTTGGTTATCCAACCGTTTCCGAGCCGAGCACCCCGATGCTGTGGCCGGTTACCGGAACATGCTGACACGCATACCTGCCGAAGGTTATGTCGCGACCTGCGAGGCCATTCGGGATGCGGATCTTGCCGAAACAACCAGCCAGATCAAAGTACCCACCATCTGTATCGGTGGGCGTGAAGATCAGGCAACGCCGCCCGAACTTGTAGAGGCTTTGGCCGACCTCATCAAAGGCGCAGAGCGGCATATTTTGCCGGATGTCGGGCATTTGCCATGCGTAGAAGCGCCGGGATTTGTCGCGGGTCAGATCCGGGCACTATTGGGTCGTGTGGCATGAGTGACGTGTTCGATCACCCTTGGTTGTCGGGCCTCTTTGGCGATCAGGAAGCCGAGGCGATCTGGTCAGCCGAACGTACACTGACCCATATGCTTGCCTTCGAAGCCGCTTATTCCCGCGGACTTGGCGCCATTGGCGTCGTACCAGAGGACCAGGCCCGGGCCGCCGCCGAGTTGATTGAGCGCGCCAATCCGGACCTTCGGGATTTGCAGGCCGGAACCTTAAAAGACGGGATGCCAATTCCCGCATTTGTGCGCGGTCTGAAGGCCGATGCCGGGCAATTGGAGGGTGCTATCCATACCGGCACAACCTCACAGGATGTGATGGATACAGCGCTGGCAATGACAATGCGCGAAAACTCAGACCTGATCGCGGATCGTTTGTCGACCCTGACCGAGCGATTGGGTGATTTGGGCCGCCGGTTCGGCAGCAACAAGATGATGGGGCGTACACGGATGCAGGCCGCATTGCCGATCTCGGTCGGGCACCGGATCGAGAACTGGCAAGCGCCGTTGATCGAGCACGGCGATCGCATCGAACAGATGCGCAAGAGTGTCGAGCGCCTGCAATGGGGCGGGGCAGTCGGAGATGGACAGGCCATTGGCGAAAAGCATCCCGACCTGGCAGCCTTTGTTGCCGAAGCGTTGTCGCTGCGCCCACCCAGCCGCAACTGGCATTCAGATCGCGCAACCGTCACCGATTATGCAAATCTGTTGTCGCTGATTTCCGGTTCGATTGGGAAAATGGGGCAAGACATCTGCTTGATGGCGCAGCAGGGTGTCGACGAAATCAAGCTTTCAGGCGGCGGCGGGTCATCCGCCATGCCGCATAAACAGAACCCAATTCTTGCCGAATTGCTGGTGACGCTGGCGCGCTTCAATGCCACGCAAGTATCGGGGATGCATCAGGCGCTTGTGCATGAACAGGAACGTTCAGGAAGCGCCTGGTCGCTGGAATGGATGTTGTTGCCAAACATGGCCAGGTGCACGGCCAGATCGCTTTCGGCAGCAAATGCCCTTTGCGCGCAAATTGTTTCAATGGGGGTGCGGGAATAGGCGCGAGGCAGACATCGCGCCGAACGCCAAACACCGAACTGCGCCATCACGACACAACGGAGGAGGAGAAATCATGACCATAAGAAAATCCTTGCTGAGTTCACTGGCCGCCCTGGCCGTTTCAGCAACAGCCAGCCTGGCCCAGGAAGTGACGCTGACGATGCATCACTTCCTGCCGCCAGTCGCAGCGGCGCACAAAGGCATGCTGCAGCCATGGGCCGATAAGATCACTGCCGACAGCGATGGCAGGATTGCGATTGAAATCTTCCCGTCAATGTCGATGGGTGGTAAACCACCTGAACTGTTCAGCCAAGTGCGTGATGGGTCTGCCGATATTGTCTGGACAGTCCTGGGATACACACCGGGTGTCTTTCCGCGCACCGAAGTTTTCGAGCTGCCGCTTGTTCACGCAGGCTCTGCGACGGATACAACGGTCGCCATGAACGCCTCGATGGAGATGCTCGCGGAAGACTTCGATGACGTCCACGTCATCTTTCTGCACACCCATGATGGGAATGTCATACATTCGGCGTCCGACCCGGTGCGCACTCTGGAAGACGCAAAGGGGATGAAGCTGCGGACCCCCAGCCGTACGGGCGCGTGGGTGATCGAAGGCATTGGTGCGGAACCGGTTGGCATGCCCGTGCCAGCCTTGCCCGAAGCCATGTCGAAAGGGGTTGTGGACGGCGCGCTGATCCCGCTGGAAATCGTGCGGCCCCTGAAATTGCAGGAACTGGACAAGTCCATAACGGAACTGCCGAACGGAGACCGCTTTGGCACCGCGACCTTCATGGTGGCGATGAACAAAGACGCCTACGAAGCGCTGCCGGATGACCTTAAGGCCGTTATCGACGCCAATTCAGGCGCCAATGTCGCGCGCGAGGTCGGGTCCAATTGGGAAGGTTTCGAAGAAAGCGGCACCGAGGCACTTGAGGCCGCAGGTGTAGAACGGATCGTGTTGTCCGACAAAGAAGCGGCCAAGTTCAACGCCGTGAGCGAACAGATCGTCCAGCGTTGGATTGACGAGGTGAGCGAGAAGGGCATTGATGGTGCAGCCCTCGTCGACAAGGCCCGCGCGGCAATTGCCGCAGCCCAGTCTGGCAACTGATTGGAAACCGGCCGAGCGGTCCGATGGTCGCTCGGTCGTTTGTGAAGCCTCGGGAATATGAGAATGCGCGTGGTTCTGAAACGGCTGGCGGATGCTTTTGCATTGCTCGGCGGCGTTATCCTGCTGGCGATTGTCGCCGTCACAACAACGAATGCTTTTGCCTTCATCCTCGATCGGATTGCCGGGGCGTTTGGCGCGGATGTGTCGGGCCTGCCGGGCTATGAGGATTTTGTTCAGCTGGCAATCAGCTGCGCAGCCTTGATGTTCTTTCCCTACTGCCAGGCAAATCGAGGCCATGTGTCAGTGGATCTGCTGATGGACCATCTGCCGAAAGCCGTGCAGCGCGGCTTCGATCTTCTTTGGTTGGGGGTCACCGTCATTGTAGCTGTGTTTTTAGGCTACTGGATGGTTTTCGGTATGCTCGAAGTACGCTCGGACGAGGTGGTGACCAGCGTTCTGGGGTGGCCGACCTGGCCATTCTATTTCCCCGGCCTGCTGTCGATGATCCTGTGGGCTTTGATCGCGGTGTCTCAGGCATTCGAGGGCGCCGCAGATGCTTGATCCCATTTCCATCGGCATTCTTGGCCTGATCGTTCTTTTCGTCCTACTGCTGCTTCGGATGCCCGTCGGGATCGCGATGATCGTTGTGGGGATTGGCGGCACGTGGGTGCTGAGCCAATCTGTCAGTTACATCCGGTTCGTGCCCTACCTGAAGCAATTCAAAACCCTGTTGTGGGAAAACGTGGCCAACTATGACCTTTCCGTCGTCCCGCTGTTTGTCCTGATGGGCTATGTTGCGGCCGAAGCGCGACTATCCACTGATCTCTTCAAAGGCCTCGAAGCGCTCATGTCGCGTTTGCGCGGTGGCGTTGCGATGGCTGCGGTCGCGGCTTGCGGTGGTTTCGGTGCAGTTTGCGGGTCTTCTCTGGCGACCGCAGCCACGATGGGGCGCGTTTCGTTGCCCGAACTGAAACGGCTGGGATATGCGCCCAGTCTTGCCTCAGGATCACTGGCCGCCGGAGGGACCTTGGGAATTCTGATCCCGCCATCGGTAGCCCTGGTGATCTATGCGATCATCGTGGAAGGCTCGATCCTGCGGATGTTTCAGGCCGCTATCGTGCCAGGGATATTGGCCGTTCTGGGTTTTATCGCCGTGATTGCCATTCAGGTGAGGATGAAACCATCGCTGGCGCCAGAGCCGACGCAGATGGATCCGGTTGAACGAAAACTGGCTATACGTCGCCTCTGGCCCGTTATTCTGATTTTCGGTGCCATCATACTGGGTCTGGGCTTTGGTCTGTTCACGCCAACACCCGCCGCCAGCATTGGGGTTTTTGTGATAACGGCCTACGGTTTTGCGCTGCGGGTTTTTACGGGCGAAGGATTGGCGTTTTCCGGGTTGTTGAAGGCCATTCGCGCCACGGCAATCACCAGTGGAATGATCTACCTGATCCTTTTTGGCGCCGAAGTTCTGAAAGGCTTTTTTGCCCGCACTCAGCTGCCGCAGGCCTTGTCCGACTGGGCCGCAACCAGTGGTATGGATCCGATGCTGATCCTTGTGATCATGCTGTGCCTCTTTGTCATTCTTGGCTGCTTCATGGAAAGCTTGGCAATGATCCTTGTGGTGGTCCCGTTTTTCTGGCCGACCCTGATTGCGTTGAATGGGGGCGAGTACGCCACGGCCGAGACGGCGGCGTTCGGAATGGACGCCGATAACCTCAAGATCTGGTTTGGAATACTGGCGCTGATCGTTGTGGAACTAGGGTTGATAACGCCCCCCGTCGGGTTGAACGTGTTCATCATTTCGTCGCTTGAAAGGGATACGTCCATGGGCACGGTGTTCCGGGGCGTCTTTCCCTTTCTTGGTGCCGAGGTCGTACGGGTTGCATTGATCCTGTCGATACCGGCCCTGACGCTAGCGGTGCCGGCACTCATCGGGGGCTAAGCGAGTTTTGATACCTGTTTTGGACGCTTGCGCAGTATCTCCGACTTAGATGCGCTGTGATTTTGAGGAAAACGGCACGGCACCAAATTCCTTTTCGCCGTTTACAAATTAAAATATTCATTTTAGTGATTGTGTATGAGTGAGAATGCATGGTCCCGACGCACTTTCTTGTTTCACGCCGCATGCCTGACGGCATTGGGTGCTCAATCCAGGATTGCACTCGCCGAGGTGCAGCTTGGTACTTCGGCCCGGATATCAACAGTGTCAGACGGGCACCTGTCGTTGCCGCCGGAGATGGTGTTCGGATCCATGCCGAATGAAGAGCTGAAGCAGCTTCTGAACCGCAATAAGGTGGACACGACCAAGTACGAGCCGGAGTGCAACGTTGCACTTTACCGCGACAATGAAAACACGGTGTTGTTCGATGTTGGGGCGGGGTCTGATTTCATGCCGACGTCCGGCAAGCTTTTGGAAACTCTTGAAACAATTGGCCTGGCGCCTGAAGACGTAACTCAGGTGATCTTTACCCACGCGCACCCGGATCACCTTTGGGGCGTTTTGGACGACTTCGACGATCTGCTTTTTCCCAACGCCGCACACCACTTTGGTCGCAAGGAATGGGACTATTGGTGGAACCCTTCAACGGTAGGGTCGATAGGGGAAGATCGCGCCGCGTTTGCCGTGGGCGCAAAGCGACGCATGGAGGCGATTGAGGATCAGGTCGCGTTTTTTGACGACGGTCAGGAGATCCTTCCCGGTATCGCCGCTCGGGCAAGTTATGGGCACACGCCCGGCCATATGGCATTTGAAATTCGCAATGGAACCGAGGCCGTCATGATCGTCGGCGATGCGCTCGGGAATCCGCATGTCGCGTTTGAACGCCCGGACTGGCACAGTGGTACTGATCAGGACCCTGAAGCTGCAGCAACTGCGCGCACATCACTGCTGGGTCAGATTTCTCAGGAGCAAATGAAAATCATTGGCTTCCACCTGCCGAACGGTGGGATTGGCCGGGTCGAAATGACCGGCTCCGCATATCGATTCATTGGAGAGCCTTCATGATGCGATCGTTCGTGATTGCCGTTGCCTTGGCCACACCAGCCTGGGCCAGCGAAGATATTGCGGATCAATACCCGCAAAGCGTGCTGTATTCCAAACCGGTCGAATACATTCCCGGCGTCTATTCTGCCATTGGCGCAACTGCTCCGCCCACCTATGAAAACTCCGGTCACAACAACAACCTCAGCTTCATCGTAACCGGTGAGGGCGTGGTCGTTGTAAACGGTGGTGCGGCCTATGTACTTGCCGAAGCGCTTCACAAGGAAATCCAGGCGATCACGGATCAGCCGGTCAAACTGGTCTTTAACGAGAACGGTCAGGGGCACGCGATGCTTGGCAACGCCTACTGGTCAGAACTTGGCGTTCCAATCATCGCACACTCGGATGCAGCGGCAGAATTCGAAGAATACGGCGCCCAGATCCTGCAGGGGATGCAAAACTACAATAAAGACAAATCCGAAGGGACGTTTCTGGCTGGCCCGACCGAAACATTCGACGACGAATATGTGGTCGAGCTGGGCGACTATCGCATTGAGGCGAAATACCTTGGACCGGCACACAGTCCCGGTGATATTTCGATCTGGTTGCCCAACCAAAGCCTTGTCATCGCAGGCGACATGGCCTTCCACGAGCGTATGCTGCCGATCTTTCAGGAGACCTATACGGCCGATTGGCTTGAGACCTGGGACAATGAGTTCGAAGCCTTGAATGCCACATATGTCATTCCCGGGCACGGCCACCCGACAAACATGGATCAGGTACGCCGCTATACGCGCGACTACCTGATTTACCTGCGCGGCAAGGTTCAGGAGCACATGGATGCCGGTGGCGATCTGGCCGAGGCCTACTACGTCGATCAGTCGCCTTATGCCCAACTGGATACGTTTGAAGAACTGGCAACAAAAAACGCCGGACGTGTTTTTGAGCAGATGGAATTCGAATAGTTCAGGACTGCTGTGGAACGGGCAACCGCATCAGCAATCTGTGCGTGCTGATCGCCCCAACCCACATGAAGAAGACGGCGAGCCATGCGGTCAACGACAAGGCTGATCCACCCGACAAACCGGCCCCAACGGCACAGCCGCCTGCCAGCATCGCTCCGAAACCCATAAGAACGGCCCCGACCAGGTAGCGTTCCATCGGTGTATCCGGGCCAAACCGTTCAATCTTCCACTCTCCGGCAAGTATGGCAGATCCCGCTGCACCGATGGCCACACCCGGAACAAGGCCGATACCGAAGGACAGCACGACATTACGCTCTGCAACCAATGCCATCAGTGTATCTGTGGAGGGGCCCGTGAAGGTGACCGAGGACACGGGCACAACTTCAAAAGACGCTTGCGCGATTGCAAATGTCATCAACCAGCCAAATGCAACCGCCACCCCAACTCCTGCTGCGGATACGATCTTGGTGATCGTGACATTCCGGCGGATTGCAAATGCAATTGCCAAGGCCAAACCGAAGGCCGCAAGGCTTGCGTAAATCACCGGAGAAAACCCAATTATCTTGGACAGATCACGCGGCGCGCCTCCAGCGATGGTCCAGATGCCGGAAAGCGCCTCGCGCGCCGGGCTGAGAACACCGGTGTAGGCCGCCTGAGCCACCAAGGTCAGAATCAACCCCGCTACAAGGGCACGCAGGTTCCCGCTGGACGCCAGAACCAACAGGCGTGAGGCGCACCCGCGCGACAGAACCATTCCAACCCCGAACATTGCACCGCCAATTACCGCACCGCTGAGACTTCCCGTCGATGCAATCGCACGCGCCCCGGACAGGTCCAGCCATCCGAACGCGACAAACCCCTGCACCAGAGTCAGCGCTGCGGAGAAGGCAATCAGCCAAACCGCAAGCCGTGGCCCGAACTCACCTTCAGCGACCTCGACGGTCGAGGCGCGCAAACAGAAGTGGGATTTCTGGGCGGTCACACCGAACAGGAGGCCGACAAGCGCTCCGGCAAATGCCAGCGCGCCCGGGTCTCCCAGCAGATCGATGAGCCTCTCCATGGACAGAAACTCTCACCTCGTTGATTGTTCGTCTTTGTCTTTCGTCAAATTACTATTGTGCGGCCATGGGCCGGCGAGCCAGTTGGCATTGCGTCCAAAGCTCGCCCAAAGCGGCTACCAACCTGTCGATGTCTTCCGGTGAATGCACGGGCGACGGAGTGATCCGTAAACGTTCAGTTCCCTTTGGGACGGTTGGGTAGTTGATGGGCTGGATATAGATCCCGAAATCACGCATCAGAACGTCTGATATAAAGCGGCATTTGACCGGGTCGCCAACCATGACCGGGATGATGTGGCTTGGGTTGGGTGTGTGTGGAATGCCCAGTTCGTCCAGCCTGATTCTGACTTCCTGTACGCGTTGCCGGTGCAAATGCCGCTCCGCTTTGCTCCGCTTCAGATGACGAACAGAGGCCGCCGCACCAGCTGCCACGGTAGGGGGCAGCGCGGTGGTGAATATGAACCCACTGGCAAAAGACCGAACAAAGTCGACAAGGTCATGGGATGCCGCGATGTATCCGCCGACAACGCCGAACGCTTTGCCCAATGTTCCTTCGATGACAGTCAGACGGTCCATCAGACCTTCGCGTTCGGCAATGCCACCTCCGCGTGGGCCGTAAAGTCCGACGGCGTGAACCTCATCCAGATAGGTCATCGCGCCATAGCGATCCGCCAGATCGCAAATCTCGGCAATCGGTGCAATGTCGCCGTCCATCGAATATACACTCTCGAACGCGATGAGTTTCGGGGTATTGGCCGGCAGGTCCGCAAGGTGCCTTTCAAGGTCCGCGAGGTCGTTGTGCTTCCAGATCCGCTTGTTGCAGCGACTATGGCGTATGCCCTCGATCATCGAAGCGTGGTTCAACTCGTCGGACAGAACAGTGATACCGGGGATCTTGGACGCCAAAGTGCCCAAAGCAGCCCAGTTTGACACGTAGCCGGACGTGAACAACAACGCCGCTTCCTTGCCATGCAGGTCTGCAAGTTCTTGTTCCAGCAACACATGCTCGTGCGTGGTTCCCGAGATATTCCGTGTTCCGCCAGCCCCGGCACCACAGCTGTCAATGGCCTGATGCATGGCGGCGAGGACTTTGGGATGCTGACCCATCCCGAGATAATCGTTCGAACACCAGACGGTTACATTTTCAGGACTGTTCTTCGTGTGGCTTCGGGCAGTTGGGAACTTGCCACACTGACGTTCCAGATCAGCGAAGACCCGGTAGTTCCCTTCTTCCTTCAGCTTATCAAGCTGGTCGCGAATGCACTGCTGGTAGTCCATTTCAGTTTCCAACGGCCTCTTCGACGATCTCGGACAACAGGGTCTGGACCTTTTGCATCGGACCGTCAGGATAGCTTCGGTATCCCACCATCACGCCGCTATCGTTCTCGGCCACAAAAATTCCGTAGGGGCAGTAGCCGATATTCATTGGGTCGGCTTCCATCACCTCACGCGAGATCTTTGCTGAACAGAAGATGAAGATATCTGCGGCCGAAAAAATCTGTTTGTCGCTGCCGACGTCAGAGCCTGTTCGGTTCAGCATTTCACCGACATGGCTGACATAGTCGATGACCAGCCCCTGTCCCACGATCGCGGACTCCACGGCGAAGGTGGCATCGTCAAAACTTCCGTCGAAGGGAGTGGTTATGATCGCTTCCGCAAGCGCCTGGCTTGCCAAGACAGCGGAAAGCGCGGTCGTAGCGATAAAGTGTTTCATGATCGTGATCCTCCTCGTGAACCGCATTTTCTCAGGTTGTGCTGCGGGGGCTTTGATACCGGTCAAACCCCCAGTCCTTTAGCCAAACATGTCCGAGGTGATACCCGCGTACCAACCAAGCGACTCTTCGTAGGTTGCTTTCCGAAGGTCTGCGTTTTCGCCTGTCTGACTGATGAAACCATCCACCTTGGCGATCTTCTCGGGCGTCGCTTCATACGTGGCACCGACCTTGACCCCGTCATCGGCATCGATGAGCGACCAGCACGTGTTCGAAAACTTGGCCGGAAACACTTTCGACCCGGTCAGCGCGCCTCGTACGGCATTTGCACAAACCTTCGCCTGACTGTTGGCCGAGAAACCGGATTTCGGCATGTCGCCCTGCTGGCTGGCATCACCAAGGACATAAATGTCCGGATCGGCTTTCGAGGACATGTCCGCCGCATTGACGGGCGCCCAGTTGCCGTCGGTCACACCGGCCATTTCCGCGATGCGCCCCGCTTTCATCGCTGGGATCACATTGCAGACATCGACCTTGGTCACTTCACCGTCGATGGTCACAGTCATCGCGTCCGGATTCACCGACACGTTGCCGCCGCCGAAGTCTTCACCGATCCAGTCTACCGTCCCTTCGTAGTGGTTTGCCCAGCCTTCCTGAAACAGTGACATCTTGGAAAACTTCGGTTTCGGATCAGCTACGATAATTTTTGCTGTCGGATTGTTTGCCTTCAAAACATGCGCGACCATTGAAACGCGCTCATACGGCCCGGGAGGGCAACGGTAGGGATTCGGCGGGGCGACCATTGCAAAGATCCCGCCTTCGGGCATTGCCAGTACCTGCGCTTTCAGGAGTTCGGTCTGGGAACCGGCCTTATATGCGTGCGGCATCTTGTTTTGTGCAGAGATATCCCAACCTTCGACCGCGCCATCGACGAAATCGATACCCGGGCTCAGGATCAGCTTGTCATAAGGGACGGATCCACCCCCCGCCAGGGACACGGTCTTTGCGTCGCGATCAACGCCAACCGCCCAATCATGAACCACGTTGATGCCATAGTCCGCAGCCAGCGTGCCGTAGCTGTGTGCAATATCCGAAAGCTCCTGAAACCCTCCCAGATACAGGTTCGAGAAGAAACAGGTGTAGTACGTTCTGGACGGCTCGATCAGAGTAACGTCGATTTCGCCTTTGCTATCCTTGGCAATGTAGCGTGCAGCGGTTGCCCCACCGGCGCCGCCGCCAACAACCACGACCCGTGGCTTGCCTTGCGCCAGTACCATCGGAGCGGACAGCCCGGCGGCAATTGCCCCGGCGGTTCCAAGAAATGCTCGTCTATTGATTGTCATCGCGTTTCCTCCCCTTAGTCACTTTCACTCTGGATTGTTGAAATAGGCGGCCAAGGCCGCGATCTCGTCGTTGCTTAGCCGCCCGGCGATCATTTGCATAACCGGATGGGGCCGCTGCTTTTGCTTGTATGCGTGCATGGCGACCACGAAGTCCTCATCAGGCCAATACACGATCGAGGGAATGCCATCGTCGGCCCCTTCGATCTGATGGCATGTCGTACATTCGCTGCTGAGATATGCGCCATATTCAGGATCACCCTGGATCGCCAGAATTGCCGGGTCGACCGAGCGATCGGTACCTTTAGCCGTTGGATCCGCTTCGGGAATATCCCGAGGATTGTCCGAAAACGCCCGAAGATATGCGATGACGTTGGCCCGGTCTTGCGCGACCTTCAAACCGCGAAAACTCATCCGTGTTCCTGACGCAAAGGCACGTGGGTTTTCGATGTAAGCCGACAGGGTGTCCGCGTGCCATTCCAGGCCCGAATTTCCTGCACGTTTCAGGCTTTTCGAATAGTTGAAGCCATCCAGCCCGGCGGCCTTGCGGCCGAAGATTCCGTTCAGATGTGGACCGATCTTGTTTTCAGCCCCGTCACCGACCTCGTGGCAGCCTTTACACTGCGCGAACACAGCTTTCCCGGCGTCCGCATCGCCCAGGTCCTCGGTTGCACTTGCCATAGGTGCAAGACCACCCAAGACCGCAGCACAACTCAGTACCTTCGGCCACCCCATGGTCAGCCTCCGAACGACTTGAGATAGACAATGACCGCCTGGATATCGTCCTCTTTCTTAAGTCCTGCGAAAGACATTCGCGTCCCCTTCATGTAGGCTTTGGGCTTTGCCAGAAACGCCGCCATTTCTTCGTCAGTCCAGACGAGGCCGTCATCGGCGGCCGCCTTCATTGCCTTGGAGTATTTGAACCCTTCGACAGCACCGGCATTTGCTCCGATAATCCCATTCAAGGCCGGGCCCGTCCGGTGCTTGGCACTTTCACCGACCTGATGACAGGATTGGCACTTCTTGAAAACTTTCTTTCCGCTTTCGATCATCTCGGGATCAAGTGCGGCGGTTTGTTCTACTGCTGTAGCTTCCGCCGGTTTCTCTTCGACCTCCACCGATGCTTCCTGAACCGAAGGCTGCGCCTCGGTCGCCTTTGCTGCGGTTTCTTCAGGCGTAACATCCAAAACGGCCGCGCGCATCGTGATTTCCACGCTTTCCTTGCAATCGGTCATGCAAGGTTTGCTGGTCCAGAAATGGGCCTCAGCGGTTTCACGATCATCCACGATGAAACCGGCTGCATTCGGCATTTCGACTTCGAGGAAATTCTCGTGCGACAGAGTAAACTCGTCATCGACGATGTCATTGGAATAAAGGATATAGGCCACCATCGCATAGACATCATCCGTTTCCAGCGACTGTGCGTTTCCGAAGGGCATGGACCGGTTTACATAGTCCCAGACCGTCGAAAGATAGGGCCAATAGGACCCGACTGTTTTCAGGGGGTCCTTGTCGGACAGTGTACCTTCGCCGCCCGCCAGTTTGGGCCAGTTGTCCACGCCTTCCGCGAAATCGCCGTGGCAGATCGCGCATTGCTCGGCAAAGACCTCTTCTCCGGTGAACACGTCACCAGAACCCTCCGGCAACCCGGTTCCGTCCGGAGCGACGTCCAGATCCCACGCCGCAATCTCTTCTGACAGTGCTGGCCGTCCAAGTCCGAATTTTTCGGCATGAGCCGGTACGGCCAAACATAAAGCAAGGGCAGAGGCGGCCAACAGCTCAGGATACTTCGACATTTTCCGCCTCTCCGGTCTCTTTGATCCACCAGGTCTGGATGCAATTGTTGTGGTAAATTGAATTCTCGCCGCGCACTTCACGCAGTTGGGCCTTGCTTGGCTGGACATAGCCTGTGGAATCCTTCGCGCGGGCCTGCAGAAGCATTTCGGACCCGTCCCAGTTGTAGTCCAGATAAAAGCGGGTCAGCGCCTTGTCCGTACCGGGCGCTGCCAGTCGGGCCGGAATCCAGTTCTTGCCCCCGTCCACGGAAACGTCGACACCCGTGATCGAGCCTCTTCCAGACCAGGCCAACCCTGTGATCACCAAGGGTCCCGGTCCGTGCTTTATCGGAGCCTGTGGACTGGGCGACGTTACAACGGACTTGGCGTCCATGACCCAAGTCCATTTGCGGGATGTGCCGTCTTCCAGCGTGTCGGTGTATTTCGAAGTCTCCTCGCGGCTCTCAATCGCCATTTCCGTGACCTCGACACGGCGCAGCCATTTGACCCACATGTTGCCTTCCCAACCGGGGACGACCAGGCGAACCGGATAGCCATGTTCCTTGCGCAACGCCTCGCCATTGGCCTTGAAGGCCACGAGCACGTCGTCCATGGCCTTTTCCAGCGGGATCGAGCGCCCGTTCGAGGATGCATCCGCCCCTTCAACGTAAACCCACTTGCCTTCGGGCTTCACGCCGGCCTCTTCCAGCAGGGTGCGAAGCGATACGCCGGAATATTCCATATTGTGGATCATTCCATGGGTGAACTGCGCACCATTCAGTTGCGCACCGGCCCACTCCATACCTGTATTTGCAGCGCACTCGCAGAAATAAACGCGGTTCTCTCGCGGGAAGCGTTCAAGGTCTTCGTAGGTGAACACAAGGGGTGTATCGACCAACCCGTTGATCATCAGGCGGTAGTCCGCCTTGCTCAGTTCGATGGCGCCTGAATGATGCCTTTCGAACGCGCAACCCTGCGGCGTGATTGTACCGTCCAACGCGTGGATCGGTGTGAAGTTTATCGAACTGATCGTGTCGGCGGTTAGCCACTCGACATTGCGGCGCACGACGTCGTCTTCAAACTGGATCGGCAACCCGTAGGGTGTTGCATCCACGCCCTCACCAGTGGCCTGTGCCCATTCCTGAACCTGAGTAATCAGCGGGTCGGGGTCGGCAGCGCGCGCTGCTCCGGCGCCGACTGCTCCTACTCCAACGGCGGCCGCGCCACTTAGAAATTGGCGGCGGGAGGGTGCCTTTTCTCTTGAGTTTTCACTCATCGTGTTTGCCTCCGTTACTCGATCAGCAAATTTTGTTTATGTGTTGCAAGTTCCGGCCGCGGCCTCAGGCGCCGATGACATCGACCGATGTATTCGGCTCGACGGTCACGGTGCCCTGGCCGCGAATGTGGTTTTCGACGACATCCCAAATGGGTGGGCCTTCGGTGCCCTCGTTGACGCTGGCCCAACCCGCCACGACGTAGGTTTTCGACGGATCAATCGCCTCGCCGGTCTTGAGCAGGGTCATTTCACTGATCCGCTGGCCTTGCGGTTTGGTTACGTCGATGCGGTAGCCAAGCCCGCCGACACGCACCATGTCGCCGCCCTGCTGGTAGTAGGGATCTGGGTTGAACAGGTTGTCACCGACATCTTCGAGGATGACGTGGATGAATTCGCCCGTCATTTCCGTGCGATACGCGTTCGGATAGGACATCGAGGTGACGTTCCAGATGTCTTCGCGGGTAATGTCCTGCCCCGGCAGGATCGACGGCCCCCAACGGACGCCGGGCGACATCGCGATGTCCGCCTCGCGCTGGTTGATCAGGGCATCGCAGATCAGATCATCCCAAGTGCCGTTAAAGTTGCCCCGGCGGTAAAGCAGCGAGTCGGTCTTTCCGATGACCTCGCTCAATGCCGTTTCGAAAGGTGCGCGTTGTTCGTCGATCAAGGCGGAAATGGCAGGATCTGGGGCGATAACGTCCGAGAAGATCGGGATCAGCTTGTGCTTCAACCCCATCATCTGGCCATCCAGCACATCCAGGTCCACGCGGCTGACGAATTTACCATTCGAACCCGACGCGATGATGTGGGTCTTGCCAACCAGAACTGGCTCGGGCAACGCATCATGGGTGTGACCGCTGAGGATCACGTCGATCCCCTGCACCCGTGCGGCCATCTTTTTGTCAACGTCGAACCCATTGTGGCTGAGGACAACGACAACATCGGCACCGGCATCGCGCACTTCGTCGACCATGGCCTGCATGTTTTCGTCCCGAATACCGAAAGAGTATTCCGGGAACATCCAGCCAGGGTTGGCGATTGGCATGTAGGGGAATGCCTGCCCGATCACGGCGACCTTTGCGCCGCCCCGGTCAAAGAACTTGTAGGGTTGGAACAGCTCGGCGGGTTCGTCCCATTCTGCGTCAAAGATGTTCTGGCCCAGGGCGGCAAAGGGCAAACCTTCGACGATTTCGTTGACTCTGTCGCTGCCCAGGGTGAATTCCCAATGGAATGTCATCGCGTCAGGTTTCAGCGCGTTCATGACATTGACCATGTCCTGCCCAGCCGTCTGGTAGCAGGTGTAAGAACCGTGCCATGTATCGCCGCCGTCCAGAAGCAGGGCATCAGGGCGGTCAGCGCGGATAGCGTTTATGACTGTCGAGACCCGGTCCAGACCACCGACCCGGCCATAGGTCTTCGCCAGCGCCGCGAAATCATTGTAGGTCAGTGCATAGGCAGACGGGCTTCCATCCTCGATCCCATAGGCTTTGCGAAACGCGGCACCCGTCACATGCGGCATGTGCCCACGCGCGTCGCCGATACCAAGATTCACTTCGGGTTCGCGGAAATAGATAGGCTTGAGTTGCGCGTGTATGTCGGTGACATGGATCAGGCTGATATTGCCAAAGGTCTCAAACTCCAGCAGTTGATCCTGTGTGAGGCTTTGCTGCGCGGCAAGTCTGGCCCAGTTTCCAAACCCGGATGCCCCATAGAGCGCGGAAGCGGCCATTGAAACCTGCAGGAAGTCACGTCGCGAAATCATCTATCGGCTTTCCTATTTCACATATAAATGTGTGAATGTTTAATCAGTCGAAAACCCGCGCAAGACATCTCTTGCGCGGGTTCAGTGTTATTGACGCACGGCCGGAGTTTCGACCGACAGCCCGTTGCCGCGCGAAGCAACATAAAGCTCCAGCGCGCGGAACTCATCCGATCCTTCGGCAAAGGTTTCCGCCCGTGTGTCGCGAATACAGCCGCGGAAACGATTGTGGCGCGAAATCAGCTTGGCCTGTTTCAGGCGGTAGGTCGGAAATCCGTTGATCATACCCTGGCTCAGGTGATCCGCCCGGATCATGTTGCCCCAGTTGTCCTCATGACAATTGGCGCAGCTCAGTTCCAACTGGCCATAGCGGGTATAGTACATTTCCTTGCCCTGCTCCCAATAGGGGGCGGCATCGCCATCAATAGCGACGTTCATCGGCATCCCGCGTGACTGCAGACCAATCAGCGCGACCATTCCCTGCATGTCGCCACCGGACCATTTCCAGGCATCGGCTTCCATGCGATCCGTACGACACTTGTTGATCAGATCTTCCATGACCATAAGCTTGCCGCTTTCGGCATCGACCTTGGGCATGGACGCCTGCAGCCCCTTGAAGCTTTCCACGCCATCATGGCACGAGGCACAGCTTTCACCAGCGGCACCGTCGGCCGCCTGGAACAGGTCCGCCGCCTGATCGACAAAGATCATCGCCGGATTGTCAAAATCGTCGATTTGAAGCGCCTGGGTTTCATCGGTTCGGAAATGCCACCCCGAATAGATCTTGTCGAAGTTTTCGACATGCGCCGGTGCCGCGGTTACCGAGATCATATCCAGCTCGTCGTTGATCACGAGATTGTCGCCGTCTGGTTCGGCAACCGCTGCCACTGGGAAAGCCAGAATAGCTGCAATCGCCGTAAGTGCCTTATTTTTCATTACGTTCCTCCCTTGGTGGACCAGCGCCAGAACTCATAACCGGCGCTGACCTGCCTTAGCGGTCGAGCCGTCAGGCGATCTCGATCGATTTCTTTTCGTCGTAGACAGAGCCGTCATCATCGTACCATGTGAAGACAAACTCACCGGCCTCGGGCACAGTTGCTTCGAACTGAAAGTACGGGTTTGTCGAAATCGCCGGCTCCATCGTCACATCAACGACCAGCTCACCGTTAAACTCGCAGGTGAAACGGTTTATGATCGAACGCGGGATGACATTTCCTTCTTTGTCTTTGCGCTGACCGCTTTCCATTTTGTGGCTGATAAGCGTTTTGATCGTGATCGTTTCGCCAGCAGCGGCTGTCTTGGGAACCTTGACGCGGGGTTTTACACCGGATGCCATTGGTTGAACTCCTGTTCTTCAGGGCGCGTGGCGATCAGCCGCCGCAGCCGCCAATTGTCACTTTTACGGTCGCGGATGCCTTGGCAAAGCTGCCATCCGCCATCTTGGCCACGGCAATGACGTCCTGCGTTCCGGCAAGCCGAATGCGCGTGGATGCAGCCTGTTCGGCCGCCAGCGGGCCGAAATTGAACGTGGCAACGCCCGGCTCGGGGTTGCCTGCCGCCACGATCAGAATTGCGGAAGCACCCGGCGCACTGACTTCAATCGGTACAGTATTGCCATTCTCGGCAATTTCCGGCGCCGTAAGGGTGACACCACCGTCCGCCATGTCCGCCCCGCCGGTAAACGCCGCGATGGCATCATCGGCGGCCGCATTGGCGCGAAGCGGCATCAGTGTCAGGAACGCGGCGCTCAGGCCAAGGGCCAGAGTCTCGCGACGAGAAAGTTCCATTTTCAATCTCCTTCGGATTCTCGCAATTTCACGCCTTAATGCGTGATCATTCCTCTTTCAGGGTCGCAAGAAATGCGACCACATCCTCGATCTCCTGCGCGGTGAGGATCGTCGTCAAAGGCGCTGACGGAGCTTTGCCGGTATAGGCGTCGCCGGGGCGGATATAACCGTCATCCTTGTAGAAGGCGGGCATGACCGTTCCTTCAAACGTCATCTTGGCATTTGCGACCAAACCGCGAAGTTCTGCTTCGCTCCAACGATCACCAGCGCCGTCCAGCATCGGTCCAACTTCGCCATGAAACGGAATTTCCGCCAAGGCCGTAACCGCATGGCAGGCCACGCAGTTGCCCTTGGACTTGTCTCCGACGATGATCGCGCCGTTTTCGACATCACCTGCAACGCCGGTCAGAGAGACCTCGATTGCACCATAATCATCATAGGCTACGTCTTTCGGGCCTGTACCTGCCGCATAAGCGGCGACTCCTGTCATTGCGCAGACCAAAGTTAAGAGTCTCAGCTTCATGATCCCTCCCATTTGCTACCGCGCCGATGGCGCTTTGCGGCCCAAAGCTTTGGTGTACCGTAGTCGACGGGCAGGGTTCGTCGCAACATTAAATTCATCAAAATGAATTTTTTTATTTGTAACGCTATCGCTCAGTCCTGCGAAATATTGTTTCGCTCCTGAATGCGCCGCGCATGATACCGTTGAAAATCTTCACCATTATCAAGTTCGTATCGTTTCTCATTGACCCAAGTGAAAAGATCCATGGTTGTTCCTTTGGAGAACGCGCCTGGCATGACGGCAACCGCCGCATTGATGGCCGTGGCGTCCTGTGGAACTTCTTCCGGCAGAAAAACAAGCGTCGGGGTGAACAGAATCCCCCACTTGCGCATCAGCGCTCTTTGCTCATTTTCTTCCCCGTCAAAGTCGGTGGCGGTGGTGCTTCCATGCAGATCCAATTGGACCACAAAGAAGTTGTCTTCGATATACACCGCCAGATCAGGCTGGGGAAAAACCTCATCATGCATCTTTTTGCAATAGATGCAGCCTTGTTGTTCAATGAATAAAACCAGGCGCTTACCTTCGCTTGAAGCCTCTTCAAGATCGTCGCGGAGGTCCTTGAACGTATCGCGCATCCACGGCGTTTTGTGCAAGCCGTCGTCGCCCAGTTCCGCCGCGGAAACGGCCCCACCCAACAGGCATGCTGCCAGGAATAGTAATACTCGGTTCATGTCTTTCTCCTGTCTTAGCCAATCGCCGCAAGCCAGGGCATATGGTCCAGCATCCACTGGGCGATGAGGTTGATAGAGTTGGTTGCAATCAGCACGCCGAAGAGAATCAGCAGCCCGCCCATTGCCTTTTCGATCAAAGGCAAATGCTTCCTGAACCGCGCCATCCATTGCATGAACGGACGAACCAAAAAGGCCGCCAGAACAAACGGCGCGGTCATTCCTGCACCGTAGACGAACAAAAGAATTGCACCACGCCAGGCCGTCTCGGTACCTGCCGCCGTAAACAGGATTGCCGCAAGCACCGGTCCGACGCAGGGCGTCCAGCCAAAAGCAAAGGCCAGCCCAAGAACGTAGGCTCCGATCAGGCTTATATTCGACGTCTCGCCTAAATCCGCGCGAAACTGGCGATACAGAAACCCGATGCGGACAAGCCCAAGGAAATGCAGGCCCATTGCAATGATGATGGCCGCCGCGGTCCAACGCAGAATGTCGAAATACTCTCGGACCAACTGCCCAAAAATCGAAGCCGTCGCTCCGAGAGCCATGAATACGGTGATGATCCCGGCTGCAAATGCGATTGCAGATAGCGTGGCCCTGCGACGGACGCCGGGGAAAATGGCGGAACCGGCTGAAATCTGCTCCATCCCGACGCCCGCCAGATAGCTGAGGTAGAAGGGCACAATCGGCAGGATGCAGGGAGAGAGAAAGGATAAAAGCCCCGCGACCAACGCTCCTGCAAATGTAATGTCGAGCATGGTCAAACCCGTCCCAAAACGCTATCATTCACACATTCAAAATAGTAAAGATATAATGCTGCGGTCAATCGGAGCTTGAGATGCGTCACTTACTCTTGCTTGTTCTGGCAATCACATTGCTTGTTTTCCCTGTGTCTTCGCGGGCCGAAATGGCACTTCTGATGGCAGAGGAAGATGGGTGTATGTGGTGCGCCCGTTGGGATTCCGAAATCTCTCAAATCTACCCGAAAACGCCCGAAGGACATGCCGCACCATTGCAGCGCGTCGATATCCACGCTGCGCTGCCAGACGGTATTTCTCTGACTAAACCCCTCTACTACACGCCGACCTTTGTTTTGTTGGACAATGGTAACGAGGTCGGCCGGATTGAAGGCTACCCGGGCGAGGACTTTTTCTGGGGCATGTTGGGTGTTTTGCTTCGTGACGCAGGAATACCGATTGAGACCTCTGGCTAATTGGCGGCAAATTATATAAACTGTTTTGAATACGTGAAGCCAAGACAGCGAGGCATTCTTGTTGGACAAACCATCGAAACTGCCTGTGTTCTCGAAGGACATGTGTGCAGAAGATCTGGACCGAATGATGGAAAATGCCCAGACGGCATCAAACTTCCTGAAGGCTATCAGTCACGAAGGGCGTCTGATGATCCTGTGCTATCTGTCCTCGGGGGAAAAATCCGTCACCCAGATGGAGGAGATGCTATCGGCTCGGCAGGCTGCGGTCTCTCAACAACTGTCTCGCCTGCGCTTCGAAGGTCTGGTCAAAACCCGGCGCGAAGGAAAAACGATCTACTACAGACTGGCTGACGACCGATCGACACAGATTCTCGAAGTTGTTTACGATCTTTTCTGCAGGGAAAACTAGAGGCCCTGTCTGAAACGCCGCCAGCTTTGGGAGGGGACTGGCCATGTTCGAATTGCTGGGAGACGCCAATTCCGTTGCCCTGATCGGATTGATCGGCGGGATAGTGTTGGGATTGGCGGCACGTATCGGTCGTTTCTGCACGTTGGGCGCGATTGAGGACTACCTATACGCGGATGATGATGGGCGGCTGCGAATGTGGGCGGTGGCAATCGGTGTGGCCATTGTCGGTAGCCACGTGGCTATGGCGTTGGGTTGGCTCGATCCCGTCGAAACAACATATCTTGCACAATCGTGGAACCCGCTCGGCTCGATCGTGGGGGGGGTGCTGTTCGGCTACGGCATGGCCATCAGTGGAAACTGTGGCTACGGCGCATTGGCAAGGCTGGGGGGCGGTGACCTCCGATCATTCGTAATCGTATCTGTCCTTGGTCTGTCAGCATACGTCGCAATGTCGGGCCCCCTGGCGTATCTCAGGGTTTCGGTATTTCCTGTGGAAATGGATATTGGCCAGCCGCAGAGCATCAGCTTTCTGGCCGAGCGCTTGACCTCTGTTCCGGCCTGGTTGATCGGTGCGCTTGCCGGCGCTGCCATGGTGGGTTTCGCTCTGGCAAACGAACGGTTTCGCCGCACCCCGTCGCGGGTATTTTGGGGCACAGCCGTAGGACTGGCGGTCGCCTCAGGTTGGCTTGGAACGTATTGGGTTGCGTCTCATGGCTTTGACGGAGAGACGGTGCAGACCCATACATTCGCAAGGCCGCTGGGTGACACGATACTCTATCTGATGACGGCATCCGGCACCACGCTGTCCTTTGCTGTCGGTTCGGTCTCAGGTGTTCTCATCGGAGCGTTCCTTGGATCCTGGTCCAAGGGCCATTTCCGGTGGGAAGCGTGCGAGGATCCACGTGAACTCAAGCGGCAAATGCTGGGTGCCGCCATCATGGGCCCGGGCGCGGTCATCGCGGTTGGATGCAGCGTTGGACAAGGCATCTCTGCCTTCTCACTTCTTGCCTACAGCGCGCCCGTCACATTCGCTGCGATCTTCGCTGGGGCAGCCCTTGGTTTGAAGCAACTCGTCTCGGGGCTGTCCTTTATGACTGAACGTTGAGTTCCTAATTCGACGCCAAACGGAAACAACTTCCCGCCGTTTCCCTGACGTCGGTGAGTTTCTTTCGCCAATAATCAGTTCGTGTTGATAGCGTTTTCTTGATTAGCGCCTCATACCTCATCATGATCCAGATATGTCGGTCGAAATTGAAAAGTGGCTAAATGATCTCGGATTGAGTCAGTACGCAGATGCTTTTGCGGAAAACGATATCGATGCGCGCGTTCTGCCATTGTTGACAAGCGACGACCTCAAGGAGCTTGTGGTAAGCCTGGGTCATCGAAAAATCATTCTCGCTGCGGTTCGGGAACTGGGTGGCCAAAAGAAATTGCCCACTTCACCCCAGTCAGCGGATGGGCAAGTCGATGAGAAGGATGAGGAATTTGTTTCTGATGAGGCTGAAAGTGGAAGTCCATCGAAAAGAAGATCTACAACACAAACAGCCGCTGAGAGGCGACATTTAACAGTCGTGTTTGCTGATCTGGTTGGCTCGACAGAACTGACCAATCGCCTGGATCCCGAAGACATGCGGGGTCTGTTGCAGAATTACCAGGATGCCGTCGCAGGGGCGGTAAGCCGATATGGCGGTTACGTCGCGAAATATCTGGGCGATGGCCTTCTGGTGTTCTTCGGCTGGCCAACGGCCTATGAAGATCACGCTGTTCGCGCGGTAAAGGCCGGTCTTGAGGCTGTTCGACGGGTCAAAGAACTTAAAACGCCGGACGGCGAGCGTTTGTCGGTAAGGCTGGGCGTTGCGAGTGGTGATGTGGTGGTCGGCGACACGGTCGGAGAAAACACTTACGAAGAAGGCGCAATGACCGGCCCGATCGTCAATCTTGCGGCTCGGTTGCAGGAATATGCAGAACCAAACTCAGTCGTCTTGTCTGTTGAAGAAACCGAAGCAGCCTTGCATCAGATTTTTGAGTTCAAATCTCTTGGGCAAACCGAACTCAAGGGGTTCAGAGAACCACGCACTCTGTTGAAAGTAGTTTCGGAGCGCAGCGCGGAGAGCCGTTTTCGCGCTTCACACAGAAATGACGCCGGCAGCGCCATGATTGGCAGGGATTACGAAAAAGGGATCCTTTTGCAGTCGTGGCAACGCGCCAAAAGCGGTCATGGGGAGGTTGTCCTTCTGGCGGGCGAGGCCGGAATTGGAAAATCGCGCCTGACAGAGGAATTCCTTGCAGAAGTCGCCGCAACTGACGAAGCCGATGTGATAAGACTGAACTGTTCCCCTTATCTGACCAGCAGTCCTTTCCACCCGGTTACGCAGCGAATTTCCCAGGACGCGGATGTTGAACCTGACTTTGATGACAATCTGATCCTCGACCATGTCAGGAAGATGCTGGAGGGCAGAAAAGGCTTGGACTGGGAGAAGGTCTTGCCTGTTTTCGCCGCCTTGGTCGCGCCTCGTAGCGCGCTCGCTCGAGAAGTACTCGACTTGACGCCGCAGGAGCAGCGCGACCTAACAATTCAAACCTTGATCCACGCGGTTCAGGTTCGGTCAAACGTGCGTCCGGTTATTTTGTGCGTTGAGGATGCTCATTGGATCGATCCTTCGACGCAGGCCCTGTTGGAGCGTTTCAAAGCGATTTGCACCGATCTTCCCCTGATGATGTTGATAACGCACAGACCGGGCTGGGAAATGGCCCGTGACGATGGAGCCTCGCACGTTCAGACCCTCTTGCTGAGGCGGTTTGATTCAGCTCATGTCTTCAATCTGGTTCGCAATATTACCGGTCAGGATCCGGACGATGCGCTGATCGCCGCAATTGTTGAGAAGACGGATGGCGTGCCCTTGTTCGTCGAGGAACTGACCCGCGCAATCGTCGAAGCCGGAGAGCAGGGACAAATCCACATACCGTCGTCTTTGAAAGGTGCGTTGATGGCGCGGCTCGATGCGGTTTCACCAGAGGCCAAACAAGTCGCGCTTACGGGATCCGTCATTGGTCGAGAGTTTGAGCCGAGCATATTGAGTGCCGCAATGAGCCTAGATGAAGCCGACATCATCAAGCGTCTCGAAGAGCTTTCTCGTACCGGCCTGATCTTTGAAAGCGGACATAATCGCGGGCATTTCGTTTTCCGACATGCCCTTATTCGTGACACTGCCTATCAGTCTATGTTGAGCTCTACCCGAAGACAGCAGCACTCAGGTGTGGCGCGCGCTTTGCTGCAGATGCGATCTGCTGAGATTGAACGCAGACCCGAATTGGTCGCCCGCCATCTTTCAGAGGCCGAAGAATGGCCCGCTGCGTTCGAAAAATGGCGCACTGCAACTGAAATGGCCCTGGCGCGATCTGCCAGCCAAGAAGCGATGGTCAACGCCCGGGAAACACTGAAGGCAGCGGAAAATCTCGGACCTGAGAACAGTGCTGAAACGATCAAGAGCAAAATATTGATCGGTCGCAGCCATGACAGCCTGGGTCAGTTGCCAGAGGGGATAGCGGTTTTGAAAGCTGCTTCGGACGCAGCCCGTGTCATACGCGACGTAGAGCTCGCTGCAGATGCGGCCAACCACTTTGCGGATTCGTGTATGATGTCGAGCGAGAAATACAGCGAGGCAATTGAACTTTGTGACAACGCGCTGAAGGACCTGCCCGACCATGACGAAGTTCGCCGGTGCAGGCTGATGAGCCAACTTGCGCGCGCGCACATGTTTGCTGGCCAGCTTTCCGAGGGCGTGCGTTTTGGCCAGCAATCCATGGAACTGGCCGCGAGACTGGGTGATTACAAATCCCAGTTCTCTGTGATGATGATGCATTTTGGTGCGCCGTTTGTAGCGCGCAAAGGAAGAGAGGCACGCCATTGGCGTGAAAACCTCGATGCCATGCATCGGGTGGCCGAGAACCTGGGAAGTATTGATCAGGGCCGGAATTGGACACTCAGCCTGTTTGTCGGAGCCGAAATGGCCGACCGAGACCTGATGGACAAATCGCTCGAATTGCTGGCGGAGAACTCGGAAAAGGAAAACCATCTGCAGCTCTACTGGGTTCAGAAACACGCACGCGCCATGATTGCAATTATGGACGGCGATTTTGAACAGGCCGAAAAGCATGCGACCGAGGCGGTGCAGATAGGTCGGAAGACCCACGGAGAACACGTTGAAGGTGTCTTCGGTGTTCAGATGTTCACCATCCGCCGCGAACAGAACCGTCTGCACGAGGTCGCGCCGGTGATCAAAAAACTGATGACGGACAGCCCCGAGGATATTTCCTGGAAACCGGGGTTTGGCCTGATCGCGGCAGAGTTGGGATATACAGAACCAGCCGAGCGCATTTTGAACGAAATGGCAGAAAATGGCTTCGATCTTCCACCGGATGCCATGTATTCGACCACATTGTCCTATCTTGCCGACATTTGCGTCGCCATTGAGAGCAATAAGCATGCCAAGACCCTCTTTGACATGCTTGCCCCATACGAAGAGCTGACGATCACAGCTGGGGCAACCACAGTTTGCACTGGGGCTGCTGCGAGACGCCTTGGCAGTCTGGCTGCGCTGCTGAAGGACTGGGATATTGCCGAAAGGATGTTCGAAAAGGCTATCGAAATAGACACGCACATGAAATGCCCGCCCTGGATTGCGCATAGCAAGGCAGCCTACGCATCCGCGCTGCGGCGCCGGGGTAGCGCGAGTGATCTGAAGCTGGCGTTTCAACTGGAAGGGGAAGCGTTGGCAATTTCGCAGAAATTGAGTATGGTTTCCTTAAGGTCAAAGCTCGAAGGAACAGCCAGTTAAGGCTATACCATGCTTGGGGGAGCATCATGCCAAGGTACATCATAGAAAGACAATTCGCCGAGCAACTGAACGTCACCGACGATGACAAAATCCACATCAAGCAGATCAATGACGAGGTCGGCGTCGAGTGGATTTTTTCGTTCCTGAGCGCAGACAAGCGCAAAACATACTGCCTGTATGAAGCCCCTGATGAGGAGAGCCTCAGAAAGGCGGCCGAGCGCCTGAACATTCCTGCCGATGTCGTAACACCTGTGGATCAGATCGATCCGGGCATATTCGCCTGACCGTCAGCCGGTCTTTTACCTGAAAGAAAGTAGCTCCTTCGTGAAGGGCTTCATAAGTACATGAGGCAGCCGTGCAAGAAGCCTGACCTGACAATGGGGAGGCCTAAGCATGTATGACCTGAAAACACTCGACGGAAGCACAGCAACTGTGGATCAGGAAGCGCTGGACGCGCTGGATGCCTCACTTCGTGGCGGTGTCTACCTGCAGGGAACTTCGGAATATGAAAGCGCAAGGACGACCTGGAACAGTATGTTCGAGCGTTACCCCGGGTTTGTGATCCGCGCCTTGGGGGCGAGCGATGTCCAGAAGGCAGTGAACTTTGTCAGAGACGCAGGCCTCGTGATGTCGGTCCGGTCCGGCGGGCATCAGATTGCAGGTCATGCTGTTGCGGACGAGACCGTAATGCTCGATCTGTCCCAGATGCGGTCTGTACACGTGGATCCGGTCAACAAGACTGCGCGGGTTGCGCCAGGTGCACTGCTTGGCGACGTGGATCGCGAAACTCAGGCTCATGGGCTTGCCGTTCCCGTTGGCATCAACTCGACCACGGGTATCGCAGGCCTGACCTTGGGCGGCGGCTTTGGATGGACCACCCGGAAATTCGGCATGACAATTGACAACCTGCTTTCGGCAGAAGTCGTGACTGCAGACGGCGCGATTGTAACGGCCTCTTCCACGAGCCACCCCGAACTTTTCTGGGCCATCCGCGGTGGGGGTGGAAATTTCGGGGTCGTCACTTCCTTCGAGTTCCAGTTGCACAACCTCGGACCCGATGTTCTGTCGGGCCTGATCGTACATCCGATCGAAAAAGCGCCGGAGCTTCTTGCCCAATTTGCGGCCATTGCAGACAATTCCCCTGATGAACTGACCGTCTGGAGCGTAATGCGCAAAGCACCGCCTCTACCTTTCCTGCCGGAGGAATGGCATGGGCGGGAAGTGCTGATCTTTGCGGCCTGTTATAGTGGACCGATGGGCGAGGGTGAAAAGGCGATGTCACCTTTACGTGCGCTCGGCGAACCGATTGCCGATGTCATATCACCGCACAGGTTCGTGGACTGGCAAGCCGCCTTTGACCCCTTGTTGACGCCCGGGGCCCGGAACTATTGGAAAAGCCATGATTTCGATGCGCTATCCTCGGATGCGATAGCGGGTCTGCTGGAGGCAATTTCCAGCCTTCCCGACCCGGCGTGCGAAGTCTTCATTGCCCATGTAGGTGGCGCAATGGCCCGCGTTGAATCCAGCGCGACAGCGTATCCGGAAAGATCGGCACATTTCATCATGAACGTTCACACGCGCTGGGAAGACCCCAGCAAGGACGGAGAATGCATTGAATGGGCGCGCAGGCTTTATGAGCAGATGCGACCACATTCGACTGGCAGCGCGTATGTGAACTTCATGCCAGAGGACGAAACGGATCATATGACTTGCGCGTACGGCGCGCATGGGGAGAAGCTAACAAAGATCAAAGGCAACTATGATCCAAATAATCTGTTCAGGATCAATCACAACATCTTGCCCGGGTGAGGCCATGCAGTGCTTGCAAAGTCGGGCTGAGTAGAGACCCGTAACCTGATTTGGTACCACATAAATGCTCTCTTGGTTGTGCCAAAAGCCCGCAGGGACCTCTTGATTGCCGTCTTGAGGGTCCATACGAATCCGGTTTCGAAATCAACCGAATGAGGCGGCGAAGAGCGGACTGTGCATTGCATATCTGCCGGTCTTGCTGATCGAAGCGTTCCGCCAGCTTCACCATAACCGGCCCTCGTTTCCCGACCTGAGCGGCGCGCATGTGATCAATAAGGTAGTGCGCCCGCCGCTCTCATTCTCGGGGGGCCAAACTACACACTGGGTCTAAATAGCCATTGCAGGCTGTCCAGACCTTTGGATGACACTTATCCGCTTTTCTCTGAACGAGCATATTCGACGACGCCAATTCGGTTTTGGAAAGATGCGTACAGATTTCTTTTTGATACTTCCTCGACAAATTCCGATTTTTGACTTTGTTTCATAAGCGCGTACAATTCCAACAGCTTTAAGCGTTGGATTTGCAAGTTGGCCCACCTTCACGAAGACGACGGTAGGTAAAACGGCCGGCACGGGAGGGGGAAATGAAGAGATTATCTGTTTGGTTTTTTGCCTTCCTGTCGCTTGCCGGGTGCTGGGAGAAGGAAGAGGAAACAGCCGAAACGGTCGTCCGTCCCGTCAGGGCAACCGAGATATCCGATCTGTCCAGTTTGCATGACCGGTACTTTGTTGGAACAGCCAGAGCCGCGCGCGAGGTGTCCCTGGCATTTCGCGTCCCGGGCAACGTGGTCGGAGTGGACGTTCAGGTTGGCGACCTGGTGGCCAAGGGCGACGTTGTCGCAGCCTTGGACCCGGCCCCATACCAGGCCGAGGTTGATCGGCTTTCAGCAGAACTTGAGAGCGCGCAGGCGACGTTCGAGAACGCCAAGCTTCAAACGGACCGGCAACGTTCATTGGTTGAGAAAGACGTTGCTGCGCAAGCGACACTTGATCGGTTTGTCGCGGGTGAAACATCAGCTCAGGCAGCAATCAATTCTGTCCAGGGCGCGCTGGACAGGGCCACCTTGGATTTGACCTATACCAGCCTGTCTGCGCCATTCGATGGGCGTGTGGTCGCAAAATACATCGAGGATTTTGAAGAGGTCGCGGCACAAAGCCCGGTTCTGCGCATTCTGGATGCGGAGCACATCGAAGTGGTGATCGATATCCCCGAACGATACATCGCCCTGATCCCGCATATCGAGGACATAACCGTTACTTTTGACGCTTTAGGGGACGTGATCCTGCCTGCCGAGATCAGTGAGATTGGTTCTGAAGCTTCTGCAACCACCCGAACCTTCCCCGTCACGCTGATTATGGAGCAACCAGAAGACTCGCTTGTTCTTCCGGGCATGGCAGGGCGTGTCAGCGGTCAGCCAAAGGAAGGGCACGAGCCATTTGACGCGATCACGGTTCCTGCCAGCGCGGTTTTTGTGCCCGAAGGGGAAACCGACCCTCATGTCTGGGTGTTTGACGCAACCTCGGAAACCGTGACCGCACGCAAGGTTGCACTTGGCACACCCCGGTCGCAAGGGGTCGCCGTCAGCGAAGGACTGGAGTTCGGCGACGTGGTTGTTACGGCCGGCGCGAACTCTTTGCGAGAGGGCCAGAAGGTATCGCTGCTTTCTGAGGATCCGGAATAATGGGCCTTGCCGCATTCGCTGTCCGCAACGCCAAGTTTGTTTGGTTTACGGTCGTCATGCTTACGTTGGGCGGCATTTCGGCGTTCTTCAGTCTTGGCCAGTTGGAAGACCCCGAATTCACCATCAAGACCGCAGTTGTAACCACCCCCTATCCCGGTGCCAGCCCTGAAGAAGTAGAGCTGGAGGTCACCGAACGGATTGAACTCAAGCTCCAAGAGATCAAGGAAATCGACTACATCTCGAGCGAAAGCCGGGTCGGCATTTCGACCATCAAGGTCGAGATCCGTCCGAACTACTGGTCCGATGAACTGCCCCAGATCTGGGACACGCTGCGCCGCAAAGTCAGGGACGTGGAAACAGACCTGCCCCCCGGTGCGGGCCGTCCTGCTATCAACGACGATTTCGGTGATGTCTTCGGGCTTCTGCTGGCCATGACATCTGATGGGTTTACCCCCCAGGAACTCGACCGGTTCGCCGAAGACTTCAAGCGAGAACTCTCATTGATCGACGGCGTCGGGCGCGTCGATCTGTGGGGAGAGCGCGACAGGGTCATCTATCTGGAAACACGGGAAGAAGCTTTGGCTGCGCTGGGCGTATCGGCTCAGACCATTCTCAGCACCTTGCAGACGCAGAATGCGATTGTGGATGCGGGTCGGGTGAACATTGGCGACTACCGAATGCGGATTGCGCCAAGCGGTACATTCACCAGCCCGACGGACATTGCAGATCTGGTAGTACGGCCAAGCGGTCTGGATCAGGTTCAAAGCGGCCAACGTCGGGGCCCGGAACTGCTCCGGCTGGGTGAAGTTGTCGAGGTCAGGGAAGGCTACGCTGATCCACCGACCACCATGATGCGCTATAACGGTCTTCCGTCCATTGGGTTGGCGATATCCTTCCAGTCAGGTGTCAACGTCGTCAGCGTGGGAGAAGCTGTAGATGCAAGAGTGTCTGAACTGATCGCGGCCCTGCCTGTGGGCATCGAGGTTGAGCGGGTTCATTGGCAGTCCGACGACGTGAACCTGGCAGTCAGCAGTTTCCTGATCAGCCTCGGACAGGCCGTCGCGATTGTCTTGGTCGTTTTGACTCTGGCGATGGGTGTTCGGATGGGCATCATCATCGGCAGCGGGTTGATCTTGACGATACTCGCCACCTTTATTCCACTGGCGATGCTGGGCATAGATCTTCAACGCATGTCCTTGGGCGCGCTGATCATTGCGCTGGGCATGATGGTCGACAACTCAATCGTGGTGGCGGATGGCGCAATGGTTCGGATGTCGCAAGGCATGGATCGCGCGAAAGCCGCAATCGAAGCCGCAACGCGCCCCGCCATGTCCCTGCTTGGGGCCACGTTCGTCGCCGTGATGGCCTTCTACCCGATCTTTGCATCTGTCGAGAGCGCGGGGGAGTACTGCCGGACGCTTTTCTCGGTTGTCGGGATTGCGCTGCTGGTCAGTTGGCTGTTGTCTATGACGGTCACGCCACTGCAGTGTGTTGCCATGCTGCCCGAGCCAAAGGGCGGTGCCAGCGAGACTTTTGACACCGGTCTCTACGCCGTTTACCGCCGTTTTCTGGCCGCCGCGATCCGGGTTCGCTACCTGACGATCGGTGTAGCCCTGGGTGCTTTGGTTGTCGCAGGCGTGGGCTTTGGTTCGGTCACACAACTGTTTTTCCCAACCTCTTCGATGACCAAGTACATGATCGACTATTACGCGCCCGAGGGAACGCGGATTGAAGCCGTGTCCGATGCCATAAAACGCATCGAAGAGCAGGTGGAAATGGATGACCGCGTGACTGGTATCGCAAGTTTTATCGGGGCAGGCCCGCCGCGTTTCTACTTGCCCGTCGATCCCGAAGGGACCAATCCGTCCTACGCGCAAGTCATCGTGAACGTTGAGGATTACCGGGACATTCCCGAGATGACCAAAGCCATCTCGCTTTGGATGTCCGAGAATATGCCCGAGGCGACCTCGTTCACGCGCCAGTTTGGTGTGGGCCCCAGCAATACCTGGGCGTTTGAAAACCGTATCATCGGCCCGGCAGATGCCGATCCCGAAACCCTGCGCGAAATCGGCGACCGGGCCGTTGCGATACTGGATCGGCATCAATGGACGAAGGTGGCACGCACCGATTGGCGCAACAGGGTCCTGAAGACCGTGCCTGACTATGACCAGGACCGGGCACGATGGACGGGCATCACGTATGAAGACCTTGGCAACACGACGAAACGGGCGTTTGACGGGCGTTCGGTTGGCCTCTACCGCGAGGGCGATGAGTTGCTGCCGATCATCGTCCGGCCCGGAGCGGAAGATGTGGCCGCCGTGGACAACTTTGAACTTCTGCAACTGCAATCACCGTTTTCAGTGGAACCGGTCCCCTTGGCCCAGGTCGTACGCGGTGTGAATATCCAGCCGGAAGACCCCACGATCAATCGCCGCGACCGGCGCCGTGTTCTCACCGTTCAGGCCAATCCCATCGACAGCGTTACCCTGCCAAGCTATCGCGCCGCAGGTCTCGCCGATTTTGACGCTTTGGAGGCCGACTTGCCGCAAGGCTACAGCATGGAGTGGGGCGGAGAGTACGAGGACACGGTATCTGCACAGGCGTCCCTGATCCCCGGAATGATACCCGCGTTTTCGATCATGGCTCTTATCGTTGTTGGCCTGTTCAACTCGTATCGCAGACCGCTGGTCATTTTTCTGACCGTGCCTTTTGTGCTGATAGGCATCGTCCCCAGCTTGCTTCTCACGAACACACCCTTCGGGTTTGTGGCGTTGCTCGGCGGCATGAGCCTGGCTGGCATGATGATCAAGAATGCGATTGTTCTGATCGATCAGATCAACGACAACTTGGCTGAAGGTCAACCGGGATACGACGCCGTTTTGAATGCCGGTGCCTCAAGACTGCGCCCCGTCGTATTGGCCGCGGCAACCACGGTTCTGGGTGTCATACCACTGCTGCCGGACGTGTTTTGGGTGGGTCTTGCTGTCACGATCATGGGCGGATTGACGGTGGGCACGATGCTCACAATGATCCTCGTCCCGGTTTTGTTCGCCACGCTGAATGGTATCCGACAATCACCACAGGCCGTTTAACATGGCCTTTCGAACCACGGTCGGATCAGTTTTTTCCGAGTGAGATAGATGGTTGCGCAATTGATTTAGCGTTTGGGGGGATAAGGTGGACAATACAATACTGTATTTCTTGGTGGGAATATTCGTAGTTGGCCTGCTTTCGATGGGATATTTTGCCAAGGGCAGCGGAGCACTTTGGGTCATCGCAATACTGGTCGGCGTATTGCTGGCAATGGTCGCATTCTTTGGAGGCTACTTTGGTGAAGCACCAAAGTGAATCTTGAAGGCCTGAGTTTTGCAAAACCATCATGCTCACTGTCGCTCGGCCAACATCAGCACGAATGAGAAAGTTTGGGGTGTTTTGATTAAGGCAGGTTTACGGCTCATCGTAACCGCCAAGGAGTGAAGATAAGAAAGAAACCCCGAAACCACTGGGCCAGAAACGGGAGCATTTCCTGGAGGGTTCCGCCCCAAGATCCTGCTGTCGTTCGATGTTCCGATGACCTGGCTGGAGTGGCCGGATATTTTTCAACATATTGAAATATATTAAAATAAATGGAAAAGGCTCAATGGGCGATTTTTGGGGGTCGGTTTGAATTCAGTCATGTGTCTCACTTTTTGCTCTTGATTGTTTTGGCGCTTGGGGACTCGTCGGCCATACGAATTTTCCGGTTTGGGCAGGAGCCGGATGTTCGCTGCATTGGCAAAAGACCGACGGGCCGGGGAACAAGCGAACTTTGATCAACAAGCCTTTTAGGATCCTGCCAGCTCCGCTCTCGCAATAAGGTGCCGGGTGATGTTGTCGACCGGCTGTTGGTTCCGGATGGGAAGATCTGGAAGCCCGAAAAAAAGAAACTGGCCGCACTCAATAAATCTGACATGGCATCGGGGGAACATTTTTGGTCAAATGGCAGCCGAAGGTTCCGCTCCTTGGGGTTAATTATTAACCTGCGAATATGAAAAACTTAATTTCCAGCGGCATATCGAAGGCCCTTGGCCGTGGCAAACAACAGCCACTTGAAATCCCCGAGGCTGTTCCGTCGGGAATTAAGCATATTCAAATGCCGCGGGAACAATTCAAAATCTTGTCGCGCTGTCTGTCGATTGATCTGGAGGTTGATCCCAAGGAAGCCCAGGTCTTCGCCTTTACAGCCGGGCCGGAAGGCGACGGAGAGGGGATCGCTCATCGGAAAGGTGACCTGAAAGCCGCGCTTGAAAAGCTCGACCTGTTTTGCGCCGGTTTCGCACATGTTATTGGGCACAATATTCTGCGCCACGACTTGCCGCATCTTATTGGGGGCTCCGGGAACGCTTGCGTCTGCTGATTGGCTAAGATGCTCGCTTCGTGACGGTCTTGACCATCCATGTCTTAGCCAAGCGGTTGGTTGGCGCGAGTTTCGCCCGACGGGTAGCTGCCGATGAACTTGATTTCGAGACGCTTCTGACAGACAATTACCGCTCGTCGAAGAACGTGATCAGCGCAGCGAACGCCGTGATCGGAGGATCTCGGGAACGTATTAAAACAGGCCATGGGATTACCGTCGACCAATCACGGCAAAAGGACCCGCCCCGGGGGTATCATGGAAAGCCTCGACCCGGTTGCGCAGGGGCGGGTCCAAATCCTTGGCTGCCCGGCCAGAAACGACGCTCAGGCCCTTTCGGCGGTCAACGAGATGATCCGCCTGTCAAAACTGATCCCAGATTGGAGCTGGAAGGGGACGGCAATCATTTCTCGTGATTGGCGCATGCTTCTGCCGGTCTGCGACTTTGCCGAGGCGCATGGAATTCCCGTCGAAATGGCGAACGAAAACTTGCCGAGTGTGTGGCGTACCCGTGAGATGCGGAGATTCATCGGCGGCCTAGGTTTTCAGAAGATACTGTACATAAAGAAGCAGAGCGATTGTCGTTCCCGCTGCTGCAATGTTGAATGTGACTTCCCACCCTGTCATTTGGGTGCTCCCTTAATTGATAAGTTTCGCTTCTCGCCCGGCGCAGTAACGATTTAGGACCGAGCGGGTTGTAATCGGTCCGATACTCCGTCGGGTTTTCGCGAACCGATACGGTGACCGATCGGTTTGCAGCTTGACCAGAGCGTAGGGGCGAGAGTTTGTGTTCCATTCGACCCGCAAGTGGTTCAACGCCCAGTGCGAGCGAACGGGTTTTCCTGAGCACTTCACAGCCTCTCTGGTCGGTCACCAATCGGCTCGATCGGAGAACGGGATCACCTACGGGATTTACTCGGCTGGGATCAGTGATGAACAGCGTCGGTCGATCGTCGATCAGATACGGCTCCCGGTAAGAGTTTCCCGGACATCGACGCGTTCGAGGAGCGAGCAGCGATTGCCGAATACGACGGCGGGTGCACCCGTAAGGCAGCGGAAGATCTGGCAGCTCGGGCTCAGGGATTCCGGGATGCTGAAGCCTACTGGCAGTGGTTAGCCCACAATGTCGTTAACCGCAGACCACCCTGAAATCCAAACCTCGGCGGCCCTTAGCGGGTTGCCGGGGGATCTCTGCTTTTCTTTCTTTTTCCAAAGATGACGTTGGTCGTAGGTGGCGGAATGAAGGCTGTGCGGACAAAACTGCCGGTCATTACGTCTCCTTAATTGCTTCCCACAATACGAGTAGATGCTAACGCCCGTGTCGAAAATTTAATTTTGCTCAGCCAGATGTGCTCAAGTACACAGTCTGGAATGCGAAAGCCTGCGCGGCTAAGATTGAATTAAGTACATCGCAACCAAAGGCGCGACAGTGATTAATTCGCCTCAGAACACAGATCGCCATGGGTCGCAAAAACAGCTTGCGCGTGCACGTGAGCGTGAGCGTGCGATGCGGGCAATCCTTCAGGTCATTTCACGGTCCCGTGACGACGAAAAACCTGTTTTTGATGTGATTCTTGAAAGCGCGGCACGATTGTGTAATGCGCCATTTGCATGTCTGTTTCTGGCCAATGATGAGCGCACCTGTTTGACAATCCCCGCCTATCACGGCGCCCGGTCACAATTCGTCGAGCTGATCAATTCCAATCCGTTGCCAATGGACCCGGAACAATCACTGACGGTACAGGCGATGATTGCTCGCGAACCGCTGCAGATCGCCGATGCACGAGACCAAATTTACGATGCCGGTCAACCGCACCGGGTTCACGCGGTGGAAGTTGAGGGCATACGCACACTTCTTACCGTTCCGCTGTTAACACCTGATTCTTCGCTAGGGGTTTTGTTTCTCTACCGTCGGGAAGTGTTGCCCTTCACAGAAGATGAAATCGCCTTGGTGCAAACCTTCGCTGCTCAAGCCGTTATCGCCATTCAGAACGTGCGGCAGTTCCGCGAGCTGCAGGCTAGGCTAGAGCGTGAAGTGGCGACGCGGGATATTCTGGAAGTCATCAGCCAGAATCGGGACGATGATGGCCCAGTGTTCGACCTGATCACGCGGAACGCGGCGATACTATGTGGTGCACCGGTGTGCACTTTGTGGCGCGTCGAGAATGGCATTATCCACTACTGCGCCAGCTATGGCGTCCGCGGCGAAGCCCTCGCCGAGACGGAATTGACGCCAGCAGAACCGCTTGCCGACAATACTTTGGCTGGCCGGGTTTTCCGCTCTCGAGCGGTCGCCCGGATCGACGATGCTACTGACGAAAGCTATCTCGATTACGAATGGGTCCGGGCGCGGGGCCTGAAGTATCTGGTAGGTGTACCTATCTTTGTCAACGGCGAAGTGTGGGGCAGCATTAACCTCATGTGGCCGCCCGACCGCCTCCCGCGTGACTCGGATACCCAACTGGTCGAAGGCTTCGCCTCCCAGGCCGCCATCGCCATCGAGAACGTGCGCCAGTTCAGGACGCTGGAGGCGCTCAATGCCGAATTGGGCGATCGGGTGCAAGCCCAGGTGGGCGAGATCGAGCGCATGGGGCGCCTAAAGCGGTTCCTGCCGGCGGCGGTGGCAGATACCGTCATTTCGTCGGGATCTGAGAAGTTGCTGTCGAGCCATCGGGCGCTTCTGGGCGCGCTGTTCTGCGACATCCGGGGCTTCACTGCCTTTTGCGAGACGGCGGAGCCGGAGGAGACCATCGAGGTTCTCCAAACCTATCACGAAGAGATGGGAAAGCTGATCAACGCCCACGAGGCGGGAGTTGATCTGCGGATGGGGGATGGCATAATGGTGCTGTTCAACGATCCGCTGCCCTGTGACGACCCCGCAGGCGAGGCGGCGCGGCTGGCGATTGCCATGCGCGCGCGGATGGTGGATCTTTGCATGCGATGGAAGCGACTGGGCCACCGGCTGGGCTTCGGTGTGGCTGTCTCCCTTGGTTATGCGAACATTGGGATCGTGGGGTTCGAGGGGCGGTTCGACTACACGGCTTCTGGCACACCGATCAACCTAGCGTCGCGTCTTTGCGACGAGGCAGAGGATGGAGAGATCCTTCTGAGTCTGCGGGCGGCCATCGCGCTCGAGGATCGGTTCCTCGTGGAATCGCGTGGGGAGTTAACGCTGAAAGGCATCCGGGAGCCAATGGAAGTGTTCCGGCTGACCGGCATCGCTGAGGCTTAGTCAATGAGTGCTTAGGGCTCAGGCCGGTCGTTCGCGGTATCTGGTATTGATGGCCGCTTTAGTGGACAAAACCGCCATTGGCTGCATAGCGGCATCGGATTGCCAATTGGACGAAACCGCTACGGGCTTGTTGTGGCGCTTCTTAACGCTGCTGCCCAATCCTCTAGATGGCTATCGTGATATGGACCTTGCTCGGATTTGAAGGTCACGACACCCTTAGCGTCGAGAATATACAAGCGCTCTGGTGCGCCAGCGTAATCGTCATTTATCCGATTGTCTGGCCAATCTAGGACAACTTGGCTGTGAAAGCTGAAGGCCCTTCGCCAATCATGGGCCACCTTGGCACGCTCATTCATATTTGTTGGTTGAGCGTACATAATTTTGTCGGCACGGTTGGAGTTTGTGTTCCATCCGTCTGTCGGATGCGCTTCCAGCGTGTAAACGAAAACGAACTGAACCGAGTTTTCAAATTCGCCAATTAACTGCTTCATGCGCTCGGATTGACGACGAAATATGGGACACGTGTAGCTCCCGAAAATCAACGAGACAGGTGCATCGCGAAGATCGGATAGCTTCAGTAAGTTGGATGAAACGTCTCCATCCTCACATAATACGTGCGCCAAGAAGTCTGGAGCCGGTTCACCTAAGTTGGCCTTGCATTTCGTTTCTGACGCTGCCGCTTTGTCGAGATAGTCAAGAAAATCCGCCTTACTAAGACTCATCGCATCTTCGAATTCATCATCGGACATACCGTCCATCTGATCACGCATACTGAATGCAATTTTGCTCACTATTCTTCCTCCGCCACACCAAATTTACCACGAGTGGCCAAGAAGTCTGTAGCGATCATTCGCAGCGTGTCGCTCGAACGACTGCCATGCGGACAAAGCGGCTGCTGTGCATTGGAGACGGTCACTCTTGACGGTCCACCTCGCAAAGTCATTGTCTAACACTTACTAATTGAAAGCGTGAGACGGGACGGTGAAGATGCCACTTGATACGAATTTAATCCTATGCCCGATAAATCTTCGTCACGTGAGGCTGGATCACAGCGCCTACGAAGAAGCAATCGCAATGGCTAAACGCCGAGAAGCGCGGCTTCTCGTGGTGACAGTTGCGCCAGAAATGGAGCGAAACTTGAACATTCGCGACTCTGTTGGATATTGGAGCGAGCAACTGAAGAAGTTTGTTGAAGATCACCCAGCAGAAGGCGTCCAACTTGAAACCACTGTCCGGACCGGAGCGGTGCATCGCCAGATCGTGAAACTCGCGGATGAACGCAACGTCGACATGATCGTAATGGAGGCGGCCAATCCAAAAATCCAAGACTATCTGTTGGGTACAACCGCCAGTCATGTCGTTACGCACGCTAGGTGCTCTGTTTTTGTAGTACGTAACTAGCCGTTCCAAAATGGCGAAGTACCGCAGTTTGATGTAATGGCTCCCCTATCTCAATGGGAAGCCACAACTGCTTTCGACTGTTCCTCAGAGCTTCTTGTATTCAGATCGCAATGCCAACCACAGGCAGTAGCACATGATGAGTATCACCAGTGTAAACGGAATCCCCATGGACACGGCGGCTCCCTGAAGGGCGTTCAACCCACCGCCGAGGAGCAGTGCAATAGCGACAAGGCCTTCAAGCGTACACCACCATACGCGCTGAACAACGGGCGCATCCAACTTGCCACCTGCGGTGATTGTATCGATCACCAGTGAGCCGGAGTCGGACGAGGTGACAAAAAAGATCACAATCAACACCAGCGAGATCGGCGCAATGATGTTATACAGCGGCAGTTCCTTGAGGAAACCGAACAAGGCGCCCTCCGGAGCATAACTGTCGATCACAGTGGCTTTGACTCCTTCAGCACCACCTGCATTCAGCATGTCGATAGCCGCACCTCCGAAAGTGGACATCCACAACGCACAAACAGCTGTTGGTGCAATCAGGGCACAGAGTACAAACTCACGCACGGTGCGACCCCGGGAAATCCGTGCTATGAACATGCCGACGAAAGGCGACCAAGCAATCCACCACGCCCAATAGAATGTTGTCCAGCCGTGGAAGAAGCTTGTATCTTCCCGCCCGAACGGATTGGAAAGCGCGGGCAGCAATGTGACATAGTCCACCATGACTGAAACGTAGCGCGCGATTGCTGCAGAAATTCCGGTCATAGCGATCACAAAAATAAAGAGCCCGACGGCCATTATCATATTTATCTCAGACAGTCTTTTTACGCCCGCGTCCATGCCCAAGAGGACGGAGCCAAGAGCGATAAGCGTGATGGCAACGATAATGATAACGGTCAGCGTCGGGGACGGTGAGATGCCAAACACCTCGTTCAGACCTGCAGCAACTTGTTGAGCACCCAGGCCCAAGGACGTCGTAAGGCCGAAAAGTGTCGCAAAGACCGCCAGCGTGTCGATGAGATGTCCCCAAAAGCCCCAGACACGTTCTCCAAGCAGCGGAAAAAAAGCCGACCGGAGCGTGAGTGGCAGGTTCAGGTTGTAAGCGAATATCGCAAGCGCCAATCCCACTGCAGCATATACAGCCCAGCCTTCGAGACCCCAGTGATGTATCGTCCCGACGACACCAATATACTCATTGCCCGGTTGACTAATGTCGATGTTCAGGGGCCGTGCATTCCCGTCTTCCGAAAAGTTGTAATACACTGGCTCCAAAACACCAAAGAACAGGAGGCCGATCCCGATCCCTGCCGCAAACATCATTGCGATCCAACCCGCATAAGAGTAATCGGGCTTCGCATCCTTTCCGCCAATTCTGACTTTTCCGACAGGCAGGACAATAAGCGCCAGGCAGAACAATGTGATCGCATTTACCGACAACACCAGAAACCAGTCAAAGGTACTGGTCAGCCATGGCCGGAGCCAGCCGAAGAATGCAGCGGCAGCTTCCTGATTGGCCAAAGCCACGATCACGAAACCCAGGATCAGCAAACCAGAGACAATGAAGACGGGGTTGTGGATATCCAACCCGAGCGGCCTGATGTTGTCTTGTCCGAGTTCATACTCAGTCTCGAAGTCCCAGACACGTGGGTCCGGGTCGAGCATCTTTTTGGGACTTGAATCTGACATTTTGCCTCCCATAGCGCTGTTTCATAAGGTTTATCGTTGCACGGCATGCGACGATCTGTCCAACACTGAGTTGGAGGGAGCTGCAACAGGAAACGGCGCATCAAGTCCCAGGACAGCAAAGTCACGAAGCAAAAAACAGTCAAATCAGCTTCGATAGCTAAACAATTTCAACAGGGTAACTTTGCCGTGTAGCGGCAAAGTTAGTCGGCCAATGACGCCAAAAAACCCACACGACTTAGTGACCTATGTTCTGAAGTCTGTCGTAGCCATCTCGGCTAAACTGCAGAACCGTTAGGTCAAGTTCATCCCTGTCTAACAGCATCGGGGAACTCGCAGCTGGCTCAGTTTCCTCGGGTAGCGCAACCGTCAAGTGGGCAGAATTGACGCGTTTTAATTGCTTACGCTTTGGCACCGGTACCACAATTCAATCTGCTGTCCTGTGATATCCGCATTGGGCTGATATTGTTAAAAAACTCCAGTTTTGGCCAAAGCCTGAAAATAATTACCCATTGTCACGCGGTTGATTTTTTAGCCAGGGGGTCGGCCGAAGCAATGGTTCCGCGATGTGAGAGGCTGTCATGGCCTGCTTTGGGCAAGTGGTGTCAGCATTGCTGACGCGATGGAAATCGGCGAAAAAGCGAGTGGGCCGAATTCTCGAGTTTTCAACAATATTGGCTCAATTCGGTCATTCGCAGTATCTTCGTGAGCGTCTACTTCGCGGACGCACGCTACGTCAAAGGGCAGTTCTACGTGAAAAGATCAGTAGAAAGGTACTTCAATCCGGAGTCGCAAATGATCACGGAAACGGTCTGGCCTTTGTGAGGGCCTTTTAGCAGCTCGACAGCACCCGCCACGTTGGCGCCGGCAGAAAACCCAGCGAAAATGCCTTCTAAACGCGCCAGATTGCGACAAGTCTGACGCGCCGTGTTGCCATCAATTTGAAGAAACCCATCCCACACGAACCCTCGAAGGAAATCGAGATCATCCATAACATACCCACCTCCCTGAATGGGATGTTCGGGGCTTGTCACTTCCTGACCGGCGATAACAGCAGCGCCTTCGGGCTCAATGGGATAGCATTTGATCTCTGAATTTCGCGATCGCAGGTACTTGGAAGTCCCAGACAAAGTGCCACCCGATCCGACAAAATCACAGAATGCATCGATGTTGCCGCCGGACTGTTCCCAAAGTTCTGGGCCAGTCGTATGTTCATGGGCACTCGGATTACCTTCTCGTTGGAATTGGTCAGCTCGAAATGCGTTGCGTTCAATCGTCAGTTTTGTAGCCACGCGATCAACCTCTGCGAGGTCAGCGCCGGATACTTCCCCGGGGCGACTTCCCGGCATTTGATCTACCAACACGACTTCGGCACCAAGAGCTTGCATCATTTGTGCGCGCTCAGGCGAGTTGCCTTTGGACATGACAGCAACGAATGGGTAGCCTTTGATACTGCAGATGATGGCAAGGCCGGTGCCCATATTGCCACTTGTCAGCTCAACGATTGTCTGCCCTTGCTCTAACGTGCCATTGGCCTCAGCTGCTTCAATGACCCCAAGCGCCGCGCGGTCTTTTTTGGAGAATCCGGGGTTCAAGTAATCGAGCTTGGCTAAAATTTTTCCCTCGCAACCATAATGCTTTACCAGCCGATCAAGAGACACCAAAGGTGTGTTTCCAATCGCTCCGAGAATGGAACAAAGTGTACCAGTCATTTTAAGAGCCCCAACTCTGTTTCGAAGCGAACTTTGGTAGACACTGCAGAGTTTTGCAACCTGGGCGCCTGGCGCTCATCCACCAAAAAGTAACGTAAGGCTGCTCTGTAGGCGACACAACCTATCGCGGCAATCAGGTTTGGCGTTAGAGACCGGCCAAAACTGATTTCCAGTCTCGGTAATTTAAGTGGCAAAAATTTTCTTGCGGATACTTGCTGGAGTGCGAACTCACAAATATACCAGCTGGTTTTCTACTGCTTCCAATAGTGCCGTCGTAACTGCGTCGATCATTTTAGTGCGAGGTGAGGCTCTCATATTCGCCAGGCCAACAATGCGCTTAGGTCCGTTCTGTTCAAGGGGGATCCTTTTGAGCCGCAAGTGGTCATATGCAGCTAAACGGCTGTCTGGTATGATTGATACGCCAAGTTCAGCCGCCACCATACTTGAGATTGCTTCAAGGCTCTCTAGTTCCATGGCGTCTTTGACTTCAATGCCCTTTCTTTGCAGCCAAGTCTCGATTTGCCTTCCTACAACCGCATCACGCGTAAAACGAATAAACGGTGACGCACCAAGCAGTTCTTTCGGAGGTAAATCTGGGGTGTTTTCCGAGACAAGCAGGACCAATTTTTCGGATACAATTTCAGAGAATACCAACGTGTTTGGCAGAACGTCTGGTCGGGAAATGATCGCCGCTTGAACCTGCCCGCGGTCTAACTGCAGCAAAAGCTGATTGGTCAAACCTGGAACAATTCTCACACGGATATCCGGATGCACGGACTTTAGCCTCGCTAGCGCAATTGGCACCAATCCAGTCAGAGTTGTTGGAACTGCACCCAAAGTTATTTCGCCAGAGAGTTCGTTGTTCGAACTCGCCCTTTCCGCCAAACCGTCATAAGCGGCCACCACCGCAGCGGCCTCTCCGACAAACGTTAGCCCGGCATGGGTCAGTTTGGGTGATTTGGCCGATCGGTCAAATAAAACGAGCCCCAACGTGACCTCCAGATTCCGCATCTGATGACTGACCGCCGACGGAGTTAGATGCTCCGCCTCTGACGCGGCACGGAAGCTACCATGTCGATGAACTGCGATTAGTGTTCGCAGTGACCGAATGCTCATTCCGATAACCTCACTACCGCCAAAACCGTTTTCAATATGTGAAATTTTTTCACCTGTTAGTCAAAGTTTTTTCATTTTTATTCAAATTTTTTGATGTGTACCTTGCGCATAGTATGCTCACGAAACCAAACCCGGAGGTACTTATGGTTGCTCCCAAATCTAACGCCTATACTTCCATCGTTGCCAAACCCTTCGCTCCAATCCTTGGGGCCGAGATCTATGGAGTCGATTTGAGCCAGCCTGTTCCTGACGATCAGTTTGCGGAGATCTGCGACGCTTTTCACACCTACCAGGTGCTGTTCTTCAAAGAGCAAAAGGAAATACCACCTGCGCAGCACATTGAATTTGGGAAACGCTTTGGACCGCTTCATGCGCACCCCGCAGCCCCAACAATGGAAGGATATCCAGAGATTTTCGAAATCCATGCAACCAAGAATTCCAAGGTAGCAAACGGTGAGTTCTGGCACTCTGACGTCTCTTGCGACGAGACGCCTCCTCTTGGAACTATGCTTCAAATCCATATCGCCCCTCCCTGCGGAGGGGACACTATGTTCAGTGATATGTATGCGGCCTACGACGATCTTTCTGAACCGATAAAAGATATGATCAACGGCTTGTCTGCGCTTCATAGTTCAGAGCATATCTATAAAGGCCGCTATAGCGACCGGGGACAAAAAGACAGCGATATTGATTGTCCCGAAGCAGTTCATCCGATTGTTAGAACTCATCCGGAAACGGGCCGGAAATCGCTGTTTGTGAACCGAACATTTACGACAAAGATTGTGGGCTTGTCGGATAAGGAAGGCGATGCGATCCTCGACATGCTTTTCGAGCATGCGGAACAAATCAACTATCAAATCCGGTTCAGGTGGTCGCTTAACGACATGGCCTTTTGGGACAACCGGTGCTGTATGCATCGTGCTATCTGGGACTATTGGCCCGCAGAGCGTAAAGGGCGACGTGTGACCGTGAAAGGCGATAGACCTGTTTAGTCTCGCCCGAACCGAATTGCTCGATCAATGAAACCAAATCTTTAGGAGCGCTAAGTGCGAGCTGCAGTCGTAAGAGAGTTTTGTGAAGACCTTTCGATTGAGACGGTCCCGGATCCAACCCGCCCAGACAATGGAGTGGTCCTGGAGGTCGCCGCCTGTGGCGTATGCCGCTCGGATTTCCATGGATGGTCTGGTGCACACCCCAAAGTTCAAAATGGCTCCATCTTAGGGCACGAATACTGTGGAACTGTGGTAGAGGCAGGGCCTCAAGCGAAGCACAAAGTTGGTGACCGCCTCATAGCGCCATTCATCTTGGGCTGCGGCAGCTGCAACGCTTGTCAAACAGGCGTATCAAACACTTGTGCTAACCAAATCGTTCCTGGATTTGGAACGCCAGGTGCCTACGCTGAATACGTTGCAGTGCCTTTCGACCACAACTTGGTTCACTTGCCAGAAACGCTGTCCCCTGCCTTGGCGGCAGGGCTCGGGTGTCGTGTCACCACTGCTTGGCATGCTTTGACAGACCGTGCAGATGTCGCAGCTGGTGAATGGGTGGCTGTACACGGAACCGGAGGGATTGGCTTGTCCGTTCTTCTATTGGCAAAAATGCTTGGATGCCGAGTTGTCGTAGTGGATGTGGTTGAAGAGAAGCTTGAGCATGCAAAGCTCAACGGCGCGGACGCAACAGTAAATGCAAGCAAAGAAGACGCCGCAGCAGCGATCCGAGATATCACGGATGGAGGAGCACAGGTTTCCATAGAAGCGCTGGGTATCGAAACAACGACGAACGCATCCGTAGAGTGTCTCGCTATCCATGGTCGGCACGTGCAAATTGGTATGCCGTCGGGCGACGGCCAGATGCAGGTGAACATGCGTGCAATTTATTCCAAACAACTCTCGTTTTTTGGCACTCGTGGTATGCCTTCATGGAAATACCCCCGCCTTCTAGGAATGATCGAACGTGGCGAAGTGGATATCCAGCCAATGGTCGCCAGAGAAATCCGATTGGAAGAGGCTAGCAATGAACTTCGCGCAATGAATGGACCGACTTCCCCAGGAACCGCTGTTATAACAAGGTTTCAGCCGTGATCAGCCCAAAAGCCTGATAGGTTTTAAAACAGTCATTCTCTCGATCATTTTGCGCCCCAATGCAAATTCAGTTATTCGCGCAAACTAGCTGTTCTGGGTAACGCAATGAACGCCTGCTTTTAGCTCCAGGCGGTCATTCGTGTATTAGGCTTGAGCGACCGCTTTTATGCCATCGACTCCATAGGTTGCGCCACCCGCCAACACCGCGACCACCCGTCAGCCCCAGGAACGATTCGTCAACGGTCCAGTCCTACGGATGCCGTCAGCACCAGTGAGCGGTCTCGGGTCTCTCTATCCTCCGGTTTTTATTCATTACTTATACCTATTCCCCACCCCCATAGTACCCATGCTAGTGGTTAGGAAAGAGGAGGAGACAGGGGGAGTCAGAACACCCGAAACCACTGGGGCATAAACGGGGGCATTTTCCGTAGCAAACGGGTGCCACGGGAGTCTACGTCTCGATGTTCCGATGACCTGGCTGGGGTGGTAGGAATCCTTGCCCACCGATGAAACCTAAGAGCTTTTCCAACCGGTGGCCGGAACCGGGGCGGTTTCGGGGGCATTTTGCTGAGTGAAGCGACGGGCGGCACGAGGACGAAGGACGAGTGAGCACGGGGAATTTGGAGGGTGAGCATCTGGCATTCTGTTAATCGAAGCGACGTGTTGAATGGAGCATCAACGGGTCAGCATGGGCAATTAGAGCCGCTGGCAGCCCCATTTTACAGTGGCGACAGGCGCTGGCGGGGCCAATGACGGTTGAATGCGATAAACAGGCCTAAAGTCGAATTTCATTTCATTTTCTGCTATCCTCAAACTCGGAGGATTAGCATGGAGCGTAGGATTGCTGCCATTCTCGCCGCCGACATGGTTGCGTACTCGCGCCTAATGGAGGCCGACGAGACAGGTACCATTGAGCGACAAAAACGACACCGGATCGAACTCATCGACCCCAAGATAGATGCCCATAAAGGTCATATAATAAAACTAACGGGGGACGGAATGATTGCCGAGTTCCCCAGTGTCGTAGAGGCAGTTCACTGTGCGGTTTCGATTCAAGAAGCCATGAAAACCCGAGAAGAGCATGTCCCTGAAGATCGCAAGATCCGCTATCGAGTTGCGGTCAACCTTGGCGATGTAGTCTTCGACGAGGGGGATATCTACGGAGACGGTGTCAACATCGCGGCTCGGCTGGAAGAATTGGCCGCACCGGGAGGAGTGGTCGTATCCGGCACAGCCTACGATCACCTCAAAGCGAACGTGGAAGTTGGTTATGAAGATCTAGGAGAAAAGAGAGTAAAAAACATATCCACTCCTGTCAGGGTGTATCGGGTGGTGCCGGGCGGGAAGCCGCTTGTTTCAAGCTCTGGAAATTTTCCAATCAAGGTAGGCATTTCAATGTCTGCGATCATCCTCTTGCTTGCACTAATGATTTGGCGACCATGGAAACCGGAATTCGATCCTGCCTCAGTTGATCAGATGGCCCTTCCTCTGCCGGACAAGCCTTCACTCGTGGTACTTCCGTTCGACGATTTTAGTGACAATCCAGAACACGCATTTTTTGCAGACGGGATCACCGAAGACCTGATCACGGACTTGAGCAAGCTGTCTGGCATTTTCGTAATTTCACGAAATTCAAGTTGGACATACAAAGACAAGGCCGTGAAATCCCAGCAGGTCGCTGAAGAATTGGGGGTACAATACATCCTTGAAGGGAGCCTGCGCAGAGCAGGAGATCAAGTCCGTGTAAATGCACAGTTGATCGATGCCTTGAGCGGTCATCATATTTGGGCCGACCGATATGACAGTGATGTTCAGCAGGTTTTTGAACTTCAGGACAAGGTCCTAGAAGAAATAACATCTGCATTGGCGGTTCAATTGACAGCCAAAGAAAAACAGGAGTTTGGAACAACAGAAACTGAACATCCTGAAGCGTATGACTCGCTGCTGTACGGCCTTGAACTTCTGCGCAGTGGCAATTCTGATGACACCTTGAGCGCGATTTCCAGATTTGAAGACGCGATCGCAATCGATCCCGATTACCACAGGGCTTATGCTGCATTAGCTGCAGCCCATTGGCGAATTGTTCAGAGTGTCTGGTTTCTGGCCATGAGTGGCGGGTTTGAACGGTCTTGGAAAGAAGTGGAAAGAAGCCTTGAAAAAGCGATGGAGGAACCATCGGCTTTAGCATACTCGGTTCAGGCAGAGATTCTTGTGGAGCAGGGCCGCCACGATGAGGCTTATAAGGAATTAGATAAAGCGTTGGCTTTGGCGCCAAATGACCCTGACATACATCTCGTAAAAGCCAAGGTCCTTAACGCGACAGGGCGTGCGTCGGAAGCAGAAGCGGCGGTTCAGTATGCCTTGCGTTTTGACCCGCTTGAACCAACCCGTTATTTGCGCGAACTGGGTGTTTCCCAGCTTCACCAAAAAAAATATGAGGAAGTCGTGGCAACGATGCGACGCGTGCTCAACCGCAATTCTGACATAGTGGCCGATATTACAACGTTAGTATCCGCGCTTGGTCACTTGGAGCGGCTAGAGGAAGTCCCTGATCTGGTAAAGCAGTACGACGCTCTTGCCCTGCCGTCGTTTTATGATCCCTTCACGGCTGAAGAAAGCCTTATCTGGTGGTACGGTGACATGTACGGTTACGACCCGGATTATCGCCGACATTTGTATGAGGGCGTTTTGAAAGCCGGGGTACCACCCAGCACTGGCAATGACATTGATTACGATGATGTCGCAGACCAAATGACACGTGATGAAGGTTTATATTACCCTGAATCAATCTCTCGTATTAATACTGAAGAAGCACATGCTCTTTGGGAACAAGGCGCAGCGAAATTCGTCGATGTGCGCGCGAAGTTGGATTTTAATGCCGGGCATATACCCAATTCCTTCAACTTCTCGCTGTTAGTTGGTCTGTCACGAGACGCGCTTTTGGAAATAGCGGAACTTGATGACACTATGGTATTCAGCTGCCATGGGCCACATTGCCCATATTCTGCGTATGCCGCAATAAAGGCCCACCTCTGGGGCTTTGAGGATTCTCGGTACTATGCCGGTGGGTATCCTGATTGGGTCGAGCAAGGCCTTCCAACGGCAATCGTTGAAAACGATTAGCTCGTCGCTCGCCAACTACCCTTGGTTTCACTCTGAAAGAAGCCAGAAAAGTCGGCTGCGAGCTTCTGTTGGGCGTAGAGCAGACGTTCAGTTGGTACCGGTCGGAGTGCAGACGCCCAGCTAAATTGATGGCGTGTTCGCATTGAGCCCTGAGCAAGCACGAGTAGCCTTGTGGTTGATTGGTGAAACGCGGCTTTTGTGCTAAAATTCGGCTGCGGAAAACGTGAGACGGGAGGAGAAGTCATGGCTTGGAATGTTTCGGGCGAGCTCGTCGAAACCTGCAGTTGCAACATGCTTTGCCCATGCTGGTTCGGACAAGCCGACCTTATGCTCATGGACCAGGGGTATTGCGCAACATCACTGTTGGTACGCATTCGCGAGGGCTCTCATGAAGGCGTGGACCTTTCCGGTCAGAACGCGATTGTCTCGTTTCATTTCCCCGGGCCGACCCTGTTCGACGCCAACGGCACCGGGCGAGTGTACATTGATGAAAACGCCAGCGATGCGCAGGTAGCGGCATTGGAGACCATCTTGCAGGGTGCGTCCGGCGGCGGCATGGAAGTACCAGCAAGCCTGTTGTCGACCTGGCTTCCGACCAAACGCGCCGGGATCAGCGTGACCGAGGCCGAAGGCGAACTGACGGCGAGTGTGGCGGGTGTGGGCGAGATGAAATCCCGCCGTCTGGTCAATGATCTCGGCAACAAGATGAAACTGCAGAACGCCGCGTTCAGCCTCGTCTTCGGGCATGAGGGGCATGAAGGTGATCTGGCCCCCAGTGACGGCACCACCTGGAACGACGCGGATATGCCCGCGACGTGGACGGGCCGGTCGGGCGTGGTCGGACAAGTCGCCTGGGCCGGCTGAGGCCGGGCCGGATCGTCAGGCTATCAGAATGAATGCCGTAGGTGTCGCACGACGAGATCGGGCGCTGGTGCTGGTGGCGCTAGTCGTGCTCACCGCGCTGGCGTGGGCCTACACAATTTACCTCGGACGAGGTTCGTCCCCAATGACGATGGCCAGCGACGTAACCATGCCGATGATGATGCAGTGGTCAGTCGCGGATTTTGTCTTCATGCTTAGCATGTGGGCCGTGATGATGTTCGCGATGATGCTGCCTTCGGTTACACCCGCCGTAATGATCTACGAAAGAGTGCGCGCGAAACGGGAGGAGGCAGGGCGCCCCTTCGTGCCGACGGGCAGCTTCGTTGCAGGGTACCTGTTGGTTTGGCTGGGGTTCTCGCTGGCGGCGACTGTATTGAATTGGTGGCTGCACTCGGGTGGCGCGCTTTCCTCCATGATGGGGAGGGTTGCGCCGACCGTAGGCGGCGTGATGTTGATATTCGCCGGGTTGTTCCAATGGACGCCACTAAAGAACGCTTGCCTAGAGCATTGCCGCTCGCCCATGAGTTTTCTGACGGCTCATTGGCACGAGGGAACCCTGGGTGCCGCGAAGATGGGGCTTCATCACGGGGCCTACTGTCTTGGCTGCTGCTGGATGCTGATGGTGTTGTTGTTTGTATTGGGCGTCATGAACCTGCCATGGGTTGCCGTACTTACAATCGTAGTGTTGGCGGAAAAGACGTTGCCATTCGGGCGATTTCTGAGCCGAGGATTTGGCCTGGTTTTGATTGTCTGGGGTGGGTGGTTGATCGCACTGACCTGAGGAAGGGTCGATAAATTCTCAAGCAGGTCGAATGCCACGACAGAGTGATATCCGAAACCTTACCGGCCAGGCAATTTCAGAACGATATAGCAGCCCGCCTCGAGCCTAAATCTGACATCTCCACTCGCCACGATACTCCCGATAGCCGATTTTTCGTTTTATCGCTTTACACGGGCAATGATTTTTTAGGACTAATGCGCTGATTTGAGTAAGCAGGCTAATTCAAATTTGCCAAGGACCTGAAATCCAAGTCTGGTGCTCAGTCCGGCAAGCCAGCTACACGAAGGGTTTGCATAAGTTGGTCGAGCGTTGACGGGTCCTTGTAAGGCTGACTGCTTGCGTAGTCGGATAGGCAAAACGCCGGATCACTCCTCACGATATCGTGGGCGACGCGTTTCGCCTCGTCGTGAGCGGATGTAAGCTCGTAGTCGCTGCAGAGAATAATGCGAGCGTCATTGTTCTTTTGATTGAGCCGCAAGGACTCTTTCGCAGCGCGGATCGAGAGCGCAATGTTGCCGTTGTCTCGGTACGCGGCTGCGAGTACGTCGATTAGCCAGGCAGGATACACTTTCTCGAGCTGAAGGGCTTCTTTCACGCTCTGAACAGCGGACTGTGCGTCGCCGCAATAATTCAGCACGAGCCCCAGGAGAGCATGCGCCAACGGACAACTCGACCTAAGCTTCGCTCCGGTTTTACATAGCGTCAGCGCTTCTTCATATTTCCCGTTAAGAAGTAGAATATGCCCAAAGACAGCGTGACCGATGCCGTTGTTGTCTTCGTATTTTATTGCACTTTGCGCCCAATTGGCTGCCAGTTCCATGGATCTTGCTGCCGGCTCGGTCCACTGAAAAAAACCGTCCATCCAATGCGTTACGGAAACGTAGCTCGGACCCACCACTGAGTCGGGTTGTACGCGGTGAAGCTCTTCAAAAAAGCCGCGGGCAATTCCATTGTCCTCCGGGTTTAGCTCGTAAAAGTGACTGGCACCGCGGTAGTAACACTCCACCGCCTCAGGGCTGTTGAGTTTTCCGAACCAAATGCGATTTCGTTCGTTCGTGGCCAACTTTATGTTCAGTGCAGCGATGATTTCCCGAGTGATTTCATCCTGAACTTTGAAGATATCATCCACAACTCGATCATAGCTTTGAGCAAAGATGATTTGCTCGATTTCTACGTCTGTAAGTTGCGCGGTGACCCGCACTCGATCACTAGCCTGTTGGACAGCGCCTTCGAGAATGTAGCGAGCGCCGAATTTGGCGCCCACCGATGATGCCGAGACATCTTTCCCGCGATAGGGATTAAGGGCCGGTGCATGAACAAGAAAAAGCCCGGAAAGCTGTGTTAGTGTGGCCGAGATACCGAACCTAATACCATCGGCAAGAAAGTCCTTTTCGGGGTCAGAACGCAGGCATTTGAAAGGTACAATCGCGATGCAAGGTCTTTCCGGAAGGTCGAATTCAAGCGTGCCTTTGTCGCGTGTGCGAGCACCCGCCTCGATCTCTTTGGTGGCCACACGGTATGCGCGCACTTGGCCTTCAATGTTCTTGAGAGTTTGCTCACCCACGAATTCGAACGGATAAGAGATCTTGCCAACAACCTGATCGTAAATCGTTCCGCTGATCATAATTCCCCCAGCTTCGGCCAGCTTCTCGAGCCGGGCCGCGACGTTAATTGCGTCGCCAAAGAGGTTGCCTCCCTCGACCATTACATCGCCGAGGTTGATGCCAATGCGAAAAAGCATAACGCGGTCTACTGGAAAGTGAGCGTTTCCAGTCTCGAGTCCCCGCTGAATTTCTATGGCGCAGCGCACGGCTTCCACGGGACTCGGGAATTCGGCGACTACACTGTCGCCCGCCGATCCGAAAACACGACCGCCGTAATTGGCAATGGATACTTCAATGGTTTCACGGTGGGCCAGGAGCGTTCGCAGGGTAGCTTCTTCGTCCGCATCCATCAGCCGACTGTATCCTACTGCGTCTGCTGCAAGGATAGCCGCGAGCCGTCGCCGAACTTGGTCATCCGTCATAGCACCTGCTTCCCTAGGTCACAGAACTATGGCTACATCTTACTTTTCCAGGGAACGAGAGTCCACTGACGCGTAAAGAAAGCCGCGCATTAGGCAGGGCCCTGCGTACGGCCGGACTGTCCGATTTGCAGGCTCTCAAACCTTGCTCAGCGAATAGTCGAACCGAGCCCAACGCCGACGTCCACAATATGAAGATGAACTGACTTACTTTCGCCGAGCGGCTCTGTTGCGCAAAACGCGTGAGGGATTCATCTTGTGAATCCAGCGTGGTAGCTGGGATGCATGAGCAGACCTACACCCCCAACCTACAGGACCAAGAACTGGACAGCCTATAACGAAGCGCTCAAGCGCCGGGGTTCGCTGACGATCTGGTTCGACCCTGAGATGAGCTGGGATGGCGCGCCGACAGGCAGGCGTGGCCACCAGCAGATCTACAGCGACGCCGCTATACAGACGTGCCTTTCGATGAAGGTGCTGTTCGGGATGGCGCTCCGGCAGACAACTGGCTTCGTCGAAAGTCTGCTTCGACTGGTTGGCCTCGACTGGACGGTGCCCGACTTCAGCACTCTGTCGCGCCGCCAAAAGACGCTGGCCGTCAATATCCCGTATTGCGGCTCCAAGGGTCCGCTACACCTGCTGATCGACAGCACCGGCATCAAGGTCGAGGGCGAAGGCGAATGGCACGCCCCGTGAACGAGACCATCGATTGGTACAATGCAGCAGATTATATGCAATTTCTTAAGCTTTTTACAGTTTGGCTTGTTTGAGGGGCCGTGGTATGGGCCTTCAACGACCTCTGGGGTCCCACCCTCAACACCCGTAACACCCGAAACCACTGGGGCATAAACGGGGGCATTTCTCGGAGGGTTTAGCCCCCAGAGCCTGCTGTTGTTCCATGTCTGAATGACGTGGCTGGGGTGGTAGGAAACCTTGCCGTCCGATGAAACGTATCAACTTTTCCAACCGGTGAGCCTGAGAGTTAGCACGCACGATCCAAACAGCGAAAAGCTATCGCAATTTTCAGATATTTTTCGATGCATTGGGCAAAATGGGTGTGCAGTGGTGCCAGATAATTTGCATTGTCAACGAATCTACAGCCAATCGGTTCTTCAAAGGTTTCTTGCAAGTCTTTCGTCTGGCATCGGCATTTGAAGTAGCCTTGTTACGCCTTCGTGCGTTTGAGGCGCACTATCAATTTTACCTTCTGCTAATTCCGCACCTCTGTCATTAAGCCACTCCCCCGAAAACCGAGGAACCTCCTGCATCTAAATAAAGAAGCAACTGCAGGAGTTTGATCCATGAAGTACCTGTCTGCCCTCGGCGTTCTCGTCGGGGGTTTTCTTTTGCACCCACCGCCCAAGGCCGTCCTGACGACGATGCTCTGGGTGGTGTCTCGGTCCCATCCCGCTGTCTCGGCGCTGGTTCTGCTGGCGGTTCTCTGGACGTGGAGGTCCGACGATGACTGAGCTGAAACTGAACCCCGGTGACGTCGTGGTCGTCCGCGCCTTCGATGACGTCCCTGAACATCTGTTCCGCGTGGAGGAGGTGTTCGAAGACTGCGTGACCGGCTTTGCTGTGACCGGCCCACTGGCTGGGACCTACGGCGAACCGGATCGGGAGATGATCCTGCGGATCGTCCCTCACGACTAACACCCCAAAAAATCAAATCAGAAAAGGAGGAGGCCTATGTCTGCTCACATTCGCTATGCCTATCTGAAGGGCCATACGTGGTTGTTTAGACGCAACTATCCCGTTGACGTGGCTCTCGCGCTGGGCGCTCAGGCGCTGAAGCAGAGCCTGAAGACTGGGGATCGTAACACTGCCCGTGTCCGAACTGCTGAAGTCAATGCGCGGTTCGAGACACTGGTGGAGCAAGTTCGGGGTCAGGCAGAGGACGCCCTCTCTGCCACAGAGAGCACCGCTGACGTTCTTGATTGGGTCAACCAGCCAGAGTCGTCTCTCGTGCGTCCCCGGGCCACTCTGGAGGACTCTGGGTGCAATCTGGAGCAGTCTAAGTTCACAAGACCATCAGCGCCGGTAAAGGTGCCGGTTCGTGACCTGAGCCGGGCGTATCTCTCCCGGCGTAGTGATGAACTGCGACCCAGCGGGTTCAAATCGGTCCGATACTCCGTCGGGTTGTTCACGAGCCGGTATGGCGATCGATCGGTTTGCAGCTTGACGCGGGCGGAGGGGCGAGAGTTTCTGTCAGCGATAGCCCAACTGTCTCCAATGATCGGTAAGTCAGAGAGGACACGCGGGCTGAGCCTGGACCAGTTGGTCGCGTACTCGTCTCGGGGAACGGTAACTATTAAGGCCAGAACCCAGCGGCGGATCTGGTCGCAGGTCAACCCCTTCCGGACGGTGCCGTTCGATCGGAAAGTACGTCCTCAACCGTATGCGGTGCCGACTGACGATGAGGTCGTGCGGCTGCTGGGAGCCAAGGACCGGGACCTGCATTCCGTTCTGCTGACCTGCCTGTTGACAGGACTGCGCGCGGGGGAAGCGGTCGGGTTACTCCGGGAAGACCTCGTGGCCAAGGGCAATCTCGGGTGCTTCGTTCATATCCAACCCAACGAACTGCGACTGCTGAAGACCGACGCGGCGGAGAGACTGGTTCCGGTTCACCCGGTGCTGGATGAGACGTTCCGCCAACTGCCTTCTTCTGGTCCTCTGTTTCCTGACCTGACCGTGGCCAACGTCACCAAAGGCTTCGCGCGACTGCGACGGCGACTGTGTCTGGAGCGGCCGGGATTGGTGTTTCACTCGACCCGCAAGTGGTTCATCACCCAGTGCGAGCGGACAGGTGTGCCTGAGCACTTCACAGCCTCTCTGGTCTGGCACAAGTCGGCTCGATCGGAGAACGGGATCACCTACGGCATCTACTCGGCTGGCATCAGTGACGAACAGCGTCGGTCCATCGTCGATCAGATAAGACTTCCGGTATGACCTTCCCCGACATTGATGCGTTCGAGGAGCGAGCGGCCATTGCTGAATACGATGGTGGCTGCTCTCGTCGGGAAGCAGAGAACCTCGCGGCTCGGGCTCAGGGATTCCGTGATGCTGACGCCTACTGGCAATGGTTGGCAGACTCTGTCGTCAACCGAAGACCACCCTCATAAACAAAACCCTCGGCGGCCCTCAGCGGGTTGCCGGGGGCGCTCACTTTGCTTTCTTTTTTTCTTCAAAGCGGACGTTGGTTGAGGGGTGGCGGAAGGAACGTAATGCGGACGTAGTGGACGTTGTTCCGGGACGCCCGACCTTTTTGATTATCAGCTTTTTTACTTTGATTGGAAGATGGCCTTCTATTGCCAAAAGCCCCTGTGCCCCTCGGCAACTTCATCCTCGATTTCAGAGAAGGGCCCACGGGTTTCAACGTGGCGCTGACCGACGCTGAAGACGGCCTCACAGGGCATATCCAGTGTCAGGTTTTCCTGATTGTCACCGGTCAAGATGGCCAAACGCTTTTCTGTCATTCCATAGACGACTGTTCCGATCCCCGCCCAATAGCAAGCTCCCGCGCACATGCAGCAAGGTTCTACCGAAGTATATAGTGTACATTTTTCAAGGAATTCAGAATCATAAAGACGGCTCGCCTCTCGTGCGACATTCAATTCGGCGTGGCCTACCCCCTTATAATCTTTGTAGCTGTTGCCGGAGCGGATGAGGACATCTCCGTTGGGATTAACCAGTGTCGCACCGAAAGGGTGATTGCCAGCCTGACGACTTTCTTTTGCAATCCGGATTGTCTCGCGTAAGTGCTGAAGGTCGAGTTCTCTCATATCGGTCTCCTGCGGATTGATTATCAACAGCGAAGATTTCTATTCGTGCCGCAATGTCAGTATAATCGTACTTATAATCGGGCCTCTACGGGCAGAGTGACTAAGTGTTTCGCTATGGGCTCAGTGCGGTCATCCAGAAGACTCTTTTTAACGACCGGTGTACGGACAAGCCCGACGTTCGCGCTTCGGGCATCCCGGCAAGAAAATGTATTCAATAGTTGTCTGAGCACGAGTTATGATCGGCCATTATGGACATCGATTATATCGCGATAGAGTCGGACACACCCGGGCAAACGCTTTCACTACGTATCGTCAAGTTCCAAGGCTCAGAGGGTAACCCGTCCGTTTACATACAGGCCGCACTTCACGCCAATGAGATGCCAGGCGTTGTCGCAATTGACCGGCTGATCCCTCGCATTGCGGAAGCCGAAGGAAGTGGGCGCTTGGCCGGAAACGTTACGCTGGTACCCTACGCCAACCCGATTGGACTTGCTCAAGGCGTGTACGGAGAAACACTGGGACGCTTTGACCTCAACGGCAGAGTTAATTTCAACCGATCATTTCCAACCGGGACGTTGGAGGAAATGTCGTGCAAGCCTGCTGCTGATCGCCTGAAAGCAACCCTGATTGAAATGGCCGTAGCAGCGGATGTCGTGCTGGACCTTCATTGCGATGATGAGGGACCGATTTATCTTTACGTTCCTGAGCGCCAGCTGGACGAAGGTCTCCGCCTTGCCCGGGCAATGCAGGCGAGCGTTATTCTGACTGACGCCAATGATGATCCCGTTTCCTTCGATCTCGCCGTAGGGAGGCGATGGGCAGCAGAAAGCCGCGAGGAAGACAAACGTTTCGCAGCGACAATAGAACTACGTGGAATGATGGATGTTACACCTGAATTGGCCCACCAGGACGCAGACGGTATTTACAGGTATTTGGTCGAACTTGGGGCCATTGTCGATGAGATTGCTGACATCAATCCAAATGACCCGATTGTCGGTGATGTTGATGAAGCTGTTCTAATCTCGACGCCGGAGGCTGGTGCTGTTCTTTACGACGTTGATGTCGGTGATTGGGTCAAGGAAGGACAGCGACTTGCGGTAGTCGTCTCCGAACCAAGTACGAAAGGTCAAGAAATATTATCTCCTTTCGACGGGCAGGTAATGACACGGCGAGATCGACGGTTTGTTCGTGTGGGCGACGATGTCATCAAGGTTCTGCGTCATCCACTACCTTAGACCTTCGGTTTCTGTTGAAGATTGATGCACAAGAAGGGCTCCCATCAGTCATTCGCAGCACTAGGATCGAACGTCCACCCCCCCGACCGCCAGCACCAGTGACCACCCGTCAGCCCCCGAAACCACTCGTCAGCGGTCGTCTCAGCGCCAGTGGACGGTCGATCTAGTGGTCTCATAAGCTGCTCCTAAAGCGCCAGTTAGCGGTCTCTCCAGCGGTCAGAAATGCCCCCGAAGGGGTCAACTAGAGAGGGCAGGTCAGCCGTATTTGCGAAGTGCTTCTAGTTCCAAATCCAGCCGAAGTTGCTGATCAGCGATTTCCTTTATTAGAGCTTTCCGGGCGGCTTCATCGGTTTCGGCTTTGAGCGCCTCGCGAAGGTCCGAAATCTTCTTCTTCAACTCCACCGCCAGCGGTTTTGCTTGGTTTTCTTTTAACAATCGATCGATCACCGCGTCCTTAGGGCGGGACAGAAAGTGGTGCCAACATTGCTGACGCGATGGAAACCGGCAAAAAAGCGAGTGGGCCAAAACTGGAGTTTTTCAACACTATCCGGACAAACCGGCCTTTCACGGCAGCGCAGCATGTGGCAACTTTCGGAAGGGCTGCTTTGTGGCCCCAGCAATCATTTCCCGTATTTAGTTTGGGGGAAATATCCAAACGGTAAATTCGTCTGTATTCTTGGTGTTCCCCGTCTGCGCGAAAACGCTGAAAAAGTCGCCTAAGCGGCTATCAGGTTTTCCAGCATCGTAACACTTCACGCTGAATGGGTCGACGTTAGCGCCCCGCGCTCGAAAAGGTCCGTAGCAACCAAACCGTTCATCGCCTAGTCTTTCAAACTTGTCCAGTGGCACGTTCTTCGGTCCGACGCTCACGCTGGCCGTTGCGACCGGCCCATCGTCCGCAGGAGTTCTTGGCGCAAAGAATGCAAGCCCCTTTAGTCCTTGGTTGCACGCAAGAGGTATTTTGTATTGCTTCTTGTATCCACTCGCTGCAGTGCTGTCGAAAACTACAGTGCGTTCGTTAAGCTTGTGTTTTCCAGTACAAACAACCGTCGATGTATCAACTGTGTACGTCGCACGGGCCGCACCTCTAAAATCTGGTGTGAGTGGAGCGCCCGAAGACGTTTTCACCAGAACCGGCTGCCTGATATCCCCGTCTTTGGCCGCAATTAGAACCGGCGCTGCAACGATTACCCCAGGGTAGACTAGAGCAGTTGCGGCCAGCGGTGTCGCTTCTTCGCAGCCTGACAGGAAAAGTAGGCAGGCAATCGCACTCAGTGCTGACGTTGACCGCTTTGCCGCAATTGATCTGAGATTCAGCATTGCCCTGCAATCACCCCTCGCTGAAGTTTCTTCGTGGAACAAAAAAGAACTCGGCTGAGAACGGTACCGCATTGACACAAGTCAAATTGAATTGAAACGTTGGCTTCGCCGCAACGACAAAGCGGTTCAGGCGTCTGCTTGTGGGTGACCTGATGGTGTCGGCTTAGGGCTGATAGTGTTGAAAAACTTCGTGTCCGAACCGATTAGGCCAAATTGGGGAAACATTTTTCCGCCAAATCTCACTTTTTCAAACATTATCTTCTGAGTGCCAAGTTGGAAGGAAATTGTTCTAAGATTTTGAGGCAAATATAGCGGCATCGAGTTTTTCAACACTATCAGCTCAGAACAGTCATTCGCAGCACTAAACCTGAACGTCCCCCCCAACCGCCAGCGAACAGCCGTCAGACCCCGGAACGACTCGTCAGCGGTCGTCTCAGCGCCAGGGGCAGGTTGATCTGGTGGTCTCGCCCGCACCCATCGGCACTAGTAAACTGCCTCTCTAGCGGTCAAAATGCCCCGTGCTCACTGATAGAAATGCCCCATGCTGACCCGCTGACGCTCCATTCCGCCCGTCGCTTCGCTCAGCAAAATGCCCCCGAAACCGCCCCAGTTCCGGTCACCGGTCGGAAAAGCTCTTAGGTTTCATGGGTGAGCAAGGATTCCTACCACCCCAGCCAGTTCATCGGGACATGGAACAACAGCAGGCTCTGGGGGCTAAACCCTCTGAGAAATGCCCCCGTTTGTGCCCCAGTGGTTTCGGGTGTTCTGACTCCCCCTGTCACCCAACCTCTAGCAGGGGTTCTATAGGGGTGGGGAATAGGTATAAGTAATGAATAGAAACCGGAGGATTGAGAGACCCGAGTATCCTCGTTCCTGATCCATAATAGATAGAGGGAGGAGGAGGTTATGGGGGAGATAGAGAACCCATGGCACTCGCGGCCAATCGACGTTCACCGCTGGTCAGACCATCCAGAGGTGGCAGAGTTGATCGACCGCATCTGGGATAATCTCCAGCATGGAATGGATTTTGAGAGCAGTTTGGGACTTAGGGTTTACCGCTCAAAGGCAAAGTTGTCGGGCTGACAGAAGTTGAGTGTCGCGCTAAGTTCCTCAAAACGGGGGAACGAATGGACAGACGGCTTACCACAGTGCTTGCGGCGGACATCGTCGGATATTCAGCACTGATGGATCATGACCGTGAAGGTACGATTGCTGCGCTTAGATCATTCCGTGAAGATACACTTCAGTCGCTGCTGCAAGCCCACAGGGGGACATTGATCAAAAGCTTGGGCGACGGTTGGATTGCCGAGTTTAAGTCCACATCAGACGCTGCAGATTGCGCTATTGCATTACAGTCAGCGCAGAAACCAGAGAGCATCAAGCTTCGAATTGGCATTCATACTGGCGAGGTCGTTACAGAAGGCGATGACATTTTTGGTGACGGAATAAATGTCGCCGCTCGTCTCGAAGCGCTGGCCGAGCCGGATCAGGTTTTGATATCGGACACATCTCACAACAGTCTTGACCGAGGTGACGCATCCAAATTCGATGGCGGCGAGCAGACAGAACTCAAAAACATCACGCGCCGCATTGGTGTTTGGTGCTGGCCAAAGGGCACTTTTGCCAATCTGTCAGAAAAGGCAGATGTCAGACCCGGGATTGCAGTGCTGCCATTCGACAATATGTCTGGTGATCCCGAACAGGAGTTTTTTGCGGACGGCATTACCGAAGACATTATCACAGAGTTGTCTCGTTTCCGTTGGCTGATGGTCGTGGCACGAAATTCATCTTTTACATTCAAAGGAAAAAGCACGGACATACGCGAAGTGGGTCGCATTCTTGGAGTGCGCTACGTTCTCGAGGGTTCAGTCAGACGAGCAGGTCAACGAGTCCGCATTACAGGTCAGTTGATTGATGCGGACGACGGCAGTCATCTCTGGGCAGATCGCTTCGACGGCGTGCTTGATGATATTTTTGAACTTCAAGACAAAGTAACGCTGGAGGTCGTAACCGCGATTGAACCGTCTTTAAGGCACGCCGAAACTAACCGTGCGCGGGCAAAACCTACGGAAAATTTGGAAGCTTATGAACTATTTCTTCGAGCACAATCGCATTTCCATCTTTTAACGGATCAAGACAATCGAGAGGCCATACGTCTGACAAACCTCGCATTGAGGCGTGATCCAGAATACGCCTCCGCGTCAGGGCTGTTGGCTTGGTTGCATATTCAACGAATGGTTCAAGGGCTTGAGCCAATTGGTGAAGGGCCGAAAGAGGCTATTAAGGCAGCCGAGCGGGTTCTGTTGAGCGATCGTGCAGACGGCATCGCGTTGGCGTACGCTGCGCATTCAATCTCTATGCTGGCGCGAGACCTGCCACGCGCGCGGGTTGCTTTCAAACAAGCCCTTGAGCAAAATCCAAATGCCGCAACGGTCCATATGCTGGGCTCCATCAACCTTTTTCTGCTTGATCGTCCAGAGGAAGCACTAAGTCACGCGGTTCAATCTGTTGAGCTCAGCCCTCACGATCCATTGCGCCACGCTGCTTACCTTGCTCAGGCTAGCGCGCTTTTTCACCTTGGGCGTTATGAAGAATCGGCTAAGGCTTGCCGAGACGCTTTATCTGTGCGCTCAAATTTCGTAATGAGCCATCTCATGCTGATTGCTGCTTTAGGACACCTCACCGATGATGCTGCAGCTCGCAAAGCGGTAGCTGACCTTCAGACGTTGCGCCCAGGCCTGACTGCAGCCTCAGCGCAGACACAAATGCCAATATTCACTGTTCCATCCTGTGCAGATAGTTGGCGTGAGGGTTGGCTAAAAGCAGGGTTACCAAATTGAGTATCCGTAGCGTTTTTGCAAAGGCTTTAGCTTCGCACGGCTCCAAGTTAACGTCAGGTCACAAAATTGAAGATGAAAGAACTGAATGAGCACAGCAATAGCTTCCTGTGACTTCACGGAGTGTTGGAAACTGATTTATGCACTATTCAACCCTTCGTCTGTCCGATAACTCGTCCCACTTATTTCTGCAGCGTCAATTTTGAGCTTCGAACGGCACCACTTCTCGCCCAGTTCTCCGTTCATGTTCCGCCAACCTCTGAAGATACCCCTCAGACCGGGCCGTCTGCCGCCAGATGATGTAGTCTTTGACGTGGTCGGCGTTCGGGTCGGGTTGTTCGTCCAGCCCGTAGAACTTGTTCGATGTTGGTAACGGAGCACCGGCCACTTCTTCTGAAGCCCGGGCCATCACCCGCTTCAGTTCGCCCACTCGGGTGTAATCGACAATAAAACTGTCATGCACGGATAGGACTGGAACGGCCAGATCGCAGAAGTGCCGATGGACACGCTCCGCTATCTGACTATCAAGGTTCATCAACTGAATACCTTGATCCGCGAACAGAAAGTCCCTGATGTGAGGGGTCTTCTCCAGGAAGCCAGCCAGTAGTGCATCCAGTTGCTCGTTAGTCAGTGTCTTGCCTGCGTGGCCGGTTGGAAAGCCATCACGAAACGCCCGGAAGGCGGCATCCCTGGAACCGGCGTTGATCGCTGTCAGTACAAGCCGCTTGATAAATTGACGCTGCAGCACTGAATGCAGCCATGCACCCAGTATGTCGGGCAATTCATAGGGATCGCCATCAAGTTCTTTTCCTGCTCGAAGGCTGAGCAACGAGACATGGAGACTGCGGAAGTCCACTTCGACGACTGGCGTATCGTTGATGAAGATCTTCGACCTCCAGTCACTATTGATCTGCTGCCACCAACCACCATGAAAGCGCCCATTCAGGTTGAAGTCAGAGCGACTGAATATCCTGCGGGTGAACTTATGATGATGATCGGTGGTGACATCATCGACCCTTGATTCATCCAAAACAGGGATATCAATGAAAGCGTCAGCGATTACTTGGTTGTAGCGCTCAAGCTCAGCCCGCATTCTGATGATCTCGTCGGTATCCTCGTACTCGACCAGTGCCTCTGCTTTGTCGCCTCTGAGGATGATGATTTCTTCACCTTCGACCCGACCAAGGTCATCTCGTCGGAATGCCACTTCGGCGAACCATCCCTGCAGCACCTCGGAGGCTCGTATCCTTGTTGTTCTGTTCCCCCGGGCCAGAGGACCCGAGTAGCTGCCCTTGGCAACATCCACTAGTCCTGCCTCAATCAGGGTGTGAATGATCGGGATGATCTTCTTAGATATATGGATTGCGTTATAGCGAGAAGACGTGTCCCAGTAGTTCGAGGACATGGAGACGCCGATAGACAGTTCCGGGTCTTCCAGCCAAGCGACATACAGGTCCAGAACCAGCACCCGGAGTTGATGCCTGAAGGCGGTCTTCGGCTTCGGTCCGGAGGTCTTATCACTCGGCAGGTAGTCGTCCCAGATGCGGTCGATCAACTCTGCCACCTCTGGATGGTCTGACCAGCGGTGAACGTCGATTGGCCGCGAGTGCCATGGGTTCTCTATCTCCCCCATAACCTCCTCCTCCCTCTATCTATTATGGATCAGGAACGGGGATACTCGGGTCTCTCAATCCTCCGGTTTCTATTCATTACTTATACCTATTCCCCACCCCTATAGAACCCCTGCTAGAGGTTGGGTGACAGGGGGAGTCAGAACACCCGAAACCACTGGGGCACAAACGGGGGCATTTCTCAGAGGGTTTAGCCCCCAGAGCCTGCTGTTGTTCCATGTCCTGATGAACTGGCTGGGGTGGTAGGAATCCTTGCCGACCCATGAAACCTATCAACTTTTCAGACCGGTGGCCGAAACTGGGGCGGTTTCGGGGGCATTCTGCTGAGCGAAGCGATGGGCGGAATGGAGCGTCAGCGGGTCAGCATGGGGCATTTTCGACCGCTGGAGAGGCCGTTCACTGGTGCTGACAGAACCGCTGACGAGATCGCTAACTGGCTCTGGTGGCGTCCGTAGGACTGGACCGCTGACGAGTGGTTTCGGGGGCTGACGGGTGGTCCCTGGTGCCGATGGGTCAGGGGGGATGGACGTTCGATCCTAGTGCTGCGAATGACTGATGGGAGCCCGGGGCGGACGTGGAGAAAAACGGCGATTTGTGATATCCTATGGGAGATGGTTCAATGCTGAGTGCGACATGGCTTGCAATCCCGTCCCAAAGAGAGTCACCCATATTCCGGATTTCTTTTCTCTTGCTACCTGTCCATTTTGCCGCGATCAGCAGGTTTTTTCCCACCGTGATTTAAAGAGCAAGGGCAGGCCAATTGATGGAACTGCGGAGTGGGTGTGTTCACTTTGCAAGGGCATTCCGCGAAAAGAGCAATTTGATTGAATTATCCCCCGGGGGCGGGGCTGATCTTCGAGGTCATACCCAGCGAGCAGCTATCGCCTCCATTGCAAACGGTAGACTGTGTGATCATCTGGAAGTCCTTTGAGGACCAAAGATCGTACGGCCGCAAATTCGAACTCGTGATTTCCCCCAACTATGGCTCTCGTCACATCCGACACAAGAATTTCACCCGGATTGGCCGATGAAGTTATGCGAGCCGCTTTGTTGACCACGGTTCCGAAGAAGTCGCCACGCGCCAAAACAACGTCGCCGGTATGAATGCCAACTCGTAGGCCCAAGCGCGGTTCCACATCGCTCAAAGCCACGGCTTCCTGTATTTTGATCGCCGCCAGAAGCGCTTCAGTCGCTGATTGGAAACTGGACAATGTCCCGTCTCCCAGCGACTTCACGAATTGCCCCCGATGTGTTGCGACGATACTCTCAACAGTCTGAAAATGCTGATCTATCAACGCCGACCAACCCTGATCTCCCATGGCCGCCGCGAGCATCGTACTGCCTTCGACATCAGTAAACAGCACCGAGGCCAAACCTTCTGCTTGAAGCAATTCCGGACCTTCTTCGAGCGCAGCTTTCACAAGAGTTTGAATGGCCAACTGTTCGCTACCTACAAAATCTATGTTTGGGTAGGGAAGAGAGGCGTGACGATTAATGATCCTCCATGACGCACCCTCTAAGACGAATACCAGCACCGTGCGGACGATGTAATCATCTCGAAGCCCGGGAAACCCAACCCGGTGCAGAAAAGCAGACCAACCCGTCTCTCCGTTCTCGAAGGCTTCGGCTTCCAGAACTTCCCACACATCCGGCTCTGGCATTTCGCCGATGAATTCGCCGACTCCATCGCGAACAACCTGGCCTTTCCAAAACTCATTCTCGCCAGTTCCAATGAAGCGCAGATCGACCGAGTCGGAGAGGTAGTCCTTCAAAACATGCGTATTGAGGGTCCTGATCGCCTCAAACCAGCGTTCTGTTACAGCAAGTATCTCAGGTGAAGCCTTGACCACAACTGATACTCCCAACACAGGCGAAACAAGCGCAAAGTAAATTCGTCGATCTGGAATTAGCCGTACTGAACTCTACCACCTTTATGCTGCCCACGCACAAGCATGTAATCAAGGAAGAAGATGGTAGAGGCGTCAAGCACACCTTGGACCATGCAGACCTGAGGCAGAGTTGTTGAAGCTTCGTCTGGTCGGCGCACTTAGGGCTTGCTTCCAGTGTCCGCTTTATCCGCATAAAAGTCGTTCACGAAAATTCTGCAAACGACCACCCTAAGCCAAAGACGGTCGTCCTTATATGTTATTTTTGGTTAAGCCAAAGAATCCGGAGGAACCGAAATGCTGCTCCGCCAGTTCCGATTGACCGTACACGAAAGCAAGGTTGAAGAATTTGAGACGATTTTTCGCGATCAGATACTGCCTCTTGTGAAAAGCCAGGACGGCTTGATCTGGGTTGCGGCTGGAAAGCCTTGGAGAGGCGATCCGAATGTGTTCTGCATGACAATGCTCTGGCGCGACTTGGATTCGATAAAAACTTTCGCGGGCGACAATCGGCTCGAAGCGCGGATTGAGCCCGAGGAGCGAGATTTGATTGCCTCGGCCAGCATCGAACACTTTGAGCTGCTAGGAGCTGCTGGCCACTGAAGTATTAAGGGACGCTCCGTCCGCATAGCGGAAACTCGCCCAGATTGTTTGAATGTCCACCCCCCCCCCCGAAAACCGAGGAACCTCCTGCATCTAAATAAAGAAGCAACTGCAGGAGTTTGATCCATGAAGTACCTGTCTGCCCTCGGCGTTCTCGTCGGGGGTTTTCTTTTGCACCCACCGCCCAAGGCCGTCCTGACGACGATGCTCTGGGTGGTGTCTCGGTCCCATCCCGCTGTCTCGGCGCTGGTTCTGCTGGCGGTTCTCTGGACGTGGAGGTCCGACGATGACTGAGCTGAAACTGAATCCCGGTGACGTCGTGGTCGTCCGCGCCTTCGATGACATCCCCGAACATCACTTCCGCGTGGAGGAGGTGTTTGAAGACTGCGTGACCGGCTTTGCTGTCACCGGCCCTCTGGCTGGGACCTACGGCGAACCGGATCGGGAGATGATCCTGCGGATCGTCCCTCACGACTAACACCCCCAAAAAATCAAATCAGAAAAGGAGGAGGCCTATGTCTGCTCACATTCGCTATGCCTATCTGAAGGGCCATACGTGGTTGTTCAGACGCAACTATCCCGTTGACGTGGCTCTCGCGCTGGGCGCTCAGGCGCTGAAGCAGAGCCTGAAGACTGGGGATCGTAACACTGCCCGTGTCCGAGCTGCTGAAGTCAATGCGCGGTTCGAGACACTGGTGGAGCAAGTTCGGGGTCAGGCAGAGGACGCCCTCTCTGCCACAGAGAGCACCGCTGACGTTCTTGATTGGGTCAACCAGCCAGAGTCGTCTCTCGTGCGTCTCCGGGCCACTCTGGAGGACTCTGGGTGCAATCTGGAGCGGTCTAAGTTCATCAGACCAGCCGCACCGGTAAAGGTAGTGATCCAGGACCTGAGCCGCGCCTATCTCTCCCGGCGTAGTGATGAACTGCGACCCAGCGGATTTAAATCGGTCCGATACTCTGTCGGGTTATTCACTAGTCGGTTTGGTGACGAGCCGGTTTGCAGTTTGACGCGGGCGGCGGGGCGAGAGTTTCTGTCAGCGATAGCCCAACTGTCTCCAATGATCGGTAAGTCAGAGAGGACACGCGGGCTGACCCTGGACCAACTCGTTACCTACTCGTCTCGGGGATCAGTAACCATCACCGCCAGAACCCAGCGGCGGATCTGGTCGCAGGTCAACCACTTCCTCGACTGGGTGGTCTACGAAGGCCATCTGGAGGTTAACCCCTTCCGGACGGTGCCGTTCGACCGGAAGGTACGTCCTCAACCCTATGCCGTCCCGACTGACGATGAGGTCCTGCGATTGCTGGGAGCCAAAGATCGGGAACTGCATTCCGTTCTGCTGACCTGCCTGTTGACAGGACTGCGCGCGGGGGAAGCGGTCGGGCTGCTCCGAGAAGACCTCGTGACCAAGGGCAACCTCGGTTGCTTCGTTCATGTCCAACCTAACCAACTGAGACTGCTGAAGACCGACGCGGCGGAACGACTGGTGCCGGTTCACCCGGTGCTGGATGAGACGTTCCGGCAGCTACCATCATCTGGTCCTCTGTTTCCTGACCTGACCGTGGCACATGTCACTAAGGGCTTCGCGAGACTGAGACGGCGGCTGGGTCTGGAACGGCCGGGATTGGTGTTTCACTCGACCAGGAAGTGGTTCATTACCCAGTGCGAGCGAACGGGTGTCCCTGAGCACTTCACTGCCTCTCTGGTTGGTCATCAATCGGCACGGTCGGAGAACGGGATCACCTACGGGATTTACTCGGCAGGGATCAGTGACGAGCAGCGTCGGTCGATCGTTGACCAGATAAGACTTCCGGTATGACCTTCCCCGACATTGATGCGTTTGAGGAACGGGCTGCTATTGCCGAGTTCGATGGCGGTTGCACCCGTAAGGCAGCGGAAGATCTGGCGGCTCGGGCTCAGGGGTTCCGGGATGCGGAAGCCTACTGGCAGTGGCTGGCCGACTATGTCGTCAACCGAAGACCACCCTCATAAACAAAACCCTCGGCGGCCCTCAGCGGGTTGCCGGGGGATATCGACTTTGCTTTCTTTTTCGCAAAGCGGGCGTTGGTTGGTGGGCTGGCTGAATGACCGTTCTGTGGTCGGAACTGCTGGCCTAGCTTCATGGCGCGGGCAATTTACCTGCCCACACCAAAGATCCGCTTCGACTTTGCGGTTTATTCAATTGCAGGTAGCCCAGTGACTGCCTCGAACGCGTCCGAATGCGGCTCCACGTGATAAGGTTCTCGCGTCCCGGGCAAGACTTCAAAGAACGGATCGAAATCGACCATTGCCTGAGCGAGGATACCGAGCACGGTTGGGTCGCCCTCTATTTGCGCTGATCCATCCGCAAGTTGCGCATCCAGTGTTTTCTCACCGGCCATTGTCAACTCCAAGTCGGCACGGTTGATTGTCAAAGTCAGGTCGGGCGCATCTGCAGTGAACCCTTCGACATTTGTTAAGGTCGCGTTGCGCAACTCCACGAGGAACTTCTCACCATTGTCGGGAGTCACCAAATTCATAGTGAACTCGTGCCCTTCGACTTTGCGGCTGTCCATCTTGATGGCAAGGAAGTTCAGGAACAGTTCCGTCGACATAGCCCGAATAACGTCCGGACTCGAAGAGTCTGGAATGTCGCCCCCCGGGATACCCGAACGCAACTCAAATGCTCCGGACAGGAAGGAATTACGAAGTCCCGGATTTTCTTGCTGATAGCCGAGTTGTTCGTACACATCTGCCAGCAGATTCCGGGCCGACATGTTGTGCGGTTCCGCTTGCACCAGCTTGTTCAGAATCTCGCTAGCCAGAAGGTATTCACCGGTGTCGTGCAACTCGACTCCTCGAGCCATGATTGCGTCTGAGCCGCCCATCATCTCTACATAGAGAGGCGCTGAGTCCTCTGGCGAGTGCGGGATCAACGTTGCCGGGTTGCAGTCCCAGAAGCCGATGTATCGCTGCACTACACCTCGGCTATTGTGTTGAGGTGAACCATGATAACCCCGACAGTGCCACTTGTCTTGAAGGCTTTGCGGCAGGCTGTAGACGTTGTGAATCTGGTTGATCGTCACGCCTTTATTAACAAAATGCAGCACTTGATTGTTCATGTGTGCATAAAGGTCTCGCTGATCGCGCAGTATCGCTTGGACTCGGTCGTTGCCCCAACGCGGCCAGTGGTGCGAATAGAACATCACGTCTGCTTCTTCACCATAGAGATGAAGCGCGCGGCTGATATACTTCGACCAACGCAACGGATCACGTACAGGTGCACCGCGCAGCGTGTAAATATTGTGTAACGTCGCCGTTACGTTTTCCGCCATCCACAGAGCCTTCATGTCGGGCAAGTAGGTGTTCATATTCGAAGGTGCCTCTGTCCCCGGTGTGTTCTGGAAAATCATCCTGACACCGTCCACCTCGAACTCTTCGATGTCCTCTTCAACTATTCGGGTCGGCGCAATCAGTCCGACAGCACCGGCTGACACACCCTGCCCAAGACCCTGTCCGACATAACCATGAGGGCTTGCAGGCAGGAGTAGCCCATACTGGTAAAACAGGCGGCGATTCATGGCGTTGCCAGCATAAACATTCTCGGAAATTGTATGTTCCATGAAGTCGCGGGGTGCGATAATTTCAACCTTACCTGCGCGGACATCGGCCTCATCAACGACACCGCGCACCCCCCCCCAATGGTCGCCGTGGGAATGCGAATATATCACCGCTGTTACGGGTAATCCCTCGCCCACATGCTGCTGGAACAACTCCAGAGCAGCGCGAGCAGGTTCCGCAGAGATAAGAGGATCAATAACAATCCACCCAGTCTTGCCTCGCACGAAAGTGACATCGGATAGGTCAAACCCACGCACTTGGTAAATGCCGGGAATAACCTCGTAGAGACCATAGTTCTGGTTCAATCGGGAAATGCGCTGCAGGGATGGGTGAATACTGTCAAAGTCAGTATCGCTGTTCAGAAAATCAAATCGCTTCTTGTCCCACGCGACGTGACCGGCATCAGCCATGATCTGCTTGTCCTGCATCTCAGCAATGAGGCCGCGCTGCTGTTCTTCGAAGTCCTGCACATCAGAGAATGGAAGGGTACGCCTCGCTTCGTCCAGAATTTCCAGTGTATATTTGGACGGTGCCTTCCCTTTCGGATGGAAATGCCCTTCAAGTGGCGGTGCGGAAGCCGTGCTCTGTGCAGCTGCTTCGTCTAACAGAGCGGTGGACGAAACGGCAAATGCTGTTCCGACAGTAGGGATTGCCTTCAATACATCGCGTCTCGTGGTCATAAGTTCCCTCCTCCCAAATCTTAAAACTACGACAATGTTTGCGATGATAGCAGGCGAGGAGCTTTGATGCATGATAAACAAATTCATTTCTTGAGATGTCTTCTCGGAGTTCTCAGGCCAGCCATTCGAAGCACTAGGCTCGGGCGACCGCCCCACCGCAGCCCCCATGACCCGCCAGCGCCAGCGACCCCCGTCAGCCCCCGGAACGACTCGTCAGCGGTCGTCTCAGCGCCAGTGGAAGGTCGATCTGGTGGTCTCGCCAGCGCATCTGTCGGCACTAGTAAGCGGCCTCTCCAGCGGTCGAAAATGCCCCGTGCTCACCCTCTAAATGCCCCCGAAACCGCCCCAGTTTCGGCCACCGGTCTGAAAAGTTGATAGGTTTCATGGGTCGGCAAGGATTCCTACCACCCCAGCCAGTTCATCAGAACATCGTTACTTCGATACCCGTGGCACCCGTTTGCTACGGAAAATGCCCCCGTTTATGCCCCAGTGGTTTCGGGTGTTCTGACTCCCCCTGTCACCCAACCTCTAGCAGGGGTTCTATGGGGGTGGGGAATAGGTATAAGTAATGAATAGAAACCGGAGGATTGAGAGACCCGAGTATCCCCGTTCCTGATCCATAATAGATAGAGGGAGGAGGAGGTTATGGGGGAGATAGAGAACCCATGGCACTCGCGACCGATCGACGTTCACCGCTGGTCGGATCATCCAGAGGTGGCAGAGTTGATCGACCGCATCTGGGACGGCTATCAGTGCTGAATACGGGCTGGTGCGGAACCTAAGGATTTCAGGTTCGAGCCCGGCGCCGTCAAGTAGACTTCCGGGTTGGCTCCCAGATTCCAACCCTCGCTACCTTAGGTTTTCAGCGGCCCGACGAACGGCAAGGACTGCCGCCGCGTAATCTCCCAATGAAATCCCTCGGAAAGCAAAGGCAGCTGGCTTCTCCCGTTGACGGACATCGATTTCTCCCGAGACAAGTTCCATCAAATCGCCAGTTACTTGCTGATACGGCAGCATTGGCTTGTCGCTTTCAATTTCCTGTTTTCGGTCGTCAACGATAACAGATTTAAATGCGGTCATGCCCTCTGAATTCCACGGAACACAAGCATCTGTAATTGTGGCAAAGGCGGTCGGCTTAAGCCATCGGGCATCCAAGAAGGGTTCGATGGAGTAGTCCAACGTTATCGACGTCACTATCAAATCTGCGCCACGCAAAGCGTCCTCGGCGTTCGCAGCTATTTCGGCATTGAGACCCAGTTCACGGGCCCTGCGACAAAGTTTGTCGGTGTTCGCCTTGCCGCGTCCGAACACACGAATGCTCTTTAGGGGGAACAATTCTGAAAACGCTGCCAAGTGGGAGTGAGCCTGCACTCCGGCACCCACAAAGGCCACCGTCTCAGCATTTGGATCAGCAAGTCGTCGCGCTGCCACCATTGATAGTGCCGCAGTTCTGACAGCCGTAATCCAATTAGCCCCCAAGACTGCTCGGAGAAGACCGGTTTGGCCATCCAAAACCATGATAGCGCCATTGATCGCAGGAAGTCCTTTCGCTGGATTATTGGGGCACACGGTAACCTGTTTGGTGACGATAAAACCGTCATCGCCCACTGCCAAAGTAGACATTGCGTACCGCCCATCCCCCGGCAAGATAGCTATCTTAGGAGAAGTGTGGAGCTTTCCACCGGCCTTGGCCATCAGGGCAGATTCGATTGCGTCGGCAACTTCGGAAGTTTGGATGCCTAAGCCTTCCAAGTCCTCGTCAGAAAGAAAGGTCAATTTGTTTTCAGAAGTCATTTCGTCGCCTCTCCCCTTTGCCATCAGGCTTCCTGATTGCGGACGATATCCAGGGCATTCTTTTCCCGTCGGGCTATGTCCTTGAGGTATTATATCTGGATACAAAGTTATCCCAGTAGTTCGAGGACATGGAGACGCCGATAGATAGTTCCGGGTCTTCCAGCCAAGCGACATAAAGGTCCAGAACCAGCACTCGGAGTTGATGTCTAAATGCAGTCTTCGGCTTCGGTCCGGAGGTCTTATCACTCGGCAGGTAGCCGTCCCAGATGCGGTCGATCAACTCTGCCACCTCTGGATGGTCTGACCAGCGGTGAACGTCGATTGGCCGCGAGTGCCATGGGTTCTCTATCTCCCCCATAACCTCCTCCTCCCTCTATCTATTATGGATCAGGAACGGGGATACTCGGGTCTCTCAATCCTCCGGTTTCTATTCATTACTTATACCTATTCCCCACCCCCATAGAACCCCTGCTAGAGGTTGGGTGACAGGGGGAGTCAGAACACCCGAAACCACTGGGGCATAAACGGGGGCATTTTCCGTAGCAAACGGGTGCCACGGGTATCGAAGTAACGATGTTCTGATGAACTGGCTGGGGTGGTAGGATTCGAACCTACGATACACGGTACCAAAAACCGCTGCCTTACCACTTGGCTACACCCCAACGGTGAGCGGCTGTCTACGATTGTTGGTGGCGGTGTTCAAGGGCTTTCCTGCAAAAATCTCGGTTGCCCTAGAATTTTTTTCAAGCCTTCATTTTGTTTCAATCAAGACCGCCCCGGCGCGATGTCCGGTCGCGACCAATTCGTGCGCCGCCGGGCACTCGTCCATAGAAAATACCTGTTGGATTGGGCAATTTAAGGCACCTGCCTCAAGTGCGGTATGGAGTTTTTCGATTGCAGCAGAACGGGAGGCCATGGGCAATAGATAAACCAGGATGGTCTCCAGCGTGACCGCTTTGAACATCAGGGGGTAGAAGGGCAGAACGGGAAGCATTTCCTTGGCGGACCCAAAAGTGTTGATCCGTCCGTTTTCAGCGATGACTGCCGTGTTCGTCTCGACGTTCCGGCCAAACTCGACATCGACGATTCGGGCGATCGGGCGCCCGTTGTTGGCTTGCAGAATTTGATCCGCGAGGTCCGGGGCATTGTAGTCCAGAACCGCATCTGCTCCGGCCTGCAAAACCCTTTCGAAACTGCCCGGACCGGACGTGGCGATGACATGGGCGCCGCCCCACTTTGCCAGTTGAACGGCCAGATAGCCGACCGTGCCAGCGCCGCCGTGAATCAGCAGGCTTTGCCCTGCAATGTCACCGCCAGAGAATACGGCGTGGCATGCTGTCAGGCCCGGAATGCCCAGTACGGCTCCGGTTTCGAAAGACATGGAATCGGGCAGCGGCACGGCTTGCTCGGCCGGCAGCGTGATCTCAGTGGCGGCTGTGCCGAACGGCCGCTGCCACTGGCCGTTCCAGAGCCAGACGCGTTGACCGATCCTTGAGGTTGGGACTCCTTCACCAACCGCCGCAACAACACCGGACCCGTCGCTGTGGGGGATGATCACCGGGAACGGCGGCTTAGTCACGCCGGGTCTGCTTCCGGCGCGGGCTTTGACATCCGAAGGATTGACGCCTGAAAACGCCAGATCGACTGTGACTTCTCCGATCCCCGGAGCGGTTGAGGGCACATCCTGTACTTTCAGAACGTCGCCTGCGGAACCAAAGGCGCTATAAGTGACGGCTTTCATGGTCATCCCTTCTTGTTTCGCCGCAACAGTAGCCGGGACGGCGTGATTTGCCAGCCCCAGTAAAGGATTGGGAGCGACAGGTACGGTGGATTCCTTGTTTTGCCGCAGGCCAGTTGCAATTGAATTTCAGTTGCACAAAGTGTCAATTAAGGTAATGAAATAACTAATTAAAATGGAAAATCGCATTGAAATTAAGGATGTCAGAGATTAGCTGTCGGACATCCGCAAGACACGTGCCAAGGAGGCTCAGAAATGCAATTGAATTCCAAAGTTTCAGACGCCCTGAACCGTCAGATCAACAATGAGCTTCACGCCTCGTATTCCTATCTTGCGATGGCCGCTTATTTCGAATCCCAGGATCTGCCGGGCTTTGCACAGTGGTTCAAAAGCCAGTCGGCAGAGGAAAACGCACACGCTATGCGTATCTTCGAGTTTCTGGCCAAGCGCGGGGGGCGGATAGAGATTGACGGGATTGCCAAACCCCAGGCGGATTTCGGGTCGCCGGTTGATGTGCTGGAAGCGGCGCTGGCGCAGGAGAAGACCGTTACAGGTCAGATCAATGCGTTGTTCGAACTGGCGCAGGAAGTCAGGGAGTTCAGCACCCAGAACATGTTGAACTGGTTTCTGGACGAACAGATCGAGGAAGAGGATCTGATAGGTCAGGTGCTGGACAAGGCAAAGGCCGCCAACGGTGATCGCTGGCACCTTTTGATGCTGGATCAGGAGCTTGGCGCTCGCGGCGTTGACGACCCGGAATAGACGTCGGCGAAAGGGCTATTCCCGGATTTCTGCAGGATCAACGCCCCAAAGGTTACCTTTCAGCGTCCAGCCGCGATAACCACCGGCTGAGACGCGGCACCAGTCCACCGTGCAGGTTCCCAGGCGGGCCACGACGCCCGCTTCGAAATGAGCGCTGACCTGTGAGGCGGAGTCGGGACTGGAATAGACCGGCAGCATATCGCTTTCGATCAGAACGGTCCGTACGCCAGACAACAGGGCGTAGTGGACCCAACCTCCGGCGCCGTCGCGATCCTGAACTTTGCGCCAGTTTCCGTATTCGGCAGTGATCTGCAACGGCATTCCGCGCCGCTTGAACACCCAATCGATTCGATGGGTCAGCGATGGCCCGCGGCGCACATTCCCTTCAGCGGCTTTCATCGACACATAACGTGGCAACGGTAGGTTGGTGACGGGGCCGCGTTTGTCCTGCGCGCTGGCCGCCAATGTGCCGAACACGATCAGAAATACAGACAGGATCGCCAGAATCGGGCGTTTTACCGATAGAAAACCACTCACCGAATGCCTGCTCTTATACCTGTTCAACGGGTTTCGAAAAAAGGTCGACTCAATGGCCGTGGGGTTCTTGTGCCCCGCCTTATCCTGCGCCACGATGACATGGCGCGCGCACGTTTGCAAAGCAGTGGGAGGGCGAAAGTGCCAAGAGAACGTCTGAGTGTTGTCGTTACGCGACGGTTGCCAGAGGCAGTGGAAACCCGATTGAGCGAGCTGTTTGATGTGCGCCTGCGGGACGATGATACACCCATGACCCGCGACGAACTTGTCACGGCCGTGAAAGAGGCGGATGTCCTTGTCCCGACGGTCACGGATACCATTGACGGCGGACTGCTGGGGCAGGCGGGTGAAAACCTGCGGCTGATCGCAAATTATGGCGCCGGCGTCGACAATATCGATGTCGCGACGGCGCGGCAGCGTGGGATACTGGTCTCGAACACCCCCGGTGTTCTGACTGATGATACCGCGGATATGACAATGGCGCTGATATTGGCCGTCACACGCCGTATCCCCGAGGGGCTGGCGATCATGCAAAAGGGCGATTGGACGGGATGGGCGCCCACGGCATTCCTTGGGGGGCGGATCGGCGGTCGCCGGCTTGGCATCCTCGGCATGGGCCGGATCGGTCAGGCTGTCGCGCGCCGTGCCGCCGCGTTCGGAATGCAGGTGCATTACCACAACCGCCGAAGGCTGCGCCCCGAAATCGAAGAGGAACTTGAGGCGACCTATTGGGAGAGCTTGGACCAGATGGTATCGCGGATGGATGTCATCTCGGTCAACTGCCCGTCGACCCCGTCAAGCTTTCATCTGATGAACGCACGTCGTCTGAAACTGATGAAACCGTCGGCCGTTCTTGTGAACACGTCGCGCGGTGAAGTGGTCGATGAAAATGCGCTGACCCGCATGATCCGGTCAGGCGAAATCGCGGGGGCAGGGTTGGATGTCTACGAACACGGTACCGACGTCAACCCGCGCCTGAGGCAGCTGCCCAACGTTGTCCTGTTGCCGCACATGGGGTCCGCCACGCTGGAGGGGCGGATTGAGATGGGCGAGAAGGTTATCATCAATATCAAAACCTTCGAGGACGGGCATCGCCCACCGGATCAGGTGGTGCCATCAATGCTTTGACAAAATGACGCCCCGGTCGGAAATGCCGGGGCGATCGTGTATTTCATCATTATTAGATTGAGAGGACACTATGAAACGTGGATTGATTTCAGGACTGCTTCTGTCTGTGGCTGTCTCGACCACTTCGGTATTCGCTCAGGAAACTGCGGACGCGGTGTCGCCCGAGGCGGCGACCGACGGTGAGGCGCAGGCGCTAACCGCTGAGGTGATCGCAGCGCTTGAAGCGAAGATGGCCGGAGCCCCGGTTGAATCGCAGGACTGGATGGTGGCCGCCGCCAACCCGCTTGCGGTCGAGGCGGGCGCGCGGGTGCTGCGCGACGGGGGCACGGCGGCGGACGCGATGGTTGCCGTTCAGGTCGTCCTGGGATTGGTCGAGCCGCAATCGTCAGGTCTGGGCGGCGGCGCGTTTCTGGTCTGGTACGATGCGGCCAGCGGTCAGCTGACCACGCTGGACGGGCGTGAAACTGCACCGCTCGCGGCAAGACCCACGCTGTTTCAGGACGAAAACGGAGAGCCGCTGAAGTTCTTCGATGCCGTTGTCGGTGGCCTTTCTGTGGGAACGCCCGGTACGCCTGCCTTGCTCGAAGAAGCGCATCGGCGCTGGGGGCGCAGCTCATGGCCCTCGTTGTTCAAGGACGGCATCGCGCTGGCCGATGACGGATTTCTGGTGTCGCCTCGATTGGCGGCTTTAGTCGCGAACGACGCCGAGCGTCTGGCGCGTTTCCCCGCTACGGCCGAATATTTCCTGCCCGGTGGGGCACCTTTGGAACAGGGGCAGCGGCTGACAAATCCGGCATATGCCGAAACGCTTCGCACTTTGGCAGTTGAAGGCTCAGCCGGGTTTTACGGTGGCGATATTGCTGCGGGCATCGTGAACACAGTTCGCTCGGCGCCGGGCAATCCGGGTGTGTTGTCCGGGATCGATCTCGCGCTCTATCAGGTGGTCGAGCGCGCGCCGGTTTGCGCGGCCTACCGGGCCTATGAGGTCTGCGGCATGGGCCCGCCATCATCAGGTGCCCTGACGGTCGGGCAAATTCTGGGAATGCTGGACGGCTACGATCTGGCTGGCCTCGGGCCGGAAAATCCCGAAGCGTGGCGATTGATCGGTGACGCCTCAAGACTGGCATTTGCCGATCGTGGTCGCTACATGGCTGACAGCGATTTCGTCCCGGTGCCGACCGCCGGTCTGGTGGACCCGGACTATCTTTCCCAGCGCGGTTCGCTGCTAAACCAGGAAGGTACCCTGACCGAGGCAACACCCGGCAAGCCCGAGTTCGACCACGCCCTGAACCTGGCGGATGATATTTCCCTGGAACTGCCGTCGACGTCGCATATCTCGATCGTTGACCGGTATGGAAATGTGCTGTCGATGACGACGACAATCGAAAACGGCTTTGGCTCGCGGCTGATGACAAACGGCTTCCTGCTGAACAATGAACTGACGGATTTCTCGTTCCGAACGCACAAGGACGGCGTCCCGATTGCCAACCGGCTTGAACCCGGCAAACGCCCCCGCTCGTCGATGAGCCCGACCATCGTCATGCAGGACGGCGCTCCGGTGCTGGCCATAGGCTCGCCCGGCGGCAGCCGCATCATCGGGTATGTCGCCAAATCGATCATCGCCTGGGCCGATTGGGGCATGGATGTGCAGCAGGCCGTGTCCCTGCCGCATCTGGTCAACCGTTTTGGGACCTATGATGTCGAGTTGGGCACCGGTGCAGAAGGTTTCCTGGATGCCCTGACCGAGCTGGGTTTCGAAGTGAATGCCCGGGATCTGACGTCGGGCCTGCATGCTATCGAAATCGGAGAGGTTCTGAGCGGTGGCGCAGACCCGCGTCGTGAAGGTATCGCGCTGGGTGAATAGCTGGGCGGCAGAAAGGAAAGACCATGGTGCAGGCAAACGCTTTGCCCCGGAATGAGGACGGGATTGCAACCGCAATCGGTATCCTGAAACAGACATTCGGGGACCGGCTGCAAACGGGTGATGCCATCCGCGAGCAGCATGGGCATACGACGACCTGGATAGAAAACCAGCCGCCGGACGCGGTGGTCTTTCCACACTCAACCGCAGAAGTCTCAGATATCGTCAGCACCTGTGCCCTTCACAAAGTGCCGGTGATTGCATTTGGAACCGGCACTTCGCTGGAAGGGCACGTGAACGCGCCCGCAGGTGGGGTTTGCGTTGATCTGAGCCAGATGAACAAGATACTGGCCGTCAATGCCGGTGATCTGGACTGTCTTGTGCAACCCGGTGTCACGCGTGAGGATCTGAATACGTATCTGCGGGATCAGGGCCTGTTTTTTCCCATCGACCCGGGGGCGAATGCCTCGCTGGGCGGGATGGCTGCGACCCGCGCGTCAGGCACAAATGCCGTCCGCTACGGCACGATGAAGGACAACATACTCAGCCTCGAGGCCGTGATGCCGGATGGGCGGATCATTCGCACTGGCCACAGGGCCAAAAAATCCTCGGCCGGATATGACCTGACCCGACTGCTGATCGGGGCCGAGGGCACCTTGGGCATCATCACCGAACTGACGCTGCGCCTTCAGGGCATCCCCGAGGCGATCAGTTCAGCCCGGTGTTCCTTTCCTTCCGTCGATGCGGCGTGTCAGGCCGTCATGATGACGATCCAATACGGCATCCCCGTGGCCCGGATCGAATTGCTGGACGAGTTGTCGGTCAAGGCGGCCAATGCCTATTCCGGCCTGGCTCTCCCTGAAACACCGCTCTTGCTGCTCGAGTTTCACGGGTCCGAATCCGGTGCCATCGAACAGGCCGAAACCTTCGGACACATCGCCGATGAGTTTGGCGGTACCGATTTCGCCGCAACCTCGACCACGGAAGAACGTAACAGGCTTTGGCAGGCCCGCCACGACATGTACTGGGCGTGTCTGCAGTTGCGACCCGGCACAAGTGGTATTTCGACCGATGTCTGCGTCCCGATCTCGCGTCTCTCCGAATGTGTGACTGCCACGCAGGCCAAAGCGGCCGAGCTGGGCCTGGTCGCGCCGATGGTGGGGCATGTCGGGGACGGCAACTTCCACACTCTGTTGTTGATCGACATGGACAATACAGCCGAGGTGTCCAATGCCGAACAATTCGTCGGTTGGCTGAATGATCTGGCCATTTCAATGGACGGAACTTGCACGGGTGAACATGGCATCGGGCAAGGCAAGCGACCCTACCTTCATCGAGAGCTTGGGGCCGCGTTGGATTACATGGCCGCAATCAAATCTGCTTTGGATCCGGACAATATCATGAACCCGGGCAAGATATTGTGAGCGGCCCTGCCGCTTCATCTTTTCCCAAATACTCAAATTCAACGATCTTCAGCTGACCGAACTTCTGTTGTTCGTGCACTAAGGTCGGTTTTGTCCGTTTTTGCGTCGGATGGACTTTGCGATCAGATGCGCCATTCGTCATAAACCATGCCAAACAGATTCACTCCGGAGAGCGGGCACATGAAAACCCAAGTCAAAGCACTGGTTGTTGGCGGCGGCGCCGTCGGCACCTCGATAGCGTATCATCTGGCCAAGGCGGGCTGGGACGATGTGATGCTGATCGAGCGGGACGAATTGACGTCCGGATCGACATGGCATGCCGCCGGTCTGCTGCCGCTGTTCAACATGTCTTATGCGACAACTCACATCCACAAATACTCGGTCGATTTCTACAAGACGCTCGAGGAGGAAACCGGTCTGAACGCTGGTTTTGCCGTGGTCGGCAACCTGCGCATGGCGCAGACGCAAGAGCGTATGGATGAATACATGCTCTATGCGTCCACAGCCGAAACCTGCGACGTCGCCTACGAGTGGCTGACACCCGAGCAGATCAAGGAACGCTGGCCGCTGATCGAGACCTCGGACCTGAAGGGCGCGATCTATCACACCGAAGACGGCTATATTAACCCTGCGGACGTAACGCAGGCGATGGCCAAGGGGGCCCGTCAGCGTGGCGTCGATATCGTGCGCAAGATGCAGGCCGACGCGTTCCACTGGAACGGCACCCATTGGGAAGTCACCTGCACCAAAATGGTGGAAAAGGGTGGCAACCTTGTCGAAAGCGACGAGAAGGTCGTGATCACAGCCGAGCATGTCGTGACCGCATCGGGCAACCACGCACAGCGCACTGCCAAGATGCTGGGCATCAAGATGCCTGCCATCCCGGTTGAGCACACCTTCATCGTCATGGACAAGGACCCCGAGCTGGTCAAATGGCGTGAGGCGGGCAACCCGGAACACCCCGTCGTGCGCGACGCGGACAACGAATCCTATGCGCGTGAAGAGCGTGGCGGCTGGATTCTGGGTATCTATGAGCACGGCGCACCCGCGCGCTTTGAACATGGCGTGCCGGACAGCTTCCGTGCCGACCTGTTCCCGCTGGATCTGGACCGGATCGCGGATCAGTATATGGCAATGGCCGAGCGTGTGCCGTCCTGTGCCGAGTCCGGCCTGAAGGACGACTTCAACGGCCCGATCTGCTATACCCCCGACGGCAACCCGCTGGTTGGTCCGGCACCAGGCCTGCGCAACATGTGGCTGGCCGAAGGTTTCTCGTTCGGGATCACCGCCGCGGGCGGCACCGGCTATTATCTGGCTCAGATGATGGTCGATGGCGAAGCTGAGATCGACATGGCCTCGCTGGACCCGAAACGCTATTCGTCGAACTGGATGACCACCGAGTTCGCGGCGCGCAAGAACGAAGAGTGTTATGAGCACGTCTACATCCTGCACCACCCGGATGAAGAGCGTGAAGCCTGCCGTCCGCTGCGTACCGTTCCGGCCTATGATCGGCAGAAAGCACGTGGCGCACAGTTCGGATGGGTCAACGGGTGGGAACGCCCGAACTATTTCGGCCCCGTCGATGCACCTGACAACTTCGACAAGGAAAACCGCTCGTTCCGCCGTGGTGGCTGGTGGCAACATGCCGTCGAAGAAGCCAAGGCGATCCGCGAAGGCGTTGGCCTGATCGACGCGTCGGCCTTCACCAAGCATGTCGTCAAAGGCCCCGGTGCGACCCAGTTCCTGGACTGGTTCACCTGCAACAAGCTGCCCAAGGTCGGTCGTATCAACCTGACCTACGCGCTGACCTCGCACGGGACCACCCGCACCGAATACACCATCGTCCGCAATGGCGAGAATAACTACTACATCGTCTCTGCCGGTGCCTGGACCGAGTACGACGCCGACTATCTGCGCAAGGCGGCCGAGGACAAGATGGAGGAGTTCGGTTACATCGAGATTCAGGACGTGACCACCCAGTGGGGCGTCTTCGCCATCGCCGGACCCAAGTCGCGTGACGTTCTGAAAGAGATCATCAAAGACGCCGATCCGGAAACCGCACTGTCCAACAAGCGCTTCCCGTGGTTGTCGGCCCGTCAGATCGAATTGGGTATGTGCCCGGTCAACGCGATCCGTGTGGCCTATACCGGTGAGCTGGGCTGGGAACTGCACCACCCGATCGAGATGCAGAACTACCTGTTCGACCTGCTGGAAAAAGCTGGTGAGAAGCACGGTATGAAGCTGGTCGGTGCACGCGCTCAGAACTGGCTGCGTCAGGAGAAATCCTATCGCGCCTTCGGCACCGAACTGGGCCGCGATGCAACCCCGCTGGAAGCCGATCTGCCGCGTTTTGTCGACCTGTCCAAGGACTTCTACGGCAAGGCCAAGCTGGAAGAGACCGGCGTGCGCGTGAAATGCTGCACCCTGCTGATCGACGGCCCGGACGATGCCGACCCGTGGGGCCGCGAGGCGCTGTACACGCCGGAAGGTGAGCGCGTGGGTCGTCTGACCTCGGGTGGATATTCGGTGGCCTTTGAGAAATCCATCGGCATGGGCTATGTGAAGCCCGAGCTGGCGGTCGAAGGCACCAAGCTGCAGGTTAAAATTCAGGACAAGCTGTGGGATGCGGTCGTGACCTGCGACAGCCCCTACGATCCGAAAAACGAAACCATCCGCAAGGACGGTTAAGTAAGAACCACGGGCGGTGCACCTGAAGTGCGCCGCCTTTTGCGCTGGGCTGATAGGGTAACTTATTGTTACTTATTGGAAAGTTCGTCGAAACATTCCAATGCCTTGGCCGCGTACATCATGGATGGTCCACCGCCCATCTGGATGGCCATTGAAAGCACGTCCGAGACTTCGTCGCGTGAAGCCCCGGCTTTCACAAGGGCTTCTGTGTGCAATGAGATGCAGGGTTCACAGCGCACGGCGATCGACATCCCAAGCGCGATGAATTCCTTGATCTTGTAGTCTAACGCACCGCCTTCTTTGACGGACTTTCCCAACGCGCCGAAGGCGCGCGCCGTGTCGGGAATCGCCCCATTCAGGTTGCGCAAACCGCTTCGGGTTTCAGACAGTTTTGTCGTCCAGGTCATTGATGTTCTCCATTATATATCAAAAACTGAATATATTGGAGATCACCATCAGACTTTGATCTTGATCATTTGCCGCGTTTACCCGCTATGAAGGCAAGATTATTTGCAGGCAACTCCACTCTTTCGACAACACTCAATCCCTGTTCTTCCAGGAACTCGGCGATGTCATCGTCGTTTTTGTACCCGATTTCAGGATCTTGCTGGAAAAGGGCGTCGTGAAAGCGTTGGTCGCCGTCGCTGATCAGGATACCGGAACGCTTGAACGGGCCATAAAGGACAAAACGCCCATTTACGCAAAGCGCCCGGGCGACTTCCGTCAGAAGCGTCTTTGTTTCGTCCCAACTGATAAGGTGAAGCAGGTTGATCAGGACCACAAGGTCGAGCTCTGCAAACTGCTTGTGCCAGCCTTCGGTTGTGGCATCCAGATGTGCGGCCTTCGATACGTTGGCCAGGGCCGTTGTATAGGCGTCGATGCTGGCGCGGCGAACAGGATCAATTTCGGTCGGTTGCCAATTGACTTCGGGCAGGACGTTCGCAAAGGCACTGACATGCTGGCCTGTGCCACTGGCAATCTCAAGCGCGGAACCTGAACGCGGTGCCCATTGCAGCAACAGGTCGCAAAGAACACCGCTGTTCCGGCTCGCGGCCGGAGCAACCAATTTGCCGCCGGCCTCCGGCGTCGCAACGCTCGCGTTCGAGGGCAACTTGCGGCGGGTCATGCGTTAAACCTCGCCGGGCTCAAAGCGGCGACTGTTTCCTGATCCAGTTCGGGGGCGGCGCCTGTTGTCAGATCCGCGACAAGCTGTGATGCAGCGGGTGCGGTCTGAAACCCGTAACCGCCCTGACCGACGGACCAGACGAACGAAGGGTCGCCGGGATCAGGCCCCAGAACCAGAGTTCCGTCCGGGGCAAAGCTGCGCAATCCCGCCCAGTTCGCTAAAACCCGGTTGACAGGTTCCGTGACCATCGCTTCATACCGGGCCAACCCTTCAGCCAGAACCATGTCGTCGGCATAGGCATCGTGGGGGGCGACGGGATCAGCCTCGCTAGGGGACACGATAAGGTTTCCCGCGTCCGGCTTGGCATACCAGCTGTCGCCGGCACCCAGCATCATGGGCCAGCCGCGCACGTCATATCCGCCCGGCGCTGGAATGCGGGCCATCGATCTGCGATACGGCGTGATGTCGAGCGGTGCGATCCCGACCAGTTCCGCGATTTCATCAGCCCATGCGCCAGCGGCATTGACCAGCATCCGGGCCTGATAAACCTGATCTGCCTTTATTTCCCAGTGCCGGGGCTTGCTGATTGCATTGACCTTGCGCCTTGTCAGAATTTGGCCGCCGTTCTTGCGTATGGTTCGGGCAAAATCCTGCAACAACCGGTCCGTGTCGATGTCAAACGCGGCATGACCAACTGCCGCGAATGCCAGCGTGTCCGGGTCCAGGATCGGGACACGGGCCAAGGCGTCTTCCGTGGAAATCGGCGCCACGCTCAGGTTTTCGGCATCTTTCCTGAATTCTTCGGCCTGATGGGGTGCCGCAACCAGCATGATCCCCCGAGGTGTCAGATAACCGCCGTTATCGGATTGCAGGAACTGCGCACCGGCCCTGTTCAACGCGACCACCGACGGTGGCCCATAGCTTTCTTCGAACAGGGCAGCCGACCGACCCGAAGCGTGATACCCCAGCGCGTCTTCCGCTTCCAGCACGGTGACAGAGCCAAATTGCGACAGGCGTGCGCCCGCGCTCAGACCGGCGATGCCGCCGCCAATGATCAGAAAATCAATCAACTCGTTTTACCCGTCTGAATCGATGTTTATGGAACACAACCCGTGAAGCGGGGTCAGGTCATTCAAGCAGGCTTGAATTTGCGCTTCAACCCATTCAAACAGTGGGCAATCAGATAAAGGGAGGGCAGGGTGAACGCCGCAGATTTACACCCGATGGCCACGGGACATATTCCGTCCTACGTGACACAGGCAGACGGAAGCGATTTTCTTTTCACTTTCATGCTGGTTTTTACTGTTGTCGTGATTGTTTTGCTTGGGGTTGCATACTTCACCCTGCATTCGATCCCCGAGAAAATTGCACACCAGTCCAACCATCCGCAATTTCAGCTGGTGGGTATTCTGGCGCTGCTGGCGTTGTTCACTCATAACGGTCTGTTCTGGGTCGCGGCGATCCTTGTGGCCGGGTTTCAGTTCCCGGATTTTGCTGCACCCCTGCGTGGAATTGCCGATGCCATCCAGTCCCTGGCGCCGCAGCGCGCGCCGGAACCACCCGCGCCACAACCGGCACAAGAACTGCAGCAGGAGCACTAATTCATGCTTGAGACATTGATGTGTGCGCTGGTCACGGTGCTGCCGGATTATCTGTTTCGACGCTATGTTCAGGGCAAGCGGATCGGACATGAGATCACACTGTTCACCATGTGGTACGAACTGCGCTGGGGTCTGACCACATGTGCCATTCTGGCGCTGACCGTGATCACCACCCTGTTTTATTTTCATCCCGCCAGCAGCACGGCGGCGTCCTATTTCCGCACTGTCACCATCCTGCCGCAACTGGGCGGGCGCGTGTCCGAAGTTTACGTTCGAAACAACGAACAGGTCACGGCCGGTCAACCGATCTTCCGGATCGAGGATCTGACCCAGACCGCGCAGGTCGAGGCGGCGCATGCTGAAATCGCGCAGGTTCAGGCCTCGCTGAAAGTCGCGCAAACCGATCTGGCCGAGGCGGAAGCCGGAATAGCGGGTGCAAAGGCCGCGCTTGATCAGGCGCTGGAGGATCTCGAGCGCAACACGACCCTGCGCGACGAAGGATCAAGCGCTGTGCGTCTGGCCGAAATCGACCGCCTTGAAAACCTGGTGGCCGAGCGTGAAGCCCAAGTGACAGCAGCCCAATCCCGGCGCGCTGCGGTCGTTCAGCAGATCGAAGAGTTGATTCCCGCGCAACTGGCCAGTGCCAATGCACAACTGGACGCTGCCCTGACCGAGCTGGACAAAACCGTCATCAATGCGGGGGTCACGGGCCGTGTCGAACAGTTCGGATTGCAGGTCGGCGACTATGTCAGCCCGCTGCTGCGCCCGGCTGGTATTCTGGTTCCGTCCTCGTCCGGTCATGACCGGTTCCAGGCGGCCTTCAATCAGCTGTCCGCACAGGTCATCAAGCCCGGCATGATCGGAGAGCTTGGCTGTATGACCAAACCGTTTACGGTGATCCCGATGGTCGTGGTCGACGTGCAGGACGTGATCCCCTCGGGTCAGATCCGCCCCTCGGACGAATTGCGTGATGTGCAGACCAATACGGTGCCCGGGTCGATCCTTGTCTATCTCGAACCGCTGTACAAAGGCATGGCGGACGACATTCCGGCGGGCAGCAACTGTCTGGCAAATGTGTACACGGACAACCACGAGCGGCTGGAGCGTGAAGACCTTGGTTTCTGGGAGGCCGCGTTCCTGCATGTCGTCGACACGATCGGTGTCGTCCACGCGGCAGGCCTGCGCCTGCGACTGATCCTGATGCCGGTCAACACGCTGGTTCTGAGCGGGCACTGAGCAAGCAGCTTGCCGGTTAATGCGCAACGGCCGGTCTCGCGGCAGCGTTTCGCGTTCCGTTCAGGAGTTGTCTCCGACGTTGGCTTTGGTGTCCAAAAAGGCTGGAACCAGCCAATCGCCAGGGTCCGCAAGCACGCTGGCGAACGACAGCCAGTAAGGGTCGGGCTGTGCTTGGGGCGATGGGGAACAGTCGCCAACTGATAACAGATCCTGCTGTATTCTGGCGATCTGCCGTGCCGTAGCTGTTACGGAAACAAAAAAGGGTTGGCCCGAGAGCCAACCCCAATGGTTCATTCTTTTGGCGTTTACTGCGGAATTTCGCCTTCCAGACCTTCGACATAGAAGTTCATACCGGCCAGAGTACCGTCATCGGCCACTTCACCTTCGGCCAGCCAGTCGCTGCCGTCCTGCTTTTTCAGCGGGCCGGTGAACGGGTGGTAGCTGCCGTCAGCAATGGCTGCCTTCATGGCCAGCGCTTCCTCTTTCACGTCAGCAGGCACTGCGTCCGAGATTTCGCCAATCTCAACCATGCCTTCCTTGATGCCGTCCCAGGTGTTCACGGTTTCCCACGATCCATCCATAACGGCCTGGGTGCGCGCGATGTAGTAAGGCGCCCAGTTGTCGATGATCGAGGATACGCGCGGCTTCGGGGCGTATTCGCTCATGTCGGAGGCCTGACCGAACGTGATGACATTGCCTGCCTCTTGCGCGGCCGCCTGCGGCGCGGTCGAGTCGGTATGCTGCAGGATCACGTCCGCACCCTGTTCGATCAGAACAGTGGCCGCGTCGGCCTCTTTCGCCGGGTCGAACCAAGTGTAGGCCCAGACGATTTTGAAATCGACATCCGGGTTCACCTTCTTGGCGTGGATGTACGCTGAGTTGATGCCGCGGATCACTTCGGGGATCGGGTACGAGCCGATGTAACCGACGATGTTCGACTGGGTCATCTTCCCGGCGATGTGACCCTGAACGGCGCGGCCTTCATAAAAACGTGCCGAATAGACCGAGACGTTGTCGGCAGTCTTGTAGCCGGTTGCGTGCTCGAACTTCACGTTCGGGAATTTCTTGGCCACGTTGATGGTCGGGTCCATGTAGCCGAACGAGGTGGTAAAGATCAGGTCAGCACCTTCCAGCGCCATCTGAGTCATCACACGTTCGGCGTCCGGGCCTTCGGGCACCGATTCAACAAATACGGTTTCGACCTTGTCACCGAAATGCTCTTCAACGGCCAGACGGCCCTTGTTGTGTTCATAGGTCCAGCCGCCGTCGCCCACGGGGCCGACATAAACAAACCCGACCTTGGTTTTGTCTTCGGCCATGGCGCTTGTCGCCAGACCCAGCGCCATGGCGGCGCTTGTCAGAAGTGTTTTGAATTTCATGTAGTTACTCCCCAAGTTGGTTCAGTTGGCCCCGTCTAGTGCGAGGCATGGAAGGTCCGGCCCAGTGAGGCAGGTGCGCTGCTCTTGTCGGCCGAAAGGATCACAAGCACAAGGATCGTGATGATGTATGGCGACATTGCCAGATACTCGACTGGGATGGCAACGCCCGCTGCCTGCAGATTAAGCTGCAACACTGTGATTCCGCCAAACAAATAAGCACCCAGCAATGCACGCCACGGCTTCCAGCTTGCGAACACGACCAAAGCCAGAGCAATCCAGCCAACACCGGCGGTCATGCCCTCGGTCCACTGCGGAACACGGATCAGGCTGATGTACGCGCCGCCAAGTCCGGCACAGGCTCCGCCGAACAGGATCGCCATGATGCGGATCTTGATGACCTTGTAGCCCAGGGCGTGCGCCGCATCGTGGTTTTCACCCACCGCGCGCAGGATCAGACCAACACGGGTGTATTTCAGCGTGGCCCAGACGGCGGCCGTCAGAGCGATGCCGACATATAGGATCGGATCGTGCTGGAACAGGATCGGGCCAATGACCGGGATATCGCTCAGCACAGGGATATGGATGTCGCCCATGCTGGGCGGTTTGATCCCTACATAGCTCTGCCCCATCAATGCACTGAACCCTAGACCGAACAGCGTCAGCGCAAGGCCACTGGCGACCTGATTGGCCAGCGCCACCTGCGTCAGCAGGACGAACAGAAGGGACAGAACGGCGCCGCCGATGGCAGCCGCGATGAATCCCAGCCAAGGCGAGCCGGTTTCGACCGAGATTGCAAAACCGCTGATCGCGCCCACAATCATCATGCCTTCAACGCCAAGGTTCAGAACACCAGCCTTTTCGACGACAAGCTCTCCGATCGCGGCCAAAAGCAGTGGGGTTGCGGCCACCATCAGCGAGGCGACCAGAAGTACGGGATTGATTTCACCAAGGTCCATGGGTCACGCCACCTCGCTACGGGCCGCACGGATGCGGTAGTTTGTCAGAAGATCGAAAGCCAGCAGGAAGAATAGAAGCATCCCCTGGAATACCTGAATGGCTGCGGCCGGCAGGCCCATCTGAGACTGGGCGATTTCGCCGCCAATATAGGTCAGCGCCATCAGGCCACCGGCCAGCAGGATGCCCACCGGGTGCAGGCGGCCCAGAAAGGCCACGATGATCGCAGTAAAGCCGTAGCCCACGTTGAAATCGATGCTGACGACACCGGCGGGTCCCGAGACCTCAAACATGCCTGCCAACCCGGCCAGCATGCCGGACAGGCCCAGGCAGAACAGGATCAGACGAGCAGGGTTTACACCGGCGAATTTCGCGGCGCGCGGAGCCTCACCTGTCAGGCGGATGTGAAAACCCAGCATGTGACGGTTCAGCAGCACATAGGCAAAGATCACCGCGATCAAGGCGGTCACGACACCCCAGTGCATCCCCGATCCCGCGATCAGTTCGGCATTATGCGCGCTTTCATAGGATTGCAGATTGCGCGAGCCGGGAAAGCCGAACCCTTCGGGATTCTTCAGCAGGCCAAGAGAAACAGAGGCCAGCATCTGCTCGGCCACATAGACCAGCATCAGCGAAACAAGGATTTCGTTGGTGCCAAAGCGCACTTTCAAAAAGGCCGGAATCATCGCCCACAGCCAGCCACCAAACGCACCGGCGATCACCATTATCGGGAAGATGTACCAGCCCTCCAATGGGTAGAACGCAAGTCCCGCAGCAGCGCCGAATATGGCGCCCATGATATACTGACCCTCGGCACCGATATTCCAGATGCCGGCCCGGAAACCCAGCGAAAGGCCAATCGCGATCAGCACCAGCGGCGCGCCTTTCACCAGCAGTTGCGGCCGGTAGTAGAAGGAAAACTCACCGAACAATGGCTCCCAAAAAATGGTGCCGATTGCCTGCAGCGGGTTCTTACCCAGAATAGCGAACAAAAGCCCGCCAAACACCATCGTTGCCAGCACGGCCACCAGAGGGGTCGCATAAGACCACGCCTTGGACGGCTGCGGCCGTTTCTCCAACACAATCACCTGCTCATCCCTCCAAGTTCTTCATCTTTCTGAAAATACTCCCGCCGGAGGCGGTCAATCTGTCTACACATGCGCCACCTCCATGCCATGCGCGCCGCCCATCATCAGGCCGATCTCATCCACGGTCAAACCTGTGGTCGTGCGTGGCGCGCTTAGGCGTCCTTCATTCAACGCGGCAAAACTGTCCGAGATCTCCATCAGCTCATCCAGATCCTGGCTGATGCAAATGACGGCAGTACCCTTGGCTGCAAGATCCAGAATGGCCTGTCGGATTGAGGCCGCTGCGGCCGCATCCACACCCCAAGTGGGCTGGTTCACCACCAGAACGTCGGGGTTCTGCAACACTTCGCGTCCGATAACGAATTTCTGCAGGTTGCCGCCGGACAGAGACCGGGCCGCATTTTCCGGCCCGGGCGTGCGGACATCAAAGGCCTTGATGATCTTTTCGGCGAAACTCTTCGTCTCGGCCCATTTCAGAAACCCGTTGTTCTCCAGCCCTTCGCGGACCGAACCGGTCAGCAGGGCATTTTCGGTAAGGCTCATATCCGGAGCGGCCGCATGACCCAACCGCTCCTCGGGGGCGGTCAGAACGCCCAGCTTTCGCCGTGCGGTCGGCCCCAATTTGCCAATCGGCTGTCCATTGAACTTGATCGCGTCGGCTGTTGTCTGGATTTCTCCGGACAGCACGCCAAGCAATTCGTCCTGTCCATTGCCCGCAACACCCCCGATGCCCAGAACCTCGCCCTTTCGGACGGTCATATGGACATTCTTCAGCGCGGTCCCGAACTCAGAAGGCGATGGCACCGACAACCCGCTGACATCCAGCGCAACATCCCCAAACTCTCGCCCCGATCGTTCCGGCGTTTGCAGGGTCGAACCGACCATCATCTCGGCCATGTCCCGCGCCGAGGTCTCGGACGGAACGCATTCGCCCACATTCTTGCCCAGACGCAGGATCGTGGCGTGATCACACAGCGTGCGAATTTCTTCCAGCTTGTGCGAGATATACAGGATCGAGGTGCCTTCGGATCGCAATTTGTTCAGCGTTTCGAACAGGATATCAACCTCCTGCGGCGTCAGAACCGAAGTCGGCTCATCCATGATCAAGAGCTTGGGCTCCTGCAACAGACAGCGGATGATCTCGACCCTCTGACGTTCGCCCGCAGACAGATCACCCACCGTGCGATAGGGGTCCAGCGGCAGACCGTAGGTTTCCGATACTTGCCGGATACGCGAGGCCAGATCGCCCATTGGTGGCGGGTTCTCCATTCCCAATGCGATGTTCTCGGCCACATTCAGTGCGTCGAACAGCGAGAAATGCTGGAACACCATCGCGATCCCGTCGGCCCGTGCGGCACGGGGCTCCGGCGGCGCAAAGGATTGGCCGCGCAACAGCATCGTGCCGCTATCGGGCTTCACCAGCCCGTAGATCATCTTTACCAGCGTGGATTTGCCGGCGCCGTTTTCACCCAGCAGGGCGTGAACTTCGCCTTCGCCGATGTCAAAGGACACCTGATCATTGGCCACGACGCCGGGATAGGCTTTGGTCAGCCCCTGCAAGCTTAACAATGGAGTGTTCACGCGCTCAGGTCCTTTTTCAACTCGTTCTGCCGGGCAGGGCGCAAAAGCTGCGCCGCGACGCCAACGGCAATCATCTGCGGGTGTTTGCCCAGTGACGGATCACCGATTGGACAGGTTATCCGGCTGATCCGCTCGGGCGAGTGCCCAAGTGCCGCCAGCCGCGATCGGAATCGCGCCCATTTCGTAGCCGAGCCGATCAGTCCGGCAAAGCGGAAATCGTGCAAAAGCAGCCTGTTGCAAAGCTCCAGGTCAAGATTGTGCGAGTAGGTCAGGACCAAATGCTCTGCGTCTCGCGGTGCATGGCGAACCAGTTCTGCTGGCTTGGCGGCCGGAACAGCGGTTACACCCGGCGGCACCGTTTCCGGGAACCGCTCAGGCCCGGTATCGACCCAGGTGATTGCCAGATCGGGCAGAGGGGACAGAACATCGACCAGGGCACGTCCCACATGGCCGGCGCCCCAGATCCACAGATTGCGGGCCGGTGTGTGAACCGGCTCAACCATCCAGCCGTCTAACAACTGAGGTTTGGGTTCGACACCCTGACCCCGGGCTTGCGCCAGCATCCGTTTGACCGAGAGCGGCATCGCGCCGGTCGAAACCGGGCGAGCGATGATATTGTGATCCAGCCCTTCCACCGCATCAAAATCATAGATCTCGCTGAGCAGCGTCACAGCACCACCGCAGCACTGGCCCAGATCGGGGCCAAGCGCATGTTGCGTCAGGCGGGACGAAACGGCTTGTGTTCTTGCAGCTTCCGCCGCCTGAAATTCCAAAGTGCCGCCCCCGATCGTGCCGGACTGCCCGTCTTTCCAGACCAGCATCGCGGCCCCGACCTCGCGCGGGGACGACCCCTTGATCCCGGCGATAACCACCCGGACAACTTTTCCGTGGGTATTGACCGCCTCCCTCAAAGCCTCCCGATCAAATCCCATCAGATGCCTCCCTTCATCCTTTGGACGCCGCGCCAGACCTCTTCGGCCGTGGCGGGCGCATCCAATGCCGGATAGCTGTCCCCGCAAGCCGCCACTGCATTTGACAGTGCCAGCCAGGCGGAAATGCCCAGCATGAAGGGCGGCTCTCCGACCGCTTTCGACCGATAGATCGTGTCCTCGCGGTTTTCGCCATCCCAGAGCGCGACATTGAATATGTCGGGCCGGTCGGAACAGGCCGGAATCTTGTACGTCGACGGCGCATGGGTGCGCAGATTGCCCTTGCCGTCCCAAACCAGTTCCTCGGTTGTCAGCCAGCCTGCGCCCTGAACATACCCGCCTTCGACCTGCCCGATGTCCAGCGCCGGGTTCAGCGACGCACCTGCGTCGTGCAGGATATCCGTGCGCAGGATGCGGTTTTCACCGGTCAGCGTGTCGACAGCGACCTCGGTGATCGAGGCACCGTAGGCAAAGTAAAAGAACGGACGGCCACGGCCCTTGATCCGGTCCCACTCGATCTTGGGTGTTTTGTAGAACCCGGTCGCCGACAGGCTGATGCGGCCCTGATAAGCCATCGCGGCAGCTTCGGCGAAGGTATAGCGTTCCTCTCCGACCGAGACATGGCCGTCCGAGAACGTCACCGCCGACGGATCGGCCTGATGCCGTTCGGCCAGATAATCGGCCATCCGGTCGCGGATCGTGTCGCAGGCGGCTTTCACCGCCATACCGTTCAGATCGCTGCCCGACGAGGCTGCCGTCGCCGAAGTGTTGGGGACCTTCGCGGTATCGGTGGCGGTGATCTTCACCATCTCGAGCGGAATGCCAAAGCGCGAGGCCGCAACTTGCGCGACCTTCTGAAACAGGCCTTGACCCATTTCGGTGCCGCCATGGTTCAGGTGGACAGAGCCGTCCTGATACACATGCACCAGCGCACCCGCCTGGTTCAGGTGGGTCAGCGTGAAGGAAATGCCGAACTTGACCGGGGCAAAAGCGATGCCCTTCTTGATCACCCTGTTCTCGGCGTTCCACTTCTCGATGGCCACCTTGCGTGACGCGTAATCGCTGGTTTTCAGCAGCTTTTCGGTCATTCCGTGCAGTTCGAAATCGCTGACTTCCATGCCGTAGGGCGTGGTGTTGCCGCCTGCGGGCAAGGGGCGCACGGGGGCGTCCCCCATCTCAACAGCGCCGCGGCTGGTCAGGTCTTCGTGCGGATCGGGATGGCCCAGAGGTTTTTCCGCAGGCTCAGCGTCCGCGACAGCATGAGCAGGTTCGTAATAGTTCCGGCGGCGCAGCTCGACCGGGTCCATGTCCAATTCATAAGCTGCGTGATCCATGACGCGTTCGATACCAACCATACCCTGCGGCCCGCCAAAGCCGCGATAAGCGGTGGCGGATTGGGTGTTGGTTTTCAGCCGGTGGCTTTCGATCCGCGCATTCGGCAATAGATAGGCATTGTCCGAATGCAGCATCGCACGGTCGGCGACAGGCAGGGACAGGTCCTGCGCCCAGCCGCAAATGGCATATTGCAGGAAGGAAACGCCCTGAATGTGCCCGTTTTCATCGAAACCGGCCTTGTATGCGATACGGAAGGCGTGGCGTTTGCCGGTGATGATCATGTCATCGTCGCGGTCATAGCGCATCTTGCAGGCCTTGCCGGTGGCGCGGGCGGCCACGGCACAGGATACGGCCAGAGCGTTGCCCTGACTTTCCTTGCCGCCAAAACCTCCGCCCATGCGGCGGGTCTCAACACGAACGGCATGCATGGGAACACCCAAGGCATCCGCCACTTTGTGCTGAATCTCGGTCGGGTGTTGGGTCGAGCTGTGCACCAGCATATCCGCGCCCTCATTCGGCACGGCCAGCGCGGCCTGGCCTTCCAGATAGAAATGCTCCTGCCCGCCGATCTCGAACGTGCCTTCGATGACATGCGCGGCCCCGGCGATGGCGGCATCAGCGTCACCTTTGGCATAAATACGGGGACCATCTTCGAACCGGCTGTCCGCGGCCAAAGCCTCTTCGACCGTCAGGATCGGGGTTTCTTCGGCGTAGTCGATTTTGCCCAGCCGGGCTGCCTTGCGCGCGGCCAGATGGCTGGTGGCGATAACAAGGAAAACGGGCTGGCCAATGTAGTGGATCGAGCCATCCGACAGCAGCGGTTCGTCATGGATCGACGGTGAGACGTCGTTTGCAAAGGGCAGGTCATCGGCCGTCATGACCATGGCGACTCCATCGGCAGTTTTTACCGCTGACAGATCCATCGACGTGATCGTGCCCTTGGCAATCGGGCTAAGGCCAAAGGCCAGATGCAGCGATCCCTTGGGTGTCGGAATGTCATCCACATAGCGCGCGGTTCCAGAGACATGCAGCGGCGCCGCGTCATGGGGGAGGGGTTTGGTCACGCCCATGCGGACACCTCCAATACGTTGGTCACCTCGCCCTGATCTTCGAGGAAATACCTCTCAAGCATCGCTTTTGCGGTCTCCAATCGGTAGGTGGCCGAGGCGCGCATATCCGTCATCGGCGTGAAGTCGTTGGCAAGGGCAGGGATCGCGGCTTGAACGGTTTCGTTAGTCCAGGGTTTGCCTGTCAGGGCCGCTTCGACATTCGAAGCGCGCTTGGGAATGCCAGCCATGCCGCCGAACGCGATACGCGCATCAGCGACGACACCGTCTGCCACAATGATGTTGAAACACCCGCATACGGCCGAGATGTCCTGATCGAACCGTTTGCTGAGCTTGTAGGCTTTCAAGCGATCATCCTGGCGCGGGAAACTGACCGCCTCGACGAATTCGCTCGGTGCGCGGTCCTGCTTGCCGTAGTCGATGAAGAACTCTTCCAGCGGGATCGACCGGCGCGTGTTACCCTTGCGCAAATGCAGTGTTGCACCCAAGGCAATCAGGGCAGGCGGATTGTCCCCGATGGGCGAGCCGTTGGCGATGTTGCCGCCGACGGTGGCCGCGTGGCGCACCTGAACACTGGCGTAACGGCGGATCATCTCGGCGTAGGAGGGATGCAGGTCGGCCAATGCCTCACCCATGCGGTTCATGTCGACCATGGCACCGAAGCGGATTTCGTCATCCGTGATGGTGATTTCCTTCAGGTCATCGCAACGGCTCAGGAATATCACCGGATCGAGATCCCGCAGTTGTTTCGTGACCCAAAGCCCAACATCGGTCGCGCCGGCAACCAGTGTGGCGTCAGGATGCTGAGCATAAACTGCCGCCAGTTCATCCGTTGACCCCGGCAGCATGGGCGAAGTCACCCGCGTCGCCACTGGCTTGTCCTTGACCCAAACGGGAACCGGTTGCGTTTCGGTCGCTTCAGCCGCGCGTATGATCGGCGCGTATCCCGTGCACCGGCACAGGTTTCCGGCAAGCTGTGTGTCGTGATCCGTGGCACCATCGGCGTGGCTTGCCACCATCGACATGACGAAACCGGGGGTGCAAAAGCCGCACTGCGACCCGTGCAGATCAACCATCGCCTGCTGAACAGGATGGGACTCGCCATTCGGGCCGCTGGCACCTTCGACGGTGCGCACCGCTTTGCCGTGTAGTTGAGGCAGGAACAGAATGCAGGAGTTCAGCGCCTTGTGGCCACCCTCATCCGTCACCATGACGGTGCAGGCCCCGCAATCGCCTTCGTTGCAGCCCTCCTTGGTGCCGGTCAGGCCACGATCTTCGCGCAGCCAGTCCAGCAGGGTCGCTGTCGGATTGACATCCGCCAGCTCCACTGTCTCTCCGTTCAGAAGAAACGTGATATTCATACGAGAAACCCGTCGCGTTACCCAGTTGCGCCCGTTAGGCCCTCCTTCGATGCGACGTAGAAAGAGTGGCGGGCGGATAGCTTGCCGTCAGATGTTAGAAACAGCGCGCCTTGTCTGGCAAGAAAAACTGCCTGTATGATACACCATTAGGCACCCGCGACTTGTGAATGTCGCTTTTTCATAACGGTCAGTAGGTTGTTATTAAAGCGCTTTTTGGTAGAAGGGGCCTGCCATCCCCGAAGCACCTTCTGAAAAAGCCGAATAATCGCCGCCGATTTTTCCGGCATTTCAAAGCTGCGGTTCCTGCTTTTGCAACTCCGCCGGGTGGGATAGCGTAGGCGGCATGAGCAGTTCCCCTCGATTCATTCACCTCCGCGTTCACACAGAATATTCTCTTCTCGAAGGCGCTGTGCGGCTGAAAAAGCTGCCCGCCCTGTGCGAGAAGCTGGAGATGCCTGCCGTTGCCGTGACGGACACCAATTCCATGTTCTCCGCGCTCGAGTTTTCGGTAACGGCCAGCGGTGCCGGTGTGCAGCCGATCATGGGCTGTCAGGTCGATCTGACCTATGTGCAGCCGCAACCCGGCGAAAAACCCAAGGCGCCCGCGCCGCTGGTGCTGCTGGCGCAGTCCGAGGTTGGATATGAGAACCTGATGAAGCTCAGTTCGTGCCTCTACGTGGACAAAGGCGGGCAACTGCCGCAGGTCACTTTGGACGAACTGGCCGACCGCTCAGACGGTCTGATCTGCCTGTCCGGCGGTCCCGACGGGCCGGTGGGGCGGTTGCTGCAACAGGGGCAGCGCCCGGCGGCAGAGGCTTTGGTTGACCGATTGGCCGCGATGTTTCCGGACCGGCTTTATATTGAACTGCAACGCCACCCGGGCGAGGACGGCCAGCCCGAAGCGGAACGTCTGACCGAGCGTGGCCATGTCGAGATGGCCTATGCCAAGAACCTGCCGCTGGTCGCCACCAATGACGTCTATTTCCCGACCTCGGATATGTATGAGGCGCATGATGCGCTGATCTGTATCTCGGAAGGGGCTTATGTCGACCAGCAGGAAGGCCGCCGCCGCCTGACCGCGCAGCATTATTTCAAGTCGCAGCAGGAAATGGTGACCCTTTTCGCCGACCTGCCGGAGGCGATCGAGAACACGGTCGAGATCGCGCAACGCTGTGCCTTTATGGCCTATCGCCGCGATCCGATCCTGCCGAAATTCGCAGATGACGAGGTTGCCGAACTGCGTCGCATCGCAAATGAGGGTCTGCAGAAACGTCTGACCGTGATTCCGCATGCCGTGACGCCTGAGGAGTATCAGGAACGGCTGGATTTCGAGCTTGGGATCATCGAAGGCATGGGCTTTCCCGGCTACTTCCTGATCGTTGCCGACTTTATCCAGTGGGCCAAGGATCACGACATTCCGGTGGGGCCGGGGCGGGGGTCGGGTGCGGGCTCGCTGGTGGCCTATGCGCTGACGATCACTGACCTTGATCCGTTGCGCTATTCCTTGCTGTTCGAACGGTTTTTGAACCCCGAGCGGGTCTCGATGCCTGACTTCGATATCGACTTCTGCATGGACCGCCGTGAAGAGGTGATCCGGTACGTGCAGCAGAAATACGGGCGCGACAAGGTGGGGCAGATCATCACCTTCGGCGCGTTGCTGTCCAAGGCCGCCGTGCGCGATATCGGGCGGGTTTTGCAGATGCCCTATGGGCAGGTTGATCGCCTTTCCAAGATGATCCCGGTCGAGGGCGTCAAACCGGTCTCCATCGAAAAGGCGCTGAAGGACGAGCCGCGCCTGCGCGAAGAAGCGCGCAACGAAGAGGTCGTGGACCGCCTGCTCACCTACGGCCAGCAGGTCGAAGGGCTGCTGCGGAACGCCTCGACCCACGCGGCGGGTGTTGTGATCGGGGACCGTCCACTTGACGCTCTGGTGCCGCTCTATCAGGATCCGCGGTCCGACATGCCTGCGACTCAATTCAATATGAAATGGGTCGAACAGGCCGGATTGGTGAAGTTCGACTTTCTGGGTCTGAAGACGCTGACCGTGATCCAGAACGCGATGGATCTGATCTTCAAATCCGGGCGGCCCTTGCATGTGGCGGCGGATGGTACGGAACTCTATGAACCCGCCGAGGGGGCGGAAAACCAGATCAACGCTATCCCGCTGGATGACGAGGCGACGTACAAGCTCTATTCGGCGGCCAAGACAGTGGCGGTGTTCCAGGTGGAATCCTCGGGCATGATGGATGCGCTGAAGCGCATGAAGCCGACCTGCATCGAGGACATCGTGGCCCTTGTAGCGCTTTACCGTCCGGGCCCGATGGAAAACATCCCAACCTATTGCGAGGTCAAGAACGGGCTGCGCGAGATCACGTCTGTTCATCCTCTGATCGATCATATCCTCGAGGAAACGCAGGGCATCATCGTCTATCAGGAACAGGTGATGCAGATCGCGCAGGTCATGGCCGGGTACAGCCTTGGTGGCGCGGACCTGCTGCGCCGCGCGATGGGTAAGAAGATCAAAGAGGCGATGGATGCCGAGCGCCCCAAATTCGAAAAGGGCGCGGCGGAAAACGGTGTGGACGCCAAAAAGGCCAGCGAAGTCTTCGACCTGCTCGAGAAATTTGCGAACTACGGCTTCAACAAATCCCACGCCGCCGCCTATGCGGTAGTCAGCTACCAGACTGGCTGGCTGAAAGCGAACCACCCGGTCGAGTTCATGGCGGGCGTCATGAACTGCGATATCCACCTGACCGACAAGCTGGCCGTCTATTTCGAAGAAGTCCGCAAAGGGCTTGAGCTTCCTTATGTGCCGCCCTGTGTAAACCGCTCGCTGGCGACGTTCGAGGTTGTGAACAGAGAGCTGGTTTACGCGCTGGGCGCGCTCAAGAACGTAGGCGTCGAGGCGATGAACCTTGTTGTTGAAGGGCGTGGGGACAAGCCGTTTGTGAACCTCTTTGACTTTGCCCGCCGGGTCGATCTGAAGAAGGTCGGTAAACGTCCGCTGGAAATGATGGCGCGGGCTGGGGCGTTTGACCAACTCGACAAGAACCGCCGCCGTGTCTTCGAAAGCCTTGATCCGCTGGTACAGTATTCGGCGGCGATCCACGACCAGAAGAACTCGAACCAGGTGTCGCTGTTCGGTGAGGCCGGGGATGATCTGCCCGAACCGCGGCTTTCCGCGACACCCGACTGGTTGCCGGCAGAACGCTTGAGCGAAGAGTTCAAGGCAATCGGCTTCTATCTTTCAGGCCACCCACTGGACGATTACATGCCTGCGCTGAAGCGCAAGCAGGTTTTGACCCTGGACGAAGTGACCGAAAAGGCGCGTTCCGGCCCTTTGATCGCCAAGATGGCCGGTGTCGTTGCCGGACGACAGGAGCGCAAGTCAGCGCGCGGTAACCGCTTTGCCTTTGCACAGCTTTCTGATCCGACCGGAGCTTATGAGGTCACGCTGTTCTCGGATACGTTGGAAAAATGCCGGGAATTTCTTGAAACCGGCGCGCAGGTGGTTCTCACCGCCGAGGCGACGATGGAGTCGGATCAGTTGAAACTGCTCGGGCGATCCGTTGGACCAGTGGACTCGGTGGTGGCCGAGGCGGGCGCAACCGGGCTGCGCATCTTCGTCGATCAGCCGCAGGTTCTGCCCACCGTCGCCAGGGTTTTGGAAGACGCTGCCGGTGCAGCCAAGGGCGCGGCGAAGGGGCCGATCCATCTGTGTCTGCTTGACCCGGGCTTGCCGGGGGATGTGGAAATGGATCTGGGGCAGGATTTTCCGATCAACCCGCAGATCAAAGGCGCGATCAAATCGCTGGATGGCGTGATGTCGGTCGAGGAAATCTGATATCCAACGGCTTGTTGCCAGAAGATTGCCACCAAGCTAGGCTGGAGTTCTACCTATATTCATTTGGGTTAAGTCATGGGAGGACGCCAAATGGGGATTTCAGGAAGACGTCCGGGAATACTGGTCGCTGCAGCTGTGGCGTCACTGGCATTGTTGCCCGCAACTCAAGCTTTGGCGGATAAGGACAAGCAGGAAGACGCACTTAAAGGCGCTTTGATCGGCGCGGGCGTTGGTGCTTTGGTCGGCGATGGCAAGGGGGCCGCTGCCGGGGCTGTTGTCGGGGCCATCATCGGCGCCAACAAAAAGTGACCACCGATCTCAAAATAGGATCGATGCCCAATTTGAGAGGACTTGCCATGCGTTTTCACGGGTTCAAACTGATTTCGATGGTCGCTTTTATCGCCGCGCCGGGAATTGCGCTGGCCGATGACGAAGCGGACCAGATGATGCAGGAAGCGCTGCCGCTGATGTACCATACCTGCGCATCAGTCATCGAAGAGGCAGACGGGAATGACGAGTACGTCCTGGACGTGGTCGGAAAGATGACGGCCCTGTCGCTGTACAATCGCCAGATCGACATCGAACAATACGCCACGTCCGAGGACGACAAAGCCAAGCTGCGCGAAACCTTCCTGGCCGCGCTGACCGAAGGATGCACCGGGGATGAGGACGCGCTGCTGGGCGGTGTTGTGGACAGTGCGGTGAAGTCGACGCTGGGACTGTAACCCCTTAGTAATGCGGCGGGCGCTCGTCGCCGAATACGACACCGCCGGACCCTTCCTGCGCGCGCTCAGCCTCACGTTGCAACAGCATCTCAACCCTGCGGGTCAGGCGTTCAATCTCGGTTTGCTGCCGCGTGACAACCGCGTTCAGGTCTTCGACCGTACGGGTCAGGTGGGCGATCTGTTCTTCCAGATGCTGCATGGGTGGCTCCTGTCTCTGGGGCTGGTCATAGCGACCCTGTGACGCCGTGGCCAGAGAAAGCGCGCCTTGCCCCGAAACAGACCATGGGATAGACCGCGCGCGGAACAAGAAAACTCCCAAGGACGCCCCACATGGCCAAGCCCAAGAAACAGCCCCGCCCCAAGGCCGAGACGCCGAAAGGGTTCCGCGACTATTTCGGCCAGGAAGTCACTCAGCGCACCGAGATGCTGCGGGCTATTGCGGACGTCTATCATCGGTACGGGTTTGACGCCCTGGAAAGCAGCGCAGTGGAAACCGTCGAGGCGCTGGGCAAGTTCCTGCCCGACGTGGATCGCCCGAACGAGGGCGTGTTTGCGTGGCAGGAAGTCGACGAGAACGACAAGGGCGACTGGATGGCCCTGCGCTATGACCTGACCGCCCCACTTGCGCGGGTCTACGCACAGCACCGCAATGATCTGCCGACGCCCTATCGCCGTTATGCAATGGGGCCGGTCTGGCGCAACGAAAAGCCAGGTCCGGGGCGGTATCGCCAGTTCTATCAGTGCGATGCGGATACGGTGGGGACGGCCTCGATGGCTGCGGATGCCGAGATTTGCGCGATGCTGTCGGACACGCTGGAAACCGTCGGCATTCCGCGCGGCGACTATCTGGTGCGCGTCAATAACCGCAAGGTGCTGAACGGCGTGCTTGAGGCGATGGGGCTGGGTGAAGACGCGGCGGCCCGCGACAACGTCCTGCGCACCATCGACAAATTTGACAAGGTGGGCGAGCAGGGCGTGCGTGAGTTGCTGACCAAAGGTCGCCTGGACGCCTCGGGAGCGTTCATCGACGGTGTGGGGCTGAGCGATGATCAGGCCGAGCCGGTGATTGCTTTCCTGACCTCGAAGGCGGCGGGTACCACCGGAACGTTGGCAAATCTGCGCGCCGCTGTAGGTAACAGCAAGATCGGCGTGGACGGAATTGCCGAACTGGAGCAGATCGGCGCTCTGCTCGATGCAGGTGGGTACGGATCGGATCGGATCGAGATCGATCCTTCGGTCGTGCGCGGTTTGGGCTACTATACCGGTCCGGTTTACGAGGCCGAACTGACCTTCGAGATTTTCGACGAGAAAGGCCGCAAGCGGCAGTTCGGGTCAGTCTCTGGTGGTGGACGTTATGACGATCTGGTCAAACGCTTCACCGGGCAGGAAGTGCCCGCGACTGGCATCTCCATCGGGGTTGACCGCCTGTTGGCCGCCCTGCGCGAAAAGGGCCGGATCGCCGCGCGGGCCACCGGCCCTGTGGTTGTCACCGTCATGGATCGTGACCGGATGGCAGACTACCAGGCGATGGTGGCCGAGCTGCGCAACGCAGGCATCCGGGCTGAGGTCTATTTGGGCAACCCCAAAAACTTTGGCAATCAGCTGAAATATGCGGACAAGCGGAACTCTCCGATTGCGGTGATCGAAGGCGGTGACGAAAAGGCCAATGGCATCGTGCAGATCAAGGACCTGATCCTGGGCGCGAAGATTGCCGAAAGTGCCACGCTCGAGGAATGGAAAGAACGCCCCAGCCAGTTCGAAGTGACGCGTGGCGATCTGGTCGCCAAGGTGCGTGAAATTCTGAACAGTCAGGACTGACGCATGCCCAACCGCTCTCAGATTCAGGCCCGCGCCGCGATGATGCGCGTCCGGTTCGAGGCCGCCGGGGCGCAGGTGGTCGATCCGCCTTTGCTGCAATCGGCAGACTTGCTGCTGGATCTCTACGGCGAGGACATCCGGGCCCGGGCTTATGTGACCTCGGACGCGCTGCGCGGCGAACAGATGCTGCGCCCGGATTTCACCCTGCCCGTGGTGCAGATGCACATGAGCGAAGGTGCCGAACCCGCGCGCTACACCTATTCGGGCGAGGTTTTCCGGCGTCAGGAACACGATCTGGACCGCGCAAACGAATACATTCAGGTCGGGTACGAGGTTTTTGATCGCGACGATCCCGCCGGAGCGGACGCCGAGGTGTTCTCGCTTTTTGCGCTGCAGCTTCGTGGTCTGCCCCTGCGCGCAGCCACCGGCGATATCGGTATATTGACCGCAGCCGTTCAGGGCCTGAGCACGACTGAACGACGTAAGGCCGCGTTGATGCGGCACCTGTGGCGACCCCGCCGGTTCCGTGTTCTTCTGGACCGGTTTGCCGGACGTAAACCCACTCCGGCGGGCCGGGACGCTTTGTTGGACGCGTCCGATCCGATGACATTTGATTCCCCCATGATCGGCAAGCGGCGCGCATCGGAAATCGAAGCCCGCATCGCGGCACTTCGCGAAGACCGCGAGACGCCTCCGATCTCGGACAGCGAACTGGCCGGTCTGGAGACACTGCTGAATGTACGCGAAACGATGCCTTTCGCGCTTGAGCGCTTGCGCGATGTGGCCGTTGATCTGCCGCAGATCACCCCTGCGCTGGATCGGCTCGAGGCGCGGATTGCCTCGCTTCAGGCGCGTGGGGTCGACGTGGAACGGCTGGATTTCGAAGCCGCCTATGGCCGGACATCCATGGAGTATTACGACGGGTTCGTATTTGGCTTCTACGCCGAAGGCCGTCCCGATCTGCCGCCCATCGCAACCGGCGGACGCTACGACGCGCTGACCCGGCAACTGGGCAACGGCGCGGAAATTCCCGCAGTGGGAGGTGTCCTGCGCCCCGACCTGATGCTTGAGATCGAGGAGGGCGCAAGATGAGCCTGAAACTGGGCGTTCCCTCGAAGGGCCGGCTGATGGAAAAGACCTTCGCCTGGTTTGAAAAGCGTGGCATCACCCTGTCGCGCAGTGGATCAAACCGCGAGTATTCGGGCAAGGTCGAGGGGATCGACAATGTATCGCTGATCCTGCTGTCGGCAGGGGAGATTCCGCGGGAACTTGCGGCGGGGCGGATCCATCTGGGCGTGACCGGAACGGACCTTGTCCATGAAAAACTGCCCCGCTGGGAACAACAGGTCGAAGAGATCGCGCCATTGGGGTTCGGAAATGCCGATCTGATAATTGCGACACCCGCCTGTTGGGTCGATGTGGACACGTTGGACGATCTGGATGCTGCAGCGGCGGCGTTCCGCAAGGTGCACGGCCACCGGCTGCGCATTGCCACCAAATATCATCGGCTGGTGCGCGAATTCCTGACCGAGGCGGGCGTGGCCGACTACACTCTGGTCGACAGCCAGGGCGCGACCGAAGGCACGGTGGTGAACGAAACCGCCGAGGCGATCGCGGACATCACATCGACAGGGGAAACCCTGAGGGCCAACCATCTGAAAATCCTGTCGGATGGACTTATACTGCAGTCGCAGGCGACACTTTGGTGCAGCCGCGTCGCGAGCTATGACGTTGACGACAAGGCCGTTCTGTCCGATCTGCTGGACCGACTGGGCTAATTACAGCACACCAATCTCTGCCAGCGCGCGGTTCAGTTCATCGGGCAGGGCATCGTCCTGCTCGCGTCCCTGTGGCAAATCGGCCGGAGTATCCTCGGGTTTGAGATAGCGCCAACCCTGAAACGGGCGTTTCAGCGCGGTCTGCGTACGGTGTATCTCGGGGTCCAGCACGATGGCACAGCGGCGGATACCGTCTTCTCCGCGTACCTCGTCCAGCCGAAGGATGCGTTGGCGACACTGGATGATGCCCTTGATCACCCAATAGATTGATCCGCCGTTCAGAATTTCGGCCTCACGCTTGGGCCACATACGGGTGACGTGGCGCGGGCAGCCGTCCTCATAAAGCGCTATGCGGCCGTCCTGCCATGCCATCAGCGTGTCGACGCTTTCCGAGCCGACGGACAGTTTAATAAGGTTTATGTACTTATCCACAGCTTTCCCACAGAGTCGTCCCGAAGTGCATCTTTATATTGTAGCCCGTAAGGCGCAGTCATCAAGGTGTTGTGGCGGGGGCAGGGTTTGGGGTAGTCTGGATACCTCTTTCAGTACAGGGAATCACCAATGAGCCGCTTTGCCGCCCCCATCGCCGAGCAGATCTGGGATATGAAATACCGCTTTAAAAAGGCGGATGGTACACCCATCGACAAGACGGTCGAGGATTCCTGGCGGCGCATTGCCCGCGATCTGGCGCAGATCGAGAACGACCCGGCGCATTGGGAGCAAAAGTTTTACGAGGCACTGGAGGACTTCAAATACCTGCCAGCCGGCCGCATTACGGCTGGCGCGGGGACGGCGCGGCGTGTGACCCTGTTCAACTGCTTTGTCATGGGAACGGTGCCTGACAGCATGGGCGGCATTTTCGATATGCTGAAAGAGGCTGCGCTGACGATGCAGCAGGGTGGGGGGATTGGCTATGATTTCTCGACAATCCGTCCGCGGGGCGCGGATGTGCACGGGGTCGCGGCGGACGCATCCGGTCCGCTGTCATTCATGGATGTGTGGGACGCGATGTGCCGAACCATCATGTCCGCCGGATCGCGCCGGGGCGCGATGATGGCAACCATGCGGTGTGACCACCCAGATATCGAGCAGTTCATCACCGCGAAATCCGACCCGGCCCGTCTGCGCATGTTCAACATGTCGGTGCTGGTGACGGATGCCTTCATGGAAGCGGTCAAGGCGGACGGCCCGTGGGAGCTGGTGTTCGGTGACAAGATCTATCACACCGTTCAGGCGCGTGATCTGTGGAACAAGATCATTCAGGCGACCTATGACTACGCCGAACCGGGTGTGATCTTCATCGACCGGATCAACCAGGCCAACAACCTTAGCTACGTGGAAACCATCGCGGCCACGAACCCGTGTGGCGAACAGCCTCTGCCGCCCTACGGCGCTTGCCTGCTGGGGTCGATCAACCTGGCGCGACTGGTGGCAGAACCGTTCGAACAAGGTGCCCATCTGGACGAGGCGGCGATGCAGGAACTGGTCGCTACGGCGGTTCGGATGATGGACAATGTGGTCGATGCGTCGAAATTCCCGTTGCCCGAACAAGCCGCCGAAGCACAGGCCAAGCGCCGTATCGGCCTGGGTGTGACAGGGCTGGCGGATGCTTTGCTGATGCTGGGCCTGCGCTATGGCTCGGACGAGGCGGCGCGTCAGACCGAGCGCTGGTTGCACGCAATAGCCCGCGCCGCGTATCTGGCGTCGGTGGACCTGGCAAAGGAAAAAGGCGCATTCCCCCTGTTCGATGCCGAGAAATACCTGGCCAGCGGCACGATGCAGAAGATGGATGACGATGTGCGCGACGCAATCCGCGAACACGGTATCCGCAACGCTTTGCTGACGTCGATTGCACCGACCGGAACGATTTCCCTGTACGCCGGGAACGTGTCGTCCGGGATCGAGCCGGTCTTTGCCTATGCCTACACGCGCAAGGTGTTGCAGAAAGACGGATCGCGAACCGAGGAAGAGGTCGTTGATTACGCCGTGCAGATGTGGCGCGACAAGTTCGGTGACGAGGCGTTGCCGGACTATTTCGTGAACGCACAAACTCTGACACCGCTGGATCATGTGAAGATGCAGGCTGCCGCGCAGAAGTGGATCGACAGCTCGATCTCCAAGACGATCAACTGCCCCGAAGACATCAGCTTTGATGCCTTCAAGGACGTGTACATGCAGGCCTGGGATCAGGGCTGCAAGGGCTGTACCACCTATCGCCCCAACGATGTGACCGGATCGGTTCTGACCGTCTCGGAAAGCTCGGACAAGGCACCCGGCGAAAGCGCCGATGCCCCACAGGAAGCCGACGGCGGCGATGTCATCTACATGTCCGAACCTCTGGACCGCCCCCAATCGCTGGAAGGTTCAACCTACAAGCTGAAGTGGCCGGACAGCGAGCACGCGATCTATCTGACGATCAATGACATCGTGATCGCGGGCCGTCGTCGACCGTTCGAGGTATTCATCAACTCGAAGAACATGGAGCATTACGCCTGGACGCTGGCCCTGACCCGCATGATCTCGGCCGTGTTCCGGCGCGGTGGAGACGTGTCCTTCGTGGTCGAGGAGCTGAAAGCGGTGTTCGATCCGCGCGGCGGCGCCTGGGTCAAGGGCAAATACATCCCCTCGATTCTGGCGGCGATCGGCGGAGTCATCGAGCAGCACTTGATCAACATCGGCTTTCTTGAGGGCGAAGGCATGGGCTTGAAGTCCGACCCGCAGGCACAGGTGGTGAACATGGACGCACCTCGCGGAAAGGCCTGCCCTTCATGTGGCCAATTCGACATGGTGATGATCGAAGGTTGCATGACATGCCGGAGCTGCGGGCATTCCAAATGTGACGGATGATGCTTGAGCTGGCTTGTGAACCGCCAGGCAATACGAACCCATTTCGGCGGTTTTGGCACCCATTAACAAGGTCAGTAGCGCCTATTATTCGTAAATCTGAGGCCAAAAAGGGAAATAAGACGCCGGGTCATTAATCGCCGGCGCCTTGGTTTTGTTGGTTCGAGTTTGCTAGTGCGCGCCGAAGCCAGACGATAATTGAAGGCAACAGGCGTCAGAAAGCGAAATCTACTGCGCCTGCCGTCAATGTTTGAGTTGCGCGGAACGAACTTTTTAACGTGCAGACGAACCCAAAACCCAATTTCGGAGGCAGCAGCGGTTGTCCGGGGCAGTTTCACGCAACATGGGCAATAATAATTCTCGCTGAGGTTGCAACAGGCAATACGGCGGAGCTTGAAGCCGCCTCAGCAGGTGTCACGAACTGGTTTTGCGCGCCGTCGGTTGTTTCTGAACAAATGGCGTTCTGATGAAAAAGAGGGTTCGACACATCTCGTGTGTTTGCCTGTGTGGCGGGTTTGCAAGGAAGCATTTGCCGTGTTTCGAAAGTTTGTCACACGACCGCACGCAAGAGACCGTTGTTCATGATGGCCAGCACCTGGTACATCTCTTCCTGAAGCTGATCATTGCGCCGCTTGTCTTGGAAGCGTTCGACAGAAAGAAACCCTTCTATATCGAATTCCGGATCAATCGTGGCCAATCGTCGAATGGCGCGATTCAACCGCTCTGGGTCGCCTAAATGCAGGGCAGCTGCAGCTCGATATGCGGCTGCGCGCCGGGTCCTTCGTGGGAATGCTGTTGCTGCCTGAAAACAGGCTTCCCAGTCCCCCAAAACATAATGCGCAATGACGCCCACTTCCCGGCAATACTCTGGAAGGAACGGGTCAAGAGCTTCGGCGCGCCTTTGGAAGACCAACCCCTTTTCTCCGTCGCCCTGATAATTGTGAACATTGCCCGCGTGCGCCACTATGTACGCGTGGTTTGGCGTAATCTCGAGCGCGCGCGTGTAATGATAAAGCGCATTGTCAAAGTCCTCTTTGTACAGGGACAGTGACCCCATGATCCGATGCACTTCAGCATCATTACAGTCCAGTTCCAAAGCGCGCCGCCCCATTTCCCAGTAGCGGTCTTCGTCCTTTATCCCAAGCCATTCGTCCCGCGTTGCTACAGCACAGGCCAGCCATGCCTGAGCGCGACCGAACGCCGGATCTTTTTCCAAGGCTCTATTAAACCACTTAATGGCGGATTCGGCATTCTCGCGTGTGACCCCGCCAATGCGGTGGTGGTGAAGCCCTCGCTTCAAGCAATCATAAGCCGCCATGTCTTCCGTAGGTTTTTCCCGGGCAGATTTTTCCGCTTGCCGCTCGACGCGACCCGCGACGGCGGCCGAGATTTTGGCAACCATATCGTCCTGAACATCGAACAATTCGTGCACGTCGCAGTCGTAGTTTTCGGACCAAACCTGCGCACCACGAGCCGCATCAAAAAGATGCGCGGAAATCCTCACGCGGTTTCCCAAAACCCTTACGCCCCCCTCAACCGCATACCGAACACCCGTTTCGTTACATATCGTTTCTGGCGCGCAATCGCGTCCTTCCAATGAGAAGCTGGCATTTCGTGAAATCACGAACAACTCGGTGAAGCGGGAAAGCTCTGTGATAACGTCTTCTGTAAAACCTTCCGCAAAGTACTGCTGCTCTGGATCGATATTGCGGTTCTGGAAGGGAAGAACAATAACACCGTCATCACGTTGCTGAGGCTTGGCAGCCTGTGATTGAGGCAAACCTTTCGTAAGCATGCAACTGTGCAGTCCGAGGTCTCCCTCAATCGCATAAAGTTCGATTGCATCTTCAATATTTTTGAAACGCCGGTGACCCATTGGCATGAACCGCACCTGCGCCCCACGTTTGGCTTGTTCGAATACTGCGCTTGAAACTAGAACTCCGCCCGGCTCAGCCTCCGCCTGAATGCGCGCGGCGATATTCACACCGTCTCCCAGAAGATCTTTCCCATCAACAATCACATCGGCAAGATGTATGCCGATACGCAACTGGAGGCCGATTTCCTGTGCGTTATGAGGGGCCGATAGTTCACGCTGCAATTCAAAGGCCCCTCGGACCGCTGAAACCGGACTGGTGAACTCCGCCAACGCTCCATCACCAGCCCAGCTTATGACCCGAGCACCATGACGCTCCGCCAAATCGCTGACGATATCCCGCAATCGCTTAAGGCGCTTAACTGTGTCCGCTTCAGAGCGTTGCATCAACGCGGAGTATCCGACAACGTCCGTCGCAAGCACTGTGGCAAGACGCCGTTCCATTCTGATCTCCCGGCTAACAAGCTTTAGCAGTATATCATTTTGAAAGACTTAAATCGATTGTTCCCAGTGGGGACCGGAGGAAAATCAGAAAGAATGCTGAATGCCAAAGCGACAGCAAGCGGATTGAAGGCCAATGGCAAAACTTGTTGCTTCCAGCTTATAGGCAAGCTTTGAAAAAGCCTCGGCAAGGGATCTGGCTGTTCGACTTCGTTGAGCCTCGCCTTGCATACCAATCACGCTGCGTCGGTGGCCTCCAAAGCGATTGGCAAACGTCTGTGTCCTAGTTCACAGACCTCTCCTGTGATGGCGGTTAACGTAAGGTCAGACACAGGAGATCGATATGCTTCGTCAGACCTCAAACGCCACGTTTGCACAGACCGCACACACAGCAGGTTTCGTTCGCCCATTGGTTCGTATCCTGCGTCTTTGTACCCAGATGCAGCAGCAAGTGAACCGCTACCATTAACATTCCAGTGAACTCGGAATTGGAACGAAGGTTCTTTGGCAAGTATTCGGGCTGGGGTGGACCCCGTACTGATCCCAACACTTCGCTGAATGCGAACTATTTGCCGAAGTCGTGAGTTTTTATCAGCTTGCCTAGATAATCGCGTGTCTCAGCATCCCAAGTGCTCGGATCTTCTCCGTGCGCGATCACCGCGTGAAGTTCCATCAATTTCCATACTTCATCTTCTGTAGAAGCCACGACCTTGCCGGGGCAGGTTTCCATGCCGTCGCAGTCTTTGCAGGCGTACGAAAACGCAGTACTCATTGTGTTTTCCTCCAGTGTAACTCCGCGGTTCGTCTAAAACTCCTCAAACGTAGGAAGGCCGTCATTGAGCTTGATCCACGGTTGTTTGTGAGAAACGAAAATATGGGCCTTGGGCTCTGCAGCGGATGGATCGTCCAAGGTGGAAGCGGCAAACCAAGCGTCCTTACTCCAGTCCTGACCTTCGATCTCCCCCTCGGCTGCATAGGTCAGAGTGGTGCCGCACTGCGGGCAAAAGCCGCGCGTGACACCTGGTGTTTTTTGAACTGTTCGGATTTCGCCCTTTGTTACAGCAAAATCCTCGGACGCCACTTTTGCCCAAGTGACAAAAGCCCCGCCAAGTGCCATTTGACATGATCTGCAATGGCAATGGCCAGACCAGACTGGGGCCGTGTTAATCCGGTAACGAACTGCACCGCAGTAGCAACCACCTTCAAAACCTTGCATTTGGATAGCTCCTTTTGTTCGAGAGTTGGCGGGACACGGACGATAGTTTTTTCGCTAAGTCGGCGTGATCGAGTTCGACTGTCTTCACCCAAGCATTGCCAATTCGTCGCCGTTATGCGAGTCAATTGTTCTACCCATATATTAGAAAAACTATCATATGAATTGGTTGAACCTGCCGTCTTTGAACGCCCTCCGTGCCTTTTCTGCCGTGGCAGAAGTGGGCAGCTACACCTTGGCCGCAGAATGCTTGAACGTAACGCAAGCTGCAGTCAGTCAGCAGGTAAAGTCCCTGGAAAAGCACCTGGGCATACCTTTGGTTGAAAAACGTGGCCGAGGTATTTCGTTGACCTCTCAGGGGGAACGTTTGGCTCGTGAGCTCAGTATAGGCTTTGAAATTGTTGGCCGAGGCGTGGAGCGCGTAACAGAGGCAGCAACAAACCGGCCAGTACAGGTCACGATGTCACCAGCCTTCGCCGTGGAGTGGTTACTTCCGCGTATGGCTGAATTTCAACGCGCACACCCGGAAATTACACTTATGCTCAATCCAACGTCACAGTTGGTTGAACCTCGTCCGGGTGGGATCGACATAGCAATTCGATATCATGACAAACGTAGGCCAAGGCCGGATGAAGACCCGGTTCTGATTTCTGACATGATTGTCGTCGCTACGCCGGAATTGGTTGAAGGTAAGGACCTGAACAGTCCGGAATCATTAACGCAGTTTCTGTGGTTGCAAGAATTGGGAACAAACGAAGCGAGCGACTGGTTTACCTTCCACGGTGTCGTTCCAGAGCAGCCTCTCTCAGTCAATCACATGCCGGGTAACCTGATCATGGCTGCCGTTCGTAGGGGCGACGGCATTGCCTACACAGCGCGTGCTTTTTTTCTGGATGATCTTCAGGCAGGCAGAATGGTAGAGTTGTTTTCTGAGCCATTATTTGGCGTCTACTACATCCACACTCTGCCGGATCATCATCGACCTGAGGTAATGCTGTTTCTCAAGTGGCTCCGATCGAAGTCAGAAGTCGTGTCAACAGAGGCGGGTGTTTAGCGGGAAGTGCCAAAAGAAACCAAATGCTCGCCGAAGCTGGTCGTTTGGGCCCTTTTGGAGAGTTCCGCGCCCGCCGCGTATATCCGAATAAGACCAAGAGTATTGGGAACAGGTCCGTATTCCTGCATTGTGATTGAGACAGCATCCGGGAGTGGGCTGTCGCAGCTTCATGTGCGCGGCATGAAAGAGATTGTCGTGTCCAGCGCATTTGGGATTCTCATTCCAAGCCACGATCACACTGTTGAAGCGGGAATTCGCAAGGGCAAGCCGAATAGATTGCGGCCACCCTAAAAAGCGGTGTCAGACACCTGGATGCTTTTTTGTGACCGGGCGCAGAAGGTTTTGATGGCTTCGGTAAATAACCTCATGCGGCGGTTCATACGTCTGTTTTCAGCATGCACCAGAAAAATGCCCCAGTTTTCGATTTTCACTTCAGGTAGCACCTGAACAATGTCGTCTGAGTGTTGCAGATCTCCAAGGATGAAATTGGGAAGGCGGGCTATTCCTAATCCTTGCTTCATGGCGTTCAGCAAGAACGTCCCGCTGTTGGAGTTGAGGTATGGTTGGAACTCAAAGATTTCCGTCTTTCCGGGTGTTGAAAGAAATTCCCATGTTGCGCGGTGGGCTGATCCAAAGAACAACAACTGATGGTCATGGAGATTTCGCAGTTCTTTTGGGGCAGGATGAGTCTCCAGATACCCTCGGCTGCAAAACAGTCCATGCCAAACAGAGCCGACACGCGTTGCGAGTAGCTTGGCCTCGGGTTCGCTCGTTATCCGGATAGCCAAATCGAAATTCTCTCGGGACAGATCCACCTGGCGTTCGTCGAAGTTTACGGTGAGCCGGATTTGCGGGTATTTCCGCTTAAAGTCAAAAAGTGCGGGCTGAAGGAATGAAACACCAAACTCCAGCGGAACACTCACGCTTAACGGTCCTTCGACCACGGCGGAAGTGCTTGTGAAATCATCCGTGATTTCATCCATATCCTGTACCAGTCGGGTTGCTCTCTGAAACAGTTCGCGGCCGGTCTCGGTTATTTCCCAGTTTCCACGCTGCCGGTCGATCAGAACAGTTTCATAACGACCCTCCAGCAGAGAAACCCTTCGGCTGACAGCGGATTTTGCAATTCCAAGGCTCCGGGCAGCCCGCGTTATGCTGCCCGCTTCTATGACTGCAACGAACAGTCGCATGTCTTCTATCTGGCCCACGGCATCGTTCTCCAAATTAGAACAAGGTGGGCTAATATTAGTCTCTGGGTTGAAAAAAATGAACCAGTTAGTCTGAAGCGAAACGATGCGGCACGTCTTAACACGTGGCACGGTTTGCGGCTTGGAAAGGACAGCTCATGGGACTTCTGCAAGAAGGACGCTGGGTAAATCAATGGTACAACACCTCGGATACCGCAGGTCGGTTCGTGCGGCGGGCACCACAGTTCAGGAATTGGGTCACAGCAGACGGCGCGCCCGGACCAAGCGGCGAAGGCGGGTTCACGGCCGAAGCCGGGCGTTACCATCTTTATGTTTCTCTGGCGTGTCCTTGGGCGCACAGAACGCTGATCTTTCGCACACTCAAGGGACTGGAGAAAATGATCTCGATCTCGGTCGTGCATTGGTACATGGCAGAGAACGGCTGGACATTTCGACCCGGTCCAGGTGCCGTGCCGGATACAATCAACGGCGCAGATTTTCTGCACCAGGTCTATACCGCTGCAAAACCGGACTATTCCGGGCGGGTGACAGTACCGGTTCTCTGGGACAAAAAGACCAAGACCATTGTTTCGAACGAGTCCCCCGAAATAATCCGGATGTTCAACACGGCGTTCGACAGGATCGGAGCAAAGCCGGGGGACTACTATCCAAAGGAGCTGCGCCCCGAGATTGATGCCCTGAATAACCGGATTTACGACACCGTGAACAACGGGGTCTACAAGGCGGGATTTGCCACCACGCAAGATGCCTATGAAGAGGCGGTCGTCCCTTTGTTCGAAACCCTGGACTGGCTGGACGAGCGTTTGGGCAAACAGCGTTACCTGAACGGAAACAAGACTACCGAGGCAGACTGGCGCCTGTTCACGACGCTTGTGCGTTTTGACCCGGTTTATGTGGGTCATTTCAAATGCAATATCCGCCGGATCGCGGATTATCCTAGTCTGTCGGAATATGTACGGGATCTGTATCAACAGCCCGGCGTCGCAGCGACCGTCAACATGCCGCATATCAAGGACCACTATTATGCCAGTCATGAAACGGTGAACCCGTCGCGGGTCATCCCGATAGGTCCCTGTATCGACTACTCCTTACCCCATGATCGCGACAGATTGGATTAAGACATGACAACCACACCACCCATCATCGCCGCTAAGACCCCGGAACGTGTCGAGCTTGAGAAAGGTAAAACCTATTTCTGGTGCCGGTGCGGGCGCTCACAAAAACAGCCCTTCTGCGACGGCAGCCACACCGGAACCGGGATTGCCCCGCTGAAGTTCATGGCAGAAAAGGACGGCCCGGCTGTTTTGTGCCGCTGTAAAGCCAGCGCCAATGCTCCGTTCTGCGACGGCAGCCACACCAGACTGGGTGACCTGTCCGAGGGCGACCCGGCACCCGAACCGGTGAGCGATGTGCCCAAGGCGACGCCGACCCCCGAAGAGCCAACGGTTGCCCGCATTCATGAACTGGCAAGGGACGGCCTTTCCAAGTTGGGTCACCACGGGGAAATGGGCGCCATGGGCGTGCCGCGCAAAGATTTGCCGCATTGGGACGACATCCAGATTCTGCCCGCGCAGATGGCGCGAAAGCCACTGCTGGATGGCGCCTTGGTATCGACCTCGGTCACAATCGGCCCACGGGCCACCAAGCCGCTGAAACTGGATATCCCGCTATTTGTCTCCGACATGAGCTTTGGGGCCCTGTCTGAGGAGGCAAAGACCGCATTGGCACGTGGCGCCGAACTGGCCGGGACCGGCATCTGTTCCGGAGAGGGTGGCATGTTGCCGGAAGAGCAGGCGGAAAACTCTCGCTACTTCTACGAACTCGCCTCGGCCCGGTTTGGATGGCGGCCGGAGTTGGTGGAGCGCGTACAAGCCTTCCATTTCAAAGGGGGACAGGGCGCGAAAACCGGGACCGGTGGCCACCTGCCTGGCGAAAAGGTGCAGGGAAAAATTGCCGAGGTGCGCGGGCTGGAGCCGGGCCAAAACGCGATTTCGCCTGCGACCTTCCCAGATCTGGAAAGCCCGGAAGACTTCCGCAAACTGGCGGATGAGGTGCGGGAACGCTCTGGCGGTATTCCGATTGGCTTCAAATTGTCCGCAAATCACATCGAGGACGACATCGACTTTGCGCTGGCCGCCAGCGCCGATTACATCATTCTGGATGGTCGGGGCGGTGGCACTGGCGCCGCTCCGCTGATTTTCCGTGATCATATTTCGGTGCCCACGATCCCGGCACTTGCACGTGCCCGGGCGCATCTGGATCAAAAAACAGGCCGCGAAGTCACACTGGTTGTCACCGGTGGGCTGCGTGTGGCCGAGGATTTCACCAAGGCAATGGCTTTGGGCGCTGATGCAATTGCGGTCAGCAATTCGGCCATGCAGGCCGTTGGCTGTATTGCGGCTCGCATGTGTAATTCCAACAATTGCCCGGTTGGCGTAGCGACGCAGAAACCCGAGCTGCGGAAAAGGCTGGATGTACAAGTCAGCGCGGAGAGGCTTGCGCGCTACTTCGGTGCGAGTGTCGAACTGATGCAAGTATTGGCAAGAGCCTGCGGTCACCCATCGCTGAGCGATTTCAGTCTGCGCGATATCGCGACATGGAAACGCAGTGTCTCGGATTTGAGCGGAATTCGCTTTGCCGGTGTGCGGACATAGACAGCGGCTGTGCAGCCGTGGGTCTAACGGTCGGAACATTTGGGCCACACATCCTTGCGGAAAGAAGTAAACTCATGCTTGATAACCACAATATCCGCACCGAAAACATGTCGGGCGAGATGCAGATCTTGCTCGACAAATATCCGCGCGACAGTTGGGACTCCCATCCCGGCTTCAAAGAGAAAACGCGCCACTGGCTGGGCGCCCATCAGATGTTTCGCCGTCTTGCCGAATTGGTTCGGACCGATGCCGAGCATTTTCTGGACCGAACGGTGTCACCCGACGCGTACGCCGCCCGTTTGTCCTATTATGGCAACGCGCTTGTCGGCAATCTGCACGGCCATCATGGCTGGGAAGACCGCAGCTATTTCCCCGAACTCTCTGCGGCGGGCCCCCGCTTTGATGCTGGCCTGGAGGTATTGGAAAAGGATCATGCTGATCTTGATCTGGTCCTTGATCAATACACCCGAACAGCCAATCGGGCGATCAAGCTGATCCATCTGGATGAGGCCCAGGCACGTTCAGAGGTCGGAGCGCTGCGCGATACGTCGGAAGTGATCGAGGCCTTTCTGAAACGCCATCTAAGTGATGAAGAAGAGCTTGCGGTGCCTATCATTCTGCACCACCGTCTGAGAGGGTGAAGCTTGAACAATGACGGACCGTTCTAAACAGGAAGACCAGTCAAATGCCGAACTGCGCCGCGCCCGAGGGGAATTCGTGCGCGGCGTCAGCGGTTTCCGGCATGCCATCGGCGATACTGATTTTCCCGCAGAACCGGGCAGGTATCACCTGTTTGTCGCGCTCAACTGCCCGTGGTGCCACCGGGTTACACTGGCCCGCAACGTGTTGGGCCTGCAGGGCAGTATTTCGATGGATGTGGTGTTTCCCAACCGAACAGACGAAGAAGACCCTGAAGGCCCGAACCACTGGCAATTCGCACCTGACCTCGTGGCTTCGCTGACTGGAACAACACTTCCGGAATGCACCGCCGAAACCGGCACTGGCCAGGGTTTCAGGCTGGTGCGCGACATATATCTGGCAGAAAGTTCTGAAGAAAAATCGGTTCCAATCTTGTACGATAAAAAGTCAAAACGCATCGTCAATAACGAAAGCGCCGAGATCATTCGCATGCTGGATCGCAATGCGGTCGAACTGAGCAGTTCGCGTGGCAATGATGAACGGCCAGTTCTTTACCCGGATGATCCGGCCATTCGGACAGAAATCGACGAGCTGAACGAGCTGATTTACGTCAATATCAACAACGGTGCCTACAAAGCCGGATTTTCGTCTGATCAAAGCGTATATGCGGCGGCTTTCACCGCCTATTTTGACACTCTGTCACAGCTTGACACCCGCCTTGCCAGAGACGGTCGCATGTTTCTGACCGGCAATCATTTCACCGAAGCAGACCTTCGCCTGTTTCCGACGCTGTATCGACACGACCCGGTCTATTACCTGCGTATGAAGCTCAACGGTGCCCAGATCCTTGACTACCGGAACCTATGGCGCTGGCTTTGCCGCGCGCATTCTGTGCCGGGCGTGGAAAACAGCGGTTCAATTGAACACTGCCGCCAAGGGTATTTTGGTCGAAGCTGGAATGGTGTTGTACCCCTTGGCCCCACGAAACCAAAGACATACCCCGAGGCCTACAAACATCCGGAACTGGCGGACCATCGCCATGCGAAGTGATCTTCATTTTGGGCGCGCATGTAACGTTTCAACATCGACTGACCCAGAGTTGCCGCCCCATATGCGATACTAACTGCAGCAGTCATCCCCCAACTGGATTGGCGGACATGGGACCGTCGCGTAAGAGCAGAATACACAGCAATCGCCCTCCAGCGGCTTCAAAACGGCCTTGCATGACTTGCAATCATAGAACCACTGGCAGGAGTCTGTTGGCATTTTCTCAGTTTCGACGTGCCCACATTCAGGGCAAGTCAGAGTACTGTCGAGCACCACGGTTTGTTTCGTCATTGTCTCACATCTTCATGATTAGAAGGTCGCTGATTTCGGCTTCGTGGAACACGATAGCCCAATCCAGCACAGCGATGCGGTTTTTCTTCAAAACCGCCACTGTGGGCGGGCCAACGTCCCGTTTCGATGGGATGCGTACAACGAAATCTAAGTCAGTGCTGTCGCGATGGTGAACAGACATAAACCTTCCGAGTCTCCGATCGCTTACATTCCGAGCAAGAATGAAGAATTGAAGCGTTTGGAGGGCACCTATGTTTCGTAGCTGGGACAAAACGCAAGTTCCAGGGTTTAGCCAGTTCACGTCAGACCAAGGTCTGTGGTGCGGTAAGAGATTGTAGTTCATAGTCGATTTCACAATGAGAGGAAAAATAGCTGACCTGACAATTGGCAATTGGTCGCTGTCGCGAGTTTTTCTTGCGACCAGTATTGCCGTGATGGGCACTGCGACCGCGATAGTCGGGGTCTGGGTGTCAAATCGAATTCAGAATGCTGTCGTCCAGAACTCCGCCAACTCTGCCGCGCTTTATATGGAAAGCATCGTTTCCCCCCTCAGTCAGGAATTGGCGCACGGCGACCGAATTTCAGAGCAGGCAAGCCGGGCACTGGACGAGATATTCATGACCCAGCCAATGCGCGACCGCGTTGTCTCCTACAAATTCTGGAAACAAGGAGGTGTCATTGCCCACGCCTCGGATACTGCGATAATTGGCAGCCGATTCAGCCCAACCGACGATCTGAAGCAAGCTTGGGGCGGAAAAATCTCCGGCTCTTTTGAAGAGCTTGATCATGCCGAAAGCGCCGCCGAAGCGGCCCTTGGGATACCTTTGCTTGAAGTGTACAGCCCTATTCGCGAGCTTTGGTCCGGCGAAATCATTGCGGTTGCCGAGTTCTACGAAAGGGCTGATCAACTGGAACTGGACCTTGCCAAGGCCAGAAGAACAAGCTGGTTGGTTGTCGGCTTGGCATTTGTGGCCAGCACGATCGTGTTGTTTTCGATTGTTGCAATTGGCGACAACACAATTCAGCGACAGGGGCGCCTTCTGGAAAAACGCCTTGCAGAAAGCGAACAGATGGCCGAGCAGAACGCCCAGTTGCGGTCGCGTGTCGTCGAAGCGTCGGAAAGATATGCCACGCAGACGGATCGGTTTCTCAAGAAGCTTGGTGCCGAACTGCATGATGGTCCCGCTCAGTACCTGTCCCTGGCCGCCCTTCGATTGGAGGCAGCGTTTCCCGAAGGGTCTGCAAAGCCCAAAGAGGCAGAAGAAATTCATCAGTCTTTGCAGAAGTCCCTTGCAGAAATTCGTGCATTGTCGCGGGGGCTGTCGGCTCCGGACATCGACAACCTTACGCTCATTGATGTCGTGAAGAGGGCCGTTGAAGATCACTCGGAACATAGTCCGCTGCGGCCGGAGATTTCGTATCAGGGTCGCCAGTCGCCGGAATTGTCACTGTCCGACAAGTTGTGTGTTTTTCGGTTTTTGCAGGAAACGCTTTCCAATGCAGCAAGATATGCCCCGGATTCGCGATGCACGGTCACCAGTGAAGTGCAAAGTGACCGCATCGTCATTCAGGTCAGCGACGACGGACCCGGTTTTGACACTTCGGACGAAACCGTTTTGCGCGACGATGGAGGGCAGGGATTATTGGGCTTGCGAGATCGGGTCGAGAGCATTGGCGGCAGGTTCAGTGTTTCGTCGCGCCCCGGCAATGGCACCACAATAGCAATGACATTATTTCCCAGAAAGATGAGTGCATTATGACCACATCTGTCGTTATAGCGGATGATCATCCGATTTTCAGGGACGGCCTGCAGCGTACCTTGGATGAGGCCGACGGGTTCGAGGTTCTCGCCGCCGGTTCAAGTGCGGAAGAGGCGATAGCGCTCGTCGGAACGCATCAGCCAGACATCGCCATTCTTGACCTCTCGATGCCGGGAGGCGGGATAAGTGCAACACGCAAGATTGCGGCAATGACAAATCCACCCTTCATTGCGATCCTGACGGTCTCGGAAAACAGCAGTGACGTTGCGGATGCACTGGAAGCCGGAGCGATAGGGTACATTGTCAAGGGCGTGACAGCGAGCGAGCTGACAACTTCTCTGCGCAGCATTGCTGCGGGCGAAGGGTTTGTCTCGCCGGGTCTGGCCTCACGCGTGCTGCTCAAGATCAACAGCAAAAACGGTGCTCACAAAAACAGTGACATCCTGAATGATCTCACGCATCGCGAGGAGGAAATCCTGCGCCATGTGGCCAAGGGGTTGAGCAACAGGGAAATCGCCGTAGGGTTGGGTCTTCAAGAAAAAACCGTGAAGCACTACATGACCGCGATCCTGTCCAAGCTTCACGCGCGAAACCGGGTGGAGGCCGCTTTGATAGCGCACGATGCTTGGAACAATAGAGACTAGTCGCCGTGTCTTCGATGAATAAGGCGGTCTCTGCTGATGAGAGACCGCCTGGGGTATTTCTGCCAGGAGCGCCGTTTAATAGGCGATTGCCTGCAATCTGCGGCGATCCGAGGTGGTTGCGTTTCTTTCAACAACAGTCCGGTTGAACGGATCTTTCAATTCATAGCGCCCAAACTCGATCTCTTCCTTCCAACCGTTGGCGTAGTTCACTTCGATGTTGTCGCCCTGGCGTTCAATTTTCGTGGGGCGGCTGCCAGATGCGCCGCCTTGGCCACTTGAGCGTACGTTGTTGATAGAGATGCCGCTCGCCAAAGACCGCAGTCGTGAGACGTCGGCACCAGTCGCGGGACGCTCCTCGACGGTTCGGTTCTGCGCATTCTTTCTTTCATAGCGGCCGTTTTCGATCTCTTCCTTGGTTCCGTCGGCGTAACGAACTTCGATGCCGCTCGCATTTGTCTCAACCTTCGTTATCCCGGCCGAACCTGTTGGTCTGCCACCGGTCTGAGACCGATCCTTTTTACCGCTGCCCCTGTTGGAGCGCTTTGAGTCATCATCGTCGTCGTCATCATCACGACCGCCTTTGCCTGATCCTGAATTGTCGTCACGATCATCATCCCGGTCGTCGTCTCGATCGTCATCCCTGTCATTGTCGCGATCATCATCCCGGTCGTCGTCGCGACCATCGTCGCGGTCACCCCCACGGCCGCTATCACCCGATCCCGAGTTGTCGTCCCGGTCATCGTCTCGATCATCCCCGTCTTTGCCCTTGCCGCTTTTGGCGAAAGCGTAGACCGGTTCAAACTGAAGGCGACCGTCGGTGTCAAACTTTGGCACGTAGGGCGTCGCAGCCATCAACGAAGCCAATGCCGCTGTGCTTAGAAGTTGACCTAACTTTTTCCGGGCTTTCATTTCCGCCTCCAATGCCTTTTGACGCGATTATTGATACTGAAGACAGGCTACCCTTGGTCAGGCTTTCCCACATCGGGCTTAGGTCTGACGAATATCAAGCCGAACGTCTTAGCTAAGATCCTGTGGCCTTTTGAGCCACCGTTAGTTTCGGGGCGCATCACAGGGGCGGTTTCCCTATACCAAAGACCCATTTCCTCGAACGGCAGTTACTCCGGCACAAGCGCAACGGACGGCAGGGAAACGGCTTTGAGATAGGCGGCAATCGCCAAGCGGTCGTCATCTGTAAGCTGTGATGTGTTCTCGATGACTTCCGCCATTTCACCACCCGCGCTGTCATAGTCCGGTGTGAAGCCGGATCTCAGGTATTCCGCTATGTCAGCTTCAGACCAATCAAGCTGGTCGGCGGTCAGGCCGGGGATGCGACCTTTGCCGCTTGGGTTTGGCGCGCCCGCCAACCACAGATCACGTTGAAGACCACCGAAGGCATTTCGCGGCGTGTGGCATTCAGCGCAGTGTCCCAACGCCTCGACCAGATATCGGCCTCGGGCTTGTTGGTCCGTCAGATCGCCTTCAACCACCCAGCCTGGCTGCAGGTACAAAAGCTTCCATCCCCCCAACCCGCGTCGAATGTTGAAAGGAAAGCCGACCTCATGCGCGTCACTTTCCACGGCGACCGCTGGCAGGGTGCCGAGGAAGGCATGAAGAGAGGCAACATCCTCCAAGGTCATGTTGGCATAAGACGTATAAGGAAAAGCCGGGTAATAATGTTGCCCCTCGGGACCCGTGCCATGAAGCAGGGCGTTGGCCAGATCCAGCACAGACCATGAGCCAATTCCGGCTTCCCGATCACTGGAAATGTTGGGGGCTATGAATGTGCCAAAATCCGTTTCAAACCGACGCCCTCCGGCGAGTTTAAGCTTCTCCTCTCCGGTGGCATCTGGACGTGAGTGGCAGGACGCACACCCGCCTGCAAAGAAAACAGCCTCACCTCTGACGAGATCGGCGGTGACATCATTCAGTTGCGCCGGGTCCACTCTTTGCGGTCGGGTCAGCAGTACACCGGCCAACCCGACCAAAACTACGACACCAGCGGCCAATCGCAAGAAACGCCGCACCTTCAGTGCCTATTCAGTTTTCTGGCGCTCTGTATGCCTTGTGACATGCCGTACAGGCTCCGCCCAATTGTCCCATCGCCGCTTTCACGGCTTCTACATCTTGTCCTGCCGCGGCCTGCATCGCAACGGCGGCGTCAGCCATCGCTTGCCCTTTGGCTCCGACGTCGGGAAAGTTTTCCCAGATGGCGGGCAGGGCACGGGTGGCGGGGTCGGACGCATTGTCGGAACCAGCCGGCCACATTGCGGATTGATCGATCTGCGTCAGAACGACAATATTGTTGGCAGCCCGAGTTGCCGCCTCGGCATCGTATTCCACCTCTCCCTTTATCATTCCGCCGAGTGTTTCCAGATTAAAGGCATAAAGCTTCATGATTGAGGTCCGAGCTTTTACAGCCGGGTTCTGACTTTCCTGGGCGATGGCTGTTCCTATTGCGGCTACCGACAAAAGACCTGCCGCGACAATCGTAATTTTCTTCATCATGGTATTTCTCCCTGTTCAATACACCGAATGTTAGCTTGAACGAATTTTCTTGTAATTGTTTGTTATTCGTCGTCCCCTGTTAATTTATGAACAACGACAATTGGGATGATATCCGATACGCGCTTGCCGTCACCAAATACGGATCGTTGAATGCAGCGGCGTCTGCCTTGGGTGTCACACATGCAACGGTCCTGCGCAGAGTGGCCGCGTTCGAACAGCGAAATGGCTGCACTATCTTTCAGAAAAGCCCGTCGGGATATTGCGCGCTCCCCGAGGCCCGAGCAGTTCTTTCTGCCATGGAAGGCGTTGAAGACGCGGTCCTTTCGGTGGAGCGGGCAATTGTGGGTGCAAACCGTTCCCCTGTCGGTCGCGTGCGCATTGCATCCACTGACAGCCTCTGCCAGCTTGTGCTGCCACAAATATTGACCGAGATTTCAATGCTGTATCCCGGCTTGGAACTGACTCTGTTGAGTGGAAACAGCCACCACGATCTGCCCCGGCTAACCGCAGATATCGCAGTACGGCCGTCGGTTCAGCTTGGGGAGGGTCTGGTTGGGGAACGCTCGGGAACATTGTCGTTCGGAGTTTATGATGATGGTTCCCCAGATCAAAAATGGATGAGGCTTGATGGCGCATTAAGCCGCTCTCTCCCGGCTAAATGGATGGCGGAACACGTGAATGCTGACGATTTGACCAACGGAGCAGACAGTTTTCTGGTCCTTCAGCAGATGGCGGCTTCGGGCGTGGGCAAGACCTTTCTGCCCACATTCATTGGCGACACGGACGCCCGGCTTCGCAGGTCGGACGACGCGGTTCCGGATTTTGAGGTTCCGCTCTGGGTCGCGACACTTGAGGAAATCGCGCACACCCCGAGGTTTGCCGTTGTTCAGAGGGCGTTGGCTGGACGGTTACCCAAAGCACTGGCACGTTGACATCATACCGAAAAGAAGTACTGCGGCCATCTTTTCGGCAGAACGGCCATACAAAGAACTACCGCGTTTACGCGGGGCCAACGCGCGCCTGTTTGTGAAACTATCATCTCGATAGAACCATGTCCGGTGATGAAATGGACCAGTTAGATGGGCAGGGTGGGCAACGTTGAAACCCGGTCAGAGTTTACGGAACACAAGGAAGCTCGAGCGTAAGGCTTGCGCCACGCGCGGCTTTGTTGATTGAAACCTGCCCACCGTGACGCTGTGCGACGGCGGCAACGATGGACAGGCCCAGCCCGCTGCCTTCGGAGTGCTCCAGTTGTGAAAATCGCCCAAAAGCTGCTTCGCTGTGGTCGGGGTCTAGGCCTTTTCCGTCATCGGCCACAGTCAGCTTCACGACCTTGTCATCGCGGTGCAGCGTAACCGAAATCCGGCTGAGAATACCGCCGCCGTGCTTCAGCGCGTTGTCCAGAAGGTTTTTGACAGCCTCGTTCAGAAAAACCTGATCGCCCGAAACCATTACGGCTGTATCGGGCATGGCAACTTCGAATTCGATCCCCTTCGCCAGGATGTGGACACCCATTTCTGCGCAGGCCTCCTCGACAACCGAACGAAGGTCGAATTCTCCTATCTGTTCCAGATGTGCTGGATATCGGAGCCTTTCGAGGGACAGCAACTGTTCGGCCACAGTGGCCGAGTTTTTGGCAGCTGTCATGAGTTCCTGAATGCGCTGTTCCTTGTCGTCCTCCGTTTTTGCATCCCACAGGGCCTCGGCCATGGACTGGACCGCAGCTGCTGGGTTCCTTAGCTGATGCGCGGCTTCGGAAATGAATGTCTGATGGGCGTTGATGCTGCGTTCAACCTGACCAAAAAGCCGGTTCAGGGTTTTGACGACACCCAGCACTTCGACCGGAACGGGGCGTTTGATTTCACTTAGGTCATCCGGCGATCGCAGGTCGATTGCGTCCTGCAAATCCAGCAAGGGCCTCAGACCGCGCGCCACACCGAACCAGACGACGATTGCCAGAGTGGCGAGCAGGATACCCATTAGGATCCCGGCCCGGATCGATAGCTGATTGGCAAAGGCGTTGCGGTCGGCCATGAGCTGCCAGACCGTAACAGTTGCGTCACCAGCGAGGTTCTCCAAAGTGACGCGTTCCGTCATCCGCAGGACGCGGACCGGTTCATCGCGATAAACAGCTTCGAAGAAAAATGGTTCATAAGGATCCTGATCGCCTGCGTCGGTTGAGGTCGGCGGATAGGCATAACCCGTAACGTAAATGCCGCCGGGCCCTGTCACGTGATAGAAAACCTCTCCGCCCGACGAGTCGCGGATCATGCTGCGCGTTGAGGGGAGCAAAGCGTCCCCCCCTGAAATGGCGACATCGCGCGAGATTGCGAGACCGGCAGACAGCAGGCTGTCATCAAACAATTCCTGGGCCGTTTTCTGGGCGACCGTAAAGCGCCAGAACCCAAGCAGAACGGCAAGCAAGACCAGAGGTGTCAGGATCAGAAGAAACAATCGCAGCCTGAGCGATCCGTGCCCAATCACTGTTGCACCTCAAGCAGATACCCAAGGCCACGGGCAGTCTTGATCCTTATCCCCAATGGCTGAAGCCGCTTGCGCAGGCGCGACACGTGGGGTTCAACCGCCGAATCCTCGACATCTGCACCGACACCATAAACGTAGTCGTTCAGCTGGCTTTTGGGGACAATTCTGCCGCGTCGTTCCAGCAGGCATTCCAGAACCGCCAATTCCCTGCGCGGAATGTCCAATACCTCTCCCCGCGCACTGGCTTGTCTTGCGGCACGATCGAATTCCAGGCCTCCGATGGTCTCTTTCGCGCCATAGTCAAGCTGCTTGCGGCGTGACAATGCCCGGATTCGGGCCTCCAGTTCGTCCATTTCAAACGGCTTCACCAGATAATCGTCAGCCCCCATGTCCAGGCCAGACACGCGGTCGCTGGTTTCGGAACGCGCCGTCAGCAGTATGACCGGCACGCCATCGCCTCGGTTGCGAAGGGTTCGCAGGATTTCCAGCCCGGACTGCCCCGGCAGATTGATGTCCAGTACCACCAAATCTGCGCCCTCCTGCTCAAGGAAAAGGTCGGCTGCGTCGCCGTCGGTCAGAATATCTGCCGCGTGACCACGATCGCGCAGCCGGTAGGCAATGGCGTTGGCCAGCGTTTCGTTGTCCTCGACAATGACGATCCGCATCGGGTCTCCTGCAAGTTTCGCGCAAGGTTGGCCCCTCATGATTGCCAGATGGGAGGGGGAATCAACCCCGCAGTTCTATTTGCAATCACGGTGGCGCGAGGGCCGTTGGCGTGGTTGTCTGGTCAACAGGGAGGAACCAATGACCATTTCCAGCTTTACCCGTCGCGCCGTCGTGGGGCTGATCGCCGCTGCCGGTATCGCGGCACCCGCCACTGCCGAGGTCGATTTCTCGGGCAAGACCATTGAATGGGTTATACCGTTTTCGGAAACGGGCGGTTCGGCTAAATGGGCCAACTTTTTCGCTCCGCTTCTGTCCGAGGCGCTGCCGGGTCAGCCGACTGTGGTTGTGAAATTCATGCCGGGCGCAGGGTCGACCAAGGGCGCGAATTGGTTTCAGGAGCAAAAGCATGATGACGGCACGCTGCTGTTCGGTACGTCGGGATCGACCCAGTTTCCTTATCTGCTGAGCGATCCGCGCGTGCGCTATGAATACAATGATTGGATTCCGGTCATGGCGTCGGGAACCGGTGGTGTTGCCTATCTGAACGCTGAAGATGGCGCCAAGTTTGACGGGTCCGCCAATGCGCTGAAAGATATCAACTTCATCTACGGATCGCAGGGCGCCACCCGGCTGGACCTGGTGCCGCTGCTGGCATGGCAGATGCTGGGCATGAATGTTGAGCCTGTCTTTGGCATCAAGGGTCGCGGTGACGGTCGCCTGATGTTTGAACGTGGCGAGGCCAATATCGACTACCAGACATCGTCCGGCTATCTGGGTGGCTCGGCCCCGTTGGTCGAATCCGGTCAGGCCGTGCCGATGATGACATGGGGTGCCCTGGATGCGGATGGCAACATCGTGCGTGACCCGACTTTCCCGGACATGCCGACCTTCAAGGAGGTCTGCGAAGCAACCGAAGGATGCGAAACCAGCGGCGAGGCATGGGATGCCTGGAAAGCCTTCTTTGTAGCCGGTTTTCCGGTTCAGAAGCTTGCGTTTTTGCCCGGTGATACACCTCAGGACGTTGTCGACGCATATACTGCGGCCTTTAAGGCTGTGACCGAGCGCGGCGACTTCGCGGAAATCTCCTCGAAACGCGTTGGCAAATACCCGGTGTTTGTTGGTGACGGCTCAAAAGCGGCCCTGCAAACCGCGACAAGCGTTGACGACAACGCCAAGCAATATGTCCTGAACTGGCTCAAGGAAGCCTACGGCGTCGAGCTCAACTGAGCCGGCCCAATTCAGCGCGCGCCCTCACTACGAGGCGCGCGCTTTCTGAGTTCCATCAAAATCATATGAAAGGCGGCCGCTATGGAGGTTTTCGCCACCGCTCTTCCTGCGCTGGGTGACGCGTGGGGTCTGATCCTGCAACCCATCGTTCTGGGCTACCTGGTGCTTGGCGTCGTCATGGGATTGGCCGTTGGGGTGTTCCCGGGACTTGGCGGAATCGCCGGGCTGTCGCTGCTGTTGCCTTTCATGTTCGGAATGGACCCGATCCTGGGTTTGGCGCTGATGATAGGGATGGTCGCCGTTGTCCCGACATCTGACACTTTTGCGTCGGTTCTGATGGGAATACCCGGCAGTTCCGCATCTCAGGCGACGGTGCTCGATGGTTTTCCGATGGCCAAGAAGGGCGAAGCGGCGCGGGCGCTTTCCGCAGCCTTTGCCTCGTCCCTGTTTGGTGGTCTGGTCGGGGCGACCTTCCTGACCATGTTCATTCTGGTTGCACGACCGATCGTTCTGGCTTTTGGCCTGCCCGAAATGTTGATGATTACCATCCTCGGCCTGTCTATGGTTGCCATTCTGGCCGGTCGCATACCGTTAAAGGGCGTTGCTGCGGCCGGACTTGGCCTGATGGTCGGAACTATTGGTGAGGCCGACGCGGGCGGGTCTCTGCGCATGGCGACTTATGACATCCCGTATCTGACCGACGGTCTGAAACTGGTCATCGTCGGCTTGGGTATCTTTGCGGTACCCGAGATTGTCTCGCTCTTGCGGCAGGACCGGTCGATTGCCGAAGGGGCTTCGCTGGGTGCCGGATGGCTGGACGGTGTTAAGGATTGGTTCGCCAATATCTGGCTGTCGATCCGCTGTTCGATCATCGGTGTGGTTGTCGGCATCATCCCCGGTTTGGGAGGGTCGGTCGTTGACTGGATCGCCTATGGTCATTCGGTGCAATCGACGCCGGACAAAAGCAACTTCGGCAAGGGCGAAGTGCGCGGGGTCATAGGCCCGGAAAGCTCGAACAATGCAAAAGAGGGCGGCGGTCTGGTTCCGACCTTATTGTTCGGTATTCCGGGTTCCGGCTCCATGGCGATCTTCATCGGCGCGGTCGCTCTGCTGGGGTCCGGCGATATCGAAGTCGGTCCGAGCATGCTCAAAGACAATCTCGACATCACCTATTCGATCGTCTGGCTGCTGGCCTTGGCCAATGTTGTGGGGACGATCCTCTGCATCGCGGCCTCGGGTGGGATCGCAAAGCTGACCACGATCCGCTTTACCTATCTTGCACCTTTCCTGTTCATGCTGATCAGCTTTGCGGCCTTTCAGTCCGGTCAGAATTTCGAAGACCTGCTGGCCCTGTTCGTGATAGGTCTGATTGGCATTTTCCTGCGCCGCTTCGACTGGTCGCGCCCGGCCTTCCTGATCGGTTTCGTGCTTTCGAACCCGGTTGAGAAATTCACCAATCAGGCTTTCCAGATCGCCTCGTTCCGATTCCGCAAGAGCTTTGGTGAGGGCATGGAGTATGTTTTCAGCCCCATCGTGATCGTCCTGATCGTGGTCACAGTCGTTTCGGTCATTTTGGGCATCCGACAGGCCAAGATGATCATGGCCGAGGGCGATGTTATGGCGGGCACCAAGCGCGCGCCGCTGGTCTTCCTGCTGGTGATCATGGCCTATCTGATCTTTGCACTGGTCAATGCCAACATGATCCCCGACTACAATATGACCGACAAGATCATCCCGCTGGTGATCGGCAGCGTTTCACTGTTCTGCTGCGTGATCCTTTTGTTCCAGATGATGCGTCGGCCCGAGGGGGATGCGATTTTCGCGGACAAAGAAGTAGCGGGTGAGGACGCCAGCGCTCCACACGGTCTGTGGTCCACACTGGCCTGGTTTGCCAGCCTGATCGCGGCAGCATGGGTTGTGGGCTTTATCCTTGCCCTGATCGGCTTTCTGATCGCGTTCCTACGTGTGCGCGCCGGGTCAAGCTGGCCGATGACTTTGATCCTGACCGCCTGCGGTGTCGGCTTCATGTGCTTTATGGCGGGCGCTCTGAACCGCGACTTTCCGCCTGGTCTGCTGCAGGACATGCTTGATCTGCCATGGCCGCTGAAATGAGCCGCGCGATGCCCCAGACAGCGATCCCATTTGTCTTCATGCGCGGCGGCACCTCGCGCGGCCCGTATTTCCGGCGTTCTGACCTGCCCGAGAATCTGGATTTGCTGGCCGAGGTTCTGATTGCCGCCCTCGGTGCCGGGCACCCGCTGAATATCGACGGCATAGGCGGCGGAGCGGCAGTTACGACCAAGGTCGCCATGCTGTCGGCCAGCGACGATGATTGGGCGGATGTCGACTATTTCTTTGCCCAGGTGTCGGTTGAAGAAAGGCTGATCGATTTCAAGCCTACCTGCGGGAATATCCTGTCCGGGGTCGGCCCGGCGGCGATTGAGATGGGATTGATCACGCCGAAAGGTGGTGAAACCGAAATCCGCATCCGCGCCGTGAATACCGGGGCGCGGGTGGTGGCAAAGGTGCAAACGCCGGCGGGCCATCTGACCTATGACGGCGCAGTTGAAATAGCCGGTGTCCCGGGATCCGCCGCGCCGATACAGCTTGGTTTCATGGGGGTCGTCGGATCATCCACCGGCGCGTTCCTGCCCACCGGTAACCTGCGTGATACGGTCCAGGGGATCGAACTGACCTGCATGGATGTCGCGATGCCGATGGCCATCGCCCGGGCTGCCGATTTTGGTTTGACCGGATATGAAAACGCAGAAGAACTGGACGCAAACCGCGCGTTCTTTGAACGGATGGAGGCCATTCGGATCGAAGCGGGTCAGAGGATGGGAATGGGCGATGTGTCGAAATCCGTGACGCCCAAGTTTGGTATCTTGGCCCCTGCGAAAGATGGGGGTACGATTGCGGTCAGGTACTTCATGCCCTGGAAGACTCATCCAACAATGGCCGTTACGGGCGCGCAATGCATGGCCTCCTGCGCATTGACGCCGGAAACGGTTGCAGCCGGGCTAGTCGAACAAGTGGAAACCAGTCCGGCCGAGGTGGTATTGGAGCACGCTTCGGGCAAGATCGACGTCCTTGTGGATTTCTCCAATGAGGGCGGATTTGCCCTGAACTCAGCTGGATTGGTGCGCACCGCACGCAAACTGGCGGATGGTCATGTCTACGTTCCTAGCAGTGTGTGGGATGGGAGTTGATCGGGTAAATCTAAATAGGTATACTTTGGTATACAATTAGGAGGTGTCACGATGGACCACTATTCCGAATGCCTCGACATTGCTCGACAGGAACTCAAACTGGCGCAAGCCGCGCTGCGACGGGACATGACCGAGTATCCGACACCGATTGCGGGCTGCGATGAACAGTTCAATCACCTGCTTGATCAGAGCGAGCGCGTTCGCAACGCATTGGCAGCGCTTGAGGCAGCGCATTTTGTCCCAACTCCAAGAAAGCTCGAAGCCGAGCGGGGTATTGAAAGCCGATGAAAGTCCATGTTCTCGATGATTGGTTCGACACATTGCGCGGTTTGCCCTGCTTTTTAAAGCTGGCCGACCATGAGGTCACGGTCTGGACAGATCACGTCGAAGATACGGATACCCTGGCCGCGCGCCTGCAGGACGCCGAAGCGCTGGTCCTGTTCCGGGAGCGCACCAGGGTAACCCGTGAATTGCTTGAGAAACTTCCCAACTTGCGCCTGATCAGCCAGCGCAGCGTCTATCCGCATGTGGACGTTCAGGCATGTACTGACAACATAGTGCTGTTCTGTTCGAACATGCACGCGGGCACGCCGTCTTACGCTGCTGCTGAACTGACCTGGGCGCTGACCATGGCCGGAATGCGGAACCTGCCGGCGCAAATGGAATCGGTCAAGGCGGGGCGCTGGCAAGCCGGGGTCGGCAAGACACTGCGCGGGCGACAACTGGGCCTTTATGGCTATGGGCGTATTGCCCGGGCCGTTGCGGGCTATGCCGAGGCGTTTGGCATGAGCGTTGTTTGGTGGTCGTCTGAAGATGGCCGCGCCCGTGCAGCGGCCGATGGCGCGACGGTCGCATCCAGCCGACAGGCGTTTTTTTCCGGTAGCGATGTCGTTTCGATCCATGTGCGCCTGAAACCGGAAACCCGCGGTATCATCACGGCAGCCGACTTGCGGGCGATGCAGCCCGGTTCGCTGTTTGTGAACACGTCGCGGGCCGGTCTGATCGAACCCGGCGCGCTGTTGAAGGCGCTCAATAACGGCCGCCCCGGAAATGCGGCAATTGACGTGTTCGACACCGAACCGCTGACCGATCCCGACGACCCGTTGCTGTCGCATCCCAACCTGATCGCAACGCCGCATATCGGTTTTGTGACCGAAGATGAATTTGACCTGCAATTTGCGGATATCTTTGATCAGGTGAACGCCTTTGCCGAAGGCGCTCCGATCCACATGATCAATCCCGAGGTCTGGACCAGCGCAAAATAAGATTGGCCGCGATGGGCGCCCCAATGATCACCAGCACAATCCGCGTCAGGTGATGAGTGATTACGAATCCCAAATCCGCGCCTGAAACGATGGCCAGCACAGTCATCTCGGCCTGACCTCCGGGTGCAAAAGCAAGGAACGCCTCGACAGGGCGACCCAGCCCGATTGTGGTTACAACAGCCGTAAAACCCGCAGCCAAGATTGCAAGAACAACGACATAGGCAACGCCGGCGGCAACGACGCGGCGCAATTCGCCCCATGTGACGCCAACGAATTTCACTCCGATCCCGCACCCGATGAAGAACTGCGCAGCCAGAATAGCTTCACGCGGAGGACGGGAGTGGATGAAATCCCCCAAGGACAGAGCAGCGGTCAGGATCATCGGCCCGAGGATGGATGCGCCGAACAGGCCAATTCTCTCTCCGCCTTTCCAGCCGACCAAAGCGGCCAGAACCATGAGCACAATTTCGTGCACCGGCAGATTGCTTGCGGGCTGCCCGATGGGGTTGGTCAGCTCAGCATCGTAGAACACTGTCAGAAACAGCGGTGCCAAAGTGACAATAATTAGAACGCGCGTGCCGTGAATCAGCGACAGGGTGCGTGGATCGGCGCCGGCTTCGGTCCCGAAGATGATCATGTCCTGCAATCCGCCCGGCATTGCGGCGTAGAATGCGGTTTTCTCATCGAACCCCCACACCTTGCGGAAGAACGGAACGCCGACCAGCGCGATCAGAAAAATGAAGAAGGGGATTAGCATGATCGATGCTGCCATCTTGGGCAGATCGGCGAACAGGGCAGGCGTGATCGAGGCACCAACAGCGACACCCAGAATGGTCCGGGCTGCGACAGAAACCTGACCAAAGCCTTCCATTGGTGCGTGAGCCAGTGCCGCAATCAGGCAAGCGGTCATTGGGCCGAACAAAAACGGCAGTGGCAGGTCCAGCGCCCAGAAGATCGCTGTGCCGAACACTGCGAAGCCAAGGGTCATCGACCGCTTGACGAACAGCGAAGTCTGGTTTCCTGAGGTGGGCAAAGGTTGGTATCCGACGCTGTTGACTCGCTATGTATCCAAATGTATACAAATGGACGCAATATGCAAGTGTGAGTGTTATGACTATTCAGGACGACCCATTACAGCCCGGCCCGCAAGGCAGCTCTGCCTATCAGAGATTGCTGGACGAGATCCGCGAAGGGTCGTTGTTGCCTGGTGAACGACTGCGGGAGATTGAGCTGTCCGATCGGCTGGGCGTCAGCCGAACGCCGGTCCGCGAAGCCATCCGTCAACTTGAGGCCGACGGGTTGGTCACGCATGTCCCACGATTGGGCGCGACGGTCCGCAGCCTGGATTACGCCGAGGTCATGGAACTGTACGAGATGCGCGCCGTGCTTGAAGGCACTGCAGCGCGCCTTGCTGCGCGGGCCGCGTCGGACGTGGAACTGGATGAGCTTGAGGTTTTGAATGAGCGTCTGGCCGAGGCGGGAACAGGTCCGGATGCGGCGCGGATCAACCGGATTTTTCACGCAACGCTACTGGATGCGGCCAAGAACCGGTTTCTGGCAAAATCCATGCTGTCCTTGCAAAAGGCTTTGTTGATCCTTGGCCCATCGCAACTGCTGGACAGCGATCGGGCTGAGGCTGCCGTGGCCGAACATCGCCGTATCATGGCCGCCCTCAAAACACGTGACGGGGCGGCAGCCGAGACGGAAATGCGAGCGCATATCCAGGCTGCGCAACGCATGCGCATTCGCGCATTGCAGGAACGAGATCGCACCAGCGATCAAGGCCAATAGGACAACCGGAAATGGCACCTCAAACCGAAGCTTATGATATTGCGGTGATCGGCGGGGGAAATGCCGCCCTCTGCGCCGCGATGACGGCAGCCGAGGCGGGCGCCCGTGTCCTGATCCTGGAGGCAGCGCCGAAACCCTATCGCGGTGGAAACTCGCGCCACACCCGCAACTTTCGCTGCATGCACTCGGGCCCACTGGGTCCGCTTGTCGAAGCGTATGGCGAGGACGAATACCTGTCCGATCTTTTGAAGGTGACCGACGGACAAACTGACGAGCGTCTCGCGCGGCTGGCGATCCGCACTTCCGAGGAATGCCTGCCTTGGATGGAAGAACACGGGGTCCGGTTCCAGCCGTCGCTTTCGGGGACCCTGTCGCTGGCGCGAACCAATGCGTTTTTCATGGGTGGTGGCAAGTCCCTGGTCAATGCGTATTACAGGACTGCGGCAGGGCTGGGCGTTGAAGTGTTGTACGAGGCTGCCGTCACCCATCTGGAACTGAATGGCGACAGGGTCGAATGGGTCGACTATACCTACGAGGGGCGGTCCCACCGCATCGTACCCAAGGCGGTCATTGTTGCCTCGGGCGGGTTTCAGGCCGACACCGATTGGCTGACTCGTGCCTGGGGACCGGCGGCGCAGAACTTCCTCGTCCGTGGAACGCCCTATAATCGCGGTGTGGTGCTGGCCGATCTGCTGGATCAGGGTGCCGAGAGTGTTGGCGACCCGACCCAATGCCACGCCGTTGCGATCGACGGACGCGCGCCCAAGTTTGACGGTGGCATTGTCACCCGTCTTGATTGCGTGCCGTTCTCCATCGTCGTGAACAAGAACGCCGAGCGGTTCTATGACGAGGGCGAGGATGTCTGGCCCAAGCGATACGCGATCTGGGGTCGTCTGGTGGCGGCCCAGCCGGAACAGGTGGGCTACGTGATCATCGACGCCAAATCGCTGAACCTGTTCATGCCGTCTGTTTTCCCGCCGCTTCAGGCTGATACTCTGGATGAACTGGCCGACATAATGGACCTGCCTGCCGAAAAGCTGAAGGCAACGGTCGCCGAATTCAATGCCGCCTGTGGCGACACCGGCGGCTTCCATCCAACCGAGCTGGACGGAGTTTCCACATCCGGCCTGACACCACCAAAGACAAACTGGGCTCGCCCAATTTCGGAACCGCCGTTCTATGGGTATTCGCTGCGCACCGGTGTGACCTTCACCTATCTGGGGCTCAAGGTCGACGAGACGGCACAGTGTTCGACCCCTCACGGCAAGATCAGGAACCTTTGGGCGGCCGGGGAAACCATGGCCGGATCGATTCTGGGGCAGGGGTATCTGGCCGGGTTCGGCATGACCATTGGAACGGTTTTCGGACGTATCGCAGGACGTGAGGCCGCCGCTTATGCAAACTGAACTGATACAGGAAGCCCGCCGTCAGGCCGAGATTTGCAATGCCTGCCGGTATTGCGAGGGTTACTGCTCGGTTTTCCCGTCATTGCACGCCGAGCGCGCGTTCTCGGATGGCGACATCACCCAACTCGCCAACCTCTGTCACAATTGCAGGGGATGCTATTATGCCTGTCAGTACACCGCCCCGCACGAGTTTGATCTGAACCTGCCTGCTGCTTTGGCCGAAGTGCGCCGGGACAGTTGGGAAAGCTTCGCCTGGCCCCAGCCTTTGGCGCGTCGCTTCCACACCCAAGGAGGGGCAATTGCGCTTGCGCTGGTCCTCGGTTTTGCCGCGCTGTTTTGGGCGATCCGGGCAATCGGGTCTTCTGGCGGCGAAGGTTTCTATGCGGTTCTTTCCCACAATGCGATGGTGGCGATCTTTATGCCCGCCTTCCTGCTGCCGCTGTTCAGCATCGCCATCAGCTTGCGCCGCTATTGGCGTGCGGTTGACGGAAAGTCAGTCCAATGGGCCGATCTGACAGCGGCGTTCAAACACGCCGGGACGATGCAGGATCTTGCCGCCGGCCATGGCGAAGGCTGCAATTTCGAAGATGAAGACCGGTTCAGCCACGCCCGCCGACACGTGCATCAGGCGATCATGTATGGGTTCCTGCTTTGCTTTGCCTCAACCTCGGTTGCGACAGCGATGCATTACGGCTTTGGCCTGCATGCACCCTACGGATTCTGGTCATTACCCAAGCTGCTTGGCGTCTCAGGCGGTATCCTGTTGACCATCGGCTGTGGCGGCATGATCATGTTGAAGCAGAAATCCGATCGTGACCTTGGCGACACCTCCGCGTGGGGTGGAGAAATGGGCTTTATCCTGTTGCTGGGGTTTGTTGGCCTCAGCGGCCTTGTCCTCTGCGTGCTCGGCTCGACCACAGCGATGCCCGCACTTCTGGCCATCCATCTGGGGTCGGTTCTGACCTTCTTCCTGCTGATGCCCTATACCAAGATGGCACATGGGTTCTATCGCCTCGCCGCACTTGTCAGAGATGCACAGAGGAAGCGCGGCACGTAAATGGTTCGCACCAGCCGCTGCTTGCGTCCTGGGTGGAAGTTGGAAAGGGTCCGGTCAGCGGGCTCTGGTCCTGAACAGGAGCAGGAACACGAACGCCGATCCGATTGAGGTTGTCACGATCCCGACAGGCAATTCCTGTGGGGCCAGCAACAAACGGCTGATAATATCCGAGCCCGTCAGCAATGCCGCGCCGACGAGAGCTGCGGTCGGCAGCAGATGGCCATGCAGCGGCCCCGCGATTCCGCGGGCGATGTGAGGGACCATCAGACCGACGAAACCGATGACACCGGCGACCGAGACGAACACCGCCGTTGCCAGCGCCGCAACAAAGAACATGCTGAACCGCAGTCCGCGCACGGGTACGCCGAGGGTAGAGGCAGTAAGATCGCCGGTCAGCAGCGCGTCGAGCCAGCGGCTGCGGTAGAGAGAAAAGCTCAGGATCAAAAGCAGGCCTGCGCAGACAAGCGGAAACGTCTCCCAGCGGGCCAGGCCCAGACCGCCCAGCATCCAGAAAATCACGGAATGTGCGGCGCGGCTGTCGCCTGCAAAAATCAGGTAGTTGGTAATGGCCGAGAACAGGAACGAAACCGCAAGACCTGCCAGGATCAGTTTTTCAGGCGCGCTTGTGCGTAAACCGTGAACCAGCGCCAGCACGATGCCCGACGCCACAAGCCCGCCGCAGAACGCGGCCAACGGCAGGGTCCAAAAGCCCAGCACGTCGCCGGTCACGGTGATCACGAACACGGCGCCGGCCGCCGCACCCGAGGACAGGCCGAACAGGAACGGATCAGCAAGATCGTTGCGCGTTGTGGTTTGCAGGACCACGCCGACGATGCCCAACCCGGCGCCGATTACGGCCGCGAACAGGGCGCGCGGCAGGCGCAAATCAAACACGATCCGGTGCAACGGCGACATGTCCCCGCCACTCAGACCGGTTCCCAGCAAGACAGCGGTGAACGTGTCGGAAACCGGAATGGATGTGGTGCCGTAGATGGTTGAGATCAGCAAAAGGGCGGCCAGAACGACCGCCCCCAACAGAAGTGTCAGGCCAAGTCGGCCCATATCATTTAAGATCCGGATGCATGGCCTGCGCCATTTTCAGGATCGCCTCGATATTTGCGGGTCCGGGGGTCAGTTCCTCGTACCGCAGGCCAATCCAGGCCTCGTTCTTGACGGCATCGGTCTGGGACATCACCGGATGCTCCTGCAGAAATTTGAAGGTATCCTCGGCGCCGTTGCCGGTTTGGTAATCCAGCAGCACCAGAAATTCGGGGTTGGCGGCCGCTACCGTTTCCCACGAGGTGCGGCCCCAGCTTGTATCCATGTCATGGGTCACGTTTTCACCGCCCGCTGCGGAAATCATCGCATCGGGAATGGCAAACTTGCCCGCGGTGAAGGGCGCATCAGCCGGACCATCCAACAGGAAAACGCGCGGTTTGGGCAGATCGGCGGTCCGGGTTTCGATCTCGGTCAGTTCTTCTTTCCAACCATCAACCAGTTCCCTCGCCTTGTCTTCGGCCTGCATGATCTGGCCCAGGCGCAGAACGTCATCAAACAGCAGGTTCATGCTGGCTTCGGGGCGGTCCTTGTCCAGATGCACGCAGCTTTCGGACAGGATCAAGGTCTTGATGCCAAAGGGTTCCAGCGTGTCAGGAGTCACGTCTCCGCCCGGCTTCATCCCGTAATACCAGCCCGCGAAGAACATATCGGGTTCGACGGCCACAAGGTTCTCGACCGTCGGGTATTTGGGCGCAAGCTCGGGAATGTCGCCGCGCAGTGTATCGAATTCCGGGCTGGTCTTGTACCATCCGGTGATGCCGGTCAGCCCGACGATCTTGTCTTGCAGACCCAGCGCAAAGGCCATGTCGGTCATGTTCATATCGTGCACGACAATCCGCTCGGGCGCAGTTTCAAAAACCAGCGGCTTGCCGCAATTGTCGACGGCAATTTCTTGTGCCGACGCACCGCCTGCCAGGGCTGTGGCCAGGACCACCGACCAGATCTGTTTCATTCAAAGATGCTCCTAGGGTTAGTTTGAGACCGAGGTTTTTCGGATATCCAGCGCAGGGATCACACGGCCCTCATGGTGAAAGTACAGGTAGTCGACGCCAAAGGTTTCCCGAACCTGGTCCGAGGTCAGCACATCGGCCACGGGACCAAAGCCCGTGAGCCGCGCGGATTTCATCATGGCCACATGGGTGGCGAATTCGGGGATCATGACGAGGTCGTGGACGATCATGACCACCGTGATGCCCAACTCGGCAACCAGCGACAGCATCCGCCCCTTGGCGTCGGGATCCAGATGGTTTGTCGGTTCGTCCAGAAACAAAAGCGAAGGGTTCTGTGCCAGAGCGCGCGCAATATGCGCACGTTGACGTTCACCCCCGGAAAGTACGCCCATTCGTTTGTCCGCCAGATCACTCAGACCTGTCAGGTTCAAAACCCTGTCCAGTTCGGCGGCGTGGCCCTCTTTCGACCGATCAGCCCGGATCGGGATTTGCCCCAAGGCCACATATTCCCGCAAAGACAGTCTGCTATCCGGCAGTTCGTGCTGACTGACAACAGCGATCATTCGGGCGCGCTCGTTGGCGGGCATGTGTTTCAGGCTGCGCCCATTGATCAAAACGTCGCCCAGCAACAGTTCGGCCGTGCCGCACAACAGGTTCAGAAGCGTCGTCTTCCCGGCCCCGTTCGGCCCGGCAATTGCAAGGATTGCGCCTTCTTCCAGTTCAAAAGACGCCGCTTGCAGCAGAACATCACCATTCAGCGCATAGTATTCGACGTCACGCACGGCAAGAAATGCAGAGGTCGTCATGAAGGCTCCTCCAAAATCATTCGGGGCAAACGGGAAAGGGTTTTGTCAAAAAGCGCGCTCGGCCTGTCGGACGCGCAGGTCCATCCATCGGCACTGTTCTGATATTGCAATGCGAATTCGGCCAAGGCCGCGATGTCATGCGGGGTCCGGATGTCACCGAACAGGTATTGGGCTTTGCCGGTAGCCTGAAACCCTACGGTTGTCGGCCGCGCACACCCGGCCATGCAATCGACCGAGCGAATGGCAAACCGGGAAGGTAGCGCATCCAACAACGATGAGCGTATTTTGTCTGCAGAAAAATCACCGTTGCATGTCGAACAGATCAGAAGAATATGATCAGTGGCGTCTGACATGGTCCGCTCCACTTGTTGCCAAGCGCGGACAGAAGGTGCTGATCATGTAAACACGTGACTGACGTGCCATCTAAGCCTCCTTCCAGGGCGCCCCGCCCCGGGTTGGTTGAACACTGATGGCAGGTCTCCTGACTCGCGGGTCCTTGCTTGGCCTTCCTTCCCGGCCCATTCGGCCAGTGGGTGTTTGGCGTCGCTCACCGCTTACAGTTGCGGGGGCAGTTACGGACTTGGCCCACTGGGCCGCACCGTATTCCCTTTTCATCCCTCGGGTCTTCCTTCGGGAACCATCTTCTAGCTAAGTGCCTCAGACCCGGGCATGCGTCAATACAGAAATATTGGCAGGACAATCGGATGGGCTGGGCAGGGCGGTGCTCGAGTTTCACCGCCCGAGGTCCTCCGGTTCAGCGTAGGGGTTCAGTTTTCCAGCAGTTTTAAGACTTGCTCGCGCTCGGACAGGACCAGCAACAGGGCGAGATCGCCCGGTTCGATCTGATCCAGTATTGTCCTGCTCGCCTCGGTCGGGGAAGGCGCGCTCAGGATCTGCTCATCCCGAAGACCCTTGTCCATTGCCGCCTGCTTAATCAGCTTTGGAATCTCACCAAGGTTGCGTCCCCGCAGATAACCCTCAAGCTCGGCAGCGACGATCACATCCGGCTGGAACCGCAAGGCCGTTTGCGTGACATCGATGATGTCCTGATCGGACCGGTCCCCGGCATGGCTTAGCAGTATGAAGCGGCGCTTTGCCGGAAGTCCGGACAATGCCTCGCACACTGCCGCAACTGAATGCGGGTTATGCGCAAAATCGACAAAGACGCGGGCGCCGTTATGGGAAAACTCGTTGCACCGCCCCGGATTGTCGTTGGCGTCTGGTTTGAACCCGGACAATCCGGCGCGAATGGCCTGCATCGGGATATCCAGTGCGCGGGCCAGACACAGCGCAGTCATTGCGTTGAGAATATTGTAACTGGCGGCCCCACCCATGGCGAGCGGTACATCGTGAACCGAAATCACCGGTTGTTCCGAGAAGCCATCGAAGAACACAATCATCTCGTCCCGCAGGAAGGCACAACAGTGTCCTTGCTCGCGGGATTGTTGGATCAGTGCGTTTTTCTGGTCCAACGAGAACCACCAGATCCTGCAGGACGTGTTCAGTGCCTCGTCCCGGACATACGCGTCATCCGCGTTCAGGGCCAGAACGCCATCTTTCTTAAGGGTGCGGTGCACGGCGAACTTGGCCTGCGCCAACTCCGGAACCGTGTTGACGCCGTACTGACCCAGATGATCATTGGCGACATTTGTGACAGCCGCAGCCGAGGCGGCATGGGTTGGAAGACCCCGGCGCAGGATTCCACCACGGGCAACCTCCAGACAGGCGACTTCAAGCCGCAGGTCGCGCAGCAGCATGCGCGCTCCGCCGGGGCCGGAATAATCACCACGGTCGAGGATGTCGTCGCCGACGCGGACAAACTCGGTCGAGGTCAGCCCGGCAACCTTGCCCGCCGCCCGGGCGATCGCCTCAAGCAGCCGGGTCGTTGTGGTCTTGCCATTGGTTCCGGTGATGAAGGCGACGGGGATGTTGTGCAAGGCGTCCCACTCGACTTCATCAGGCGCAGGCAGAGCGTTCCAGGCCCAGGTCTGGCTTCCGACCCCGTGGCCGATCGAAATCTCGTCGTCGTCACACAGGATATCGACGCCCCGCGCCGAGGCCGCCTGGATCAGGGCGATCAGGGCCGGATTTGCCTCTTTGGCCATAACGTCGCGGACGTTGGCGATCATCTTGTCGAAATCGCCGGGTGTTTCCCCGACCAGCGCCGCGGCACAGAAATGCCATGCGGTCTGGACCGCAAAGATCGCTGAATATAGCTGATCCATCGGCGCTGAAATCGCAAGGTTCACGCCGCCGGTGAATACCCGATATGTCAGCTTTTCTTGGTGCCAGCCGAGCGCATCCAGCACACGACGTGCATGATGCTGCCACAGCTCAATGACACGCGAAGACTGCTCCTGGTCAAAAAAGACGTCCATGATTGCGCCCGGGTGATCCCAGAGCAACCCGGGCCCGGTCAGCCGGCGCGCATCGTCTACCCGAAACGCGTCACTGGTCGCGCTGGGGATGGTCAGCGCGGTCTCAAGCTCTTCAATCCTGTCCATTCCGGTGCCCTCGGCTCAATCCGCGTCTTCGCCGATTTCGCGGGCCAGACGCACGCCGCGCTCGTCCCGGATCAGGGCCTGATCGCTGTCGAACATGTCCTCGAAAGAGGTCTCAACAGGGGCAGGCTTGCCGATTGCTTCAGCTTCAGGTGCGTCGCCATCCGAATTGAAGTAGATGATCTGTTTCCAGCAGCGGGTGGTGTCGTCGCCGAATATCACCAGCAGATCGCCGGGAGCTGCCATTTCAAGACCCGCCGTCACCGCTTCGACCTCATCAGGGATGATTGTGATCGCCTCATCCGGCGTGCCGCCTGCAATCAACGCCTGCCGCAGCATCTGAGGAATTTCGTCATGCCCGCGTCCGCGACGGCGGTCGTCAGCCTTGCAGATGAAGTGGTCAAAATGACCGGCCAGCGCCGCGCCCGCATCCTCGACGTCCTCGTCACGACGGTCACCGGGCATCGATACGACGCACAGCCTGCGGCCCTTGATCTCTAGCTGGTCGGCCAGCGCCGCCATTGCCTTCAGGGCGGCGGGGTTGTGGCCATAATCCAGGATTACCTTGAACGGATGTTCGTCATAAACGTTCATCCGCCCCGGTGCCTGGAAATAGCTGGTGTCAAAGGTTCGCAGCCCGTGGCGGATATTGTCCAGATCAACGCCAAAACTATAGGCCATGGCTGCAGCAAACATGGCGTTCTGCACGTTGAAGATCGCCTTGCCTTCCAGTGTCGCCGGGATCAGGTGCGACCAGAGCACGGGGATATGCAGGCCATTGTCGTAGATGGTCAGCATGTCGCCGTTCATGCCTTTTTCCAGCACGATGGCCTTGCCGCCTTCCTTGATATGTTCTTTCACCAGACTGTGGCCGGGATTGGTCGTGACATAGAAGATCTGACTTGCCCCGGCATAATCCGCCATCTTCAGGCAGTTGATGTCGTCGGCGTTCAGAACGGCCGTATCCGTGGCGCTTTCCACCACGACGCGTTTGACCACGGCAAGCTCTTCGACCGTGTTGATGCCACCCAGCCCCAGATGGTCGGCGGATACGTTCAGACAGGCGGCCACGTTCGAGCGTTGATAGCCCAGGCCCGACCGCACCAGCCCGCCACGCGCGGTCTCCATCACGGCGAAATCGACCATCGGATCGCGCAGCACGATCTGGGCCGACTTCGGCCCGGTCATGTCGCCCTTGACGCTCAGTTTGCCGTCCACATAGACCCCGTCGGTCGAGGTCATGCCAACGGTCTTGCCGCTGGTTTTCATGATATGGTTCATCATCCGCGATGTTGTGGTTTTCCCGTTGGTTCCCGTGATCGCCGCAATGGGGATGCGTGTCTTGTCCCCGACCGGGAACAGCATGTCGATCACCCGACCGGCAACATCGCGCGGTTGGCCTTCGGACGGAGCTACGTGCATCCGGAATCCGGGGGCTGCGTTCACCTCGACAATCGCGCCGCCGATATCCTTGTAGGACTTGGTGATGTCGTCGATCAGAAAATCGACGCCGCCCACATCCAGCCCAACCGCCATGATGGCGCGTTCAGCCATGTCGCGGTTGTCGGGATGAACCACATCGGTCAGGTCGATGGCCGTGCCGCCTGTGGACAGGTTTGCGGTAGAGCGCAAATAGAAAACCTCGCCCTCCGGCAAAACGGTTTCTTCGGTCACTCCGGCGTTTTCCATCAGGCGTTTGGCCTGATTGTCGATCTCCAGCATGGTCAGCACTTTTTCGTGCCCGATGCCCCGGCGCGGATCCTGGTTCACGATGGCGACCAGTTCCGCAATCGTATGTTTGCCATCCCCCATCACATGACCCGGAACCCGTTTGGCGACGGCGACGAGCTTGTTGTTGACCACCAGCATCCGGTGATCAAATCCTGTAATGAAGCTTTCAACCAGAATGGCGCGGCTTCGCGAGTGTTCCTTGGCCTCGGCAAAACCGGCCTCGACCTCGGATTCCGAGTTCAGATTGATCGATACTCCGCGGCCGTGATTGGCATTCAGCGGTTTGACCACCACCGGAAATCCGATCCGGCCAGCTGCTTTTGCGGCTTCGCGGGCCGAATAGACCATGCGCTGTTGTGGCACCGGCAGGCCCAGATCGTTCAGCAGATTGTGGGTATCTTCCTTGTCGCAGGAAATCTCGACCGAGATATGTTTGGTCTCGGACGTGATGGTCGCCTGAATGCGTCGCTGATACTTGCCATGCCCGAACTGAACCAGCGATCCTTCGTTCAGGCGGATCCATGGAATGTCACGTTCTTCGGCGGCCTTGACCAACGACCCGGTCGAGGGACCGAATTCCTTGCGTTGGGCACGCAGAACAAAGCTGCGCAACTCGTCGTCCCAATCGAAATCGGGATCGAAATCATAGTCCAGGGCTTCCTTGAGGTTTTGCGGCAGCAGGTGCATCAGCAGGCGCATGGCCAGTTTCCCGGCATCAAGTCCCACGTCGCGCTGGCGATATTCGTAGACCATATTGTACTGGCCGGGTTCGCCAGTGCCCCGCGTCCGGCCAAATGTCACATCCGTGCCGGCCACGTTCTGAACCTCGATGGCGCAATGTTCCAGCACGTGACCCAGCCAGGTGCCTTCATCCTCGCGCAGACGGCGGATAAAGCCGCCGGGCTCGCGGTAGGAACAGCCATGCTCGGCAAGGCCGGGGAGGGCCGCGACCAATGCGTCGATGAATTCGGGGCCTATTCGGGCCGAGGGCCAATCTTCCAACAATCCCAGATCAATGACGTGTCGAATAACCGGAAAGCTTGCCCAGACGTTCGGACCGACGAAGACATTGGTAGAGATTATTTTCATAAGGCTCCTCGTTTATTAATTGTTCATTTCCCCCCGGAGGCGTCCTCATCGCCGGACAAATCGGGCAAGGTGCAGAACGCCATATGCTCATCTGGCGGAAAAGCCTGGCGAGCCATCAGGTCATAACGGCACCCTTCGCCCAGAACGTCAAGCCGAAGACCCAAAAGGCTCAGTGCTTCGCCCCGGCGTGCATCCCACATTGAGGAGTGCGTCAGATGGCTGGCATCCACGACCGTGACCGTGCCGCTGCCAACAACCTCCAGGACGTTGTCGGGGCCGATAAAGGCGGCGGTGTCCTCGTCAATTCCAAGGCCGATCAGAAAAGGATTGAAAGATGAGGCGGTTAGAAGGCGCCCCAGCCGATTACGCTGGGTAAAATGCTGGTCGATGATCACCGCGTTGGTCAGGCCCATGCCCGGTGCAAGCGTGATGTTGCCTTCGGCGGGGGCCGAGTTGCTGCTGCCTCCGGCGACCATATGTTCGGACATGATCGACGCCCCGGCAGAGGTTCCGGCAACCGGCACGCCCGCCGCATTCCGGCGGCGGATTTTCTGCGCTACCAGCGTTCCGCCGAGAATCGCGGACAGGCGCAACTGGTTGCCACCAGTCATGAAAATGCCGGTCGCCCGGTCCAGCATTCCGGCGTAATCGGGGTTGTCACAGTCGGCGCGGCGCGAGATGGGCAGGAATTCGACCTGACCCGCGCCAAGCTCGGAAAAGATGCGGTTATAGTCCGGCCCCGTTTCTTCCAGCATCGAGGCGGTCGGGATCACAACGATGTCGGCATCTGCGCCGCCTGACAGCTCCACGAACTTGCGGTGGATCTGCATTTCCTTCACGCGGTCTTCGCCGCCACCAATCGGAATGATGAACCCGCGAGGGGTGTCTGCATCAACGGGTGCAGGGCACATGTCAAGATTACCTTCTTCGTCCTGATGCGGTGCAGCCGCCGGGGCCGCACAGGCGCTTATATCTGTTCATACATGCCGCGCCGGGCTATTTGGGCGCTGCGGACATGCCATTCCCCCCGCGGCATCACATGCCGTATGCCAAGGTTTTCGTCAAGAACCACCAGATCGGCGTCTTTTCCGGCGCTCAATCGGCCTTTTCCACGCAATTTCAGCAGGTCGGCGACATTTGATGTCAATGGGCGCAGAGCCTCATCCAGAGGTACGCCCATGCCCACCATCTCGGCCAGCGTTTCGGGCAATGTGTCAGACAGGCCAACGCCAAAACGGGTCAAATTGCCCTCATGGTCGAACGCGGGCAGGCAGCCGCCACCATCGGAGCTGATGGTGAAACGGTCTGTCCGCCCGCCGGCATCACGAAACTGAACATAGGCTTCGGCAGCGGAAATGCCCGGATCGACATGCGCGCAGGGAAAGGCCGTGGCATCAATGAAACAGCCATGACGGGCAAGGGCGACGGCCTGTTCGAACAGCGGCTTGTTGCGGTTGACATGGGTCGGATTGAAGACCCGGGCCGGAATTTCGCTGGTCTCGATCGCCTGTTCCAGCATCGAAAGCCCGCGCACGCCATCCCCCATATGGCAATGAACGATCCCGGCCTTGCCTGTCATCAACCCTGCAACATGCGCCTCGCTGGCAATGCGCAGGAACTCGTCCAGTGTCGGCTGGCTGGAGCGATGATCGCTGATCGCCAGTTCACCGACACCGATGACAGGGTCAAGGAACACGATGTCGCCACGGGCGGACCCGGTCAGCGTGGTCAGCGGGACGTGATAGCCGCCCGTGTGGCACCAGGCCGAAAGTCCTTCTGCGCGAAGACCGTAGGCCTGCTGCACCAGTGTCTGCGTATTGCGGGTCAGATCGTCGGTCCCCAAAACCCCAACGACCGAGGTGACGCCCGCCCGCGTGAACGAGGACAATACCATCGGCGGCACCCGGCTGGCAGGTCCGGTTTCGCCGCCCCCACCCGTGATGTGGGCATGGCCGTCGATCAGACCGGGCACAACCGGCGCGCCTTCGGCATCCAACACGTCAACCTGCAACGGCCCGCCCAGATCAGGCAGGTCCCGGCCCAGATAAACGATCTGTCCGGCAGCGACCAAAAGATGACCGATCCCAAAGGGCTCGGGTGTAAAAAGATTGGCATTCCTGATCAGCGTCAGCATATCGGCGGTCCGTCATATACAAAACGAACGTTCTTTATTTGACCCTTTCGCAAAGCTCAAACAGTTCCGTGCGATTGCCTGAGGATCATGTTCCGCCAGATTCAGTTCAAGAAGGCTTCGATTTTGTCCAGGGTGGCAACATTGACAGCCACCCCATCGGTCTGTGACGCAGCGCGCTTCGCGCCGCGACCGTCCCCCGGAAGATGGGCGCCCGACTGCGCCCTGATTGCATCTACCAGCGCGCCTATCCCGGTGGCGAAACTGTCGCCGGCTGTGGGGGCGGGATCGATCGCAATAAAGAACTGGCCGGTCTTGGGCGGGCCACCGGCGGTTCCCGAAAACGGCGATGCATGGATGCCCAGTGTGGCTCCGGTCAGCGCGGCGGCCATGACCTCGGTCAGCAATGCAACGCCCACGCCCTTGTAGCCGCCGGACGGCGCCATCGAGCCTTTGAGGCCGACATTGGGATCGGTTGTCGGGTTGCCATCGGGGTCCAGCGCCCAGCCGACGGGAATGGCCTTGCCTTCGCGCGCGTGTTTCATCACTTCGCTTTTGGCGATGGTGCTGGCGCTCTGATCAATCAGCAGCGATGGCTGCCCGTCCGGGCCGGGAACCGCAACCGAGAACGGGTTGGTGCCAACCACAGGTTTCGATCCTCCGGATGGTGCGATCGAAGCGGGGGCGTTGGTAAAGCCCAGACCCACCAGACCGGCCTGCGCCAGCCGATATGTATGATATCCCAGAACACCGCAGTTATAGCTGTTGCGGATTGCAAGCACTGCCACGCCCTGCTCGCGCGCAGCCTTTGTCAGCGCCTCGAACCCGAGATCGATGGCGGAATGTGCAAAACCCGTCGCCGCGTCGACGTTGATGACACCTGGGCGCGGGCGGGTCAGAACGGGCTCGGCCCGACCATCCACCTTGCCGCACTGCACATGCTCACAATAAATCGGGATATAGGCGAGGCCGTGGCTTGCAACACCATCCGCTTCGGTTGCAGCGGTGGCCACTGCCAGCGGGCGGGCGTTGGCCTCGGTGGTGCCCGCAGCGACAAGCGCGCGAAAGGCCAGATCTTCGATTTCTGCGAGGGTCAGGGTGCGGGTTTCGATCATGGGTTTCTCTTCAGTCATTGTCGGAAAGCCCGGCACCAGCACCCAGTAGGCGGGAGGCTTCGGTGGCGGGGGCGTAGGTGCGGTGGGCAAACCTGTTCAGGGTCTCCCAATCCCCTGGGTTGGGGGTGGCGCGGGATCGCTGTGGCGCGATGCTGGTCAAATCGCCGCTTGGACGGATTTCAACGCGATCGGCACGATTGGGCAGCGCATCGGAGGTTGAAACAACGGCTCCGTCAGTAACAATCTCAGCGCCATCGCAGGTGATTGCAACACAAGTATCCAGTCGACGTGCGGCATAGGCCGCAAACGGCACCAGAAGGAGTGGGCATTCGACTTGCCGCAACATCATAGGGTCTGACTTCAGAATATGCGCGCTGTCGGACAGATATGCGCCATTTGACAGAGGGCACGGACCGCGTTCGCCTGACCGGATCGTTTCTTTTTCCAGCAGCCGCGCCAACGCTCCGGTACCGTCCAACCCCTGCGCGCATAGCCAGCGTGTTGCCTTGCCGGCTTCCTCGGCCAGTCCCCAACTGTAGCCCGCGCCGCGTGCGGCCCGTTTGGCCGTGGCCTCAACCTCGTTCAGGGAATAGCTCATTCCACAGCCTCCGGGTACACCCACAGATCCGCCGTTTGAGGGGTCAATTCCTCGGGGTAGGGCGCGCCTGAATACATGCAGATGCGAACCCATCGGTCTGACCGCGGATCGAAATGGGTTGCTCCGAAAAACGAGAGTTTGGCACGCAACATGTCGATGGGGAGAACAACTGCACTGATCGTATTGTCACGGATTTCGCCGTAGGGCGCGACGCATGACATCTGAGCCCGTCGAACCGTATGCCGGTGTTCCGGGTGTTGCAGCAGAAACTCAGCGATGGGTGCGTTGTCCTGCCAACTGGCAAGCTGCTGACAGGCAAGCGCCGCATCCCGCGCTGGGGCCAGCGGTTGTTCATAGTCCGAGATCGGCTCCTCGAACCGCTCACCCAATCTGGGTTCCAGCTTTTCTTCCGAGACATACCAGGCCCGGGCGCAATTCTGCGGGTTGGTCCAATCAACATCCAGTGCCCAGTCAAAGCTTTCGCGGATCAGCGAACGGACCTGTTTCACCGTCATCGCGCCGTCGATCAGATGCGCCTGCGTGTTGCTGTCGGCCATGCAGCTTGCCAATCCATCCACAAGCTCGGGGTAGGGTTCCATGATCAGCGAGACGACCAGTTCCTGACCGTCTTCGCTGAGCGTGTTCTCTGACCAGCGCACAAGCCGGTCCCAGGGTTGGTTCTGCGTCAGGTCATCCTGTTCCAGATAGTCCGAGATGGCCTTCAGATCAGCGTTCAGAGTCGCCAGTTTTTCAATCTGTATCGGGTGATCCGACCGCCACCATGAGGTCGACAGCTTGCTGCGGTCAAAGATGTTCAGGAATTTTCGAACTTTGTCGCTGGATGCAGTTTCGATGTCGCGCACGCGGGCGATGGCCTCTTCTCGCGCCATGATCCAGTTGTTGAACAGGATCGGATGGTTGACGATAAACGGCGCCATTCCCAACCCTGTGGAATTGCCGATGCCCAGCCAGCGTGCGATTTGCGGGTCAAGCACCGCAGCCTGTCCATTGCCTTTGACATTCGCCATATGCTGTACAAGATCGCGCACAAAAATCCGGGTCAGGTAGACTGACAGCATCTCGATCTGGAACGGGCCACTAACTTCGGAACGATCTGCCGTTATTTCGCGATCGGCCGCGCCGAACTTGCCGGAACCGTAAACCGCCGTTGTCCGCATCAGATAGCCGACCTTGTAAATTTGCTCCAGTTCAGGCTGTTTACCGGCGGCAAGACTGTCGACAACATGGGTCCATAAGCGAACGGACCGGTTGGCCCGGGACAACGACAGTTCGCTTTCGCTGACGCGCCCCGCCTCTTGCAGCGGGACATTCCTTGACAGTCGCGCGATATCCTCGGACGTCGGAACCCCGTCAAACAGTGTGAAAGTGGCATCCCACGCTTCGGCAATCACCCGGTCCGAGCGTTGTTCGGGCGGCAGGTCATGGGCAAACGCGACCAGAGAATACGCGCGCTCGGGACCGCAAGCGGTATAAACCGCATGGCCGACACCGTTGTCATCAATCTCAAAGACCGGGCGCGAGAAAACCCAGGCCTCCTCCGCCATGCGCCGCGTCAGTTGCCGCATGAAGCTGAGGCGACATTGATGCAGCGAGCCCAGGCGGGAAAGGCGCATCACCTTCGCAGGATCACGTCGCGCGATATGAGGGGCCGGGGGTGTCATGCGCGTTGGGGTCCGAAGCTTTCATTAAAGAACCGATACCAGTTGCCGCCCATGATACCGGCAATTTCGTCTTCGCTCATGCCGACGGTACGCAATCCGGTCTCGATGTTGCCGAAATCGCGATTGTCGCGGAACCAGTCCGGCATCGGCGGAAAGCCGGGATTGCTGGCCGAGCCTTCGCCGTAATCGATCTCTTTCGTCCAGCGCCCTACACGCATCCATTCGACCACACTGTCGGGCTGATCCTGGCACAGATCGGTGCCGATCCCCAGATGCTGAACGCCGTATGTGTCGGCAGTACGCGCGATCATCTCACAGAAACTTTCAATCGTGCAGGCGGATTTGTCTTTCAGGTGATGAGGGTAGACCGAAAAGCCGAGCATCCCACCATTTTCCGTCACCGCACGAATAACCTCCGCGCGCTTGTTGCGCAGGGCCGGAGACCATTCGTGCGGATTGGCGTGAGTGATGGCAATGGGACGCTCGGACAGTTCGGCGGCCTCGATGGTCGACCGGTCTGCCGAATGGCTCATGTCGACCACAAGGCCTACGCGGTTCATCTCTTTGATGACCTGTTTGCCCATGCGGGTAATACCGGTGTCTTCGGCCTCGTAACAGCCGGTCGCCAGAAGGGACTGGTTGTTGTAAGTCAGTTGCATGAACCGCGCACCAAGGTCATGCAGGATTTCCACCAGCCCGATATCGTCCTCGATGGGGCTGGGGTTCTGAAATCCGAAGAACACTGCCGTCCGGCCGGTATCGCGGGCTGTGTCGATGTCGCTGGCCCAACGGCCTTTCATGATCAGGTCCGGATACAGTTCGAACCAGCGGTTCCACTTTTCAAAATTCAGAACCGTTTCGCGAAAGTTCTCGTGATACGAAATGGTGACGTGGATCGCGTCCACACCACCTTCGCGCAGTTGGCGAAAAATCTTTTCCGACCAGTTGGCGTATTGCAGCCCGTCAATCCGCATCAGACGGGACCCGCGCTGATATAGGCTGTTTTGACGGTGGTGTAGAATTCGGCCGCCGCCGTGCCCTGTTCACGCGGGCCATACGAGCTGTCGCCGCGCCCGCCAAAAGGCACGTGATAGTCGGTTCCGGCGGTGGGCAGGTTGACCATGACAACACCGGTACGTGCATTGCGGCGGAAGTGTGTGGCGCGGGCCAGCGACTTGGTCACAATACCCGAGGTCAGGCCAAAATTGGTGTCGTTCACCACGCTCAGCGCTTCGTCATAGCTGCCGACTTTGATGACGCTGGTCAGGGGCGCGAACATTTCCTCACGGTTGATGCGCAAATCGTTGGTCGTGTTCAGGAACACGCCGGGGGACATGTAGAACCCGTCATGCGGCATGTCGAGCAACTGGCCACCACAAGCAAGCTCGGCGCCTTCGGATTTGCCAAGCTCCACATAGCTCAGGTTTTCCTTGAGTTGCTGCTGACTGACAACCGGCCCCATCTGCACCCCATCCTGCAGGGCATGGCCGACCTTCAAGGCCTTTGCACCGGCCACGAGCTTTTCGACAAACGCATCATGCACACCGGCATGAACGACCAGACGCGAAGACGCAGTGCATTTCTGGCCGGTGCCCCCAAAAGCGCCGCCAAGCGCCAGTGTGACGGCCAGATCCAGATCAGCGTCATCCATCACCGCCAGAGCGTTCTTGGATCCCATCTCCATCTGCACCTTGGTCAGGTTCTGGATGGCGGCAGCCGCGATGCCTTTGCCGACCGGAACCGAACCGGTGAACGAGATCGCGTTGACCTTTGGGCTTTCCACCAGTCGTTGGCCAATGGATCGGCCTGAGCCCATGACAAGGCTGAACAGACCCTTGGGGACGTCCTGCCGTTCGATGATTTCGGTCAGAGCCACAGCCGACGCCGGGGTGATGTTCGCGGGCTTCCAGACAACCGCGTTGCCATAACACAGCGCCGGGGCGATCTTCCACGAGGCGGTCGCGGTGGGAAAATTCCACGGGCTGATGATGGCCACGACGCCAACCGCTTCGCGGCGTACGTCAATCTCGACACCCGGCCGGACACTGTCTGCATTTTCACCGATCTGACGCAGGCATTCTGCGGCGTAATAGGTAAAGAACTGGCCTGCGCGATAGACCTCGCCCTTGCCCTCGGCAAGCGGTTTGCCTTCCTCTCGTGATAGCAGCGTGCCCAACTCTTCGGCGCGCGACATCAGCTCATTCCCGATATTCATCAGAACGGCTTGCTTGCGCTCCGGCAGATAGGCCTCCCAATCGGCCTGCGCAACGCGCGCCTGATCCAGTGTCGCGTCCAACTGGTCCGGGCTGGCCTGCGCGAACATGCCGACCAGATCGCTCAGGTCCGAAGGGTTGCGGTTTTCAATTTCGCTTTCTCCCGCCAGCCATTCGCCGGCGATCAGGTTCAGTTTGGTCACAATGCGCCCCAGAGTCGAAAAACAGGATTTCTGACAGGATGGCTTTTTGCAGCAACATCAGTCAAACTCAAATAAGTGAAGAAAACTTCAGGAATCTTGAACCATGGCAATCAAGATCGAAACTTTGCGGTGTTTTTGCGCCGTTGCCCAAACGGGTCAGCTGAATGAAGCCGCCGACAGGCTTGGGCGGACGCAATCCGCCGTGTCGATGACATTGAAGCAATTTGAGGAACACCTCGGCAAAAAACTGTTCGAGGGCGAGCGCAAGAACCGTCTTTCACCTTTGGGGCAGCAGGTGTTCGAGCTTGCACTGAAACAGGTTCGTCAATTCGATCAAACCGTGCAGAACATTGAGGCGGCAGCGGATGCCGAACACGGCCTGTTGCGGATCGTTTCGGTCCCGTCGGTTGCCGCGCTGGTTTTCCCAGCGGCGCTGGCGCATATGACGCAGCGGTTTCCCGGCCTCAAAATCGAGCTGCGCGATACGGATACGCAGCAGGTGCTCGACGCGCTGGTCGAGGGCAAGGCTGATATCGGAATTGCCTCGGGCCACCACGCACTTAACGGGTTCCGGGCGATTGCCCTGTTTGAAGACCTGTTCGGATTGGTTTGCGCGTCGGACCATCCGTTGATCAAAGCTGAAGCCGCACCGACAATTGATGATGTCGCATCGGCTCCGTTTATCCGGAACGCATTGTGCGGCCTGATCCGCTCGCCGCGATTTGTGCAGGCCATCGAAGGTGCGGATGTCACCATCCACAACACACACTCGCTTGTAACGATGGTGCGCACAGGCAGATGGGTGACGGTTCTTCCGCAAACCGTTGCCCGGTTCATCCCCGAGGCGACGGCCTTCCGGCCCATTTCGGACCTTGCAGACAAAAGGCAGGTCTATCTTTATGTCAGCGAACGGTCACGGTTTCAGGACATGACTGATGAGATCAGTGCCTTCATTCAGGGCCTTGATCTGGGAGGCGGGCAATGATGACGCGGAAGACATGATGACTACAAACGCACCACAGTCTTGCAATGGAGACCCCCGCCGATGCCTGCCTGCAGGACCGGCGGAAGTCTCCAAAAAAACTCAGGACTTATAGGGGTCAGACAGTGCCGGCAGAACGGTTCCGACGCAATCACCGAACCCGATGACATACCCATCCCCTTTGGCCGCACCTTTCAGAGTCAGTGTGTCACCGTCCTCGATGAAACTGCGTGTCTCTCCGCCGTCCAGCGTAAGTGGTTCCTTCCCACCCCAGCTGAGTTCCAGCAAGGATCCACGTTCGGCTTTTGTCTCGCCCGAAATCGTCCCTGACCCAAGCAGATCACCTGCATTCATCGGACAACCCGATGTGGAGTGATGGGCCAACTGTTGCGCAGCGGAATAGTACATCTCGTTGTAGTTCGTTCGCGCGATGGTGGTGGCTGCCTTGCCTTCGGGCGCCATCGTGACCTCCAGCTCGATGTCATAGAGCATCGGGCCGCAATCCTTGAGGTGATCCAACAATTCGAACTCACGCTCCGGTGTGTCACATCGGAAGGGTTCAAGCGCTGCCTTGGTGACGATCCACGGGCTGATCGAAGTCGCGGTGGCCTTGGCCTGAAACGGGCCCAGCGGCTGGTATTCCCATGCCTGAATATCGCGCGCGGACCAGTCATTCAGCAGGACATAGCCGAAAATGTGGTCATCTGCCGTCTGAACCGAGATCGGACCATCGGACGGAGTGCCGACAATTGTCCCCATTTCAAGTTCGATATCGAACCGGCGGCTGGGCAAAAATGCCGGTAGATCCTGATCGGGCGATTTGAGCTGCCCCCAGGGGCGGCGAATATCGGTGCCCGAAACCACCACGGAGGAGGCGCGCCCGTTATAACCGATCGGGATATGCAGCCAGTTCGGCGGCAACGCATTTTCGGGGCCACGGAACATTGTCCCGACGTTGAAGGCGTGATTCCGGCCCGCGTAGAAATCGGTGTATTCGCTGACCGCAAAGGGCATGTGCAACTCGGCCTCATCCTGTCGCACCAACAGTGGCTCGACCTTTGCCTGTTCGTCCGACCCGTCGGCCAGTAGGGCAGTCAGCCGATCGCGCAATGCGCCCCAGACGGCCGGGCCTTCCTCCATCACCGGGTTCCAAAAGGGCAAATCGAAAAGCGGCTCGTCACCCAAGTTGATCAGACCTTCGGCCTCGGCAGAGGTGACGTCCAGGATCATGTCTCCGATGGCGACGCCGCAACGGGGTTCTTCACCCTCGGTCGAAAAGACCCCATAGGGCAGGTTGTTCAGCGGAAACGGGTGCGTCGCGTCATTGGCCGAAGCCACCCAGGATTTTTTCAAAGGCATGGTCTGTCCTTTTTTGTGTCTTGTGGCGTGATGCCGCCGTTATGCTGTCGGGCGGAGGGACTTCAACCCAAGCAGTATTGCCGCCAATATCATGAAAATGCCGCCCGCCCGGTCAAGCCAAAGCCGCGCCTGTCCACTGAGCCGTCTGGCCAGCCAGCTTGCGCTGCCGCCATAGGCCGAAAGGAACAGGCCGTCCATGACCAGATAGGTCGCCGACAAAACGGCAAACTGCGGCCAGAACGGGTAGGCGCCGTCGATGAACAACGGGAAAAGGGCGGCAAAGAACACCACGGCCTTCGGGTTTGCCGCAGACGTGATAAACCCTTGCGCCCAAAGTGATTTTCGGCTTGTTCTGACGGCTTTCTGAAGCGTCTTGCGTTCAGCCCGCAGGATGGATCGTGCGCCAAGAAAAACCAGATACGCCACGCCGAGCCATTTGATCACGGTCAGTGCAATGCCCGATGTGGCAATCAGCGTCGCCAGCCCAAGACCCGCCGCCAGCATTTGCAGCAGATTTGCCGTCAGATCCCCCGCTGCCGTGAACAGACCCCGGGAAAAGCCGTTGGCCGCCGAGTTTGACAGCATCAGCAACTGGCTCGGCCCCGGAGTGCTCATCAACAGCAGGACGGTTCCGACATAGGTGATCCAGATGTCCAGGCTCATGGCTGACTACTTCTTTCCAGGCGTTCCATCGAACTTTTTCTCAAGCGAAGTCCAGCAATCGATGTAGTCATCCTGCAAGGGCGCCTTGTTGGCTGCGAAGGGTGTCAGATGCTGCGGGAACCGCGTTTCGAACATGAAGGACATGGTGTTGTCCAGCTTGTCCGGACCCAGGTTGGAATTCGATGCTTTTTCAAAGGCATCCTTGTCGGGTCCATGTGGCAGCATCATGTTGTGCAAGCTCATGCCGCCCGGAACAAAGCCCTGCGGTTTGGCGTCGTACTGACCGTAGATATTGCCCATCAGTTCGGACATGATGTTCTTGTGATACCAGGGCGGGCGGAACGTATCCTCCATCACCATCCAGCGTTCGCGGAACAGAACAAAGTCGATATTGGCCGTGCCGGGTTGCCCGGATGGGGCGGTCAGGACGGTAAAGATCGACGGATCGGGATGGTCGAACAGGATTGCGCCGACAGGGCAGTAATTGCGCAGATCGTATTTGTAGGGCGCGTAGTTTCCATGCCAGGCCACGACGTCCAGCGGGCTGTGCCCGATCTTTGTCGTGTGGAACTGTCCGCACCATTTGATGGTTACCGTCGATGCCGTCTCGCGATCTTCAAAAGCCGCAACAGGTGCCTTGAAATCGCGGGGATTGGCCATGCAGTTCGCGCCGATGGGGCCGCGGCCGGGAAGTTCGAACTTCTGCCCGTAATTTTCGCAGACAAAGCCGCGCGCCGGGCCTTCCAGCACTTCGACCCGATAAACCAGACCGCGCGGCAGGATGGCGATCTCTTTCGGCTCCAGGTCGATGATGCCCAACTCGGTCGCAAAACGCAGACGACCTTCCTGCGGCACGACCAGCAATTCGGAATCGGCGGAATAGAAATAGTCATCCACCATGGACTCGGTGACCAGATAGATATGGCTCGCCATTCCGACTTGCGTGTTTACGTCGCCTGCTGTCGTCATGGTGCGCATTCCGGTCAGCCAGGTCAGCTTTTCTTGAGAATGCGGGACCGCGTCCCAGCGATACTGGCCCAGGCTGATCACATCCGGATCAACACAGGGCGCAGATTTCCAGTGCGGCAGGTCGATCTTTTCGTAACGGTGTGAATGCTTGACCGAAGGGCGGATGCGATAACACCAGGTCCGCTCGGGCGGGTTGGCGGTAAAGGCAGTGCCGCTTAACTGTTCGCCATAAAGGCCATAGTTGCATTTCTGTGGGCTGTTCATGCCCTGCGGCAGCGCACCCGGCAAAGCCTCGGTTTCGAAGTCGTTGCCAAAGCCGGGCATGTAGCCCGCGTGGGTCCCGACCGGAGTGCTGGCCTGGGTCAGTTTGTGTGGATCAGTCGGACGGTTCATCCTGTGTTCCTCCATTTGCTGCTTGTCGGGTAATAGTTGATTTTGTAACTAACAAGTATGGCAAAGCCCGATTCACACAAAAAAGATGACTTTGATCTGCAGGAATTCCTGCCGTTTCTTCTGAACATGGCTGCGGAAGAGGTTTCGCTTGAGTTCCAGCGCATTTACAAAGGGCGGCACGGCATGCTGCGCACCGAATGGCGCGTGCTGTTCCATCTTGGCAACTTCGGGGAAATGACCGCTAAGGAGATCGGCCAAAGGGCCAAGGTGCACAAGACCAAGATCAGCCGGGCGGTTCAGCGGCTGGAACAGCGCCGTTACCTGGCGCGCACCCAAAGCAACACGGACCGCCGGGTCGAGTATCTCAGGCTGACGGACGCCGGCGCGCGCGTATATCGCGAACTGCGCGACATTGCCGAGCAATATGACGCAAAGCTTGCCAATGCGTTTTCCGATGACGAGGTTATCCTGTTGCGGCAAATGCTTCGGAAGCTGGCGGGAATGGTCTGAGCACTGGTAATTTGCCGTCCCTTACCCCAGATGATCAAGAGACTTGATACAGGACTTGAATATGACGGCCCCGGACACCGAAACGGCAAAAGCGGACTCTCTGATCGAATGGCTGGTCGACCGGGGGCTGGAAGGGGCCGGAAAAGAAGAGTTGCTGGACGGGTACTGCGCGCGACTGGTTGATCTGGGCGTGCCCCTCATGCGGTTTCACGCGGCGCAATCCGCCCTGCACCCGGTATATGGCGGCACAGGATACAGCTGGTATCACGGGCATGGCGGAGACTATCAGAAGTTCGAGTATTCCGAAGAACCCAGCCCGCAATGGCAGCAAAGCCCGCTTTATGCACTGATGACAGAGGACATGCAGGACCTGCGTGAACGGCTGGTCGATCAGAACACGCCCAGCCGTTTTCCTTTGCTCAATGAACTGCGCGAACAGGGCGCCACGGACTATTACGCAACAGGCGTGTCTTTCGAGCGTCCCATGCGCGAGGCCCTGAAAGAACCGGACACTTCGGTCGACGGAGTACTGATGTCCTGGACCAGCGACGCGCCCGAGGGGTTCCGCGATCATGATCTGAACTTGATCAATACTGTCTTGCCCCATCTGGGACTTGCGCTCAAATCGGCGTCCAACAGCCGGATGGCCAGGGATCTGATGCGCGTGTATCTGGGCCGGGATGCGGGGCGCCGGGTGTTGTCAGGGGAAATTCGCCGCGGCTCGCTACAGCAGATCGACGCCGTGATCTGGAACTTCGATCTTGAAGATTTCACCAGCCTGTCCGAGCAATTGCCCGGCCCGGAAATCATCGAAATGCTGAATGACTATCTGGCGGTTGTGGTGGCGGTCGTGCACGAATGCGGTGGCAATATCCTGAAATTCATGGGCGACGGGCTGATGGCCATGTTCGATGTTGGGGAAATCGACGAAGACGCCCGCGCCGCGCTTGCTGCCGTGGCGCTGTTGCAGGATCGAATGGCCGCAAGGAACGCACAGCGGCAGGCAGAGGGTCTGCGCGTTGTTGGTTACACCCTGGCGCTGCACGCAGGTGAGATCCTCTATGGCAATATCGGAGCGGAAAACCGGCTGGATTTCACCGTGATCGGACCTGCGGTCAATCAGGCCGCCCGCATCTCCGGCATGCACCGGTCTCTGGGGCAGCGAATCCTGATATCAGACGACGTCGCCCGGGCCGCCGAGCCTTGCAGTCACGAGCTTGTATCGTTGGGCCGCTACATGCTGCGCGGTGTGACCGAGCCGAAAGAGCTGTTTACTGTCTACAGGGCCGCCGAATAACGGCGGCCCGTGGGATTGCGCCGGTCGTAAGATGTCATCCTTGTCCGGTCAGGTCCTGCGCCAACATCATGGCGTTGCCGTCCAAGTCGTAGAATGTGGCGGTGCTGACCATCCCCTCGATGGTTTCTGTGTCGCCGTCGAATTTGACCCCGGCCGTTTCCAGCGCGCCCCTTGCCGTGTCTATGTCGCTTACTCCAAAAACAGGGACGGTGTTACCGGGCGCGGGTTCGGTCTGCTCGCCCAGTCCCAAGGTTACGCCGTCGGTCTTTGTCTGCATTTCGCTCCAGCCGGCCTCGTCAATGTGATGGATCAGCTCAAATCCAAGCATGTCGCTGTACCATTTGGCGCTGGCGTGACGGTCGCGGACTGAGATCGCAAGCGTGATCGTGTTTTCCAAAGAAACTGGCAGCATCGGTCTTTCCTACTATCTAATAATAAAGTAACTATACTTTATGGACGCAAAATCACTTGTCAAGCTTACGTCGCGGGCATGGTCGCTGAGCATTCTGGCAAAGCTGCACGCGGGCGTTCCGGGGCGGCAGGCACCGTTGATTGCGGCGACGGGGGCAAGTCGCAGTTCGTTTACCCAGAGCCTTGGGCACCTGATCGAGTTAAGGCTTCTTGAGAAAAACCCCGGCCACGGTCATCCACTGCGCCCCGAATTCCGGCTAACGCAGAGCGGTAAAGAAATGGCCGAGGTTGCAAGCAGAATTGTTAAGGCCGTGCCCGACGAAAAGGACTTTGCCCTTCTGAGGCGAAGCTGGACAGTGCCAATTCTGGCCGTGACGCAAACCCCCCAGCGCTTTTCGGCCATAAAGTCAGATCTGTCCACGATCACCGACCGCGCGTTGTCGAAGTCGCTCTATCTTTTGGAAACACATGACTGGCTTAGACGCGACATCGATCTCTCAGGCCGATCGCCCTTTCCGACCTACCTTGCCATCAATCGTGGCATCGAAGTCACCAAGGCGATCGCCCTGGCAAAATGATCAGGATGTTCAAGGCAGCGGTGAAGATGTGCCCCGTCAGAAGTCGATCTCGACCCCCGGCAGGTTCAGTTCTTTCATCATGTCGCGCAGCTCTTGTCGCGCGGCTATGTTCGAGATGTTCAGCTGTTTGACCCCGATATCCTTGAGGTCCAGCAGGGTCAGGCCGCGCGGAAACAGCTCGCGGAAAATCACCCGTTCGGAAAAGCCGGATGCAACCCTGAAACCGATCCTCTGAGACAGCATCTCGATCGCGCGCTGCATCTTTTCCTTGTTGACCATGCGCTGTGTGCCGACCCGGTTGCGGACCACAACCCAGTCGATGGGTTTCAGCCCTGCCTGCGCCCGCAGCTGACGCGCATTCCACACCATTTCCGAATAGACCGACGGCCCGAGGATCTTTTCACCCTTCGAGTCGATCCGTGCCAACAAGTCGAAGTCGATGAAGCTGTCGTTCAGCGGTGTGATCAACGTGTCGGCCAACGAATGCGCCACCTGGCTGAGGCGCGTGTGCGAGCCGGGGCAGTCGATCAGGATGAAATCGCTGTCGCTTTCCAGTTCAGCAACGGCGGCGGACAGGCGGTGGTCATAGATATTCTCGCCCGGCTTCAGCGTGGCCGCATCGATTTCGGGCAGGTCGTGATGACGCGGGCTGGGCAGGCTCAGGTCCGAACTTCTGAGAAAGTTCAGGCGGTTTTCGAAGTAACGCCCAAGGCTGCGCTGCCGCAGGTCCAGATCCAGTGTGCTGACCTTGTGCCCCAGCCGCGCCAGCGCCGTCGCCACATGCATCGAAACGGTCGATTTGCCTGCGCCGCCCTTTTCGTTCCCGACCACAATGATATGTGCCATGCTTGTATTCCCAAGTCCCGCCGTGTTTGCCCACACGTTGTTTGTCGCCACTATATGTTGTGTTTGGTGGGAAGGAAAGAACCTCAAGCGGTGTATTGGCCTATTATTGGCGAGGAAACCGGAAAACAGCGCGGCCCGGGCGGGTTACGCCATGTAACAAGACGGGCGGCTTGCACCGTTTCTCAGATTTGCCAAAGGAACGATGGGCCAGACAGGCAAAAACAGCGCGTGGTTGCGAAGGCCGTGACCTGCACTTTCCCAGTGGGCTTTCAAGGTCAGTCGATGCCGGTTTCGTGACTTGTATACCTGTGGCGCCTGACGGATGTTGCCTCACAAAAAGATTAGCAATCAGCAAAGGACATCCTGAATGATCGGATATGTTACCATTGGTGTTTCCAACATGGACAAGGCCAAGGAGTTCTATACTGCGCTTTTCGCGGACAAAGGCGCGAAGGTTCTGGTCGATGCCGGTCGGATAGCGTTCATCGGCAACGATCCGTCCGCGCCCATGCTGGCGGTTTGCGAACCCTATGACGGCGAATCCTGCGCGTCAGGAAATGGCAACATGCTGGCCTTTGCCGCCGAATCCAAAGATGCGGTCACCACCATGTATGACAGGGCCATCAGCCTTGGCGCGACGGACGAGGGCGAGCCGGGCCAGCGTGTGCCCGACCGCTTCTACGGCGCATATGTCCGGGACCCGGACGGCAACAAGCTGTGCTTTTACGTGTTCGGATAAAGCCCAACGCGCTCCACAAAAAAGGCCGCCCAATGGGCGGCCTTCTGCATTCGGAACCGGTCAGGCTTAGAAGCCCAGACCTTCGTATTTTTTCTTGAACTTCGACACGCGGCCGCCGGCGTCCATCAGGCGCGACGAGCCACCGGTCCACGCGGGGTGCGAGGAGGGGTCGATTTCCAGAGCCAGCTGGTCGCCTTCGGCGCCCCAGGTGGATTTCATCTGAACCACAGTGCCATCGGTCATTTTGACGTTGATGACGTGATAATCGGGATGGATGTCTTTTTTCATCTTTCCGCTCCTTACGCCTCGGCGCCAGCCTTGGGCTTGTAGTTGGTGACTTCTGCGATGCGCGCGGACTTACCACGGCGCGAGCGCAGATAGTACAGTTTGGCGCGACGGACGCGGCCACGGCGGACAACGGTGATGCTGTCGATGTTGGTCGAATGCAGCGGGAAAACACGCTCCACGCCTTCACCAAACGAAATCTTGCGAACGGTGAACGAACCGGCGATGCCGCTGCCACCTTTGCGCGCGATGCAGACGCCTTCGTAGTTCTGCACACGGGTACGCGACCCTTCGGTCACTTTAAAGCCGACACGGATGGTGTCTCCGGCTTTGAAATCGGGGATGTCTTTCCCCAGGGCGGCAATCTGTTCCGCCTCAAGCTGTGCGATCAGGTCCATCGCAGGTACTCCTATCTGCTCGTGGTTGGTCCACGAAGTTTGGGCACGGCCTGAGAGCTCTTGGTCTTCACCGGGTCCTGCGCACAGCCCGCCAGAGGTCAGATCGAATGTTCCTTTGGTCTGGTTTGCCGCATCGCGTCCGGGCCGAAGAAAGCGGGACGGCACGCTGCGAAACAAACCAACACACCGGAGTCGCATGACGCGGCACCGGATTGCGCTGCTTTAGGGGTTTTGGTGCCCGGGATCAAGCATGAATTGTCATTTTCTGAAGGTGTCCGGTGTGCAAGCGGTAAGTTTCCGCCGTCACGCAATTGTAGCGTTGTCTTATCATGCAGATTTGTCATTCTGAGCCCAACAATACGAGCAGATATTTCAGGCAGGTTAGAATAATGCGCTTAGCGATATTTTTGGCACTTATCGGGCTGACACTTGTATCTTGCGGGCGGCGTCCTCCGCCACCACAGGTGGTCGAGCATTTCGAGGTAACGGACCCGAAACCGCCATTGGTTATTCACCCCCGCTTTGGCGATGCGGACCCTCATGAGTGGGAGGGGCGGCACCCCGGAAGCTACCCGGTCCATGGTCTGGACGTGTCGCGCTGGCAGGACTCGATCGATTGGCGCACTGCCCGCTCTGCCGGGGTCAGCTTTGTGTTCATCAAGGCCACTGAAGGGGGCGATTTCGCAGATCCGCGCTTCAACGAACACCGGCAGGGCGCGCAGGCAGCGGGTGTGCCGTGGGGCGCTTATCACTATTATTACTTTTGCCGTCCTGCTGCCGAACAGGCCCGCTGGTTTATCCGCAACGTGCCCAAGGGTGCCGATCTGCCCCATGTTCTCGACATGGAATGGACGCCACATTCCAAGACCTGCACTTTGCGGCCCGATGGCAAAACAGTGCGGGCCGAGGCCGAGAAATTCCTGAATATTCTCGAGCGTCACTACGGGCGTAGACCGATCGTCTATACCACGGTGGATTTTTATCAGGACACCAATATCAGTCGCCTGCCCAAAACCGAGTTCTGGTTGCGTTCGGTTGCCGGGCACCCGCGAGATGTCTATCCGAATACGATCTGGCGTTTCTGGCAATACACTGGCACCGGGCTGGTCCCGGGGGTCCAGGGCAAGGTTGATATCAACACATTCAACGGAGAGCCGGAAATCTGGGCCCGCTGGAAGGCTGGAGGCAACTGAGTTTTCTTAGGGGGTGAACTCCGGACGTTTGCTTATGCGAATTCCGGTTAGCAGCAAAAGCACGGATGATCCGGTCAGGCTTGCCCATTTGGGCAGGCCTGTTTTGGTAGGTGTCTCAGCTATTTTCAGGCGAACTGCTTTCGCTTTCTGAAAGCACCAGAAAAGCGCCGAGCCCAAGTAGGACGGCGGGAACGATTGACAAAAAGCTCAGGCCGAAGGCCCATAAAATTCCAACAGCGGACAGGCCCATCAGGCCAGCTCCAACCTGCGCGTTCCTGCCGGCGATGCCTCCGCCCAGAAGGCCGGCGACCGGCAACACCAGCGACATGATGCTGTAGAACTGCGCGGATGACGCGCCTTGTTCATACCCGATGCCGCTGGACAACGAACCGAGGGCGGATGAGGCGCTGTAGCCCACCGCACCGACCAATAAGGCGATAACACCGCCGATAATTCCAAGTATCATTCCAGTTTTCATTGTAATCTCCTGCTTGAAATTGTTGGGTCTGAGACCCTGTCCAAAAGCTAAGAGACCAACCGTCTCGCGGGCAATGATTTCGCAATGACAACTTTTGTAATCCGGCCGGGTTTCCTGAACTGATCGGGCTGGATGTCCGTACTTACAATGACTTGCCACGCGTATGCCGAGGCGGAGACGTTCCCCGCCACGGATGCCGTCAGGAAAGTGCACCCATCAATTCAAAGTCGGTTTGTAGCTTTCAACGGTACCGCCGCCGATAAGGTGGCTTAACCGGTTCTCGCGTTCCGTGCCGTAACTGTCGCCCAGCCAGAAGACTTCACCATCCGTCAGTTCACGGCGCTCAAAGCCGTGCTTGGCCAGGCAGCGGTCGACGCCGTCGATCTTGCCGTTTTCATAAATGGTGTCCTGATTCATCCCGACAATCGCCGGACCCAGAACGACGCCAACCAGAATGACACCGGTTGCATAGCCACCGACAACGGCACTGGTGCCGCCTGCTTCGGCATTGGCTGAGCAGCCTTGAACCGCCCTGCGGGCAAAGGCAAGATCGTGGCCGGGCTTTACGGGGATGGATGGTCCGGGATTGGCGGCACAAGCACTCAGAACAAGCAATGCACCAAACAATAACTTTTTCATATTACAAACTTATTCACTCTTGGGAGGTCGATTCCGACCAGTATTCTCCAAGCTGAGTACCTGCATTTTCGAGCAACCTCAAAGTGAATTGCTTCATTGCTGCTTTCTGCGACTTTCTGGTCACAATCGCCCGGATGAGACGGCCAAGGAGGGGGGTGATCGTGTCCCTGGATGTCAGTGGGCTGTGTGCTGAAACTCTTTGAAAAGCCCGGAAGTATCGTTTTGAAATGGCAAAAGCACAACATTCCTGTGAATGCTGCAATTCGGTCTTTTTTCCGACCAATTCTTAATAGATAAATACGCATCGGTAACGTGTAGTTTGTTGAAAGGTCGGGCGGGCAAATGAGAACCGGACAAAACGGTCGCAAAGCTATCTTGTGGACACAAACTGAAATCGACGGGCTTGAGGCTGCGCCTCTGGAATCGTTGACGGTAGGCGCGGCATGGTCCTGGCGCGGCGTGGCACGTCGACTGGACGTGGCTGCCGAGATGATGCTGGGCAAGGCAGAAAGCGTCGGCAGCAGAGTTGTTGCTGAAAATGTGTATTCCACTTCGGACATAACCGGTGATGCCTTCGGCTCCGTTGTTCTGACCAACGGCGCACGGCAATTCCGTGCGGAGTTGATTGTCCCCGAAGGTGAAGACGCGCCGACGCTGGTTTTTGAACAGGATTTCCCCGAGCGGGATCAGGATTACTGGGTCAGCGAAATCCGGGAAATCGGCCTGCCAATGGACGCCATCGATCACAGCAACAGCACAGTGATCGCATTTCCGGCACGGAACGGAATGCGGTAATATTCCCCACAATTGGTGCAACGGGCCGGCTGTTTCCCTGCGGGTTGAAAAATCAAAGCCCCGCGACCTGTTGACTCTCCGAAATTCACGGATATAAGCGCGGCCTAATTGGTGTTGGTGGCCCCCGCAAGGGGATGCCTGTCATGGGGGAGACCTCAAGAGGACAACGCCCTTCATAGTGGCCTGCATGGGCCTCGACCTGAACGAAGGAGATCAGCCGTGACCAAACGCACGTCTGCCAAGTACAAAATCGACCGCCGGATGGGCGAAAACATCTGGGGTCGTCCGAAATCCCCGGTCAACCGTCGTGAATACGGCCCCGGCCAGCACGGCCAGCGCCGCAAGGGCAAACTGTCGGACTTCGGTCTGCAGCTGCGCGCCAAGCAGAAGCTGAAAGGCTACTATGGCGACCTGACCGAGAAGCAGTTCCGCCGCATCTACGCCGAAGCCGAGCGTGTCAAAGGCGATACCGGTGAAAACCTGATCGGTCTGCTGGAGCGTCGCCTCGACGCTGTAGTCTATCGCGCCAAGTTCGTGGCAACCGTGTTTGCTGCACGTCAGTTCGTGAACCACGGCCACGTCAAGGTGAACGGCCAGCGCGTCAACATCCCGTCCTACCGTGTCAAGGAAGGCGACGTGATCGAAGTGCGTGACAAGTCCAAGCAACTGGCCGTTGTTCTGGAAGCCGCTGCTCTGACCGAGCGTGATGTGCCTGACTACATCGACGCCGACCATTCGAAAATGACCGCGACCTTCGTGCGCGCACCGGGCCTGAGCGATGTGCCTTACCCGGTCGTCATGGAGCCGAACCTGGTCGTCGAATTCTACGCGAAGAATTGATCTTCGCCGATCCCAAGTTTCAAAGGCCGCGCTGTTCTGCGCGGCCTTTTTTTGTTGGGGGCTCTGCCCCCATCGCGGCAGGCCGCGCTTCCCCCGGGATATTTTTGGCCAGATGAAGTGCGGATCAGAGCGGTAGCGGACGCCCCTCGGCAATCGCTTCCATGGCGAAATACGAAGTCACGCTGTCCAGTTCCACCTTTTCGATCAGGCGCTGATAGACCTTGTCGTAAGATGCCATGTCCTGGGTCACCACCTTGAGCTGATAGTCATAGTCGCCGCCGATCCGGTGGAAATCCACCACTTCAGGGATGGTCAGGACGTGGCTGCGAAAAGCCTGCAGCCATTCCGCTGAATGGTGCCGGGTGCGCAGCATGACAAAGACAACTAGGCTGAGCCCCAGCTTTTCACGCGCGATCCGGGCACTGGAACCTCGCAGCACGCCATCGTCGGTCAACGCCTTGAGGCGGCGCCAGCACGCATTTTGCGACAGGCCGACTCGGTCGGCCAACTCGCGTTGCGACAACGAAGCATCCCGTTGCAGCTCTTTCAGAATGCGTGTGTCTATTTGATCTAATTTTGAGGACATTCCTGATTATATGACACAAAAAAGAAGAAAATTAAGCAAAAATATGTGAAGTTTTTAGAGCAAGGTTCAATCATATTGCTTCCAAAGGAATGGAGCAGATGCAATGACCTTGTCCGAATTTCGAGCAAACCTTCAGACCGCCGCTCAAGATTCATCCCTGCGTAAAGGGCTGATCGGAGAGAACGTTTTGATCCCTGGTCTGCATCGGGACGTACCGCTTGTCTATGCGGATTACGTGGCCTCCGGCCGTGCGTTGCGACAGGTCGAAAACTTTGTGGCCGGGCATGTGTTGCCGTTCTATGCCAACAGCCATACTGAGGCCTCTTTTTGCGGATCCTATATGACGCGTTTGCGCCGCGAAGCACGCGCAGAGATCGCCCGCATTGTTGGCGCAAGGGGAGAAGACGCGGTGATTTTTACCGGGTCGGGTGCCACTGCGGGTCTCAACCGGCTGGTCAGTTTGCTGGGGATAGAGCAAGCTGACCAGCCGGTTGTCCTGATCGGGCCGTATGAACATCATTCGAATATTCTGCCATGGCGGGAAAGCAAGGCGCGTGTGATCGAAATTCCCGAAGCCCCAGAGGGTGGCCTTGATCTGGATGCACTGAAAGAGGCGCTGGTTGCAAACCAGGATGCGGATCTGCTGATTGGTTCGTTTTCGGCGGCATCAAACGTGACGGGCATCATCACCAATCCCGATCCGGTCACACGGTTGCTGAAGGAGCATGGTGCTGTGTCGGTCTGGGACTATGCCGGTGGCGGACCTTATCTGCCGATGGATATGGGGCCGGCGGACGCGCGCAAGGATGCGATAGTCGTGTCACCACACAAATTTCCGGGCGGGCCGGGGGCGTCGGGCGTTCTGATCGTGAACAGTCATGCGGTTCAGCGCAGCTGCCCCAGCTGGCCCGGTGGCGGAACGGTCAGTTTCGTGTCGCCCTGGCGCCATGATTACAGCGAAGATCTTGCCACCCGGGAAGAGGCCGGAACGCCAAACGTCATCGGAGATATCCGCGCCGCGCTGGCCTTCATCGTCAAGGATGTCGTTGGCGCCGAGGAGATCGCAAAGCGCGAGGCGCTTTACAATCAAATGGCGCTGGACGGCTGGCGTGGCAATCCAAACCTGACATTGCTGGGCGTGGACAACTCGCACCGCCTGCCCATCTTTTCGTTTCTCGTCCGCGACAATTCTGGCCAGCCAGTGCACCAGCAGTTGTTCACCCGCATGCTGAGCGATGTCTATGGCATTCAGGCTCGGGGCGGATGTGCCTGCGCCGGGCCTTATGCGCACCGACTGCTGGGTATAGACCGCGCGACATCCGAGGTTTTGCATGCCGAACTGTCCGCAGGGAAAGAGATGAAGAAACCCGGCTGGGTGCGGCTGAACTTCTCGTACCTGATGACCGAAGAGACGGTTCAGTTCATCATCGACAGTGTTAATGACCTGTCGCACCGGACCGAAGAATTCGCACCATTCTACGACGCTGATCCGGCAACGGCCCGCTTCCGAGCGGCATAAGGGAATTGCCGCTTTTCTCAATCCGTTGAGACGGGTATGAGGGGCTCGGATAACGGAGCCCCTCATGACCAAGATTACCCCGCAACCCGGCATCATGGACATCGCGCTGTATCAGGGCGGCCAGTCGCATATCAAAGGCGTGGCGGATGTCATCAAACTGAGTTCCAACGAAAACCCCTTTGGTCCGGGCCCAAAGGCGATTGAGGCCGTTCGGGAAACTGCTGCCATGCTGCATCGCTATCCCAGCACGGATCATGCCAGTCTGCGCAGTGCAATCGGCGAGCGGAACGGGCTGGATGCGGCGCGGATCATCTGTGGCGTCGGCAGCGACGAAGTTCTTCAGTTCGTGGCGCAGGCCTATGCGGGACCGGGCGATGAGGTGATCCATACCGAGCATGGATTTTCCATGTACCCGATCATCGCCCGTATGGTCGGCGCGGACCCCATCATGGTGGCCGAAACAGATCGCACGGTCGATGTGGATGCCATTCTGGCGGCTGTCACCGAACGCACACGGATCGTTTTTGTCACCAATCCAGGCAATCCGACTTCGACCATGATTTCCGAGGCCGAACTGACGAGATTGGCGGAAAACCTGCCCGAAAGCTGCCTGATGGTGGTTGATGGCGCCTACGCCGAGTTTGTCGATGGGTTTGATGGTGGCGCGGCATTGGTGGACCGTTTTGAAAATGTGATCATGACGCGGACCTTTTCCAAGATCTACGGTCTGGGCGGGCTGCGTGTCGGCTGGGGGTACGCGCAGCAGCCGATCATCGATGTGCTCAACCGAGTACGCCAGCCCTTCAACCTGTCGCAGACTGCGCTGGCCGCGGCAGAAGCGGCGGTGCGGGACACCGATTACATGACGTTTTGCCAGACCGAGAACGCCCGCCTGCGCGTTTGGTTGTCGGGTGAGCTGGCGAAGATCGGCGTTCCGTCAGACCGGTCTTGCACCAATTTCATCCTGGCGCGCTTTGCTGATCAGGCCGAGGCCGAGGCCTGCGACGACTACCTGAAAACCCAGGGTTTGATTGTTCGGCGGGTAGCAGGCTACAACCTGCCGAACGCGCTGCGGATCACCGTTGGCGATGAAGAGGCCTGCCGCCGTGTCGTGGCAGCAATCACCGCGTTCAAAGGGGGCGCAGCATGAGCCAGATATATGACCGTGTGGCGCTGATCGGGCTGGGTCTGATCGCTTCCTCGATGTTCTGGGCCATCAAGCGCGCTGGTCTGGCTGGCGAAGTGACGGGCTATGCACGGTCCGAAGCCACCCGTGATACGGCGCGGCGCATCGGGTTGTGCGACCGCGTGTGCGACACGGCGCGCGAGGCCGTTGAAGGGGCCGATCTGGTGGTGCTGTGCGTTCCCGTTGGTGCGATGGAAGCTGTTGCGCAGGATATCGCGCCGGTTCTGAAACCGGGTGCCACCGTGACGGATGTCGGTTCGGTCAAGCGCCACGTTATTCAGGCCGTGTCACCGCACGTTCCCGATGGCGTGCATTTCATTCCCGCCCACCCATTGGCCGGAACCGAGCATTCCGGCCCCGAAGCCGGGTTTGCGGAACTGTTCGACAATCGCTGGTGCCTATTGGTGCCGGTGGAAGACGCTGACCCTGACGCCGTCACCCGGCTGCGTGCCCTGTGGGAGGGGATGGGCTCGAATGTCGATGAAATGGATGCCGACCATCACGATCTGGTTCTGGCCGTGACCTCTCATGCGCCGCACCTGATTGCCTATACGATGGTGGGCGTCGCGGACGATCTGCGGCGGGTCACAGATAGCGAGGTTATCAAGTACTCGGCAGCCGGTTTCCGGGATTTCACCCGGATTGCAGCGTCTGATCCGACTATGTGGCGCGATGTGTTTCTGACCAACAAGGATGCGACGCTGGAAATTCTCGGGCGCTTTACCGAAGAACTTTTTGCCCTGCAACGTGCGATCCGCACCGGGGATGGCGAGCATCTGTTCGATTACTTCACCCGCACCCGCGCGATCCGACGCGGCATCATCGACGCGGGTCAGGATACGGACGCGCCCGACTTTGGACGTGGCAAGGCCCATTCATGACAAAGATCTGGGGGCGCATACTGGTCGGAACTGCGGTGTTGATCGCCACCGCAACCACGGCTGCGCCACCAGAACAATCGCTGTTTCCATTGACACGCCCGGCGGCTTTTTCAGGGGGCGCAGTGATTTCCAAAGCGGCAGCAACCGTTGCGGCGCTGTCAGAGATGCGGCCCCAAACACGTCCGGAATCGCCTCAGGTTTTGGCTGCTGCTGCGCGACCATCGGATCTGCCGCTGCTGGGACCGGACACGTCACTGATGCCGTACCTGCGCCCCAAAGAGTTGGAACAACAGGCTTTTCTGAAGAAACGCAAACTGCGCAAGGGGTCAGTTTGCGGTGACATCGCCATTCAGGGCAAAGCGGTGGGCAGGGTGTCGGGCAAGATCAAGGCCTGCGGAATCAAGGATGCGGTCCAGATCACATCAGTGTCGGGCGTTGCGCTCAGCCGCCCGTCGACGATGGATTGCGGCACGGCGATCGCGCTCAACAAATGGGTCGACAAGGCCGTCATTCCCACCTTCAAAAGACGTGGCCCGGTGGTCGAGTTGCAGGTGGCGGCCCATTACGCCTGCCGCACGCGCAACAGCCAAAAAGGTGCCCGGATTTCAGAACACGGCAAGGGGCGTGCCATCGACATCTCGGGTTTCACAATGGCCGATGGTGAGGTTGTGACAGTTTTGAACGGGTGGCGAAAAAACCCCTCGCAAAAGCAGCTGATCAAGGTCTGGCGCGGTGCCTGTGGCCCGTTCGGAACCGTGCTGGGACCAAACTCGGACAGGTATCACCGCGATCATTTCCACCTGGACACGGCGCGGTACCGCAGCGGTACGTTCTGCCGCTAGTTCCGGCGCGCTTGCGATTTCAGGTTCATTGCCAGCAGATCGGTCTGTGCGTGGATGTGATTGAAACTCTCACGGGTCAGAACCGTTTGACCGTTCGCAAAATCAACGACGTGATCATAGGCCTCAAACAGAATATCCCGCAGCTTTTCGTTTTCGGACGCATCCGGATTGGGCGTGTATTCCAGATAGACCGGGGGTTTGACTTCGCCCAGAGTTCGCAGCGCGCCTTGCAGGACCTGCAATTCATGCCCTTCGACGTCGATCCAGATTAAACGAAGATCCTGAAGCGATTGGGCTTGGGTCTCGAGAAGTGAATCTACGGTGGTCACATCCACAATGATCGCGTTGTCCTGCGCCTCTCCGATTTTCGAACCTCCCCGGTTCAGTTCACTTGTGACGAAGGGCAACTGCCCGGTTTTGTCAGATGCGCCAACGCGCAGAATGGTCACTTTATCGTTCAGGTCGTTGATCTGAACGTTCCGGCACAGCAATTCGTGGTTTTCGGGGTCGGGTTCGATTGCAACGACCGAGTTGCAATGCAGATCCCTGAAGAAATAGACTGTGTGTGTACCGATATTTGCACCGACCTCAAGCACGGAACCGCCTTCCGGGGGCTGGCCCGAACGGGTCAGATATTCGGCCAGTTCACGCACCGGTTCGCGACTGAATTCGCCGAATTTCGTCAGGTGTTCTCCGATGACATCATGAGGGTAATAGACCAGGCTGTGATCGTCGAAAATGCGAAAGAACAGAACGTCGTCTTTCCACAACTGCCGCAGCAGTTCGCGCCTGATCTTCTTGTGTCCCAGCGCCCAGTTCGAAATGCGATTGGAAATGAGTGTTCTTAGTCCCATTGACCGTTCCCGTAAGCGCTGAATTCTGTTTCGTATCTGCCCAAGGTATCGCCGGGCATCACCGCAATATCAACCGGGGTGCCGGTCCCAGGGGCAACGGGCCCAGTGCCACGAAACCGTCGCGGAAATTGAGCTGTAGGTCCAGCGCATTCGGATTTCCGCCCAAACCGGCCATAAAGTTCAGCGCCCGCGTGACCGGATCAACCGCCTGATCCGGCAAGGCACCGGCGGCGTTGGCCATGGCGATCATGTCGCGCCAGTTTTCGGCCTTGATGGCGATTTCGCCGGTTGGAATGCCCTGCGCGTCAACATCCAGCTCGCCAGCAGCAAACAGATGCAACTCACCCCACCTGATTTCCGCCAGCCCCAGATCGATGGCTACCGGCTGCGGCCTGCTTTCCTCAAGCGCAGAACGGTCCCAGGGCTTGTCAAAGGTGACGGTCATGTCCATCGCCAGCGTTTCAAATGCTTGCGGCAGCGATGTGGCCGACCGCATGAGGTCGCGCAGATCCATGCCGGGGCGAAAGCCGTCGATCCGGGCGCTGACCTTGTATGCTTCGGGCTGGCCGGACTGTTCCATAAGCAGATCAAGGGTTTCACCACCGGCCACCGCAGCAGCTTCGCCAGCGACAATCCACTTGTCCGCAGTCAGGGCCATCTTTTCCAGAACAAGTGCGACACCCGGCTGCAATTGCAGTTCTGCCTGCAAATCCGTTGCCTGAACGGTCGCCGTCTGGTCGAAATAGGACAGCCGCTGGGGCGTATCCGCAAACCGCAGCACCTGCCGGCCGGGCCAGATCGCAGGGCTTTCGAACTCGATCCAGTCGGCGCTCCAGGCGGTGCCGTTGACCGGATCGGCCAGCCCCGGGTTGTTCAGCCGGGTCACGTGATGCGTCGGGTAACCCGCTGTTGCGACTTCGGAAAAATCGGCCTGCCAACCCAGTTCCTGTTGCTTGTCGAACCAGGCGGTTATCGCGCTGCGCAGCCCGTAACCGGCGATGAACCAATAGGCACTCCAGGCAACGGCAACAAATATGAGTACTCGTATCAGACGGCGCATGACAAATGGCCCTTTTTCCTGCGTCGGATTTGATGTTTATAGGCGCAAACGGGCAAGGACCAGTGTAATGACGATGTGGGTTTTCGGATATGGATCGCTGCTGTGGAATCCGGGGTTCCCGGTGGCGCGTAGCGAACGGGCAACCTTGCACGGATACGCACGCTCTTTCTGCATGAGTTCCATCCACCACCGCGGCACCGAGGACAACCCGGGTCTGGTGCTGGCGCTGGACGAGCAGACCGACGCCCATTGCAAGGGTCTGGCACTGGCGGTCGAAACCGGGCACGAGGAACGCACCCTGCACGAACTGCGCGAGCGCGAGCTGATTTCCTCGGCCTATGTCGAGAAGATGCTGGATGTGCATCTGGACTGCGGTACGGTGGTGAATGCCGTGACCTATGTGATCGACGAAGCCCATGTGCAGTATTGCGGTGGCATGCCCTTGGAAGAACAGGCTCAGATCATCGCCCATGCCGTCGGCGGGCGCGGTCCGAACACCGAATATCTGTACAATACGACCGAACATCTGGCCGAGATCGGTCTGCGCGATCCCGATCTTGAGTGGTTGTCGCAACGGGTGCGCAGCATTACCGCATAAACCCTTGGCGTCACCGGCGGAAGTTCGCTAGATTCAGCGCAGAGCAGGCAAAAACCGGGAATGACGCGCATGGCGCAGGCACATCAGGGCGCGAGACCCCATTTCTCGCATCCCATCCGACAGATCGTGATGATGTTGATCGCGATTGGCCTGTCAGGGCTGGGTGTGTTCATGGCGCTGCCATACGTGCTGCCGGTGTTTCAGGCGAACCCCTATCTGAACGGGTTCATTCTGCTTGTTTTCGTCATCGGCGTTCTGGCCTGTTTCTATCAGGTGGGGCAGCTGATCGGCTCCGTCCGCTGGATCGAGGCATTTGTCGGCGGTGTTGTGCGCGAGGATGCCCGGACACCGCAGCTTTTGGCACCGCTGGCCTCGCTGCTGCGCGAACGCGGTGCGCGGTCGCAGATCAGTTCCAGTTCAACCCGGTCAATTCTGGATTCCGTCGCCGAACGGGTCGAGGAAGAGCGTGAGATCACACGCTATATCACCAACGTCCTAATTTACCTTGGCCTTCTGGGTACATTCTTTGGCCTTGCCACCACCGTTCCGGCCATAGTCGACACCATCCGCAGCCTGAACCCGCAGGAAGGCGAAGAAGGGTTGGCGGTGTTCAACCGGCTGATGACCGGGCTCGAGGCGCAGTTGCAGGGTATGGGCGTCGCATTTGGATCCTCGCTGCTTGGGTTGGCTGGCTCCTTGATCGTTGGCCTGCTGGAACTCTTTGCCGGGCACGGCCAAAACCGGTTCTATCGCGAGCTTGAGGAATGGCTGTCATCGATCACCCGCGTCGGGTTCGCGGCAAGTGAAGAAGGCGGCGCAGAAATCGCGGTTCTGACGCCGGTTCTGGATGCAATGTCCGAACAGATGAATGCGCTGCAGGATCTGTTTTCCGCGCAGGAAGCTGACCGCGCCGACCTTTCGGCCAAGATGGGTCAGCTGGTTCGAACCATCGGGGACATGAACCAGCGGCAGTCTGAAACCGAAGGTGTGACATCTGCTTTGGAACGCGTGGCCCTTGGTCAGGACGCGCTGCTGGATCACATGCGCGAACATGGCGCCGGCGACGGGATCGACGCCGAAAGCCGGATGCGCCTGCGGTCGATGGACGTGCAGCTGCTGCGTATCCTCGAGGAAATTTCGGCTGGCCGTCAGGAAAGCATGAACGAGATGCGCAAGGATATCGAATTGCTGGTCAGGGCGCTGACCCTGCCCAAGGGCGCCGTGCGCAGCACACCGGAAGGCGAGTAAACCATGGCTCTGTCCCGCCGCACAGGTCAACGTTTCCAGGGTTCGGTCTGGCCCGGCTTTGTGGATGCGATGACCGGGCTGCTGATGGTTCTGACCTTCGTTCTGACCATCTTCATGGTGGTGCAATTCGTCCTGCGCGAGACTATTTCGGGGCAGGAGGATGAGCTGACGGCCCTGTCCGACGAAGTCGCCGCGTTGGCAGGCGCACTGGGGCTGGAAGAGCGTGAAAACAGCCGTTTGCAGGCCCGTCTGGGGGCGCTGAACGCGACCTTGACGCAGGCCGAAGATGACCTGTCACAGGCACAGACCCGGATCACGGATTTCGAGGCTCAGGTCGCGGCTCTGCTGGTTGATCAGGAAGAGGCGCGCGGGGCGATTGCCGATCTTCAATCCCAGCGCGAGGAATTGCTGAGCGAACAGGAGGCCCTGAACCTTGCGCTAGCCCAACGCCGGGCCGAAATCGACGCGCAGGCCGAAGCTGCCCGTCTGGCTGCCGCCCGCCGTGAAGCGCTGGAAGCGCTCGTTGCCGACCTAGAGGCGAGCGATGCAGCTCAAAGCAGCCGGATCGCTGAACTTGAAGAAACGCTGAGTGCGGAAGAGGCCGCGAAACTGGCCGAAGCCGCCGCCGCCGAAAACCTGCGCAACCGCTTGCAGGACGCCGATGCCGAGCTGACGGCGATGACACTGGCGCTTGAGGCGCAGCGCAAGGATGCCGAGGATACTCTGACACTGCTCGCCGCGGCGCAGGCGGCCAAGGCCGAGCTGGAGCGTCGCTTTGGCGATCTGGATCCGGAAGAATTGAAGGCGCAACTCAAGGCCGCACTGGCCGCGCAGACCCAGGCGCAAGAGGACGCCGAGGCGCAGAAGACACTGGCAGAAGAGCGGGCAACTCTGCTGGCAGTGGCACGCAACACGATTGCGGATGAAAAAGAAATCTCTGCAGAAGCGCAGCGGCAAACGGCGCTTTTGAATCAACAGATGGCTGCACTGCGCGGGCAGCTTGGATCGTTGCAGGCCCTGCTGGATGACTACGAAGAGCGTAACGCATCGGCCAACATTCGCATCCAGACACTGGGGCAGGACCTGAACGCCGCCCTGGCGCGGGCGGCCTCGGAAGAACGCCGTCGCCGCTTGCTGGAAGAGGCCGAGCGGATACGGCTTGAGGCCGAAGCCGAAGCGCTGTCGGGTCAGAACCAGCAGCTGGCGGCACAGGCCGAAGATCTGCAACGGTACCGGTCCGAGTTTTTCGGGCGCCTGCGCGAGGTTCTTGGGAATCAGGAAGGCGTACGGATCGAAGGCGACCGGTTCGTGTTCTCGTCCGAGGTTCTGTTCGACACCGGCTCGGCCGTCCTTTCCCCGAAAGGGCAATTGGAGGTCGCCAAGGTGGCCAATATCCTGCGCAGCGTGGCGGCAGAAATCCCTGAAGGTTTGAATTGGGTCATTCGGGTGGACGGGCACACCGACAACGTACCGCTGGCCGGGACAGGGCGGTATCAGGACAACTGGGAACTCAGCCAGGGGCGCGCCTTGTCCGTTGTTCGCTACATGGTCGACGCGCTGGGCATCCCGCCAGACCGTCTTGCCGCAAACGGCTTTGGCGAATTCCAGCCCGTCAATCCGTCAGACACGCCCGAAGCCCGCGCCCAGAACCGGCGGATCGAGCTGAAACTGACCGAGCGCTGATTCCTTTACATCACGTCAGCCCATGAACGCGGGCAAACGGATCGCGGGTCTTGTCCTTGTGCCAGGTATACTCACACCACACCGACACCTTTTCGGCTACATCCATTCCTTGCATCAGGGCAATGGCACCCAGGGCCATATCCATTCCGGCGGAAACGCCGGATGAGGTCAGGAATGGCCCGTCTTCAACCCATCTGGCCCGGGGAACCCACTCGACGTCGGGCCCTTGGGCGCAGACCCACGAAAAGGCCGCCTTGTTGGTCGTGGCGCGCCGGTTGTCCAATACCCCGGCCCTGGCAAGAAGGGCGCTGCCAGTGCATACGCTCAAGGTGAATTCCGCCTTATCCGAACTGTCCGCAATCCAATCCAACAAGCGTGAGTTGTTGACTTCCTTGCGGGTGCCAGCTCCGCCCGGCACAAAAAGAATGTCATAGCCCTGCGCCGCGTCGATCGTCGTGTCGGCAAAGGCCTTCAGCTTTTGATTGCTTTCAACCGGCCCACTGATTTCCGCGACAAGCTCCAGCGTGAAGTCATCGGTGAGCAGGCCGAACATCTCCATCGGGCCGAACACATCCAGCAACTCAAACCCGGGAAAAATCAAAGCGCCGATTTTGCGCATCCCTGTCTCCTGTCCTTTGAACGAAAATCGCCTGCCAATTTGGGTTGGCAGGCGATGGCTGTCGTTTCATTCTTAGGGTCAATCTGCCGTCAGCAGCGGAGGTTTGTCGCCCGGAATACGCGGCTGATCGGGGCCGAGGATTTCCAGATCAAGTTCGCCGTCCTTGACGGATACGCGGACCACACCGCCCTTGGCGAGTTTTCCGAACAGCAATTCCTCGGCCAGCGGTTTCTTGATGTGCTCCTGAATAACCCGGCCCAACGGGCGGGCCCCCATCTTGTCGTCATAACCCTTGTCGGCCAGCCATTCGGCTGCGTTGGGGGTCAGATCGATCGAGACGCCGCGATCCAAAAGCTGCGCCTCAAGCTGCAGGACGAACTTCTCGACCACCTGCAGGATGACCTCTTTCGGCAGCGGCGCGAACGAGATCACCGCATCCAGACGGTTGCGGAATTCCGGCGTGAACATGCGCTCGATTGCGGCTGTGTCCTCGCCCTCGCGGCGATCACGGGCAAAACCGATGGCGGCCTTGGCCTGTTCCTGCGCGCCCGCGTTTGAGGTCATGATCAAGACCACGTTGCGAAAGTTCACTGTGCGGCCGTTGTGATCGGTCAGCTCACCGTGGTCCATCACCTGCAACAGGATGTTGAACACGTCCGGGTGCGCTTTCTCGATCTCATCCAGCAGCAGGACGCAATGCGGATGCTGGTCGACGCCGTCGGTCAACAGACCGCCCTGGTCGAACCCGACATAGCCCGGAGGCGCACCGATCAGACGGGAAACCGCATGTTTCTCCATGTATTCGGACATGTCGAACCGCAGCAGTTCCACACCCAGCGTATCGGCCAGCTGTTTCGCAACCTCGGTTTTACCCACACCGGTCGGGCCGGCGAACAGGTAATTGCCGATTGGCTTTTCAGGCTCACGCAAACCCGCGCGTGCCAGTTTGATCGCGCTGGACAGCGCCTCGATGGCTTCGTCCTGACCAAACACCACCCGTTTCAGCGAAGCCTCCAGGTCTTTGAGAACCTCGGCATCATCCTTGGTGACGTTCTTGGGCGGAATGCGGGCGATCTTGGCGACCACCGCTTCGATCTCTTTCACACCGATGGTCTTGCGGCGTTTGCTTTCCGCGACCAGATGCTGGGCCGCGCCGGCCTCGTCGATCACGTCGATCGCCTTGTCGGGCAGTTTGCGGTCATTGATATAGCGCGCCGACAGTTCCACAGCGGTTTTGATCGCATCAGCGGTATATTTGATCTCGTGATGCTTTTCGAAATAGGGTTTCAGACCACGCAGAATTTTCACGCTGTCCTCGACCGAAGGCTCATTCACGTCGATCTTCTGGAACCGGCGGCTCAGCGCGCGGTCCTTCTCGAAATGCTGGCGGAACTCCTTGTACGTGGTCGAGCCCATGGTACGCAGCTTGCCGCCCTGCAGTGCAGGTTTCAGCAGGTTCGACGCGTCCATCGCGCCGCCCGAAGTGGCGCCGGCACCGATCACGGTGTGAATCTCGTCGATGAACAAGACCGCGTCAGGATGGTCTTCCAACTCGGTCACGACAGCCTTGAGACGCTCCTCGAAATCACCGCGGTATCGGGTTCCGGCCAGCAACGCACCCATGTCGAGCGAGTAGATCGTGGTGTTGGCCAGAACATCCGGCGCTTCACCCGCGACGATCTTATGCGCCAGACCCTCGGCGATGGCGGTTTTGCCTACACCCGGATCACCCACCAGCAGCGGGTTGTTCTTGCGACGGCGGCACAGCACCTGGATGCAGCGTTCGACCTCATCTGCGCGCCCGATCAGCGGATCGACATCTCCGGCCCGCGATTTGGCGTTCAGATCGATGCAATACTTGCCCAGCGCGCTTTCCTTTTGTTCGCCTTCACCCGCGCTAGACTGAACCTCTTCTTCAACCTGATCCGCGCCGGAAACGGGACGGTTTTCACCATACGCAGGATCCTTGGCCACGCCATGTGCGATGAAGTTCACCGCGTCATAGCGGGTCATGTCCTGCTCCTGCAGGAAATAGGCCGCGTTGCTTTCGCGTTCGGCGAAGATGGCGACCAGAACGTTGGCCCCGGTGACTTCGGTCCGGCCAGAGCTTTGAACGTGAATCGCCGCGCGCTGGATGACACGCTGAAAGGCTGCGGTCGGCACCGCCTCGGATCCGTCAATATCCGTCACCAGATTTGACAGATCCTCGTCGATGAACTCGACAAGGGTGCTGCGCAACTCATCCAGATCGACGCTGCACGCCTTCATCACGCGCACTGCATCAGGTTCTTCCAGCAGCGCCAGCAGCAGATGCTCCAGCGTTGCGAATTCATGTCGCCGTTCGTTCGCCGCAGCCAGGGCCGCGTGAATGGCTTGTTCTAATGTGCTCGAGAATGAAGGCACGCGGGTGCTCCTCTGTCTTGGGTCAGAAGGGGGCGCGTTAAAGGTCGGATCCCCATCCCAACCATGTCCTCATACTATTAGAGTTTGGTTGATCGTGGCGCGGCTTCAAGGGTTTTCTTGCTCTTGACAGTCACATTTCGTGTGACCGTGACCATGACGTGGGGCAAATAGGTCCTAAAACCGGTCTTTTCTAGCCCGAATTTCGGCAAATACCGATACAGGATCGGCATTTTCCATCCCCAGTTGAGTCTTGATCCCAGGATCCGTGGCCCGCAGAAACGGATTTGTGGCCTTCTCAAGCGCCAGAGTCGACGGAACAGTTGGGTCGCCGGCAGCCCTTGCGCGGTCGATATCCTGCGTGCGCTGCTGCAGCGCCGCGTTGCCCGGATCGACAGTGATCGCGAACTTTGCATTGGATTGTGTGTATTCGTGACCGGAACAGACGATCGTCTCGTCGGGCAGGGCGGCCAGTTTGCCAAGCGAAGCCCACATTTGCGCAGGCGTGCCTTCGAACAGACGGCCGCAGCCCAAGGCCATCAGGCTGTCTGCGGTGAACACGGCCGTGCTCTCCGGCATGTAAAACGCGATATGTCCGATCGTATGGCCCGAGACGTCCAGCACATGAACCGGTTCGCCGCCGATTTCGAAAGTATCGCCTTCGCGCACCTGCAAATCCAGATGCGGCAGGCGGTGGGCGTCAGCGGCGGCTCCGATCACTTTGGCAGAGTGATGTTCGAGGATTCCGGCCAGACCATCCACATGATCCCAGTGGTGATGGGTCAGCAGGACATGAGACAGTTTCCAGCCGCGGGCGTCAAGCGCGGCCAGGATCGGTCCAGGTTCAGGCGCATCGATCAATGCGGTCTGGCCACTGACCGCATCATGCGCCAGAAAGGCGTAATTGTCGCTGAGGCATGGGATGGTGACGATCTCAAGAGGCATGGCCTTTTGCCCTTTCGTTGCTAGACTGCCGACAGCTAAGCCGATTGACCGGGTGTCCGCAATGCATCTTGATGTGCAGGATCTGAGGAATTTCTACTACCGCAGCACTTTGGGACGTGCCGCGCAGGCGGCGATCCGTGGTCGAATGGTCGAGCTGTGGCCCGAAGCCAAGGGGCAGACTGTTGTCGGGTTCGGATTCGCCGTGCCCTTGCTGCGCCCCTATCTGAAGGATGCACGGCGCGTGATCGGGCTGATGCCCGGCCCGCAGGGTGTGATGCCCTGGCCTGCAGGAATGCCCAACGTTTCGGTCCTGACCGAAGAAACGCTTTGGCCCATCGAAACCGGTCACGTGGACAAGCTGGTGGTGATGCACGGTCTGGAAACCTCTGAGCGTCCCACCCAGTTGCTGGAGGAATGTTGGCGCGTGTTGGGGCCGGGGGGGCGTATCCTGTTTGTCGTACCCAACAGGGCGGGCCTGTGGTCGCGGTCCGACCGGACACCGTTTGGATTTGGTCGCCCGTATTCCGCATCGCAGCTGGAATCCCAGCTCAAGGCCCATCATTTCGTTCCGGAAACGCATTGCTCGGCTCTTTACATGCCGCCATCCTATCGACGGTTCTGGCTGAAATCCGGCAATCTGATCGAAAAGACGGGGCAACGTCTGCCGACAATTATGGCGGGCGGCGTTCTCATGGTCGAGGCGACCAAGCTCATCCGGCCGCCAAGTGGCACCGTGACCAAAGATGCGGTCAAACGCCCGATCAAAGCGCTGGACGGCCTGCTCAAGCCGGCCTGACAGAACGGGTGATGGACACCCATGTCTGGTGCCTAAATCTGAGGGAAATAGGCCACAGGAATCGCCAAAAGCTGCAATTCGGTAACATTTTTCACCCCTTCAGACGTGTCCAAAGGGTCGCACTTTGCGTAAGTGCATGAAATCAAACAATTTGTGGATAACATCGTAATCACTATACTATATTGCGAGGTTGGAACACCTCTGCTACATCCCCGGTGATTTTGATCCCCGCCCTACAAGGACGGGGTTTCTTCACGCCCCCGGGGTAGCTGCCGCACGCGAATTCGGGGCCCAAAATATCGGAAGGGTGGACGTGTCCGAACCAGCTTCGATTTCCACAGGCATCGCCGAGCGCTATGCCACCGCAATCTTCGAGATTGCCAAAGAGAATAATGACCTCGCAGGTCTGGAAACCGGCATCAATGATCTGGCAGCAGCTTTGGGCGAAAGCGCAGATTTGCGCGACCTGATCGCCTCGCCTCTGGTTTCACGCGCCGAACAGGAAGGCGCAATTACCGCAATCGCCGCCAAGATGGGGCTGAACTCCATCCTGCAGAACACGCTGGGCCTGATGGCCCAAAAGCGTCGCCTGTTCGTTGTGCCGCAGCTGGTGCAGGTTCTGCGCGACATGCTGGCGGACGAGCGCGGCGAAGTGACCGCCGATGTCGCCTCGGCCAAGGCGCTGACCAAGACGCAAATGGAAAAACTGTCCAAGACTCTGTCCGAGCGTGTGGGCAAGACCGTGACAATCAATGCGACCGTTGATGAAAGCCTCATCGGCGGTCTTGTCGTTAAAGTGGGCTCGAAAATGATCGACAGTTCGATCCGTTCGAAGCTGAACTCCCTACAGAATGCAATGAAAGAGGTCGGATAAATGGGAATCCAAGCTGCAGAGATTTCTGCAATCCTGAAGGACCAGATCAAGAATTTTGGTCAGGAAGCCGAAGTGGCCGAGATCGGCCGCGTGCTGAGCGTCGGTGACGGGATTGCCCGTGTATACGGCCTGGACAATGTGCAAGCCGGTGAGATGGTCGAATTCCCCGGTGGCATCATGGGCATGGCGCTGAACCTGGAAAGCGACAACGTTGGTGTCGTTATCTTCGGTTCCGACCGTGACATCAAAGAAGGTGACACCGTCAAGCGCACCAACTCGATCGTGGATGTTCCGATCGGTGACGAACTACTGGGCCGCGTTGTTGACGGTCTGGGCAACCCGCTGGACGGCAAAGGTCCGATCAACGCTTCCAAGCGCGGCGTTGCAGACGTGAAAGCCCCGGGCATCATCCCGCGTAAATCGGTGCACGAGCCGATGGCAACTGGCCTGAAATCGGTTGACGCGATGATCCCGATCGGCCGCGGCCAGCGTGAACTGATCATTGGTGACCGTCAGACCGGCAAAACCGCCGTTGCTCTGGACACCATCCTGAACCAGAAAGTCTACAACGACGCCGCGGGCGACGACGAGTCGAAGAAACTGTACTGCGTATATGTTGCGATCGGCCAAAAACGTTCGACCGTTGCGCAGCTGGTGAAGAAACTGGAAGAATCCGGCGCCATCGAATACTCGATCGTTGTGGCCGCAACCGCGTCCGACCCGGCACCGATGCAGTTCCTGGCACCTTACGCCGCGACCGCGATGGCCGAGTACTTCCGTGACAACGGCCGCCACGCGCTGATCATCTATGATGACCTGTCGAAACAGGCTGTGTCTTATCGTCAGATGTCGCTGCTGCTGCGTCGTCCGCCCGGACGTGAAGCCTATCCTGGCGACGTTTTCTACCTCCACTCGCGTCTGCTGGAGCGTTCGGCGAAGCTGAACGAAGACTTCGGTGCAGGCTCGCTGACGGCTCTGCCGGTTATCGAAACCCAGGGTGGTGACGTTTCGGCGTTTATTCCGACCAACGTGATCTCGATCACCGACGGCCAGATCTTCCTGGAAACCGAATTGTTCTATCAGGGCATCCGTCCTGCCGTAAACACCGGTCTGTCGGTTTCGCGTGTGGGCTCGTCGGCTCAGACCAACGCGATGAAGTCGGTCGCCGGTCCGGTTAAACTGGAACTGGCCCAGTACCGCGAAATGGCTGCGTTCGCGCAGTTCGGTTCCGACCTTGACGCCGCAACTCAGCAGCTGCTGAACCGTGGTGCGCGTCTGACCGAGCTGATGAAGCAGCCGCAGTACTCGCCGCTGACCAACGCGGAAATCGTCTGCGTCATCTTCGCAGGCACCAACGGCTACCTCGACAAGATCGACGTATCGGATGTTGGCCGCTACGAGGCCGGTCTTCTGGCGCACCTGCGCGGCAAGCACGCCGACCTGCTGAAGTGGATCACCGACGAAGATCCGAAGGTCAAAGGCGACGCGTCCGACAAGATCAAGGCAGCGATCGACGAATACGCCGCAACCTTCGCTTGATAGGGGGTTCCGATGCCTAGTCTGAAGGACCTTAAAAACAGGATCGAGTCGGTCAAATCGACCCGCAAGATCACCAAGGCCATGCAGATGGTCGCGGCAGCAAAACTGCGCCGCGCCCAGGAATCTGCCGAAGCCTCGCGCCCCTATGCCGAGCGGTTCAATGCCGTGATGGCGGGGCTGGCGGCTTCGGTCGGGGGCAGCGACAGCGCCCCCAAGCTGCTCCGTGGTACGGGCAGTGATGATGTCCATCTGCTGGTTGTCATGACAGCTGAACGCGGCCTGTGTGGCGGCTTCAACTCGAACATCGCCAAGCTGGCCCGCCAAAAGGCGGAAGAGCTGCGCCTGAAAGGCAAGACGGTCAAAGTTCTGACGGTCGGCAAGAAAGGCCGCGACGCGCTCAAGCGTGATTTTGGCGATCTGTTCGTTGGACATATCGACCTGAGCGAGGTCAAGCGTCTGGGGTATTCCAACGCGCAAGACATCGCCAAGGACGTCCTGTCTCGTTTCGACGGGGGAGAGTTCGACGTTGCCACGATCTTCTACTCGAAGTTCGTCAACGTTGTGACCCAGATCCCGACGGCACAGCAGGTCATCCCCGCCTCGTTCGAGGACGAAGCGGCAGGTGACGACAGCGGTGCCATTTTCGACTACGAGCCCAGCGAAGAGGCCATTCTGGCCGACTTGCTGCCCAAGGGGGTTGCGACCGCGATCTTCTCGGCTCTGCTCGAAAACGGAGCGTCCGAACAGGGTGCACGGATGTCCGCGATGGACAACGCGACACGCAACGCGGGTGAAATGATCGACAAGCTGACGATCCAGTTTAACCGCTCGCGCCAGGCCGTGATCACCAACGAGCTGATTGAAATTATTTCCGGCGCCGAAGCGCTGTAAGAAAACCGGAGACGAAACATGGCGAATGCAAAAGGCAAAGTCACACAGATCATCGGGGCCGTCGTCGACGTGCACTTCGACGATCAGCTGCCTGAAATTCTGAACGCGCTGGAAACCACCAACAACGGCAAGCGCCTGGTGTTGGAAGTTGCTCAGCACCTGGGTGAAAACACTGTCCGCACCATCGCGATGGACGCGACCGAAGGTCTTGTCCGTGGCGAAGAAGTGACCGACACCGGCGCACCGATCTCGGTTCCCGTCGGCAACGCCACTCTGGGCCGCATCCTGAACGTTGTCGGCGAGCCGATCGACGAAAAAGGCCCGGTTGAGGCGACAGAAGCCCGCGCGATCCACCAGCCCGCACCGACCTTTGCGGAACAGTCGACCGAATCCGAAGTTTTGGTCACTGGCATCAAGGTTGTTGACCTGCTGGCCCCTTACGCAAAGGGCGGTAAGATCGGCCTGTTCGGCGGCGCCGGCGTTGGTAAAACCGTTCTGATCATGGAACTGATCAACAACATTGCAAAAGTGCACTCGGGCTTCTCGGTGTTCGCGGGTGTTGGTGAACGGACCCGTGAAGGGAACGACCTGTACCACGAGATGATCGAATCGAACGTGATCAAGCCGGACAACCTGTCGGAATCGCAGGTGGCCCTGGTTTACGGTCAGATGAACGAACCTCCGGGAGCCCGTGCGCGTGTTGCTCTGACCGGTTTGACCCTGGCCGAGCAGTTCCGCGACCAGTCCGGTACCGACGTTCTGTTCTTCGTCGACAACATCTTCCGCTTCACGCAGGCGGGTTCCGAGGTTTCGGCTCTGCTGGGTCGTATTCCTTCGGCGGTGGGCTATCAGCCGACACTTGCGACCGACATGGGTGCCCTGCAGGAACGCATCACCTCGACCAAAGCTGGTTCGATCACCTCGGTTCAGGCGATCTACGTGCCCGCGGACGACCTTACCGACCCTGCGCCGGCAACCTCGTTTGCGCACCTCGACGCGACCACCGTTCTTAACCGTGCGATCTCGGAAAAGGGTATCTACCCGGCGGTTGACCCGCTCGACTCGACCTCGCGTCTGCTCGACCCGGCCATCGTTGGCGAAGAGCACTACAAGGTTGCGACCGACGTTCAGCAGATCCTCCAGCGCTACAAGTCGCTGCAGGACATCATCGCCATCCTCGGCATGGACGAACTGTCGGAAGAAGACAAACTGACCGTGGCCCGTGCCCGTAAGATCGAACGCTTCCTGTCGCAGCCGTTCGACGTGGCCGAAGTCTTCACCGGTTCTCCGGGTGTTCAGGTTCCTCTGGATGTCACCATCTCGTCGTTCAAGGCCGTTGTGGCCGGCGAATACGATCACCTGCCCGAAGCGGCCTTCCTGATGGTCGGCGGTATCGAAGACGTGATCGCCAAGGCCGAGAAGATGGCTGCAGCGGCTGCCTAAGGAGAAACCCTGATGGCAAACACTATGCAATTCGACCTCGTCAGCCCCGAGCGGAGCCTTGCTTCGCTTGCGGTGACGGCGGTCCAGATTCCCGGCGCGGACGGGGACATGACGGCAATGCCCGATCATGCCCCCACCATCACCACACTGCGCCCCGGTCTGCTGAAGGTTGAGGCGCCCGAAGGGTCCAGTGAATATCTGGTCACCGGCGGGTTTGCCCAGATCAACGGTGACAGCTTGTCGGTTCTGGCCGAAAAGGCCATTCCGGTTTCAGAAGTGACCCGTGCGCATATCGACGATCTGATCGCCGAGGCCCGCGAGTCGCACGAAGCGGCAAAAGGTGGCGACGATCAGACCATCGTCGACGACGCGGCCAAACTGCTGGCCGACATGGAAGCGCTTGGAACGCATATGAGCCTGTAACGCAGGCTCGATCGCCTATGAATTAGAACGGCCTCGCGTTTGCGGGGCCGTTTTTTTGTCGTGCTTTTGCCCGAATGCCGGAATAAGTTGCGGGAATTCAAGAACAATGACGACAGAATGAGAACTTTTCAAACCCATCCGATTGGCATTGACCAAGGCGAGGCCCTGTTGTTTTCCGATTTTGCCAATGGCGGCGAAATGTGGACAGGTGAGGGGGCGCGGGAACGCCGGACGACCGTTGCATTCAGCCAACCGTTTCGCTCAGTCCCGATGGTACAGATCGGCATTTCGCTGTGGGATGTGGACACGTCCTCGGCGCTGCGCGCCGAAATCAAGGCCGAGAACATTACGCCCGAAGGGTTCTGCGCCGTCTTCCGCACCTGGTCGGATACGCGCGTTGCCCGCATCCGCGCCTCGTGGACCGCGATTGGCGAGGTGCCGCACGAGGATGACTGGCATATATCCTGAGCGCTCCTTCAGAACGGAAGCCGCGCTCTTGTCGTCAACTGCTCACCTGAAGCCCGTTTCCTACGCGTCGGTGCCTTCGATCATGTCCACGCGTGTTGCGTGGCGGCCACCTTCGAACGCGGCCCCCAAAAACGCGTCCACGATATCCAGCGCCTGACCTTCGCCAATGACGCGCGCGCCCATGGACAGCATGTTGGCATCATTGTGCTGCCGGATCATCCGGGCTGAGAATGTGTCGGAACACACACCGCAGCGGATGCCAGGAACCTTGTTTGCCGCCATCATGATGCCCTGACCGGTGCCACACAACAGGATGCCAAGCGCACAATCGCCCGAAGCGACGCGCTCGGCAGCGGCCTTGCCATGCAGGGGGTAGTGCGTGCTCTCCGGAGTGGTCGGGCCGATATCCACGACCTCCCACCCGGCGTCTGCGATATGTGCGGCGATTGCCCGGCGCAGTTCGATGGCGGCATGGTCACTGGAAAGGACGACGCGTTTGTTGTCAGTCATGAAAAGGCTGTCCGTTCTGAGATGCGTGATTAGGAATGGCGCGCCTTTTCCGGGCGCCCCTTTCCGTTCAGTTCATCTGATACAGGGATTCGTAGATTGGTGTCAGTGTCTTGTCTTCGAACAGCGAAGAAACGCTTGTGCCGTTCCAGATGTTTAGGATCGCCTGGGTAAAGATCGGTGCCGTCGGGACGATCCGGATGTTCTTGGCCTTGGCGATTGCGTCGGTGGGCTGGATCGTGTCGGTCAGAACCAGCGACTTCATGACCGAGTTGGTCACACGTTCGACCGCCGGGCCGCTCATGACGCCGTGGGTGATGTACGAGTGAACCTCTTTCGCGCCGTTATCCAGCAGCACCTGCGCCGCTTTGCAAAGCGTACCGGCAGTGTCGCACATGTCGTCCACGATCAGGCAGATCTTGTCTTTGACGTCGCCGATTACGGTCATCTCGGCCACTTCACCGGCTTTCTCGCGGCGTTTGTCCACGATCGACAGGGGGGCGTTGATCCGTTTGGCCAGTTCGCGCGCACGGGCCACGCCGCCGACGTCGGGCGACACCACCATGATCTCTTCCAGGCTGTCTTTGAACTGGTGCTTCACATCTAGGGCAAAGATCGGCGAGGCATAGAGGTTGTCCACCGGGATATCGAAGAAGCCCTGAATCTGGGCCGCGTGCAGGTCCATGGTCAGAACCCGCTCGATTCCGGCGCCGGTCAGCATGTTGGCGACCAGCTTGGCAGAGATCGGCGTACGCGCCTTTGTGCGCCGGTCCTGACGGGCATAACCGAAATAGGGGATCACGGCGGTGATACGCTGGGCTGACGACCGGCGCAGCGCGTCGGCGATGATCAGCAGCTCCATTAGGTTGTCGTTGGCCGGGTTCGAGGTCGGCTGGATGATGAACATATCCTCGCCGCGCACGTTCTCGAACACCTCGACGAAGATCTCGCCATCGTTGAACCGTTCGACCCGCGCATCGACCAGCCCCTGATCGACGCCGCGGTAAAGGCTCATGCGGCGGGCTATGGTTTTGGCAAGCGGAAGGTTGGCGTTCCCAGCGATTAGCTTGGGTTCGTGAAGTGTCGGCATCGGCTGAGGTCCCCGGGCAGCAATGGCAATGTGACAGATTCGTGATGTTGACACCGCTTAGCATGGCCTTACCGTCCCGCAAAGGTAACGCAGCGGAGAAAGTGCACATGACCCAGATTGACTACTATTTTGCGACACTCTCGCCCTATTCCTATCTGGCCGGAACCCGGCTGGAAGAGATCGCGGCAAAGCACGGTGCGGCGATCAACTACAAGCCGTTGGACATTATCGCACTGTTCTCGCGCACTGGTGGGGTTCCGCCGAAGGATCGGCACATCTCTCGCATCGAATACCGGGCTCAGGAATTGCTGCGCCAGTCCAGAAATCTGGGAATGGAATTCAACCTGCAACCCGCGCACTGGCCAACGAATATGGCCCCCTCATCCTACGCCGTGATCGCCGCCGTTCAGGACGGGTCCGGCGATGTCGGGCAGCTTTGCCATTCAATCCTGCGTGCCTGCTGGGCCGAGGAAAAGGACATCGCTCAGGATGATGTGATCCGCGATTGCCTGTCAAAGGCCGGGTTCGATCCCGGACTTGCCGACAGCGGCCTGCTTGTGGGTGCGGAAACCTACGCCGCCAATCTTGAAGAGGCCGTCGATCGCGGCGTGTTCGGCGCGCCGTTCTATATCACCCCGGATGACCAGAGGTTCTGGGGGCAGGACAGGCTGGACGATCTGGACCGGCACCTGGCGACGCTGTAGGCATGACAGGCCGCACCGTGCCGCAAGATGTCTTTGTGCGAACACTGGGCAAGGGCGCGCACCAGATGCTCGCCCTGCACTGCACCATTGCCCATTCCGGCGCCTGGTCGGGCCTTGCAGCTGCGCTGAGCGGGAAGGCAAGCCTGATTGCGCCGGACATGCTGTCACACGGCCGCAGCCCCGATTGGGACGGGCGCGGCGACTTTTTTGACCGGATGACCGAACTGGCGGCCAGCCAGCTGCAAAAACCGATGGATGTGATCGGCCAATCCTTTGGTGCCATGATCGCGTTGCGCCTGGCAGTCGAACACCCCGACCTTGTGCGCCGCGCTATTCTGATCGAGCCGGTCTTTTTTGCCCTGGCAAAGCTGGATGTCCCGGACCTCTACGATCAGCATGAGCGAGATGCAGAACCCTTTGTCTCTGCGCTCGCCGCAGGCAACGCATCGCAGGCAGCCCGCCTGTTCAACCGCATGTGGAGCACACAGGACAGCCCCCGCTGGGCGGATCTGCCGGACCGTACCCGCGCCGCAATGATCCGCGGGGTGCATGTGGTCCCGGCCTCCAACAATGCCCTATACGAGGACGGTGCGGGCCTGTTGCAACCGGGAAAACTGGAACGCACCCAGATGCCGGTCCGGATCCTCAGCGGATCGCTGACGCACCCGGTCATCCCCGCAATATGCAACAGCCTGCAACGCCGTCTGCCTGCGGCAACCACCGAAATCATCCCGGGGGCAGGGCACATGCTGCCGATTTCCCATCCAAAAGAGACGGCGCGCAGCCTGTCGGAGTTCTTCCGAATTCCGTTGGCTTCTTCTGTTTGAATTTGCTGCGGCGGGGGCGACGCCACCGACAACCGTCAGAAAAGGGCCAGAAACCGGTCGATCTGTTCCGCACTGATGGACCAGTCGCAGACAAGGCGGCAGGCCAGCATCTCGTCTTCGTCCGCCCCGTCCAGTTCATCACCCCACATGTGATAGACCGCGCCCTTTTCGTGCAGTCGACGATGCAGGTGCCTCGGGAAACGGGCGAAAACGATATTGGCTTGCGGTTCGTGCAGGAAATCCGCACCGGCCGCCTGCAATCCTGCCGCCAGCCTTGCGCAATTCGCGTTCGCCTGCCGGGCTGCGCGCAGCCACAGATCGTCCCGCAGATAGGCCGCCATCTGCGCGGACAGATAGCGGTGTTTGGAAAACAGATGCGCGCCCCGCTTGCGGCGCAACTCAAATTCCCAGGCTTTGGATTCGTCAAAGAATACGACAGCCTCGACACCCATCAGCCCGTTCTTGGTGCCGCCAAAGCTTACGGCGTCCACCCCGGCTTTCCACGTCATTTCGGCAGGGGAACAGTTCAGTGCGACCAGAGCATTGGCGAACCGTGCCCCGTCCAGATGCACCGGCAGTCCGTATTCCCGTGCAACACCGCACAGCCCCTGCAATTCGGCGAGCGAATAGACAGACCCGCGCTCGGTCACCTGAGTGATCGATACAGGGCCGCGCTGCGGACCATGTACGCCGCGGGTCTCCTCGCCCAGAATGCTGCTGCGCAATGTCTCTGGCTGCATCTTGTCGCCGCCGGGCACCAGCGTCAGCTTGGCGCCACTGTAGAACTCGGGCGCGTTGCACTCATCCTCGTGAATGTGGGCGACGGGCGAGCAAAAGACGGTGTCCCAAGGGTTCGCCAGTGTCGCCAGCGCCAGCGAGTTTGCAGCCGTGCCTGTCGCCACCAGGTATACCGCCGCGCCCGGCGCCTCGAAGACGCCTCGGATCCGGTCGCGCACCTCGTTCATCAGCGTGTCGGCGCCATAGGCCATCTGATAGCCCTGATTGGCTTCACTCAGCGCGGTCAGCACTTCGGGATGGACTGGTCCGGAATTGTCAGAGGCGAAAAACATCAGACGGGCTCCTCGATAATATGGTCTTCCCAATCTTCCAGAGGGGTCTCGAATTCGGACACGGTGCGCCCCTGAACGGAAATCCCGGCCGCATGAACGCTGTCCGGCGTCCCCGATATCAAGGGGTGCCAGTCATACAGGGGCTTGCCTTCCCACAGCAGCCGGTAGGCACAGGTCTGCGGCAGCCAATAGGCGTGATCGTCAATATTGTCCGGGGTCATCACTATGCATTCCGGCACGAACTGATGGCGGATGTCGTATTGCGTGCAGCGGCAGCTTTCATCATCCAGCAGACGGCATGCGACGCAGGTCAGGGCGACCTCACCGGTGTCTTCATCTTCCAGCTTGTTCAGGCAGCATTTGCCGCAGCCATCACACAGGGCCTCCCATTCGCGCTGGTTCAGGCGACGCAGGGGCTTACGCTCCCAAAAGCGATGCGACAGGCCGCCGCGTTCGATCGGGTCTTTTTTCATTGGCCTGCCAGTATCTCCCGGGCACGGGCACAATCCGCATCCATCTGCGCGACCAACCCGTCCAGCCCCTCAAAGGTCATCTCCGGGCGCAGATAGTCCACCAGCCCCACCGACAATGTGGCCCCGTAAAGATCGCCCGAGAAGTCGAACAGAAAGGTCTCAATATTCGGCACTGCGCCATTGAACATCGGGCGTGTCCCAACAGATGCGGCACCGCGATAGCTGCCCTGATTGGGTCCATCCAGAACGTCAACCAGCACCGCGTAGACGCCGAATTTCGGCGGGTGCAGCCCCTCGATGGACATGTTGGCCGTCGGAAAACCCAGTTCGCGCCCGCGTTGTTCTCCGCCGATGACCTCGCCTTCGATCCGGTGCCAGTGACCCAGCATCGAGGCGGCGTCGCGCGGGCGTCCGTCACTCAGCGCCTGTCGGATCGCGGTGGATGAGACCACATGCTCGGACCGTTCCATCAGCGGCGCTATGGTGACCCCAAACCCCATGCCCTGGCCAAACCGGACCATGTCATCGGCTGTGCCGCTGCGGCCTTTACCAAAGCAGAAATCAGCCCCCACCACCACATGCGCCAGACCCAGGCCTTTGCAAATGACATCGCGCGCGAATTCCTCGGGGGTCAGGCCGGCCAGCGCACTGTTGAAGGGCAGCTCATACAACTTCTGCACCCCCAGCTTTTCCAGCCGATGCGCTCTGCTGTTGCCGCGCATCAGCCGAAAGGGGGGGCTGTCCGGGGCGAAAAACTCGCGCGGATGCGGCTCGAACGTCATGACACCCAAGGGCGCATCCGGCGCGGCCTTGCGCGCCAGTTCGATGACCGACTGATGGCCGATATGAACGCCGTCAAAATTCCCGATCGCCACGCTGGCGCCCCGGTCCTGAGGCTCGACAAACTGAAAATCCCGGATGATGCGCATGGCGTCTGCCTAGCGGGACTGAGAGGCGGGTTCAAGACCTGCCGATACCGGACCAGTCAGAGTTCGCCTCAGTCGAATTTCCGCGAGGGGGCCAGAACCATGGCTTCGCCAACCAGAACCTTTTTACCTTCGACAGAACAATGGCAGTCCAGCTTGACGCGCCGCTTCGAAAAGTCGATGTCGATGACCTTGACCTCGGCATAAACCATGTCCCCGGGACGGACCGGAGCCAGAAACTTCAGCGACTGCCCCATGTACACGGTACCGTGGCCGGGCAGCTGTTCGCCGATTACCGCCGAAATCAGGCCGGCCGTCAGCATCCCATGCGCGATGCGCCCTTCGAAAATCGTGTCGCGGGCATAATCATCGTCCAGATGAACCGGGTTCCGGTCGGTCGACACCTGGGCAAACATCTCTATGTCCTCATCCGTCACCACTTTGCGCAGGTGGCGGCTCATGCCCATTTCAATGTCTTCGATACAGATCGTTCCGCGCGGAAGATTGTCCAACATGTTGCCCTCACTTGCAGTTGGCGGAGAAATAAAAAACCGCCCGTAGCCATCGATTGGCAACTTTATTACTTCGCAAGTGCAGAAAATCAAGCCTTATTTTATTACCTCAGACGTCCGATCGAATAGGTTGGGTTTATTTTTTCTTTTTCAATATAGCTGTTTAGCGCATCCGGGTCAGGCTGGTATGACGTATTTGTCTCGGATGCAGCCAGACCGCCGGATATGAACAAGGAATCAATCCCTTCCCCCATGCCGCCGGCGATGTCCGTATGTGGACCGTCACCGATTGCCAGAATATCGGCATCAGCGATATCCGCGCCCAGTTCCTGCAGCCTGCGCCGGGCCAGATCATAAATCGGCGGATGAGGCTTGCCAAAATACAGGCTCTCACCGCCCATTTCGGTGTAAAGGCGGGCCAGAGCCCCTGCACACCATTCCCGCACTTCACCACGATCCACGACAATATCGGGGTTTGCGCAGAGCAGCTTCAGCCCTTTTTGTTTGGCGTACAGAAAATCGGCCCGGTTGACCGCCGGGTCCGCCATGGGGTCGAACGGGCCGCAGCAAACAATTCCTTCGGCTTCATCCAGCGGCACCCGTTCGATCTGGATTGGGTGATGCAACAGCTTGAGTGGTTCAAAGAACCCTTCGTCGCGCTCCCATTCGCCCATGAAATAGACTTTCTGACCAACCGTGCCTCGGAACATGGCCGACCGGGCCGAGTCGCCACTGGTGGCGATGGTGTCATATGCGTCGGCGGGTACGTTGAACTGCGTCAGTTGCACTGCCACACCGGCACGGGGTTTTGGTGAGTTTGTGACCAGAACCACCAAACCACCCGACGCGCGGTAAGTTTGCAGCGCAGCAACCGCTTCGGGGAAGGCTGTAATGCCATTGTGCACGCAGCCCCACAGGTCAACGAACAGAGCTTTGTAGCGGTCGGAAACCTCGGCAATCGATTGGATGATCTGTGTCATGTCAGGCCCCTGTTGACGCGGTGGGAAAGTCATCAAAGCCTATGGCAGAGGAATACCGGTTTGGCCAGTAGGGGCTTTGCCCCCGCCGCCCTTCGGGCGTCTCCCCCAGGATACTTTCAGCCAGATGAAGCAGGGGATCCAAACTTCATCTGGCCAAAAATATCCCGGAGCGCGAGGCAGAGCCTCGCAAAAAAAAGGCGCCCGATAGGGGCGCCTAACTTTCTGTAAAGAGTTCGGTGTCAGACCTTGAGGTTCGGGATGATCTGTTTCTTGCGGCTCATGATGCCGGGCAAAACCACGGCATCGCCGTCGACCGAGGCACCAAAGCTTTTTTCGGCGACGGATTTGACCAGATCGTTCGGAACCAACAGGGTGGCTTCTTCGTTCAGGATGTCCACAACGAACAGCAGAACCTGATCCACACCATCTTCCCTGGCGACATCCGCCATCGAGTCTGCCAGGCTGTCCTTGCGGTCCAGAACAACACCGGGCGCGGTGGTTTCTAGAACCGAGACGCGGAATTTGGTGCCGTCGACTTCGTATTCCTTGCTGTCCATGCGGATCAGTTCCGCGTCGGAAAAGGACGAAACGTCCGACTTCGCGGCGAACATGTCGGCAGCGTATTCCGCAATATCCAACTCAAGTTCTGCGGCGAGCTTTTCCGCGACCGCACGATCGCGCGGGGTCGTGGTCGGCGAGCGGAACTCCAGCGTATCGGACAGGATGCAAGTCAGCGCCGCGCCTTTGATGGCGTCAGGCATCCTGGCCGCGTCATCCCCGATCAGGTCGATCATGATGGTTGCGGTACAGGCCAGCGGGCGGACGGTAATGTCGATCGGGCCTTTGGTTTCCAGGCCGCCGACCAGCTTGTGGTGGTCGATGATGGCGCGGATATCGGCGCCGTTGATACCGGCAGGCAGCTCGGCGGGGTTGTTGGTGTCGACGATGACGACCGGAGCGCCCTCACTCACGTCATCGATGATCCGCGGTTTCGGCAGATCCCAGTGGCGCAGCATGAAGGCAGCTTCGGTATTGGGTTCGCCCAGCAGCACCGGCTCGGCTTTCTCGCCCTGGATTTCGTTCAGATACCAGGCCCACAGAATGGGCGAGCCGGTCGAGTCAGTATCGGGGGACTTGTGGCCGAAAACCTGAATTGTCATGTCAGTGTCCTGCAGAAATGGGATTTTGCGGGCCTTATAGGGTGGACAGACAGGCTTGTCACCCGGCTGTGCGCCAGATGCGACTGTTCGTCAAATCTGACTGTCAGATCAAAAGGGCGCGCGGGTCAGCGTGAAGCCCGCAAGCTGTAATTGATGCAACAACCCCTGCTGACCTGCCAGATGCCCCGCACCCACGGCGATGACGGCCGTTTGGTTCTTCAGTTCCAGAATGTGCTTCAGCCAGTTGTCGTTGCGCTGGATTAGCAATTGCTGCTCGAACGCCTTCCATTCGGCATCAAATTCTTCCTGCGTCAGATCTGATGCGTCGAACCCCTGCAGCAAGGAAAGTTGGATGATTTCGGCATGTTTTTCTTCCAGATAGGCGTTGGTCATCGTGGCCAGCTGGTCTTCGCTGGCCTCCAGCGCGCCGGCAAGCCGGGCCAGTGACTGGGCCTGTTCTTCGATCGGATGGCTTTCGAACATCGCAATGACATTCTCGACCTGTTCCAGCGAGTATTGCGGAATACCATGGGTATCGGCGAGTTCGGACAGGCGTGCATCCATGCCGCGGTCTCCGTCCGGGGTCTGGGCGACGCAGGATGGCACGCCCAATGTCAGGCTCAAAAACCAGGGGCGCAACTTGGCGGCGGTCCAGGCGGGAATGCCGCGTTTGGCCAAGGTGGCTGACAGGGCGGCCCAATCCTCGGCCGACATCAGATCAATCAGAGTCGGCCCCGATGTGATCAGCAAAGGGCTGGGGTCCTTGGCCAGAGCCTGCTCGAACGCTTTCATCTCGGCCTGCGAGGTTTCAAAGAAAAAGGCGTCGGCGTCTTTCAGGAGCGGTTCCAGCCGCTCGACCACGGCGGACATGCGCGGGTCATTGACGTGCAGGGTTCCGATCAGATGCAACACCGTGTCGCCCCTCACGGCAACCCAGTGGTTGCCTTCGGGAAAGGGGATGCCGTCCAAGGCGTGTTCAAGGCGGGTCGCCATCTGGGGTGTCATATTCGCCCTCAGGTCGCGGCCTTCGCAAGCGGCGTGAAGGCTGGCAGGCAAGATCAGGCACAACAGAAATATCAGAAGGCGCATCGTTTTCCTCGGTTTGACGGCTATCCTATCGGGCGCGACATTGCCTATCCTTTCGGCGGGGCGCAAGCTGAAGGGGCTGGCAACGTCTGGCAATCCCGGCCGAATAGCCTAGCATGGTGAGATGAAGCGCGAACAGGACCTTTACCCGCCGATCAAAGCGTTGCTTGAACGTCAGGGATACACCGTCAAGGGCGAGGTCGGCGCAGCCGATATCGTTGCCGCGCGCGACGGCGATGATCCGGTCATTGTCGAGCTGAAGCTGGGGTTTTCGCTGGCCCTGTTTCATCAGGCGATCGCGCGCCTGAAAGTAACCGATCAGGTCTATGTCGGTGTGCGCAAACCCATGGGTCGGACCGCAAGGCGGGCGCTGAGGGATAACCTGTCCTTGTGTCGCAGGTTGGGTTTGGGCCTGATTACCGTCCGGGAAGATGGCCGGGCCGAGGTGCATTGCGACCCGGGGCCGTACGCGCCTCGCAAGAACAAGGTAAGGGCCGCGCGGTTGTTGCGGGAATTCGACCGGCTGCAGGGCGACCCGAATGCGGGCGGGGCCACGCGGCATGGAGTCGTGACCGGGTACCGCCAAGACGCCCTGAAATGTGCAGCCCATCTGGCGGAATGCGGCGCGACCAAGGGATCTGACGTGGCCCGCGCAACCGGAGTTGCCGGGGCGACGCGCATCATGCGCGACAATCATTACGGCTGGTTCGAAAAAGTCGAAAAGGGGGTCTACCAATTGTCGGCCTGCGGATCCGAGGGGCTGAAGCATTGGGCCTATAGCTGGGAGCAACAGGACTGAAGCCCGAAACGGCCCCGCTGGAAACTCTGGCGCAAAAAGTTTCTCACATATTGTTGACTCGGCCTTTCCAACTCCCTAGCTATGCGTCGTTATCACTCGGATGACCCGAGTGCTAACGCCTCGCCATTAGGTGAGGGGAGGATAAACAAACTTTGAGCCCAAGGAGCTGCAAAGATGGCATTGAAACCGCTTCATGACCGTGTGCTGGTTCGTCGCGTTGAAAGCGAAGAGAAAACAGCAGGCGGCCTGATCATTCCTGACAGCGCAAAAGAAAAGCCCAGCGAAGGCGAAGTCGTTGCAACCGGCGAAGGCGCACGCAAGGACAGCGGCGAACTGATCGCAATGGCCGTAAAAGCCGGCGACAAGATCCTGTTCGGCAAATGGTCGGGCACCGAGGTCAACGTCGGCGGCGAAGAGCTGCTGATGATGAAAGAAAGCGACATCATGGGGATCATCGAGTAAGCCTGCGCGCTTTCTCTGATCTTCATTTCCAACATATTTCTCAAGGAGAAACGACATGGCTGCAAAGGACGTCAAGTTCGACACCGATGCCCGCAACCGTATGCTGAAGGGTGTGAACATCCTGGCTGACGCGGTTAAAGTGACCCTGGGCCCCAAAGGCCGCAACGTGGTTCTGGACAAATCCTTCGGCGCGCCGCGCATCACCAAAGACGGCGTTTCGGTTGCCAAGGAAATCGAACTGGAAGACAAGTTCGAAAACATGGGCGCGCAGATGGTGAAAGAAGTCGCCAGCCGCACCAATGATGAAGCCGGTGACGGCACCACCACTGCAACCGTTCTGGCACAGGCCATCGTCAAAGAAGGTCTGAAGCAGGTTGCAGCAGGCCTGAACCCGATGGACCTGAAGCGCGGCATCGACCTGGCAACCGCCAAGGTTGTTGAAGGCATCAAGGCCGCTTCGCGCGAAGTCAAGGACTCGGCAGAAGTTGCTCAGGTTGGCACCATCTCGGCCAACGGCGAAGCCGAAATCGGTCAGCAGATCGCAGACGCAATGCAGAAGGTTGGCAACGAAGGCGTTATCACCGTCGAAGAAAACAAAGGTCTGGAAACCGAGACCGACGTTGTCGAAGGTATGCAGTTCGACCGTGGCTACCTGTCGCCCTACTTCGTCACCAACGCAGACAAGATGATCGCAGAACTCGACGACTGCATGATCCTGCTGCACGAAAAGAAACTGTCCTCGCTGCAGCCGATGGTTCCGCTGCTCGAGCAGGTGATCCAGTCGCAAAAGCCGCTGCTGATCATTGCCGAGGACGTTGAAGGCGAAGCGCTGGCAACTCTGGTTGTCAACAAACTGCGCGGCGGCCTGAAAATTGCTGCTGTCAAAGCACCGGGCTTCGGCGACCGCCGCAAAGCCATGCTGCAGGACATCGCAATCCTGACCGGCGGTCAGGTCATCAGCGAAGATCTGGGCATGAAGCTAGAGTCCGTCACCATGGACATGCTGGGCACCGCCAAAAAGATCGAAATCACCAAAGACGAAACCACCATCGTCGACGGTGCTGGCGAGAAAGCCGAGATCGAAGCACGTGTTGCTCAGATCCGCACTCAGATCGAAGAAACCTCGTCGGATTACGACCGTGAGAAGCTGCAAGAGCGCGTTGCCAAACTGGCAGGCGGTGTTGCTGTTATCCGCGTCGGCGGCATGACCGAAGTTGAAGTGAAAGAGCGTAAGGACCGTGTGGATGATGCTCTGAACGCAACACGCGCTGCCGTTCAGGAAGGCGTCGTTGTGGGCGGTGGTGTTGCTCTGGTTCAGGCCGGTAAAGCACTGGAAGCTCTGAAGGGTGCAAACGCTGATCAGGATGCAGGCATCAACATCGTTCGCAAAGCTATCGAAGCGCCGCTGCGCCAGATCGCCGAGAACGCAGGTGTCGACGGTGCGGTTGTTGCAGGCAAAGTTCGCGAATCTTCGGACGCTGCCTTCGGCTTCAACGCTCAGACCGAAGAATATGGCGACATGTTCTCGTTCGGCGTGATCGACCCGGCCAAAGTTGTCCGTACCGCTCTGGAAGACGCGGCATCGGTTGCCGGTCTGCTGGTCACCACCGAAGCGATGGTTGCAGACAAGCCGCAGAAAGACGCACCTGCCGCAGGCGGCATGCCCGACATGGGCGGCATGGGCGGCATGATGTAAGACGTCGAATTCGCCCCGGCGAATTCTGACTGCCCTGACAGTAGCCAGGCCCAAGGCCAGGCTGCTTCACGGGGACGCACAGTACAAAGGAACGGGGTCGCCTTCGGGCGGCCCCGTTTCGGTTTCGATGGCCGCGATGCGGCCATGCCTCCGGCGGGAGTATTTGGGAAAAGATGAAGCGCACGGTGTTTGCGGAAAGGACTGTCCAGTTCGCGACGAACCGGCTATGCGGTTGATATGAGACTGTTCCTGCTGACCACCCTGACCATGTGCGCCTTCGCGGCGAACTCGATCCTGAACCGGCTGGCAATCGACAGCGGGGCCGCCGATCCGGCGGGATTTGCCGCGGTGCGGGTTCTGTCTGGGGCCTTGATGCTGGTCGTGTTGGTCCGGCAACAAGGCGAGCATCTGCCGGTATTTCACAAGCGCAGGGTTATCGGGGCAGGGTCACTGTCGCTTTACATGATCGGGTTTTCGATGGCGTATCTGACGCTTGATGCGGGATTGGGGGCGTTGATCCTGTTTGGGGTCGTACAGATTTCCATGTTTGCCTTTGGCGCCGTGACAGGTTCAGGCCCCACCGCGCGCCAGTTGGCCGGAGCGGGGATTGCGCTTTTCGGACTTGGGTATGTGTTGTGGCCATCAGGTGCTGTTCCGGTCGACTTGTCCGGTGCCGCGCTGATGACAGCGGCGGGTGTGGGCTGGGCCGCTTATTCGCTGGCAGGCCGGTCCGAGCCCGACGCATTGCAGGGAACAGCTGCCAATTTCGTAGTTGCCCTGCCGGTCACGTCCGTTGCGCTGTTTTTGTTGGGCGGAGCGTGGCAGATGGCACCCGCTGGGTATGCGCTGGCGATTTTGTCCGGCTCCGTGACTTCGGGGCTGGGTTATGCGCTGTGGTATCGGGTTCTGCCGAAGCTTTTGCCTGCGACTGCGGCCGTGGTGCAACTGAGCGTTCCGATCATCGCCATCGCGGCTGGCATTGCCCTGCTGGGGGAAACGGCAGGTCTGCGTCTGGCTGTTGGAACCGTCGCGGTTCTGGGCGGCATTGCGATGGCCGTATCGCGACGGAAGACCGGCTAGGGGTTTTCACGATCCACGATAGGCCTTATCTGGCGGCTATGAGATTTCTGGTCGTATTGTTCCTTTGCCTCGTCCCATCATTTGTCAGCGCGAAATGCGTTGTGTTGCTGCATGGGCTTGCGCGAACCAAGGCTTCGTTTTCGGTGATGGAGCAATTGTTTAGCGCCCACGGCTACAAAGTCGTGCGTCCGGATTACCCGTCAACAGATCTGCCCATACCCGAACTGGCCCGGCAAACTGTGCCGGGCGCCCTTGCCGCCTGCGGGGACGAGACCGCAAACGTCGTGGCCCATTCGATGGGCGGGATTCTTCTGCGGTACTGGCTGCAGGACAATACACCGGACAACCTGGGCCGCGTGGTCATGCTGGGCCCGCCAAACCAGGGCAGCCAACTGGTTGATGAACTAGGCTCATGGGAGGTTTTCGGTATGCTCAACGGTCCAGCCGGGTTGGCGCTGGGAACCGGGCCGGAGGGTATCCCGAGCCAATTGCCGCCGGTCGAATTCGATCTTGGCGTAATCGCGGGAGAGAACTCGCTGAACCCTTTGTTTTCGTCGATGATCGAGGGGCGGGATGATGGAAAGGTGTCAGTGCGAACCACCCGTGTCGCAGGCATGGCCGATCACATCGTATTGCCGGTGACCCATACCTTCATGATGAACAACCCCCGGGTCATGGCGCAGGCGCTGCATTTTATCGAGTTTGGCCGCTTTGATCCGCAGATCACCTGGCTCGACGGTGTCATGGATGTCATTGACGAGATCTGTATCGGAGAGGACTGTTCAGAACCTCCGTCGGAGCCGACGCGATGACCGCACTTGAACTGACCTTCACCCGGGCGGATGTTCTTGTGTCGGGTCACGAAGTGACGCGAACCGAACTGGCCGTGGCGGACGGGATCATTCAGTCCTCGGGGACCGGACGGCAGATCGATCTGTCAGGATACACCATCCTGCCGGGGATCGTCGATCTGCACGGGGACGGGTTCGAGCGCCATCTTGCCCCGCGTCGCGGAGCGATGAAGCAAATGGCCGAAGGTCTGGTGTCGGCCGAGGCGGAACTGGCCGCCAATGGAATTACCACAGCCGTGCTGGCCCAGTTCCATAGCTGGGAAGGCGGCGTGCGTGGCCCGGGATTTGCGGGCCAGGTCTTTGATGCGATTGCCGGGGTCAGGGATACCGTCGTGACGGATCTGTTACCCCAGTTGCGGTTTGAAACCCACATGCTGGAAGACTATGCGGACCTGCCCGAGCGTATTGCCCGGTGGCAGGTGCCTTATGTGGTGTTCAATGACCATCTGCCGCATGACCGCCTGGCGCAAGGACGCACACCGCCGCGTCTGACCGGGCAGGCGCTCAAGGCCGGGCGCAGCCCCGAAGCGCATCTTGAAATGCTTCAAGAAATGCATGCCCGGTCAGGGGAAGTACCGGCAGCGCTGGAACAGCTTTGCGCCACGCTGTCCGATCGCGGTGTCCGGTTGGGCAGTCATGACGACGCCACGGCCCGGACCCGGGCAGACTGGCGCGCGCGCGGGGCCCGGATATCAGAGTTTCCCGAAACGCTGGAAGCCGCCGAGGCGGCCCGTGCTGCCGGTGATCACGTCATACTGGGATCTCCGAACGTGGTGCGGGGCGGCTCGCACAAAGGCAATGCCAGCGCGCTGGATCTGATCACGATGGGGCTGTGCGACGCGCTGGCCTCGGATTACCACTACCCCAGCCCGCGCCGCGCGGCCCTGATGCTGGCCAAAAGCGGTCTGCTGGATCTGGCCGGGGCCTGGGCGCTGATCTCGTCAGGGCCTGCGCAGGTGCTGGGTCTGACGGATCGCGGCACGCTTGCACCGGGCAAACGGGCCGATCTGGTAATCCTGGAAACCGCCACCAACCGTGTCGCGGCCACTCTGGCGGGTGGGCGCGTCAGCTACATGTCCGGGGACATCGCGGCGCGCCTGGTGGCATAAGCGCGCTGCGTTTTCTATTGTTCAGGAATAGCTTCGACTGAGGCATCGCACGCCGGCTCGATAACCTTCAGCGGATGACCCGGTTGAAATGGCCCATCTTGCGGCCTGCCTTGACGTCGGCCTTGCCGTAGAGATGCAGCGCCACATCCCGTTCGCGGGCCAGATCGGGCACACGGTCCATATCGGCGCCGATCAGGTTCTCCATGACCACGTCGGAATGCCGCTGGCCATCCCCCAGAGGCCACCCTGCGACAGCGCGGATGTGCTGTTCGAACTGATCCACGGCGCATCCATTCTGGGTCCAATGTCCCGAGTTGTGAACACGCGGGGCGATTTCGTTGACGATAAGACCCTCGGCCGTGACAAACAGTTCAACGCCCATCACCCCGACATAGTCCAGCGCGTTCAGAATATTTGCCGCCAGCAGCACGGCATCCGTTCGCTGCGACGGCGACAGCCGCGCCGGTACGGTCGTTGTATGCAGGATACCGTCACGGTGGACGTTTTCACCGGGATCGAAACAGGCAACCTGACCGTCCAGACCACGGGCGGCGATGACGGACACCTCGTGCGAGAAATCCACGAAGCCTTCCAAAATAGCAGGCGCGCCCGCCATATCGGCCAGTGCGGATTCGGCGTCGTCGGGCGCGCGCAGCCGGGCTTGACCTTTGCCGTCATAGCCGAACCGGCGGGTTTTCAGAATGGCGGGTGTGCCAATCTCATCAACCGCTGTGCGCAGGCTGTCCAGATCTGTGATGTCGGCGAAGGGTGCCGTTTTCAGGCCCAGTCCCTGCAGAAAGCTCTTCTCCGTCAGCCGGTCCTGACTGACCCGCAGGGCTTCGCGGCCCGGGCGAATGGGGCGATGCGCTTCCAGTAGATCCAGTGCCTCGGTCGGGATGTTCTCGAATTCATAGGTGATGACATCCACGTCTTCGGCAAAGGCACGCAGGGCGTCGGCATCGTCATAGGCGGCATTGGTCACGCGGTCGGCGACGTGGCCAGCAGGCGGGTTCGCGCCAGGCTCATAAACATGGGTGACAAACCCCAGACGGGCCGCCGCGACCGACAGCATCCGGCCCAGCTGGCCACCGCCCAGAATTCCGATCCGAGCCCCGGTCTGCAATGCTTCAGTCATCGGCAGGCTCCTCGGGGATAGAGGCCGACAGGGCCTCGCGCCAGGCATCCAGCCGTCCGGCCAGTTCGGCATCCTGCAGAGCCAGGATACCAGCAGCCATCAACCCGGCATTGGCACCACCCGCCGATCCAATGGCCATGGTCGCCACCGGAAACCCTTTCGGCATCTGAACGATGGAATAGAGGGAATCGACACCCGACAGGGCCCGCGTCTGAACCGGCACTCCGATCACCGGGATCCGTGTCTTCGAAGCCATCATGCCGGGAAGATGCGCGGCCCCGCCGGCACCCGCAATGATCACCTGCAAGCCGCGCGACACAGCGGTTTTTCCATAGTCCCACAGGCGATCCGGCGTGCGATGGGCCGACACGATGCGCGCCTCGTAGGCAACACCCAGTTCGTCCAGAATATCCGCGGCTTCCTTCATCGTGGGCCAGTCCGACTGGCTGCCCATGATGATGCCTACCTTGATCTCACCCATCCGCATTTTCCCCGGCTTTTCAAAGAGCGCGCACTATAGCCAAATCCACCTGTCTGGCAATGCGTCAGGCGATGATGTCGGGGGTCAGGCGGTCCTCGATCAGCCGGATGATGTCCTTCAGCCGCAGTTTCTGCTTTTTCAGACGTTTGATGGTCAGCTGGTCCGAGGTACCCGTTGCCTGCAGCGCCTCGATCGCTTCGTCCAGATCGCGGTGCTGACGTCGGAACACCTCAAGTTCAACCCGCAAAACCTCATCAGTTTTCATGGAAAGATCGGTAGGCGCATTCATAGGCGACTCAGTCGTAGTTGTGGTGCTTTCCACACAAGATAGTGTGTCAGGGTTTATCGGGCCAGACCTTGTGGACATCCCTGCATATTCCCATATTCTATAACACGCGGTTGCCGCAACGGGGCCGCACCACCCGTCGCTTTGACATAAAAGGACGAGAAAACGTGTCAAAACTTACTCTTGGCTCATACCCGCATCTTTTGGGGTTCGAGCAGTTGGAACGCCTTCTGGAACGGTCTGCAAAGGCTGGCAACGAAGGATACCCGCCCTACAACATCGAACAGACATCGGATTTTTCGTATCGCATCACCCTGGCCGTGGCCGGGTTCGCGGAAGAAGATCTGTCGATCACCATCGAGGATCGCCAGCTGGTGATCCGGGGCCGTCAACGCGACGACAGCGAGGGGCGAATATTCCTGCACCGTGGCATTGCGGCGCGTCAGTTTCAGCGCATGTTTGTGCTGGCAGACGGGGTCGAGGTCGGCGAGGCGATCATGGAAAACGGTCTGCTGCACGTGGATCTGACCCGCGCCGTGCCGGAAACCGTGGTGCAGACGATCAACATTAGGAAGGGGTAAGAGCAATGAATACACCGATTGAGATTAACACCGAAGGCGACCGGATCGTGTATGTCAAAGCGGTCGATGTTGCCGATCTTCCCTTGGAAGTGCGTGAGCAGGCTGGTGATCTGGATCAGCTTTATGCGGTTCACGATTCCGACGGACAGCAATTGGCGCTGGTCGCCGACCGGAAACTGGCCTTTGTCCTGGCCCGTGAACATGACTTTTCACCGGTGGCCGTTCACTGAACGGCCCCGCCTCCGGCTGATTTTAGCGTGACAATTACCGCCATAGCGGCGACACATGCGAACCGGAAGGGCCGGATGCGCCCGTAATTCATATCGTTCGGGGAAAGTGACGCATGAGCTGGTTCGATTTTGACTGGGTGGACGCCTTCAGCGACCGGGCATTTGGCGGAAACGGTTGTGCCGTGGTCCACGGTGGTGCTGTGCTGTCGCAGGAAGTGTGCAAGGCCTATGTCCGCGAAACCTCGCTTGTGGAATGCACCTTCACCGGCCCTTCGGAAGTCGCGGATGTCCATGTGCGTTACTTCCTGGCCAGCCGCGAAATCCCATTTGCCGGGCATCCCACCATCGCCACCGTAGCAGCCATGCGGTCGCGCGGGTTGTTCGAAGGTGACTGCCTGACGCTGGAAACCGGGGCAGGGATCGTATCGATCCGCATGAGCGGCGATGAAATTGAGATGACGCAGGTTGCCCCCCAATTTGGCCAGCACGTGCCGGCGGAACTTGTTGCCGCCGCGATCGGCCTTCCGGAAAGCGCCATCATATCCCCGCCTCAGTTTGTGTCGACCGGATTGCCGTTCTGCATCACCGTGTTGCGCAATCATGATGCCCTGCGCGCCGCAAAACTGTCCGAAGAGCCTCTGCGCAAGGTGGCCGAGAAAGCGTGTTTTTCGGGCTCAGATATGGCCGAACCCTTCCTAGTGACGCTACAGGGTGCAACGTCTGCAGGTGATACATTCTCGCGCCTGCTGCTGGCGCCACCCAGCCCGCCAGAGGATCCGTTCACCGGCTCGGCCACGGGCGCCATGGCGGCTTACCTGTGGAAATACGGCCTGATGCCCAATGACAGCTTTGTGGCAGAGCAGGGGCACGACATGGGCCGCCCCGGACAGGCGACTGTCACGCGAGTCGGTCCCCCGGACGCGATGACCGGGATCAGGGTTGCCGGTCGCGGCCATGTCCTGATGCGTGGTCAGGTCGACCTGCCAGAGACTTTGCAATGACCCGTCCCGCGATTGCCGTTTTGCCATACGGCCACCGTCTGGGGCCGAAACTGGGGGCAGTTCCACTGTCCGATCTCATTTGGCCCGAGGGCTGCCCGGAGCGCCTGATCGGCAAGACCATCGGCGATCTCGAGCGCACCGATCACCTGATCATGTACCCCAACTCTACCGTACATCTGCGCCTGCGCCGTGGCACACGCGCGCGCATTTCGTTGATGATGGGGGAACCTTCGGCCATTCACGCCAAGCACGACCGGATGCTGCGTTGGACCCATCGCCGTTTTTTCCGGGTGTTCACCTTTCACGACATTCTTCTGCGGACGATCCCGAACGCCGTTTTTCTGCCTTATGGCGATACGCAGGTTTCGGATTGGCAGGATCTGAAAATTGAAAAAAAACGCTCCTGTTCCCTAATCGCGTCCGCCAAACGGGATCAGGTTGGGCATGAATTGCGGCACGAACTGATTGACTGGGTCCGAGAAAGTGGCGCGGATGTCGATGTAATGGGCCGGGGTTACAAACCGTTTGAAAACAAGTCCGATGGTCTGGCCCCATACCGGTACTCGGTGGTTATCGAGAACGTCCGGGAACGGAACTACTTCTCGGAAAAGCTGATCGATGCGATCCTGTGTTCGACCGTGCCGATCTACTGGGGATGCCCGAATATCGACGATTTCATGGACACTTCGGGCATGATCCTGTGCGAATCCAAGGTTGAGATTCAGCAGGCGATTGCGGCTGTATCGCCAGAGGATTTCACCGCCCGTCTGCCGCATGTGCAGGCCATTCAGGCCAAAGCCGCCGAATTTGGCGCCTTCGAACGCCGCGCAGTCGAGGCGCTGCGCGCGGAACTGAGTTCCGGAGGTTGAGAGAAGAAAACCCCCGGCATAGACCGGGGGCTTTCGTGTTCAGGTTCTGAAACCGGCTCAGGTCGCGGCAATCAGGCCCATGCTTTCCAATTTCAGCAGTACCTGGTGGGCGCAGTTGTCGACCTCGACATTCTCGGTTTCAACGCGCAGTTCCGGGTTCTGCGGTACGTCGTAAGGGTCCGAGATGCCGGTGAATTCCTTGATCTTGCCTTCCCGCGCCAGCTTGTACAGGCCCTTGCGGTCGCGGCGCTCGCATTCCTCGATGGTGGTGGCCACGTGAACCTCGCAGAACGCGCCGAACTGTTCGATCTCCTCGCGAACCGCGCGGCGGGTTGTGGCGTAGGGCGCGATCGGCGCGCAGATGGCGATGCCACCGTTCTTGGTGATTTCGGACGCCACATAGCCGATGCGGCGGATGTTCAGGTCGCGGTGTTCCTTCGAGAAGCCCAGTTCCGATGACAGGTTCTTACGCACAATGTCACCGTCCAGCAAAGTCACAGGGCGGCCGCCCATTTCCATCAGCTTAACCATAAGCGCGTTGGCGATAGTGGATTTGCCCGAGCCCGAGAAACCGGTGAAAAACACCGTAAAGCCCTGCTGGCTGCGCGGCGGCTTGGTCTTGCGCAGTTCTGCGACGACTTCGGGGAAGCTGAACCATTCGGGGATTTCCAGACCTTCGGCCAGACGGCGGCGCAGTTCGGTGCCCGAGATGTTCAGGATCGTGACCTTGTCCTTGTCCAGGATCTCGTCATTCGGCTCGTACTGAGCACGCTCCTGTACATAGACCATGTGTTTGAAGTCGACCATCTCGACGCCGATTTCGTCCTGAAACTGGCGGAACAGATCCTGTGCGTCGTAGGGGCCATAGAAATCCTCGCCCTGGCTGTTCTTGCCGGGGCCGGCATGGTCGCGGCCCACGATGAAATGAGTGCAGCCGTGGTTGGCGCGGATAAGCCCGTGCCAGACCGCCTCGCGCGGGCCGGCCATGCGCATCGCCAGGTTCAGCAGCGACATCGATGTGGTGGATGCGGGATACTTGTCCAGTACCGCCTCGTAGCAGCGGACGCGGGTAAAGTGATCGACATCGCCCGGCTTGGTCATGCCGACAACCGGATGGATCAGCAGGTTGGCCTGCGCCTCTTTGGCGGCGCGGAAGGTCAGTTCCTGATGCGCACGGTGAAGCGGGTTGCGGGTCTGGAACGCTACGATGCGGCGCCAGCCCAGCTTGCGGAAATAGGCGCGCAGTTCGTTCGGGGTGTCGCGGCGGGCGCGGAAATCGTAGTGGACGGGTTGCTGAATGCCGACCACGGGGCCACCCAGATATACCTTGCCAGCCACGTTGTGCAGATAGTTCACAGCCGGGTGCGCGTCGTCGTCCGCGCCAAAGACTTTCTCGGCCTCACGCGCCTTGTCCGGTGTCCAGCGGTCGGTCACGGTCATGGTGCCCAGAATGACACCTTCCTGGTCGCGCAGGGCAATGTCCTGACCCAGTTCGATGTTCTCGGCAAAATCTTCGCTGACATCCAGCGTAATCGGCATCGGCCACAGGGTGCCGTCAGCCAGGCGCATGTTTTCCACGACGTTGTCGTAGTCGGCCTCGGACAGGAAACCCTTGAGCGGGTTGAACCCGCCATTCATCAGCAGCTCCAGATCGCAGATCTGGCGCGGGCTCAGGTCCCAGCTTGTCAGATCGGCGGCTTCGACCTTCAGTTTCTGGGCCGAGTCATAGGATACGTACAGTTCAGGGATCGGTGCCAGATTGCTTAACATCGTCATCAGAATACTCTTTTTACAGTGTGGTGTTGCCTGTCGTCGCGGCGCATGTGCCCCGATGCAGGCCCGGAGTCCATATACCTTCATGAAACAAAGGACGATATGCGTCGAATTCTCCCGGATTGGAAGGATTTTCCATGTTTGGAAAGCAATTGCGATCGAGGTTCTTCAAATTGGCAACAATTCCGCCGCATTCAGCGCATGTGTTCCTGTGCCGCGACGCTCAGCTCAAGTTCCGATGCACGCTTGACGGTCAGGGCCGGCACCGGGTGGCTCACACCACGCAACTCGAAAAAGTGGATGTCTGAAACGCTGTAATCAAACTCTGCCGCCTGCAAAAGCGTCTCGGACACCAGCAGTTCCGCACCCAGTGCCTTGGTTTCGGCTTCCAACCGGCTGGCCACGTTCACGGCATCCCCGATAATGGTGCGCGAAGCCGAACCGGCAGCGCCGATCTCGCCCAAAACCAGATCGCCCAGATGCAGACCCATGCCGATCCGGACACCCGGTGCGCCTTCGCCCTCAAGCTGACGGTTGAACTGCTGCAGCGCCTGGCTGATCTCGGCTGCCGCCTTCAGCCCGGCCCGGGCCGAGCTTGCGGTATCCGGTGTTTCAAACACGGCCAGCAGCCCGTCGCCCATGTATTTGTCGACAACACCGCCCTGGGCAGTGATGGGCGGCACGATCGCGTCAAAGAACCGGTTCAGGAGGAACACAATGTCATACGGCAATTGGCCGGTCGTGCGTGCGGTGAACCCCCGCATGTCCAGAAACAACACGGCAAGCTGGCGCTCTTTTCCCTGACTGGCATGCGCGCGCCCGCGGCGGCCTTCAGGGCGGAACATGCGGAACACGGTTGCGGGTTCGGTCGGGCGAATCTGACAGGCCAGGCGCGCGCCCTGCGGGGCGTTTACGGCGCTCAGACTGCGTGCCTCGACTGCACTGGGGGACGAAAGATCGTCGGCGCCTTTCTCGACAATTACACGGCAGGTGGTGCAACGCCCCTTGCCGCCGCACAATGCAGTGTGCGGGATGCCGTTGGCCTGAGAAATCTCAAGCAGGGTCATGCCTTTCTCTGCCACTACCTCGGGGCCGTCCACATAACGGACACGCACCGAATGCCTGCGCCGCCACATCTTGCGCCCGAAATAGATCAGAAGCGTCGCCCCAAGGGCCACCCAGAACACCATTAGCGAGGTGTTCTTGACACCGAACATGGTTTGGAAAGCTTCGGGGGAGGGCCAGTTGTAGTGCTCGATATACTGCTCGCGCAGGTCATCATCGGCGAAATCCAACCACAGCCGCCGCCCCTCGGTCAGCAGCCCCGCAAGCGCAAAGGTTGGGATGAAAACGGCCAATCCAATCAGATAGGGCACGGCCCGTGACCACCAACGGGTCAGGCGCAGCCACATATGCAGGCCGATGCAGCCATGTATCCAGACCAACAACAGCAACAGGCTTTGCAACCAGATCGCGATGCTGGGCCACATCAGGATGATGATATAGCCCATCTCGTCATTCACATCGAAAATCTCGTGCGCATACCGTGTATGAACAATATGAGAGATCAGTTGCAGCGGGATCAGCAACCCCAGAACAACCTGCAATCCGGTGCTGAACGGCATGCGCAGGGTTCTGCGCTGGGCGATGGAATAAAGCGCCAGACCGGCATGGGTGAACAGCGCCGCATACAGAAGGATTGCCCCGGCATAGTGCCGGGTGACAGCCTGACGCCCATCCTGCATGCCATGCAGGTAGTCCGTGTGAAACAGGCCCAGGCCAATGTTGATGAAATGAAAGAAGGCAAAGGTAAACAGGACAAGGCCGCTGCCGATCCGAAGACGGGTAGCCCATCCGCCGCGCCACAGAACGTTACTCAATGATGCCACCCATATCCGGCCTTTCGTGCCCCAAAGTCTGATACGGGGTAGGGCGGCGGTCAAGACGGCCATCGGGCGAAGGACTGAATTCACCGTGCGGCGCTGGTGAATTCAGCCAATTGCTTATTCCTGTTCGGCCAGGAAACGCTCGGCGTCCAGGGCAGCCATGCAGCCCATACCGGCGCTGGTGACGGCCTGGCGATAGATATGGTCCGTCAGGTCACCTGCAGCGAAAACACCGGGAACCGAGGTTTCGCTGGACCCCGGCTTGGTCACGACATAGCCACCCATATGGGTTTCCAGCGTGTCCTTGACCAGTTCGTTGGCCGGAGCGTGGCCGATGGCCACGAATACGCCCTTGCATGGAATTTCCGTGATCTCGCCAGTTTTCACGTTCTTCACGCGCACGCCTTCCACGCCCAGCGGAGCATCGGTTCCGATCACCTCGTCCAGTTCATGGAACCACAGCGCCTCGATCTTTTCGTTTTTGAACAGGCGATCCTGCAGGATCTTTTCTGCCCGCAATTCATCCCGGCGGTGAATCAGCGTGACCTTGCTTGCAAAGTTGGTCAGGAACAGCGCCTCTTCGACGGCGGTATTGCCGCCACCGATCACCACGATCTCCTGTCCACGATAGAAGAACCCGTCGCAGGTGGCGCAGGCAGAAACGCCAAAGCCCTTGAACTTGTCTTCCGAGGGCAGGCCAAGCCACTTGGCGCGGGCGCCAGTGGCCAGAATGACCGCGTCTGCCGTGTAAACCGTGCCGCTGTCACCCTTCGCGGTGAACGGGCGCTTGCTGATATCCAGATCGCTGATGATGTCGCCGATGATCTCGCAGCCCATCGCCGCTGCGTGTTCCTGCATCTTGATCATCAGATCGGGGCCCTGCACCTCGGTAAAGCCGGGATAGTTCTCGACATCGGTTGTGGTGGTAAGCTGGCCGCCGGGCTCGATCCCCTGTACCAGGATCGGCTCCAGCATTGCCCGGCTCGCATAAACGCCGGCCGTGTATCCGGCCGGTCCCGACCCAATGATCAGAACCTTGGTGTGTTTTGTGTCGGCCATGGTACCCCCAACTCGATCTGCCTGATGTGGGCGCTCGGCCCGTTGAAGGATGGATATAGCGACCGCTTGATCGGGCTTAAAGCCCCTTCCTGACGGTTCCTGTACGGCAGGCGGGGCAGGCGATGTCGATGAAATTTGCATTACAAATAAACAATATTGCGCGGCGGTGAAATAATATTGCGCATTAGCTGGGCGCTGATATAACAACTGAAAATTCAGGAGCATTCCATGGTCGCCACACGGCTGGATGAGATTGACCGCAAAATTCTGGCGGAATTGCAGGCAGACGGTCGCATGACCAATGTAGAACTGGCCAAACGCGTGGGAATATCAGCCCCGCCGTGTCTGCGCCGGGTGCGCACGCTCGAGGAATCAGGCCTGATCCACGGCTACCACGCCGACGTCAACGCCCGCGAACTTGGGTTCGAAGTGCAGGTCTTTGCCATGGTCGGACTCGAAAGCCAGGCCGAATCCGAACTCAGCGCGTTCGAAAATCGGTGCCGGGAATGGCCACTGGTCCGCGAATGCCACATGCTGAACGGCGAAGTCGATTTCATCCTGAAATGCGTTGCGCCAGATCTCAGCAGCTTTCAGCAGTTTCTGACAGGCGAGTTGCTAACCACGCCGAACGTGGCCAGCGTCAAGACGTCGCTTGTCATCCGCGGCGCAAAAGACGAGCCCGGCGTGCCCTTCGACGTTCTGGAAGAACGAATGAACCGGACGGCGTAACCCCCGCGCGTTTTGGATGTGCCGTAACCGGCGGCAGCATTGCGGCGACCGCCAAAGATAAGATCCAACTGAGTATTAGCTGCATTATGCCCCCACTATGCAGTAATCGTTAACATTTCACGCTGATATCGCGTCCACCTCTCCATCTCCGGCGCGCGGCATCAGCAGCGGGCCAAAATCGTTAAGCGACTCGATATGAGCAAACAGGTTCAAATAGATCGACCGCAAAGAGTGGCTGATCATCCGAACAGCATTAACACCCGGATGATAAGACTCAAAAGATAACCCATCAACGCTTATCACCGAATGCCGTTTGAGGCAGATATGAAACAGTTCGACCGGAGTGGGCGGCAATGTTTCGATAACGCCCATTCCGTCCTGGAACTCCCGAACCGGTGCCAGAATCGGCGCGCCGCCATGCAGGTGGCGCAAATGGGCCGGGCAGCCCAGCAGCCGGGCCGCTGGTCCGGCGATGACACCGGACATCGGTTTCTGCATCCCGAACGTGTCGGCCATGATCCGGGTCAATGGCCGCGTCCGGCCGCGAGAATCTTCGCGTCCTGGAATCAGCGTGACGGATCCTTTCCACAGCACGGTTTCCGAGGCGCCATCCTGTGTCAGGACCGTATTCCCCGGCATCAGATCTTCGATTGCAATCGGTCCGTGTTCGGTATCGACCAGCGAACCGCGCGTGAAGGCGCAGAACGCGTCCTCGAACATGGGCAGCGCCGGTGCGATGTGGCGGGTTTGCGAAACTTCGCCGTTTTTCAGCAACGTGCTGACCTCGTAGCGCCGCAGCTGCGCCTTTGCCTTTACTGGCGGTTGTTGAGCTTCGCGCAGCATTGCCGACGTTTCGACGGCATTTCTGGCGGCGCGTGCCAATGAATTTGGAATAGTCATATTTATTCCGTCCCCTCTAAATACCGGTCATGCAGGCCGAACCCTAGGGCAGACCCACCAGATCGGTGTCGTTCTTTGTCTTGAATGAAACGAGAGACCACAGGACGGCAGTCGGAATTCCCGCGCGTCGCGACGCAATATCGCATAACTTTGGTCAACACATTGACCCCCCAGACAAACTCACACAAACGCAAACTGAAATTGTTCACGCACACAGGCCCCGTATCAGCGCCACGCAGTATGGTCGTGACAGCTCGTGCATCGGGCCGGAGCATCCTCCCGTTGCACGTATTAGCCCTTGGAACCGGCAGCATGGTTCCGCGGGCCTTCATGATCAGCGCCGCGCCGCCAGACGGCGCGCAACTCTGACAGATCTGCTGGAAACTCGCTTCCATGGCATGTCAGGGTTTTGATCCCTGATCGCCGCGAAAACAGCGCTTAGAAAGCTTGATCTCGTCTTCATAACTTTGTCCTGCTCAATTATTGGGGCTTAGGCCCGTTTTCCCTTGTGTGAACCATTTGTGACGCTGATTTGCGGCACCGATAAGGCTGATCCGGGATCAATTGAGGACAAATTGAAGGTAAGCGGTTCCCTTTTGTTAACATTGCCGCGCCAATCAAAGGTCAAAACGTATAACTGTTTGACAGCGGACAATAATTTCCGTTCGATTCTGATTGGAATAAACACCACAAATGTGGCGGAAAAGCGGCAAAATTGCCTTATTCTTGTCTAAAACTACAATCTGATCGCGGAAATCAGGCGCCCGTAGTCCGCCTCTTTGGCGTGTGTCGACCGGCGGTAGGAATAGAACCTTTCAGGGTCGGAATAGGTGCAATGCCATGTCCATTCCGCCTGCCCGATACCCGCCGCCCGCAGCCGGTGCAGGCCAAAGGCGGGCAGATCGAAATGAAGCCGATCGCCTTGCCCATTTGCGAAAAACCGCATGTTATCGGGCGAGTCTGCGGCAAAGTCATCCAAAAACTCCGGCCCGACCTCATATGCGCGTTGCGAGATCGTGGGGCCGATCACCGCAATGGTGTCTTCGCGGCGCGCGCCCAGGGCCACCATGGCCTCCAACGTGGCTTCCAGCACGCCATCCAGAGCACCGCGCCACCCGGCATGTGCGGCCCCGATCACATTTGCGTTTGGATCGGCAAACAGCACTGGCTGGCAGTCGGCCGTCAGGATCGTCAGGGCCAGCCCGGGCGTTGCGGTCACAACCGCGTCCGCCTTTGGCTTCTCTCCGGTAATCGGGGCATCGACCGTCAGGACGGTCGGGGAATGCACCTGATGCACACCGATCAGCGCGTCGGGGGCAACTGCCATCGCATCGGCCACCCGGCTGCGGTTCACGGTTACAACGTCGGTCTGGTCAGACGAACCGTACCCACAGTTCAGCCCCGAGAAGATTCCGGATGACGCTCCGCCGCGGCGGCTGAAAAACCCATGTCGGACAGGGGACAGAAGATCAGATGTCAGAATCTCGAGCGTCATGGTTCCAGTCCCGGTGGTGGAGAAGCGTTTGCCGGATAGAGGCCCAGCACTTTGAACAGGTTTCCCATTTCCTCGGGATGCGTCAACCGGCGATGTGCCGAGACCAGCGAATCCAGCACCGGACCGGTTAATGATTGAGCCAGTCTTTGCGCGCGTGCCGTTATGCCCAGCCGCTCAAGGAAAACGCCCTGTGGGGTCAGGCGTGTATGGGCACAGCCCGCTGTCCGGCTGGACGCTGCAAGCGGTTCGAAATCAACATGGGCCGTCAGGTCGGCCTGGCCCGGGTCTGTCAGCACGTCTGACCGCTGATGTCCGCGCAGCGCCTGCAACGTCTCGCCCAGCGATCGCCAGTCGCCGTAATCAACGATCAGACCAACGCCTCCATGCGCGGCAATGCGGCCCGCAATTTCCGTAACGAAGGGGACGGCGGGGGCGCAAAGTTCGACCAGATCACCGTCCTGGGTATCCTCCAGCCGTGCGTGCAGGGCGGGCTGTGGCCCCGACGGTCCCAAACCAAAGCTCAGCGCGCCTTGTTCCGCGCCGATAAGCCGCTCGCGCCAGCCCTCGCCATCCCGTACGAATTGCCGGATCGGCAAGGCATCAAAGAACTCATTGGCGACAAGATAGGTCGGAAGGTCCGGCAACATGTCGATTGTATCAATCCAGACCGGCGCATGATCTTTCAGCGTCTCCAGCTGGATGGCGCGCAGTGTGGGTGATGCCTCCAGCAACACGACCTGCGCAGCATCGTGAAAACCGGGAATGTTCCGTGTGGCGCGCAGGATGTCCGACATCAGGGTTCCGCGACCGGGGCCCAACTCGACCAGCGCAATCCGTGCAGGGCGGCCCTGATCCAGCCAGCTTTGCGCCAGGCACAGGCCGAGCATCTCTCCGAACATCTGGCTTATTTCGGGTGCGGTGATGAAATCACCCTTTGCGCCTAGTGGATCACGGGTTGTGTAGTAACCCAAATCAGGATGCAGCAGGCATTCGTTCATGTAATCGGCAACCGTCATCGGGCCGTCCTGCCCGATCCGTGCCAGCAGGTGATCGGTCAGGTTCATTTCGCCGCCCGGGCACGCAGGGCAAACCACAGGCCAAGAGCGATCATCGGCAGAGACAACAACTGCCCCATCGTCAGCCCATAGCCGCCCGCATGCCACGCAAGACCCAACGGGTTGCCTGGAGAAACAAACTGCGCATCCGGCTGGCGGAAGAACTCGACTATAAAGCGGGATGCGCCGTATCCGGCCAGAAACACGCCCATAATCAGACCGGGTTTGCGGAACGCCCCGCGCCGATAGGCCAGCCACAGTAAAAGCGCGCCAAGCAGGATGCCTTCAAGTGCAGCCTCATACAATTGTGAAGGGTGGCGCGCGCACATGCCCGCCACAACGCCGGGGCAGTCCTGCGCGGCCATGCCGGGAAAGATCACGGCCCATGGCGCATCGCTTGGCCGCCCCCAGAGTTCCGCATTGATGAAATTGGCCAGACGCCCCAGCAACAATCCCGGCGGTACGGTGTGGGCGATCAGATCGGCCAGCGACAGCGCCGGTATATTATGCCGCCTTGCATAAAGATATGCGGCGACAACCACGCCCAACAATCCGCCGTGAAAGGCCATGCCGCCCTGCCAGACTTTCAGGATATCCAGCGGATGCGACAGATAGTATCCGGGCTGATAGAACAGCACGAACCCCAGCCGTCCGCCCAGAATGACGCCAAGGATGATCCACGTAACCAGATCCTCCAATTGCTCCTTGCGCAGAGGCGGCACCTCGCCGGGCCACAGGGCAGGGCGACGCAGCGCGGACAGCGCCATCCGCCACGCGATCAGAATGCCGGCGATATAAGCCAGTGCGTACCATCGCAGCGCGAACTCCATCCCGAACAGCGAGATCGAGAACAATTCGGGAGACAGATCGGGAAAATTCAGAAAAGCCTGCATGTGCGTCTCATTGCCCGGGCTTTGCAGGGCAAGTCAACCTTGAGTCCGGCTCATTCTTTACCCATATAGGGACCAACCGCGAAACCGGAGTTAGAGACATGCAAACCCGCAACAAAATCCTGGACGACGTATCCCAGCTGATGACCAACGCGATGGGCGTGGCACAGGGCGCGCGGGAAGAGGCCGAAAACGCGATGAAGTCGATGATCGACCGCTGGCTGGCCGACCGCGATTTCGTCACCCGCGAAGAGTTTGATGCCGTCCGTGCCATGGCCCAGAAAGCGCGCGAAGAAAATGCGGCGCTCGAAGCGCGGATTGCAGCGCTTGAGGCGAAACTGGACAAGTAACGTTCCGTTCGCGCCGCATTGACCAAGTTTTCAGGACAAAACTTTCTGCCGCGCAATCCGAATTAACGGGTTGTGCGATGCGGAGTATTTTGACGCGTCGCAGAATTAAATCAAGAAAAAGCTGGGCAAAGTGCCAATATTTTGGATGCCGTTGCAGGCTGTCCACAACTTATTGCTGTTATCCCCAAGAATGGGGGTTGTCAGAATATCAACCACATCGCACCATATTTAGTACAGGCCCAAGGGGGAAGCCCGGCTTGTAGAGCAGGCAACTAGCAATGGGGCGCTGCCAGCCCCGAAATGCTAGAGAAGGAGCGAGGTGGCATTATGGCCCTTTCCGAACAGTTTCTAGAAGAAGACCTTCATCCGATTGATATTGTTGAACATCTGGCCGAACACCACGACTGGGATTTTGACCGCATCGGCGATGACCAGATTGCCATGGCCGTCGAAGGCCAGTGGCGGACCTATTCGATCACGCTGGCCTGGTCCAACTATGACGAAACACTGCGGATGGTCTGTTCGTTCGAAATGGAACCGCCGGCCGAACGGGAAATGCAGCTTTACGAGCTGCTCAACAAGATGAACGATCAGTGCTGGGCTGGGGCCTTTACCTACTGGGCCAACCAGAAACTGATGGTCTACCGCTATGGTCTGGTGCTGGCGGGCGGCCAGATGGCCAGCGCCGAGCAGATCGATACGATGATCAACGCCGCCGTTCTCAGCGCCGAGCGGTATTACCCGGCGATACAACTGGTCACGTGGGGCAACCGTACCCCGGAAGAGGCCATTCAGGTCGCCATTGCAGAGGCCTACGGCCGCGCGTAAAGCTTTGCCCTGAATCGTTACGTTACGAGAGGGGCAATCATGGATATGTCACGCGTCGCCGATCAGGGGATTGTGCTTTTGGGATGTGGCAAGATGGGGTCCGCCATGCTCGCCGGATGGCTTGAGCATGGTCTTCCCGCATCTTCGGTCTGGGTTATCGACCCTTATCCGTCCGACTGGCTCAAGGCGCAGGGCGTGAACATCAACACACCGTTGCCCGAAGCGCCCGCCGTGGTGCTTGTTGCCGTCAAACCGCAGATGATGGGCGACGCGCTGCCCGCGATCAAGGCGCTGGGCGGTGGCACCAGCCTGTTCATCTCTGTTGCAGCCGGAACCTCTCTGGCCACGTTCGAGGACGTTCTGGGGCAGGGCACCCCGATCATCCGCGCCATGCCGAACACGCCCGCCGCGATCCGCCAGGGCATTACCGCGCTGATTGGCAACGCCAACGCCACAGACGCCGATGCGGATCTGGCCGAATCCCTTCTCTCGGCCATCGGACAGACGGTCCGGCTGGAGAGTGAGGACCAGATGGATGCCGTAACCGGCCTCAGCGGGTCGGGTCCGGCCTATGTTTTTCACCTGATCGAAGCGCTCGCCAAGGCGGGCGAGGCGCATGGCCTGCCGCACGAACTGGCGATGAAGCTGGCCAAATCCACCGTGGCCGGGGCCGGTGCGCTGGCCATGGCCGCCGAGGAAGACCCCGCACAACTGCGCATCAATGTCACCTCGCCCAACGGGACAACGCAGGCCGCGCTTGAGGTTCTGATGCACGAGGAAACCGGGTTCCCGGATCTTCTGCACCGCGCCGTCGGCGCTGCAACCAACCGGTCGAGGGAGCTGTCGCGTGAGTGAGATTTCCTTCGACGACTTTCTGAAGGTTGATATCCGCGTGGGTCAGGTGGTGCGCGCGGAACCATATCCCGAGGCCCGCAAACCCGCGATCAAGATGTGGATCGACTTCGGCGACGAGATCGGCGAGCGCAAAACCTCGGCTCAGGTCACGGCCCATTACGACCCGGCCGGGCTGGTCGGCAAACAGGTGATGGCCGTGATCAACTTTCCGCCGCGCCAGATCGGACGTTTCATGTCCGAAGTTCTGGTGCTTGGCCTGCCGGACGAGAACGGCGAGATCGTTCTGATCGGCCCTGATGGCAAGGTCCCGCTGGGCGGGCGGATGCACTGATGAAGCTCTGGATCACCCGACCGATGACACCCGCCGTCGAAGCCCGCGCCCGCGCCGAGTTCGACGTCCAGATCAGGTCTGAAACCACGCCGCTTGACCAGGCTGAAATGCATCGTGCCTTGACCGAGTTCGATCTGGTGGTTCCGACGTTGGGCGATCAGTTCTCGGCGCAGATCATCGGTGAGGTGCCCGCACCGCGATGCAAGCTGCTGGCCAATTTCGGCGTGGGTTACAACCATATCGACGTGGATGCGGCACGGTCGGCAGGTATCGCCGTTACCAACACGCCTGGCGCTGTCACGGACGCCACCGCTGACATCGCCATGACCCTTCTGCTGTCCACTGCTCGCCGTGCGGGCGAGGGAGAGCGGCTGGTCCGTTCGGCTGGCTGGCGGGGGTGGCACCCGACCCAGATGCTGGGCCACCACGTGACCGGCAAGCGGGTCGGCATCGTGGGCATGGGCCGTATCGGGCAGGCCATCGCACGGCGCTGTCATTTCGGGTTCGGTATGCAGGTTGCCTATCAGTCCCGCAGCCCAAAGGACGTCGATTTTCCCGCCGACTACATCCCCAAACTGACCGACCTTGCTGCGTCTGTCGATTTCCTGGTGCTTGCCGTCCCCGGCGGCGCGCAAACGAGGCATCTGGTCAACACGCAGGTTCTTGAGGCGATGAAGCCGTCCGGCCTGCTGATCAACATCGCGCGGGGCGAGGTTGTGGACGAGGCCGCCCTGATCGCGGCCCTGCAAGACGGCCGAATCGCTGGCGCGGGTCTGGACGTATACGAATTCGAACCGATCGTCCCTCAGGCCCTTTGTGATATGGAAAACGTGACATTGTTGCCGCATCTGGGCACTGCCACCGAAGAGGTGCGTACCGATATGGGGCAGATGGCGCTGGACAATGTCGCGGCCTTTGTTGCGGGGCGTCCGTTGCTCAACCCGGTTTAGACGCCTACCGCCTCGCGCCAGTGTTTGCGGCACAGCGAAACATAGGTTTCGTTGCCGCCGATCTGCACCTGTGCGCCTTCGGTGATGGCCTGGCCGTTTTCGTCCTGCCGGATCACCATGGTCGCCTTACGTCCGCATCTGCAGATGGTGCGCACCTCGCGCATTTCGTCGGCCAAAGCCAGCAGGGCGGCCGAGCCCGGGAACAGCTTTCCCAGAAAATCGACCCGCAACCCATACGCCAGCACGGGAACATCCAGATCGTCCACCGCGCGGGCCAGTTGCCATACCTGATCCTCGGTCAGAAACTGCGCCTCATCGACGAAGACGCAGGCGATTTTGCCTTTGTTCCGGCGATCTTGGATCATCTGAAAAACGTCGTCTTCCGTTGCGAACACATCCGCTTCGGCGGAAATGCCGATGCGAGAGGCGATGCGACCGACGCCGGCCCGTCCGTCCAGCGCGGCGGTCATCAGATAGGTGTCCATGCCCCGCTCGCGATAGTTGTGCGACGCCTGCAGCAACACGGTCGATTTGCCCGCGTTCATGGTGGAATAGTTGAAATACAGTTTTGCCATGGGCCGGGTCTAAATCGGGTGAACCAAGGGGGCAAGTAATCAATGGCATTGAGGAAGCGACGTCGCCGTTGCGGTTGCATGGGCCGAGCAGATGCTCTCTGGGGATGGAACCCGCGCGCCCACAACAACGACGCCGTCGGCCAACATATGGCCTAAACAGAGCGGAGCCAAAATCAGCTCCGCGATCACTCATTACCGGCTTGAAATGCCGCCACTCACTCACAAAATCCCCGCATATCTGAGGGATAGCCAATATATGACATTTCAATTATGAATCGAATATGGGAAATTTCCCCACCCTTTCCCCCAAATGCGGTCGGCTGAAGGGTGATTACAGGTAACAAAGGTAAAACAATGGCAGATATCGGGGCCTATCTGAAAAAGCATACCGAAGCACTGGTCAAAGATGTGGGAATCGAATCTGCCTGTAAGATAACGGGCAAGTCCAAAGCGACACTTGGGCGGTACTATTCAGACAACGCCGAACACAGCGACCGGTTCATGCCGGTGGACGCCGTAGCGCGGCTTGAGACGGTGGCAGGCTTTCCCCACGTTACCTCTGCGCTGGCCGATCTCAATAACATCACTTTGTCGTATGACGGCCGGAATTCCGACTCCCCGCGCACCGGCGGCGTGAACTCGGACGTCATCGCCTTAAGTCAGCGTTTTGCGATGCTGATGACCGAATACCAGGCTGCCATCGAAGACGGTATCATCACCGTGAACGAGGCAAAGCGGCTGCTGAGAGAAACCAGTCTGTTGCAGCAGGTTCTGATCGAAATGAAGCTGCATCTGGAAGAAGAAAGCGTCAGCTGAACCGCCGGAACTCGGGTCCGAGATGCGATTTTCGTGAACAGACGCTTGCCCGAATGATTGTGAACTCAGCCGTGCCGCTTCACAATCACAGAGCCAACCGAATAGCCGGCCCCAAAGGAACAGATCAGGCCGATCTGGCCATCTTCCAAATCGTCCGAGTATTTCGAGAATGCAATGATCGACCCGGCGGATGAGGTGTTTGCGTAATCCTGCAGGATATTGGGCTGCTCACCCGGATCGGGCACGCGGCCCAGAACCTTTTTGCCGATGAAATCGTTCATGGTCTTGTTGGCCTGATGCAGCCACAGCCGTTTCAGATCGTCACTGCCCAGCCCCTCGGCCTCCATGTGATCGGTGATGTGCTGGCTGACCATCGGCAGCACCTCCTTGAACACCTTGCGCCCGTTCTGCATGAACTGCATATCGCGCCGATCTTCCATCCCGGCCGGTCGGGCGCGGCGCAAAAAGCCGTTGTTGTTTCGGATGTTGTTGGAAAATGCCGTGGCGCAGCGGGTCGAGAGAATCTCGAAATGGGCGCCGGTGGCATCCTCCTGCCGCTCGATCAGCGTGGCGGTTGCAACATCGCCGAAAATGAAGTGGCAATCGCGGTCGCGCCATTCCAGATGGCCCGAGCAGATCTCGGGGTTGACCACAAGCGCCGCCCGGACAGACCCCGACCGAACCATATCCGCAGCCGCCTGAATCCCGAACGTGGCCGAGGAACAGGCGACATTCATGTCAAACCCGAAGCCCGTGATGCCAAGCGCCTGCTGTATCTCGATCGCAATGGCAGGATAAGCGCGCTCGTGGTTCGAGGCAGCGCAGATCACCAGATCAATGTCATCCGCCGTGCGACCGGCCTGCGCCATCGCCTTTTTGCAGGCATCCACCGCCATTTCGGTCATGATCCCCGGCTCATCATCGCCGCGCTGCCGCAGAAGCGGGTGCATCACGTCCGGATCCAGAACGCCGGATTTGTCCATCACATAGCGGTTTTCGATCCCTGACGCCTTCAGGATGAACTCTTCCGACGAATGCTGCATCGCATCCATGCGCCCGTCCGCGATGGCCTGCGCGTTCGCGGCGTTCTGTTTGTCGGCATAGGCGTTGAACGCTTCGACAAGCTCGGCATTGGTGATGACATTTTCGGGTGTGAAAACCCCGGAGCCGGTGATGGCAGGCGTATACATGGTCGGTCCTGATTGGTCTGGATCAGCACAAAATGCCGATGCAAGGCGGGCAGATCAAGGTTGGGTGACCTAAGGGAATGCGCGGGAACACGCCGGGTGATGTAACCTCCGGCGTGATTGCTTTTGCTTACCCGACTATGTGAAAAACCTGCCCGAGCCAGAAAAAACCCCCGGATTGCTCCGAGGGTTTCGAGTAACATTTTGCGGCGCTGAACCGTGTCAGCCCTGCAGCGACCTGACCTCGACATCACCCTCGGCCTGCGCCTTGATCGCCAGAGCGGCAGCATGGCTGGCAGCGGCTGTGGTGAAATACGGGATCTTGTCATAAAGCGCGATCGAGCGGATGGCCTTGCTGTCCTCGACCGCCTGCGCGCCTTCGGTGGTGTTCATCAGCAACTGAACCTGACCGTCTTTCAGCATGTCGACCACGTCCGGGCGGCCTTCATAAACCTTGTTGACCACGTCGCAGGGCACGCCCTGTTCAGCCAGCCAGCTTTGCGTGCCCCGGGTCGCGACAAGTGTAAAGCCCTGCGCCACCAGCACCTGCGCCGCTTCAAGCATCGTCCGGCCCTTGTCCGCATCCTTGATCGAGATGAACGCGCGCCCCGAAGACGGCAGGACCATCCCGGCGCCCATCTGCGCCTTCAGGAAGGCGCGCGGGAAGCTGCGGTCCCAGCCCATCACTTCCCCGGTCGAGCGCATTTCGGGGCCTAGGATCGTGTCGACGCCGGGGAAGCGGGCAAAGGGCAGCACCGCCTCTTTAACCGAAAACCACGGCATGTCCGGGTCGGCCAGTGTCATCTGATCGGCGATCTTGGTGTCGTCCACGGTCTTGTAGGCCGGACGCATCGGGAAGTTCGAAAGCTTTTCACCCGCCATCACCCGCGCCGCGATCGAGGCAATCGCACTGTCGGTCGCCTTGGCGACAAACGGCACCGTGCGGCTGGCGCGCGGGTTGACCTCGATCAGGAAAATCTCGTCGTCCTTGATCGCGAACTGCACGTTCATCAGGCCTACAACGTTCAGCGCCTTTGCCAGTTTGAACGCCTGTTCCTTGATCTGGCCGATTATCTCTTTCGACAACGAATAAGGCGGCAGCGAACAGGCCGAGTCGCCCGAATGCACGCCCGCCTCTTCGATATGCTGCATGATGCCGGCTACATGCACGCCGGTGCCATCGCACAGGGCATCCACGTCCAGTTCGACCGCACCGGCCAGATAGCTGTCCAGCAGAACCGGGCTGTCGCCAGACACAACCACGGCCTCGTTGATATAGCGTTTCAGCTGATCCATATCGCGCACGATTTCCATCGCGCGGCCACCCAACACGTAGGACGGGCGGATCACCAGCGGGAAACCGATCTTTTCGGCGATCTCGAGCGCCTGTTCGCCGGTCGAGGCGATACCGTTCTTGGGCTGCTTCAGTCCCAGCTCGTTGACCAGCGCCTGGAACCGTTCGCGGTCTTCGGCCAGATCGATGGCGTCCGGTGTGGTGCCAAGGATCGGGATACCTTCGGCCTCCAGCGCGTTGGCCAGTTTCAGCGGGGTCTGACCGCCGAACTGAACGATGACACCGTGCAGCGTGCCGTTTTCCTGTTCCTTCGTCAGGATTTCCATGACGTGTTCAAAGGTCAGCGGCTCGAAATACAGGCGGTCCGAGGTGTCATAGTCGGTCGAGACCGTCTCGGGGTTGCAGTTGACCATGATGGTCTCATACCCAGCCTCGGTCAGCGCGAAACAGGCGTGACAGCAGCAATAGTCGAACTCGATGCCCTGACCGATCCGGTTCGGGCCACCACCGAGGATGACAACCTTCTTGCGGTCCGACGGACGCGCCTCGCATTCAACCTCGCCCATCATCGGGGCTTCGTAGGTCGAGTACATATAGGGCGTCTGTGCTTCGAATTCGGCGGCACAGGTGTCGATACGTTTGAACACGGCATTCACACCGAGATTGCGGCGGGCGCGGCGGACGTTGGCTTCGTCGCGGCCAGACAGATTGCCCAGACGCGCATCGGTGAAGCCAAGCATTTTCAGCTTGCGGATGCCGTCCTCGGTTACCGGCAGGCCGTCTTTGCGGACCGTGCGCTCGGCCTCGATGATCTCGCGGATACGGGCCAGGAACCACGGGTCAAACTTGGTAACGCCGAAGATCTCGTCATCGGTCAGGCCGTGACGCATGGCCTGCGCGATGGTGCGAAGGCGGTCGGGCGTCTGCTGACTGATCGCCTTGATGACGTGCGCCTTGTCGTCGCCGCTTTCGACCTCGTCCCACAGGCCGATGCTCAGCCCCGGAATTTCAATCTCGTCAAACCCGGTCAGGCCCGATTCCATCGACGCCAGCGCCTTCTGCATCGATTCGTGGATCGTGCGGCCGATGGACATTGCCTCACCCACCGACTTCATCGCGGTGGTCAGGTAGGGCTCGCTTCCCGGAAATTTCTCGAAGGCGAATTTCGGGATCTTGGTGACGACATAGTCGATGGTTGGCTCGAACGACGCGGGCGTGACCTTGGTGATGTCGTTGTCCAGTTCGTCCAGTGTATAGCCCACAGCAAGCTTGGCGGCGATCTTGGCAATCGGGAAACCGGTCGCTTTCGAGGCCAGCGCCGAGGAGCGCGACACGCGCGGGTTCATCTCGATCACGACCATGCGGCCATCTTCGGGGTTGATCGCCCACTGCACGTTCGACCCACCTGTTTCGACGCCAATCTCACGCAGAACGGCGATCGAGCCGTTGCGCATGATCTGGTATTCCTTGTCGGTCAGTGTCAGGGCAGGGGCCACGGTGATCGAGTCGCCGGTGTGCACGCCCATCGGGTCCACGTTTTCGATGGAACAGACGATGATGGCGTTGTCGGCGGTGTCGCGCACCACCTCCATCTCGTATTCCTTCCAGCCCAGCAGGCTTTCATCGACGAGAATCTGGTTAACTGGCGAAGCATCCATGCCCGAGCGGCAAAAATGGATATAATCCTCGCGGTTATAAGCAACACCACCGCCGGTTCCGCCCAGTGTAAAGGCGGGGCGGATGATCGCAGGCAGGCCAATTTCTTCCAGTTCGTCCAACGCCATCTGTACGCCGGCATCCAGATCGGTGGAGCCGTTCTCGCGCTTGGGAGCGGTAACGATGGTTGCCTTGGGGTTTTCAAGACCCAGCCGATCCATCGCCTCGCGGAACAGGGCGCGGTCCTCGGCCATTTCGATGGCATCGCGCTTGGCGCCAATCATCTCAACCCCGAACTTCTCGAGCACACCCATCTCTTCCAAAGCCAGCGAGGTGTTCAACCCGGTCTGCCCGCCCATCGTGGGCAGCAGGGCGTCTGGGCGCTCTTTCTCGATGATCTTGGCAACCACTTCGGGCGTGATCGGCTCGATATAGGTGGCATCCGCAAGACCGGGATCGGTCATGATCGTAGCGGGGTTCGAGTTCACCAGAATGACCCGGTACCCTTCTTCCCGCAGCGCCTTGCAGGCCTGTGCGCCCGAATAGTCGAATTCGCAGGCCTGTCCGATGACAATGGGGCCGGCCCCGATGATCATGATCGACTGGATGTCGGTTCTTCTGGGCATGGCCTGGTTCCTTCGATTGTCCGCGAGTCAGGGCACCCTCCGAGTGCCCAAATTGTCCTGCGTTATAGGGACCGCGCCAAAAGGTTCAAGGGGGATCGGAAACAGGGATGAAATTGCCGCTTTCCCCTCTTTCCCTTACCGCCGTATTCTCTATACCGCGCAGCACGGTAAATTGAGGATGCACGTGCGAATTCGTTTCGATCAGGGGCCAGCCGGACCCGGAACCAGTTTCGACCGGCCAGCCAGAGTGATCCGCGCGGACAAGGCGGAGGACGTGCCCCAGGCGATGGCGGCGCTGGATTCGGCGCGCGCTGACGGTGCATGGCTGGCAGGCTACGCCAGTTACGAGCTTGGCTATGTTTTAGAGCCGCGCCTGAACGACCGTCTGCCGGAAGATCGCCGACTGCCGCTTCTGTGTTTTGGCGTTTATGCCGCGCCCACACAACGTGATCTTCCCCCCGCCGCCGGCGGGGTGACCGGTTTTCAGCCACGCTGGGATGAGGCCCGGTATACCCGCGCCTTTCGACAGGTTCATGACGCGATCGGGGCCGGGGACATTTATCAGGCCAATCTGACCTTTCCGATTGATCTGACTGTCGAAGGCGACAGCGCCGCGCTATACGCGGCCCTTGCTGCAGGCCAGCCTGTAGGCCACGGCGCGTTGATCGAGCAAGACGATCTGCCCGATCTGCTCAGCCGCTCGCCCGAGCTGTTTTTCCGCACCGACGCCGACCGCAGGATCGAAACCCGCCCGATGAAGGGCACCCAGCCGCGCAGCGAGGACATGGCCGAAGATGCCCGCCGCCGCGCATTCCTGTCGACCGACGACAAGAACCGCGCCGAGAACCTGATGATCGTCGATCTGCTGCGCAACGATATCAGCCGCGTCGCCCTGCCCGGGTCGGTCCGGGTGCCCGAACTGTTCAAGGTCGAAACCTACGCCACCGTGCATCAGATGGTCTCGCTGGTGCAGGCGCAACTTCATATGGGCGCGGAATTGTCCGATATCCTCACGGCACTTTTCCCCTGTGGCTCGATCACCGGCGCGCCCAAAATCCGCGCGATGGAGATTTTGTCCGACCTCGAACTCTGGCCGCGCGACATTTATTGCGGCACAATCGGCTGGGTAGCGCCGGACGGACGGTCGGAATTCAACGTGGCGATCCGTACCCTGATGGTGGAAAACGGCGCGGCCACGCTGAATGTCGGCGGCGGCGTCGTCTGGGACAGCACCGCCCCGTCCGAATATGAGGAAGCGCTATGGAAAGCCCGCTTTGCCCGCCAGCCGAGACTGACTTCCGCCTGATTGAAACACTGGCCTACCGGCCGGGACAGGGGATGATCCGGCTGGATCTTCATCTGACCCGGATGCATCGCACCGCAAACGCCCTGCACCTGCCGTTTTCCCCGGACGACGCACAATCGGCGCTGCAGACCATAACGGGCGATACCCCGCTGCGGTGTCGTCTGACGATGGACGTGTCGGGCCGTTTCGAGGTGACCACCGGGGTGTTGGCCGACAATCCTGCGGTCTGGCGGATTGCCGTGGCCGAAACACGGCTGTCTTCGTCGGATATCTGGTTGCGGCACAAGACCACGCAACGCGAAACCTACGATACCGCCCGGGCCTCGTTGCCTGCCGGAACGGATGAGTTGATTTTCCTCAACGAACTGGACGAGTTGTGTGAGGGCACCATAACGAACCTGTTTATCGAAACCTCGCGGGGCCAGCACCTGACACCGGCTCTGACCTGCGGTCTTCTGCCGGGCATTCTGCGGCAACAGCTTCTGGAAACAGGAAAAACCACTCAGGCGGTCCTTACCCTGGCCGATCTGCGCAACGCCCGGAACCTCTGGGTCGGCAATTCCCTTCGCGGCCTTATCCCGGCTGAACTGGTGCTGCATTGAACGCGTTTGGCGAATGGGCTGTTCCGCCGACAACTCGCGTCCGGCTTTGGCTGGAGTTCGGATTGTTCTTCGTTGTGGCCCCGGTCCTGATTGCGGTCCTTTTCCCGCCGAACTGGATGTTTCCGATGCTGTTCATCTTCACGGCAATCGGGATCGTTCTGTTGCACAACACGCCCGGCTTTTCATGGGCCGAACTACGCTGGAACTGGCGCAACTGGTCCTGGGCCGAACTGTTGGTGTTCATCTTCGCCATGGCCCTGTTCTGCTCGATCCTGGTGTTGTGGACACGGCAGGACGCAGCGTTCTACCTGCTGCTCCACCGGCCCGAGTTTCTGGCCATCATCTGGCTCGGGTATCCGCTGGCCTCGGCCCTGCCGCAGGAGCTGCTTTTCCGGCCCCTGTTCTTTCGCCGCTATCACGGGATCCTGCCGGACGGCCGCGCGGCCTATCTTCTCAATGCCGTGCTGTTTTCACTGGCGCACCTGATGTATTGGAGCTGGATTGTCGCCCTCATGACCTTCGGCGGCGGGCTGCTGTTCACTTGGGCCTACCGCAAGCGCGGATCGTTTTTCTACGCGGTGCTGCTGCACGCGATTGCGGGCAATATCATCTTCGCGGCCGGGCTGGGCGTCTATTTCTACTCGGGCAACGTGCAAAGGCCGTTTTGACGGCGCGACCTGCCTTGACTTTCCAAGCCCGACGGGGTGTATCGGCGCGACGAATTCTGCGCCCGAAGGGATATGATCCATGCACGCCTACCGCAGCCACACCTGCGCCGCTCTGACCGCCGCCAATGTCGGTGAAACCGTCCGCCTGTCCGGCTGGGTGCATCGGGTCCGAGATCACGGCGGCGTGCTGTTCATCGATCTGCGCGACCATTTCGGCGTAACCCAGGTGCTGTGCGACGGCGACAGCGCCGCCTTTGCTGCCCTGGAAAAGGTGCGGTCCGAGTGGTGCATCCGCATCGACGGCACTGTCAAGGCGCGTGATGCCGAACTGGTGAACCCGAAATTGCCGACCGGCGAGATCGAGGTATATGTCCGCGAACTCGAAGTGCTGGGCGCCGCCGAAGAACTGCCGCTGATGGTCTTTGGCGATCAGGAATACCCCGAGGAAACCCGCCTGCGCTATCGCTATCTGGACCTGCGCCGCGAGGCCATGCAGCAGAACATGACCCTGCGCTCGGACGTTGTCGCCTCGATGCGCAAGCGTATGTGGGATCAGGGCTTCCGCGAGTATCAAACGCCAATCATCACCGCCTCGTCGCCCGAAGGCGCGCGCGACTTCCTGGTGCCTTCGCGCCTGCATCCGGGCAAGTTCTACGCCCTGCCGCAGGCCCCGCAGCAGTTCAAGCAGCTGATCATGGTGTCGGGTTTTGACAAGTATTTCCAGATCGCGCCGTGCTTTCGCGACGAAGACCCGCGCGCCGACCGCTCGCCGACCGATTTCTACCAGCTTGACCTCGAGATGTCGTTTGTCGAGCAGCAGGACGTCTTCGACGCGATCCAGCCGGTTCTGACCGGAGTGTTCGAAGAATTCGGCGGTGGTCGCAAGGTCGATCAGGACTGGCCGCAGATTTCCTACAAGGACTCGGCCCTGTGGTACGGCACCGACAAGCCCGACCTGCGCAATCCTATCAAAATGCAAGTGGTCTCCGACCACTTCCGCGGATCTGGCTTCGCGATCTTCGCGAAGCTGCTCGAGCAGGAAGGCACCGAAATCCGCGCAATCCCGGCGCCGACCGGTGGCAGCCGCAAATTCTGTGACCGCATGAACGCCTTTGCCCAGAAAGAAGGTCTGCCCGGCATGGGCTACATCTTCTGGCGCGATCAGGGCGAAGGCATGGAGGCCGCTGGCCCGCTGGCCAAGAACATCGGCCCCGAACGGACCGAGGCGATCCGTCAGCAGTTGGGTCTGGGTGTCGGCGATGCGGCTTTCTTCCTGGGCGGCAAGCCAAAAGCCTTTGAAAAGGTTGCAGGCAAAGCGCGCGACGTGATCGGCGAAGAACTGAACCTGACCGAGAAGGACCGTTTTGCCTTTGCCTGGATTGTCGACTTCCCGATCTACGAGCAGGATGAGGAAACCGGTGCGATCGATTTTGAGCACAACCCGTTCTCGATGCCGCAAGGCGGGATGGAGGCGCTGAACGGCAATCCGCTGGACGTGCGCGGCTATCAGTACGATCTGGCCTGCAACGGCTATGAACTGGTTTCGGGCGCGATCCGGAACCACAAACCCGAAATCATGCTGAAGGCCTTTGAACTGGCCGGTTATGGTGAGGACGAAGTCAAATCCCGCTTCGGTGCCCTGTTCAATGCCTTCCATTACGGCGCGCCGCCGCACGGTGGCTGTGCTGCCGGTATCGACCGGATCGTTATGCTGCTGGCCGATGAGGCCAACATCCGCGAGGTCATGATGTTCCCGATGAACCAACGTGCCGAGGATCTGATGATGGACGCCCCGTCCGATCCGACCTCGGATCAGCTTATGGAACTGGGCTTGCGCCTCATTCCGCAGGAGTGATCCGGTAACGCCCGCCTTGCGCGGGCGGTTGCCCTGACGTGCCGTTTCCGGGATCGCGCCATAGGCCCCGCGCATCGATACGCGCTGACCGGTGATGCAATCCCTTAACCCACACGAACGCACCTCATTCGGCGCAAGGCGTGAATTGCCTTTCCCCTCCTCATCCTGACCTTAACGCTCACGCAGGGGTCCGACCGGACGACGATCAGCGGATCAGTCCAGCGGGTTTTCCAGATGCTGCCGGTTGTTCCGAATGCTGCGCGCCGCCGTGCGCGTTTGCCGGTAGGCCCATAGAAACAGCAGCGTGGCCGTGATGAAATACGCCGTGACCATGTCAGATCGCCTCCCGCTGTTGTAAGCGGGACTGAACGATACCGACCACCTGCGCCACCCGCGCGGTGACAGGCGCACCCGCAGCCCGGGACGCGGCCAGCTTTTGCGCGGCGTCTGCCAGCACCGTGTCTTCCGCATCGCGGGCCACGCCGGTCAGGAATTGCGCGGCATAGTCCAGCGTCCGATGATCGTTTGGCCCGGCCAGAACGTCGGCGATATGGGCCATGTCGTCCTGATAGGCCATCGGATCGGGGCGTATAACCTCATCCTGGATGGCATGCAGCCCGCCGGGGCGGCGATCTTCGGGCAGCAACTCCAGAATGGTGCGCTGAAAATAGGCCAGAGAGTTCAGGGGCTTGTTCAGAAAACCGTCTGCACCAGCCTGCATTGCCAGTTGCTCGGCACAGTCGTCGCCGGACAGACCCAGTATGACGCCGATCCGGGGCGAGGCCTCGTTAAGCTCGGCAATCAGGTCTGCCCCGGGCCCGTCGGGCAGTCCCATGTCCACCAGAATGACCGATGGGCGATAAATCTTCAGATGACGCCGCGCAGATGTCAGACAGTCCGCCCGCCGGATCCGCGCGCCGCTGTGCAGACACATCAGCCGGATCGCATCGCAGGCATAACGGCTGTCCTCGACAACCAGAATGGTTTGCCCCAAAAGCGGGCGCGTGGCGGTGGGCAAAGGGCGTGTGGCCTCGAAAGGGTTCGAATCGTCCATGGCAGACCTCCTGATCAGCAGATGCCTCACGCTAGGATCTCCTAGCTAACACAGGGTTAATTTTGCACAGCACCCCAGACGCAAACACTGGCCGTTTCCCGTCGGCCCGTGCTACCAAACCTTCTGACCCGCCAAAGGCAGGAGGGCCGTCATGAACATCGTCATCGCCGGAGCCGGCAGCATCGGGTGCTATTGCGGCGCGTTACTGGCCGATGCGGGGCATCAGGTCACCTTGCTGGGCCGCGCCCGAATTCTGGACCCGATCCGGGGGCAGGGCCTGACGGTGACCGATTTCTCGGGTCTGCATCGTCACATCGTGCCGGACAGGTTGACCCTGAGCGAAAACCCGGCCTGCCTGTCCCGGGCCGGGATCGTGATTGTGTCGGTCAAAACGGGCGCCACAGCGGATGTGGCGGCGGATATAGCCCGCTTCACCCCGACAAGCGCACCGATTGTGTCGTGGCAAAATGGTATGGAAAACGCACGCATCCTGCGCGCAGCCTTGCCGGGGCACGATGTGCGTGCCGGAATGGTGCCATTCAACGTTGTGCCGACAGAACCCGCCTGTTTCCATCGGGCAACATCAGGCGATATCGTTATCGAAAGCGGAACGGGCGCATTGGGTCGGACGCTGGGCAGCGCGGAGTTGCCGGTGTCTGAAAGTGACGATATTCAGGCGGTGCAATGGGGCAAACTGGTCATAAATCTTAACAACGCCCTGAATGCCCTGTCCGGCCTGACCCTGCGCGAACAGCTCATGAATCGAGCGTGGCGGCGTTTGATGGCCGAGCAGATGGGTGAGGCACTGCGTGTGCTGAAAGCCGCCGGTCATCCCGTCGCGTCGACCACGCCGCTTCCGGCGTGGATGACGCCATATGTTTTGCGTCTGCCAACACCGCTTTTTACCCGGATTGCATCCCGGATGCTGACCATTGACCCCAGCGCACGCACATCCATGGCCTATGACCTAGCGGCAGGCCGGCCGACGGAAATCGACAGTTTGCAGGGCGAGATCGTTCGCATAGCCAATGAAGCTGGCACTTCGGCGCCACTATGCACAAAGGTTCAGGCCCTGATCGAAAGGGCCCCTGCCGAGCCTTTGACACCGGACCGGGTCCGGGCTTGAGACAGCTCAGGAAAACGCCGTCAGCACCCAGAATATCACCGCAGACATTGCCGCTGCCGCAGGCACTGTAATGACCCATGCCGCCACAATGGTCATGAAATGTGACCGGCGTACCAGCTTGCGGCGTTGGTACTCTTCAGGTGCCAGCTGCAACTCGGACGAGCGCCGGCGGTTGGTAACTTTCCGTCGGCGGTCCGAGTGCCACTCGCGGTAGAAGCCAACCCCGAAAACCGCGCCCACAGCGATGTGGGTCGAGCTGACGGGCAGGCCCAGCCAACTGGCGAAGATCACCGTAATGGCTGCCGACAGGGCCACGCAGAATGCGCGCATCGGGTTCAGTTTGGTGATCTGGCTTCCGACCATACGGATCAGCTTGGGGCCGAACAGGAACAGGCCAAACGAAATGCCGAAGGCCCCAATGACCATCACCCAAGTGGGAATGGACACCTTGGCCGAGAAATCTCCGAACTCTGCCGCGTGCACAATCGCAGCAAGCGGGCCAACCGCGTTGGCGACGTCATTGGCACCGTGGGCAAAACTCAGAAACGTGGCCGAAATTACCAGAGGCAACCCGAACAGGGTTTTCAGCGACCGGGTGCGGTTCTCGAGGCCTTCGGACTTTCGACGCACCCAAGGCACGGTAACCGCCCAGACCAGCAGGGCTGCGGCCAGACCGATCAGCAGCGCGTATTCCAGATCGATCTTCACGATCCGCTTCAGGCCCTTGACGGACAGATAGGTGGCAAATGCCCCCGCCATGACAGCGACCAGGATCGGAACCCAAAAGCGGGCAGCGGCAATCTTGTCGTCCTGATACTGGATCCTGGCCTTGATCAGCGCCAGGAAACAGGCGGCGATTGCGCCGCCCAGCACCGGTGAAATGACCCAGCTGGCGGCAATGGCGCCCATGGTGCCCCAGCTCACCGCGCTCAGCCCGGCGGCGGCAATTCCGGCGCCCATTACGCCGCCGACCACCGAATGAGTCGTGGATACAGGCGCGCCGATCCAGGTGGCCAGGTTGACCCACATTGCCGATGAAATCAGCGCTGCCATCATCGCCCAAATGAAGACGTTGTTGTTTTGCACCGACATCGGATCGATGATGCCTTTCGAGATGGTCGAAACCACATCGCCGCCGGCCAACAAAGCTCCGGCGCTTTCGGCCACGGCAGCGATCAGGATCGCACCGCCCATGGTCAGAGCGTTGGCACCTACCGCAGGGCCCATATTGTTGGCCACGTCATTGGCGCCAATATTGATCGCCATATAGGCCCCGAACCCTGCGGCCGCGACCACGATCAGACTGCCATCGGCCTGACCGAACAGTACCGCTGCGGACAAACCGGCCAGCGCGATGAAGGCCAGCGCGATCCCCGGGGCCAGCAACGGCCGCGCCACATGCGCATTCGCATGCTCGAGCCGTGAAATACGGTGAAGGTCGCTGTCCAGTGCGCGCCAGCGGGATTTGGTCTGCGATTCTGACATCTGTTTGGGCCGTTAGGGATTTGGATGCAGGCCGCTATCGGTTTTCGGCAGGTTGGGCAACCGACATGTCATAAATTTTACGTTTTACTGTTACAAATGCAGCAGCAAATCGCGCAATTCCGGCTCGTTCACACGTTCCGCGGCCACTTTGGGCGACACCCAGCACCGCTGACGCTCATGCGCCTCGGGGTATTGATCCGACAGTTCCGTCACCGGTATGCGGTAGACATTTGTCCGGACCGCCTGGGATGTGCCGTCCTTCAGGATCTTGTCATAGGTGAAATGCCCGATCGGCGTTTTGTCGAAAGATGTGGCCCGCACACCCGCCTCTTCCCAGGCTTCCTGCAAAGCGGTATCGGCCCCGTCGAGGCCGTCAATCGGCCAGCCCTTGGGAATGACCCACCTTTTGGTTTCGCGGCTGGTGATTAGCAGAACATCCTCACCGGTTTCGGTTCTGCGTGTGCAAAGCGCGGCAAACTGCACCCGTTCCGGGCGCTGAAACAGAGGTTTGCCGACCTCGCTCCAGAGCTTTTGTAGCTTGATTTTCATGTGTTCGCGTCAGTTTCCATAACCTACATTAGGCAGATATCATTTAGGAACCTAACGGAGTGTTTTCAACGAGCTTTCATTTCCGGAAAGTGTTGCCGCTCCGACTCTACCACGTGCTCACGCACACCCGGCGGCGGTCACGAAAATTCGCTGAAAATCCCGCGCGGGGCGCTGTCTTCACTTGTGGCGCCTGTTGGCGCGAAGGGTCGGGTCGGCCTGAGTCGGATCTTCCGGCCAGGGGTGTTTGGGATATTGCGCACGCATGTCCTTGCGCACATCTGCATAGGACCCCGCCCAGAAACCGGGCAGATCGCGGGTGATCTGGATCGGGCGCTGCGCCGGTGACAGCAGCGTGATCTTCAACGGCTCACCTCCGATGACCGGGTGGCGCGTCACTCCGAACATTTCCTGCAACCGGACCGAGATTTCGGGCACCGCCCCGCCATAGTCGATCGGAATTTTCCGACCCAGCGGTGTCTCGAACGATCCTGGTGCGCGGCTGTCCAGCTCCTGCGTCTGCGTCCAGTCCAGTCGCGCCCGCAGGGCAGGCAACAGATCGAAGCGTTTCCAATCCTCGGCATTGCGCACGCCCGCCAACATCGGCAGCAACCAGCTTTCCAGATCCGCCATCAGCCCTTCGACCGAGAAGTCCGGCAGGTCCACCCCTCCGGCCCGGACCAGTTCCACCCGGGCCGCAAGCCGGGCGGCGGCCCCGTCCAGGCGCAACCCCAGATCGCGTACACCGTCCAGCATGGCGCGCGCTACCTGTTCTGCAGGCACGTCCTTCCAGATCCTGTCGTCCAGAGCGATCGCCCCGAACCTTTCCTGCTGGCGGGCCACGACCCTGCGTTCGCGTCTGGACCAGTCGCAACTGTCGACCCATCCGATCTGATCGGTGAACAGGTCGCGGATGTCCCGCTCGGTGATCTGCACCGCCATTCGCACGCGGGCCTCACGCGGGTTTCCGTCCGTATCGATCACCACAAGATAGGGTGCGGCGGCCAGCGTGTCGCCATTGTCCAGCACAACACCTTTACCGCCTGAAAGGACATAGCGTGGTACGTCCCCCTTGCGCCGCTGGCCGATGCGGTCGGGATAGGCCAGCGCCGCCATGGCCGCAGGGGACAAATCACCGGTCCCGCCGGATTGCGCCCGCAACCGCCTGGTTTCGCCCTTGATGCGCTCCACAACACTCATGTTCACCGGCCAGACCCGAATGCGTTGGAACGCGCGTGGATCTCGTAACGCTTCAAGCCGAAGGGACAGATCGGCTGGCGCGCCCTTCAACGGATCCCGTTCGGCCATCAACGCCGCCAGCGGCGCGGCGTCAGCACCCGCGTGCACCAGCATGTGCCCCAACCGAGGGTGCAGGGGCAGCGCCGCAAGCGCCCGCCCGTGATCAGTGATCCGCCCACGGGCATCCAGCGCACCCAGCATCGCCAACAGTGCCCGCGCTTCGGACATGGCCCCCTCGGGTGGTGGCGTCAGAAATGCCAGATCGCCGGGTTCGGCCCCCCACAATGCAAGCTCCAGCGCCAGTCCGGTCAGATCCGCCGCTTCGATCTCTGCGGGTGGGTAGGCGGCCATGGCGCCATCCTCGCCTTTCGACCACAGCCTATAGCACAGGCCTTCGGCGACACGACCGGCTCGGCCCGCGCGCTGAATGGCCTCGGCCCGCGTGGCCCGTTCGGTCACCAGCCGGGACATGCCCGATCCGGCATCGAACCGCGCCCGTCGCGCCTGTCCCATGTCGACCACCACCCGTATGTCGGGGATGGTCAGAGAGGTTTCGGCAATCGAGGTTGCCAGCACCACCTTGCGCCCCTGATCAACTGGCGCAATTGCGGCGCGCTGGGCGGCAAAGGGCATTGCCCCGAACAAGGGCCGTACCACGCAGTCGCCGGGCAACCGCCCCGACAAAGCCGCCTCGGTCCGCCGGATTTCACCCTCGCCCGGCAGAAACACCAGCATCCCGCCGCCTGCCGCGCGGCTGTCACGCTCGGCCCGCACGACCAGATCGACCAGCGCATCCAGCCGTCGTGCCTGCGCGCTCAAAGGCCGGTCCAGCCAGCGTGTTTCAACCGGGTAGCTGCGCCCTTCTGACGTCACCAGGGGGGCATCCATCAGCTGCCCCACCGGTTCTGCATCCAGTGTCGCAGACATCGCCAGCAGGATCAGGTCGTCCCGCAGCGCACCCGTGACCTCAAGACACAGGGCCAGACCCAGATCAGCATTCAGGGACCGTTCGTGTAATTCATCGAAAATCACCGCGCCGATACCCGGCAGGTCGGGTTCGGACTGCAGCATCCGGGTCAGAATACCTTCGGTCACAACCTCGATCCGGGTCGTTTTCGAGACTTTGGCATCGCCGCGCACACGGTACCCTACGGTCTGCCCCGCGCGCTCTCCCAGGGTTTCGGCCATGCGCTCGGCCGCCGCCCGCGCAGCCAGACGCCGGGGTTCCAGCATCACGATCCGGCCTTCGCACAGACCAGCCTCGAGCATCGCCAGAGGCACCCGGGTGGTCTTGCCTGCGCCGGGCGGGGCCTGCAACACGGCACGGCCCCGCGCTTTCAGCGCTGAGATCAGATTGGGCAGGGCATCATCTATCGGCAGTCGGGTCATGCCGCCTTATCCCCAATGGCACCGCCAAGGTCCAGAACGCGTGCGCCAAAACCTTGCCGCGGGCACTGGACAAACCCGGGCCCACTCCGTCATCTAGGACAAATTTCGACGAGGGACCCATCCATGAACACCGCCGAGCTTGGGGACAGAATTCTGCAGGGCGACCGCCGCGCGCTGGCACGCGCCATCACGCTGGTAGAAAGCCGCCGCGCCGATCACCGGGCGCAGGCCGCCGAATTGCTGTCCCATCTGGCAACAGCGGATCGGCAATCGCTGCGCATCGGCCTTTCGGGGACGCCGGGTGTCGGCAAATCCACCTTCATCGAAAGCTTTGGCATGATGCTGACGGAGCAGGGGCTGCGCGTCGCGGTTCTGGCGGTCGACCCCAGTTCGGCCCGCTCGGGCGGCTCGATTCTGGGCGACAAGACCCGGATGGAACGGCTGAGCCGCGAGAAGAACGCTTTTATCCGCCCGTCCCCCAGCCAAAGCCACCTGGGCGGTGTTGCCCGCCGCACGCGCGAGGCGATTGCCCTGTGCGAAGCGGCCGGCTTTGACGTGGTGCTGATCGAAACCGTGGGCGTCGGCCAGTCCGAGACCGTGGTTTCGGAAATGTCCGATCTGTTCCTGCTGCTGCTTGCGCCCGCAGGCGGCGACGAATTGCAGGGCGTCAAGCGCGGCATCATGGAAATGGCCGACATGATTCTGGTCAACAAGGCCGACGGCGACCTGAAGGCCACCGCCACCCGCACCTGCGCCGATTATGCCGGTGCGCTGCGCCTGCTGCGAAAACGTCCGCAGGACCCCGAAGGTTTTCCGAAGGCGATGACCGTCTCGGCGGTCGAGGAACATGGGCTGGAACAGGCTTGGGACGAGATGCAATCCCTCACCCAATGGCGCCGCGACAACGGTCATTGGCACGCGAACCGGGCTGCGCAGGCCCGCTTCTGGTTCGATCAGGAGGTGCGCCATGCCCTTCTGGCGCAGCTCGACGCCCCCGAAATCCGCGCCGAGATGGAGCGGCTGAGCGCCGAGGTCGGATCAGGCGATATCAGCCCCACCGCAGCGGCGGATCGTATGCTCGGCACCCTTTCCGGGCAGTAGGTTCGGGCCGGAATTCCGGCAAAGGTGGTGCGATTCCATCTAATGTTGTATTGTATATGAATACTTAACGGGATCCGGGCGCTCGGGCGCTCGTCCTTCAAGGTGGCACATGTTGATGCCGCAGGGCAGGAGCCAGACTGAACAGATCAACGGGAACTGTCGATCATGCCCAATATCAATGGAACCAACGGTGCCGACAACATCGACGTCACCAACAACAACGGCACCCTGAACGGTACGCCGCAGGGTTCGCCGATCGACAATATCCGTGGGCGGCAGGGCAATGACGTCATTAACGTCTCGAACAGCACGGTCGTGGGCGATGTGCGCGGCAATGCCGGAAGCGATGACATTACCATCACGGGCAGCACCATCGGCGGCACGCTGGCGGCCGGCAGCGCAGGCGACACGGTCACCGTCCGGGGATCGGACGTTTCCAACATCCGCCTGGGTGGCGGCAATGATACGCTCGATTTCCAAAGCACCAATGTGTCCGGCGATATACGCGGTGGCGGTGGAACCGATACGCTGAACCTGCCTGCGGGCACGGTCATCACCGACAACACATTTGGCACCATTACGGTTGTGGCAGGGACAGGTTATTCGTTGTCCAGTGGCACGTTCACCCTGCCATCGGGCAGCACCGTGACCTACTCCACCTTCGAAAACGGAGCCGGTGTTCCCTGCTTTACCCGCGACACGGAAATTCAGACCGAACACGGACCCGTGCCCATCCAGAACCTGCGCACGGGTGACAGACTTCCCACCGGCGGCCACGGGCTGCAGCCCATTCGCTGGATCGGTCGCCGCCGCATGGGCGCAAAGATTCTTGCTGCCAACCCCAAACTCCGGCCCGTCCGGATCCATGCCAGAGCCCTGGGCGGCGGGTTGCCGCAGCAGGATCTGTTGGTCTCCCGGCAGCACCGCATGGTGGTGCGGTCGAAAATCGCCATGCGCATGTTCGGCGCGCCCGAGGTGCTGATCCCCGCAATCAAGCTGACGCAACTGCCGGGTATCCATGTTGATGACACGCTGGCTGAGGTTGAGTATTTTCACCTGCTCTTTGACCGGCACGAGATCATCTTCGCCGAAGACGCCCCCACCGAAAGCCTTTTCACCGGACCCGAAGCGCTCAAGACCCTCAGCGATGCGGCGCGCGAGGAGATTTTCGCCATTTTCCCGGAACTGGCGGACGTGACACATGAGACGGATCCCGCCCGTTTCATTCCGCGCGGGCCGCAACAGGCCCGGCTGGTCGCGCGCCACTTGCGCAACAACAAGCCCCTGCTTCTGAACCCGTGATCCGGGCAGCAAGGATTGCGATTATTGCCCGAAACGGATGTCCCGGTCGGACATCGCGGATTACCTCCGAAGGTGTCGGAAAGAATTCGCAGCATCCGTCTTGACCCTTCCGCCGATTCCCACTACACGCATCCAACCAGTTTTCGGGCGCGACTTCGGGTTGCGCCCCTTGTGATTTGGCCGCAGGCAGTAGCCCGGCCTCCAGAAACAAAGGAAGAAACCATGTCGCGCCGTTGCGAACTGACCGGAAAAGGCCCGATGACTGGCAACAATGTCAGCCACGCCAATAACAAAACCAAGCGTCGCTTTCTGCCGAACCTGAACGACGTTACTCTGCAGTCCGAAACACTGGGCCGTGGCGTCAAGCTGCGCATCTCGGCTGCTGCTCTGCGTTCGGTTGACCACCGCGGTGGTCTGGACGCGTTCCTGGCCAAGGCCAAAGACGATGAGCTGTCGGCAAACGCGCTGAAAGTGAAAAAGGAAATCGCCAAGGCACAAGCCTCGGCCTGATCTTTTTCACAGCAAGAGTTTTGGCCCTGCACCCGCCCGGTGCGGGGCCTTTTTCTTGGCCTGATTGCAAACTGTTCCTCAAAGAGAAATAGTTTTATTCTCTTTCGTGAAATTGTTCACAGACGCCCATCGGTGGCAAGTCTATTGTCTGACTCGCAATTCCGGTGGAGATTGTGGATATGTCGTTAAAATCGTTTTACTTTTTCTCTCTGTTGGCTACCGTTTGCGCCAGAACCTTTGCGGCCTGCACGCGGATGCAGAGACGGGTGAACCATCTTCACACCAGCCTGACCAAAAGCCAAGTCCGTCGTAACGGCGTGGATACCTGACGCGGAGAAAAGGACGCAGGCGAATGCCCTTGTGACGCGCGCGAAAGCGGGCGTATATCGCGGATAAGATGAGATCCGTATTCAAGCAAAATCTGGCTCTGGCCATTTCCCTGCTCGTCATTCTGACCGGGCAGGGGGTGGCTGTGTCGCGGGGGATGGACCGCGCCGTTGGTCAGATGGTGCTGTGCACCGGAACCGGCCCGGTTGTCGTCTACATGGACGAAGACGGCCAGCCCACCAAAGCCCCGCATTACTGCCCTGACTACGCCCTGAGCCTTCTGGGGGCGTTGGCGGCGGCGCAACCCGAGTTGCCTGCTGCTCCGCGCCTTTCGCAACCGGCCCCATTGCCGTTGGCCGAAAACCTCGTCGCCCGGACGCTGCCGCGCAAACCGGCCCGCGCGCCTCCTTTTCTGATCTGATTCCAAACCAGTTTTCAGATCAAATCAAAGGAGAGGCACAATGTCCTTCAAATCCACCCTGTTCGCCACCATCGCCACCGTAGCCATGGCCACTACCGCATTTGCCCAGGACCTGATCCTGGTCGAAGGCGCCTATGCCAGATCTTCGGGCAAATCGGCCAAGGCGGGCGCAGCTTTCATGATGATCCGGAATGACAGCGGTCAGGATGACCGTCTGATCGGTGTGACGTCGGATGTGGCGGCACGGGTCGAGCTTCATACCCACGAGGTAGACGAAAACGGCGTCGCCAAGATGATGCATGTCGAGGAAGGCTTTGCCATCCCCGCGGGCGAGGTCCACATGCTGAAACGCGGCGGCGATCACGTGATGTTCATGGGCCTGAAGCAGCCGTTCGAGCAGGGTGCAACCGTTCCTGTCACCCTGATCTTCGAGCAGGCCGGTGAAGTCACGGTCGAGGTCCCGGTCGATCTCGAGCGTCAGGATCAGGGCGGCCACGGCTCGCATTCCAACTGAACCAACGCCTGTCTTCAGGCCGCTCTGCGGCCGTCATCCATGCGTCAGGCCGGGTTTAGCCCGGCCTGTTGCCCTTTGGCGGTCCGGGTATGTTTGCTATCTGTTGACGACACGCATGGCGATCCGGTCATGGGCCCGTTTGAACCGGGCCGTCAGCCAGAACATTACGGCGGCAAATGCCAGCGCAGAAAACGCAATAGCCCATCCCAGCGCAACCAACCCGCTGCCGGGCCAGAACATCAGAACCAAACCGATCAGAATGGCGATGATTCCGGAATTGCGCAGGGTCGGCCCTGCCGGGTCCATCTCGTGCATCTGCCGCCACGTCATGACGGATCCGATCCCGACAATCAGCGCCCAGGCCCCAAGCAGGAAGAAGGCAAGCCGGGCGGTTCCTTCGGGCCAGATCAGCAGGATCATTCCAATCAGCACGGCGCCGATGCCAAACCCGCCAATCAACCCGCGCCGCCCGAACCCCAGCAGCGTCAAGCCGCCATCGAGAATCAGCAACAGACCGACCAGTTGCAACAGAACCGTAATGCTGCCGGTCGGCCAGAACAGGGCCGCAAGCCCAAGTGCGGCGGCCATCAGCCCACGCAGCAGGAATGTCCACCAAAGATTGGCGAGCTTGTCACCAAGCGCGTCCCGACCTGCAAATGTGCCGTCTTCCAGAACTTCACCGCTCCGGGTCTGATGTTCCTCCATCGGGGTCTCCTGTCTTCGGGTCTCATCCAATACGCGTGAACCCGATTGGAACGGATGGCATCAGGTCCGATCCAGCAGCCGATCCACCCACCCGGGCACGATCTGTGTGGCCGGGCCAAATACCGTCTCATCAAAATGGGACGCTCCGGAGGACGGTTCAAGGTTCAGCTCGATCGTCCGCGCCCCGGCGGCTTGCGCCTCGTGCACAAAAGCCGCCGCAGGATAGACCTGACCCGATGTGCCGATGGCGGCAAAGATCGCGGCGTCGGCCAGATGACCATAGATGTCGTCCATGAAATAGGGCATCTCGCCAAACCAGACGACATCGGGGCGGGCGGTTGGATGGTCACAGGCGGGACAACGCTCGCCCACCGCCATTTCCGTCGGGGCCTGCCAGCGATGATTGCAGGCTGAACACAATGCGCCGGCCAGAGTGCCATGCATATGGATGACCCCTTTGGCACCGCCCGCCTCATGCAAGCCGTCAACATTCTGGGTCACGATGACCACGTCTCCGCGCCAATCCCGCTGCAGCCGCGCCAAGGCTTCATGCGCCGCGTTTGGCTGCACCTGCGCGGCCTGTTTTCTGCGGGCATTGTAGAACCCGTGGACCAGCGCGGGATCGCGGGCAAAACCTTCGGGCGTGGCCACATCTTCGATGCGGTGCTGCGCCCATAATCCGCCTTCATCGCGAAACGTGCTCAACCCGCTTTCGGCTGAAATTCCGGCTCCGGTCAGAATGACGATCTTTCCCATGTCTCCTCCGCGCGCTAAACCTTGCCTCATGACCCACCGTATCCTGTTTGTCTGTCTCGGCAATATCTGCCGCTCACCCGCGGCCGAGGGCGTGTTCCGCGCCCGTGCCCCGCAGCACGAAACCGACAGCGCCGGCACCATGGGCTGGCACACCGGCAATCCGCCCTATGGCTCGATGCAGACCGCCGCCAACGCCCGGGGCATCGACCTGAGCGACCTGCGCGCGCGGCAGTTCCTGGTGGCCGATTTCAACCGGTTCGACCTGATCATCGGGATGGACGCCAGCAACATCGAAGACATCGAGGCCTTGCGTCCACCGGGGAACCAAACTCCTGTCCGCCTGCTGACCGACTTCGCGCCCCAGACCGGGGCCGACCATGTACCCGATCCGTACTATACCCGTGATTTTGACGGTGCGCTTGACCTGATCGAAGCGGCGGTCGAAGGGCTGGACGCCCACCTGAGGGCTTAGCCGATCACCTTCAGCCGGTCGCTGAGCCACGGCACCTGCTCGATCGCGGGGTCAAGGATATGGCTCCGCATCAGCCTTTGAATCATGCCCGCAATCTCGCGCGGAACCTCGTCGGGCCAGTCCGTGCGGGTGAACAGTGAGATGGTGCGCGAAAACTCTCCGAACGGGGCCGGATAGACTTCAAGCCCGTCATGAAACCGCGCCGCCCGCATGTAGCCCAGCGGCGTGGTGATCGCCCAGCCCAAGCCCCGCGCCACCATCGCCATAAGCGCCAGATGCGAGCCGATCTCGAACCGTTCCTCGAACTCGACCTGCTGCCGCGCCAACTGGCTCTCGATCTGGCGGCTGATCAACTGTTCGCGGGCATACCGCAGGAACGGCAAGTCCCGCAGCGCGGCCTCCACACCTCCGGCGCCCTTGGGGGCCACAAGTATGAACGGATCGCGGACCAGAGGGTACTCAACCACCCCCTCCAGCACCTCGCCGCTATGGGCCGAGACCGCCAGATGCAACCGCTGCTCCTCAAGCGCCTGAAACAGGTCAAGGCTGGACAGCGTGATCAGCTTGAATTTCGACCGGGTCAGGCTGTCGGCCAGCAACGTTGCCAGGCGTGGGGTCAGTTCGTTGTCGAAATCGTCGATCAGACCGATGGACAGCGTGGCCAGATGCCCCAGGTCCATCACGGAAAGCTCGCTCTGCGCCATCTGCAATTCGGCCAGCACGGCCCTGGTCCGGGCCAGAAAGCTGCGCCCGGCCTGCGTCAGCCGCATCGGTCGCCGCCCGTGATCCACCAGTTCAGCCCCCAGCGCGTTTTCCAGATTGCGCAACTGCTGGCTGACCGACGGCTGGCTGAGCCCGGTGATCTCGGCCGCCTGCGCTACCGATCCCGTCCGCGCCAGCGCCTCGAACACTTCGAGGCCGCGCAAGCTCAGCCCTTTCATAACCATGCAAAATCCTCTCGCTGCGCCTTTTCTGAGGGGCAGCGGGCGTCAGGTCAAGGATTGCGTCCGGCTTAGCTGCAGATCGCCTGCGCCATCTGGCCGAAGTTCTGATACCGATCCCACAGCGCGTCATCGCGCGCGGTTTTCGACATCTTCAACTCCTGCGCCTTGTGGGGGTCGGTAAACCACTTGGCGACGGTCTTCTGGTCGCTGCGCGTCAATGCCTGATTGGCCACATGCTGAATGCAGCTGCACCGATCCCGCGTCGCCGCCGCCCGGTCGGACGCCAGACATGCCTGTTTGATCTTGGCCGCATACGAAGGGGCCGGAGCCACCGCCGTCAGCGACGCCGCACAGAATGCGATTAAGAGGAACTGTTTCATACTCGAGCCTCGTTTTTTGCCTGCCCGGATGGGTCTTGTGCCCCTCTCGGTCTGCTGCGGAGTATGAATTAATCGGGGGTTCGGATCAATCATGCGTTGCGAAAAAGTGATTACCGGGGTCAACCCCGCCACACCCGTAGGCCGGGCTTCAGCCCGGCGCCGGTCAAGGCAGGAACGCCAACCACTCTTGAACAGCTTCAATGGACGCTTCGATTGTCTGGAATACTCGGCAGTATGCACTGGCCCCGGCGGCCGGAATGTTCCATCGGATAACCCCTTCGTCGGCACGATCAGCTTTGCGCGCACCAGACCTGCAGGTCTTCCAATCCAACCTTCAGCATCGTCCCTCAAGCAAGACACGATTGCCGATGCGGGTGACGGCAGTTTCACTGCAACCCACCGCAGAGCACAGTATTGTCGGCATTCGTTTGCAAAGCTCCAATTCTTTCTTGGCTCAGGTTCCGATTGCAGTCGTTCTCCACCTTGACCGCCTTAAAAAACCCGCTAATACGCGGAACATGACAGACCTCGCTCATATCCGCAATTTCTCCATCGTCGCGCATATCGACCATGGCAAATCCACCCTTGCCGACCGGCTCATCCAGGAGACCGGAACGGTGCAGGATCGCGACATGAAGGAACAGCTGCTCGACAGCATGGACATCGAGCGCGAGCGGGGCATCACCATCAAGGCCAACACGGTCCGGATCGACTATACCGCCGACAACGGCGAGCAATACGTGCTGAACCTGATCGACACCCCCGGCCACGTCGACTTCGCCTATGAGGTCTCGCGGTCTATGCGTGCGGTCGAAGGGTCGCTGCTGGTCGTGGATTCGACCCAAGGGGTCGAGGCGCAGACGCTTGCGAACGTGTATCAGGCCATCGACGCCGATCATGAGATCGTACCGGTGCTGAACAAGATCGACCTGCCTGCGTCCGACTGTGACCGGGTGGCCGAACAGATCGAGGACGTGATCGGCATCGACGCGACTGACGCCATTCAGGTCAGCGCCAAAACGGGGCAGGGTATCCATGAGACGCTGGAAGCCATCGTGCGTCAACTGCCCGCGCCGAAGGGCACTCTGGACGCGCCGCTCAAGGCGATGCTGGTCGACTCGTGGTACGACGCCTATCTGGGTGTGATCGTTCTGGTCCGCATCATGGACGGCACGCTGAAAAAGGGTATGCGGGTCAAGTTCATGTCGAACGGCACCCTGCACCATGTCGACCGCGTCGGCGTGTTCCGGCCCGAAATGCAGATGATCGACAGCCTTGGCCCCGGCGAGATCGGCTTTCTCACCGCCTCCATCAAGCAGGTCCGCGACACCCGCGTCGGTGACACCATCACCAATGACCGCAATGGCACCGAGGTCGCCCTGCCAGGCTTCAAACCCGCGCAGCCGGTGGTCTTCTGCGGCCTCTTTCCCGTGGACTCGGCCGAATTCGAGGACCTGCGCGACGCGATCGACAAACTGGCGCTGAACGATGCCTCTTTCAGCTTTGAAATGGAAACCTCGGCCGCGCTGGGCTTTGGTTTCCGCTGCGGTTTTCTGGGCCTCTTGCACCTCGAGGTCATCCGCGACCGCATCGAACGCGAATATGATATCGACCTCATCACAACGGCACCGTCGGTGATCTACCACGTCTTCATGAAAGACGGTGAGATGATCGAGCTGCACAACCCCGCCGACATGCCCGACCTGTCCAAGGTCGACCACCTGGAAGAACCGCGCATCAAGGCGACCATTCTGGTGCCCGACGAATACCTCGGCGACGTGCTGAAACTCTGTCAGGACCGCCGCGGCATCCAGATGGACCTGACCTATGCGGGCAGCCGCGCCATGGTCGTCTATGACCTGCCGCTGAACGAGGTCGTCTTTGACTTCTACGACCGCCTGAAATCGGTGACCAAGGGCTATGCCAGCTTCGACTACCAGATGACCGGCTATCGTGAGGATGCACTGGTCAAGATGTCGATCCTCGTGAACGACGAACCGGTCGATGCGCTGTCGACCATGGTTCACCGCGACCGGGCCGAGATGCGGGGCCGGGCGATGTGCGAAAAGCTCAAGGACCTGATCCCGCGCCACATGTTCAAAATCCCGATCCAGGCCGCCATCGGAGGCAAGGTCATCGCCCGCGAGACCCTCTCGGCGCTGCGTAAGGACGTGACCGCGAAATGCTATGGCGGCGACGCCACGCGGAAACGCAAACTGCTGGACAAGCAGAAGGCAGGTAAAAAGAAGATGCGCCAGTTCGGGAAGGTGGATATCCCACAGGAAGCGTTTATTAGCGCGTTGAAGATGGACTCTTGAATTGATACTTCCGGTAGCGGGAGCTCAAGCATTTCGCTCTTTGTAGTTGTTAGCCGGAAGAATTTTAATGAAACGGAAGAAGACGTTTGTGGTGGGTGCGGGGGCAAGCGCTGAATTTGGTTTGCCCACGGGTGGCCAATTGGTCAACAAGATTGAACGAATATGTAAGATATCGGCAGACGACTTCGGTCGTTTCGAGTCCGGTGACCGGATTTTTTGGAACGCTTTTAGCCAATTCCCCAGATCAGATGGCGAAAGTTGGAAACCGGCCTTTTTGGCTGATGTTGCGAGCAACATTCGCCAAAACATGGGCCTCGCGCCATCAATTGACAATTTCTTGGATACCCATCAAGCCAAAGAAGGTTGGGCCGAAGTTGGTAAGCTTGCGATAGCAAGAACCATACTAGAATCTGAAGCAAGTTCAGAGCTCTGGTTCGACACAAATAACTCTTACAATCGTCCTAGATTCGCACAATTGCCTGAGAATTGGCTAACGGAACTCTTCAGAGTATTGGTGGCTCAAAAAGGTGAACAAGAGTTTTGTGCGGCGCTTTCTTCTTGTCGCTTCATAACGTTCAACTATGATAGCGTGATTGAGCAGTTCTTTCACCAAGCGATAAAATCATACTTTAACGTGACCTCCGCAAAGGCGGATGAGATTTGTGCAGAAACGCTAAATATCGTTCACGTTTACGGCAGTCTCGGACCGGTCACTTGTACGGATGCGACTTCGTTTGGGAACTGGAAGGAGCCTAACTACGTTGCAAGAGCATCGACGCACCTAAAGACGTTCACGGAGGGTGTTGCCGAGCCAAAAGAAATACTTAAAGCCAAAAGATGGCTGAAAGACACCGATGTTCTCTGCTTCTTAGGATTTGGTTTTTTGCCACTAAATTTGCAGGCACTCGGAACTGAAATTTACGATGGCTACTCACATAAAGATGTCTTTGGGACGATTAAGGGAATCCCTCCCGCCAATCTGGAAATTGCATTCAATGTCCTTCGCAACGAATGGTATGATGGAGATTATTTCCCGATGCCTTTCGAAGATGTTGGTGCCAACGAACTAATCTGGAGAAATTCACTCTTTCTTTCTGAAGCAGATCTTCAATCTCGCTCTGTCAACTGAGGGCGGGCCGTGTGCGCCAAGAACTTTAAGCGAGTTCTGCTATTCGACCCACCCGACCGGCGGCACCGCCGGGCCGCGCCGACCCGCCCCCGTCAAACCGCAGGTTTGCCTCCGGCAAAACGGGCGGCGCGTTCGCGCCCCGGGGTTCCGCCCGTTCGCGCCCCGGGGTTCCGCCCGTTCGCGCCCCGGGGTTCCGCCCGTTCGCGCCCCGGGGTTCCGCCCGTTCGCGGCTGAATTCGTCCACTGGACGAATTCCGGGACGCCGCTCACCTTCTCGGGCCAACCGCTGCTCTCAATTCCACCGACGACCCGCTGCGCCATACGCGCTATTAATACCCAACCATCTGATCAGAATGTGGTATTGTCCCTCCGGGGGACCGCGTTCAGGTGGACGCATTTCTTGTCCAGAAACTTGCAACGCCCAGGCCTCAGAAACGAGAGGGTATAATGCAAAAGTTCTTTCAGACGACTGCAATCTCTGTGCTTGCCATCGGGCTGTTCGCCACCTCGGCATCCGCGGAAACCTATGATTCCGCGGGCAAGGGGATGGGTATGAATGCCAACGAAGTCTACGGCATTTCTGACGGCCACGCGGTGGTGAAGACGCAGACCAATTACGACAGTTTCGAGGTCCCGTCCGGCCATCCGCTGGAAGGGGCGACAGGGGCCTGTTTTGGCGCTTTGCTGATCAATGCGGGCGCGGCCTCGGGCACCGGTAACTGCGTGTTCGACACCGCGTCAGGGGACAAGGCAGTACTGACCTGGGTCGCCAAGGGCCTCGGCGCGGATGGCGCGCTGACCGGGGACTGGACCGTGTCGGGTGGCACTGGCGGATGGGGCACCGCTTCGGGGAGCGGCACGTTTTCGTCGCTGACCGATCAGGAAACCAAGACGTTCGTGAACACGATAACCGGCAGTATCACGATGAACTGACTTTCCAGTTCAAAGCAATGGTATCGGGCGCGCGGGCAGAGGGTCGCGCGCCCGATCCGCGTGGGCGTTGCCTGAGCGTTGGATGAACCGATCATGAAGTTTCCCTTAGGTAAGTTGTAACTCGCTTTCGCCCTCCCAATCTGTTTTGCAGAGAGAAGGAGAGAGCCCATGACCAGATACATGACCGCCGGAGCCGCCGCTTTGGCCACCACACTCGCCCTTGGAACCGCCGCGCTGGCAGATGCCACACCGGATCTGCGCGGCACCTGGGCCGGCAGCTACACCACGGTTTCACCCTCGCGCACCGCCACCGGTGACGTGCCGCGCTTTAACAATGCCGAATGGGTGCTGCATATCGAAAAGCAGCAGGACAACGTGTTCTGGGGACCCAGCAAATGGCGGCGTGCAGCCGGCGAGGACTGGACTTTCTATGACGCCACCGGCTCGGTCAGTCTGGACGGGTCGGGCAAGATCGGCATCGTCGAAAGCTCGGCCGATCCGACGATTGGCGTGAATGCCCTGATCGATGCCCGCTATGAGGATGGCAAGATCTATGCGGATTTCCGTAGCCTGCGGAACGGAACGACCTACAGCACTGTTCTGGAACGTCAGGTGAACTGAAGTGTTTCCGGCCCGGTCGGGCTGTAGGGGGTACTGGCTGTCGTTGGCAGCGCGTAATAGGTAATCCCGCCCGGGCCGGAACGCTTCTCAAAAACGGAACCAGCGTCTCCACCAGGAGGGGACGGGCCGGGCGGCAAGCTCGCCGCCCGCGACAGGGTCCAGACCGCCCCGCGCAAGAATGCGGCGTTCCTCGGCGCGGGTCATCTGGATTTCGCGAACCTTCAGCGCGTCCTCGCGCGCGGTGACATAGGTGCCGGCTGGCTCCGGCTCCGGTTCCATTCCCGGACTGTTCCGCCCCCGCGACCACATTCCGCGGATGCCGCTCAGAGGATGTTTCCACCCGATCTTGTCATTGTCCTGCAGGTGCCAGATTCGGCTGGCCTCGGTGATCGAGATCAACGCAGCCAGCGGTTTGCCGTGGCGGGTCCGGATGATCACCTCGCAGGGATCCTGGGCGCGGGTGACCAGATCACCCAGATGGGCGCGGGCGTGGGAAATGGTGCAGCGCATCGGCGAATCTCCGTTTGTACGATTCGAAAGATCAGGGGTCCGATGGATGTATTAACCCTGCAATTTCGGCCTAAGGCACCGCGCGGGGCCTTCGCACCTGCAGAAATCGCCCAAAATCGGGCCGCTGTTTCATGTCCGGACTTATCCACCCTCAACCCCACGCGGCGTCGCAGATTTCAGAGTTGTCCACAACTCTTTCCCGGCGGATACCAACAGGTTATCCCCGTCTAATTTTTATGCTGCAGTGCTATTTTCTTGTCGGTTGAGGGTGTGAATGTAACAGTTTGATCACCGCAGCGGTTCTTAGGAACCCAAGCGGGACGCAAGGGCCAAGGGGGCCGCGGTGATGAAGGCAGATCTTAGGATTTAGTTTTGATCACAATGGCTTACCGGTGGCGGATCGGTTGAGTTGGGCTTTATGTCCGGATCAGATGATCAGCCTCTCAGACGGTTCGTGCGTGCTGCGCCGCGACATTGAGCGTGACGTAGCGGCTTTGGTCCTTTCGGGGGCCGGGCAACTGGATCGTGATGTCTTTCGGGACGGATCGGACCGGCAAGGCGTCAGGGGTGTCCGCAAGGATACGTGCAAAGACCGCGTCTGCGCACCTGACGCCTTTTCCTTTTTCGAACCCCGGGTTCATACAGGCTGCCACTACTCACCTGCCAACGAGAGCGGGGTTCTTTTGCTTGAGCAAAAGAACCCCGCATTTGTGTCAGGTTATGCAATGCCGCGTCTATGCACCTGTGGGTAACATCCTACATGACCTTCTTGAGGTGTGCAACTATATATAGGGTACACTGCTGCCGCCGACGCAATATGCGGAGGGCCTTCGGCGGTTGTTCAGTATGTGACCATTGAGCTATTCGGTCTGTCCGTTGTCCGTAGTGGAACAGTTGTCAAGCGTGTTTCCCGGCGCAGAACAGCTCGTAAACCACTTCCAGTATCCGGCGCGGGCGATCATCTGCCAGGCGGTAATAAATGGCTTTGCCTTCCCGGCGGGGCGTCACAAGGCCTTCCAACCGCAAACGGGAAAGCTGTTGCGATACAGCCGCCTGACGGGCAGACAGCAACGTCTCCAGCTCGGTCACAGATTTCTCTCCGGACACCAGATGGCACAGGATCATGAGGCGCCCCTCGTGACTGATAGCTTTTAGAAAGTTGGACGCTTCTGTGGCGCTGGTCACCATACGGTCCAGGTCTTCAGGGTTCATTTCCTGTGCGAGCTGAGGCAGTGCCATTGTTCCGATCCTTCTTGGCCCGATAAAGGGGCAGGTGTTAACCAATTACAGACGCTCAATATGGGCTGTGTAGATACAGTTATTGATCATGCATCACAATATGCACGCATCAAAATACCGTGATGAAAGACACAAGCCACCGAAGCCAAACCGCATTTCGATGATTTTCCGGACACCGATCCAAACCACGGGCGCCCTCAAATGCCACTCGACAATTCCAAAAGCAAGAATACCTGACCGATGTCAGCCGACCCCTTGCGGCCCCTCTGTGCCGATACTAAGACTCGTGTAACTTTTCTTCGGGTAGTGTCCCGATCCATAGCAAAGCAGGCAGGTTCCGAATGTTCGATCCCGTAGACACATATATGAACACTCTTGTCCCGATGGTCGTCGAACAGACCAGCCGGGGCGAGCGCGCATACGACATCTTCTCGCGCCTCCTGAAAGAGCGGATCATTTTCATCAACGGTCCGATACATGATGGCATGAGCCACCTGATCGTGGCGCAGCTGCTGCACCTTGAGGCGGAAAACCCGAACAAGGAAATCTCGATCTACATCAACTCGCCCGGCGGCGTCGTCACCAGCGGTTTGTCGATTTACGACACAATGCAGTACATCAAGCCGAAATGTTCGACATTGGTGATCGGTCAGGCGGCCTCGATGGGTTCGGTTTTGCTGGCTGGGGGCGAGAAAGGCATGCGCTTTTCGCTGCCCAACAGCCGGATCATGGTGCACCAGCCCAGCGGTGGCTATCAGGGTCAGGCCAGCGATATCATGATCCATGCGGCCGAGACGCAAAAGCTCAAGGATCGCCTGTATGATATCTACGTGCGTCATACCGGACAGACCAAAAAGGCGGTTGAAAAAGCGCTGGATCGTGACAATTTCATGAGCCCGGAAGAAGCCAAGGACTGGGGCCATATCGACGAGATCGTCGAAAACCGCGCCAAGATGGGCGGAGAAGAGGCCTGAGTTCAAAACCTCGCGCGCACTGCGCGAGGTGCGATTTTGAGATTGTAGCGGCCCCGGCGCTGGCCTAAGCTGCGTCAAAAGGCGGCAAGCGCGGCTCGAGGGGGTCGCTGGGATGGAGCCCGAAAGGTAGAACATGGCGACGAATTCAGGCGGTGACGGCAAGAACACGCTCTACTGCAGTTTCTGCGGCAAGAGCCAGCATGAGGTGCGCAAACTGATTGCCGGCCCGACCGTGTTCATTTGCGACGAATGCGTCGAGCTATGCATGGATATCATTCGCGAGGAAACCAAGGCCAGTGGCCTGAAGTCTTCGGATGGCGTGCCGACGCCCAAGGATATCTGTGAGGTGCTGGACGATTATGTCATCGGTCAGGCCACTGCCAAACGGGTTCTGTCGGTTGCCGTGCACAACCACTACAAGCGCCTGAATCATGCCCAGAAGGCGGGCAATGATATCGAGCTGGCGAAATCGAACATCCTGCTGATCGGTCCCACCGGTTGCGGCAAGACCCTGCTGGCGCAAACGCTGGCACGGATTCTGGATGTGCCATTTACCATGGCGGATGCGACGACGCTGACCGAGGCCGGATATGTGGGCGAGGATGTCGAAAACATCATCCTCAAGCTGCTTCAGGCCAGCGAATACAACGTCGAGCGTGCGCAACGCGGCATTGTCTATATCGACGAAGTCGACAAGATCACGCGTAAGTCAGAAAACCCATCGATCACCCGCGATGTTTCGGGCGAGGGCGTCCAGCAAGCGCTGCTGAAACTGATGGAAGGCACCGTAGCCAGTGTTCCGCCGCAAGGTGGCCGCAAGCATCCGCAGCAGGAGTTCCTGCAGGTGGATACCACGAATATCCTGTTCATCTGCGGTGGTGCGTTTGCCGGGCTCGACAAGATCATCGCGCAGCGCGGCAAGGGTTCGGCCATGGGTTTCGGCGCAGACGTCCGCGAGAATGACGAGCGCGGTGTCGGCGAGATTTTCAAGGATCTTGAGCCGGAAGACCTGCTGAAATTCGGCCTGATCCCGGAATTTGTCGGCCGTCTGCCGGTTCTGGCCACGCTTGAAGATCTGGATGAGGACGCTTTGGTTACCATCCTGACCAAACCCAAAAACGCCTTGGTCAAGCAATATCAGCGTCTGTTCGAGCTGGAAGATGCCGAGCTGGCCTTTACCGATGACGCGTTGCAGGCAATCGCCAAGAAGGCCATCGAACGCAAGACCGGCGCGCGTGGTTTGCGCTCGATCCTCGAAGACATTCTGCTGGATACCATGTTCGACCTGCCGGGGATGAAAAACGTGACCGAAGTGGTGGTCAATGAAGAGGCCGTGATGTCAGACGCTCAGCCTCTGTTCATCTATGCCGATGCCGGACAGGAATCCGCCTCTGCGGGTTGATCGGACGCGGTTTCAAAAAATCCGTTGGTTTCGCCTTTTCGAGGGGGGCGCTGCCCCCATCGCGGCAGGCCGCGATTCCCCCGGGATATTTGTAGCCAGATGAATAAAGGATCCCTTGTTCATCTGGCTACAAATATCCCGGAGCGCGAGGCAGAGCCTCGCAAATGCACCGCGGTGCAAACCCCGGATGAACCTTCTAAAGGAGAGCATGGTGATCAAGCATATTTCCTCGGGCGGCGAGTTTGAGGCCAAGGTCGGATATTGCCGCGCGGTTGTGGCCGGTGGGTTTGTTCATGTCGCGGGCACGGTCGGGCAGGGCGATACGGTGGCCGAACAATGCCGGTCCGCGTTGGGTATCATCGAAAAGGCACTGGCCGAGGCCGGAGCGGTTTTCGCCGACGTGGTTCGGGTCACCTATATGCTGCCGGACCGGATGGAATTTGCGCCGTGCTGGCCAATCCTGGCCGAAACATTCGGAGAGCACCCTCCGGCCGCGACGATGATCGAGTGTGGCCTGATCGACCCCAAATACAGGATCGAAATAGAAGTAACCGCGGTTTTGCCGGAATGACGCAGTTGCGTTGCGTGGTACTGGACCTTGCCCGGCCTTTGGTCCATACCTTCCTTGACTTAAATGCCGGAGGCAACCGATGGGAATCCTGAACACTCTATTGCGGGCGGTGACCTGGTGGAATGGGGCGACCCTGAACACACGGATTTTCACCTCGCGCAATGGCATCAAGGTTGGCGAAGACAACGAAGGCAATGTTTTTTACCGCAATGCCGATGACAGCAAGCGCTGGGTCATCTTCAATGGCGAGGTCGAGGCCAGCCGGGTCGATCCGGATTGGCACGGTTGGCTGCACCGTACCTGGGATGAGCCGCCCACCGACAAACCGCTTGCGCACAAGTCCTGGGAAAAACCGCATCAGGAAAACCTGACGGGAACAGCTTTGGCATACATGCCTGCCGGATCGTTGCGCCGGGCCGAACCGGTCGAGCGATCCGACTATGAGGCCTGGAGCCCGGAATAGGCGAGGCGAGCGATGTCTACCCATAACATGACCGAAGTCTTGGTCGGCGGTGTCGTACTGGCATGCGCCGTCGCATTTGGCGTATATGCCAGCCAATCCACCGGGCTGTCGCAAAACCGCACAGGCTATGAACTGGGCGCATCCTTCCGATCCCTGGAAGGTGTGGGGGTCGGAACAGACGTGCGCTTGGCGGGGGTGAAGATCGGGACTGTAACGGGTGTTGAACTGAACGCCGATACCTATCGTGCCGATACAACCTTCACGATTGCGGATGGTGTCCTGGTGCCGGATGACAGTGCCATCGTGATCTCTTCCGAGGGGTTGCTCGGCGGTAACTTTGTTGAAGTCATGCCCGGCGGTTCGCCCTTCTTTTTTGAACCGGGAGACGTGGTCGAGGATACGCAGGGTGCCGTCAGCCTGATCTCACTGCTGGTCAAATTTGTGGCCGGAGACGGCAGCGAATGATGCGCGCCGCGCTTTTGGCGCTTGTCTTGTCCGCAACCGGCGCAATGGCCCAGCAAAAAGTGGCGTCAGGGCCGGGTGCCATGCTGCGTGGTCTGGACAAGGTCAGTGGCCAGACCGTTGATGTCGAGTTGCAAAGCGGCGAGACGCAGACCATCTTTGGGCTGGATGTCGCTTTGGGCGATTGCAGGTATCCGATTGAAAACCCCACCGGCGATGCGTTTGCCTTCCTGACAATCTGGGAACAGGGCAAGACCGAGCAATTGTTTGACGGCTGGATGATTGCAACCTCGCCCGCGCTGAATGCGCTGGACCATTCCCGTTATGACGTTTGGGTAATCCGCTGTATGACCCCCTGAGGGGTTTGAGAGATTTCGGCGGAAAAATGAGCGCTGGCATTGACCGCCCTTTCCAGAGCCTGCTGGTAGCGCGCGCGCGGAATCTCAATAGCGCCAAGCGAGGCTAGATGTGCGGTCAGAAACTGCGTGTCGAACAATTGAAATCCGGTCTGACTTAATCGGTCCACCAAATAGGCAAGGGCGATCTTCGACGCATCGGTATGGTACGAAAACATGCTTTCGCCAAAAAACGCGGCACCGAGGGCCACGCCATAGACGCCTCCGACCAATCTGTCTTGGGCGTATACTTCCAGCGAATGGGCATGGCCCGAGCGATGAAGCTGCAGATATAGATCGCGCAGTTCGGCGTTTATCCAGGTGTCCGCGCGGTCTGCGCACCCATCGACAACGCCGGCGAAGTCACGATCGATTGAAACCGAATAATCCGCGTTTCGTATGCGACGGGCCAGGCTTCGGGAAATGTGAAACCCATCCAGCGGAAACACTCCGCGCAGTTTGGGATCAACCCAGAACAGTTCAGCCGCGTCGCGGTGCTCGGCCATCGGAAAGATACCGATGGAATACCCGTGCAGCAGAAGTTCAGGAGACAGGCTCATGATTTATGGCCGGGCATTGGGTGGGTGTGACCACCCAATGCCGCTGTCTTACTGGGCCATGTTTTGCGCAAGCCAACGCTCCAGCCAGTGAATGTTGTAGTCACCGCTGTGAATGTCGGATTCCTGCAAAAGCGCGTGGAACAGGGGAACCGTGGTGTCGATACCGTCGACGATCAATTCACCCAGCGCTCGTTCCAGCCGCGCCAGCGCTTCGGCCCGGTCACGGCCTTGCACGATCAGCTTGGCAATCAGAGAGTCGTAATAGGGCGGGATCGAATACCCGTCGTAAAGCGCCGAATCCATCCGGACGCCCAGTCCGCCCGGCGCGTGATACGCTGTGATCTTGCCCGGGCAGGGCGAGAAGTTGGGCAGTTTTTCAGCGTTGATCCGAACTTCGATGGCGTGGCCGTTGATTTCCAGATCGTCCTGGCCGAAGGACATCGACTCACCTGCGGCGACGCGGATTTGCTCGCGCACCAGATCGACGCCAAAGATACCTTCGGTGACGGGATGTTCTACCTGCAGGCGGGTGTTCATCTCGATGAAATAGAACTCGCCTTTCTCATAGAGAAACTCGATGGTCCCGGCGCCGATGTAGTTAATCTTGGCCACCGCATCTGCGCAGACCTTGCCGATCTTGGCGCGTTCTTCCGGGGTGATGCAGGGGCCGGGGGCCTCTTCAAACACCTTCTGGTGGCGACGCTGCAGCGAACAATCGCGCTCGCCCAGATGTACGGCCTTGCCTTTGCCATCGCCGAACACCTGAATCTCGATGTGGCGCGGCGTGGTCAGGTATTTCTCGATATAGACCTCGTCGTTGCCAAAGGCGGCCTTGCCCTCGGCGCGCGCGGTCATGAATGCGCTTTCCATCTCGTCGGCATTCATCGCGACTTTCATGCCGCGCCCGCCGCCACCGGCGGTGGCCTTGATGATGACGGGATAGCCGAATTCCTCGCCGATCTGCTTGGCTGTGGCCAGATCAGGCACTCCGCCATCCGATCCCGGAACGCAGGGCACGCCCAGGGCTTTCATCGTATCCTTGGCGGTGATCTTGTCGCCCATGATGCGGATATGTTCTGCAGTGGGGCCGATGAAGGTAATGCCGTGGTCCTCGACGATCTGCACGAACTCGGCATTCTCGGACAGGAAGCCATAGCCGGGGTGAATGGCCTGCGCTCCGGTGATTTCACAGGCCGATATGATCGCAGGCATCGACAGGTAGCTTTGCGGGCTGGGCGGAGGGCCGATACACACCGATTCGTCCGCCATACGCACATGCATGGCGTCGCTGTCAGCGGTAGAATGCACGGCGACCGTCTTAATCCCCATCTCGCGCGCGGCACGGATCACGCGCAGGGCGATCTCGCCTCGGTTGGCAATCAGGATCTTGTCGAACATGGGCCCGCCTTACTCGATGATGACCAGAGGGGTGCCGAATTCCACAGCGTCGCCATCGCCGACCAGAATACGTTTGACTGTACCCGACTTGGGGGCGTGGATGTGGTTCATGGTCTTCATCGCCTCGACAATCAGCAACGTGTCGCCTTCGGACACGGATGCCCCGACAGAGATGAAAGAGGGTGCACCGGGTTCGGCCTGCATGTAGACAGTGCCAACCATGGGCGACGTCACGGCGCCGGGGTGGCTGGCGGGATCTTCGGCAGCGGCGGGCGCTTCCGCAGGGGCCGGAGCCGCAGCAGCAACGGGGGCGGCAGCGACCGGTGCAGCGGCCGGAACGGTCATCTGAACCGGGGCAGGCACGGCCTGCGACATGCGGCTGACGCGTACGTTCAGGCTGTCTTCCTCGCCATACTCGCGCTTGACCTGCAATTCGGTCAGGTCATTTTCGCGCAACAGTTCGGCCAATGCCTTGATGAACGCCACATCCGCTTCGTGCTTGGTATCTGTCATGAGTGTCCTCGACGGTTCCCCTTTGGCCCGTCTGTTTCGTGCGGGCTTTGGTCTGATTAGGCAGCGTTATAAGCCATGCGCACGGTCATGAAAAGTGCCGTCTCGCCCTGCTAAATTGGGGTTTTATTCGGAAACGTGAGGGGGTGAGGCGCTTATAATGGCATCCCCGACAATTTGGCGACAAGCTCGGGCAGTTTCCGGGCGCCGAACTTCTCCAGAAGCCGCGCGCGGTAGGCCTCGATGGTGCGATAGCTCAGGCCCAGTTCTCCACCGATCTCCTTGGCGGACAGCCCCCGGCACGACAGGATGGCCACTTCGCGTTCCCGCGCGGTCAGTTCGACCAGTGGCCGTTCTTCCGAGATATCGGAAAAGCTCCAGATTCCATGTCGAAACGGGTCATCAGGCGTCAGCGAGCGCCCGCGCGCCCGGCACCAGAACAGATCGCCATTGCGCCGACGCATGACGCGTTCATCCGTGTAGTAGCCCGTATCGCGCATCACCTGCAGACTGCGCGCGCCAATGCGCTCCCAGTCGGCCACGGACGGGTAGAGATGCAGCAGCGGCATGTTGCGATACTCCGCTTCTTCGCCGCCAAAGGTGCGCGCGAATTGCAGATTGCATCGCCGGATGATCCGGTTTTCCAACTCGACAAGGCCGATCGGCGCGTATTCGAATGCAGGGTCGCTCATTTCTGTATCGTGCCGGGATTTGATGTGAAAATGAAGTGGTCTGAAGAATTAGATCGAACGGGGATGCCTGTTGGTGAATATTAAACGAAACGCATGGTGTGGTATAGCTTGTTAATTGTGTAAAGACCGGTTGAAAATACTGCCCTAAACTTCTTTTATTAATAATTTTATCTGAAAACAAATCTGGGATATACAGTAGCGGCAACCGATGGGAGGGTGCTGCAATTCGGGGTGTATTGACAGGTAGCCGTATCAGGGAACGTCGGCAGATAGCTGGTATGCGCCAGTCCGAACTTGCCCGGCAGGTCGGCATTTCGGCCTCTTACCTGAATCTGATCGAACACAATCGGCGTCGGATCGGCGGTAAGCTGTTGGTCGACATAGCGTCAGTTCTGATGGTGGAACCTTCGGTACTTACGCAAGGTATCGAGGCCACGCTGATTTCAGCCCTGCGGGAGGCTGCGGCGGAATCGGTCGGCCATTCCGCCGAAATTGACGGGCTGGAAGAATTTGCCGGTCGCTTTCCTGGGTGGGCGAAGGTGCTGGCACAGATGCATCGGCGGGTCGTGTCGCTTGAACGCACAGTCGAAACACTGTCCGATCGCCTGACGCATGACCCGCACCTGGCCGCATCCATGCACGAGGTTCTGTCAACGGCAGCAGCGATTCGATCCACGGCAGCCATTCTGGTCGACACCCGGGATATCGAGGCCGAGTGGCAGGACCGATTTCATCGAAATCTGCATCAGGATGCAGAGCGTCTGGCCGACAGTTCAAAGGCGTTGGTGGCCTATCTGGATGACAACGACTCGGCAAACGATCGCCGGGGTGTGCCGCTGGAAGAGGCCGAGGCGTTCTTTTCGGATCATGCGCATCATTTCCCGATGATCGAAGAGAACGGAGCAACCGGCGAAATAGACCTCAACGCGCTTGATTCTGGTGCCGCCAGGGCCGTCACGCGCGATCTTCTGGGGCTTTACGCCCGGGACGCACAGGCCCTGCCGCTTGAGCCGCTGAAGGCAGCTCTGGCTGATACAGGAACAGATCCGCTGAAACTGGCGGCCCGGTTTTCGGTCGACTACGCCACGGTATTGCGCAGGCTGGCCTTTTTGCCCAAGGACACGCTGACACGCCCGACAGGCCTAGTGATCTGCGACGCCTCGGGAAGCATCCTTTTCTTCAAGCCGGTACAAGGGTTTGCCTTGCCGCGATACGGCGAAGCCTGCCCGCTGTGGCCGTTGTATCAGGCGTTGAACCGGCCATTGGTACCGATCCGCAGGCGTGTTCTGCAACTTGGCAGAACAGCGGCAGAATTCGAGTGTCACGCGGCGGCCTGGCCCCACAGCATATCGGGTCACGAGGACGGGCCGGATTACCGGTCTGTCATGCTGGTGCAACCGGTCGAGTTTGCCGGAGACACAAGTAATGCAAGTGTCCGCGCCGGTCCCGGCTGCCGTGTGTGCCCAAACCCGGAATGCGGATCGCGCCGCGAACCGTCGATTCTGAGTGAAGGTTTTTGACAGTTTCGTAACATAGCGCTTAATCTGAATGTGACAGGTCGCCGGGCGTGTGGCCGGTCTCGGGGAGGAATTGCAAATATGAGCCGTAAGGTTCTGTTGATTGAGGATGAGCCGAACATTGCTGAGGCCATTCGGTTTTTGCTGACGCGTGAAGGCTGGCAGGTCGAAACCCATGCCGAGGGTACGGATGCGGTTGAGGTGATTCAGGGGGCAAACCCTGATCTGGTGATACTGGACGTGATGTTGCCGGGGAAAAACGGCATGGACATCCTGCGGGATTTACGCGAGCTGGACGAGATGAAAGCTCTGCCGGTCCTGATGCTGACTGCGCGGGGCCAGTCCCGCGACCGCGAAATGGCTGAAAATGCCGGGGTCAGCCGGTTCATGACCAAGCCGTTTTCCAATGCCGAAGTTCTGACAGCGGTGCGGGACCTGCACGCACAGGCCACCCGGACATGAGCCAGAGCGAAGACCATCAGCCGTCAGCGGGGCGGTCTTCGCTGTTTCTTGAACGTCAAGGCTATCGTCGGCGCAGGTTGATGGATGCGGCCCGGTTGCTGCCTGTTCTCGGCGGCGCCCTTGTTGCAATCCCGCTGCTATGGCCCTCGGTAGATAGTGCCGGGGCCGGCGTGCCATTGTCCTCTGCCATCTATTACATCTTTGCCTGCTGGGGGCTGCTTATTCTGGCCAGTGTGGGATTTGGATATGCGGCCAGGCGTTTGTCCCGGCGCGACGAAACCGAGGCGGATACGGATCAATGGCAACGCTGAACGTCCTAATCCTGGTCTGCCTGGGCTATGTGGTGTTGCTGTTTGGAGTTGCGTTCGCCGCCGACAGAATGGCGGCAGCGGGCAAGGGCAAATGGCTGCGTTCACCGCTGATATATACGCTGTCCCTGTCGATCTACTGCACCGCCTGGACCTTCTACGGTGCGGTCGGAAACGCAGCCCGTTCGGGGCTGGAATTCGTGACCATTTATCTGGGGCCGACTTTGGTGATGATCGGTTGGTGGTGGGGCCTGCGCAAATTGGTCCGGGTCGGACGCAGCCAGCGCGTGACCTCGATCGCGGACCTGATCTCCTCCCGCTACGGCAAGTCGAACACGCTGGCCATCTGCGTGACTGTTCTGGCGGTACTGGGCGGCACGCCCTACATCGCGTTGCAATTGCAGTCGATAACCCTGTCCTTTTCCATTTTTGCCGAAGCAGACCCCTCGGGGCTATATCGCGAAGGTTCCAGTGTATTCTGGGTCGCGGCAGGTCTTGCCGTTTTTGCCATCCTGTTCGGCACACGCAACCTGGACGCGAACGAGCGACACCACGGTGTGGTGACGGCCATCGCGTTGGAATCCGTGGTGAAACTGTTCGCCCTGCTTGCCGTCGGTGCGTTTGTGGTCTGGGGCGTTGCGGGGGGGATCTCCCCGATGATGGAGCGTATCGACGCCTCGGATATCGGTCGATGGAACGTGGATGCGGGACGATGGACCACTTTTGTTTTCCTGTCCGCCGCAGCCTTTGTCTGTCTGCCGCGCATGTTCCAGGTCATGGTGGTAGAAAACGATGACGAAAGTCATCTGCGAACCGCTGCATGGGCATTTCCGCTGTATCTGCTGCTGATGAGTCTGTTTGTCGTTCCGATTGCCGTTGTGGGGCTGGATCTGTTGCCCGAAGGCTCGAACCCGGACCTGTTCGTTCTGACCGTGCCGCTGTCGCAGGGCAATGACTGGCTGGCGATGCTGTCCTTTATCGGCGGGTTCTCCTCGGCCACGTCTATGGTGATCGTGACTGCGATGGCGCTGTCGACCATGGTATCGAACCATATCGTCATGCCAATCTGGCTGAGCACGCAGGAAGGTTCCGGTTCGGTTTCGGGTGACGTGCGCAACGTGGTGTTGATGTCCCGCCGGGTGTCCATCGCAGCCCTGATGGCGCTGGGCTACTTTTACTACCGGCTGTCGGGGGGCGGGGCGGCTTTGGCCTCGATCGGTCTGATTGCTTTTGCGGGTGTATCCCAGATTCTGCCGGCAATGGTCGGCGGCCTGTTCTGGCGCGGTGCCACTCGAACCGGAGCACTTGCCGGGCTCAGCGTTGGGTTCGTCCTGTGGATCTATACCCTGCTTTTGCCGGGAATGGGCGGCGCCATAATGCCTGACAGCGTTGTGCAGAACGGGCTGTTCGGTTGGGGCTGGCTGCGGCCACAGGCGCTGTTCGGGATCGAGGGGATCGACCCGATGGTGCATTCCGTCCTGTGGTCCATGTCGCTGAACACTGTTGCCTTCTGTATCGCCTCGCTGCTGAGCTTTCCCAGCCCGCTTGAACGCCTGCAGGGTGCGCAGTTCGTCAATGTCTTTGATCACTCTGTCGCGCCGGGTGGCTGGACCGGTTCGGTCGCTCAAAGCGAAGATCTGATGATCATGACCCAGCGGATTCTGGGTGCGGGTCCCGCGCAGGAGTTCTTTCAGTCCGAGGCCAGACAACAGGGCGGGCGCGCCGATCTGCCTGAACCGACGCCGGGGTTTCTGGAACGGCTGGAACGCGAGTTGAGCGGTTCGGTTGGTGCCGCTACAGCCCATGCCATGATCGGACAGATCGTTGGCGGTGCATCGGTTTCCGTCGAAGATCTGCTGGCGGTCGCGGACGAATCCGCGGAACTGCTGGAATATTCTAGCAAGCTTGAGGAGAAGTCCGCAGAACTCAGCCGCACGGCGCGGAAACTGCGCGAAGCCAACACGAAGCTGACGCAGATTTCCGAGCAAAAGGACACATTCCTCAGTCAGGTCAGCCACGAATTGCGTACGCCAATGACCTCGATCCGGGCCTTTTCCGAGATCATGCGTGACACGGACGGACTGAAGCGTGAGGAGCAGACCCGGTATGCCGCGATCATTCATGACGAGGCGTTGCGATTGACTCGTTTGCTGGACGATCTGCTGGATTTGAGTGTTCTGGAAAGTGGCAAGGTCAGTCTGAATATGGGAGGCGACACGCTGCGCTCGGTTCTGGATCGAGCGGTCTCCAGCGCGCTTGCAGGAACGGAAAAGACCCTGACCGTGCGGCGGGTGCGAGGTGCTGAACGGATTCCGCTGCACACGGATCTGGACCGCCTCGCCCAGGTGTTCATCAACCTGATTTCGAACGCTCAGAAATACTGCGACGCGACCGATCCGGAACTGACGATTTCGGCTCATGACATTGGCGGTCAGGTGGTGATTGACTTCGTGGACAATGGCACTGGCATCCCCCCCGAAGCGCGTTCGGTTGTGTTCGAGAAATTTGCCCGCGTAGGGGTCGAAAAGGCCCAGGGGGCGGGGTTGGGTCTGGCGATCTGCCGCGAGATCGTGCAGCGGCTGGGCGGCGAGATCAACTATCTCGCGGGGCAGGGCGGGGCGGCGTTCCGGGTCAGCCTGCCGCTGGCCTACCGGCAGGCTGCGCAATAACGGCCGTCTAAAGACATTCGTAACTTTGGCTGGGTTACACCTGAACCTGGAATTCGGAATAAGGTGGCGAACAGGGCGATGACACAACCCGTCAATGCGGCTTTGGCGCGTAAGCTTGCAATCAGGCCGACCGAACCCGACGACACGCCCCGACCGGTGCTGCGAGCCCTCCGACTGGCACTGGCCAGGGCTGCGGGCGAACAATGGAACCTACCACTAACTGTAATCGGCCAAGACAGACGACCTGCCCGCAGGACGGGTTGGCTGACCTGATAGGGAAAGACTGGCTTTTGCTGTTGTTTCGGGCGGACAATGGCGCCATGGCTGCCGTTTGTCTGAACCCCGGCGCTGTGTCCGCGATCGTGCAGGCGCAAACCTTCGGTGAGGTGCTGCCGGGTGAACCTCAGCCGCGCCCTTTCACAGAAACAGATGCGGCCATGGTGGCACCTCTGATCGAAGATACGCTGGCTCGGTCCGTCGATCTGGTCGCCTTGGCGTCCGATCAGGCGAGCCTGTCGGGGTTTGAGTTTGCTTCCCGCCTGCCGGATACACGGGCCTTGTCACTGGCGTTGGTGGAAGACAGATACCGCCTTTTCGACGTGACTGTGGAGCTGGGCGGAGGGGCGCGGCAAGGTCAGATGTGCTTTCTGCAACCCGAGCCAGCACAGGTTGCGGAAACCGGTGACGCGGCCATTCAGGACACAGGGCCCCGACTGGATCAGGCGACTGGCGTTTTACGGGCTGAACTGAACTCCGTGATCTGCCGGATGTCGCTGCCCCTGACAACATTGTCGGAATTAAAGGTGGGCGATGTTGTTCCCCTGACCGGCGCAAGGCTGGACCGTACCAGGCTCCTGACGATTGACAAAAGCCCCGTCGCTGTCGGTCGTCTGGGTCAATGTGGGGGAATGCGCGCTGTTCGGCTGAATGAGCAAGGAATTACACCTGTTCCCGCCAATGCGGCAGCGTTGGCATTTCTGGAAAGCAAGCCCGACGAAAAACAGTCGATCCCCAAAGATCCAACAGCACAAGTCGATGCGGTTGAGGCCTCCTTGCCAAGAGACACGCGTTTGCTGACATCAGCCGATGCGGAACTGAATTTTGAGGACACGGACCAAATGGCCGCCGAGATATCCCAGCTTGCTGGATTGACCGGGCCGGAAACCGACCCGGGCCATAATTTCTGATCAGCTTTTTTTCTGGCGCATGTGATCCAATGCCGGACGCAGGTTGTCCAGCATGTAACCTGCATTGGTTGTAGCGGACAGGATGTCATCCGTGCTCATCCGATCACATTGTCCCAGCGCCCAGACCACCGAGCATCGCGTGCCTGATGCGCAATAAGCCAGAACCGGCCCGCTGCAGCTTTCCGCCAGTTCACGTTGAAGCGCCACGTTCTCGGGGGTCATGGTCTGGTGTGTCAGTTCCAAAACCTCGTATTCCATCCCTGCATCGCGAACTGCCTGTCCGATGGCGTCAGACTGCATGTTCGCCGGAACTTCGATGTTGGGCCTGTTGCAGATGACTTTAGCAAATCCAGCCGCAGCGATAGCTGGCACATCCTCGACCGTGATTTGTGGCGAGACGGCATAGCGGGGGGTGATTGGTCGAATCTCCATTCTGATTGCTTAGGCCGGGTTTGCGGTTCTGTCCAGTTGCGAACCAAGGGTTGGAGCCATCAACATTCCCGTGATCATTGCGACCATAAACACAACGCCGCCAACCCCGCCGTAGCTGAGCGACGCAATGGCCGGGCCCGGGCACAATCCGGCCAGCCCCCAGCCGGCCCCGAACAGAACCGATCCAATGATCAGACGGCGATCCAGTTCCGACGAAGGTGCGGTCGGAAACTGCCCACCCACCAGAGGTGCGCGGTTGGTCGTCAGCTGCCAGGCAACCAACATAGGCAGAATTGCACCTCCCATCACAAAGGCCAGGGTCGGATCCCAATTGCCGAACACGTCCAGCCAGCCTTGCACCTTGGTGGTGTCCGTCATGCCCGAGATCAGAAGGCCTGCCCCGAATAGAGACCCGGCAATCAGAGAAATCAAAATACGCATCAGATCACCCCCCAGACGTGCCGCAGCAGGGCAATCGTCAGCCCGCCCGCAGCGATGTAGACAATCGTGGCAACGATCCCACGCGTTGAAAATCGCGAGATGCCGCACACACCGTGCCCGGAGGTGCAGCCGTTTGCGATCCGGGTGCCGACACCAACCAGAAGGCCGGCGGCTATCACAACCGCGATGTTTCCGGTCAGATGGGTTTCAGCTTGCGGATTCATCAAGGGGCGAAGCAATGCCGGTATGGCGACAACACCGGCGATGAACGCCAAACGCTCGGTCATTCTGCCGCTGCGATCCACCAACCCGCCAAGGATACCGCTGGCGCCCATGATGCGGCCGTTTCCCAACAGATAAACCGCTGCGCCAAGCCCGATCAGAAGGCCTCCGGCGAGGCCCCATATCCAGTCTGCATTCATGTTGTTTTGCCTTCTAGTAAGCGCCTGTACGCGTCAAAGCTTGTTGAGGGGCAGCTTCAGAAATACGTCGCCTTTTTCGTCCGCAGGCGGCATCTGCCCGGCCCGCATATTGACCTGTAGCGATGGCAGGATCAGCCGGGGCATCGCCAGTGTGGCATCCCGCGCATCCCGCATTTCAACGAATTCTTCGATGCTGCGTCCCTGTCCGATATGTACGTTCAGCGCCTTTTGCTCGCCCACCGTCGTTTCCCAGGCAAACTCATCGCGTCCGGGTGCCTTGTAGTCGTGCCCGACGAAAATCCGGGTTTCATCCGGCAAGGACAGGATTTTCTGTATCGAGGCATACAGCATTTCAGAGGAGCCGCCCGGAAAATCGCAACGTGCGGTTCCGAAATCGGGCATGAACAGGGTGTCCCCGACAAAAGCCGCGTCACCGATCACATAGGTCATGCAAGCCGGGGTGTGCCCGGGCGTATGCAGAACGTCGCCCCGCATCTGGCCGATGTGAAAGCTGTCATTTTCCGAGAACAGAGCGTCGAACTGACTGCCGTCGCGTTGGAATTCCGTACCTTCATTGAACACCTTGCCGAACGTGTCCTGCACCGTGACGATCTGGGCGCCTATCCCGATCTTTCCGCCCAACTCCTGCTGCAGATAGGGCGCGGCCGACAGGTGATCCGCATGCACATGGCTTTCCAGAATCCATTCGACTTTCAGTCCGCCGGACCTGACGTATTCGATGATCCGGTCTGCCGAACCCGTGCCGGTCCGCCCCGATGCATGGTCAAAATCCAGCACGCTGTCGATAATGGCGCACGCTGTGCCTTCGGGCTCTTGCACGACATAGGATACGGTGAATGTATCCTGGTCAAAAAAGGCTTTCACTACTGGTGTCATGCACACCCCCATTAAACGTATCATTTATCATATAGTAAATTCGGAATGTGATGCAATCATCAATTCCTTGTTGATGTCGGTCAAGGCATTCTGACTCGGAACCGCATAAAATTCATGCAGTGCGCGCAAAGTGGCGAAATCTTCCCCGGGAACCGGCGGGAATCCGCAACCTTGGGTGGAAATGTTCTGAAAGTCGCAATACCGTTACTTACTACGCATATCTGCAAGACTGGCACCATTTGGGAGGATGGAAATGTCGAAACAGAATCTCTACTCCGAAGCTGAACAACTGGAGCGTCAATTGCAGGGTGCATGCCTTGAAACACGACTGGCCCTTCAGCCCTCCGTCAGCAAAATGATTGACCGTCTGCATCAGCGGGGGCTGCATGTGCCGTCCCGCCTGAAGCGTCTGGATGCGTCGCTGTGCGAAGACGCTATGGAAGCGCGCTTCGACAACCTGCCAGTCTGAGCTTAGTTGGTCATCCGAACGAGATACCGAGGATGACCAGCATCAGCCCGATCACCGATAAAAACAATGAGGCGAGGTTCCACGGCAGAACGCTTTGAACAGCCGCGCGCAATTCAAAATCCGAAAGGCCGGCCTTGCGCGCCTTCATCACGCGCAGAATGCACCAGACCAGCCCGGCCAGCCCCGCCAGCGAAAGAGCAGCCCCGCTCCATGTGATGAGTTCGAACATGGGTTTCCACATATTGCCTTTTTCTCAAGCTGCGCTTAGCGGATCAGGCCGGATGACACAAGCCTGGCCCTCTATTGGGTGCTTGCGGCCCGGACGGCACCGATGTATCCGGCATATTGCCCGATGTCACAGCATCAGACCTCAGCCTCTGGGAGAGACGTAAATGGAAGACATGACCGAAGATCAGGCCACCGCCAACTACCGTGTGACGGCGGGTGAATTGCGCCAGTTCATCGAACGGTTCGAGCGCCTCGATGCCGAGAAAAAAGACATTGCCGAACAGCAAAAAGAGGTGATGGCAGAAGCCAAGGCGCGCGGCTACGACACCAAGGTCATGCGCAAGGTAATCGCGCTGCGCAAACGGGACAAGGACGACATCGCCGAGGAAGAGGCGGTTCTTGAAATGTACAAAGAAGCTTTGGGTATGAGCTAGGCTCAGAACCACGGGGTTCTGTGCTGCCATTCTGCTCGGGTCTTAGGGGGAAGCCCGCGAATTTCGGGCTGTCGCAGCGTTCAGGCGCAGTGTGGGTCTTCAATCCTTGCTAACGTAAATCATCAAACCCAATACGAGGTTCACCCGCGGTGGTAGCAACCCATACCGGATGACTGCTACCCTCGGCCGACCATCAGGGTTTCAGAAAGCGAATGTCCGGCATGGATTGAATTCGGGCCAGGTCCTGTTCGTAAAGCTCGGAAAACGCTTCGACTATATCTGCGCTCCAGCCGGGCAATTCCAGCTCCTCTTCAACCTCTTCAGGCGATGCGTGTGTTTCAAAGATCCCGGCCAGTTCCTCACGCAGATCATGTTTGTCGGGCTGAGGGTCCTGACGGATCAGCGCCAGAACCTCGCGCTTGCCGGTTTCCGTCAGCAGGGAGGAGAGGAAGGCATATTCATCCTGCATCACCACATCGTCGTCTAGCCCGGCCATCGCGCGCAGAACATCCCCCCAGATCAGAGGCGTATCCTCGTTGCACCAAAGCGTTATGCCGACCCTGGGTGCAAGATCGCGAATATCTTCTATCGTGCTGAGCCAACTCAGGCAGCTCAGATCGGTGTCCCGGAGGATCTGATCGCGACGGTCTTGCGAAAGTGCTGCTAGGGTTTTCGGAATGAAGCTTGCGGGATTGATCAGTCCGAAAAACAGCTCGACCTGATCATTGGGGAAGGCGTGTTCCAGGATGGCCATGCGTTGCCCGGCCGCAGGATAGAACTGTCCATCCTTTATGGCTTCGATCGGCTCACCGACAAAATCCGGGCTGGTGAATATTGTACGCTGAGTGTTTTCGTCATCAGGCAGTATTTCCATAAGCCGGACAAGCTCATCAGTGGAAACCGGATGCGATCCTATCGCGTTGAACACAGGCCGAAAAACTTGTCGATAGCGCCGTGGTCCAACCAGAGACACCCCACGCGCAGACAGGATGTTCAAATTCGCCTGCAATGAGTTCAGCAGCCGACCATCGTCCGCAAAAGCTCCGCCTGCGTGAATGACAACCTGCATCTTTCCGTTTCAGCCCTTGCGTCCCAATGGTGCCCCGTCGGGTTACAGCCTCCAGCAACCACAGTCAAATTCGCAACGGGGGAACGGAGGTGCAGTTATCAAAACGTTCTGGGATAGATTTCTATGCGGGCAAAAATTGTGGGTTGCAGTCCCTTTCCGGAGAGAGTAATCGGACGCCAGCGCCCCTATAGCTCAGCTGGTAGAGCAACTGATTTGTAATCAGTAGGTCCGCGGTTCGAGTCCGTGTGGGGGCACCAACATAAATCCTTGATATTCTTACATTATGCGTGTGGTTCGTGCGGATGCCTATTGGTGTCTGGGGTCGCTGTGTCGGTCCTAGGCTACTCCTAGGCTACCGCTTGAACGTGATCCGACCCCCGGGGGTGTGTTTGGGAAGTCACGAACCGACCCGAGCCGCAGCAGATGTTCTCGTTTTTCACGCCAAGCGTCGTGCGTCTGGGGGCCGTGGTCCCGGTCCCCGGCAAGTTCCGCCCCGAAAACAATCCATGGTGACTGAATAACCCAGTCCGCCCCCTGCATACCCCCCCATGACCACCGAACAAGAACGCGCCAGACCCCCGTATGAAATTTCACTTTCTGGAACACGGTAACAGCCTGTCGCCCATAACCGTCAATCAAATGAGATAATCACCACAAGGACATTGTTTGGACTGGCAGAAATCCCGAAAGCGGTCAGTCGTGCGAAATGCTGCGAATGACTGCAGCGAGCCCATATTTGCCGTTACCCCGGCAAGCCGAATCCGACGCGATGGGCAGAAAGCAGCCGTCCGCCGCGTGCTGCACCGATGTCAGCTTCTGTGATTTCGGCTTGTTGTCTTTTGGGTGCTACGGATATTCCCAGTGGCGATTTCGACACGTGTGAACGCGATTTGGGCACTCGAACGCACAGGCTCTTCAAGTGCATTAGGCCGCGAACAGCCCAAAGCGGGCTGTCAAAGAACTTGATGCCCAGGCCTTAGGTCAACGCTGCAAGAGCCCGCTCGACAGTCCAGAAGGCGCCCACCAAAGCGATGACAAAACTCGCCGGTACCACGATGAGCGATCTGTACCACGGTTCCTTGCGCCAAAGTCCAACAGCCAGAAAGGCTGCCGCTATGACAACCAACTGGCCAATCTCAACGCCTACATTGAAGCCAATTAGCCGGGTCAACCAATGGCCGCCTGATGGGCTAATCTCCTCTAGAACTGACGCAAAACCGAACCCATGGAGCAGACCAAAGAAGAAAATTAGAGTGAAGCGGGCACCGCCTGGTTTGTTGCGCAATATGTTTTCAACAGCGGCATATACAATGGACAAGGCAATTAAAGGTTCAAAGAACCCTGTTGGCAAATCAACGAAGCCTAGCCAGCCGAGGGTCAGTGTCACCGAGTGCGCGACGGTAAAAGCCGTGACCTGCCAGATCAGGTCGCGGACCGTTTGCGCAAATAGGAACAGGCAGAGTACGAACAAGATGTGATCCAGCCCGTAAGGGACGATGTGAATGATCCCCTGCCATGTGAAATACAAGAAGTCGGCCACTGCTGAGCTCAGTGTTGTTTCTTGGGACCCAATAAGGTTCAGTGTCTGGCTGGTTCGTCCAGCCTGCAGCAGCGTGACACTTGGGACCGACACTTCAAGCCGCATATCCCCAAGTAAAGGCGACATTTTGATACTTACTGCGCTGGCACCTTGCGGAGCGTCACCATAACCGACGAAAACCAAGCGGTATTCAGTGCTGTCCGGTGGTCTGTCGAGAACAGCACGGATATCGCGCGGAGATGGAAAGGACAATGCCCGCAATTCGGCCGTATTGCCGTCGAACCGTATGAGCGTCTCTTCGGAGACTTCTGCACGTATTTCTGACAGCGTGGTTTCGATTGTGCCGAGATCCAGCCCGCGCACCTGCTCAACAAGAAATCGGTCGGATCCGTTCAAGCCTAAGTGCCGCTCGAAAGCCTCGATCAAGTCGGCGCTTACGGCAATCTGATAGCCTTCGCCTTCAATGGACAACCGTGCATCGCCCAACTCGAACTTATGTGCGAGAGCGGACTGCGCAAAGAGCACAAGCAAAAACGCAAGGGCTAGTCGGGTGAGCAATAACCCGACCAGCCTTATCAAGCGATGGGAAGTCATGTCTCGCTTTTCTTATCGACTACCCCCAAACCTGCTCGAAGATGCGCGTGAAGTTGCCTCCCATCACTTTCTTGACGTCCTCGTCAGAGTACCCGCGCAACCACATTTCATCGATAATGGCCGCATAGATTTTCGCGGCTTCCCCGATGCCAGTTGTGGCCAATTTGTTTACCGCTGCACTGAGTCCGCCGTCGTCGAATTGTTCTGGATTTGACTTCCCAAACTCATAAATCTTAGACCAGTCAAAACCGTCGTCGGAGCTGAGTCCAACGTTGTCGATGCTTGTCAAATCCCGCATGTAGTCAATTCGGTCGACAACGTCCTGAGGACGAGTGAGCTCTGTCTGCGGGCTGATCATTATGAAAGGCAACATACAAAGGCTAACCACACCTCCGGTATCTGCAACCGCTTGAATCCGCTCATCCGAACTTGTCCGCAGGCGGATTTCTCCCTCAGGATAGCCAGAGTAGAGAGCGTGCACGGAAGAGTGCGTTTCGATTACAGGTAAGTCGGGACGCATTTGTTTTGCATATTCAATGGTACTAAGTGCGGTGGGTTCGCTGGCATGTGACGTGTCGACGAGCACTCCATGCCTTTGCATCGCGTCGACGACTGTCTTGCCATAGGCCGAGATTGGCCCTGGGTTCAGGACAAAATTCCCATCACCCGCACGCTGACGTTCGTTGTAGGCCAAGCCCATTGTGCCAAGTCCCATCGACTTTGCCACGGGCATGTAGATGTCCGGCTGGTTGTTGAGAATCTCCGCTGATTGCGAGTTCCAGAAGAAGCCATATTTTCCTTCTTCATCGGCCCGCCTGATATCACCTGCCTTACGCACCACCATAAACCGATCGTCCGCATCGATTTTGCGGAGGTTGTAGCTGGTTTCACGAGCGAATGTGTCGAAGTCGTTGATGCCTTGCGCGGTTGTAACACCCGTCGCCGTGATACCCGCTTCTAGGGCTCTGGTGTAATACTCGTCCCACATCTCGGGTCGTGTGGCGGTTTGCTCAAAGTTCGCGTTCAGCGAGTCTATGGCAACAATATCCTTTAGGAATTGAGCGGCCTTGTCGCTGGACTCCCAAACCGGGCTGTATTCGCTGGCCCATGTCATTTTTCCGCAGGTAGCTGACAGAGCAGCCGCGGCACCTGCTGTTTTAAGAAATGCGCGTCTGTTTTGCATGGTGAAGCTCTCCCTTTTAGATCATCTGGTATTGTTCATTCAAATTTACTTTGACCCGAAGCCCACAATTCACGGTTCCTCTCTATGGCCAATACTACTCGGCCGGTGTCGAAAACTCCGGCACCCGTTTCAGCGCCTCGACCATGTCTGCGCTCGTCATCAACTCGATGAAGGTGTAGTTTTTTACTACACCCTGGCTGAGGCGGGCTGCGTACATTGCCTGCACCATGGCAGGATCATCTGGCAGCCGCACGGTAACGTAGTTTCGACCGTCGGCCATGCCCCAGAAGTAGCTAATCATCTCGCCACCCATTGCTTCGAGCGCGGTCCCCATGCCCTTTCCCCGGTCGGTGGGATTCTCGATCATGATCTGCCAGGCTTCAGGAGACGGTTCTCCGATTCCCAGGTAATATCGGCTGCGCGTTTCTTCGGCGCTCACGGCGGTCGTGAAAATCAACGCATATGCAAGTGCGTACAAGAGTAGTCGTTTCATTGGCTCATCCTTTTTTTGGGCTACAGGGGTGCGCGGGATGCCGAGGTACACTCACCTCGCGCGACACTCAATCGAGTGTATTTTTGTAGATCACGCCGTCTTTCATGATCAGATCGATGTTATTTGTGTAGTCGACCAGTAGTCCGGCATCTTCAACTGGATTACCTTCAACCAGAAGCACGTCTGCATAAGCACCGGCTTCGACCACGCCAAGCGGTCCGTCCTTGTAAGGATTTCGAGGACCTGACATGGCCACTAGCTTCGCAGTGTTTGATGTGGCCTGAACCAAGATCTCATGCGACGTGAACCACTGCTTTCTAAGTTCAAATTCGTCGTTCTGCCGGGCCAACGCTTCGGGCGAGCCGAAGACGTCCGTTCCGAAGGTGATCGTCACACCGCTTTCTTTTGCCAGACGCATGGACCTGTCGAGCCCTTCGACGACCGGGCGTGATTTCTCAACGGTTTCGGGTGGGAGTGAGGCCACGCTTTCGGGAGTCGGCGTGAAGGCGACGGCTTGAGGGTTGTAGATCACACCCGCGTCGCGCATCGCGATCATAGTATCTAGTTCCGAGATCAACGTCCCATGGTCGATACTGCGAACGCCCGCCTCCACAGCGCGCAAAACGGAGCGGTCCGTATAGGCATGCGCCAGAACGTAGGTGTTCCAGTCCTCGGCCGCATCGACGGCGGCCCTGATTTCATCGAGCGTGAATTGCGCCGTGTCTAGCGGATCAAAGGTGGAGGCGACCCCGCCGCCTACGCTGATCTTGATCTGTGTTGCCCCCCGGCGCAACGTTTCACGGGTGTAGGCGAGAACTTCGCTCCGACCATCCGCCATGAAACCAAACTCACTTTCAAAGGCATTGCGGCTGCTTCTGTCACGCGTATGGCTTTCGTTGAACGAGCGGAAATCCGTGTGGCCGGAAGTCTGACTGATGAAGTGACCGCTGGGATAGATCCGCGGGCCCGGCAGAATACCCTCGTCAATTGCTCTGGCGATGCCGTAGGCTGGGCCCCCTGTATCTCGCAGCGTGGTGAAACCGCGCAGGAGCATTTTCTCCGCCTCGCGGCCCACCACAGCACTGAGATATCCCCAGTGCCAGACGTTCACCGCCTGATTAGGGGCCGCTGGCATCATGATATGGTTGTGGCCATCAATTAACCCCGGCATCAGCGTACGCGTACCGCCGTCGATGATCTGAGCATTGGCGACAGCCAGCGGTTCGGTCGAGACCTCCGCGATCAGGTTGTCGACGACCAATACGTTAGCATTTTCGATCCGCTCTTCATTGACGCCGTCAAAGACGTGGACGTTGGTGAAAAGGATCGGAAAGCCCTTTTCTTGTGCGGCGCTTGGTGACGCTGTCAGTCCCGCAATGACAAGCACCGAGGTGACCGCCAATGATCTGAGCAGTGTGGATGGGTGAAATTGCAAACTCATCAAAGCATGTCCCTGATTTGTAAATTCTGAACTTGGATGTAGGTTAGCAAGAAGTAGAGAATTTGCGTGTTGTCTTCTCTGGACAATTTCTAATTTCTCAGTCCAGTAGGGATAACTCATTGAACCAATCCAAGACCGCATTAATGACGCTTCCCACAATGCAGTCGAAGTTCTTGGCCGAGGTTTCTGAGCGAGCCTGCAAGTTGGGTGCGGACCGCAATCAGATATTGAAGGGGTGTTTACTGCGACCCGAAGTGCTCGATGAACCCAGCCAACCCATTCCTAGCGCCTGCGTTTATCTGGCATCGACACAAGCCGCTGTTTTGTCTGGCAACCCTTACCTTTGCGCAGAAATCGCATGCGAGTATGAATGGAGCGCCGGCTTCGTACCTCCAGTCACAATGAGCGAAAAACCGAGTTTGGGTGATCTGCTGGTCGCTTGGTTGCATTTTGTGGAAACTGTTCAGTTCTCTATGCACTACCAACTGAGTGTTGAAGCAGACCGCGCTAGTTTAGTCGGCAGGCGCTTTCTCAAGGCGTCGCAACCACCCGGACAAGCTGACGCATGGGACGTGGTTTCTTGGTCTGAAATGTTGAAGGCGAGATTAGGAACATTGTGGGATCAAAACGAAATTGAGATTTATGTCTTTGATCCTGGCGCAATTCCATCCGAATTGGTACCGCCGTCCAATGTGAAAAAAAGTGACGCTTGGGGTCTAAGCATGACACTCCCGTCCGCTTGGCTCATGCAACAATCCCCTCTTCAGAGAAACACCGCACCGGAAAATGTGATCACGCGGCAACAGCCGCTGGACTTGGTCGCCTTGTTTCGAGTGTTCGATTATTCAGAATGGCCCGGTTTGGATGGGTTGGCTGCCTTTGTGGGAGCGCATCCAAAAGCACTGCAGAGAGAACTTGGCGGTCATGGAACGAACGGTGCGGAACTCATTGACCGCGCGAAGATGCAGCTCGCTGATCTATGGCTTGGAGAAGATACGCGCTACATCACACAAATCGGACGTGACCTAGGGTACAAGAATCCCAGCGCATTCACCCGCGCTTGCCATCGTTGGTTTGAAACCTCTCCAGACAGATTGAGGCGGCGATACACTTAAGACTAAAGCGACTGGTATCTAACGTCTCCAAGAGACCATTTGGGCTCGGAGCCCCAATTCCTGCAACTTGCGCCAACGTCAGCTTGGGGCCGAAATCGGAACTCGCCACACTTCGGCTGAACGGCGGTTTTGTCCGCAAAGCAGTCATGGGTGGATGCTGCAGCGAATGTCTGCTCCGAGCCCGAAGCAGCCGCTGAAAAAAGCGACAAAACACAATGGTGATTCAAATGCCCGCGCTGTCTTTATCTGGGATGATAGACAACGCGGGCTATAGTCTGGTCATGGGACTGTCCAGACTATCTGGATTGTGCTTTTTAGGCACGGGTAGTTAACCAGGTTGGTATACGCACTATTTCGCGACACTTTTGTCCAGAATCGTGACCAACTACTCGCACAACGCAACCCAACCCTCTGAGGCGGGCCTGCGAGTTTGAATACGCAAGCAAACATCAAGCATGCGAGAAAAATTTCTTTGCGCGCGTAAAAATTATTGAAATGTTGTATTTTGGATTCAACTATTCGAATGCGCGGCAAGTCTGTATTACCTCTGTTGCACGCGCATTCACCAGATTTGTCTGGTTGCCTCCTGGAGACGCGTGTGAGTGGCGTCGCCGGGAGGCCATTTGTTTGTTGAGCGGGTCTTGTCAAAAAAACTCGCATTGAGGCCGACAAAGTAGACTTGAAATCCCTGCAAGCAATCGTCAGTTTCGCCCGCATTGCGTTCGAGCATGTCGCGCAGATCGTTCGATCAGAGCCCAATGCAGATCTTAATCACGCGCAGGAATTCTGAGGAACGCATGTGTCGGATATCTGCTTACGTGAATCGTCATTCGTCTGGTATTGAAACTTCTGTGCAGTTTGCACACGCGAACCGATTACTCGGTTCCCGAGCCTTAGGGAGGAAAAAATGTACGCAACCAAAAATCATCTATTATTCGTCTTCGCCAGCCTTTTGTTTGTCTTAGTCTTTGCGACGACAGCGTCTGCTAAATTTACAGCTGATGATGCTGCAAAGCTCGATGCTGAAGCAGAGGCAACTTTAGCTCAGTTCAAAGCTGATACAAAAGGCGCTGAAGAAGTGCTGGCAAATGCAAAAGGCGTTTTGGTTTGCCCGAGCATTACCAAAGCTGGCCTTGGCTTTGGCGCTGAGGGAGGTCGATGCGTGCTCGTTTCTGGGGCCAATGAAAAGCTTTATTACAACACGTTCGGCGTCAAGGGCGGGTTCATTGCTGGAATACAGTCTCACTCTATGATTTTGGCTCTCAATACAGACGAAGCGTTGGCAAAGTTCACCAGCAATGACCGTGAGTGGGAATTGGGTGTAGATGCTTCGGTGGCCGTGGCCAAGATCGGAGCTGGAGGCGACTTGGATACCACTAACCTCAAAAGCGATATCGTATCCTTTATATTTGGCCAAAAGGGTTTGATGGCTGATGTGAGCTGGAAAGGATCGCGTTTCAAAAAACTCGAAATCGAATAGTTGCTCTGTTTCCCAGAGAAAGAAGTTTCGCGGAAGTCTTCCTAACTGGATGTTCCGCGAAGCCTCTTCGGTGATGGTGGGTCCGAGAAGTTCCGCTTGGAGCCCAATGTAGAAACTCATCCGATCTTAATTTGTCGGTCTTAATAAAGTGTTTTCTAGTTGTTGAATTATCAGGCCGCAAAAAGCGGCCTGATTAGAAATTGGGCTACGGCGCTCGGACCAACTCAACACGGCGATTTAGCGCGCGACCCTCTTCCGTTTCATTGTTTGCAATGGGCGCGAGAAAGCTAGCTCCTGCCGAAAACAACCTGCCAGCATCAATGCCGTAGGAATTGACTAACTCCGCCACGACCGCATCCGCGCGTTGCTTGGACAGGTCGAGATTTGCTTCGTAACCGCCAACATTGTCGGTGTGCCCAACAACGGCAATCTTTAACTCGGGTAGCTCACTCATCATTTCCGCTATCGCTTCAAGGGTGCCTTCCGAGCCGGCAAGGATAGAGGTCGAGCCAAAATCGAACTGAACGCCATAAACTGCAACCCGACCATCGACCGTTATCCGAAGCGTGATGTCTTCAGCGCTTTCGCCTGCGGCGGATTCAGAAGCATCCGACCCAGCGTAGTTCAACAACTCGATTTCACCGGGCCGCCATGTCTGATCAAACCACGGCTCCAGCGGTCCATAGAGGCGGAAGATGGTGTTCCAGCCTTTACCTGGGACCGTCTGAACCCAGTTGCTTTCTTTGCCCTCTGGCGCTTCAGGCCCGAAATAGACGTCGTAGGAGCCGTCTTCGTTCTGTACAATGCCGGTATCGTTGCTCCCGATCGCCGGAAACTGCGCGTCAGTTTGTAGCATGGACCGGGTCTGGTTGTCGTAAAGCGTGAATGACCAAAAGTCCTTTGCCGGAACATTGGGTGGGACTGTGAGTTTATAGGTCTTGCTTCCGTCCAATGGGTTTCCGTCAGCGTCGCGATAGGTAAAAGCATACTGCGATCCCTTGCCCACCTTCTTTAGAGCCATCGCTGGGGTTACGCCGGTCGCATAGAAATGGAATGCTGCGCGAATGTCATGCAGGGTGACTCCGTCCAACTCCCACGTGTAGGCACCGCCGGGGAAAGCGGTCTGCCAGTAGCTCTCGCCCGGATACCAGTAGAAACGCTCGTCGCGCGGCTTCGAGATAATCGTCTTTACAGTCACAGCACCTGCTGCTGCTGCCGCTTCGAGGATTGGTTGCATTCTTGAGTCGGGGGCAAACTCTTGCCCTTTAACAATGCCGATTGCCGCGAGATGGCCTAGCAGTTCGGGCCGCTCTCCCATCAAGGGTTCACGTTGGATGACTGCGTTGATCTCATTGAAGATCTCCACGTCCATACGGTGTATCGTGTTGAACTCCTTGCCGGACACGTTGATGAAGGTCATCTCCGGTGGATTGTCAGCCTGCGAAAGAGGGTACATTCGGAACATCTCTTTAGTCTGATTGACCGCCGTCTCGGTTGATCCGTCTTTTTGATATCCGCGCCAAAGTACCCAGTTTCCGTAGGTATTTGTCGGCATCACGAAATATCCGTCCGGAACATCCCCTTCATAGCCCGGAGGCAGCATCAGGAATTTACCGCCTTGTCCTTCATCAGGGCCGAGGTTGCCGAAATCGCCGACGTAGCGGAACCAAGCGTCATTTATCAGGCCGAGAACGTTGGGCGGGGTCTCAATGACCATGGGTTCGTCACCCAGTTCCAGCCACGATGTCATGTATACACTTGTCGTATTAGCGGTCAGGAACAGCGCTTTTGAATCCATCAAACCCTCAAAGAGGATTGCTGTAGTGTTAGCTGGTCCGAACTCCAGAATGCCTCTGCGCATCGCCTCCATTGATGCGATCTTCGTACCATCAAGTACGGCTTGATACGCGTGGGTGAAATCCAGGAGATTGTAAACTTTTTGCGCCGACTCGACGTCGGGCACGCCATCAAAAAAATTTAACTCCCCGACACGAGTCTGCAGGTTATCAGGGGTCGTGATACCGTCGGGTAGTTCTGTGGTCATCTCCATAGCTGGCACGCCCTGTGCCAATAGCGGCGAAATACATAAGCTAACTGAGACGGAGATTACGCCTCCCGTTATCCATCGACTAATGGTACTCACTTCAAGTCCTCCTGTTGAATTGTCTATTGTTTTTTGTGGATATCAGTTTCATCCGTAGTGCCCTTAAAAGCGCTGAAGTCGCTAAGTGCGGCGTCTACATCAAACGGGTAAAGCGTTGAGAGCCAGACACGTAGAATGGCCATTAGCACGCTATTTTTGTCAGCTTTTTTTGGGGTTCCGAAGGCTTGAATAAGCATACCTGCATCCATGCGGTTCAACGCGCGCGCCACAGGCAGCGGATCAAAATCAGGTGTGATGCCTTTCAGTTGGTCCTCGGCGATACGAGCTGAAACAACCTCGTCAAACGACCCGAGAAATGTTTCCCAGACATGCTCAAGACGAGAATCGTTTGGGGCGGCATCCGACACGGCCTTAAGAATTGGACCGTGTTTATAGCCAACATCAACCAATGTGGTCAGGCTCTGCTGCAGGCTAAGAACTGCGTCGCCTTTGTTTGTTAGCCAGGTTCTAGCCCCCTCAACGATACCGACCTTGACTTCATCCAGTAGTGTTTCCATCAGGCCGTGCAGGTCGTTGAAATAAAGATAAAACGTTGGTCGGCTGAGCCCGGTGTCTGTCATTAGCCCGCCGACAGTGAGTTCACGAAAAGGGCGGTTCTCAAGAAATCTGCTTCCGGCGTCTAGAATTGAAGACCGTGTGAGCGCGGCTTTGCTTGGTGACATGTATCTGCGGCTGTTGGTGCTCAATCGAATTACTCCAAACTAACTGACATGCCGTTGGTAGGGCTGACATGGTGTCAGTTATCCAAGAAAAAACTAACGGGCGTTGGGACTAGGTCAAGCACAGAACGCCGATTGATCTGAAAATGCGATAGGATGAGCTTGTCTCCAATGCGGTCGCTCAAGACATTCTAGGGTTGCCTACGTTGAGCCGAGGTTGTTTGAAAATTCTGACCGTCTGACGAAGTATGCCAAAAACACCCTTTGTGTTCATTTTCACGTGCTTCTGAGAGAACTCTTACACAGGCAGTTAAAAAGCGTGCAACGAGAGAGCTCGCGGGCTGGAATTTCCACACACTCTCAGCCCGAAGCTGAATTTCATCAAAGGAGAAGTGGCTCAAATTGAAAACGCAGTGTTGACGCTCTGCCGTTGCAGCCTACTTAACACGTTAGCCTTATTTTAAATGGACTGCCCACGTGATCTAAGATTTTGTTTAAGGTCACTTAGAGTCATTGAGTAAGGTACCCACACTGCTGGATCGTCGGTAGTGAGTTACGTCGATCCGGCTCTGGCTAAACGGCCTATACGCTGTCTGAGTGGGGCCTCGCGTGCGCTAATCTTGTTTCCCCAATGCGGCCTCGCGAGGTTGCAGACATCGTTCGTTAAAGTCTAATTTTCTTGATTAATCAGTGTAAGCTGCCCGCGACCAGCAGGATTTTGAAATCACGCTAGCGATCCTCCTGTTGGATCAAGCGGAGGCCATATAAGTACTACAAAATCACCCAATTAATTCAGACATATGGCTGCCTCCCAAAGCGGTCATTGTATTGAGGGTACGCTTTAACGCGGGGTTAGCGGTGGTCTAAGCCCGATACGAGCTCTATCTTGCTCGCGATGCCTGCACTAGCACTACGTGCTAGTGCAGTTTCATATATCTTGTTTTAGCTGGAAATACCGTCAGTACACGTGCGCGCAGCTTCAACTGCCGCGCTGACGCCAGTCAGGTCTACTTTGACTGGTTGCTTGGTTTTCTTTGGGAATGCAGTCAGCGTTCCCTCCTGCATGATGGCATTCGCCATATTGTCGTCTTTGATAACGAAATAGGCGCCCTTGTAGTCACCTTGCAGATCCTTGCTCTTCATCCCGCGGGCTTTGCCGTCGAATACAAACCCGTTGATGTCAATTTCGACCTTTTGTTTGTTTTTGATGTCAACATCCGCCAAGGTAAATACGCCGATGTACGCATGCTTTTTGTTGTTGGTAAGACCAATCTGGACCGCATGTCCGAAGTCATCTGTGCGTTCGATCAAGCAAGCCTGACGTTCGGCATCGATGAAAACATTCCACCCTTCAACTGGATCACCGTACGGCGCAAAGCCGTCCTCCGCGCCGGGGATCGGATCTTCTGCAAAGGCCGGCATCGCTAAGGTCGACGCTGCAATACAAGAGGCTGCGGCGATTTTAATCAGTTTCATGTGTAGCTTCCCTTCAGCTTTTTCTGACACAGCGTCAGTTATGTTGATTCTTTCAGAAAACCAGCATGATTTTTTCATCGCAGTTGTCGCTAAGCAGATTCTCGCCACTTTGACGTCTGCTCGTTTTAGAGCTTCAAAAGGCGGCTTTGCCCGCGAAGTTTTGACTGTCAGCGCCGCCCACATTGTGGTCGTTCATTGCCGGGTGCTGTTCTGCTGTGCTGCGAACGGCTGGTTTGTCCGCTTGGCAGACGTTCAGCAGATTTCAGCGAACGTCCGCTGCCTTTCAATGCGGACCTTCAGGCGAAAATTCTCGGAATGACCACCAGCAATGACCGCTATCCGTTCCTAAGCCGTCATCTGACTGAAAGACTCAGATGACTGCCTTGAGCCCTGAGCGGTCTCTCAAAACTTGAAACTAACACCTCAGATACCGTAGCGCGCTGCGATCCGCTTTTGTGCTAAAGTAAGCTGGAACCAATTAGAGATTGTTTGCTCGAAGGAACAGAGATGGAACGCAAATTAGCGGCCATTCTGGCCACCGATATAGTCGGTTTCGCGGGATTGGTATCACGCGATGAAAGCGGAACATTAGCTAAGTTGGTTCGACTAGAACGTGAAATCATCGGGATGCAAGTGGAAGCAAACCGAGGCCGAGTTTTTAAATCTACTGGCGATGGGTTTCTAGCTGAGTTCTCAAGTGTCTTTGAGGCGGTCAATTGTGCAATTAACATTCAAAGAGCCTGCGCACGCGAAACACGCCAGTCGAAAAGTGACGACCCTCTCATCTTACGCGTTGGCGTTTCTCTCGGTGATGTCGTTGTACATGGAGACGATATTCTCGGAGACGGCGTAAATACTGCCGCACGGCTTGAGGCAATAGCGGAACCAAGTGGAATCGCGGTTTCAGGAGAAGTAATGGCGCAAATAGCGGGCAAGATAGATCTTCCGCTGGCGGATTGCGGTCACAAAAGACTCAAGAGCACTGATACTCCAATACATGTCTACATGACCGTTTCAGAACCCGGCGAAGAAGGGGGTTTTCTGGATTTTGATGAAGATGAATTGGCCAAAACCTTAATAACTGGTGGCTGCATCTGTGGGTTGGTCCGTTATGAAATAAACGCACCTGCAATAAGCACAGGGTATTGCCATTGTAGTTGTTGCAGAAAATTTTCTGGTTCAGCAGTTAATGCGTGGGCGGCCTTTCCCGCTTCTGCTGTTCGATTTCTCACCGAGGAACCTCGATACTTCGCAACTACGCCAATAGCAAATCGCGGCTTTTGTGCCACATGCGGGGCAAGCCTAACTTATAAGCTCGTGAAGCCACGAGAAACGGCCTATCTGGTCCTGCATACTTCGAGCCTCGACCAACCAGAAAACTTTGCTCCTTCAGTCCACTCTGGAATAGAAAGCAAAATGCCTTGGTTCGACATTTTGGATGATTTACCTCGCACAAGATCTTCGGACTCCAGAGTCTTGCAAGAAGCATGGTCAAGTGTCGGTTTGCCAGATCCTGAAACTTGGGGTCCTTTAGCTAAGCCGCCTGCGGTTTTTTAGGGATCGAGCGATTTCTGCTTCGTCCGCAAATTAGACACTCGCTGTTATTGCGCGAATGACCGCATCGGGCCCATAGCACCCGTTCCGCCTTAGCAACTTCGTCATGGCCGGTATGAACTTCCTGGATGTGCTATACTCGTGGAACCTTCGGATCGGTAACCAGGGGGGAGAGACCGATGACCGACAAATGGCTTTTCAAAAGCGAGACCTATGACAATTGCAATTGCGCCATAAATTGCGGTTGCCAATTCAACCTGCCGACGACCTATGGGACATGCGAATCCGCCTATGTTGGCGAAATCGTTGAGGGCCACTTTAACGAAACGCCGCTGCAAGGGCTCCGCTGGTCTGCGATATACAAATGGCCGGGCGAAATTGCCGAAGGTAACGGAAAGGCGCTGATCGTCATCGACGAACGCGCCACTGATGCACAGCGGGCAGCGTTGGAGACAATCCTGCGCGGCGAACGCTGCGCGCCTTTGAGTAACGTCTTCGCCGTTTTCGCCTCGACGTGCTCGGAATTCTGCGAGACGCAGTTCCTGTCGATCCGACTGGAAAAGGATCTGGATGCCCGAACAGCCAAAGCCGAGATTCCGGGAATACTGACCAGCCGTGGGTACCCGCATATCAACGAGTTCACTGGCGAGACATTCGACATCGCGCTTGCCCGCAAGGCCGGCAGTATCGAGTTCACTTATGCAGAACTTGGCCTTGGCACGACCAAGGTCACGGGTGAGGTTGAAATGTCGTTTGAGGACACGTGGGCTCTCTTTGTTGTCCACCACTTCGACCAAGACGGGCTGGTGCGCGAACGGCCGCGCCTAACGGCCTGGCTTGGGGCGTAGGATGCTCACTTGCACGCTCTGACGGTCTGACAAGACCGTTGGGGAGTCGCTGCAGTGTCTGCAACAGGCAGAGTGTTTGTGTTGGTTTTGGGCTATATCGAAACAGGAAATGCCTGAAGCTTTTTGAAGCAGATCGGGTAAGGTAACACGTCAAACGAGGACTCTTGTGGTTTGCAATCCAGTCCCGCCGAAAGTCACTCATGTTCCTGATTTTTTCGCGCTCGTCACGTGCCCCTTCTGCCGCGAGCAGAGGATCGTTTCGCACCACGACTTACAGAGTGCCGGTCGTCCGATTGATGGAACCGCCGAATGGGCTTGTTCGCTGTGCAAAGGAATTAATCCGGTAGCGACGTCCGACTGACTTGACCCACACAAGCGTGTCGACGGCGTCTTTGTCCGCACACCGGTTGTTGAAGCACCGCGTGGCGAATGACGGCTCCTAGCTTGGTTCAGACGTCGGGTGTAAATGTAGCATTGATCATCAAAGGTAGGTTGCGGTCCTTCGCTATGTGGTTGAACCGGCCACATGCGAAGGTGCAGATGGTTAGAAATAATTTGTGCAGACTAATCAGCAAACGTTAGGCTTCGCTTCATGCACTGGTTCTAAAGGGGATGTGAAGATGGCGATTGAAGTGATCGGCGCGGGCTGGGGCCGCACGGCTACGAACTCCCTCAAACTGGGGCTTGAAAGGCTTGGCTTTGGTGTCTGCCATCATATGTGGGAGGTTGCCAACGATCAGGAACGATTGGTTCCACTTTGGAATGCTGCTCTCGATGGCAATCCAGATTGGCATTCGATATTCGAAGGCAACCGTTCCGCCGTCGACTGGCCGGTGGCAGGTTACTGGCAGCAATTGGCGGAGTTTTATCCTGAAGCAAAAGTCATACTGACGACCCGCACGCCTGAGAGTTGGTACGCCAGCATCTCAGAAACAATACTTCAAGTCATCGACGATCCTGAACAAGCACCGGAGCCAGCCCGTCCTGTGTCTCGCATGGCAAAACGTGCAGTCATGCGAAGCATCGGCAGCGATTGGTCCGCGGAAGCGCTCATGGGGCGATTTCGGGAGCATGAGGAGCGGGTGAGAACCAGTTTGGCTCCAGAGCGACTTTTGGTCTTTGATCCCAGAGACGGCTGGGAGCCATTATGCGATTTTCTCGATGTATCAGTTCCAAAAGAACCATTTCCGCGCAGTAATCATCGAGATGAGTTTTTTGCAAACATGGACGATATCCAGTGATATTGGGAATGCTGCCCTGGGCAGTCGTTGGTGCACGTTGCAGCTATTTCTTGATAAAAGGTCTGCGAGCCAGGAGACTTTCACCTGTGTTTGAGAAAATGGGTTGGCCATGTTTCGTCTTTTTCTTTTTGCGTTTGTGATGGGTCTCGCCGCCAAGGCAGGCACTGCGCAGACACCACCTTCGGCTGGTGAGGTTGCGAACTACGACGGTCTCTTCGCAGCCGCTCATACCGGCAATGAAGAAATCATCCGGCAGCTCGTGGCAGCGGGAGCAAATGTCAACGCGCGGGACTCGCGAGGCCGCTCACCAGCCCATGTAGCGGCCTTTGCTTCAGAGGACGAGGCGTTGCGCGCACTAGCAGAGGCCGGTGCCGACATGAATGCGCTTGAAGGTCAGGCCTACGACGTGGTCACGATTGCGGCCGTTGCGAACGATCCAGACCTGATGACGCTCGCAATCGATTTGGGTAATGAGCCAGGCTTAACGACCAGCCCTTATGAAGGAACGGCTCTGATAGCGGCCGCGCATCTCGGTCATGTAGAGATTGTCCGACTGCTGATCGCCGCTGGCGCGCCTCTGGACCATGTGAACAATCTGCACTGGACGGCAGTTATCGAAGCTGTTGTGCTTGGTGACGGCGGTCCTGATCATCTTGCCGTTCTGGATACATTGTTGGCGGCGGGTGCTGACAGATCGCTTGCCGATCGGGACGGAACGACTCCACTCGAACACGCCGAACTTCGCGGATTTTCTGAGATGGCGGATCGGCTAAGAAGTGAGGACTGAGACCGATCCAGCAGGTTGAAGTAGTGAGTTCAACTTGAAAGGCGCCTATCGCAGCTTGGAGCGGACCGACCTCATTTCATGGTATTTTGATGGTAGCGTGCTGACGAAGATGCATGCATCTCAAGGAAATTGGCAAAATGGACAAGATTAGAAAACGCGAGAGCTGGCATAGCGCACCCGTTTTCCCCAGGCGTGGGTTTCTTGCTGCGTCACGCTTTGGTGCACTTACAGTCGGATTGAGTGGCTCGGCCGTGGGTCAAACTTCTGCGACTGCGGACAATGGGATACCGCAACCAAGCGAACCCAACGATGCCACATTTATGGAGCGTGCTTACGAGATGCGTCAGTACGCAATTGACCATGGAGATCAGGGATATGGTGCAGTTGCGGTACGCTACAACGTTGTTATTGGCCAATCTTGGAGCAGGGTCATCTTGGATCAAGACCCCTCCGGCCACGCTGAAATAGCGGCTATCAGGGACGCGGCGCGCCGTCTCAATGATCGAGATTTGACCGGATCGGTCATGTACTCATCTTCCAAGCCCTGTTCCATGTGTGAAGCAGCGGCTTTTTGGGCTGGGGTTCGTCACATGTTCTTTGGCCGGGAAATCAGGAGCGCGGGATCACCGAAATTTTGCATTTAGATTGGTAAAACGTCTGCAACGTCCGCGTAGCAGAACATGAAGCCGCCAAACCGGCTCAACATCCTGCCTGAAACTGTAGATGACCCCTATGAGCCCAAAGTTACTTTATACAGAGCGCAGCTTAGAGAGCATTGGGCATGAGACATTCCCGGTGTCGCAGTTGGCTGTAAGTTCGATTAAGGCCGCTTCTAAGCGCTTAAGCTCGTCTATCTTTGCGCGCACATTAAAGGTATGAAGTTCAGCCAGTTTCTTGACAGACTGGCAATCCTCGCTACCGCCTTCGGAAAGTATGAGAAGCGTTTTTGCATCGGTAAGGGGAAAGCCCAAGTCACGGCACTTCTTTAGAAACCGAAGCCTTCCAATATCGTTAGCGGAGTACATCCGCCGGTTGTTCGATGCCCGTTCTGGCTTTGGCACGATACCTTCGCGTTCGTAGTAGCGGATCGTTTCAATGCCGACACCGCTTTGGCGGGATGCTTCACCAATCGCAAACATGTGAGTTTTCCGGTCTTGATCCTGTAGTAGCTACAGAAGTTATACGAGATCGTGTCGCTTAGACTACTCCGCAAAAAGGGCCGTCAGAAACGAAATGCAAAAGTACATTAGCCTTAGTTACATGGGTTCTTTGTCCGCGCTTGGCGTCGCAACTTGCTGTGTATTGCCCCTGGCTATGATGTTGCTGGGGTTAGGTGGCAGTTGGTTGGCGATCTTCGGAAAGATCGCGTCAGCAAGCTATTATGTATTGGCGATTTCGACGGCGCTCATCGCGATATCGTGGCTAGTATCTTATTGTCGTGGTTCCTTTCCAAAGTTGAAATGGTGGCTTTCGGGGACGACGGTAATCACAGGCTTGGCTTGGGTCATCGTCTTAAACGAGGCCCGGATCAATGATTACCTTATAATGCAGATGTGAGACTATGACAGAGCAAACCGTAGTGCGTGAAAGCACCCTGACTTGCCCGAAGTGCGGCCACAGCGAAACCGAAGAAATGCCAACGGACTCCTGCCAATGGTTCTATGAGTGCAAATCGTGCAAAGCCGTTTTGAAGCCGTTGGAAGGCGACTGTTGCGTATACTGCTCCTTTGCTACTGTTCCGTGTCCACCAATCCAGTTAGGAGACAGCTGCTGCGGATAAAGCGCAGGTCGGCTTTGTCCGCAAGCCGGTCGTAGCCAAGATTTGGGAGAGCGACCGCTTTTGCTGAAAGCGGTCGTTCCTGTTCGAAGCTCCGAGTTTTCGGGGGTGAACGTCCGCTCAAGGCCGCTAATCGGTCATCTGAGTAAATCCGTCAGGTGACTGCGTTGAGCCCATTCTGTCAAATGCTGCGTGCTCGAGGAACGTCCGCAATCGGAAAGGCGGTATCGGCAGATCTACCTCATCCGCCCCAAGTATCCGACAGGATAAACCCGCTCGGGAATGGATCGCCGGGGTCCAAACCGATCTGCGAGATGCCGTAAATCCAGCATTGTCCGGTGACACGCACGCGACTGCCACTAAAGGGTCCGATCTGCGCTTCGCCGATCAGCTTGGCCTGGAACTCTCCGCCAATGATCGACCGGGTGGTCATCTCGTCACCCGGTGCAATCTTTCCCATAGCATGCAGCACCGCCATAGTAGAATTGGTGCCGGTCCCACAGGGCGAGCGATCGGCGCGCGCCGGTTTGAGGGTGGTGCATTGGCGCATCGCCCCATCCTCTTCCCATGCACGGAACATGACATAGGCCAGCCCTTGCAGCTCGGGAATCTCCGGGTGGGCGATGTCCGTTTGCTCGGCAATCTGGTCCCGTAGAGCGACGCCGATTTCTGCAAGGGCGCGTGCATTTTCCGGAGCAATCGTCAGGCCGACCTGCTCTACTTTGACCAGCGCATAGAACACGCCCCCGTAACACAGGTCATACGCCACTGGCCCCCATTCAGCCGTCTCCAATTCGCTGGATGCGGCCACGAACGAGGGAGGCATGTCCAGGCTGACACCCGTGACCTTGCCATCCTTGCAACTGGCCGTCGCCTTCACCAACCCTGCCGCCGTGTCCAGCGTTACCACAGTTTCGGGCTCAACCATCTCCATCATGCCGGTTTCTAGAATGGCCGTGACGGCGCACATGGAATTCGAGCCGGACATGGCATGGGCCTGATCGGTTTGAAGCACGATCATCCCGAAGTCTGCGTCCGGATGACAGGCCGGGGGGATCAGCACGAAGGAATGATTGGCCGCACCACGGGGCTCAGAACAGAGCCAGCGACGCAGGCTGTCGTCCACCTCGTTGATATGTGCCAGCTTGGCGGCCATTGTGTCGCCGGGGATGTCCAGGACGCCTCCGGTAATAACCCGCCCGATTTCGCCCGCGCAGTGAACGTCGACGCTCTGAATTGTGCGTTTCCAGCGCATGGTCGTGCTCCTCAGAACCGGTCAATCCGAAAGGGTGTCATGTCGATCGAAGGCTTGCCGCCGGCAACCAAATCGCCCATCAGATGGGCACAGGTCGCTGCATGGGTCAGCCCCAGGTGGCCGTGACCGGTGGCATAGAACACGCCGGGCACCTTGGCCGAGGCCGACATGACAGGGATTGTATCGGGAAAAGCTGGGCGATGGCCCATCCACTCCGTCGCTTGTTCGACTTTCAAATTTGGCAGGGCCTCGCGGGCCCGTCGCACGGTGATCTTGGAGCGCCGGTAATCCGGGGCCGCCTCCAGCCCGGCCATTTCCACCGTGCCCCCGACGCGAATGCCGGCTGCGGTGGGGCTGACCATAAAAGCCTTGGCGGGCCAGATGATCGAATGCGCTAACTCGAGCCCCGGCGCCATGATCTGGGTGTGATAGCCGCGTTCGGTTTCCAACGGCATCGGTTCACCCAGCAATTTGGACAAACGCGCGGTGAAAGCACCAGCACACAGAACCACCTCATCGGCCTGAATGACCTCGTCTTCGCGCAACCGAACGCCGGTGATCCGTTCGTTACGCTCAAATCCTGTCACGCCGGCGCGGCGAACCACCCCGCCCAAGCCTTCGAACCGCTCAACCAGTTTCAGAACGAGTTTTTGCGCGTCGGCCACGGTCCGGTTGTCTGGCAAAAGGATCGCTTTGGTTATCTGGTCGGCGATCTCCGGCTCCAGTGCACGGATCGCGGGCGCATCCAACACCTCGTAATCAAAACTGAAACGGTCCAGCATGTCGATCCGCTCGCGGTCGGCCAGAAACTCGGCCTCGCTGGCATAGAGAGACAGGCAGCCGGTTTGCGACAGCTGATCGGCGATCCCGATCTCTTGCATCAGCGACTGCGTATCCGTCAACGAGCGTTCGCACAGGACCGCCCCCGCCGCTTCGAACCGGCGCACCGCAGACGGGCGGCTGGCCGCAAGAAACCGCAGGAACCAAGGGATCAGGCGCGGCATATAGCGCGGGCTGACCCGGATCGGCCCTTCCGGGTCCATCATCCAGCCGGGGATCTGCTTCCAGGTCGAGGGCCGCGCCACCGGCATGAACTCGGTCACGGCAATCGACGCCATGTTGCCATAGGACGCCCCGGAACCCGGGGCGTCGCGATCAACCAGAGTCACCGCTCGGCCCCGCTTTCGCAGGTCATGGGCGATGGCAGCGCCAATGATCCCGGCGCCGACAACAATGGTGTGTGCCCGAGCGTTCATTTTCACATGGCCTGAATAGGCGCCAGCGCTTCTTGAAGGTCTGTCTTTTCCTCGTCAGTCAGCGGACCAAGCGGTGCACGGCACTCGCCCACCGGCAGCCCCTGCAATTCACAACCATATTTGATCTTCTGCACGAACTTGCCGGACTCAAGAATGTTCATCGCCCGATAAAGCTTGGCCATGATCACTTTCGCCTCGACCAATTTCCCCGCCTTGTATGCCCGGTCCAGGTCACAGCAGGCTTGCGCCAGAAAGTTCGATGGCCCGCAAATCCAGCTGTCTGCGCCCCAGAACATAAAATCCAGCGCAATGTCGTCTGAGCCCGAGATCAGTTGGATCTTGCCGTCATAGCGGGTCGAGATGTCGATGGCACGTTGCAGCACGCCCGAGCTTTCCTTGATGCCTATCACACGCGGGTTTTCGGCGAAATGATCCATCAGCTCGAAGGAGATGTCCGAGCCATCCTTGGCCGGATAGCTGTAAAGCACAAGGTTCACATCGACCTCGGCTAGCACGGTTTCATAGTGCTTGATCAGTTCGTCCTGCGTCGGGCGGGTATAGAACGGCGGAGCCAGCAGCACGTTGTCAAAGCCAATTTCCTTGGCCATGGCGGTCTGCTCGACCACCTCACGGGTGGCGGGGGCGTTGGTCCCGGCGATCAGGATCTCGTCATCATTTGCGAAATCTTTGACGAATTGCAGCACCTGGCGGCGTTCCTCGGTCGACTGGCTGAAGTATTCGCCGGTGGATCCATTGGGCACCCAGCCGGTAACGCCGGCCTCGCGGAAATGGATCAGCAGCTTTTCGAAGCCTCTGAAATCAATCTTGTTGTCGGCGTCAAACGGGGTGACCAAAGCGGGTATCACGCCCGAGAGTTTTACGTTGTAGCTCATGGGATTATCCAATCTTTGTCTCTAGATGACAGCGCGCTCGACGACCCGTTCGCCCTTGGCGAAGCGCTCGTAAAGGAACGGCGACAGGTCCATCGACCGGAACTCGCCATAGATGATTTGTTCGGCAACACCGCGGCCCACGGCCGGGCCTTGTTGCGAGCCATGGCCAGACGAGCCGTTGGTGAAGTGGAAGTTCGACACCTCGTCATGCGGCCCGATGACCACGTTGTAATCGAAGGTGTTGAAGTCGTAGTGCCCCATCCAGAAGTCGATGATTTCGACATCCTTGAACTGCGGGATGCGGTTCGAGATGATCGGGTGTACTTTGTCTTCCCAGATGGTTTCTTCAGCGGTAAAGTCGTCGACATCGACGGTGGCGTCTTCGCCAAGTGGCGGGCAACCGACAAGGTAATTGTCCCCGAATTGCCGGAAATGCACGCCTGTCGGGTCGATAGTCAGCGGCAGGTCACGGTCCAGCGGTTCCTTGGCGCGGAAGATGAAGGTGTAGCGGCGTTTGGATTGGATATCGAGTTCAACCCCGGCCATATCGGCAACCATTCCGGCACGGGTGCCTGCGGCGTTAACGATGGCACCGGCCTCGATGACCTCGCCAGACGCAAGGGTCACGCTGGTGAGTTTGATGCCGTCACGACCAATCGCGGTGATCTTGTTCTTAACATAGTCCACGCCCCGTTCGACCGACTTCTTGATCAGCCATTCGACCATCAGCGGCGCGTTGTAATAGCCCTCGTCAACGGTGTTCAGGCTGCCTGCTTCGATATCATCGAGTTTGTAAAACGGATAAGTGGCGGCGATCTCTTCGGGCGTCACCATCTCCGTGCCTGCACCACACTCTGCCTGCACGCTTTGGTCGCGTTTCAGGACTTTGGTCAGATCGGCATTGTCGGACAGGTAGAGATAGCCAAAGTTGCGGATGCTCAGCTCAGGCACTTCTGGATCACCGCCAAGGTTTTCGCGGAAGTTGCGAACGAACTCTGCCGCGTATTGCCCGATCTTCACGTTGATCGGATTGGCAAACTGTTGCCGCATACAATTGTTTGATGCCCCGGTTTGTGCCTTAGAAAAGGTCGGATCGGGCTCGACCACCAGAACCTTGCCCTTGAAATCGGGATTTGAAGCCAGGAACCACGCGGTGCAGGCCCCCATCGTCGCCCCGCCGATGATCACGACATCATAAGCACCGTATTTCGGAGTGGCAGAAAACATAGGGAGATCCATCTCCCAAGAGGAGTCTTTCGAAGTCGGTTTCATGGTTTTGTCTTTCGTTGCTGAAACTCGGGTTAGACCGAGCGGGTAATCCCGCCATCGACGCGGATGTTCTGGCCGGTGATATAGGCACTGCCATCGGAGGCGAGGAAAGCCACGGTGGCTGCGATTTCTTCATAGGATTTGCCGTAGCGTTCCATCGGAATCTTCGCCAGGAAGTCTGGGTTTTCAGGCAGGCTGTCGATGAAGCCGGGCAGCACATTGTTCATGCGCACATTGTCGGCGGCGTATTTATCCGAGAACAGCTTGGTATAGGCCGCCAGACCGGCACGCATCACACCCGAGGTCGGGAAGACCGCATCGGGCTCAAACGCCGCGAAGGTCGAGATGTTGATGATCGTGCCTGATTTCTCTTCTATCATGATCGGGGCGACGATGCGGGTGGCGCGCACGGAATTCAGGAAATAGACCTCCATGCCCTCGTGCCAGTCCTCATCACTGATTTCGAGGACAGGCGCACGCGGGCCATGACCTGCCGAGTTGACCAGAACATCGACACGGCCCCATTTCTCCATCACGGCGTCGACCAGCTTCTGCATGTCTTCGCTGGACTTGTTGGTGCCGGTCAAGCCGATGCCGCCCAGCTCTTTCGCCAGCGCCTCGCCTTTTCCCGACGAAGACAGGATGGCGACGTTGAAACCGTCGGCGGCGAGACGCCGCGCGCTGTCGGCCCCCATTCCACTGCCACCGCCCATGATGATTGCAACTTTCTTGTCTGCCATTTTTGTCTCCATCGGTTCGCTGTGTTCGATCTAGCTCCAACATGGTGTGCCATGGGGCGTTTGACCAATCAGTTATTCTGCTTTAACTCTGTAGAAATTCTACTCTCAAGAGTTGAAAAACGATGCGCAAGTTACCACCACTAAACTCCTTGAAAGCATTCGAAGCTTCAGGGCGGCACCTAAATTTCAGGCTTGCGGCCGAAGAGCTTGGCGTCACCCAGGGTGCTGTCGCCCAACAAGTGCGCGGGCTCGAAGAGTTGTTGAAAATCAAACTGTTCGAACGGCATGCAAGAGGGCTTGCGTTAACGGACGAAGGCCGGAAGTATCTGCCGCCAATACGGCGTGCCTTTGACATGATGGCCGAGGCAACAGACAATCTGTCGCCTCAGGGCGCTGTGGTGACCATCAGTTCTACCCCCTCCTTCGCAACAAGATGGCTGGTTCCAAAACTGGGTGCACTTGGCCAGGACCACCCCGAGATTCGGGTTCGCCTGGACGCTTCGAACACCCTGGCAAACTTTCAGACAGACGGTGTCGACATCGCCATTCGCCAAGGAAAGCCGCCGTTTGGGCCGGGTCTTGTTTCTGAGTCACTGTTCGCCGGAGAATTGATCGCGGTATGCCATCCGGATTTGGCAAACGGATCAAACCCGATCCGAACACCGGAAGACCTTCTATCGCATGTTTTACTTGAAGACACTCACGGACAATGGCCGCTGTTCCTAGAGGCAGCTCTTGGGGGATTGCCGGTTTCGGATTTGAAAACAATGGCGTTCAGCCAAACAGCCATGGCAATTGATGCTGCGATTGCTCGTCAGGGTGTGACGTTGGCTAATCGCGAGTTTGTCGAGGGTGATCTTCAAGCCAACCGACTTTGCCAACCTTTTACGTTCTCAATGACGACCGAAGAAGGATATTTCGTGGTGGCCCCTCGTGCACCTCGGAAACCGAAACTCGTCGCTACTGTCAGGGATTGGTTGATTGAGCAGAGATAGCGCTCGAGGAGAAGTGGCCTTGAAATTCACCCTTTCGTCATACAACTGACTTGGCTTCAGTCATGGCGATTGATCTTAAGCCGCCGTTTACAACTTCGGCATAAAGGGCGGCTTCGTCCGCAGAGCGGTCGCTCAAGCAAGTTGCAGCGAACGGCTGCTACGAGCCCAAACTGCCCGTTCACTTGAGCCACCATAACCGTCTGCTATGCCGACATAGTCGCCGTTCGCTGCGGGTGCCGCCTGCTGACGCCTCCGCTCCCAGCAACCGACGGAATTGACGCAAACCCGACAATTGTAGTGACTCACTAAAAGGTCACCCAAGCAGGTTGCCCTGTCGCTCACCCTAGTTATCCCGACAGGACCTTTCGTGCTCTAAGCCGAGGTTCAACACGTTGGCAAACCTCGGCTGAAACACAGGGTGTTAACGTACTTGCCGAATAGTGCTCACCCGCCGTTGGCCGTGGTTACTCGTCCTGCCAACTCGCAAACGTCTTACGAGCTAGCTCGCTCTCGGGGCGGAGGTTTTCGATGCCGCCGTAGGGTTCATCCTTGCCAATCGGGCGGTGCGGGTACTTCGCTATCATCTTGGCATGGCGCTTTGCCATGTCCTGAAATGACGCCCCGGACCAGAGCGATCCACCGATGTCGGGGGTTGTCTCTCGAGGATCGCGCAGGATGTTAAAGACCGGCGCTGCAGCCCCTGGTACACCCGGTGCGGGCATGTGCATCTTGAACTCCTGCTTTACGATCGAGCGCAAGACCGGGCCTTCGTAGATATAAACATAGTCTCGGCGCGAGTTTCCTTCGCCTTCCAGCAACAACGCTGTCTGGTCCACCCCGTCGATCACCCGGTCGCGCGGGATGAATTCCGTGCCACCGGCGATGCGGGCCAACGTGGTGTAGAGGTCGGAGACGTGGATAATGTCTCCCGCGTAGCTTCCACCTTCGATGGCTTGCGGCCATCGCACGAACGCGTCCACGCGTACCCCGCCTTCGAGATGCTCTGCCTTGCCACCCCGATAGATTAACTCGATCATGCCGGAATTGGGTGAGTACTGCTTGAAGATGCCGTTGTCGGCCATGAACACCACAAGCGTGTTCTCGGCCACGCCAAGCTCGTCGACCTTGGCCATGAGATCGCCGAACCAATCATCCAACTGCTCCATCTTGTCGGCCATGAAGCCGCCATTGCGGGACCTTTGTTGATCGCTGGAGGTGAAATTGAGTGGATAGAGCGGCCAGTACTGTAGGAAGAACGGCTCCTCTGCGGCTGCGAGGCGTTCTAATTGTTCCAGCACCTGCCTCTGGTATGTCTCGTTCATGCGCTCGTAATGCCCTTGCGTCCATTCCTCGCCGGCCTCGAGGCCCACCTCGCGGGCTTGCTCTCCCGCCTTTGCTTCGAGCCCGGTAACCAAGCCATAGGGTTTGAACCGCTGGTCGATCGCAAACTCACTTGACTGGGTCGATGGATGCCAGCCGTTCAAATTGCCTGCGGCCGCGGCCTCCGGGGTCATCAGGCTCAATTGAACTTGCTGGTGCACAGGGAAAAACGCGACATCGAAGCCTTGATTGTGGGGAAAGGACTCCTCGATATCCCCTTGGTGCCACTTGCCGACGTGAGCCGTGTTGTAGCCCGATTGCTTGAGCACTTCGGCAATTGTGACGGCTTCACCGGCCAGGCCCTCGCCCACCAAGGCGACCTTTACTTCTTCCTGTCCAGCCCGAACCGGGTGGCTTCCTGTTAGGAACGCGGTGCGCGTCGGCGTGCACGAGGGTTCCGTATACATGCGCATCAAGGCAAGGCCTTCGGACGCGAAATCATTGATGTTCGGCGTGTCGAAACCGGCGACATAGTTCATCGCCCGGTTGCCCATCAAACCGAAGCTGACGTCATCGATCAGTACATAGAGGATATTCGGAGGCTTCCCATTGTTGGCGTCGCGAAGCTCTGCCAGACGTGAATCGATCCGAACGTCCTGTGCGGCCCATTCCTCGCCAAACTGGGCACTCAGGAAGTTGAACTCCCCATCGTGAATGATTGGACTATCCTGTGCCGTGGCCGCGGAGGCGGCGATCAGCGCGCCAAACACGCCTGTGATGAATTTCATTGGTTTTCCCTTCGCTGAACGAGCCGCTAAACACTAGGTCGTTGTTCGGGAAGATCAAGTTTCGACTTCAGTCGTCGGCAACGGTCACGACACGAGGTTACTAAGACGTCCACAATGTGCGATCTTGGGCAATCGCGGGTTTCGCTACATCAGCGATCCGGACGCCTAACTGCCTTTCCAATCGCCTTGCCTCAATGTCCGGTATTCGGTCGGACGCGTTTGATTGCCAAGGCTGCACCGGCGAAATCACTCAGGCGATCCAACGGCGGCAATACGCAGGAAGCGGTCGACTGGCTGAACCTCGCGACCGGCGGGTTTGTCCGCATAGCGGTTATTGGAGCAAGCTACGTCCTACGACCGCTTCGTCCCGCAACTCGGTCATTGCCTACTGCAAGTATCAATGTCTGCTTTACATGAAAACGAAACCGTTCTGTGCCAACTGGTTCGCGCCAACTTGGCTTGAGCGCCCCTGTCCGCGTTTGCACTAGCACCCTAGGCTAAGGACGGTCGCATCTGAATGGCCTGAAGCTGCGCAAAGGGATAGACTGGCATTCACAACGGACGGAGGAAGACCGTGCCACGCATGGACGTGCAGAAAGTCTCGGCCCTTATGGATACCGGTCGGTTCACGCCTGAGAAGTATCCCGAGTTGCAATGCACTGCGACATCCAAACGAACCGGGCAACGTTGCAGGCGGTGCCGCAGGGCTGGGTGGAGTACCTGTAAATTTCACGGGGCTGGAGGACGCGACCCGAAGGACAGGCAGAGACCACTTGAGGCATCGGGACCGCAGAACGAACTCAACCGTCAGATAAAGCGCGCGCGGCGCGCGGTGCGTGCCGCAGCAGAAAATGTTCCTGAAGCGGTGCAGCGTGTGTTTCGCTCGGAGTATGCCAGTCGTGTCGCAGGACCGGACCACGACCGTTTCCTTCTGGCGCTGGCTGCGCGGATGGAGGGCAGTATGGGGGTCAGGGAATGGCGACGGCAGCAGGAGGCATTCGGTCTCTTGAAGCAGGCTGACGGATGACTGAGCGGCGCTGGCGCATCGAGATTTCCCGAGAGTGTGTATACCCTCTCTGCCCCCGCTATTATGGCGGGACATTGGGACATTTGGGCCAAGCACCTGAAATCACTTATAAGTCTTGTCCCAAAGGCGGATGGGACATTCGTGGGACAATCATGGGACATTAGATTCGTCTTATGCCTTGGCTTTCGATTGGCGCGTCAACGCTTGCCTACAACCGGCTGAATGATGTCCAGTCGGAGGTCAAAATATCAGGTTCCTCCAAGCGCATCGTCCCGATCCGCAAGGCAGACGGCGACGAACGCCTCAGCATCCACGGCCTGCGCCGCACGTTCCGCAGTGGACTGACGGAACTGGGGATCGATTTCGACACCGCCGAACGCAAGATCGCGCACAAACGACCCGGCCTCGCCGGAACGTACGACAAGTCTGCGATCCTCGACCGCCGCACCAAAGCCCAAGGTCGCTGGGAAGAACACGTCCGCTCGCTCCGATAACTCTGTTTATCTGGCCGAGAACCCGAAAACTCTGGCCAGAATTCGAAATCAGTGTTTGGCATTAGCAGCTATCTCAAGAACACCAAAAGAGAGATAGGACAATGAACAAAGAACTTAGTATCCTTCGCGCCATGGCATGGGGTGTTTGTGCAGTTTGTTGCTGGTGTTTGTGACTGCTGACCTAAGCAACCCTGCAATTTGGACGAGCCCCAACTTTTTGGGCGAGGTGACTGGCACTGCATTCGCTGGAGCATTTTGGTTTGGCGTGATTGCGCGCCTTAGCAACTACCTTGCACGACGTAAGTGACGGCTGAGATGGGAGAGGCAACCCCCGGGCTCCCCCCCCAAGCAACCTAAAGTCCCCCGAGCCGCGCTCGCACACAAAATTTGCGATTTTCTTTCAAGGTGACAGACTGTGCGCATGTGCAAGTCTTTCGACCGATAACGTTTCTACCGCCTTTTGGATGCAGGCGACCACGCGACAGTGCCCTGACCACTCAATACGACCGGCACACGCTGTGCAGAGTGTCAGCGCATCGCGCCGCATTGCGATTGAAGGAAATGACCGGCGTAATGTCCCATAATTGTCCCACGAATGTCCCAACGGGGTTTGGGGCGTTGTTTCCGAATAATAACAGAAGTTTACGCCTAATGTCCCATTGTCCCACGGAAAACAGGGGGTAGTCACCACATACACAAAACCCGTCTATGGGTTCGATTGAGTGTCCTCTCTCCCGTCTTCCGTTTCAATGCCGCTGGTGTCCCTATCCCACAGCTTCCGTGACGGGTATGCCGAGCGCGGTGTAGCCGTCCAGGACGGCGATGCGGACCTGGAGCTCCGCGAGCTGTCGGTCGAAGTCCCGCGCCATGAGCCGTTGTCCCAGCAGTTTCACACAATGCATGTTGGTCTCGACGCGGCTCCGGCGGTGGTAACCGCTCCATCTTCGCCAGAGGGCGCGGCCGAGGTATTTCGATGCCCGCAGCGCCTCGTTGCGCGCTACGGCACCAGCGGTGACGGTCTTCCATGGCTTGGCGTTCTTGCCGGGCGGGATGACGGCGTGGGCGCCGCGGTCAGCGATGGCATCGTGGCAATTGCGTGTGTCGTAGGCCCCATCTGCCGTGAAGATGCCGATTTCCTGGTCCGCCGGGATCTGGCCGAGCAGGTCGGGCAAAACCGGTGCATCACCAATGTGGCTCCCGCTGATCTCAACAGCCCGGATCTCCAGCGTTTCCTCGTCAATCCCGAGGTGGATCTTGCGCCAGACGCGACGCTTCGGGCCACCATGTTTGCGGGCGTGCCATTCGCCTTCGCCCTCGACCTTGATGCCGGTGCTGTCGATCAGCAGGTGTAGCGGACCCTTGGAGCCGCGATACGGGATATTGACGGCCAGCGTCTTTTGGCGGCGCGACAGCGTGCTGAAGTCGGGCACCGTCCAGTCGAGGCCAACCAGTCGAAGCAGACTTTCGACGAAGCCAGTTGTCTGCCGGAGCGCCATCCCGAACAGCACCTTCATCGAAAGGCATGTCAGGATGGCGGCATCGCTGCAGGTCTGCTGGCGGCCACGCCTGCCTGTCGGCGCGGCATCCCAGCTCATCTCGGGGTCAAACAAGATCGCCAGCGAGCCGCGGCGCTTGAGCGCTTCATTGTAGGCTGGCCAGTTCCTGGTCCTGTAGGCCGGGGGAGTAGGTCTGCTCATGCATCCCAGCTACCACGCTAATTTACAAGATGAATCCCTCACGCGATTTGTGCAACAGAGCCATTCCAGCCCTAAAAAATTGCTTCGGCCTGGAGCCGCATTTCTATTGGAATTGTTCGCCGTGTTTTGGTGAAAAGCTGAGTTTGTGATACGGTTGCGGCCGACTGTCCGATTGGAATTAGCTGTGTTGAGAAACGCCGTCATATGGGCCGCATTAATCCTTTGCGTTTTCATTGCCTCTGATGCTTTTGCTAAAGAAAATCGTGTGGCTTTAGTTATTGGGAACGCGGATTACGAACACGTTGCGAACCTACCGAACCCATCCAATGACGCTAAAGACATCGCGGCGGCTCTAGGAAGGCTCGGATTCGAAGTCACGATCAAAGCCGATTTGGATTACCGCGAAATGCGCCTTGCCCTTCGCGATTTTGCCGATGCCTCCCGGTCCGCTGACAAGGTCATTATCTATTACGCCGGGCATGGCATCGAAATTGAAAACAATAACTATCTCATTCCTGTCAACGCTGAACTCCGCAGCGATCTCGATGTGGACTTTGAGGCAATTCGCCTTGACTTGGTAGTGAACTCAATCGCCCAATCTCCCGGATTGAAAATCGTGCTTGTTGACGCGTGCCGTAACAACCCGTTTGTAACCGACATGATCAGGACAAGTGCCACCCGCAGTGTTGGACAAGGATTGGCCCGAATTGATCCGGGCGGCGTTCTTGTCGGTTACTCAGCTCGTGGAGGGACATTGGCCCTCGACGGCGATGGTCGTAACAGCCCTTACGCCTCCGCTTTGCTAACGCATCTCGAAGAACCCGGGCTTGAAGTGGGCAAGATGTTCCGCAAAGTGCGAGACAGTGTGTTCCAGGCGACCGAAGGGTATCAAGAGCCTTTCACATACGGATCGCTACCGGGATCAGATCTCTTCCTGAAGGAACCTCTACCACCCGACCAGACAAAGCAGATGTCGGAGGCTGAAATCGCCGTGGCAGCAGCGCAGATTAATAGCGAACTAGCCTCGGATTATATCCAGGCTGAAAGCCGCGGAACAGTCTATTCTTGGGAAAAATTCCTGGAAAAATACAAAGCTCACTCAGAGCACTACCTAGTTGCTTTTGCGAAAGACAAGCTGGACGTGTTGCAGTCCGAAACCGAGGCAAAACGCAAAAAGCGAAACAGAGAGCCCTGGCTGAAGGCGAACTTTCCGGATGGCGAACTCGAAGCTGATCTGACGTTGGAACAACGAAAACTGGTGCAAGAAGCTTTGAACATGATGGGGCAGAACGTCGGCAGCGTGGACGGCGCCTTCGGTCCCAGAACCCGCAACGCGATCTCTACGGTTCGGGTTGCCAACGGTCTTTATCCGGGAACCCGGGTCGATATTGCATTCTTGCGCCTGCTGCCGGACGTACCCGCGATCAAAGCGCTCCAGAGCGACACCGCTCGCGCTTATAAGCAGGAAGAGATGCCGGAAGCCATGGAAGAAAGGTTGCAGAGGGCACTCAAAATCCTTGGTCGCAGCGAAGTCGTTTTTGGATATTTCGAAGGACACCTTTATCTTGTTGCGCATCGGAGGATGAACTTTTCTCAAGCCAACGGCTTTGCCGAAAAGATGGGTGGACACTTGGCAACAATCGGCAACGCCAGAGAAAATCGATTTATCTATGACCTTGTAAAAAACGACAAACGTTTTTTTAGTACGGACAGCGTAGGAAACATTCACGGCCCAGCATTCGGGCTTTATCAACTGCCTGGCAGCAAAGAGCCGTCTGGCGGCTGGGTTTGGAGCACAGGTGAGCCCTTGTCGTACACACATTGGTCGAAAGGTAATCCCGACAATTTTCGCGGCAGGCAAGGATATGGTCACTTTTTTGCCAACCCAAAGCATTCACGCGAACCACACTTTTGGGACGATGGTAGTGACTACTCAAGGTCGTTCGTTATCGAGATTGAGTGACGAGTGTTACTGGGTCCGCTTTGGGCTCGAGGCGGTCATTCGCCGCGACCAGCGCGAACGACCGCTCTGCGGACAAAGCCGTCTCAGGCCGGCGCTGCAGATTTCGCATTTCCACTGACAACCCACAAACACAACGCCGCAAGCAAAACCTCTATCGCAAATGCGGCAAGAATGTTTTCGGATGGCCAACCATCAAGGACGAAACTGATTGTCCTGCCCACGGCGAAAGCTGCGAAAACCGTAGCCCCAAGCAATGCTGAGGCCTGGACCAACTTTTGATAAAATGCTCCGCACAAAATGATCAGACCAAGTACCGCGAGATTGGCAGCAGGTGCACGCAACTCACTCATCAGGTTTGGCTGCGGCGAGAGTACGATGCCGTAGTTGGCGTAGAAAGACTGTGGGTCCAGAGTGATGGCCAGACCTATGGCGAATGCAGTTAATCCGGACATGCCCAAGATAAGTTTGCCTATAAGTTCAAGTTTCATGTTTGTCTCCAATGTACTTTGGCCTGGCTCAAGCGGCTTTGGTCCACGCGCCAGACATTTCAGCTTTGTTTGCGAAGTCAGCGAAGTCGCGTGGCGCGCGTCCAAGCGCACGCTGGACCCCGTCTGCGAGGTTCGCATTGCGCCCGTCCAGCGTTTCACGCGCGATGTCCGTAATCACATCAGCAATCATCTCGCCATTCGCACGCGCGATTTCCGCGTAGAAGTCTTCGAATGAAATTGGCAGGTATTGCACAGTCCTGCCCATGGCGCGCGAAAGCTCTGCGGCCATGTCTGCAAACGTCATTAGACGGGGGCCGGTGACCTCGTACAGCTCACCGGTATGTCCGTCTTCGGTCAGTGATGCTACAGCAACATCGGCAATGTCGTCTACGTCGATGATCGGTTCGCGTACATCGCCGGCGGGCATCGGCAAGACACCTGCCATGACCGGACCAAGCAATGCCCCTTCAGAGAAGTTTTGTGCAAACCATGCTGCACGAACGATAGTGAACGGAACTCCGGAATTGCGTACCACTGCTTCCGCTCGTTCCGCATGAAACTCGCCACGCCCGGTTAGCAGCACAACACGCCGTAATCCCTTTTCACGAGCCAATGCTGTGAAGGCTTCGACTTGCTCAACCGCGCCTGGAATAGCGATGTCAGGAAAGTAAGAAATATAGGCAGACGAGACGCCTTCCAGGATTGCGGGCCAGGTCTGCGGTTGTTCCCAGTCAAATGGCGTTTCACTGTTCCGCGATGCGCGCCGGACTGTCTGCCCTTTTTCTTCCAGACGTGTCGCGATCCGCGATCCGGTTTTGCCTGTTGCGCCAAGTACAAGAATGGTTTGCTGTATCATTGGTCATCTCCATGAGTTCACTTGATGGCCCAAAATTAGGTAGTCAATAGAGATGTTCTATTCTTCAGAATCCGATATTCTTATTCGATCGTCCAAAGTCGATAGACGAAGAGCTAAATTTCAGCCAAGATCCCCACATGAACAAGGTTGAACCGCATGTCCCTGACCCAGATGCACTGGCACAGCCGATCGGCGATCCGCTGGGGGAAATCCTTCATTTGCTGAAATTGACAGGTACATTCTATTGCCAGTCTCGCATGACTGCACCATGGGGCGTATCGATACCGGGATTTCCCGGCGTACTGAGTTTTGCGGTCATCACACACGGGCGGTGCTTGATGAAGGTCGGTGACGATGACCCGTTCGAGGTAGAAAAAGGCGATCTGGTCTTGATGACCAACGGAGCTCCGGTCGGTTTCTGTAGCTCAGAAGACACGCCGCTTTTGACGCTGGAGGAGTTGCCCATTCGCAAGGTAACCGAGCTTTATGAAACACTGGAATACGGCGGCGGCGGCGCGGAGACGGGCATCATGTACGGCTTGGTCCGAATAGATCACGCCGCCAGTGATATGTTGATGCGCTTGCTTCCGGATGTACTCAAAATCGACCCGTGGGAGGACGACGCCGGAAGCTGGTTACAGGCAACTTTGCAATTCATCGCAAAAGAGGCGCGGGAATTGAGACCGGGCGGCGAAACCGTGATCACGCGACTGGCCGATGTGGTTGTCATTGAGGCCATTCGTCGTTGGCTGAACAGCGCACCCGATGCAGATCGAGGCTGGTTAAAAGCTGCGCGAGACCCGCAGATCGGGCGCGCGATAGTCGCAATTCACCGTGCGCCTGCTGCGGCTTGGACAGTCGAGTCTCTCGCGGAGGTTGCTGGTATGTCCAGATCCGCTTTCGCCGCGCGGTTTACTGAGTTGGTAGGCGTTCCAGCAATCCAGTATCTTGCAACGTGGCGTATGCACCTGGCCAGCGAAAGGTTGGTGTCCACCGATCAACCTATCTCGCAGATTGCCGCTGACATCGGATACTTGTCAGAGCCTGCGTTCAACAAAGCCTTCAAACGGGTGTATGGCGCACCACCCGGAAAAATCAGGAAGAACGGAGTTCACTCCGTATTCAGGCGAAACTTGAGAAACTGAGCATCTTCGTATTCGATCTCGCCGATGAATTTGGCACCGAGTTTCCGGAGCGCACCCAGATTTTTTCTACTTGGTGGCAGCAGAAACGTGACAAAGGGGATACGTTTGTCAGCAATCGCAAAGTCGATTGCCATTTTGGAAATCCGTTTCCCAAGGCCAAAGGCGTCGGGCCGCAAAACCAACCCAAAATCCCACTCGTCATCTTCTTTTTGAAAGCCTCCCCAACCATCATACCGACCGCCTGACAAAAACGCCCAATGTCCAAGACCGTCCCGTGCCCAGTAGCCTTCCTTCTTGGCGATAAACTCTCTTGCGACGTCAACATTCCATTTGAAAGTCAAAAGCGGCATATGCTCCGCTACCCGGGGGTCGGACATATGAACAGCAATGTCATTCGGATCGATTTCCGAAAGGTGTGCAAATGAAATCCCATCTTTCACTATTGTACTCATTTGATGGCCCAAGCCGTCACTTGCATTCAAAGTAATTATCGCGCGAATACTGTTTCACAGCTTTCTCGCGACTATGTACCGGCTCGGCAATAACCCGGCTTGATCCGCTGTCTCAACGATATCGAAGCCCGCACGTTCAATAGCGTGCTGGAGTTCAGCTACGGATACAAAATTTACGAACGGAGCTTTCCCGAGCACCTGCATAATCGGGATCGCTATTCGGCTGATTATGCCATATTTGAACCCTCCACTCTCTGGAGCGCAGACGGTCTTGGAAATAAAAAACCCACCTGGTTTTGTAAGGGTCGCAATGTGTTCGACTGCGTGGCCCAGATCGGGAACAAGGTGCAGCAGATTATGTGCGAGGACAGCGTCGAAAGAACCTTCGTCAGGATCGTGCTGCAGAACCTCAGCCACTTTGAATGTGACATTCTCCAGCTCTTCTTCGGCGAGTTTCTCGTTGGCAATTTCGATCATCCCCGGTGCGAGATCGGAGCCAGTTATTTGAGCTACATGCGGTGCCAGCAGCAACGCGGTCGACCCCGTCCCACAGCCGATTTCCAGCACGCTGTCTTCGGCTTTCAGGTAGGACTTTGTACGTTCGAGCGTGTTCAAATACCCTTCCATGTTTCGGATAGGGTCAGCCGCATATTTGCGCGAAATCTTGCTCCAAAATGCGGCATCTTTGGACAATGCAGCCATATCGTTTCTCTCTTCCTTTGGCGTCACCGCAGCTAATATCTTAAAACGCCGATTTATTAAATTGCCAGATATTGCAGAACTGTTATGCATTAATGCATGAATTGGAAGGCTATCAATTTCGATTGGAACCAGGCTCGGTCCTTTCTTGCAACGGCAGAAGAAGGCTCGTTTTCCGCAGCGGCGCGCGTACTTGAGCAGACGCAGCCAACCGTCGGTCGCCAGGTCGCCGCGCTGGAACAGGCACTTGGCGTCACCTTGTTTGAAAGGGTTGGCAAGTCGCTAAATCTCACAACAGCCGGTGCTGAGCTCTTGGTGCATGTCAGTGAAATGGCAAATGTCGCGAACAGGATTTCTCTGACCGCAACAAGCCAGTCGCAAGCAATTGAAGGGCAAGTCAGGATCACTGCGTCCGACGTGATGTCAGCCTATCAGCTACCGCCTATTCTCAAACAGATCAGGCTCGCGGCACCGCGGCTTGAGATCGACGTTGTCGCAGCAAATGACATACGAGACATACAGCGGCGCGAGGCAGATATCGCAATTCGGCATGTGCGCCCGACACAGCCTGACCTGATTGCAAAGCTCGTGGCAGAAGCGACGGCACATTTTTACGCTGCCCCTTCATACCTCGAACAGGTTGGGCGACCACGAAATGAAGACGAACTTGCTAAGTTGGATTTCGTCGGCTTTGGCGATGTTGACACGATGATTGGATTTCTCAATCCGGCTGACATCGAAGTAACCCGCAAGAATTTTCGGATTGGATCGCAGAGCGGGATAGTGTCATGGGAGCTTGTGCGCCAAGGCTTCGGCATTAGTGTTATGTCAGACGATGTGGCGGCCCTTACACCCGGTGTGGAGCGTGTTCTTCCCGAACGCGAACCATTCAAATTTCCTATCTGGTTGGCCACACGCTCTGAGTTACAAACAACGCGAAGGATCAGGTTGGTTTTTGATCAGCTTGCAGACCTTCTCGGCTCGCGGACAAGTTATTGAACGTGAGTTGGTCTGGTGTCGTGAACTGGAGTTTGCTTTGGGTTCGGAGCGGTCATCTGAGTGTTTCTGTCGGACGACAGCTTTGCCGCGCTGAGTGATCTTTGCCGTTGTCAATTCCATTCTATGCCACATCGTGATTCAATGTGGCAGGAGGATTGGCCATGTGGCATTTGCCTTGGCTCGACCAAGAGTATCTCAACCGCATTAGACACATATTTCCGAAGTTACGCGGGGTTGAGCGTGTCGATGACCATCGCGCTCCTAACGGCATCATCCATGTCATTCGTAAAGGCCCACGATGTCCGGGTGCACTATTCAAGTATGGGTCGCATACGACCCACTGAACCGGCTTGTCTTGCGGTCACACTAAAGTGTCTTCAAAGACATCTGATATGTTAAGGTTTGCTAAGGTTTGCTAAGGTTTGCAAAGGTTGTGTAACGAAGAGCTGGGAAAGATCGCTCATCGGTCTCATCGCAGCCGCTCATACCGATGATGAAGAAATGTTCCGGCAGCTCGTGGCAGCGGGGACAAATGTCACCGCGAGGGACTCGCGAGGCCGCACACCAGCCCATGTGGCAGCCTTTGCTTCAGAGGACGAGGCATTGCGTGCGCTAGCCGAGGCCAGCGCCGATATGAATGCGCTTGACGGTCAGGCCAGCGACTTGGTCACGATTGCGGCCGTTCCATCAGGAAGCAGCGTTGTTCGATGGTGAACGGTACTTCGTTCAATGGGCACCGTTGAAAGCTGGCGCCGGAGCGGCTGGTTGGTCAGGATCGGCAGCCGAATTCGCAAAGGCATCGCGCGCGGTCAATATGGTGTCCAGCCAGAACACGACGGTGGCAAAAAGACAGTTTCGTCAGTGGGTACTGGAACTGGAAGAACAAGAGAAACAAGCGATCGCGTTTGAACCGTGTGGTTAGAAAACTGTGTGATCTGATGAAAAAGAGCGAGGCGGGTTTCAGTGGTTTTCCCGTCTTTCTTTTTCATTATGGAACACACCAATGGCAGCTAGTAACGATGATCGGGCTGCAACACTGATCGAATCCCTCTCCGGTAAGTGGTTGAGGCAAGTCTGTTCAACGACGCCGATCTGTCTGATCGCATCCAGACAGGTCATACCTTGCGCCATCAACACCTCAACCTGCTGCAACTTCAAGGTAATCTCTTCGGGCTTCAACCGCTGGTTTGCCGTTCTTGGTCCTCCGTATTCTAAACATAGCGGTGGACCAGTTCAGTTGCGGAGGCTTATATTCACTGTGCCAAAGGGCCTGACACCCAGCTGGAGGTTACAACACTTTTCTCATTCAGTTTGGTCCTCAGAACGGCCACCAAAGTGCTCACTCGCAAGTGCCTTAAAACCCATGATGAACTTGCTCTGAAGATCTCTGTGATACGCAAGTACAACGTTTAGGGGGCGCAGGGTTTCGACCAACTGCAGCGCTTTTATCGTGCCTCCGCTATATGTCGTCGTCGACTCGGGCAGCATTATCAAAAACGAAAATCCGAACTCCTCAGCTACGGCGCTGCGCACGGTTTCAAGCGAATTTGATGCATAGGCTATGTCTGGATAGAGGGCCGCCTCTCTCAGCAAATCTTCGAAATAGGTCCGACTGCCTGGCCCGTCGAACATGACATATGGAATATCGCGCAAGTCAGATAATCGAACCTCTTCATTTTGAGCCAGCGGATGATTTGAAGAAATAATAACTTTCGGCTGCAAAGCGGCCAGTCTGACGATCTCCAGCCCATCCAGTGACCAGCCCCTGTCGTATGTCAGAGCCAGATCAATCTCTCCGTTTCGCAGCGCATCACCAAGTTCAGCCAGACCATACTCTTGTTGAAACACCCGGACATCCGGATAGGTGCGTTGAAATTTTCGAATGAGCGTCGGAAGGAAAAAGGGTGAAAGGGTCCGAAATGCGCCCAGCCGAAGTTCGCCCGCCGTTTCCGAAAGCAGTGCCTTTGCCTGAGTGCCGACACGTTCAGCCTGCGCTTCAAGTTCCTTGACATGTTCCAGAAACAGGCGCCCCTGAAGCGTGAGCGACAAGCCCCGGGCATGGTGGCGGTTGAACAGGACCAAACCGGTGACATCTTCAAGCTTTTGTATCGCCTGCGCGACCGAAGGCTGTGAAATGTTCAAGACACGCGCGGCCTTTGCAATGCCGCCGCATTCGGCGACGGTTCGAAAATAGGTGCATTGGCGCAAAGTAAAGCGAACCATATTTTACCTTCTTAAAGACCATCTTTTTTAAGTTTTTATATTTTTCAGTTCGAGTGCAACATGAAATCGTCCGAGGATGACAGGCTGTCTTGGCCTGCAAATCGGGGTCACCGCATGATTGAGGAGCCACCTATGTCGTTAGACCAGGCAGTTACTGAATTGTTGAATGCCGCTCATCGGCCGATGGAAGACGCGGTTGCCATGCCTCCGTCTGTCTACACAAGTCAGGATTTCCTGCGCAGTGAGTTGGATAATGTTTTTGGCAAGGATTGGGTTTGCGTTGGTCGCTCCAGCCGACTGGCAAATCCGGGTGACTACATCGCCCTTGAAGTCGCGGAACAACCCATCGTCGTGCTTCGGGACAAGTCCGAAGAGCTGAAAGCGTTTTCGAATGTCTGTCTGCACCGCATGTCGACGATCGTGGAAGGCGAAGGGAACGCCCGCGTTCTGGTCTGCCCGTATCATGCCTGGACCTACGATCTGGAAGGCAACCTGCGCGGCGCACCGTTCATGAAAGAGACGACGGGTTTTTGCAAGGAAAGCTACAAGCTCCCCAAAATCCGCTGCGAGGAATGGCTGGGCTGGATTTACGTGACCCTGAACCCGGACTCGGCCCCTGTGGCCCAGCAACTGTCCGAACTGGAAGAGATGGTGTCCCAGTACGGCATGGAGAACTATGTGGAATGCTTCCGCGAGACCCATGTCTGGGACACGAACTGGAAGGTTCTGGCCGAGAACTTCATGGAGAGCTACCACTTGCCTGTGTGTCACGCCCAGACGGTTGGTGGACATTCAAAACTGGAGGAGATGGATTGTCCGCCTGGGCTGAAGCACTTCAATTATCACTGGATCACCAAAGAGGCGTCGCTGCCGATGGGCAACGCCCATCCGAACAACACGCGCCTTGAGGGCGATTGGCGCAAGACCACTGCTCTGCTGACGCTTTACCCGAGTCACCTGATCACTCTGACGCCGGGATACTTCTGGTATCTTTCGCTGCACCCAAAAGGTTCGGGCCAGGTCTCGATTGTCTATGGCGGCGGTTTGTCTCCCGAATTCATGGCGGACCCAAGGGCGGATGAATATATCGCGACACTGAAGAAGCTGCTGGACGACGTGAATGACGAAGACCGCGGCTGTACGGAAAAAGTGTTCAAAGGTCTGAATTCCGGCGCGGCGCGGGCCGGACATCTCTCTTACCTCGAACGACCGATTTACGACTTCACGCAGTATCTGGCCGAGAAGACGGCCGGGTTCAACCGCGTCTTCGGACAGGAGGCCGCGCAGTAAAATGCAAATGGTTCGAAAGCAGCGGGTCGCTGAGATGGTGGGAATGCTCCATCAGGTCGCGGCCCTGCCAGAGTCGCAAGCGCAGTGCTTGCCCGGATGGTTTTACACGGACCCCGAGTTCTTTGATTTCGAGGTGAAAACATTCCTGAGCAAGGAGTGGCATTGCCTTGGCCGTGCGGACGAAATCCCAAGTGCCGGGGACTACTTTACAGCGCAGCTTTTCGACGAACCCTTGCTGGTCGTTCGCGGGGATGACGAGCAAATCAGGGTCTTGTCGAACCTGTGCCGCCATCGGGGCATGCCGATTGCTGAAGGGTCTGGTTCAACCCGAAAGTTTGTCTGCAGCTACCATGCCTGGAGCTATGCGCGAGACGGTGAGCTTTTGAACGCGCCGCGCATGCGAGACAAAGGCGTAAAAAAGGGCAGTTGCGCCTTGCCAGAGTTTCGCTGTGAGCAGTGGAACGGCTTTATCTATGTCAATCTGGAAGATGATGCAGAGCCGCTGGCACCGCGCCTTGAGCAATTGGAAGTTTTGCTTGGCAACTACCAGACCGACAGGATGCGCCATGTTGCAACGTTTGAAGAAGATTGGCACACGAACTGGAAGTGCCTTGTCGAGAATTTTATGGAAGCGTACCACCTGTCGGTCGTGCATCCGGAAACGCTGCATCCCTACACGCCGACGGGTTTAAGCCGAAAGGCCTTATCCGACGACACGTTCACGGCTTATTGTGCCAACTACCCATCAAGCGCCGAATCCCGTGGCATGGGCGCGCCAGGGCTGAGCGATGACGAACGGCGCCGCTCGACCTTGTTCAATGTCTTCCCCGCTCAGGTGGCCAGCCAGGCCGCGACATTGCTAGTTTCTTTGTCCATCAAACCTTTGTCCGTGGATTGCATCCGGGTGCGATGGACTATGTCGACCTATGGCGACGAGCTGACCCAGGATGAGTTGGAAGAACGCATCAAGCTATGGCACGAGGTAAATCGCGAGGACCGCGAGAAGCTGGAGAAAATGCAATCGGCGCTCAGTTCGCGCCACGCGCCGTCCGGCCACCTCGCGCCAAGCGACTATGAAGGAACGATATGGGACTTTTATCGTTACCTGTCGCGACAATTCCCTGCATGATAAAAAATGGAGGCCAGTGGAAATACCTGTGTCTTTCAACATATCTCGGAACCTGTCGTCGTCGTGGTGGCGATCTCCGAGCAGACGGTCCACATTTGGTGGGCAACTGATCAGGACCCGAGCACCGATTTGATCGCTGATCCGCCCGTCGGTAACGAACAGGTTGAGCGGGCGCCTTTGGCTGTCGCAAATGGCATCAAGCTTGGTATTCAAGCCGCCTTTGGTTCGCCCGATCCGGCGGCTAACCTTTATTGCGCAACCATGCTCGTCGCGGCGCGGAGTGACCTGAGATACTTGTGCAGGCTCAGCTGAACGCATGATGCTCGCCTGCTCCTATCGATCTTGACGGCCTTCTCTTTGCTGTGCTCGGCGACAAGAACGGCCATCATCCGGGCGAAAACACCGTCTTGTTCCAATGCTTCCACCGGCTGCAATGGGTCTTGTGCAGACCGTCGGATTCCGGATCGTACCGCCAGCCCAAACCGCCGCCATTGATGAAGATAATCTCGGCAAACACCCTTTTGGCATCAACCCGAGGCTTGCCCTGTGGCTTCCGGAAATAAGGAGCGAGCTTGGCCATCTGCTCAATGGTCAGCCAATTCAGGTCGCTCATGTCGCGGCTCGGTTTTCGAACCGTGAACCTCCCATCGCAGGAAAAAAATACATCCTGACCCTGGTGAAACATTGCCCTGTTTGCCATCGGGATAATGGTTTCCGCCGCAGGCGGGAGGTAGCCCGCAGCACCTGAGTGGTTCCGATCCGTGTAGTTTCACTCTAAACTGTAATCAATTTGCTGCTCTCACAGGAATTGTTGCCCGCATGCAAGGCCAACGGAGAGGTCAATCTGGTTCGCTGGTCTTCGGGTTGAGGTTTATCTTTCTAAAAGTCTAAATAATTACAGTTACTTAGATCTATTCGCGCAACTTAAGGTCAGTACGCACTTTTGAAAGTGAACTATTTTACTTTCGCGAGGGCGATGTTCTGGCAGTGTTGTCGTGTGTGAATTTGTTAGTGTTGTGTGTAATCAGATGTACTTGGCCAAATTCGAAGAACGGTTCTGTATTGTCAGCGACATCCGCAAGGATGAGTTTTCCCGGAAGTTCCCTTTGCTCGACATGGGCGCGGTACACGCGCAGTGGAAGACAGGCTCGCGGCTGATCACGCGGATTGGCGACATCTGGAAGCGAAGCGGAAAGGTTTTCTCCGTTCCATATGAAGGTATTGACGCGTATCCATCTTTTCAGTTTGCCGAAGATGGTACTCCGTTTCCGTTGATGGAAGATGTTTTGAAGGCGCTGCCCGTTGAAATGACCCCGTGGCAATGCGCGTTGTGGATGACCTCGCCCAAAAGTGAGCTGGGAGGCGAAGTTCCGGTCAGCTGTATTCAGTCTGGAGATGACCGCGTGGTCGACGTGGCAAGAAGTGCCACCGCAAACCGCCTCAACTAAACGACTGGTTTTCAAGACGTACGGTTGATCAGAGAACCGCTTGCCAGGTTCGAATGTCATTCAAATTGCGGAAAGGCAGTTTGGTCAGCCTTTAGACAACTCTGTCGCCCGGTTCGCCAAGCCGCGCCACCAAGTCGGTTTCGAAAGCCTGCGAAGTCATAGCTATGAAATCGGCACTTAACTCTAGACGGGCACTTCCAGATCACCAGCCGTCAAAGCGTGAACTTCTGTGCTTTGGAAAATGAACTGCCAAGAGACCCCTCATTGCAAAAGTGGGATTTGCGGCAACAGGCGCCCTCCGTCGTTCCTTCGACAGACATCCCTGCACGCTAAAATTGTGGTAGGTTGGTCACGAGGACATACTGGCAGGAGGTTTTCCGTTGAAACCGATATCGCTCCGTCTTGCAGTCACGTTCATGACAATTGCCGTCTCGGCAGGTTCCCTGGCTGATCGAGTTAATGCACTGTCATCGGATATCCCCGCCTGGTTGCAAAAGCATGTGGGCACGGGCGATGGCCAAATAGCTCCGATCGTCCTGAAAAGGGCGCGGGATTTGTATCAGGAAAAAGTGCGGCAGGGCGTGGTCAGAAACCCTTGCTATCTTGCAAAGGATGCAACCCGGCCCAGTACCGCGCGAAACGGCAATCCGGGACGTCGGTTTTATGTCATCTGTGAGTCTCGGAAATCTTTCCAGGCCGTCTCGTCCGGTTACGGGAATGGGCGAAAACTGCAACGCGCCAATTTCTCGAACGGTCGGCAATGCGCGAAGAATTTCAGCAACGCTGAGGGGTCGAAACTAACCGCTGGCGGATCCTACGTGACCGCCGAGACACGAACATCCTTCAAAGGCTATTACAGTCATTCGGGTCAGACGAAACCGTTCTATCGGACGTTTCTTTTGTTTGATGGCGAAGGCGAAACGAGCAACGCACGGGAGCGCGCAATTGGCGGACATCCTGCCGTTTTCCTGAAGTGGCAATGCCGGTTCAAAAATCCGCAAAGCTCTCATGCGGATGATGACGGCTATGTCCCATACGGAAGGATCGTGAACTATACCGGGGGCCGCAGCAACGGATGCACGACATGGTCGCAATCCGCCTCGAAGGAGATTCTGGCCCTGGTGGAAGGGAACCCGACAACCCTCTACATCTATCCGGAAGGCAAGGACATTAACGCCGTCGCAAAGGCGGTCAAAAAGGGCAAATCGTTGTCTGGGGCAGGGGTTTACTGGAACGCCGCCTGTCTGCAGGCAATCGGTGCTCCGAAATTCTGGCCCAAGCGCAGCCTCCAACCCATCATAAACCAATGGAGGGATTCTTTGCCCAAGCAGCCTCCATTGGAGTTGCCGATCTGCAAGTAAGGCGGGCAAGGAGAAGGCACCGATACATTGGTTTCGCGGGACAGCCCTGAAGCGCCCGATCCTTTCCCGTTTATTCGATATGGTCCAGTTGGAGCAGGCTCGTCGCTTGACGCCATCCGGTCGGCATGGTCGCCCACTTTGGGCGACCATCACTTACCAATCGCTATGCTGCGGCGGGAAGTGCGCCGGAGATCGGCGGCTACTCAACCGGCGACCAGTCCGGGCCGGGATCGTAGATGTTGATATCGGCAGTGGCATCAAGTGTCTCGGGGCCGAAATCGGCCTCGTAAACGATACCGTTTTCACCGACCATGAAGGAATGGATGCCTGTTTCTCCGTAATCCGAAGGCACTGCAAGCAAGGCATGTCCGGCCACGAAGCGATCCCCGACAAAGTACGAGTAGGCTCCACCAGCCGCATTCGCCCCCTGTTCGTGAAGGATGGTGAAGTAATAGCCGAGGAATGGTTCCGCCTCATAGTCGGTCTCACCGTCGCTCCACCCCGAGGCGGCGGCTCGGGCCAGTGCTGCGCCGACAAAGCTGTCGTCTTCGGGCCAGAAAAGTCCGTTTCGCACGCCCGGGTCGGAAATGATCGTTTGCGCAAATTCCATGACGCCGTCACCGTTGTGATCCACCAGCCGGAATGCCGCCTGTAGGTCGACATAAGCCTCCAGCAAATCAATCACTTCCAGCTCATTCAAACCGATTTCCCGGGCCGAAAGTTCTTCGATCCCGGCTTCCAGGTCAAAACGCCAACCGTCTTCCCCGCGCAGGATTGGGATCGGGAAAGGCCAACTGTCTTCACCCAGCAGAAGAACAACCCCATCATCCTCGGGCTGAAAGCGGTACCCCTCGGCGTACATGCCAAGAACTTCCTGCCTTCTTTGCTTGTCTTCTGCCGGATCTCCCGATCCGACCAATTCTTCGGCTTCAGGTCCGAAAATCTCAAGCAACTTACTCTGATCATTGGCCTTCAGAGCATCTGCGAACGCGTCCAGCGCGCTTTGCGGAGTATCAAACCGGGCGCCGTCAGAAAGCGCGACGCCTGCGGTCGCAGCGAGCAAAACAACTGAAAATACCGATATACGCATCTTACCGTCTCCGCTTGCCTTTGGCGGCGTGCCCTCGCTTGGACGCGCTATGAGTTCTGCTTCCGGACGCCTTTTTCTTCATCGCTTGCCCCCTGGACGCACTGGGTTTGCGCTGCGCCGTTGCGGCCTTCTTCGCCTGCGGTTTTCTGGCTGTCTGCGGTTTTTGTGCGACAGGCCGTTTCGCCGCATCGGGTCGTTTGGTCCGATCAACGGCCTGTTGTTTTGCAGCGGCCTTGTCCCGGTCGACGTTGCCCCGGTTTATCTGCGGCAACGGTTTTTTCCCACCGCTCCGATTTGCCAGAGCACCTCCGGCCACGGCCCCTGCACCTGCGCCAGCCGCAACGGCAGCCGCCGCACGGTCCCGGCTGATGTCCGCGGCGCCGGACTCGCGGCTCAGTTTTGACCGCAATTCATCCGTGCGACCCTCGGGGCGGTTGACCGGCAAATTGCCACGACCCCCTTCAGGTCTTTTGTGATTGGCGATTTTGTCTCGGGCTTGCTGCTGACGGCCAGGATCGGGTTTCCATCCGATATCCGTGCGGTTGCCCAGATCAATGTTGTTGCCGATGTTGACGTTTCCATCGACGTCAATGTCGATGTTCGGGTTTCTGTAAATCGGGCCACCGCCCCAACCACCGCAGTTTCGGCACCCCCAATAGCCATACCAATCGTCGTCGTCGTCAAAAATCTCGTCGATCAGGGCGACGGTGCCAAATGTCAGCAGGGCCGCGCCTGCAACGTCCCCCACCGACGGTCCCGTATAGACGGTCTCAGGGTTGTACTGCGGGACGTATACGGTTTCCGGCTCTGTCGGTGTAATGACAACCGTGTCTTCTTCCGTCACCTCGACAGTTTGCGCGGGCCCGGAAACAAGTGCTCCGCTGTCAATCGCCTGATCCCGCATGACTTGAACCGCATCCAGCACATCATCGGACTGCGCCAGCATGGCCGTTCCCACCGTCTCGGTCCAATCGACATGGGTGGCCATCTGACCGACGACTTCGGGAAACGCTGTCGCCAACACACTGACCGAAGGATCCCAGCCCATGGCTTCAATTTCCGGACCAAGCTCGGAGGCGTCTCGGTCGGCGTTGTCCAGCAAATACCGTTCGGCCTTCACGATCTCCAACGGCTGCGTCGCCGCGACCAAAATCTGTATCAGCAGCGTATCAGGATAAAGAGCGACCGGAGCGACCAGGGTCTGCAACTCAGCATCAGTCAGAAGATCGGACGAAGTCGCCGCTGCGTTTTCCGTCGCAGCAGCGTCATCAGATGCCTCTTGTGCGAACAAGGTCGTAGATGCGCAAATACCGAGCGCAAATATTAGATATCTAAACATATTGCGATCCTTCAATTTCTTGAAGGATCACCCAAGACCGCGATTCTGGCAACCGGGCGGTCTTACAGACATTTGTTGGAGGCGAAACCGTTGCTGGAGGCATCCCCGTGCGCCGGACCTTGCGACCGAAAGAATAGGGAAAATGTCGCAAACTCAACGAGCAAACGTTTGGCAATTGCCCCTTTCGCGGCATTTCGGCGCAAATGCTACCTTGATCGCGCGGTGGGGTGACAGAACCGCTTTGGTTTTCCAGTTGCCACCAACCACTTTGTCGGCGAGATAGGCCAATTGATGACGCCCGTGTATGCCTGCGCCAAGGTCTATTCCTGTATTGTTTTGTTCCGATTTGCGTAATAGGTTTCCGCCGAAATGATTTTGCAGCGGATATTATCGGTGTTCCTGGCAGCAATTCTGGTCTTATTGACCGGGTTCGCAAGTGTTGCCCACGACATGCCGCTGCATTGCAACGATGGACATTGTGACGAGGTTCAGTCTTTGGAGCGATCTCCGCACTTGGATCGTTTGTCGCCGACCGGCCATCACGAAGCGGAGGGCGCAGGCCATGATGGGTGCAATCCTTTCCTCTGCAACCTGATGCTCCTTGCCTCCGACACGTCGGACGCGTCGCCCGACCAGTTCGAGCAGGTATTGAATTGGCAGGCAAGCGAACTTTCGGCGCTGCGTGAGCCGGAACATCCTGACAGACCACCTAACTTCTGAAACGGCACTTCGACGCCGGGTGCACGCGCCTGGTTTTTCTGCTTGGCCGCCGCTCAGCGCGGTCAATATTCTGTTTCATAAAGTCAGGAAGAGCCATGAACCGAAAATATCTCGTTATCGGTGTGTGTGCCGTGGCGGTCGCTGCTGCCTCCATTATGCTGCGGCCCGGTACGTCTGAAATTGCCACTCCGTCGTCCCCTGCCGCAGGGGATGCCATGGTGGCCATTCAAATGCCCCCGATCGAGGGCAACGCTGCCATTGGACAGCGCATCTTCGACGAGGCCTGCGCCGCGTGCCACGGCACCAATGCTGTCGGAATTGAAGGTGCCGGACCTCCGCTGATCCATGTTATCTATGAACCCAGTCATCACGCCGACGAATCCTTTCAGCGCGCGGTCGCGACGGGTGTAAGAAGCCATCACTGGTCGTTCGGAGATATGCCGCCGGTCGAAGGCTTAACCCGTGGCCACGTTGCCATGGTTGTCGCCTATATCCGCGCAATCCAGCGCGCCAACGGAATTAACTGAGGAACTCTCTATGAAGACGCTCACGATCCTTGCTCTGCTTGCCACACTGGCCACGGGTGCGCTTGCGCATTCCCGCGTGGACACGACGACGCCAGAAAACGGTGCGACGATTGCGGAAGTCCCGTCTGAAATCAGCTTCAACTTTGCGGACGACATCCGTCTGACCCGAGTCGAGATGACCCATCAGGATATTTATTCGGTCCCGCTCGACATTGGGAACCAGACCAGTTTTGATCGCCTCTTCACCCTCCCGCTTCAGGATATGGGGGCAGGCGCCTATCGCATAGAATGGCGCGGTCTGGGCGTGGACGGCCATGCGATGCAGGGCGTATTTTCCTTTACGGTTGACTGAGGATGCCGGACGTCTGGGGCATTGCCGCGATCCTGTCGAAACTCCTGCTGTATGTTGGCATTGCAGGATCCGCCGGCTTGGTGATCATGCGCGCCGCTTTTTCTGATCTGCTCTTGTCGCTGAGCGGCCGGATGCGCATCCATACTGCGCTCTTGGCTGGGCTTGCGATAGTCGCGTCTGTCATTGGGTTCATGCTGCGCGGGGCCGCCCTGACCGGAGGCGCTGATGGGATGAGCGATCCCGAGATGCTGGGGCTTTTGTGGCAAACGCCGGTCGGTGATGTTCTGATCTATCGACTGGCCGGCGCGGCCATGATCCTTGTCGGGTTGTTCGTGCCGTATGCCGGTCAATGGATTTCCCTTGCCGGCGTTGTGCTGGCGCTGTGGTCATTCGCACAGATTGGGCATGTGCCCGGCCTGGAACAAAGCGGCGTAAGGCTTCTGTTGCTATTGCATCTGCTTTGCCTTGCGTTCTGGATCGGCATTCTTGGTCCGTTACGGCGCTTGTCGTTACAGCCCGAATACTTGGACGAGGCAGCAGCGCTGGGGAATCGTTTCGGGCAAGCCGCCTCGGTCATTGTTCCTGTGCTGATTTTGGCGGGCCTGCTGATGTCCTGGCTTCTATTGGGTGATCTTCGAAGCCTTTTTGTTTCGGGCTACGGGCAGGCGCTTCTCATCAAACTGGGGCTGGTGGCGCTGGTGCTGGTGATGGCTGCCGCCAACAAGTTTCGGTTTGTCCCTGCCATGCAGGCAGGTGATCACGACGCAGCGCGGCATCTGGCACGCTCCATCGAAATAGAAACTGCAATCATACTGGTCGTGTTCGCGGCAACAGCTACCCTTACCAGCGTCCTGACCCTTCCGAATTGAGGTTTAAAATGAACCGAAGAGAATTCCTGATCACGACAAGTGCAATGGCCTTGGTTCCCGGCGTCGTCATCGCGGCGGCTCCATTGGATCTGATTGCACAGCCAGTCTCTGCGCAAATCCTGCCGGAAGGCGATCCGGCAACGCCGATGCTTGGCTTCAACGGCAGCACGCCCGGTCCGGTCCTTCGCGTCCGTCAGTACGAGGTTTTCGACATCCGTTTTCTCAACCAGATAGACGACGGCTCGGCGGTCCATTGGCACGGGTTGCGGACAGACAATGCGATGGACGGCGTGCCGGGCCTGACACAGGACGTTGTCGAAACGGGTGCAGTGTTCGCCTATCGCTTTCGCGCGCCGGACGCCGGAACCTTCTGGTATCACTCGCATAACCGGTCATGGGAACAGGTTGCAAAGGGGCTTTACGGACCCCTGATCGTCGAGGAACAATCCCCGCCTGATGTGGATCATGACGTGATCGTCATGATCGATGATTGGCGCCTGACCGAAGACGGCACACTTGCCGATGGCTTTGAGAACATGCACGATCAGGCGCATCAGGGTCGGCTTGGCAACTATGCCCGTGTGCTTTTCGAACCGGACACGTCCGTTCGTCGTGGTGACCGTGTGCGCTTGCGGTTGATCAACGTCGCGACTGACAGGATTTTCCCGATTGAGCTTGAAGGCATTGACGGCAAGACTGTTGCATTCGACGGTATGCCGCTTTCCGATCCGCAAGAAATTTCTGACCTGGTTTTGGCCCCGGCCCAACGGGTCGATATCATAGCGGATGTCACTTCCACTGAAAAAATCGCTTTTGTATTTCCGACCCGGGATGAACCTTACCTGCTGGGCGAAATCCCGGTTGAAGGAGAGGACACGGCGCGGCAACCGTCAGAGATATCCGCGTTGCCGCCAAACGAGACGGTGCGGCCCGACTTGGACAATGCCGTTTCCCTGACCTTGACCATGGAGGGCGGGGCCATGAGCCAAAGAATGATGCAGGGGCTGATGGAAGAGGGCATCTGGGCGTTCAACGGACAGTCCGGCCTTGCGGACACCCCTTTCCACAGCTTCCAACGCGGACAGACTGCGCGCATCCAACTGGTGAACGATACCCGCTTTCCCCATGGTATCCATCTGCACGGGCATCACTTTTTCGAGGTCGAAGCCGACGGCAATTTAGGTGCTTTCCGGGATACAACGCTGATTGATCCGGGTGAAACGCGAGAAATCGTTTGCGTATTCGACAACCCCGGCAAATGGCTGATGCACTGTCACATGCTGGGTCATCAGGCGGCGGGCATGAAAACCTGGGTCGAGGTCGCATGAAACGCGTTCTGATCATCGCAGCCTGTACCGTCGCGACCGGTGCGATCGCAGGTCACGAACTGGATGGCCGCGATTTGGCTGTCGGTCAGGCCCTTTACGCCGAACATTGCGCGTCCTGTCACGGTGCAAACCTCGAAGGGCAACCGAACTGGCATACGCCAGACGAAAACGGTGTCTTGCCCGCGCCTCCCCATGATGAAACGGGACACACTTGGCATCACGATAATATACTTCTTTTTGAATACACCCAATTAGGTGGAGAAAAAGCTTTGGCGGTACGCGGTGTCAGCGACTTCGCAAGTGGAATGCCCGGGTTTGAGGAAGTAATATCCGACGATGAAATCTGGGATATCTTAGCCTACATTCGATCGACGTGGTCTGAACGTGCGCAGGAAATTCAGGCCTCTAGAAATCCGCCGCACGACTGACATCGCTAGTAGCCGGTTTACGCCGACGAACCGCGTCTGGACGTTTGCCGCACACGATGTTCTAAATTTGAGTTGCTTGAAGAAGTGGTGGGCGACCCTGGAATCGAACCAGGCGTGCGTCTCCGCGAGGGAGTTACAGTCCGTTGCCTTGCCTTTATTTCACTGGCCTGGCTGGCCTAGCGCTGCAGGCATCGATACGAATGGCCGAGATATGAACAGCCATCCATTGCGGGCGATGTAGCTGTTACGAACCAATTCCCGCGCTATATTGCGGGGACAGGTTATTACCCGAGGTATACGAGTTGCCACGTTCTGGCGGAACATTCACCAAAGGCGACCCGCGCGCCATAGCTGCAGGGGCCAAAGGCCGGCGAAAGCCTTCCCAGGACATAATGCAGCAAATCCACGACCGAGCCCCGAAAGCCATGGAAGCGCTCGACAAAGCCCTCGAAACTGGCAGCGAGTCCGCTATCCGCATTGTGCTGGACCGAATTGCGCCCATCGATCTGATAAAGGATGAGGAGGTCAAAGGCCTGGTCGCAGCCCTCGAAAAGGCCAACACAGACCTGACCGAGGAATTGACCCGCCTGCGCAAACAGGTGTCGACACTTAAAAGCCAAAACACGCGCCTCAGAAAGAAACAGGACAGTTGAGGCGGTCGGCGGCCATCAAGGCCAGCATAGACAGCGCGCGCCAGACGATTGCTAGAACCGAGGCGATTTTATCTGTTCGCGATATTCCCGAGCCCGTTGCATGGGCAGGCGTTGCGATGGGCGGCGTTGAACTAGAATCCTTTCAGCAGCGACTCATGCTTTCCCAACATCACCGGCTTTGCCTGGTGGTCTGCAGGCAGGGCGGCAAATCCGTATCGGTCGGGGCAAAGGCTGGATACGAGGCCCATATTCACCACGGCCTGCGTGTGGTCGCGGTCGCGCCATCATTCCGACAGGCCAGCCTGCTGACCGACAAAATACAGCAGGCACTCCTCAATCACGGTATCTGGTGCAAACGGGTCAAAGAACGCCTGACACTGGCAAACGGGTCATGGGTCCAGGTGTTGGGCGGCGACAGGCCCGACACATTGCGGGGATATACGGCCGACCTGGTACTCATCGATGAGATTGGATTCCTGCGCGCCGGGGGCGCCGACCTTATTGCAGCGGTCATGCCGATGATTGCGCAGTCACGCGGGAAACTGATTGCCATCAGCTCGCCAAATGGCCCGAGTGGGTTCCTGTTCGATTTCTTCCACCAGGGCGGGGTTGAGGCCATGCGTGTGAAGGCCTCGGAAATCAGCCATTTCGACCAGTCTGTCATTGAGGAAATCAGGGGGCGCCTGGGCCCGGCTTTGGCGAGTCAGGAGCTAGACGCGCAGTTTGTATCCAGCTCGCGCAGTGTATTTGACGCAGACGCACTGGCAGCGGCCTTTGACGCGCCGGCCGGGCTGGTCGGGGATTCCGATGACGTTGCAGAAGCCGAGTCGGATTTGGAAAAGCGCTTTGCTCAGATGCAGAAACAGGAACAGGGGCGCGGTTTGTTGGGGGCTTTTGGAGTATGAGGCGCACAGGACTGAATCGGGAAACGATGACCGGCAGGATTTATTCGTGCGGCGGCGGCGCGCCAAACCAGCCGAGCGTTGCCATTGCCGCAAACGTGTTCTGGTCGCGAAACGAAACAGGGGCAGGCACCTGGTTGCAGCCCCAGGTCATCAGCGTTGAGCGCGCGTATTTCGCCGCGCGGGATATCTCCACTATGGGCGCCTGGATTGGTGACGATCGTAAAAGGTGGCGTGATGGCGTTTCTTCGCGAAAGAAATTGCCAGTGGCCATTCTGGTTGATGCGTCTCAAAGTCCAGCGGCGCCGCAAAACCTCGAATGGCTGCGCGATGAGCAGACCATGCTGCAGAAAACCATCCTGACAGCCGGCAATGACAATCCATTCATGGGGAAGCGCATTGCGATGCCCTCAACGGTGTCTATCGGCGCCCGGTTCATTGTGTCGTACTTCGATTCCAAAGTGGCCAAAGAACAGCCGAAAGACACGCGCCATAGTCGGCCGTATGTCGAGGGGCGGGTTGTGCTGTCCATGGGCGATTTCGAGGATGGCGGCCCGCCTTTGCTGTCTGCCCTGGAATTGCGGGCCTCACTGTCAGCGGCGGAATCCCTGATGGCACGGGCATCACAACAGACGGACACGGAAACGCTCATGTCATTGTCTGCCGATGAGGTGACAGCGGCGACCTTTGCGAACCTTCTGACCTGCGCCGAGATGTGCAGCCCGTCAGCTGATTTCGGCGGCGATATGCATTTCGGGCAGTGGGACAGTGAAGCCCAGCCCGATGCGAATTTCGGATATGTCGGGCGATGATTATCGGCGGCCTGGATTGCGGACAGAAGGTTGACCATAGCGTGTTGACCACGTTGCGCGAGGGCAGTGGAATTGATGCGGATGAGTGGGGGGTCAGTCGCGTGACAAAGGTGCCGCTCGGTCTGAGTTTCAAACGACAGCAGAAAATCCTGCAGCCCGAACTGGACGAACTCGACATGCTCATCATCGATGCCGGGGGCACGGGCCAGGGTTGGGCGGAAACCATCTCAGGCGCCAGGCTCACAAAGATTGTTCCGGCGGTCATAATCGGGGGCACGTCCAAAGGGCGGCTGGTCAAAGGGCGCGTATCGGTCGGCAAAACATACCTGGTCACTTCGATGCTCAACATGTTGTCTCAGCGCTGGTTGGTGATTGACCCAGCTGCTCCCGGTCGCGAGATTCTGCGCGAGGAAATGGCGAATTTCATGTGGGCGGCCGATGGAAGGAACCGCAAAGCCGAGGCGGCAAAGGGGTTTCATGATGATGCGGTCATGTCCGCTGCACTGGCTGCGTTTCTGGCCAGAACACTGGCGAGGGAGTCGAAATGAAAGTCTGGCGCGAACAGATAAAAGGGAACCCGTTCAAAGTCACTCGGGGCGAGGTGCCGACCCATATCTCGGGCGAGCAGTATCTTTTCCAGTGTTGTGTTGGCCTGATAATTCAGGACGCGATGGGCATCGTTCCCACATCAGAACCGCGCGAGCGGGAAAACCTGGTGACAGTGGCGCGGGCCTGGTTGTGCTTTGGTACGGATTTCGATGAGGTCTGTTCTTTGGCGGGCTTTCCCAGCGACAAACTCAGGTAGTGGGCGCATGAGCGGCGCGAATCTGGATGGCCCCATGCAATCGCTCATCCGGCGGATTTCGCGTAATAACGCGGCCTTTTCTTGTTCGCGAACAGAAACAGCCATCTGGGCAGCGCAACGCAGAGGACAGCATCTCCCCTGTTTCCACTTGTGACGACTTAAATGGTGATGGCTCCTCTGGCGTAATAATTCTGTTGTGGACACGTTCTGGCCGGATCATAACAACGGGTGATGGCCAAACGTGATGAAATAACAGACAAGCTCGATGCGTTCCCTTTGGATCGCTTCAAAACGCAATTGGCGGTAATAATTGCGATGACTGAAACACTGGCAAATCCTGAATCCTGGTCGGGGGTTTCCGCTCAAAAGATGCGGGAAGCAACCCGTATGCTGGAGCAGGCGAAAACGCTGATTGAAACGGCAACGCATAAAATGGGCGCTATTGAGGCTGTTGTCGAACCGACCTTGATAGATGAGATTCATGAGGAAATGAAACGGCGAGCATTGGGAAATGCTGAGCTGGGCGAAGAACTGAGACCGCCCATGTCCCGTCAAAATGTCTGGGGGCTGGTAAATGGCCGCGTGATGCCCGGCGCCAAGGTTCGGTCTAGGCTGAAGGCTTGGCTGGATATGTCTCGCGAGCTACCCGGTGAGGGCGAATAGGCCGGTCAGGCTGAGCGCAATCTAGGTATTTGCCATAGATGAAGAGGCGGACGGCGCATTTCAATTAAAAATCTGTTTTTTCGTTTTTAGGGGAAAGCCGACTGCGAGAACCAAATAGTCGATCTCGCGGTTGGCGAAACCAGTCTCTCTCATAGCTGCGATCACCGAGCAGCCGGTCCATCTTTGGCAAGCTGCTGAGCAACGTCCGTGCTACGGACCTGCCCAGCAGTAACGAACAGGCTGAGCGGCTGTCCTTGGCTATCGCAGATGGCAGGCAGTTTGGCGTTCATGCCACCCTACATTCGACCGATCAGACGGCCACGCGCCACTTTCTAACGCACATGCTGGTCGCGGTGCCGTATGCCTTGAGGTAGATCGCATCGATCATGACCGTTTTTTCCTTGTTTGGCGGCCAGTCCGGCCATCATCTGCGTGAAGATGTTTTCCTCGCATCAATGCCTTCACCAGCCGTAGGGCGTCTTGTTTCAACTATGCTCTTTGAGTGCATCACGAAAGCGTAAATAATTGCATTTGATAGGTAATATTTGACATAGTACCCGATTGACAACAACACGAAGTTTAACATGCGACTTTGGGGTAAAAGGGGTGAACTTGGCCATTTGTTAGTAGATCAGCTCATAGAGGTCGCTCATGTCACCGCTCCGTTTTCCAAGCGGTGAATCGCGCGGAGCAGCGAAAATCAATGCATCCTGATCTTAGCATTTGGCCAGGACGAGTCATTGAAAAAGCCAGACTGCTCACCCGGTCCTGATCTCCAAGCCACGGTTGGCGATATAGCTAAATGATCCAAAGTTTGGTATCATAGTGATCTTTTAGGTTCGTTTCTTCAGATTTGAGAATAATTGATATGGCCCAGCATCAACCTGAACGCACAGTCACTGTAACCAGAGAAGTTCAACTATCTGCCGAGCAGATCGAGGAAAGGAAGCGACTAGAAGAAGAAAGAAAGCGTCAGTTAGAAATTGAGAAAGAAAGACGTAGGCAAGAAAGAATAAATGCTTGCAGGGATAGTATTAGCCAAGACTTCCAGCAGCACTTAAAGACGAGTTCTGATTTTCTGCCACCCGAAATTATGGCGGTGGAGGAACTGAATTTCCTCGAAGAGTACCTTTCTGTGGAAAAGTATCGATACGGCACTGGATTTTTAGGCTTAGATGAAGACGAACAAGATGAAGCGCTGAGTAGATTTATAGACAGCTATGACTACAAAAAACGAAGCGTAAGTAGGCTCAAACTCAAAGTACGTGCGAGGCTCCAGATTGCAAGATTTACTTGCTTCGGCTATGAGCGCGCAATTTTGTCAAAGGCAGAAGTTTCGACCCGTCCTACAATAAAAGTAGACAGTCGAAATAAAACCTTCTCTGAAAACACCATATTTGTTGCGCAGCAAAAGGAAGAAGCTGAACGAAACGATGAGGGTTCCTGCCCAGCCAGTGTTACAATATTCGTTGATGAAGGTGCTGAACAAGTGCACATACAAATTTGTTCTCCAGCAGTTGGAAGTATTTACATCACCTTGCCCGGAACACTAAACCCTACAGAGCTTGCCGAACGCATACTCACTTCTGTCTCAGCAGCTATCTCGCAATCATGTGGAGACGCGGAGCCAATATTGATCTTGAACGGAGACATATCTGATCTTTGCGCAAAAAGCATATTAAAGAGCAAGAAGCTCATATACAGAACAAGGTCGGTTAATCAAAGTGTCTATTCTGTACTTCCCGAAAAGATAAAGAGGCTAGCCCAGCGTGAACCACTAACCAACGATAACACGAAAATTATATCTGGCCTTCCAAATACTCAGACACATCTCGAAGCAATATTCTCTGAATCACCTGACGGAATACCTGATTGGGATGATTGGTCAGATGTTTCTAAGTTGTGGACCGATACTGCAAGCTCAAACAGTTTTGACGTTGAATCATTGCACAGTTCTGAAGAATTCGTAAAGGCATTGAAAGAAGAGGAAAACGTTATTGTCCTTGTCGCGCATGCAGATAGTCATGCGCTTTATTTCCCGATACCTGAGCCGGGATCGAGTGTTACAGTTGAAGATATCATGTCGCACAGTGAGGCGATCAAAGCAAATAATCCAGTTGTATTTCTGTTCTGCTGTGAAACGGCTCAGTTTCCAGAAGGATTAGTTTCTATTACAGATGCTTTATTAAAAGCAGGTGCTCTTTCGGTGGTTTCCGCGCAAACAAAGGTGGGGTTATATAGAAGTCAGAAGATGTTCAAAAGGTTCTTAAAAAATGGAAAGAAGATGAACCCATTAAGAGCTCTTACTAGAGCAGAAAATTCAGCGAATTACCGAGAAATGGAGAATTGGATTGTTTGAGAAGATAATAAACTATTTTACTTTGGTTAGTACAGAGCCACTGGCAGGAGGCACTGGTACCAACCGGCAGGTTAAACTCTATTTTGGTGTTTTGTTAGGAGCGCTAAGTAAAGTTATTTACGACCTTTTGGCGACTGGTGAGGGGGTTTCGTTTTCCAGCTTCTTAATTGCTGCCATAGCGAGTGTTGTTGTTTTTCCTCATATTTACAAAGAAGCAGGCCTAAACAAAGGGCCGTTGACTTTTTCCAAATGGTGCCTTGCGTTTCAAAATGGTTTCTTTTGGAGCGTCACAATGGGTGCGCTCTCCGCATAGATATGCAATCTTTTGCATATATGGCGTTTGCGGGCATTTTAGCGCAGACCAGTCTTGTGTCTGGTCGATAAATAGATAGTTTTCTACGCAAAGATTGACGTTTGTTTTTTTAGGGGATGTTTCGCGTAAGGCCCCAGCCGAACGCACCACTGCCGGCTACATCCTTCGCCCGTTTCCAAAAATTGTCTCCGCGTCCATTTCCAACCCCTTCTTGATAGATGACCACTTGTTTGGTTGTTGATGAAGACGCTCTGACGATTTCGCTTAGACGGTAGACGTTCGTTGGATGGTCCATATCTGGAGAATTCCAAGTCCCGTCGCAAAAAATGACTATCCTTTTCAAATCGTTCACCTTCTTTTCTCTTATCGAAGATCAAAGCAGCAATTATGCTTCGAAGCGTCTTAGGCTAAGATTTGTGTAGGATTAAATCCTACATGGAAAACTCGAACACTAGGTGCTGACTGCCGTCAAAGTTTACTGTCACTTAAAAGTTTGTCGAAACCCGCGTCCTTGATCGTTCTGCAACAGCAAAAGACCTAGGAAAAAGCGCCAAAAAGAGCCGCATCTGGACTGTTGTCCTCGACCAGCGCTCATCGGCCGTTCAAGCGCCACTGAAGCAGATGTAAGTAGCAACTGCGATACGTCCAAGTTGCGAACGAGACACCCTGCACCACTAAAGACGCTTTTTTTGGCAGTGCTGGACGGTCTGTAAGCGTCAATTAGCTCTGCCAATTTCAGTGAGGCACGTTTTCCTCTTTTTATTGCTACATGACGCATTCAGTCGCGCGATTATGTTCGCCACTGCCGATGGTTCTTGAACTAAATCTGCAATTCTTCGAAAATATCTTCCATAAGTGGCTGAATCATTGATACTGTAGAAAAATACTCGAGGCACGAGCTGCTTCACTCTAAGATTTTGTTGATCGTCAAAGTCGTCAAACTGTCTTGGCAATTCCGTTTGTTCAAGGAATCGCAAAGGCTCTAAACCCTCATCGCGATCAGAGGCATCATACGACAGCAACGCCCGCTCTACATATCTCATTGTAGCACTGCCTGAGCCCTCTGAAACGGCGCACTTCACGTGTTGTGCCAAAACAGCATATCTGAAATCGTCGGTGTCACTGTCTGAGTCCTGATAGGCAACAACTGTGAAGTCGTAAGCAAGGTCATTCCGAACTTTTCGGATAGGTTTATTGTTCTCGCCTAAAGCCGGATTTCCTGCTTCGTCCAAAACAAGATCAGCGGGAATGATTGGTCGGTGAAGTCGACCTTCGAATGTCTCCCCGACGGGCTCGACCGTTCCGATATTTAAGATTGTCATAGCAGCCAATGTCCATGCATCGCTGTTTTGTGTCCACTCAGACGGATTGCTCTCCCAAACGCTTTTGGGTACCACCACTGTCGGCTCAATGTTTCTTTGCCCGCCGCAGCCAACTGAAATCGCTTTTGCATATCCATCAAAAATTTTTAGACGCGGGTGGGTGCGATCTTTTACTCTGGTTAAGTAACCATCGCGCTCTCTCTCGTTGAAATCACTTTCGGTATAAAAAGCAGTCAATTCCTCATTGTCTTTGATTACAACGAATTCATCGTCTCTCTCGATCGAATACATACCTTGGCCCACTGTTAAGTCAGTGTCGCAAGTAGTCGTTCGACATGCAGTGTGACCGTAGTGAACTACCACATCCTGTTGAACACGGTCGAAAAGATTGCCTGAGGATATTTCTGTCTCTAGCACAGCTACCGGAATTCCGGAGTGCGTGACACCCTCCAAATATCCACGTTTCGTTCGTGAAGCAATGTCGCTCGGTCCCCAGTTGAATATCAAAGTCATTCCTGGAAGATAGGTTCCCATACGGTTTTTTTCTGTGCCTGCACCGAGGTATGAATGGTCGCCTCTCGTCGGATTGGGATCCAAGTCAGAAAGTGCAAAGGTTCCTCCAATTACCCAGCGTGCGCCTTTTTCCACTGCAACCGTGTTTGCATCTTGGGAGAAACTCGGTGCTGACAAAGAAAAAACGATTGCAATACAAAGAACAACTCTAGAAACAATTTGCACAACAAATATCCTCTTTCATTGTCGATGCTATTTGATTACCTGAAGTTAGCGGCAATTTCGCGTATTGCTGGCCCGAAACTAGCAGTGTAGGCATCTATCTTGGTGTTGATTTGATTTCGGTTTTGTTCCTGATTTGGGATATTATACAGGTCTGTAGCCGTTACTATGAGTTTGTCGAAAGCCTTCAGATCACTTGATGGAAACAAGGCTACAAGTTGGAGGCGCGTTTCGCTGAGAAACGTTATGAATGTACTGAGGTCTCCATTACACACATTACCTGGAACCTCTTGCGCTTTTCGTGCGCAACGCAATTCATAGAAGTTTTCTGTGATTGCCGGTAACAAATCCGCAAGCCTGTCGTTGGTGTATGCTCTTAGCGCGTCACGTTTTTCAGCAGTCTCGACATAAGTCTCATATTGCTTCGACACGGCTTTCGTTAGCACCAAAACAACCAGACCCAATATCAAAGAAGAAAATGCTTTCTCGAATATCGACTGGATGAGCGTTTCGCTTTTTGTGTTAAAGAATGACCAAACGTTACCTTTCTCCACCGGCTTAGACGTCGCTCGTGGAGGAAGTGCCTGCCACAGTTGTGGCTTGGTTTTGCGCATCAGTTAAGCGACTAGCAGTCTTGGTAGATTGAATTACAAGCCGAAAGGCTCGTTGGCGTTACGCTAAATGAAGTCGCGGCGACCAAAAAGCAAATAGTGATGATTCTAAAATTCATGTCAACCACCCAAGCAATAAATTACCAAGAAACTCTAGCAATAGTTGAGTTTTTGTCAAGCGCAGCGCGCAGCACGGAAGTTCGCTGCAACCGCATTAGGTGTTTTGGCAGCGCAAAATTGACCGTCCGCTTTGGGCTCAGGGCCGTTGCTCAGCCGAGTTTCCGCCAACGACCGCTTCCAGCAGTTGAAAGTCCACGCAACCGGCTAACCTATAGAAGCGGCGCAACAACGTTCGCCCTGGGAATGACGCCTTCTGGACAGTTGTTTGAACTCTGTCCGCTGCTCTGCCGCAAAGCGGCTTTGAGCCCAGAACCGACGATGGAGTGCTATGCTTACAATAACCAACTCACTAACCGATGGTGCGAATTGGCCAACATCAGACAACTGTCTCAACAGATTGCCAGCACGTCTAGCCGCGACTATCCTACCATTGTACAAACAGTGAGACAGAAATGGCAGAAAGCGAGCATTCAATCGCCTCTAAATTCATTGGATCGTCCCGCTCAGACATAAACCGAGCTTCTGGAGCAGCACTTCATCAATATGCGCATCTAGAGACACAATTGGATGTCATCTTCGAGTTTGCGGTTGGTGCAAGAGAAGCTGGAATTGTGAACCATAACAGAGTTTTGGTGGCGAGTTATGCGTTTTCAAAAATATTCAACCCAGACGTAAAAATGCAAGTAATTCGCAAGTGTCTAGACACTTATTTGACTGATATTTCGCCGGAATTCTCAAAATCTCTTATCAAAGAATACAAAGCGCTTACAAAAATAAGAAACCTTATTGCTCATGGAACCGTATACCCATCAAACTACGATGGCGTTGAGAGGCATTGCTTGGTTACGCCTCGACGTGGAATAGACAAGGATTCCCTTTTCCCAGAGAGTCTCGATAAGTTCATAACACGTGCACAATTCTCCTGTTATCTTTTTACCATAGTCCGTGACAAAATTATTGGCCAAGAATCCACATGGCTAAATTCAGGAGATCGCGATGTGGTCTTTGATGGTAAAGTTGTCTATCCGCCGCCAAGTACGCACCCGATCACATCCGTCTGGAATGGCCCTTCAACGCCCGCCTGATTATCTCTTTTGGCAATCAAGAAGCAGATGATCGTGTAGGAGGTTTGTCCGCGGAGCAAACATCAGCGTTAAAAGTCTCACTGCGCTTCGCATAAATGCGTGCATCCCTTCACGTCGAGGAAAAAGGAACCCTGCCGAACACGACGCCACGCTCTACCGAAAGCGGTATCGTATCGAGAACCTGTTCGCTCGGTTGTCTGCTAAACATAGTCCCGTTGTTCGTTCGCGAAAAGGACAGACTGACCCGTTAGCTATGAACGTTGGTTGTCACGCGCCGCAGTCAAAGACGTCCCTTCAATCGAAGCTGCTGAATGGGTCGGTCGATTTGGTCGCATCGGTTCGGTCTGGCTCATTTATGTTATGTTCTATGTCTCCACGCCCTGAAAAGCGTGGGGAGTGGCGTGGGGAGTGGCGTGGGAAGTGGTCAGCCGATTTTCGAGGGTATTTTTCGCGCGCATTTCGGTCTGAAACCGTGGGCGATTTGCGCCGTTTCGCCTTCATTGCCGGCGCGTGATAGTCGCGCATCAGGGTTGTGAGTCTATGTTCCCAGAAGTCCCGGAATACATAGTTCTGGAAATGGCTGCGTTTCTTTTCGGTCGGTCTGATGACACCAGCCCGACACAGCACGGCCAGAACCTCATCTATCAGGCTGCTGCTATACGGCTTCTTTCTGCCTCGCGGCCTTCCATGCTCAGCCAGCCAGGATGCGTTGAACCTTTTGCCGGTATCGATGCAATGGGCGATGTTATCCAACACATGGATGTATTTGTCTTTTGGCCTGGCCTCGCGGTCGAGTCCGTCAATCACCTCATAAAGGCGCTGTTTCAGGGTTTGGGGTTTGGGCGCCTGTCTCATGACCGGATTCCCAAAAGCTGGTCATTCCAATCTGCAAAGCCGCTGTCGGGCGAGCGCATCCGCACATTCATTCCCATCCGGCGCAGTTTGAAGGCGGCCTTTTCACATGCGCGCAGCCCTGCGCCGCTATCGTCTATATCCACCAGGAGTCCGACCGAGCGGACGAATGGGGGCGGCACAAAGTTTTCAATGCCGGCAGTCGAAAGGCAGGCCCATGCAGGAAGGCCGAATATCTGGGTAAACGCGGCTGTTGTTTCGATGCCCTCACCGATGGCGATATGTTCGGGCTCGCCGCCGCCGAGACGGACAGCGCCGCCTGGATACGAACCCAGCCCGGCTTTCACTGGTTCGCGACTGGCCTTCTGACCATCAGGTGTCAGGAACGTTCGCCAGATGCCCTGGCCTTTGCCATCGGGGGCCTGGATGCGGGCTATCATCGCGGGCAACCTGGTTCTGGTCGGATGAGATGTCCGGTTGCAATGCCGGATGATGTGCGGGTGCATTGGCGTCGTGATGCCCCGGCTGTGCAGGTAAAGCTCGGTTGGCGTTCCCTCGACCGGAATCGTGTCTTTCCAGATGCGCAGGGCATATTCCCTGCGTTTGGCCTCATTGGCTTTGGCGCAGGCGGCGGCGTCTGGGTCTGGTTTTGGGGGCTCGGATGGGCGAGGCAGATTCCATGCCTGCACTATTTCGCGAAAACTGCAGTTTGATTTGAAGCAATTCACCAGCAACTGACCGGATGGCGCATCCCTCACCGAAAGGGCGCGCTGGTCGGCTCGGCTGTCCTGCTGACAAACCGGGCACCAGGTCATCAGCTCATTGGGGCGTATCATGTCGCCGCCGAATTGCTGGTAGATACTATTTGTTGTAGTCATGGTGTCGCCTCAATCCAGGTTTTGCCTCGGTCTGGTTGCCTCAGTCTGGTTGGCCTCGGTTTTGGGTTTGCGCCTTTGGTTCGTTTCTTCCTGGCGGCGCTCCGCTGGTCTTTCGTGTGGGACTGGCAGGGGACTGGTAATCCCCGGCAATGGCCCTGCCTGCTGCGTTTGGCGACAGTTTTGAGGCAGGCAGGGCTGACATATTCCCGGTTATTCACCTGCAGGACTCAGAAAGGCATTTCATCCTCTCGCCATCTCCGCAAAGCCAAATGGCCGGCCTCGGTCAGTTTCCAGCCGATCGGAACGGCCGCGTTGTACTGCCATTGCGGTTCAATCCAGCCTTCTAGCTGGGCATAACAGATGGCTGCCAAATGCCCGTAATTCACTGGTGGCTGTCCGTTTGGATACCGGTCATCGGCTGAGCGTTCCCATGGCCATCCGTGGTCATGGATGTTCTTTATCGCTCGAATGGCGCCGCCATAACTCGCGCGCTCGCGGCTGCTCATTGTGTGTTTCCTTCTGGTTCGAACCTGGCTGAAACCCGCATCGGGGAGTCGGCCTCCTGCAGCGCTGACTGAATGTCGGCAAACTCCTGCAGGTTGGTGCATCGGATGGTGACTTTGCCGCCGATGTTCATTGCAGCCTGCACTCGCTCAGCGGCTTTGACTTTGCGCCGGCCATTTGGTGGGACGTAATTCGGGGGCGGCTTCCATTCGTTTTCGTGTGTCATGGGGACAATGAGTCCTTTGTGTTGGCCTGCCTGGTTGGTGGTCAGGCGGCGTCGGTTGCGTTTGTGGTGCTGTCTGGTGCCGTTGTCTGTTCGCGACCAAATAACAGGGTTGAGGCCTGCGCGCTCGGTCGGTCGAACAGCAGCCAGCAGGCGTTGTCTTTCCCGGCGTGTTTGCTGCCTGGAATCCATTTCACTCGACCGACTGTCACGATGCGGCGCAATCTCGGCAGAAATGGCGCGGCCTGTTTCGTGAACAGCCAGTCAGAATCCAGCAACAGCCAGGTTGGGCGCTGCTCGGAAAACCTGACAATCAGCTCATGCAGCAACGGGCGATGCCACGGGCAATTTGTGATGATGGTGTCAACGTCATCGCCCGCGCGGTAGTTCAATGCATCCAAAGGCGCGATATCAGCCCGCTGTGGTTCGACATCCGACGCACGGACACAGATATTCCCGCGATTGGCCAGATGGTCTGCCAGGGCGCCATTTCCGGCGCAGGGCTCGGCAAAGCGCACCAGCTGCCCGAGGTGGGGCAGGAGTGGTTGCACGGCCGTGGCAGGGGTCTGGTAAAAGTCCCGCTCAATGCGCGGGAAATCTGACCTTTTGCCCATCAGGCAGCATCCGGCTTTCCGTAGTCTTTCAGGATAGACGGGTTGTATTTCCCAGGCTGGATGGCGTTCTTTTGGATAAACGCGAAAACAGAGTCGCCATCTACTTTATGGGTTCGACCGATTGCGAAGCCTTTCAGCTCGCCTCGGGCCAGAAGCCTGACAATGTGTTTGCGGCTGGCAAATCCATCGTTCACAAGCTCGCTGATGTGCAGGAAACGGCCACGGTACTGGTCGCCTGCTGTGGTGTGTTCGTGGGTCATAACAATCCCTCACTGGTTAAAGGTACACCACCAGCAACCACAATCTCAGAAGGTCTGAAACAGCGTTGAGTCAGGCCGGGAAATCAGCGGGAAACAAAGGTGACTGAATGGGAATGTCTGGACGTATGGAAGGCCCCAGAAACGACAAAGCGGCCCGAATGGACCGCGTTGCACCTTTGTCTGTTCGCGTGAATCTCGGCTTTGAAAGGGAGCGAGTCGATCGACTCGATCGAAGTTTTCCACCTTCGAAGGCGTTCCTCTGTCATCACCTTTTCAGCTGGACCACCTGACCGGCCTTTGCGGTCACTGCCTGCGCCCATCGCTGCAGAGTCAGCCTGGCGGGCTCATTCAATTCGGCCGCGACATAATGCGAGTCGACACCAGCAGCCGGCGCGTGATTGGAGATCCTGTCCCGCACCTCGCGGCCGATGCCGTTTTCGGCGCACCAGGTCAGGCAGGCGTGACGGATGGCGTGTGACGTGAACCTGTCCGAGACGCCGAGGGCGGCCCGATTGCCGGCGATAGCTTTCATCACCGTTTCTGAGCTGACGTGTTCCTCGGGCCATTTCTGGGACGGGAAAACCCACGTTCCGGTTATATTCAATAGTCGGCGTTTCAGGAGCAGGGCCGCCTCATCGGGCAGCATGACAATATGTTCACGTCCATTCTTCGCGCGCTCGGCCGGCAGAACCCAGCGGCCCGCGTCCAGATCCAGCTCGGATACGTGGAGTCCTGTCACCTCGGAAATTCGCGAACAGGTCAGCAGCTGCAGGCGCAGGGCGTCGGCATTGGGTTGCCCCAGGATATCGATGTTGCGCCAAAGGGCCTGTATCTCGCTCAGGGGCGGTTTGTAGTTCGTCGGGGCTTTGGCCTTTATCTTTTCGCGATTTGGAAGCCTGGCAACGTTCTGCATCGGGTTGGGAATGTCGCGAAGCCATTCGACCCGACCGGCCCAAAGGCGGGATTGACCGCGGGCGGCATTATTGGCCGCAGATAGAATAGCCATACACTTTTGCGCCTGCCGGCCCTTTGCGGTTGCATTGAACAGGTTGTGCAGAAACCCCGTGATGTGATCGGCGTTCCAATCCTCAATCGGGATGTGGCCAAACTCGGGGCGCAGGTAGCGCTCAATAATCAGCCGGTCAGATTCAGTCGAGGATTCCCGTTTTGCCTCGGCGCAGTATGTCCCGAGATACCAGTCGAACAGGTCGCCAACCGTATATCGTGATTTGTCGGACAACATGGGCGAGACGGGAAGTTTGTTGGTATTTCGGACAGCGGCCATTTCCTCGCGATGGGCCCGCGCGTCAGCGATTGTCACCTCGGGATATGGGCCAATCATGATGAGGGTTTGTGTTGTCGACAGGGGCTTCGTGGTCCGAAAGAACCATCGCTTTCCGGTTCGGGCGCCATGTTTCAGCATTAGGCCAGGGTGCTTTGGGTCGAGCAGCACGGCGCCAGGCGGCAATGCTTTGCATTCCAGATCTGTCAGGGCGGATTCTTCGCGGCCTTCTATCAGGTCAATCGCCTTTTGAACGGCGGCCCGATACGCGCCTTTGAGCATGTCGCGGGATTCGATGAGCAGCGGCAGGGCCGCCTTTTGTTGGGCTGTCAGTCTGCGTGTCATGGTATCGCGCACTATGTTATAAATACGTAATAACTACAAATATGACAGGCAATGGCCTGGCGCAATACTGATACGAGTTTGACACAGGACTCCGTCAATATGAGCGCATATTGAGGGGTAATCAGTCAATTTGGGCGCTGGGCACAGCACGCGAGGCCCGAGCATTCCGGCCCGAAAATACAGCATTGATTTCAATGGGTTGTGAAGTGGTGGGCGACCCTGGAATCGAACCAGGCGTGCGTCTCCGCGAGGGAGTTACAGTCCCCTGCCACACCTTGCGGCCTGTCGCCCACTGTCAGGCGTTGCACCTGACGTGGAGGCGTGATTACTAGCGCCTTAAAGGAGCGTCAACAGGAAAATTCCGCTTTGGCGCAGGAAACCGAATTCCCGGCCCGGAGGCCCTTAAAATGAAGAAACCCAAATGGGTCGTCGAAAAGGAACAGGCGCGCAAAGCAGCCGCGTCCGAGACTGTCTGGTTGTTCGGACTGCACGCCGTCCGTGACGCGCTCATGAACCCGAAGCGTCAGAAATTGCGTCTGATCGTGACTCTGAACGCGCAGGCCAAGCTGGCGGAAGCCATTGAATTTGCAGGAATTGAAGCCGAGCTGGTTGATCCGCGAAAATTCACGGCACCGATCGATCCGGGGTCGGTGCATCAGGGCGCGGCGCTTGAGGTCAAGCCGCTGGACTGGGGTGGGCTGGCCGAAAACTGCATCGGTCGTGAACAACCGCGCGTCATTCTGCTGGATCGGGTCACCGATCCGCACAACGTCGGGGCGATTCTGCGCTCGGCCGAGGTGCTGGGTGCAAGCGCCGTTGTCGGCACACGCCACCATTCGGCGCCGGAAACCGGAGCGCTGGCGAAAACCGCCAGCGGCGCGCTCGAACGTCAGCCCTATCTTCGGGTGCGCAATCTGGCGGACGCAATCGTCGAGTTGCAGAATATGGGGTTTCTGGTGCTGGGGCTGGACGGTGAGGCCGAAGAGACCATCGAAACCACGTTGGCCGGCAAGCTGGACCGGCCGGTTGCACTGGTGTTGGGTGCCGAAGGTCCCGGTCTGCGGCAGAAAACCAAGGAAACCGTCGATCATCTGGTGAAAATTGACGCAGCCGGCGGTTTCGGGTCGCTCAACGTCTCAAATGCGGCTGCGATTGCCCTATATGCATCGAGGCACAAATAACAGGAGAGCGTCATTCCCAGCCCGTCAAAAATTGCCACTTGCTGTTACTGCGGCACGCGTGCCGCGCTGGTTCTGCAGGGAAAACAACGTCACGAGCTCAGCTGTTCCAGTTGTGGCGCCCCCCTGCACGACCTCAAGATGTTGCCCAAACGAAAGCTGACCGAAGAAAGGCAAGTGCGTCCGGCCAAGTCCAAGGCCCGAACGCCGAAATACAAATACAAGAAACGGAAAAAAGGTGTATTCTCGCGCGTGCTGGATGAAGCCTGGGATGTGATCGAAGATATCTTCGACTGACTTGTTTCTTCGGCGACACGGGTATTCACAACCGCGTCAAGGGGGGTTTCATGGCGCTGAAAAAGTTGCATTTTGACGGTCTCGAATCCTAAGAACTCAGACCGACGATGCTGACTCGACGTTTCTTCATTGGCGCAATGGCCGCTATCAAATTCGCACCTGCCGTCCAGGCGCAGGATGCGCCCGTCTATTTTGCCACAGGTGGTGCGGCAATGGCGGGCTATGATCCCGTGTCCTATTTCGTGGATGACGCGCCGGTGCTGGGCCATGCCGAGCATTCGTTGATGTGGAAAGGCGTCGAATGGCATTTCGCATCAGCCGAGAACCAGGAGCGGTTCGAGCGTGATCCGCGCGCCTTTGCGCCTCAGTTCGGCGGATATTGCGCTTATGCTATGGCTCTGGGCCTTCTGTCCAGCACCGACCCATTGGCGTGGAAGGTCGTGGATGGCAGGCTTTATCTGGTGCATTCGCTCGCGATCGAGAAAGTGTGGCAGGAGGACATGGCGTTGAATATCCGCTTGGCCGAGGAACACTGGCCCTCGGTTCTGTACAAGTGACAGGTAAAATTTCGCGTTTTTTTGATCTGTCATCACAAAAATGCGCGCGCCCTCTTTTTTTTGTCGAACTCATGCCTAAATGTCACAGTGACCGCGGAACGGAACTGCCGCGGGTCATTTCACTGTCCCTCGTTCCAACAACTGGCGCTCAGGTCCGACCTGGGCGCTTTTTTCTTTTGAACGCAGCGATTAGGGTGCCCTCATGTCAGATTATTCCGATGAGTTCCTGAAAGGCATCCTCCAACGCACCAAAGTTGTGGCGGTCGTTGGGGTGTCGATGAACCCGGTTCGGCCCAGTTATTACGTGGCGCGATACCTTTCGCTGAAAGGATACCGGGTCATTCCGGTCAATCCGGGACATGCAGGGAAGCAATTGTTCGGCCAGACTGTTCATGCGTCGCTGTCGGATATTTCCGAACCTGTCGACATGGTGGACATATTCCGCAGATCAGAAGCCGTGCCACCGATTGTGGACGAAGCTTTGCAGGCTTTTCCAAAGCTCAGGACAGTCTGGATGCAAATCGGTGTCGAACATGAAGGCGCGGCGGCAGTCGCACAGGCCAGAGGTGTCGATGTGGTCATGAACCGATGCCCGAAAATCGAATATCAGCGGCTTTTCGGGGAATTGCGCATGGGCGGGTTTGCCACCGGGATCATATCGTCAAAGCTGTGACCGTCAGCCGCCACCTGCTGTTTTCAGCCGGGCAACCTGTTCCAGACGCCGCTTTTCCAGAACCTGATCGCGCGGGACCCACTCGTAACGTGTGTCCTCGACCAAAGGTCCCCAGTACAGCACTCCACCATACCTCCACGGGTCCAGTACGATCCCTTCGTACATGGTTTCTCCGCGTCGGCTAATAATGGCAGTCGAGTGGTCGATTCGGAACGGATTGTCGGCATTGGCGATGGCGCGGTGCAGGGTCAGTGTTTCGAACTCTTCCTGTTTTAGGCGCCGTTCAATGTCTTCGGCCCAGTGCCAGCACAATCCGCGCGGACGCAAGCCCTTATTGACCTTTGCGTTATGGATCAGCGGCGGGTCGGTGATCTCATATTCCTCGACCAACTGCGCGGTGTAGCTGTAGGCGACCCGCGCCGCGCGCTGCGCTTCAGCGGGGTCGATATCGGGTCCGAGGCTTTGGATTTCCGCTGCCAGCCGTTGAACCTCGTCCCCGGTGGAACGGGGCGGCGCAGAACAGGCCGCCAGGATGGCAAGCGTCGCCACAAAAACCAATGCTCTGATCATCGCGCGCGTTCCCTGATCCGTGGCACCCTGACACAGCACTATAGCGGGCAGGAGCAGCGCACGAAACCCACGCTTAGCCCTTGGGACGCGCCGCTTTTTCGGCAATGCCGCTGATGCCCTGACGCCGGGCGAGCTCGTTCAGAACGTCATCCAGCGCCACATCACGGGCGGCCAGCATCACCAGCAGGTGATACAGCACATCCGCCGCCTCGGACGTCAGTCTGGCCCGATCGCCCTTGATGGCTTCGATGATGGCCTCGATGGCCTCTTCGCCGAACTTCTCGGCACACTTTTCAGGGCCCTTGGCAAGCAGTTTGGCGGTCCAGCTCAACTCGGGGTCGGTTCCCTTGCGCGCTTCGATGGTTGCGGCCAGTTCGTGCAGGATGCTCATGTCAGCCTCATCGGGATGCCTGCGGCGGCCATGTGTTCCTTGGCCTCGCGGATGGTGTATTCTCCGAAATGGAAGATCGAAGCCGCCAATACCGCGCTGGCACCGCCTTCGGTCACGCCTTCGACCAGATGATCCAGATTGCCGACCCCGCCTGATGCGATCACCGGTACATCCACCGCGTCCGAGATCGCCCGGGTCAGGGGTATGTTGAACCCGGATTTGGTGCCGTCACGATCCATCGAGGTCAGCAGGATTTCCCCTGCGCCCTTGGCGACCACGGTTCTTGCAAACTCGACCGCGTCAATGCCGGTTGGTTTGCGCCCCCCGTGGGTAAAGATCTCCCACTTGCCGGGGCTGACGGTTTTGGCATCGATGGCGACCACGATGCACTGGCTGCCGAACTGATCGGCGGCCTCGGCCACAACATCCGGGTTTGCCACGGCGGCCGAGTTGAAACTGACCTTGTCGGCACCTGCCAGCAGCAGCGCGCGGACATCTTCCCTAGTGCGGACACCACCGCCCACCGTCAGCGGAACAAAACACTGTTCCGCCGTGCGCTGCACCACATCGAACATGGTGCCTCGGTTTTCATGGGTGGCGTGAATATCCAGAAAGCAGATTTCGTCCGCGCCCGCGGCATCATAGGCCTTGGCCGATTCCACCGGGTCGCCCGCGTCGCGCAAGCCGACGAAATTGACGCCCTTAACCACGCGGCCATCGGCAACATCAAGGCAGGGAATGATCCGTGTTTTCAGCATGGCATGTCCTTTGTTGGCGCACCTCTACCGGCAAAGCCCCGCCGATGCCAGACTTGTGATTGCCACATCTCTCGAACCTGTGAAAACTGGTCCTTATTTCATCTGGAGATCAATGAGATGCGTAACCTCTTTTTGACGACCACATTCATATTCACAGGAGCTGTCGCCGCGATGGCTGACGATATCATCAAAGTAGAGACAGCCAAATCCGTGTCCGAGGCGATGGACGCGCTCGAGGCCGCAGTTGGCAACGCGGGCGCCACGGTCTTTGCGCGTGTCGATCACGCAGCGGGCGCCGAGAAGGTGGGTATGACCATCCCGGCCAATCAGGTGCTGATCTTCGGCAATCCGGCGCTGGGCACACCTGCCATGCAGGCCGACCCGCGCGCAGGTCTGTTTCTGCCGCTGAAAGTGCAGGCCTACGAGGACGAAAACGGGCAGGTCTGGCTGGCCTATGAAGACCCGAAAGAGACCATGGACGAACTTGATGCGGTCGAGAAATCCCCGGTCATCGAGAAAATGCGCGGGGCGCTGGCCAAGCTGACATCGGTCGCCGCCCAGTAGTCAGCTCAGGGCGCGAATGGCCTCGTTCAGATCGATCGCGCCGTCATAAAGCGCCCGGCCGGAGATTGCGCCGTTAAGTTCGACCCCGCAATCACGCAAGGCGATCAGGTCGTCCAGCGAGCTGACACCGCCCGATGCGATGACCGGGATCGACACGGCGCGGGCCAGTGCCGCAGTGGCCTCGATATTGGGGCCCTGCATCGCTCCGTCGCGGTTGATGTCGGTGTAGATGATCGCGGCAACGCCCGCATCCTCGAAGCTGCGGGCCAGATCCGTGACCTGCACATCGGTTTCTTCGGCCCAGCCCTTGGTGGCGACCATGCCATTGCGTGCGTCGATACCGACGGCTACATGGCCGGGGAATTCCTGCGCCGCCTGACGCACCAGATCGGGGTTCTCGACGGCGACAGTGCCCAGAATGACGCGCGCCAGCCCCTTGTCGAGCCATGTTTCGATTGTTGCCATGTCCCGGATGCCGCCACCCAGTTGGGCGGGCACATCACAGGCTTTCAAAATCGCCTCGACCGGAGCGGCATTGACGGGTTCCCCTGCAAAGGCGCCATTCAGATCGACCAGATGCAGCCACTCGCAACCCGCTTCGACGAAGGCGCGGGCCTGCGCGGCGGGATCTTCGTTGAACACTGTGGCCTTGTCCATTTCACCGCGCAGCAGGCGCACGGCCTGGCCGTCTTTAAGGTCGATGGCGGGGTAGAGGATCATGTCGGGCGGCCCTATATCAATGTTATCCGCGCGGGATATCGCACACACAGGGCAGGGGATGCAACGCGACGCAAAGTCAATCTTGCCCGACGGCGACCGGCGCGCCAGACTGCTTGCAAAACAGGGAGAATATCATGAAGAAATTCGTTCTGGCCGCAGGGTTTGCCGCCTTGGCAAGCAGCGCTTATGCGGCCGATCCGGTTGATGGCATCTGGAAAACCCAACCCGGTGACACCGGCGGGTATCTGCATGTTTCCATCGGATCGTGCGGCAGCGCCGTCTGCGGCACCATCGACACGGCGTTTGATGCCAACGGCGATGAGCAGCTGGACTACGAGAATTTGGGCAAACAGATTATCTGGGACATGGTTCCGGAAGGTGGCGGGGCCTATGACAACGGCAAGATCTGGGCGCCAGACCGCGACAAGACCTACAACTCGAAAATGACGCTGGACAGCCAGAACCAGCTGACCGTGAAAGGTTGCGTTGCCGGTGGCCTGATCTGCCGTGGGCAAACCTGGACACGCGTGCAGTAGGCCGTCAAGGAGCCCAGGTCAGGAAATTTCCGATCATACGCAGGCCGACATCCTGACTTTTCTCAGGGTGGAACTGCATCCCGACCATCGTGTCACGGCCAATCACGGCCGTGACCTCTTGGCCGTAATCCACATAGGCTAACCTCTGCGCCGGGTCCGTCACGCGGAAATGGTAGGAGTGCACGAAATAGGCGTGATCACCTGATTTCACCCCTTCAAACACCGGGTGTCTGCTTTCCAGAACCAGATCGTTCCAGCCCATATGTGGTACTTTCAACGCATGGTCTGACGGCTCGATCCGAACCACGTCGCCCGCGATCCAATCCAAACCATCGGTTTCACGGTATTCATGGCCTTTCGAGGCCATCAGCTGCATGCCCACACAGATACCCAGAAACGGGCGACCCTTTTGTTCGACCGCCTCGACCATCGCGTCATAGATACCCTTATGGCCGCGCAGTTCGGCGGCACAGGCTGGAAACGCACCATCGCCGGGCAGAACCAGCCGATCGGCCCGCGCGACAACATCTGCGTCAGAGGTCACGACGACCTCACCCGCATCCAGTTCACGCGCCATGCGCTGAAACGCCTTTTCAGCGGAATGCAGATTGCCGCTTTCGTAGTCGATAATGGCAGTCAGCATCTACAATGCGCCTTTGGTCGACGGAATCGCATCGGCCTTGCGCGGGTCGGTCTCAACCGCCAGCCGAAGGGCACGGGCAACCGCCTTGAAGGCCGCCTCGGCGATATGGTGGCTGTTGAAACCGTGTAACTGGTCGATATGCAGGGTGATACCACCATGGGTGCTGAGCGCCTGAAAGAACTCGCGCACCAGTTCTGTGTCGAAGGTCCCGATCTTGGGTGTCGGCAAATCCACGTTCCAGATCAGGAACGGACGGCCCGACAGATCCAGCGCACAGCGCACCTGAGCGTCATCCATCGGCAGGTGGCACTCGCCATAGCGGCGGATACCCTTCTTGTCGCCCAATGCCTGCGTCAGTGCCTGACCCAGTGCGATGCCTGTGTCCTCGACCGTGTGGTGATCGTCGATGTGATAATCGCCCTTGGCGTGGATCGTCATGTCGATAAGCGAATGGCGAGCCAGTTGGTCCAGCATGTGATCGAAGAAGCCAACGCCGGTCTGATTGTCATACTGGCCGGTGCCGTCCAGATTGACCTCGACCGTGATCTCGGTCTCGGCGGTCTGACGGCTGATCTTTGCGCTGCGCATGGGCGAATTCCTTTTGATACAAGCGCGCTTATAGACGGGGATCGCCGGGCATATCCAGACCAAGCATCACATGCGCGCCAAACTGTTGCAGGGGATTGCGCCCGGGCGCGGCCCATGCCAGCCTGCGCGCAACTCAACAAACAGGGTCAACCCCATGTCCACCTGCGTTTTCATCCAGATCCGCTGTAAACCCGGTTCCACGTACAAGGTCGCCGAAGAAATCGCCCTGCGCGAAATCCATTCCGAGCTTTACTCGACCAGCGGCGAATACGACCTGCTGCTGAAACTCTATATCCCCGAAACCGAGGATGTGGGGCACTTCATCAACGAAAACCTGCTGGTGATTCCCAATATCGAACGATCCCTGACCACGATGACGTTCAAGGCGTTCTGAACGTTACCCCAGCTCAAACGTCGTGATCCCATAGATACGGTGCAGATCAATTTCCGGCGCGTGGCTGGAATACATGCGGCCGGTTTCGAACACTTTGGTCAACCCCAGTTGTTGCGCCATCGCCATCGCTTGCGTGTTGGGGTTGGGCATGTCGATAAAGACCTCGGCACCCATCTGGTCAGCCGGAAGCGTCATCAGCAGCGACACCAAAAGCGCCTGCGCGATCTCGGGTGTGTCCGCAAACAATGGCCCTATCTTGTACCCGGCCAAACATCGGCGCAGCGTTGCATAGCCTCTGATCCGGTCGCCTTCCTCAAACACCCGCGAGGTATGGTTAGGTGCATCCAGCCAGGCCTGCAGGAACGTGTCGCGCGGGGCAGGAAACAGGCCCCGATCATAAGACTTCAGCTCATCCGTAAGTGTGTCGATCAGTGAAACCTGACCGTGGCCGGACCGGCCCAGGGCGTTGAGGATTTCACCCGCTGTGCTCGAAAATCGGTAGTTGTCATAAGCCAGTTCGAACCCGAACTTCCGGTAATTGTCCTGCTGTTCGACGACCCCGTCCATGCCCATGTTCCGATGTTCGCAATGCGCCTTGACGGCCTCGGCAACCTGCAGCCCGTAGCCCGATCCACGATATTCGGGCAGGACGATGTAAAAGCCCAGAAACGAGTAGGTGTCGTCGTAATTCACGGCCGAGGCAGACGCGATCATCTTGCCATCCAGAAATCCGCCCTTGAATCCTTCGGGATCGGAGCTGCGGAAGCACACGGCGTCGTGAAGGCCGGGGTTCCAACCTTCGCGGCCGGCCCAATCAACAGCCGTCTGGACCTCATCCGCTGTCAGAGCGCGAATTACGTATTCTGGCATGGCGCATCTCCGTCGTGATTGCGTGCGACCCGAGAATGCCGCAGCAGATAACAAAGAACCAGAAATTTAAGGGAGGTTGGTATCTGGAGCGGGCGAGGCGATTCGAACGCCCGACCCTAACCTTGGCAAGGTTATGCTCTACCCCTGAGCTACGCCCGCATCAGATACATATGTGGTCCAAAGACCTCTCAATGGAGCGGGCGAGGCGATTCGAACGCCCGACCCTAACCTTGGCAAGGTTATGCTCTACCCCTGAGCTACGCCCGCGCCGTTGAGTGAGGCGTGAAGTATAAATTCTGGCGCAAAGCTGCAAGAGGAAAAACGCATCTTCCGTAAAATTTCTTTTCTGGCGACGGAAATCCGGACCCCATCCGTTCAACTGTCTGAACACGTCAGGAAAGAACGGCGGAGGTGACAGATGAACCCGAAAGAAACCCTGAAACTCTCGGTGCTGGTTGTTTCGATGTTCATGGCGGGCATCGTGGCGCAGGCCGGTGGCGACAAAGGGCAGACCGCCCAACAGATATGGCAGCCTGCATGCCCGGTTGAAGTCGAGGTGCTGGCTGGCTGATCCTAAAGTGCCAGCACGAGGTTGGTGACCGCAGCGACCAGAATGGCGGCAAATGTCAGCAACATTCCCGTCCGGCGCAGAATCACGATCTGAGGTGTGCGCCCGAATCCGTAGGCATGCAGCAATCGTCCGGACAGAATCGCCAAACCCATCAGGTTGATCAGAACGCCCCCCGCACCTTGAATTTCGGCCATGGCGATCAGCAACAGCGTGAACGGCGCGTATTCGACGCAGTTGGAATGCGTGCGGATGGCCTTGATCAGCGCCTTATTACCGCCGTCGCCGACCGAGATTTGCCCCATAAACCGCTGCCGGATGACGTTAAGGCTGAGCGCGAGAAACAGGAGGGCAATCAGCGCGGCGTAGATCGGGGTAATGGTCAGCATAGCGTGGCTCCGCAGGGGCATGAAAAAGGGCCGCGCAGTGTCCTGCGCGGCCCGGCTGACATTAACCTGTTTGTCGGCTTATTCCAGTTCGACCAAAAGGTCCTTTGCGTCAATCTGGCCGCCGGGCTGAATGTGAACCGCTTTGACCACCGCATCGCGTTCGGCATGGATGCCGGTTTCCATCTTCATCGCTTCGATGGTCAGCAGCAGGTCGCCTTCCTTGACCTCCTGACCGGCGGTGACGGAAACGGTCGCGACAACGCCCGGCATCGGCGCGCCAATATGGTTGGGGTTGCCGGCCTCGGCCTTGGGCCGGGCCTGCGTGGTCGAAGTTACCAGACGGTTCGGCACCCGGATGACGCGGGGCTGACCATTGAGTTCAAAGAAAACCTTGACCTCGCCCTTTTCATCGGTCTCACCAATCGCCTGACAGCGGATTTCCAGCGTTTTGCCTGGATCGATTTCGGCCGTGATCTCTTCCCCGGGCTCCATGCCGTAGAAGAAGGTGCGCGTGGGCAGGGTGCGGACCGGGCCGTAAACCCGGTGGCGGCCCATGTAGTCCAGGAAAACCTTGGGATACATGAGGTATCCGTTCAGATCCTCGTCATCGACCTCCTTGCCTTCCAGTTGCTTGGACAGTTCGGCGCGGGTGGCCTCAAGATCCACGGCGGGAACGTCCTTGCCGGGGCGCTGGGTGTTGGGCGCTTCGTCCTTGAGGACCTTCTTGATGATCGTGTCGGGGAACCCGCCCGGAGGCTGACCCAGATTGCCGCGCATCATGTCGACGACAGAATCCGGGAAGGCCACATCCGTTTCGGGGCTTTCCACGTCGGCGCGGGTCAGCCCCTGGCTGACCATCATCAGCGCCATGTCACCGACCACCTTGGAGGACGGCGTCACCTTAACGATGTCCCCGAACATCTGGTTCACGTCGGCATACATCTGCGCCACCTCGTGCCAGCGTTCCTCCAGCCCAAGCGAACGCGCCTGCGCCTTGAGGTTGGTGAACTGGCCGCCGGGCATCTCGTGCAGGTACACTTCCGATGCAGGGGCCTGTAGGCTGGATTCAAAGGCCGCGTACTGGCCGCGAACGGCTTCGAAGTAATCGCTGATCTCGCGGATGGCCTTGATATCCAGTCCGGTGTCACGCTCGGTATGGCGCAGCGCCTCGACAACGGTGCCCAGCGTCGCCTGGCTGGTGTTGCCACTGAAGCTGTCCATCGCGCAATCCACCGCGTCCACGCCCGCCTCGGACGCGGCCAGAATGGTGGCGCTGGCGATTCCGGCAGTATCATGAGTGTGGAAGTGGATCGGCAAGCCGACCTCTTCTTTCAGAGCACGGATGAGGATTTTGGCCGAGGCCGGTTTCAGCAGGCCTGCCATGTCCTTCAGACCCAGAATATGCGCACCTGCGTCGCGCAGCTCTTTCGCCATGCCGACATAGTATTTCAGGTCATACTTGGCGCGATCGGGGTCCAGAATGTCACCGGTATAGCAGACGGTGCCTTCACAGATCTTGCCGTTTTCAACCACCGCATCCATGGCCACGCGCATGTTCTCGACCCAGTTCAGCGAGTCGAATACGCGGAAGACGTCGATATTCTTCGAGGCCTGACGCACGAACTCCTGCACCACGTTGTCGGGGTAGTTGGTATAGCCGACCCCGTTCGCGCCGCGCAGAAGCATCTGTGTCATCAGGTTCGGCATCGCCTCGCGCAGGTCACGCAGACGCTGCCACGGGCATTCCTGAAGAAAGCGATAGGCCACGTCAAAGGTCGCGCCGCCCCAGCATTCAACGCTGAACAGTTGCGGCAGGTTCGCCGCATAGGTCGGCGCCACCTTGATCATGTCGATCGACCGCATCCGGGTCGCCAGCAGGGATTGGTGGCCGTCGCGCATGGTGGTGTCGGTGATCAGCAACTGCCGCTGCGCTTTCATCCAGTCGGCCACGGCCTGCGGGCCCTTCTGCTCCAGCAGGTTGCGGGTGCCCATTTTGGGCTCTCCCTTCAGGGCAGGGGGCCTGGCCTCTTTCAGATCGGCGCGCGGTTCGGGACGATCCTTGGTCTCGGGGTGCCCGTTCACGGTAATGTCCGCGATATAGGTCAGAACCTTGGTGCCCCGATCCCGACGGCGTTTGAACTGGAACAGGTCTGGCGTCGTGTCGATGAACTTGGTGGTGTATTCGTTCGACAGGAAGGTCGGGTGCTTCAGCAGGTTGATGACAAAGTCGATATTGGTGCTGACGCCGCGGATGCGGAATTCACGCAGCGCGCGGTCCATCCGATGGATCGCCTTGTCTGGCGTTGGTGCCCAAGCGGTCACCTTGGTCAGCAGCGAGTCGTAGTACCGCGTGATCACTCCGCCCGCATAGGCCGTGCCGCCGTCCAGACGGATGCCCATACCCGTGGCCGAGCGATAGGCGGTGATGCGGCCGTAATCGGGGATAAAGTTGTTCTGCGGGTCCTCGGTGGTGATCCGGGTTTGCAGGGCGTGGCCGTTCAGTTGAACGTCCGACTGGCTGGCGGCACCGGTCGCTTCGGCCAGCGTCTTGCCCTCGGCGATCAGGATCTGGGCTTGTACGATGTCGATGCCGGTAACTTCCTCGGTGACGGTGTGTTCCACCTGAACGCGCGGGTTGACCTCGATGAAGTAGAACTGGCCGGTTTCCATATCCATCAGGAATTCTACCGTGCCCGCGCATTCATAGTTCACATGGGCACAGATCTTGCGGCCCAGTTCACAGATTTCGGCACGCTGCTCCTCGCTCAGGTAAGGGGCGGGGGCGCGTTCCACGACCTTCTGGTTCCGGCGCTGGACAGAACAGTCGCGTTCGTAGAGATGGTAGATCTCGCCATGCTTGTCGCCCAGAATCTGAACTTCAACATGCCGGGCGCGGGTGATCATCTTTTCCAGATAACCCTCGCCATTGCCGAACGCGGCTTCGGCTTCGCGACGACCTTCCAGGACTTTCTCTTCCAGTTCGTCCTCGGACTCGATCGGGCGCATACCGCGCCCGCCGCCGCCCCAGGACGCCTTGAGCATAAGCGGATAGCCGATCTGGGCGGCTTCCTTGCGGATCGCGTCCATGTCATCGCCCAAAACCTCTGTCGCAGGGATCACCGGAACTCCTGCCTCGATGGCGACGCGACGGGCACTGGCCTTGTCGCCAAGCGCGCGCATGGTCTCGGCCTTGGGACCGATGAAAGTGATGCCGTTCTGCACGCAGGCATCCACGAAATCGGGATTCTCGGACAACAGACCGTAACCGGGGTGGATTGCATCAGCGCCGCATTCCTTTGCCACGCGGATGATTTCGTCAATCGACAGATAGGCGGCAACCGGGCCCATCCCCTCGCCAATGCGATATGCCTCATCCGCTTTAAAGCGATGCAGGCCAAGCTTGTCCTCCTCGGCAAAGACGGCAACGGTGCGTTTGCCCATCTCGTTGGCCGCGCGCATCACGCGAATAGCAATCTCGCCGCGATTGGCGATCAGGATCTTTTTGAAGTCGGTCATGTCAGGTCCCGGTCATTATGGTGTGGCCGTGTTCATAGGCGGACAATACGCGCACGTATATCAGTCGTTCTGGGTAGAACCGGCATGTTATCGCTCGCAAACGCCGCCTGTTGGCGCAATCTACTTACACATGCTGCGATGCAGCATCAATATTTGTGATTGCAGATGTCACATTTTGTAAACTTGCGAGGCCCAACTGGCCCATATTGGCCTTCAGATCCTGCCGCAGGATGTCGATGACATGAGCGGGGCCGCGTTCGCCTAACGCCGCCAGACCAAAGAGAAACCCGCGCCCCAGCATGACAAAATCCGCGCCAAGGGCCAGCGCGCGAAGGATATCCAGCCCACCTTCAATACCACTGTCAAAGATAATCGGCAGGTCCGTCGCTGCGCGTATGGCCGGTAGCGCGTCAATACTGGCGGGCGCGCCGTCAAACTGACGGCCGCCGTGATTCGACACCCATATGGCGTCAACGCCAGCCTTTTGCAGCGACACGGCATCTTCCTGCCGCAGGACGCCTTTCACGACAAACGCGCCATCCCAGTTGTCGCGCAGCCAGGATACGTACTCCATGTCCGGCGACGTTCTCAGAAGATACCCGATATGTGCCGTTGGAGGGAGGTTGAGGCTGCTGTCCGAATACTTCTCGAGCGTGCGCATTCTGGGTGGTCCCCTACGCAGCATCCCCATGGCCCAGGCCGGGCATCGAGAAATCTGGGCCAGCAGGCGCGGTGTCAGCCTGGGCGGATGCGTCAACCCGGACCGCACCTGCCGTTCGCGCCGAGATGCAACCGGTACATCCGCAGTCAGCACCAGCGTCCGGAATCCCGCATCGCGCGCGCGGGCCAGCATATCGGTGCGGATGTCGGGATCCCGTGGGGGATACAATTGAAACCAGGCGTTTTCGCCGATGTGGCCGGCCAGATCTTCGGGCATCTGGCTGGCGACCGTAGACAAGGTGTAAGGAATGTTAGCCGTGGCCGCAGCGCGGGCCAGAATGCCTTCGGCATCCGGCCAGACCAACCCCGACATTCCAATGGGTGCGATACCGAACGGCAGGGCGCAGTCGTGATCCAGCAGCTTCTTGCTTGTGTCGAACTCCAGTTCGCCATGCAGGATCGACGGGGTCAGTGTAACCCGGTCCAGCGCTTCGCGGTTGCGCCGGATCAGGGTTTCAGCGCCGGTGCCACTTTCCACAAATTCCCAGACAAAGCGCGGCAACCGACGCCGCGCAAGTCGTTTCAAATCGGCAATGCCGGGATATGCGCTGTGCAGGTCCATGAGGATTGATCCGATTTGCCGCGCGATTCGGCAAGTTTTTCAAGCGGCTGTCGAGGAAGACGGTTTGATTTTGGCCCCCTTGTTCCGAACCAGGCTGTCCCCAATGTCTGCGCCGCAGGACGCGGAACTGGCGACCTGCACCTGATTTCGGCCCCGGTCCTTGGCGGTATGGGGCGCTTCATCCGCCGCGCGCGGAAGATCCTGCGGCATGAAGATGCCGTGTCGCTGCAAAAGGCTGGCGTTGACGCCATATGGGTGTCGAATCACGGCGGCCGTCAGTTTGACGGCGCGCCCGCCAGTATTGACGCGCTACCGGCCATACGCGCAGCGACGGACCTGCCGATTATCTTTGACAGTGGTATTGAAGGTGGGCTGGATATCCTTCGCGCGCGGGTACGGCGTAAATCCTCCAACCGGCTGCCGCCGTTAGGGCGATCACCATCAGCGTAACGCCTACCATTTTCAGCCGCGAACTTCGCACCGCACATGTCGCCTGCTTCACCATATGCTCTCCCAAAGCAATGGACCGGGCATCAGAAACAAACTTTTGCAGAAAGGTAAGAGCGCCGGATGTACACAAAGGTTTTGTCTGGAATCCAGTATATTATCTTCTGCGATTTCTTTGTGAACAAGCCGTGAACAAACCCTTTCCCTCGGGCCGCATCCGGCGTAGTTTGGGGGCATGAGCAGTTTTGACGAAATGGACGCCTTCGAGGGCGCATCGCTGTCCCAAAAGGCAATGGCCGCGCGTGCCGTGCCTTACCTGGATGATCTCAACCCGGCGCAGCGCGATGCGGTTGAACGGCTTGACGGTCCGGTTCTGATGCTGGCCGGGGCAGGGACCGGCAAGACCAAGGCTCTCACGACCCGGATCGCGCACCTGCTGAATACCGGTCGCGCGCGCCCCAACGAGATCTTGTCGGTGACATTCACCAACAAGGCTGCGCGTGAAATGAAAGAGCGTGTCGGCCGCCTGCTCGGCCAGCCCGCCGAAGGGATGCCGTGGCTTGGCACGTTCCATTCGATTTGCGTCAAGCTGCTGCGACGCCACGCCGAACTTGCGGGGCTGAAATCGAACTTCACGATTCTTGACAGCGACGACCAGTTGCGCCTGCTCAAGCAACTGGTTCAGGCGGCCAATATCGACGACAAACGCTGGCCTGCGCGGATGCTGGCGGGAATCATCGATGACTGGAAAAACCGTGCACTGACACCCGACAAGATACCTGCTGCGGATGCCGGAGCCTATAATCACAAGGGCGTCGACCTTTACGCCCAGTACCAGACCCGTCTGCGCGAGCTGAACGCGGTGGATTTCGGTGATCTGCTTTTGCACATGGTCACGATCTTTCAGGCACAAGCGGATGTGCTGGAACAATACCAGCGGTGGTTCCGTTACATTCTGGTGGACGAGTATCAGGACACCAACATCGCCCAGTACCTGTGGCTGCGGTTGCTGGCGGGCGGTCACAAGAACATCTGTTGCGTGGGCGATGATGACCAGTCGATCTATGGCTGGCGCGGGGCCGAGGTGGGCAACATCCTGCGGTTCGAGAAAGACTTCCCCGGCGCCCATGTGGTGCGGCTGGAACAGAACTACCGCTCGACCCCGCATATCCTCGCCGCCGCCTCGAACGTCATCCGCGGCAATGAAAATCGCCTGGGCAAAGAGCTTTGGACCGACGAGCAGGACGGCGAAAAGGTCCGGCTGATTGGCCACTGGGATGGTGAAGAAGAAGCGCGCTGGATTGGCGAGGAAATCGACGCGATGCAGGGCGGCACCCGTGGCGTGCGGCCGATGAACCTTGATGAAATCGCCATTCTCGTGCGCGCCAGCCACCAGATGCGTGCCTTCGAGGACCGCTTTCTAACTATTGGATTGCCCTACAAGGTCATCGGCGGTCCGCGATTCTATGAGCGGATGGAGATCCGCGATGCCATGGCCTATTTCCGGCTGGTCATCAGCCCCGAAGACGATTTGGCGTTCGAGCGGATCGTGAATACGCCCAAACGTGGCCTCGGCGACAAGGCGCAGCAGACGATTCAGGCGACCGCCCGACAGAATGGCGTCTCTCTGGTCGAAGGTGCGCGGATCGCGGTGGAACAAGGGCTGATCAAAGGCAAGGGCGGCACGGCCTTGCGCCAGCTTGTCGATGGGCTGGCCCGCTGGAACGCAATGACCCGGGGTCCAAGGATCGAGGTTGACGACGATTCCGTCATTGATGATGGCACCGCTCCTATTCGTTTTGGCGAACCGGAACATACTCATATTGAACTGGCGCAGATCATCCTCGACGAATCCGGCTATACGGCGCACTGGCAGAACGACAAGAATCCAGATTCCCCGGGGCGGTTGGAAAACCTCAAGGAACTGGTCAACCAACTGGACAACTTCGAAAACCTGCAGGGCTTTCTGGAACATGTCAGTTTGGTAATGGATAACGAGCAGGAATCGGATGGCGCGAAAGTGTCGATCATGACCCTGCATGCCGCCAAAGGTCTGGAATTTCCCGCCGTGTTCCTGCCGGGGTGGGAGGATGGGTTGTTCCCCTCGCAACGGTCGATGGACGAAGCTGGCCTCAAGGGCCTCGAGGAGGAACGGCGGCTGGCCTATGTCGGCATCACCCGCGCGGAGGAGGTCTGCACGATATCCTTTGCCGCCAACAGGCGCGTTTTTGGTCAGTGGCAGAATTCGATGCCGTCCCGCTTTATAGATGAGCTCCCCGAAGATCATGTGGAGGTTCTGACGCCTCCGGGTCTCTACGGTGGCGGTCAGACCACGGCCGGGATCGAAACCCGCGCCGCCGAAGCAAACGTCTACAACTCACCCGGCTGGAAACGGATGCAGGCGCGGCAGGGTCAGTATGGCATGTCGCAACCGCGCGAAAGCCGCAACACCGTCATCGATGCGACCGCGGTGGCCAGTTTCACGCTGGGCGAACGGGTATTCCACCAGAAATTCGGCTATGGCGCAGTGATCGGTATCGAAGGGGACAAGGTCGAGGTCGATTTCGACAAGGCGGGCATGAAGAAGGTTGTCTCGCGCTTTCTGACCGCCAAGGATGACGTTCCGTTTTAAAGGCCTTCGACCAGAACCATGTTTGCCGTCGCGGTCTTGTGCCGGATTTTCGCCAGTTCGACGTAGTCGGGATCGTCTTTCCATGCCTTTGCGGCTTCGATCGACGGAAACTCCATAAGGACTATCCCTTCCTCAGCCCAGGTGCCCTCGATCACGTCCACTGGTTTGGATGATACTGTCAGAAGGCGACCTCCGTGCCTGTCAAAGACCGGCATGAACCCTTCAAGGTATTTCTGGTATCCGTCTGGGTCGTGAATTGTGATCTGGGCGATGAAATATGCAGCCATTGGAAACTCCTGAAACTTCAGTTCCGGCTTCACCTTACACACACAAGCACAAACAAAAAACGGCGGTTCCCAGGGAGGAGGAAGGGGAACCGCCGTTCTTTTCAACATCGAGGCAGGGAGGAGGAAGGCCCCGATGTATCCGAACCCGGGTCTGATCCCGGTATGAGGAAGACGCGGCGACACAAGGGAGGAGAATAAGTGTCGCCGCGTGCTTTCAACATCGGGGTAGGGAGGAGGAGAGCCCCGATGTGTCATGTCCCGGCTGTCAGGGCCGGTATTTGGGGCGGCAGCATCAGGGAGGAGGAGAGATGCCGCCGCCGAAATGCAGGTCCAAAGGGAGGAGGATGGACCTGATCTCGTTAAACTGTTGTGCGCTTACTGCGCGGTGTAATCCGCAGCGGCCTGCAGGGCCAGTTGACGGATCATCGAGCGTTGCAGGCCCAGATCGGCCAGTTCGCGGTTCGACAGGCCCGACAGCTCGTTGAGTGTCTGGCGGTACAGGCGATAGCGAACAAAACGTGTTTTTACTGCTTCAAACAGTGCCACCAGCCCGGTTGCCGGTGCATTGCCAAGCGCGGAGTGGTTGGTTGCGACTGCCATTTTCAATGCCTCTGACTTGATCGTTTGCCGAAGTGTTCCGGTGTTTGCTTGAGGATGAAAATAGGCAAATGCTGCAGATGCACAATAGCGGGCGTCGTCAATGCCGCTATGCAGCAAATGCATAGATATCAAATTGTTGGGGCAGTTGCGCCCAGGGATGGCGGGTGTCGTAGGGTCACCTTTGGGGCTTCGGCGGGTGTGCTTTTGGGTGAAGCTGTCCGGCGCGTGGGCGTGATGGAGGAATGGAAATGGTGTTCAGGCCGATCGTTCGGCACATGCACATTCACATGTTAAGGGGCCCTTGCATTTCGGATGGGAATTCATGGGCTGCCGGTGTTCTTGCGATGTGTGTGGGGTAATTGCGCCATCCGACACGGTTGATTCGAGGCGGTGTTCGGCAAAATACCGATTTTTCGCCAACCGAAGTAGGGGAATTTCAAATTTTCTGGGAAATCATGGGACAATTTGGGCTGAGCAAATTCTGTGGATATGTTGTGTGCAGTCGACCAAAAGAGTCTATTTATGGTATCCATTGGTGAAGTTTATGTTGATTTTTCGCGTGTGGATTGCGTTTAGAATACGTCAGTGCCCAAAAAACTTGTTGATTTCCATGATTTCCCATGTCATCCCTAACACATCCGATGAGGACGAGGCAGATGGGGCACCAAACGACCCCGACCAAAAATAATCAGGTTTCATACAGGCATCTCGCTTTCATCACTTAACAGATCCGGCGCGCGGGCGAGCAGACATCCCCCCAGGTGGCGCGCGCAGCTGGACATCCCCGCACAGCGGGCGAATGCGGCGGGTTGATCAGTGGCAGCAGATCAACCCGCCGTTTTTCATCAGGGGGGAACGTAAAGATCAAGTGGGGCGCAAGCGAAAGGGACAGTCGTCTTGGCGCGCAGGTTCAGAGGTGAAAGCCACCACAAGGTGGATACGAAGGGCAGGGTATCGATCCCGGCCTCGTTTCGCCGTGTGCTAGAGGCTTCGGACCCCAACTGGCAACCTGGAGATACCCCCGAACTGGTGATTGTCTACGGGGATCACCGCCGCAAGTTCCTTGAATGTTATACAATGCAGGCGATCGACGAGGTCGACGAAAAGATTAATGCACTGCCGCGCGGGTCGATGCAGCGCAAGATGCTGCAGCGTATGTTCCATGGCCAGTCCTTCCCGACAACGGTCGACGAAACCGGGCGTCTGGTCCTGCCGGCCAAGCTGCGCAACAAGATCGGGCTTGAAAACGAGGCCTTCTTTATCGCCGCCGGCGACACCTTCCAGATCTGGAAGCCTGAAACCTACGAGACCGAAGAACTGGCCGCGGCCGAAGACTGGCTGGACGATCAGCCCGAGGACTTCGATCCTCTGGAGTTCCTAGACGGCGTCGGGGACGCGTAACGGCATGGCCGGCGCCGGGTCCCCTTCCGACAAACCCCATATCCCCGTTTTGCTGCGTCCTTTGCTGGCCGCCGTTGTGCCCGTCTCGGGCGTTTGGCTGGACGGAACCTTTGGTGCGGGTGGGTACACGCGTGCGCTGCTCGAGGCTGGCGCCGACAAAGTTATCGGTGTCGATCGCGATCCGCTGGCTTTTGAGATGGCAGCCGGATGGGCAGGTGGCTACGGCGACCGACTGGTGATGCAGCCCGGCGTTTTCTCGCGACTGGATGAATACGCCCAGGATCTGGACGGTGTCGTGCTGGATCTTGGTGTTTCGTCCATGCAGCTAGATCAGGCCGAGCGTGGATTTTCGTTCATGAAGGACGGTCCACTGGACATGCGGATGAGTCAGGATGGCGAAAGCGCAGCCGATCTGGTGAACACCGCAACCGAGGCGCAACTGGCCGACATCCTGTTTCACTATGGCGAAGAACGCGCCAGCCGCCGCATCGCCAAAGCGATTGCACGGGCGCGGGCGGATGCGCCGATCACAACGACCCTGCGTCTGGTTGAAATCATCGAATCCTGCCTGCCGCGCCCGAAACCGGGGCAGTCGCACCCGGCGACCCGCAGCTTTCAGGGGCTGCGCATTGCCGTGAACGCCGAATACGAGGAACTGTTTCAGGGCCTCATGGCCGCCGAACGCGCGCTGAAGCCGGGCGGGCAACTGGCCGTTGTGACGTTCCATTCCATCGAGGACCGGATGGTCAAACGGTTCTTCCAGACGCGCGCCGGGAAAACGGGCCGCGCCAATCGCTATGCGCCCGAGATGGAACAGGAACAGCCGCAATTCACCCTGAAAACCCGTAAAGCCGTCGGCCCGGATGATCAGGAATTGCAGGAAAACCCGCGCGCACGCTCGGCCAAGCTGCGTGTGGCTGTACGAACCGAGGCGCCTGCAGGGGAAATTGACGCCCGTGCAATCGGCATGCCGCAACTGGGGGGAAGGGCAAGATGAAGAGTGTTCTGTATGTGTTGACTGCTCTGTCCGTGTTCGGACTGGCATTGTGGGCCTATCAGGAGAATTACCGCACCCAGCAGGTGCTGAAGGAAACGCAGGGTCTGCAACGTGAAATTGGCATGGCGCAGGTTCGGCTGGCCGTGCTGAACGCCGAATGGGCCTATCTGAACCGACCCGACCGGCTGCGCGAACTGGCGGATTTGAACTTTGAACGGCTTGGTCTGCTGCCGCTGCGGGCCGAGCAGTTCGGGCGTGCCGACCAGATCGCCTATGCCGAAGACCCCGACCTGCCGATCGTTGATCCGATCGAACTGCAGGCCATCACAAGCATTCAGGCGCTGGGCGAGGTACAGTTTCCATGACCCGCACGCCTCTGCGCCCACTGGCCCGCATCCTTGACGCCCGCGCCCGGGGCGAAAACCCCAAGGCCATCGAGCGCGAGAACATTCGCCAACGTCACGAGGGCATGAAAGACCGCGCCCGCGCCCGTGCCGAAGGGCGCCTTCTGGTGCTGGGGCTGTTCTTCTTTTGCGCTTTTTCGGTCGTTGGCGTGCGGATGGGAATGCTTGCCACGTCCGAAGCGCAGGAGCCACTGGCATCGGCCCCCGGTGCGGCCATCGCCATGCAGCGCGCCAATATTGTCGACCGCGACGGGCGCATTCTGGCGACCAATCTGGACACGTATTCGGTCTATGCCCAGCCCCCGCTGATGATCGACCCGGTTGCCGCCGCCGATCAGCTTGTGGCCATCTTCCCCGATCTCGACAAGGATCGTCTGGTCAGGGATTTCACCGGCAACCGCAAGTTTCTGTGGATCAAGAAACGTATCTCGCCCGAGCAAAAGCAGGCGGTGCACGACATTGGCGACCCCGGCATCCTGTTCGGCCCGCGCGAGATGCGGCTGTATCCGAACGGCAGGCTGGCCGCGCATATCCTCGGTGGGTCGGGGTTTGGTCGCGAAGGCGTCAGCGCGGCTGAGGTGATTGGCGTTGCCGGTGTTGAAAAACAGTTTGACGACTATCTGCGCGATCCGGCCAACGGAAACAAGCCGCTGCAACTGTCGCTGGACCTGACCGTTCAGGCCGCGGTCGAACAGGTGCTTTATGGTGGCATGAAGATCATGAATGCCAAAGGTGCTTCGGCTGTTCTGATGAATGCCCACACGGGTGAGGTGATTTCGGCGGCCTCCCTGCCATCCTTTGACCCCAATGACCGTCCGCGCCCGCCGACTTCGGGGTTTGATCCCTCGGACAGCCCGCTGTTCAACCGTTATGTTCAGGGTGTCTACGAACTGGGATCGGTCTTCAAGATTTTCACCGCCGCGCAGGCAGTACAGCTTGGGCTGGTGAATTCGAACACCATCATCGACACCTCGGGGCCGATGAAGATCGGGCGTTTTCCGATTGGTGAGTTCAACGGCAAGAACTACGGCAAGATCAGTGTGGCGGACGTGATCGTCCACAGCTCGAACCGGGGCACCGGGCGTCTGGCTCTGCAAATTGGCGCACAGCGGCAGCGGGAATTCCTTGAATCGCTGGGCATGTTCGAACCCACCCCGTTCGAAATTGTCGAGGCCTCAGGTGGCGCCCCCCTGAAGCCCAAGAAATGGGGCGAATTGAGCACCGTGACCATCTCATATGGTCACGGTCTGTCGACCAGCCCCATGCATCTGGCGGCCGGGTATGCGTCGATCGCCAATGGCGGCCACTATGTCAGCCCCACGATCCTGCGAAAGAATGGTCCGCAATACGGGCCCCGCGTGTTGTCGGAAAATGCGGCGCAGCAGGCCCAGAAGATGTTGCGCAAGGTCGTGACGGACGGGACCGCCAGCTTTGGTGAAGTTGCAGGCTATGACGTCGCGGGCAAAACCGGCACCGCCGACAAGCCAAAACCGCGCGGCGGCTACTATGACGACAAGGTCATCGCCACCTTTGCGACGATCTTCCCGGCCTACGACCCGAAATACGTTCTGATCGTCACGCTCGATGAGCCGTCGATCGTGGCCTATGGCGAAAAGCGCCGCACGGCAGGCTGGACGGCCGTCCCGGTGGCTGCCGAACTGATCGGCCGGGTCGCACCCTTGCTAGGCCTCAGACCCCGGCTTGAGCCTGAGGCGCGCGCTGCTATAACGCTGACCTCGAACTAGGCCGTCGGACAAGAGGTGGGTCATGGGCGCAAGGTCAAAGAAACTAAGCCAGCTGGCCCTGACCGCGCGGGGCGGCGCGAATCCCGACATCACCGGTCTGGCGGTTGACAGCCGCGAGGTCAAAGACGGTTTTCTTTTCGCGGCGCTTCCCGGGACACGCGTTCATGGGGGCGAATTCATCCAGTTCGCTCTGCGCATGGGAGCCGTCGCCATCCTGACCGATGCTAGGGGCGCTGAGATCGCGGCCAGCGAACTGGCTGCATCGGAGGCGGCCCTGATTGTTGTCGAAGATCCGCGTCAGGCGCTGGCAGGCGCGGCAGCCCTGTGGTTCGGCGCGCAGCCGCAAACCATCGTGGCCGTTACCGGGACCAACGGCAAAACCTCGGTTGCCACGTTTGTCCGCCAGATCTGGACCGAGCTTGGCCACGCCGCCGTGAACCTCGGCACCACCGGTGTCGAAGGCGCATGGACCGCGCCGCTGGCCCACACCACGCCGGAACCTATCACCTTGCATCGCTGTCTGGCGGCGGCAGCCGGAGATGGCGTGACCCACGCCGCGATGGAGGCGTCCTCGCACGGGCTCGAGCAGCGCCGCCTGGACGGTGTGCAACTGGCGGCCGCCGGATTCTCGAACTTCACGCAGGATCATCTGGATTACCACGAAACGTTCGAGGCGTATTTCGCCGCCAAAATGGGCCTGTTCGACCGGGTTCTTCCGCAGGATGGAACGGCAGTCGTCAATCTGAGCGATCCCAAGGGCGCCCAGGTGCGCCGAATTGCCGAACAGCGCGGTCAGACGGTCCTGACAGTCGGGCTCGGCGATGCGGACCTTTGCCTGATGAACCAGCGCTTTGACGCGACCGGGCAGGATTTGCGGTTTTCGTGGCAGGGCAAAACGCATCTGACCCGCCTGAACCTGATCGGGGGGTTTCAGGCCGAAAACGTACTGCTGGCCGCCGGGCTGGTCATCGCGGCCGGGGATGAACCCGAGCGTGTGTTCGAAACCCTGCCGTATCTGACAACGGTTCGCGGGCGGATGCAGCTTGCCGCAACCCGCGAAAACGGGGCTGCGGTCTTTGTCGATTACGCCCACACGCCTGACGCGGTCGCCACGGCGCTGAAAGCGATGCGCCCGCATGTCATGGGTCGCCTGATCGCCATCGTCGGCGCGGGCGGGGACCGGGATGCCACAAAGCGCCCGCTGATGGGCAGGGCTGCGGCTGATCACGCTGACATCGTCTTTGTCACCGACGACAATCCGCGCAGCGAAGATCCGGCCACCATCCGTGCCGCCGTCATGGATGGCGCGCCGGAAGCCACCGAAGTGGGTGACCGCGCCGAAGCCATCCTGCGTGGCATCGACGCGCTGCAACCGGGTGACGCGCTGCTGATTGCGGGCAAAGGGCACGAGACGGGCCAGATTGTCGGCGATCAGGTTTTGCCGTTCGACGATGCGGAACAGGCCAGTATCGCCGTGGCCGCACTGGACGGGAGGGTGGCATGACGCTCTGGACAGCGGCTGAGGCTGCCGCGGCAACCGGCGGGCGTGCGACCTCTGACTGGGAAGCAAACGGCGTGTCCATCGACACGCGCACCATCCAGCCGGGCGATCTGTTTGTCGCACTGAAGGCCGCGCGTGACGGGCACGACTTTGTGGCGCAGGCGCTTGAGAAGGGCGCAGGCGCAGCGCTGGTCTCGCGGATTCCGGATGGCGTGCCAGGCGACGCGCCATTGCTGATCGTCGACGATGTTCAGGCGGGGCTCGAAGCGCTGGGGCAGGCCGCACGCGCCCGGACAAACGCGAAAATTGTCGGCGTGACCGGCAGTGTCGGCAAGACCTCGACCAAGGAAATGCTTGCTACGATTCTGGAAACGCAAGGCAGGACCCATGCCAGCGTCGCCAGTTACAACAACCACTGGGGAGTGCCGTTGACGCTGGCCCGGATGCCGCGCGACACCGAGTTTGCGGTGATCGAGATTGGCATGAACCACCCGGGCGAGATTGCACCGCTGGCGCGGCAGGCGAAGCCGCATGTGGCGCTGGTGACAACCGTGGCGGCGGTTCACCTCGAAGCCTTCGAGACGGTAGCCGGTATTGCCCGGGAAAAGGCTGCGATTTTCGAGGGACTGACCGAAGGCGGCGCAGCCATCGTCAATGCGGACATCGAACACGCGCACATCCTGCGGGAATGTGCGCAGAAGCTCGGCCTGAAAACGGTCGAATTTGGCCGCGATGGGCATGATTTCATACTGGAAGGCGCGGCACAGGAAGTCGATTCGGTTTCCGCAACGGCAATGGTGGGCGGCAAAACGATCCGTTTTGGCGTCAGGTCCGCTGGTCTGCATTTTGCCATGAACGCATTGGGCGCGCTGGCGGCTTGTGTCGAAATGGGTGTGGACCTGGATCAGGCGATCGCTGGACTGGGGCAATGGTCGCCGGTCAAAGGGCGTGGTGTGCGCGAGCAGATCACCCTGGCTGATGGCGGCAATATCGAACTGCTCGACGACAGCTATAACGCCAACCCCACCTCGATGGAGGCGGCGCTGAATGTACTGGCCGCGTCGCGCGGCTCCCGCCGGATCGCATTTCTGGGCGATATGAAGGAGTTGGGCGCGCAGGAAATCGCCATGCACGCCGGTATGGCTGACCTGCCTGCCATGGGCGATGTCGATCAGATCCATTGCATCGGCCCGCTGATGCAGTCGTTGCATCAGGCGTTGCCCGCAGAAAAACGGGGATTGTGGTTTGAGACCAGCGCCGAGATGGCCGACCGCGTGCCGGAACTGGTCCGGGATGGAGACACCGTTCTGGCCAAGGGCTCGCTGAGCATGGCGCTGGCCCGTATTGTTGACGGTTTGCGCAAAATGGGGCAAGTGGGCGCGCCCGGGTCATGAGCGTTTGCCCCCGTGACCACCGCGTGAGAAAGGTATCGCTATGTTGTATTGGCTGACCGGCCTGTCGGACGGAGGAGATTTCTGGAACCTCTTCCGGTATATCACTTTCCGTGCGGGCGGTGCCTTCATGACGGCGCTGATCTTCGGCTTCTTATTCGGCAAACCGCTGATCAACGTGCTGCGCCGCAAGCAGGGCAAAGGTCAGCCAATCCGCGATGATGGCCCAGAGGGGCATTTTTCCAAGGCCGGAACGCCCACGATGGGTGGGTTGCTGATCGTTGGGGCGCTGGTGACATCGACGCTGATCTGGGCGCGATGGGATAACCCGTATGTCTGGATGGTACTGTTCGTGACCCTGGCATATGCGGCCATAGGCTTTGCCGACGATTATGCCAAAGTGTCCAAGCAGAACACACAAGGCGTGTCCGGCCGAATGCGCATGGCGCTGGGCATCATCATTGCAGCCCTGGCGGCGCTTTGGGCAACGTTGAATCACCCCGAAATGCTGCAAAGCCAGCTGGCATTGCCGATCTTCAAGGACACGCTGATCAATCTGGGCATCTTTTATATTCCCTTCTCGATCGTGGTGATTGTCGGGGCCGCCAATGCGGTGAACCTTACCGATGGTCTGGACGGTCTGGCGATCATGCCCGCGATGATTGCGGCTTCGACGCTGGGCATCATCGCTTACGCGGTGGGGCGGGTCGACTTCACCGAATATCTGGATGTGCACTACGTGCCGGGCACAGGTGAGATTTTCATCTTCACCTCGGCGCTCTTTGGCGCGGGGCTTGGGTTCCTGTGGTACAACGCGCCGCCGGCCGCGGTTTTCATGGGTGACACCGGATCCCTGGCCTTGGGCGGGGCGCTGGGCGCAATTGCCGTGGCCACCAAACACGAGCTGGTACTGGCCGTTGTCGGCGGGCTGTTCGTGGTCGAGGCGCTGAGCGTGATCATTCAGGTGCTGTATTTCAAACGCACAGGCCGCCGCGTGTTCCTGATGGCGCCGATCCATCACCATTATGAGAAAAAGGGCTGGGCGGAACCCACCATCGTCATCCGCTTCTGGATCATCTCGCTGATCCTGGCGATGATCGGTCTGGCGACGCTCAAGGTCCGCTAACGCTCCCGCCAGGTTCGGCGGACCTGCGGTCCGCCTGGTCACCTGTTGGGCCCGGCTCGCGCTGCCGCGCGAGCCTTTCCGGACCCTTGCCTTCGGTCAGGTCTTCTGCGCAGTGTGGCGGCAAATTGAAGGTCGAAGGAAGGGTGGCGGCATGATCCCGGTCAAAGGGTGTTCAGGGCAGAAAGTTGCGGTTCTGGGGCTGGGCCGGTCCGGTTTGACCACGGCGCGCGCGCTGCGGGCGGGTGGGGCCGATGCGATCTGCTGGGATGACAATCCGACGGCGCGCGACATAGCGTCAGGCGAAGGGTTCACCTGTGCCGATCTGCGGCGCCATGGGGCCTTCGATGACATCGCCACTCTGATCGTCTCCCCCGGCATTCCGCATCTCTATCCCGAACCCAACCCGGTCGTGGCGGCCGCGCTTGAGGCCGGTGTGCCAGTCGACAACGATATTGGCTTGTTCTTCCGGTCATTCGCGGATCAGACATGGAACAGCTTTGACACCCCGCCACGTGTGATCGCCGTAACCGGGTCGAACGGCAAATCCACCACCGCTGCGCTGATCCACCACATCCTGACCGAGGCCGGACGCGAGGCGCAGCTGGCCGGGAATATCGGACGCGGAGTGCTGGATATTGATCCCGGCGGTGATGGCTCGGTCGTGGTGCTCGAGCTTTCCAGCTATCAAACCGAACTTGCCCGCGCGCTGACGCCGGATGTGGCTGTGTTCACCAACCTCTCACCCGACCATCTGGACCGCCATGGCGGCATCGGCGGGTATTTCGCCGCCAAGCGTCGCCTGTTTGCCGAAGGCGGACCGGATCGCGCGGTCATCGGCGTGGATGAGGCCGAAGGCGCGTTTCTGGCCGGTCAGATGTCCGAAGGCCCTGCCGACGACCGCGTCATCCGGGTATCGGTTGCGCGCAAGCTGACCGGGCCGGGCTGGCAGGTTTTTGCCCGCAAGGGGTTTCTTTCGGAGTACCGCAAGGGGCGCCAGGCCGGATCAATCGACCTGCGTGGGATCAAGGGACTGCCAGGGGCGCATAACCACCAGAACGCCTGCGCCGCATATGCTGCCTGCCGGTCAGTGGGGCTTGCGCCAAAAATGATCGAGCAGGCCCTGCACAGCTATCCCGGCCTGCCGCATCGCAGCCAGATCATCGCCGAAGCAAACGATGTGACCTATGTGAACGATTCCAAGGCGACCAATGTGGACAGCGCGGTAAAGGCGCTGAGCGCGTTCCGCAACATCCGCTGGATCTGTGGGGGGCTGGAAAAGGACGGCGGCCTGTCCGGCCTGAACGAGGTGAAGGACCAGGTCCGCAAAGCCTACGTGATCGGGCGCGAGGCCGCAGGATTCGCCATGCAACTTGAGGTCGAGACCGAAATCTGCACCACGATGGCCACGGCGGTCGAGCGCGCGATGCAGGACGCGCAGCCGGGTGAAACGGTGTTGCTGGCTCCGGCAGCCGCCAGTTTCGACCAGTACGACAATTTCGAGCAGCGCGGAGATGACTTCACCGCGCAGGTGCGCCTACGGCTGGACTGAGCCGCGTTTGCAATAGACCGCCGGTTCGGGCAGGCTTTGACCCTGCCTGCTTGAAGACTGTCCCCGGCGGTATTACCTGCGGGTAAATCAATACGAGGTCACGAAAATGTTCAATCGCAAGTCACTTCTGGTCGTTCCCGCACTTGTTCTGGTGGGGGCCTGCGCCAACTCCGGTGCCAATTACCAACCGGTCATCGATGGCCCTGTGGGTCCGAACTACAACTCGGATCTGGCGCAATGCCAGCAGCTGGCAGCGTCGCAGGCCAGCGTTGACGGCTCGACCGCCGGCAACGCGGCGATCGGCGCAGCGGGTGCTGCCGCCACGACCGCCATCATTCAGGACAGCAGCTCTAACCTGGGCAGGGCCGCCGCCGCCGGCGCGGTGATCGGTGCGGGCGCGGATGTCATCGCGAAAAACCAGAACAAGGAAGTTATCGTGCGCAACTGCATGCGCGGACGCGGGTACAACGTCGTCGGCTAAAGCCCCGCGATTGCAGTTCCGGCGGCGTAGCCCGAAGACCACGCCCATTGGAAGTTGTAACCGCCCAGCCAGCCGGTGACATCCACCGCTTCGCCAATCGCATAGAGGCCGGGGACATCCCTGGCCTTCATCGTTCTGGACGACAGATCGTCGGTGTGAATTCCGCCCAGCGTGACCTCGGCCGTGCGATAGCCTTCCGTGCCAGAAGGCGTCAGTTGCCAGTTGGACAGGGCAGCGATCAGGTCGTTCAGCGCGGCATCGGACTGATCCGCCAAATTGCCCTGCATCGGGATGTACTGTTTCAGGTAATCCACCAATCGCGCGGGAAGGTGGCGCGCCAGTTCCGTGGTCAGGGCCTTGCGGCCACCGCTTTGCCGCTGGTCCCGCAGCATGTCGAACAGCGGCAGATCCGGGATCAGGTTCACTCTGATCGTCTCACCTTCGCGCCAATAGGACGACAATTGCAGCACCGATGGTCCACTGAGGCCGCGATGGGTGAACAACAGCGCCTCGTCAAAACTGATCCGGGCGTTTGACAACCGTGCGGGCAGGGACACGCCAGACAGGTCTCGGAACTTGCCGTCCGAAAAGGTAAAAGGCACCAGAGCCGCCTGCGTTTCCGTCAGCCTTAGCCCAAACTGCCGAGCAATGTCATAGGCCAGCCCGGTCGCACCCATCTTGGGGATCGACTTGCCACCCGTTGCCAGCACCAGATTGGCGCAGGTCAGGCTCAGGCGTTTGCCTTCACGCTCGACCTCCAGTGCAAAGCCGCCTTCGGCCTTGCGCAGGTCCTTCAGTTCGGTTCGGATCCACAGTTCGGCCCCCGCACGCTGCATCTCGTCCAGCAGCATCTGAATGATCTGCTTTGACGACCCGTCGCAGAACAGCTGACCCAGAGTTTTTTCATGCCAGGCGATGCCGTGGCGGTTTACCAGATCGACAAAATCCCACTGCGTATATCGCGCCAGCGCCGATTTGCAGAAATGGGGGTTTTGCGACAGGAAGTTCTGCGGCCCCGCATACATGTTGGTAAAGTTGCAGCGCCCACCGCCCGAGATGCGGATTTTTTCTCCGGCTGCCTTGGCGTGATCGATCACCAGAACACGCCCGCCACAGTGGGCGGCGCACATCATGCCGGCGGCTCCGGCACCAAGGATGATCGTGTCAAAGGTCATGTGCATGCGCATGGCCCGGTTTTCCCGCAACCGCAAGGGCGAGATGTTTTCCAACGCCCCATTTTCTTTTGTTTCGGCCTTTCCAACAGGCGATCGACACGACGATGACTTGCCGGCCGGTCACAACTTCGAAGTTTTCCCGCGGCGGCACTTGACCTGCACGAGCCTCAAATCCTACGAAATCTTCGGTAAAGTGACTATTTGTCTGCGTTAATAAATTTGGTGGAGGGGCCGCATGCCCACGAACGTATATGGTGCCTTTCGGTCTGACAGCACATTGTCCGATGCAGGGGCTTCTTCCAGTGTCGTGGGATCCACGTTCCAGATATCGGCCTACAGCCAGATCACGATCCAGGACGGCGCAGACGCCACGATTATCGATGGCGACAACATCTCAAACGAGACCGGCAACGACCCGACCCAGACCCTGAACGGAGAGATCATCTTCTGGGATTTCACCGTTTCGGTGACGGACGGCACGAATACATACCAGATCGGCCTTTTCGACTATGACCTCGACGGGGATGGAAATTCGATCGGGGTCGACAGCGAGGACGGGTATTTTCTGGGCTTCATCGGCGGGACCATACCGCCTCTGAACACGACGCTGACCATCACCGCCATTATCGACAATGGCCCGGACATCGATGTCGACACTGTTGTCCCTTGCTTTGTGGAAGGGACAAGCATCCAGACGCCTGATGGTCCACGCCTGATCGAGACCTTGAATCCGGGCGATGTGGTCACGACCATGGACAATGGGCCCCAGATAATCCGCTGGATCGGTTCGCGCGAACTGGACAGCATTGATCTGAGGGTCAAGCCAAAGCTGCGGCCGGTTCGGATCGCCAGGGGTGCGCTTGGGAATGGTCTGCCCAAAGACGATCTGCGAGTGTCCCGGCAGCATCGGATGCTGGTCCGATCCCCGATCGCGGCCAGAATGTTTTCCAAGCACGAGGTTTTGGTGCCTGCGCACGAGCTGGTTGGGATGCCTGGTATTTCCATCGAAGAAGACGACCAGCAGGTGACGTATTTTCACATGCTGTTTAATCGGCATGAGGTGATTTTTGCCGAAGGGGCGCCGTCGGAAAGCCTGTTCACCGGACCACAGGCCCTCAAAAGCATAGGTGAAGAGGCCACCGCCGAAATCGCAGAACTTTTTCCCGAGATCATGTCCGAAACCTATGCGCCCGAAATGGCGCGGTTCATCCCGCGAACCGGAGGGCAAACGCGGACTCTGGTCAAGCGGCATCTGAAAAACAGCAAGCCGCTGGTTTCTGAGGCCTGAGGTCCACCCGCACCACAGTCTTGGGGGCACGGAGCCCCTGGCATTCTCGCGATGGGAATTCCGCTGACCGCCCTCATTCCACTGGCCCAAATGCAAAAATCGCGTTAGACTCTCAATCAGATCCCGAAAACGGGACGTGAACGAGGCAGAAAGTGGCGGTATCTCATGACTGAGATGGTGTATGGCGCGGTCCAGGACCAGCGCGGCGAACCGATTCTACCAAAGTGGTGGCGCACGATTGATCGCTGGACGATGTCCTGTGTTCTGATCCTGTTTGTCATCGGGCTTTTGCTGGGGCTTGCCTCATCGCCGCCACTGGCGGGGCGCAACGGGTTCGACCCGTTCCACTATGTCGAACGTCAGGCGATTTTCGGCGGATTGGCGTTGATCGCAATGCTGCTGACCTCGATGATGTCGCCGACATTGGTGCGACGTCTGGCGGTGCTGGGTTTTCTGGCTTCCTTTGTGGCTCTGGCCTTTCTGCCTGTCTTCGGCACCGATTTCGGCAAAGGCGCGGTGCGCTGGTATTCGCTGGGGTTTGCCTCGCTGCAGCCGTCCGAGTTTCTGAAACCCGGGTTTGTTGTCGTGGCTGCATGGCTTCTTGCCGCATCACAGGAAATCAACGGCCCGCCGGGGCGGTTGTGGTCTTTCGCGCTGTGCATGGCGATTGTCGGCATGCTGGTGATGCAACCCGATTTCGGGCAGGCGTGCCTGATCCTGTTTGGTTGGGGTGTTATGTACTTTGTGGCAGGCGCACCGATGCTGTTGCTGGTCGGCATGGCCGCATTTGTGGTTCTGGGCGGCATGTTCGCCTATTCGAACTCGGAACACTTCGCTCGCCGTATTGACGGTTTCCTCAACCAGGAGGTCGATCCGACCACCCAGTTGGGCTATGCCACCAACGCCATCCGCGAGGGTGGGCTGTTCGGTGTCGGCGTCGGTGAAGGGCAGGTGAAATGGTCGCTGCCCGACGCGCATACGGATTTCATCATCGCCGTGGCGGCCGAGGAGTATGGCCTGATCCTGGTTCTGATCATCATCGCGCTATACTCGCTGATCGTCGTGCGGTCGCTGCTGCGCCTGATGCGCGAACGAGACATGTTCATCCGTCTGGCCGGAACCGGTCTGGCCTGCATGTTCGGCGTTCAGGCGATGATCAACATGGGCGTTGCCGTGCGCTTGTTGCCCGCCAAGGGCATGACGCTGCCGTTCGTCAGCTACGGCGGCTCATCGCTGATTGCAGGCGGCATTGCGGTCGGCATGCTTTTGGCCTTTACCCGCACCCGCCCACAGGGCGAACTGGGTGATATTCTGCGCGGACGAAGTTGATGAGCAAACCCTACCTTCTGATTGCAGCGGGCGGCACCGGGGGCCACATGTTCCCGGCGCAGGCGCTGGCCGAGGCGATGCTGCAAAAAGGATGGCGCGTGCGCCTGTCCACCGATGCACGTGGTGCCCGGTACACCGGCGCCTTCCCTGACGCGACCGAGATTGTCGAGGCATCTTCGGCCACTTTCGCACGTGGTGGCTTGGCGGCCAAGGCGATGGTCGGGCCCCGGATCGCCGCCGGTGTGACGGGGATGGCGTTTCAGATGATGCGCGACCGCCCGGATGTGGTCGTGGGCTTTGGCGGCTATCCTTCGATTCCGGCGTTGGGCGCGGCGACGATGCTGAAAATCCCCCGCATGATCCATGAACAGAACGGGGTACTGGGCCGTGTGAACCATTTGTTCGCCACCCGTGTTGCACAAGTGGCCTGTGGCGTCTGGCCCACCGATCTGCCCGAAGGTGCACATGGCATCCATACCGGCAACCCGGTTCGCGCTGCTGTTCTGGATCGGGCCGCCGCAGGGTATATCCCGCCGGGTGATTACCCGATGTCGATCCTGGTGATGGGTGGCTCGCAGGGCGCACGCATCCTCAGCGATATGGTGCCCGGAGCCATCGCCGCATTGCCCGAAGATATCCGCAACCACATCCGCGTCTCTCATCAGGCGCGCGACGAAGATGGCGAACGGGTCACCGCGTTCTACGGCGAACACGGCATTCGCGCCGATGTTCAGCCCTTTTTCGACGATGTGCCTCGCCGCATGTCAGATGCCCAACTGGTCATCAGCCGTTCGGGCGCATCCAGCGTCGCCGATATCTCGGTGATCGGCCGCCCCTCGATCCTGATCCCGTTTGCCGCCGCGGCAGGCGACCACCAGACAGCCAATGCGCGGGGGGTGGTTCAGGCGGGTGGGGCGATCATGATCCCCGAAAATGCTCTTGACGTTGCCTCGCTGACACAGCAAATCACCACGGTTCTGACCAACCCCGAAGCCGCACAGAAAATGGCCCGTGCCGCCTTGTCCGCGGGGGCGCCGGACGCAACCGAGCGACTGACAGCCCTTGTCGAACATCTGGCGCAGAAGGAGACCGCATGACCCCAGCAACCAAACTGCCGCAGGACGTTGGCCCGATCCATTTCGTCGGGATCGGAGGGATCGGGATGTCTGGCATCGCCGAGGTGTTGCTGAACCTTGGCTACCGGGTGCAGGGCTCTGACCTGAAAGCGTCCAAGATCACGGATCGTCTGGCCGGTCTGGGGGCCGAGATATTCGTGGGTCAGCGCGCCGAGAACCTGAAGAACGCCGCTGTAGTCGTTGTCTCGACCGCGATCAAGCCGGGCAATCCCGAACTAGACGAAGCCCGTGCGCAGGGTCTTCCGGTCGTCCGCCGCGCCGACATGCTGGCCGAGCTTATGCGCCTGAAATCCAACATCGCCATCGCCGGAACCCACGGCAAGACGACGACGACAACCATGATGGCCGAGCTTATGGTGGCGGGCGATTTCGATCCCACCGTGATAAATGGCGGCATCATCCACGCCTATGGCTCCAACGCGCGCATGGGGCAGGGCGAATGGATGGTGGTCGAGGCCGACGAATCCGATGGCTCGTTCAACCGCCTTCCCGCGACCATCGCTATCGTCACGAATATCGACCCCGAGCATATGGAGCATTGGGGCGATTTCGACACCCTGCGCGACGGGTTCTATGAATTCGTCACGAACCTGCCGTTCTACGGTCTCGCCGTCTGCTGCACGGACCATGCCGAAGTACAGGCGCTGGTGGGCCGCATCACCGATCGCCGCGTCCGCACTTACGGTTTCAACGCGCAGGCGGATGTGCGGGCAGTGAACCTGACCTACAAGGGCGGTTTGGCGCATTTCGACATCCACCTGCAATACGAAGATAAGGTGATCGAAGGTTGCACCCTGCCGATGCCGGGCGACCACAACGTCTCGAACGCCTTGTCTGCAGTGGCTGTCGCCCGTCATCTGGGCATGAAGGCGTCGGAAATCCGCGAGGCGCTGGCGAGTTTCGGCGGCGTCAATCGCCGCTTCACCAAGGTTGGGGAAGTCGACGGTGTCACCATCATCGACGACTACGGCCACCACCCGGTTGAAATCGCTGCCGTGCTAAAGGCGGCCCGTCAGGCCACCGACGGCCGTGTCATCGCCGTGCACCAGCCGCACCGTTATTCCCGCCTGTCGAATCTGTTTGATGACTTCTGCACCTGCTTCAACGACGCCGACGTGGTCGCCATCGCAGAGGTGTTCGCGGCCGGGGAAGACCCGATCGAAGGCGCCTCGCGCGATGCTCTGGTGCAAGGCCTGATCCGCCATGGCCACCGCCATTCCCGCGCGATCCTGAGCGAGGATGATCTGGAGCGCCTTGTCCGGGAACAGGCCCGTCCGGGCGACATGGTCGTCTGCCTCGGTGCCGGCACTATCAGCGCCTGGGCCAATGGATTGCCCGAAAGATTGCAGCGAAAACAAGCTGTTTGACCCTCGCGCTCATTTGGCGCACAACCCAAAAGTGTGATATGCTGCGGGCGGCTTCCGCGCGTCCTTGGAGGGGCGAATGGATTATTCGATGATCTTCTCAGCGCTCTGGGTGATCTGCGCTACTATCGTGGCGTTGCTTCCGATGCGGCTGCAATTCCCTCCGGGTATCATTTTGCTGATCTGTGCGCCGGTGCTGATCGTTTGGCTGGGCTATGCACATGGCTGGCTTTGGTCGCTGCTGGCTTTGGGCGGCTTTGTCTCGATGTTCCGCAATCCGATCCGCTATTACTGGCGCAAATGGGTGCGCGGGGAGGTCATGGAATGAACTGGTCCATTGCTCTCGCCGCTCTCTGGGGGGTTGCCGCGAATGTGCTGGCGATGATCCCCAGCAAGGACAATCACTGGACCCGCGCCTATGTCCTGATCGCGTTGGGTATCCCGATTCTGGGATTTGTGACCTATCAGAATGGCCCATGGGTCGGTCTGATCGTACTGGCCGCCGGCATGTCTGTGCTGCGCTGGCCGGTGATTTACCTGACCCGTTGGACAAAGGCGAAAATGCAGGGCATGAAGGCGGCTGACGAATAACCGGCCAACTTCACGAGGTCCGCCATGGCGACGATAACCACATTTGCCTATCTGCCGCTCATTTCCCTTGTTCTTGGTGCCGCCGCAGGGTTCACCGCAGGCCGCTGGATCGGACTGCGCGGTCTTTTTTGGCTGATTGGGCTGGCGTCTGCCGCCGGGCTGGTGCTGATCGTGATGCTGGCCAGCGTTGGAACGGGCGAAGAAGAGCAGGCATTCGGTCCGCTCGTCTGGCTGACCGCCGGTGTGCTTCCGTTTCTATTCGCCGCGATCATGGGCGGCGTCGGCGGGCGCAGCCTGGCTGCGCGTGCAGCCGAATGACAACCCTCCCCGCGACCCGAGGCCGCCTGTCCGAGGCCCGTCCGCTGGCCGACCTCACATGGCTTCGTGTCGGAGGTCCGGCAGATTATTTGTTCCAGCCAGCCGACCTTGAAGATCTGCAATCGTTCCTGCGCGACCTGCCGGCGGATGTTCCGGTGTTCCCGATGGGCGTCGGTTCGAACCTGATTGTCCGCGACGGCGGCTTGCGGGCCATGGTGATCCGGCTGGGGCGCGGCTTCAACGGCATCTCGGTCAAGGGAAACACTGTTACCGCGGGCGCGGCGGCACTGGACGCGCATGTGGCGCGCAAGGCGGCGGACGCGGGGGTCGACCTGACCTTCCTGCGAACCATCCCCGGCTCTATCGGTGGTGCGGTGCGAATGAACGCAGGCTGTTACGGCAACTACACGGCGGATGTACTGCGCAAGGCCACCATCGTGACCCGGCAGGGCAATGTCGTGGACCTGTCGCCCGACCAACTGAAATTCCGCTACCGCCAGACAGATCTGCCCGAAGGCGCGGTTCTGGTCTCGGCCACGTTCGAAGGCCCCCCGGGCGATCCCGATGATCTCCATGCGCGCATGGCGGCGCAGTTGCAAAAGCGCGACGAGACACAGCCCACCAAGGATCGCAGCGCTGGTTCCACTTTCCGCAACCCTGCCGGTTTCTCCTCCACAGGCCGGGCCGATGACGTCCACGACCTGAAGGCGTGGAAAGTGATCGATGATGCGGGCATGCGCGGCGCGACACGTGGCGGGGCGCAGATGAGTCCAAAGCACTCGAACTTCCTGATCAACACCGGCACCGCCACCGCCGCCGACCTCGAAGGACTGGGCGAGGAGGTGCGAAAAAAGGTTTACGAAACAAGCGGCATCACGCTAGAGTGGGAAATCATGCGGGTCGGTGATCCGCTGACAGAATAAAGCCCCATCCGTCAGACCATAGCAGGCAAATTCAGGCGGCGGATCAAAGGCATAAACAAGATACGGACCACCACATAAGGTCCGGGGACATTGAGGCGCACGAAGTGGGTAAGTCGAGCAGGACAATCCCCAAAGTGGCGGTATTGATGGGCGGCCCCTCGAAGGAACGCGAGGTCTCGCTCAGCAGCGGGCGCGAATGCGCAGCCGCCCTTAGGGAAGAAGGCTTTGAGGTGGTCGAACTGGACGCTGGTCCCGACCTTTACGCGCGTCTTCTGGATATCAGGCCTGATGTGGTTTTCAACGCCCTGCATGGCCGCTGGGGCGAAGATGGCTGTGTGCAGGGGATGCTGGAATGGATGCGTATCCCGTATACGCATTCCGGGGTTCTGGCCTCGGCTCTGGCCATGGACAAGCAGCGCAGCAAGGAAGCGTTCCGCGTCGAAGGCCTGCCCATCGCGGAAAGCATCATTGCCCCGAAGGTTGAGGTCGAAGCCGACCACGTCATGCCTGCGCCTTATGTGGTCAAACCCAACAACGAAGGCTCCAGCGTCGGTATCTATCTGGTGCACGAAGGCACCAACGGTCCTCCGAAACTGTCCGAGGACATGCCGGATCAGGTGATGGTCGAGCAATATGTGGCTGGGCGCGAACTGACCGTGACCGTGATGGGCGACCGTGCCCTGACCGTGACCGAGATCATGACCGAAGGCTGGTACGACTACGACGCCAAGTACAAGCCCGGTGGCTCGTCGCACGAACTGCCTGCCAAGATTCCGGCTGACATTTTCGACATGTGCATGGACTATGCCGTGCGCGCTCATAAGGTGCTGGGGTGCAAGGGCGTCAGCCGCACCGACTTCCGCTGGGACGATGCACGGGGCGCGGATGGTCTGTTCCTGCTGGAAACCAATACCCAGCCCGGCATGACGCCGACCTCGCTCGCGCCAGAACAGGGCGCGCATCTGGGCATGAGTTTCGGCCAGTTTTGCGCCTGGATGGTGGAGGACGCCTCATGCGACCGTTGACCGCCACCCGCGCACCCGTGATCCATCGCAGCAAGCCTCTGGCCGGACCGGATGCCGATTTCGCCACTGCCGAGCCGACCCCTCAGGCCAAGCCGAAACTGCAACTGCGCGGCGCCCGTTTTTTTGGTCGCAATGCCCGCCGCTCCGATCCCGCGCCGTCGCGACTCAGCTACCGGTTCCAACGCTGGATGCTGACACCGGGCATCCGGCTGAGCGTTCGTCTGGGCCTGCCGGTTTGCGTTGTTGCGGCGGCGGTCGGGCTCTATTTCGCGTCCGAAGACCGGCGCGAAGCGCTCAGCGCCTATATCGCCGACATCAAGACCTCGGTTCAGGAGCGCCCCGAATTCATGGTCAACCTGATGGCCATCGATGGTGCGGGGCCGGGCCTGTCCGACGACATCCGCGAAGTCGTACCGCTGGACTTCCCGATCAGTTCCTGGGATCTGGATGTCGAACAGATGCGTGACACCATAACCGGACTGGACCCGGTGAAATCGGCCACCGTCCGCATTCGCCCGGGCGGCATTCTTCAGGTCGATGTGGTCGAGCGTCAGCCGGTCATCGTCTGGCGCACGCGCGACGGGATCGAGTTGTTGGACGAAACTGGTGCCCATGTGGATAAGGTCGCCTCGCGCAAGGATCATGCGGATCTGCCGCTGATCGCGGGTCAGGGGGCGGATCAGCATGTCGGCGAAGCGCTGCGGATCCTGACCACGGCGCGCAGCCTCGGTGACCGCGTGCGCGGGCTGGTGCGCATCGGTGAACGCCGCTGGGATCTCGTCCTGGATCGTGGCCAGCGCTTCATGCTGCCAACCGACCGCCCGGTTCGCGCGCTCGAGCGGGTATTGGCGGTAAACGAGGTACAGGACCTTCTGGAACGCGATGTGGCTGTGGTCGACATGCGCATCGGTCAGCGTCCGACCATCCGAATGACCAAAGCCGCCAGCGAAGACTGGTGGAATACAAAAGTGACAACGAGTAGCGGGCAGTAGCGACAATGATGACCGATCTTTATCAGTCCCAGCGGGCCATGCGGCAGATGCGCAGGCAAGCCATGCAAAGGGGCGTCATCGCCATTCTGGACGTGGGCAGTTCCAAGATCGCCTGTCTGGTGCTGCGATTTGACGGTACCGGCCGGCTGAGCGATGACAACAGCATCGGCTCATTGGCCGGGCAGACCGGGTTCCGTGTCATCGGCGCCGCGACGACCCGCTCGCGCGGAGTGCAGTTCGGCGAAGTCACTGCCATGCAGGAAACCGAACGCGCCATCCGCACTGCCTTGCAGGCGGCACAGAAAATGGCGGACATTCGCGTTGATCACGTCATCGCCAGTTTCTCGGGCGCGAACCCGCGCTCCTACGGTCTGGACGCTCAGGTCGATCTGGAAGGTCGGCTTGTGACCGAAGCCGAGGTCGGACGTGTGCTGAACGCCTGCGACGTTCCCGATTACGGGGCCGGGCGCGAGGTTCTGCATGCCCAGCCGGTGAACTTCGCGCTGGACAACCGGTCCGGCCTGATCGACCCGCGGGGACAAATGGGGCAGAGCCTTGCGGTCGATATGCACATGCTGACCGTTGATGCGGTGGCGATTCAGAACATCGTGCGGTGCATCAAACGTTGCGACCTGGAATTGGCGGGGATAGCGAATTCAGCCTATGTCTCGGGCATCTCGGCGCTGGTCGAGGACGAGCAGGAACTGGGCGCGGCCTGTATCGACATGGGCGGCGGCACGACCAGCGTGTCGATCTTCATGAAGAAACACATGATCTATGCCGATTGCGTGCGCATGGGTGGTGATCACGTGACCTCGGACATTTCCATGGGCCTCGGCGTTCCAGCGGCAGTGGCCGAGCGGATCAAGACGTTCAATGGCGGCGTGCATGCCACAGGGGCCGATGATCGCGATCTGATCGATATCGGTGGCGATACCGGCGACTGGGAACATGACCGTCGCACCGTCAGCCGTGCCGAACTGATCGGAATCATGCGCCCAAGGGTCGAGGAAATTCTCGAAGAAGTCCGTGTGCGGCTGGATGCAGCCGGGTTCGAGCATATGCCCAGCCAGCAGATCGTCCTGACCGGCGGCGGCAGCCAAATCATGGGGCTGGACGGCCTCGCCACCCGTATCCTGGGTCAGCGCGTCCGCCTTGGTCGCCCTTTGCGCGTTCACGGCCTGCCGCAATCGGCCACAGGGCCGAGCTTTTCGTCTGCTGTGGGCCTCAGCCTGTTCGCTGCCCATCCGCAGGACGAATGGTGGGATTTCGAGATCCCGGTCGACACCTACGCGGCGCGCCCCTTCAAACGCGCCGTGCGCTGGTTCCGTGACAACTGGTAGAAGGCTGCTTCGGGGGCTGATCGCCCCGTTGCTGTTGCCCGCCGGCGCGGTCGCTCAGACCGCCATCTCTCCCGACGCGTTTCTGGATGCGGTCATCGGCAAGACGGTCACGTTCTATGAGATCCGCAGCGGTCAGCTGGTCGGAACAGAGCAGTTTTTAAGTCGCAACACCTCGGTCTGGCGCGAGAATGGCCTGGGCTGCGTCTATGGTCAGATCACCACGCCAAACGGGCAGATCTGCTTTCTCTATGACAATGACACGGACGGGGTGCCGGTCTGCTGGTGGCCGTTTCTGCATCACGACCGGCTGCTAGTGCGCCTTGCGACCTTCGTCGGCGGTGAAATTCAGGAGGTCCGCCGAATAAGCGAGGATAGCCTCAACTGTCCAAGTGTCCCTGTCAGTTGAAAAATCGGCTTGCGGTGCCCGAGAATATCCCTCAAGATATCCACAAGGCCCGATAGAGGCCCGGCGGCAGGACCCGAGCAGGTACCCGCAAAACAAGAATGGACCCGATTGTGACGCATCTTCTGGCTGGCGGCACGAGGTGCGTATGCCTTGTGGCGCCTTGCGTCCGCTCCGCAACATCTGGCAGATCGCGCGAAATACCGCCTCTGGCTGCCTTATTTCCTCCATATTTTGTGGATTCCTGCGATTTTTGACGTGACGTTTGTGGATATGACCGATAGAATTAGAGGCGGATAGGTAAGAAAAACACCGCTTTGGCGGGTTATAAGAACAGGCGGACAGAGCATGACATTGAATCTTTCGATGCCCGGGCACGACGAACTGAAGCCTCGGATCACAGTATTTGGCGTGGGCGGTGCAGGCGGCAATGCCGTCAATAACATGATTGAAAAGCAGCTGGACGGCGTCGATTTCGTGGTCGCCAACACAGACGCGCAGGCGCTGCAGCAAAGCCAGTCCTCAGCGCGGGTGCAGCTGGGTGTGAAAGTCACCGAAGGCCTAGGCGCTGGGGCGCGTCCGACCGTTGGTGCAGCCGCCGCCGAAGAAAGCATCGAACAGATCGTCGATCATCTGGCTGGCGCGCATATGTGCTTCATCACTGCTGGAATGGGCGGCGGCACTGGGACAGGCGCGGCTCCGATCATCGCGCAGGCCGCGCGCGAGCTGGGTGTGCTGACCGTCGGCGTCGTAACCAAACCCTTCCAGTTCGAAGGTGCCAAGCGGATGCGTCAGGCTGAAGACGGTGTTGAGGCGCTGCAGAAGGTTGTCGATACGCTGATCATCATCCCGAACCAGAACCTGTTCCGTCTGGCCAATGAAAAGACGACCTTTACCGAGGCGTTCTCGATGGCTGACGACGTTCTGTATCAGGGCGTCAAAGGCGTGACCGACCTGATGGTCCGTCCGGGCCTTATCAACCTCGACTTTGCCGATGTTCGCGCCGTCATGGACGAGATGGGCAAAGCGATGATGGGGACCGGCGAGGCAACCGGCGAAGATCGCGCGGTACAGGCGGCCGAGAAGGCGATTGCCAACCCGCTGCTGGACGAAATCAGCCTCAAGGGTGCCAAGGGCGTGCTGATCAACATCACCGGCTCGCACGACCTGACCCTGTTCGAACTGGACGAAGCTGCCAACCGCATCCGCGAGGAAGTGGACCCCGAAGCCAACATCATCGTCGGGTCGACCCTCGATACCGCGATGGAAGGCGGTATGCGCGTGTCCGTCGTGGCCACCGGGATCGATGCAACCGACAAGCAGGCCGAAATTCCGGTTGCGCGTCGTTCGATGTCGGCACCGCTGACCCGCACCGTTTCCGCGGAAGAGCAGGCGCAGGAAGAAGCTCTGCCCGTTGCCGCAGAACAGCAGGCGCCTGCTGAGGTAAACCCCGAACCTTCGCTGTTCGAAGCGGCTGACGAGCCGGTGCAGTCCCAGCCTCAGTTCCAGCCGCAGGCGGAACAGGATGATGATGACCTGCCGCCGCCCGCCTATCAGCCGCGCGTGGCCGAGTTTGAACCGCAGCCCGAGGTTGCGGAACCCGCGCCGGAAAGCTTTGTCGCACCGCGCGCCGCTGCTGCCGGCACACCGTCCCCCGAGGCCCTGCAGAGACTGCAAGCGGCGGTTCAGAACGTGCCATCGGCAAAACAGCGCATGGCGGCAAGCCGCGCGGACGTCGAAGAAGCGGCCCTCGCACAGCGGGCGGAAGCTCATGACCGGCCCCGTTTCGGCTTCAACAGGCTGATCGACCGCATGACCGGTCATGCAGCCGATACACCCGCTCAACCGGCCCGCCAACAGCCGGTCATGCGCCAGGCTGACGCCACGGCACCTGCCCATGAAGAGGCAGATCCGGATCAGGAACGTATCGAAATTCCGGCCTTCCTACGCCGTCAGGCCAACTGATCGCGGTAACAAAATGATGACAAAGGGTCGCAGTTTGACGGCCCTTTTTCGTTTAAAATAAATAGCTTATAGTAATGTAAGCAGGGTTTTGCCGATCTGTAACATCCATGTTTCAATCGGTTGCAAAGAGTGAGTTGAGCCTTATCGCCGGCTTCCTTAACTGAGTGTCCAACACAGCCCAAGCAGGCTGGACATCACTCACTGAGGTCAGTTTTGCAACACACGCTCAAATCATCGGTCACGTTTACAGGCACCGGGCTGCACAGCGGCAAGCCTGCGACGATGGTCCTGAAGCCGGCAGCCGCCGGTCACGGCATCTGGTTCAAACGGACGGATATCGAATTGGGCAATGCGCTGATCCCGGCCATCTACGACGTGGTGGACCGGACCCCGCTCTGCACCCGTCTGGTGAACGAGGCTGGCGTTTCCGTTTCAACCGTTGAACACATCATGGCGGCCCTTGCCGGTTGCGGCGTGCACAACGCGCTGGTCGAGATTGATGGTCCCGAAGTTCCGATCATGGACGGCTCGTCCATCGAATTCGTGCGCGGCATCATGGCGAAGGGCGTGCGCCGTCAGGCCAGCCCTGTTCTGGCCTACGAAGTGCTCAAACCGGTCACCGTCTTTCGCGAGGGCGCAAGCGCCTCGATCGCTCCGGCGAATGGGCTGTTCATCGATTTCCACATCGATTTCGAAGATGACGCGATTGGCAACCAGACCAAGACGCTGGATATGCGCAACGGCTCGTTCGCGCGCGAACTCAGCGATTGCCGCACGTTCTGCCGCCGCACTGATGTCGAGGCCATGCGCGAAAACGGCCTGGCGCTGGGTGGTACGCTGGACAACGCAGTCGTTGTTCAGGGCACCGACGTTCTGACACCAGGCGGGTTCCGCCGCGCGGATGAGGCCGTACGCCACAAGATGCTTGATGCCCTGGGCGACCTGTATCTGGCGGGCGGTCCGATTCTGGGCCACTTCACCGGCGACAAGTCCGGTCATTCGATGACCAACACGCTGCTGCGCAAGCTGTTCGAGACGCCCGGTGCCGTGCGCCCCGTGCTGTGCACCCCCGAACAGGCGGCCCGACTGCCCGGTCAGGGCCTGATCTGGGCGGAAATCCCCGAAGTTGCCTGATCTGAGCGGTCCGCGAGATGCGCGGATCAACACTGGCGACATTTCCGACAGAGAGCGTTAAAGACGTTTTGCACCGGAATTTTCTGTGCTAGACCATGGCACAATCCGGGTCAGAACCCGTTAAGCAAGACGACAAGGATGAGCGGAATGGTGGGCAGCAAAGCGGCAGTCAGGTTCGCAGGGGCGATTCTTCTGGCAGCAACTTTAGCAGCGTGCGGCAATGGCGGACTTTTCGGAAGAAGGGGCGCGGACCGCGACCAGAACCTGGAAGGCTTCACGCCGGAACAGATTTACACGCGCGGTGAATACGAACTGTCGCAGAACCGTTCTGACGATGCGGCGTGGTATTTCTCGGAAGTCGAACGGCTCTATCCCTATTCTGACTGGGCCAAACGGTCGCTGATCATGCAGGCCTTCGCGTTCCATACCGACGAGAACTATGAAGAAAGCCGGGCGGCAGCTCAGCGGTATATCGATTTCTATCCCACGGACGAAGATGCCGCCTATGCCCAGTATCTGCTGGCGTTAAGCTACTATGACCAGATCGACGAAGTGGGCCGCGATCAGGGCCTGACCTTTCAGGCGCTGCAGGCGCTGCGCACGGTGATCGAGGTCTATCCGGAAAGTGAATACGCCACTTCTGCGGTGCTGAAATTCGATCTCGCCTTCGACCATCTGGCCGGAAAAGAGATGGAGATCGGACGCTATTACCTGCGTCAGGATCATTTCGCCGCCGCAATCAACCGCTTCCGCGTCGTGGTAGAGGATTTTCAGACCACCTCGCACACTGCCGAAGCGCTGTATCGTCTGGTCGAGGCTTACCTGTCGTTGGGCCTGGTGGATGAGGCGCAGTCGGCCGGTGCGATCCTGGGCTACAACTACCAGTCCTCGGAATGGTACGACAGCGCCTATACCCTGCTGACATCGCGTGGCCTCAAGCTCAAGAGCCGTGGCAACAACTGGCTCAGCCAGATTTATCGTCAATCGATCAAAGGGCAGTGGTTGTAATCGCCATGACCATAGGGTTGGGACAGTAGGACCCGATGCTACGCGCCCTTGATATTCGCGACATGCTGATCATCGACCGGCTGGAACTGACCTTCCAGCCGGGTCTCAATGCGCTGACCGGTGAAACCGGTGCGGGCAAGTCGATCCTGCTGGATTCTCTGGGATTTGTTCTGGGCTGGCGCGGTCGCGCCGAACTGGTTCGGCAGGGGGCAGCACAGGGCGAAGTGCTGGCCGAGTTCGAACTGCCCGCCGATCATCCCGCCCATGCCGTTCTGGCCGAGGCTGGGCTGCCCGGCGGCGAAGAACTGATCCTGCGCCGCGTCAACACGGCCGAGGGCCGCAAAACCGCCTGGGTCAATGACCGCCGCTGCTCGGGAGAGGTGCTGCGTGCGCTGTCCGAGACATTGATCGAACTGCACGGCCAGCACGATGACCGCGGCCTGCTGAACCCGCGCGGGCATCGTGTTCTGCTGGACGACTATGCCGGGGCAGGGAACCAGCTTAGCGCCGTCCGAGCGGCCTGGTCACAGATGTCCCGCGCCCGCAAGGCGCTGACCGAGACCGAAGGCACGCTGGCCGCAATGCGCGCCGAAGAAGAGTTTCTGCGCCACGCCGTGTCGGAACTGGATCAGCTTGATCCTCAGCCGGGTGAAGATGCCGAACTCGACGCCCGCCGCCGCATGATGCAGGGGGCCGAACGGATCCGCGACGATGTGGCCCGTGCCTTTGCCCTGTTGGGGGGCGAGGGCGCCGAAGGCGCTTTGGCCGACGCGGTGCGCTGGCTTGAAGGTGTGTCGGACCATGCCGGCGGCCAGCTTGAAGAGCCCATCGCCGCACTCGGCCGCGCCATGATTGAACTGGGCGAAGCGCAGGATGGCGTCAACGCGTGCCTTCAGGCGCTGGATTTCGACCCGACAGAACTGGAACAGACCGAAGAACGCCTGTTCGCCATTCGCGCGCTGGCCCGCAAACACGACGTCGCGCCAGACGATCTGGGCGCTTTCGCCGACACCCTGCGCGAGCGTCTGAATCGGCTGGACGCCGGAGATGCCGACCTTGCCGACAGGCGTGCCGCTGTCGAGGCCGCGCAGGCCGCCTACGATGCCGCTGCAGCCCAACTCAGCACCATGCGTCAGAATGCGGCCGGGCAACTCGACGCGGCCGTGATGGCTGAACTTGCACCGCTGAAAATGGAACGCGCGGTGTTTCGGACTGAAATCACAACAGCAGATCCCGGCCCCGAAGGCACCGATGCGGTGGCCTTCACCGTCGCCACCAATCCCGGTGCGCCCTCGGGACCGCTGAACAAGATCGCATCCGGCGGTGAACTCAGCCGCTTCTTGCTGGCGCTCAAGGTTTGCCTCAGCGGTGATGACAGCGCCCGCACGATGATCTTCGATGAAATCGACCGGGGTGTCGGCGGTGCCACTGCCGATGCCGTTGGCCGCCGTCTGGCCGCGCTGGCGCAGGGGGGGCAGGTGCTGGTCGTGACGCATTCGCCGCAGGTGGCCGCGCGGGCCGCGCATCACTGGCGTGTCCAGAAACAGGTTGCGGACGGGCAAACCCTGTCCACCGTCATCCCGCTGGCCGACCCGGACCGGGTGGATGAGATTGCCCGCATGGTCGCAGGCGACACCATAACGGACGAAGCCCGCGCCGCCGCACGCGCTTTGCTGCAGGCCTGAGACATATCTGCCGCTTTCCGGTTCTCAAACCGTCGCTATCCCACTTTTATAAGGACGCACCGTGGCTTACTAATGAGGGAACGATGACCTCCGAGGGCAAATGACCCAGTCGACCCGCACCGTTCTGCGCAATCAGCTCAATCAGGCATTGGCCGCGATCAAGGATGCATGGCGGGTGATGCTCCGCCGGGGACCCAGCCAGATTCAGTTCTGGTTCATCGCCTTGGCCATCGGTATCGCGGCGGGTTTCATGGCGCTGGGATTTCGCAAGGCCATCGCCGCACTTCAGGCGTATATCTACAATACCGAAGACATCCTTCTGCTGCACAGCCATGTGGAAAAGCTGCCCTGGGTCCTGATCCTGATCACGCCGATCATCGGTGGCCTGGTTGTCGGTATCATCCTGCACATTTTCACCGATGACGGGCGTGTCCGGTCTGTAGCGGACGTGATGGAAGGTTCTGCCGTCACTGATGGGAGGGTCGAGATCAAGGCTGGGATCGCGTCTTTCCTCGCCTCGCTGATCACGCTCAGTTCGGGAGGCTCGACGGGTCGTGAAGGGCCGGTGGTTCACATGGCGGGCGTCATTTCAACATGGGTCAGCAACCGCATCCACGCGGACGGCATCACCGGTCGCGACCTGCTGGGCTGTGCCGTGGCCGCCGCCGTCTCGGCCAGCTTCAACGCCCCCATTGCGGGTGCGCTTTTCGCGCTCGAAGTGGTTCTGCGCCATTTCGCGGTCCATGCCTTCGCCCCTATCGTTATTGCCTCGGTCGCGGGGACGGTTATCAACCGTCTGGCCTATGGTGACGTCACCGAGTTTGTCCTGGAGACCCCCGGATCGCTGCAATTCTATGTGGAGTTGCCTGCGTTCCTGATCCTCGGGCTGATCTGCGGGTTCGTCTCTCTGCTGCTTATGCGCTCTATCTTCTTTGCCGAGGATATCGGCAACCACATCCAGACCCGCCTGACTCTGCCGCGCTGGCTGCGGCCGGCGGTATCGGGAGCGATGCTGGGGCTGATGGCGATCTGGTTCCCGCATATCATCGGTGTCGGGTACGAGACCACGATCCGCGCCCTGACCGGCGACCTGCTGCTGACCACCGCAATCCTGTTTGCCGTTCTCAAGACCGTTGCGGTCGCCATTACCATGGGCGGCCGCATGGGTGGCGGTGTGTTCTCACCGTCACTGATGATCGGCGCGCTGACCGGGCTGGCCTTTGGCCTGATCGCCACCGGCCTGCTGCCGGACGTATCGGGGACCCACACGCTCTATGCTTTTGCCGGAATGGGTGCCGTGGCCGCCGCAGTTCTGGGGGCACCCATCTCGACCACGCTGATCGTGTTCGAACTGACCGGAGACTGGCAGATCGGCCTTGCGGTGATGGTCTCGGTTTCGATGTCCACCGCGCTGGCTTCGCGCCTGGTGGACCGGTCCTTCTTCCTGACTCAACTGGAGCGCCGCAACGTGCATCTGGCCGCCGGACCGCAGGCCTACCTGCTGGCCATGTTGCGCGCTGGTTCCGTGATGCGCCCGCTCGGAGATCCGCGTTCGATCACAAGGGACGAGGCGCAGGAGTTGATTGAACAGGGCTTCTGCATTCAGGCCAGCGCCACGCTTGAGGCTGCGATGCCCTATTTCGACCGCGGTGACATCCCCTGCATTCCGGTGGTTCTGATCGAAGATAACGGTGTCGAAACCCCGGTCGGGGCGCTTTATCACATAGATGCGCTCAAGGCGTATAACCGCGCGCTGGCGGCGACAGCGGCCGAGGAGCATTCGTAGCGAGGCCGAAGCCGGCGCGTTGCACTGCGTCTTCTGAAACGGGAGCCGCTTAGCCGGTTAGCGCTTTCCTCGCTTTTTCCTTGATCAAAGACCGAACCCAACGTGCCAGTTTCGACCGGTCGGTTGCAGCGGTCCAGTACATATGCTCTGCCATGCCCGTGTCAAAATCGAAAGGCCGCAGAGCAAGCCTGTCACTGAACCGGTTGGCCATCCGTGACGGCAACGCGGCCAGCAGGTCGGTGCCCACGATGATTTCGCCAAAGGATATCGCATCACTGCTGACGATCGAACGCCGCAGGCTTTTGCCCTGTTCGGCGGCATAGCGAACCGGCGCCTGCTGCCAGCCGGGGCGCGGTTCGAAATGGACGAAATTCATCTCCTTGATGTCGTCCAGCCCCAGGACCTCTTTCTTTGCCAGCGGGTGTGACGGATCCATCATGCAGACATGCTGCTCGCGGTTCAGGTATTCTTCGCCGTAAATCCCGCTGTCCGACACTTTCTGCGGCCCGAGGTAGATATCGGCGCTGCCACTCAGCAACAAGTCGCTGGCAAGGCCATAGTTATAGTTCAGGATCAGCCGGATCGCCGGTGCTTCGCGCCGGAGCCGTCGAAAAACTTGCGGCAAAACAAGCAACGTTTCGTAACTGGTAATGTTGATCCGGATCTCTCCCTCGGACTGCTTCGGATCGAATGCCTCATCGTCGCGAAACTGCTCGGCTTCTTCCAACATGTGCTCCACTCGGTCCATGAGCCGGTGACAATGGTGCGTAGGTGCTATCCCTCCGCCTTGTTTGACGAACAGGGAATCCTGCGCTGCCTTTCTGACACGTTCGATCGTGTAACTGACCGAAGACGGGTTCATGCCCAGCTCGGCCGCGGCCTTTGCGAATGAGCGGTGCGTGTACACCAGCTTCAGCGTACGAAGCTCCGCGAAATCGAGCGAGAGTATTTCTGGCGCTGCGGACATCGGACCCTGTCTGAGTGTGATTGAAAATTTCAATGCAATGAAACGGATTGATCTGATTGTTCAATCTGACACGTCCGGACATCCTTCGGCAAGCAGACCCGTCATGGGATGCATTGCAACAGACCGGAGGATGAACATGACTTTGAAAGTGATCGGAGCCGGATTTGGACGGACAGGAACGGAAAGCCTCAAGCGGGCGCTTGAAGCCCTTGGGCTCGGACCGACGCACCACATGTACGAGGTCATGGACAGCGAAACGCAGCGGGAACGCTGGATCGCTTTCGCAAACGGGGCAACACCGGACTGGCCCTCGCTGTTTGGAGGATACAACAGCGCCGTGGACTGGCCATCAGCCGCCTACTGGCGCGAAACGATGGCCTTCTACCCGGATGCCAAAGTGGTGCTGACCCACCTGCCCGCCGAAGATTGGTGGAACAGTTTCACCAATACGATTCAGACAGCGCTGCTAACGGGCACGGATGTCGGCGGTCTGGGAACCAGCGTGATAACCGAAGGAGTTTTCGGTGGAAACATCCAAGACAAGGCGCATGTTCTGTCTGTTTACGAGGACACGATCGCCAGTGTCCGAAACGAAGTGCCTGCCGAACGGCTTATCGACCTGCCGCTTGGCTCCGGCTGGGGGCCTTTGTGCAGGGGGCTGGGCTTGCCAGCACCCGACATGGACTATCCCAAAGGCAACACAAAGGCAGGGTTCCGGGCGGTCGCAAAGCCCTCCCGAATAACCCAGGCCTTGGGAACTGGCGACCCTTGACGCGAAATTGCTGATTTTCCGCATTCCCTGCGAACACTTGGCCACAATACTCGCTTCTTGCCCTTGTGCCCCACCTGATGCAAACTTGACCGCAAAGGAGGGATGTCTGTTTCTCCGTTGGGTCTGTTTGAAACCGGACCAGAACGGTGCAGCTGCTTTGGGAGGAGTGTCATGACATCCAAGACTGCGGGTTCCACGCCACCGGACAATCTGACGCCGCCGCCGCAGGCCATGCCCAGGGTCAACAAGGTCACTGCGGATGATATCACCGCGTCCCTGAAGGCCGGCTTTTCCGATTTTCTGGCCCGCCCCTTCATGAGTGGCTTTTTTGGACTTTTCTATGCAGTCTTCGGCATCCTGTTTGTCTGGAGCCTTGTCTGGCTTGGCAAGATCTGGATGATCATTCCAGCGGTCGTCGGCTTCCCCCTGGTCGCGCCATTTGCTGCCGCCGGGCTGTATGAGATGTCCCGCCGGATTCAGAACAACGAGAGTTTCGGCTGGTCTGAAATCCTCACCGTCATGGCCAACCAGCGTAAGCGCGAAATGGGTTGGATGGCCTTTGTCACCCTGTTCATTTTCTGGGTGTGGATTTATCAGGTCCGGCTTTGGCTGGCGATCATCCTACAGAATGCATCTTTCTCGGATTTCGAAGGGTTTCTGAACACCGTGTTCTTCACACCGCAGGGCTGGACTTTCCTGGCCGTTGGCACCTGCGTCGGCGCATTTCTGTCGGCTGCCTTGTTCTCGGTGACCGTCATCGCCATGCCCATGCTGCTTGACCGGGAAACCAATTTCGTCTCTGCCATGATCACGTCCATTCGCGTCGTCACGGAAAGTCCATTGGTCATGCTTGGCTGGGCGGCGATCATCTCGGTCACTATGCTGTTGTCGCTTGTCCCGGCGTTTCTGGGCCTGATCTTCACCCTGCCGATCCTTGGTCACACAACATGGCATCTCTATCAGCGGGCCGTGCAACCCGCCGAGGGGTGATCCGGCCTGCCATCACTTGGTGCAACTGTCGGCTTCGACTGACTTTTCAACACCGGATGGTTCTACAACTGTTCGACCTTCACCGAATCCAGCGGATAGAACGCCAGATAGCCTTTAATTTCGGCCACCGCCGGGATCGGGTCTTCATAGCTCCACGCGGCGTTTTGAGTTGTCGAGGATTTGTTGACGATCGAGAAATGCGTGGCGTCGCCTTTGTGCGGGCAGTGGGTGACTTTATCCGTCTGGTCCAGAAAGGCCATCGCGATATCGGAGCGTGGGAAATAAATCACCGGATCCAGATTCCCCTCAAGCAACTCCAGCGCACCCGTGGTTTCGCCCAGAATCGCGCCACCTGACCGGACGCTCCATTTTCCGGGCGCCTTGCGGATTGTTATGTGGTCGGTCATGTCTGCTCCTTCTTTTGTCGCGTCAGGGCCTTTCCTCTGCCCAGTCTATGTAACAGCCGGATGTCACACCGGCGCGGTTGCGGCATCCAACCACAGTTGCGCGTCATGGCCCAGCCTTGGCCTGATTTTTTCCGCAACTTCGCGGTGATACTCGTTCAGCCATGCCCGTTCCTGCGGGGACAGCATGTCGGCGACGATCAACCGCCGGTCAATGGGCACAAAGGTCAGCGTACGCCAGTTCAGCATCGCCCGTTCGGTATCACCACCGGGCAGCGAGGGGGCTTTGTCCACAACCACCAGATTCTCGATCCGGATACCAAAGGCACCTTCCCGGTAGTACCCCGGCTCATTTGACAGGATCATACCGGGTTCCAGCGCAACATGGCTGACCTTCGACAGGCGCTGCGGGCCTTCGTGCACGCTCAGATAGGCACCGACGCCGTGGCCCACGCCGTGGTTAAAATCCTGCCCCGCGGACCACAGCGGCGCGCGCGCCACACATTCGATGTCGCGCCCGGACAGCCCGACGGGCCAGCGTAGCATGGACATGGCAATCATGCCTTTCAACACGCGCGTGAAGCAGGCGCTTTCCTCGTCACCGGCGGTGCCGATCGTAACGGTTCGGGTGATGTCCGTGGTGCCGTCCAGATATTGCCCTCCGCTGTCCAGAACCAGAATGTGGCCATCCTTTAACAGGCTGTCTGTCTCGGTCGTCACCCGGTAATGCATGATTGCGCCGTTTGGCCCGGTGCCCGCAATGGTGTCGAACGAGATATCCCGCAGTGCCGCGTCCTGCCGTCGGTTTTCCTCCAGCCGGGTGACGACCTGCGTTTCGGTCAGGCTGCCTGGGGGCTGCGCGTCCAACCAGCACAGCGTTTCGATCACCGCGACCGCATCGCGCAGATGGGCCTCGGCGCTGCCCGCGATTTCCGCAGCGTTCTTGCACGCTTTGGGCAAGGCGCAGGGGTCGCCCCCCTCGGCCATCCTGTCGCCCAGAGCGTCAGCAAAAATCTGCGGCATTGTCGCCGGATCGACCTGCACCGAACCAGCCAGCCCGCTTATGGCCTGCAAAAACACATCGGGTTCGTGCTGGCGCACCCGAGGCCCCAAATGATCGGCAACATCGGACAGCTTTTTGGCGGCCATGAAAAGGTCCACTCCGCCATCGGCATGCAGAATCGCAAACCCGTGCGCCACCGGGTTGTACCCGATATCCGATCCCCGGATGTTCAGCAGCCACATGATCGAGTCCGGCAGCGTGATCACCGCAGCCGCATGTCCCGCCTTTTGCAGCGCTTCCGCCAGGCGGCTGATCTTGTTTTCGGCGGATTCACCCGCGAATTCAATCGGGTGTGCGCTAACCGGGTTCATCGGTGGCGCAGGCTGGTCCGCCCAGATCCGGTCCACCAGGTTCGGACAACGGACCAGTTCGATACCGCTGCCCTGCAGATCCTTCTGCGTGCTCGTGATCTGACCCACGGCATGCAGCCAGGGGTCGAACCCGACCTTGCCGCCTTGCGGTAGCTGTTCTTTCAGCCAGGCGGCCAACCCGATATCGGGCCAGGGAACCGGAGTATACACATCCGCGACCTGCGCCTTGACCTGCGTGCGATAGCGCCCGTCGATGAATACACCCGCCACGTCTTTCAGCGCGGCACAGAACCCGGCCGATCCGGTGAACCCGGTCAACCAGGCCAGACGCTCATCACGCGGCGCGACATATTCCCCCTGATGCGCATCCGCGCGGGGAATCAGAAATCCGTCCAGCCCTTCCTGAGCCATCTCGCCGCGTAAGGCCTGCAACCGGGGCGGCCCCTGTTCCGGGCGGGCGGTCACTTCGAATGTCTGGAACATGGAGCCCTCTTGCTTTTGTCTTGGTGCGGCGAAAAGTGGGGCGCGCGGCGGCAAATGTCCAGCACATCGCGACGACACTATTCGGTTGCGCCCAGAAAGCCTTTCAGCGTCTCGATGTAAGAGTCGTAAACGTCGTTTCCGGGCAGAGGAATGTGATTGGCGGTTTCCAGAATGACAAGCGAAGCGTCGGGAATACCGGCTGCCAGTTTTCGCGCCTCGGATAAGGGGTGGACGGCGCTGTTGCGCCCATGCAGGACCAGCGTCGGGCATTGCACTTGCGGCAAAAGATGCAGAACTGAGGCGGTATTTCCACTGTCGCGCTGATAAAGCTTCTGTTCGACGGAATAGAGCGTCTGCATCTCGTTCACAATTTCGCGCACGGTTTCCAAAGGTCCCTCGGGAAAGTAGCTCAGCAGCGAGCCAACCGCATAACCGCTCCCGGGGTCTTTCCAGCCTTCGATGATCAGGTTGCGGATCGAATCCGGCCCCGCCACACCTTTACGATGATCGCGCCCTTCTGCCCAGCCGCCAACAATCGCCAGCCTGCTGACGTGATCGGGATATTTCGTGGCGAATTGCAAGGCCGAGAATACGCCGCCGAATTCCGAGACAATGGCAAACCGGTCAAATCCTGCGGCCTGCGTCACCGCCAGAATGTCTTCAGCAACCCCTTCGTAATTGGCCCGGCAGGGGTCGCCCCAATGGGACTGGTGGCTTTTGTTGTAACGCAACATCGTGAACTTTGCGTCCATCGCTTCAAGGTAGGTCCGCTCTGAAGCCAGCCGCCACTCTGCCTCAAGATCATAAACGATGGAACCGACCCTCAGAACCGGAGGGCCTTCTCCGGACATGGCAAAGGCAATCGCCTGACCGTCATGTCCCCGGGCATATCTTAGCCGCTGGGTTCGATGTTCGCCGTTTTGTGCAGGCTCTGAATCACGGCTGACTTCAGCCGCCATCTGCAGGCCACGCCGCACAATTGTCCGGATGATCCGTTGCGTCTTGCCATCATCGCCTACTGCCTTGCGTGCTGCAGCGATGCGGGCGCTTATGGTCGATTCCGAGACAAACCGACCATGCCAGACCCGCTCGATGATCTCTTCGCGTGCAACCAGCTTGCCGGGGCTTTCAACCAGTAACTCCAGCAGATCAAAGACCTGAGGTTCAATCGGAACCGCTTCGCCCCCGCGCAACAGCACGTGGCGGTCAACGTCCAGAATACAATCTGCAAACTCATAGCGCATGGGCTGAATACACTCCGTTTCGATTGGGGCCACAAGGTTCAATGGCATTCCCAAAGGTTTCTCGGGGGTTTCTCAGGATTGTCTTCAAGCGAGAGGGCAGCGCCGTTGCCAAATTAGAGGCAACAAACAGGAGCTTCGGATGATGCCACCCTTCGATATCGCGTTATTGCACCACAAGGCCGTTCGCCACGGGCACATTAATACACAGCCCCGAATTGCTCCGACAACCGGATCGTCAATCTGGGGCTGGTTTCTTGGGATGCTATGCCGCCCGGCAGGGCGACGTCAACGGATCTAGCTGGCCCGCTTCATTCCCATGACCCGAGCCCGCGCCCGCGGGTCGCTGTCGAACAGAGCCGCCAGCTGCTCGGTCATCGCACCCGCCAATTGCTCGACATCGGTGATCGTTACCGCACGGTCGTAATAGCGGGTCACGTCATGGCCGATACCAATGGCCAGCAGTTCGACCATCTTGCGCTTTTCGACCATCGCGATCACGTCGCGCAGGTGTTTTTCCAGATAATTCGCAGGGTTAACGCTCAGAGTTGAATCATCAACCGGCGCGCCATCCGAGATCACCATCAAAATCTTGCGCTGCTCTCGCCGCGCCAGCATCCGGCGATGCGCCCATTCCAGCGCCTCGCCGTCGATGTTTTCTTTCAACAGACCTTCTTTCATCATCAGACCCAGATTGGGCCGCGCGCGACGCCACGGGGCATCCGCACCCTTGTAGATGATATGGCGAAGATCGTTCAGGCGCCCCGGTTGCTGCGGGCGTCCATCGTTCAGCCAGGCCTCACGCGCCTGACCGCCTTTCCATGCCCGTGTGGTAAAGCCCAGAATCTCGACCTTCACATTGCAGCGCTCCAGCGTCCGCGCCAGAACATCGGCACAGATCGCCGCGATCGAGATCGGACGCCCGCGCATCGAGCCCGAGTTGTCCAAAAGCAGCGTCACCACGGTGTCGCGAAACTCGGTGTCTTTTTCGACCTTGAAGCTTAGCGGCGTCGTGGGGTTCGCCACCACCCGCGCCAGACGGCCCGCGTCCAGAATGCCTTCCTCGCGGTCAAACTCCCAGGACCGGTTCTGCTGCGCCTGCAACCGGCGCTGCAGCTTGTTGGCCAGGCGCGATACCGCCCCTTTCAAAGGCTCCAGCTGCTGATCCAGATAGGCCCGCAGCCGCTCCAACTCGGCCGGTTCCGCGAGATCCTCGGCGGCGATCTCCTCGTCATGGGTGCTCAGGTAAACCTTGTAGTCGGGATCCGCTTCAGACGCGGGCGGCGGGGCAGGCGGCTCCAGCGGGGCCTCGCCATCGGGCATCTCGGCCTCTTCGCCCATCTCATCCTCGGCCATCTCGTCCATCGAGACCTGCGCCTGAGACTGATCCTGCTGCTCTTCCTGCGTCTGTTCGGGGGTGGCGTCGGCGTCCTGTTCGTCCTGATCGTCCTGCCCGGTGCTGTCGGGGTCGGGCTGTTCCTCGGCGTCGTCTTCGGCCTGATCTTCCTGCTCGTCGTCCAGCTCGTCCGGGTCCTCGCCCAGCTGGTCGCCATAGCCCAAATCCTTAATCATCTGACGAGCAAACCTTGCGAATTCCGCCTGGTCCGACAGAACCTCTTCAAGGTTCTCCAGCACGCCACCCGCCTGTTCTTCGATGAACCCGCGCCACAGGTTCATGATGTTCTCGGCCGCCGGCGGCAGATCCCGCCCGGTCGCCAGATGTCGGATCAGATAGCCCGCGGCCACCGCAAGCGGCGCATCTGCAGGCTGTTTGCACTGGTCATATCCGCGCCGGATCGCCTCGTGGCTGATCTTGACATCGATATTGCTGGCAGTCCCGGGCATGTCCCGTGCGCCCATCGCTTCACAACGGGCAACTTCCATCGCCTCATAAAGATCCCGCGCCATATCGCCCGGAGGCGCATAACGCGCATGGGTTGCGTCGTCATGATACCGCCGCTGCAGCGCCAGAGCATCCGCCGTGCCGCGCGCCAGCAACACCTCTTCCCGTGTCATGCGACGAGAGACCTGCGGCAATCGCATCGATTCACCGGACAGGCCCGACGGGTCGACCGTATAGCTTACCGAAAGCTCGGGATCGTCGGCCATCACCTTGGTGGCCTCGGCCAAGGCCTTCTTGAAAGGATCGGCGGGGTTGTCGTTCTTATGTGCCATGTCCTTAAGCCCTCATCAAAGTGACCAGCCCGGCCTGGAAAACATTAACGGTTCCGCCTTCATCCGGCCAAAAATATTCCCGCCGGAGGCATTGCGCCCGAAACGGACGCAAATCAGGTGCTTACCCCAGGCTCGCACTCGCCGCGCTCTCGGGCAGTTCCTCGTCGAAACAGCGCTGATAGAACTCGGCCACGGTCTGGCGCTCCAGCTCATCGCACTTGTTCAGGAACGACAGGCGGAAAGCGTAACCCACATTGCGGAATATCTCAGCGTTCTGGGCCCAGTTGATCACGGTCCGCGGGCTCATCACCGTGGACAGATCGCCATTCATGAAGGCCGTCCGGGTCAGGTCGGCAACGGTCACCATCTGGCTGACGGTCTTGCGGCCCTCGGCGGTGTTGTAATGTGGGGCCTTCGACAGCACAATCATGGTCTCGGCATCATGGCTCAGATAGTTCAGGGTCGAAACCAGCGACCAGCGATCCATCTGCGCCTGGTTGATCTGTTGCGTGCCGTGATAAAGGCCGGTGGTATCGCCCAGACCCACGGTGTTGGCGGTCGCGAACAGGCGGAAGTTCGGGTTCGGTGTGATGATCTCGTTCTGGTCCAGCAGGGTCAGCTTGCCGTCATGTTCCAGAACACGCTGGATCACGAACATCACGTCGGCACGGCCCGCATCATATTCGTCGAAGACAATGGCGACGGGGTTGCGCAGCGCCCAGGGCAGGATGCCTTCGTGGAATTCGGTCACCTGTTTGCCGTCGCGCAGCTTGATCGCGTCCTTGCCGATCAGGTCGATCCGGCTGATGTGGCTGTCCAGGTTCACACGTACGGCAGGCCAGTTCAGACGCGCGGCGACCTGTTCGATATGGGTCGATTTCCCGGTGCCGTGATAACCTTGGATCATCACGCGGCGATTGTGCGAAAAACCCGCCAGGATCGCCAGCGTGGTTTCGGGGTCGAACTTGTAGGTCGGGTCAATCACTGGAACGCGGTCGCTACGCTCGGCGAACCCCTTGACCGCCATATTGCTGTCAATTCCAAATACGTCACGGACCGAGATGTCTTCGGTTGGTTTTGCGTTGATATCGATCGATCCGTCAGCCATGCGCCTTGTCCTTATCCTTTGCCCCGCTCTCCGGGTTTGAACCCGTGTGTGGTGCAACATATTGCGGACAAGGGCAAGGGAAAGCCGCCCGATCATTTAGCTGGCCGGATGTTTCTTTGAAACTGACCATAAAAGCATTGAATCCAGCTCGGTGGCGGGCACCAAACGGTCCATTGTGCCTGCTACACGTGCGGGCGCGGGTCGAACTTGTCCCGTACAACCAGCTGGAAAATGACCCAATCCGGTTGACCTGGTCCGACAAGCCAAGATCCGGAAGACGCAGGCACTGCACTGTGAGAACGGTCCGGAAGGCGCTAGGGTAAAGCGGGAGGTTGACCGCGCAGAATGAAGTGCAGATCAGCGCAGCGGTCGTCGGCAATCATTCGGCAGAGGTCAGAACAGGCGGTGTGTCAAACCCGTTTCGCCACGCGACAAGGCACAGGACCGGCGCGTCCAATGTCTCCATCGCGTGTGGCTGGTTGCTTTGATGCAGTACAGTACCGCCTTCGCGCAGGGCTTCATCGGGGCATCCCTGCCGCTTGAAAACAGCCGACCCGGACACGACCAAATATGCCTCTTCCCCCGGATGATGGTGCCAGGGATAATACAGCCCGGCTGGCATATGGACGACCCACAGCCACAACTGCCGCGAGGTGAATGGCCCGCCTTTGCCGATGATGGAATAGCATCCGAAATTTTGCAGGAACCGGTCCCCGATATTGGTGCCCTTGTAGGTTTCGCGCCAGACAGCCGCCGGACCGGCGGCAACGATGGCATCCTGCAGATCGGCATAGTTTTGGGATGACAAACCGGTTTCGTTGCGCAGAGCGTCACCGCAGGGGCGGTGTAATGGCGTGATCGGCTGCCGCTCGACGTCATCCGGAAACGCCGCAAAGGCCGTCAATTCACGATTGCCGCGATAGGCGTCGCGCGCAAGGCGCAGAAGATTGTCGTACAGGTGATCGTTGCCCATACGGTGATCAGACGATCGAATCGGACCTTTAGGCTTGTCCACCTGCGACATCGGACAGATGTTTCGCTGCGGGCACTTGCTTCATTTGAAATGATTAAGGCGGATGCAGCTGTTGGTTTCGGCCACCATCGGCATGCGGCGGATATCCATCAGGACCGTATCCAGACGCTGATGCGAGGAGGTGCGCAATTCCAGAACCAGATCGAACACACCGTTCACGGAGCCAAGCGACTGAACTTCGGGAATTCTCCTGAGTTGGTCGATGATCCGTCTGCTGTCCCCCGGTGCCAGCTTCAAAAGCACAAGTGCATCGACCAGCGCGTTTTCAACCTTGCCCCCAAGTTCCACCGTAAACCGCGCGATCGTGCCGTTCGCCTTCAGCTTGTCGATCCTGTTCTGGATCGTAGCCCGCGACACGCCCAGTTCACGCGCCAGTTCGGCGGCCGAACGACGGGCATCCCCACTCAGAAGCCGCAGCAGTTCCCGATCGATATTGTCCATGCCTTGCATTCGCTTTCGTCAAAATGGCTGTCAAATCGTTAAAGATCTATCGAAACGTTACCATTCCCTGGCTGTTACGCCAATGCCGCTGCAGTCATGCTGATCCGCAATATCAACCATGTCCAAGGACCGCAGCAGTGAAAGTCACCGTTTGCCAACTCGACCCGCGCCCATCACAACTGGACCAGTACCTGTCGGGTCTGGCCGATCATGTCCAAGCTGCCGGAACAGATTTTTTGCTGCTGCCCGAGATGTGTTTTTTCGACTGGCTGGCGCATGACGCAACGCCGGATGCCGGGCGCTGGGCTGCCTCCGTTGCGGCGCATGACGACAGGATTTCGCAGCTTTCGAAACTGGGCGTTCGCGGCGCGATGGGAACCCGCCCGATTGTCAACGCCGCCGGCAGCCGCCGCAATCAGGCCTATGTCTGGACCGCTGAAACCGACAACGCAGCGCCGGTGCATGAGAAATACTATTTGCCGGATGAACCGGGTTATCATGAGCACAGCTGGTATGATCGCGGACCCAAGAGCTTTGATCTGGCCCGTGTTCTGGGGATGCGCGTCGGCGTCCAGATCTGTACCGAGATGTGGTTCTTTGAATGGGCCCGCCACTATGCGGCCTCGCGTGCCGACCTGTTATGCGTCCCGCGTGCGACGCCGCACGGCTCTGTCGAAAAATGGCTGGCCGGCGGTCAGGCCTCGGCCGTGTGTTCCGGTGCTTATTGCCTGTCGTCCAACCTGTGGGCCCCTGTCGGGGAAGCCCCCGACTCAGGCGGTCTGGCTTGGGCGATCGACCCCGAAGGAAACGTGCTGGCCACCACCGACCCTGACAATCCCTTTGCCACGGTCGAGATTGATCTGGACTTTGCCGCGCAAAGCAAATCGACCTATCCGCGCTACGTTCCGGAATGATTGTTTGACGCGCCAGATCCGTTCTGGTCCTGCTGTCATTGTTTGCGGCAGGGCCAACCGGATGCCGGACTATTTGAAGTTCCGGCTGTCCTTGATCTGATCCCAGGCCCAGACAACCTCCTGCAGTTGCTCTTCCTGACTGCGGTCGCCGCCGTTCATATCCGGGTGAAGCACCTTGATCAGCTTTTTGTAGGCCTTGCGCACCTCGGCCTTTGACCAGCTGTCATTGGCTTCCAGAATCTCAATCGCACGGCGCTCGGTCGGGGGCAGGCGACGCCCGCCGCCACCTGATGTACGGCCCTTGTTCTGTGTACCGTTGGCGCCCAGCACCTGGTGGGGATCCTCGATGCCCAGCCGGGCCCAGGCCCGCGCCTCGGGGTCGCCCATGGGTTTGGTCTCACGCTCCCACACCTTGTCCTTGGACCGCTGCGCGTTCAGTTCGGCCTCGGTGGTGCCGTCGAAAAAATTCCACTTCTGATTATACTCGCGCACATGCTGCTGGCAGAACCAGAAGAAGTCATCCAGAACGTCCGGCGCTTTTGGCGCCCGAAACTTGCCCGCCTCTTCACAGCCCTCGTGATCGCAGATTCGCATCGAGGTCTCAGACGCACCCGACATGCCCCGACGCCCGCGCGGGTTCTTTTTCTTGGCGCTGGAAACGGACATATCGAATCCGAATGGGTCTGATTTCGTCATGCTCTGATCCTTACGAACACATCTTTTCGACTCGGAGGCAGCAGTTTAGTCTAAGCAGCCGAAAGTAGAAGAGGGGGGCGGCAAAAATTTTGCCGATGAGCATAAAAATGAGCGTGACCGAAGAAATCCGATCCCGCCTGCAGGCCGCGTTTGACCCGCGCGAGCTTGAAGTGGTTGATGACAGCGAAAGCCACCGGGGCCATGCCGGATACCAGGACGGGGGCGAGAGCCACTTCAACGTTCGCATCCGCGCCTCAGCCTTCGAAGGCCAATCCCGCGTTGCCCGCCACCGTGCCGTGCACAAGGCGCTGGGCGATGTGGTTCCGCGCATTCATGCGCTGGCTTTGGATATCGGTGTCTGATTGCGCTTAGAACCGCAGCCGGAAGGCGAGACCGACCAGAGGGGCCGTTTCATAGTTCTGACGGCTGATTTCGTTACCGTTCTCGTCCTCCAGCGTCAGTCGGCCGTCGAACTCGGCCCCTGCAAAGACGGTTACTGACATGCCGGGGTTCGGGTCATAGCTGAGGGACGCAACCACCGGGATGCTCTGATCTTCACCAATCCCGCTTGGAGCCAGCCCTTTGTCGTCTAGCCGGAAGCGGATTTTCTCGGAACGTGCCGAAAGCGAGAGGCTGAAATCTTCATTCACCGCATAGCTCAATGTCAGCCCCGGCCCTCGCGTAGCTCCGATTCCGGATCCGGTGTTCAAGTTCCAGCGATCATTGATGTCCCAATCCACCAACAACGCGGGAAAGACATCCAAACCGCTATCTTCCAGTTGCGAGAAGGCCCCAAATGCCGGGCCGATGGTCAAGCTTTCGCTCATCTGCCATGCGACGCCCGCAAAAACACCATATGTGCGCCCATCCGAAGATGCGGCACCTCTTTGGTAGTCCCATCTGATCTGAGGCGATACGAACACGCTGCCCCTTTGCCCGGCCTGAAACCGAAGCGGGGTCGAAACTCGGATGTCGCGGATATCGTTCCACGGCTGATTGTCCGCTGCGCTGAAATCGTAATCCAGTTGCCCGTAGCTTACCGAAACACCGAGCGAAGTATCGCTGTCAAAATTATATAGCCCCGTAGCCCGCAGAAACGACCGCGTCGCGCTGAAGTCGCCGCCCAGATCCAGATCGGCGCTGCCCTGATAGGCGGCCAGCCCGTCGATCTGGCTGACCCAGCCTAACCGTTGTTGTGCGACGGCGGGCAACGCGAACTGGCATGCGATGGCGGCAAAAAGACAAAGATAAGCTTTGCGGGGTTTCATCGCAGTAGGGGGTCCTTCTGGGGGTCAAAAAATATCTCTTAACGATACGACCGGAACCCTGAAACGGATGACCGTCTCAGTCCTGCTGGTCAAATCCGTGCCATCAAAACCACACCTTCGAACCGTCTGGTCTTGATGCTTGTTACTTGGAATCTTCGTCGGCTTTTTCGCCGGGTTGCAAAGTCAGGGGAGGCTCATCCACCTCGGCTGAAATAGGTCCCGGGGCCAGAACCGCATCCGGCTCGGGCGCCTTCACCGTATCCGGTCCCGGGATCGGGTGGGCCAGCGGAACGCCTTCGGGCGTTTCTGTCGGGCTCGGGACGGGAACCGGGGCGACCTCAGCCTCGACCGCGCGGCGGAACACCAGCACATTGCGCCAGTGGGTCGTTGATCCGGTCAGGCCCGAGCGTTCCTCGCTGGGCAGCAACTCGGCGCGCTGGTATTCCCAGCCGTCCTGCCCCATCTGGTTCAGCAATTGTTCGACCGAATTGGCAAACCGCCCCTCGGGCGTTTTCACGCCCTTGGCCTTGGTGCCTTTTTGCGGGGCGGGGACAACCTTGTATTCGTAGCGCTGCATCAACCGTTCCTGAAATGCCTGTGGCGGACAGGTTATCACGTTGACCGCCGGGCGAAAGAGACGTCGACCCGATGTCGGATTTTAGCCGCCACTGTTGCCCGGTTTCTGCGCTGCCCTGGTCGCCACGGACAGGCACAACTCGGTCGCGGCGACCATGTCCTGCACCGAAATCCATTCCAGCGGGCCGTGAATACACTGCATCCCGGTAAAGATATTGGGGCAGGGGGTGCCGAACTCGGTCAGGCGCGACCCGTCAGTGCCGCCCCGGATTGGAACGGACACAGGCTCGATCCCCATGTCGCGGCAGGCGTCGCGCGCCAGATCAACCGGGGTCATGTCCTTTTCCAGCCAATAGCGCATGTTGCGGTACTGCGGAAAAATCTCGCACCCGATCACCGCGCGCGGCTCGGTGGCTTGTACGGCGGCGCAGACCTGCCGCACCAGATCGCCCTGCGCCTGCAATGCGTCCAGCTCGAAATCGCGCAGGATCAGCTTGATCTCCATCTCGGAGGAGCCGCCATTCATATCGGTGATATGGATGAACCCCTCGCGCCCGTCCGTGACTTCGGGTGTCATCGTCGCCTGCGGCAAAGTTTGCACGATCTTAGCTGCCAGATGGGCTGCGTTGACCATTTTGCCCTTCGCCAACCCGGGATGGATCGAGACGCCCTCGATCCGGATCACGGCACGATCGGCCGAAAAGCTTTCATATTCGATTTCGCCGACTTCCTGACCGTCCAGAGTGTATGCGAAATCCGCGCCCAGATCCTTGGGTAATTGTTCGGTAACACCCCGCCCGATCTCTTCATCGGGGGTAAAGGCGATGCGGATCGGCCCGTGCGGAATATCAGGATTTTCAACCAGATGCCGCGCCATGGTCATCAGGATCGAGACGCCCGCCTTGTCATCCGCGCCCAGCAACGTGGTGCCCGACGCAGTAATCAGATCGTGCCCGATCTTTTCGGCGAGATAGGGGTGCTCCTCCGGCGAAAGGACCAGATCGGCGTCGTCCGGAAAGGTGATCTCGCCACCATTGTACCCCTTGATCACGCGCGGCTTGACGCCGGTGGCATTGAACTGCGGGGCGGTGTCGACATGGGCCAGAAACCCGATAATGGGGCCGGGAACAGTTCCGGGGATAGTGGCGACAACGACGCTGTCCCCGGTCAGCTCAACATCCTGCGCGCCGATTTCGGTCAGTTCCTGGCGCAGCAGGTTCAGCATGTTCAGCTGGATGTCCGAACTTGGGGTCGAGGGCGACGTCTCATCGCTCTGACTGTCGATCGCCGCATACCGGACCAGCCGGTCTTCGAGTTCCTGATCAAATCTTTTCTGCATGTTACCTCACCTCTCTTGCCCGGAAGAAAGGGTGCAATCCGATGAGGAGTCAAGCAGATGCTCAGCCCGAAATCGGGGCTGAGCGGTTAACTTTTCGTTATCTACAAAATGCACACCCTGCGCCATGCGCAGCGTACAAACCCGAAGATTTACGAACCCAGCTTTTTGCTGACCAATTCGTTGACGGCCTTCGGGCTGGCCTTGCCACCGGTCGCCTTCATCACCTGACCGACAAACCATCCGGCCAGTTTCGGGTTCACTTTGGCCTTCTCGACCTGCGCCGGGTTGGCGGCGATGATCTGGTCCAGAGCCGTTTCAATCGCGCCGGTATCCGTCACCTGTTTCATGCCGCGTTCTTCGACAATCTGTGCCGGGTCACCGCCTTCGGTATAGACGATTTCAAACAGGTCCTTGGCGATTTTGCCCGAGATGGCGTCCGACGAAATCAGGTCGATGATACCGCCCAGCTGCGCTGGCGAAACCGGCGACTCGGTGATGTCGTGATCTTCTTTCTTCAATCGGCCGAACAGCTCGTTGATGACCCAGTTCGCGGCCAGTTTACCGCTGCGTCCCTTGGCGACTTCTTCGAAATACGCCGCCGATTCCACCTCGGCAGTCAGCACCGAGGCGTCATAATCTGTCAGTCCGAACTCGCTGATAAAGCGCGCTTTTTTGCCGTCCGGCAGTTCCGGCAGGTTGGCGGCGATATCGTCCACCCACGCCTGCTCGATCTCAAGCGGCAGCAGGTCGGGGTCCGGGAAATAGCGGTAATCATGCGCTTCTTCCTTGGACCGCATGGACCGCGTCTCGCCCTTGTCCGGGTCATACAGGCGGGTTTCCTGATCGATCTTGCCACCGGCCTCAACAATTGCGATCTGACGGCGGGCTTCGACCTCAATCGCCTGCTGGATAAAGCGCATCGAGTTCATGTTCTTGATCTCGCACCGTGTGCCCAGATGCGAGAAGTCCTGCGTTTCCTGATACTTCTCATACGCGCCCGGCAAGCAGATCGAGACGTTTACGTCCGCCCGCAGGTTGCCGTTCTGCATGTTGCCGTCGCAGGTACCCAGATAGCGCATGATCTGGCGCAGCTTGGCGATATAAGCAGCGGCTTCTTCGGGGCCACGGATATCGGGTCGCGACACGATCTCCATCAGGCAAACACCGGTCCGGTTCAGGTCCACGAAGGACATATGCGGGTCCATGTCGTGGATCGATTTACCCGCATCCTGTTCCATGTGGATACGCTCGATCCGCACCTTGCGCGCGGTGCCGTCACCCATCTCGACCAGCACTTCGCCCTCACCCACAATCGGATGATAAAGCTGGGAAATCTGGTATCCCTGCGGCAAATCTGGGTAGAAATAGTTCTTGCGGTCAAAGGCCGATTTCAGATTGATGTCTGCCTTCAGGCCCAGCCCGGTCCGCACCGCCTGTTCCACGCAATACTCGTTGATCACCGGCAGCATGCCCGGCATTGCCGCGTCCACGAAAGCAACGTTTGCGTTCGGTTCAGCCCCGAATTTTGTCGACGCGCCCGAAAACAGTTTGGCATTGGACGAGACCTGCGCATGCACTTCCATCCCGATTACCAGTTCCCAGTCGTGCTTGGCCCCGGCAATGGTCTTGGGTTTGGGCATTTCGTATGTCAGGTCGAGCATGGCGCGCCTCATATCCGCAGAAAGTCTAGGCCAGCGTATTAGGCCCGGCACGTCAGAGGAGCAAGGGGGAATGGCTGTGATTTCCAGTCTTTTGCCGGTTCAGTTCCGTGAAAGTTGCATGCCTGACGAGGTAAATGTCACGTCCTTGCCGCTGTTGAGTTCCTCGCGAAACAGATCGGCGATGGCCCGCAGTGCGTCCCGGTGTCCGCGCGCAGCGAACCGCTCGGGCGAAGGAACGCGGACCGAGTTGTTGAACCCGGCGGCCGCATGCGCCCAGATCAGCGGATGCAGTTCGGTCAGATGATCGCGGATCAGCCAGTTTGCCGCCTCGCGCAGTTGCGAGCGGACAAGATCGGCTTTTTCGTTCAGGCCCACGCCGTTTTGCACGGTAATGGCGCAATATGCCGACAGCATGTTGATGGTCTGCTGATCCGGACGACGCTCCAAGATGTCGTGCAGCCCCTCCAGGAAGAACTCGATGTCGACCCGAGCGCAGGCTTCCTCATCCAAGGCAATCGCATCGAATTGGACCCAGGTATATCCCCCGGCGCCCCATGTTTTTTGCGTTCTGGCGGCGTTGCGCAGGGCTTGAACCTCAAGCTCTTCATAGCTGCCAAACCAGCGCGGCAGCAGATGGCTGCCCATGGCGCGCATGTGACGCTGGTTTTCGGGGTCCAGCGCGATCAGCCGCTCGTACTCGTCCGCTACCCGAACCGACGTGCGGCGTTGACCGGCCAGCAGGGCGCAGCCTGCCGCAGCGACCAACGGGCTGTCTGGCAACGCGGCCTTGCACTTGGGCAGAATAGCCGCCGCCCGGTCAAAATGCGCTGCGCAGCGCGACCGGTGCAGCGGTGGCAAGGTCGCATCCAGCGCCGTTCCCCGCCATGCCCAGGCAAGATCAATATGTGCCAGTGCAACGATCAGGGCTATCATCGGGTTGCCGGGGTGTTCCTGCATCACGTCTTCCAGATCGGCGACGCCTCCTAGCAGATCATAGTCTGACAGAGCCTTGCCATCCGACAATGCATGTTCAGCGGCCAGAACCACATCCGAGCGTGCGCCGAAAGCCAGCAAATCAGCAATCGGCAACCCGTCGGGCGCGGTGTCGCGCGCTGCATCAGCTGCCCGCATTTCCGCGGACAGATCTTCCCACCGGTCCTGCCGGGCCAGGTGACGGCCGCGTTCAATAGTGGTGCGTCCCACGAAGTCGTCAGCGTTTAGTTGTGCAACGGGAATGTTAAGCTGCCCCTGATCAGGCAGAACGGCGGCAACAGCATCTGCTGCCACCTTGTTTGGCGGCGCAATTTGCCGGGAAGGATTTGTGAAACGGGCAAGATGAGCCCTGAATGACCTGAACATGGCGAAACTCGGAACTGTAACAAAAAAGCGTAACTTACAGCGGAAGTCTGGCCGTAAATCAGCGTCAGTTCAAGTAAATTGCCTGAAACACTTCAGAATCCCGGGTCAATCCGGTCAGTGGCGGCTCATCGTTTCAGAAAACTGTAAAATGATGCCGTTCGACCCGAAAGCCGGCGTTTTCCAAAGTGTTTTCAAAGGCCCGGTGCGGCGGGACCGACTCATCCGGCAGCCGGATACGCTTGCCTGATCTCAACATTAATGAGACGCGAACCGAGAAGTCCCAGCGAGTGTCGAAGCGGAAAAAATCGATCTCGTTCAGGTCGATTTCACCTTCGCGCCCGCCCGAATGCCACCTGAGGCAATCCCGGTCCAGCGTCAGCCCGGCGCTGGTGTCTTTCACGATGTCCCAGATGGCCGGCAGCGTGGCAAGCGCCAGCACCCCGACCAGCCATAGTGCGGCGTTGAAAAAGATCACGAGCGATATCAGCCCCGCAAAGACGCCGATCAGGATCAGTACAGTGCGGGGCGCGCGGTTTTGCCGGGTGAAGGTAAAGGGCGTCATGCGTCGAGTATGCGTGACACCATTTCCCCGGTGTCCCGCGACAGGTTCGGGGTATCCTGGATGCGTGTCAGTTGCGCGCGCATCAGGGCTTGACGGTCACTGTCATACCGCTTCCATGTCTGAAAGGCCGAGCACATACGCGCAGTGGTCTGCGGGTTGACCGGGTCAAGCCGGATCAGCCAGTCCGCCAGCAGGGCATAACCTGCGCCGTCGGCCTGATGGAACCCGGCGTGGTTCATTGCCAGCGCGCCCATTACTGCGCGGAACCTGTTGGGATTCTTCCAGTTGAAATCGGCATGTTCGGTCAGATTGCGCGCGGTGTCTGGCACCGCATCGGGCGCGGCCATCGCGACCTGCAGGCCGAACCATTTGTCCACGACCAGCCGGTCGTGCTGCCACTGCGTGTAAAATCCGGCCAGTTCCGTCTCACCTTTTCCGGCCCGCAAAAGACAAGCCAGGGCCGAGAGTTGAAGGGTCATGTTGTTGGCTGCGCCATACTCTTCTACTGCCTTGGCACCGCCGTCCAGGCGCGAAGTCAGCGACAGAGCGGCGCTGCCCAGTGCGCGTTTGCCGGATTGCTCCGCGTCTGGGCTGTAGGGGGCCTGAACCAGGGCTTCGCTGTGCAGGCGGGGCAGCAGGTCCTGCACATGTTGCGCTGTGGCTTGCCGCAATGTCTCGACCGCGCTCCAGATCGCCATTGGATTTGGTGTTTCACCACGGTCGAACAAGGCGGCAGCGAGTTCCGATTGCGTTGGCAGTCCCAGCATCAGGGCGCGGTAAGCCGGATCAAGATCCCGGTTGCGCAGCACGGCCAGCAACCCGTCCAGATAATCGGAGTCCGGGGTGGCGTCTTCGGATATCATGCGCAGCAGTGTGTCCTGCGCCAGCGAGCGTCCCGCCTGCCAGCGGTTGAACGGGTCGGTGTCATGGGCCAGCAGGAACGCGCGTTCGGCATTGGTCTGATCGTGTTCCAGGATCACAGGCGCCGAGAAATCACGCAGGATCGATGGCGTTGGCTTGGCGGCCAGACCGGAAAAGGCAAAGCTCTGTTCCGCTTCCGTCAATTCCAGCATTTCGGTTGCGCGCACCTCGTCTCCGTTCGGCCCCAAAAGGCCAACAGCAACGGGGATCACCTGCGGAAACTTCTCGGTCTGACCCGGTGTGGGTTCTGTCCGCTGGCCGAGGGTCAGTGTATAGGTGCCATCGGCCCAGTCCTCTGTTACCGCTACACGTGGGGTTCCTGACTGGCTGTACCAGCGCTTGAACTGGCTCAGGTCGCGGCTGGCGGTATCCTGAAACACCTGGATCCAGTCCTCGATGGTGCAGGCCTGCCCGTCATGGCGGTCAAAATAAAGGTCAAGCGCCCTGGAATAGGCCTCATCCCCCACCAGCCGTTTCAGCATCCCGATTACCTCGGCGCCTTTTTCGTAGACGGTCGCGGTGTAGAAGTTGTTGATCTCCTGAAAGCTTTCGGGCCGGACGGGGTGCGATAGCGGCCCGTTATCCTCGGGGAACTGCCGTGCGCGCAGGTCTATGGCGTCGTGGATGCGCTTGACCGGGGCCGAGCGCATGTCGGACGTGAACTGCGCATCGCGGAAGACGGTCAGACCCTCTTTCAGGCACAATTGGAACCAGTCGCGGCAGGTGATCCGGTTGCCGGTCCAGTTGTGGAAGTACTCATGCGCGATGATCGCTTCGATCCGTTCGAAATTGGCGTCGGTCGAAGTTTCGGGGCTGGCCAGCACGGCAGAGGAGTTGAAGATGTTCAGCCCCTTGTTCTCCATCGCGCCCATGTTGAAATCATCGACGGCCACGATGTTGAACACATCCAGATCGTATTCGCGGCCATAGACATCTTCGTCCCATTTCATCGACTTCTTCAGCGCTTCCATGCCAAAGGCGCATTTGCCCTCGTCGCCCGGACGAACCCAAAGGTTCAGGTCCACGTCCCGGCCCGACATGGTGGTGAACCGGTCGGGATGGGCGATCAGGTCGCCCGCGACCAGTGCGAACAGATAGGCGGGTTTGGGCCATGGGTCGGTCCATTCGGCCCAGCCTTCGCCTTTGGCCGTGGGGTTGCCATTGGACAGAAGCACGGGCAGGTCGCCATTTATCCGCACGGTGAAGGTCGACATCACATCCGGGCGGTCGGGGTAGAAAGTGATCTTGCGGAACCCCTCGGCCTCGCACTGCGTGCAGTACATGCCGTTCGACATGTAAAGCCCCTCAAGCGCGGTGTTTTTGCCCGGGTCAATCTCGACTTCGGCCTCCCACACGAACGGTGCATCCGGTGCATCCGCAGTCAGGCCCTTGTCGGTGACCTGTGGCGCGATGTCCGCGCCATCAATGGCGGCGCGGATCAGTTTCAGATCCTCGCCGTGCAGGAAAAAGGTTCGGTCCGTTGCTTGGGGATTGGGGCGGAACGCGATGCGCGATGTGACGCGCGTGGCGTGTTCGGCCAGATCAAAGGTCAGATGCACACTGTCCACCAGATAGCCGAAGGGCGTGTAGTCTTTCAGATAGATTGTGGTGGGGGTGGCGTCGCGCATCGGGGGCCTCGCATCGGTTCATGTCTGGCGCGACGTTATGGGTTGCGGCGATGCGCTGCAAGCGGTGCCGGGCACGTAAATCCGGCGTGCTTCTCCTACGTGCTGACGCGACGCCAATCCGGCAGGTCCGCCGAAAAGCGATGGCGAATATGTTGCCTATCGGAAACTTCCGCTCTAATTGAAGCCGGCATACAGTGGCGTACAATTGCGGGAGATGTCGAATATGAGCAGTAGAGAAGCCCGGAACGGTTTGCAGATCGCCGTTGAACTGGCAGATTTCATCGAAAACCGGGCGCTGCCCGGAACGGGCGTTTCATCCGAGGATTTTTGGTCAGGCCTGTCCCGGATGGTTCAGGAGCTGGGGCCAAAGAACAAAGCGTTGCTGGCAAAACGGGCCGAGATCCAAGGCCGGGTCGACGGCTGGCATCTGACCCGAACAGGGCAGGATCATGATGCCGCCGCGTATCAGGCTTTCCTGCAAGAGATTGGATACCTTGTCGAGGAAGGTACCGATTTTCAGATCGAAACCGCCAAGGTCGATCCGGAGATTGCTTTGACACCCGGGCCTCAGCTGGTGGTGCCAATCACCAACGCCCGCTTTGCGCTGAACGCCGCCAACGCACGATGGGGCAGCCTGTATGATGCGCTTTATGGCACCGACGCGATGGGCGATCTGCCCGTGGGTAAAGGATACGATACCGCTCGGGGTGCCCGCGTGATCGCGTGGGCCAAGGCATTTCTGGATGACGCGGTACCGCTGGAAAATGGCTCGTGGTCCGACGTTTCGGACCTGAGCGTCGAAGGCGGTGCGATGGTGCCCGCGCTGGCCGATCCCGCAGGTTTCGTTGGCTTTGGCGGTTCCGCTGACAAGCCTGAGTTCGTGGTACTGAAGAATAACGGTCTTCACGTGCAGATCATGATCGACCCGTCCAGCAATATTGGTGCCTCCGACCCCGCAAGCATCGCTGATGTGCGCCTGGAATCGGCGCTGTCCACTATCATGGACTGCGAGGATTCGGTGGCTTGCGTGGATGCCGCCGACAAGGTTGTGGCCTACAGCAACTGGCTGGGTCTGATGAAGGGCGACCTGACCGAAGAGGTTTCGAAAGGTGGCCGGACATTCACCCGAAAGCTGGCTGGCGACGTTGAATACACCGCCGTTGGCGGCGAAACCGCGGCGCTGAAGGGCCGCTCGCTGATGTTGATCCGAAACGTCGGCCATCTGATGACCAACTCCGCCGTTCTGGATGGCGAGGGTAATGAGATCGGCGAGGGGTTGATGGATGCGCTTTGCACCACGCTGATCGCGATGCACGATCTGCGGCGCGAGGGGGGCAACTCGGTCGCAGGGTCGGTTTACGTGGTCAAGCCCAAGATGCACGGGCCGGAAGAAGTGGCGTTCTCGGTCGAAATTTTCGACATGGTCGAGGATATTCTGGGCTTGCCGCGAAACACCGTGAAACTGGGTATCATGGATGAGGAGCGCCGCACGTCGGTCAACCTAAAGGAATGTATCCGCGCTGCAAAATCGCGGGTGGCCTTTATCAATACCGGCTTTCTGGACCGCACCGGGGATGAGATTCACACCTCGATGGAGGCCGGCCCGATGCTGCCGAAAGGCGACATCAAGAACACGCCCTGGATTGCGTCCTATGAGGATCGCAACGTTGATATCGGTCTGGCCTGCGGCCTGAAGGGCAAGGCTCAGATCGGAAAGGGCATGTGGGCGATGCCCGACCGGATGGGCGACATGCTGGACCAAAAGATCGGCCACCCGAAATCCGGCGCGACCTGTGCCTGGGTGCCTTCCCCAACCGCCGCTACACTGCACGCGACCCACTATCACAAGGTTGATGTTCTGGCCCGTCAGGACGAACTGGCGGCCGGCGGCGCGCGCGGCACGCTTGAGGATCTGCTGACCGTGCCCCTGCTGGGCGGGCGTAACCTGAGCGAAGAGGAAATCACTCGTGAGGTCGAGAACAACGCGCAAGGCATTCTGGGTTATGTGGTGCGATGGGTCGATCAGGGTGTCGGATGCTCGAAAGTGCCGGACATTCATGACATTGGCCTGATGGAGGACCGCGCGACCTGCCGGATTTCTTCGCAAGCGCTGGCCAACTGGCTGCATCATGACGTGATTGACGAAGGCCAGGTGATGGCCGCAATGCGCAAGATGGCGACCGTGGTCGATCGCCAGAATGCGGATGATCCGGAATATTCTCCCATGGCGCCCGGTTTTGATGGTATCGCCTTTCAGGCGGCTTGCGATCTGGTTTTCAAGGGGCGGGTGCAGCCCTCGGGCTATACCGAGCCGGTTTTGCATGCACGGCGGCTGGAAAAGAAAGCCAGTTTGGGTTGAGTTGCACGGGCGGGAACGAGGGGGCTTTCTGCCCCCTCGCGCTCCCCCGAGGATATTTTGGGCCAGATGAAAGGGATCAGGGATGGCTATTTCCTTGCGAAAGGCGCGCACCATCATTCGAAAGTCGTTGGAAAAAGCGCATGAGATGGAGTTGAAGCCACTCTCGGTGGTTGTGTTGGATGCCGGCGGTCACGTCATCGCATTCGAGCGTGAGGACGGCGCGGCCCCGGGGCGCTTTGGGATCGCGCACGGCAAGGCTTATGGGGCGGTCATGTTGGGCATGGCGGGTACTGCGCAGATGCAGCGCGCCGAGGCTCAGGCCTATTTCATGGCGGCGGTAAATGGCGTTTATGGTGGTCAGGTCGTGCCTGTTCCGGGTGGCGTCCTGCTGCGCGACAAAAAGGGTGCCGTAATTGGTGCGGTTGGGGTGACCGGCGATACGTCGGACAACGACGCGGCGGCGGCCCTGGCTGGCATCGAAGCCGCGGGTCTGACGGGCGAGATCTGACACGCAACGTTATGTCGTGGCCGGTGTGGAGGCTGAAGAACCGTCATTAGGAACTTTTTCCCTCTATTAGTGATCTTGCTGGAACAGTTTCCTGAATATTGATCTAAAATTGGGAAAAATTGTGCAGTTGTGAACAGGAGCTTGCGCTGAGATGCAGGGTGTGTGCTATTGCACGTCTCATCTGCTGCCGATAGTTTTCAGCTAGATCTGGAAACGTTTTGGAAAACAACAATGTCACGACCCGTGGTTGGTATCATCGGAAACTCGTATCTGATGAACGATCAATACCCGACGCATGCCGGCGGAACGATGAATTCCGATGCGGTGGCGAATGTTTCGGGCTGCCTGCCGATGCTGATCCCGGCAGACCCCAGATATGTATCCGTCGATGAACTGCTTGAGGTCTGCGACGGCTTCCTGCTGACAGGTGGGCGCCCCAATGTTCACCCGGAGGAGTATGGCGAACTGGCCACTGAAGCGCATGGGGAATTCGACCGGGCGCGCGATGCGATAACTTTGCCACTGGTCCGGGCCTGTGTTGAGCGAGGTCAGCCGTTTTTTGGAATTTGCCGTGGGTTTCAGGAAGTCAACGTGGCATTGGGTGGGACGCTATACCCCGAAATCCGTGATCTGCCCGGGCGCATGAACCACCGGATGCCGCCCGACGGTACGTTGGAAGAGAAATTCGCCCTGCGCCATGTCGTGACACTGGCCGAGGGTGGTGTGTTCCACCGCCTGATGGGCGCGACCGAGGTGATGACCAATACGTTGCACGGGCAGGGGATCAAGACAGTCGGCCACAGGATCGAAATCGACGGCCATGCACCGGACGGCACGCCCGAGGCGATCTATGTCAAAGACGCCCCGGGATTTACCCTGTCCGTACAGTGGCACCCGGAATGGGATGCTGTGAATGATCCTGTGTCACGGCCATTGTTCGAAGCATTTGGAGCGGCGGTGCGGGCCTGGGCGACTGGATCGGAAGCTGGACTGTTTCAACAAACCGCGTGACTTGCGCCGGCCCCGAAAAACGGGACCGGTCGGGTTGCATCAAACCAGCAGATTGAACTGATTGATCAGCGGCAGAGACCGTGCGCGTTCTCCGGTCAGGTCAAACAGCGCGTTGCCCAGTGCTGGCATTGATGGCGGCGTGCCGGGTTCTCCTGCGCCGCCCAGGTGACGGTTGGTTTCCAGTACGCGCACTTCGACTTCCGGGGCCGTGTGCATACGCATGGCGTCATAGTCGGGGAAGTTGAACTGTTCGACCTCGCCATCGGCAAAGGTTATTTCACCAAAGCAGGCCGCTGACAGGCCGTACATCATGCCGCCGAACATCTGTGCCTTGACGTTTTCGGGGTCCAGCGCAATGCCCATATCGCAGGCAATCCAAGCCTTGTTGATGCGGATGCTGCCGTCTTCGTCAACGACTTCGATCACTTGAGCTACCGGAGTGCCGAAGCTGTAGGTGAAGGCGACCCCGCGGCCAACTCCGTCCGGGGTCTGGCCGGTCCAGCCCGACATGTCGCGCACCGCTTCCAGACACCCGGCCGATGGCGCGTGTTCGTTCTTCATCAGCTCCAGCCGGAATTCCAGCGGGTCGCGGCCGGGGGCATGGGCCATTTCATCCATGAAAGTTTCGTGGAAGAACCCGTTGTGACTGTTGCCGACCGAACGCCAGAAGCCGACGGGAACATCCAGATCGGCGATATGGCCGCTGATGCGATAGTTCGGCACGGCATATGGCTGGTTGAACAGCCCTTCGACAAGTACCTTGTCGGGGCCGCCGCCGGCGAACCCGGTCACGCGAGACACAGCCTGATGTGTGCAGGATTGCGAGGCGACCCGACCGTCAATCAGAACCGCCTGACCGTCTTTGACCGCACCACGCATCCGGGCCATTGCGCCGGGACGATAGAAGTCATGGCGCATGTCCTCTTCGCGGCTCCAGGTCGTCAGAACCGGCGTGTTCGGCATGGCCATGGCGATTTTTGTTGCGATGACACCAAAGTCAAACTCCAGCCGACGGCCATAGCCCCCGCCCAGATAGGTGGTATGAACCTCAACCGCATCGGTCTCGAGATTGGCCGCCTCGGCAATTTTGATCTGCATGAAAGTCGGGGCTTGGTTGCCACCCCAGAATTCCAGTTTGTTGCCGGAAAACAACGCGGCAGCCGTCATCGGTTCCATTGTCGCGTGGGCCAGGTAGGGCACGGTGTATTCCGCGGATATCTCGGTGGCGCCGTCCGGCAGAGTGCTGACGTCGCCGTCATCGCGCATGGTCGAGTTCGGGTCGTTCTCGAACGCTTCGCTGATCCTGGCGAAGATTGCCTCTGTCCCGGGCGGATAGGGCGCGTCGCCCCAATCCACGTCAATGGCTTCGACTGCCTGATTGGCCAGCCATGTATTGGTGGCAATGACAGCAACGCCAGTGCCCAGATCGACGATTTTCTCGACCCCCGGCATTGACTTCGCGGCGGTGTCGTCAAAGCCGTTCATCTGGCCACCCAGTTTCGGGTTCATGCGGACCGAGGCGAACTTCATTCCGGGCAGGCGTACATCGATTGCGAATTCGGCGGTGCCGGTTGCCTTTTCGGCCATGTCCAGGCGCCGTTGGGGCCGGCCAAGGTAACGCCATTCCGAGGGGTCACGCAGCGGTGCCTCGATCGGGTCGAGCTTGGCCACATCTTCGGCCAGTTCGGTGTAGGGAAGCTTGTCGCCATTCGGGGCAACCACATGGCCCGAGGCCGTTTTCAGGGCACTGCGGTCCACGCCCAGACGGTCGGCGGCAGCCTGTTTCAGCGTTTCGCGGGCCGAGGCGCCGGCTTCCCGCATCCGCTCGAACCCGTCCTTCATCGAGGTCGAGCCGCCAGTCACATGCAGGCTGAGCACTTTGCCGATCCCGCCCAAAGCTTCACCCAGATTGTGCTGGAAATCAGAGATGTCGTAGCCCTTGTTCGGCAAGCCTTCACCGATCATGGCCGTGTTGTAATAGGCTTGCGCCGCCGGGCCGTGCAGGACGGTGATCTGGTCCAGTTCCACGTCCAGTTCTTCCGCGATCAGTGCGGCCCAGGTGGTTTTCACGCTCTGACCCATCTCGGCGCGGGGTGCAAAGAGGGTAACGCCGTTCTGGTCGATCAGAACGAACGGGTTCAGCGCCGCCTCGCCTTTGCCGGGTTTGAGCGGATTGGCAACTGGGCGGCTGACATAGTAGGCGCCGAACGCCACGCCGCCGACAATTGCGGCTGAACCGATCAGGAACGTGCGGCGGAGGATTTTACCAACAGATGCCATGACTTACGCCTCGTTTATCTTTGAAGCCGCATCGTGAATCGCGGCGCGAATGCGGGGATAGGTGCCGCAGCGGCACAGGTTGCCCTGCATCGCCTCGTCGATATCACTGTCGCTTGGGGCGGGGTTTTCCGCCAGCAGCGCAGCGGCCTGCATGATCTGGCCGGACTGGCAATAACCGCATTGCGCGACCTGATGATCGACCCAGGCCTGCTGTATGGTGGCCATCGCGTCCGGGGTGCCGATACCTTCTATTGTGGTCACGTCACCCCAAACGTCCGATAGCGCAACCTGGCACGAGCGTACCGCCTCTCCATCAATATGGACGGTGCAGGCCCCACAGGCGGCCACGCCGCAGCCGAATTTGGTCCCGGTCAGGCCGACCTCATCCCGCAAGACCCAAAGCAGGGGGACGTCATCGGGCAGGTCAATCTGATGCTGCTTTCCATTGATCTTAAGGGCGGTCGCCATGGCGCACCTCTCGTAGCTGTCGCGGTTTATGACACAATTGTTGAAAAGTGTCAGGATGTCAATTGACAAAATAAACAAAAAATGTCACGAATTTGAGCATGACAGAGAGAGTTGGCGATACACGGCAAAAAGCGATCCTGGACTCGGCCTTTCAGGCGTTTGCAACGTACGGATTTCGCAAGACATCAATGGACGACATAGCGCGGGGCGCGGGGATGTCCCGACCGGCCGTGTATCTGCACTACAAGAATAAAGAAGCGATCGTCAGAAAGCTGACCGAACTCTACTATGCGGAAAAAAGCGCAGCGGTTGCTGCCGCGCTGGCGTCGCCCGGTTCCGTGCCGGACGTGTTGAAGCGAGCAATACGGGCGCAGACCGAAGGAATGGCAGCCATTCTGGCGCTGCCGCACGGGCTTGAACTGCTGGATAACACCAAGTCCATGTCTTCCGAGATCATCTCGGAGGGGGAGGCCATGCTGGCGGGGCTTTACGCAGACTGGCTGTCACACCAACAACAAGCTGGGCGCGTTCGGTTGTTCGCGGACGCCGTTGAAACCGGCCGGACCATTTCAGCGACGCTCAAGGGATTGAAACTGACCGGAGCGGGTGCCGAGGTTTACGAACAACAGGTAGGCCAGGTGGCCGACCTGTTTGGCGCCGGGCTCGAGGTCAGGTAACGCGCTGGCGAATTTTGTATTCCGGCGCATCCCACAATCTGTTCTGCATGATATCTGCAAGGATTTCGACCGCGCGTTCGACATCCTGTTCATCGATGTAGAGCGGCGTGAAGCCAAAGCGCATAATGTCCGGGGCCCGGAAATCTCCGATCACGCCGCGCGCGATCAGGGCCTGCATCGCGGCATAGCCCTCGGTGAAGTGGAATGAGACCTGACTGCCGCGCAGGTTCGGATCTCGTGGGCTGGCCAGATGCAGACCAGGGCAGGTGGCTTCGACGCGCGCAACGAAAAGCTCGGTCAGTTCGATGGACTTGGCGCGCACGTCGTTCATTTCTGCCAGATCCCAGACATCCATTGCTGATGCAAGCGCGCTCATCTGAATGACCGGGGGGGTGCCGACCCGCATTCTTTCGATCCCGCTGCCCGGACGGTAATCCAGATCAAAGGCAAATGGCGCTTCGTGACCCAGCCAGCCGGAAAGTGCGGGCCTGACGCTGTCAGCCAGACGTGGTGCGACATAGATAAAGGCTGGCGCGCCCGGACCACCGTTGAGGTATTTGTATGTGCAGCCCACTGCAAAATCTGCGTTGCAGCCCGACAGGTCAACGGGGATTGCGCCCGCAGAATGGGCCAGGTCCCAGACCGTAACTGTGCCGTTCGAATGCGCCTGTTTCGTCAGCGCCTTCATGTCGTGCATGCGTCCCGAGCGATAGTCCACTTCCGTCAGCATCAGAACGGCAACGTCTTCGGTAATGTTCGCGGCCACGTCCTCGGGGGCGACCACACGCAATTCATAATCCGGTCCGAGTGAGCGCAGAAGCCCGTCCGCCATGTAAAGGTCCGAAGGGAAGTTTCCGTTGTCCGACAGAACAACCTTGCGGTTGGGGCACAGCTCCAGCGCGGACGCCACGGCCTGATATACCTTGATCGACAATGTGTCGCCGACCACAACGCTGCCGGGTTCGGCCCCGATCAGCCGCCCGATACGATCACCCAGCCCGGTCGGCATTCCCATCCAGCCTGCCTTGTTCCAGCCGGTGATCAGCATTTGCCCCCATTCGTTGGCCATCATGTCCTGCACACGTGCGCCCGCCGCCTTGGGCAAAGGACCGAGCGAATTGCCATCCAGATAAATCACGCCCTCGGGCAGGTCGAACATGGCTTTGGTTGCGGCAAAATCGGTCATTCAGGGCTCATCTCATTGTGCTTCGGATCAGTGTTTCCACGGGCCTATCTGATCGGATACCGCCTGTCCATCGATGCGACATCCTGAGCTTTGCCATTTTGGCCCGAAAGCGGTAGGACGTCGTTCAGAAGCGACATGATCGCGCGTGTCGTCAATCACAGGAAATGTGTGTGCAACGGATTGATGTACCACCCGTCTGGCTTTTGGGATTCGCCGTGCTCGCGTGGCTGCAGGGACGTCATCTGTCGTTGGATCTGTCGCTGGAAAGCGGCCTGACCGATCTTTTGAGTGGCATCCTGATCGGAGGGGGCATCCTTCTGGCCGTGTTGGCCATCGTCGAATTCCGCCGCCACAAAACCACCGTCATTCCGCACGAAACACCGACCGCGATGGTACGCTCGGGCATCTACAAGCGCAGCCGCAATCCGATTTATCTGGGGGATGTTCTGATCCTGGCCGGTCTGATTCTGCGTTTTGATGCAGTGCTTTCTCTGGTTTTGGTGCCGGTCTTTGTCTGGGTCCTGGAACGCCGTTTTATCCTGCCGGAAGAAGACCGCCTGCGCCGGACATTCCGCGCCGATTTTGCCCGTTATGAACGGGAAACACGGCGGTGGATATGAGTGGGTTGCGGCGATGATCCAACGTCAAAAATGCTGCGCTTGCGAAATAATGTTGCGCAGGATACATGTTTGCTTATCAAACAATACCGACCACCTGCTCAGATTGAGTCAAAATTAGGGGGATAGCACCGGTGAAAATAGGCACACCGAAGGAAAGACTGGACGGAGAGAACCGGGTTGCGATGACGCCGGACTCTGCCGTGCAATTGCAGAAGCTGGGCTATGAGTGCCTGATCGAGAAGGGCGCGGGTGCCGCTGCCGGGTTCTCGGATGCGGCCTATGAGGCTGCGGGTGTCGAGGTGGTCAAGACCGCGGCGGCGCTTTGGAAGGCGGCTGATATCGTCGCCAAGGTGCGCCAACCGACCGATGTGGAATTGAAGCGGCTGACCAAGGGCAAGACGCTGATCTCGTTCTTCAACCCTGCGGGCAACGAAGAAGGCATGGAACTGGCCAAATCCAAGGGCGCAAACGTGATCGCCATGGAAATGGTGCCGCGTATTTCGCGCGCGCAGAAGATGGACGCGCTGTCGTCGATGGCCAATATCGCGGGTTACCGCGCCGTGATCGAGGCGGGCAACAACTTTGGTCGCTTTTTCACCGGTCAGGTGACGGCGGCAGGTAAAGTGCCGCCTGCAAAGGTGCTGATCGTTGGCGCCGGTGTGGCCGGTCTGGCGGCCATCGGGACCTCGACCTCGCTGGGCGCGATCACCTATGCGTTCGACGTGCGCCCGGAAGTGGCCGAGCAGGTCGAGTCCATGGGTGCTGAATTCGTCTATCTGGACTTTGAAGAAGACCAGCAGGACGGCGCGGCCACCGGCGGTTATGCCTCGGTCCAGTCCGAAGAGTTCCGCAACGCGCAGCTGGCCAAGTTCCGCGAACTTGCGCCCGAGATGGACATCGTCATCACCACGGCGCTGATCCCGAACCGCGAAGCGCCCGAGCTTTGGACCAAGGACATGGTTGAAAGCATGAAGCCCGGCTCGGTGATCGTCGATCTGGCGGCGGAAAAGGGCGGCAACTGCAAGCTGACCGTGGCGGACGAGAAGATCGTGACCGACAATGGCGTGACCATTATCGGATATACCGACTTCCCCAGCCGGATGGCAGCACAGTCCTCGTCTTTGTATGCGACCAACATCCGTCACATGATGACCGACCTGACGCCCGAAAAGGACGGTCAGATCAATCACGACATGGAAGATGACGTCATTCGCGGCTCGACTGTGACCTATGAGGGCGAGATTACCTTCCCGCCGCCGCCGCCGAAAGTGCAGGCGATTGCGGCGCAGAAGAAACCGGAAGTCAAGGAACTGACCCCGGAAGAGAAGAAGGCGCAGGAGATTGCGGCCTTCAAGGCGCAGACCAAGCAGCAGTTCACACTGCTGGGTGTTGGTGGTGCGCTGATGTTGCTGGTGGGGCTGATCGCTCCGGCCAGTTTCATGCAGCACTTCATCGTCTTTGTGCTGGCGATCTTTGTGGGCTTCCAGGTGATCTGGAATGTTTCGCACAGCTTGCACACTCCGCTGATGGCGATCACCAACGCGATCTCGTCGATCATCATCGTTGGGGCCTTGATGCAGATCGGATCAGGATCGTTCCTGGTCATTCTGCTGGCGGCGCTGTCCGTCTTCATGGCCGGGATCAACATCTTCGGTGGCTTCCTCGTAACCCGGCGCATGCTTGCCATGTTCCAGAAATCTTAAGGAGGCCGGGCACATGGAATTTGGCTTCACTACTGCTGCCTATGTTGTTGCGGCTGTTTTGTTCATCCTTTCGCTCGGCGGTCTGTCGAACCAGGAAAGCGCCAAGCGCGCGGTCTGGTATGGCATCGTCGGTATGGCGCTGGCGGTCTTCGCCACGCTGGTTGGTCCCGGTTCGGGACTGTGGCTGCTGTCGCTGCTGCTGATCGCCGGTGGCGGTTTCATCGGCCAATACGTGGCGCAGCGCGTGCAGATGACCGAGATGCCGCAGCTTGTCGCAGCTATGCACTCGCTGGTGGGTCTTGCGGCTGTGTTCGTCGGCTTCAACGCTCATTTCGAAATCGGTAACGTGGCGCAGGTCATGGCGATTGCCGACAGTGCGTCTCAGGCGGATCTTTCCGATCTGGGCGCATTTGCTAAGCTGATCGCCAAGAAGACCGCGGCGGAACTGGCAATCCTGCATGTCGAATTGTACCTCGGCATCTTCATCGGTGCGATTACCTTTACCGGTTCGGTTGTCGCCTATGGCAAGCTGGCGGGTAAGGTGACGAGCGCCGCAACTAAACTGCCCGGCGGTCATGCGCTGAACGCGGCGGCTGCCGGTCTCTCGCTGATCTGCCTGATCTGGTACACCTCGTCGGGTGGCCTGTTCCCGCTGATCCTGATGACGCTGGCGGCGCTGTTCATTGGTTACCACCTGATCATGGGCATCGGAGGCGCCGACATGCCGGTGGTTGTGTCGATGCTGAACAGCTACTCGGGCTGGGCCGCTGCGGCGATCGGCTTCTCGCTGGGCAACGACCTGCTGATCGTGGTCGGCGCGCTGGTGGGCTCGTCCGGTGCGATCCTGTCCTACATCATGTGTAAGGCGATGAACCGTCACTTTGTCAGCGTGATCCTGGGCGGCTTCGGTGGCCCGCAGGGCGAGCAGATGGCGGTCGAGGGCGAGCAGGTGGCGATCGACGCAGATGGAGTTGCGGCCGCGCTGAACGACGCTGACAGCGTGATCATCATCCCGGGCTACGGTATGGCCGTCGCGCAGGCGCAGCAGTCCGTTTCTGAACTGGTCCGCAAGCTGCGCGCCAAGGGCAAAGAGGTGCGCTTTGCGATCCACCCCGTAGCCGGTCGTCTGCCGGGCCATATGAACGTTCTGCTGGCCGAAGCGAAAGTGCCGTATGACATCGTTCTGGAAATGGACGAAATCAACGACGACTTCCCGGATACGGATGTGGCAATTGTCATCGGGTCGAACGACATCGTGAATCCGGCGGCACAGGAAGATCCCAACAGCCCCATTGCCGGTATGCCAGTTCTCGAATGCTGGAAGGCGAAGCAGGTGTTCGTGTCCAAGCGTGGTCAGGGTACTGGCTACTCGGGCATCGAAAACCCACTGTTCTTCAAGGAAAACACCCGCATGTTCTATGGCGACGCCAAGGCGAGCCTGGACAAGCTGCTGCCCATGATCGACTGATCGGCAGGCTGTATCAAAATTGCAAAGGGCGCCAGACGGCGCCCTTTTCTTTTTTTGATATGCAGGAGGCTTTGCCTCCTGACCTCCAGGATATTTTTGGCCAGATGAAGCAAGCGGGGCGTGCTAGGCTGGGCAGGACAGGTTGTTGACAGGAGGGCGTTGATGGAAAAGGTGAACGGCATCGGCGGTGTGTTTTTCCGCGCGCGCAATCCGAAAGCGTTGTCCGCGTGGTACGAGACACATCTGGGGGTCAATCACTACGATCCTGTCCCCTGGAAACAGCGCGAGGGGCACACGGTGTTTGCTCCATTCGATCAGAAGACCGAATATTTCGGCCGGTCAGAGCAACAGTGGATGATCAACTTCCGCGTCGATGATCTGGCAGCGTTAATCGCTCAGCTTGAGGCAGCAGGTATCCAGGTCGAAACCCGCGATGAGTGGGACAGTGAGGTCGGGAAGTTCGCTCGTATTTGCGACCCTGAAGGCAATCCGATCGAGCTCTGGCAGCCAAATCAATAGGATAACGCCACTGTATGCGGTGGTATTCACGTAAGTATATGAAATAAAACAATAATTGATGTATTTTGAATGCGGGGTATAGTGTCCCGGAGTCAGGGAGCTAACAATGACGCCCATCCAGGATCATCCGCTGCGCTATGCGCTGGCCAATGAATTGCACGCGCGCCCGTTTCCGGTGGCGAAAACGCCATGTACGGTGGTGTTTCTGGCCATCAAGAAGCCCGTTGCGGCGGCAGCGCGGGATCGTGATGAAGATGTTGCGCATCTGACGGATCTGCTGAACCGCCACGGCGCACCGCATCCGCAGCCCGGGGCCACGCATTATGCCGGACAGATCGGACGCCACTGGCTCAAATGGGAGCAGCACGCTGAATTCGTAACGTATACGGCCATTGCGCAGAATGTCAGTGACCGCCCGTTCAATCCGGCGGACTTCGAAATTTTTCCGCCCGACTGGCTGATGGCAAGCCCCGGTCAGCGCGTAACCTCGGCGATGCTACGGGTGGTGGAATGTAAGGATGATGACACCGTGAAGCCGATGCTTGCGGATTGGTTCGAACCGGAAAGCCTGGCGGTGGCCCGCGTTTTGGATGACGCCGCCATTTGCGCCAGCGATTTTCGCATCGACCCGGCGGGTCATATGCGCTTTGCCGTTTTTGTCCGTGACGGGACCAATCAGCGCCGGACTGGCCGTATCATTCAGCGTCTGTGTGAAATCGAGACCTATAAGGCAATGTCCATGCTGGGCTTTGCGCGGGTGAAACAGCTGATGCCGCGCATAGGCGAACTGGACGGGAAGCTAACGGAGTTGATGAGGCAGATGACTGTCAGTTCGTCCAAGCCGGATGAATTATTGCCGCAACTGCTGTCCACGTCGATCGAACTGGAAACCCTGTCGGCCCAATCCTCTTTCCGCTTTGGAGCGTCGGGCGCCTATGAAGCCATTGTCAACCAGCGGATCGAAATCCTGCGCGAGGAGCGGTTCGAGGGCGGCCAGTCTTTTGCCGATTTCATGATGCGCCGCTATGATCCGGCTATGCGCACCGTGAAGTCGGCCGAGCACCGCCTGCAAGCCTTGTCGGACCGGGCTATCCGCGCCGGAGACCTGCTGCGGACGCGGGTGGATGTGGAACGAAGTGCTCAGAACCAGGCGCTGCTGGAAAGCATGGATCGTCGCGCGGATCTGGCCTTGCGACTTCAGCACACGGTAGAAGGTTTGTCGGTTGTTGCAATCAGCTACTATGCGGTGTCTTTGGTCAGCTATCTTTTGTATCCGCTGACGAGCGCGGGCATCAGCAAGGGAATGCTGACGGCTGCCGTGACCTTGCCGGTCGTCGCGGGCGTTTGGGTGGGTGTCCGCCATATCCGCAAGCGGCTGTCCTAGATCACGTTTGCCAAAATCCATCAGGCCTGTAGAACGGGGCTGGCAGGTTTGCCCGGCAAGAGGGGTTTTTCGTGATCGGAATAGTGGTCGCATGGCGCGCCGTCGCGGCCATGTTCATCCTGAACGGTGCCTTGTTCGGCATCTGGGCATCGCGCATCCCCGCGGTGCGTGACAGGCTGGATCTGACGCACGAGGCGTTGGGTTATGGCTTGCTGTTCATGGCGGCAGGGGCGGTGTGTTCATTTCCGTTGACGGGGCGTCTGACCGACCGCTTCGGAGCTGTCGTCATCACGCGTGTGATTGCCGTTCTCTACACGCTTTCGCTGATCCTTCTGGCGTTGGCAGGCGGGTTCTGGGCACTGGCTGTGTTTCTGTTCATCTTTGGGGCCTTCCACGGGTCGATGGACGTGGCGATGAACGCCTGGGCGGCCGAGGTTGAACAGGCTTACGACAAACCCGTCATGTCCTCGTTTCACGCAATGTGGAGCCTTGGGGCCGGGCTGGGGGCTCTCAGCGGTTACGTGGCGGTCCAGATGGGGCTGACCGTGATCACTCATTTCCTGCTGGCGGGTGGGATTGTCGTAGGGTTTGCGCTTGCCCTGTCATGGGTGCGCTGGACGTCAAAACTGTCAGAGAGCGCGGGCGGCGCCGTTTTTGCATGGCCGTCCGGTGCTTTGGTTCTTGTTGGAATTGCGGCCCTGTGTGGTGCGTTGGGCGAGGGAGCGGTCGCGGACTGGAGCGCGGTCTACCTGCGCGATGTCACGGAAGCGGCCGAAGGTGTTGCTGCGTTGGGTTATGCGGTGTTTTCGGTTGCCATGGTCACGCTCAGACTGGCGGGCGGGGTGTTCATAGCCCGGTTCGGGCCGGTCAGTATCGCAAGATTCGGAGGTGTCTGTGCGGCTATCGGGGTGTTTTGCGTGGTATCCGCTTCGGCGACCTCGCTGGCTTTGTTCGGCTTTGCTTTGATGGGGATCGGTTATGCCGTCATCATGCCCTTGGCGTTCAGTCGCGCCGCGAATGACCCGCTGGTGCCCCCCGGACAGGCAATTGCCAGTGTTGCAACGCTTGGATATGGCGGGTTGCTGATCGGGCCGCCATTGATCGGGTTTCTGGCCGAATTGTTTGGCCTGAGAATGGCGTTTTCGGTGCTGATACCGCTGGCGGTACTGATCGTTGTGTTGGCCGGCGCGCTGAAACGCGCCGGCTGACTTGGTTCAACGTCCGCGAATACGCGGGTCCAGAGCGTCGCGCAGACCGTCACCCAGATAGTTGACGCTTAGCACCGTCAGCGAGATCGCAAGACCGGGCCAGAACACGCGCTCAGGGTATTGCTGCAGATAGTCGACACCGTCAAACAGCAAACGGCCCCAGGTCGGGAAATCCGGTGGAAAGCCCAGACCAAGGAACGACAGTGCGCTTTCGGTGATGATCGCGGTGGCGATGCCCAGCGTGGCGGAGACCATGATCGGGGACAGCACATTGGGCAGGATGTGCCGCGTGATGATCTGTCCGTTGCTTGTCCCGATCGAGCGCGCGGCCAGAACGAACTCCCGCTCCTTGATCGCCAGAACATCTCCGCGCACGATCCGCGCTGTCGGCATCCATGACGTGACGCCGATTGCGGCGACGATCAGGATAAAGATCCCGCGCTCCAGCCCGAATGCCGCCGACAGCGGTTCGCGGAACAACAGCATCATGACCAGAAGCAATGGCAGCAGGGGCAGGGCGAGGAACAGATCGGTCAGGCGCATCAACGGTCCGTCAAGCCGTTTGAAGAACCCTGCCAGAACGCCGATGAAAGATCCCAGGAACAACGCCAGCAACATCGCGGTGATGCCCACAGAGACCGAGGTTTGCCCGCCTGACATCATACGGGCCAGAATGTCACGGCCCAACTGGTCTGTTCCAAACGGATGCGACCAGCTTGGCCCCTGATTGCGGGACCGGATGTCGATCTGTGTCGGGTCGATGCTCCACAGATAAGGACCTATGTAGACGCCGGCCACGATGAAGATAAACAGGATGGCCCCGATCATCGCGCCCTTGTGGGTCTTGAACTGATCCCAGACATCGCGCCACTGGCTGCGGGGCGGGGTGGCCAGTTCCTCCAGCACGTCCGCCGTTGGCAGAGCGGTCGAGGCCGGGGCAAGCCCTTCGTCCGGAACCAGAGAATCCGTGCGATCATGATCAGTCATAGCGAATCCTCGGGTCCAGAATGCCATACAGGACGTCTGCGATCAGGTTGAACAGCACGATCAGGACGGCGAAGATGAAGGTCAGGGTCTGCACCATCGGCAGGTCATTGGCCTGAATGGCCCCGATCAGCAATTGGCCGATGCCGTTCACTTTGAAGACCTGCTCGGTAATGATGGCGCCGCCGAAGATGGCCGGAATGCCCAGAGCAATCACGGTGACAACCGGAATCATCGAGTTGCGCAGCACGTGGACCATCACGACGGTGTATTCGCTGAGGCCTTTGGCGCGGGCGGTGCGGACGTAGTCCTGATTGAGGTTATCCAGCATCGAGGCGCGCATGAACCGGCTGAGTTGTGCGGTGATCTGAAGCGCCAGAACCATGACAGGCATGATCATCTGCTTCAGCTGCACGACAAAACTGTCCCAGCTATCGACCACATGTGTTGTGTCATAGATTGACGGGAACCAGCCAAGTTGGACCGAGAAGATCACGATCACCAGCACGCCTGAGAAGAAGGGCGGGACCGAGAAGCCGACCATCGACACGAATGTGCCCATCTGATCGAACCAGGAATACTGGCGGTATGCGGAATAGATGCCGATGGGCAGCGCGATAAGGATGGCTACCACATAGGCGGTGCCGACGACCCACAAGGTCTGCGGGATACGCTGAACGACGATGTCCATGACGGGCGAGCGGGTCTGCCACGAAATCACACGCAGATCGCCTTCGGAGAAGGTCGTGCCGAACATGGAGTCGATCAGCACCTGCGGTTCAATCCAGAAGAACTGCACGATCCATTTCCAGAACCGGATATGCATCGGCTGCCCGAGGCCAAGTGCCTCGCGCATCTTCTCTTTGACTTCAGGGGGGACGGTAAGCGGAACCTGCGCCATGGGATCGCCGGGTGCGAGTTCAAGCAGCAGGAAGATGACGAGACTGATGAACAGGAGCGTCGGAACGGCCAGAATCAGTCGTCTGATGGTGAAGTTGAGCATCAAAAGGCGCCTTTATTGTGCGTCTTCTTGTTGGAGTGGTGTGCAAACGACCGCGCCCCGATACAGATCGGGGCGCAGCTTTGCAACTTGATGTTTAGGATCCGGTCTTGCGGTACCAGTCTGCTGCATTCCACAGCTCGCTGTCCCAAACATTCAGGATCACGCCACCCAGGGTGTTTGCGTGCGCCGACAGACGGCCACGGTGCACCAGCGGGATCATACCGCCGTTTTCAACCATGATGTCGTTCAGACGACGGGCGATTTTCGCACGCTCTTCCGCACCGGCGGTTTCGGCCAGCTGACCATGCAGCTTGTCGAATTCTTCGTTGCAGAAGCGGCTGATGTTTTCACCCTGCCACTGCGATTCCGGCTTGGGAGCCTTGTCGCACAAGCCGTTGCCCAGATAGGACTGCGGGTCGGTGCCGTTGAAGGTGTTGGCGTACATTTCAACGTCCGCATAGAACTTCTGGAACGTGTCGGGCGAGCCTGGGTCACCGCCGAAGAAGACCGACGCGTTGATGTTGCGCAGCTCAGTTTCGATACCGATCTGGCTCCACCATTCCTTGATCAGCGCCTGGAAGTCCTGACGGACGGCGTTGGTCGAGGTCTGGTAGACGATCTTCAGCGGAACGCCGTCCTTTTCACGCACGCCGTCGCCATCAGAGTCTACGATACCCGCGTCATCCAGCAGTTTCTTCGCACCTTCGATGTCCTGCGTGTCACAGGAAAAGGTGTCCGAATTCACGGCAGCCGGGGCCGGAACCCAGTTACAGGTGACCTGACCGGCCTGACCATAGCCGATTTCCACCAGCAGCGGACGGTCGATTGCCAGAGACATCGCCTTGTAAACCGCAGGATCCTGCAGGAACGGGTGCGGATGCGCAGCAGTCGAACGCTCGCCTTCCGGCAGATCGGGCGACGGGTTGGTCTGGTTCAGCATGATGCGCTCGACCAGCGGGCCGAAGCCTGCGACCGGAGTGCCCTTGCCGCCTTCCTGCATCTGCTGGATCACCTCGGGTGCCAGCTGCAGGTTCCAGGCATAGTCAAACTCGCCGGTTTCCATCACCGCGCGGCCCGCCGCAGTTGCGTCACCGCCACCTTTGAAGGTCAGCGTCGCAAAGGCAGGTTTTGCCGGATCACGGTAGTTGTCGTTGGCCTTCATGGTGATCACGTCGTTCGGCTTGAACTCGGTGACGACAAACGGGCCGGTGCCGATCGGGTTAAAGTTCTGCTCGGTGCATTCGGGGGCTTTCGCGCCCAGGCAGTCGGCAAACTGTGCGGCCTGAATGATCGGGCTTTCGCCGCCGACAAACGGACCATAGGGGAACGGGGTCGGTGCATCGAACGTGACCTTTACGGTCAGGTCGTCCACGGCTTCGACCGATGTGACGCCTTCGAATTTGGTCACCTGCGCGCAGCCACCTTCGGGGTGCATGCAGTAGTCAGCGGTGAATTTCACGTCCGCAGAAGTGAACGGACTACCATCCGACCAGGTGATTCCCGGTGCGATTTTCCAGGTGATCGAGGTCAGGTCTTCGCTGACACCGCCGTTTTCAACGGTTGGAATTTCGGATGCCAGATAAGGCACCATGTTGCCGTCCTGGTCGTAGCGGGCGAGCGGTTCGATCACCAGCGAGGCCGACTCCACATCCTTGGTGCCACCCGAAAGGAACGGGTTCAGGATCGACGGTGCCTGCCAGTAAATGATGCTGACATTGCCGTCCGATCCGCGCTCGGCAAAGGCCATCGGGGCCATCGCTGTGCTTGCAATCGCACCAAGCAAAAGGGTTTTGATTTTCATCATACACTCCATGTTGGACACATTCGTGTCTCGATTATCTCCGCAAGGCCTGCGGGTTTGGCGTTGCCGTGTGGGAATGTAAGGCGCTGAAAAGAAACATGTATGCAAGCCACTCTTCGCGAATTCCGCCATCTCCCAAAAACGGTTACGCGGCGTATCGAAACAGAGTTTTGGAAAATTGCAAGCCTTGCCTTAAGGAAAACCTGCAATGCGTTTGACTTTTCCCTTCCTGCCGCCTTAGCGTTTGGCATTCAAAAATAACAAGCCGCCAAGGGGAGCGTGCGCGTGCTGGATCAGCCTATTGCCCAGATCAAGAATCTTAGGGTCGAATTTCAGACCAAGGATGGTCCGGTGGTCGGGGTCGAAGATGTTTCGTTTTCGATCCATCCCGGCGAAACCGTATGTATCGTTGGTGAATCGGGGTCGGGGAAATCGGTCTCGTCTCTGTCGCTGATGCGGTTGGTGGAATTCGGCGGCGGTGAGATCGCGGGTGGGCAACTGCTGTTTGACCGGCGCGACGAGACCGAAATGGACCTGTCTGGGGCCGATCAGAATCTGATGAAACAGATTCGCGGCAACGAGATCGGAATGATCTTTCAGGAGCCGATGACAGCGCTGAACCCCGTTTTTACCGTCGGCCGGCAGTTGACCGAAGGGTTGCGGATCCACAAGAACCTGTCCAAGTCGCAGGCCGAGGACCGCGCGCTGGAACTGCTGCGTCAGGTCCGCATTCCGGAACCCGAACGGCGACTGAAGCAATACCCACACGAATTGTCCGGCGGCATGCGCCAGCGGGTGGTGATCGCCATGGCCATGGCCTGCGAGCCGCGCCTGCTGATCGCGGATGAACCCACCACAGCGCTGGACGTGACCATTCAGGCCGAGATCCTCGCACTGATGGACCGGCTCAAGCGGGAAACCGGCACGGCGGTGATGTTCATCACGCATGACATGGCGGTTGTGGCGCAGATGGCCGACCGCGTCGTGGTCATGTTCCGCGGCAACAAGGTCGAAGAGGGCACGGTCAAGGAAATCTTCGAGAATCCGCAGCACGATTACACCAAGGCGCTGCTGGCCGCTGTTCCGAAACTGGGCGAAATGCAGGGAAAATCGGCCCCGGAACCGATGAAGCTGCTGGGTGTCGAAGGGCAGAACATTGCGCCAATCCCCGGCACTGAAGAAGTTCTGCTGTCCGTCAAGAACCTGACCACCCGGTTCCCCGTCAAGGGGGGGCTGCTGCGTCGCACGATTTCCAATGTGCACGCGGTCGAAGACGTTTCGTTCACCCTGAACAAGGGCCAGACGCTGAGCCTTGTGGGCGAATCAGGGTGCGGCAAATCTTCGGCGGGTCGGTCGATCCTGCGGCTGGTCGAGCCGATGGCAGGTGAGGTCAATCTGGATGGCCTCGACATCATGAAACTGGATTCTGCGGGTCTGCGCAAAGCGCGGCTGGATATGCAGATGATCTTTCAGGACCCGTTCGCCTCGCTCAATCCGCAGATGCAGCTGATCGATCAGGTGGCCGAACCGATGCGCAACTACGGTGTCGCGTCAGGCTCGGAGTTGCAGGACCGTGTGGCGCAACTGTTCGACAAGGTACAGTTGCCGCGCAGCTTCATGCGCCGTTTCCCGCACGAGATGTCGGGTGGTCAGCGGCAGCGCATCGCTATTGCCCGAGCGCTTGCGCTGAACCCCAAGCTGATCGTCGCGGACGAGGCGGTATCGGCGCTTGACGTATCGGTCCAGGCGCAGGTTCTGAACCTGATGATGGAGCTTCAGTCGGAACTTGGCCTCAGCTATCTGTTCATCAGCCACGATATGGCCGTGGTCGAGCGGGTCAGCCACCATGTCGGCGTCATGTATCTGGGCCGCATTGTCGAACTTGGCCCGCGTGCCCGGGTGTTCGAGAACCCGCAGCATGCCTATACTCAGGCGCTGATGAAGGCTGTTCCGATTGCCGATCCGAACCAGCGGAAATCGGAAAAGGATCTGAATTTCAAGCCGATCCCGTCGCCAATTCATCCAATCGGCTATAAACCCGAACCTTCGGAATACCGCGAGGTCGAGCCAGGTCACTTCGTCCTAACCACGGATAGCGGTTACTGATCCTCATGCCGCACCGCCTGACGCCGCTTGAGATCATGACACACCTGATCTCGTTCCCGACGGTGAGCCGTGAGACCAACCTGCCTCTGGTTGACTGGGTCGAAGCCTACCTGGCCAGCCACGGCATCACGTCGCATCGCTGGCCCGATCCGAACCAGCCACACAAAGCCGCCCTGCTGGCCCATGTCGGCCCCTGGCAGGAAGGGGCGGTTGTCCTGTCCGGCCATACCGATGTCGTGCCCGTTGACGGGCAGCCATGGGACAGCGACCCTTTCACTGTTGTCGAAAGAGACGGCAAATATTTCGGGCGCGGAACTTGCGACATGAAAGGCTTTGACGCACTCGCAATCTGGGCATTGGTCGAGGCGCAATACGCGGATCTCAAACGACCTCTGCAACTGGCGCTGAGCTTTGATGAGGAGGTTGGCTGCACCGGAGCCCCGCCGATGATCGAAGCCATGCAGGAGGTTCTGCCCAAAGGATCCGCCGTGATCGTGGGCGAGCCGTCGATGATGCAGGCTGTCACGGGTCACAAGGGCAGCTTCGGGTATGATACACATGTTGTCGGGTTTGAGGTCCACAGCTCGATCATGCATACCGGGGTCAACGCGATCATGTCGGCGGCGCCGCTGATCGATTGGGCCAACGATCGAAATGCCGAGAACATGGCAGCCGAACCAAGTGATGTCGCCGCGATATTCGATCCGCCCTGGACCACCTGCCATGTCGGGATGATCGAAGGGGGAACAGCGCATAATATCACTGCAAAGGACTGCCGGTTCATGATGGACTTCCGAGTGGTGCCCGGTGAACAGGCATCGCACTGGAGAACGGACTATCTGAAGCAGGTGCGGCAGATCGAAGCCCGGATGCAGCAGGTCCACCCGGAAGCGCGCATCGACGTGGCCGAGGATTTTGCAGTACCGGCGCTGGTGCCCGAACCTGATGGAGAGGCCGAGGCCTTGGTGCGATCCCTGACGGGGGACAATGCCTCGCATGTTGTCAGCTACGGGACTGAAGCGGGGCAGTTTCAGGAAGCGGGCTATTCAGCGGTTATTTGCGGCCCCGGCGATATTGCACAGGCCCATCAGCCGAACGAGTTCATAACGATTGCACAGTTCAATGAAGGTCACAGATTTATGGAGCGGCTGGTAAACAAGCTCGGGGCCTGAGATTTGTGGCCACTTGGTCGATATTGAAACTCTTGTCACAGGAGGATGAAAATGCCCGTCAAAAACAGGCTTGCCGAAATGCATGGCGAGATCACCAAATGGCGCCGCCACCTGCATGCCAACCCAGAATTGATGTATGACGTCCATGAAACGGCCGCCTTTGTAACAGAGCGCCTGAAAGCGTTTGGCGTGGATGAGATTACGCCCGGTATCGGCAAAACAGGCGTTGTTGGCGTGATCCGGGGGCGGACCGACACGAAGGGCCGTGTGGTGGGCCTGCGCGCCGATATGGATGCACTGCCCATCGAAGAGGCAACCGGGCTCGACTATGCCTCGACCGTGCCGGGTAAGATGCATGCCTGCGGGCATGACGGCCATACCTCGATGCTGCTGGGGGCGGCACAGTATCTGGCTGAGACCCGGAATTTTGATGGGACCGTTGTTCTTATTTTCCAGCCCGCCGAAGAAGGCGGCGCGGGCGGATTGGCGATGTGTCAGGATGGCCTGATGGAACGATGGGGCATTCAAGAAGTATACGGCATGCACAATATGCCTGGCCTTCCGGTGGGAGAGTTCGCCATTCGACCCGGTGCCTTGCTGGCCTCGTCCGACGAGTTCGAGATTGTTGTGACGGGCAAGGGCGGGCACGCCGCCGCGCCGCATGATGCGGTGGATACAACTCTTGTCGCATCTCATATTGTCGTGGCTTTGCAGTCGGTTGTGTCGCGCACCGTCGATCCGATCAAGCGTGTGGTGCTGACGGTCGGCACCTTCGTGACTGATAGCGTTGCGTCGAACGTGATCGCGCATACGGTGCGGTTGCAAGGCACGGTGCGAACGCTGGATCCCGAGTATCGCGCCATCGCGGAAGAGCGGGTGCGCCGGATCGCCGAGGACACGGCCTCGGCCTTTGGTGCAACGGCAAAAGTGATCTGGACGCCGGGGTACCCGGCGACTGTCAATACCGATGCGGAAACAGGCTATGCGGCCGAAGCTGCGGCAGCTGTTGCCGGCAAGGTGAATGATAGCGTCGATCCGATCATGCCGTCGGAAGATTTCGCCTACATGCTTGAAGAACGGCCGGGCGCCTACATCTTTGTTGGCAATGGGGACACTGCCATGTGCCACCATCCTAAATATAACTTTGATGACGAAGCCATACCCGCGGGCTGCAGTTGGTACGCGGAAGTGGTGGAACGACGAATGCCCGTCGCATGACACACAGGGGAGAATGACATGCCTATCAAGAACCGCCTTGCCGAGATGCAGGAAGAAATCACCGCTTGGCGACGGGATCTTCATGAAAATCCGGAAATACTGTTCGAAACGCATCGCACCAGCGCGGTGGTCGCCGACAAGCTGAAGGAATTCGGCTGTGACGAGATTGTAACCGGCATCGGGCGAACCGGCGTTGTTGGCGTGATCAAGGGCAAGTCGGATACCAAAGGCAAGGTCATCGGGCTGCGCGCGGATATGGATGCGCTGCCGATCCATGAGGCGACCGGGCTGGACTATGCATCGAAAACTCCGGGTGCCATGCATGCCTGTGGCCATGACGGGCATACGGCGATGTTGTTGGGGGCCGCAAAATATCTGGCTGAAACCCGCAATTTCGATGGAACGGTTGTGGTCATCTTCCAACCCGCCGAAGAAGGCGGCGGCGGCGGGCGCGAGATGTGCGAAGATGGCATGATGGATCGTTGGAATATTCAGGAAGTCTATGGAATGCACAATTGGCCTGGTAAGCCCGTAGGGTCGTTTGCGATCCGTCCGGGTGCGTTCTTTGCGGCAACAGATCAGTTCGACATCACGTTCGAAGGCCTTGGCGGCCACGCGGCCAAACCACATGAAACTGTTGATACAACCGTCCTGGCCGCCAATGCTGTTTTGGCGTTGCAGACCATCGCTTCGCGTAATGCCGATCCGGTCGATCAGATTGTTGTATCCGTAACCTCGTTCGAAACCTCCTCCAAAGCGTTCAACGTGATCCCTCAGACGGTTCAGATCAAGGGAACCGTGCGCACCATGAGCAATGCTATGCGGGATCTGGCTGAGCGCCGGATCAACGAAATCTGCAACGGCGTTGCCGCGACTTACGGTGGGACCGCTGATGTGACCTATATCCGAGGCTATCCGGTCATGGTGAACAGCTACGAGCAGACCGATTTTGCGGCGGACGTGGCGCGTTCAGTCTCAGGCGCTTGCGAGGAGGCACCTCTGGTCATGGGCGGCGAGGATTTTGCCTTTATGCTGGAAGAACGTCCGGGCGCTTATATTCTGGTTGGCAACGGCGACACGGCGATGGTGCATCACCCGCAATACAACTTCAATGATGAGGCCATTCCGGCAGGATGCAGTTGGTGGGCCGAGATTGTCGAGCAAAGGATGCCGGCCGCCTGACGGCAAAGGCGATGGGGGCTCTGCCCCCGTCGCGCCAATGGCGCGCCTCCCCCGGGATATTTTTAGCCAGATGAAGCGTGGACCCCACGGGCGATCACGTGAGAGAAAGATACGTGCAGAGTGTATCTGTGACGTCGTCCAGCGCCGATTTTTGAGTGTTCACGCAGGTTTTCACGGCGCTTTGGGCTTCCGCTAATGCCGCTTTGTCGCTCAGCCAAGTGGTGACGGCGGTGGCAAGGTCTTGTGCTGTCCGCACCTCGATTGTGCCGCCACTTTCGATCAGAGGCGCAAATGTTTCGGCAAAGTTGAAATACCCCGGCCCGGTAATGACGGCCGCGCCGGCCTGTGCCGGTTCAAACGGATTGTGACCGCCGATTTCCTTGAGCGAGCCGCCCAAAAATACGATCGGACACAAGGCATACCATGTTCCGGTTTCGCCGAGGGTATCGGCGACGTAGACCTGCGTGTCTGCCGTGATCGGCATGTCGGCAGAGCGCAGCGACATGGAAAAGCCGGCCTGCTGGATCAATGCACCGACATCTTCGCACCGTTCAGGATGGCGGGGGATCAGCAGGAGTAGCAGGTCGGGCCAGCTTTCCAGCAATTGCGCGTGGGCCGCCAGCACGATTTCCTCTTCTCCGGCATGGGTGGAACTGGCGATCCAGACCGGCCGCCCGGCAATCTGGCTGCGGAAGCTGGTCAGCGTTTCCTTGTTCACGGGCAGGGGGTCGGACATCGACTTGAGGTTGGTCCCGGGCTTGACCCGGTCAGCTTGGGCCCCCATGGCCAGCAGGTTGGCCGCCGCCTTGTCGTTCTGAGTCAAAAACAAGCGAAACTGTTCAAGGATGAACCGTGCTGTTCGCGGACGCTTTTTCCAGCCAGCGACCGATTTATCCGACAGTCGAGCATTGAGCAGGGCGAGCGGCGTTCCCAGGTGCGAGGCCTCGACAATCAGGTGCGGCCAGATTTCGCTTTCGACGAAGATCCCGGCATCGGGCTTCCAATGGGCCAGAAACCGTCTGACGGGGCCGCCTGTGTCCAGCGGCGGGTACTGGTGGCGCGTTCTGGGCGGAAGGCGCTTTTCGATAAGGGCTGCCGAGGTCGGAGTACCGGATGTGATCAGGAAATGCGCACCTGGCAGCTTCTCCGCCAGCCGATTGATCAGGCTGAGTACGGACAGGCTTTCTCCGACGCTGGCGGCGTGAAACCAGACCAGGCGGCCATCTGGACGAGGCTGGCTTGCGTGGCCGAGGCGTTCCTGTTGCCGTGCCTGGGGAACCCCTGCAGCCTGCAGCTTGTTGCGCACGGTGCGCCAGACAAGCGGTGCGGCAATTGAGGTCAGGCCGCAATACAAACGATAAAGCAGTGTCTGGCCGTTCCGGCGCGGCATGTCAGCCGCCTGTGTGGCTCATGTGGCGGCTCATCCGGCCATCTACCGCCTGACGGGAATAGTCGAAATCATGCCCCTTGGGTTTGAGGTTGATCGCAGCGCGGATCGCGTCTTCGAGCGGTTGTTCCGTATCCGGATGATCCCGCAGCGGATCGCGCAGATCGGCCATGTCTTCCTGGCCCAGGCACATGTACAGCTCGCCCGTGCAGGTCAGCCGCACGCGGTTGCAGCTTTCGCAGAAATTGTGGCTGAGCGGCGTGATGAAGCCGATCTTCTGCCCCGTTTCCTCGAGCCGGACATAGCGCGCAGGGCCGCCGGTCCGCTCGGCCAGATCGGTGACCCGGTAGTGGTTTTCGTATTCGGCCCTTACATCCTTGAGTGACCAGTACTGATCCAGACGATCTTCGTTGCCGATGTCCCCCATCGGCATGACCTCGATCCAGGTCAGGTCCATGTCACGCTCGGCGCACCATTGGGTGATCCGCGGCAGTTCTTCCTCGTTGAAGCCTTTCAGAGCCACAGCATTGATCTTGATCCGCAATCCGGCTTTTTGTGCGGCATCAATGCCGTTCAGCACCTGTTTCAGGCGGCCCCACCGGGTGATGCGCGCGAATTTGTCGTCATCCAGCGTATCCAGCGACACGTTGATCCTGCGCACGCCCGCGGCATACAGATCCTCGGAAAAACGGTTTAGCTGTGATCCGTTGGTTGTCAGCGTCAGCTCTTTTAGCGCGCCGCTGTCCAGATGCCGGGTCATGGCGTTGAAAAAGCTCATGATGTTACGGCGCACCAGTGGTTCCCCGCCGGTTATGCGCAGCTTTTCGACGCCCAGCCGGACAAATGTCGAACACATGCGATCCAGCTCCTCGAGAGTCAGCAGGTCCTTCTTGGGCAGGAACGTCATGTTTTCGGACATGCAATAGACGCAACGGAAATCGCAGCGATCCGTCACGGAAACACGGAGGTAGGTGATGGCGCGCGCAAACGGGTCGATAAGTGGAGCTGTCATGCGACATACGTAAAGCTGCGGCCTGCCCACGACAAGGGTGAAGTTTCCTTTGCGCTGGCATAGATGGGCACAGGTCGATAGGTTGTGGCCATGAGATATGCGGTTTTGGTGTTGTGCGCTTTGCTGGCGGGATGTGACGCGGTTCGGTCAACGACGGACCGGGTCTTTGGCGGTGGCGATGGTGTTGCCGAACCGGATGCTGCGACTGCCGGGGAAACGATCGAACCGGAACCTGTTGCCGCCACTGCGGCTGGTTGGATCGGCGCCAGAACGACCGTCGCCGCGCTGGGTGATCCCACGACGCCGGGACGCTGGATGGAAACCCCTTTGGTCGAGACCGAGTTTACGGGCCGTGTTCTGGTCCCAAGTACGGGGGCGCAGGCCTATATTGCGCTGGTACCGGCGCCGGGACCTGAAAGCGGGGGCAGCCGTCTGTCGCTGGATGCAATGCGGGCACTTTTGTTGCCGCTCGACGCTCTGGTCGAACTTGAAGTCTATTCCAACTGATCTTTCAGGTATTTGCCGGCCTCGCGGCGGGCAAACGGCTTCATCTGGCTGCCATGCGCGGACAGAAACGCAATGACGCGGGACGGATCGTGTTTGGACAGTTCGCGCAGCCACCAGGCGACAGATTTCTGAATGAACCAGTCACGATCGGGAACATAACCCGCAGCCCAACCCAGAATACGGTCGCGGCGTTGCAGATCGTCGGGTTTGGGGTGGTTTTGCTTGGTCCAAGGCAGGGTGGCGACCAGCGCAGCCCTGCGGGTCCACATGTGATCTGAGGCGGTCCAGAGCTCCACCTGATCCAGCCGTTCGGGGTCTGCTTTAAGGCGCTTTTGCATTGCCATGCAGGCGTGATCGGCCACCGCCCAGGCGTCAAAATCCGGCAACCAGCTGTGCAGCAGTTCCCAGACCGCCTGATCTGGCCGGATACGGGCCTGCGTCAGCAGTTTGGCAGCAGCAAGACGAGCCTCGTGAATGTTGCTCTGCCACAGAGCGTCCGCCAATTCTACTCGAGCAGAAACATCCAGCTCTTGCCGCCACGACTTGGTGAGGTCGTTCAATACCGGATTGGCGACCCCCAGATAAGGACGCTCGACCTTGTGATAGGCCGCCATCTGGTCTGCGCGCTCGGGGTCGGCATGAGCCTTGATCTGGTTGAGATAGCTATCCGGCATCGCCGCCCTTTTCCAAGGCACGGGTGGGGTGGCCGTCAATCGTGGAGTGGTTCTTGTCGACCCAATAGGCACGGATGTCTTCGTCGGATTTTCCGTCGACCCACTTTTGCATCGTGTCGCGGTCCGATTGGAATTCCATGAACGGAACCGCGTAGCCACAGGATGTTTGCACCATGTCGAGGCTGAGGTCATAAATCTGCCGCGCGCTGCGATGATTGGGGAACAGGGCGGCCAGTTCGTCCCAGCCATCGTCGCCGACATGCAAGGTATGTGCGGTACCATAGGTGCGCAGGATCAGCGGGCGCGTGGTGAAGGAACACCACATCAGCGTCATGCGATTGGTCTGCAGCAAATGACCGGCGGTTTCGTTGCCACTGCCGGTTAGGTTCAACCAAACGATCCGGTTGGGCCCAAGAACACGTAATGAATCCATGCCCTTGGGCGAGATATTGACGCGACCTTCAGGCCCTGCGGTGCCAACGAAGAACATGTGCTGGTCTTCGATGAACTTGCGTTGGGCGTCGTCCAGTTCCGGGAATTGTTTGGACATGGTTCACTCCACCGTTACGGATTTGGCCAGGTTGCGCGGCTGATCCACATCCGTGCCCTTTGCGACAGCGGTGTGATAGGCCAGCAACTGGGCCGGCACCGAATACAGGATTGGCGCCAGGCTTGTATGGACATGCGGCATGCGGATCGTGTTCCAGACGCCGTCTTCCGCGTCGGTAATGCCGTCATCGTCCGAGATGAGAATGACCTTGCCCTTGCGCGCCATGACCTCCTGCATGTTCGAAACCGTCTTGTCGAAAACTGCGTCGCGCGGGGCCATGACAACCACTGGCATATGCTTGTCGATCAGGGCTATGGGTCCGTGTTTCAATTCACCCGAGGCATAACCTTCCGCATGGATATAGCTGATTTCCTTGAGCTTCAGCGCCCCCTCCATGGCCAGTGGATACATCAGCCCCCGGCCCAAAAACAACACGTCGCGCGCCTCGGACAGGCGCTGGGCGGATTTGCGGATGGCGTGGCTTTGATCCAGCGCTGCGTTCAGGATTGTGGGCAGACCGCGCAAAGCTGCGGCGTGATCGGCCAGTTCTTCGTCGCTGAGCGTGCCCCGGTCGGCGGCAGCCTTGAGCGCAAGCATCAGCAACACGCTCAACTGACACGTGAACGCCTTCGTCGATGCCACGCCGATTTCCACGCCGGCGTGGATCGGCAGGGCGATGTCACTTTCGCGGGCAATCGAGCTTTCGGGGACATTGACGACCGAAACGATCTTGTCCGCCTTGCCCTCGCAATAGCGCAGCGCGGCCAATGTGTCCGCCGTTTCGCCCGACTGACTGACGAACAGGGCCAGTGTGCGATCAGTGATCGGTGGCTCGCGGTAGCGGAACTCGCTGGCGATATCGACTTCGACCGGCATTTTGGCCAGTTGTTCGAACCAGTATTTTGCGGTCAGGCAGGCATAGAAGGCTGTGCCGCAGGCCACCATGGTCAACCGATCCAGTTTCGTGAAATCCAGATCCGCATCGGGCAACACCACTCTGTCGCCACCTGTCGGCAGATAGGACCGGATCGCCTCGGCCACCACAATCGGCTGTTCGGCGATTTCCTTGGCCATATAATGTTTGTGCCCGCCCTTGTCGGTTCGGGTGTGATCCAGTTTGATCCGGCGCGTTTCCCGGTTGGCCAGGTCACCCTTGTCATTGCGGATTTCCAGCGACGTGCGGGTCAGGACGGCGCGGTCGCCTTCCTCGAGATATGTGATCCTGTCTGTCAGCGGGGCCAGCGCAATGGCGTCCGAGCCAACGAACATCTCGCCATCGCCATGCCCGATCGCCAGCGGAGAGCCTTTGCGGGCGGCAATGATCAGGTCATCCTCTCCATCGAACAGGAATGCCAGGGCAAAGGCACCTTCCAGCCGGTCGATCGTTTTAAAGGCGGCTTGAACCGCGTTCAGACCGGTTTTCATGTAGTGTTCGGTCATCAGGGCGACGGTTTCAGTATCGGTTTCGGTCTGGAAATCGATCCCGTTTTCTGCCAGCTCAGCACGCAATTCGCGGTAGTTTTCGACGATGCCGTTATGGACAACGGCCACCGGGCCCGCCCTGTGCGGGTGGGCGTTGGTGACCGAAGGCGCGCCATGCGTGGCCCAGCGGGTGTGGCCGATACCCGATTTTCCGGGCAAGGGGTCGTGCACCAGCAGATCGCTTAGGTTCACCAGCTTGCCCACGGCTCGCCGACGCCCCAGTGCGCCGTTGTTGACCGTTGCAATCCCTGCACTGTCATAACCGCGATATTCCAGCCGCTTCAGCGCCTCGACCAGAATCGGGGCGGCTTCGTGCTGTCCCAGTACGCCAACAATACCACACATATTCTAGGCTCCTTTGTCGCGGCGAGCCTTCTTCGCCGTTAACATTTCAAACAATTTACGCGCATAACCCGGTTTGTTTTCCTGGCGTGAACGAGCCACGGCCAGTGCGTCGGGATCGACATTCCTAGTGACCACCGTGCCAGTGGCCGTCATTGCGCCGTCGCCTAGTGTGACTGGCGCCACCAACATAGTGTTGGAGCCGATGAAGACATCGTCACCAATCGTCGTGCGGTGCTTCATGACGCCGTCATAGTTGCAGGTGATGGTTCCGGCGCCGATATTGGTTCTGGCCCCGACCGAGGCATCGCCGACATAGCTGAGGTGATTGACCTTGGCGCCTTCGCCGATTTCGGCATTCTTGATTTCGACGAAATTACCGATCCGCGCATCTTCGGCCAATTCGGTGCCCGGACGCAGGCGGGCATAGGGGCCGACGATGGCACCGCGGCTGACATGGCATCCTTCAAGATGCGAAAAGGCGCGGATCGTTGCGCCGCTTTCCACGGTAACGCCGGGGCCAAAAACCACATTTGGTTCAATCACGGTATCGCGCCCGATCACGGTGTCAGCAGCCAGGTACACGGTCTGCGGGTCCATCAGCGTGACGCCCAGATCCATCAGTTCTGCACGAGCGCGGGTTTGATAAACGGCATCTGCCGCCGCCAGATCGGCGCGGGAATTGACACCCAGTGTCTGGGCCTTATCACAGGCAACAGCGGTGACCTTCAGTCCGCGATTTCCCGCGATTTCAACGACATCGGTAAGGTAGTACTCACCGGATGCATTGCCATTCCCGACCGCGTCGATCAGCGAGAACAGGGTCTGAGCATTGCAGGCCAAAAGGCCCGAATTGCAGAAGGTGATCGCGCGCTCCTCCTCGGAGGCGTCCTTGAATTCAACGATCCGTTCCAGTGTGTCGCCCTTCATGACCAGTCGGCCATAACGGGCGGGATCGGCCGCGTCGAACCCCAGAATGACAAGATCGTTCTCGGCCCGCGCGGCTACCATCCGTTCCAGAGTGTCCGGTTGCAGGAAGGGTGTGTCGCCATACAGAACCACGATATCGCCGGAAAACCCGTCCAACGCGCCGCGTGCCTGCGCGACCGCGTGGGCGGTGCCCAGTTGCTCCTCCTGCACGGCGATATGCACGTCTTCATCCTCGGCCCGCGCGGCTTTGGCGACCGCCTCGGACCCGTGCCCGGTGACGATGACAGTGCGTTCGGGGGACAGAATTGCGCCGGCGCGCATGGCGTGAACCAGCATCGGGGCCTGCGCGATGGGATGCAGAACTTTTGGTATCTCCGAATTCATCCTGGTGCCTTTTCCGGCGGCGAGGATGACAAGGGCAGTGGTCATGAAATCGTTTTCTCTTTGTGTTTTGTTGTCGTCCGTTTTATCCGCTGGTTTCAAAGGCGCAAGCGGTTCGCCCATCAAACAAGATTGCCGTTTGCAACATCTCATGGCGGGTTTCTGCCGAGCAAGGAGGCAAAATGCGTACGGTCATCTTCGATCTGGACGGCACTTTGGCGGATACTTCAGGCGATTTGCTGGCGGCGGCAAATCATTGTTTTCGTGAAATGGGGCATGGGGATGTTCTGACGCGGGAACAGGACGCCGGTGTTGCCTTGCGTGGCGGACGCATGATGCTGAGCCACGGGCTGAAACGGGTCGGAGCGTATGACGAGGCAACAGTGCTGGCGTATTATCCAATTCTGCTCGAGGCCTATTCGGAAGCCATTGACATCCACACCAAATTCTACCCCGGCGCGCTTGAGGCAGTCGATACGTTGAAAACCACAGGGTACGGTGTGGGTATCTGCACCAACAAACCCGAGGCTCTGGCCGATCTGCTTTTGATGCGTCTTGGGGTGCGGGATCGTTTCGCCTCGCTGGTTGGGGCCGATACGCTTGCGGTGCGAAAGCCCGATCCCGAACCACTGCGCGAGGCCGCGCGCCGCGCGGGCGGGCACCCCGACCTGTGCGTTCTGATTGGGGACTCGGATACCGACCACAACACGGCACGCGCCGCCGGGGTGCCGTCGGTCCTGGTGACGTTCGGGCCTTCCGGCGAAGGTATGGCCGCGTTGGAACCGGACGCCCTGCTGCATCATTTCAATGATCTGCCCGACGTCGTGAATGACCTGATTGGCGTGACGGCGTAAGCTCTTGACCGGAACCTTTTGCAGGATCAGAACAGGCACATGACCGAAACATTCTCTGGCAGCTTCACGCAGCAGGAACCCATCTCCGAAGACGCAATCGAAGCCGCACTGGCCGTCCTCCGGCACGGTCGGCTGCATCGCTATAACGTGGTGCCCGGGGAACTGGGCGAGACTGCGTTGCTGGAACAGGAATTTGCCGCGCAGACCGGTGCGAAATACTGTCTCGCCGTGTCCTCGGGGGGGTATGCGCTGGCGACCGCCTTACGGGCCGTCGGGGTTCAGCCGGGTGATCCGGTTCTGACGAATGCATTCACGCTGGCTCCGGTGCCGGGGTCAATCGCCTCGGTCGGTGCCCGCCCGGTGTTTGTCGGGGTGACGGAAAGCCTGACGATCGATCTGGACGATCTGGAAGGCAAGTTGGGTCAGGCACGCGTTCTGATGCTAAGCCATATGCGCGGGCATCTGTGCGACATGGACCGGTTGATGCAGATGTGTGATGCGGCCGGTGTCACGGTGATCGAGGATTGCGCCCACACGATGGGAGCGACATGGCGGGGGCAATTGTCGGGCCGTCAGGGCGCCATCGGGTGCTATTCCTGTCAGACCTACAAGCATGTCAATTCCGGTGAAGGCGGGCTGCTGATCACCGATGATGAGGAACTGGCCGCCAAGGCCACGATGCTGTCGGGGTCCTACATGCTGTATGAACGGCATCTGGCCGCCCCGGGGCCGGAGGTTTTCGAGCGCATCAAATACACCACGCCCAACGTTTCTGGCCGCATGGATAATCTGCGGGCCGCGATTCTGCGCCCGCAACTGCGGGATCTCGACCGTCAGGTGCAGCGCTGGAACGAACGTTACAGAGAAGTTGAGGCAGGTTTGCGCCAAACGCCCGGGCTGACGATTGTCGAACGCCCGGAGGCCGAGACCTATGTCGGGTCTTCGATCCAGTTTCTGCTGCTGGACTGGCCCCCTGACCGCATCGCAGAGGTCATTGCTCGCTGTGCCGCGCGAGGGGTGGAGTTGAAGTGGTTTGGCGGGGCGGAACCGGCCGGTTTTACCTCGCGCTATGACAGCTGGCGCTATGCGGAAAGCACCCGGATGCCAGCGAGTGACCGTATCCTGGCCGGCATCATGGATATGCGGGTGCCTTTGACGTTTTCGCTTGAAGACTGTCGCGTCATTGCCCGGATTATCCGATCCGAAGTCGGTGCAGTCTATCAGGCGCAATCCGATTGAGTGCGCCTTTGGCGCACGCTCGATTTCTCAAAAAACCGCCGCCTGCCAACAGGTGGCGGTTTTTTCGTTTTGGCAGATCGTGAAACCGTAACGTTGACCGGCCGGATGCAAGCTGGTATGTCGTTATTGAACAAGTGTTCATTAAACCGGCAAGGGAGGCCCCGGATGTTCACCGCAACAATGCAATTTGATCTGGGCGAAGATGTGAATGCCCTGCGCGATATGGTGCATCGCTGGTCGCAGGAGCGGGTCAAACCGATGGCCGCCGAAATCGATTCCTCGAACGCGTTTCCAAATGATCTTTGGACGGAAATGGGGGAACTGGGCCTGCTGGGCATTACCGTGCCCGAGGAATACGGCGGAGCCGGAATGTCCTATCTGGCGCACACGGTCGCGGTCGAGGAAATCGCTCGCGCGTCCGCTTCGGTATCTTTGTCTTACGGCGCCCATTCGAACCTGTGTGTGAACCAGATTAAGTTGAACGGCAACGCCGAGCAGAAACAGAAATACCTGCCACGCCTGATTTCCGGTGAGCATGTCGGCGCATTGGCGATGTCCGAACCTTCGGCCGGATCCGATGTTGTGTCGATGAAGCTGCGGGCCGAGAAACGGAACGATCATTATCGGCTGAATGGCAACAAATACTGGATCACCAACGGCCCGGATGCCGATACGCTGGTTGTCTACGCCAAGACCGATCCGGAGGCGGGGTCCAAGGGCATCACCGCCTTTCTGATCGAAAAGGAGATGACCGGGTTTTCGACCTCACCCCATTTCGACAAGCTGGGGATGCGCGGGTCGAATACGGCCGAACTGATCTTCGAAGATGTCGAAGTGCCCTTCGAGAATGTTCTGGGCGAGGAGGGCAAAGGCGTTGCGGTGCTGATGTCCGGGTTGGATTACGAACGCGTCGTTCTTGCGGGGATTGGAACCGGTATCATGGCGGCCTGTCTGGATGAGGTCATGCCTTATCTGGCCGAGCGCAAGCAGTTTGGCAAACCAATCGGTACCTTTCAGCTGATGCAGGGCAAGATCGCCGATATGTACACCGCGATGAACTCGGCCAGAGCTTATATCTACGAGGTCGCAAAGGCCTGTGACCGGGGCGACGTGACCCGTCAGGACGCGGCGGCTTGCTGCCTCTATGCGTCGGAGCAGGCCATGACGCAGGCTCATCAGGCGGTGCAGGCAATGGGCGGGGCCGGGTTCCTGTCCGACGCCGCGGTCAGCCGCATCTTCCGGGATGCAAAGCTGATGGAAATTGGTGCCGGGACCAGCGAAATCCGTCGGATGCTGATCGGGCGCGAAATGATGAACAAGATGCTCTGAGATAATTCGCCCCGCAGGCCAAAGGACCAGCGGGGCGGGATTGCGAACGGATCAGAAGCGATGGACGTAGGACACACCGACCAGCCACGGATCGATTTCGGCTTTGCCGATTTTGGCGCCATCCAGCGTGACGTCCGAGTCGATGTCGAACCAGCGCACGTTCAGCCGCACCGAGCCTTGTTCGGTGACCATGTAGTCCAGGCCGGCCTGCAGCGAGACGCCAAGGGAATTGTCGATGTCGAGATCGCCCAAGGCGGACTTTTCGTCAAAGAAGATCGTGTAGTTCAGACCGGCACCAACATAAGGCTTCCAGGCGCTGTTGGTCGGGAAGTGATAGTTCAGGGACAGGGTCGGCGGCAGTTGCTTGGTGCTGGCGGCATCAACGCCACCCAGTGCGATGGTGTGGCTGAACGGGGTCGCGGCCAGAAGTTCGATACCAAGATTGTCGCGGACGAAGTACTCGGCCGTAAAGATCGGGCGGGTGCTGGACCCGACTTCGGCATCCAGCGTGGCCAGAGTGCCATTGTCGGATTTCGGGTCGAGGTAGCCGACACCGATACCCACGGTCCAGTCCCCTTGCGATTGTGCAAAAGCCGGCGCGGCCAGCGCAACCAGTGCAGTAGACAAGGTCAAAGCAACGAGTTTCTTGGTCATATTCATGCCTTTGGTTATGTTGACAAGGCTGTGGTGCCGGATCAATGGCTGGCGGACTCTGATCTGAGTCAAATCCGTGTCGAAATGCCAAATGAGGTAGCGGCGGTAAAGCGCAGTAAAACAATGGAAAAAACCCATGCGTCCCACTGAGGTCATACCGGGTTTGCGCGCCGATCACAGCTGGGATTGTCCGGCGCAATTGAACATGGCCCAGCAGTGCTTGACGCAGGCCCCGGACAAATTGGCGCTGCTGGATCTGACCGGTGAAGAACCCTCATCCGTGACATACGGGGAACTCAGCGTTCTGGCGGATGGTTTGGCACGGGCGCTGTTGCGCAGGGTGCGGACCGGGGACAGGGTTGGTGTGTTGCTGGGGCAGTCTGTCTGGTGCGCTGCGGCACATCTGGCAATTTGGAAAATCGGTGCCATTTCAGTGCCGCTGTTCAAGCTGTTCCGCCGCGATGCTCTGTCCTCGCGGGTCGGGGATTCCGGGGCGCGGATTGTGCTGACCGACGCCGAAGGGGCCGCGCTGCTGGGCGATCTGGCCGAACCTTTGCTGGCACACCAGATCGGAGAACCAGGTGATCCGGTGCCTTTTGCCGACACGGGCCCCGAAGACCCTGCGGTTCTAATCTATACGTCTGGTACAACAGGGACTCCGAAAGGGGCTTTGCACGGGCATCGGGTGCTGACCGGCCATCTGCCGGGCGTGTCGATCAGCCACAACCATCTGCGGGACGGTGATTGCCTTTGGACACCTGCGGACTGGGCCTGGATTGGCGGACTGTTCGACGTGTTGATGCCGGGGTTGGCATTTGGAATTCCGGTGGTTGCCGCGCGGCTTGAGAAGTTTTCGCCCGAAGGGTGCGCCGACGTGATTTCGCGGGGTGGAGTACGGAACGTTTTCTTTCCGCCGACTGCGCTGCGGATGCTGAAAGCGGCGGATCAGAGCATTCCCGGCCTGCGCTCTGTCGCCTCGGGAGGAGAGCCTTTGGGCGCGGAAATGCTGGCCTGGGGGGAAAAGGCGTTTGGCCTGACCATCAACGAATTCTACGGTCAGACCGAATGCAACATGGTCGTGTCTTCCTGCGCCGAGGACTATCCGGTCCGTCCCGGATGCATCGGCAAACCGGTGCCGGGGCATGAGGTCGCGGTGATTGACGAGTATGGCGTTCCGACGGACGAAGAAGGCGACGTAGCGATCAGGCAGGGGTCGGCCTCAATGATGCTGGAATACTGGAACCGGCCCCAGGCCACGACCGAGAAGTTTCGCGGCGATTGGCTGATCACTGGCGACCGCGGCGTGTGGGAGGGGGAATACCTGCGTTTTGTCGGCCGCGAAGATGACGTGATCACTTCGGCTGGCTACCGCATTGGCCCCGCCGAGATCGAAGACTGCCTGCTGACCCATCCGGCGGTAGCGACCGTGGGCGTAGTCGGCAAGCCTGACCCGCTGCGGACCGAGATCGTCAAGGCTTATGTCGTGCTGAAACCCGGCGCCGAGGCGTCGGGGGCCGAGTTGCAGGATTGGGTCAAGGACCGTCTGGCGCATTACTCCTATCCGCGCGAGGTGGCGTTTCTGGAGGAACTGCCGATGACCGTGACGGGAAAAGTTATTCGGAAAGAGTTGAAGCACTTGGCTGCAGAGGAAACAAACAATTGATTGGGCTTTTTCGACGACTGGCTGGCCTAAAGTGCCCGAATTGTTGTGAACCGCTTCCTCTATGGGTGTCTTGGATGCTTGCGGGGAGTGTTGATATTGTTGAAGGCCATTTGCCCGCAGGTAAATGCGCGAAATGTAACAGCGTTCTAAGAGTTAGGCTTGGTAACGCGCTGAGCTTTTTCTTGGTTTCACTTATCTTGATGTTTGTCCCGATTTTCTTCCTAATTTCGCAGGGAATACTAGACGTTCTAGCAGACAGTATAACGTCAATGGCACCTTTCGTTTCATCGGGCGTCGCCAAATTCATTCCCTTTCTGATTTATGTGTTCCTTGTTGCAATGCCGCTGAGTAATCAAATGCTGAAATTAGAGGTCAAGGTATGAAACTCACATCCAAAGCCATGCCCACCTCCGAGGGCTTCAAACAAAACCGCGCTGCTCATCTCGAGGCATTGGCACAAATCTCCGCTGCTGCGGAAGCGGCCCGTATGGGGGGCGGTGAAAAGTCCCGTGCACGGCATGAATCTCGGGGTAAGATGCTGCCGCGCCGCCGGGTGGCGAACTTGCTCGATCCGGGCTCTCCGTTCCTTGAAATCGGTGCAACGGCGGCCCATGGCATGTACGGAGATGCCGCGCCGTCTGCCGGGGCCATTGCGGGCATAGGCCGGGTGCAGGGACGCGAGGTCATGGTGGTGTGTAACGACGCCACCGTGAAGGGCGGCACATACTACCCGATGACGGTCAAGAAACACCTTCGCGCGCAGGAGATCGCCGAGGAAAATCATCTGCCCTGCATCTATCTGGTCGACAGTGGTGGCGCGAACCTGCCCAATCAGGATGAGGTCTTTCCCGACCGCGATCACTTTGGCCGCATCTTCTACAATCAGGCGCGGATGAGCGCGAAGGGGATCCCTCAGATTGCGGTGGTCATGGGGTCGTGCACGGCGGGTGGCGCCTATGTGCCTGCGATGTCGGACGTAACGATCATCGTGAAAGAGCAGGGGACAATCTTTCTGGCCGGACCGCCTCTGGTCAAGGCCGCAACGGGTGAGGTGGTCAGTTCCGAGGATCTGGGCGGTGGTGACGTTCATACCCGCCTGTCCGGCGTAGCCGACTATTTGGCCGAGGATGATGCCCATGCGCTGGCGCTGGCGCGCCGGGCCGTCGCATCGCTGAACCTGCGCAAGCCGCAGACCGTGGATTGGGCGAACCCGGAGGATCCCGCTTTTGATCCTGAAGAGATTCTGGGTGTGGTCCCCGCCGATCTGCGCACGCCCTATGACATCCGCGAGGTAATCGCGCGGCTGGTGGATGGCTCGCGGTTCGACGAATTCAAGCCGCGGTTCGGGGAAACGCTGGTGACAGGGTTCGCCCATGTCAAAGGCTGCCCCGTCGGGATCATCGCCAATAACGGGGTGCTGTTTTCAGAGGCCGCTCAGAAGGGCGCGCATTTCGTTGAACTCTGTTCGCAACGCAAGATACCGCTGGTTTTCCTGCAAAACATCACGGGCTTCATGGTCGGGCGGAAATACGAGAACGAAGGCATCGCCCGGCACGGGGCCAAGATGGTGACGGCGGTGGCGACGACCTCGGTTCCGAAGATTACGATGCTTGTCGGTGGCTCGTTCGGGGCCGGGAACTATGGCATGGCGGGCCGCGCCTACCAACCACGCTTCCTTTGGACCTGGCCGAACTCGCGCATCTCGGTCATGGGGGGCGAACAGGCCGCAGGCGTGCTGGCCACGGTCAAACGCGACGGGATCGAACGGCAGGGCGGCACATGGTCGGCCGAAGAAGAGGCCGAGTTCAAGCGGCCCACGCTGGACATGTTCGAGGAGCAGTCGCATCCGCTCTATGCCTCGGCACGGTTGTGGGATGACGGCATCATCGACCCGCGCAAAAGCCGCGATGTGCTGGCCCTCTCGCTGAGCGCTGCGTTGAATGCCCCGATCGAGGAGACGCGTTTCGGCGTGTTCAGGATGTGATGGCAGAGAAGTTTCTGCGAAAATTCTTGGGAAGAAATCCTTCGTCGAAGGATTTTTGTTCAGAGAGGAACTGGGCTTGTGTTCACTAAAATTCTGATTGCCAACCGGGGTGAGATTGCCTGCCGAGTGATGGAAACTGCGCAAAAGCTGGGCGTTTCCTGCGTTGCCGTCTATTCGGACGCCGATATCGGGTCCAAGCACGTCCAGATGGCCGATGAGGCTGTGCATATCGGTGGCGCGGCCCCTGCTGACAGCTACCTTAAAGGGAACGTGATCATCGAGGCGGCTTTAAAGACCGGCGCGAAAGCGATCCATCCCGGCTATGGGTTCTTGTCCGAAAACCCCGATTTCGTGGATGCAGTCGAAGCTGCGGGGCTGACCTTCATCGGACCATCGGCGGATGCGATCCGCAAGATGGGATTGAAGGATGCCGCGAAGGTTCTGATGGAGGAGGCCGGTGTGCCGGTTGTTCCCGGCTATCACGGCGAAAACCAGGACCCGGAACACCTTGCCGGGGCTGCGGATACCATTGGCTACCCGGTTCTGATCAAAGCGGTTGCCGGTGGCGGCGGCAAAGGCATGCGCTTGGTCGAAAAGCCGCAGGACTTCGACGCCGCGCTGGACAGCGCGCGCAGCGAGGCGCGGACGGCGTTTGGCAATGACGCGGTTCTGGTTGAGAAATTCGTCGCCAAACCCCGCCATATCGAAGTGCAGGTGTTCGGCGACGGAACCCATGCCGTGCATTTGTTCGAAAGGGACTGCTCGTTACAGCGGCGCCATCAAAAGGTCATCGAGGAAGCGCCAGCGCCGGGGATGACGTCCGAGATGCGCGAGGCGATGGGGCAGGCAGGTGTCCGGGCCGCCGAAGCGATCGGCTACAAGGGCGCAGGGACCGTTGAGTTCATTGTAGATGCCTCGGAGGGGCTGCGCCCGGACCGGTTCTGGTTCATGGAAATGAACACACGTTTGCAGGTTGAACATCCCGTGACAGAAGCGATCACTGGCGTTGATCTGGTCGAATGGCAATTGCGGGTTGCGTCCGGGGAAAAGCTGCCCGCCGGTCAAGAAGATCTGTCGATCAGCGGGCATGCCTTCGAGGCGCGGCTTTACGCTGAAGACGTACCAAAAGGGTTTCTGCCCGCGACCGGACAGCTTTCTCATCTTCGGTTTCCAGATGGTTGCCGCGCCGACAGTGGTGTGCGTGCCGGTGACATAATCAGCCCGTGGTACGATCCGATGATTGCCAAGGTCATCGTGCATGGACCAACCCGATCGGCGGCGCTGGAGCAATTGCACCGTGCGTTGCAGCAAACCGAGGTCGCTGGAACGGTGACGAACCTTGCATTTCTGGGCGCGCTGACGCGGCATGCAGGATTTGCCGCAGGTGATGTGGATACCGGGTTGATTGGCCGGGAACTGCCGGGGCTGACTTCGGAAAATGATCCCTCTGCCGGACATTCCGTGGCCGCCGCTATGGCGGCTCTGGGTCTCGTCAACACAGATGACGAGACCGGTTTCACGCTGTGGGAGCCGCTGCGTCGTGCAGTCCACCTGCAGCACCGGGGCGATGTCATCGATCTGGACGTGCAGGTCGATGGGCGTGACCGGCAACTGTGGTATGTAAACCAGAAACAGATCGAGGCACGGCGGTGCGATGGCCTCTGGCGTCTGGACGGTCAGCCCATGCCTCGCGTTGCCATCAACGGAGCCGTCATCACGGTTTTTGACGATTACGGCCACGCGTTTGAACTAATCGATCCGCTTGATCGCGATACGACGGCATCCGGCAACACAAACGTGATCGAGGCGCCCATGCCCGGTCTGGTCAAGGCCGTGTTCGCCGAGGCTGGTCAGTCCGTATCGGAGGGCGACCGCTTGGCCATTCTGGAAGCGATGAAAATGGAGCACGCCTTGCTGGCCGCACGTGACGGCATCGTTGCCGAAGTTCTGGCCGCTCCCGGATCGCAGGTCGAAGCCGGCGCCGCGCTTGTTCGGCTGGAAGAGGAGTAGCCTATCCCTGTGATGCATCGCATGCCATTGTCGGGGCAGGTTCAGCCGTTGATCGGAACAACACAGGAGAGGCGCAGGAATGGGTGACAGAGTCGAAATCTTTGAGGTCGGGCCCCGGGACGGTCTGCAGAATGAACAGCGCCAAATCCCCGTGGCCGAGAAAGTGGCGCTGGTGAATCGCCTGAGCGATGCCGGCTTCAATCGCATCGAAGTTGCGAGTTTTGTATCACCGAAATGGGTGCCGCAAATGGCAGACAGTGCAGCGGTTTTGGCAGGCATTACCCGCGCGGCTGGCGTCCGCTACGCTGCCTTGACGCCAAATATGCGCGGCTATGAGGATGCTATTGCCGCACATGCTGACGAAATCGCCATATTCGCGTCTGCATCCGAAGGGTTTTCGAAGGCAAACATCAATGCGTCTATTGCGGAATCCATCGCGCGGTTCGAGCCGATTCTGGAGGAAGCGCGCCATATCGACTTGCCGGTGCGCGGGTATATTTCCTGCGTGACCGACTGCCCCTATGACGGACCGACATCGCCGGAGAAAGTCGCCGAAGTGGCTGATGTGCTGTTTTCACACGGCTGCTATGAGATTTCATTGGGCGATACCATCGGGCAGGGCACGCCCGACAAGATCGCGCGCATGATCCTTGCTGTTCGCGAGCAGGTGCCGGTCACAAGATTGGCGGGGCATTTTCATGACACGAATGGTCGGGCGATGGACAATATCGATGCCGCTCTGGCACTCGGGGTGCGTGTCTTCGATGCGGCGGTCGGCGGTTTGGGCGGCTGCCCATACGCGCCGGGGGCGGCGGGGAACGTGGCGACCGAGGCGGTTGCGGCGCATCTTGAACGGTTGGGCTATGACACGGGACTGGACGCCGCGATCCTGCAGGAAGCGGCAGAGATGGCCCGTTCGATGCGGGACACCTGAGTGCCGGTTTTGATGTGTCTGTCCGGTTTGCCGGGTGTTGGCAAAACGACAATTGCCCGAATGGTTGCGGAGCGGACAGGCGCGTTGTGGCTTTGGATTGATCAGATCGAAACCGCCATGCAGTCGTCGCATATGAAGGTCGATGATCTTGCAGATGGCGGTTATGCCGCAGCACAAGCCGTTGCCACTGGTGCCTTGCAGCAGGGGTTTGATGTGATAGCCGACTGTGTGAACCCAATCAGCCTGACGCGAGACGCATGGCGCGGTGTGTCGGGGAAAGCCCAGGCGCGGCATCTTGATGTGGAATTCTGGTGCTCAGACAAGACCGAACATCAAAAACGTGTCGAACAGCGCACAGTCGGATTGCCCAATTGGTCACCGCCGACCTGGCAGGCTGTAGAGACGCGCAGATACGACCCGTTTCCAAATCCCGATATCAGGATCGACACAGCGCAGACAGATCCGGCCGAGGCGGCGACCTTGTTGGCGACTGCGATCCGTGAAGACCCACAGGAGAAAAACGATGTTTGAAACGATCGATATTGCAGTTGATCAGCGTGGTGTCGCCAGGTTGACCCTGAACCGCCCCGAAAAGCACAACGCCATGTCGGCGCAAATGATTGCGGAACTAACCAACGCGGCAGCGGCACTGGGCAAGGATGAAAACGTGCGCTTGGTTGTTCTGACCGGGGCAGGAAAGAGCTTTTGCGCCGGGGGCGACCTTGGTTGGATGCAGGACCAGATGGCAGCGGATCCCGCCACACGGTTCACCGAAGCACGCAAGCTGGCCGAAATGCTGAACGCCCTGAATACCCTGCCCAAGCCGTTGATTGGCGCCTTGCAGGGCAACGCGTTCGGGGGCGGTGTGGGCATGGCGGCCGTCTGCGATATTGCGATCGGTGTGAACAGCCTGAAGATGGGCCTGACGGAAACCCGCCTTGGTCTGATCCCGGCAACCATCGGGCCCTACGTCGTTGCTCGCATGGGCGAAGCGCGAGCGCGCCGTGTCTTCATGTCCGCGCGCCTGTTTGATGCGAGCGAGGCTGTGGATCTTGGGCTGCTGGCTGAGACTGTGCCCGTCGAAGGTCTGGAGGACGCGGTGGAAGCCCATGTGGAACCTTATCTGTCCTGCGCGCCCGGGGCTGTCGCGTCCGCCAAAAGCCTTGTTCAGGCGTTGGGCCCGAAAATCGACGATGCCGTGATTGATCACACGATCAACGCCCTGGTCCAAAGGTGGGAAACACAAGAGGCGCAAGAGGGAATCAGTGCGTTCTTCGAGAAACGAAAACCTGCATGGAATAGTAAGGTTTAGCAGCATCTTCCCGTTTGTTGGATAACGCGAAATCCGGGCGGTGTATCGGGGTCAGGCATGCAGATTAATACGGCATTCGCCGCCTGTGCTTGGTTGACCCTCTGACCCCGCGCGGATAGAGAATGTCCAGTCAACACGCCAATTGACGGCGCGCCCAGGACCGGACGCGCAGGAAAGGAGCCACTCGTGGAAGAGCTGTTGCGGGAGTATCTCCCGATCCTGGTGTTTCTGGCCGTCGCCGTAGGCCTTGGAATAGTCCTTATTCTTGCGGCTGTGGTGCTTGCTGTTCGCAATCCTGATCCTGAAAAAGTCAGCGCATATGAATGTGGCTTCAATGCCTTCGACGATGCGCGGATGAAATTCGACGTCCGATTCTACCTGGTCTCGATTCTCTTCATCATCTTCGATCTGGAAATCGCCTTCCTGTTTCCCTGGGCCGTGGGCTTCCGCGACATCAGCGATGTGGGTTTCTGGTCCATGATGGTATTCTTGGCGGTGCTGACCATCGGCTTTGCCTATGAATGGAAGAAGGGGGCCCTGGAATGGGAGTGATGACGGGCGCAAACACCGCCGGCGTCGACAAGGAAGTCGCCACCCAGGCCCTCAATGCCGAGCTGCAGGACAAGGGCTTCCTGCTGACCTCGAGCGAAGACATCATCAACTGGGCGCGTACCGGGTCGCTGCACTGGATGACATTCGGTTTGGCCTGCTGCGCGGTTGAGATGATGCACACCTCGATGCCGCGCTACGATGCCGAACGGTTTGGCATTGCTCCGCGCGCCTCTCCGCGTCAGTCCGACGTGATGATCGTCGCGGGGACGCTGACCAACAAGATGGCACCGGCGCTGCGCAAGGTGTATGACCAGATGCCGGAACCACGTTACGTGATCTCGATGGGGTCCTGCGCCAATGGCGGTGGGTACTATCACTATTCCTATTCTGTTGTTCGCGGCTGTGACCGGATAGTTCCTGTGGACATCTACGTACCGGGCTGCCCTCCGACGGCTGAGGCGCTGCTTTACGGTCTGATGCAGTTGCAGCGCAAAATCCGCCGCACCGGCACCATCGTACGCTGAGGAGAGAGCTGATGAGCGAAGCACTCAAAGAACTCGGCACGCAGTTAGAGCTGAAACGGGCTGATTGCGTCCTGTCATGGGACGTAACTCACGGCGAGCTGAACGTTGATGTGGCCCCGTCGAACCTTGTGGAATTTGTCGAATTCCTGACGTCCGATCCGAACTGCAAGTTTTCGACGCTGGTTGACATCACCGGTGTGGACTACCCGGAACGGGCCAAGCGTTTCGACGTGGTGTACCATTTCCTGTCGATGTATCAGAACCAGCGCATCCGCCTGCGGGTCTCGATCCGCGAGGAAGACATGGTGCCCTCGATCGTGGGCGTTCACCCCTCGGCCAACTGGTTCGAGCGCGAGGTGTTCGACATGTTCGGCATCCTGTTCTCGGGCCATCCGGACCTGCGGCGTATCCTGACCGACTATGGCTTCCGCGGCTTTCCGCTGCGCAAGGATTTTCCGACCACCGGCTATACCGAGGTGCGGTACGACGAAGCGCAGAAGCGCGTGGTCTACGAACCCGTGTCGCTGGTTCAGGAGTATCGTCAATTCGATTTCATGTCCCCATGGGAAGGTGCGAACTACATTCTGCCAGGGGACGAAAAACAGGAGACGTAATCATGGAGTTCTTGATCTGGATTATCGTGGTGGTTGCAACGGTCATTCCGATGACCAAGCTGTTGCCGCATTTCGGGATCAACAAGAACTGGGCGTTCGCTTGCGTGATTTCGCCAGTGGTCATTGTCCTTTTGTGGATGATGGCCATGAAGCTGCAAGAGATGGAGCGACGCTGACATGATGGGCGAACTGATCGTTTTGGGCGCCTTGGGCGTCTTGCTTGCAGGGACCGCGGCGAAAGCGGCCGAAGCCGAAAAGGTCCGGGTCCGGGCTGAGGCGAAAAAGAAGAAACGAGGGCGTTGATGGACGGCTCAAGATACGATGACGGCAGCACGGACGCGCTGAGCGGAGAACAAAAGATCCGCAACTTCAACATCAACTTCGGCCCGCAACACCCTGCGGCGCACGGAGTTTTGCGTTTGGTGCTTGAGCTCGACGGCGAGATCGTCGAACGGTGCGACCCGCATATCGGCCTGCTGCACCGTGGCACCGAAAAGCTGATGGAAAGCCGGACGTATCTGCAGAACCTGCCGTATTTCGACCGTCTGGACTATGTGGCCCCGATGAACCAGGAGCACGCCTGGTGTCTGGCCATCGAAAAGCTGACCGGTGTGGAAGTGCCACGTCGCGGCTCGCTGATCCGGGTTCTGTATTCCGAGATCGGGCGCATCCTGAACCACCTGCTGAACGTGACCACGCAGGCGATGGATGTTGGCGCGCTGACCCCGCCGCTGTGGGGCTTTGAAGAGCGCGAAAAGCTGATGGTGTTCTATGAGCGTGCCTGTGGCGCCCGCCTGCACGCCGCCTATTTCCGCCCCGGTGGTGTGCATCAGGACCTGCCGCCGGAGCTGCTGGACGATATCGAGGCGTGGAGCCATGAGTTCCCCTCAGTTCTCGATGACATTGACGGCCTGCTGACCGAAAACCGCATCTTCAAACAGCGCAACGCCGATATTGGCGTCGTGAGCGAGGATGACATCCAGAAATACGGCTTCTCGGGCGTGATGGTGCGCGGATCGGGCCTCGCTTGGGACCTGCGCCGCGCGCAGCCCTATGAATGCTATGACGAGTTCGAGTTTCAGATCCCGGTTGGCAAGAACGGCGATTGCTATGACAGGTACCTCTGCCGCATGGAAGAGATGCGCCAGTCGCTGCACATCATCCGTCAGGCCATCTCGAAAATCCGTGATTGCCCCGGCGATGTTCTGGCGCGTGGCAAGATCACCCCGCCGAAACGCTCGGATATGAAGACCTCGATGGAGAGTCTGATCCATCACTTCAAACTGTATACCGAAGGTTTCCACGTTCCCGCTGGCGAGGTCTATGCCGCCGTCGAAGCCCCCAAGGGCGAGTTCGGCGTTTATCTGGTCGCCGACGGCACCAACAAACCCTACCGCGCCAAACTGCGCGCGCCGGGTTTCCTGCACCTGCAAGCCATGGACCACGTCGCCAAGGGCCATCAACTGGCCGACGTCGCCGCCATCATTGGCACTATGGACGTCGTATTTGGAGAGATTGACCGCTAATGCTCCGCCGTCTTCACCCCGAACAACCCGAAAGCTTTGCCTTCACTGCTGCGAACCAGCAATGGGCCGAAGCGCAGATCACAAAATACCCCGAGGGGCGTCAGGCCAGCGCGGTGATCCCGTTGCTGTGGCGTGCGCAGGAACAAGAGGGCTGGCTGAGCCGTCCGGCGATTGAATCCGTCGCCGACATGCTGGGTATGGCCTATATCCGCGTTCTTGAGGTTGCGTCTTTCTACTTCATGTTCCAACTGCAACCGGTTGGATCTGTGGCGCATATCCAGGTTTGCGGCACGACGTCGTGCATGATCTGCGGGGCCGAGGATCTGATTGCGGTCTGCAAAGAAAAGATCGCCGCCAAGCCGCATGAACTGTCCGCCGATGGCAAGCTGAGCTGGGAAGAGGTCGAATGCCTCGGCTCCTGCACCAATGCTCCGATGGCGCAGATCGGCAAGGATTACTATGAGGATCTGACCGCCGAGAGCTTTGGCAAGATCATTGACGATCTGGCGGCAGGCAAGGTTCCGACGCCGGGCCCGCAGAACGGGCGCTATGCGGCTGAGCCCCTGAAAGGGCTGACCAGCCTGACCGAGTATGACAGTGGCAGAACGCAGTATAACGCCAGCGTCGCATTGGCGACGGATCTGGGCGATACTGTCAAGCGGATCGACGGAACCGAAGTGCCGATCCTGACGCCCTGGCTGGGCAAGGAAGGCAAGGCTGCCGCGACCAAGGCAGCTCCGAACCCTCCCAAAGCACCTGCGCCGGCTAAGCCTGCAGTGAAACAGGCGGCTGAGACGAAGGCCAAGGAAAACGCGCCTGAAACGCTGTCTGCTGCGCGGGATGGCAAGGCAGATGATCTCAAGCTGCTGAAAGGCGTCGGGCCGAAGCTGGAGCAAACGCTGAACGAGCTGGGATTCTACCACTTTGACCAGATCGCCGCCTGGACGCCTGATCAGGTGGCTTGGGTCGACGCGCGTTTGAAGTTCAAGGGTCGGATCGAACGGGATGGCTGGATTGAGCAGGCGGGCAAGCTGGCCGCTGGTGAAGAAACCGAGTTTGCGAAACGTGCCAAGAAAGACGGTACATACGAAGAGTGATAGCCGGTGCCCATCCTGGGCATCAATGTGTGATGGACAAGGACAAAGAACAGGCCATAGCCCGAAAGGGCCGACATATCGGTATCGTCATCGCAGTTACGATGACGATTTGGCTTGCCATGAACTTGTTTGTCGGCCCCGCGTTGGGATTGACGGCGCGACACGCGCTGCTGTTTGACTTTGCTGCGTTGGCGGCATTCATCTATGCGGGCGTGAACATTTTTCAACTCTGGCGCATGCGTCAGGACAGCTGAAGGTAACGAATGATGCTGAAGGATCAGGACAGGATCTTTACCAACATCTACGGGATGCATGAGCGCACGCTGAAAGGCGCGCAGGCCCGGGGGCATTGGGACGGCACCGCTGGCCTGATCGAGAAGGGGCGCGACTGGATCATCCAGACGATGAAGGACTCGGGCCTGCGTGGTCGTGGTGGTGCGGGTTTCCCGACCGGTCTGAAATGGTCGTTCATGCCAAAGGAAAGCGATGGGCGCCCGGCCTATCTGGTTGTGAATGCGGATGAATCCGAGCCCGGCACATGCAAGGACCGCGAGATCATGCGCCATGATCCGCATACGCTGATCGAAGGGTGCCTGATCGCGTCTTTCGCGATGAACGCGCACACCTGCTACATCTACCTGCGTGGTGAATATATCCGCGAGCGTGAGGCGCTGCAGGCGGCGATTGATGAGGCCTATGACGCTGGCTTGCTGGGAAAGAACGCCGCTGGTTCGGGCTGGGATTTCGACCTGTTCCTGCATCACGGTGCCGGGGCCTATATCTGCGGTGAAGAAACCGCCCTGATCGAAAGCCTTGAGGGCAAGAAGGGTATGCCGCGGATGAAACCTCCGTTCCCGGCAGGTGCGGGTCTTTACGGCTGTCCGACCACGGTGAACAACGTGGAATCGATTGCTGTGGTGCCGACGATACTGCGCCGTGGGGCCGACTGGTTCGCGGGCTTCGGCCGCCAGAACAACGCGGGCACCAAGCTGTTTGCGATCTCTGGCCATGTGAACAACCCCTGCGTGGTTGAAGAGGCCATGTCGATCCCGTTCGAACAACTGATCGAAACCCATTGCGGTGGCATTCGCGGCGGTTGGGACAATCTGCTGGCGGTGATCCCCGGCGGATCCTCGGTGCCTTGCGTACGCGGCGAGAACATGCGCGATGCAATCATGGATTTCGACCATCTGCGCAACGATCTGGGATCGGGGCTTGGTACGGCGGCGGTGATCGTGATGGACAAGTCCACTGACATCATCAAGGCGATCTGGCGTCTGTCGAAGTTCTACAAGCACGAAAGCTGTGGCCAGTGCACGCCCTGCCGCGAAGGCACCGGCTGGATGATGCGCGTCATGGACCGCCTGGTCCGAGGCGAGGCGGAACTGGAAGAGATCGATATGCTGTTCGACGTGACCAAACAGGTCGAAGGCCACACCATCTGCGCCCTTGGCGACGCGGCGGCCTGGCCGATCCAGGGCCTGATCCGCAACTTCCGTGAAGAAATCGAGGATCGCATCAAGGCTCAGAAATCGGGCCGCATGGGTGCGATGGCTGCGGAGTGAACTCAATGGAAATCTATGCCGAATATTCCCACGCAATCGCCGCATTGGTGATTTTCACCCTGGTTGTTCTGTTTCTGTCACCGTTCACCGCGCTGGCCAAACAGGGAAAAGGGCTGGCTCCGGGGGCGACACCGGATCAGGACTATTCGGACAAGGCTTACCGCCTGAACCGGGCCTATTTGAATGGTACCGAGACGCTGCCCGCGTTTCTGGCTGTTACAGTGGCCGCAATTTTGATGGGTGTAAGCCCGTTCTGGGTCAACCTTTTCGCATCGGTGGCATTGGTTGCCAGACTGGTCATGTTGTTCGTCCATATTCGCGGCGTCGGCAAACCCAACAGCGGTTTGCGTTCCGTGCTGTACGTCGTGGCATGGGCCTGCATGTTCCTTACCGGTCTCATGGCATTGGTGGCGGCGTTCTGATGTCGACAGGTGCACGCGAAAATACGTCCCGCAAGCCAAGGGCTGCATCGATGCTGACAGTGGCGGTTGCGGCTTTGTCGCTTGTGACGGCATGCGGCCTTGTCAAACCTCCGGATGACCGGGTCACGTTCGATGGCAAATCCTTCCGGGCCAAGGCGAAAGCGGTAAACAAAAAGGCCATGCCGGCCGAGTTCACCGTGACCGTGAAAGGTGTTTCCGCGTCGTTGGACGGCGCGCTCGAAGCCGGCCGTTATGAAGGTACCAAGTTCTGTATTCAGAACTTCGGATCGTCCAGAATCGCCTGGAAGGTCGGGCCTGATACGGAACCCCAGAATCTGCGCATCGCGGATGACAAACTGACATTTGCAGGAACCTGCCAGAGACCATGAAGCAGGGTTTTGCATATCGCGGCGGATTGACCGGGCAGCTATTGCATAGCGCCCGGAGAAAACTTCGTTGTGGACCTTCCAAACCGAACGGAAGGGTCATGCCCGGCGCGAAGGCAGTTGCCCTGATTTCAATGTTAATCTTCCCGGTAATGGCAGAGGCCAAGCCGCCTTTGAGGGATGTCAAAGAGATCGACAACGAACTCTACTACATCGCCATCGCAAACGAGATTTCGGAACAGTGCCCGTCGATCAGCGGGCGCCGGATGAAGGCGATCGGAGTGATGTGGGGATTGCGATCCAAAGCGAACAAACTGGGGTACTCGGATCAGGAAATCCGCGCCTTTGTGGACTCGGATTCCGAAAAGGACCGGATGCGCGCCAAGGGCGAGGCGTATCTGTCCCAGAACGGTGTGTCTTATGACAACCCCAAGTCCTTCTGCTCACTGGGGCAGACGGAAATCGAAAGAAACAGCGCCATTGGCGTGTATTTGAGGGCGAACTAGAGAATGTCTGACCTCCGCAAGATCAATATCGACGGGCAGGATATCGAAGTCGATGGTGCGATGACCCTGATCCAGGCCTGTGAACAGGCCGGAGTCGAAGTGCCGCGCTTCTGCTATCACGAGCGCCTGTCGATTGCCGGGAACTGCCGGATGTGTCTGGTCGAGGTTGTTGGCGGCCCGCCGAAACCGGCGGCCTCCTGCGCGATGCAGGTGCGCGATCTGCGCCCGGGGCCGGAAGGACAGCCGCCGGTGGTCAAGACCAACTCGCCCATGGTCAAGAAGGCCCGTGAAGGGGTGATGGAGTTCCTGCTGATCAACCACCCGCTGGATTGCCCGATCTGCGATCAGGGTGGCGAGTGCGACCTGCAGGATCAGGCGATGGCTTATGGTCTGTCGGGCACGCGCTTCAAGGAAGCCAAGCGGGCGGTGGATGATCTGGATCTTGGACCGCTGGTCGGCACCGCGATGACGCGCTGCATCAGTTGTACCCGCTGCGTACGCTTCACCACCGAAGTCGCCGGGATCACCCAGATGGGCCAGACCGGGCGTGGTGAGGATGCCGAGATCACGTCGTACCTGAACCAGACGCTGAATTCGAACCTGCAGGGCAACATTATCGATCTGTGCCCGGTCGGGGCGCTGACGTCGAAGCCCTATGCCTTCACTGCGCGGCCGTGGGAGCTGACCAAGACCGAGAGCATCGACGTTATGGATGCATTGGGTTCGAACATCCGCGTGGATACCAAGGGCCGTGAAGTCATGCGCTTTCTGCCTCGCAACCATGACGCGGTGAACGAGGAATGGATCAGCGATAAGACCCGCTTCGTCTGGGACGGCCTGCGCCGTCAGCGTCTGGACAAGCCTTATGTGCGCGAGAACGGCAAGCTGCGCCCGGCCTCTTGGTCTGAGGCGCTGACCAAGGCCGCCGAGGCGCTGAAAGGGGCCGAGAAACCGGCTGGGATCGTCGGTGATCTGGCTCCGGTCGAGGCTGCGTTTGCTCTGAAACAGATGATCGAAGGGCAGGGTGGTGTTGTTGAATGCCGCACCGACGGGGCCAAACTGCCTGCCGGCAATCGTGCCGCCTATGCCGGGACTGCGGCGATCGAGGATATTGACGCTGCCGAACGCATTTTGCTGATCGGTACAAACCCGCGTGACGAGGCTCCGGTTCTGAACGCCCGGATCCGCAGGACCTGGGCGCACGGGGCCGAGGTTGCACTGGTAGGTCCCGCTGTGGACCTGACTTATGAGTATCACCATGTGGGTGAGGACCGCGCGGCGCTGCAAAAGGTCGTGGACATGGGTGGCGACGATACGATCAAGGGCAAGCGCTCGCTGGTCATTATTGGCCAAGGTGCGTTGCAAGAGGCGGACGGCGCCGCCGTTCTGGCCGCCGCACAAGCCATTGCTGCAAACACGGAAAGCGGTCTGATCGTTCTGCATACCGCCGCCTCGCGCGTAGGTGCGATGGATGTGGATGCGACCAACGAAAGTGGCATGGATGCCGTTTCAGCGGCGGACGTGATCTACAACCTCGGCGCGGACGAGGTCGAGATCGGTGAGGGCGCCTTCGTGATCTATCAGGGCAGCCATGGTGATCGCGGCGCGCATCGCGCCGACGTGATCCTGCCGGGTGCCGCTTATACCGAGGAAAACGGCCTGTTCGTGAACACCGAAGGCCGCCCGCAACTGGCCATGCGCGCCGGGTTCGCGCCCGGTGAGGCGAAAGAGAACTGGGCGATCCTGCGGGCCTTGTCGGCTGAGTTGGGCGCAACTTTGCCCTACGACTCGCTGGCGCAACTGCGCACCGCGCTTGTCGAAGCGGTTCCGCACCTGGCCCAGATCGATCAGGTGGTCGAAAATGAATTTCAGCCGCTGGATGCCGGCCCCTTGGGCAAGGCGACCTTCCGCAACGCGGTCAAGGATTTCTACCTGACCAACCCGATTGCGCGAGCCTCGCAGCTGATGGCCGAGCTTTCGGCGCAGGCGCTGGCACGCAAGGCCGAGAAGATCGCGGCGGAATGAACCAGAGCTGTTTCATATCGCAGGCAAACGCGACTGCCGGGTGGCAATACGCTGCGCCTGATTTGTGTGTGAAACCCAAGATTAAGGGTGGCGCATGGGCGGCGGATGCTGTTTACACCAACGCGCCGACCCAGCCGCAGTTTGCGCAGGCACGTGGCCTTTGCATCGTTCGCGGAAAACGGAATACCCACGGTGTGAGGACCAATGGCTGATTTCTTTAACACCCCAGGCGGAATAGCCATCATCATTCTGGCGCAAGTACTTGCCGTCGTTGCCTTTGTGATGATTTCGCTGTTGTTCCTTGTCTACGGCGACCGCAAGATCTGGGCTGCTGTCCAGATGCGCCGCGGCCCCAACGTGGTCGGCGTCTATGGCCTTCTGCAATCGGTGGCTGACGCGCTGAAATATGTGGTGAAAGAGGTCGTGATCCCGGCAGGCGCTGACCGCACGGTTTTCATCCTTGCGCCGCTGACGTCCTTCGTTCTGGCAATGATCGCTTGGGCGGTGATTCCGTTCAACGATGGCTGGGTTCTATCGGATATCAATGTTGCCATCCTCTATGTTTTCGCCGTGTCTTCGTTGGAAGTTTATGGCGTGATCATGGGCGGTTGGGCGTCGAACTCAAAGTACCCATTCCTAGGCTCGCTGCGGTCCGCCGCGCAGATGATCTCCTATGAGGTCTCGATCGGCCTGATCATTATCGGCATCATCATTTCGACCGGTTCGATGAACTTCGGCGATATCGTCCGCGCGCAGGATGGCTCGTTCGGTTTCTTCAGCTGGTACTGGCTGCCGCATTTCCCGATGGTGTTCCTGTTCTTCATCTCAGCGTTGGCCGAAACCAACCGCCCGCCCTTTGACCTGCCGGAAGCGGAATCGGAACTGGTTGCCGGTTATCAGGTCGAATACTCGGCCACTCCCTTCCTGCTGTTCATGGCGGGAGAGTACATCGCCATCTTCCTGATGTGCGCGCTGACTTCGCTGCTGTTCTTCGGCGGCTGGCTGTCCCCGATCCCGGGTCTGCCGGACGGCGTGTTGTGGATGGTCGCCAAGATGGCGTTCTTCTTCTTCATCTTCGCGATGGTCAAGGCAATCACGCCCCGCTACCGCTATGACCAGCTGATGCGGCTGGGCTGGAAAGTGTTCCTGCCGTTCTCACTGGCTTGGGTGGTCTTCGTGGCTTTTGCGGCGAAATTCGACTGGTTCTGGGGTGCATTCGCCCGTTGGAGCGTAGGAGGCTGATATGGCAAACATCGACTACACCCGCGCTGCCAAATATTTCCTGCTGCAGGATTTCTGGGTCGGCATGAAGCTGGGTTTGAAGTACTTCTTCGCCCCCAAGGCCACCTTGAACTATCCGCACGAAAAGGGCCCTCTTTCGCCACGTTTCCGGGGGGAACACGCTCTGCGCCGCTATCCGAATGGCGAAGAACGCTGCATCGCCTGCAAACTGTGCGAGGCGATCTGCCCGGCACAAGCCATCACCATCGACGCCGAACCGCGCGAGGACGGTAGCCGCCGCACGACACGCTATGACATCGACATGACCAAGTGCATCTATTGCGGCTTCTGCCAAGAGGCCTGCCCGGTCGATGCTATTGTCGAAGGCCCGAACTTCGAATTTGCGACCGAAACCCGGGAAGAATTGTTCTACGACAAGGAAAAACTGCTCGACAACGGAGAGCGTTGGGAGGCCGAGATTGCCCGCAATCTGGAACTGGACGCACCGTACAGATGAGTGACAGTCCGACAAATCCGTTCGAGCTGATGATGAAGCAGGCTCAGGACATGGCCAAGGCGATGAACCCGGCGATGGAGAATTTCTCGCCCAAGGGATTCGAGGCGCTGTGGCCGACCATGCCCAAAGAAGTCATGGAGATGATGTTCGGCAATGCCGTCAACAAGGACGGTCTGGATGCCAAAACCCGTCTGCTGCTGACGCTGGCCGGACTGACCTGTCAGGGCGCACAGGCGGATTCAGCGGTGCGCCAAACCGTGCGCCACGCGCTGGAAGCTGGCGCAAAGAAACAAGAGATCGTGGAAACGATCGGTCAGATGTCGGTCTTTGCCGGCATCCCGGCTATGACCCGCGCGCTGGATCTGGCGCAAGAGGTCATGGGCGATAACGAGGATGAGGATCAATGACCGTCTTTGCCTTCTATTTGTTTGCCATCAGCGCCATCACCGGCGGGCTGTTCACGGTGATCAGCCGCCAGCCGGTGCACTCGGTGCTGTGGCTGATCCTGTCCTTCCTGTCCTCGGCGGGGCTGTTCGTGCTGCTGGGGGCCGAGTTCGTGGCAATGCTGCTGATCATCGTCTATGTGGGCGCAGTCGCGGTTCTGTTCCTCTTCGTGGTGATGATGCTGGACGTGGACTTTGCCGAGCTGAAGGCCGAGATGGCGCGCTATATGCCGCTGGCCCTGCTGATCGGTCTGGTCATTCTGATGCAGTTCGTCATGGCGTTCGGGGCCTGGGACAGCGCGCAAGGCGTTGAGGCCAATCTGGCACAGCCGGTTCCGACAGACCGTCACAACACCGAGGCGCTGGGCGCCATTCTTTACGATCAATACTTCCTTCTGTTCCAACTGGCGGGCCTGATCCTGCTGGTGGCCATGATCGGCGCCATCGTGCTGACCTTGCGCCACCGTCAGGACATCAAGCGTCAGGACATCGTCGGCCAGATGATGCGCGACCCGGCCAAGGCGATGGAGTTGAAGGACGTGAAACCGGGGCAGGGGCTTTAAGACGATGATCGGACTTGAACACTATCTCACGGTCGCGGCGACGCTGTTCGTCATCGGCATCTTCGGTCTCTTCCTGAACCGCAAGAACGTCATCATCCTGTTGATGAGCATCGAGTTGATGCTGCTGGCGGTGAATATCAACCTCGTGGCGTTCTCCAGTTTCCTCGGCGATCTGGTCGGGCAGGTGTTCACGCTGTTCGTGCTGACCGTTGCGGCGGCCGAGGCGGCGATCGGGCTGGCCATTCTGGTCTGCTTCTTCCGCAACCGCGGCACCATCGCGGTTGAAGACGTCAATATGATGAAGGGGTAAGGGAATATGGAAACCACCATCCTCTTTGCCCCGCTGGTGGGGGCGCTGCTCTGCGGGTTCGGCTGGAAGTTCATTGGCGAAAAAGCCGCCATGTGGACGGCCACGGGCCTGCTGTTTCTGGCCTGTCTGCTGTCGTGGATTGTTTTCTTCACCTTTGACGGTTTGACTCAGCAGATCGAGATCATGCGCTGGATCGAGAGCGGTTCGCTGTCGACAAGCTGGGCGATCCGTCTGGACCGGCTGACCGCGATCATGCTGATCGTGGTAACGACCGTTTCGGCGCTCGTGCACCTCTATTCCTTCGGCTACATGGATCACGACCCGCAATGGCGCGAGGGCGAAAGCTATAAGCCGCGTTTCTTTGCCTATCTGTCGTTCTTTACCTTCGCCATGCTTATGCTGGTGACAGCGGACAATCTGGTTCAGATGTTCTTTGGCTGGGAAGGCGTGGGTGTCGCATCCTACCTGCTGATCGGGTTTTACTATCGCAAAACCTCGGCCAATGCGGCCGCGATGAAAGCCTTTATCGTCAACCGAGTGGGTGACTTTGGCTTCGCGCTGGGGATTTTCGCGCTGTTTTTCCTGACGGACAGCATCAACTTCTCGGACATCTTTGCATCAGCTCCGGCATTGGCCGAAGAAAAGCTGCATTTCCTGTGGGGTGAGTGGACTGCCATCGAGGTGATCTGTGTCCTGCTGTTTATCGGTGCGATGGGTAAATCGGCGCAGTTGATCCTGCACACCTGGTTGCCGGACGCGATGGAAGGCCCGACGCCTGTGTCGGCGCTGATCCATGCGGCGACCATGGTGACGGCGGGTGTGTTTCTGGTCTGCCGTATGTCTCCGTTGATGGAGTTCGCGCCGGGTGCGACCGGGTTTATCACCTTCCTTGGGGCCTCGACCGCATTCTTCGCGGCGACCGTGGGTCTGGTGCAGACTGACATCAAACGCGTTATCGCCTATTCGACCTGTTCGCAGCTGGGCTATATGTTCGTGGCCGCTGGCGTCGGCATGTATTCCGCTGCCATGTTCCACCTGCTGACGCACGCGTTCTTCAAAGCGCTGCTGTTCCTTGGGGCGGGTTCGGTGATCCACGCGATGCATCACGAGCAGGAGATGACCGAATACGGCGGCCTGCGGAAAAAGATCCCCTATACCTTCTGGGCGATGATGATCGGTACGCTGGCCATTACAGGCGTGGGCATCCCGCTGACGACATTCGGCTTTGCCGGCTTCCTGTCCAAGGACGCCATTATCGAAAGCGCCTATGCGGGCGGTACGGGTTATGCCTTCTGGATGCTGGTTATTGCGGCAATGTTTACCTCATTCTACAGCTGGCGTTTGATCTTCCTTACCTTCTATGGCGACCCGCGCGGCGACAAGCACACCCATGATCACGCGCATGAAAGCCCGATGACAATGCTGGTGCCGCTTGGGGTTCTGTCACTTGGTGCGGTTTTTGCCGGGATGCTCTGGTACAGCCCCTTCTTTGGGCATACTGACAAGGTCGGCAAGTTCTACGGCATCCCCGTGGCCGAAGCCTCGGAGCATGCGGAAGGTCACGACGCCGAAACGCATTCCGAGCATGTGGCTGACGGGACCGCCGAGGAGCATCACGGTGACGAAGCTGAAGAAGCTCATGCGGATACAGCGCATGCGGATGAAGCGCATGGCGAAGATGCCGCTCATGGTGAAAAGGACGCAAAAAGCGGCGACCACCACTATGTCTTTGCCGGAGAACCAGGTGAGGGAGCCTTGTATATCGCACCGGACAATCACGTTCTGAACGATGCACATGCGGCGCCGAAATGGGTCAAGGTTTCGCCCTTCGTTGCGATGTTGATGGGCTTTGTCGTGGCCTACTGGTTCTACATCGTGAACACCTCGCTGCCGGCGCGGCTGGCTGCGAACCAGCGTCCGCTGTACCTGTTCCTGCTGAACAAATGGTACTTTGACGAGATCTACGACGCGATCTTCGTCAAGCCCACCGTGGCGCTTGGCCGGTTCCTGTGGAAACGCGGCGATGGCAACACGATTGACGGCTTCCTGAATGGGGTTGCCATGGGCGTAGTTCCCTTCTTTACCCGCCTCGCAGGCAAGGCGCAGACGGGGTACATCTTTACTTACGCCTTCTGGATGGTACTGGGCATCGCAGCCCTGATCACCTGGATGTCGATTGGCGGGGGCGCACACTAATGGATAACATCCTCTCAATCGTCACTTTCATCCCCGCAGCGGCGGCCGGAATTCTGGCACTGTTCCTCCAAGGCGAAGATGCCGCGGCACAGCGCAATGCGAAATGGATCGCACTGCTGGCGACCACTGTCACCTTCCTGGTGTCGATCGGCATCTATACCGGCTTTGATCCGTCCAACACCGGCTTCCAGATGGTGGAAGAGGGTGAATGGCTGATGGGCCTGAAATACAAGATGGGCGTGGATGGCATCAGCGTGTTGTTCGTTCTGCTGACCACCTTCATCATGCCGCTGACCATTCTGGCCAGCTGGAATGTGACGACCCGCGTCAAGGAATACATGGTTGCCTTCCTGATGCTGGAAACCTTGATGCTGGGCGTGTTCATGGCGCTGGATCTGGTGCTGTTCTACCTGTTCTTCGAGGCAGGTCTGATCCCGATGTTCCTGATCATCGGCATCTGGGGCGGCAAGGACCGCATTTACGCCAGTTTCAAGTTCTTCCTCTACACCTTCCTCGGTTCCGTGTTGATGCTGGTGGCGATGGTCGCGATGTATTCGGATGCTGGCACCACGGATATCGAGGCGCTGATGACGCATCAGTTCTCGTCCGAAGGGTTCAGCGTTCTGGGCATCTACATTGTCGGCGGTATGCAGACGCTGATGTTCTTGGCGTTCTTTGCATCATTTGCCGTGAAGATGCCGATGTGGCCGGTCCACACCTGGCTGCCGGACGCGCACGTGCAGGCCCCGACTGCGGGATCGGTAGTGCTGGCGGCGATCCTGCTGAAGATGGGCGGCTACGGTTTCCTGCGGTTCAGCCTGCCGATGTTCCCCGTGGGCTCGGCGGTGATGACCGATCTGGTGCTGTGGATGTCGGCCATCGCGGTTGTCTACACCTCGCTGGTTGCGCTGGTGCAGGAGGACATGAAGAAGCTGATCGCCTATTCGTCCGTCGCGCATATGGGCTTTGTGACCATGGGCATCTTCGCGGCGAACCAGCAGGGTATAGACGGCGCGATCTTCCAAATGCTCAGCCATGGGTTCATCTCGGCGGCACTCTTCCTGTGCGTTGGTGTGATCTATGACCGGATGCACACCCGCGACATCGAAGCGTACGGAGGTCTGGTGATCCGCATGCCCGCCTATGCGCTGGTCTTCATGCTGTTCACCATGGCTAATGTCGGCCTGCCGGGCACCTCCGGGTTCATTGGCGAATTCCTGACCCTGATGGGTGCATTCCAAGTCAACACCTGGGTAACAGCGTTTGCCGCAAGCGGTGTGATCTTCTCGGCCGGATATGCGCTGTGGCTGTATCGTCGCGTTGTCTTCGGCGACCTGATCAAGGAAAGCCTTAAGGCAATGACGGACATGAGCTCGCGCGAGCGGCTGATCTTTGCGCCGCTGATCGTGATGACCATCCTGCTGGGTGTCTACCCGTCGCTGGTGACAGATGTGATCGGCCAATCGACCGCTGCATTGATTTCGAACTATGACACGGCTCTGGCCGCGGCTGAGGCCGCGACCCAGACGGCCGCCTCGCATTAAGGGAGCTTTGGAGACATGATCCAGGCTGATCTGACAATAATCCTGCCGGAAATCGTTCTGGCCGTGTATGCGATGGCTGCTCTGATCGGGGCTGTCTATACGACGAAAGACGGGCTGGCGCCGGTTCTGGTCTGGGCGACGGCTGGTCTGATGGCACTGCTGTCCTTCTGGATTGCCACAAATGGCGACGGCACCAATGTCGCGTTCAACGGTATGTTCGTGGATGACGGGTTCTCGCGTTTTGCCAAGGTTGCAATCCTGTTGTCGGCCGCCGCCGTTCTGGTGATGAGCCAGGATTACATGACCCGCCGCGGTCTGCTGCGGTTTGAATACCCCTTGCTGGTGGCCCTGGCCGCTGTTGGCATGATGATGATGGTCAGTGCCGGCGACCTGATGTCCCTTTACATGGGGTTGGAACTGCAATCGCTGTCGCTTTATGTGGTGGCCGCCCTGCGTCGTGACAGTGCAAAGTCGACCGAAGCCGGTCTGAAATACTTCGTTCTGGGCGCGCTGAGTTCGGGCTTGCTGCTCTACGGTGCGTCGCTGGTCTATGGTTTCACCGGCACCACGCTGTTCTCGGGCATTATCCAAACGGTTCACCACGGCGACGTCTCGATTGGCCTTCTGTTTGGTCTGATCTTCCTGATCTCGGGACTTGCGTTCAAAGTGTCGGCCGTGCCGTTCCACATGTGGACACCGGACGTTTACGAGGGATCGCCCACGCCGATTACGGCCTTCTTTGCCACCGCGCCGAAAGTGGCCGCTATGGCGCTGTTTGCCCGACTGATGCACGACGCCTTTGGTGGCGTGGTGAAAGACTGGCAGCAGGTGATCGTGCTGCTTTCGGTCCTGTCGATGCTGCTGGGTGCGGTTGCCGCGATTGGTCAACGCAACATCAAGCGACTGATGGCGTTTTCATCAATCGCCCATATGGGTTATGCGATGATCGGCCTGGCTGCAGGCACGGAAATGGGCGTCAAGGCGATGCTGATGTATCTGGCGATCTACGTGACCATGAACATTGGCACGTTTGCCTTCATCCTGATGATGGAGCGTGACGGCAAACCGGTCACCGACATTGACGCTCTGCGCCAATACTCCAAGCGTGATCCGGGCAAGGCACTGGCCGTTCTGATCCTGATGTTCAGCCTGGCCGGGGTGCCGCCGATGCTGGGCTTCTTCGCCAAGTTCGGCGTCTGGCAGGCCGGTGTCGGCGCGGGGTTGACCGGGTTGGTCATTGTGTCGGCCATCGCTTCGGTCATTGGTGCCTTCTATTATCTGCGGATCGTCTTCTACATGTACTTCGGTGAAGAGAATGAAGAACCGATCGAGACACATTCCACACCGGTTCTGTGGGTCGCTCTGATGGGGTCGGCGGCACTCATGCTGATCGGCGTGTTCTACCAGTTCGGGATCGAGGGGGCGGCTGCGGCTGCGGCGGCGACACTTGTCAACTGATCTTCCCTTTCGCAACATTCAGGAGGCTCGGTCTTGTGACCGGGCCTTTTTGACATGAGCGGGTGGCCCACCGGATACGGCCTGCATGTTGTGCAGGAGGTGGACAGCACCCTGAACGAAGCGGCCCGGATCGCTCCGACTGCGCAGGGACCTGTCTGGATCATGGCCCATCGCCAGACGGCGGGGCGGGGCAGACGGGGACGGGTTTGGGCCAATCCGAAAGGTAATCTGGCGGCGACCTTGCTGATGCGCCCTCAGGGCACCCCGGAACAATCCGCCCTGCGCAGCTTTGTGGCTGCTCTGGCCCTGTTCGATGCATGCGTCGCTGTTTCAGGCCGGGCGACCGGTTTGTCGTTGAAATGGCCCAATGACGTTCTGCTGAACGGCGGTAAACTGGCTGGCATATTGCTGGAAAGCACCGGCCACGGGCGCGAGGTGTCGCATCTGGCGATCGGCATCGGCGTCAACCTCACCGAAGCTCCGGGGGCGGATATGGTCGAACCGGGCGCTGTTCGGCCCGTATCGTTGTTGTCGGAAACAGGGGCGCAGGTTTCGCCCGAAGATTTCCTGACGGAAATGGCCTCTGCCTATGCGCGGTACGAGACGCAGTTCGCCACATTTGGGTTTGATCCGATCCGAAAGGCATGGCTGTCCCGTGCGGCCCGGTTGGGCGAGGTTATTACCGCCCGGACCGCAGCGTCAGAAACGGTTGGAACCTTCGAAACTGTAGACGCGACAGGAAACCTTGTCTTAAACACCGCGAAAGGCCGGGTGAGCATTCCTGCGGCCGATGTGTTTTTCTGAGGGAGGCGTACATGCTTCTGGCTATCGACTGCGGCAACACGAATACCGTTTTCTCGATCTGGGATGGCGAGAAGTTCCTGTGCACCCTGCGCACATCGACCCATCACGCCCGTACGGCTGATGCGTATTTCACCTGGTACTCGACCTTGGTGAAACACTATGGGATCGAAGCGGAAATCACCGATGTCATCATCGCTTCGACCGTGCCGCGCGTGGTTTTCAACCTGCGGGTTTTCGCGGACCGTTTCTTTGATTGTCGCCCGCTGGTCGTGGGCCGGCCGGACTGTCTGCTGCCCGTGCCCCCGCGCGTGGATGAGGGGACGGTTCCTGGGCCGGACAGGCTGGCCAATGCCGTCGGTGCCTTTGATCGGCATGGCGGCAATGTCGTGGTGGTGGACTTCGGCACTGCAACCAATTTCGACGTGGTGGCCGCAGATGGTGCCTATGTCGGCGGCATCATCGCCCCTGGCGTGAACCTGAGTCTTGAGGCATTGCATCAGGGCGCGGCGGCATTGCCGCATATCGACATAACCCGCCCGGAAAAAGTAATCGGGACAAATACGGTTGGCTGTATCCAGTCTGGCGTGTATTGGGGCTATTCCGGATTGATCGAAGGGCTGATTTCCCGGATCAAGGCTGAATACGGAATGCCGATGAAAGTCGTTGGAACCGGTGGGCTTGCGCCTCTGTTCGATCAGGCCGACGTGGGGTTCGACGCAATCGAGGATGATTTGACGATGCACGGTCTGACCGTGATACATCGCTACAACAAGGAAAACGGCTCGGCATGAGCAGCGAAAGATTGATCTATTTGCCGCTGGGCGGCGCGGGCGAGATTGGCATGAACGCCTATGTCTACGGGTATGGCAAACCGGGGCAGGAACGGCTGATCCTTGTGGATCTGGGCGTGACGTTTCCGGATATGGATACCACCCCGGGCGTTGACCTGATCCATGCCGATATCTCATGGCTGCGGGAACGTGCGGACCGGCTGGACGCGGTATTCGTGACCCACGCGCACGAAGATCATGTCGGCGCGGTTGCGCATTGTTATGACGCGCTGAACGCGCCGATCTATGCGCGTGCCTTCACCGCCAATATCGCGCGCCGCAAGATGGAGGAATACGGCCACCCGGAGGACGCGGTGCGCACGGCGTCCGCCTGGCCCGAACAGATTCAGGCGGGCCCGTTTACGGTCGGGTTTTTGCCGGTCTCACACTCCATCCCCGAAAGTGCGGCACTGGTGATCGACACCCCGACTGGCCGGATCGTGCATACGGGCGATTTCAAACTGGATGCTAACCCTGTTGTCGGCGAAGCCTTCGATCCCGATCTGTGGGCCGAAGTAGCCAATCCCGGCGTCAAGGCGCTGGTCTGTGACAGTACAAACGTATTCTCTGCCCATCCCGGACGCTCGGAAAGTGAAGTCGGGCCCGAAATCACACGACTGGTCGAAGAGGCCGTCGGAATGGTCGTCGCGACCACATTCGCCTCAAACGTCGCGCGGGTCAAAACCCTGGCCGAGGCCGGTCAACGGGCCGGCCGGTCTGTTGTTCTGCTGGGGCGCGCCATGCGCCGCATGATCGAGGCCGCGACGGAAACCGGCATCCTTTCGGACTTCCCCCGCGTCGTCAGCGCCGAAGAGGCGGTGGATATGCCGCGTCAGAACCTGATGCTGATCGTGACCGGCAGCCAGGGTGAGCGCCGGGCCGCAAGCGCACAGCTGGCGCGTGGAAAGTATCGCGGGCTTGAGTTGAAAGACGGCGACCTGTTTCTGTTTTCCTCCAAAACCATTCCCGGCAACGAGCGGGGCGTGATTTTCATCATGAACCAGCTGAGCGAAAAGGGCGTGGACGTGGTGGACGACAGTTCGGGTCTGTATCACGTTTCAGGCCACGCCAACCGCCCTGACCTTGAGCGTGTGCACGAGTTGATGAACCCGCAGATGGTCATCCCTATGCACGGTGAACACCGGCATCTGCGCGAACATGCGAAACTGGCCGAGGCGGGCGGCCGAACCGGTATGCTGGCCGTGAACGGGACCTTACTGGACTTGACCGGGAATACGCCCGAGGTTGCGGACTACGTGGAAACCGGTCGCACCTATCTGGACGGAACCGTCAAGATTGGCGCGCTGGATGGGGTTGTGCGAGACCGGATTCGCATGGCGCTGAATGGCCACGTGACTGTGACGGTTATTCTGGATGAAGAAGATGAACCGCTGGGCGAGCCCTGGTGTGACACCATGGGCCTGCCGGAGCTTGGGTCGTCACGCGCGGCGCTGGTCGAGGTGCTGGAGGAGGATCTGAACCAGTTCCTGATGCGGGCCGAGGCCAAAACCCTGCGCGATGATGACAAGCTGGAAGAAGCGATGCGACGGATCGTACGTCAGAGCACAAAAACAGAGATCGGGAAAAAGCCCGAAGTTACCGTTGTCATCAGCCGGATGAAATAAGCGGACGGGTCAGTCTGCTTCGGGCATGGGATAGCCCTTGAGACGCAGAAACAGGCTGGCCTCTTCATTGTTCAGGAAAAACGGCACAGAGGCCGGGGGTGATGTGTCCGCGACCCGTGCAGCGATCTCGGCCAGAACAACTTCGGTGATGAAGGGCAGGTCAAAATCACGCGCCTGATCCAGCCTGACCCATTGCAGGTGCGACAGCTCGTCCGAGGCATGGCTGAAATCGTCCAGATCGCCTTGTAGCTCATCGGCATCAACCAGAAAGAACCGCGCATCAAAGCGACGGGGGCGGCCCGGCGGCGTCAGTGCGCGAAACACGAACTGCAGGCCTTGCGCAGAGGGCCGAAAACCCATCTCGGCAAAGCCCTGCCAGTCTTCAGGGATGTCTCCCGGCCAGGTGCCCGGTTGCCCCAGGATCAGGCCGGTTTCTTCCCACAACTCGCGGATCGCGGCGGAAGCCAGCGCATTCTGCAAATTTGTCTCTGCCCGCTCGGCCAGACGGCCGTGGCACTTTGAAGTCAGCGGCGTGGCAAGCGGAACATCACCATCCGCGGCATCGACTGCACCGCCGGGAAAAACGAACTTGTTCGGCATGAAAGCCGCTTTGGCCCCACGCTGGCCCATCAGAATTGATGGCTCGGTCATTCTGTCCCGCAGGACAATTACGGTTGCCGCGTTGCGAATTGCGGTTTTGTCTATGGTCATGCCTGTCCGTCACCGGGCCCGTTCGAACCCATGCATCCGCCGCGCCCACTGATAGGCCACGACGGCCCCCTTCATCCTGGGCAGCAAGGCAAGGGTCAGAACCGTACAGCCAATGGCGAAAACCAGGGCCATCGTCAGCGGATCAGGGCGCCAGTGCACATATGAGACGTGCAGCGCGGGCGCGAGCAAGTGGCCTACAATCAGAATGGTCAGGTATGCAGGGCCATCATCCGCCCGGTGGTGGTGCAGTTCCTGCCCGCAATTGCTGCAGCTGTCGTTGACCTTGAGGTAGCTGTGCAGCAGCTTGCCTTGTCCGCATTTCGGGCAACGGCAACGAAAGCCTCTGACCAGTGCGGGCCAGGTCTCACGATCCTGAGGAGTTGTGGTGTCGATCGTATGATCCGTCATGATGAAAACTCGCGTATTCGAATGTCGCATATATTGCGCATCTTTGGGTCTGCTTGAAAGGGGGGTGCGTCGCAATGACCGCATCCGTCGAAAAATGGTCTGAAAAAAATTCGGTTTCCTGCGACGGAAATCTGCGGCTGTCCCGTTTTAACACCATAAGCAGCGGCAATGGGGTCGCGCGAAAAAAGGAAACACGACATGCACAGCGCAAAGTTCATTTCGGCAATTGTTGTTGCGGCAGTTGCGATTACAGGCACAACGGCTTTGGCCGCAGGGTCGAAAAACCGGGAACCGGTGTCGTTTCAGGAACTGGATGCGAATGGTGACGGGCAGGTTACGAAAGACGAAATGCTGGCCCATCGAAATCAGCGATTTACCGATGCGGATGCCAACGGGGACGGCCAGTTGAGCGTCGAAGAGATGCAGGCGGCGGCGCAGAAAAAGACCAGCGACCGCATTGCAAGTATGTTTGAAGAACACGACGCCAATAACGATGGTTTCCTGACCACGGATGAGTTGCCGAAACCGCGCCGGGCTGACAAGATGTTTGACCGGATCGATGCGAATGATGACGGAACGATTTCGGAGCAGGAATTTGCGGATGCAAAAGACAGAATGGGGCGGCACCACAAGAAGCGTGGCAAGGCCGACTCTGACGACAGCTGATGCGGGATGGAGGATCTGACCTCCTCAACGCAAGACGTTCGCGGCGGGACTTGCGCCGCGGACGCAATCGGCGACGATGCGTTGCTGGAGCGGTTTGCCACTGGCGACGCGGCGGCGGCGCGTGTTTTGACCGACCGGCTTGGCCCGCGCTGTTTTTCCGTCGCCCTGCGGATGTTGGGCAACCGAGCCGAAGCCGAAGATGTCACGCAGGACGCGATGATGCGCCTTTGGCAGATGGCGCCGGATTGGATGCCGGGGGAGGCAAAGGTTTCAACCTGGCTGTATCGCGTGGTGCTGAACCTGTGCGTTGACTTGCGCCGCAAGAAACAGCCTGACAGGCTGGCCGAAGGTGTCGATCCCGAGGATGACAGCGCAAGCGTGGTTGAACGCATGCAGGACGAGGCCCGAAAAGACGCGCTGCAATCCGCCCTGTCTCATCTGCCCGAACGGCAGCGACAGGCAGTTGTATTGCGGCATATCGAAGAGCTGCCCAACCCCGAGATTGCCGGGATCATGGGCATATCTGTAGAAGCGGTCGAAAGCCTGACGGCACGCGGAAAACGCGCCTTGGCGGGATATCTTGCCGGGCGTCGGGACGAACTGGGGTATGACGATGGCTGATGATGATACCGAGCTGAATCAACTGTTTGCGCAGGCCAGAGCCGGGCGTCGACACCTGCCGGACGATCTGGCGGTTCGGATTATGACGGACGCAGAACAAGTTCGACTGGATCGGCTCGCCAAGCGTGTCCCGCCGGGGCGCAGCACGTGGCGACGCCTTCTGGACGGTATCGGTGGTTGGCAGGGCCTTGGCGGGCTGGTCGCGGCCAGTGCGGCGGGTGTCTGGATCGGGTTCTCGGCTCCGGCCTTTCTGCCGGACCCGGCGACGTATCTGTTCTCGCAGGACGCAACCTATGAAGTGGCGGACCTGGATGCAGTGTTCCTGGAGGATACGGAATGAGCGAAACACCCAAGCCAAAACGCCGTTGGATGCCGATACTTCTGGCTGCGTCCCTGGCCCTTAACTTGCTGATCGTCGGTGTCGCTTTGGGGACCTTCATGAGGGTCAAGGGCAGCGATCATGCCAAGGCGCCGCCGGGGTTCGGATCGGCCCTTTACCGGGCATTGCCCAAGTCGGAGCGAACCGCGATGCGGTCAGACCTGTCCGGTTTGCGCAAAGAGGGATCGCGGCACAGGTCCAAGGATTTCGCAGTTCTCAGCCAAGCCTTGCGGACCGTGCCATTTGATCCGGCCGCCGTCGAGGTTTTGCTGACGCAGCAGGCGCGGGCTTCGGCGGAATTGCAGGGTGCCCTGCAAGGGCAGTGGCTGGCGCGTGTCATCGCAATGAGCGATGCAGAACGGGCATTGTATGCCGACCGGCTGGACGAGGTGACAAAACGCGGTCGGCATTGGCACAAGAAAAAGGACTAAAGCGCGCTGAAACCGGTGTTACGCCGCGCTTTGCCGGGTGCTGATCTGGTTGCGACCGGCTTTTTTCGCAGCATAAAGAGCTTTGTCTGCGGATTTGATCAAACTGTCCAGAAGCGCGTGTTCGGTTTGATATTGTGGGTAAGGGGGCCGAAACACGTTCAGGCCTATGCTGGTCGTGACTTGGGTGAACCCGTTCTGGTCCGGCAGCGAAAAGGGCCTTTCGCGGATCGATCTGCACATCGCATCTGCCAGATTCAATGCCTGCGCATTGGTCGCGTCAGACACCCCGATCATAAACTCCTCACCTCCGAAGCGGGCGACAAAGCCGCGGGGGCCAAGCGCGTTTCGCATGCGTCTGGCCGCTTCGGTCAGAACATGATCTCCGGCGGCATGACCATACCGGTCATTGATTGCCTTGAAGTGATCAAGGTCAGCCAGCATCAGAGCGCATCCACGGCCGGTGTGCCGGGATTGCCGGACGATATGGCCAACGGCCTGCATCGCAAACCGGCGGTTGTTTAGACCTGTCAGCGGGTCGACCCACGAGTCAGCAAGTCCGCGACGCAATGAGGCGCGCATCTGATCGGTGCGGGACTTGCGGGCAATCAGACTGTCCAGTCGCAGCGCAATCTCACGTGCGCAGAAGTCGCCCAGGCAAACTGCGTCGGCCCCACGATCCAGCGCTTCGGCTGCATTGGGCGCGTGTTCTTTGTCCAGAACGCCGATCAGGACGGTGTGTCGTGTGGCGCTGCGCGATCTCAGGTCTGCCAGAACGTTGAGGGAAGAAGGCGCGGTGTTCAGGTCCACGACAATTGCATCCGGAACAGGGCCTGACAGGATGTCTTTCAGGTTCGATTGGGTGTGCTTGGAAAGGTAATGATGCGTCTGCTGCTGCAGAGCCCGGCACCACGACGCACCTGTGCGGTGGGACGGAGCCAGAATTGCGACCCGCGATGGCGCGGTTGGTGCGATCAATGTGGCGGGAGGTTCGGCGAAGCCGATGGGAAGCGTATCTTCCTTGAACTGAAGGTCCTGCACGTCCGCGCGCATGCGCAGCAGGCTGCGAACCCGCGCCATCAGCAAATTGTCCTTGAACGGATGGGCCAGAACGTCGTCCAGCCCGGCAGACAGCGCCTCAAGCCGGGCCGCTTTGTCATTCTGTGGGGCGATGGCGACAACGGGGATGTCTCCAAGATCCGGAATGTTCTGAATCAACCGCTTTACATCTGCGGCGGTTCCATCTGCCAGCGCGAGCGCCGTCAGCACCAGATCCGGCCGCACACGGCGCAACAGGGGTTTCAGCCCCTCAAGCTTCTCACCCTGAACGACGTGATACCATGCCGCAGTCAGCTGAACCTTCAGCATGATGCGATCGGTCGAGGCCCCGTCTAGGACAAGGATAGTTCCTTGCACGGACATTTTCGTTCACCGTTGATTGCATGTGCTGCCAAAGTGTTTATGAGTCTGGTTAACAAACCCTTTCCAAATTCTGATCCGAGGCTTGAATATGGCAATCTCCGGCAATTCGGCGGAAACTCTGGCGCTGAATGTGCTGACCTGGCTTGTCGGTAACGAGGAACTTCTACCGGTGTTTCTGGGTTCGACCGGTGCATCGGTTGGCGATCTGCGCGCCCGCGCTGGCGAGCCGGATTTCATGGCGTCGGTTCTTGAGTTTCTGATGCTTGACGATTCGTGGGTGATCGCTTTTTGTGATGCCAATTCGGTCCCTTATGACTTGCCGGGTCAGGCGCGCGCCGCGTTGTCCGGCGAAGCCGATGTTCACTGGACCTGAGATGACTTTTTTGCAGGAGCCCGAATGCCAGTAAACGCCATCGTGTTCGACAAGGACGGTACCTTGTTTGACTTTGCAAACACCTGGGGCACATTTGGGCGCAGTCTGCTGCTGCGTCTGTCATCGGGTGACAAATCAAAGGCGGAGGAACTTGCACTGGTGATCGGGTTTGATCCCGAGAAGGGGACCTATTCGGATGACAGCATCGTAATTGCCGCAAGCGTTGTGGAAATTGCAGAAGCGCTTCTACCCTATTTGCCCGAGATGACCTGCGAGGCCCTGATCGAGTTGATCGACGAGGAATCCGCCGCGGCCCCGCAGGCGCCGGCCGTTCCGCTTGTGCCTTTTTTGGAACAGCTACGGGAAGCCGGCTTTAAGCTGGGCGTTGCCACCAATGACAGTGAAAGACCTGCGCTGGAGCATCTGTCATCCGTTGGAATCCGGGATCATTTCGACTTTGTTGCGGGATATGACAGCGGCCACGGCTGCAAACCGGGACCGGGCCAGTTGCTGGCTTTTGCCGCACAAGTGTGTGTGGACCCGGCGAATGTGGTCATGGTTGGCGACAGCCTGCATGACCTGCAGGCAGGCCGCGCCGCCGGCATGACCACCATCGGGGTTCTGACCGGTCTTGCAGGCCCTGAAACGCTCGCACCGATGGCCGATGTTGTATTGCCGGATATCGGACATATTCCTGCTTGGCTGGCGGAAAATCGGTCGATCTGAGCGGATTTCGGCGGTTTGGAATAAGAAACCGACACAACCTGTCGCAGACAGAGCGGCCATGATCCAGACTTCGGGGCTTTTTGATAAAAAGCCTCGGAGGAACAAATGGCCGACAGCAATACGCGCAGACGCAGAAGTGGTGGACGTTCGGGAGCCGCAGCTCGCCGGGGCAGCGCAGTCATCGATCAGATGCCGTGGAACCCACCCGTCAATATCGACAGACCCACCGAGCCGCTGGATCAGGCCGGGATCGAGGCGATCCACGAGGGCGCGATGCGAATACTCGAAGAGATCGGTATCGAGTTCTACAACAAGGAGGCGCTGGGTATTCTGCGCGAAGCAGGATGTACCATCAACGGCGACAATGTGCGCATGGGGCGCGACTTTGTCATGGAAATGATCGCCAAAGCGCCGTCAAGCTTTACCATCACGCCTAGAAACCCGGACAAAACCATCGAAGTCGGCGGCAAGACCATGCTGTTCGGGAACGTCTCCTCGCCGCCGAACTACTGGGATATGGAGATCGGCACCAAGGTTTCGGGGAATCGCGAGATGTGCCGGAACCTGCTGAAGCTGACGCAGTACTTCAACTGTATCCATTTTGCTGGCGGCTATCCGGTCGAGCCGGTGGATATTCACGCCAGTGTGCGACATCTGGACGTGCTGTATGACAAGCTGACCCTGACCGACAAGGCCATGCACGCCTATTCTCTGGGTAAGGAGCGTGTAGAAGATGTCATGGAAATGGTGCGCATCGCCAGCGGCCTCAGCCATGAGGAGTTCGAGTCGAAGCCGCGGATGTACACCAACATCAACTCGACATCACCTCTCAAGCACGATTTCCCGATGATTGATGGCTGTCTGCGACTTGCCCGTCGGGGGCAGGCGATTGTGGTAACGCCATTTACCCTGGCCGGGGCCATGGCGCCCGTGACCATGGCCGGGGCAGTCGCGCAGTCGCTGGCCGAAGCACTGTGTGCCATTGCGTTGTTTCAGTATGTACGTCCTGGTATTCCCTGTGTGATCGGAACCTTCACCTCAAATGTAGACATGAAGTCCGGCGCTCCGGCCTTCGGGACGCCGGAGTACATGCGGTCGACGCAAATGACAGGGCAGATGGCACGTTTCTACGGACTGCCGATGCGCTCATCAGGTGTTTGTGCCGCAAACGTCCCGGATGGGCAGGCGATTTGGGAGACATCGAACTCGCTGTGGGCAGCGGTGCAGTCGGGGACGAACATGGTCTACCATGCTGCAGGCTGGCTTGAGGGCGGCCTTATCGCAAGCCCGGAAAAATTCATCATGGATTGCGAGATTCTGCAGCAAATACAAAGATATATGCAGCCAGAAATCTGCGCCACAGGGCCGGACGAGATCGCGCTGGATGCGGTCAGAGCGGTTGGTAACGACGGGCATTTCTTTGGTATCCAGCACACACAGGACCGGTACTCGACCGCGTTCTACCAGCCGTTTCTGAGTGACTGGAAAAACTATGAGGGCTGGGCGGCGGCCGGTGGCATCTGGACAGCCGAGCGCGCGCATCACATGTTCAAGGAAATCATCACAAGCTTTGAACCACCTGCATTGGATGAGGGCATTCGCGAAGAATTGGCCGACTTTGTCGCGCGGCGCAAATCTGAAGGTGGCGCCCCCACGGATTTCTAGGAATTCGAATGGCTGCAATATTTCCGGTTTAGCAGCAGGTATTGGGTATTTGTTAAGGATTGTCCGGCCAGATTGAACGCGAAATCAATCCGGGGCAATTGATGCATGGTCTGATCAACCGGGCGGTACAGTCCTTCGTTTGCGCGACCTATGGGCAGGCATGCTGGCTGCGCGTTGCCGCGGCGGCTGAACTCGGGTTTGTCGAGTTAGAAGCGATGCTTGTCTATGATGCGGACACCTCGTTGCGGGTATTGGATGCGCTATGTGCCGACCGGAACCGCGCACGGGCCGAAATGCTTGAAGACCTTGGGACATATCTAGTCTCGCATCCGAATACCGAAGGGTTGCGGCGTCTGCTGCGTTTTGGCGGCGTGACTTACGTGGAGTTTCTGCATTCCCTGGACGACTTGTCCGACCGGGTCAGGCTGGCCGCGTCCGACCTGTCTCTGCCCGCGCTTGAATTGCGTGAACTGTCCGGCGCTGAATACCAGTTGCACTGTTTTCCGGGCTTGCCGGGATACTCCAGTGTCATGGTCGGAGTTTTGCGAGCCATGGCGGATGACTACGGCGCTTTGGTGATGCTGTCCCATGACGGCCAACAGGGGGACGCTGATGTCATTACAATTGCCCTGGTGGAGAGTTCCTTTGCCGAAGGGCGTCAATTTGAACTTGGGGCACGAAGACCATGATGGATGTGCGGGGTCTGGGCGTCTTGCTTGAAACTCTTTGCCCGATGTTCTTGTTGTTGGACAATGACGGGCGGATTGTTCAGGTCGGACCGACGCTGCAAAAACTGAGGCCAGAACGCGCAATGGCCGAGCAGAACTTTCTGGACTTGTTTCAACTGGTCCGCCCCCGGACTGTGTCGACCGTTCCCGTTCTGATGTCCATGGCGGGTGCTAAGCTGCACCTGCGGTTTCATGATGAACCACGCACGGCTTTGAAAGGGCTGATAACCCCGCTGCCGGATCAAGGTGGCACGGTGATCAACCTTTCGTTTGGTATTTCGATCCTAGATGCTGTTAGCGACTACGCGCTGACCAGCGCAGATTTTTCCGGTGCTGACCTTGCGATTGAGCTTCTTTATCTGGTCGAGGCCAAGTCCGCCGCGATGGAGGCATCGCGATCATTGAACCAGCGTCTGCAGGACGCCAGGGTGGCGGCGGAAGAACAGGCCTTTACCGATACGTTGACCGGCCTGAAAAACCGTCGCGCGATGGATCACATACTAGGCCAGATGGCATCGACGCAAACCGATTTTGCCCTGATGCACCTTGATCTGGACTTCTTCAAATCGGTGAATGACAGGCTGGGTCACGCGGCCGGTGACTTTGTTCTTCAAGAGGCTGCGCGGATTATGGTCGAAGAGACCCGCAGCGATGATGCAGTCGTCAGAATGGGTGGGGATGAGTTTGTTATTTTTTTCAGGAACCTCACGGATGAAAAAAAGCTGTCGGCGATTGCGGGCCGTTTGATCGGCAGGCTTCGCGAGCCGATGAGTTTCGATCAGAACCCCTGTCGGATTTCAGCCAGCATTGGAACGGCGATTTCCACGCAGTTTGATATTCTTAAGCCCGCCGAAATACTGCATGCCGCCGACCTGGCCTTGTACGAGGCCAAGCGAAACGGCAGGTCCCGTCACCACCTTTTTTCCGACATTGCCAGCTCGGTCCAGCGCGAGCACATGGTTAAACCACGATAGCTGAGCATAGACTCAGCTTCTTTGGCTGTGCGTCGGACAGCAGCTGTTCGGCAAATGTGCGTTGAGACGGAAACGGTGCAGATTTTTTGTGTGTGAAAGTCCTGTTAAGCTATGCATTCGCGGGTCAGAACATCCGCGATATGAGACTGAATTTCAGGCAGCTCTCCGATCACGGGCAATGTAACACCTTGGAAACCGGCTTGCTGCAATTGTTCCGGAACGTCCTGCAGAACATGACCACCCGTGCAGGCAAAAAACGGAAGGCACAGCGCACGTTCGCCCAACCCTGCTGCGGCTTCGGCAATGGATGGCGGTTCCTCGACAAATCCGACACGGACAGAGCGGAAGGGCAAATGCGCCCTCAACTGATCAGCAAAACTGTTTGTCACGGCAGAAGGGTTGCGGCTGCGTCCGGAACCATGGGCCGCAATCACCAAATCCGTCGTGCTGGTTTCCCAGTTCTTCCCCGACAACGTCGCAAGCAGCGACCTGGCGGTCAGTTCGGGCAAGTCCGGATCAATGCCCAGAGGGTCCAGAATACGGGCACTGCGCTCGCCGATCCGCTTCGGCAGGGCACTGGTTACAAACCAGCCTTTGGCCATGAACAGGGGGTAAATCGCCACATCTTCAGGCAGCTCGGCCAACCGCGACTCGAATGCCCCCGCGGCGGCCAATGTCGCCGATCGGACCGTGACGCCTTGCGCCAGCCTGTCGACCTGATCAGCAAACGCCGCCAGTGCGGCCTCGGCCGGGGCTGGGTCCGATGGCTGGCCATGAGCGACGATAAGAGCATGAGGCATTGCCGGGTCTCCTGTGTGATATCGCGATAGGTGTTTTCCGGGTGCGGATTGTCAATGCCGGATCACCCTAAAAAGGTCAGCCACATCCAGACTGTCAGGATCGAAACCGCGGTGCCAATCAGAACCGACGACGCGGCAACACGTTTGGCGCGACCATACATGTTTGCAAAGATATAAGCGTTGAAGCCCGGTGCCATCGCAGCATTCAGAACGCCCGACCGGAACAGATCCTGCGGCAGGCCAACCGCTGAGCCGAACAGCCAGACAAGCCCCGGATGCAGGGCCAGAGAAATGCAGCAGACAAAACCGATTGTACGAAAGTCACCTTCTGGTTTGTATTTTACCAGCACCCCGCCCAGAGCGAAAAGCGCGCCGGGCAGCGCGGCGCGGGTGATCAGCCCCAAAGCCTCGTCCACGACCGCCGGAACTGCAAACCCGGACAGATTAACCACAAAGCCGAGTGCAATCCCAAGAATCAGCGCGTTGCGGAACATGGCCGTGAGAACGGACCGAGCCATATGCGCACCACCGTTCCCACGGTTGCGGATGATCTCCATGACCGTGATGCCAACCCCGTAACAGAAGGGCGAATGAAACGCGATGATGGCGTAATTGCCAGTCAGGTTCTCGGGGCCATATGCGCGTTCTGTGATTGGCAGGCCCAACAGCACCGAGTTCGAAAACAGACAGCAAAACCCGATGGCGACGCAATCCTCCCACTCGCGGCCAAAGATCAGACGTGCGCCAAAAAGCCCGACAGCAAAGCACAAAGCGGCGGCGGTATAGAAACTGACCAACAACCGGGGATCAAAGCTGGCGCTCAGGTCAAGGTGGGCGATTGCCAGAAACAGCAGGCAGGGGATGGCAAACCCTTGGGTGAACTTCATCAACCCGTCGATGTGGATTTCCTTGAAGTAACCCAATCGGGTCGACGCATAGCCTGCACCAATCACCAGAAAGACCGGCAGAATGACGTTGATCAGGCTTTGCAGCATGCTAGCGCCCCGCCTGCGAGATCGGGGGTGGCCCGAAGGGCGATATCGCAGGCGCCGGTAACAGGGTCAGAGCGCCTGCCGGATCACCATGCCGTCAAAAGCAGGCGTAATGTGATCGGGGGTTTCCGTATCAACCGTTTCATAATCCAGATCGATATGCATGTTGGTCAGAATGGCGCGCTGTGGTTGCAGCTTTTTGATCCAGCCCAGGGTCTTTTCCAGGTGGGCATGTGTCGGATGCGGCGACCGGCGCAAGGCGTCGATAACAAGGCAATCCAGACCCAGCATGTCGGTCCATGCATCGTCGTAAATCTCTGCGACATCAGGCAGATAGGCCAGTTTTCCCAATCGGAACCCCAGCGAGTCGATCGAGCCGTGATTGACCTTGAACGGATGAAACGGGATTGGACCGCCGGGGCCGTCCACCTCGAAAGGGCCATCTATGGATTTGAGGTCCAGAATAGGCGGGTAAGGAGAGCCTTCGGGCTGGATGAACGCATACCCGAACCGGCCCAGCAGGGCGTTCTGCGTGTCGCCATCCGCCCATACCGGAACCCGGGTGCGCATGTTGAAAACGATCATCCGCAAATCATCGATGCCGTGCACATGATCGGCGTGTGAATGGGTATAGACCACGCCATCCAGCCGCCCGGTTCCCGAATCCAGCAACTGGCTGCGCATATCCGGCGAAGTATCGATAAGGACCGAAGTCGTACCCTCGGGGCCGTCCCGTTCGACCAGCATGGAACAGCGGCGGCGAACATTCTTGGGGTTTTCAGGGTCGCAATCACCCCAATGCCCACCCAGCCGGGGCACACCACCCGACGATCCGCAGCCCAGGATGGTGCAGCGCAGCTCGGTCATGCAGCCGCCTGTGGTGTCGCCGCCTTGGTGAACAGACGGTCAAAATTCGCCTGCGTGCGCGCCGCAAACTCGGTGTAGTCCATGCCAAAAACCTCGGCACCCTTGCGGGCGGTGTGGGCGGTATAGGCCGGTTCATTGCGCCTGCCCCTGTACGGCGGCGGAGCGAGATAGGGCGCATCGGTTTCGACCAGAATACGGTCGACCGGGGCGCTGGCGAAAATGTCACGCAACTCCTGGCTTTTGGGAAATGCCGCGATGCCGGACATCGACAGATAGAACCCCAGATCCAGCGCCGCCTTGGCCAGTTCGGCGGACGAAGAAAAGCAATGCATCACGCAGGAATAGGGCGCATTGCGGTATTCCTCGGACAAGATCCGGGCCATGTCGTCATCTGCGGCGCGCGCGTGGATGATCAGCGGCAGATTGGTGCGCTGCGCGGCTTCGATATGAATACGCAGTGACTTCTTCTGAACCTCGGCGCTTTCGGCGGTGTAATGATAATCGAGCCCGGTTTCGCCGATGCCAACGAATTTCGGATGGTGCGAGAGGGCGACAAGTTGGTCGACACTTGCCAGGGGTTCGTCCGCCGCACTCATGGGGTGCGTTCCTGCAGCGTAAAACACCGGAGCGTGTGCTTCGGCAATCGCGCGCACGGTGGCCTCGTTTCGCAGCCGGGTACAGATCGTAACCATACGGGTCACGCCCGCTTCGGCAGCGCGTGAGATGATTTCGTCAAGTTGCCCGTCGAAATCGGGGAAATCCAGATGGCAATGGCTGTCGGTGATCGTAGGGGTAGTGCTCATCTGCTCTGACCGGCGGTTTCCTGTATCTTGAACACCGTATCTAGGACCAGAGCGGCAGGGTCAAGGTTCACCGCCTGTCCATGACGTGCGCGTGCCGTGATCATTGCCGCGGCTTCGGACCATTGCCGCGCCTGATGCGGTGATCCGGACAATCGCGACAGTGTTCGCGCCTCATTCGGGGCAGCTTCGGGACTTGGTGGTTCGCCTTTTGCGCCGGTCAGCGCCAGTCGGGACAGGGCCAAATCAATCAGGGTCAGCAACAGATCGAACCGGTCTGCCGCACCCCGTTGTGCGGCGGCTTCGGCCAAAGCAAGGGTGCGCTGCCGGTCAAGCCTGGGCAGTGTGCCCAGAATGCCGATCAGTTCGGAATAGATCTCCAGCCCGCCCAGATTGATCAGGCGGACCGCATCCCCGACCGACCCTGCGGACAGCGCCGCCAGATGGTCGGGTTGTGCCGGCAGTTCAGCCCCGGTCTGCGTCAGCGCCGCCTGCATGTCTTCGGGTCCCAACGGAGAAAGGCGCAATGTTCGGCATCGGGACCGGATCGTCGGCAGCAGCCGCGATGGCTGATGGGAAACCAGCAGCAACGTTGTCCGCGCCGGAGGCTCTTCCAGCATTTTCAGCAACGCGTTTGCCGCGCTGACATTCATTTCATCCGCCGAATCCACAATCACCACGCGCCGACCGCCATCCGCAGAGGACAGGCCAAAGAACCGACCGAGTTTGCGGATGTCGTCGACCACGATCTCATTGCGCAGCCGACCCTGATCGTTCAGCGACCGGGTGATTGTCGCAAGGCCGGGTTCCGCTCCGGCCAGCATGCGATGCGCGACAGGATGTTCGGGGTCGATATCCAGCGTTTCCGGGGCAGGGGGGGCGCCAAACAACCCGCCATCATCTGCTTGCGGTGTTGCAAGCAAAAACCGGGCGATACGCCACGCCAGTGTTGCCTTACCAATCCCACGCGGACCGGTCAGCAACCAGCCATGGTGCAAACGATCAGAAGTATAGGCAGACAGAAAGGCCTCTTCAGCCTCTTCCTGACCAAAAAGGCAGGCTGTTTCGCGCGGGTGCGGTGCACCGGGCGCCTGATCCGGTAAAGTGATGTCGTCGCTCATCGTTCGTCTATGGCAAGGCTTGCATGACGATTTCTGTCACATCCTGCGCGACACTGTCCATGTTTCGGTTACCATCCACGACGCGAAACCGGGTGGCATATTCATCCGCCAGCGCAAGAAAACCCGCGCGCATCTGTTGTTGCAGGGCCGGGCCAAAATCTTCGAACCGCTCTTCGGTGCCCTGCCGCCCTTTGGCGCGGGACAGGCCGGTATTGGGGTCCATGTCGATCAGCAGTGTCAGATCCGGCTCGCGCCCGATCATCAAGCTGTGCAGTTGGTCTACCAGGCCCCGCAGATCGCCACGGGACAGGCCCTGATACATGCGCGTGCTGTCGGCAAAACGGTCGCAGATCACCACCTTTCCCGCAGCCAAGGCGGGTTCGATGGTGCGCTCAAGATGATCGCGCCGGGCTGCTGTGAACAGCAGGATTTCAGTTTCGGCCGACCATCGGTCGGGGTCCCCTTCAAGCACCAGTTTCCGGATTTCTTCCGCCCCGGCTGAGCCGCCGGGTTCGCGGGTCAGGACAACCTCATGACCAGCTTCGCGCAGGCGTTCCGCAAGCCTGAGCGCCTGAGTCGATTTGCCTGATCCGTCAATCCCTTCAAAAGTGACAAACAATCCGCGCCGCGTCACATTGCACCCAGCGGGCCGTTGATCACGTCCTTCAGAACAATTCCGCCCACTGTCATCATGCGAACCACAAAGCCACCGAGGGGTACGTTTTCGGATGCAACCAGCGGGCGGCGGATTTCCGGCAGACCTTCAGGTTTGATCACCAGTTCCGCCAGTTGCTGCCCCTTTGCGACGGGCGCATTGATCGGGCCGTCATAAACCACTTCGGCCTGCACGTCCTGATCGCCCAGAACCGGGAACAGCAGGGTCAGATCGCCCTCGGGGACCAATCCCACCGTCTTCTGTGCACCCATCCACAATTTGGCTTCGGCTATCGGCGTTTCCGGGTTTGCAACCGTCCTCTCGACAAAATTTCGAAACGACCAGTTAACCACGGCCTCAGCCTCCTCTGCGCGGCGGGCCGTGCTGTCGAGGCCGGACAGAACAAAGATCACACGCCGATCACCCTGCTTGGCCGAACCGACCAGACCATAGCCCGCCTCCTGAGTGTGCCCGGTTTTCAACCCGTCCGCGCCAATATCCAGTTTCAGAAGCGGGTTGCGGTTGCGCGCATTCGAGGGTGCGCGGCCGTCGAATTCAAACTCCTTTTCGGCGAACAAAGGATAGTATTCCGGAAAATCGGCAATGAGGCGGTCCGCAAGAACGGCAAGGTCATGTACGGACATCATATGCCCGGCAGCGGGCCAGCCGTTGGAATTGGCGAAGTTTGACGTGTTCATGCCCATCTGCTTGGCGCGTTGGGTCATGTAGCGGGCAAATCCGGCTTCGGTTCCATCCGGGCTGAGCGCTTCGGCGATGACGACGCAAGCATCGTTGCCAGAAAGAACGATGATACCGCGCAGCAGATCTTCGACCCGCACGCGGTCCTGCGTATTCAGGAACATGGTCGAGCCGCCATAGCTCATCGCGTGTTCCGACACCGGCAGTTTTTCATCCAGTGTCAGGCGCCCGTCCCGCAGCGCCTCAAACGCAACATAGAGCGTCATCAGCTTGGACATCGATGCCGGTGGCAGCGGCAGGTCGGCTTCCTTGGAAAGCAAAACCGTGCCTGTCGTCTGGTCGATGACATAAGCGGCACGCGCGGTCGTATCATAGGCGCTTGCAGGCAGGGCCAGTACGGCAAGCCCAAGCGTTAAGACAGATGTTCGCAGAGAGGATAGCACGTAGGGTCCCTCCTTGATTCTAGTTGCTTGTGGTGAACGCGTCGGTGAACCCCAGGTCCCGGACATCGCCAAGCAGGGCTTTGCGTTCCGACCGGGTCATGGCAGGGCCAACCAGGACGCGCCAAACCGTGTTTTCAGCGGTTTTCAGTTCCCGGACTTCGGCTGCCATTCCGTTCCGCCGGATTTTTTCTGCCGCACTGTTGGCGTTCTTTTCAACGCTGTACGTGCCGATCTGGATGTAGGGTTTGGTCAAGGACGAAACCTTTGCAGTGCCGGTTGTCGCGGCCACCGGAGTAGGTTCCGCCGCATCAATCGCTGCTTCTGCACCGGCAATCGGATCCAGAGGCGTCTGTGTTATTTCGTCAGGATCTTTCTTTTGCCACCATTTTCGTTTGGCGGGCTTTTCAGTGGGTGCCTGCACCGGAGCGTCGGACAGTCCGGGGGTCGAAGCCGCCTGAACCGATGCATCCGCAGTGCTTTCGGTGGCTTCGGCGGTAACGTCAGACCCGGTTTCGGCTGTTGCGACAGCCGCGGCTGCTCCGGCAGTGGCGGCTGCGGCAGGGGCCTTCTTTTGCCACCACTTCCGTTTTGCCGGTTTTTCGGATTTCGTTTCCGCGGTTTCCGAAACTTCCTTGGTTTCTTCCGAAGCCTCGGTCGCGTCAGCGACAGCCTGATCTTCCGAGGCAGCCTCTGCCGGTGCCTCGTCCGTTTCCGCGGGAGCTTCTTCAACTGTTTCGCGCCGCAGCGCCACTACGTAGATGCTGGTAGGCGCGCCAGCCAGAAGGCCGAGTTTTTCAGCGGCCGCCGATGAAACCTGCAGGGCTGGGCCCGGCAAATCGCGTTCGCGGCGAAACAGGGCGCCTGTCACTGACTTATTGTTGGATTTGTTCTTGATCACAACGCGTTCAGGTTGTGCAGCGTCTGGGTGTGCGACCCATATTCCACCCAGAGACGGACGACCATCCCAAAGACCCGCTTCGGTCACTTCAAAGACATCCGGGGCTTCGACATCGCGTTGCGAGCCGCTTGCAACCTGCGGTAGCAATTCGATTTTCCCATCGTTATCCGATGCGCTTGTGTCCCCATCCGGCGAAGCGCCGGAACTTAACAACGCCTCGTCACAGCCGGACAGTAACCCCAGAGTCACAGCCAGAACCGCAAATCCCAGCGGTTTTGCGCGTGTCACAATCGCTCGATTCATCGCGTATTCCCTTGCCTGAAGGGGCTTGGTTCGCCGTGCCCCGACGCCGATCTGCCAGTTCTGTTTTGCTGGCATTATTTGGTCTTTCCAGCAGATCATAACCCGCGCGTGATGCCATGGAAAGACCACTGCTTGGGCTTCGGCAAGATTTCCCTCTTTTGACTTGCCACCGTTTCAACTTGGCCTTAGACCCTGCTTTCGACGGGGAGGTGGCAGAGTGGTCGAATGCGGCGGTCTTGAAAACCGTTGGGCGTGAGAGCGTCCCCAGGGTTCGAATCCCTGTCTCCCCGCCACTCATACCTGGTTCACTTCAGCTGTGTTTTCTGACCCGGAATTGTGCCGCAATTCCCGCGCGTTGGCGCATGCGCTTTCAATCAGAGACGGAGTAAACCGTACACTCGGAGCACGATTCAGGCCCCAGTCTCAGTGCCGCATTTTGGCGGGGTCGCTTTGGACGGGATTTCCCTGATAGCCTGCAATTTACAGGGAGTTATCGTGAGATGGGTTCGAATACAGGCATTTTTCGTGTCAGAACTGTATGTTTTTCAGCGGCTTGTGTCGCACACTCCCTGGATGTTGGAGCAGGGAATTTTCTTGTGGGAACAGGGAACTGTTTAATCGTTCTTGTTAGAAGAGCTTTGCTTGAGCGGGGCAGGGAGCTTTCGTAGCTTTTACTCATGCAAAGATGATCCCCCAGTATTTCAAAACCAGCCCCGAGATCATCCGCCTTGCTGTGATGCTGTACATCCGTTTCCCGCTCTCGCTTCGAAATGTCGAAGATCTGTTGCACGAGCGAGGCATCGACGTGAGCCACGAAACTGTCCGATATTGGTGGAACAGGTTTGGCCCGATGTTTGCTGCCGAGAAAAGACGGAGGCGTGTACAGCAACTGCGCGTTCTCCAAATGGAAGTGGCACGTGGACTAGGTTTTCGCGAAGGTGAATAGCATGCGGAATTATCTTTGGCGGGCTGTTGATCACGAAGGCGAGGTGCTGGAAGCCGTTGTCACCAAACGTCGAAACAAGCAGGCGGTATTGAAACTCCTTAAGAAATTGATGAAGTGACACGGTAAAGCGGAAAACGTCGTCACGGATCGTTTCGCATCCTGTAAGGCTGCGCTCAGACAATTGGGTGTTCTCGAAAAACAAAGGACGGGCAGGTGGCCCAACAACCTGGTTGACGATGCGCACCTCCCGTTTCAACGACGCGAACGCGCCATGCAAGGTTTCAGGCGCATGCGAAGCTTACAGAAATGCGCCTCCGTCCATTCCTCCGTTTAAAACCACTTCAACCGGGCAAGATCGCTGACCAGCCGTGACACCTTCAAGCTGACACACCGCCGCTCTCGCTGAGTGGCGCGAACCTGGCGCAGTGTAAAGAGCAGTTCTACTGACCCAGCTGAGATTGGTTCGAAATTGTCTGACAACGTCTCTTACCGGTTCAGGTTCCTTTCACATCACTGGAGAACCGCGCCGCGTTTTCCTTTGCAAAGGCGCTGGCATCCGCGTCGGCATCCCAGAACTGCGGGTTTGCCTTAGGTATCGTCAGCGCGCGCTGCACGGCGGGCCGGGCATCAATACGGTGGAACCACGAATTCAGATGCGGCAAGTCCGACACTCCCACCCGCGCCCAGACATAAGCGCGTGCCCATGGGTACAGCATCATGTCAGCGATGGTGTATTCGTCCGCGGCGATCCATTCACGCCCATCCAGGCGCGTGTTCATCACCTCCATCAAGCGGCGGCTTTCGTCCACGTAGCGGCGGATTGAGAACGGCTCTTCGTGGCCGTTTGGTGCGGCGATGTGCTGGAAGTACATCGCCTGTCCCATCATTGGGCCTATATGGCCGACCTGAAAGAACATCCACTGCATGACCTCTGACCGTTTGACCGGATCCCAAGGCAGGAATTTTCCGTGTTTTTCGGCGAGATGCCACAGGATCGCACCTGATTCGAAGATGGCGCGCCTCTCCGAACGATCCTCGATTGTCGGGATCTTTCCATTTGGGTTCAGCGCCAGATAATCCGGCGCCTTCTGTTCCTGCTTGGAAAAATTGATATGTGTCAGGTCGTAGGGGACGCCTGCCTCCTCCAGGAAGATAACCGGCTTGTACCCGTTCATCGTTCCAGCGGTGTAGAGATGGATATCAGGCTGGGACATGTTCAAGCTCGGCAAATGTGGTTTTTAGATGCGCGTCAAATCGAGCGAAATCGGCGTCGATTTCCGGGTCCTTCATAACATCGAATGCAGCAAAAGTCGGAAGGGGTTGCATGGCAAAGAACTTTGCGTTCAGGTGCATCGGCGCTAACAGGTCGTCGACGCTGGCGCCCGCAAAGAAAGGCTCGGACGCATCATCGAACGCTTCTTTTGGGGCGTTGAACGTAACCGACAGCATGTATTTCTTACCGTTTAGTGTGCCCCCGGTACCGTAATTGGCTTTGGGCGCGTCGGTCGTTCGACCGTCACCTGCGCACATGCGGCCATCCATGCCAGCCGTATATACCTCATCCATGTATTTTTTGAATATCCACGGTACCCCCATCCAGTTCACCGGGAACTGCATGATGACTGTATCGGCCCACAGATGCGTCTCGACCTCGGCATTTGCATCATAGCCATCGGCGACGGTGGTCACACGCACGTCGTGACCCAATGCGGTCAGCATGTCACGTGCGCGTTTGGCGAGGCTGGCGTTCAACTGTCCGGGGGCGAATTCGTAGGGCTGGGTGCCGTTGACGATCAGGATTTTGCTCATGTCCATATCCTATAGGTACTATCTCTGAACCCTTGACTTTCAGCGGGTTCAGAGAGCATTTGATTGCGAAGGTGTGATAAATCAACTAGTATACTTTTGGTAACCTAGTTGTCTGAGCGAAGGGACGACGATGCGGGCGCGAATTGATGAGGATGCCAAAGGGCGCCGAAAGGTCTCAGAGGCCTGTCAGGAGCCATGTGCAATCGAACGCGGTATGCGGATCATTGGCGGAAAGTGGACGGGGTCGATCTTGTGGCACCTTAGAGATGGCCCAGTGCGCTTCAACGATCTGTCGCGCATGATCGGCGGTGCCAGCAAGAAAATGATCACTGAAAGACTACGTCAACTTGAGGGGCAGGGTCTCGTTCGCCGGCAGGTAATGGATACCGCTCCTGTTTCCGTGCAATATTCGGTTACCGAATTTGGCCAGACAGCTCTTGGTTTTCTCGAAGAGCTTCGAAAGTGGAGCGAAGAATTACCTCAAGAGTTGGATCGAACCACCTGATAATATGAGGGAATGAGTCTTTGGGTAGTTTGAAAGCAATCCACCATGCTGCGGTCATTTGTTCGGACTATGAGCAGTCCAAGGCATTTTATTCAGAAACGCTTGGGTTGGAGATAGTTGCGGAAAATTTCCGGGCCGAGCGGCAATCTTGGAAGCTGGACTTGGCTTTGCCGGATGGTACTCAGATTGAGTTGTTTTCCTTTCCCAACCCGCCCAAACGCACGTCCCGCCCCGAGGCGCTGGGTCTGCGGCATCTTGCGTTTGTTGTAGACGATATCGAGAAGTTGAAAGACAGTTTGGAACAGAAGGGTGTTCCCGTCGAAGACATCCGTGTCGATGAATATACCGGACGCCGTTTTACCTTTTTCAGTGATCCGGACGATCTTCCTTTGGAATTGTATGAAGCCGCGCCGACTGCGTTGAAGTGATGTTTCCTGTTCTTTAGGCTGAGCGAAGCAGGGAGGAATGCGCATGGAAGTAAAACCTCTCACCGGTGGATTGGGTGCTGAAATCGTCGGGGCGGACATCCGGCATGAAGATCAATTCGACGCGATTAAGTCAGCCTTCGCAAAGTATTCCGTAGTCGTACTGAGGGGCCAAAACGTTAGACCGCAAGAGCATCTGTCCTTTGCGCGAAGGTTCGGCCAGATTAACGTGAACCGCTTTTTCAAACCTGTCGACGGCTATCCCGAGATCGCCACGGTTTTGAAAGAGAAAGATCAGAAAGAGGCTGTGGGAGAGGGCTGGCATACCGACCACTCCTATGATCAGGAACCGGCCATGGGCTCAATTCTGCACGCCTTGGAAGTCCCGCCGCACGGCGGCGACACGCTGTTTGTGTCAATGGCTGCTGCCTATGAGGCTCTGTCGCCCACGATGCGTGGTTTTCTGAATGGCCTGTGGGCGGTGCATTCCTCTCGCCATGTCTTTGGCTCCAGCAACATGGAATCAGAGGCCGCGAAAAGCGGCAGGCTGGGTAATGCCGAAGCTGCCACGCAAGACGCCTTGCACCCCGTTGTCATCACGCATCCGCTTAGTGGCAGGCGTGGGCTGTTCGTCAATCCTGTGTTCACCACCGAAATCAAGGGGTTGAGCGCAGATGAGTCTGCGGCCGTGCTTGGGATGCTCTATGATCATTGCAAGCAGCCCGAATTCCAATGCCGCCTCCGTTGGCAGGCAGGGGATATCGCCATTTGGGATAACCGAGCCACGTGGCACAAGGCAATCAACGACTACCACGGTTTTCGACGCCTTATGCACCGGGTGACGGTTGAAGGGGTTGCCTTGAAGCCGTGAGGCAAGTGGCATAAGGCGGGCCTCTGCGACTCAGTTTGGGCGCGACGACGCTGTGACACCACCCTCGATTCCCGGTACACTATTTAAAAAAAGGCGATCGGTATCGAAACTTCTGTTTATTTTCTTGTGCATATAATGCCTATGGAATTTTCTCTTGTCACAATTGGAACGTTCCATTAATGATTTTGGAACGTTCCAATTGCGGAGTAAGAGGATGAATTGGGCATTTGTCGGAGCGAGCACAATAGCTTCGCAATACATGTTGGACGCGGTGCGCCGGCAGGCAGGCAACAACGTGACCTGGGTCGTCAGTCATTCTCCAGATCGGGTTCAGACCTGGGCCAAGGAACACGGAATTCCCAACGCAACGACGGATGTGGACGCTGCGCTTTCTGACGAGAACATTCAGGCTGTTTATGTTTCCTCGACCAATGAGAAGCACCACGGTCAGGCAATGGCAGCCATTTTGGCTGGTAAGCATGTTCTATGTGAAAAGCCGCTTGGGATGACTCAGGAGGAAGGTGTCGAAATGGTGCGCGCAGCCGAAGCGGCTGGCGTGACTTTTGGTACAAATCACCACCTGCGATGCTCTGGCAGCCATCGTGCCATTCGTGACCTCATTGCAGACGGGCGCGTCGGCGACGTTCTTTCGCTGCGTATACATCACGCGGTACATTTGCCGGGAAACCTACAAGGGTGGCGTATCAACTCAGCAGATGCCGGCGGCGGCGTGATCCCCGACATCGTCGTTCATGATGCGGATGTTACGCGGTTCCTGCTTAATGAGGACCCGGTTTCTGTCGTTGCGCAAATGGCCAGCTCTGGGATGGGGCAGGGGGTCGAAGACTCGTGCATGTCCGTCTGGACGATGCCTTCGGGCGCGATGGTCATGACGCACGAGAGCTTTACTCACCCATTTGCAGGTTCGGGCCTGCAAGTGCACGGGACCAAGGGCTCGATTTTTGCGGATGGCGTCATGACGCAGCGCCCAGTTGGGGCAATAAAACTGGTGACAGAAGCCGGAAGCGAAGAAATCCCGTTTTCGGAGCATTCGCTCTACATTCAGGGCGTTTCCGAATTTGTCGCCGCCGCAGCGGGTCAGGGCCGTCCAGCTGCGGATGGAACTGATGGAGTGAAATCGCTGTCCGTCGCGCTGAGCGTTCGTGAGGCCGCAGCTTCAGGTAAGCGCATCAACGTAGACTATGGTGGCTTCTGATGACCAAGCTCGTTTCCGTTTCCGAGGCCGTTTCTCGCATTCCTGACAATGCGGTGGTAACCGTTTCGTCGTCCTCGGCACTGGGGTGCCCTGACCTTGTGCTGAAGGCACTTGGAGAGCGGTTTCGCGCGGAGGGGCATCCGCGCAACATTACAACGCTGCACCCTATCGCCGCCGGGGATATGTATGGCGTGAAGGGCATGGATTATCTGGCGCAGGATGGATTGCTAAACCGTGTTCTCGCCGGATCGTACCCGTCGGGCCCTTCCAGCCTTGAGATGCCGGAAATCTGGAAAATGATCGTCGAGGATCGGGTCGCCGCATATAACGTGCCTTCGGGAATTCTGTTCGACATGCATCGCGAGGCCGCAGCGCATAGGCCCGGTGTTCTGACGCAAGTCGGGCTTGAGACCTTCGTGGACCCTGTCCGCGAAGGGTGCGCGATGAATGCGCGTGGCGCGGCAGCGCCTATCGTGAACCGGAGAGAGTTCGACGGTCAGACCTGGCTGCATTTCCCGAACATCAACCCGAACGTATGTGTTTTGCGCGCAACAACGGCGGATGAGTTCGGCAACCTGACCTATGAACACGAAGGTGCTTATCTAGGCGGGCTGGAGCAAGCGATCTGTGTACGCAACCACGGCGGGATCGTGATCGCACAGGTTCAACGTGTGACTACCGCCGGAAGCTTGCGCCCTCATGACGTGCGCGTGCCGGGGCATCTGGTCGATCTGATCGTTGACGACCCAGGGCAGATGCAAACGACCGAGACGTCATATGATCCTGCTATCTCTGGCCAGATTATGCGCCCTTGGGACAGCTTTTCACTGGCCGAGCATGGCGTAGAAAAGGTCATCGCCCGCCGCGCCGCGCAAGAGCTGCGCACAGGCATGAGCGCCAATCTGGGCTTTGGAATCAGCGCCATGGTCCCGCGTGTCTTGTTGGAAGAGGGGCATCCTCAGGCTGTGACATGGGCGATCGAGCAAGGGGCCGTTGGAGGCGTCCCATTGACCGGCTTTGCCTTTGGCTGCGCGTCCAACGCACATGCTTTCGTGCCGTCCCCACAGCAATTCATCTATTTCCAGGGCGGCGGCTTCGACATGTCGTTCCTTTCTTTCCTTGAGGTCGATGTCGAAGGCAATGTGAACGTCTCCAAACTTGGTAAGAAGCCCTATCTGACTGCAGGGTGCGGTGGCTTTGTCGATATTACCGCGCGCGCCAAGAAGATCGTGTTCTCGGGCTGGTTCGAAGCCGGCGCCAAGATTGATCTGGCGAATGACGGTATCCGTGTGAAGGCCCCCGGAAAATTCACCAAGATGGTGGATCAGGTCGAGCATGTCACATTCTCCGGCCGCCGTGCCCGGGAAACCGGTCAGGACGTGCTGTATGTAACCGAGCGCTGCGTTATTCGCCTGTCAGATCAAGGTCTGGTTGCGACGGAAATCATGCCCGGAATTGAGGCGCAGCGCGACATTGTCGAAGCTTCGGGCGGTCGCGTCAAAGTCGCGGAGAACGCGGCTCAGATGTCCAAATCTCTGTTCGCAGTTGGCCCGATGGGGATGACGCTGTGAGCAAGCTTGGGTTTCATATCGAGGGTGCGACCGCTGTGCTGACATTGGACAACGTGTCCAAGCTCAATGCTCTGACAGTGGACATGCTGAATGCGCTGGAGGCTCGTCTGCAAGAGGTCGAGCGTGACGCATCCATTCGTGCGCTTGTTCTGACCGGTGCAGGGGAAAAAGCGTTCTGTTGCGGGGCCGATATTGGCGCATGGGGTGGTCTGAGTCCCGCCGAATTCGCGCGCCATTGGGTCCGTGACGGCCATCGGATCTTTGACCGTCTGGCACGGATCGGCAAACCGACGATTGCTGCGATCAATGGCCACGCCTTTGGCGGCGGGCTGGAGCTGGCCAGTTGTTGTGATCTGCGTCTGATGACCCCGCGCGCCACGCTGGCCTTGCCCGAAGCCAAGGTTGGGATCGTGCCGGGCTGGTCCGGGACGCAGAGGTTGACCCGATTGTTCCCCGAGGCTGCGGTTAAGGAGATGGCACTCTTCGGGCGCCGTATTGGTGCCGGCCGAGCGCTGTCAGTAGGCTATGCGACCGAGGTGATTGACGAGGTTCTGGCGCGCGCGCTTGAGATCACCGCCGATCTTAGCGACCTGTCGCCCCGCGCTACCGAAATCTCGAAAAACATGATCCACGCTGCGGTCGGTGAGGACAGCCATGCTGCGGTCGAAGCCCTCGGTAGTGCAGCAATTGCCGCCTCGGCGGACCGCGAAGAAGGCGTCGCGGCGTTCATGGAAAAACGAAACCCAACATTTTCGGGCCTTTGAAATTATGAAAGACATCGCAATCAACCCTGCTATCCCCTTCGAGCTGCCGCCTCTCTTTGAAGGCCGGCACCTCATCAATGGCATATGGCAGGACAGCGCCTCGGGTGAGACGTTCGAGCGCCGCTCTCCTTCGCACGGCCACATCGTCAGCCGTTCGGCCATGGGGGGAGAGGTTGAGACCCAGGCCGCGATCCAGGCGGCGCGCAAAGCGTTCGACAGCGGTGCCTGGAGCCGTGCTTCGGGCAAGGAACGCGCCTCCGTCTTGCTGAAAGTCGCCGATTTGATCGAGCAGAACGTTGACCGGATTGCCCTGATCGAAACACTGGAAAGCGGCAAGCCGATCAGTCAATCCAAGGGCGAAGTTGGCGGTGCCGCAGATCTGTGGCGCTATGCGGCCTCATTGGCACGCAGCACCCACGGCGACAGTCACAATACTCTTGGCATGGACATGATGGGTGTCGTGTTGAAAGAACCCATCGGTGTCGTGTCGATCATCACGCCTTGGAACTTTCCGTTCTGGATCCTCAGCCAGAAACTGCCATTTGCACTGGCCGCAGGCTGTACTGTCGTCGTGAAGCCATCCGAGATGACGCCGTCGACGACCTTGATGCTGGGCGAGTTGCTGGTCGAAGCAGGATTGCCCGCCGGTGTCTGCAATATCGTGCTTGGTTATGGCGTTCCCGTCGGGAGCGTGATGTCCGGTCACAAGAGCGTGGATATGGTCAGCTTTACCGGCTCGACAGCCGTGGGCAAGACGATCAGCGCAGTTGCGTCTGGCACGCTCAAAAAGGTTGCGCTCGAGCTTGGGGGCAAAAACCCGCAGGTCATCTTTCCCGATGCCGATCTGGATGCAGCGGCGGATGCCGTTGTGTTTGGCATCTATTTCAATGTCGGCCAGTGCTGCAATTCAAGCAGTCGCATCATTGTGCACGAAGACATCGCCGACGATTTCCGAGGGCGTGTCGTTGCCTTGTCGCGCAAGGTCAAATTTGGCGATCCATTGGACCCGACGACGCAAGTCGGAGCTATCGTAACGCCCGAGCACAACTCAAAGATAGACGCTTATGTCAAACAAGCGAAAGCGTGCGGCGCGACTATAGACTTGGGTGGTAAGCCGCTAGAGGTCGATGGCCTGGGTGATCAGTTCTACCAGCCGACAGTGATTTCTGGCGTCTCGCCAGAAATGCCCATCGCCCGCGATGAGGTATTTGGACCGGTTCTGTCCGTTTTGACCTTCAAAACACTGGACGAAGCAATCGCGCTAACCAATGATAGCGCTTACGGTCTGTCGGCAGGGGTCTGGAGCCAAAACGTTCACACCTGCCTTGAGTTCGCCCGTCGTGCAGAAACGGGAACGGTCTGGACCAACACCTGGATGGACGGATTCCCGGAGGTCGCCTTCGGTGGGTTCAAACAATCCGGGCAGGGGCGGGAAATCGGACGTTACGGGTTCGAGGAATTCTTCGAAGTGAAATCAGTAGTCATGCGCATCGGCAACAGCCGAGCGCCATGGGTTCCGCAAGATTAAGACCGGGCACCGGATTGGTCCCGAATAAGAAGAACGCATTAAGGGAGGAAACAAGAATGCGTAAACTGCTGAAGACAAAATCGCTGTTTGTGGCCGGTCTGCTCTGCACGACCAGCCTTGCGCACGCGGAAGACGTGGAAGTTCTGCACTGGTGGACTTCAGGTGGCGAGGCCGCAGCGTTGAATGTTCTCAAGGAAGACCTGTCCGGGCAGGGAATCGGTTGGACCGATATGCCCGTTGCGGGTGGTGGTGGCGAACAGGCGATGACCGTTCTGAGGGCTCGTGTGACTGCCGGTAACGCGCCGACTGCTGTTCAGGCTTTGGGCTTCGACATTCTTGACTGGGCCAATCAGGGCGCGCTGGCTGATCTGAATGAGGTCGCAGCGAAAGAAGGATGGGATGATGTCGTCCCGGATGCTTTGAAGGCCTTTGCCAAGCATGACGGCAAATGGGTCTCGGCACCAGTCAATGTGCACTCGACCAACTGGGTCTGGGCGAACAAAGGGGTGCTGGACGCTAACGGTATTGCACAGCCCACCAACTGGGACGAATTCGTCGCGGCGGTTGAGGCGTTGAAAGCTGCCGGTGTCACACCGATCGCGCATGGTGGTCAGGCCTGGCAGGATGCGACCATCTTCGATGCTGTGGCGATGTCGACACTTGGGCCCGATGGCTACAAAGCAGCCTTCGTTGACCTGGACGAGGAAACACTTGGTGGCGACGCCATGAAGGAAGCGTTCGACCGTATGGCGTTCATTCGCGACAACGTGGATGAGAATTTCTCGGGCCGCGACTGGAACCTGGCGACTGCAATGGTCATCAACGGTGAAGCCGGTTTCCAGATGATGGGTGACTGGGCCAAAGGCGAATTCCTGAACGCGGGCAAAGTGCCGGGTGAGGACTTTTTGTGCTTCCGCTTCCCGGGTACTCAGGATCAAGTCACATTCAATGCTGACCAGTTCATGATGTTCGATCAGGGCGGTTCGGTGTCGGCTGAACAGGCCGCGCTGGCCAGCGCGATCCTTTCACCATCCTTCCAGATTGCTTTCAACAAGGTGAAGGGCTCTGTCCCGGCTCGTACTGACGTGGATGGCAGTGATCTTGATGCTTGCGGCCAACAGGGCATGAAGGATCTGGCAGCAGCGGCTTCGTCGGGCAACTTGTTTGGCTCGATGGCGCACGGCCATGCCGCGCCGGCATCAGTGAAGAATGCGGTCTATGACGTCGTCACAGCCCATTTCAACGGCGAGTATGACAGCGAGACTGCAGTGGTTGAACTGGTCGACGCAGTTTCGATCGCCAAGTGATCTTATCGTGATCCTCCCGATGGGGCGGCGGGTTGGCCGCCCTGTCACCAAGCGGGCGCTAACGCTCCGACCTACAACTACCCGAACGAGGAGGGCGCGCCATGGCTGGTTCAGCCGACGCGGATTTCAAGACACGCCTTCAGAACTGGATTCCCAAGCTGGTCCTGTCCCCATCGATCGCGATGATGACGGTCTTTGTCTACGGTTTCATTCTGTTTTCGGTCTACCTGTCCTTTACTGACAGCCGCATTCTGCCGACCTTTGGTTGGGTCGGGTGGGAAAACTACGATAAGCTGTGGCGGCTCAGCCACTGGGAAACATCGCTGATCAATATGGGCATCTACGCCAGCCTGTATATCGTGATCTGCACCTGCCTCGGGCTGGGTTTGGCAATCTTCCTTGATCAGAAAATCCGCGGCGAGGGGCTGTTGCGCCCGATCTACCTGTATCCGATGGCGCTAAGTTTCATTGTCACGGGTACCGCCTGGAAATGGTTTCTTGACCCGGGTATAGGCCTTGAGAATGTGATGCACACCTGGGGTTGGACCAGCTTCGAGTTCGACTGGATCAAGAACCGGGATTACGCAATCTACACGGTTGTTCTGGCGGCCGTATGGCAGACCAGCGGTTTCGTGATGGCGATGTTTCTGGCCGGCCTGCGTGGGATCGACAATGAAATCCTTCGGGCCGCGCAGATGGATGGGGCCTCGAACTGGAACCTCTATCGCCGGATCATCATCCCGCAACTGCGCCCTGCATTCCTGTCAGCCTTCGTGATCCTCAGCCACCTGGCGATCAAGACCTTTGACCTTGTGATTGCGTTGACGGGAGGCGGACCGGGCCGTGCGACCGAACTGCCCGCGACCTTTATGTATTCCTACACCTTTACGCGGAACCAGATGGGGATCGGCGCGGCCTCGGCCACGATCATGCTGATGACCATCGCGGCGATCATGATCCCCTATCTTTATGCCGAATTGCGGGAGAAACGCTGATGTCCCAAGCAACTCAGGATACCGCAATCCGCACTGGCCGCGTCACGCGCACACTGATCTATCTGGTGCTGCTGCTGTTCGGTCTGTTCTATCTGCTTCCGCTTTACGTCATGCTGGTAAACTCGGTGAAACCGCTAGAGGAGATCACCGGCGGTGGCATGATGAACCTGCCACAGGTGTTCACGTTGGAGCCTTGGTTCAAGGCCTGGTCCTCGGCTCAGATCGGTGTCGATCCTACGGGGCTAAAGCCGTACTTCTGGAACTCGATCAAGATGGTTGTTCCGGCGGTGATCGTTTCGACCATCCTTGGCGCGCTGAACGGCTATGTACTGACCAAGTGGCGCTTCAAATATGACACCATCCTATTCGGTCTGATGCTGTTTGCCTGCTTCATTCCGTTCCAGATCGTGCTGATCCCGATGGCGCGAATGCTGGGTATCATCGGGCTGGCGGGTACCACTTGGGGTCTGGCACTGGTGCACGTGGTCTATGGGATTGGCTTCACCACGCTGTATTTCCGCAACTACTACGCCGTGTTCCCGACCGAGCTTATCCGGGCTGCCCAGATTGATGGGGCCGGGTTCTTCCAGATCTTCTGGCGCATCCTTCTGCCCAGTTCCGGGCCGATCGCAGTGGTGTCGATCATTTGGCAGTTCACCAACATCTGGAATGACTTCCTGTTCGGTGCATCCTTTGCCGATGCCAACAGCCAACCGATGACCGTTGCGCTGAACAACCTCGTGCAGTCTTCCACCGGTGTGAAGGAATACAACGTTCATTTTGCAGGCGCCATTCTGGCCGCCATGCCAACTTTGCTCGTCTACATCGTGGCCGGTCGATACTTCGTCCGCGGCCTGATGGCGGGTTCGGTGAAAGGATAAAGTCCCATGGGATTTCTGGACATAGACAACGCGACCAAATCCTACGGGGCGGTCGAGGTTCTGCACAAAGTCGATATTTCGGTGCAGGAGGGTGAGTTCCTGGTGCTGGTCGGTCCGTCGGGCTGCGGCAAGTCGACCCTGCTGAACATGATCGCAGGGCTGGAAGAGATCACCAGCGGCGAAATCCGTATCAAAGATCAAGTTATGAACGGGGTGCACCCGTCGAACCGCAACATCGCTATGGTTTTCCAAAGCTATGCGCTTTACCCCAACATGACTGTGGGGCAAAACATCACCTTCGGGCTTGAGATGCACGGGGTGCCCAAGCCTAAACGCGAGAAAGCGATGCAAGAAGTCGCCAAGCTGTTGCAAATCGAGCAATTGCTGGATCGCAAGCCCGGGCAGTTGTCGGGTGGTCAGCGTCAGCGGGTTGCAATGGGTCGTGCGCTGGTGCGAAACCCTGATGTCTTCCTGTTCGATGAGCCGCTCTCGAACCTCGATGCCAAGCTTCGGGTCGACATGCGAACCGAGATCAAGAAGCTGCATCAGAACCTCGGGACCACCATCGTCTACGTGACCCACGACCAGATCGAGGCGATGACGCTTTCAAGCCGCATCGCTGTGATGAACGGCGGCTACGTGCAGCAACTGGGCACGCCGCAGGAAATCTATGACACGCCCGCGAATATCTTCGTCGCGACGTTCATGGGCTCGCCCGCAATGAACGTGATGCCGGCCAAAGTATCAGTATTGAATGGTCGCCCTCACGCAGAGGTCGCCGTTCACGACGGATCTATGGCGCAATTGCCGTTCAGTCAGGACAATCTGGCCGCTTGGGACGGTCGTGATATCCTGCTGGGCATCCGACCTGAGACGATCACTGACATGGATGGTGCGGACAGAAAGTCGTCGAACATCGCGCAGATGACCAACCGTATCGTGGTGACAGAACCTGCCGGATCGGACACCTTCGTCTCGATGCAATTGGGCGGACGAGATGTAATTGCGCGTATGCGCTCGGATGCCGAGGTTGCACCGGGACAGGATTTCAACTTTGCGGTGAACATGGAAAAGGCAGTGGCCTTTGATCCGGAAAGCGAGATGCGGATCCTTCCATGAAAAGGGCTGACGTTATAATCATTGGGTCGGGTATCGGGGGGGCAACGCTGGCTGCGGCGTTGGCTCCGTCTGGCCGTCGTATTCTGATCTTGGAAAGGGGAGAGCGGTTGCAGCCCTCACCTCAGGATCGAGACCCAAGGGCGATCTTTGCCAATGGGCACTTCCGCCCCGATGAAACATGGCTGGATGGAGCAGGCAAGCCTTTCAACCCCGGAAACTACTACTGCGTTGGTGGCAATTCCAAGTTCTACGGCGCAGCTTTGATCCGCTATCGGAAAGAGGATTTTGCGCCGCGTCAGCACATGGGGGGGCATTCGCTCGGCTGGCCCATTTCCTACGAAGTGCTGGAGACGGATTACTCCACCGCAGAACAGCTTTACGACGCGCGTGGCACCACTAAAGAAGACCCCACCGAACCGCCGCACAGTAGGGGTTACCCGCACCCACCTGTGCCGGATGAGGTTGATATTGCAGACCTGAGAAACCGGCTAAGCCACGCAGGCCTGACGCCATCCTCAGTACCGTTGGGCGTGGATATCGATACCTGGTTGCAGGCCGGGCAAACGACTTGGGATGCGTTTCCCAATACATGCAGTGGCAAAATGGATGCCGAAACCTGTGCGATCGCCAAGGCAATGAAGCACGGGAATGTCGAACTGTTGACTGGTGCGCGTGTCCGAAAACTAACGGTTGGTGACGATGGTCGCGTTACGAGTGTCGAGGTTGACGGCCACGGTACCCTGCGCGCGCCGGTCATTGCGCTTGCAGCAGGCGCGGTTCAGTCCTCGGTCCTGTTGCTGCAGTCCGCGAACGACAATTGCCCAACCGGTCTTGCCAATCGGTCCGATCAAGTCGGGCGGAATTTTATGAACCACAATTGTTCGGCGGTGCTGGCCCTTCATCCGTTGCGTCGAAACAGAGCAGTCTATCAGAAAACGTTGATGTTTAACGATTATTACAACAGCGACGGGCAGGGTGGTTTGCCATTGGGCAATATTCAGATGCTGGGAAAGATCACCGGGCCGATCCTTTCGTCGCAATCTCACCTACCGGGGCCGATTGCAGCGCTAATCGCCGATCGCAGTTTTGATTTCTATGCCATGTCCGAGGACCTGCCGAACCCGGACAGCCGGGTTACGGTCGAAGGAGACCAGATCACACTGGACTGGAAACGCTCGAATTGGGCAGCACACGAGGCCCTTGTCGCTCGGTTAAAGGCGCATCTGAAACAGGCAGGGTTTCCTGTGATGCTTTCTCGACCATTTGATCGGCGCACACCGTCGCATCAATGCGGCACGGCCCGGATGGGCAACGACCCGGATAGCAGTGTCGTCGACACGTTTTGCCGCAGCCACGACCACAAGAACCTATTCATTGTCGACGCTTCTGTCCTTCCGACGTCTGCTGCGGTTAACCCGGCCCTTACGATAGCCGCGCTGGCGCTCAGGGCGGGTCGTCACATTATTGAAACGGAGTTTTCCGTATGACCGGAACAGCATTGGTGACCGGAGGACAGCAGGGTATTGGCCTTGGGGTGGCCCGCGCTTTGATTGCGGCGGGGTACAGGGTCGCGGTGGCCTCTAGATCGGCACCTGAAAAACCGGCTGTGCAGGCGGCTTTGGCCGAGCTTGGCCCAAACGCGATTTATGTGCAGCACGACGTGTCTGACATTGATCACGTACCGGCGTTGCTGGACCAGATCGAAGCCGAGTTGGGGCCGATCACAGCCCTGATCAACAATGCTGGTGTCGGGGCACCAGTACGTGGCGACATGCTGGATCTGACGCCTGAAAACTGGGACTTCGTGCAAAATATCAACCTGCGCGGCGCGTTCTTTCTGGCGCAGGATGTGGCCCGGCGCATGTTGGAGCAGCCGCAAGACACCTATCGTTCGATAACCTTTGTAACCTCAGTCAGTGCCACGATGGTGTCGATTGAACGGGCCGAGTACTGCGTGTCCAAAGCGGCCGCGGCGATGATGGCCCAGCTATTCGCGGTGCGCATGGCCCCCCATGGCATCGGCGTTTTTGAACTGAGACCGGGCATCATCGCGACTGAGATGACGGCGGGCGTGCGCGACAAGTACACCGACCGTATCGAAGGCGGTCTTGTTCCCGCAGCACGCTGGGGTAAGCCCGAGGACATCGGGGCCGTCGTTGTCCCGCTGGTTCAGGGGCAGATGCATTTTGCCAACGGCGCCGCCATCCCGGTGGACGGCGGTCTGTCGATCTCACGTCTTTAACGCAGGGCACATCAGAATGTCTGAAGGATTTGATTTCATTGTTGTCGGAGGCGGCTCGGCAGGTTCGGTTATCGCCGCGCGCCTTTCCGAAGAACCGTCGGCGAAAGTGCTGTTGTTAGAGGCCGGCTCAACCGACCGCCACCCGTTCTTTCACCTGCCCGCCGGGTTTGCAAAAATGACCAAGGGTATCGGCAGCTGGGGTTGGTCCACGGTTCCGCAAAAACACATGCAGAACAAGGTCTTCAACTATACACAAGCCAAGGTAATCGGCGGCGGATCAGCGATCAACGCGCAGATCTACACACGAGGCGCGGCGCAGGACTACGATGACTGGCGACAGATGGGGTGCGAGGGGTGGAGCTATGCTGACGTGCTGCCCTATTTCAAAAAGTCCGAAGACAATGACACTTATGAAGACGAATTCCACGGCAAGGGCGGACCGCTGGGCGTGTCCATGCCCGCAGCACCTCTGCCAATCTGCGACGCCTATATTAAGGCCGCCGGGGAATTGGGGATTCCTGAAACACGCGATGTGAATGGCGCGAAACAGGATGGCGCGGGGTACTATCAGTTGACCCAGCGCAACGCGCGGCGCTCATCTACCGCGATGGCGTTTATTGCGCCGAACCGCAGCCGCCCGAACCTGACGGTGCGCACCGGCGCACAAGTCCGCCGCATCATTGTGGACAAGGGCAGGGCGACTGGAGTCGAGATGGTGAACGGGGACAAGATCTCCGCCGCGAAAGAAGTCATTCTTTCCTCGGGTGCCATCGGTTCACCGCGCTTGTTGCAACTATCGGGCATTGGGCCAGCGGATCATTTGGACAGTCTTGGTATCGACGCGGTTTATCATCAACCTCAGGTCGGCGCGAACCTGCAAGACCATTTGGACTTGTACTCGATCTGCGAAGTGACCGGCCCGCACACCTACGACCGTTACGCTAAGCTGCACCTTTCAGCCTTCGCAGGCCTGCAATATCTTTTCACCCGCAAGGGACCGGTCGCGTCCAGTCTGTTTGAAACGGGTGGGTTCTGGTACGCCGATCCGGATGCGCGCTCACCTGACCTTCAAATGCATCTAGGGCTTGGCACCGGAATCGAGGCAGGGGTCGAGGCGATGCCCAATGGTGGAGTTACCCTGAACGCCTGTTTCCTGCGCCCAAGGTCACGCGGAACCGTCCGGTTGCAAAGCTCAGACCCCGCGGTCATGCCGCTGATCGATCCCAACTATCTGGCGGATTCTTATGATCGCGAGATGTCCATTCGGGGTCTAAAGCTGGTACAGAACATCCTCGCACAGGATGCGCTGAAGCCGTACATCTTGGCCGAACGCTTGCCGGGTCCGGATGTGAAGACCAAGCAGGAGTATTTCGACTTTATCTGCGTGCATTCCAAAACATCGCACCACTGCGCTGGAACCTGCCGAATGGGCAGTGATGCCGAAGCGGTGCTGGATCCGCGTCTGCGCTTCAATGGGATCGAAAGGCTGCGCGTCGCGGACGCGTCGATCATGCCGACGGTCAATTCATCGAATACCAACGCACCGACAATCATGATCGGCGAAAAGGCTGCTGACATGATCAAAAAAGATCAAGGCTTCTGAAAATGATCCGCCACATCGTACTGACCAAATTTCGCCCCGACGTGACCGAAGAGACCGTCGGAGTCATCTACAAGGGCCTCGCAGAAGTATCTGAGGCCCTTCCCGGCGCCAGCGGGTTCACCGGGGGGCGCAGTAAAAGTCCCGAGCAGATCGAACGCGGATACATGCATGGGTTCGTAATCGATTTCGACGATTGGGCGGCGCTGGAGACGTATCAGAACAACGAAACACACAAGGCGTTGGGCGCGCAACTTGTCGAGAACGCCGTAGGCGGTATCGACGGTATTCTGGTTCTGGATTTGGAGGTTTGAAACAATGAAACTGATTTTGCCAAATCCCGAAGGGAAGCTTGAACCCTATGCGCTGACTGGGACGCCATTGGTGCCGCGTGCGCCGCAAGTGCCTCTGACGCGGACGGCCTTTGCAGCAGCGCATGTGGTTTCAGACCCGCTGGCAGAACGTAGCCCTTGGGATGGACGCCCGGCCGTTGACTGGGACGCGACCTTGAGTTTTCGTCAGGGGCTTTGGGATCAGGGGCTGGGCCTGGCCGAGGCGATGGATACCGCGCAACGGGGTATGGGGGTCGATTGGGAGACCGCGTTGGAATTGATCCAACGCACGATGAAGGCTGCGCAGGCACACCCGTTGTCGCCTCGGGTGGCTTGTGGGGCAGGGACCGATCACTTGCCGCTGAGCGCGTTGAACACAGCGGGTGAAATCCTGTCAGCCTACGAGCATCAGGCCGAGGCGATCGAAGTCGTTGGAGGGCAATTGATCCTTATGGCGTCACGCGCCTTCCCAGCTATCGATGCGGGTCCGGACACCTACCATGATGTTTATCGCACGCTGATCGATGGGGCTGCGGCGCCCATAATTCTCCATTGGTTGGGGGACATGTTCGATCCTGCGCTCAAGGGCTATTGGGGCAGTGCGGATGTTGATACGGCCAGTGATTTTGTGCTGTCCTTGATCAAGGAAAACCCTGCCAAAGTTGACGGAATCAAGATCTCTTTGCTGGACCAAGCGCATGAAGAAGCCTTCCGCGCTCGGCTGCCGGAAGGAGTACGCCTTTATACCGGGGACGATTTTAACTATGCGGACCTAATTGTCGGGGATGGAACACATTTTTCCCATGCTCTTCTTGGGATTTTCGCTGCTATCGCTCCAGCCGCCAGCCAAGCGCTTGAGGCGCTTGCGATGAATGACATGGATCGCTACAGTGCTCTGTTCGCGCCGACGGTGCCACTCAGCCGTGAGATTTTCCGCGCACCAACCCGGTTCTACAAGGCCGGTATTACGTACTTGGCGTGGCTGAACGGGTCGCAGTCCCATTTCATCATGCCGGGTGGCTTCCAATCCAGCCGCGACATCTGCCACTACGCGCAGGTCTTCAGGCTGGCGGATCAGGCCGGTTTGCTCTCGGATCCGGAACTGGCTAAAGCACGGATGACCACGCTTCTCAACCTGCATGGAGTTGAACAATAGCCTAAATGCGCAGACCCACGATCATAGATGTCGCCAACTCGGCGGGCGTTTCCAAGTCGACGGTCAGCCTTGTTTTGCAGGGCAGTCCGCAGGTGAAGCCAGAGACACGCAAGCTGGTTCATGCCGCCATGAAAGAGATTGGGTATGTCTACAACCGGTCGGCGGCAAATCTGCGATCCACGGGAACGGCGCTCATAGGCTTGGTTATCAACGACCTGAACAACCCATTTTTTACTGAGTTTGCGACTTCCTTGCAGATGGCACTGGGGTCCCGAGGCTATGCGGTTGTTGTGGCTAATACAAACGAAGACCCCGAGCTTCAGGATCAGGTGGTGGGCGCGATGCTGGAGCATGGGGTTTCCGCCTTGATCCTATCGCCTGCTTATGGCGATGTCTCAAACACCCTTTCCGCGGTCGAGCGAGCTGGCATCCCTTTGATGCAGGTCTTGCGGCAGGTTGAAAGCGAAACGGCCAGATTTCCCTTTATCGCGCCTGATTACGCAGAGGGGGGGCGCGCGGCAACGCAGTACCTGATCGAAACGGGCGCGCGGAACATCGCCTTCATCGGTGGTCTGGATGGCGCCGAAGTCACTCAGGAAAGACTGTCCGGCTATATCAGAGCAATGAAAGACAACCACTTGCAGCCTGTTGTCAAAACAGGGGAATCCAGCCGATCATTTGGACATAAGGCAACAGTTAGCCTCTTCAAGGAGCAACCGGCGTGCGATGCCGCGGTTTGTTTCAATGATCTTGTTGCTTTTGGGATGATTAATGCCTGCCATGAAGCTCAGGTAAAGATTGGCACGGAGTTTCAGATTGTCGGTTTCGACGACATCAAGGAAGCATCAGAATGCTGGCCAGCTTTGTCTACAGTACGTTGCGGCGTATCCGAGTTTGGAGAAAAAGTCGCGGACACTGTTTTGCTATGGCTGCAGGATGGAGTCGCGCCAGCGCGGCACACGCGCACTTCAACGCGCTTGGTTTTGCGGCAAACCACGAAAGACACAGTATAGCATAAGGTTATACCGGCCCTTGTCGAGAAGCTCCTAGCGTCTTGTCAGAATAACTTGGGTTGAGGCGGGCAGGGTGCTTTTGTAGCTTTCGCGCATGATTAAACAGTCGCCATTCAATTACTTCAAGACCAGTCCAGAGGTCATTCGTTTGGCTGTAATGCTATACGTTCGGTTCCCATTGCCGCTTCAAAACGTGAAAGATCTAGTGCGTGTGCAGGGAATTGAGGTGAGCCATGAAACCGTCCGATTTTAGTGGAACAAGTTCGGCCCGATGTTTACCTCCGAGACCAGGCAAGAGCGAGCCCAGCAACTGCTCGCATTCTCGAAACAGAAGCAGCACGTGGATGAGGTCTTTGTGAAGGTGAATGGCAAGAGACACAACCTTTGGCGGGCCGTTTATCACGAAGGGGAGGTGCTGGAAGCCACAATCACCAAACGCCGAAACAAAGCTGCAGCATTGAAATTCCTCAAGAAGTTATTGAAGCGCCATAGTTGTGTCGATGAGATCGTGACCGACTGTTTTGCATCCTATAAGGCTGCGCTCAGACAATTGGCTGCTCTCAAAAACAAAGGACGGGCAGGTGGCCCAACAACTGCGTCGAGAAATCACTTCTCCCGTTTCAACGACGCGAACGCGCCATGCAACGTTTCAGGCGCATGCGAAGCTTACGGAAATGCGCCTCCGTCCACTCCTGCATCTACAACCACATCAACCCGGAAAAATCGCTAGCCAGCCGTGACACCTTCATGCTGACGCGCGCCGCCGCTCTGGCCGAGTGGCGCGAAATTGGCGCGAGATAAAAGACAGTGTCACCGGCTTATCAGAGTTGCGTTCGAATTCGTCTGACAGCTCCGCCACCAGAACAGGTCATAACTCGGATTTGCTCTGCGAATCCTTCTTATTGTTTTGTTTGCTCTGGGGTTGGGGTCTTTCGTAGCCTCTATCGATGATTTGGAAGTCACCATTCATTTGCCTCAACGCCGGTCCCAAGATCGTTCGGCTTCGCGTCATATCAAACGGCCCTCTGAGTACTCGGTGCGCAGGAAAAGCAAAAAGAAGGATCGCTTCGACCAAAACGTGAAGCAGGGTCTGGTCAGCGCATGACAAATGGGTTCGACATTGGCCGGTCTGACGTATTCAGCCAGACGGTTTTGGTCCGCGTGTAATCGTGAATAGCCTCGACGCCCGCCTCCCTGCCATAACCGGATTGATTAAAGCCACCGAAGGGCGCGATTGGGGACACGGCGCGGTAGGTGTTGATCCAGCAGATTCCCGATTTCAATCGCGATGACACACGATGGGCACGGGCGACATTTTCGGTGAAAACGCCAGACCCAAGCCCAAACTGCGAGTCGTTGGCCAATGCGATGGCTTCATCTTCCGTTTCGAAAGCCAACAGGGACATCACAGGACCGAACATTTCGACCTTCAGGGTCTCTGTCTCGGCGCTTGTGCATTCAACCAGCGTCGGGGCCATGTAGTTTCCTGGCCGGTCCAGTGGCGTACCACCAAAACGGATGCGCGCGCCTTGTTCTGTGGCCTTTGCCAAAGTCGCCTGAATTCTGGCAATCTGGGCGTCGGTACAAAGCGGGCCGATATGGGTGGCTTGTTCCAAAGGATCCCCGATAACGACGCCCTTTATCTTCTCTTCGATCTTTTCGGCCAGGGCATCCAGCACCGGACGATGTATCAGCCCGCGTGACCCAGCCACGCAGCTTTGGCCAGAGGCGCCAAAGTTTCCTGCAATCAGGCCGTTTGCAGCGCCATCCAGGTTGGCATCATCAAAAACTATGATCGGAGACTTGCCGCCCAACTCCAACGTGGTTACCGCAAAGTTTTCAGCCGAGTTGCGCACCACGTGGCGTGCTGTCTGCGGTCCGCCAGTGAACGCGATCCGGTCGACCTCGGGATGCCGGGTGAGGGGGATCGAACAATTCTCGGCATCGCCTGTAATGACGGAAACAACACCGGGCGGAAAACCCGCTTCATCGATCAGCCGCGCAAACTCCAGCATCGGAGCAGGCGCAATTTCTGATGCTTTCAGAACGACCGAACACCCTGCCGCAAGAGCCGGTCCAAGCTTGGTTGCGGTCAGGAACATCTGTGCATTCCAAGGCACGATCGCGACCACTACGCCAATGGGTTCGCGCCTGGTAAAGACATGCATATCCGGTTTGTCGATCGGCAGGACCGCACCTTCGATCTTGTCTGCGAGCCCTGCATAGTATCGATAATAATCACCGACATAGGCTGTCTGGCTTGCGGTTTCAGCCAGTAGCTTTCCGCTGTCCTTTGTCTCGAGCTCGCCCAGGAGTTTGGCGTTCTGTTCGATCAGGTCCGCAAGCCTGTACAGGAGTTTGCCGCGTGCGGTTTGCGTCATGTCGCGCCACGTCGGGTCATCAAGGGACCGGCGCGCCGCAGAAACGGCGCGGCCCACGTCATCTTCAGAAGCGCAGGCGAAACTGGACCATTCCTCACCCGTCGCGGGGTTTTGCGAACTCATCACCTGTCCGCGCGATCCTTCGGTCCATTCGCCGTCAATATAGAGTTGAAAGTGTGGTTTCTGGTTCATGATCGAGCCTCACTGAAACTTTGGCATTACGTCGTCAATGAAACGCGCCAGCGATGCGCGCTTGCGCTCGAAGCTCATGCCGCTGTCGATCCAGTACGAATACTCATCATAGCCAAGGTCTTCATAGCGTTTCAGACGATCCGTGACCCCATCCGCGGTGCCGACGGTCAGATCACGAGCTAGGTTTTCCGGGGCCATCATAGCATTGGCCGCCATCTCTTCGTCCGTCAATTCCTGGATCAAGCCCTGTTGGACTGGCCGCTTGTTTTGGAACCATGCCCCGAAGTAATTGTAGAAGCGGGATAAATCCTTTGCGGCCTGACCCAGGTCAGCATCATCGCGGCCAACATAGGTGTGGTGCAACAGCATGATTTTGGGGCGCGGGCCTTCGTAATTTGTGCAGGCGTCTTCAAAGCGACCCATCAGCGTTTCTATTTCCTCCATGCCCTGCCACAGCGGCGTAACCTGGATGTTAAAGCCGTTCTGTACGCCGAACTCATGGCTGTTTGGATCCCGCGCTGCGATCCAGATGGGCGGTCCGCCGGGTTGTACGGGCTTGGGGGCCGAGGTGGTGGCAGGGAATTGAAAGAACGCTCCGTCATGCGCACAGTCACCGTCCCAAAGCTTGGGCAGAAGGGGGGCGATTTCGCGCATACGCTGGCCGGCTTCCCACGCATCCATGCCGGGCATCATCCGTTCATACTCGTAGGAATAGGCACCGCGCGCGATGCCCAGCTCAATTCGACCGCCCGTCATAAGGTCGGCCGCTGCCGCTTCGCCGGCCAGCTTTATCGGATGCCAGAATGGCGCAATCACTGTACCGGTGCCAAGCCGCACGTTTTTGGTGTGATGTGCAATATCCACCAGTGACATCAGCGGGTTGGGCGCGATGGTGAAGTCCATGCCATGGTGCTCGCCAGTCCAGACAGCGCGCATTCCGGCCTCATCGGCCATCTTGCACAGCTCAATGAACTCTTCATACAGCTTCTCATGGGGCTGATCGGGGCTCAGCCGCTCCATGTGTGCAAAGAGAGAAAACTCCATCATTCAGGTCCTTTCCGAGAGGCTGAGCGTGTCGCCCTGCTGTGCGTTGCCGAGGTAAAGTGAGAAGTCGCGGGTTCGGCTTTCCAGTGCATAACGAGACATCATGGTGGCGATTGGAGGCGTCGCGTAAGAAAGGGTCGCCAAATCCTTGATTGCGACCGCCTCGAGATTGCCGTGCCGTGGAAGTTCCGCCGCATTGGCAAGTATGTAGACATGGTGCGTCGTGGCATCGTCATAGACCGAGTAGGCAACGCCCAGACGCGCGTCTATTCCACGAGCGTGCAGGTCTTGCCGAAGGCCGTTTCGCAATTGGCTCCGGTCTGAAAGCGTGACCTGGGGCGGTCTGAAACCAGCATCGTTTTTCTCCAGCAACACGTGCCCTTCATGTTCGATGATTGCGCCGCAGACGACCTTTCGCCCTGTGGGTTCAAGCGCACCGCGTTCCAGACCGAGACTGAAATACCGTCCGTTCGCAAAGCCAAGCGCTGGGGTTTCGTTGTGGGAATACGCCTCGACCTGCCCGATCAAAACGCAGTGGTCGCCTGCCTCGACCACCTGATGGGTCCGGCAGGAGAACGTCGCGACCGCGCCGTCGATCAGTGGAATGCCGCGCGTGTCGAGGGTGTGGCCAGCTTTGGCAAAACGATCACCTTTGAAGCCGGCGAATGTGTTGGACACTTCTTCTTGCCCCTCGGCCAGAATGTTCACTGCAAAATGGTCGCAGGCTGAGAACTCGTTGTATGAAGACAGGCTTTTGCCGGGGCAGACCAAGATTAGCGGCGGGTCAAGCGAAACCGATGTGAAGGAATTTGCCGTGAAGCCCACGGCAGCGCCAGAGGCATTTCGTGTGGTAACGACTGTCACGCCGGTCATGAAGCTGCCAAAAGCGCGCCGGAGTTCACGGGGGTCGAGTTTGGTCATGGTTGCACCTCGCTCAGAAAGCTGGAAATGGCGGCGTTGACCTGAATTGCATGTGTCATCGGCATCATATGTGCCGCCCCGTCAATGACCTGCGCCCGCCCGTTCGGAGTGGCATCTGCCATGTCGCGGGACATGTCGGGGGTGGAGTTCGGCTCCAGACTGCCGGTCAGAAAAAGCGCGGGGCAGGCGAGTTTCTCCAACTCGTCGCGCCGCGGACTTTGGCTTTGGGCAAAAACCGTATAGGCCAACTTGTAGGCTGCTGGATCCATGGCCATCAGCCACTCACGACAGGCATCGCGTTCAGGTGAGGCGGCATCGCCGAACCACCGGCGCAACGTGCCCGTCGGATCGGCACGTGTTTCGCCGTCCAGTTCCGAGGCCCGATCCTGTACCGCCTGCGCTGCTTTTGCACTGCGTTCAAAAATGGCGTTCAAAGCCACGACACCACGGACCTGTTCCGGTGTTTTGGCGGCAAGTTCCAGCGCGATCATGGCGCCCATCGAGTGGCCCACCAAAACGACCGGCCCATTCAGACAACCCTGAACATTCAATGCCGTATCGATGTAGTCCGACAGCTCGCCGCTTGAATCACCAAGCGGGCTTTCTCCGTGACCGGGCATGTCCGGAGCGGTCAGGCGGTTCGCTGAGGCCAGTGCGTCCAACTGAGCGCCCCAGGCTTCAGCCCGCAAGCCAACGCCATGCAGCAACAGAACGTCCGGTCCTGAGCCAGCTTGAATTGCGGCCAGCCCGCCGATCTCAGACCGCGGCCGGGTTGTCCACGTCATGGCCCAAGTCCTTAAGGTCCTGATAGCGGTCGCCGATGCGGTGATGCGGTCTGCCCGAGGTTGCCGCGCCCAGTACAACGACAATCTCGTCGTCGCGCGGCGCGTCCGGGATCGAGAATTGAATGGTCAGGTAGTGAGAGCGCCGACCGGCATCGTTCTTGTCCATCAATGGCACCATGAGCGGCGCATTCGCCGGGCCACGTGTGTTTGTATACGCCAGATAGGATTTAGCGGCAACCGCCTGTCGGTAGTGATTGCCGAACCGCAGAGTATGAATAAGGCCCGAAGCATGCTCGACCTCGCCATTCAGCCCGACGACGGCTGCCTTGCCATAGGCTTCGATTGCGTCACCACTCCCGGCCAAAGCAATCATGCGGTCTGTCATCATCTTGCCAAGAACGGGGCCATAGGCCTGGATTTCAGGTTTGAGGTCTTCGACGTACCGACCGGCCCATGGATTGGTGACTATTGCAGCCACGGCAAACATGCGCCACGGGGTTTCCACGGGGCGAAACCCTTCGACAAGAACCTCCTCGTCGTAGGTTACAATCTTGCGTATCTCTGGCTGCATATTACCCCTCCTGTCGCGCTGGCAGAGGTTAGAAACGGCCGTGGATTTTGACAAATGATTGAATTATGTGCTTTCACATTAAAAAGACTAATGGCCAGCTTGACCAATGGGAAAATCACTTCCACCTCTGACCTGGTTCCGATCCTTTGAGGCCGCGGCTCGCACCCTGAGCTTTACGGCGGCTGCAGAAGAAATCGGGCTGACGCAATCGGCAGTTAGTCAGCAGGTGAAATCTCTTGAGATGCGATTGGGGACCGCACTTTTTGTCCGGCATCCGCGCAGTCTGGCCCTGACAGATGCCGGGCGAAAACTGTTGCCCGAAGTTGGCAGCGCGCTTGAAATCCTGGCCGCTGCCGCCGGAAGGGCCGATGCCAGCGCACCGGGCGATGTTTTGACGGTGGCGACATCTGTCAGTATCGCACAATGGGTCATCGCCCCACATCTTTCGGACTTCGCCACGCGCCATCCCGAAATTAGCGTGCGGCTGTTAAGTGCAATCTGGCCTGACGATTTTCACACGTCCCAGGCTGACGTTCAGGTCCGGTTTGGGTCAGAAAAACAAGTGGGGCAGGGGTCCGAGCGCTTAAGGCCGGACGGCCTGGTCGCGTTCAAGGCGCCGACACTTGCCGGAGACCCGTTTGACCTTCCCCTGATTGAGGCAGTCGGTACGTCAAGCGGTTGGAATATATGGTTCGAAAAGCAGGACGTGCGGCGTCAGCCAACCGTTTTTGTCGATACATTCGGCATGGCGCTTCAACTGGCCGTTCATGGCAGCGGGGTCGCTCTGGTCAGCGAATTGCTGGCGAAACACGCGATTGCGTCCGGTTTGGTCGAACGCGCGCATAGCTGCTCTGTCGAATGCAACGAAGGATATTACCTTTCCGCCGATACCTCCAATCCCGCAGCCGTGTTGTTTCATGACTGGTTGCTTGAACAGATTAGCGATTGATCAGGCATCGACACTTAATAGTCCGTGCCGTTCTTAGGGTTTCACGAACATTTTTCGTGGTCGTTGGCACAAACACTCGGCTGGTCCGCTTTCCCTGATCAGGATCGACTCGGTAATCGCAAGACCCCAATCATCCATCCAAAGTCCCGGCATAAAATGAAACGTCATGCCAGCTTCGAGGATCGTATTGTCTTCGTCCCGCAGCGAAATCGTGCGTTCGCCCCAATCCGGAGGATAGCTGAGGCCGATGGGATAGCCGCAGCGAGCACCGCGTTCGATACCGGCGCGTTCGAGCGGTGCCGCCAGCGCCTTGGCGATGTCACTCGCGCGATTGCCGGGTCTTGCGGCCTCCAGACCCGCCTCCAGTCCTTCAACCAAAGCTTCCTCGGCTCTTTTGAGGTGATCAGGTGGCTGACCCAGAAATACCGATCGACAGAAAGGCGCGTGATAGCGGCGATAGCACCCTGAAAGCTCAAAGAACGTGCATTCACCCGACTTGAAAACATCACCATTCCAGGTCAGATGCGGCGCGGCGGCGTCGGACCCTGACGGCAGAAGTGGCACGATGGCGGCGTAGTCCCCCCAATCATCACCGACGCCGGTAATCGCATCATGATATATCTGCGCGACCAGTTCATTCTTGCGCAACCCGGGTTCAACGCGTTCAAGGACGCCGTCAGTAACAAACTCCGATATTCGGGCCGCCTTGCGCATCAGGGTGATTTCTTCGTCGGATTTCACGGCTCGTTGCCAGTTTACCAAAGCCGTTGCATCAATCACTGTTGCCTCAGGCAATTCAGACGTCAGCGCAATATGGGCTTTGGCCGAATAGTAGTAGTTGTCCAGTTCCACCCCAATTCGGCTAGCGCCGTGCCCGCATCTGACAATCAGTTGCGCCAAATCCTGCATCGGATGCCGTGTGGTCGATTGCACGAAATGATCCGCGTATCCGAAAACCCGATCGTCCTCCATCCACACTGTGCGTAGCGCGCCGTTTGTGTCCTGACGGCGTCCCCACCAGATCGGGTCCGCGTCCAGAAATATCAGGGCGCCCTGGTGAACGTAAAAAGACCAACCCTCGTACCCGGTGAGCCACCCGATGTTCGAGGGATCTTCGACAAACAGGCAGTCTATTCCCTTTGCAACCATCGCCTCTCGGGTCTTGGCAAGACGGCGATCATACTCGGCCTGACTGAAGGCTGGATCGGAATGGGTCATGGGCGTCTCCAGTTAGCAACAGACTTTGGTTGACAGAACCCTACCGATCGGCTCACGTCAACGAACCAAAATTGGGGGGGGGCATGAAGACCGATATCAATCCACACCGATTGGACCGAAGAACTGCGCCATCTGTGCCGTATCGTTCCAACGTTTCGGCCTGCACGTGGGGCACCAGCGCTGTGGTCGCCGAATGAGGGGGTTCGAGCCAACGGAATTCGCGAATCGTACCAAACGCGCGCAGGCGTTGATGGATGACGCAGGTTTGTCCGCGCTGTTGCTTACCACGGAAACCGACGTGCGGTACTTTACCGGATACCTGACCAGGTTCTGGGAAAGCCCGACCCGCCCCTGGTTTCTGATCTTGCCTTCGGCCGGTAAACCTGTCGCTGTTATCCCCTCCATCGGCGCTTCGCTGATGGGGCAGACCTGGATTGATGATATCCGAACGTGGAGTTCACCGGACCTGCAGGACGATGGCATCTCGCTTCTGGCCGATGCCCTGATGGAGTTGACGCCAGCCGACGGTCGTATCGGAATGCCCGATGGTCACGAGACCCACGCGCGTATGCCCATGTCGGATATTGAACGTCTGCGTATCAGTCTTGGCTCGCGCCGTATCACAGGAGACGACGGTATTTTGCGCCAACTGCGCATGGTCAAATCCGAGGCAGAGATCACCAAAATCGAAACCGCATGCGGCATAGCCGGTCGGGCATTCGCCCGAGTTCCTGAGATTGCCCGGGTCGGCGTGCCTTTGGATGAGGTTTTTCGTCGTTTCCAGATACTCTGTCTGGAGGAAGGTGCCGACTGGGTGCCGTATCTCGCAGGTGGGGCAGAGCAGGGCGGTTACTCTGACGTGATTTCGCCTGCCTCTTCGTCGCCTTTGGCGATTGGCGATGTACTGATGCTTGACACCGGCCTGGTCTGGGGCGGGTATTTCAGCGATTTCGACCGCAATTGGTCTATGGGCCCTGCAAATCCGGACGCGAAATCTGCTTACGCCAGGTTGATTGAAGCGTCTGACGCCGCGTTCGAAGTCGCGCGACCCGGTGCGACCGCGGCGGACTTGTTTCATGCCATGAATACGGTGCTGACCAAGGACTCTGAAGGCACGTATGCAGGGCGATTGGGACACGGACTGGGAATGTCGCTGACCGAATGGCCGTCTCTTATCCCGACGGACCAAACCGTCCTTGAACCTGGTATGGTGCTGACGTTGGAGCCGAGTATTGCCGTTGGTGACAAGATATTGGTTCACGAAGAAAACATCGTTGTAACAGCCGACGCCCCGCGGTTTATCAGCCCGCGCATCGGGCCGGAGATGATCGAGCTATGACCCACGTTCCCTTCACGCTTGACGAAGACGACCCGCAGGCTTCGCCGCTTGGGTTGATTGTTCTGCAAGTCGACGAAACGATTGAGCCGGAATTCAGTGCGTATTTCTCAGATCGGAAGAACCCGCTTTACATAACGCGAATACCCAGTGGAATCGAGGTAACAACCGACAGCCTTGCGGAAATGGAGAAAGCCCTGCCGGCGGCGGCGAGGTTGTTGCCAGGCGCGCGGCCTTTTCGGGTGGTTGGATATGGCTGCACGTCGGCCAGTTCGGTCATTGGATCAGAGCGTGTGGCAGAGCTTGTAAAGCAGGCGTGCAATACCGACGAAGTGACAAACCCATTGCGTGCCGCCACGGCCTGCGCAGCGGACCTGGGTGTTTCGAAGTTCGCGCTGCTTTCCCCTTACATCGAGGAGGTCAACGCACCGCTGCGAAACGCGTTCTCGGAAAACGGAATAACCATGGATGTATTTGGAACCTTCGGGCAGGCCGAAGAGGCAAAGGTTGCGCGGATTTCGGTCCAATCCGTGATTGAAGCCGCAACTGAACTGGGATCTGATCCGTCGGTCGAAGCCGTCTTCCTTAGCTGCACGAACCTTCGCACCCTTGAAGCTATCCCCGAGATTCGTGAGAGGATCGGCAAGCCTGTTCTTTCGAGTAATCAAAGCCTTGCATGGCATATGCGTCGCCTCAACGGTGTTCACTGAGCGGTAGAGTTAAATTCAAAATGCAGAAATGCGCTATATATTGTTGCCAAGTGCCTACTGCATGGTCTTAACTGCTGCTTACAGATCAATGAAATCCGAAACTCTCGGATAATCATTTGACGAAACAGGGGGTCTTGTGACCGGTACAATGAACGACGCCGCGTTTGTCGAATTCCAACGCGTTCAGAAGTCTTATGATGGCGAGAACCTCGTCGTTAAAGATCTAAATCTTGCGATGCCCAAGGGTGAGTTTCTGACAATGCTCGGGCCGTCAGGTTCGGGTAAGACGACATGTCTTATGATGCTCGCAGGGTTTGAAACCGCCACCCACGGTGAAATCCTGCTTGATGGCAAGCCCATCAACAATATTCCACCGCACAAGCGCGGAATCGGTATGGTTTTCCAGAACTATGCTCTGTTTCCGCACATGACAGTGGCCGAAAATCTTTCGTTCCCGTTGGAGGTCCGCAAGCTGAGCAAGTCCGAGCGGGAAGAAAAGGTTCAGCGCGCTTTGGACATGGTTCAGATGGGCCAATTTGGAGGTCGACGTCCGGCTCAGTTGTCCGGTGGCCAACAACAGCGGATCGCCTTGGCGCGCGCCCTGGTTTTCGAACCCGAACTGGTTTTGATGGACGAGCCCCTGGGCGCATTGGACAAACAGCTGCGTGAGCATATGCAGTTCGAAATCACGCGCCTTGCGCATGAACTGGGAATCACCACGGTCTACGTTACCCACGACCAGACTGAGGCCCTGACCATGTCAGATCGTGTTGCCGTGTTTGACGATGGCCGCATTCAGCAGCTTGCGCCGCCTGATCAGCTGTACGAAGAACCGGAGAACAGCTTCGTCGCGCAATTCATCGGGGAAAACAATACCTTGGAAGGTGTCGTTAAATCGATTGGTGGTGGCACATGTGTTGTCCAACTAGATGATGGCTCTGAAATCGACGCGGTTCCGATCAATGTTCACAAACCGGGTGAACGGACCAAGGTGTCGATCCGGCCTGAGCGGGTAGAATTCAACAAGAATCGCCTGCACGCGGATGCGCATACGCTGAAGGCAACCGTCGAAGAGTTCATTTATATGGGCGACGTTTTCCGGTTCCGGATGTCCGTCGCAGGGAACGATGACTTCATCGTCAAAACCCGGAACGCACCAGACGCAATCCGCCTGTCCCCGGGGCAGGAGATCGAGATTGGTTGGCTGGCTCAGGATTGTCGTGCGCTCGACGCATAGACCAAGTCGCGCGGAACAAGCGCGACCTCACTGAGGGACTGGCTGGTGAATACCCGTGCATCAGCCGACCACACACATAAACGGGAAGAACTGGGAGTTATACATGAAAACAACCAAAACATTGTTGACAGCAGCGGCACTCGGGGTGGTTGCTGGCGGTGCCTTTGCACAGGAAATGACCATCGTTTCCTGGGGCGGGGCCTATTCCAAGTCGCAGCTGAAGGCCTATCACGAGCCCTATTCCGAGAAGACTGGGGTGACCATCCTGAACGATGACAGCTCGAACGAAGCTGTGGCCAAGCTGCGTGCGATGAACGAAGCGGGCAACATCACCTGGGATGTGGTTGACGTTGTCGCTGCGGATGCAATTCGTCTGTGCGATGAAGGGCTTGCGCTTGAAATCGACTTTGACACCCAACTCGCTCCGGCCCCCGATGGCACACCGGCCTCCGAGGATTTCGGCGACCTGCTGGTCAGCGACTGCTTTATCCCGCAGATCGTCTACTCCACCACCTTCGGTTACCGCACCGATCTGGTAGGCGATACGCCACCGACCGACATCTGCGCCGTGTTCGATCTGGAAACCTATCCCGGCAAGCGTTCGCTGGAAAAACGCCCGATCAACAATATGGAATGGGCGCTGCTTTGTGATGGCGTGGCCAAGGATGACGTCTATGACGTCTTGGCCACTGCCGAGGGTCAGGACCAGGCGTTGGCCAAGCTGGACACCATCAAAGACAGCGTTGTCTGGTGGTCCGCCGGTGCGGACACTCCGCAGCTGCTGGCCGATGGCGAGGTTGTCATGGGTTCGACCTATAACGGCCGTTTGTTCAGCGTGATCGAAGAGCAGAAGCAGCCCGTCGCCATGCTTTGGGACGCGCAGGTGTTTGATCTGGACGGATGGATCATCCCGGCCGGCCTGAGCGAAGAGCGTCAGCAGCGTGCGCTGGACTACATTATGTTCGCGACCGATACGCAGCGTCTGGCGGATCAGGCCAAGTACATCTCGTACGGCCCGGCACGCGCTTCGTCGGCTCCGTTGGTTGGTCAGCACGCCGATCTGGGTATCGACATGGCACCGCACATGCCGACCGATCCGGAGAACGCCAAGAACACGTTCCTTTACAACTACGAGTTCTGGGCTGACTACCGCGACGATATCGACGCCAAATTCCAGGCGTGGCTAGCGCAATAAGCTGCCATTGAATTGGTGACACTGTCAGGGGCGGATTCCTGCCCCTGACCCAAAAAAAGCCAAGGGACAACAATGACTGACGCAACCCAAAACGCGGGCCCCATGCTGGCCGCTGATGGAACACCGCTTAAGCAGTCGCTGGCGCGTTCGCTACGACGGCAAAAGCTCCGGGCGTTGATGTTGGTTGCGCCGCTTCTTCTGTTTGTCCTGTTTTCATTCCTTGTTCCCATTGCGTCGATGCTGTTCCGGTCAGTGGAAAACAGCATCGTGTCCGACACTCTTCCATTGACTGTTGAGGCCCTGAACAACTGGGACGAACAATCAGGAGAGTTGCCGGGCGAGGATGTGTATGACGCATTCGTGCGCGATATGATTGTTGCGATTGACAACAAAGAGCACACAAAGCTCGGCACGCGTTTGAACTACGAAGAGACTGGCATGTCCTCGATGTTCCGCAAATCCGGGCGTCAGATCAAAAAGCTGGATCCTGAAACGGACGGGCCGTTCAAGGAGAAGTTGATCGAGATCCACGACGGCTGGGGGGATCCGCAAACCTGGCGGGTGATGAAAACCCATTCACCGACGATCACCAACGGGTACTTCCTGAATGCGGTCGATATGCGCAGAACGCCGGAAGGGGCGCAGGCCCAACCGGAAGACAAGCAGATCCTCATCAAGCTTTTCGGACGCACGCTGTTCATGTCGCTCGTCATAACCGGTGCCTGTATCTTGCTTGCGTACCCTGTCAGCTATCTGCTGGCGACGCTTCCGATGCGGGTGTCGAACCTGTTGATGATCCTGGTGCTGTTGCCATTCTGGACATCCCTTCTGGTTCGGACATCGGCCTGGAAAGTCATGTTGCAACAACAGGGGGTCATAAACGATACGCTTGTTTGGTTGGGGCTGGTAGCGGACGACGCTCGACTGATCATCATCAACAACCAGATCGGCACAATCGTCGCGATGACGCATATCTTGCTGCCGTTCATGATCCTGCCAATGTATTCAGTGATGCAAACCATTCCGGCCACTTACACGCGCGCGGCCAAATCCATGGGTGCGACGAACTGGACGACTTTCTGGCGTATCTACTTCCCGCAATCCATTCCGGGGATCGGCGCCGGTTCGATCCTCGTCTTTATTCTGGCGATCGGTTACTACATCACGCCCGAGATCGTGGGCGGAACCAAAGGCGTCTTTATTTCGAACCGGATCGCCTATCACATCTCGTCCTCATTGAACTGGGGGCTTGCCGCGGCCTTGGGTACGATCCTTCTGGGGGTCGTGCTGCTGCTCTACTGGGTCTACGACAAGATCGTGGGCATCGATAACGTGAAGTTGGGATAATCAAGATGGCTGCACTGACACCGATATCCCGCAAACCCATGTCCATGGTTCTGCCAAGTGTCGCACTGGCAGGAGCATTTGCCGGCATCTTCGTCGGCGCTGGAAACGGCTCGGTCCTTCTTGGAATTCTGGGCGGAGCTGTCCTGATTACGGGGCTGGCCTGGGTCTACATAAATCTAGTTAAGAATGAAAAACTCGCACGGTGGATCAACATAGTCGGATTCGGCGTCGTAGGATTTTTGGTGGCCGGCCTGATGGGCGGCGTGTTGGGTTTACTCGGCGGCTGGTTTTTCGTCTGGTTTATCTACTGGCTGTACGAGGGGCGCTATCGGCGCAAGCTGTTGCCGTACCTGACAGCGCAACAGGTGTTTTACCACTATCTGTTTCGCGTGATCTGTGGTGCGATCTTCGTCTTCCTGATCACGCCGATCCTTGTGGTGCTGCCGCTGTCGTTCAACGCGCAGGACTTCTTCACCTTTACGCCCGAGATGCTGCGTCTGGACCCGGAAGGCTATTCGCTCAAGCACTATCGGGACTTCTTCACCAACAACGAATGGCAGCGCAGCTTCAAGAACTCGCTCATCATTGCGCCGATTGCGACGGTTATTTCGGTATCGCTGGGAACTCTGGCCGCCATTGGTCTTAGCCAGTCCCACGTTCCCGGGCGCCGCGCGATCATGGGAATTCTGATTTCTCCGATGATTGTCCCGCTGATCATCTCGGCGACGGGCATGTTCTTTTTCTACAGCGATATCGGACGGTTCCTTGAAGGCACGCTGGGCATGAACAAGAACTTCGTGGGCTATCTGAAAGTGATTTTGGCCCACGCCGTGCTGGGTATTCCCTTTGTGATCATAACCGTGACGGCGACTCTGGTCGGTTTTGACCGGTCCCTGACCCGGGCTGCGGCCAATATGGGCGCGGGGCCGGTGCGGACCTTCTTCAAGATCCAGATGCCGCTGATCCTGCCCGGCGTCATCTCGGGTGGTCTGTTTGCCTTCATCACGTCATTCGACGAAGTGGTCGTGGTACTGTTTGTCGGTTCCGCCAGCCAGAAGACCTTGCCGTGGCAGATGTTCACCGGCCTGCGTGAGCAAATCAGCCCGACCATTCTGGCGGTTGCGACAATCCTGGTGGTCTTGTCGATTGCCCTGTTGACCACGGTCGAACTGTTGCGGCGCCGTTCCGAACGGTTGCGGGGTCTTTCGCCCGCTTGACGTAGCAAACAGTCTGATCTATCGATTCACCTGTTCATCTCCGCCGCGATGGCGTCGCGGCGTCTAAGGAGGTGATCGGCTCTCGGACCCCGAGACCGCCTGTCCTGAACGCCGGGACATGTGGCCGGGGATTGCACACCCGGCAAGGATGAGAGACCAAAGATGACTGACATTTCAAACCGCCCCGAGTTCTTCACCTGCCACAATGGTGACAAGGCCCCGTTGCCGTTCAGCAAGGCCGAGTATGACCGCCGTCTTGGCAAGCTGCGCGCCATCATGGCCAAGCGGGATATCCCCGTCGTGCTGCTGACGTCGATGCAGAACATCGCCTACTACTCGGGCTTTCTGTATTGTTCCTTCGGTCGCCCGTATGGCTGCGTTGTGACCCAAGACAACTGCACCACCGTGTCCGCCAATATCGATGCCGGGCAACCGTGGCGCCGGTCGGTTGAAGACAACGTGATCTACACCGACTGGAAGCGCGACAACTACTGGCGTGCCGTTGCAAGTCTGATCGGAAACGCCAAGCGGGTCGGGATCGAAAGCGACCACATGACCATTGCGGCGCGTGAAACTGCCCTGCACATGCTGGGCTCCCCCGAGTTGGTCGATGTCGCGACCGATACGATGGCGGCTCGTATGGTCAAATCCGCAGAGGAAATTGAACTGATCAAGGGCGGCGCGCGCACTGCGGATGATGGCGGTGCGGCCATTCACGCGGCCATCCGCGAAGGCGTAACCGAGATCGAAGTTGCAATGGCGGGTCGAGACGCGATGGAAGAGGAAATCGCGCGTGCCTATCCGGATGCCGAATACCGCGACACCTGGGTTTGGTTCCAATCCGGTCTGAACACCGATGGCGCACATAACCCGGTGACAAAACGCGCGCTGCAAAAGGGCGATATCCTGTCCCTGAACACCTTCCCGATGATCTCGGGCTATTATACCGCACTGGAACGGACCCTGTTTCTGGGCGAGCCGGATGCCGACAGCCTGCGCCTTTGGAAGGCAAACGTGGCCGCGCACGAACTTGGCCTCAGCCTGATCAAGCCAGGCGCCACCTGTTCCGGCATCACTGCTGAGATCAACCGGTTCTTTGCCGACGAAGGCCTGCTTCAGTATCGTTCTTTCGGCTATGGCCACTCTTTTGGTGTTCTGAGTCATTACTATGGTCGTGAGGCCGGTCTGGAATTGCGTGAGGACATCGACACTGTGCTGGAACCCGGAATGGTCGTATCGATCGAGCCGATGCTGTGGATTCCCGAAGGCCAGCCCGGTGCGGGCGGTTACCGGGAACACGATATTCTGGTGGTGGGTGAAGACGGGGCCGAAAACATCACCGGTTTCCCATACGGACCGGGTCACAACATTATCGGTGCCTGATGATCAAGGGGGTGGAGCTTTGGCTCCACCCTTTTATGGATGCGCGCCGAGCAGGTATACATCGGCAATAATAGTGTTCCGGTTTTCGACGTATGGAGATTTCCCGAAAGTCGAAATTCCCTCGAGATGTAGATTTAGTCAGCCAGAAGCGGGCAGGGCGGCCGTCCTTCTGGGAATGCCAAGCCTTCGGAAATCAGTTTCCACCCGCTCTCCAGTCTTCAACCCTTCGCGTGCCAGCCGTTGTCGACATAGGTGGCTGTTCCATTGACGAAACTCGCATCATCCGAGGCGAGGAATACCACGGTTCTGGCCACTTCTTCCGGGTAGCAGATGCGCCCCTGCGTTGCGGCCATGCCGCTGTCCTCCCATTCCTGGCCGGCGGCGTCCAGTTCAGCAATTTCCTTCAGCCCATGTGCTGTTTCAACAAATCCGGGACAGACCGCGTTGCAGCGTATTCCGGCGTCCCGATACTCGGTCGAGATCGTGCGGGACAGTTGCAGGACGGCGGCCTTGGACATGCAGTAGACGGACTCCAGCGCGTACCCCAACTCGGCAGCGATCGACGAGGTGATGACGATCGAACCACCGCCGTTCTCGGCCATCTCTTTCACCGCGCGTCTGCAAACAAGGAAAGCAGATTTCACGTTCAGGTCCATCAGCCAATCGTATTCTTCTTCCGATGTCTCATGCAGTGATTTTACGATGATCGAGCCTGCATGATTGAACAACACATTGTATGCCCCGAACTCGGCGACGCTGGCATCAAATGCGGTGTCGATATCACGGGCGCTGGTGACGTCGCAGTGAAAGAACTTAGCTTTGCCGCCCTGATCACGGATCATCTGAGCTGTTTTCTGACCCTCGTCATCGTTGATATCGAAGATCGAAACAGTTGCGCCTTCCTGCGCGAACAACAGGGCCGTTGCACGCCCCATCCCTGTTGCTCCGCCGGTGATGACAGCCGTCTTTCCTTCCAGTCTTGCCCGGTGTGCCATCAATCCCTCCCGTTTTTCAGATACACTCACCCCCGTCGATCACCAACGCGTGGCCCGTTATGAAGGTGGACATGTCAGAGGCCAAAAACACGACCGCGTCGGCGATTTCATCGGCCTTTGCCCAACGCCCCATGGGGATGCTGTTCGCGATATAACTTTCCAAAGCCACCCGCCCGCCCATCTGGGTTTCAAAGCCAGCGTTGAATGGTGTGTCGACCCAACCGGGGCACAGCGCATTGAACCTGATATTGTCCTTGGCATAGTCCGCAGCCATCTGGCGCACCATCGCCACAACTGCGTGCTTCGTGGTCGCATAGGCAATCATTTCGCGGTCATACTGCACCCCAGAATTGGACGAAGTGATGATGACGCTGCCGCCGCCCTGAGCACGCATCTGCCCGACCACCGCCCGAGCCGCAACGAAATGCGCCCTTACGTTTAACCTCCAGCTTTCATCCATGCCTTCGGGGCTGACCTGTTCCAACGTGCCCTCGACCTGAATACCTGCGTGCGAATGCAGTATGTCCAGTCGGCCTAGTTTTTTGATTGTCGTCCGGAGTGCGCCAACAACGGCGCCGTCATCCGTCATGTCCAGCGCAATGCTGTCGGCACTGCCGCCATTTTCCATGATTTCTTGGGCCGTCGCTTCGGCCAGTTCACCGACAAGATCGGTTACGACAACGTGGGCCCCGCACTCAGCCATCGAGATGGCACTGGCCCTTCCGATACCGGACCCAGCCCCGGTCACAAAGGCAATGCGACCGTCGAGAGAGGTCTTTTCAGAACGTGTTTTCATGAGCTTAACAGCTGTCATTTCTTCTTGTCTCCCCTCCGCAGAAGGACCTGGGCTGTGATCAATAGGACCAATGACGCGGCCAGAACCATTGTGCCTATGGCGTTGATCTCTGGCGTGACACCGCGGCGGATTGACGAAAACACGTAGATTGGAAGCGTTGTCTCGGACCCGGCGACAAAGAATGCGATGATGAAATCGTCAAAGCTGAAGGTGAAGCTTAATAGAAACCCGGCCAATATCGCTGGAAAGATTAATGGCAAGGTGACCTGTCTGAAGGTGCCAAATGGCGTCGCATAGAGGTCCGACGACGCCTCGGTCAGGGTGGCGTCCATGCCGGAAAGTCTTGCGCGAACAATGATCACGACCAGTGCCATCGTGAACATGGTGTGCGCCGCAATGAGAGAGCCCATACCCATGTTGAGCTTTGGGGGCTCAGCCCCTTCCGGCCAGAGCGCTGCAATACCCGGGTTCACGAAGTTGAACACGGTGACAAGTGCGATCAGGGTCGCAATTCCGATGACGATGCCGGGGATCATGATGGCCACGTAGATCAAACCGTCGAAGGCCGTGCGCATCGGCCCGCGGATACCTTGCAAACCCACAGCCGCCATTGTTCCGAACAAAGAGGCCAGAGTGGCCGATACAAGTGCCACGATAAGGCTGGTTTCCAACGCATCCATGACGAACGGGTTGTTCAGCGCCTTGCCGTACCATTGCGTGGACAAACCCTGCAGCTGGCTGGCATGGCGTCCGGCATTAAAACTGAACAGCGCTATGACCCCGATCGGGATGTAGAGAAACAAATAAACACACAGAGCATACAGTCGCATCTTATCCCCCTACATCAACGATACGTCTTCGCGCTGGGTCCCCAGTCGCGAGATCAGGCGCATGTAGATCGTGACCGAAATCAACATGATGAATACCAGCGTCGCCGCCACCGCCGATCCATAAGCCCAGTTGCGCGATTGCAGGAACAGATCGACCAGCGCGTTGCCAACAAAGAACACTTTGCCTCCGCCCAGCAGCGCCGGGATCAGGAATTCCCCCATCAGGAGGATAAACACGAGCAGACAGCCCGTGGCCACGCCGGGCACCGACAATGGCAAAGTCACTTGCAGGAAGGTCCGCACAGGTGTGGCACCAAGGTCTGAAGAGGCTTCGAGCAGACGCTTGTCCAGCCGGTCGAGACTGACGAAGATCGGAAACACCATCAGCGGAAGGTAGCCGTAGATGATACCAATCAAGACCGCGAAAGGTGTATTGATAAGACGTGGCTTTGCGAACCCGATAAAGTCGATCAGTTCTGGAATTCCGCGACCGCCCAGCAGGAATATCCACGCATAGCTGCGGATCAGGATCGAGGTCCAGAACGGAACGATCACCAGAACCAGCAGGACGGTCTTCCATTTTGGATCAGCCCTGACGGCCAGAAAATACGCCAGCGGATAGGCTATGAACAAGGCGGCAATGGTGCCGACCGGGGCCAGCACCATCGTGTTTTTGAACGCCGTCCAACGTGCCGGAAGGTTGGCGTATTGTTCCAGCGTGAAAGCCGGCACATAGCCGCCAGCCGGGCCGCGTTCCCCAAAGCTGAAGATAAGAACGACCGTCAACGGCAGCACAAGCATCACCAGGAACCAGGTCCCGGCAGGGGCCAGCAAGAGCCAGTTGCGCGTTCTCGCATTCATGTCGTTCTCATCTCCGGTTTGCGGACTTTAGGCAGATTTGAACCGGGCCATCAGTTCAGCGCGGTTCGGATCGGTCAGCGTTACCGCAGCACCGAATTCAAGCGCGTCCAGAAGTTCCTGCGCCGGATAAAGGATCGGGTCATTCTGCAACTCCTCCGGCAACATCGCGATCGATTTCGCATCTGCTGTCGGGTAGCCGTGCGCCAGCACCTCTTTAACGTTCACGGCGGGATCCAGCAGGTAGTTGATCAGCGCATAGGCTGCATCCATGTGGGGCGCCCCTTTCGGGATGGCATAGTAATCGCTCCACAACTCGCCGCCTTCCTTGCCGAGGATGTACATGATCTCGGGCATGTCGGTGTTCAGCTGTTTGCCGTCACCCGACCAGGCCATCGCCAGTGTCGCGTCTCCGCTGCGCATGGACGGCTGGATGTCTGATGAAATTGCAAACAGGTGCGGCTTTGCGTCAATGAGCAGTTTCTCGGCGTCGGCCAACTCTTTCTCGTCGACCGAGTTGAAGGAATAGCCAAAGTACTTGAGCGCGTTCCCGATCGTTGTCAGCTGATAGTCATGTACGATTGTACCGCCAGACAGATCTCCCATCGTCAAATCAAAGAATTCTTTCCAGCTCGACGGCGTGGGCGCACCGTTGAGTTGGCTGGTATTGGCGACAAAACCGGTCGAGCCCCAGTTTTTGGGAACGGCGTAGAGCTTGCCATCGACCGAGCCGGCCTCGGCATAACGCGGGTCATAGGCGGACGCGTCGTAGTTCGGCAGCCGCGATGTATCAAGCGGTTCGATCAGGTCTTCGCTGACATAGGTGGTGATGGTGTAATTGGTCGGGACGTACACGTCCCAGCCGGTTGCCCCGGCCTGAAGTTTGGCCAACATCTCTTCGTTCGACCCAAAGACGTTGACCTGAACATTGGCACCGGTCGCTTCGGCAAAGGCGTCGAAATTGGCGGTGTCGTGGTAGTTCGGCCAGGTGGCGAGAACCACGCGATCCCCGATATCGCCGGATGCCCATGCGGGACCTGGCCGAAGACCCGGCACGGCCGAGCCAAGCACAGCCGTCGCCGCCCCCAGACCCGTCACACCGAGAAAGTGCCGGCGTGTGACCGAACCGCGCTTGTAGCGGTACAGCTCTTCCATGAATTTCTGCTTCGAGATGTGATCCGGTGTTTTTGTCATGAGTTTTCCCCTGTTGGCTGGATCCGTTAGGTTAGTCTCCGGAAAGGATGAGCGCTCCGCTGGCGTTCCAGGACGCAAAGAGCGGCTCATCCACTTTGAACGATCCCTCGTTCAATTCTGACTGGCGTGGCGACAACACCAGGAACTCTCCCAGTGTGTCATGCCTGACCAGGTATTCGGTATGTTCCCCCAGAAAGATGCGATTGAGGACTGTGACCCCAAGGTCGGTTTCTGCCTTTGATGTCCTGCTGAGATGGATTTGTTCAGGCCGAACGCTCAGGCCGACGGCTTCTCCCACATTCAGATTGAACGGGTTCTGTCCCGTGACGGTTTGCCCGGTAACCAGCTGCACATCGGCATTTTGGTTACTTGTTTCAGTGATCGAACCGTTGAAAATGTTGGTCGTGCCAACAAAACCAGCCACATATCGGTTTGCTGGCCGGTCATACAGGTCCTGTGGGCTGCCAACCTGTTCGATCCGGCCGTCGCGCATGATGCAGATCCTGTCACTCATCGACAGCGCTTCTTCCTGATCGTGGGTTACTAGGACAAAGGTAATGCCCAGACGGCGCTGGATGTTTTGCAGTTCGATCTGCATTTCTTTGCGCAATTTCCTGTCCAGCGCGGCCAGCGGTTCATCAAGCAGCAGCAGCTTGGGTTCGTTCACGATTGCCCGGGCAAGTGCTACGCGTTGTTGCTGTCCACCGGACATCTCCCAAATTCGGCGCGCTTCGTACCCTTCGAGCCGAACAATTTCCAATGCCTTGCTGACCTTTTGCGCGATCGTCGTTTTGGGCAGCTTCGGGCGCCGCTGTTTCAGACCGTATCCAATATTCTGTGCAACGGTCAGGTGCGGGAACAGTGCGTAATGCTGAAACACCATGTTGACCGGACGCAGATGGGCATCAAGCGAGTTCACCACCTCTCCGTCCAGCAAAACATCGCCTTCTGTCGGGCTTTCAAAACCTGCCAGCATTCTAAGAGCCGTTGTCTTGCCGCACCCGGACGGACCCAGAAATGACAGAAACTCTCCTTCTGCGATTTTCAGGTTTAGATCATTGGCCGCCAACACGTCCCCAAACCTTTTGGACACGCCGCGAAGCTCGGCGATTGTGCTTCCTGTCGATCTGTCCGATTGTTGGGTATATTCACCGTTTGGCATTTTTTCGGGACATATCCTCATTTTTGAAATACCACTTGTTTCAGGTAAACGGTAAAAAGTTTGTCGATTCTTGTATATATCACGAATGTGGTATTCAAATTTGAGTAGGAGGCGGCCGTGACAGATTGGTTGACCGAAGCAGGCGCAGTCATAGCTGCTATCGGAACAGACGATTTCTCCCAGACGCTTTCGAAATCTCTGCAGGAAATCAGTGGGTTCGACTATACTGTCATATTTGGGTATCTCGGATCGGCGCGCCCGATCGACCTGTTTGACGATTTCCCAAAATCGAAGCGGAAGATCATGGTCGAGGATTATCAGGAGGGTCCATATCTTCTGGATCCGTTTTATCTGGCCAGCGCAAACTCCATCGATCCAGGTCTGTACCGGTTACGTGATCTGGCACCAGATCGGTTCTACCAAGGTGAGTACTTTCGAAATTACTATGTTCAAACCGGTTTGGCCGAAGAGATTTGCTATGTTGTTGACCTGCCTGACGAGGCAACCGTTTGTGTTTCCTTGATGCGGGCAGAAAAGGCATTTAGCGCCAAGGACTTTCGGGAACTTGGAAAGGCTTGGCCGGTGGTCAGTGAAACCTGCAGGCATCACTGGAACGGATTGGCCGGAGAGTTTGGGCAGAAACCGGCAAATACGCGCCGCAGGGGGCGGGTGCTGAATGTGGACGAGGCGTTTGAAAAGTTTGACGAAGGCCTTCTGACGCCTCGCGAAAAGGAGGTTGTCGAGTTTACTCTCAAAGGCCATTCCGCTGACGCCGTTGGCCGAATACTGGGTATTTCTCCGGGGACGGTTCGTATTCACCGCCGGAACATATACTCCAAGCTTAGAATCCGGTCTCAGGGAGAGTTGTTTTCGCGGTTCATCGACGCGCTGTTGGGGCCGGAGGAAAAGTGAAGCCTTCAGTGACGTGCCGTTTGGCGCTTTCCAGAAACTGTTCCAAACGATGGGGTGTTTGGCAGGCATAACTATTGCGCTTGCTGGGCCGGAATGGTTCCCGGTTTGTCAAAGCAACTGAGCCACCACATCTTCCGCCACTCGCAAACCTTCCAGGTGGGCGCCACTGACAGAGCATTGTTGGTTGGGATGTGTCGCTTCGCCAGCAAAGTGGACCCATTCTGCATGGGGTTTTCGCAAAACGGCACGTTGGCCATAGCCCCCCGGCTGGGATCCTGCGTAAGACCCAAGCACGTATGGTTCATGTCGCCAGGCGGTTGCGTGTCCCTTTATGAATTTTTCTCTGATGGCCGAGCCGAAGAAACCAACCAGCGTCTCAAGTGCATGTTCGATGGCGCTTTCAGGTCCTGCGTTCTGCAAGTCCCTGGAAAGACTTCCGGAACTTTCAAAGCTGGTGAGGCCGGTGCTTGAGATGTTGCAAAGAAAGCCGCCGCCGCGGGCCACTCCGGACGCGTCGGGTTCTAAGTGGTAGGTCAGCCATGTGTCGGGTTGCACGGGTAATGCACCGGGTTGAAAAAGAAGGCCTGCGTGATTGTAGTCTCCCATTGTAATGAGTTCGAGCGCTGCGCGCCGGTCGGATTCAAGGGGAGGGTCAAAACGGATCACGTCTTCGGCCAGCACCCCGACGGATACTGTTACGACGACGGTGCGCGCTTTGGTTTTGCCAGTCGCCGTGGTTACCTGCACACCGTCACTTAGGGCTTCGATTTCTGTGACCGGACTGGACAGTTTGATCGGAAGACCCTGCGCCGTGCACGCGATGAGGTGCCCGAAACCTTCACGGCAAAACCAGTCGTCGCCCCCCTCCCAGGCAATGATGTCTCGCAGGGAAGTGTCCGGCAAATCCCTGGCAAGCGACAGCGCGAATGTCATGGCTGCCGTAAATGACCAAGGCCCCTTGTCTTCCCAGATGTCAGCCAAAGACCGGTCGGTTGGAACTCCGGTACTTGTTTCAATTTCTGCATCGATGCGCGCCGCTTCAGCTATGTCTTTGTGGATGTCTTCTACTTCGTTCCAAAGAACGGCATCATTTTTCAGACCGTATGTCATTGCGTTATCCGGGGCCGCGTAAAGGTCAAGGCCAAGCGCAAGACCCGGCGCTTTCAGAGCGTTGGCATGTTCGGCGTGCATCCAATGCGCCCCCACGTCGAAAGGGACGCCAAAGATTTCGGTATCCGTGTGGGTGCGCCCCCCGACGCGGTTCGATGCCTCGACACAGATAACTGACAGACCTGCCGACATAAGAGCCCGGGTCGCTGCGATTCCCGCTGCGCCAGCACCCACAACAACGACGTCATAGTCATACGCGTTCACTTTGTTTCCTCCGGCGGGTTGCGTGGCTTGTAGGGTGAATTCAAAGATTGCACTTCGATTGCTCGCCGTTGCGACGCCCAACAATCATCAGAAATTTTCTGAGGTGTGATCCTAATCGCAGGCGTTATCATGCCTCTGTGCATTCATCTGAAAAACCAACCAATTCTGGCACTGAAACCCCCTCGTAGCTGGCCAGATCAAGCGGGTCTTCGGCGTCAAACTTGCTGCACCTCCGGTAAATTTCCAGCATCTCGGTAGACATTCTGCCGTTCTGATAAAAGTACATTGCGGCCGCATACCTTGTGGCGCCGGAGCCTTGGATTCCGACTTCCGTCACAAGAAGTTGCTTTTGAAGTTCTGCTTCCGACATAGAACGCGCCCTTGTTCACGTCTTGGGCGCAGCCGACATGGCGGTATTGAGCGACACAACTTCATCTTCACGTGGCGCGGTTTCTGAATTGTAGACGGGCAGTATTTTGCGGAGGTGGTCGTGATGTGACCGGACACCATATTCGAGGTCCGAAAGGTAGAAACCCTCGAACGATTCCGAAGCCATGGATTCGTTCGACCAGATCGTCAGTTGAATATCTTCCTCCACGGTTTCGCGATCAATCCGGGCGGCGAGATACCGGGCTGCCCTTTGTTGGCGATCTTCGTGCGGATTTCGATATGTTGCGCTCCGAAGCACGGACTTTTTCGTCGTGATTGGAAACTCCTGATAAAACAACATTGTCTCGGGAGTGACAGCAATTACTGCATTAGGGAAAATGCCATAGTAGAGCCAGGTTTTGTGCAAGTGTTCGGGCAGGTGGGGTTGGGGCTTTGTGAACTTCTTGTAGTTGCGAACAGCCCATCTACGCCCTTTTGTCGGTGTGAAACTTGCATCAGATCGTGAGACACCATCGACATATGGTTCGTCGGAATAGGTTGAACCGTACAAATCCTGCAGGGCAGGGTGCGCAAGCGGTACGTGGTACCCTTCGTTGTCCACGTCTCTGATTGATTTCCAGTTGACCGGCGTCTCCTCTGTCCAGATCCCGTCTGTCGGAACATGTTCGGCCATTTTGTAGGCTGAGATTTCCTGTTCAATCGGGGCCAGAAGTTCCGCCACAGATGGCTGCGGGCCCGGTTTGAAGCGAATAAACACAAGACCGTGCCAGATCTCCATTTCAAGTTCTTTCAGGCCGAACTTGTGCTTGTCCAGGTCCGGAAAGGACTCTGGCCGGGCGGCACCACGCAGCGTTCCATCAAGATTGTAAACCCAGCCATGAAATGGGCAAACCAAGGCGTTTTCACACTTTCCTTGATCTTTGGGAACGAGCCGAGACCCGCGATGACGGCAAACATTGAGAAACGCTCGAATGTCCGAATTGTTGTCTCGTACGATCAGTGCACGCTCGCCGCACATGTCGAAACAAAGGAAGCTGCCGGGTTCCGGAACATCCGAAACGTGACATGCTATTTGCCAATGGGTTTTGAACAGATTGCTCTTTTCAAGGTCCAGAAGAGCGGTGCTGTGATAGCACCAGCCCGGCAGTCCACGTCTGTCCCAATTGGCTGGAACTTCGATGTTTCGGGGTTCGTCATGCATCAGTTCAATCCGCGTAGTTTTGACTTGATCAGCCAGTGTTTTGGTCAGTTCGGCCAAACCAAGCCTGCGATCTTGGATTTCAGTTGGATCAGCCATCGTTCGATTGGTTGTAGATTTTGCCGAATTTGATCTGTTCGTCAATCAATTCTGACTGAATAGTCATTCAAAGATAGTTCCCAAATGGTTCCCTGCGACCCAATTGAGGTTGATGAACGCGCGGAAAGTTAGAAAGTTTTCTGTCAATTAAGCGACTTGTCGGCTTTTGATCAAAATTGGATCAGCTTTGCTTGACAGCGGCGATTTCATCGGAATACCGTTTTGAATGGCCAGTCAGATAAATTCATGATGATTAGAGGGGAATGGGGTGCAAGATGAGCAAACCTGTCAAAAGGGGGCTCATAAAAACAGTGTTCAGCAGACAAAGTAAGCAAAATTGCTGCAGCCACCACTCAGGGAGAGGAAGCGAAATTATGAACTCAATCAGGAAAGTCGCCGGGGTTACCGTTCTAGCAGTAACGGCTACTGCAATTTCGGGATCGGTACTTGCGCAAGAGCGCGTTTTGAAAGTCACAAATTGGGGGGAATACATCGCTGAAGACACGATCGAGAACTTCGAAAAAGAGTACGGCATCAAGGTAATTTACGATCCGTACGACTCGGCTGAAGCAATCGATGCCAAGCTGCTGGCAGGAAACAGCGGCTATGATGTGGTCAGCCATGCAGGCAGTGATACGGCGCGGCTGATTAAGGCCGGCATCGTCGCGGAGCTTGATATGTCGAAGCTGGACAACGTTCAGCACATTGATCCGGCTATCATGGAGCAACTGGCTAGTGAGTGGGACCCGGGCAACAAGCATTTCATTCCGTATATGTGGGGAACACACGGGGTCACTTATAACGAAGAATTGGTGAAAGAGACGTATCCGGACGCGCCCATCGGTTCGATGGACATGGTGTTTGATCCCGTGCACATGAAAGAGCTGTCCAAGTGCGGTGTTTCTTTCCTGGATTCTCCGGGCGACATCATACCGATGGCTTTGGCGCACATGGGGTTGGATCCGAATTCCACGAACGCAGAAGACTATGAAAAGGTCGGAGAAATGCTGGCCGCAGTCCGCCCGTACATCAAAACCTTCGACAACTACGCGTACCAAAGAATGCCTCAGAAAGAGTTCTGCGTCTCGACGACTTGGGGACCGGATGGCCTTCTTGCGATGTCCGGGGCAGCCGAAGCCGACACTGGGGTTGTGCTGGACTTCTTCCTGCCTGAAGGCGAGCGCACCGCGCAGTTGTGGATCGACGGTTGGCTTATACCGGAAGACGCAGCCAACAAGGAAGACGCGCATCTTTTCTTGAACTATATGATGCGCCCTGAAGTTGCGGCCAATGACAGTAACTTCACCTGGTATGCGACTGCCAACCTGTCAGCCAAGCCAATGGTTGACGAAGCCGTCACATCCAGCCCGGCCGCATTCCCGACGTCTGATCAGGTTGCCAAGATGTACACAACTGCGGTTCTTCCTCCCAAGGTCGAGCGTTTGCAGACCCGAACCTGGACTGACTTCAAAGCCGGTAACTAATCCACTCACACCGGCAAGTGCAGTAGCGAACCTAATTGGATCGCTACTGCACTTCGGATCCATACAGGCAGACTGCGAGGCCCAAATTGACCGTTTCAAAAGCTGTCAGCGCAGCACCTTGGCTAGACCAAACAGAACAACAACCATTGGTTCAAATCAGAGGTGTGACAAAGAAGTACGGTGAAGTAACGGCCGTCGATAACGTCGATCTGGATATCTACAAGGGTGAGTTGTTCTGTCTGCTGGGCGGATCAGGGTGCGGAAAGTCCACTCTGCTTCGAATGCTCGCAGGATTTGAGGATCTGAACGCCGGCTCGATCATCATTGATGGCGTCGATATGGCTGACGTTCCTGCCTACGAACGCCCAACCAATATGATGTTCCAGAGTTATGCGCTGTTTCCGCATATGTCTGTCGAAAAGAACGTGTCTTTCGGGCTGGAACAAGACCATGTCCCAAAATTTGACATAGCCGACAGGGTGCACGACATCCTCAAGCTTGTTGAACTGGAAGACTTCAAAAAGAGAAAACCCAAGCAATTGTCAGGCGGGCAACGCCAGCGCGTTGCGCTGGCTCGTGCGTTGGTCAAACGCCCAAAGCTGCTGCTTTTGGATGAGCCTTTGGCTGCGCTTGACAAGAAGCTGCGCAAGCAAACGCAGTTTGAGCTTGCCAATATTCAGGACAAGGTCGGTGTCACGTTTATTGTGGTGACCCACGATCAGGAAGAAGCGATGACGTTGTCGTCGCGAATGGCGGTCATGGACGCCGGGCGGTTCAAGCAGATTGGAACGCCGACAGAAATATACGAGTTTCCCGCGTCTCGCTTTGTCGCCGACTTCATCGGGTCAGCGAATATTTTTGAGGGCAGGGTAACCGAGGAAGGTGCAGATCATGTTCGGGTCGAGACTGAATTCTGCGAGGTTTTCATAGATCACGGTCACTCCGTGAAAGTTGGCAGCAAGATCTGGGTGGCTTTGAGGCCCGAAAAAATCCGTCTTTCGAAATCCGATGAAGTCGCTCCAGGCCCCAACCAGACGTCAGCTATCATCGACGATGTTGGTTATTTGGGAGAGACGTCGATCTACAAGGTGAGGCTTCCCAATGGGGAGATATTTGATGTCACCAGGCCCAACCAGTCACGCCCAACGCATGCCACTCAGCGCATTACGTGGGAGGACAAGGTGAATATCAGCTGGGATCCGTCCAGTGCCATGTTGCTCCACTCATGACGGACTTCACGGGAGATAGGCCTGAACCGTTACAGGTTGAACGACAGCCGATGCTTGGTCTCTTTATGCGGCGCTTGCAAAGCAAGTGGCGACAGATCGTTACCGTCATACCGTTCTTCTGGCTTCTGGTTTTCTTCCTGGCACCGTTCTTTATTGTCGCCAAAATCAGCTTGGCTGAACTTGCCATTGCAAGCCCTCCGTTCACCAGTTTGATCGAGTGGTCGGACAGCGGGATCATGACGATCCGTCTGGTGTTCGACAATTTTATCTACATCTGGGAAGACAGCCTTTACTTTGACACCTACGTCAACTCGCTCAAGATTTCAGTGACATCGACGTTCCTGTGCCTGTTGTTTGGCTACCCCATTGCCTATGCAATCGTGCGATCAGGCCCAGTCGCCAAGCCGCTATTGCTTTTCGCAATAATCCTGCCGTTCTGGACGTCCTTCCTGCTGCGCGTCTACGCGTGGATGGGATTGCTTGCAGATCAAGGTACGATCAATAACCTGTTGATCGCAATTGGTATAATCGACGAACCGATCCGGATGCTATACACCGAATTCGCTGTCTATATTGGTATCGTCTACACCTACATGCCCTTCATGATCCTGCCGCTCTACGCGAACATGGAAAAGCTGGATGACAGCCTGAATGAAGCTGCAGCGGATCTCGGATCCCGGCCAACGAACACGTTCTTCAAAATCACGTTACCCTTGACGATGCCCGGCATCATCGCGGGCTCATTGCTGGTCTTCATTCCTGCGACTGGGGAATACGTTATTCCCGATCTTTTAGGGGGTGGAAACGTGCAAATGATTGGCCGGGTTCTCTATAACGAGTTCTCCAGAAACAGTGATTGGCCGGTTGCTGCTGCGGTTGCAATTGTTCTGCTGGTTATTCTGGTGCTGCCCATCATGGTGTTCCAACACTACCAGGGCAAAGCGTCGGAGGAGCAATAGATGTACAGCAAACGCTCCCGCTTCCTGACAATCATGCTGACACTGGGTTTGGCATTTTTCTATATCCCGATGATTTTGCTGATCATTTATTCGTTCAACTACTCCAAGCTGGTTCCGGTCTGGGGGGGATGGTCCTTACGATGGTACAAGGAGCTATTTCAATCTGCAGAAGTCTGGAGCGCGGTTTCCCTTAGCCTTCAGATCGCCGTTGTAAACGCAACCTTTGCAACAGCGCTTGGTACGCTTGCAGGTCTTGCGATGGTGCGATTTGGCCGGTTCAAAGGTCGGACTTTGTTTGGTGGCATGTTGGTCGCGCCGTTGGTGATGCCCGAGGTGATAACCGGATTGTCCTTGCTGGTTTTCTTTATTTCACTGAACCAGCTAATCGGATGGCCCGCCGAGCGCGGTTTCGCGACGATTACGATCGCGCACATAACCTTTTCCATGGCCTATGTCGCTGTGACAATTCAGGCACGATTGACCGGCGTGGGGCAAACTCTGGAAGAAGCTGCCGCCGATCTCGGTGCCAAGCCTTTTAAAGTCTTGACTGCAATCACCATTCCTCAGCTGACACCGGCCCTTATTTCAGGTTGGCTGCTGGCGTTTACTTTGTCTCTCGATGACCTGGTCATAGCCAGTTTTGTTACAGGTCCGGGGGCAAATACCTTGCCAATCCTGATCTTTTCGCGCATTCGACTGGGCCTCAGGCCGGATATCAATGCGCTTGCGACTATAATGATCCTGGTGATCGCTATTTGCGTCGCTATCGCAGCTATCGTTATGTTCCGGCAACAAAGGGCGGATCTGCTGGACAGACAAATGGCTGAACGAGAGGAAGGATAAATTGGAGTCGCACGAGCTTCAGAAAAAACGACGCACCGAACCTCCGGAAGTTCGCCGCCTGCAGTTGATAATGGCGGCCATAGACTCGATTTCGAGGCGCGGGTTTTCTGACACAACGCTGAAACACGTGACCGAAGCTGCCAATCTGTCGCATGGGGTTGTGAATTACCATTTCGACAGCAAGGAAGCATTGTATGACGCCGCGCTGGGTTTTCTGGCACAAGAGCACTACGAAAACTGGCTAAGGTATTATGACGACGCGGAACCTACGGCCGCACATCGGCTTGCGGCCATTATCCGCGCGGATTTTGACAAAAGCATCTGCACGCACAAGCGCCTAGCGGTTTGGTTTGCGTTCTGGGGGCAAGCAAAGTACCGCCCTAATTACCTGAAAATTCATAATAAATTTGACAATGAGAGATACGATAGAATTCTGCATCTATGTGGAGAGTTGATCGCCGACGGCGATTACGACGATCTTGAGGCCGAAAAAACTGCCCGAGCTGTTGAGGCGATGTCTGACGGCGCCTGGCTCAGCCTAATGTTGTATCCCAAGGTGGCTGACCGGCGAGAGTTCAGGGATGTTTGTCTGCTTTCGTTGTCGCGGTTCTTTCCAAAACACTTTCCGGTTTAAGCCGCAATACCCTGCAATTGTGCTTCAGCACTTTATCTTCTTCATTTGGGGGTCGTAGAGCGGCTTTAGCGAAGCACTGGCGTCGAATTTCTCGTCGGCAATTTCGATCTGCCAGTGTCCCTTTGCGACGATGTCTGCCGTCAGAGGTTCTTCGGTTTCTGCAAAGCCAATCCCGACAGCCGCACCAAGCGTGTGCCCATACCCGCCAACCTGAATGTACCCGACTTCCTTGCCGTTCAGATAAATCATCTCGTTGCCATACATCAGGGGCTCAGCGTCTTTCAGCAGAAACTGCAGCATTCGGTTTTTGGGTGTGCCTTTTGCTTTTATCGTAGCCAGCGCTTCCCTGCCGATGAAGCCTCCGGGTTTGTCCAGTTTGATTGCAAAACCAAGCCCGGCATCAATGGGGTTGTCCGTGTTGTCCACATCAACACCGAAATCACGGTAGGCCTTTTCGAGTCGCAGGGAGTTTAGGGTTTGCATGCCTGCGTTTCGAACCCCCAAGTCACGACCCGTTTCCATTATCAGATCGTATGTCTGAACGGCCTGAGTGGCAGGTACATGAAGCTCCCAGCCCAGTTCCCCGATAAAGGTCACGCGATAGGCCAGAACAACGGCATACCCGACGTCAATCTCTCGGGCCGTCATGAATGGGAAACCTTCGTCCGACAAATCAGCGCCGGATATTCTGCTCAGAAGTTCGCGTGACTTTGGGCCGTGAACGTTGATTTGGCAGCGCGCAGCAGTGACGTCTGTAATGACCACATTCTCATCGTCCAGAATGTGCCGCCGCATGCGCATTTCGGTATGACCTGCCGAGTTTTCGCCGACAATAACCCAGTACTTCCGCTCGGACAGCCGAGTAACCGTAAGGTCGGCCTCAAACCCACCTTGTTCATTCACCCAGGCAGTGTAGACAACGCGGCCGGGTTCAACATCAACCTCATTGCAGGAAAGGCGCGAGAGAAGGGCGCATGCATCTGGACCTTCGACGTTGAAACACGCCATTGATGTCATGTCCATGACGATGACATCCTCGCGCGCTGCCTTGTGTTCTTCGGCGTGCCACTCAAACCAGTTTTGGCGATACCAACTGTATTTCTCGACCTTGGCCTGTTCGGGTGTTGGAGCAAACCAATCAGGTTGTTCCCAACCATTTCCTTCGCCGAAAAACGCCCCTGCATCCTTCAGACGGTCATACAGCACAGAACGCTTTACGTTTCTGGCCGTCTTGTAATTCTCATTGTGGTAATGCTGGCCAAAGAGCTTGCCCAGCAGCTCCGGCGTTCTGTCGCGCCGGAACGCCGGTGTGGCCATTTCACGCGAAAAGCGATTGACGTTGATGCCCGTGACATCGATTGGGGGCAAGCCATCCACAATCCAATGGGCCAGAACCATACCCGTACCGGCGCCATTGAGGATGCCCAAAGAGTTCATCCCGCATGCAACCCAGAGGTTGCGAAGTTCCGGTGTCGGGCCAACAAGCGGTGCAAGATCGGGCGTAAAGCTCTCGGGTCCGCAGAACAGTTTCTTGACGCCATAATTCATCGTGTCAGGCACGCGCGAATAGGCTTTTTCAAGGTCGGGGCCAACACGTTCCCAGTCCGGCTCGATCTCTCCGAATTGCCATTCGTCGGGGATACCACCCAGCTTCCACGCCGCAGCACCTGGTTCAAAAAGACCCAACATCATCCCCCCAACTTCTTCGCGGTAATAAGTGTACGTGGAAGGGTCTTCGAGAACGGGCAGATCGCGGGGCAAGCCCGGGATGCTCTCAGTAATCAGGTAGTAGTGCTCAGCCGCTTGAAGGGGCAGGTTGACGCCGTGCTTGGCCCCAAACTGGCGGGACCACATGCCACCGCATATCACAACGTTTTCAGCCGTGATGGCGTGACCGTTCGCGGTGCGGATTCCAGTCGCGGTGCCGTTCTTGACCAAAATCTCGTCGACGCGAACACCTTCGAAGAAACGGGCGCCTCTGCTTCTGGCCCCCTTTGCCAGCGACATTGTCACGTCCACCGGGTTGGCGCGCCCGTCCTCGGGTATCAGGAACGCACCAACGACGTCCGACAGGTCACCAATAGGGAACAAATCCTGCGCTTCTTTTACTGAAACTTCGTGATTGTTTATCCCGAAACGGCGCATGAAGGCTGCGACACGGCGCATTTCATGCAGGCGTTCTTCGTTGGTCGCGATCTGCAGATATCCAACGTCCCGGAAACCTGTGGAAATACCGGTTTCTTTCTCAAGGTTGGCGTATAGATCGCGTCCATGGGTGTAGATTGCGCATTCCGCTTCCGACTTGAGCAGGCCGGCCACGATCAGGCCCGCGGCGTGCCACGTCGTTCCGGATGTCAGTTGCCCCTGCTCAAGAACCACAACATCGGTATGGCCAAGCTTGGTCAGGTGATAGGCCGTATTCGCGCCAATGGAACCTCCCCCGATGATGACGGTCCGGGCGTGCGTCGGCAGGGTGTCAGCCATGGCGAGAATGTCCTTTCTGGGCGTTCATTTTCTCGCATATCAGTCATGGCGTTCAATGTCTACTGACTGAATGATCATTCAGTAACTGATTTTGAGCATCGCCTTCCTATCTGGAAAAAGGCTTGTCAGGGCAGCGCGATCAGGCTTCACTGTGGCGGTGAACTGTCAATCAGATGCGGGGGAAGCTTATGTCAGACGATATCCTTTACGACCGTCAGGTGATCAACTTCCTGGAAGAACTTTGGGGGGAGGGGTTCCTGTCGCCAGGAGGCCCCGAGGAAGTCGCTCGGGTTGTTGAGGGGATCGATCTCAAAGGCAAGCATATCCTTGATATTGGTTGTGGATCAGGGGCAATTGCAGTGCTGATGGCGCAGAATTTCGGTGCGGGGAAAGTGACAGGCATTGATGTGGAGGCTCCTGTCTGCGCGGCGGCGAGAGAGCGAGTGAAGCGGGCCGGTTTGGAGGAAAAGGTGGAAATCCTTGAGGTCACTCCGGGCCCAATGCCTTTCGAAGATGGTACTTTTGACGTCGTGTTCTCAAAAGACTCGATCATCCACATTCCCGACAAGGCCGCGATGGCTGCCGAGGCCTTTCGGGTGTTGAAGCCGGGTGGTCGGTTTGCCGCTTCTGACTGGCTGACCAATCATGACGAGGACATGTCACCTGAGATGGCGCATTATGTGAAGATGGAAGCTTTGGAATTTCAAATGGCGTCGCCTTCCAAGTATCGCACCGCGATGGAGGCGGCCGGCTTCGAAGGCGTGGAATTGGTCAACCGCAATCCATGGTATGCGGAAGTTTCTGCTGGGGAACTTGCGGATTTGACCGGGCCGAACCGCGCTGGCTGGGAAGCCCGGCATGGTGCCGAGTTTATCGAACACCAAATCGAGATCTGGGACGCGATGCAGCCTGTGCTGAAATCCGGAGAGCACTGCCCGCATCACATCCGAGGTCGAAAGCCAGCATGACCTGACCGCCGCCCAAGTTGTGGCGTCGTGGCCGCTATTCGCCGTAGTCCTTGCTAACCAACGCCATTCCTGCCTCCATGATGTCGAACATGTCGTCTACCTGGGAAGGGGTGATGATCAGAGGAGGAGAGAACACGGCCATGTTTCCAAATGGTCGCAAAAGCAAACCCAACTCTTCACATGCGTCGTCCAGTTTCTGCCCAAACTTGACGTGTGCTTCATAGCTTTCGACCTTCAGCCCGGGGCGGCATTCGATACACCCCAGAAGACCGTCGCCGCGCACGTCCCCGACGATCGGGAACTTTTCCTTGATCTGGCGCAAGCGTTCTTGAAATTGCGGCGTTACGCGTTGAACGTGCCCAAGAATATCCTCCCGCTCCATGATCTCGATGTTTTTGATTGCTGCAACACAGCTAACCGGGTGCCCTGAATAGGTATAGCCATTGTAGAAGACGTCGCCGCCCGGAGCGTCAGAGATGCGTTGCATTACTGCGTCCGAGATGATGCAAGCGCCTAGTGGCAGATACCCGGAGGTCAGGCCTTTTGCGCATGTAATAATGTCAGGGACGATGCCAAAAACGTCTTCTGATGCGAACCAATGTCCCAGCCTGCCAAAGCCGGTTACGACCTCATCCGAGATGTACAGAATGTCGTTTGCACGGCATATTTCGAGTGTGCGCTTGTGGTAGCCCGGAGGCGGGACAATCACACCGCCAGAACAGAGGATCGGTTCGGCGATAAAGGCGGCAATACGGTCAGCACCGACCTCGGCAATCAGGTTTTCAAGGTCCGCGACCTTGGCGTCGCACCAGGCATCGATACTCATTCCCTCGGGCCGGTGGTAAGGGTTCACGTCGGGTAGGAAACGCACCAAATCCTGCGCCTTTTCAAAGCTTGTTTCGAAGCGTTCTTTCCCGGTGACCGTTGCAGCCAGAAAAGTCGATCCGTGATAACCTTTTTCCCGGCCGATCACGATTTTCTTTTCTGGTCGGCCAAGCCGCTTGTTCATGAAAAGCGCGGTTCTGAGCGCGGTATCGACAGCCGTGGACCCGCCGGTTGTAAAGTGCACTGTATTCAGATCGCCTGGAGTGCGCTCGGCGATCATCCGGGCCAAAACGGCCGCGGGCTCAGTCGTAAATGACCAGGGCGACGCGTAGGGCATCGTCATGACCTGCTGCGAAATGGCGTCGGCCATCTCCCGGCGGCCGTAACCAATCTGTGTGCACCACATACCGCCGGGACCATCGATATAGCGCTTTCCGGCAGCGTCCCAAAGGTAGATACCATCCGCCGTGTTGACCCGCATGTACTCATCGGACCCAAAGCCTTCGGTCCCTGCCCAGGGGTGTAGGTGATGGTCGCGATCCCAGGTGACAAGATCGCCATCGGTTGGAGTGTTGCCAAGTGTGTTCACGTCTTCTTCTCCTTTAGGTGCGGGCGGGCGGCGTCACACGTGCGCGCGGCGGTGCGAAAAAGGCTTTGGTGACGGGCGTGAGACGCGCCATTCTGGTATCCCATTTGCCTTCTTGCAGGGTGTAGATTTCCGCCATCAAACTGGATGACCGGCGTGCATCCGGCATACGAACATGCGCCAGCGCGATGTTACGTTTGGCGGTCGGGGACCAAATCCCGGAAGTTATGTGCCCAACTACTTTTTTGCGTTGGTTGTAGATCAATGACCCTTCCGAGGGTTTGAAGCCTTCGACATCGAAACGCATGAGGAGGCTTCTGGGAGCATCGCGTTTCGACAGCAACGCACGGCGCCCATTGAAGTGGCCTTTCTCGAAGTCGACCAACCGACTCAGGCCGAGCTCGAATGGCGTTTGGCCCCGGTGCAACCGCTCGGTCGCATGAACGGGCTGAAAGTCCACCCCTGCGGTCAGAAATCCCGCCTCGATGCGTGCGATATTGACAGCTTCGTACCCAATGGCGCGCAGTCCCTGATGTAAGCCACCTTTCCAAATTCTGTCCCAGAGATCTTCAGCCTTGTCCCAGTCGCACCAAAGCTCATAGCCGAGGTCACCGGTAAAGCCCGTCCGTGAAATCATGAGGTCAGGTTCGATCTGGACCAGATCGAATGTTTTCAGCGCGCTAACATCTAATCCCGCAGCCTCCAATACCGCATAGGACGTCGGACCTTGCAACGAAAGGCCGGCAACGCTGTGAGTTTCATCCCGAACCGCAACATCGAAACCCCATGCCGCGTCCAGCAACCACGTCAGCATCGGTTCCTGACAGCACAAGCGCCAATCGTTGTCGCCGAGATGGAAAAGAGTCCCGTCATCGATGACCATGCCCTCTTCATCGCACCAGATTGCGTATCCAACGCGGCCCGCTGCGATCTTGCGGACTTCACGCGTGACCAGGCGATTGAGCATTGCGGTCGTGTCAGGACCTGTCAGCCTGTACTTGTGCATCGGTGAGATATCGAACACAGAGGACTGATTGCGCAGCGCGAAATACTCGAACTCGACACTGTCGAGAACTCCGGGGGCAGCGTAACCCGCCCAGTCATAACAGCTTTTTGCGCGATTCTGCTCTTCGAGCTTCTTGTGAAAGGCGGCGGGGATTAAGCCAAGTTTCGGGTCTGTGAAGATGCTCATGGCTGCTCCTCCAGCGCCGCCAAGGCCGCATTGCGACCGGCGAGGCCCATGACATCGCCTCCGGGGTGGGTTCCAGCGCCGCACAGGTACAGCCCCTTGGGCCCCATGGAATAGCGGCACATTCCGTTTGCGGGGCGAAGTGTCAGAAGCTGGTCCAGGGACATTTCCGCGTGGTGCCAGTGGCCCCCGGGCGCTCCGGTTGCGCTTTCGATTTGATCCGGTGTTATGACTTGTCTGCCTGCGATGTGATCCTTCAGGCCGGGCAGGGCGCGGCCCAGTGTATCTACGGTGATTTGCGCAAGCTGATCTTTCGCGGCTTCAGTCCAGCCGCCTTCTAGGTCGGATGGCGCGTATTGCATTATGGTCGACAACCAGCCTGATCCATCGGCTGTCTGCATCTTGAAGGCTTCGATCACCGGGGCCTTGGACTTTTGTCGATATTTTGCTGGATTGAACGCAGCTTCCACGTATTCTGCGGAGGGGGCATAGATCAGACGACTATTTGCCAACCCTTCAGGCAAGCCGGGCAGTGGCATGTTGTCCTTTAATTTTAGGTTGACCTTGGCTGTTGTTCCTCGTGCCCGGATGTTCCGAATGCGCCGCATCGTTTCGATGTCGAAAACAGATGGCCCGGTCATACGGCTTGTTGGCTTAGGTGCGAGGTTGCTCAGCACGAGAGGTGCGTTCAAAGTTTGCCCATCAGTGGTTATGACGCCAGAGACGGCATCCTTGTCCACGAGAACGCGGGAAACCTCGGTTCCCGGCATCAGGACGCACCCCGTCTTTAGCGCTGCTTCCACCATCAAATCTGTCAGCGCAGACATTCCGCCCGCAGGTTGGGTGATGGTGCCCCCGTGACCCATCCGGTAGATCAGGTTGAACACGGTTCCCGGAGATCTTGGACCGGCGGCTGCCCCCCAGATTGCATCAGCAGCAAGCATCCCAGCCACCGGTCCGTCCGACAAGTCATCAAGGACAATGTCGTAGACATTGGACAGAACGACCTGCAGGAAACGCCGCATATCCGATTTACCCAGCTTTTTCAGTCCGATGCCCAATTTTGCCAAGCGCAGGACCTCAGCCATTCCTCCCCGCGAAAGCACAGCTTTGTGGCCGCCGGGTGGTGGGGCTTCGGCGAGTTGGCGTAACAAGCCGCCATACGTAATCAACTGTTGCGTCAGATCAGACCAGGCTTTGGAGTCCGGGTGCGCTGTCCCGTCACTCCAGCAGACGCCTTCGTCACTGAAGACGATGTGCCGACCATCTTCAGCCAATGAGACCGTGGAGGTCGGTTTCCCGGCCAAAACAGGGTGTTGCAGGTCCAAACCGATGTCACTCAGGGCGCGCGGGCTGAGGTTGTAAAACGAGTGGGCCAATGTTGGGCCCCCGTCCACGGAGTAGGACGCCATTCCGCCAAAACTGTCAGATTTTTCAACGATGCAGACATTCTTGCCGCGCCGACCGAGAAGCGTTCCGGCAATCAACCCGTTGACGCCGCCACCCACGACAATTGCATCAAAATGGTTCATGCGGCATACCCCTTCATTCGGCCATGCCGTGTTTCGTTCCTCAGGATTGCGCTGGCCGCGTTGGCGCCGGGCGCCCCCATTACTCCGCCGCCCGGATGTGCGGACGAGCCGCACAGATACAGCCCCTTGATTGGCAGGCTGTACTGAGACCACCCCGGCACCGGGCGATTGAAGAAAAGCTGGTCAAAGGTCAGTTCGCCTTGGAAAATGTTGCCTTCGGTCAAACCGACCTCGCGTTCGATTTCCAGCGGCGAACGAACTTCCATGTGCACAACGCGCTCGCGAATGTCAGGGCAAGCCACAGCCATCTGGTCCAGTACAGTTTCAGACATTGCCTTGCGCTGTTGGTCGTCCCAGTTGTCAGCCGACCGGACGCCGTCGACGTCCAGATCATACGGGGCATACTGAACAAACACCGTCATCATATGTGCACCTGTCGGAGCCATCGTTGGGTCGATCTGGCTGGGGATCAGCATGTCAATGTACGGCTTTTCCGACCAGCGCCCCAGCTTCCAGTCATCGTAAGCCTTTTCCAGTTCAAATAGGCTCTGCGACACATGCAGATCGCCCCTCAGGAAACTGGTGTGCTCTGGTGCGGCAGGGAAATTTGGAAAGCGATCAAGCGCAATGTTGAGTTTCGCTGAAGACCCGCGAATTTTGAAGTTCCGCACCGCCTTGGTGAAGTCATCCGGCAGATCGGCGGTGTCAACGTGATGCAAAATGGTGCGTTTGATATCCATGTTTGATGCAACGACTGGGGCATGGAAAACCTTGCCGTCTTCCAGCGCCACGCCTTCCACCCGTCCATCTTTGCTCAGGATTCTCTCGACCCCAGCACCTGTATGGATCGTACCGCCGTGATCTTTGAAAGACGCCGCAATAGCATTGGAAATCGCGCCCATGCCGCCGCGGGCGAAACCCCAGGCTCCGATGCCACCATCGATATCGCCCATGTAGTGGTGCAGCAGAACATAGGCGGTTCCGGGCGAATATACACCAAGACCAGTGCCGATAATACCGGAACCAGCCAAATGCGCCTTGATCAGGTCGTTCTCGAAATGCTCATCCAGAAAGTCGCCAATGGACATCGTCCAGAATTTCAGCGTTTCGCCAAGTTCGCGACTTCCCAGTCCGTGGGCCTTTTTGACAAGGTAAGCCATTTCGCCCAGGTCACGTGGGCGGAGCGAAGCAGGGTCCGGTGCGTCTCGAAGCAGAAACGGGCGGATAAAACGGCACTGCCGCATGATGGATTGCGAATAGCGACGATAGGCGTCTGCATCACGTGCAGAATGGCGCGCCATCTCGCGCTTCAGGGCGTTGTGATCGGAGTAATAGGCGAAGTAATCTCCGTCGCGTGTGAAGCTCGCACCACCTTCGTAGGGGATAACCTGAAGCCCGTATTTCGGGAGTTCGAGGTCTCTGGCGATTTCGCGCCGCAAAAGAGAGCAGACATAAGAGCAGTTCGAGTAAGTCCAGCCTTCGTGCAGCGAACGGCTGACTGCTGCGCCACCAATCCAGTCATTCTTTTCGACGACCAAAACACGCATGCCCGCACGGGACAAATAAGCGGCGGCTGTCAATCCGTTATGACCGGCACCGGCCACAATCACGTCGTATCTGTTCTCAGTCGTCAAATTTTTCATCCCTTTCCTCTCCGTTTACAGACCGGACATGATTCCGTAAAGTTTATTTGAGCGCTCAAATAAATTTTAGACCATTGACGCGTGTTTTTCGCGCACTGTAGATGGCGGTAACTGTAGGAGGAGCGGCAATTGGTCGACGCAGAGCGGAAACGTCCCCGCAAAGAGCGGAAGGAAAACGCAGACCGCCGCCGCCGGCAGCTGCTGGACGCGGCGTGCCGTTCCATACTGGCGCATGGATTGGCGAAAACGACACTTGCGACGGTCGCGTCCGAAGCCGAGCTGTCTCAGGGCGTTGCAGCCTTTTATTTCAAATCAAAGGGAGGCCTTCTGACCGAAGCGCTTCGCGACTTGTACCGACGCTATGAGGAGCACTGGACGACCTCTCTGGAACAGGCAGGGGATAAGCCAGCGGAAAAGATAAGGGCACTCATCAAAGCGGACTTCCACCCTGATGCATGTGGTCCGAACGTCCTGCCTTTGTGGTATGCGTTTTGGGGGGAACTCAGATTCCAGCAGCACTATGATGAGGTTGCGGAACACTTTGAAGCGCGGCGGCGCGAAACTTTGTATGCGATCTGGCAAGAATTGCTGGCCGAGGATGATGTTGCCTCTCCGGATCAAATGACGGAATGGATGGAGACGTTGACGGATGGTTATTGGCAGCGCCTGCATCTTGCGCCGGAAAACCTGAGCAGAGAACAGGCGGAACAAGCTGCGTGGGGATGCCTCGTGCGCCTGGTTCCGGGGCTGCTGACTGAAACGCCATAGCCACTTTCGGCTGAGAGGCCCCAATGTCATGACGCGAGTGCGGATCTCACAACAGGCGCTGCCGCCCAGGGCTGCGATTGTGCAAGAAGCGCGTGATCTTGCGCGACTTGCCCTGCCAATTGTCATTTCCCTTGCCGCCGCTGCTTTGATTGGCGTTGTGGATACCGTGATGGTGGCCCCATTGGGAACGCTTCCTCTGGCAGCAGTGTCGATAACGGCCTCGGTGCTGATCATCTTTTACTCTGCGCTTTATGGCTTTGTGTCCGCAATTGGCGTGCGAATGGCGGAAGCCTTCGGCAAGTCCAGCGAGGAAGGGCTTGCTTCGGCCACAACTGCCGGGCTTTTGCTTTCTCTGCTCGTCGGGGTTGTCGGTGCGAGCGTAATGATCTGCCTGAAACCGGCTCTTTCCTGGATCGGACAGCCCCCGGAAGTCGTAGGCTTGCTTGGCGGCTACTGGAACGCGATGAGCCTTCTTTTGGTTCCATTCACTGTTTTCTACGCGTTAAAAGCTCTGTTTGACGCCATGAACCAACCTTGGATTGGCGTTGGGCTTGCGTTTCTTGCGGTCGGTTTCAACATTCCTTCGAATTATGTGTTGATCCACGGTGTTGCTGGCTGGCCTGGTCTGGGTCTTGTTGGGGCAGGGATCGCAAGTCTGTTGTCTCAGACGGTGCCTTTGATTGCGGCATTTGTGATTTTGGGCGCAAGGAAACGGAAATGGGACCTTCTGAGGACCGCAGGTTTTGACTGGTCTGAGTTCAAGGCGCAGATCAAAGAAGGGATCGTCATCTCCGTCGGTTACCTGGGGGAGGGGGCCGCTTACGCCGTAGCAGGCCTGATGCTTGGGTGGTTCAGCGCCGCCGCGCTTGCCGCACATCAAATCGTTTCTGCGGTCAGCGACGTTATTTACATGGTGCCGTTGGGCGTTTCGATTGCAATCTCAATACGCGTGGCTCAGGCAATCGGTGCCGGTGATAAGGACAGGCTGAAGCCAATTGTATTAGCGTCGCTTCTGGTCGTTGTGAGTTGGATGACAGTCGTTATCCTGGGTATTTTGGTTGGCCGTATTCCTCTGGCGAACAGCTTGTCAGATGATCCGAATGTCGTTTCTCTCGCGATTTCGATGTTCCTTGTGATCGCCGCAATGCAGATCGCAGATGGCGTTCAGGGGACAATGCTGGGCGCATTTCGGGGCATGATGGACAATCATGTTCCGGTTGCCATTACCCTGATTGCCTATTGGATCGTTGCTTTGCCGCTTGGATATGGATTGGGCTTTTGGCTCGGGTTCGGACCCAACGGTGTTTGGATTGGGTACGGCACGGGCCTCTCACTGGCCGCGATCGCATTGACCTATCGCTTCTTCTCCAAAAACCGTTAACCAACGCGGTTAGCTGTCTCAAAGACCCAACTTGTCCAGGAGTTTCAGGCGCAGGATTTCTGCTTCGACAAGGGTCTCTCGGGCAAACGAAAAAGGTAGAGGTTTGAGGGGGGTAACCGGAAACTCAAGCTCATCGACTTTGATCCCGGCCGCCCACCGGGCCAGGACCCGCCCCATTGCGGTGGCGATGGCAACGCCGCGACCGTTGTAACCCAGACCTGTCATTACGCCTGGGGTGAGTTCATGCAGGTGGGGATAGTGATCCCTCGTCAGCGCCACATACCCGCCCCACTCATATTCCCACTGAACTCCGGACAATTGAGGGAAAAGTTCAACGGAAATGCGTTTCAGCCGCTCAATTTGTTTGATGGTGGAATTGTCATGGTAGGTGCCGCGACCGCCCATCAGGAACCGGCCGTCTGCATCTTGCCTGAAGTACAAAAGAAGGCGTCTTGCGTCGGACAAGGCGTTGCCTTCTGGCAGAATTGTTTGGCGGATATTGTCGGACAATGGCGCCGTCGCCACCTGAACTGACCGAACGGGCAGGACGGATTGCGCCAGGCGCGGATGCAGATCACCAGAATAGGCGTTCGTGCAAATCAGGACCTTGTCCGAAAAGACAGCTCCGTTAGGTGTCTCAACCCGAAAGCGACTGCCCTCTGACGAGAGCCGGTTGGCGGGCGTTTCTCCGAAGATTTCCACGCCAATGCGACGGGCTGCTTCGGCCAGTCCAAGTGCATAGTTCAGTGGGTGCAAAACTCCGCTGCGTCGGTCCAGAACTCCACCCAGATAGGCTTCTGTCCCGGTCAGACGCTGCATTCCGCCTTGATCAAGCTGAACCATGCCGCCGCCGTGATTGTCCCAATCCTCAGCAAGTTTGTGCAATTCGTTGAGTGTTTTGGTCGTATGCGCCGCGCGCAGCCATCCCGGGCGGTTTGCATCGCACCTAATGTCGTGCCGAGCGATCAAATCGAAAACAAGATCGGCCGCGTCACCGGCCATTCGGATCATTCTGTTTCCCCAGAAATCTCCAAACTTGGCCTTGATGCCGGTTGGCCCGTCCTTGAGGCCTACATTGATCTGCCCACCGTTGCGCCCAGACGCGCCCCAGCCCGGGTGTTGGGCGTCGATCAGAACAACTTTGATGCCTTCCTCGGCTAGGTGAAGGGCTGCCGAAAGGCCAGTGAATCCGGCACCAATCACCGCTACGTCTGATTGTCGCTCGCCAGTGAGTGGCGGGTATTCGGTTGAATAGCCTGCCGTTGCTGACCACAGGCTGTTTGCAATGACGGGGTTTTCGTTGCGGATCATCTATTGGCCTCGCGCGCTTGCCTTGCGGGGGGAATTGCATAGGTTTGGCGGGTGACGCCTTTCCGGACAGTATGTGAAGAATGCCTAGACTTTTGAACCAATTCGAACTGAAACCAGCCGTCAACCTCGACGCGTTCGAGCAGGCCTGGAACGCGTTTGTCGGACATTTGGTCGCGACGGGTCTGGCAACGAACGGGACGCCTTTGTGTAAACGCATTCCAGCAAGCGGTTACGATACCGACGAACAACGTGACCATTCGCTTATGGCTGTGATCGAGTTCAGGGATCAAATGCAGGCCGACGCGGCTTGGTCCGCCATCGAGGATCGCATTGAGCCACTGGGAGAATTGCATCGCAGTGTTATTTCTATGGTGCACGACCCGGTTTTCACCTTTTGGTCGGAGCTCTAGATCCATGATTGCAAACATTCCTATTGTTTTCACATCGTTTATCTTCGTCATTGAATGATTATTCAGTCAATGGCATAAACTTTGAGAATGTCAATCAGCCTCTTCCTGATAAAGCGGGGCTGGGGGGCAAAGCCGATAACGAACTTGAGAAGATGGGAAGCATGCCGGTGAGTCAGACGCCAAGCGATAATACAAAACCGACAGGGCGCCGGCGAACCGAGTCCAAGGAGGTGCGGCGCCAACAGCTGATCAACGCCACAATCGACTCGATCTCACAAAACGGAATTGGTGGAACAACCATGTCCACCGTGACCGAGATAGCCGGCTTGTCGCTGGGCATCGTCAACTTCCACTTCAAAAGCAAACAGAACTTGCTGGAAGAAACGCTGTTGTTTCTTGCAAAGGAACACCATGAACAGTGGTTGGACGCTTTTGACAATGCAGGTTTGTCGGCGCCCGAAAAGCTGTTGGCCATCGTCGATGCGCATTTTCACCCGCGGATTTGCTCGCCGAAGAAACTGGCCGTCTGGTTTGCGTTTTTTGGAGAGGCAGGGCGGCGCAAAGTTTACCGCAAACTGATCAATGACATTGATCTGGAGCGTTACAGCATCGCGCTGCGCCTGTGTTCGGAAATTGCCGAGGATGGCGGGTATGACGACATGCCGCCAAGGCAAGTCGCCAATATCCTGGAGGCTCTGTACGACGGAATCTGGTTAGAGCTTTTAACCTATCCGGAGAACTTTCGACGTACCGAAGCCCGGGATCACATCGTCGCCTTCCTGTCCAAGGTCTACCCGGGTCATTTTCGAATGCCAGAGTTCAAGAGCGGCAGTTGAGACAGTGCGGGTCAAATTTCCGGTTTTACAGACAAGACGGGCCTGCGCACTGCGCAGCAAACAAAAGGCACACGAATGAGCAGGGATCCTCGCTACGACATCCTTTTCGAACCAGTGCAAATCGGACCAGTCACTGCGCCAAACCGATTCTACCAGGTTCCGCACTGCACAGGCATGGGCTGGCAATACCCTCGTACCCTTGCGGCCATGCGCAAGGTGAAAGCGCAAGGTGGATGGGGGGTCATATGTACGGAATACAACTCGATCCATCCATCATCTGACGACCTGCCGCATCCCTATGCGTCCCTTTGGGATGACAGCGATATTCGGGCGCACGCTTTGATGACGGACGCGGTGCACGAATATGGCAGCCTTGCGGGTGCTGAGCTATGGTACGGAGGCGCCAACTCGAACAACCTGTTTTCCCGGTTGCCGAGCATGGACGTCGACAGCCGGCCCAACGTCAAAGGGCATCCGTATCAAACCCGCGCGATGGACAAGCAGGACATCCGGGATTTGCGCCGGTGGCACCGCAAGGCCGCCTTGCGGGCGCGAGACGCGGGCTTTGACATTGTCTATGTCTACGCGACGCACGGATACCTTATCTCGAACTTTTTGCATCCACGGGTGAACACGCGCAGCGACGAATATGGCGGCAACCTGGAAAACAGGGTGCGCCTGACCCGTGAACTGATTCAGGAAACCAAGGACGCCGTTGGGGACCGGTGCGCCGTGGCGGTCCGTTTCTCGGCAGACGAAGAGATCGGCGAGGATGGCCAGCCCATCTATGGTGAGCGTCGCGAGATGTTCGAGATGCTGTCTGATCTTCCGGATTTGTGGGATATCAACATCGCAGATTACTCGGTCGAGATGGGCGTTTCCCGTTTTACCAAAGAGGCAGCTCTTGAACCCTACATGCATTGGGTCAAGTCCGTGACGGATAAGCCCGTCGTGACTGTGGGTCGCTTCACGTCACCCGATACAATGGTCTCGCAGGTCAGGCGCGGAATTACGGATTTTATCGGTGCCGCGCGCCCGTCAATCGCTGATCCTTACCTTCCCAGGAAAATCGAAGAAGGACGCCTGTCTGCGATCCGCGAATGCATCGGGTGCAATGTCTGCTATGCCAGCGACACGATTGGCGTGCCAATTCGTTGCACGCAAAACCCGACAATGGGAGAGGAATGGCGCAAGGACTGGCATCCCGAAATCATTCGAAAGAAAGCTTCCGATGCACGCGTTCTGATTGTCGGGGCAGGGGCTGCTGGTCTTGAAGCCGCGCGGGCGCTTGGGGCGCGTGGGTATGATGTCCTGCTGGCAGAGGCTTCTCGTGAAATAGGCGGTAGGGTCGTGCGCGAAGCGGCACTTCCGGGCATGAGCGAGTACATTCGCGTCAGGGACTATCGCGAGCAGCAATTGATCGAAATGCCCAATGTTGAAATCTACCGGGAAAGCCCGCTGACGGCTGACGATATCTTCGCGGTTGAGGTTGACCACGTCGCAATCGCCACCGGCGCGACCTGGCGAAATGATTATCATGACGAGGAACGTTTCGTCCCGGTCGCGGAAGGAGCGGCCTTGAACCGCGTTTACACCCCCGATGACATCATGGATGGAAGGATTCCCGATGGGCCAACTCTCGTTCTTGACAGTGATGGCTACTACATGGCCAGCGTCATTGCCGAGAAAATTAGGGCGCGAGGTCACGCCGTAACGTTTGTCACACCGTCCGACAGTGTGGCTGATTGGGCTGGAAAAACGTCCGAGCGTTGGCGCATCCGAACACATTTGCTTCGCCTGGGGATCGAGATTATGCCGTCAAAGACCCTCAGTCAGTTCGATGGCGAAATGGCGCATTTGGATTGTCTCTACGGCGGATCAGGTAAGACCTTGCCCGTTGCCAACATTGTGATGGTGACAGCCCGGAAACCAAATGATGGCTTGTATCGGGAACTGAGCAGTCGGACGAAAGCTGCGGAATTGCCATTCAGCCTCCGCCGCATTGGCGATTGCGATGCACCAGCGATTATCGCGGCGGCAGTCTATGCCGGGCATCGATACGCCCAGGAATTGGATGGTTCCGTGGATGTGGACGTGCCGCTCAAACACGATCGTGTCGATGTCGGGCAACAGCTCATTTGACCGCTCGGTGCGGCCATCTCGATAAGCACCTTGAAATGCAGGAGAAATCTGTGATGCCGGAAGGTCTGGTTATCCGCCCGCTTGAGTCGAAAGACAAGGAAGAGTGGCGCCGCTTGTGGATTGCCTATCTGGAGTTCTACGAGACCACGGTCCCGGAAGAAGTCTACGAGATTTCTTTCAGCAGGCTGTTGTCGACAGATGCAGGTGAATACAACTGTCTCATTGCTGAACTGGACGGACAACCGGTTGGATTGGCACATTACCTGTTTCACAGGTTTATGTGGTCGGTCGAGGATACCTGCTATCTGATGGATCTGTTTGCAGACCCCGAGGTCCGTGGAAAGGGTATCGGCCGCGCTCTGATCGAGGCTGTTTTTCAAACCGCAAAGCAGCAAGGTGTTCCAACCACTTACTGGACCACTCAGGAGTTCAACTACAAGGGCAGAATACTATACGACAAAGTGGCAAAACGAACGCCATTCATTGTCTACGAAAAAGACGAATAATCAGCAGCGTCTTTTCTGAAGGCCTTGGGCTGAGGAGGGCGGATGTCTTTGACCACCTCGTTCAATGATCAAACCCAGCGCATTTGCTTGATTCAAGACCAATGCCGCGATCATTCGCCCAATATTCGGCACGTTTTCTTTGCGTTACACGGCGTTCTTGCTACTGTCGGCTGACAACAAAGTCGATAGGGGGAATATGTCATGAACCGCGCCGAACTGCTTTACTCTGGAATTGATCGTCGGAGCCTGCTTTTGGGCGCGAGCGCCGCAGCCAGCCTCGCGACATTTCCCAAACGCCTCATTGCGCAAGAACCTTTAAGCGTTGCGGGCATTTACACCGTTCCAGTTGAACAGCAATGGGTCAGCCGCATCCATATTGCGGCAGAAGCGGCGAAAGATGCGGGCCAGATATCTTATGCCTTTACCGAGAACACGGCCAATACCGATTATACCCGGGTCATGCGGGAATACGCCGAAGGCGGCGCCAAGCTGATCGTGGGCGAGATTTTCGGGGTCGAGGCAGAAGCACGGGAAGTGGTTCTGGATTACCCCGATACCGCGTTCCTTTTGGGTTCGTCTTTCCTTGAAGATCCGGCCCATCCCAATCTGGCCGTTTTCGACAACTATATTCAGGACGCTGCCTATCTTACCGGTATCATCGCCGGCGCCATGAGCGAGTCTGGCAATATCGGAATGGTTGGTGGTTTCCCGATACCAGAGGTCAACCGGCTCATGCACGCGTTCATGGCTGGCGTGCGCGAAATGAAACCCGACGCGACCTTCCAGGTTTCGTTCATTGGCTCGTGGTTCGATCCGCCCAAAGCGAAAGAGACGGCTTTTGCGATGATCGAAAACGGTGCAGACGTGATGTATGCCGAACGCTTCGGCGTTTCCGACGCGGCGCAGGAGCGCGGCGTTCTGGCAATCGGCAATGTCATCGACACTCAGGCGGACTATCCGGATACGGTGGTTGCCTCGGCGCTCTGGCATTTTGAACCTACGATGCAAGCAGCTCTTGCGGCGGTCGCCGACGGCAGCTTTTCGGCGGCCAATTACGGGCTTTATTCCTACATGAAGGAAGGCGGCTGCTCGCTCGCGCCTCTGGGCACATTCGAAGGCAAGGTGCCGGCCGATGCGATGGCGCTTGTTGCTGAACGAGAGGCTGCAATTCGGGCGGGTACTTATGTTGTGGAAGTGGACGATTCAGAGCCTGTGTCCTCCTGATGCCCAACGATAGTTCGGCGCAGGAGGTTGTCCTGCGCCTTAATGGCATCACCAAGCGATTTGGCAATTTAACGGCCAATGACTCGGTGGACGTGACGCTTCACCGGGGCGAGGTCATTGCGCTCCTTGGTGAGAACGGCGCTGGCAAGACAACGCTCATGAACATCCTGTTCGGGCACTACACTGCAGACGAAGGAACCGTAGAGGTGTTTGGTCAAGTCCTGCCTGCCGGTGCAACGGGCGCTGCGCTGCGGGCCGGTGTCGGCATGGTGCACCAGCATTTCACGCTTGCCAATAACCTTACTGTTCTCGAAAATATCCTTCTGGGCACTTCTTCCCTTTGGTCGTTGGGCCGTGGCCGCCAGAAGGCGCAGTCACGCGTGATGAAACTGGCCGAAGAATTCGGGCTGGCCGTCGACCCATCGGCCAAGACAGGGCAGTTGTCGGTCGGCGAGCGGCAGCGCGTGGAAATCCTGAAGGCACTGTATCGCGATGCCCGCATCTTGATTTTGGATGAGCCGACGGCGGTGCTGACACCACAGGAAGCTGACGCGCTGTTCGAGACGCTGCGCCGGGCTGTCGATCAGGGCCTTTCCGTCATCTTTATTTCCCATAAACTGCAAGAGGTTATGGCAATCTCGGACCGGGTTCTTGTACTGCGCCATGGCAAACTGGTCGGGGAAACGCGCACAGATGAAACGACACCTCATGCCCTTGCTGAGCTTATGGTCGGGGAAGAGATTACCCAACCCGTTCCATCCGAGGCCAAGCCCGGTGCCGTTCTACTAAGCTTGCGCGGTGTCTCTGCGCACCCGCCTGGGCACCGAACCGGCCTTAGAAATGTCGATCTGGATCTGCGTGCAGGCCAGATAATGGGCCTTGCCGGTGTGTCCGGAAACGGGCAGGGCGCACTGGCCGATTTGCTGTCGGGAGAAGCCAGGCCAGAGAGCGGAGAAATGTGGCTTGGTCAGGAAAAGGCGCCACCCTGGTCTCCTCGCGCGTCCCTTGCGGCCCGGATCGGGCGTATTCCAGAGGACCGCCACAGCACTGGCAGCGTTGCAGATTTTTCGTTGACCGAAAATGCCATCCTTGAAAGCTACAGGAACCCGGGGATCAGCCGAGCAGGTTGGATGCGCTGGGCTGCGGCACAAGCCTTCGCGCAGAAGGTGATCGCGCGATACGATGTGCGTTGTCCCGGTCCGGATACGCGAATTCGTCTGCTTTCGGGCGGCAATATGCAGAAACTCATCCTCGGGCGGGTTCTTGAATCCGATCCGGAAATCATCCTCGCCAACCAGCCCGTGAGAGGGCTTGATATCGGGGCCGTAACCTACGTTCAGGAGCGTCTGATAGCAGCCAGAGATGCGGGCGCGGCGATCCTGCTGATCTCCGAAGACTTGGACGAAATCATGGGGCTTGCGGATGTGATCCGGGTGATGTCCGACGGACGGCTCTCGCCTGAGTTCCCCCGTGGAACGATAACCCCCGCCGAGCTTGGGCGGTGGATGGCCGGGGAGGGGTTTGAACGTGCGGCTTGAACCGATTTCCAACCCGTCCCTCGCCCGGTCCGTGGGATTTCCAGCGGTGGCATTGGGGCTTTCGATCGTTATGGTATCGTTTCTCGTTCTACTTGCAGGGGCCAATCCTTTCGCCACGTTGGGACTGATACTGAAAGGAGCCGCAGGTTCGAAGTTCGCCGCGCTTGAGACCCTGAACCGGGCAACACCTTTGATCTTCACAGGTCTGGCGGTAGCCGTCGCCTTTCGCGCAAAGCTGTGGAACATCGGGGCGGAAGCACAGCTTTACATTGGCGCGCTTGTGACAGTCCTCTTCGGGACGTCGGCGTTGGGCCTGCCGGGGCCGCAACCACTGATACTGGTCGGTTTCGCCTCGATGCTGGGAGGGGCGCTGATGCTGCTGGGCCCGGTCATTCTCAAGACGCGTTTCGGCGTTGATGAAGTGGTGACGACTCTGCTGCTCAACTTCATCGTGCTTCTTTTCATCTCGCTTCTGCTGGAGGGGCCGCTCAAGGATCCCATGGGGATGGGGTGGCCGAAATCGCCCAGGCTGGATGCAGAAGCGCGCCTTCCCCGGATTGTCGAAGGGCTTCGTCTGCACTGGGGCTTTGCGCTTGCTCTGATCTGTGCCGTGGTCGTCTGGGTGATTGAGACCCGGACCACGCTTGGCTACGAAATCCGGGCTGTGGGTCAGAACCCGACGGCTGCCCGTTTTGCGGGTATCCCTGTAAATCTTGTGCTCTTGAAAACCGCGTTTCTTTCGGGCGGGCTTGCGGCTCTGGCAGGTTTTTCGGAAGTCGCGGGGCTCAAGGGGTCCCTTACGCTGGATCTGAGTCCGGGCTTTGGCTACACAGGCATTGTCGTCGCCATGCTTGCGCTACTTCACCCTCTTGGCGTCGTTCTTTCGGCGATTTTCGTAGCGGGCGTATTCGTCGGTGCCGACGGTATGAGCCGCGCCGCGAGCGTTCCCACCTATATCGCAGACCTTCTATTGGCGACTGCACTTTTGTTCATGGTCCTCGCCATCTTGCTGACGCGGTTCAGGATCGTGAGGGGCTGATGGAGATCTTCGAAATCCTCTTCTCTGCCAGTTTTTGGGCAGCTGCTGTGCGCATTGCTTCTCCGTTGATCTTTGCGACGATGGGAGAGTTGATCTGCGAACGCGCGGGGGTTCTGAACCTCGGGATCGAAGGGATCATGGTAGCCGGCGCCTTTGCCGGTTGGATGGCGGTCTATGCCGGTACCGGACTGTGGGCCGGTGTTTTCATTGCGATGCTGGCAGGTATGCTTTTCGGGCTTTTGCATGCGACGCTCACAGTGCCCTTTGGGTTGTCGCAGCATGTCGTGGGGCTTGGGATTACGCTTCTGGCGACATCAGCCGCCTACTATGCGTATCGCCTGGCCCTGCCGGAAGTCTCAAGCCCCCCGCGGATCACACCCTTTCAACCACTTGAGGTTCCGATACTGTCGAAGATACCCGTTTTGGGGCAGGCGCTGTTCAACCAAACCCCGTTAACCTATCTGGCCTTTGTGATCGTTGGCCTAACTGCATTCGTACTGTACCGGACGCCGCTGGGACTGGCCCTTCGGGCAGCCGGAGAAAACCCGTCTGCAGTAGAGGCTCAAGGCCTGTCTGTCACCGCGCTTAGAATGGGGGCGGTCATCATCGGGTCTGGTCTGATGGCTGTCGGGGGCGCGTTCCTCACCATGTCGGCCTTTGACAGCTTTTTCTTCGAGATGGTCAACGGGCGCGGCTGGATCTGTATCGCATTGGTGGTTTTCGGCGCTTGGCGGCCAGGCAAGGCATTGTTGGGTGCGCTACTTTTCGCTGCCTTTGATGCCCTGCAAATCCGCCTTCAGCAGACGGGGCTGGGGGCCCTCGTTCCCTACCAGATCTTCTTGATGATCCCTTACATCCTTTCGATCCTTGCATTGATCCTGATGTCGCGTCGTGCCGAAGTGCCAGCGGCGCTGATGATACCCTACAACCGCGGAGAACGCTGATGGCAAGCTTCGATATTCTTGTGAAGGGCGGGAGGCTGCCCGACGGAAACGTCGCCGATATCGGAATAACAGGCGACCGTATTACGACAATTGGTCAGTTGGACGGTGCCGAGGCTGGTACAAGCATCGACGCGACCGGCGACCTGGTCTCGCCGCCCTTTGTTGACCCCCATTTTCATTTGGATGCAACGCTTAGCTATGGCATTCCTCGGATAAACGCATCGGGTACGCTGCTGGAGGGGATCGGCCTTTGGGGCGAACTCAAGCAGGTGACAACGGTCGATGAAATGGTCGACCGTGCGCTTTCATACTGCGACTGGGCGGTCTCTATGGGCCTGCTTGCGATCCGGAGCCATGTGGACACCTGCGATGACAGCCTGAAGGGCGTCGAGGCGATGTTGCATGTGCGCGAAGTCGTTCGGCCTTACCTGGACCTTCAGCTTGTCGCCTTTCCCCAAGACGGTCTGCTGCGTGACCCCACTGCCCATGCCAATACATTGCGGGCGCTCGACATGGGTGTCGATGTCGTCGGCGGTATCCCACATTTTGAGAGGACCATGGCGGATGGCGCTGCCTCGGTCCGCATCTTGTGCGAAATCGCCGCTGAACGGGGCCTTCCGGTCGACATGCATTGTGACGAAACCGATGATCCTCATTCACGGCATATCGAAACATTGGCCTATGAAACGACGCGACTGGGATTGCAGGGGCGGGTGGCAGGGTCTCACCTGACCTCAATGCATTCCATGGACAACTACTATGTCTCAAAGCTGCTTCCTCTGATCGCCGAGGCCGAAATCAGCGCCATTCCGAACCCACTGATCAACATTATGCTTCAGGGTCGGCACGACACTTTCCCGAAACGGCGCGGGCTGACCCGGGTGAAGGAAATGCAGGCTGAAGGTATCCGAGTTGGCTGGGGGCAGGATTGCGTGCGCGATCCCTGGTATTCGCTGGGCACCGCAGACATGCTTGACGTTGCTTTCATGGGGTTGCACGTCGCTCAGATGTCGTCTCCAGAAGATATGAGGCGGTGTTTTGACATGGTCACGGTTGAAAATGCTGCAATCCTCGGACTTGAAGACTATGGCCTTTACGAGGGCGCCATGGCCTCGCTGTTGGTTCTGGACGCCGGGGACCCCATTGAAGCTGTCCGCCTGAGACCTGATCGGTTGGTGGTGATCTCAAAGGGAAATGTGGTTTCCAGAAAGCAACGTAACGATAGCCGTCTCGCCCTTCCTGGTCGGCCGAAAAGCGTGCGTAGGCGGCACTAGGGTTTCTGTGACGGTCTCGTCATGATCTTTCTTTGACGGGTCGGGGTCTTTCGAAGCCTCGCTCAGTGATTTTGCGATTGGCCTGGACGAACTATGGCCCGTTCTAGTCTGCGTTCTGTGTTGCGTCCAAGATACTGTTAATGCAGTCAAAAAAGAAAATCTCAGCATTTGCGTGAATCCCGTTTGAAACCACTATCTGTATCGATGAACCGCAGCTGAAAATCATGAAATAGCTGGGTGTGCCTTGCCCCTTTCATAAAAGCCGACCGCAGGAAATGCTGGCGAGCCGGGTCTCTGACCTCATTGATCTTAGTCAATATTGGCAAGGGTCAGAAGTGATACAATCGGCGACAACAAAGGGGGTTCTTATGGAAGACTTAGTCCAAATTGGAAGAGCATTTGTTCAGGCCATGCGTGATCGCAGGGGGCTTATAAGCGTTGACGAAATGTACGCCGAAAACGCCCAGTCGATTGAGGCGGTTGTGCCGCCGGTTCGACAGTTTCGTATCACAAAGGGTCGGGACGCCATCAAGGGAAAGAGAGAGGACTGGCTGGCAGCGCATGAATTCCACGAACTCGATGTAGACGGACCCTATGTGCATCCACCCAACCGCTTTGCAGTGCGATTTAGTGCCGAAGTAACTCAGAAGGCCACAGGAAAACGTATGACCCTGAGCGAGATCGCAGTCTATTCGGTGGCAGAAGGCAAGATCGTAATGGAAGAGTTCTTCATGTTGCCGAAGTAGGAAGAACAAACGTCATCTAAGTGGCTGCTTTTGTTAGGTTTGTGCGCTCGGCGAGTTTCCTGCCCGCAGTGACAATCTGAAGGGAGATCCGGTATGCAACGCAGAACTTCGACGTATTTCATTGGCGCGGATACTAGCGATATATCGATACTTGAATGCGCCGATGCTGCCCAACGTCAGCGCGGCCGTTTGACTTGCCTTCTGATCGCGGCGCTACCGAACCTGCCTTACTTGAAGTACGGATCCAGCAAATTCGTCGAGGCAGGTTTGCCCGCGAACTGGTTGGATCAATTGGAAGTGAAAAAGGCGACCTTAAAGTCCCGTGCGCGTGAAGTTGAAGCGCTGCTTGCGCGCTCGGGAGCATCGGCGAGCGTCACGGTTTTCATGGGTTCCGGTGCGGACTTTAAGACTCTGGCGGCACGCCAATCGTACTGCTGTGATGTAGCATACCTGGACCCGAAACTGCGCAATGACCCCGAAGTGTTTCACGAGGTTAGCCATGGCGTGTTGTTCCATTCGCCAGTCGCCATGATGATCAACGGAGACCCATATACCCAACGCGAGCGCATTTTTCTGGCGTGGAACGATAGTCTTGCTGCATCCAGAGCGGCCCATTTGGCTTTACCCTATTTTCTGGAAGCCAAGGAAGTTGTGATTGGTTGTTTCGATCCGCCGTTAGCACATGATCCGGAAAGTCAGGACCCCGGTACTGACATCGCTGCTTGGCTCAGACACCACGGCTGTAGCGTGACCGTAGCGCATTTCCCGAGCGGCGGTCTGCCGATCGAACAGTGCATACAGGAACGTGCTAAGGAGGCCGGCTCTGACCTTATTGTCATGGGCGCTTACGGGCACTCATACTTGCGCGAGTCGATTTTTGGTGGAACTACAAGGGCCATGCTGCAACAAACCGGTCTACCGGTTCTATTTGCGCACTGACTGAAGCAAGTGGACGTCCAGTGTTTGTCTGGGTTCGACGGTCAGGTCCTAACATTATGAAAGAATGCGTTCAGTGTATTGAGTTAGGAATTGTCTGATATTGTCCGGTAGTTCCCATCCAGAAACCCCTTCACAATCGACGTGAGTTCGTCCCAGTCTGTGAATTCCCGCACGCCATCTCTCGGATCGATTTTCCGACCCAACAAGACGACGTGTTTAACGATCTCTTTCTCAAAATATCCGTAGCTGTCGGGTCTCACCGCGCCTGCGACCAATGCTGACGCATCTGGTTCGAAACTCGTTCGCAACAACATCTCGGTGAGATAATCGCGGGCTTCCTCGCGCCCCGATGCAAAGGCCGCCTTTAGACCCACAGAAAGCACGAGTGTTTTTCGTTGCACCAACTCGTCTTTGAACGACGCGATAAAAGCTTCGAATGAGGCAGGGTGTCGACGTTCGTGAACAGGAGCCAACAGAACAACGCGATCCAAATCGTCCAGTTTTACCTGACCGGGAAGTTGATCGGTATTGATCAGTCTTGTGTCAAAGCCGGATTTCTTCGCGACATTGCTGATAAAATGCGCAATTTTGGCCGTCTGGCCCTCAACAGTGGCAAAGACGATAAGTACTGTCATTCCGATCCTCCTACAAATCGGTCTGAGAAGCGTTTCAAGTATTATGAATTGGCGTGAGTTCGCCCTTGATCTTAATCAAAGGCGCAAGCTGAGGCTGGCGATTCCAATACATCGAACGTGTTTCTGAAATTTGCATGACGACGCCTTACGCGGGGAAGAATTTCTGCTGTGATGGCTGGTCTTCTCTGCACTACCCAGTGGACGTCCGCGCTATCTCAGGGCAAATAATAAGATTGCGGCGCAAACAGTAACATTGACGGACCACACTGCCAGTTTGACCCGTCGGCGCGCGGACAGGTTTCTAAACGGATCAATCATAGTCAAACCTTTCAGACAGAACCCGATGCGAAGGTGTTCCCCGGGCAACAAGGTGATCTTCGATGGTGTCCATCATGGCAGTGGGGCCGCAGAGCACGAAAAGCCAGTTGTCATAATGTTCTGAAGAAAGCGTTCGGTCCAAGAGGGCGCCGTCGATCCAACCTGTTTCACCGCTCCAGTTCTTCGGGGGCTCGGATAGAACAAATACAGTATCTTCCCTGGTCAGTTCTTCCCGATAAACAATCTGCTCCTCGATCCGGTTTCCATAGATGAACTTGATATCGCGTTGCTCTGCGCTCAGGCGAATTTGGCGCAGTATGCTGAGCAATGGGGCGACGCCGACACCACCTGCGATCAGAACAATGCCTTGTTCAGCGCGTTTGCCGACCGAAAGGTTCCCGTGGGGGCCATCGAGATAGGCCAGCGTATTCGGCGCGGTCTGCCCGACATTGCCTGTGAAATCCCCAAGCTCTTTTATCACAAATGAAACTTCGGGACCTTCACCCGGTGCCGAGCTAATCGAAAACGGGTTCTCGCGCAGTGAAAAGACGTTGTGCCCCACATTGAGCCAGGCAAACTGGCCCGCTTCAAAGCTGAGGCCCTGGTGACCTTCCGGTTTGAGGCGCAATTCCCATTGCTTCGGTGTCAGCCGAGTGACCGAGGAAACACGCCACGGTTTTCGCATCTTTAACAAGGGGCGGACGAGATAGACATAAAGCAGAGTACCAACGGCAATGCCGGTCATTGCGAACCACAGATATGTCAGTGACGGATGCCCACCGTAGCGACCTGCATGGATTGTGTGATGAAGAAGCAAACCGGCCAATGCCAGAGCTCCGAGACCGTGCAAAAGACGCCATGTTTCATATTTGTATTCAAGGCTTTTTCGGGCGACCGCCGAGGCGACCAGAACAGCGATCAGAAAAAAGGCTAGAATCCCCGAGAATAGCACTGGAAAGTCTGTCGTAATCGTCAGTTGGCGCGATACGTCCCACGGGCGATGTCCGCCAGAAGGTGTGCCCTGGTAAAGTAGCGGGTGCATCAACGCAAAAACGAGGGCCGCGCGCGCCATCAGCTGATGCATGCGCATGGTCACATCCATGCCTACACCGGACGAAATGAACCTGAAGCGCCCGGAGAGCAGGAACTCTACCAGAATGATCGAAAATCCAATCATTCCCAGCCCGGATGCGAGTTCTTGGTGAAAAGATCTCGGTGGCCAGCCAAGTGACCAGGAAAAGCCCAACGGCGCCAAGATCAGCAGAACATAGATCAGCGCCAGATATGGCCATTTCATATGGTTTTGCTCCACTGCGCCAGAGTTAGGCCATTCCCGCTGTCTCAAGGGGCTAGGCTAGGCGAGCCCCGGTTGGCGATCAAGCTTCCTGTGATCGGGTGTTTTCCCGACCGGAACGCTATGCCTGTTGGAGTGCTGTCATGTTCCGAAATGGTGGCAGAAGACTGGCCGGTCCGAACGGCCAGGCGGGAAAAAGATGCGAGCATTCTCTTGCGCAAGATCAAGGTTCTTGACCGGGGTTTCTGCGATAATACGGCGTCCGTATAGCCGGACAAAAGGAGGAGGTTCAGAAATGCTTGAAGACAAAAAGTCCCCGCAACTTTTCACCGGAACGCATCCGCTCTCCGACAACTTTCGACGTGAAATGGAAACCCTGATGTCGCGGTTCTTAGGAGGCGGATCTCCGTTCTTACCGCTGGAAACGGCTGCGCAGCGCACGGGTCTGCCATCTCTTGATATGTCCGGCGCAATTTCCCCGGCCATTGATGTTCAAGAGACGGATACGGCAATCGTTCTGACGGCGGAATTGCCCGGTCTGGAAGAGGACGATGTTGAAATCGAAATCAAGGATCGCCGCCTCACCCTGCGAGGCCAGAAGAAGATCACACATGATGAGACGGGCGACCTGCGTGTCAGCGAAAGAAGCTATGGCAGCTTTTCACGGGCAATGACGCTGCCGGACACTGTTGATGTCGAGAGTATTTCGGCCACCTTCGACAAGGGCGTTCTGAGCATCAACATGCCGAAAACCGAACCTCGGGATCCCAGCCGCAAGATCAAGGTTTCATCCAAATAGGTGGCATTTCGGCTTGGGCTTGAAACTGAAGGCCGATCATCGGTCGGCCTTCTTTGATTTGCAATCCAAGGAGTGTGCGGTTTGGTGAACCTGCTGGCACGGATTTGATGCTAAACTGACAGAGAAATCCAATCCTTCCTAGCACCCAAAACGAAGCAATAGGTTTTGTACAGCCGTGTGCTAAAGTACCTCTGCGTGGCCTTTGAAAAGGGGGCTAAAATGCGGAACTCAGACGCGGCTGACACAAGCTCATCGCCGTGCCCCGACGAGGGGGGCGTGCGTGCCCTCCTTGAAAATTTGACCGGACCGTCGCGCGGGAACGTGAGCTGGCTGGCCGACAATGCCCTTACTGTTTCGGTTGGTGAAAGCCGGGCGTTGAGTCTTCGCCCCAAAGACGACATGCCTCCGCACGACAACGATATCGCAACTCTTCAGTGGGCGGACGGTGTCTATTCAATAACTGCGTCGTCTGGGCGTAATGTCTGGGTGAATGGGCGCAAAATATCGTCCGCGAGTCTCGGGCACGGCGACATGATCGAGTTTGGCGAAAAGGGCCCGATGTCCCGGTACAGGTTATGCAGCAAAACCTACCCGGCGCGTCATACGGTCGAAGAAATCCTAAGTGACGCCTACGCTTACGCCCGAACAAGCCGGCGGCCGTTTGCCAAAAGGATGTCCGGCGCGCTGCGCGACAGCAGTCGTCGGCTAGCGTCTCAGACGACAGTTCTGTTCAGGATCACGGTCGTCGCCGCACTTCTTCTGATCGCGGGCCTTGTGTTTCTGCTTTATCAAAACGATCAAAGGTTGGCGGACAGTATCCAACAGGAATCCCGCAAGATCGAAGCGGTTGCGGTGATGCTTGCACAGACACGTGAAGATGCGCTGACCCCGGATGATCTGGCCTCGTTGCGGGATGCCTTTGAAAACCAAGTCACGTCAACCGAGCAGCGTCTCGGAACCCTTGAACAGCGAGCAGGCGCATCGACACGGGTAATTACCGCCTCATCTAAGTCTGTCGCATTCATTCAGGGTGCCTACGGGTTGCGTCATCTGGAAAGCGGGAAGCTCTTGCGGCACATGTTGGGGCCGGACGGAGAAAACCTGAAAACCCCGTTTGGGCAGCCCTGGATCGAACCGGACGGCACGGGCGAACCCGCTGAATTCCAGTTCACGGGAACCGGTTTTCTGCTGGAAGGTGTTCCGCTTATGGCCACCAATCGCCATGTTGCCTTGCCGTGGACGTCCCGCGATCGGGTGGACGCTTTGAAAAGTGCGGGGTTGGAAGCGGAAATGCTGAGGCTGCTGGCCTATTTGCCAGGTCAACCGGATCCGATTGAGGCCAAGTTGGAGAAGTTCAGCGAAACGGCCGATGTCGCTCTTTTGTCAGTAGCTCCTGATCGGGTTCAGGGGCTGGGCGTGCCGTTGGCGGATGAACCGCCAAACGCTGGCGAAGAAGTCTACCTGTTGGGATACCCGACAGGCCTGAAGGCGCTGATTGCGCAGGCGGGGCCGGGCTTTCTTCAAACGCTGGAGAAGGAAGGTTCGGTCAATTTCTGGTCCGTAGCGTCCCGATTGTCCGAGCAAAGCAAGATTCATCCGCTGGCCAGCCGGGGGATCGTTGCCAGAGCAAGCCCGGGTTCCATAGTTTACGACGCCGAAACCACAACCGGCGGAAGCGGAGGACCCGCCTTGAACCGGCGAGGCGAGGTAGTCGCCATCAACGCCGCGATCCTGCCTGAGTTTGGTGGCTCCAACATTGGCGTTCCGGTTGCGCACCTCAAAGAACTGTTGAGCGAGGCAGAAGGCCTGTAGTCAGTCGCTTGTTCGGAAGCGGGACTTCTGTACAAGGAAAACCGCCGCCAGCGGGACCGTGACAGTGATGGCGGCGGCTGCAATCAGCAGATACCCGAGTTGGCTGTAGTCGGCAGTCGAGGTAACGACACCCGTTTCCGGATTGGTCACCGCGCGTGTAACGACGAATGTTTGGTTCAGGTATTTTGTTCCGAGACTGGCCGCCGACAACGCCATGTTGGTGAACGATGCCATCACCGCAAAAAAGGTCGCTTTCAGTTGGACCGGGGCGTTGCGCGCGATCCAGGCCAGCAACGGGACCATGGCAATTTGCCCAAGAGGCGATTCAACAGCCGTGTCGAGAATGGCAATGAATCTGGCGTCGACAACTCCGCCTGTATGCGCTGCTGTCCATTCATGAACGCCGTAGTAAAGGGCAAGGTTTGGAAGAGAGAGCAGACCAGCCGCGATCGTAAGCACCACCACCACGTGGGCGATTGAGCGTTTGGCCATGAATGGCCGCAGGACGATCAATCCAAGCAATGCCAGCAAGGACGTCAGCAGAGCCAGGATTGCCAAAAACTGCTCGTCGAACCCCAATTCGTCAATTTCAAACCACGTCAGTCCCGGCCCCGGCAGCGGAACTGCACGGAACACGAAAATGATTATTGCCGTACCGACCAGGGCTTTCGCATGGGCGGGTTCCAGTTCTTTCAGAAGACGGGACATGAGGTACAGGATCACCGTGAGAGAAACGGTAAACACCACCTCTTGCGCAAACTCGAATTCCGCAGTTCCCAACACAATGCTGAACACAACAAATGCGAGGCCACCAAGCAATATGGACCATTTAACCTCGGTCACCTCATCCGGGGTATGCAGTGGGTGACCTTGACGAAGCAGCTGACGTTGTATCAGTGAGTGCAGCACCACACCGCTGACGGACAGCACAGGGATGATCAACGCAATCAGGTAAACCTGGCCGTAGAGAGCAAGCCGGTCAGACTTTTGCAGATCTTCCGTTCCTGAGAATATCCAGATGTTGACGGCCGCAACCGCTGCAAACCCTGAGATGATCGAAACTCTGCCCAAGGTCTGCATTGTCGTGTGCTGGGCGCGGGTTTCTTCAGGCGTAAACGCAAGGCCGTCCTGGTCGACCTTGGGAACCGCCTCGACCGTCATGGCGTCGGCGACGACATCCTGAATGGCATAGCCGGAAGGCGCCAGAAGCAGGGCGACAACATACCAGTCTTCCAGAGGCATCACGCCGGCCATCCGAACAGGCGCGGTCACAAGCCCGTACATTGTGAGCAGGGACAGGGTAATCAGGGACGCGCCAAACAGGATCAACAGGGATTTCCAGCGCCAGAACAGATCCACGATGTGGCCCAGCGGCATTTTGAGAATCCAGGGAAGACCGGCCCAAAATGCCAGACCTGCGACAAAAGACGCTGATAAATCGAGGTAATCCTTCAGAAAAAAAGCACCGACAACCGAGGTCAAACCGGAGACGCCAGCCGCGAAGTAGACCATCAAAGGCGGCAGGTAGGACCATTGCAACTGCTGAGCCAGATCCACAAAGGTTCTGTGCCACCAATCTGAAAGCCGCGTTCCTGTTGAAGATCGGTCAGTGGTCATATGCCAACCTGGAATTGCTGATGGCCCGTTTGCCTTTGCATTTAGTTAGAGAAATCCAGCTCCGAAAAGCAATGCACTGGTGATCACGCCAAGGATCGGAACGAAAAGAGGCACCCGGAAGTGCTCTTCAGACCCGTTCGGTTTCACCTTCAGAAGGATCAGCGAGACATTGACGAGGACAAAAACCCCCAGAACAATCTGTGATGTGCGCTCCGCCAAGATCCCAATCGGTACGGTTTGGGTCAGAAGAAGGATTGTTGCGACAACGAGCAGTGTGGCAACCACAGGCGTCTGGGTTGCTTTAGGCACAATGGCCAGGGCTTTTGGCAGGTGGTCCCTGTCAGCCAGCCCATAGATCACCCGCGATGCCATGATCATCTGGATCAGGACACCATTAACAGTCGCCACGATCGCAACTGCAGAAAATCCCTGTTTGATCACCTCGGGGGCATTAGCAAAAACAAGTGCAAGTGGCGCAGCAGACGCTGATAGAACATCGATCGGGACAACCAGCAGCACCGTCAGCGATGTCCCAAGATACAGTACCGTCGCCAGTATGAGCGTCAGCAAAATTGCTTTCGGGATGGTGCGAACAGGGTCAATGACTTCTTCGGCGACATTTGCCATGTCCTCAAAACCGACAAATGCAAAAAAAGCGAGAAGAGATGCAGCGAAGATGCCTCGCCACGCTTCAATCTCAAGTGGAGGGAGCATGGAGCTGACATTATATCCCTGCGGGTCCTGAACCGACATGCCCCAGCCGATCACAAAGAGAAGCCCTGCAATCTCGATGATCGTGATGGCCGCAGCAACAACCACCGATTCTGTGATCCCCCACAGGGCGATAAGCCCCATAATCAACACAACGCTGACAGTCAGAAGCGGTATTGCCAGACCCGTTAATGCGTGAAGATAGGAGGCTGCGCCTATCGCGACGGCAGAGGCCGAGATAACGCCCGAGGCCGCAACCGCCAGACCGACCAGCATTGCCATCCAGTTTTTCTGAAATCCCGCTTCGACATAGGCTGCCTCTCCTGCGCTGACCGGAAAACGCGTTGCGAGTTCTGCATATGAAAGTGCGGTCAGTGAGACGACGAGTGCAGCCACGACAAACGAAAACGCGGCATACGGGCCGGCTATGTCCGCCGTCGCGCCGACGAGCACATAAATTCCTGCTCCGACCGTTACGCCCAGGCCATAAAGCGTAAGCAACGGAGCTGTAAGGGCCCGTTTGAGTTTCTGTTCTGGCGGTTCAACGGTGCTCATCAGAGTTCATACCGAATGTCTTGCTGGCACGTCGCCAGCGGTGTCGTTGTTGTCACTATCCGCATTTGGAAGTGCGGTCTGGTCGTGCGATCAAATTCGCGCCGTATTCCTTGCGTCTCAACGTTCAGGCACTTTGGCTGCCTGTGAACAAAGAGGGGGCTCGCCACCACTCCTGCCGAGCCCCCATGTGGAACTTCCACGCTATTCAAATTCCGCTCACTGTCATGCTTGCTTGGGGACAGGTCAGTGAACGTAGATCATGATTAATATTCGCATTTCACTATATGAAGGTTGCAAGTGCATTGATCTGTGTCAATCGATACGTTCTGCGGGCCTCGGTTGGTTGCTTTGGAAAAGACAGTGATCTCCAGTGACTTTAGATTTGATATGGTGCTTTGGTTGTGAAGTTCTGGAAATGTGAGGTGCCATTAGTGGTGGTCGCCAAACGTCGAAATAACCGGCCAGCACGAAACAGAATGCTTTCGCTGAATTCCGACTTGGTCACAGGGTCCAAAAAGATTTAACTGATGGATCATACGAGCCGATTGTACCAATAAAACAGGTTTGTTAACGTCGTCCCCGCGCCAGGGAGGGCGCATGTACCTACATGTTGGACTATTCGCATAACGGCTGGCTTGTGGCGGCATCGCTTGCCGTGGCATTGATGGCCGGTTTTACCGGGCTCTATCTGATGCATGGAGCCTCAAAGCTGAACGACCAAAGACGCAAGTTCATCGTCGCTCTGGCTGCGATCATTCTGGGTGGCGGGATCTGGTCCATGCATTTCGTCGCAATGCTTGGTTTGCAACTGCCAATTCTGTTTTATTACGACGCGCTGATCACATTGATTTCAGCTTTGGTGGCAATTCTGATGGTCGGTCTGGCGCTGCTGCTTTTGCACTTCCGTCCCCGGACGGTGCAAACAATGATCGGCGCCGGTGTCATCGTCGGTCTTGGAATTGTGGTGATGCATTACGTGGGCATGTCAGGGATGCAGCTTTGCCGCCCTGTCTACAATGCCTGGGATGTGGCAATTGCAACGCTTGCGTCGGTTGTGCTCTCCGTTGCCGCCATTTGGGTTGCGTACGACAATCGAACCCAGCGCAATATCCTGCTGGGAACGGCCTGTTTTGGCCTGGCTGTATTCACGATGCACTTCGTGGCAACCGGCCTGACCGACTTTGTCGCGACGGACAACGCAGGCGGAGCCGGACCGGCCCTGAACAATCAGGTTCTTGCGATGGGTGTGACTGTTTCAGTTTTTCTGATTTGTGGTGCCTTTCTGCTGACCGGCATTTCGTTTGTCGGCCCCGAGGCGGCCACCGGCACTGCGCCTTCTGTGGAACCCAAACCCGAACCGGCGCCGGTCGTACCGCGTGCAGGTGTTCCGTACGAGCGTGACGGCCAAACCTTCTTTGCCCAGCCCGGAAAAATAGCCGCAATCCGGGCCGAGGGGCATTACACCGTGCTGTATATGGATGCCGATAAGCTTTTCTGCCCCTGGTCGATTACCGAGGCCGAAAGCCGGCTGAAACCAGACGGTTTCCTGCGGGCGCATCGCAGCTATCTGGTCAATCCCGAACATGTCTCAAGCTTTGAGAGGCACAAGGACAACGGCACCTGCTACTTCGACGGGGTTGCGGCGTTGACCAAGGTTCCGGTCAGCCGATCCCGGCTGACGGACATTCGCGAGGCGCTGGGCCTTTAGTCGCAACTCGTGCAGCTTATTCGCATTTCGTGAAACAAGCTGCGCGCCCCGTTTCCACCCGCTGGAATGGCTGACCCCAGTGTTCTTTTCTTACCCGCAGGTCCCCTAAGGCATACCGCTCGGACCCAGGGAGGAAAAACATGATACCAGCCGGTTTTGAGTATCACCGGCCAGGCGACATCGCCTCGGCCATTGGAATTCTGCAGGAACACGGAGATGAAGCGCGCGTGATCGCAGGCGGCCACAGCCTGATCCCGATGATGAAACTGCGCATGGCCGAGATGGGCCATCTGGTTGATCTGCAGGCCATTGAGGAACTGAAAGGCATCGAGATTGGGGCAGAAACCGTCTCGCTGGGCGCGATGGTCACTCAGCATGAGTTGATCTCGCATGACGGTCTGGCATCGGCCGTTCCCTTGATCCGCGAGGCCGCGATGCAGATCGCTGATCCTCAGGTGCGGTATATGGGTACGGTTGGCGGCAACGTCGCCAACGGTGATCCGGGCAACGACATGCCTGGCCTGATGCAGTGTCTGAACGCGACGTTCGAACTGTCCGGTCCTGACGGCAACCGCAGCGTGGCAGCCCGCGATTTCTATGAGGCTGCCTATTTCACTGCGCGTGAAGATGAGGAAATCCTGACCCGGATTTCGATCCCGGTACCGGGGGTGGGCGTCGGACAGGCGTATGAAAAGCAGAAGCGCAAGATCGGCGACTACGCGACCGCTGCGGCCGCGGTGATGGTTGGCAACGGCCACGCCTCGGTCGCTATGACCAATCTGGCCGATACGCCCATCTGGTCTGAGACGGCCAGTTCAGCGTTGGCCGGCGGCGACGTCGACGGCTGCGTCGCAGCAATGCTCGAAGCGATTGATCCAGTGGCCGACAATCGCGGCCCAGTCGAATTCAAAAAACACGTGGCCGCTGTGATGCTGCGCCGTGCCATCGACCGTGCGCAAAGCCGCGCGGGCTGAGGGAGGAACACTTATGTCGAAAATGCACGTCAAACTCACCGTGAACGGCAAGCAGGTCGAAGGTCTGGCCGAGCCGCGCACGCTGCTGATCCACTTCCTGCGGGAAGATCTGAAAATCACCGGTCCTCATATCGGGTGCGAGACCAGCCATTGCGGGGCCTGCACCGTGGATATCGACGGCAAGTCCGTCAAATCCTGCACCACCTTTGTGGCGCAGGTGAACGGTGCCGATATCACTACCGTCGAGGGCCTCACTAATGACGATGGTAGCCTTGGTGTTCTGCAGGAAATGTTCCGCGAACATCACGGGCTGCAGTGCGGTTTCTGCACGCCGGGGATGATCACCCGGGCGCATCGCCTGCTGCAGGAAAATCCGAACCCGACCGAGGAAGAAATCCGCTTTGGTATGGCGGGCAACCTGTGTCGATGCACCGGGTATCAGAATATCGTCAAGGCGATCTCGGCCTCGGCTGACATGCTGAACGCTCAGAAGGAGGCCGCGGAATGAACGATCAAACCATGACCCCCGAAGAACGCGCCGCCAATCTCAAAGGGATGGGCTGCGCCCGAAAGCGCGTCGAGGATGTGCGCTTTACCCAAGGCAAGGGCAACTACGTCGATGACATCAAGCTGGACGGGATGCTGTTCGGCGCATTCGTCCGTTCGCCTTACGCCCACGCCCGCGTTGTCAGTGTAAACAAAGACGCCGCGATGGCCGTGCCCGGTGTTGTTGCCGTGTTGACCGCCGAAGATCTGGCACCGCTGGGTCTGCATTGGATGCCGACGCTGGCCGGTGACAAGCAAATGGTGCTGGCTGATGGCAAGGTGCTGTTTCAAGGTCAGGAGGTTGCCTATGTTGTCGCCGAAAACCGCTATATCGCGGCGGACGCGGCTGAGCTGGTTGAGGTTGACTACGAAGAACTGCCCGTCCTGACCGACCCGTTCGAGGCACTGAAATCGGACGTTGTCCTGCGTGAAGACCTTGCGGGTCAGACCGAAGGCGCACACGGGCCGCGCAAGCATCACAACCACATCTTCACCTGGGAGCAAGGCGACAAAGATGCGACTGAAGCCGTTCTAGGTGAGGCCGATGTCGTGGCCGAAGAGATGGTCTATTACCATCGCACCCACCCATGCCCGTTGGAGACCTGCGGCTGTGTGGCGTCGATGGACAAGGTAAACGGCAAGCTGACGCTGTATGGCACCTTCCAGGCCCCCCACGCGATCCGAACCGTTGTGTCGCTGATCTCGGGTCTGGCCGAGCACAACATTCGCGTGATCAGCCCTGATATCGGTGGTGGCTTTGGCAACAAGGTTGGCGCTTATGCGGGCTATGTCTGCTCGGTCGTTGCCTCGATTGTCACCGGCCAGCCGGTAAAATGGGTCGAGAACCGGATGGAAAACCTGATGTCCACCGCCTTTGCCCGCGATTATTGGATGCAGGGCAAGATCGCTGCGACCAAGGATGGCAAGATCACTGGCCTGTGGTGTCACACCACGGCGGATCATGGCGGGTTCGACGCCTGCGCCGACCCGACCAAATTCCCGGCCGGTTTCATGAACATCTGCACCGGGTCGTATGACATCCCCACCGCTTATCTGGCTGTGGACGGGGTCTACACCAACAAGGCACCTGGCGGCGTCGCCTATCGTTGCTCGTTCCGGGTGACCGAGGCCGCGTATTTCATCGAGCGGATGATCGAAGTTCTGGCCATCAAGCTGAACATGGACGCGGCCGAGCTACGCCGGATCAACTTTATCCGGAAAGATCAGTTCCCGTATCAGTCCGCGCTGGGATGGGAGTATGACTCGGGCGATTACCACACTGCGTGGGACAAGGCGCTGAAGGCCGTGGACTATGAAGGTCTGCGGGCGGAACAGGCGCAGCGGATTGAGGACTTCAAATCGGGCAAGACCCGCAAGTTGTTGGGTATCGGCCTGACGCACTTCACTGAGATCGTAGGCGCGGGACCGGTGAAGAACTGCGATATTCTCGGGCTCGGCATGTTCGATTCCTGCGAAATTCGAATCCACCCGACTGGGTCGGCCATCGCGCGGTTGGGGACGATCAGTCAGGGTCAGGGCCATGCCACGACCTTTGCCCAGATCATCGCTAGTGAGATCGGTCTACCTGCAGATGACATCACGTTGGAGGAAGGTGACACGGACACCGCGCCTTATGGTCTTGGGACCTATGGGTCTCGGTCGACACCTGTGGCCGGAGCAGCAACTGCGATGGCTGCACGCAAAATCCGCGCCAAGGCGCAGATGATCGCAGCCTACTTGCTGGAAGTGCATGACGACGACGTCGAGTGGGACGTGGATCGGTTCTCAGTCAAAGGCGCGCCCGAACGGTTCAAGACCATGAAGGAAATCGCCTTTGCCGCCTACAACCAAGCCATTCCGGGTCTTGAGCCAGGTCTTGAGGCCGTCAGCTACTATGATCCGCCGAATATGACGTATCCGTTCGGAGCCTATATCTGTGTCATGGAGATCGACGTGGATACCGGCGAATGGGACGTCCGGCAGTTCTATGCGCTGGACGATTGCGGCACCCGGATCAACCCGATGATCATCGAAGGGCAGGTCCACGGTGGCGTGACCGAGGCGCTGGCCATCGCGATGGGGCAGGAAATCGCCTATGATGAGATGGGCAATGTGAAGACCGGTACTCTGATGGACTTCTTCCTGCCCACGGCATGGGAGACGCCCAACTACACCACCGATCACACGGTGACACCGTCCCCACATCACCCGATCGGTGCCAAGGGCGTGGGCGAGAGCCCGAATGTCGGCGGCGTGCCTGCGTTCTCGAACGCGGTGCATGATGCATTCCGCCCATTTGGCCTTGTTCAGAGCCACATGCCGCATGACCACTGGCGTATCTGGAAGATCGCCAACGGTTTGGGAATGCACGGCTAGCAGGAAAAGCCGCCGCGCCGAAATACAGCGTGGCGGCAATCCGGGAGAATGGCATGAGCTTGCAGGAGATACAGCAAGGCCTCGCCGAGGTGGGTTATGTTGCCGACGACCGATTGGCTATGGCGTTGCATCTGGCGCAGACCCTTGGGCGTCCACTGCTGCTGGAAGGCCCGGCTGGGGTCGGCAAAACCGAGGTCGCCAAGGCGTTGGCAGCACAGCGCGCCGCGCGGTTGATCCGGTTGCAATGCTATGAAGGGCTCGATGCCAGCCACGCGATTTATGAGTGGAATTACCAGCGCCAGTTGCTGGCCATTCGTGCAAGCGAGGCACAGGGCGGAACCAGCGAGGCCCAGCTATTTACTGATGACTATCTGCTGAAGCGACCATTGCTGGAAGCAATCAGCGAAGAAGAGCCACCTGTTCTGCTGATCGATGAAATCGACCGCGCGGATGAGGAGTTTGAGGCCTATCTGCTGGAAATCTTATCCGACTTTCAGATCACCATTCCGGAACTCGGAACGATCAAGGCGCGTTCGCGGCCTATTGTGATCCTGACTGCGAATGGGACTCGGGACTTGTCGGACGCGCTGCGGCGTCGGTGCCTGTACAGCTTCCTCGACTACCCATCGCGTGAAACGGAAATGGCTATCCTGAAAGCCCGCATGCCCGAAGTTGAAAGGCTGTTGGCGCGCCAGATTGTTGGCGTGGTGCAGGCGCTGCGCAAAGAAGACTTGGAGAAGACCCCCGGCATTGCCGAAATGTTGGACTGGGCGGCGGCCCTTTCGGGGCTGGGTGTAAACGACATGGCGCAGTCCCGCGAAGAGGTTCAGGCGACGCTTGTCTGCCTTCTAAAAACTGCCGCCGACTATGACGCTGCCCCGCCCGAAGTGATGGATCGCCTGATAGGAAAGGTGGCGTGATGCAAGTCACCCGGTTCCCCACTCGCGCATCTGGTTTGGCGGATCGCATATCCGGCTTCATCGCACATCTGCGGATGAACGGAATGCGTGTGGGACCGGCTGAAACCGCGGATGCGTTGGCTGCGCTGGAGGCGGTTGAGGCGACGGATGCCAGACAGGCCCAGCAGGCGCTTTGCGTGTTGCTGGCCGGCAACGCCGACGGTTGGCGGCGCTTCGATGACCTGTTCGAAGCCTATTGGTTCAATACCGGAAAGCAGCGCAAGGGAACTGCCCAAACGGCGCATGTGCGGGTTCAATCCGCCAAGCCGATGATCTGGCAGCAGGAAAGCCAGGCTGCTCAGGAAACGGAAACCGGCACGGATCAGGCCACTGCGCCTGATCCCGGCGACGGGGAGGCCGTGGGGAGGAACGGGAAGCTGATTGCAACCCGTACGGTCAACCTGTCGCGTCGGGATTTGCGCGAGCTGATGGACGAAGACGCGCTGCGGCAGGCGGAACAAGCCGCGACTGCTATCGCGCGCGCAATCCGCGACCGCCGCTCGCGCCGGCGGAAACAAGCGCTGCGCGGCCCATCGCTTGATATGCGCCGGATCCAACGCGCCAGCCTTGCAAGGGGCGGAGAACCGATGGACCTGTATCGCCGCGCTCGTCCACCACGCCCGATGCGGATTGTGGCCTTGTGTGACGTAAGCGGTTCGATGACGGTTTATTCGCGGGTTTTTCTGGCCTTCCTCAAAGGTCTGATCGGCAGTGGCACAGAGGCGGACGCCTATCTTTTCCATACCCGCCTGATGCGCGTCACGGATGCGCTGCGCGACCACGACTCCTTGCGCGCGGCCGGGCGGCTGTCGTTGATGGCCGAAGGGTTTGGCGGCGGCACGGATATCTCGGGCAGTCTTGAGCATTTCCTGAACGGATACGGCGCGCGCGCCTTGAACGGGCGGACCATCGTGCTGATCTTGTCCGATGGGTATTGCAGTTCCGACCCGCAGGCGCTGGGCGATGCGCTGGCGCGCATCCGACGTAAAGCGCGGCGGATCGTATGGCTGAACCCCCTGAAAGGCTGGCGGGACTACCAGCCGATTGCTGCCGCGATGCAGGCGGCGGAACCCTATCTGGATGCACATTTGCCAGCCAACACGCTGGAAGCGCTGGCGGCGTTGGAGCCGCAGTTTCGTAAGCTGTGAAAGGAGTCTGAAATGGCTAACTTCGACATATTCGACACGATTGAACAGCTGCGCCAAACCGGTGAGGCCTTTTGTGTGGCAACGGTCCTGCGTACGGCGGATGCAACGTCCGCAAAGGCCGGAGGAAAAGCTGCGATCACCAAAGACGGACGCCTTCTTGGACATCTCGGAGGGGCTTGCGTGCAGCGCGCCGTCCGAACCTCGGCCCGGACGGCGCTGACCACCGGCGAGCCGCAGATGATCCGTGTCAAACCTTCGAATAAGGTGGTGAGCATGACAGATCCCGACGGAGTGCAGACCTTCAAAAGCGGCTGCCCCTCGGGCGGCACTGTCGATCTGTTGGTCGAACCGTATCAACACGCCCCGCGTCTGGTGATCTTTGGTGCATCTCCGATTGCCACAGCGCTGGCAGCGCATGGGGCGCTGGCCGGCTTTCGCATCTGCCTTGGTGACGAGGCAGAAACAGACGGCGACTACGATAGGTTTACGCTGGAAACCGTCGACCATTTGGACATCGAATCGCAGGATTTCGTTGTTGTTGCCTCGCAGGGTCGCGGAGACGCTGACGCCCTGAAAGCGGCGCTGCAAACCGAGGCGGCCCATGTCTCCATGGTGGCCAGCCGCCTAAAGGCTGATGCGCTTACGGCAAAACTCATCGCTCAAGGTTTGGCGCCGGAGCGCGCGGCGCAGCTCAAATCCCCGGCCGGGCTGGATATCCATGCGATCGATCCGCATGAAATCGCCCTGTCGATCCTGGCCGAGATCGTGCTGTGGCGAAACACGAACAAATCCAGAGAGGCATCTGATGATGAAAAACGTGCTTAATCGCCTGCGTCGTTTGTGGCCGGTGCGCCCGGACGTAACGCCGGAAGAGGCTACCGAGACCGCACTTCTGGTCTATCCAAGATGTTGTTGAACAAAGGAAACATGAATGGAACTCAGTGACGAAATCCACATTGCCACCCCGCGCGACGTCGTTTACCGCGCTTTGAACGATCCGGATGTCCTGCGCGAGTGCATTCCCGGCTGCGAGGAGCTGATCCAGCATTCGCCAGAGCACCTTGAGGCCAAGGTTGTCCTCAAGATCGGCCCGGTCAAGGCGCGGTTCTCGGGTGAGGTGACGCTGGATACTTCAAATGCACCTGAAGGTTTTTCCCTGACCGGGGAAGGCAAAGGCGGCGCGGCCGGGTTTGCCAAAGGTGGTGCCGACGTAACGCTTACCTCAAATGGGGATGAGACCATTCTTGCATACACCGCTAAAGTTGAAGTCGGCGGAAAGATTGCGCAATTGGGTAGTCGATTGATTGCTGGCACCGCGAAAAAGCTCTCGGGCAAGTTCTTTACGCGTTTTGGCGAGATCGTCTCGGAGCAATCGGTTTCTTAGAACCAGTATCAGTAGAACTTGGGATTGAGTGGCTGGGAATTGATCATCGTTCAGAGGTGACAAAACCCAGCTCATTTGCGTGCCCATTTGGCCTAACCCTGCCTTAATGCGACCGGTTCGAGTTGTTCTGCAGTGCGATTCAAATTTCAAAGATGCGCGTGAACAACGGAAAGGGCGTGGGTTAACGCCCTCTCGGCGAAATCTATATCGCCTGTGAAGTCTCTGCCCTTTCGGCTTGCGTCTTCCTTCAAGTTTTCTCCGACTTTCTGAATGCGTCCCTCCGCAATCGTGCCCCAAACCGCGATATCCTTGATCTTCATCGGGTCTACGGTCAGGGGGTTCTCAGCCAAAATTGTGAAGTTGGCGAGCTTGCCCGGTTCGATGCTGCCCCGTTCTTCTTCAAGGCGGTGAGAATACGCCGCATTGATCGTGACCCCGCGCAGGGCCTGTTCGGCAGAGATCTTTTGGTCGCTGCCGGCTACGCGACCAGAGCTTGTGACCCGGTTTACCGCACACCACATCAAGAACAGCGGGTCGCCCGGCGCCATGGGCATGTCAGAGTGCAGCGACCACGAGATACCCGATTTCTCCAGATCGCCCAGCCGCACCATCTGGTCCGCGCGCTCGGGTCCCAGGCCGGTTTCGCTGTAGCGATCTGATAGCGCGGTGACGTAGTAAGGATTGGCGCTGACGATCGCGCCGAGGCGTTTGATACGCTCGACCTGGTCCGGTGCGCTGACGGCGAAGTGGACAATCACCGTACGATGATCAAAACGCGGGTTGCGCAATAGGTTATCTTCCAGCGTGTTCAGAACACGGTCGAGACCGGCATCGCCGTTGACGTGCACATGCACCTGATAACCGGCGTCCCAATAGACCCGGAAAGCACGCTCGAACGCGTCCTGATCCATCATCCATTCACCGTGATAGTCACCGATGGCGGGGTCGCGAAGTTGGATCGCGAGGGAATATATGGCACCGTCAGAGAACAGTTTTACGCTGCCCTTTGCCATGCTGGTCATGCCGCCGTACCAGTCGACCAAAGCCTCGGTTTGGCGGATCACGTCGGTATCATGATCGTAAGTAGCAACCAGGCTTTTGCCATCGGGAATGAACGTCCACCGGAAGGGCATCGATGGCGCCGACATCACCGCATTGACCGCATCCTGAATGGGCTTTGCAAGAATACCGCCCGGTTCGTTTCCGAAGGTCACACCCTTGGCGTGCATGTAGTCGCGCATGGTCAGCAGGCCGGAACGGAACTTGTCAGGGTTTGCGACCATCGGCGCTATATTCGGCAAAACGGCAAACAAACCCTGTTCCCAGAAGTGACCATCTTCGAAACTGGATTGCGATTTTTCTGTCTCTGACCAGCTGGCGATCAGGTCTTCGGTGACGCCCGCGGCGTTCATCGCGGCTGTATTCAGGATGAACTCATGGCAGGATCTGGCCCACGCGAATATCGGCCGCTCGGCGCTGATCGTGTCGAGGTCGGCGCGGGTCAGAGGGCCATAGAACGCGGCATGATACCCCCAGGTGAGCAGCGGTTCAGCCGGATCATCCAGCTCGGCTTCGGCTGCCGCAAGGCGCGTCATGAAGTCATCCTTGTCATTGAGGGCAATCGCGGTGCCGTCGGGCAGTTCCCAATCCTCGATGGACAGGATCAGGGATGACATTGTCAATCCTGCCAGGATCGGATGGTCGTGCTGCGCAATGAAACCGGGAACTATAACGTGGTCGTCGAATGTTGCGTCCAGATCGTACGGTTTATCTCCAAGGATGCCCTTGACTTCGTCCAGCGTTCCGGTTGCAAGGATCCGATCATTTATCACCGCAACGGCCTGAGCTGACGGTTGATCCGGGTCGAGCGTCACGATCTCGCGCGCGGTGAAAATCGTGGCGGTCTCCAAACCCAACATTGCACCGCCAACGTCCGAGAGAGAGGTCGCTTGAGCCATTGTCTGTCCGGCCAAAGCCAGGGCAGTTGAGTTGATCAGGGCGAATTTTAGGAAACGCCTTCTGGAAATATCAGTCATTAAATTCTCCGGAAATCACGTTGCTTAGGAAACAGCGGGTACAAACAACGTCAGCACCCATTTAAGCGTAAGGTACTCAAAAATCACCATGTTCTTTCAGAAACGGTCCGATTTCCTGAAAGAACTCATCGAACCCCGGATGGCCGCGTATCATGCAATGATTGGCCCCGGGCAGTTCAACGAACTCAGCCGTCGGGATTTCCCGGGCTGTCTCACGGCCTTCACTGATTGGTGCCGCCATGTCGCCTTGGGCATGCAACACCAAAGTCGGAACATTCACGCGCTGCGCATCCGCGCGTACGTCCATGTAGCTGTTCATTTCCATGATCCGCAAGGCCGTTTCCGGGCTGGCGGAGATGCGTTGCATTTCGTCGAAACTTGCCCCTTCTTCCGGCGTGGCATCCGGCATGTAGCAAGACGTAAAGAAATGGCGGTACACCGGGTTGGGGGAGCCCCAGCCGGCCGATACCATGGCGCGAGATGCTTGATAAAACTGTTCGGCTTCGGCGTCCCCGCGCTTCATGCGCCCGCGCAAATAGCCCCCCAGCAGAATAAGAAATTTCACACGCTCGGGGTGTCTTACCGCAAATCGAATTGAGAAAGCAGACCCCTGACTTATCCCGAACAGGCCAAAACGATCCAACCCGGCCGCATCGGCCACGGCAATCATGTCGTCGATCATACGATCTTCTGAAATGTCCTCGACTTCCCAGTCTGAAAGCCCGTTTCCCCGTTGGTCGAACCGGACCAATCGACAGAGTTTGGACATCTCGGACAGGAAATCCCCCCAGACCGGGCTGGTCCACTCATACTCGATGTGATTAAGCCAATTCGGGGCTTTCAGCACAGGTGTACCTTCTCCGGTCGAGGCCCAGGCAAGATTTACGCCATCTGCCGATTTGCAGAACTTCACGCGCTGTTGCAGTGAAATCTCAGGAGCCGCACGCACGGGCGCCGCCTGAGGGGACCATTGCCAGACACGAATGGGGCGAGTGATGTTCTTGACGCGTTGGCCGCCCATATCGCGAAATGGCGCGTCGACCCGGTCCTGAATCGCCTGATGCACGATATCCGAAACGCACACGCCGCCGGGTTCTGCCAATCCTTCAAGCCGTGCGGCGACGTTCACCCCATCTCCGAAGATGTCGCCGTCGTCGAAAATGACATCGCCCAGATTGATGCCGACACGAAATCGAATTCTCTTGTCGTCCTCCAGTTCGGTTTCCCGAAGGCTCATCGCTTGTTGAATGCTGACGGCGCATTGAACCGCGTCCTGAACGGATTCAAATGAGGCCAGCATGCCGTCTCCTGTCGTTTTGATGATGCTTCCTCCGCGCCGGGTTATTTCCGGATCGATCAATTCGCGCCGGTGTTTCTTTTGACGTGACAGAACACCCAACTCGTCCACTTCCATCAAGCGCGAGTACCCGACCATATCGGCTGCCATAATGGCTGAGAGGCGTTGTTCCATGGCAATCCCCCCTCTGCGCCAGCGGTGGTTTGATCGCTTTCAATCAGGTGCCGGCGCGAAACAATGGCCCCAGTATAGCCGGAAATCTTCAGACCGTAACGGCGCTGGTGAAGGTTTGAAGAGATCGTGGAATTTTCCGACTTCACTCGAACTGAATAATGACCGCCTCAAAATCCTCAAAGCTTGTGACCTTGGTGTGATGACCGCGTCCGAACTTGTCTGCCATGTGCCAAACGTCACCCGGTCCTATATCCCGAAAGTTGCCATCGCTTGCGGTAACGCGGATCGTTCCGGCAAGGCACACCAGCCTTTGCGTCACTGGCGTCGGGTGGATCGGTTCGTTCCAACCTGATCGAAGCCTCAGGAACATGGTCTGTTTGACATGCTCCGGCTCGGAGGCCTCAATTGCCTTTGCTGGTGGCGCAAAGCTTCGCTCTGCCAGCGGAACTTCGATCTCGGACCAACGGCTTTCGCCTGCGGCGTCGGCATAAAGGTTGTAGTACTTCACGATCAATAGCCTTCCGGAGATTTGCCAAAGCCAGGCTGATGGTCAAAATCATCAACCCTAAAGCTGTGAACCAATTGGTAAGATGCTCAAAAAGCCGGCGACGATGTGATCCCATGTCGTACCTGTCGGCTCGGAGTCATATTCCAGGATCGTGCCATCCTCGTTCCGGGTCCGCCACTTAAGTTGGCCTGCACGCTCCAACGTCACGTGATAAGTGTAGGCTGGCAGCGCTTGGTCCAGGGCAGCCATGGTTTGACTGGCCAAAGCGGGCGAATCCATCAGAATCCCCATTTCGGTATTGATGTGGACCGAACGCGGGTCCCAGTTGAACGACCCGACGAACAGATATCGGTCATCCACCGCGAAAGCCTTGGAATGGAGGCCGGATCGGGATTGCGCCCAGTTGATGCCGCGACGTTGGACTTGGTAGGCATCGGGCCTCAGTTCATACAGGTCGACCCCGCCGCGCAGCATTGCCCGACGTTTCTTGGCGTAGTGGGCGTAGACCGGAGCGACGTCGTTCGAGGCCAATGAGTTGGTGACAACTTTGACCTCGACCCCGCGGTTTTCCAGTTCGGTCATCCATCTCACGCCATTGTTGCGCGGTACAAAATAAGCCGAGATAATGTTCACTTCGCTTTTGGCATTTTCGAAGTAGGGCAGAAGTTGGGATGCGAGAATTGGATCCGAGTTTTCCAGGCCTGCCGCCTTGGACGGCGGGTCCGCATACAATCGGGCAGGAAGCCAATCCAGTGACAGCGCGCCGTCTGCAAAATTCTCTTCGGCTGATCGTCGCAGGGCGGCGCCGTATTGCGTTTGCTTCGCCTCTTCCACCAGCGCGTTGAGCCTGCCTCGCGCGTCGCTCAAGCTGAAGGCCTCCGGTTCACCGACGACCACGCGGGCAGGAACGGCAAATTCGCTGTTCCAGTATGCGTCGAAGCTTTTGGAGACCTCTTTTACAACAGGACCTGCGGCCAGAACGTCCAGATCGGCATAGTTCATTTCTTTACGGGCCAGAAAGTACTCGGCACCGATGTTTCGCCCACCGACAATCGTGAACACGTTGTCCGCCGTCATGGATTTGTTGTGCATTCGTCGATTGATGCGTTTGAAATCAGTCAGCCCCGCAACCAGCAGGCTTTGATCGCGCCAAAAGGGGTTAAACAGCCGGATTTCGATGTTGTCGTGGTAATCAAGCGCAGCGGTCATCGCGTCGTAGCCGGAGGTATCCATGTCATCCAACAGCAACCGGACACGCACCCCCTGATCTGCCGCTTGTAAAAGACTGGCCGCAAAGAGATGCCCGGTCGGATCGTTGTGCAAAAGATAGTATTGGGCGTCGATCGTTTGCTCTGCCGCTGCGGCCATCAATAGCCGTGAGACCAGAGCTTCTTCGCCGTCGCTGATCAGCTTTACACCCGAACGACCGTCTTTTGGGTCTCCGAGGCGGTTGATGGTTTGCGCAAGATTGCTGTCCGAGCTTGCAGGAACAGCACTTGATACCGTCTTTTCATATGTACGAACTCGGGGAGAGCAAGCAACAAGGCCCAACGTGCAAACGACACAAACCACGATAGCCCATGGTTTCATAGTCTTCCTCCAACCATCCGTTCCCAAGTGACTACGCATCATGGCGCGAATGCAAGTTTCTTCTTTGCAGCGTCTGGTTGTTTCGCATCTGTCCTCGGGCGGTGTGTGGTAGGGATCGCAGTATGGCGACCATTCAAAGCCACCGATTTGCGGGTTGGACTAGGAGGCGAGACTGGTCGAAGGATATTGGCAAAGGCCTGAATTCGTACCCGTTTTGCCTGAAAATACCCGTTCAGGCGTCGACTGTTCTGATGCTTCCGATCTCGATTTCTCGATTTTGTTTGGACGAGGCAATTGCCGCAAAAACGATGGCCAACGACTTTAGGTTGTTCTTTGCGGATACCGAGGGCTCTCGGTACTCTTCTATCGCACAAAGAAGCTCGCCCATGGTTCCGCGAAACCCGTCGTTGAACCATTGTCCCTTGAGCGCTGGGCGCGCAATGCCCTGCGCTGTCTCAAGCGTCACAGATTGCGATGAAAGATCCGGTCCCCTTGATGTAAGGCTTCCGGTTGTGCCAGCCACATATGTTGTGTCACGCGGGCCAAAAGGAACGCCCCCGTCAAAAATCAGGCTTGCTTGGCTTTGGTCCAAACGCACCAGCGCCTGTGACATCAAAGGGACCTTGTTGGCCTGGCCACGTGCCGGTGTCGCGGTTGCAAAGACGCTTTCCGCCCTGTCGCCAACAAGAGACGCAAGAAAGTCGAACCAATGCACACCAAAATCGTAAAGGATCAGGTGCTCCATTTCGTCAAACGGCGTACCTGCGGTCCAGCCGTGATCCCAGTGAATTGAAACATGTGCAGACAGAACGTCGCCGATCAACCCAGCTGAAACCGCCTCGCGCATCCAGGACAGGTGCGGGGCCCAGCGACCATTTTGGTTTACCGCGAGTTTCACACCCTGATCATCTGCCAACTTCACAAGGTCATTGCCTAGATCGAGATCGTTAACAAACGGCTTCTGGCTGAGCACGTGTTTGCCCGCCTGCAAAGCAGCCTTGAGGATTGGCATTCGGTGTTCCGGATGAAGCGTGACGTCGACAACGTCGATTTCACTGTCGGAAAGAAGCGCCTGCCAATCATCTTCGATGCGGGCTGACGGGCAGTATTCAGCGGCCTTTTCTTCGGCTTTCGCGCGCGTCCGGTTCCAGATTGCGGCAATGTCCCAGCCGGCCGTTCGGTAGGCATCCAGATGGCTTACGGAAATTCCGCCCGTACCAATTATTCCGATCCTGGGCCTGTAGTTTTGAGGCACCGGTGGAGAATACGGCAAGTCCGGGGCAGGGACTTCGGGCAACTGGGCTGACTTTAAGGCATACTGGTCGGTTTTGGCACTGTCCTCGCTCATGACAGCAACCTGAGAGTTTGTTTTTCGCGGGCTGAACGGAGCGCGGTATCGACGATCCGCTGTGCTGTCAGACACAGGGCCGGATCAAGCGGCCCTTCGACCCGGGTTCCATTGGACAGGCAGCCAAGGACGTATTCGATGGCGTTTCGTTCGCCAGCAGCCAACGGGGTCACTGGTATCTCGTGCCGTTCGGGTTTTGCGCGGGTCTGAACCGTTACTTGGGTGGCATAGTCGGGCGACGAAATGGTGCCGTCGGTGCCGACAAAGACAAACCCGCAAGTGGGTTGCGGCTGCGTTGTCCAAGGATCGGTGAACGTACCCCAGCGCGTTTCCATCTTTGACAGCCCGGTTTCATAACGGCACACGGCGATTGCATGCTGATCGACCTCGATACCTGGTGTTTCGTCAACCGTACATGTGACCTCGATCGGTGCACGGCCGCCCATGAACCAGGTTCCAAGCGTCGCGCCGTATCCCAGGTAATCAAGCAGCGAACCGCCACCTGATGACCGTTTGTACCACCAGGAGTCCGGCTTTTGGCGCTCGACTTCCTCGGGGGTTACTTCGACCTTGTCGGCCAGATGGTACAACGGTCCGCGATTTCCGTCATAGAAATGAACCTCACGCAGATCACCGATCATGCCTTCGTCGATCAACCGCTTGGCCGTCACGTGGCTTTCGACCCATCGCAAGGGCCAGTTGATGACCAGCTGATTTCCGGTTTCGTTCATTGCCGTCATCATCCGGCGGGCATCGTCAACAGATGCGGCAAAGGGTTTTTCGACAAAAACATGCATGTCATGAAGAGCCAGCCGTTCCGTGTAGTCCGCATGTTGCGCTGTCGCCGCGCATAGAATGGCCATATCGTAATGACCCGCAGTCATACATGCGTCGAAGTCCGTAAATACCCGATCATCGGGAATATCGAATGCCTTCACTGCCGCCTGCATTTTGTCCCGATCCGGATCGAAGATCGCGGCGATTTCGGCGTCAGGATGATCGTGCACCATCCGAAGCAAATCACCCATATGCATGTGATCGAAACTGATGCCGACGATCCGGAATTTTGCCATTGGAAACCTCCTTTAGCGCGTGCCGGTGATCCTGACGTAGAGCGCGGTAACCGCGAGGATGATCAGCCCAAACAGGGCCGTGCGTGCGCCTTCCGGCATCTGCATCAATGTTAGCATGGTATCCAGCACACGCAGAATAAGTGCGCCCACGATCGCACCGGCGAAACTGCCACGCCCCCCAAAGATTGATGTTCCGCCAATCACCGCCGCGGCGACCGATGGCAACAACAACGGATTTGCAAGGCTCAGTGAGGTTTGACGGATCATGCCGAGATAGAGCAAACCAGCCAGTGCGGCGATAAAGCTGGATAGCACGTAGAGCGCCAGATAGACCTGCCAGGCCCGTACACCGGATAATTTGGCGGCCTGTTCGTTGGAGCCAAGTGCAAACAGCAACCGGCCAAACCCGGTATAGCGCATCAGCCACAGGATAAAGAGCGCGAACGGGACGAACACGAACAGTCCATTAGGCATTCCTGCGGTTCGACCGGTCCCGAGCCATGAAAGGAAAGCGGGAATCTCGGTGCCCGCATTGATGACGAGGCGTTGGTAGACCTGCAGGCATCCGGTGGCGATCAATCCGGTTCCAAGCGTCATGATCAAAGGATGGACACGCACCAGTCCAACCCCGATGCCATTCACAACGCCAACAACAAGGCCTGCGGACAACGCAATCAGGACTGCGGGTGTAACGCCCCATATTGCGCTGAGTGTCGCGCAGACGAAGGCTGACACAGTAGCGACCACTCCGACCGACAGGTCAATTCCTGCGGTCAGCATCGTCAGTACCTGACAAGCGGCAAGCATCGCCAGCGGAATAGCGAACTTGATCAGGTTGCCGACCCAAAAGGTCGAAATCAGCCCGTCCCGACCGGCCCGGAACGGGGTGACGATACCCGGCCGCAAGACTTCGAGCACAGCGATCATCAGGAACAGGAAGACCAGTAGGGGGATGATCGGGTTGTCACGAAGATACCGCCCAAAGCGGACCATTGCAGGTCAGTGGTGTCCATGCTCATCGGCGGGCCCCCCTTAGTGACGCCGCAGTGCCCAGCATGACAACGAGGACCATGATTGTTCCTTCGATAATGGTTGTCACGTTTGGATCGACGGCCAGCAAAGTCAGGATCGTTCGGATGATCCGCAGAATGAAAACCGCGATGATCGGGCCAAGAAGGCCGCCTTTGCCACCACCCAGAACGACACCGCCAAGAACCACCGCTGCGACAGAGGCCATAAGATACGGACCAGGCACCGGCTCTCCTATCCCGGTCAGGGCGGCCAGGCTTAATCCGCCCATGGCGCAAAACAGACCGCATAGGGCGTAGGCGATAACTTTCGTTCTTCCGACCGCAACGCCTGAACGGAAGGCAGCCAGTTCGTCCGACCCGGTTGCGTAAATCGACAGCCCAAGTTTGGAGCGCCGGACCGGCAGCCAGACCACCGCGATGCCGACGGCGATGACGACAAGCGCCTTTGGCAGCCCGTCGAACAGAAAATGCCCTCGGATCGCTTGTTCCAGCCAGTCCGCCGTCGCGCCACCGGGTGTTTCAAGGATCAGCAACGCAACGCCTTCCCAAACAAAAAGCATGGCGAGCGTAACGACGATGTCGGGTACGCGCGTCACGACAATCAGTAGCCCGTTGATCAGCCCCATCAAAAGCCCGACACCCAGAACTATGAGCAGGGCGGGCACACCGGCCATGCGTTCCATCAAAACGGCAGCCGTCACGGCGCATACCGCCATCATCGACGCGACGGACAAATCGATGCCGCCGACGATCACGACGATGGCCATACCGGCGGTTGCAAAAGCAAAGGGCAGTGCGGCACGGGCGATACTCTCAAGCCCGGACGCGCCGAAAGTGGGTTGTATCACCTTTGTGATGGTCAGAAGAACCACAAGAAGTAAAACGAGCCCCATGACCCAGGAGTGTTTTCGGATGGTCCCGCTCACGCTACGCCCTCCGCTTCGGTCAGGCCATAAGCCGCGCGCATCAGTGTTTGTTCATCGGCGTCGGCAGCGTCTATCACGTCAACCACCCGCCCGTTGAAGATTACGACCACACGGTCGCAGGCCAGCGGGATTTCTTCCAACTCGGATGTGTAGAACAGAACCGCCGCGCCCTGATCAGCCAACTCGCGAACCAGTGGGTAAATCTGGTGTTTCGTGCGGACATCAATGCCACGGGTCGGGTCGAACAAAAGCAAGGTTTCGACACCGGTCGCCAGCCAGCGACCAATGGTGACTTTCTGCTGGTTGCCACCTGAAAGTCGTTGCACTTCGCCCTGCGCGCGTGTGTCGATCTGCAGCTTTTCGACCGCATAAGCGACCCGGTCCCGCTCGCGACGGAGTTTTATCGGCCCCCAGTTTCCAAGACGTGCCGAGAATGGTAGGGCAATGTTTTCCCTGACGGACCTTTGCGCCATCAAGGCATCAGAACGGTCGCCCGGCACGAAGGTCAGCCCGGCCGCAATGGCGTCGGCGGGGTGGGCGAAATGAACAGGCTTTCCATCCACTTCCATTGACCCTGACGTTGGTCGGTCAAAACCCGCGAGCACCTCGAAAAGCTCATCCTGTCCCTGACCTTCAAGCGCGACTACCCCCAGTACTTCGCCGGGGTACAAGTCGAACGAAACGTCCGAGAAACTGGGCTCGAACGCAAGCGACTGAACGTGCAATCGGGGTGTCTGTGTTTGTGGTCCGTTTGCTTGAAGTATCTGGCGCTGTCCGATGTCTATCTTTTGACCCAGCATCAACTCGACAACGCGTTCTTCGACACCGGGTTCTATGTCGAGATCCCCGACGGACATGCCATCCCGCAACACCGTCGCCCGATCGCACAGTTCCGAAATCTCGGTGAAGCGGTGGGAAACATAGATCACCCCCATCCCGTCATTTGCCTTGCGTCGTACGGTTTTCAAAACACGTTCAACCAAATCTGTGGGCAGTGCAGCGGTCATTTCGTCCAGCAGGAGAACGTCAGGTTCAACTGCCAATGCGCGGGCCAGATCGAGGATGCGAAGCGTGGCGAGAGGCAGGTCGCCGATCATCGCCGACAACTTCAGGTCTTTGATGCCAAGCTTAGAAACCCACTCTCGGAACTGATCGACCGGTGTGTCGGTCAGCCTGAGATTGTCGGACACGTCGAGATCAGGAATAAGCGACGGTTCCTGGTAAACGGGCACCAGACCGGAACGGCGCGCCTCGGCCGGGTTTCCGACATGCGCCTGTTTTCCCCGGATCAGCACATGGCCAGCATCAGGTTTCAGGGCGCCCGTTATGATTTTGACAAAAGTCGACTTCCCGGCACCATTTGCCCCCATCAAGGCAACAATCTCGCCTTCGGCGACCGTAAGCTGGGCTTTGGTCAGGGCATGTACGGCGCCAAAACTTTTGGCCACGTCAGACGCGTCGAGTAGTGCTGTGCGGCTCATGGAATTCCTTGAATGCTGGAGATGCACTGTGTGTGCCCTCCGCCCCGCCGGGGGCGGAAGGCCAGTCTGTTGGGATCAGCCTTCGCCGGGTCCCTTGCAGTCGATGATCTGTTCCATTGTGTAGTCAGTCCACCCGGGAACCGTCACGGAAACGGGCCATTCAGGATCCAGATTAGGATTCTGAGCGGCCTTGATCGTTTCGCGGCCAGCATCTGTCGCGTTTTCCCAAAGCACGGGGTCGACAAGGACAGTGTTACTGTCAGGGGCCTCACCGTTCAGGATGTCGACGGCCAAAGCGATGCCCGCGCCGCCAACCGAGCCGGGGTTTGTTACCGCTGCGCCATTCAATCCCTCAACCTCGGTCAGGTATTGAACAAAGCCCGCATTGTCCGCTCCGACGATCGGTACCAAAGGTGCGCCGGATTCCGTAAAGGCGTCGACGATCACATTGTCGATGCCGCTGGTCCAGACACCGTCAAACGGGATGCCGGTGGCAAGGAAATCAAAGATCTGTTGCTTGCCCTGGTCCTGCTGCCATCCGGTGAAAACCTCGTGCACCACGTTGATCTCGGGATGTTCAGCCAGTGCGCGCTTAAAGCCGTTGTCGCGGTCCGTATCCGCCGAAACCCCGGCGATACCGCGCATGTAAACGACGTCACCTTTCCCGCCGAGCTGCTCGAAAAGCCACTTGGCACCAAGGTAGGCGTATTCTTCCTGATTGTTCGACAGAATGTACGCGCCGTCAGCCGAAACGCCGGCATCCACGGCCACAACGACGATATCTTGCGCCATCGCCTTTTCTAGCGCCGAGTTCAAGGCGTCAGGATTGGATGGGTTCAGAACAATCGCGTCAACACCCGCTTCGATCAGATTGTTGATGTCTTCCAGTTGCCCGGCAGAATCCGTGTTGCGATGCGCAACGATCAGGTTTGTGACATCGGCTTCAACCAAAGCCTGCGCGCGCATGGCGCAGATCATCTGTTCACGCCAGCCGTTTCCCTGAACGGTGTTGGACACGCCGATAGTGTATTGCTTGTGCCCGTCCGCAATCGCCACAGTTGCAAGAGAAGCAGATACTGCTATCGCAGCAACGCCATAAAGTAGGTTTTTCATTTCGTTTTCCTCCCAGTTTTCAGTCGTTTCACGTTTGATGTTGCTTCATTTGATGAATGGCGACAGGACATCCCGGGCCAGCAGGAACCCCCGCTTGACCTTTTCGTCTGTGCCTTCGAACAGCCTGTCTTCATGCTCGATGATGATGGGGCCGTCGTATCCGACGCGGTAAAGTCCGGAAAAGAAACCAGACCAGTCCACGTCACCCAGCCCGCAAAGCCGGGGGACTTGCCACCCCATGCCGGTTGACATCACCCCGTTCTCATACAGCCCGTCCTGATCAACCATCACATCCTTGGCGTGGACATGGGCCATGTGAGGGCCGAACTCCTTGATAAAGCGCGTCTGATCGATGAATTGCCAAATCAGATGCGAAGGGTCGAAATTCATGCCAACCGCATCGCCCCACTGCTCGAATATCCGTCGCCAAATCTTGGGCGAATAGGCGATGTTGTGACCCCCGGGCCATTCGTCATAGCTGAAGATCATCGGGCAGTTTTCAAAACACAGGCGCACGCCAGAGTTTTGTGCGTGCTTGACGATCGGATCGAAAATTTCCGTCGCGCGTTCCCAGTTCGCGTCGAGGTTCAGCGTCCGGACACCGCCCACGAATGTGTTGACGACGTTGATGCCCATCACCCCGGCAGCGGTGATGACCTTCATGAGGTGCCCGATAACTTCTGCTCGATGATCCGCATCGGCGTGGAGTGGGTTGGGGTAGTATCCCAGACCGGAAATCTCGATCCCATGACCGCCAAGTTCCGCGATAATCTCATTTCCCTGATCTGCAGAAAGGCCGTCCACGTTGATGTGGCTGGTTCCCGCATAGCGCCGTTGCTCGCCACCTGATGCAGGCCAGCACGCGACCTCCATCGCTAAAAACCCATTGGCACCGGCCCAGGCCGCCACATCGGCCAGTTGAGAGTCTTCGAATGGTGCAGTCAGTAAGCCCAGTTTCATGTCATCGCCCTCAAATCTCGCTCAAATCCACCCAGCGGCTTTCTTTTGCCGATTTCACGACAGCGTCGCAGAACCGCATCTCGAAATGGCCGTCCTCGAATGTGGCCCATGTGCTGCCTTGCTGACGCCCGCCTGCGATGACATCGGCATAGACGGCCCAAAAAAAGTTGAAGAAGGAATCCGCGAAGCCCTCGACATGTCCGGGTGGCAATGTGGCGGCGGCAACCCCGGGGCCGTTCATCAATGTAAAGTCGCGCATCAGGGTCTGGTTCGGCGCGTCGCGGTGCCCAATGAACAGATGGTCAGGAGTTTCGCTGTCCCAGGCGGCGCTGGCCTTCGCCCCGGCGATATCCCATTGCAATGAGTTCTTTCGACCCATGTTCACCTGAGACGTGCTCATCACGCCGCGTGCGCCGTTTTCATAACGGATGAGGATCATCGCCGCGTCGTCGGTATCGATGGGCACAGTTTCGGTTTCACCGGTTCCGCTGGAAAACGTCTCGACCGAGCCGAGAGGTTTCTGGCGGTCCGGAATGAAGGTTGTCAGCTCTGCAAAGACAGAAACAGCTTTCAACCCGGTGACGAAACTTGTCAGATCAACCCAGTGCGTTCCAATGTCACCGACTGAACGCAGCGCTCCGCCCATTTCGCTTTCCAGCCGCCAGTTCCAGTCATCTGATTTTGCCAGCCAGTCCTGGTGGTAATGCCCTGTTATGAAACGAATATCACCAAGATCGCCTGTTTGAACCATGCCATGAGCCTGCTGGTTAAGCGGGTAAAACCGGATGTTGTAGCAAACCGCCGCTACCTTTCCTGACGCATTGGCCAGGTCCACCATTTCAGCGCTTTCAGCGGACGTCATGGCAAGGGGCTTTTCACAGATGACGTGTTTGCCTGCCGCCAGGATCGACTTCACCTGCGGATAATGTGCGTGGTTCGGGGTCGTTACGTGCACCACATCGACGCTTTCATCCGCCAGCAGGTCGTCCAGAGATGTGTAGGCGTGCGTCACGCTGATCGCTCGCGCCCGGTCCCGACCGCGCTCCGGCGATGATCCAAGAACGCCTCTTACGTCCACGCCCAGACGCCGAAGGGCCTGAACGTGCACCGTTCCTATGAATCCGGTCCCGATCACTGCCGCGCCAATTTTTGCGAAGTCACTCATCGTGTGCTCCTGTCAAACAACCGAATACCCTCCGTCCACGGTGAGGCATGTGCCGGTCACAAAAGCCGCGGCATCTGACGCAAGAAACATGGCTGAGCCTGCGATATCTTCCGGTTGACCCCAGCGCGCCAACGGTGTGCGGGCTTCGATCGCTTTTGTGAAATTTGCATCTTCCCTCGCCCGGGCCGATTGTTCGGTCACGATGAACCCCGGTGCGATCGCATTCACCCGAATACCGTCCTTGGCCCAGGCGATTGCCAGCGACTTTGTCAGTTGTTCCACACCGGCTTTTGACGCGCCGTAGGCCGGGTTTTGCGGTGAACCAAATCGCGCATACATCGAGGCCACATTGATGACGCGTCCTTTTGCGGCCGAAAGGGCAGGGTGCAACGCCGCGGCGCAACGAAACGACCCGGTCAGATTGACGTCCAGCACGTGTGAGAAGAAGTCGGGCTCCATCTCCTCGCCGCGTCGTGTGATCGCGGCACAATTGATCAGCACGTCAATATAGTTCCGTGTTCCAGCGAATTTGTAGACTTCGTCTGTGTTGGTTACATCCAGTTGACTGTAGCCAAACCGGGTTGCGTCCTCTTCGATGCAATCCGGTTCCACGCCGGTAATTTCCACTTCGGCGCCCGCGTCCTGAAATGCTCTGGCAACAGCTGCGCCAATACCGCCCCGGCTGGCGCCAATCACCAGGACCTTTGCCCCGGTAAAGTCGAAGGAGGTCTTCGAAGTCATCAAAGAGCCCGGCTTCCGCTGCTTTTGAATTCGGATGTCATCACTTCCCTCAATCGGCGAGTTTCCTCTGCAATCGATTACATTTTCGAAAAAACCTGCTTTTCAAAAACTGTAATCGATTACATAATCGGCATCACAATAGATTCGAGTCAAGCTGGAAATTTTCTGACTGGTCATGAACAAGAAGCCCAAACCCGCCACGATACAGGATGTTGCCCGTTCCGCGATGGTGTCTACGGCCACGGTCAGCCGTGTTTTGTCCAATCCTGGTCTGGTGTCGGAAGCAACGCGTTTGGCAGTACAGGAAGCCATTCATGAGACAGGCTACCGGGTCAACCAGGCCGCCAGAAACCTGCGCATGCAAAGGGCCGGTGCTGTACTGATCCTGGTCCCCAATCTAGGCAAACCTTTCTACTCGGGCATCTTGGCTGGTATCAGCGAGGGGTTTGCCGGATCGGACTACGCGGTTCTGATCGCTGACACCGAAAGCAATCCATTGCAGGATGAAACTCTTGCCGGGTACTTTCGGGATGGCCGGATCGACGGTGCAATTTCGTTGGACGGCGGGATATCGTCGGCCGCGTTGCAGCAATGCGTCAGGTACGGGGCGGGTGACCGCATTGTCTTTTTGTGTGAATGGGTCGAGGGTGCGTCCTTTCCGGTGATTTCCAGTGACAACGCCGAAGGTGCGCGATTGGCGATCAGGCATCTGCATGATTTGGGCCACAAGAAAATCGCGCATGTGACCGGCCCCGACGGGAATGTTCTGACAACGGCCCGGCGTGAGGGCATGGTCGAAGAACGGACGCGGCTGGGGCTTCCGGCACGGCCCGAGTGGATCATCAGGGGCGATTTCTCGCTGGAATCCGGACATGAGGCCGCCAGAAGAATACTCGCGATGGATGACCGCCCAACGGCTGTATTCTGCGCGGCGGACATGGTTGCCTTTGGGTTGATCTCCGGGCTGGTCGCAGGCGGGCTGAAGGTGCCCGAAGACATTTCGGTTGTCGGTTTTGACGATATTGAAATGTCAGGTTCTTACGTTCCCGCGCTGACAACAATCCGACAAGACCGGCATCAACTGGGACGCCGTGCAGCCGAGGTGTTGCTGGGTCAGTTGGCGAACTCAAGCAGGAACCTTCCGACAAAAACGGCAGTCTCCGTGGAACTTGTCACACGGGCGAGCACTGCGCCGCCCAGTTGACAGGCCAAAATTCGAGGCGACTTTGCTATGGTCAAGGAAGCCGCGTAAGAACTGCTATGAGCGATGAAGAGAGGGGATATGAGTAAGTCGACCGCATCCACTGGCTCGGATTTTGCTGTTCGGGACTATTCCCTGACCGGTACGAGTACGCGCCAGGCGATAGAGGCCGGTCTGTCGGCCGCCGAGTGGTATCATAGCGAGGTTCCCCGAAAGAAGCTGAAGTCTCTAATGAAGCGTCGGAATGCGCCTGCCATTCGTGACACTGCCATATGGATTGCCTTGCATTTTGTGTTTGCGGCTGGCGGGCTTTACTTTTGGGGTAGCTGGCTTTGCGTGCCTTTCTGGTTTGCTTACGGGGTCGTATACGGTTCGGCCTGCGACAGCCGTTGGCACGAATGTGGTCACGGAACAGCGTTTCGAACCCGGTGGATGAACGATGTCGTGTACCACATCGCGTCCTTCCAGATCATGCGAAACCCGGTCAATTGGCGCTGGAGCCACGCGCGGCATCACACCGATACACTTATTGTTGGCCGCGATCCCGAAATAACGTGGATGCATCCGATCAACCTGATCCTTAAGACGCTTGCATTTGTAGGGATTGTCGAGACCTGGACTTCGCTCAAAGTTCTGATGCGAAATGCCATGGGGAACCTGTCGCAGGAAGAGCGGGACTACATTCCGGAAAGCCAGTGGCCGAAAGCAGTATTCTGGGCACGGGTTCACGTCGCAATCTACGCCGCTGTTTTATTGGTTTCATTGGTATTGTTTGTCTCTGGGGCAGCTTGGAAGTCCCTGATCCCGATACTCCTGATCGGCGGCCCCCGGGTCTACGGATGCTGGCATTTTGTTATGACGGGGCTGCTTCAGCATGGAGGATTGGCCGAGAACGTTCTTGATCACCGGTTGAATTCCCGAACGCTCTACATGAACCCGATCAGCCGTTGGGTTTACTGGAACATGAATTACCACATCGAGCATCATATGTTCCCGATGGTGCCATATTACTCACTTCCAGCGCTTCATGAGTTGATCAAGGATGACCTGCCGCCGCCGAATACCTCGATTTGGGATGGCTACAAAGAAATGATGGGCTCCGTCATGAAGCAACGCATTGATCCGAACTATGCAATTCGAAAAACACTTCCAACGACGGCGCGACCTTATCGAGAGCATTTGCACATGGCTGTTCCCGAGCGAAAAACGGAAACTGTAAGCGGCGACCGGGAGGGAGTGTAATGCCTTGGTTCGACGCTTGCGCCGTAGACGATGTTGACGAAGAGGACGTCATTCGTTGGGATCACGAGGGCCGTACATACGCAATTTTCCGTAGTCAGGATAATGAGTTCTACTGCACTGACGGTCTCTGTACACACGAACAGGTGCACTTATCGGACGGCCTGGTTATGGATTATGAGATCGAGTGCCCCAAGCACAACGGGCTATTCGACTACCGCTCGGGCAAAGCTCTACGAGCGCCTGCATGTGAAGACCTTCGCACCCACGAAACCGAAGTGGAACATGGTCGTGTGATGGTTCTGGTGGAATGATGGTTTGGGTGAGGTATCAATTGTGATCAACCTTTCCGCAACGGGTATCCGGCTTTCCTTCGATTTGCAGTTGGGGTTGATCGAGAGCTTCAGTGTACATGACGGCGACGCCGAGATTTCGCCGCTGCATCGCGCACCTTGGGTCGGAACGGGCGAAGCCATGCCCGAGGGTATTGCGCCTCATCTGGAAAAACTCGGTGGTGATTTTTTCTGCGCGCCTTTCGGGGCAACCGAGGGCGCGTCGCCGCTGCATGGATGGCCGCCCAATTCACGCTGGGTATTGAAGGAAAAGACCGAAAACTACTTACGAGCCGAGCTCGAAAAAACGGTCTATGGGGCAAGGCTGCAGAAAGAGATCACACTGCGCCCGGGGCATCCATTTGTCTATCAGCGACATACGTTCATTGGTGGCGACGGGTTGGTGCCGGTAGCCAATCACGCGAACGTATCTTTGCCAAATGGCGGGATCATTCAAACCTCTCGAAAGCAGTGCTGGAGAACACCTAGGACTCCGCTGGAAGTTGATCCGTCATTGGGCCATTCAGCGCTAAAATACCCGGCTGAAAGTGATACGTTGACGTCTTTCCCTGGTATGGGAGACGAATTGGACCTGTCACACTATCCATGGTCTTCGAAAAGCGAAGATTTTGTTGTTGGGCTGGAGCCCCCTGAATTGAAACTGGGGTGGACTGCGGTTATTCGCCCGGTGGAGGGTGACATTTTCCTGTCACTCAAATCGGCACAGGCTTTGCCGATGACAATGTTGTGGCATTCCAACGGAGGTCGCTACTATGCTCCGTGGTCGGGCAGGCACTTCGCCTGCCTTGGGGTCGAGGAAGGGGCCGCGTCGGCCGTTCTGGGCACTGATGAAAACAGTTTTCCCAATGGTCGTGGAGGCATTCAACTGGATCCCGATGGCCAAGTTGAGATTGGTCATGTCGTCGGCGCGTTTCGTTGGCGTGACGGGGGCAGGGTGAGCGCCATTGAGACTAAGAAAGACCAACTCCTGATCCGAAATACGAAAAGCGAGGAGTTCCTTTTGCCGTTTTACCCGCAAGCTCTCGGCATTTGATTGGAAAGAAGATGCCCATCTACACTATTGATGCCCGGCATCAAAGGCGCCACTCAATGCTTCTCTCTCAACGCAAGCTTCATCCGCATTGCGGCGAGCCGGCCTTTTTGACCAAGCGTCCGTATTGATGCCTTATGGCCGCGCTCTCGCCCGGAATGAGGCTTTGCGCTCGATCGTCCAGACTCTCGCCAGAGTTCGGACGGTATAGACGGCAAGGCGGTGGACCACGATTGCCAGAGTAAGGCACGAAGATGATAGCGGTTATTTCTTTTCTATTTTAGGGTGTTAGGGTGACACGTCAAAGCCGGCGCAGGCAAAGCTCTCTGAATACAGACCCAGTTCGAACAGCGGCGACAGACTGCGCCCATCACTGCCGGACAAGTTGACGTTGCTGGGAAGGTTGCCGACCGTGCGTTGGATGCAGTGCGCTTTGGTCGGCAGTTGGCTATCCGCAAATGTCTGACTTCACTGGTGCGAACACGGTGAATGCAAACCCCACGCGTCTATTGCGATGTGTGGCAGTCGGGTTCTGCCAGCGAATGTCGGCTGACCAGCCTTGTATTGATGCAGATTGAATGGCCTTCCGATTTGCCTTCAACCATTGCAGTCAATTCACGCGCGGCCTTGCGACCCATTTCCCGGTGGGGGACATGTACGGTGGTCAAGGCCGGGCTGACGATCTCGGCCAATTCTATATCATCGAAACCCGTTACCGAAACTTGTTCCGGCACCTTTATTCCAAGTCGTCGGGCCTCGCACAGGGCACCTGCGGCCAGAACATCGTTGCCGCACATGACCACTGTTGGCCTTGGGGTGAGGGCCATCAGTTGCCGAAAGGCTTCAGCGCCCTTGTCAATTTCGTAAGTGGTTTCGATCAAGGTCAAGGCATCGGCGTCGAGGTTGCTCTGTGACATAGCCTGCCTGACACCTTCGACGCGGTTTTGCGCCCGATCATTTCCTTTTGTCTTGCCCGAAATCATGGCGATCCGCCGGTGGCCCGCTGCAATCACGGTTCGCGCCAGTTCCCCCATAGCATCCTTGTTGCTGAAACCGACGGACGGCCGCTTGGCGTCCGGGTCGTAAGACCAGGCAACAAGTGATGGAACCTGGTGGCGCTCCAGATACTCATAAATATCTGCGTCGCGCTCATGTCCGATCAGAAGCAACCCGTCCGCACCGCGGGCGACAAGCGTGCGGATCTGTTCTCTCTCAACTTCGGGGTCGTAGGCTGAACTGGATACCAGAAGGGTATATCCGCTTTCGCGAAGCTGGTCCTGAAACTCCTGCAATCCACGGGCGAAGATTGCGTTGTCCATTGTGGGAATAATCGCACCGATGGTGAAGCTGCGATTCGCAGCCATAACACGGGCTGCAAAATTCGGCGTATAGCCCAACGATTCGACCGCTTGCATGACCCGACGCCGGGTTTGCTCGATTACCTGCTCCGGCGAATTCAGGCATCGCGACACAGTGGCGGTGGAAACACCGGCCGCCTTTGCAACGTCGTTAAGTGTCGGAGCTGAACGGGTTTTTCCCATGCGGAGCCTGCTGTTGCTTTGGCACCGTCATACCACAAAAAACCGGTCTTGCCATCTGTTGATGTAAGCGCTTGCATTATTGATGTAAGCGCTTACAAATAGAGTTGAGAAAACAATCCGGGGTTTTGCGATGTTCCTTTGGGCTGCTGCTGTCGTCTTTGCCGTATTTTTCACAAATGTGGCGCTGGGCGCATTTGGAGGCGGCGGATTCCTGGGGGATGTCGGTGAGATGCTGGTTCTGTTTGCTGCCTCGATCCTGTTCGTGGCGGCCATTCTCAAGCGAGAGGCTGACCAAGAAAACAACAAAGGCAGCTGACGGATTCAATGGGAGGAAGAAAATGACGAATGGCAAGGATGGCCTCAAATCTGCTGAGCGCCGGAATTTTCTGAAGCTGGCTTCAACCGGCTCGTTCACAGCGGCGGTGGTGGCCGGAGCTGGCGGCGTATTGTGGTCTTCGGAGGCCGCAGCGCAAACCGCCAAAGAAGAGAAAGAACGCGAGAACGCGGCCGAGCATGTGATGACCGTCGCCACGGCTTACGTACTGGGCGCATCGCGCAGCTATCCGATCATGCAGTTGGATCTGAAGGAAAATATCCAGAACGCGACCAACGGCAAGATCTACGTCAAGCTGGCCCCCGGTGGGCAGTTGGGTGCGGGAGGCGCGCTGGTTCAGAAGGTGCAGGGCGGCACAATTCAGGCAGCACAGCATTCGCTGTCGAACTTTGCGCCTTTTGCCTCGACCGTCGATCTGATCAACATGCCGTATCTGTGCGGCTCGAACCAGCGGTTCACCAATCTGGTGCATTCCGACACTTGGAAGAACGAAGTGCATCCCAAGGTCGAAGCCGCCGGGTTCAAGGCGCTTTTCTACGTTGTGATTGATCCAAGGGTTGTCGCGGTGCGTCAGGGTGGAAACGCCATTCTTACCCCGTCGGACATGAGCGGTGTGAAATTCCGCGTGCCCGGCTCGAAGATGCTGCAGCAATACTATCGGATGGTCGGTGCCAACCCGACACCTGTCGCATGGGGCGAGACGCCGTCGGCGATCAAGCAGGGCGTGGCCGATGCTCTGGATCCGTCGGTCGGTGCGTTGTATGTCTTTGGCTTCAAGGACATTCTCAGCAACGTCACCTTTACGCAGGCCGTGCCGGACAGTCAGGTCTATTCCTGTAATCTGGAATGGTTCAATTCACTGCCATCCGATGTGCAGGAGGGGATCATGTGGGGGTCTGAAATGACCAGCCACCAGAACCTGTCCAAAGTACCGTCGGCACGAGCCTATGCCATGGCGGAACTGAACAAGGCAGGCGTACAATTCCATTCGCTGTCCGATGATCAACTGGCCGAGTGGAAGGATGCCGGTGGCTACCAGCGTTCGGAATGGGATCCGTTCAAGACCGAACTTGCGGGCTCGATGGACAATTTCGAAAAACTGGTCGAAGCGGCTGGAACGCAGGGCAAGTACTACGTCCACGACGCATAAGATCCGACGAGCGAGGGGGGCTGACCTCTCTCGCCCGTTTTACCACGTGCAACCAGATGGCGGCGGTCCCAGCGGACCGACAGGTCTAGTGTTGCCAGGGTCCGGGGCCGGAAATGACCATATTGCAAAGAATCGACCGAGACGCCGAGCGCTGGTTGCTACTCGTGTTCTACGTGATGCTTGTCATCACCATGGCGATCGAAGTGCTGCGGCGGGAAGTGTTCGCCTTTTCCTCGATCTGGGGCGAAGAGATCGTCCGCTATTCCTTCATATATCTAGCTTGGATCGGCGCGGCGGCGGCCGTCAAGGAACGCGCCCATATCCGCATCGACGTGATCATGCATTACCTGGGGCCACGCCCTAAGGCGGCTTTGTACATCTTCGGCGACTTGGTGATGTTCGTGGTGGCCGTTATCGCGCTTTACTGGTCATATGAGGCGGTTCATGTCTCGGCCAAGTTCGGTTCGGTCACGGACGGGCTGCGGGTCTCCAAGGTCTGGTTCCTGATGGCTGTACCGACCGGATTTGCGCTGATGATATGGCGCCTGATCCAATCCCTTTTGCGCGACCTGAAATCCCTTCGCGACGGCACGCCTGTCTTCGAAGGCGACAAGCTGTTTGACTGAGGAGAACGCGAATGCTCTGGAACTCCCTCAATCAAACCGTTGAGCTGGGATGGGATTTTTACCTGCCGGTGATCCTGTTCGTGGGCCTGATCGCCTTGGCGGTGCCGGTCTGGGCCGCCATTGGTACTGCCGCGATTGTCATGCTGATCATGTCGGGCGACCTGCCGCTGAGCGCCATCGGTGAAAGCCTCTTCACCGGTATCGACGCGTTTGCACTGACAGCTGTGCCGCTGTTCATCCTGACCGGCGATGTGCTTGTGCGAACCGGCCTCAGTAAGAAATTTCTGGATGTGGCCGAGGCGCTGACCTGCTGGACGCGCGGCGGTTTCGGATCGGCGACCGTTCTGGTCTGCGGGATGTTTGCGGCGATCTCGGGCTCGGACGCGGCGGGTGCCGCTGCCGTGGGGCGGATGACAATCGCGCGGCTTGTCGAAAGCGGTTACCCCCGACCCTATGCCTGCGCCCTGGTGGCGGCTGGCGCCTGTACCGGCATCCTTATCCCGCCTTCGATCGCTTATATCATTATCGGCCTCGTGCTGGGCATCTCAGCCTCAACCCTGTTCCTGGCGGCACTTATCCCCGGACTGGCGATCCTGGTGTCGATCCTGATCACCAACATCATCATGAACCGCCTTTATACCTATGAGACCGGCGGCAATATGGGGCTGGGCGAGTGGATGGGCAATCTGGGTCAATCGTTGAAATCCGGCTGGTATGCCTTCATCGTGCCGGGGATCATTTTCTACGGCATCTTCTCGGGCCGTCTGACCCCGACCGAAGCCGGTGCAACGGCGGTGGTCGTAACCATCGTGATGGGTTTCATACTGGGCACCCTGAAGCTGTCGGACTTTCCGGCGATGCTTGTCAGCTCTGCCAAAGTGAACGGGGTGATCCTGCCGATCATCGCATTTTCAGCCCCGCTGGCCGAGGCGCTGGCAATCATGGGCGTGCCGCAGGGCTTTGTCACGGCCGTAACCGGGCTGACCGATGATCCGGCCATGCTGATCCTGTTGATGATCTGCATCCTGATCGCAGCGGGCTGCGTTATGGAGACGACGCCCAACATCGTGATCTTGGCGCCAATCCTGAAACCCCTGGCCGACAACATCGGCATGAACGAGATCCAGTTCTGCATCATGATGATCACCGCACTGGGCGTTGGCTTCATCACACCGCCCCTGGGGCTGAACCTCTTTGTTGTCTCCGGCATTACCGGCGAGTCGATCCTAAAGATCGCAGCCCGTGCCGTGCCCTTTGTTCTGACAATGCTGATCGTCGTGCTGCTGATCGCCTATTTCCCGCCGATCTCGACCACTTTGCTTCCTGATATCTACAAGTAGGACCCCCTGGAAATGACCCGTGAATATCTGAAAAAGGCCACCCTGACTCCCAAGTCGGACGCGTCTGAAACTCATAAGATCGTGCAGGGCATCCTCGACGACATTGAGACTGGAGGCGATGCCAAGGCGCTGGAATATGCTGCAAAGTTTGACCAGTACGAGGGCAACGTGCTGCTGACGCCGGAAGAGATCGAGGCCGCTTGTGCACTGGTCCCGGAGAAACTGAAGGCCGACATTCGGTTTTCCCACGACAATGTTCGCCGCTTTGCCCAACTGCAAAAAGGCACCGTGCATGACGTGGAAATGGAAATCTCGCCCGGTTTCGTGACCGGGCAAAAGGCGATCCCGGTGGATGCGGCCGGATGCTACGTGCCGGGCGGGCGCTACAGCCATATCGCCAGCGCCATCATGACCGTGACCACCGCCAAGGTGGCAGGATGCAAGCATATCACCGCCTGTTCGCCGCCGCGTCCCGGCGTAGGCGTGGCCCCAGCCATCATCTATGCCGCTCACATCTGCGGTGCCGACAAGATCATGGCAATGGGCGGTGTGCAGGGGGTTGCGGCGATGACATTCGGTCTGTTTGGCTTGCCCAAGGCAAACATCCTGGTGGGCCCCGGAAACCAGTTTGTCGCCGAGGCGAAGCGCATCCTGTTTGGCCGCGTCGGCATCGACATGATTGCAGGCCCGACAGACAGCCTGATCCTGGCTGACGGCACAGCGGACGCCCACATCGTCGCTACCGATCTGGTGAGCCAGGCAGAGCATGGCTACAACTCTCCGGTCTGGCTGGTTACCGACAACCGCGCCTTGGCGGAAGACGTGATGCGGCTGGTACCGGATTACATCAACGACCTGCCCGAGGTGAACCGCGAGAACGCCGCAGCGGCCTGGCGTGATTATGCCGAAGTGATCCTTTGTGCGGATCGAGAAGAAATGGCCGCCTGTTCCGACGAATACGCGCCCGAGCATCTGACAGTGCAGGCCGCAGATCTGGATTGGTGGCTTGAGCGGCTGACCTGCTACGGCTCATTGTTCCTCGGTGAAGAGACTACAGTTTCCTACGGCGACAAGGCCGCAGGGACCAATCATGTGCTGCCGACCTCGCGCGCGGCAAGCTACACGGGCGGGCTGTCGGTTCACAAATACATGAAGATCGTCACCTGGCAGCGCGCAACTCGCGAGGGTTCGAAACCAGTGGCCGAGGCCACCGCGCGGATTGCCCGGCTGGAAGGGATGGAGGGGCACGCGCGTGCCGCCGACGTCCGGTTGGCCAAGTACTTCCCGGACGAAGTCTTTGATCTGACCGCAAATGGCTGACCCGCGAGCCCTGTTCGATCTGACAGGCCGAACTGCCTGCATAATCGGCGCCAGTTCCGGATTGGGACGGCAAGCGGCGGTGGCACTCGCTGCCGCCGGAGCGCAGGTTGTGGCGGTCGCACGGCGTGCCGAGGCATTGGAAGATCTGTGTGCGGAAATCGGGGCTGGCGCTGCCCATGTGGTGGCGGATGTGGCAGACCGCAGCGGGCTGAAGGCGCTGGCAGAAGCGATTTCGGCCCCCTTTGGAACGCCGGATATTCTGGTACATGCGGCCGGGATCAATACACGGCAGCCAGCGGACGAAGTGACGATTGCGGATTGGGACCAGACGCTGGCTTTGAACCTTTCAGCGCCGTTCTTTATCAGCCAGGCATTTGTGCCTGCGATGAAGGAACGGGGGTGGGGGCGGATCGTCAATTTCGCGTCGCTCCAGACCTTTCGGGCTTTTCCCGGTGGCATCGCATACGGAGCCAGCAAGGGCGGGGTCGGTCAGATGACCCGCGCCATGGCTGAAGCCTGGTCGCCCCACGGCATCACCGCCAACGCGATCGGGCCCGGGTTCTTCCCGACCGAGCTGACACAGGCCGTGTTCAGCGACAAGGCGCGCGCTGCGGGCAATGCGGCGCAAACCTGTATCGGCCGCAATGGCCGGCTTGAGGATATCGACGGACCGCTGTTGTTTCTGTGTTCCGAAGCGTCGGGTTATGTCACCGGGCAAGTCCTGATGGTTGACGGAGGGTTCACGGCAAAATGAAAGCGCTTGTCTATGAAGGGGTTGAGAAGCTTGGCTTTCGCGATGTGCCGATGGCTGCGGCCCAGGCAGGCGAACACCTGATCCGCATCCATGCCTCGGGCATCTGCGGGTCCGACATGCATGCCTATCTGGGTCATGACGCCCGGCGTCCTGCGCCGCTCATATTGGGGCACGAGGCGGCTGGAGTAATCGTCGGCGGGCCGCGTGATGGTCAACGGGTAGCGATCAATCCGTTGGTCACCTGTGAAGAATGCGCCGCCTGTATGTCCGGGCGCGAAAACCTCTGCGCCCGCCGCGAGATCATTTCAATGCCCCCGCGCGAGGGGGCCTTTGCGCAGTTCGTGGCAATCCCCGAGCGCAATCTGGTAACGGTGCCGGATGACGTGCCGCTGGAAAAGGCGGCGCTGAGTGAACCGCTGGCCGTAAGCTGGCATGCCGCCCAACTTGCGCTCGAAGCGCTGAATCCACAGATGGAGCGTCGGGCGCTTGTCATCGGCGGCGGAGCGATCGGGCTGGCGGCGGCCTTGGCGTTTCGCGCCATGGGTGTGGATGATGTAACGATACAGGAACCCAACGCCGCCCGCCGTGCCTTTCTGACAGAGCGCTGCGGCCAACAGACAATCGACGCGTTTCAGGGCATGGTGCCGCTGGTGGTGGATGCGGTGGGATATGCTGCCACCCGTGCCGCAGCCTCGGCGATTGCAATGCCGGGCGGAGTAATTGCGCATGTTGGTCTGGGTGAGGATACAGGCGGTCTGGATATCCGCCGCATGACCTTGCAGGAAATCACATTCATCGGCACTTATACCTATACCGCGCAGGATTTCCGTGACACCGCACAGGCAATTTTTGAAGGTCGCCTGGGCCCGCTCGACTGGCCCGAACTGCGCCCGTTGTCTGACGGCGCTGCCGCTTTTCACGACTTGCGGTCCGGCTTGGTGGCCGCGCCCAAGATTATCCTCGACCCGTGGGCCTGAACGCCTGCGATAAAACGGAGAGCACCCATGTATGACAAAGTCCTGGTTCCCATGGCCCTGGATCACGGAGTTTCCGGCACCACCCTCAGGGCCGCCACGACATTATGCAATCCGGGTGGGCAGATCATCGCTCTGCACGTCTACGAAGCGCCGCATGGCTCAGTCGGCACTTATTTGGACGAAGACGTCGTGCGCGAAGGGTTTGAAACGGCCCGCCGCCAGCTGGCCCAGAAAACGTCAGACCATGACAACGTAACAGCCGAGATCGTGAAGGGCCGTTCGTATCGCGGCATCGTCGAATACGCGGAAAAACACGGCGTGGACTGCATTGTCGTTGGTTCTCACAAGCCCGGCCTCAGCGACTATTTTCTGGGCACAACGGCAGCCCGTGTTGTTCGCCATGCTCCGTGCGCGGTGCATGTCTGCCGCACCGCCTGAACTCCGATACTGACACATCCAACCGCGCGTTATGCGCCACAGACAGGACTGATATCCCGGATATGGACATAGACAAAAAGATAACAGACGACCTGGTTGCGAACGATGTTTCGTTCGTAACCACCGTCCCTTGCAAGCAATTGGCGGGCGTGATCGAAGAAATCGACCAGCGCGACGGCATCTATCACATACCTTCGAACAAGGAAGACGAAGGCATGGGCCTGTGCGCAGGGGCATGGATGGGCGGCAAGCGCCCTGCGATTATCATGCAGAACACCGCCATCGGCGTTACGATCAACACGTTGGCCACCCTGATCCAGTACTACCGGATGCCACTGCCCATGCTGATCTCGTATCGCGGTGAGTTGCGCGAACCCATTGCCTGTCAGGTCGAGATGGCTGTACACACCAAGGCACTGTTGGCCCAGCTCAACATCCCGACATATCATTTCCACCATCAGTCGGATGTCGAGGAACTGGACGCGATCCTGAGATATACCTTCATGTGCAACAAGCCGGTCGCCATCCTGACCGACGCCAACTTCTGGGGAGGCTACGGCGACCAATGATCCGCTCTGAAATCCTGAAGGAAATCGCCCCGATCCTGCGTGATCAGCTGGTTGTCTGCAATATCGGCATCCCCAGCCAGGAACTGCACGCCATCGACGATCAGCCGACCAACTTCTACATGCTGGGCACCATGGGACTGGCCTCGAGCATCGGTCTGGGGCTCGCCCTGTCGCAGCCGAAGCCGGTGATCGTCATCGATGGTGACGGCTCGATCCTGACCAATCTTGGTACTTTGCCGACCATCGCCAACAACGTGGCCGATAACTATATCTTGCTGATCGTGGACAATGGCTCATACGGGTCGACCGGGGATCAGCCGACCTATGCCGGGCAGAAAACGTCCCTGACGAAAATGGCCGAGGCCGCCGGGTGCGAGCGGGTGATCGAATGTGCCGCCCAGGACACGGGCCGTGTGCTGCAAGAGGCACTGGATGCCAAACAGATGACCATAATCGTCAGCAAATGCGAAAGCGGAAATGCCAAGATGCCGCCGATCACGATGGACCCGGTCGTCATCCGCGACCGCTTCATGAAGGCCGTACAGGCCTGATGGCCGCAGGCACCATCCATAGCGCCGAAGACGCCCGCCGTCTGGCTCGGCGGTGTCTGCCGTGGATGGTGTTCGATTATATCGACGGCTCCGCCGGGGCCGAAACCGGCGCGGCGCGCAACCGTGCCGCATTGGACGCCATAACCTTGCGACCCCGTATCCTGCGCGATGTCAGCCAACGGTCGATGGCGTCTCGGGTCTTTGATGTCGAGGCAGACAGGCCCTTCGGTATCGCCCCCATGGGGATGTGCAACCTTGCCGCCCCGGGCGCTGATTTGATGCTTGCGAGGCTTGCGGCGCGCTACAGCGTGCCACATGTCGTATCGACCGTGGCCTCGACGCCGATGGAAGAGATCATTACCGAGGCCGAAGGTAATGCCTGGTTTCAGTTGTATTTCAGCGGAGACGGGACGGGATCTTTCAAACTGGCCGAGCGTGCGAAACAGGCCGGGTATGACGTCCTTGTCCTGACCGTCGATGTCCCCGAGGTCGGCCGTCGCCCGCGCGAATTGCGCCATGGGTTCAAGATGCCGTTCCGCATTGGCCCGCGCCAGTTCATCGACTTCGCACTGCACCCGTACTGGTCATTGAACACCCTTCTGAAGGGCAAGCCTGTGATGGCCAATTTTGAGATGGAAGGCTATGACTTCGATCGCACCGAAAGCCGGGCGCGTGCCACATGGGACACTTTGGTGCAATTGCGCGACCTTTGGCCTGGAAAACTGGTCGTCAAGGGCGTGCTAGACGTCGAAGATGCCCGCAGCCTGATGTCGGCAGGCGTGGATGCCATCCAGGTTTCAAGCCATGGCGCGCGGCAGTTGGATTCCGCGCCGGCCCCGATTGACATGCTTGCAAAGATCCGTGCCGATCTTGGGCCAGACTTTCCCGTGTTCTACGACAGCGGTATCCGGTCAGGCGAAGATGTTCTCAAGGCATTGTCGGTCGGGGCGGACTTCGTATTTATCGGAAGGATCCTGCAGTATGCCATTGCGGCCGCGGGTGAATCCGGTCTGGAGCAATTGTGGGACGCGCTGAGCGAAGAACTGAGCATTGCCATGGCGCAGACCGGGAAGACCTCTCTGACCGGACCCTGACTGCGAGCACTGCGCGCCTGAAACACCCGACAATCCGGCCGAAATAGCGGTCGCTTACGGCTTGACCTATTTTGCGGAGCTGCGACGCTTGGGTTGGGCGGTTGAGTTCGGCTCGGGCCGGCACTGCACCACCTCTTTTGCGGAACTGCGCGATAGAAGGGACTTCATGTCGTGCCCCACACGGAGTGGTTTGATCAGCGCCTTGACAAGATCTCGGGTTCAATTAATTTTATCAACTAAAATAAAAGCGGGGATTTGTGTCGAATGTACCTTGGGTTGGATTTGGGAACATCTGGTCTCAGAGGAATTTTGGTTGATGAAAACGGCTTGGTCGTAAGCAGCGCCGAGGTCAGTGTTTCAACTTCGACGCCAAAGTCTGGATGGTCCGAACAGAACCCATCAGATTGGATTGATACGTGCCAAGAAGTTGTCAGGCAAATCCGCGTCAGCAACGAAAGTGCCTTCGCAAAACTGCTGGGTATCGGTCTTAGCGGAAATATGCACGGTGCCACCCTTCTGGATAACGCCGGCAATGTTTTGCGACCATGTATTCTTTGGAACGACACAAGGTCCGCTGATGAAGCGAGGATGTTGGATCAGACACCGCAGATGCGCGCCATATCAGGGAATATCGTGTTCCCGGGGTTCACAGCGCCAAAATTGGAATGGGTGCGCTCACATGAGCCGGAGGTATTCGCAAAGACCGCTAAAGTTCTGCTGCCAAAAGACTATTTGCGATTCTGGCTGACGGGCGAATATGTCTCGGATGTGTCAGACAGTGCGGGGACCTCCTGGTTGGATGTTGGCGCTCGGCAATGGTCGGAAACCGCGCTGGCCGCTGGCCACATGCGCATGGACCAAATGCCTCGATTGGTTGAAGGCAGTGAGCCCGGTGGAGAGTTGAAAGCCGAGTTGCGGGAGGAGTGGGCGCTTTTCGATCGTGTTGTCGTAGCCGGAGGAGCAGGGGACAACGCCGCTGCAGCTTGCGGTATCGGCAGCATTCGGGACGGGGCAGGCTTTGTCTCACTGGGAACCTCCGGCGTTTTGCTTGTTGCCAGGGATACCTATGCGCCCGCACCTGAAACTGCTGTGCACTGCTTTTGCCATGCTATCCCGGACAAGTGGATACAAATGGGGGTTATCCTGTCGGCCACAAACAGCATGAACTGGCTGTCACGGAACCTCGGCAAACCAGTGGAAGAACTGGTTGCGACGTTGCCTGACGGGGTGACTGGCCCTTCGTCGGTTACGTTCCTTCCCTTCCTGTCCGGCGAACGAACCCCGCACAACGACAGCAAGATCCGGGGCGCATTTCTGGGCGTGGACGTGGCATCCGAACCTGTCGATCTGACCCGGGCGGTGATGGAGGGTGTTGCATTCGCGATGAGAGATTGCCTTGAAGCCCTGAAAAGTACGGGGACAGAACCAAACAGCCTGATGGCCGTAGGAGGGGGAGCGCGGTCGAGGTTTTGGTTGGAAACACTCGCCACCGTTTTGCAGGTGCCGCTGGACGTGCCCAAAGGCAGTGAATTCGGAGCGGCCATGGGCGCCGCGCGCCTTGCCATCTGTGCTGCGAACAACGCCGAACCGGCAGATGTCATGACGCCGCCGGACATCGAGGAAACTATCGAACCGCGTAGTGATCTGATCGACCATTATGAAAGCGAATACGGGCGATACCGGCAATACTACAAAGCGCTCGCGCCATTGGCGGCAAGATGACGCCGGACACGGAAAAGCTCTCTCGGGTCGAAACAGCTGTGTTGGCGGATGGGAAAATGCGTGCCTCGGTCCTGAATTTCGGGGCAATCACGCAAGAGTGGTTGTACAAGGACAGGCCGCTCATTCTGGGATTCAATGACCTGTCCGCGTACTTCGCAGATACAAGTTATACGGGCGCAATTGTTGGGCGCGTCGCGAACCGGATTGGCGGTGCGCGCTTTGATCTGGAAGGCACTGGTTTTGAACTGAGCGCCAATGAAGGTGAAAACACCCTTCATGGTGGAGTGGAGGGCCTTTCCACGCAATTCTGGGATCTCAAGCAGATTGCACTGAACGAGGTCGTGCTGAGCTATCTTTCGCGCGACGGGGAAAGCGGTTTTCCGGGTGAAGTCAGGTTCGAAGTCCGCATCTCGCTGCAGTTTCCGCGATTGATTTATTCGTTCACGGCGCATCCGGACCGGCCCACGCCCATTAGCTTGACGCAACACAACTACTACACCTTGGGAAGCTCAGACGGGGTCGACGCGCACAAGTTGAAACTTGCTTCAAACCAGTATCTGGAAATCGACCATCAAGGAATTCCTTCCGGTCGGGTCTGTTCGACCACGGAAAACGAGTTGGACTTTCAAGAGTCAAAATCGATCGGAAGTATTTCTGCAGGGATCGATCACTACTTTTGCTTCGACCACACCCGTGATCCAAAGGCTCCGGTAGCGGTATTTTCGGCACCTTCTGGTCTTGCTTTGACAGTCTATTCTGACCAGCCTGGGGCGCAGGTTTATTCAAGGGCGAAGATGGCAAAACCGTTTCGTGGTTCGTCTGGTCTCTGTATTGAGCCATCGGGACACCCCAACGCCCCAAATATCCCGTCGTTTCCGTCGATTATCTGTACACCTGAGAACCCGTACCGTCAGGTGCTTGCCTTAGAGATCTCTGAGGGTTGGCATGAGGGCTAAGTCGCTAATCACAGTTTTCAGCCTGTCCATGTGGGGCGCCGGTGGCATAAGTGCTCAAGAGCTTGGGCCGAGGCCGGAGTTCCTTGAGCCTGATTTCGACAGCGTCGAGTTGGGACGGTTTCTGTTCTACGACCCGATCTTGTCGGGCAACAAGAACATCAGTTGCGCGACCTGTCATCATCCCAGGCTGGGTACGTCAGATGGTCTTTCCCTTGGCATCGGGGAAGGGGGAATAGGGCTGGGTACGGATCGCACGCTGGATCCCGTGAACACGCCCGAACAACGAATTCCCCGAAACTCGCCAGGTCTTTGGAACCTTGGAGCCATTGAATTCACGACGTTCTTTCATGACGGGCGGCTTGAGACGGACCCGAGCCAAGTCAATGGCATCAGAACGCCGCTGGGAACGCATATGAGGCCGGGGTTCCAGTCGGCACTGGCGGCACAAGCCATGTTCCCGGTTTTGTCGGCGGACGAAATGGCAGGTCATTATTCCGAGAATGACGTCAGCAAAGCGGTGCGACTTGGGTTTTTGACACAACCAGGCGGCGCATGGGATTTGATTGCAGCCCGTGTCGCGGCTGTTCCGGAGTACCGGCAAAGGTTCGATGAGATCACGCCGGGCAAAGAGATCACATTCACGGATATTGCCAACGCAATCGCGGATTTCATCGCGTTCGAGTGGCGCGCGGATAACAGCCCGTTCGACCGCGCGATGAGAGGTGAAGGTGAGTTGTCGGAAAAGGCCACATTCGGCATGAGCCTGTTCTACGGCAAGGCTGAGTGCAGCAGTTGCCATTCGGGCTGGTTCCAGACAGATCACCAGTTTCATTCAATCGCGATGCCGCAAATCGGCCCCGGAAAAGCGGCGCGGTTTGAGAGCCACACGCGGGACGACGGGCGTCTCCGCGTGACTGGTCGCGTTGAGGATACATTCGCTTTTCGAACGCCCTCACTGCGTAACGTGACACTGACTGCTCCGTATGGACATAACGGAGCTTTTGCCCGTCTTGAGGACATGGTGCGCCACCATCTGGATCCGGTGACGTCCTTGAAAAACTACTCGATTGAAATGGCCCGGTTGCCAGACTTCCCGGGTTCCGAAGATCAAAATCCAATGCTGGACCAGCAAAATGTGGATGCGATTGCCGAAAGTAACGGCTTGCCGAAAATCACCCTGACAGATCAAGAGATTGAGGCGCTGCTGAGCTTTCTGGCAAGCCTTGAACATCCGGCGGAGCGGCTCGGAGTGCCCAATCAGGTCCCCAGCGGTCTGCCCATTGACAAGTGACTAACGCTGAATTCGGAAGATCTGGTTGGCGGGGGGTTCCAGCCACTCGCTTGTCTTTCCATCCGGCCAGATCACACGAACCTGCACGCGGTCCTCATTCCCCAGGCCAAAATGATGGAACCCGGCTATGCCCCCGGCATGACCGCCGCCAACTGTTATTTCGCGGGTCTGAACACCTTGCGAAGTTCTGAGTTCGACAAACCCTCCTATCGCTGCTCGATTAGATTGGTCCTGGGCAAGATCAATCAACAGCCAATTGCCACCCTGCGAGATGTTCTGGCTGACTTCGAGTGCCGAACCACGGTTCACGACCACCAGATCCAATCTTCCATCGTTGTTCAAATCTGCCATGGCCGCACCGCGAGACTTTGCCATCGACGCCACCCCGGCATCGACTGAGGCTTCGACGAACTGACCTTCCGGGGTTTGCATGAGCAGGTTGTTGGGATCGTTCAGGGCGGCGTCGGGCATTTGCTCGACATTGCCTTTCGCAACGAAGATGTCGTCCTTACCATCGTTGTTGACGTCGCCAAATTGAGCGTGCCAGCCGGTCGACGGTCTTCCGTCACCGCCACTATGCGGTCTGTGGGCTGTTGTTCCCTTTTCGTAGGTCGCATCGCGCCAAGTCGGGCCGTTGGCGCTTGGGTCGAAAACCTGAAGCTTCTGATCGCCCATGGACGTCAGATAAACCTCCGGAAAGCCGTCCCCGGTAAGATCCCTTGATGCGATCCCCATTCCCCAGATCGAATAGGGTAACCAGCCTTCGTTAGAGCCATACAATCGCGGTTCGGCTTCCATGGCCCACAATTGCTCTTGTCCACCCCTGACGTAGTAATGGCGGTCATTGCTGACGCGAAGGTCCGCGCGTCCGGTCCGGGCCCAGTCGGAAAACATAATTGAAAGCGAACAGTGGCCGTGTTCAAGGTGCAGCGGCTGCTGGTAGCCGCTGCCATGGGGGCGGTAGAGGAGAGTGGGTCCGCAAGTTTCAAAAGGGCCGTCGGGATCGAACCGATTAACATAAGTCCCGAATGCCAGCGTCGGTAAGGACTGCCCATCTTCCCAAGTGGCTGAAAAACCTGTGGTCCAGTGATCTTCTGACAAGAGGCCAAGGCTATCAAAAGGGCCGAACCGACAATTTTGGTGGCCTTTGAGAAGAAGGTCCGGACCAACACGCAAAACCGCCAGATCCATCAGACCGTCGCTGTCGATATCCAGCGGATACGCGCCGGTTACGCCGGTCAGAGACAATTCATCGGGCGTCTCGACCTTAAAAGAAATCGTGCCCTGCGAGGTGTTGTGGAACAGTTGCGACTGGTTCGATCCGCCGGCCACGAACAGTTCGGATAAAGAATCTCCGTTGCAATCGAACACGGCGACACCGCCGCCGACAAAATGCTCCCAGCCGCCATCGTAAATATGTTCCGGCACCTCGATGCCAATGAACTCGGGGGCGTTCGGCCCGGCATTTGCAGTGGTGGCAAGAACCACAAGGGCAGCAAACTCAGGACGCATTTGCCGAGAGCTCCTTGACCTTTAGGATCGAAATCTGTTCGATCCCGTATGCTGCGGCGCCCTTGGCCCACATCAAATCGCCCCAATGGTGAACTTTGATGTCCGGCAAGGGCGCATCGACATTCACGACGCCGCTTCGGGTGCGGGTCATAACCTCGCTTGAACACAGATGCTCAAAGCTTTTTTGCGTGCCCGAGACGATAATGCATTCTGGGTCAAAAAGGTTGATCAGATTGGAAACCCCAAGGCCAAACATCTGACCGGCACGGGCGAGCACGGAAGACGCTCTTTCATCTCCAGAATCGGCCAGATCATGAATGTCGGAAACAGCCTTCATTTCATTGGAATGACCTGTGACCGTCATTTCACGGATCAGTGCATAATCTCCGACATAGGCTTCCAGACATCCGCGTTGACCGCATTGGCACAATGCGCCGTCAAGCTGTACCTTGGTGTGCCCGAACTCAGCTCCGCAGCCGCGCTCTCCTCGATATAGCTTTCCGTCCAGAACGATACCCAGACCGACCCCATGTTCGATCGTGACAACAAGGAAGTTGCTCAGCCCCTTGCCAAGTCCGAACAACTGTTCAGCCTTTGCAACAAGGTTCGCGTCGTTATCCACGAAAGCAGGGCAGGACAGTTCTTTTGACAGCAGGCGATTGAAATCGATGTTTCTTTCGGCAATCGAAGATGACCAGTGCACGAAGTTTCCCCTGGCATCAACGAGACCAGCCACCCCGATTGAGACGCCAGCAAGGTCGCCGATAGAGGCATCAATCTTTCCGCAGGTCTCCTCGAGTGCCTCGCGGATCGCCAGCACAAAATCCGTCGACGACATTCTGGCGGATTCCAGCGCATACTTGTGTGAAGCCACCTCATTGCCTTGGAAGTCGACCAGAATGACCGAGATCACCTGACGCGCGACCTTGAGCCCTGCCACAAGGTAAGACTGACCGTCCAATTGCAGCAAAACCCTTGGTCTGCCTCTTTTCCCGGATTTGAGTTGCGCTTCGCTTTGGGTTTCTTTGATCAATCCGGCCGAGATGAGATCTGCCGTCGCCGCCGTTACCGTAGCAGGGCTGGTTTGCAGGGCCGAAGCGATATCGATCCGAGAGACGGATCCTTTTGTTCTGATGTGCTCCAACACCCGTAGCCGGGTTGCATTTCTTTGTTCCAAAGAAACCGGAGAGGCTTTGCTTTTCAGCATCTTGTCCTCGCGAATCTCACTGTTGGCTCAACTTATTTGAATTTCAGTTCCTCTAATAGAGTAAATATTTTACCGGCTGAAATAAATGTGCTATTCAAAATTTTGAGAGCCGCGAATCGACAAGCGATGGCTCGGCATATGGGAGGAAATCATGAAAAGAATTCTCAGCTTTTCAGCTGCGGCCACTATGCTGGCCTCGGTTGCATTCGCAGAGCCGGTGGTCGGTGTAAGCTGGTCCAACTTTCAGGAAGAACGCTGGAAGACGGACGAAGCGGCGATCAAATCGGCGCTGGAAGCAGGGGGCGCCGAATACATTTCGGCAGATGCGCAATCGTCTTCCGCAAAGCAGCTTTCGGATATCGAAAGCCTGATCGCCCAAGGCGTGGACGCCCTTATCATTCTGGCGCAGGACGCACAGGCTATCGGACCGGCGGTTCAGGCGGCAGCTGACGAAGGCATCCCGGTCATTGCATATGACCGCCTTATCGAGGACGACCGTGCGTTTTACCTGACCTTTGACAACGTCGAGGTTGGCAGAATGCAGGCCCGGGCCGTTTTTGCGGCCATGCCCAAGGGCAACTACGTCATGATCAAAGGTTCGCCGACCGATCCGAACGCTGACTTCCTGCGGGGTGGACAGCAAGAAATCATCGGAGCGGCCGTTGACAGTGGCGATATCGTGATCGTCGGCGAGGCCTATACGGATGGCTGGCTTCCTGCGAACGCACAGCGGAACATGGAGCAGATCCTGACCGCAAATGAAAACAAGGTGGACGCGGTTGTCGCTTCGAATGACGGAACTGCAGGCGGTGTTGTTGCGGCCCTGACGGCACAGGGCATGGAAGGCATTCCGGTGTCGGGTCAGGATGGCGACCACGCAGCGCTGAACCGGGTTGCACTGGGCACTCAAACCGTTTCGGTTTGGAAAGATGCCCGTGAATTGGGCAAAGCGGCTGGTGAAATCGCATTGGCGCTGAGCGGTGGCACAAGTCCTGCAGATGTTGAAGGCGCGGTCAGCTGGACTTCGCCGGGTGGCACTGCGATGAACTCGGTCTTCCTGGCGCCGGTACCGATCACCAAAGACAACCTGACTGTCGTGGTGGATGCCGGATGGATTCCGCTGGCAGACTTGTGCCAGGGCGTCGAAAACGGCCCGGCCCCCTGTAACTAAAACCTAAAGTCCCTGGCCCTTTTTGGGGGCCGGGAACTATTGCTGACTATGAAAGATCGGAAATGACCGAAACTTCGTCTCAGCCGGTACCTGAAAAAGCGAAACCCAGCCTGTTCCAGCAATTGGAACTGGATATGCGGCTTTTGGGAATGATCGGCGCGTTTGTCATCCTGTGCATCGGGTTCAACATCGTCACCGACGGGCGGTTCCTGACACCGCGCAACCTGTTCAACCTGTCAATTCAGACGGTTTCGGTGGCAATCATGGCCTGCGGGATGGTGTTCATAATCGTCACGCGTCACATTGATCTGTCGGTCGGCGCGTTGCTGGCAACGACTTCGGCCGTGATGGCAATGACGCAAACCGAACTTTTGCCACAGGTCCTCGGGATGGGTTTGAACAACCCGGCAACCTGGGCGATTACCATAGTCGTGGGGTTGTTTGTCGGCACGTTGATCGGTGCTTTTCACGGCTGGATGGTAGGATACCTGACGATACCGGCCTTCATCGTCACGCTAGGTGGGTTTCTGGTCTGGAGGAACGTGGCATGGTATTTGACCAGCGGCCAGACAATTGGCCCTCTGGACAGTACGTTCCTGATGTTTGGCGGAACCAACGGAACATTGGGGGCAACGACAAGCTGGCTGTTTGGCTTGTTTGCCACCGGGATCGCCATCTGGGCCTTGTGGAGCGGCCGTCGCGCAAAAGCCGCGCATGGCTTCCCCGTTAAGCCTGTTTGGGCCGAGGCCACCTTGGCCGGGATCATCGCAATTGCCATCCTTGGCTACGTCTACATCGTCAACAGCTACGCCATTCCGACGCGCCGATTGCAGCGCATGTTCGAAGCGCGCGGAGAGACGATGCCCGAAGGGCTGGTCGTCGGATACGGCATACCGATTTCTGTCCTCATCCTGATCATCGTGGCGGTGACACTTACGGTCGTGGCGCGAAAAACCCGGTTCGGGCGCTATATTTTTGCCACTGGTGGCAACCCGGATGCGGCAGAGCTTTCGGGCATCAATACACGCCTGCTGACCGTGAAGATTTTTGCGCTGATGGGCTTTCTGTGCGCTGTTTCGGCCGTGGTTGCCTCGGCGCGCCTTGCAAACCATTCGAACGACATTGGCACGTTGGACGAACTGAGGGTCATCGCCGCTGCCGTCATCGGTGGAACCGCGTTGTCCGGTGGCATCGGCACCATATACGGCGCGATCCTTGGCGCATTGATCATGCAGGCGCTTCAGTCCGGCATGGCCATGGTTGGCGTGGATGCACCGTTTCAGAACATCGTGGTCGGCAGCGTTCTTGTGCTGGCCGTCTATATCGACATCGTTTACCGCAAGCGACTGGGGGCAAAATGATGCAAGCTCAGGATACGCAGAAAACCTCAAACAATGCTGGCCGCGGATCTGGCACGCCGCCATTGGTCGAGATGCGCGATATCTCGATCTCCTTCGGCGGGATCAAGGCCGTCGACCATGTGTCTGTCGATCTCTATCCCGGTGAGGTGGTTGGTTTGCTCGGGCATAACGGGGCCGGGAAATCCACTTTGATCAAGGTCCTGTCCGGTGCCTATCAAATGGATCAGGGCGAAATTTTGATCGACGGCAAACGTGTCGAGATCGGAAACCCCCGTGATGCCCGCGCGAACAACATCGAAACGATCTACCAAACGCTCGCCTTGGCCGACAATCTGGATGCAACGTCGAACCTTTTCCTGGGGCGCGAGATGACGACGCCTTTCGGGTTGGTCAACGATGCAGCCATGGAGGCCGAGTGCCGCAAGATCATGGCGCAGCTGAACCCCAATTTTCAGAAGTTCAATGACCCGGTTTCCGCGTTGTCGGGGGGGCAAAGACAATCCGTGGCAATTGCCCGGGCTGTCTACTTCAATGCGCGCATTCTGATTATGGACGAGCCGACGGCGGCACTTGGGCCGCATGAAACGCAGATGGTGGCGGATCTGATCCACCAGCTAAAGGCGCAAGGTATCGGTATCTTCCTGATCGATCACGATGTTCATGCCGTTATGGAGCTGTGTGACCGCGCCTCGGTCATGAAGAATGGGAAACTGGTTGGAACGGTCGATATCGCAGATGTCACCGATGACGACCTTCTGTCGATGATCATTCTCGGCAAGCAGCCAGAACAAAAAGCAGAGTAGGGGGCAGAAATGCCAAGCGGATTTTTTGAAGGGATCGAGCGGATCCGGTTTGAAGGCGCTGACAGCACAAACCCGCTGGCCTTCCGGCACTATGATCCAGACGAGATGGTCATGGGCAAACGCATGGAAGATCATCTGCGGTTTGCAGTCGCCTGGTGGCACTCATTCGCGTGGGAGGGCGGAGACCCCTTTGGTGGTCCAACTTTTGAACGCCCGTGGCATCCTCAGGATGATATGGGGCGGGCTCGTTTGAAGGCAGATATTGCTTTTGAGATGTTCGAGGTGCTCGGTCAGCCCTACTTCTGCTGGCACGACGCTGACATCCGGCCCGAACAGGGAAATTTTGCGGACAACCTGAGAACTCTGGAAGAAATCACGGATTACATTGGCGAAAAGATGCAGGTGTCCGGCACAAAGCTGCTTTGGGGCACGGCCAATATGTTCAGCCATCGCCGCTGGATGGCCGGCGCCAGCACCAATCCTGATCCCGACGTTTTTGCCTTTGCAGCGGCCACGGTGAAATCCTGCCTGGACGCGACCCACAAGCTCGGTGGTGAAAACTATGTACTTTGGGGCGGGCGCGAAGGGTACGAGACCCTGCTGAACACGGATATGAAAACCGAACTGGACCACATGGGTCGGTTTCTGAATATGGTCGTGGAGTATAAACACAAGATCGGGTTCAAGGGCGCCATTCTGGTAGAACCCAAACCACAGGAGCCGTCCAAGCACCAATACGACTATGACGCGGCAACCTGCATCGGGTTCCTCAGAAAGTACGGGTTGGAGAACGAAGTGAAGCTGAACCTCGAGCAGGGGCATGCGATCCTTGCAGGGCACAGCTTTGAGCATGAAATTGCGGTGGCCGCAGCCGAGGGAATGCTGGGCTCGATCGATATGAACCGCAACGACTACCAGTCGGGTTGGGATACAGACCAGTTCCCAAATAACACACCGGAAGTTGCCTTGGCTTACTATTACATATTGAAGGCCGGTGGCTTTACCACCGGAGGCACAAATTTCGACGCAAAAATTCGCCGCCAGTCCATTGATGCAAAAGATCTGGTGGCTGCCCATGTCGGGGGAATGGATATCTGCGCCCGGGGTTTGAAAGCCGCTGCCGCCATGATTGAAGATGGCGGTTTGGAAGCTGAGCTGTCGAAGCGTTACTCGGGCTGGAACACGCCTTCAGCGGCGACGATGCTGGATAGCGGTCTGGAAGAAATTGCTGCGCGCGTTTTGCGTGAGAACATAAATCCGAGGCCGCAATCGGGACATCAGGAAATCCTGGAGAACTATGTAAACAGGTTTGTCTGAACAGGGGCTGCATTCAATAAGCGGGTACTGAGAAATTGACACATTTGGCAGTCCATAGCGCTTGCGGGACCTGTCCAACAAATTGATCCGCAGAACAATTCGACATGCCGACATGTCAGTCAATTTGCCCGGTATCTTTGCATAGCGCCAATGACCGCTGAATAATTGAGCAATTCTGCCGCCGAAGGAAGGGGTGGAGGACTTTCCAATTGTGGTTGACGTGGGCAGAGCTCAGTTGACTAGTCATGAGCCAAAACCTGACCGTCGTTGTGGTCGAGCAGAACCACGACCGCGCTTTCGCTATTGTTGACGCCTTGAAAGCGTATGGGGATGTAGATGTCTTTGTGATCGGCAATGTCTCGGGCCTGGCGCGCAAGATTGCCACCCACGACCCGGATATTGTGTTGATTGATATCGACAATCCGTCCCGCGATATGCTGGAGGAACTGACGGTAGCGTCCGGCCCGTTGGAGCGCCCGGTTGCGATGTTCGTGTCCGGCGCGGCAGGGGGATTGGCCAGGGCAGCGGTCGAGGCCGGAGTGTCGGCTTATGTCGTGGATGGATTGCAGGCCGACCGCATCAAGCCAGTGATGGATACTGCAATCGCCAGGTTCCAGGTCCTGCGCCAAATTCGCGTGGAGCTTGCGGAAACGCGCCGCGCCTTGGAGGAGCGCAAGGTGATTGACAGGGCCAAAGGCTTGATAATGAAGTCCAGAGGCGTGCCGGAAGATGAAGCTTACGCCCTGTTACGAAAGACGGCCATGAATCAAAACCGTCGGGTGGCCGAAGTGGCCGACGCACTGGTGACGGCGTCGGGGTTGTTGTCATGAGAACCGTGGCGCTCCCGGTTGCTTATATGCCTTTGGTGGATGCTGCCCCCTTGGTTGTCGCCCGCGAGATGGGTTTTGACCACGCCGAAGGGATCTCGCTGGATCTTCGTCCCGCACCGTCCTGGTCTTCGTTGCGCGACATGTTGGCTTTTGGGCACGTCGATGCTGCACATTTGTTATCTCCGATCCCTGTCGCAATAGCACTTGGGCAGGGCGGGATCACGACCCCGATATCCGCTGTTTCCGTACTGTCGCTGAATGGCAATGTCGTCGGAGTTGGTGCACAACTGGCCCGGAAGTTGGTGGATCAGGGATATGGTTTCGACTTCATCGATGCAAAAGCTGCGGGCGCTGCACTCGCAAAGGCCGCCGACGACACTCTGATCTTCGGGGTGCCGTTTCCATTTTCAATGCATGTTGAGTTGCTGCGATATTGGGTGGCCGGAACCGAGCTGGCTTCAAAAAACGTCGAGATCCGTACTGTTCCTCCACCTTTGATGGCGCAGGCGCTTGCTGCACGAGAGATTGATGCGTTCTGCGTTGGGGAACCCTGGGGGTCGTTTGCTGTCGAGGATCAGTTTGGGGCTTTGCTGTTGCCCGGTCGGGCAATCTGGAATTGCGCGCCGGAAAAGGTGCTGGCCGTCAGAAACGATTGGGCCCAGACCGAACCACATCTTCTGGGCAGCCTTATGCGCGCGGTTTGGCGTGCCGGGCGGTGGTTGTCCAATCCCGACAGCCGTTCTACGGCGTCCGAGATGTTGGCGCGCAAAGCCTATCTGAATGTGTCCCCGGAACTGGTCGATCGCGCCTTGATGGGGGAATTTACGATCTCTCCAAGTGGAGAACACCGCCATGTTGAGGGGTTTGTAGAGTTTTTTGAAGGCGCGGCAACTTTTCCGTGGCGCAGTCAGGCCAAGTGGATTGCACATCAAATGGCGAAGCGAAACGGCCTTGAAGTTGGTGCTGCCGAACATGCAGCAGCCAAGGTCTTTCGGAGTGACTTGTACCGGCAAGCAATGCATCGATCAGGAATTGAGACCCCGGGTGCGTCCGAGAAACTGGAAGGTGCCTTGCCGGAACCAATGGCAGTAGCATCAGCCAAGGGCAGCCTGATTCTGTCTCGGAATGTCTTCTTCGATCGACGTATTTTCGAGCCTTCCGAGTAGGTGTGCACATTTTTTCCGCATTGCAGCATCGCGTAATGCTGCAATGCGGAAAAATTTCAGCCATCCTTCAAAATACAGATGACGCGACCACGTTTTGTCGACTTACTGAAGTCATCGGCAGGCAACGGAGCCATCCGACAGAATGCGCCCATGTCCATGGGCATCTATCAAGAGCAAAGCCGCTCGACCAACCGCCAACTCCTCCCGGCGGTGTGTGTCGGCGGCTTTTTTTGTGCCCCAAGGCAAACGGGCAGCCACGCGCCCTGATTGGGCCGAACCGAAGGGAAATGTGATGAAGAAACTGATCTTGAGCCTTGCGGCAACTACCGCGCTTGTTTCTCCCGCTCTGGCCGAACTTGAACTGGAAAAAGATGAACTGACCTTTGGTTTTATCAAGCTGACGGACATGGCACCGTTGGCAGTGGCCTATGAGCAGGGATATTTCCTGGACGAAGGTTTGTTCGTCACGCTTGAGGCACAGGCCAACTGGAAAGTGCTGTTGGACGGTGTGATCGACGGGCAGCTGGACGGCGCGCACATGCTGGCGGGGCAGCCATTGGCTGCGACCATCGGATACGGGACCGAGGCGCATATCATCACGCCATTTTCGATGGATCTGAACGGCAACGGCATCACCGTGTCCAACGAAATCTGGGAAGAGATGAAACCGAATATCCCGGTGATGGAGGATGGTCGCCCGCAGCATCCGATCAGTGCCGAGGCTCTGGCCCCGGTGGTCGAGAAGTACAAATCCGAAGGCAAGCCCTTCAACATGGGCATGGTTTTCCCAGTTTCGACGCACAATTACGAATTACGCTACTGGCTCGCCGCTGGCGGTCTGCACCCCGGCTACTACAGCCCCGAGAACGTAACTGGCCAGATTGGCGCGGATGTGTTCCTGTCCGTAACCCCTCCGCCGCAGATGCCTGCGACGCTTGAGGCTGGTACGATCTATGGTTACTGCGTGGGGGAACCGTGGAACCAGCAGGCCGTGTTTAAGGGCATCGGCGTTCCGGTCATCACCGACTATGAGCTCTGGAAGAACAACCCCGAAAAGGTTTTTGGCATCACCGCCGAATTTGCGGAGGAGTATCCGAACACCACGCTGGCCGTGACCAAGGCCTTGATCCGCGGCGCCATGTGGTTGGATGAAAACGATAACGCCAACCGCCCCGAGGCCGTCGAAATCCTCAGCCGTCCAGAATATGTCGGCGCGGATTACGACGTAATCGCCAACTCGATGACCGGCACGTTTGAATACGAGAAGGGTGACAAGCGCGAAGTTCCGGATTTCAATGTGTTTTTCCGTTACAACGCGACTTACCCGTTCTACTCGGACGCTGTCTGGTACCTGACCCAGATGCGCCGATGGGGTCAGATCGCTGATGCAAAACCGGACAGTTGGTATGACGAGGTCGCCAAGTCCGTCTACAAACCCAAGATCTATCTGGAAGCCGCGCGCCTGCTGGTCGACGAGGGCTTGGCCAATGAGGCTGACTTCCCTTGGAACAGCGACGGTTACAAGGCGCCGACCCCGGTCGAGGATATCATTGACGGCATCGCCTATGACGGCCGCACCCCCAACGCCTACCTCGAAAGTCTGTCCATTGGTCTGAAGGGCGATCAGAAGATCGTCGGTTCGGACGTACAAGGCTAACCCCGCAACACTGCGCCCGGCTTGGGTCAGGCGCGATGCTCACAAGTGCCCCGCCATCGCAAGGACACATCAGATGACAACGGTCGATCCAGAATTTAATGCAGACGCCGCCCGAGAGGAACGCCGCGCCCGCCTTTTTACCCGCATAAATGCCGCCGACAAATGGTTTCAGGTCCTTGGCCTCAGTTGGGCCACCCCGGTGCTGAAAGCAGCAGCGGGGGACAACCCGCGCGCCCAGATGACCGAGATCTGGCGGTTGCTGGTGGTCCCCCTTCTGTCGATTTGCGCATTTCTGCTGCTGTGGGCGACTTTGGCCCCCAAGGTGCAGACCTCTTTGGGTGCGGTCCCCGGACCGGCTCAGGTTTGGGCGGAAATGGTCAATCTGAACGAGGACGCGCAAGCCAAAGCCACCAAACGCGCCAAGTTCGAGGCGATGGTCGAGAAGCGAAACCAAAAGCTGATCGACGCGGGCCGCGCGGAAGAGGTCAAGCAGGTCGCTTACACGGGCGCGCCATCCTACTACCAGCAGATCTGGACCTCGATCAAAACCGTGTTCTTCGGGTTTCTGATCGCAACGGTGGTGGCCGTCCCGCTTGGCATTGCGGCGGGTCTGTCGCCAACAGCAAACGCTGCGCTGAACCCGCTGATCCAGATATTCAAACCCGTGTCTCCACTGGCATGGCTGCCGATCGTCACCATGATCGTCTCGGCAGTTTATGTCACCAATGACGGGTGGTTTGCCAAGTCCTTCCTGATCTCGGCCATCACCGTGACCTTGTGTTCGTTGTGGCCAACGCTGATCAACACTTCACTGGGTGTAGCCTCTATCGACAAGGACCTGGTTAACGTCTCCAAGGTACTGAAAATGAACACCTATACCAAGATCACTAAGCTGGTGCTGCCTTCGGCCCTGCCGTTGATCTTTACCGGTCTGCGCCTGTCGCTTGGTGTTGGCTGGATGGTCTTGATCGCGGCTGAAATGCTGGCGCAGAACCCCGGTCTGGGCAAGTTTGTCTGGGATGAATTCCAGAATGGCTCGTCCAGCTCTCTGGCCAAGATCATGGTTGCGGTTTTCACCATCGGCATCATCGGCTTCTTGCTGGACCGGGTGATGTACGCGCTGCAATCCCTCTTTACCTTTACGAATAACCGGTGATCGAGATGAGCATTCTGAGCTTCAAGAACGCCTCGAAATCCTTTGGTGAAGGCACCGCGCGGACCGTTGTTCTGAAAGGGATCGATCTGGATGTGCAAGAGGGCGAGTTTCTGGTGATCCTTGGCTTTTCGGGTACCGGCAAGACGACCCTGATCAATTTGATGGCCGGTCTGGATATGCCGACCAAGGGCGAGGTCACGTTCAAAGGCACTCCGATCAAGGGGCCGGGCCCGGAACGTGGCGTGATCTTCCAGAACTACTCGCTGATGCCGTGGTTGACGGTCAGCGGCAATGTGGGTCTGGCGGTGGATACGGTCTTTCCTGGCCTAAGCAAGGCCGCGAAAGCCGAGAAAGTGGCGGATTACGTCAAGATGGTTGGACTCAGCCACGCCGCCTCGCGCCGCCCGGCGGAGTTGTCCGGCGGGATGCGCCAGCGGGTTAACGTGGCGCGCGCGCTGTCGATGAACCCCGAAGTTCTGCTGCTGGATGAGCCTTTGTCGGCGCTGGATGCGCTGACCCGCGCCAATCTGGCCGATGAGATCGAACATATCTGGGAAGCCGACAAAAAGACCTGTGTCCTTATCACCAATGATGTGGATGAGGCGATCATCCTGGCCGACCGGATCATCGCTCTGAACCCGGACGGGACTTTGGGGCAGGAGTTCCGCGTGTCGATCCCGCGTCCACGGGATCGGGGCGCAATGAACAACAACGAGACCTTCAAACGTCTGCGTGCAGGCGTCACCAAGTATCTCATGGATGTGGGAATCGAGGCAAAAGTCGAAGGCTCGCGCATCCTGCCCGATGTCACGCCAATCCACGGAGTCCCCACTGCTGTTGCCGAGGCACAGAAAGGAATGATCGAGAACCGCTTTCTCGATTTCTCGCAACTGCACAAGGTCTACCCGACGCCCAAAGGCCCGCTGACCGTGGTTGAGGATTTCGATCTGAAGATCGACAAGGGCGAGTTCATCTCACTGATCGGCCACTCCGGCTGTGGCAAGTCCACGGTTCTGACTATGGCTGCTGGGCTAAACGAAATCTCGAAGGGTGCGATCAAGTTGGATGGCCGCCACGTCGAAGGGGCCGATCCCGAGCGCGCCGTGGTGTTCCAGTCGCCCAACCTGTTCCCCTGGCTTAGCGCCAAGGAAAATGTCGCAATTGGCGTCGACAAGGTCTACCCCAAGGCCAGCATGGCCGAGCGGCAAGATGTGGTCGAATACTATCTGGAACGTGTCGGTCTAGCTGACGCGATGGACAAGTCTGCCTCCGATCTGTCGAATGGCATGAAACAACGCGTCGGCATCGCCCGCGCCTTTGCGCTGTCGCCCAAACTGCTACTGCTGGATGAGCCCTTTGGGATGCTCGACAGCCTCACACGCTGGGAATTGCAGGAAGTCCTGATGGAGGTCTGGTCCCGTACCAAGGTCACCGCGATCTGTGTGACACATGACGTGGACGAGGCGATCCTTCTGGCCGATCGCGTGGTGATGATGACCAATGGTCCGCAAGCGACCATCGGGAAAATCACCGAGGTCGACCTGCCGCGCCCAAGGACCCGTAAGGCATTGTTGGAACACCCTGATTACTACGCCTACCGGCAGGAAGTTCTGGACTTCCTTGAAGAATACGAACACGGCGCCAAGCCGAAATCGCCTGCCCCCAAGGCGATTGCAGCGGAGTGAAACCATGAAACAAAGACTAGTTGTCATAGGCGCAGGCATGGCTTCGGGCCGGGTGCTGGAGCACCTGACCGATGCTGCACCAGATGCGTTCGATATCACCCTGTTCAACGCGGAACCGCGCGGAAACTACAACCGCATCATGCTCAGCCCGGTTCTGTCGGGTGAGAAGACCTATGAAGAGATCGTCACCCATGACGACGCTTGGTACGCCGAGCGAAGGATCACCTGTCGCTTTGGCGAAAAGGTGGCCAGGATCGACCGCGAGATGAAGGTGGTCGATGGGGCGAACGGCCATGTTCCATACGACAAGCTGTTGATCGCGACGGGGTCAAACCCGTTCGTGATCCCTCTGCCTGGGCATGATCTGGATGGCGTGATCGCTTATCGCGATCTGGAAGATACCCGGCAGATGATGGGTATGGGCCCGGGCAACAAGGTCGTTGTGATCGGTGGCGGTTTGCTGGGTCTTGAGGCGGCTGCAGGCATGGCCGCCCACGGAGTGGACGTCACCGTGGTGCACATCATGGGCAACCTGATGGAACGCCAGTTGGATGAGGCCGCCGGGTATCTGCTGAAGAAATCGCTTGAGGATAAAGGCATAAAGATCTGTCTGCAGGCGAACTCCAAGGAAATCATTGGGCAAGGCGGCAAGGTTCGCGCGCTTTTGCTGGATGACGGGACCGAGTTGCCTTGTGACCTGCTGGTCATGGCAGTTGGAATCCGCCCCAATACGGCACTGGCGCAGGAGGCCGGTCTGGCCACTGGGCGCGGCATTCATGTGGATGACCAGATGCTGACCTCGGACCCGGACGTTTTTGCCGTGGGCGAATGCGTCGAACATGACGGAGAAATCTTTGGCCTTGTCGCGCCGCTTTATGATCAGGCGAAGGTCGTCGCGATGGCTTTACTGGGTGAAGAGGCTGTATTTGAGCGGAAAACCCTCTCGACCAAGCTGAAGGTCACCGGTTGCGACCTGTTCAGCGCAGGCGATTTTGCCGAAGGCCCCGAGCGCGAGGATATTGTGTTCCGCGATCCCTCGCGCGGCGTCTATAAACGGCTTGTGATCGAAGAAGATCGTCTGGTTGGCGCCGTGATGTATGGCGACACTGCCGATGGCAGCTGGTTCTTCGGGCTAATCAAGGACGGCACCAGCATCGAAGAGATGCGCGAGACGCTGATCTTCGGCCCTGCCTATCAGGGGGGTGACACCGCGGACCCTCTCTCAGCCGTTGCAGCATTGCCGCTTGAGGCGGAGATTTGCGGCTGCAACGGCGTATGCAAGGGCAACATCGTCGAGGCGATCAATGCAGGGGCCGGCGATCTGGGCGCGGTGCGCGCTAGCACCAAGGCCAGTGCCTCCTGCGGCACATGCACGGGGCTGGTTGAGCAAGTCTTGCAAGTCACGTTGGGCGACGACTTCCAAATGCCAACGGCGCAACCCGTCTGCGGCTGCACGGATCTGACCCATGAGGATGTGCGCCGCCTGATCAAAGGGCAGGAGTTGAAAAGCCAGGCTGCCGTCTGGCAGGAGCTTGGATGGAACACGCCCAACGGCTGCCATGTCTGCCGCCCCGCGATCAACTATTACTTGCTGGCTGATTGGCCGCTTGAGTATCAGGACGACCCGCAAAGCCGGTTTGTCAACGAACGCAAGCACGCAAACATCCAAAAGGATGGCACGTTCAGCGTGGTGCCCCGTATGTGGGGTGGGATTACCACACCAGAAGAACTGCGCGCCATCGCGGATGCGGCGGATAAATACGACGTGCCAACCGTCAAGGTCACTGGTGGCCAGCGGATCGACCTTCTGGGCGTGAAGGGTGAGGACCTGCCCGCGATCTGGTCGGATCTGAACAAGGCGGGTCTGGTCTCGGGCCATGCTTATTCCAAGGGTTTGCGCACGGTGAAGACCTGTGTCGGAACCGATCATTGTCGGTTTGGAACGCAGGACAGCACCGGGCTTGGGATCAAGCTTGAGAAAATCCTGTGGGGGTCGTGGGCGCCTCACAAGCTGAAGCTGGCCGTGTCGGGCTGCCCGCGCAACTGTGCCGAGGCCACCTGCAAGGATATCGGCGTGGTTTGCGTGGACTCTGGGTTTCAGATCAGCATCGGCGGAGCTGCTGGCATGGATGTGAAAGAGACCGAATTGCTATGCCAGGTGCCAACCGAAGACGAAGCAATCGAGGTTGTGATGGCCGTCACTCAGGCCTATCGGGAAGGCGGCAAGTACTTGGATCGTTTGTATAAATGGATGGGCAAAGTCGGCATGGGTTGGATCAGGGGGCATGTGGTCGACGATCTGGAAAATCGCGCGGCTCTGGTCGAAAGGTTCGAGCTGTCTCAAAGCATCTACCGCAAGGACCCGTGGGCCGAACATGTGCGGGACAAGGCGCAAACCTACGCGCCGATTGCAGATTTCACATTGGAGGCCGCGGAATGAGCTGGATCGACGTCGGGCATATCGATGAGGTGCCACTGCGTGGGGCGCGCCTGATAAAAACTCATATCGGCTGCATTGCGATTTTCCGAACTGCCGAGGCCGAAGTCTTCGCAGCTACCAATAATTGTCCCCATAAGGACGGCCCGTTGTCCGAAGGCATCGTGCATGGTCAGTCGGTGACTTGTCCCTTGCACAATTGGGTCTTCGATCTGAACACGGGCGAGGCTCAGGGCGCGGATGATGGTCGCATCACCACCTATCCGGTGCGGCTGGAAGGCAGTCGTATCCTGCTGGACGACAAAGCGGCAACCCGGCGGAGTGCGGCCTGATGGACGGAACCGGGCTGCCTGAAATCCGGTCCACCTGCGCTTATTGCGGTGTTGGTTGCGGTGTCCTTTTGCGCCCTGATGGCGCCGGCGGTTTGGCGGTACGCGGTGATCCGGATCATCCGGCGAACCATGGGCTTTTATGCTCAAAGGGACTGGCTTTGGGTGAAACGGTCGGGCTGGATCATCGCCTTCTGGCCCCGCAAGCATTTGGAAAGGATGTGCCGTGGGACGAAGCACTGCAACTGGTCGCCGATCGCTTTTTGTCCACTATCGAGGCCTACGGACCGGACAGTGTCGCGTTCTACGTGTCAGGGCAGATGCTGACCGAGGACTATTATGTCGCCAACAAGCTGATGAAAGGGTTCATCGGTTCGGCCAATATCGATACGAATTCCAGGCTCTGCATGGCCTCAACCGTGGCTGGCCACAAACGCGCCTTTGGGTCAGACACGGTGCCGGGAACCTACGAGGATATTGATCAGGCCGACCTGGTGGTTCTGGTCGGATCCAACCTCGCCTGGTGTCATCCGGTTTTATACCAGCGCGTTCTGGCGGCGCGACAGTCACGTGGGACAAAGATCGTTGTTGTCGACCCGCGCCGTACAGCAAGCTGCGATCAGGCCGACCTTCATCTGGCTTTGCATCCGGGCAGCGATGTTGCTTTGTTCAACAGATTGCTGGTCAGCATTCACGAAGGCGGACACGTCGTGCCTGAATTTCTGGAGCAGACTGTCGGCTTTGATGAGGCGCTTAGAACGGCGCAGCGGGACGACCCGACAGTTACGGGCCTGACCACCGAAGAGATCGAGACATTTTGTGATCTTTGGGCCGGGACCGAGCGTGTGGTCACCATCTTCAGTCAGGGCGTGAACCAATCCTCTAGCGGGACGGACAAAGTAAACGCGATCCTCAATTGTCATCTGGCGACGGGTCGGATCGGGCGCGAAGGGATGGGCCCGTTTTCCGTTACCGGTCAGCCCAATGCCATGGGTGGCCGAGAGGTGGGCGGATTGGCCAACATGCTGGCCTGTCACCTGGATATCGAGAATGAAAGCCACCGCACGGCCGTTCAACATTTCTGGAACGCGCCGAAGATCTGTGAAAAACAGGGGCTTAAGGCAGTGGACCTGTTTCGTGCCGTGAAAGAGGGTCAGATCAGGGCGCTTTGGGTCATTCACAGCAATCCTGCGGTTTCAATGCCTGATGCGGATAGCGTGCGACAAGCCATTGAGAAATGTCCCTTCACCGTTGTCAGTGACCTGACGGTCCGGACGGATACGGCACGTCTTGCGGATGTGCTGCTGCCAGCGACAGGCTGGGCGGAAAAAAGTGGCACCGTAACCAATTCGGATCGCACAATCAGCAGACAGCGCGCCGTTCTGGCACCTCCCGGGCAGGCACGTGCAGACTGGGATATCCTTTCGGACGTCGGTCGTCGCATGGGGTGGAAAACGCCATTCAGCTACGACTCTCCGGCGCAGATTTTTCGGGAATACGCGGCGTTGTCCTCAGTGGCTAAATCGTTTGGCAGGGATTTTGACGTCTCAAAGCTCGCGGATATTACGGAGGAAGAATACAATGAACTAAGCCCGACGCGATGGCCGGTAATACCTGGTGGAACGGACGGACGGTTCTTTGGTGACGGTCAGTTTTTCCATCCTGATAGGAAAGCACGTTTTGTGCCCGTTTCCCATAAGCCACCGGTTGCGAAAACATCAACGCAATACCCATTTCTTTTGAATACGGGGCGAAATCGGGACCAGTGGCACACGATGACCCGGTCCGGATTGTCACCTCGTCTATCGGCTCATCTCGCCGAACCTTATGTGGAAGTGAACCCCGAGGACGCGCGCCATCTGAACCTCGGCTCTGCCGATTTGGTCGAGATCAATAGTTCGGTCGGAACTGGGATATTTCGACTTCGCATCACCGACACCGTCGCGCCCGGCCAAGTGTTCGCGCCGATTCACTGGACGGGGGAAACGGCCCCGGCGGCCCGTGTGGATGCGCTGATTCCAACTGTGACGGACCCCATCTCGGGACAACCGGAGAGTAAGGCAACGGCCGTGTCTGTTCGGCGCATGAATGCTGCCTGGTACGGGTTTGCAGTCTCTGTTGGGGGCCCATCGCCAAAGTCGGAGTATTGGGCGATTGCAAAGACGGACAAAGGTTACAGGCTGGAACTGGCAGGATACCATGTTGCCGAGGATTGGGAGAGTACTGCCCGAGAATGGTTCGGCCTGCCCGATGCCGTGTCTACTTTGATAGAAGATCAAAGGCGCGGGTCATTCAGAATTGCGTTCTCAGAGGGGCAACGCCTGTTGGCGGTGCTGTTTGTATCTTCTGAGCCGGTCACGCTGATGCGAGACTATCTTGCAACTTTGCCCGAGGTCGCACCACACCAGATTTTGTCCGGTCGGTCATCAGCGGAACTGGAAGACTGCGGCCCGATGATTTGTTCGTGTTTCGGCGTCGGGCTAAAAGCCATAATCCGCGCAATTCACGACGAAAAACTGGTTGATGTGGATGAAATCGGAGACGCCCTTCAAGCTGGAACGAATTGTGGTTCGTGTCGGCCGGAGCTTGCCGATTTGGTCGTTGAACATTCGGAACGGCTTTGCCAGACGAACTTGGCCTGAGGTGGAGTAGGGGGCTGTCCAGCGTCTGGAGACAGCGAAGCCAAGTTCTATTTTCTACGTCCATTTGGCTTGAGAGGGCCCCCTTTTTTTCGGTGCCGGATCAGTCTGGAGAGGGAGTCGAAGCCAGATACTCAGCTATCGCTGCCCGGCATCCCCGCTGCCAGATCGCGGTCAGCCAGCGGGCGAAATCGTTGGCGAAGGGAGTGTCTCGACCAAACGCACCACAGTACTGGCTTTGTTCGATCCACAGTTGCGGATTGGCCCTTGATGCCAGCGCCGTTTTTTTTAAGTCCTCCCAGTGAGGGTCGTTTGGGGCTATTTCGGATCCATTCTCGCGAACCCCCGCGCACATCCGGCACCAGAAAGCTTGGGACAGCGCAAGCCCGTTCAGGGATGAACCGGCCGCAATTGCATCGCGCATCGAGGGTAGCAAGAACCCCGGATGGCGTGATGATCCATCGAACGCAACCCGACGCGTCGAATCGTGGATTGCGGTATTCGAAAAACGCCCCTCGACCAATCCAAGATATTCAGTCGCGGTTGTTCCGGGGACAGGTTTGACATGGGGAAGAATTTCTTCGGCCTGAACTTTGCGGAAAAACGACACGATGTCGGGGTCCTGCATGCAATCTGCAATCGTGGGGACATTCAGAATTTCCCCGGCATTTGCCAGCAATTGGTGGCCGCCATTCAGTATGCGCAGTTTCATTGTCTCGTAACTATGGACATCTTGGGTCAGCGTCACGCCAACCTCATCCAGCGGCGGCCGCCCGTCACAAAAATCGTCCTCGATCACCCACTGGCGAAAGTTTTCATGCGAGACCGGCGCGCGGTCGTCGATGCCGAGGTTGCGGCATTGCGATATTAATTGTTCCGTCGTCGCGGGCACAATGCAGTCCACCATCGAGTTCGGAAACGCGCAATTCCGGTCTATCCAATCGGCCAGATCGGGGTCGGACATACGGGCCAATCCAACGATACAGTTTCGCAAAATCGCACCGTTGCCCTGAAGGTTATCGCAGCTGAGCGCGGTAAAGGGTTTCAGACCGTTCGCCCGGCGCTGCCCGAGCGCGGCAACAATGGCGCCAAAAGCGGTGCGGGGCTGGTTGGGATTTGCCGCGTCATGGCGAATATCATCGTGGTTCAGGTTGAACGCACCGGTCTTGGCGTCCAGAAAATACCCGCCTTCGGTCACGGTCAGCGATACGATCCGGATGGCCGGATCAGCCATCTTGCGGATCAGAGATGCGTTGCCATTCTGAATCGGAAGGTAGTCGATCATAGGGCCGATCACCTCGGCAGATATTCCCTCGGGGTCCAGTTCGATCAATGTTGTCAGGCAGTCCTGCGCCAGCAGTTTCTTTCGCATATCGGCGTCGTAGCTTCGCACACCCGCCCCGATAATCGCCCAGTCCAATGCCTGACCCCGCTGCATCAACTCGTGGATATACCAGGCCTGATGCGCCCGATGAAAATTACCCAAACCTATATGAACGATGCCCGGTCTCAGGTCCGCGCTATTATAACCCGGTGTTCTGACGGATGCCGGCAGGCCTTCAAGGCTGTCGCGCCGCACCCGAACCGGAGGTTTTGCGTTCGCCATGGGGTCCATCAGCTCATCCAGTTTCCGCCATCGACATTGTAGGTTTGAGCGACGATGTACTTGGCCTCGTCAGAGGCCAGAAACACCGCCATCCCGGTCAGATCTTCGGCGCGGCCCATCCGGCCATACGGAACGGCGGCCGCCACTTCGCGCTTTTTCTGACCGGGGACCTTGCCTTCGTGTTTTGCAAAAAACGCATCCACACCGTCCCAATGTTCCCCGTCGACAACGCCCGGAGCGATGGCATTCACGTTGATCCCATGGGAAATCAGGTTCAGGCCGGCTGATTGAGTCAGCGATATGATCGCGGCCTTGCTGGCACAATACACAGCGACCAAAGGCTCGCCCCTTCGCCCAGCCTGCGATGCCATGTTGATGATCCGGCCCTTGATCCCGTGTTCGATCATGTGGCGCGCAACAGCCTGCATCGTGAAGAGCACACCAGAAACGTTGATGTCAAAGACACGATTGTAGTCGGCACGCTCAATCTCAACGATTGGTGCGGCAGTGAAGATGGCCGCGTTGTTGATCAGAATGTCGATCGGACCGAAATGTGCGGCTGTTCGCGCGACGGCGTCATCTATGCTGTTCTGGCGGGTCACGTCCATCTCGACGGCCAGGGCAGCTTCGCCGATTTCACCGGCCGCCTCCTGCGCACGTTTGCTGTCAATGTCGGCGATTGCGACCCGCGCGCCTTCTGCCACATAGGCTTTGGCAAAGGCCAGCCCGATGCCACGCGCTGCCCCGGTGATCAGGGCGGTTTTGCCTGCCAGACGTGTCATTCGATCCGCAGGCCTTGCGCGTCAAACCGGTGGATCACATCTGCACGCGGGGTCAGGTGGATGCGGTCTCCGTGGCGGAACCCGACCTCGCCATCTGCTCGGACCGTGATTGTTTCAGCCAGACCGGTTTCGTGGACGTGAAAGAAGGTGTCCGAGCCCAAATGTTCGGAGACGCTGACGACCCCGGACCATTCTCCTTCGGTCTCGGAAACGCCTATGTGTTCGGGGCGAATTCCGATGGTTCGCGCGCCATGTTTTGCGGCCTCCGGGCCTTCGATAAAGTTCATCCTGGGTGAACCGATGAACCCTGCCACAAACAGATTGCGTGGCGTGCGATACAGTTCCAGCGGGGTGCCGACCTGTTCGATCACTCCGGCCTGAAGAACGACGATCTTGTCGGCCATTGTCATGGCTTCAACCTGATCGTGGGTCACGTATATCATTGTTGTCGCCAGGCGTTCGTGCAGTTCGCTGATCTCAAGCCGCATGCCGACGCGCAACGCGGCGTCAAGATTCGACAGGGGTTCATCAAACAGAAACGCTGCCGGCTCGCGTACGATGGCGCGACCAATGGCAACGCGCTGGCGCTGCCCGCCGGATAACTGCCCGGGGCGGCGGTTCAGATAGTCGCTCAGGTTCAGAACACTTGCCGCGCCTTCGACGCGTTTGTCGATCTCGGCTTGATCCAGCTTGGCCATGCGCAGGGGAAAGGCGATGTTCTTTCGTACGGTCATGTGCGGGTACAAGGCGTAGGACTGGAACACCATCGCCAGCCCCCGCTTGGCAGGTGGGACATCGGTGGCATCCGATCCGTCAATATCGATGGAACCCGACGTGATATCCTCCAACCCCGCGATCAGGCGTAATAGGGTAGACTTGCCACACCCCGACGGACCGACGAAGACGGTGAACTCACCATCCTCGATGGTCAGGTCCAGCGGGGGGATGACCTGTACGTCGCCGAAGCTTTTGGTCACGGACTTGAGTTGAATACGTCCCATGTGTCGTGTTCCTTATTTCACAGCGCCGAAGGTCAGGCCGCGGACAAGTTGTTTCTGGCTGAACCAGCCAAGGATCAGGATTGGTGCAATCGCCATGGTCGAGGCCGCGCTGAGCTTGGCAAAGAACAGGCCTTCGGGGCTGGAATAGCTGGCGATAAACGCGGTGAGCGGAGCCGCGTCGACGGCGGTCAGGTTGAGGGTCCAGAACGCCTCGTTCCAAGCCAGGATGAAGTTCAGCAGAACCGTCGAGGCGATGCCCGGGATGGCCATGGGCGTGAGGACATAGAGGATTTCCTCTTTCAGCGTCGCGCCATCCATCCGCGCGGCTTCCAGAATTTCACCCGGGATCTCGCGGAAATAGGTGTAGAGCATCCAGACGATGATCGGCAGGTTGATCAACATCAGAACCACGACCAGCCCCCCGCGCGTGTCCAGCAGACCCAACCGGATGAACAGCAGGTAGATCGGGTAAAGCACGCCAACGGCAGGCAACATCTTGGTGGACAGCATCCACAGCAGAATGTCCTTGGTGCGTTTCGAGGGGACAAATGCCATGGCCCAGGCGGCGGGCACTGCGATTATCACGCCCAGAATGGTTGATCCGCCCGCGATGATAACCGAATTCCACAGAAACCGCATGTAGTCTGAGCGCTCCTGTACGATCGCATAGTTCTCCAGCGTCCAATCGAAATTCAGGAACAGGGGTGGGCTTGCGATCGCCTGCGCCTCGGTCTTGAAGCTGGTCAGGATGGTCCAGAGGATCGGGAAAAAGATCAGCAAACCGACGGCCCATGCAAGGGCAGTGTTCAGCGATTTGCGGCGGGTTGTGACGGCGCGGGCCATGGTCTTACCTCCTCACGCGTCCAGGTTCTTGCCAACGATGCGCATCAGGAAGATGGCAACGATGTTGGCTAGGATGATGGCGTAGACACCTCCGGCTGATCCGAGGCCGACATTCTGGCTTTCCAAAACGCGCTGGAAGATAAGGTAGGTGAGTGTGCGGGTGCCGAATGCGCCGCCCGTGGTCACGAAGATTTCGGCGAAGATCGACAAAAGAAAGATCGTCTGGATCAGGATCACGATGGTAATCGCGCGGCTGAGGTGCGGCAGGATGATGTGATAGAACCGCTTCAGCACCGGCGCGCCGTCCATCTCGGCCGCTTCCAGTTGTTCACTGTCCAGCGACTGGATTGCGGTCAGCAGGATCAGCGTCGCAAAAGGCAGCCACTGCCACGACACGATCATGATGATCGAGGTCATCGACGCCTCGGACAGCCATGAAATTGGTTCGGCCCCAAAAAAACGCCACAAGTGGGCAAGCAAGCCATTGACCGGGTCCATGAACATGTTCTTCCAGACCAGCGCGGACACAGTGGGCATGACAAAAAACGGTGCGATCACGAGGATCCGAACGACGCCTTGTCCCCACATTGGCTGGTCCAGCAGCATCGCCAATAGAATGCCAGTATAACCGTGATCACCAGAACGCCGCCGACAATAACCAGCGTTGCTTGCACCGCGGGCCAGAACGAACTGGATGAGACGAACCGGACATAGTTGTCGAAACCAACCCAGCCCAGATCACCACCGCGCAGCGGCAGATACTTCTTGAAGGAAAAATACAGGGTCATCGTCAGAGGCAAGAGCATCCAGCCAAGCAGCAGGACCACGGCAGGTGCCATCATCAGGCGCGCAACGGATCGGGAGTGTTGAGTAGCCATGATGCAAGACCTCTCTGTTCAGGCGTAAGCATAGCCTGCGAGAAAAACGGGAATTGTGGAAGTCAGAGTGGCGGGTGGGACATTGCCCACCCACCGGAGGGATGCCTCAGTATCCTGCGGCTTCCATTTCTTCAGCCGTGAAGGCCTGCGCTTTGGCAAGGGCCTCGTCCACTGTCTGCTGCCCGGCATAAACTGCCGAGAACTCCTGGCTTACCTGAGTGGCGATACCCGCAAATTCCGGGATCGCGACAAACTGGATGCCGGTATAGGGCGTCGGCTGTGCGCAGCAATTCTGCGGGTCGGCCATCAGGATTGACTCCAGCGTCATTTTTGCGAACGGGACCGCCTTGTAGTTGTCGTTCTCATAAAGCGACGTCCGCGCGCCCGGAGGCACATTGGCCCAGCCTTCATTTTCGGCCACCAGCTCGATGTAGTCTTTCGAGGTCGCCCATTCGATAAACTGTTTGGCAGCGTCTTCCTGCTGAGTGCCTGCCGGAATTGCCAGGGCCCAAGCCCAAAGCCAATTGGCGCGTTTGTCCACGCCTTCCGAATTGGGCGCCAGTGCGAAGCCCACCTTGTCGGCGACTGTGGAATCATCGGGGTTGGTCACGAAAGAAGCGGCGACCGTTGCGTCAATCCACATGCCGCATTTGCCCTGCTGGAACAGCGACAGGTTTTCGTTGAAGCCGTTGGTGGCATAGCCAGCGGGGCCGGACTCACCCATCATATCGACAAAGAAGGTCAGGGCCTCTTTCCATTCAGGCTGATCGAACTGAGGTTTCCAGTTTTCGTCAAACCACCGCGCACCGAATGAGTTTCCGGTCACCGTGATGAAGGCGCCGCCTTCACCCCAGCCCGCTTTGCCGCGCAGGCAGATGCCGTTGATGTCGTTGTCGCGGTCGGTCATTGCCGCCGCCGCTTCGCGAATGAATTGCCAGGTCGGTGCCTCGGGCATTTCCAGACCTGCCTTTTCCATCAGGTCCGTACGATACATGATCATCGAGCTTTCGCCATAGAACGGCGCCGCATAAAGCGTCCCTTCATGGCTCAGGCCACCGGCCATCGCGGGCAGGATGTCGTCGACGTCATATTCCGCGGACATTCCGTCCAACGGCACCAGCCAACCATTCGCACCCCAGATCGGCGTCTCGTACATGCCGATGGTCATGATGTCGAACTGCCCGCCTTTGGTGGTGATGTCGGTGGTCACGCGTTGACGCAGGACGTTTTCCTCGAGCGTCACCCACTCCACATCGATCCCGGTCGCTTCGGTGAATTTATCGGTATAGCCCTGCATCCGGATCATGTCGCCATTGTTCACTGTAGCGATCGTGATGGATTGCGCGTGGGCTGCTGCCGTGGCGACGAATGTCAGTGCAGTCGCCGCACGAAGTGCGTTCTTCAGATACATCCCTGTCCTCCCTGAGCTTGGATGTCGTGCAGAGAGGTTAGAGCGTAAATTGTCGCGGCGTCAATAAAAACTTTACGCGCGTTAAAAAGTTGCGACTAAGCAGAATCCCTTAAAACAAGCCTTGCAGGGAACAGCGTCTCTGTCCTCGTTTCAAATTTCCCTCCACTTTCAATGAGTTCGAACAGCGTCTCGACGCTGCGCCCGGCAACATTGTCATAGTCATGCGCGGCTGTTGTCAGGGATGGGCACGTAAACTTTGCGAAAGGATGGTCGTCATTCGAGGCCACGCGAAGCGCGCAATCATCCTTGCGACCGACCCGAATCCCCTGTTCGTAGCAGGCCGCAAGAAAGCCGATGGCCAGTCGGTCATTGCTGCATAACACCGAGTCGCTCGGCAACATGCGCTCCTCCAGAACCTTCAGTGCACCCCTGTGGCCAATTTCTTCAAACGCCCAGCCCGTGCCGTCGACCTTGATGATATGTGGCTCAAACCCGAGACGCTCCATGACCTCAACATAGGCCTTGCGTCTTTTGTTGGCGTTCGGGTTGGCAGGCGTCCGCATTTCGAAGAACGAGGGCGGTTCGCCTGTGCGCGTCATGTATTCCACAGTTTGCGAGACAAAACTGAAATTGTCCGACCCGACGAATGCCGCGCCAAGGCCATCAAGGTTACTGTCAAACAGAACTGTCGGCACATTGGAGCAGAACTTTTCGATCGCCGAACGGTCTGAAATCCGCCCCAATGGCGCTAGCAAAACCCCGGCGGGTTTCAGGGATTGCAGCCCGTCCAGGATTTCGTTTTCCAGCTTCTGTTCGCCATGAGAGCTGAACAGGGAAGGGCGATACCCGGCCGCTATACAGCTTTGTTCCAGATAACGCGCGATTTCGGCAAAGAACGGATCGGCCAGATAGGGAACGACAATGCCGATATTCTTGGTCAGCTTCCGGTTCTGGTTCACCGCAAAGATATTGGGGCGATAGTCAAACCGTTCCAGCGCTTCTTCGATGCGGGCCCGTGTCGTTGGGCGAACACTATCGGGGTCGTGAAAGTACTTGGATACCGTCGGTCGCGAAATCCCGCTGAGGGCCGCGAACTCTTCCATATTCTTTATTTTGGTCATGCCAGTCTGCCTGCGGGTATTGTCCGCCTTGATCTTATCATAGCTTTACATATTCTTTGCGCGCGCTAAAAAATCAATAGCCCGGCTGACAACTGGTGTTGACAGCGTGCCAGCCATTGCCGACCTTGCGCAACAGTCTCTCAACTGGATAAGGAATGGCCATGTCTCGACTATCGGAACGCCGGTATTTTGCTGTTGCGGTTTGTAAAGAAGCTGGGGCAATCGCCAAAAAATACTTTGCGGACAGGGGTGATCTTGTCGTTGACCAAAAGGGCGCTCAGGACTGGGTCAGCGAAGCGGACAGGAACGTCGAGACATTCATCCGTCAGAGGATCGCGGAATTCTGGCCCGAGGATGGAGTGTTCGGTGAAGAGCATGGTGCGACCGAAGGGAAAAGTGGCTTCGATTGGGTAATAGACCCCATCGACGGGACAACGAATTTTGTCAACGGCATTCCGGCTTATACCATTGTTCTGGCCGGCGTCGCCACAGGGCGCACCATGGTCGGGGTGATCCATGAACCGAATGTAGATGAGACATTTGTGGCAACGCGCGGAGAGGGGGCGACTTTGAACGGTACGCCGATTCACGTCGCATCCGGAGTGGCGTTGCGGGATGGAACCGTAGCCGTAGGATATTCGAACCGGGTCGAAACACGCCATGTCCTGCCTGTCGTTGCAGAACTGATCGAGCGTGGGGCCATGTTCCACCGAAACGCGAGCGGGGCGCTGTCTCTTGCTTATGTCGCCGCAGGAAGACTTCTGGGTTATGTGGAAGAGCATATGAACGCCTGGGATTGTCTGGCCGGGCAACTACTGGTCGCGGAGGCTGGTGGCACAATCGAAGATCAGGACGCAGATGCAATGATCCGGGACGGAGGGCGCGTCATTGTGGGCACGCCAGATGTCTTCGAGACCTTGCTTGAGATCGCCGAAGACGCGTGGAAGACTTGACCTCTAGGTAAAGGCGACCCACCCGGACTGAGGTTTGAGTGTCAAAAGATCTGCCTGCCAGAAATGACCCTGTGAAGGCTGATCGTAACGGCGGTCAATTGAACGGCCAGAAAGTGCGCACCATAATAGTGTTCCGACCGCCCCATGAGTGACTATGGCCAGGTCTTTGCCCCGATGCATACTAACAATCTCGGTCACTGTCCGATGAATGCGGGCCTGTGCTTCGATCGCTGTTTCCCAACCGCGATAGCTGGTTTCCGGTCGGGCAAAAAATGCGTCAGCGGCTGCTTCGAACTCCTCCCTGGGTAGGAATCCGGTTGCACTGCGGTCGTTTTCGCCAAGGCCCGCGTGTTGTTTCGGGCTCAGGTTTCGAGCGGCGGCAAGGATCTCGCCCGTTTCGCGGGCCTTCTGCTCGTTGCTGGTCCAAATCCGGGTGACATTCGCCAGAGCGCTATTCACAGCGAATGCTGTAGCACGATCACGGCCGACGGCACTCAGACCCCAATCCTTGATCGGGATGCCCGGATCAATTGAAACCTCGGGATGTGTGATGATCAGAAGTTTCGGCATCTAGTCAGGAAGAAGCACTGGCCCCTTATCGGCAAAACTCATCCTGACCTCAGCGCCCGGCTCAAGTGGTGCGTCGACGTCATCGTGAACAGCAAAGGCCTGACCGAAAGTGCCAGTCAGCGTGTATTCCATCCGGACGCCGACATATGTCGCCTTGGCCACGGTAGCGGGGATACCCTGATCAGAGCCGATCACCAGACGCGAGGGTCGGACGGCAATGGTGGCGCCACCCGGCGTCAAACCACGGCGCGGCAGCGTATGGCGATAGCCTTCGATTTCGATTGTGGCGGTGTCACCATCTGTACCAACGATCTGGCAATCAAGCAGGTTTGCCTCGCCTATGAAGTCTGCGACGAAACGGTCGTTCGGCGCATCATATAGCTCGCGCGGGGTGCCCATCTGAGCGATGGCCGCGTTACGCATCACGACGATCTCATCCGAAACCGCCAGAGCCTCTTCCTGATCGTGCGTGACGTAGACGACAGTCAGGCCAAGGTCTTGCTGGATGGCCCGGATGTCCTCACGCACCTGACGACGAAGCTTGGCGTCGAGATTGGACAGCGGCTCATCAAACAGCAGCACCTGAGGCTCAAGAACCAGCGCCCGGGCGACGGCGACACGCTGTTGCTGACCGCCGGACAGCTCGGACGGAAGACGACTGTCGAACCCTTTGAGGCCAACCAGTTCCAGACCATTCAGGGCGCGACTTCGGGCTTCGTCCTTCGCAAAGCCGGAAAACGTCAGGCCGTACATGACGTTCTCCAACACACTCATATGCGGAAACAACGCGTAGGATTGGAACACCATCGACACGTCGCGGTCGGTCGCAGGCAGTCTGGTCACGTCCCGGTCACCGATCAGAATCGTGCCCAAGCTTGCCATTTCCAACCCTGCGATCATGCGCAAGGTCGTGGTTTTCCCGCACCCGGAAGGACCCAGCAGCGTAACCAGCTTGCCAGCCTCGACATGCAGATTGATGTTGTCAACGGCGACCACATCCTTGCCGAACATTTTTGTAACGGATTCGAACCGAACCGGCGCGGCTTTGGACTGCAGGCTCATGTCATTCTCTCCTAAACATTAGTGCGCGACTGGGTCATTCGCCGTTCGATCTGTGTCCGCCCGACAATCAACTGCATAAGCGCAACTGCCGATAGCATCACGAAAATCAGTGTGGTCGAATAGGCGATGGCAAGGCCATAGTCGTTGTTTTCGACCCGCCCGATAATATAGCTGGTTGCCATGTCATATTCCGCGCTGACCAGAAAGATAACGGCAGAGATCGCCGTCATGGCGCGCACGAAACTGTAGACCAGCGCGGCCAGTATCGCGGGGCGCAGCAACGGCAGAATGACACGCCGGAACGTTTGCCACGAGTTTGCCCCAAGGGTCAGCGAGGATTCGTCCAGGCTACGGTCAAGCTGCGACATGCTGGCAATGCCCGCGCGAACGCCGACCGGCATGTTGCGGAAGATGAAGCTGACAATGAGGATGACGCCCGTGCCTGTGATTTCGATGGGCGGGACGTTAAACGCAAGGATGTAGCTGACACCGATCACCGTTCCGGGGATCGCGAATGACAGCATGGTTCCGAACTCAAAAGCGTTCTTGCCCGCAAAGCTTTGCCGGGTCAGCAGATATGCCGTTACCAATCCTACGGCTGCAGTCAGCGGCGCGGCAATGGCGGCGATTGTAATGGTGGTCCAGAAGCTGTCCCAAGCTGCACCGGTCCAGCGAATGCCTTCTTCTTCGAAACGCACAGAAAAGGCGGTCACATAGTGCTTAAGGGTCAATGAATTGTTGACGCCCCACAACTCGACCACGCTGCCGTATACGATCATTGCATAAACGATGACGGTGAACAGCGCCCAGCCAAGCGCGACAACCAGTACCGGGATAGACAGGCCGGTCGGCATCAATGGGTGCACGCCTGCGTCACCTTTTCCGGTCACAGTGGTATAGCTTTTCTTGCCCAGCCAGACCCGCTGCGCGTAGAAGGCTGACAAGGTGAAAAACAGAAGCACCATGGCCAGAACGGCAGCGCGACCCTGATCGTATTGAGCGCCGACGATTGCGAAGAAGATCTCGGTCGACAGAACGTCGAAGTTTCCGCCTAGCACAAGCGGGTTTCCGAAATCGGCCATGCTTTCGATGAAACCTAGAAGAAAGGCATTGGCAAGACCCGGGCGCATCAGGGGCAGGGAGACCGTCTTGAACGTCTGCCATCTGCTGGCGCGGAGCGTTTGGGCTGCTTCCTCCATCGAAGGAGAGACGCCTTCCACCACGCCGATCAGAACGAGAAACGCAATGGGCGTGAACGCCAGCGTCTGCGCGATCAGAATGCCGGGCATTCCGTACAGCCACCGTGTTGGTTGCGTGCCCAACAGATCGGCAATGAAGCGGGTAACAGACCCGGAAAGGCCAAACAGCAGGATGAGGGCAAGGCCGATCACAAAGGGCGGCGTGATGATTGGCAGAACGGTCAAGGCCCGCAAAGCGCGCTTGTAGCGGAAGCCCGAGCGCGTCACGACCAAAGCGAAACACAGGCCCACGATCGTAGTGACGAAGCCGACTACGATGGCAAGGAACAGGGAATTCCAGGCCGCGCCGCACTTCGCCCCATAAAAACAACCCAATCCCCAAAGCCGGTCGTCGAAGAACTTCGAAAAGAATACCGAAATTGAATAGGCGCCATCTTCGGTGACGAAGGCGGCAAACAACATCTTTGCGATAGGGAAAAAGACAAAGGCGGTGACGATGGTGATCACGCCTCCGATTGCGCTGACGACGAAGACATCACCGTTGATGGCGCCTCGTGCCGCGATGCCCTGGGTCAGCAGGAACAAAAAGCTCGATGCGCATATCATCGCGCCATAGCCCATGCCGAACTGGCGGTCGCCGAGTTCACCAAAAAACGCTTCCATCCAATCGAAGTTGAAACCTCTGATGCCGATACTGAACCCCTGAGCAATCAGCCAGCCGAAGCCGAGTGCGCCGGACAGGATCAGAATGCGAGCATAAAGCGGGTCGGATTTGACGCGCCCCATTGCAAGCAAAGGCAGCAAAAGGGCAATCACAAGCGGCGCAAGCCAAAGCTTCTCGCCTTGTCCGATCAGAAATGCTGCGGGTGCATAATCTTCGTCGATCGGGTAGCCGTCAAAAAGCCATTCGAACGACCACAGGCCGCCGTCAACCATGTACCAGGGTAACAGGCAGAAGCCGACCCAACCGGCAATGATCCAAAAGATCAGGACCGGATGGGTCGTTTTTGTCGTCTTGTCAGTCATTTATTGTGGCAGAACTGAAACCTCTTCATCCCATTTCTGCAACAACCGCTTCCGTTCGTCTGACGAGCCATACTTTTTGAAATCATAGTCGATCAACTTGATCTGGCTCATGTCAGGCGCGCTTTCCGAGGTTTCGGCGCTTTTGTTCGATGGAACCTGGAACGCGTTGACCTGAAGGGCAAGGTTCTGAGCTTCGGGCGACAGCGCCCAATCATAGAACTTCTTCGCCTCTTCCACGTTGCGGGCACCTTCGATGATCGACATCGAGCCAATTTCGTAACCGGTACCCTCGCAAGGCGCCACGACCTTGATCGGGAAACCTGAAACAGCCTGTTTCACGGCGTCATGCATGAATACAATACCGATGGTATTTTCGCCGCGCCCCGCAGCCTTGATCGGGGCCGAGCCTGACTTGGTGTACTGGTTGATGTTCGAATGCAGGCCCTTCATGAACTCAAAGCCTTCATCTTCGCCGAAGATCTGTACCATCGAGGCCAGCGTCGTATAGGCCGTGCCCGATGAGTTTGGGTTCGCCATCTGAACGTGGCCCTTGTACTCGGGCTTCAGAAGGTGTTTCCAACAGGCAGGTTCGGGCAGGTTGTTCGCCGCGACAAGGTCTGCGTTGTAACCATAACCAAGCGCACCAGAATAGATACCGATCGTCCGGTTGCCGGCGCTTTCAGCCTGGGAAATCGCCCAGTCGTGCAGTTGGTCGCGCATTGGAGACACGTATTCCATTGTCAGCCCTTCTTCGGCGGCCTGAAGGTGCGGGTCGCCCGTGCCACCCCACCACACGTCGCCTTTAGGGTTCGAGCTTTCGGCGCGAATTTGCGCAAAGGTTTCACCCGACGATTTCCGGGTCATGTTCACATCGATGCCTGTCGCATCTTCGAAGCTGCGTGCCATGAGTTGACACCAATCTTCCTGGGCCGAGCAATAGAAGGTCAGCTTGTCTGCCTGCGCCGCCGACATGGAGGCAGCTAGGGCAATCAGCGACCCGACGGCCGTGGATGTCAATTTCTTCATTATACGTTCCTCCCTTTGAGAATAATTTGTCCGGGTTTCCCGGTTCTTTTAAGCTCTTCCTCATGCGGTGTTTCGAAGACCCTGAAGTGCCAATTCGTACTCAATGACAACCTGCGCAGGATTTCTGGTGGCGCCAGTTACCAGGGCGGTTTCGTGAGCGGGGTCAATCGGTGAATAATGTGTCTTGCTTCCAGATCTCCGTGCAGCCTTCTGAATTCTCACAATGAAAAGTGCGTTGTGCAACAAAAAAGGTCTGCCCAGAAGAACTTGGCCCGGATCGGGCAAGGTCTGGTTTCGGTACAAGAGCGATCAATTGGATGGCTTCGGGCTGCATCCGGTCACGCAGATTGGTCAGTTGGGTGACAGGGTAACGATTTCGAAAGACATTTGGATCAGTTGTCCAAGCCCTGCCGCTTCATTCAAAAGGGTGGCGCGATGGCTATTGGCCTCGACCAGCGCGCCCGTTGCGACATGGAACGGGTAAGGCGGAAGTCTTCAAGTAGCTGGAAGCTGAGCCAGCGTATCAGCTACGTCGGAGACGAGATTTCGATCACCGATTGCGATTTGTGGGAGCGCATGAGGCGGGTCGCGCGAATGAGCCTGATGCCCCTGTCCTGCAGTTGGCAGATTAACCAGCGTCACACTGAGTGGGGCGGGCCGCTAAGGCCGGCCCCCGATTGAGCATCTGTCGATCACCAGTGGCCGGAGCTTTCCATGCTTGCCCAGGGTTCGGCCGGCTCAAGGGCATTGCCGTTTTGCAGCAATTCAACCGAGATGTTGTCAGGCGAGCGGACAAAGGCCATGCGTCCGTCGCGGGGCGGGCGGTTGATGATTACTCCGTTGTCCTGCAGGTGCTGGCACGTCTCATAGATGTTGTCGACGCCGTAGGCCAGATGCCCGAAATGGCGGCTGTCGCTGGGCAGTGCATCATCGCCATCCCAATTATACGTCAGCTCGATCGGTGCATCTTCCTGACCCGGAGGTGCCAGAAATATCAGGGTAAAACGCCCTGCTTCGCTGTCATAACGTCGCGTTTCCTTCAGTCCCAGCAGCTCGTAGAAAGCCAGTGATTTTTCCAGATCTTTCACGCGGACCATGGTGTGAAGATAAGTCAGCCCCATCGTGCCATCCTTTTTTGTGCAGGTGATGCGCTGCAGCTTAGCGCGCCAAGGCAAGGTGTCGAGGGGCAGACGGCAAACAATTGTGCGTTTGGGCAATTGGGCGCACATATCGCGGTTCCTGTGCCTGATCTGCCGATATATAGTGGGCGGCGACTCATTGCTGGAAAGGACCATTTCATGCCGCTGTCTTCTGACCAACTGGCCGAGATCGAAGCGCAACGCGCGCAATCGCATCCCACACGCCGCGTCGTCGCAGCGGGAATGGAGGAGCATCTGTATACGGCCTATCAAGTGCTGGATCATGGATTTGTCCGCGTCATCGACTATATGGGCGATGATGCCGCGATTTGTCAGGCCGCGCGCGTGTCTTATGGCAAAGGCACCAAGTCGGTGCAGAATGACGAGGGGCTGATCCGCTACCTGATGCGGCACTGGCATTCGACCCCGTTCGAGATGTGCGAGATCAAGTTGCACGTCAAACTTCCGGTCTTTGTGGCCCGCCAGTGGATTCGTCATCGTACGGCCAATGTGAACGAATACTCGGCGCGGTACTCCATTCTGGATCGCGAATTCTATATCCCGGCCCCCGACCATGTGGCGGCCCAGTCCGACGTGAACAACCAGGGGAGGGGCTCAGCCTTGGAGGGCGAAGAAGCGGCGCGTGTATTGGAAATTCTCAAAGCCGACAGCACGCGGTGCTATGACAATTACGAAGCCATGATCAGCCAGGAAGGGCAGCAGGGGCTGGCGCGTGAACTTGCGCGGATGAACCTACCTGCCAATATTTACACGCAATGGTATTGGAAGGTGGATCTACACAACCTATTCCACTTCCTGCGGCTGCGCGCTGACCCGCATGCCCAGTACGAGATTCGGGTTTATGCCGACACAATGTGCAAAATCGTGGCGGACTGGGTTCCCTTTGCCTACAGGGCCTTCGAAGACTACCGCCTGGGTGCCGTGAACCTGTCGGCGCAGATGGTCGGCAGCTTGCGCAGAATGCTGGCGGGTGAGGCCGTTACGCAGGAAAACTCTGGCATGACAGCGCGTGAATGGCGCGAGTTCGAGGACGTCATCCGGCAGGGTTGATGTAAGTCTCCTAACTGTCGGTTGTCCATAAATCATGCCATGCGGCTGTCACGCTGGCCGCATGTTATGTGCAGTGTGCTTTTTTGGGATCTGCCTGATGCGGGCCAATCCCGCACCTGCAAAAACTCGGATCGCCGAGGTGATTTGCGAGCCCACATCAAGAATGCACTCGAAACCCGAGCGTCAGTGCGGTGCAAGCCGTGCAGCCTCTGGGGTGCAGGCGCCCGAGTTGATCATGGAAGTCTGGGTCAGCAAATCGGGTGACTGAACCATGGTTGTTACTCATTCCAGCGGCACGTCCTGTATCGTTGCGATGGGACAAGACGAGCACACTCATGCCGGAGCGAAATCGGCGCGAGGGTAAGGATTGGGACCTTTTGAAACGGTCGGCGGCCTGAAATTGGCCGCCGACCTTATTGATCTTCCCACACTTGGCGGGGGGTTAAAGAGGCTTCAAATCAGCTGCCATCTGGCGGCCGTCACGTCCGTCTTGTAACTCGTACGAGACCTTCTGATTGTCAGCAAGCCCGGTCAGACCGGATCGTTCTACGGCCGAGATGTGAACAAAAACGTCCTTGCCGCCCTCATCGGGAGCAATAAATCCATAGCCTTTGGTCGTATTGAACCATTTCACGGTGCCAGTTGGCATTTCCCGTGTCTCCTTCTACTTTCACGTTGTCCCACAAATTGGTGGGGGCAGTGGTTGACGTAACCGCAACACATCACTGTTTCGCCCAAACGATACGGCCCGAATTGCGTGTTTCGTCTTTTTCAACATTGCACGGTGAAGTAAAAAATCAAGAATTACCGAAGAAAACCGGTGATTTTGCCTAAATCCCAAGCAGAAACAGGAACAGAAGTAAGATGCGCCTTTATGGTTTGAAGACTTGCGATACGTGCCGTAAGGCGCTGAAATCAATGCCAGATGCAGAGTTTGTGGATGTCCGGACCCAAGGTGTCCCGGCCTCGGTGCTGTCTCAGGCACTAGAGCAATTCGGCGATGCCTTGCTGAACACCCGTTCGACAACGTGGCGGGGATTGGACCAAGAACAGCGGTCACGCCCTGCGCAGGAGCTTCTCGCCGATTACCCGACGTTGATGAAACGCCCGTTGATCGAATCCGGGGGGGCTTTGTTGCTGGGCTGGACGCCGGAAACACGTACGGCACTTGGAGTTGCGTGATCGGAAGACTATCTGCTCAAGCGCAGACAGAAGGGAAGATTATGCGTAACGCTGCAATGATCTTGGGTGTTATCGCCGGGCTTATCGGAATGGTCGTGGGCTTTTTCGGCTATGGCTACGTCGAACTGGTCAACCGGTTTGGCGAAATCGAAGGTGTTGCTGAGCAGGTCGAAAACGCCACTTTGGTGCAGACCACTTCGATCCTTGCGCCGTTGCTCGCCATAGCGGGCGGAGCCATGGCCCATGCCCGTGCCTTGATCGCCGGCGTCTTGCTGCTGCTGTCGGCCGTCGGCATGTACTATGCCTTTGGTTTCAATGCGTTTACGATGTTCCCGGTCGCTTTTGCAGCAGTTGCCGGCCTGCTTGGGCTGGCTGCGGGAAAACCGGACCAGCCCAAGGCTCATTTCTAGTTCACTTCAGTCGCAACAGCCGATCCAGCGATATTGGACCTGCGCCGTTGATGACAATGACTAGGAACATGAAGGTCCACATCACACGCTGATCCATCAGCGAGATGGCGTTGTCGAACAGGCTGCCCAACGGAACGTTATGGCCTGTTACGTCGGTCAGGGTTTGCACCCACACAAACCCGATCATGCCAAGTGCGGCCAGGCGTGTGAACAGCCCGACCAGCAACAATGCCGGCAGAACGAACTCGGCGACGGTTCCAAAGAAGATCACGATACGCTGGAAAAAGGTCATCTGGCTGACATCATACAGAACGGCTTCGGCCGCCTTGGGGAAAATCTGGCCAAAGGCACCTGCGGATGGCGAAAAGATCGAGCCATCGATCTTCAGCATCGCCGAGTTCCAGTAATAAACCAGAAGGACGGCGACAAACACCAGTCGTGCCAGCGTCGGTGTCAGCCAATTGGATGCCAGGTCCACCTTTTCCATCGTGTTGTTGTAGGTTGAGATCAGAGCAGTCATGTCTCCAGCCTTTCAATAGTCACAGAGGTTATTGCGCCGCCCTGCAATAGGATGGCCAGTGTGGTTCCAAGATCGAATTCGGGGCAGGTTTCAGCCGTTTTTTCATACGCTTCACCGATTGTGCCGCCTGTTTGCAGATGGCTGATCCACTTGGCGCCGCCCACGGGCAAAAGATGCGGAATCGGGTCATATTCGGGACGCGTAATCAGAACGTCTTGCGGGCCGGGTTCGGGTTTTGGGGCATTGTCTTCAGTATTGAAACGCCAGATCGCGTGTACCGGCCAATCCGATTGCATGACCTGCATCGCAGGAGCAAAGCTCAGCCGCGATCGCATAATGTCTTCGGGTGACAAATTCAGGGCGTCAGCTGGCGCAGGTGTGCAGTCGGCGGCGTGGTATGATCGGCGCAGAGCCAGTTCCAGGCGCGCCATGTCCGGCAGATATCCCAGATGCGCAAGTTGCGGCAGATCAGCCAGAAAACCGGGGAACGCTTCGCCATAGAACATCATCAACGGGGAAGACGGGGGGTGCTGTCTCAAGAACATCCCGGCAAGACCGTCCATGTTCTGCGCGCCCAGCAACTTGGCGATGACGGGAAAAGCCTGATGTAACGCTTCGGTCAACGAGACGGCGACATTATTGCGATAGACGCTGAACCTGCGCCCGGCGGGCTGGTCCGCCGCGTCAAGCAACCCGTCGGGAACCGAAACAGACGCATCCAGCAACGCGGAATGGAAGACCGACTGAGAAACGCTCATGCTGGAACCCGGTCCAGCGCTGACTGCGCGCGTTCGGCTTCGGCGCGCAAAACGGGCCATTCGGGGACGTCGGTATCCCATTCTATCAGAACGGGTTTCGGGCCCGAACGCTCCAGAACATAATCCAGCAGTGCCCAGACCGGATCGACCACTTCGCGCCCATGGCTGTCGATCAACAGCGGGTGCCCGTGATCGTCTTCATCCTCATCATGTCCGCCTAGATGGATCTCGCCGACCTTGTTCAGCGGATAGGCATCGATATAGCCCTGAGGCGAGAAATCCAGGTTTGTGGCAGATACAAATACGTTGTTTACATCCAGCAGCAGGCCACAGCCTGTGCGACGCGAAATTTCGCGCAGGAAATCGGGTTCGGACCATGTGCTTTCTTCGAACGCGAGGTAGCTGGACGGGTTCTCGAGCAGCATCTGGCGGCCAACGGTTTCCTGCAACTGATCGATGTGGTCGCAAACGCGATCCAGCGTCGCATCAGTATAGGGCAGGGGCAGCAGGTCGTTCAGAAAGTGACTGTCATGCGTGGACCAGGCCAGATGTTCGGAAAAGCTGGCGGGGTTCAGCCAGCCGATCAGATGTTTAAGGCGGGCCAGATGATCCGGGTCCAGCGGCGTTTCGCCACCGATGGATAGGCCAACGCCATGAACGGAAATGGGAAATTGTTCGGACAGGTGACGCAACTGCGCCAGCGGGCGACCGCCGTCGCCCATATAATTCTCGGCATGGATTTCCAGCCACGCCACCGGTTTCGCGTGTTCAAGGATTTGCGCAAAATGTTGCGGTTTGTAGCCAACACCGGGTGCCGCAGGCAACCGGTTTGATCTGAGTGCATCATCCAGCATGAGCATTTTTCCTGATCACGACGAAAAGGGCGGGCGACATTGCCCGCCCCGGTAATCTCGTGTGGCTGGCCTTATGCCGGCAGATCACGCTCGAGCGGTTCCAGCGAACCTTTGCGGGCCGCGCCATCAGCGGCTTTGGGCAATTCGATATCGGCGCAGGTGCCTGCGTCAACCAAGGTCCATGCGTTACCCTGATAATCTACGGTCGAGGTGCCCGCGCAGGTGGTGCCGGGTCCTGCGGCGCAGTCGTTCTGACCGGCCAGCGAAACGCCATAGCATTTCTCTTTCGCTTGCGCTGTTGCGGTGGTTGCGGCACCAGAAACAGCGGCTGCGACTGCGCTTGCGATGACAAGGGTTTTTGCGGTGTTCGACATCTCGTTAATCCTTTTAGTGACTGCGTATGTCTGTGTTCGACAATGACAAAGGTAGTGGCTTGAAGCTCATAGTTGAATTCACGAGCCCGTGTCTCACAACCCCGTCAAAGAGCGTCATGCCCTCTTGCAGGTTAACAAATTGTTTTTGAAATGAAAATTAGATTTTGTTTCAATCCAGCCCCGGATGTGGGGCCGGATTCAGGGCGAATTGCCGCCGAATGTTACAGCAGGTCGGGCGCGGTTGCGGCCTGAGCCAGCTCTTTTGTTACAGCATCAAGTGACTGTACCTGCGTTTGTTTTTCACCCAGGCGCCGGACGCTGACAGTACGCTCATCAACTTCCCGGTGTCCGACGGCCAAAATGACCGGCACCTTGCCGACCGAATGCTCGCGGACCTTGTAGTTGATCTTTTCATTGCGGATGTCGGCCTCGGCACGGACACCGGCGGCTTTCAGCGTTTCGACAACTTCCAGGACATAATCGTCCGCATCGGAAGTGATCGAGGCCACGACGACCTGACGCGGCGCTAGCCAGAACGGCAGCTTGCCCGCATGTTCCTCAATCAGGATGCCGATGAAACGTTCGAACGATCCGAGGCAGGCACGGTGCAGCATGACCGGCGTGTGCCGTTCACCATCCGCCGCAATATAGGTCGCGCCCAGACGTTCCGGGATGATGAAGTCCACCTGCAGGGTGCCGCACTGCCAGTCGCGTCCGATGGCATCTGTCAGAACGAACTCCAGCTTCGGTCCATAGAATGCGCCTTCGCCCGGGTTCAGGTCATAGGCACAGCCCGCAGCATCGCAGGCGGCTTTCAGCAACTCGTCGGCCTTGTCCCATTGTTCATCCGTGCCCGCACGCACCTCGGGGCGGTCCGAGAACTTGACCTTGAAATTCTCGAACCCGAGATCCCTGTAGACATTCGACAGGAAGTCGAGGAACCGCTTGGTCTCGTCCGCGATCATCTCTTCGGTGCAGAAGATATGCGCGTCATCCTGGGTGAACCCGCGTACCCGCATGATGCCGTGCAGCGCGCCCGACGGTTCGTACCGGTTGCACGATCCGAATTCGGCCATGCGCAGCGGCAGGTCGCGATAGGATTTGAGGCCCTGTTTGAAGATCTCCACGTGGCAGGGGCAGTTCATCGGTTTGAGCGCGTTGATCGCCTTGTCGCGCGCGTGCTCCTCGTCCACTTCGACGATGAACATGTTTTCCTGATATTTGTCCCAGTGGCCGGAGGCTTCCCAAAGCTTGCGGTCCACAACTTGCGGCGTGTTCACCTCGACATAGCCGCCGCGTTTCTGCTGACGGCGCATGTAGTCCTGCAACTGGGTATAGATGGTCCAGCCATTCGGGTGCCAGAAGATCTGGCCCGGTGCTTCGGGTTGCAGATGGAAAAGGTCCATCTCCTTGCCCAGCTTGCGGTGGTCCCGCTTGGCGGCTTCTTCCAGCATATGCAGGTGGGCCTTGAGCTTTTCCTTGCCGGTGAAGGCCACGCCATAAATGCGCTGCAACATCGCGCGGCTGCTGTCGCCGCGCCAATAGGCGCCCGCGATGGACATCAGCTTGAACGCGTCACCCGGCACCTGCCCGGTGTGTTGCAGATGCGGGCCACGGCACAGGTCCTGCCAGTCGCCGTGCCGGTACATGCGCAGCGGTTCGTCGCCCGGAATGGCGTCGATCAGTTCGACCTTATAGGGCTCGTCATTGGCGGTGTAGAAATCGATCGCACGCTGACGATCCCAGACCTCGGTGGTCACAGGGTCGCGCTTGTTGATGATTTCCTTCATCTTTTTCTCGATCAGGCCAAGGTCTTCGGGCGTGAAAGGTTCCGCCCGGTCAAAGTCGTAGTACCAGCCATTTTCAATGACCGGTCCGATGGTGACTTTGGTGTCGGGCCAGATTTCCTGCACGGCGCGGGCCATGATATGCGCCAGGTCGTGACGGATCAGTTCATTGGCCTGAACCTCGTCCTTCATGGTGTGGATGGCGATGTCGGCATCCGCTTCGATGGGCCATTGCAGGTCCCAGTGCAGGCCGTTCACAGTGGCCGAGATGGCCTTTCTTGCCAGTGAGGTTGAGATATCGGCAGCCACCTGCGCGGGCGTTACGCCTGCGTCATAAGAACGTGCATTGCCATCGGGAAAGGTGAGTGAGACGGATTGGGAATCCAGGGCCATGATCTGGCTCTCCTCGTCGGTTTGGCGCCCACTGAACGCCCGGTTGCGGGTTATGTGTGTGCGGATGCTTTGGCAGGTGCAAGGCAGAGTGTCAAGCACCGCGCAGGCGAGGGGCCAGCCCCTCGCGCTCCCCGGAGTATTTTCAAAAAGATGAAATGGTCAGGGAATTGCACTTGGGCGAGCGGCGTGCATGATGCTGACAAGGAAGTGAGGATTTCATGGCAGCGACGGAATTTCTTGAAACGGCGCAAGGTCGCCGACTGGCCTATCACAAGAGCGAGGGCGCGGGGCCGACCATAGTTTTTCTGGGCGGGCTCAAGTCGGATATGGAGGGCACCAAGGCCGTTCATCTGGAGGCATGGGCGCGCGCGCGGGGGCAGTCCTTTCTGCGGTTCGACTATTCCGGGCATGGGGAAAGCTCCGGCTCGTTCGAGGAGGGATGTATTGGCGACTGGCATCAGGATACCGTGGCCGCGGTTTCCGCATTGACCGATGGACCGTTGATTGTTGTTGGATCGTCCATGGGCGGGTGGCAGGCCCTGCTGCTGGCGCGCGAATTGCCTGACCGGATTGCCGGGATGGTTACGATCGCGGCCGCGCCGGATTTCACCGAGGACGGGTACTGGGCCTCATTCTCTGCCGAACAGAAAGCGGCAATCGAGTCGGATGGGCATGTGGAACTGCCGTCGGACTACATGGAGCCCTATGTCGTCACCAAGCGGATGATCGTGGATGGAAGGGAACATCTGGTTTTGCGCGATCCGTTGCGTTTGCCTTTTCCGGTCCGTTTTTTGCAGGGAACGGCAGACACTGCCGTATCGACCGAAACCGCCGTGCGTCTGCTGGAGCGTGCGGAAAGTCCGGACATGCGTCTGTTGCTGGTCAAGGACGCCGATCACAGGTTCTCGGATGATCGTTGTCTGGGGTTGATTGAAGACGCGGTGCTGGATGTGATGGGGGATCGCTGATGCGGCGTTTTGGCTGGTTTCTGGGACGTTTTCTGATTGTTGGGCTTTTGGCCGGCGGGTTGATCTATTGGTTCGGTCCCCGCGAAGAGGTCAATCTGCACCCAGACTTTGATGCGAGGAAATTCGGCGAAGGCGTGCAGGTCTATTTCGAAAGCACTGAGTCCGCGTTTGACGACATCGTGCCGGGTGTTGAAAAGCGGGTAATCTGGCAGGACGGATATAAGGAGCAGCGAACGCCTGTTTCCGTGCTTTATGTTCACGGGTTTTCGGCATCGTCCGAAGAAATTCGCCCGGTGCCCGATATGGTCGCCGATGCGCTGGGGGCCAATCTGGTCTACACGCGTCTGCAAGGTCACGGGCGGAGCGGCGACGCCATGGCCGAAGGTACGGCTTCGGGATGGATGCGGGACTACGCCGAAGGTTTGGCGGCGGCGCGGGCGGTCGGCGATCGGGTGGTGGTGATCTCGACCTCGACCGGTGGCACCTTGGCCGCGGCGGCCGCATTGGATGAGGATCTGAGCCGCGATGTAGCGGGTCTGGTCTTTGTCTCACCTAATTTTGGCGTTAACACGACGGCGGCTTGGCTTCCCGGCCTGCCTTGGGCCCGGCATTGGTTGCCGCTGATCATGGGGCAGGACAGGGATGTGTCAGGGCCGAACCCGGAAAGGAACAAATTCTGGTCGACAGTCTACGCTTGGGAGGCTGTGGTGCCGCTGACCGTGCTGATCGAGGCTGTCAATGAATTGGACTTCGCGGAGGCAAAAACTCCTGCTCTGTTTTGGTTTTCAGATCACGATAAGGTGGTGCGGCCTGACCGAACACATAGGGTTGCAGAAGCCTGGGGCGCGCCCGCGACAGTACATCTTGTGACGATGGGGCCGGGGGACGATCCGTCTTCGCACGTGATTGCCGGACGTCTGATGTCACCCGGGCAGACCGATGTAACCGTCGCAGGCATACTGGGCTGGCTAAAGGAGCTGGGTGTGGAATGATGCCGGGAGAAGCACCAAGTCAGCACAGGCGCGATGCCTTGGGCGGAGGTTGAGAATGCGCAAGCCGGGCAGCATGTGGAGCCTTGAGTCCCTGGGCCGAGTGCGCCTGTCCCGGCATTTTTTCATGCGTGATTTTCTGTATTCCGAAATCGGTAATTTCCACGAAAAAAAGAACCTGCCAGAAAACCCGGACCTGGCCATCGAGACTGGCCGGGCGTTTTGCCAGACCCTGTTGGACCCGCTGGAAGAAACATTTGGCCGCGTAGCCGTTCGGTCAGGATACCGGTCGCCGTCTCTGAACAGATTCGGGAACGAAAACCGGCTGAATTGCGCGCGGAACGACCATCCGTTGGAGTGCCACATCTGGGATCGTGGAACCGGGGATGCCAGAATAGCCGGGGCGTCCATCGTCATTCCATGGTTTGCGGATCAATATGACGCAGGGCGGGACTGGCGCGATCTGGCCTGGTGGATGCATGATCATCTGGATTATTCGGAGATCTGGTTTTTTCCGAAACTGTGCGCCTTTAACCTGGTTTGGCGATCAAAGCCGCAAAGGCGGATCGACAGTTACATCGCTCCACGCGGATGTCTGTTGCGGCCCGGTGCAGAGCCAGAAGAAGATGCCGAAACACGACGCGGGCGTTACAGTGATTTCCCCGGATTCCGGGCCATCCGATACCCCTGAAAAACGGCTTGTTTGCCACGTGCAAAACTTCCATCCTGAAAGAAACGGGGACGCCGGGATTGGCGGAAGGATGGAGGCCCCGCGTGATCGAGCCGCTGGTATTCTTGCCTGGATTGATGTGCGACGCTCGGCTGTTTCAGTTGCAAATGACTGTCCTGTCGCAAGAGCGTGCGGTGACCGTGGCCCCGATCTCGACCGGTGAGCGGATTGAGGAGATTGCCTCTTCGCTTCTGGATGTGTTGCCTCGATGTTTTGCGCTGGCAGGGTTCAGCATGGGCGGCGTCGTTGCGCTTGAGGTAATACGCCGCGCGCCCGAGCGAGTCTCGCGCCTGTGTCTGATGTCGACCGATGCGCAGGCAGACACCCCGCAATTGGCCGCAGCACGCGAGGATCTGATAGTGGGTGCGCAGGCCGGACGGCTTGAAGACATCATGCGCGACGTCATCGGTTCGGATGCGCTGGCCCCGGGACCCTACCGTATCCCGATTCTGAATGAACTTCTGACGATGGCGGTAGAATTGGGTCCTGACCTGTTCGTGCGCCAGATGCGCGCCCTTCAGCGCCGTCCGGATCAGCAGGGTGCATTGCGACGGATCAATGTCCCGACGCTGATCCTGTGTGGGGTGCATGATACGCTGACACCGGTGCGAAAACATGCCTTTATGGCCGAGCTCATTCCGAATGCCGAGTTGCAGGTGATTGACGACGTCGGGCATGTGCCAATGCTGGAATCGCCGCAGGCCGTGACGGATGCACTGCAGCGCTGGCTATCACGTCCGGCGCGGATCAGTCACGTATAACGCTGTTTGGAAAAAGGCGGCCTGCCTGAGGTTAAGGATCAGGCCACTTTATTCTTGTTTGCGGCCGTGCGTTGGGGTTTGCGGCTGTTGGCGTTCATGAAGTCGATCACCAGGGGCCGGATATTGTCGCGCCAGCTGCGCCCGGCAAAGATGCCGTAGTGACCGGCCCCGGGTTCGACATGGCTGGCCTTCTTGCCGTCCGGCAGACCGGTGCACAGGTCCAGTGCCGCAATGCACTGGCCGGGGGCCGAGATGTCGTCATTGGCCCCTTCAACGGATTTGACCGCGACATCGGTGATTTTCCCGATATCCACCTTGTGACCGGCCACAATGAACTCATTTCGGGCGATTTCGCGGTTTTTGAAAACACGTTCCACAGTGGACAGGTAGAATTCGGCCGTCATGTCCATGACTGCGAGATATTCATCGTAGAACCGGTTGTGGGCGTCGTGGTCCGAGGCCTCATTGCGCATAACTCGCTGAATCTGATCCGAAAACGCCTTGGAGTGGCGATCCGCGTTCATCGACATGAATGACGCCAGTTGCAACAGGCCGGGATAGACCATACGGCCGACGCCCTTGTATTTGAAACCGACGCGCTGGATCATTGTCTCTTCCAGCTGGCCCATTGTCACCCTGCGCCCGAAATCGGTAACTTCAGTCGGGGTGGCATCCGGATCGACCGGGCCGCCTATCAGCGTCAGTGTGCTGGGCTGCGCCTTCGGATCATGTTCGGCCAGATAGGCTGTTGCGGCCAGTGTCAGCGGCGCGGGCTGACACACGGCAACGACATGCGTGTCCGGACCCAGTTCCTTCATGAAATCGACAAGGTAAAGCGTGTAATCCTCGACATCGAATTTGCCTTCGGAAACGGGGATATCACGCGCGTTATGCCAGTCGGTAATGTAGACTTCGCAATTTACAAGCAGGCTTTTGACGGTCGAGCGCAGCAACGTGGCGTAGTGCCCGGACATCGGCGCCACCAGCAGAACCTTGCGCGGCTGTTCTTCGCGACCGTTGACCCGAAAATGGATCAGATCGCCAAAAGGGCGTTCGACGACGGTTGTGATGTCGACAAGGTGGTCCTTGCCATCTTCGCAGGTGAAGGTCCGAATACCCCAGTCCGGCTTGACGACCATGCGCTGAAACGTCCGTTCGGTAACCTCTCCCCAGGCAGCCATCATGCTGAACGCAGGGCTCGGGGCCATTGCGAAAAGAGGATAAGAGGCCATGGCGCTGGCTGTTGCACCCAACCATTGGTTGGTATTGCGCATGGTTTCCATCAGGTCATACGTCATCATATAGCGCATGTATTCGGGCCTCCTGAGTATTATCCTGAGATTTCGGACCATTCGCCGCTTTGCGCTACGCGTTCACGACGTTATTCTGCATAGCAGCGACGTTAGGGGGGAATCCTTATAATGACAACTACCGAAGACAATACGCCGGACCTGTCGGACGAACATATTGAACGTCTTAAGGAAAATTTGTCCAAAGTCGAAGACCTCTCGAAACGGCTTGTCGAAGTGATGGCTGGAAAAAAGTCGCACACCCCCGCCCTGGATGGTCCGAATCAAGAGCTTTTTGCAAAAGCAGCAACGGCCTATTGGGCCGAAGCGATGCAAAATCCAGCCAAGCTGCTTGAGCATCAGATCGAGTTCTGGGGCAAGTCGGTTCTGAACTTTGCCGAAGCTCAGCAGGTATTGTCTAAAGGTGAGCCTGATACCGAAGACAAACTGCCCGAAGACCGGCGGTTTTCTAACCCGATGTGGGAAAACAACCCCTATTTCCGCTTTATCCGTCAACAGTATCAGACCAATGCCGAAGCGATCGCGCAAGCCGTAGCCTCGGTTGAAGACCTTGAAGACAAGGACAAGCGCAGACTGGCCTACTTCTCTCGTCAGATCATCGACATGATGGCTCCGACCAACTTTCTGGCTACCAACCCGGACGCACTCGAGAAAGCCATCGAAACCGACGGACAGTCGCTGATCCAGGGGTTGGAGAACCTGGTTGCGGATCTTGAGGCCAACGACGGCGAACTTGTGGTTCGGCTGGCGGATGAGAGCGCGTTTGAGATCGGTGGAAACATCGCCACCACGCCCGGCGATGTGGTGTTTCGCAACCGCATGATGGAGCTGATCCAGTACAAGCCATCGACCGAAACAGTCCATGAAACGCCCATTGTCTTGTTCCCGCCCTGGATCAACAAGTTTTATATCCTTGACCTGAAAGCGCAGAACAGCCTGATCAAGTGGGTGACAGAGCAGGGCTATACCCTGTTTGTCGTCAGTTGGGTCAACGCGGACAGTTCACATGCCGATATCGGACTTGAGGACTATATCGAAGAAGGGTTTCTGGCCGCGATCGAAGAGGCCAAGAATATCTGCAAGGTCAAACAGGTCAACGCCGTGGGCTATTGCATTGCCGGCACCACGCTTAGCCTGACGCTTTCGCTGTTGAAGAAACGTGGTGATAAATCGGTCAAATCGGCCACGTTCTTTACAACGCTGACCGATTTCGGAGAGCAAGGCGAGTTCACGCCTTTCCTGCAGAACGATTTTGTGGACGGGATCGAGGATCAGGTGTCAAAGGATGGCATCCTAAAGGCCTGGATTATCGGACGCACAATGTCCTTCCTGCGGTCGCGGGATCTGATCTACACACCTGCAATCCGCAGCTACATGATGGGTGAAACACCGCCGGCTTTCGATTTGCTGTATTGGAACGGAGACGGCGCGAACCTGCCGGGTCGAATGGCAATCCAATACCTGCGCGGGCTTTGTCAGAACAATGAATTTGTTACTGATGGGTTCAAACTGCTGGGCGAAAATCTGCATATCAGCGATGTGGATGTCCCGTTGATGGCCATCACGTGCGAGACGGACCACATAGCAGCCTGGAAGGATTGTTATCGCGGTGTTCAGCAGATGGGGTCGCGCTCGAAAGCCTTTGTTGTTTCGGAATCCGGTCATATTGCCGGAATTGTGAACCCGCCCAGCAAGAAGAAATACGGGCACTATACGAACCCGGACCTGAAGACGGACGCGGACACCTGGTTGAAAGAAGCGGATTTTCACGAAGGATCCTGGTGGCCGATGTGGGAAGCCTGGCTAAGAAAGCGGTCTGGCAAAAAGATATCGGCCCGCGAAACGGGCGATTCGAAACATCCGAGCCTGTGTCCGGCCCCAGGGACCTATGTTCTGGTCAAGGCAAATCGCTGATTTCATTCTGAAACTAAATTATTTCTGCATTGCAGCAAAAAGAACTTGAAATGCTGCGATGCAGAAAGCATATTGTCCTCAAGCTGACGAACGCCGGGGTGGGCCCGGTCCAGCAAAGAGGATTAAGACAATGGCAAAGACTCAGGATTTTACCGCCGTCATGAAAGACATGATGGGTGCATTCCCGGTTGACACAACCGCACTGGAAGACGCGTTCAAATCGACCGCTTCGCTGAACGAAAAGCTGTCGGGCGTTGCTCTGGAAGCTGCTGAAAAATCGGCAGAAATCTCCAGCAAATGGACCAAAGACACTCTGGCTAAACTGACCGAGATGTCGAAAGCAAAGGCAGAGCCTGCCGACTACGCAAAAGCCGCAACCGATTTCGCCAGCGCTTCGGCTGAAGTTGCTGCTGAAAACATGGCTGCTTTCGCTGAAATCGCCAAGAAACTGCAGAGCGAAACCGTCGAACTGCTGATGGCTGCCGGCAAAGAAGCTGCTGAAGAAGCAAGCTCGGCTGTCAAGAAAGCCACCAACGACGTGACTGCTGCGGCCAAAAAGGCAACCGCTGCCAAGTAAGAACGTCCGCGAGGCGCACCCTCTCCTCCCATTTGGTGCCATCGCGCTGGGCAGGTCGATTGACCTGCCCTTTCTTTTTGTGCTGCACTCGCATAACCTGTGCTGCAACGCATCATCCTTGGGGAGGGTAAAGGGTGTCGGACCAAGAAAAACCGTTATTGATCAAGCGCTATGCCAGTCGCCGGCTGTATAACACCGAGACCAGCGACTACGTCACACTTGAAGATATCGCCGGATTTATCCGGGATGGCCGCGAAGTTCAGATAATCGACCTGAAATCCGGGGACGACCTGACGCGGCAATACCTGCTGCAAATCATCGCCGAACATGAAAGCCGGGGTGAAAACGTCCTGCCGGTAAACGTGCTGAACGATCTTGTGCGCAGCTACATGGTGCCCGGTGGGGGCATGATGCCGCAATTTCTGCAAAGCTCGTTCGAAATGCTGCGCGAAAGCCAAAGCAAGATGATGGAAAACATGAACGCCATGAACCCCATGAGCAACATGCCGGGGTTTGAGGCAATGCAGGCGCAGCAGCAGGCTTTCCTGAAGGCGATGACCAGCGGATTGTCGGGCGGGTGGTCGGCGCCGACCCAGGACGACGAGGCGAAGGAAGAGCCTAAAGAAGACCTGGATGAGATCAAAAAGCAGCTGGCTGAGCTGCAGAAAAAACTATCCAAGCTGAACTGAGGGTGAAGACCCGAATCTAACAAGGCCCGCCAGAGGCGGGCCTTTTGATTTTCAGGTTCCAAAAGCCATGGCTGGCGCGGTCACGTCACCGACCGAAGCCAGCAGGATATCCGCAATCACATCCAGTTCTTCACGGGTCAGGCGCACGGGCAGACGAACATCGCAAGCTTTCATCAGCATTGCACGGGTTTCCGGCAGGTCGAACGTTTCCGGCAAGAACTGCCAGTTCCAGAACGCGCGCGCGTTGTCCTCGCTCAGGCCAAAAACCTGCACTTTCACGCCGCGAGACTCTGCTGCGGTTGCAAAGGCGCGGATATCGTCCTCGTTCATGCCGACAAGGTTGAACTGAATTGAATCCGGTGCGCGCTTTTCAGGATCAAGCGGGGCGGGCACGGAAATGTTGGGTGACGCGTTCAGACGATCCGCCACGTAGTCGTGATTTGCCAGACCGTCCCGGACACGACGGGCCAGTTCCGGAATTTGCGGGCGGATAACGGCGGCGCTGAGGTTGCTCATGCGCAGGTTGTATAGCGGCAACCGGTTCTGCCAGCGTGCAAAGGCTAGTTCCAACTCGGGCGAGTTATCGCCATGCGGGGTTTTATGCTTTTTCCAGTTATGCTCATAGGCACCCGACATGATAACGGCCTGCGCTACCAGATCGGCATCATCGGTGATTAGGATACCGCCTTCGCCCGCGTTGATCATCTTGTAGGACTGGAACGAGAAACAGCCCATCTTGCCGATCGTTCCGATGTTGCGGCCGTGCCAGGTGGTGCCAAGCGAGTGGGCCGCATCCTCGATTATGGGAATGTCGCGGACATTGCACAGTTCCATAATGGCATCCATATCCGAGGTATGGCCGCGCATGTGGCTGATGATGACCGCCTGAACGCCGTCCAGCTTGGCCTCAAAATCCTTTAGGTCGATGCGGTAGTTTTCTCCAACCTCGCACAGGACAGGGACGCAGTCGGCATGAACGATGGAAGATGGCACGGCCGCAAAGGTGAAGCCGGGTATCAGCACCCGCGCGTCCCGTGGCAAACCCAGCGCCTTCAGGGACAGGAACAGTGCAGCTGAGCAGGATGAAACCGCCAAGGCGTATTTGGAACCCAAAAGCGCGGCAAATTCCGCTTCTAGCAGTGCGACGGGCGAATCTTGGGGTGCTGTGTAGCGAAACAGGTCACCGGATTGCATCAGCGCATCAATCGCTTCGCGCGCGGCTGCGGGGATGGGTTCGGCTTCGTGAACATTGGGTGGCAGCGACATATTTGGTTTTCCTGAATTCTAACTTTTGTAAATATAAATTCACAACGCCGGCAAGCCAAGAGCGTAATCGCCCGTCGGCGAAATTTCACCAAATTGTCGCAAGTTTAGTCGGTCCTGATCCCCAGATCAGACTAAAGGCCCAGACGGTCGCGCAAGGCGAACCACGTCATGGCAAGAACCAGCAGTGGGCTGCGCAGGGCAGGGCCGCCGGGAAACGGTTGGGCGGGAACGCGCGCCATCGTATCGAATCCTTCGGCCTGTCCCTGAATGGCCAAAGCCATCAGCTGACCAGCATGGGTGGCCGTGCCGACCCCGTGACCTGAGTAGCCTGAGGCAGACAGGATATTCGGGGCAAGGCGCGCCAGATAAGGCATCCGACGCATCGTTATGGCCAGTGTTCCACCCCAGGCGTAATCGATCCTGACATCTTTCAAATGCGGGAAAATCTCGACCATCGGTTTGCGGACTTTTGCTGCAATATCAGTGGGAAAGCGATAGCCATAGCTTTCGCCGCCGCCAAACAAAAGGCGGCCATCCGCGCTGAGCCGGAAATAGTTCACCACGAATTTTGTGTCGGCAACGGCCACATCCTGCGTCAGAACGCGCGCGGCGTCGTCTCCCAGCGGTTCGGTGGCCGCTATGAAATTGTTGATGGGCATGACACGTTCAGCAACCTTGCGATTCAGATCACCGAGATAGCCATTACAGGCCAGTATGACGTGGTCAGCCTTGACTGTTCCCTGTGCCGTCCGAAGACTTACACCATTACCATCCGAGATATTCAGGACTTCGGTCCCCTCGTGGATGCGAACACCCGCTTTTCGGGCCGCCTGCGCAAGTCCCAAGGCATAGTTCAGGGGGTGCAGATGCGCTGCCCCCATATCCAGATACCCGCCCTGATAAGTCGGAGAAGGGCAGAGCGCATGGCCCGCCTCGCGGTCCAGCAACTGTATCTCGTCATAGCCATGCCGCTTGGACAGGTGTTCCGCATGAGAGTGCAGTCCGACCCGATCTGATTTGCTTAGCCCCAGATTGGCGATGCCGGGCTTCAGGTCGCATTGAATCCGGTGTTTGGAGATCAGGGACTTGACCAGATCCTTGGCGTCTTCGGCAAGATCCCAAAGCTTGGCGGCGTCATCATCGCCGACCAGGCGCTCCAGATCTTCCTGATCCATTCGCTGCGCGCTGCCCAACTGGCCGCCGTTGCGCCCCGAGGCACCAAAGCCAACGCGATGCGCTTCCAGCAGAACGACGTTAAATCCGGCTTCAGCCAGATGCAGCGCTGCGGACAGGCCGGTGTATCCGCCGCCGACAACACAGACATCTGCGGTGCAATCGCCGGTCAGGGCAGGGCTAGGATCAGCCGCATGTGCGGTCGCGGCATACCAGCTGGGCGGGTATTCCGCCTTGCGGTCATTGGAATAGAGCAGGTTCATCGCGTAAGTACCTTAGACGTTCAGCAGAAGATGCTCGCGCTCCCACGGGGAAATCACCTGCAGAAATTCTTCGTATTCCGCCCGTTTGACGATGCTGTAGACGCGGGCGAATTCCGGTCCCAGAACCTCGTGCAGGGCTGTGGCCTCGTCAAACAGATCCAGCGCACTGCCCATGACTTGCGGGATGTCGCCGTCGCCTTCATAGGCGTCGCCGTAGAACTGGCGCCGGGGCCGTTCCTGCTGTGTCAATCCCAGATACCCACAGGCCAAAGACAGGGCGATGCCCAGGTAGGGGTTGCAATCCATACCCGCGATGCGGTTCTCAACACGACGCGCTTCGGGGCTGGACAGCGGAACACGGATGCCCGTCGTCCGATTGTCACGCGCCCATTCCAGGTTGATCGGGGCGGCGTGGTCCTTCACATAACGGCGATAGGAATTCACATAAGGTGCCATGACGGCCAGACCGGCCGGCAGGTGGTTCTGCAATCCGGCGATGTAATGATAGAACGCGTCCGTCTCGCCCCCCTGCGGCCCGGAAAAGATGTTCTGACCGGTTTCGATATCAATGATCGAGTGGTGGATATGCATCGCCGAGCCCGGTTCGTCCTCGATGGGTTTGGCCATGAAGGTCGCAAAGCAGTTGTGACGCAGGGCTGCCTCTCGGATCAGGCGTTTGAAGTAGAAAACCTCATCGGCCAGTTTCACCGGGCTGCCGTGGCGCAGGTTGATCTCCAACTGGCCCGCGCCGCCTTCTTGCGTGATGCCGTCGATTTCGAATCCCTGATGTTCGGCAAAGTCATAGATGTCGTCGATCACGGGGCCGAACTCGTCCACCGCAGTCATCGAATATGCCTGCCGCGCTGCAGCGGGACGGCCAGAACGGCCCATCATCGGCTTGATTTCCTGCGCCGGATCGACGTTGGGGGCGACCAGAAAGAACTCCATCTCAGGTGCGACGACCGGCTTCCAGCCCCGGTCATGATAAAGCTGCACGACGCGTTTCAGCACATTGCGCGGGCTGTACGGGATCGGATTGTCGTCCCGGTCATAGGCGTCATGGATAACCTGTAGCGTCCAGTCACCCGTCCAGGGCGCCGCCGAAGCGGTCGAGAAATCCGGCTTGAGGATCATGTCGCGTTCGATGAAGCCATCTTCGCCCGCTGCCTCGCCCCAGTCACCCGTGATCGTCTGATAAAAGATACTGTCGGGCAGATGAAAATAGGATTGCTTGGCAAATTTTGATGCAGGCACGGCCTTGCCGCGGGCGATCCCCGGCAGATCCGAGATAATGCACTCGACCTCATCCAGACGTTGGCCTTCAATATACTCACGCGCTGCCTCTGGCAGCTGTTTTTTCCAGTCGGCCATCAGGCCCTCTCTTTCTTCAGGAATTCTGCCATCTGACGGCCAATTGCGGGATTATCGATCGGTCCGCGCGTACGGTTGGCCGCATCCTGCAAAATGGGGTCCGGGACCACGCCTTTTCCGCGCGTCCTCATCAGGCCCTCGATAAAGTCATCGGAGTATTCGGGATGCGCCTGCACCGTCCAGATCGTGTCTCCGTATGCGATCATTGCGTTGCGGCAGAACCCGTTCTGACCAACCACGCGTGCGCCTTCGGGCAACCGGGTTACCTGATCCTGATGCCAGGCGTTCAGGGAAACCTTCTGGCCGTCCAGTTCATAATCCGTGCGTCCGACAGCCCAGCCGCCCTGGAACTTTTCTACCGTTCCACCCAGCGCCTGGGCGATGATCTGGTGGCCAAAGCACACGCCGATCAGCGGCTTTCCAGAATTCTGGATTTCCCTGATCAGGTCCTCAAGCGGGGGTATCCACGGATGATCTTCGTAAGCGCCGTGACGCGATCCCGTGATGATCCAACCGTCAGCCTGAGAGACGCCCTTCGGGAACTGATTGTCGACCACCTGGAAGGTCACGAATTCGAAGTCATGACCATCCAGCAGGGCGCGAAACATCGCATCATATTCGCCGAAGTCGTCAGCCAGCTGTTCAGGAGCGTGGCCGGTAACTAGGATTCCGATTTTCATGATTCACCAAATTTGATCAAATTTTATTCTACGCGAGTCCTTGATCGCGGGCAAGGGGGTCATACGGCCTCGAGGTAACTGAGCCAGTGCGTCTCTGGCGCGCGCTCGGAAAACCGCGCGATCTCCTGCCGTTTTGTCATGACAAGATTACGGATCAGTTCAGCGGGAAAGATCCGCCGGATCATCGGGTCCGCCTCGAACGCGGATATGGCCGAGGACCAGTCGCCTGCCAATTGCGGTAGCCCGGCAATTTCATAGGCATTTCCGGTAATCGGCGGGGGCGGCTGCAACCCGTCATCGATACCGGCCAATGCTGCCCCCAACACAGCTGTCAGCATCAGGTAGGGGTTGATGTCGCCACCAGCCACGCGATGTTCAATTCGACGTGCTACCGGCGCGCCGCCGGGAATACGGATGGCAGCGGTTCGGTTCTCATAAGCCCAGCTTGCCCCGGTTGGAGCGTGCGCCCCGGGCACGAGGCGCGTGTAGGAGTTTCCGTGAGGGGCAAAAACCAGCGTACTGCCCGGCATCGCGGCAAGACAGCCTGCAACAGCCGCGTGCAACTCGTGGCTGCCATCGGGGCCACCATTGTCAAACACATTGCGGCCCGATGAATCGACCACGGAAAAATGGACGTGCATCCCGTTGCCTGCGTCTTGCGGATAAGGTTTGGCCATGAAGGTCGCCGTAAAGCCGTGTTTGCGGGCCAGTCCACGGGTCAAGGCCTTGAACAGCCACGTGTCATCGGCGCAGCGCATGGCCTCCTGATGGTTCAGGTTGATCTCGAACTGGCCGATTCCGCTTTCGGAAATGGCGGTTTGGGCGGGGATGTCCATGGCCACGCAACCGTCATAGAGCTCGGTAAAGAACGCATCAAAGGCGTCCAGCTCCGCAAGGGACAGGACAGCCTCGTCGCACAATCGGCGCCCTGTGACCGGATTGGCAGGCGCTCCGGGTTGTGATCCCGATGCATCAAGCAGCGTGAACTCCAGTTCAGTTGCCGCGATCACGGACCAGCCGCGCTTTGCATAGTCGGCGAGAACTGCGGCAAGCGCATGTCTGGGATCCCCTGCGTATGGCTCGGACTTGTCATTATATAATGACATCGGGACCAGCGCGGTTTCGGCATCAAGCCAGGGCATGGGAATCGGTCCGCGATCGGTCGGCAGAAGCATCCCATCGGCATCGCCGGATTCAAATACCAGCGGACTGCCTTCGATATCCGCGCCCCAAAGATCGACATTCAGCGCCGAAAACGGCATGCGGACCGCGCCTTTGTTCAGCTTTTCTGCGTAAGAGGACGGCACGCGCTTGCCGCGCATCTGACCGTTAAGGTCACAGGCAGCAACACGAAAACCGGGCAGGGCGCTCAGGTCCATTTTGGTCTCCAATACTCTCGTTTCCCGAGATGTAGACGAGACCGCGCGTCTTGTCACGGAATTTGATCAAATTATTACTGTAGGCAGAGAGGGCCTTGAGTCCCGCGCCAACCAACGCTGGCGCGGGACCACAGGACGTCAGACGAAGTTGACGCCGTTTTCCGCCATTGGCAACGAGGTCACCTTGATGCCCGAAAGCGCGCGGATCGCGTTGGCAAGGGCCGGGGCCGAGGGGGGGGTGCCCGGCTCACCGACACCGGTCGGGGCCTCGGCGGAAGGTACGATATGAACTTCGATCTCCGCGATGTCGCCGATGCGCAAAGGCTCGTAGTCCGGGAAGTTGTACTGGTCCACGACACCTCCGGTCAGCGTGATCTGATCCCGCATGACATGGCCGATACCGTAGCCGATACCACCCTCCATCTGCGCGCGCACCACATCGGGGTTCACCGCAATTCCGCAGTCCACGGCGCAGGTGACCTTTTCGATCTTGATGCCGTTCTCGGGATCGCCTGAAACCTCGACAACCTGAGCTGCGTAGGATCCAAAGGACTTGTGTACGGCAAACCCTTGCGCGCGGCCTGCGGGTGCGTTGCCCCAGTCAGCTTTTTCAACGGCAAGTTTCAGGACGCCTACTTTGCGCTGTTGATCGGCGTCGCTGGTATCCGCCAGATGTGCCAGACGGAACTCCACCGGATCACGGCCCGCCGTCTCGGCGACAAGGTCCATCATGGCCTCCATCACGTAGCCGGTGTGGGTGTGACCAACCGAGCGCCACCACAGAACGGTTGTAGCTTTGGGCGTGTCGGTCAGACCCAGAGCCATGCCGGGGATTGTGTACGGGCTGTCAGCAATCCCCTCGATCGAACTGTGGTCGATCCCGTCTTTTACCAGAACGGCTTCGAACGGCGTGCCTTTGATAACCGATTGTCCGGCCACCTGATGCTGCCAGCCAACGATGTTGCCTTCTCCATCCAGACCCACACGCACCTTGTGGCCAAATGCAGGGCGGTAATAACCGCTGCGGATATCATCCTCTCGTGTCCAGACCAGTTTCACAGGGCGCGAACGGTCGGTGATCACAAAAGCCAGCGCGGCCTCGACCTGATAATCCGCATCCGGCGTTGCGCGACGACCGAACGAGCCACCGGCCAGCATCGTCTTGATGTGGATCTTCTCAGGCGGCAGCTGGAAGATCTGCTGATAGGCCATATGCGGGCCGGTTGGCATCTGCGCGCCGTCATGCAGGACGATGTCGCCTTCGGCCGTCTGTTCGATGGTGCAGTTCAGCGGCTCCATCGGCGCATGCGCCAGCAGTGGGAAGTAGAAGGTCTTTTCGACTACCTTATCCGCGCCTTCGATGGCCGTCGCCACAGCTGCGACGTCTGCCTTGTTCACATTATATGTGGGTTCAGCGTCCAGGGCGGCCATGATCTCGGTCCTGATCTGATCCGAGTCGCGGGTTTCGGCACCCGACATGTCCCATTCGACCTCAAGCGCGTCACGTGCCTGAATCGCGGCCCAGGTGTTTTCGGCATAAACCGCGACGCCCGCCTGGTTGGGCAGGACGGCGGCGTTGATGTAGCCCGTAACCTCTTTCGACGCGCTGTCGTCAAAACCAAGCGCGACGCCGCCCTTCGATTCCGGGCGCTTGATCATGGCAACCATCTGGTTGGGCAGGTGAACGTCCATGGCATACATGGCCTGACCATTGCCCTTGATGGCCGAGTCCTTGCGGCGCACCGCTTCGTTGCCGATCAGACGGAACTCTGACGGGTCTTTCAGACGCGGCTCGGCCGGAACCTCAAACTGAGAGGCCGCCGCGACGAATTCCGCAATCGGTGCGGACTTGTCGCCCGCCTTGACGATGCCTTCCTCGATCGTGATGCCTGACGCATCCAGGCCCCAGCTTTGGGCAGCCGCAGTGATCAGCATTTCACGCGCAGCAGCACCGGCCTGGCGGTACTGCAGCCACGAGTTCGCCATCGCGGTCGACCCGCCGGTTCCCTGGAAGGGGCCAAACAGCAGGTTGTTGTAGACCTGCGGATTGGACGGGGCGAATTCGTACTTGATCTGGTCCATGGTTAGGCCGATTTCCTCGGCAATCAGCGTCGGTAGACCGGTTGCAGGGCCCTGACCCTTTTCAAAGTGCTTGACGATGGCGGTCACGGTGCCATCGGCGTCAATTTTCACGAACGGGTTGAGTTGCGCGGTCTCGGAAGAGGCCACAGCCAGAGCGCCATCGGGGCGGGCGCCAACCAGCAGGACGGCACCGGCGGCAGCAGCGCCTTTCAGAAATCCACGGCGAGAAGTGTTGATGGTCATGGATCAGGCCTCCAGAATTTCAGAAGCGCGCTGGATTCCGGCGCGGATGCGTTGGTAAGTGGCGCAGCGGCAGGCGTTGCCGGACATGTAGTCGTCAATCTCTTCGACGCTGGGCTTGGGGTTTTCTGACAGAAGTCCGACCGCCGACATCACCTGACCGGACTGGCAATAACCGCACTGGACCACGTCCAGTTCGACCCAGGCTTGTTGCACCGCTGCGCCGATCTTTCCGTCGCCAACGGCTTCAATTGTCGTGATTTCTGCGTCTTCAATGTCTTCTACAAAGGTCTGGCACGAACGAACTGGTTCGCCGTTCACGTGTACGGTGCAGGCACCGCACGATGCGACACCACACCCGAACTTGGTGCCGGTCAGCTTGAGTTCGTCCCGGATCACCCAGAGCAGGGGCGTGCCGGGTTCGGCGTCGACCGTGTGGGTTTCACCGTTTAGCTTCAATGTCAGAGCCATGAGGGGTTCTCCTGTTGGGCTGGATACCTGAATCGGTAAACTGGCGCGTTTACCTTAAGTGTCAAATCAGCTTGTGTAAACTCTCAAGTTTACACAGTTGTTTGACCGGCCGGACGTGATGGGTCTATAGGTGGAACATGAACGAATGCAATTCACCGAATGAGTCCAAATACGCCCAGATCATTGAGGCCGCCGTGGCCGAGTTTCAGGACAAGGGCTTTGCTTCTGCCAGTATGGATCGCATTTCGGCGCGGGCCGAAGTGTCAAAGCGCACGCTTTACAAGTACTTTGAAAGTAAGGAAAATCTCTTTCGTTCAATTGTAGCCGAACTGTCCGGCCGTTTTGCCGAAGTCCTGGAGATCCGGTATCAGCCGGGGCGCGATATTCGCGAGCAGTTGACGGATCTGGCCTGGGCTGAGGGCCGGATTCTGATGCGCCCGGACGTGATTGCGATGTCGCGGATGATTATCAGCGAAACTTTGCGCAACCCGGATCTGGCGGCGGCAGCACAGGGCAAGCTGGACAAGACCTCGACATTCATCGCCATGTTGAAAGACGCCGCCAAGGACGGCCAGTTGCAGATCGAAGACGCTGATCAGGCGGGTAAGGAGTTTATCGGACTGATCAAGGCAAAGGCGTTCTGGCCCATGATGTTCAGTGGCGGCGTGCTCAGCCACGCGGAAATGACCGAAACCATCGAAAGCAGCGTCGATATGATGCTGTGCCGCTATGGTCCGGGAGCCGCGGCGTCTAGACCCTGAGAACCCTTTCTTTGTTTTGAGTAAGATGCGCTAGGGAACGAACCCTGCTGGTACGCCAAAGGGCGGGGCGTCTACGCTGACACCCGTCAAGGAATGCAGAAAGGCCACGAGGTTGTCGATTTCCGCGTCGGTCAATGTGACTTGGGCAATATCGACCTTGTTGCGCTGACGTTCCATTTCAAACCGGTCGTCCCAAACGACAAAGTCCGCATCCTGAAGCCAGGGAACCGGGGGCAGAGCCGCCATGTCGCGTGTCCAGTTCGCCAGACTGGTTTGTGGGTCCAGATGATGGCGGATCATGCTTTCAAGGTCCGGGAATGCGCCGTTATGGCCGTAAGGTGCGGTCAGGGCAACGTTGCGTAGCATCGGGGTGCGGAAACGGTAGGCGTCCTCCAGCCGGTCACTTTCACCCATTCGGCCCACGTCGCGTACAAAAGGGTCCCATTGTCGGGTGCGGCCGGGGCCGAAGGGTGGCAGGCCCAACGCGTGAAACTTCTGATCTGACATCAAAGGCCCGGAATGGCAGGTGGCGCATTTTGCCTTTCCATAAAACAGGTTCATGCCGTTTTTCTGCTTAAGTGAAAGGGCATCGGCATCGCCCGCCAGAAATTGGTCGAACGGGCTGTCCGTGCTGCGCCATTCGATGGCCATGAAAGCCGCCAGCGCATTGGCGATCTGGGTGATCGTGATTTCTTCGGTGGTTTCGATTTCATCGAAGGCCGCGACCATGGCAGGGCCATACCGAGGCTCGGTACGAACACGCTTGGCTAGGATCGGCCAGCCTTTGTCGATCCGGTCATGTACCGCTCCGGTAACCTGATTTTCAGCCACGTTCCCGGCCATTTCGAATTGTGATGTCAGCGGAAAAAGCGCCTGCGCGGCCAGAAGGGAGTTCAACCCCTCCGGCAGCCATTCCTGCGCAGGGGAGTTGAAGCCGTTTCCGTAGACGTCGGAAATACTGAGCCGTCCATCGTGAAAAACTGTGTGAATGTCTTTCGCGCCAAGGTTCCACAGGCCCGGAGAATTGCGCGGGATACGTTTGCGGATTCTGTCGGCTCCGGTTCCGGGGGTACGCTTCGGTCCCAGCCCTTGTCCGCCCTCACCAATACCCAACGATAACCCGTCAGATGTGCCGAAATCCGGATGGTGGCAATGGGCGCAGGCGATGTTCCGGTTGCCCGACAGGATCGGATCGTAAAACAGTTGATGACCAATGGCGGCCTGTTTCATATCAAAAGAAATGAAGTCATCGTCGGTCAAAGGGCGCGGCAATTCCTGCGCTGCCGCCATCCCGCCCCAAAGGAGAGCAGCCACCCCATGCGCCAGTTTGTATTTGCCCTTTTCTGTCTTGCGACGCCTGCGCTGGCCGAGTTGGAACAGGCCCGCGACATGATGGAGGCGGGAGAGTTCGAAGCTGCGCGCGAGGAATTGTTGCCGGCCGCACGATCGGGCAATGCCGAAGCCGAAGAGTTGATCGGAGTGATGTACGGGTTGGGTCTTGGAGTCGCGCAGGATTACGAACGGGCGTTCGAATGGTACCTGCGCGCCTCGATGAAAGGGCATCCCGGGGCGCAGTCTGGTGTGGGCTGGTACTATGAGCTGGGTCTTGGCATGCCCGCGCCCGATCTGGTGCGGGCCTACATGTGGTACACGCTCAGCGCCATTGGCGGTGATCCCGACGCGGCGATCAGCCTTGAGGAAGTGGTCAAGAAAATGTCGCCGGAGCAGATCGAAAGGGCGCATGTTCTGGTGAACGATTACAAAGGGTGGATGTACCCGTTTCGGTGAGGGTCGGGCCACAGGCCCGACCCGCCAAATCAGTTCAGATCCGCGTCACGTGACGCGTTCACGTCGGCCTCAGCCGCGGCAACCGCGTCGGTCAGCGCACCAAAAATCTCGTCACCACGGGCCACGTTGGACTGGAACCACTCGTAGACCGGGGTTGCGGCTTCCTTGAACGCAGCCTTTTGGTCGGGCGTCAGGACATAAAGATCACCGCCACCGGCGACGAAATCCTCATAAGCCTGAATCGACTTGCGCTTGGGCGATGCAAAGGTGGCCTGCTGCAGCGCATAGAAGCCGTCGACAACCACGCGGCGCAGGTCCTCGGGCATTTCCTGGAACTTGGCGTTGTTCATCCACCACAGCGCCCCCATGTAGGCGTGGCCATCCAGCGTGACGAATTGCAGACCCGCATCAGGGAATTTCATGCCCATGATGTCGGTGATGCCATTCTTCGAGCCCTCAACGACGCCGGTCTGGAAGCTGGTAAACAGCTCAGGCCACGGGATCGGCGTAGGGGATGCACCCAGTGCTTTCACCAGTTCCTGCGGCAGGTCTGCGACCACAGTACGGATTTTCAGACCTTCCATATCGGCAGGCTCGGCGATGCGGCGCTGTGTGTTGGCGAAGTTGCGCCAGCCACCGGTGTTGCCGATGGTCATAAGGCGGATCGCGCCGCCCGAGTCTTCCAGCGCCATGTTGCGCATGGTGCGGGTGAAGTCACCGGAGAGCACATGCTCGGCAATCCGGTCATCGGCCATCAGGTAGGGCAGGTCTAGAACCTGCACATATGGGAAGATGCCCGAGGCCCCGCCGGAAGTGGAAATGTAGATGTCGATGGTGCCGTCAGCTACGCCCTGCAGGCATTCCGCACCGTTCGAACACAGCTGCGTGCCGATGAACAACTCGACCTCGATAGCGCCGTTCGACGCCGCCTCGACATAGTTCTTGAAAACGATCAGGCCATCGTAGTCTTCGTCGTTTTCATTCGAGTTCGCAGTTGCCCGCAGCGTGTAATCTGCGGCCGCAGCGGCCATGGCGGACGCAGCCACAAGCGATGTGGCCACCGCAGCGGTTTTGATGAATTGTCTGAGCATGCGTTTCCTCCCTGTGGTACTCAGTCAGTTTGCAAATCCCGTTATTCTCGGGATCGTCATGGATAGTGCGGGGATATAGGTGATCAGGAAGATCACTATGATTTCGACGGCCAGGAACGGCAGGATCGCCTTGGCGATGGTTTCAACCCGTTCCCGCGACACGGCGGCGGCCACGAACAGTACCAGCCCCATGGGTGGCGTGGCGAGACCAACAGTCAGGTTGACGCTCATGATGATGGCAAAGTGGATCGGGTCGACGCCAAGGCTGGTGAAGATGGGGCCAAGGATCGGGCCCAGTATGATGATCGCGGGACCTGCGTCCAGAAACATGCCGACGATGAACAGAAGCAGGTTGATCAGAAACAGCAGGATAAACGGATTTTCGGACAGGCTGAGGATCAGCGAGGCCAGCTGTTCGGGCGCGTGGCTGAGGCTGACCACCGTCTTGAACGCCATCGCGGCGCCGACCAGCAGCAACACGACGGCCGAGGTCATGCCCGCATTACTGAGAACCTCAGGCACTTCCTTCAGTGTCAGCGTGCGCAGGACGAAAAAACCGATGATGAACGCATAGCCGACCGCGACAGCAGCGGCTTCGGTCGGCGTGAAGATGCCGCCCAGAATGCCGCCGAGAATGATCACGGGTGTCATCAGCGGAAAGAACGCCTTGAGGCTGGCCTGGCGGCGTTCATCCCAGGTGTATTTACGGCTGGCGACCGGGAAATCATAGCGATCAGCCATGAATTTGATCATCACCATCAAGCCGACGCCCACCATGATCCCCGGGACGATCCCGGCCAGAAACAGGGCGGCGACGCTTTCACCCATCACATAGGCATAGATGATCATGATGCCCGAGGGCGGGATGATCGGCCCGATGACCGAACTGGCCGCCGTAATCGCCGCGGCGAATTTGCGGGTATAGCCCTGTTTCTCCATCGCTGGGATCAGCATTGACCCCAAGGCGGATGTGTCGGCCACGGCAGAGCCCGAGAGGCCGGCGAACAGGATCGAGCTCAGCACATTCACATGTGCCAGTCCACCGCGAAGGTGCCCCATCAGGGCCTGCGAGAACTCGACAAGGCGAATGGTGATGCCGCCCCGGTTCATCAGCTCTCCGGCGAGCATGAAGAAGGGGATGGCCATCAGCGGAAAGCTGTCCATGCCATTATAGACATTGCGATAAAGCAGCGTAATGTCATTCGTTTGGCCGTTGAGCCACAGCAGAATGCCCGGCGCGGCCAGCAGCGCGAAAAAGACCGGTAGGCCGATCAACAGGAAAACAAGGAAAGTGGGCAGGAACCAGATCAGCATCTATTCGGCCCCCACGGCTGCTTCGGGAATTTCCGGCAGAAGATGTGCGCCGCCCAGCATGGTGATCAGGGATCGCAGGATCAACTCGATATTCACCGAGATCAGCAGGATGATCCCCACCAGCAGCGAGGCCATCATCCAACTGCGGGGAATACGGTACCATTCATCGAAACCGAACGATGTTGGCAGGTACAAAGCAGCAGTGGCAAATCTACCGCCAAAGCCCGTGACTTCAGACCAACCGATATTGACGGCGACCAGCAGGACGATCAGCGAGATCAGCAACAAGAACAGATTGAGGGACTGGCCCAGCAGGCGTGGCAAGAACCGTTGCAACATGTCAATCGCCACGAACCCGCCACGCCGAAAGGCCGTCGGGGCCATCAGGCCGGTCATCCAGAGCATGCAGAACCGGGCGGCTTCATCCGGCCAGGGCAGAGCGTTGCCCAGGACATATCGGAAGAACACCTGAATCAGGATTGCGATCACCATCAATGCAATCGCAACAACGCCAACCGCGCGGCCCAGACGCAGCACGGTTTCGTTCACGAATGCAATCGGTGCAAGCACCGATGCCAGTCCGCCCATGCGGATCCTCCCAAGTTCAGCTGCTGGTTCGTCCCGCAGTCGTCAGAACGCGCTTATTTCTTCGCGAATTGGCCGAGTTTTCCGGCATAGAAGGTCAGTGCGTCTCCATCGCTCATGCTGGCCTTCAGGACTTTGCCCAACACGATCACGTGATCGCCTGCATCGTGATAGGCGTGCTGCTCGCATTCAAAACGTGCCAGACAATCCGGCAACAGCGGCGTTCCGTTTGTGCACCGCTCATGCCGGATGTCACGCAGCGCATGGGCGTCCTTGGAACAGCCAAAGCAAAGTGCGTCCTGTTCCGACGATAACACGTGAACGGTGAAATGCCGCGCCTTATGGAAATAGGGGAACCGGCGCGAATTGCGGTCTGCAGCCCACATGATCAGAGGCGGTTCCAGTGACAAGGACGAGAAGCTGTTCGCCGTGATGCAGATCGGTCCGTCTTCGCTGTCACAGGTGACGATGGTAACACCGGTGGCAAAGCGGCCAAAGGCGTCGCGCAGGGTGCGGGTGTCGTCCTTGTGCGGAACGAAGGTGCGGGTCAGGTCCTTTGAAATTGCGTTCATCATGGTACCTCATGCCCCAGCGCCGCCTCGTACAGGCGGAACCAGCTTTCACGATCCAGATTGACCTTCAGTGCGTCCGAGATGCGCTTGATCCGTTCCAGGTTGTTGGTGCCCAGCACCGGCAGAATGCCCGCCGGATGCGCCAGCAGGAAAGCCACCGCCACAGCGGCCCGGTCCACCCCGAACTCTTGCGCGATTTCGTCTGCCACCACCCCGACCGGAGGGTTCCCGGCCATCAACATTCCGCCGCCTAACGGCGACCACGCCATGACCGGTTGCCCATGCCGCTGATGGAACGCCAGATCGCCATTGGTGAAGGGGCTGATCTCGCCTAAAGAAATCTCGATCTGATTGGTGACCAGTTGGGTCTTCATCGCGGATTGCAGCAGTGTCCAGTCCCAAGGGCGGAAGTTGGACACGCCGACCGCGCGCACTTTGCCGCTGGTGACAACTTCATCCAGTGCTGCGCCCGTTTCATGATGGTCCATCAGCGGGTCGGGGCGGTGGATCAGCAGCAAATCGATATGGTCGATGGCCATTTCCGAAAGCGAGGTGTCGACCGACTGCAGGATATGCGCGCGCGAGGTGTCATAGTATTTGACCTTCGCACCCGAATACCGCCCGACAGGTGCGATGATGTCGCATTTGGTAACGATTTCCATCCGCTGGCGCAGACCGGGATTGGCGCGCATCGCAGCTCCCAGCACAGCTTCGGCTGCGTAGCCGCCATAGATGTCAGCCTGATCGAAGGTGGTGATGCCCTGATCCAGGCAGGACTGGATCTTGGCATCGACATGATCCGCCGAGGTATCACAGTCATCGCCCAGCCGCCACATTCCGTAGACAAGGCGGCTCAATTCCAGCGTGTCCGATAGTTTTACACGTTGCATCAGCGGCGAACTCCGTTGCCCAGCGGTGTGGCCGGGGTCGTCTTGGGCACGCGCCCGTATTCTTCGGGAAGCGAGCAGGTTTTCAGGTTGGGCAAAACGCGGGCGCCAAAGTGCCTGGCTTCATCTATGTGCGGATAGCCCGAGAAGATGAACGCGCGGATGCCCATTTTCTGATACTCTTCGATCTTGGACATAACCTGATCGGTCGACCCGACCAGTGCGGCTCCGCAACCGGACCTTGCGCGGCCAACGCCAGTCCACAGACCGGACTCGACATAGCCATATTCATCCGCCAGATCGCGGTTCTTGGCCTGATGCGCCACACCCAGAGAGGTTGCATCCAGCGCGCGTTCACGAATGGCGCGCCCATATTCATCGTCGAGTTTCGAGACGATGTAGTCCGCGTATTCCTGCGCTTCGGCCTCGGTATCGCGGACGATCATGTGCACGCGCAGGCCGTAATCCAGTGTTCGGTTGTAGTTCTCGGCGACCGCATGGACGGCTTTCATCCGTTCGGCCAGTTGATCCTTGGTTTCCGGCCACATCAGATAGACGTCACAGTGCTCGCCGCAAAGTTCCAAGGCCGACGGAGAATAGCCGCCGAAGTACAGCAACGGACCACCGGTCTGATAGGGCCTGGCCGGATCGGTCGTCAGGCCCAAGAAGTTATAGACTTCGCCCGCATGATTGATCTCATCCTGGGTCCAGGCCTGTTTCAGAATTTCCACCACCTCGCGAGAGCGCTGATAACGATAGGCGCTTTCAGCCTTTTCGCCGGGAAAATCGGACGAGATGATATTGACCGTCAGCCGCCCCTTCAGCATGTGATCCAGCGTTGCGATGGTACGAGCCAGCATGATTGGCTGCATTTCGCCACAGCGAACCGCGGCCAGCAAATTGATCCTATCGGTGATTGGTGCACAGCCCGCCACAAAGCTCAGCGTGTCCTGCCCGACCTGATAGGACGAGGGGCACAGAATGTTTCGAAACCCTTGCGCTTCAGCTTCTTTCACGATGCCGGAGCAATGTTCCCAGCTGGACCGCAGATTTCCATCCGGCACGCCCAGAAACTGATAATCGTCCGAGCACAGCGCCGCGAACCACGATACTTCTGCCGCGTCCAGATCGGGCGAAGTGATGGGGACGATGGTCATCTGAGTCGTTCTCCGCGTGGTTTCCACTTTCCTCTTGCGTAGCAATCGCATTGATGTAGATCAATAGTGTATCAATTTTTCCTGCGACCGAATGAAGCGCCCAGACGTGTCCCCAACCAGCCGAAACCCAAACGCACTGCCGATCTATGTTCAGATCGCGGAACTTCTGATCCGCGACATCGCGGCGGGTCGTCTTATCGACGGGGAACGCCTGCCGCCAGAACGGGATATGGCGGCCGAACTTCAGGTCTCGGTCGGGACGCTGCGAAAATCGCTATCAGAGCTTGAAAAAAAGGGGATGCTGGAACGCATTCAAGGTTCGGGAAACTATGTTCGCGAGACGGGAACCCAGAACAGCGTTTACGCGATGTTCCGGCTGGAACTGCCCGAAGGAGGCGGCCTGCCACGGGCGGATATCCTCTCGGTCGACTATCTGCGCAAGCCGTCTGATCTGCCAAATTTCGGTACCGCCGAAACCGGGTCCCGCGTGCGCCGGATGCGTTATCTGAATGACACAATTATCGCGGTCGAGGAAATCTGGCTGGACGAATCAGCCGGTCGGATTGATCGCAACCTGCTGTCGGATTCTCTCTACCGCTACTACCAGCACCATTTGGGGTTCTGGATCACCCGGGCCGAGGACCGGGTTTCGGTCGGTGCGCTGCCCGACTGGACGCCACCTGACTTTACCAAGCCCGCCGGTCAGATCGTAGGGTATATCGAGCGGTTCAGCTGGTCTGAAGGGGCGGCGCCCGTTGAGTTCTCAAAAACATGGTTCGATCCCGATCGGGCCACCTATGTCCAACGTTTGAAGTAAAAGGAAACGCGCATGACCCGGGTCATCAATTACGGGCTGATCGGATGCGGCATGATGGGGCAGGAACACCTGCACAATATCGGCTTGTTGGAAGGCGCGCGCGTTGCGGCGATTTTCGAACCTGACCCGGCAATGGCAAGTGCCGCGAAAACCATGGCGCCGGATGCGGTTCTGGTGGGGTCCGTGCAGGAGTTGCTGGCGGTCAATGAGCTGGACTGCCTGGTTATCGCCAGCCCGAACCACCTGCATGTCGAGCAGATCTGCGAGATCGCTCAGATGCGCCCGCTGCCGCTGCTGGTAGAAAAACCCCTGTTCACCGACCCGCAGGATGCGGCGCGGATGGAGCGTCTGCAGCGCGATTATCCGCATCCGATCTGGGTCGCGATGGAGTATCGCTATATGCCGCCCATAGCTGCGCTGATCGAGAAGATCGGGGAAACGGTTGGGGTCCGTATGTTGACGATCCGCGAACATCGCTTTCCGTTTCTGGAGAAGGTCGGCAACTGGAACCGGTTCAACCGCAACACCGGTGGAACCTTTGTCGAGAAATGTTGCCATTTCTTCGACCTGATGCGCCTGATCCTGCACTCTGACCCAGTGCGAATCTCGGCCAGCGGTGGACAGGCCGTAAACCATCTGAACGAGAGCTATGACGGCGAGGTGCCTGATATTCTTGATCACGGCTATGTGCTTGTCGACTTTGCAAATGGCGCACGAGCCATGCTGGAATTGTGCATGTTTGCGGAAGGCTCTCGCTATCAGGAAGAAATCTCGGCCGTGGGTCCCGAGGCCAAAATCGAAGCGCTGGTGCCGGGACCGGGCCGGTTCTGGCCAAAGCATCTGGGCGAGCCGCCGGTGCCGCAGGTTATTCTAAGCCCGCGGAATCCGAAGGGACCTGTCGCGCAGGAAATCCCCGTCGATCCCCGTCTTCTGGCAGCGGGGGATCACAACGGGTCGACATTCTACCAGCACAAAGGGTTCCTGGATCTGTTGCACGGCAAAAAGGCGGGCCCGGATGTGAGTTTGCATGATGGTATCTGGGCCGTGAAGATGGGACTTGCCGCCCAGAAGGCGCTGGAAACGGGTGAGACTGTTCGCTTGTTGGAGTGATACGTTGCGACACAGAGTGTTGAAAATTCAATGCTTTGCTTGACCATCTTAACGAAGTTTGGGTTTGGTGAAAATCGTCATACCGATATTTGTTCTTCACACTAAACGTTTCGTCGCTATGCCCCCTCCAAGGGCAATCCGCTGGCGTTTGAAATCGCGGAAAGTCCTGTGTGCAAAAGACAGCCTGGCCCCCCTGCGTTCAGTAATGCCCTTGTTTCCGTGGAGGGGTGCGCAGGCACCAATGCGATTGCGGAGGTTGAGTGCCCACGACGCTCTGCCAGCACGGAACATTTTTCAGAAGGCCGTACTCGCTATTCCATTTCGACGGCGACGACCTGAATATCGGTAACCCCATCGTCGTGAAGGAATGAGGACAGCACGGGCCATTCACGATTGGGGTCAATGGTGCGCGCAGTGGCCATGGTCATGCACACAGGGCGGAACCCGCCGCTGTCGCGATCAAGGGATTTTGTCCAGCTTTCCAGTCTTGCGGCCACGTTGATTGTGTCACCGATCACATTGTAGTGCAGCGAGCCGCTCACGCCCAGAGTTCCTCCCAATGCCTCGCCGCTGTTCAGTGCAATTCGCAGATTGTATTTCGGCTGATCGTTCGATTCTGCATTCAGTGCGATCGCGGCCTGGCGCATGGCGCGCGCACATTGCAGGGCTGACTGGGCGTCGACCTGCCGTTGGCTTTCTGTCTCGCTTGGTATCGGAGCGCCGAATATGACGAGGATTCCATCTCCGGTGAACTTTTCGACAAACCCGCCATGTTCGCGTGCGATTTCACCCAACCTGTCCAATATGCGCGATACCCACACCATGAAATCTTCCGCATCCATCGAATTGCCGATCCGCGTTGAACCTTCGATATCGGCCAGCAGTGCGGTGACGAACAGACGGCGGGATCTTGGCTTGCCACCGGACAGCAGTCTTTTTCGCTGCTGCCATATTTCGGCGGAAAGCTCCTCGGACAGGTGTGATGAAAACACCTGAACGATGGCGCGTCTTTGGTTACGTGAAACTCCGGCGATAACGGCGAACCCGATGAGAAACCCAATAGCCCAGCCCAACAACGTGGTCGCTGCAGGCGCCAGCAGGGCTGCCGCTTGAAGGGCGGACAGACCGCCAAACAAGACCGCCCCGCCTACCGTCGCAAAACCGATGGCCCGGGCCGTCATTCGAACGAATACAGCCACACATGCGCCGACAAATGTTGAAAGCAGAATGATGATAGAGGAGGCAAGGTCGCTCAGAGAGCTCAACGGAGAACGCGAGCCATTCGAATAGTCGATCAGCTGTTGCGCAATGGCTGCGTGAACTTCCGCGCCGAAAGTGAAACTGGCCCCGGTTGCCCGATTGAGGGGAGTCGAAAAATAGTCCTTAACCGAGTGGCTGGTAACACCGATGATGACAGTCTTTCCGTCGAATTTCGCCAGCTCTTTCCCAGCCAGTACATCTGCTGCGGGGACTCGGTGTGCAATCGGAAGATCATTCAGATAATCGATCATGATCTGATAACCAGAAGTATCGGCGTTACGAAACAAGTTCTGCCCTTTGGCCAATGGCTCTGCGGTCGTTTTACCAAACGCCAGAAAACGTGGGCTATCCGGGGCGCTTTGCAATGTGGGGCTTGATGAAAATATCGCCGCCAGTTCCATTGACAGCGACACTGCGATCCCATCCGGCGTGTTGACCAGCAGAAGGGCGCGCCGCACAACGCCATCGGGGTCAATCGGAATGTCCGAAAACCCGGTTTTTACCCCGGTAGGTGCGTCGACACCCGTCCCGCCTGCGTCGGCCAGTTTCGAGATCACGACAACCCTGGGATCGTTCAGAATGTTGATCAGCCTGTCCCGGCCATCGCCCGCAGGAACATCCCGGTATATATCGATCCCGACTGCGGTCGCGCCGGCAGCCAGCAAGGTTTCCGTCAGTTGTGCGATCTGCGCGTCGGGGACTGGCCAACCCCATTGCCCGAGATCGTCGTCGGAAATGGCGACAAGAAGGACATCTTTCGTTTGTTCAGAGGTTGCCAGCACCGACGTGGTCCAGTCGTATTGGGCACGTTGGAGAGGCTCAAGCAGACCCTTCAACCGCAACTCGACCAATAGACCTCCGACAACAAGGGTGATCAAGCCGACCAGTGCCCAGCTTTGCCAGACTGGCATCAGCATCGACGGTCTCAGCCATGTCTGCCTTTGATCTTCCGACTTCAATGGCCCACACCGGCTGTTTCCAGAAGCTGCCCAAACCCGGTTGCGTCAGTGGCCCTAACGCGACCGCTGAGGCCAATTTCAACCAGTTCCGCAAGCGCGTCGAACCAAAGACCTGCCGCCGCGGGGTTCTCAACCTTCATTTGATCCGGAAACCGCTCGATCAACGCTGTCGCACGCTCCAGAACAGTGCCGGATTGCTGGTCGATCAGTACCACATGCCATTCGTAGATGCGGTCGGTTTCCAGCGTGTAATCGGACCTGCCAAGATCCAGCCCGTAGTCGCCCGGCGGAAATGGGCCCTGCAACTGCAACTCCACGCCCAATGATCCAAGTGGATTGAGGCCGATGATCAGGTTTCCCCGGTGGCCGTGCGCCAAACGCCAGACCAATGGGGGGGATGAAAGAGTTGTCAGGCCGCCACCATCCGGCACCAACAACGTCAGCATTTCGGTGTCATTGCCCGAAAGCGTGCCGCGTGTGCCGGCCCCCATTCGGTCTCCGGGCGCACCAATCTCAGGGGGGATAAACACAACGTCGTTGGACCCGTTGGTGACTTGTTCTTCGCTTGCCGCCAAAACGCCAGTGTCAAAGAACACCGGCAGTGCCAGCGTGAACAACAGTGCGAATTTTGAAACCCTGATCGACGGCACCCGAAGCCTCGCGCAGTAAACCCTTAAAAAAACAGAACATTCAAAAGCAACGGTAAGCATGAACTCCATCAGAGTCCAGTTTGGGACGCGTCTGTGTCCCGTTGCCCTGGCGGATTCTGAGGTTGAGCAGAGTTGTGCTAAAGTCCTCAGCGCTGTTTGAATGAGTTCGGGTGAGTGCGCATGTCTTCTGGTCGCTGTTGGAGAACTGGCATCTGGCTTCTGTCCTTTGGCCTGCTTGTCCTGCTGATGCCATTGCGGCTTGAAGCCCTGGAAAACCGGGTCGCGCTTGTAGTCGGTAATTCCGCGTATCAGCATGTATCGGACTTGAGTAACCCGGCCAATGACGCCGAAGATATCTCGGCATCTCTCAGGCGCATTGGGTTTGAAGTCACCGAAAGCCTGAACCTCGACTACAACGGTATGCGCATCGCACTGCGCGACTTTGCGGAAACCGCCGCCGCCGCTGATGTGGCCTTGGTCTATTTTGCCGGCCACGGGATCGAGATCGAAAACACGAACTACCTGATACCGGTAAACGCAACGCTGAAAAGCGATCGGGACGTCGAGTTCGAGGCCATTCGTCTGGATGCGATCGTGAACGCCATTGCAGATGCCCCCGGGCTGAAAATCGTGCTGGTCGACGCCTGTCGGAACAATCCTTTCCTGGCGCAGATGACACGCGTTTCGGCGACCCGGTCGGTCGGGCGCGGGCTGGCTGCGGTGGAACCGGGCGGTGTGATTGTTGGATATGCCGCCCGCGGGGGCACACTGGCGCAGGATGGCGAAGGCCGGAACAGCCCTTACGCGCAGGCGCTTTTGGAGCATATCGAACAGCCGGGGTTGGAGCTGGGCAAGATGTTCCGCCGGGTAAGAGACCGGGTGTTTGAACTGACGGACGGTTTTCAAGAGCCTTTCATCTATGGATCGCTTCCGGGTCAGGACATTTTTCTGGTCCCTGGCCTGGAAACGGCGGCATTACAGGCACCCGCTACACCTGTTCCGTTGGCACCGACTGTAACTCGCAAAGACGAAATGGAAGCAGCGATGACGGTCAACACGATGCGGGGCTGGAGTCTGATTAGCCAGAAATACCGCGCGGCGTCGATTGCCGAACCGGAAGTGCTGAACCGTATGGCCGAAATAACACCAAATTGGGTCAAAAAAGATGGGCGTATCGGTGTGTTGGAAGACATGTTGCTGCCGGATCGAGAAATGAAAATGCGTTTGCAGCAAGAACTCAATAAAGCAGGTTTTGATGTTGGGACGCCTGATGGCGCTATTGGCCCAAGGACACGCGCTGGAATACGGTCTTTTCAGGCCGAGAGTAGTTTTGAGCGGACCGGATACGTAGATCTTGCCGTGCTGGCCAGTCTGGGGATCGGTTTGCAAAAAGGGGCGGACGACAGTTTCATAAGCAACCCGTTCGCAGTTCGTCAGAACGTCGAAGAGCTGGAGTTGCTCGGCGAATCTGAAGAAATCACGTCGATCCTGAGCTGTCTTGGGCTGAGAAAGAGCATCTACGGTACGTTTCGCGACAGCCTTTACATTGTGATGGTTTTCTCGGGCAACATTCGGAATGCTCGCGGCGAAGCCCAGAAATGCGGTGTCGATCTTGCCGCAATAACGTCAGCCGAAGAGAATGCGTTTATTGTTCGCATGATTGCCAATGACCCGTCCTTTTTTGACGTCGGATACGACAGCAGGACGAATTACAGTTACAAGGCGGGGCCGTATTTCGGTTTCAGAAAGGACCCCGGTGAAGGCAATGCAATAATCGGCTGGCGCTGGTATAGCGGTGAGCCGGTCAAATACACAAACTGGTTGCCGTCAAAACCCAACACGACGCACGGCAAAGGTAACAAGGCTTTCGCCCAGTTTCAGTATGAGCAGCGCGGCAGGCGAGATCTGAGCAATGTCGTGCCTTCCAAATGGTTCGATGGCTCGGGTGGGTACGTGCGTTCGGTTGTGTTGGAGGCCAGATTGAACTGACGACCGCCAGCGGACGGAATCCCGAATCCTTGACCTGGTCAGGTATTGAAGCTTCCGGAATTGTCAGGCGTCAGGCCGCACATTTCCGAAACGTTGAGCCGCGTCTGTTCGCCTGTCTGCGTGGAGGTCCTAAGTGAGACCTGAATTTAGTGGCGTCAGGCAGCGGCGATCTGACGGGCTTTCGCCACCATCACCTCGGCCTGCCGGATCGAGGCATAGTCGATCAGCCGGCCATCCAGCGAAACCGCGCCTTTTCCGGCAGCTTCGGCCTCGGCCATGGCTTCCAGAATGCGTTGGGCCTTGGTCACTTCGGCATCACCGGGCGACATCACCTCGTTCGCAAGTGCGATCTGGCTGGGGTGGATGGCCCATTTTCCTTCGCAACCCAGAACAGCGGCGCGCTTGGCGGCGGCCTTGTATCCCTCGGGGTCCTGGAAGTCCCCAAATGGCCCGTCGATGGGGCGCAGACCATTTGCACGGGCCGCCACGACCATGCGCGCCAATGCATAGTGCCACATGTCACCCCAATGCGTTGCCCGGTTGGCCCCGGCGTCAGGATCGGTCAGAACCGAATAGTCCGGGTTCACGCCACCAATGATCGTGGTCCGTGCGCGGGTCGAAGCCGCATAATCCGCGACCCCGAAATGCAGGCTTTCGTTGCGCTTCGAGGCTGCTGCAATCTCGCTGACATTCTGCATTCCCAGCGCGGTTTCGATGATATGTTCGAAACCGATCCGTTTCTTGTAGCCTTTCGCGTCTTCGATCTGCGTGACCATCATGTCGACGGCATAGACATCAGCGGCGGTGCCAACCTTGGGGATCATGATCAGGTCCAGCCGTTCTCCAGCCTGTTCGACCACATCCACCACATCGCGGTACATGTAGTGAGTATCCAGACCATTGATCCGCACCGACATGGTCTTGTTGCCCCAGTCGATATCGTTCAGCGCCCCGATGATGTTTCTGCGTGCCTGTTCCTTTTCGTCCGGTGCGACTGCGTCTTCCAGATCAAGAAAGATGACGTCCACATCGGACTTGGCCGCCTTTTCGAACATGCCGGGCTGGCTGCCGGGGACGGCCAGTTCGCTGCGGTTCAGGCGGGCGGGGGCCTGTTCAATGGAATGAAAGCTCATGGGTTTGGGTCCTTCGTCTTACAGGTTCGGGTAGATGGGGAATCGGGCGCAGAGGTCTGCGACTTCGGCCTTGACCTTGGCTTCGACCGCGCTGTTGCCGTCCTCGCCATTGGCGGCGAGGCCGTCGACAACCTCGATGATCCAGTCCGCGATCTGGCGGAATTCAACCTCGCCAAAGCCGCGGGTGGTGCCGGCGGGGCTGCCCAGACGGATGCCCGACGTGATCGTCGGCTTTTCCGGGTCAAACGGCACGCCGTTCTTGTTGCAGGTGATATGCGCGCGGCCCAGGGCCTTTTCGGTGGCGTTGCCCTTGACCCCTTTGGGGCGCAGGTCGACCAGCACCACATGGGTGTCGGTGCCGTGGGTCACCGTGTCCAGACCGCCCTTGATCAGCTGATCCGACAGGGCCTGCGAATTGACGACGACCTGCTTGATGTAGTCCTTGAAGGCCGGTTGCAGCGCCTCGCCGAAGGCCACGGCCTTGGCCGCGATCACGTGCATCAGCGGGCCGCCCTGAATGCCGGGGAAGATGGCCGAGTTCACTTTCTTTGCGATATCTGCATCATTGGTCAGGATCATGCCGCCACGCGGACCGCGCAGGGTCTTGTGCGTGGTGGTGGTTGCCACATGCGCATGCGGGAAGGGGCTGGGGTGCTCGCCCGCCGCCACCAGACCGGCGAAATGCGCCATGTCCACGTGCAGGTAGGCGCCGACCATATCGGCGATCTCGCGCATGCGGGCAAAGTCGATCTGGCGCGGGATGGCCGAGCCACCGGCGATGATCAGCTTGGGCTGGTGCTCTTTCGCCAGCGCCTCGACCTGATCATAGTCGAGCATGTTGTCTTCCTTGCGGACGCCGTACTGCACCGCGTTGAACCACTTGCCCGATTGGTTCGGGCGCGCGCCGTGGGTCAGGTGACCGCCGGCATCCAGGCTCATGCCCAGAATGGTGTCACCGGGTTTGATCAGCGCCTGGAACACGCCCTGGTTGGCCTGAGAACCCGAGTTCGGCTGCACGTTGGCGAAACCGCAGCCAAACAGCTGCTTGGCGCGGTCGATGGCCAGGTTCTCGGCAATGTCCACGAACTGGCAGCCGCCATAATAGCGTCGCCCGGGATAGCCTTCGGCGTATTTGTTGGTCATCACCGAGCCCTGCGCCTCCATCACTGCGGCGCTGACGATGTTTTCGGACGCAATCAGCTCGATCTCATTGCGCTGGCGGCCCAACTCGGACCGGATCGAGCCGAAAAGCTCAGGATCACGATCCGAAAGAGACTGGGTGAAAAAACCATTTGTGCGGTGGGGGGAGTTCACGTGGAAACCTCCTGAAAAGGCCTCCCGACGGGATCACCGGCGGGAGGAAGTGAGGGAAAAGGTCAGATTACGCGGTCCCGGGGCGGGCGGCCGGCAAAGAAGTCACTGAGATTGTCGAGAACCCTGAACCCCATGGCTTCACGCGCTTCGCGGGTGGCGCTGCCAAGGTGTGGCAGCATCACCAGATTGTCGCATTGCAGAAGGTCCGGGCTAATGCGCGGTTCGCCGTCGAACACATCCAGCGCAGCACCGCCGATCATGTCGAACATTAGGGCCTGAATAAGCGCCCATTCGTCAATCACCTCGCCGCGCGCGGTGTTGATCAGGAAGGCGTCCTGTTTCATCAGGCTCAGCCTGCGCGAGTTGATCAGGTGGCGGTTCGCCGCGCCGCCAGGGCAGTGCAGTGAGACGAAATCGCATTGCGGCAGCAGTTCGTCCACCGTGTTCACCTGAACTGCGTTGCATTGGCCCAGAACGTCCGGCGATACCTGGCTGCGGTTCTGCACGATGATCTTCATGCCGAAGCCGTGATGGGCGCGGCGGGCCATTTCCTGACCGATGCGGCCAAAACCGATAATGCCCAGTGTCTTGCCACTGACCTTGGTGCCAACCAGATGGGTAGGACGCCAGCCGGACCAGCCTCCGGCGCGCAGTTCCCGTTCGCCTTCACCCGCACGACGGGCCACCATCAGCAGCAAGGTCATGGCCAGATCGGCGGTGCATTCGGACAGCACGTCGGGCGTGTTGGTGACAGTCATACCCAGATCGCGGGCTGCCGGTTCGCAGATGTGACTGTAGCCGACACCATAATTGGCCAAAATCCTGGTCTGCGCGGCAGGCACATCCAGCGCCTCGGCGCTGAGTGTGTCGGTCACGGTCGGCAACACCGCGTCATACCGTTTCAGCGCATCGCGTATTTCGGCCGGAGACATGGGTTTGTCTCCGGTGTTCAGCACGGTGTCATAGCTTTCGGCCAGTTGCGCCTCGACCGCAGCTGGCCAGCGGCGTGTTACAAGGACTGAAGGTTTAACCATCACGCGGCCTTTCCCATGACGCGGGCGATCGTTTCGCCGATGACTGCGGGGTTCTCCGCCACGGTCACACCTGCGGCAGAAAGGATTTCAACCTTTTCCGAGGCACTTTCGCCAAAGGCTGAAATGATCGCACCTGCATGGCCCATGGTACGGCCCTTGGGCGCTGTCAGACCGGCGACATAAGCCACCACCGGCTTGGTGATGTGGTCGCGGATATATTCCGCCGCCTCGGCCTCTTGCGGGCCGCCGATCTCACCGATCATGGCAATGACCTCGGTGTCTTCGTCCTGTTCGAACCGTTCAAGGATGTCACGGAAGGACGAACCGTTGATCGGGTCGCCACCGATGCCGACGCTGGTAGACACACCGATTCCGCGTTCTTTGAGCTGAGCTGCAGCCTCGTAGCCCAGCGTGCCCGAACGCCCTATGATCCCCACATTGCCCGGCAGGTAGATATGGCCGGGCATGATACCCAGCAGCGCCTTGCCCGGGCTGATTGTTCCGGCGCAGTTCGGCCCAGTCAGCACCATGCGCTTGTCGCGCGGGTAGCGGTACATGTAACGTTTGACCCGGATCATGTCCTGTGCCGGGATGCCGTCGGTGATGCAGACGCAATAGCGGATGCCGGCATCCGCCGCTTCCATGATCGAATCCGCTGCAAACGGTGGCGGAACGAAGACAAGGCTGGCATCGGCGCCTGTGGCCTCGACGGCCTGTTTGACGGTGTCAAAAACCGGCACGCCTTCGACGGTTTCGCCACCTTTGCCGGGGACAACGCCGCCGACAACATTGGTGCCGTATTCCAACATGTCCTTGGTGTGAAAACGCGCCATGCGTCCGGTGATACCCTGAACGATAACGCGGCTGTCGCGGTCGAGAAGAATGCTCATTACACAGCCCTCATCTTGGTGTTTTGGGACAGGTCGTTGCGCCATGCGCCAACGGCGCGTTCGGCGGCTTCCATCAAGGTGGTTGCACGGATGATCGGCAGACCGGATTTGGCCAGAATCTTCTGACCCTCTTCGACATTCGTACCGGCCAGACGCACGATGACAGGAATGTCGATGTCCAGTTCGCGCAGCGCCTGCACGACACCTTCTGCAACCCAGTCACAGCGGTTGATACCGGCAAAGATGTTGACCAGAACCGCCTGAACATTGCTGTCCGACAAAACTAGGCGGAAGGCCTTGGCGACCCGCTCGGGCGAAGCACCGCCGCCGATATCAAGAAAGTTCGCGGGTTCCCCACCGGCCAGCTTAATGGTGTCCATCGTGGCCATGGCCAGACCGGCACCGTTCACGATGCAGCCGATATTGCCTTCGAGACCGACATAGGACAGGCCGCGATCGGCCGCACGGCTTTCACGGGGGTCTTCCTGGCTTTTGTCGCGCAGTTCAGCAATCTGCGGGTGACGGAACAGGGCGTTGTCGTCAAAGCTCATCTTGGCGTCCAGCGCCAGAACGCGATCATCGCCGGTTATGACCAAAGGGTTGATCTCGACCATGGTCGCGTCCAATTCGCTGAATGCGGCATAGCAGCCCTGAAGGGTGCGGACCATTTGCTGCACCAGTCGCGGCTCAAGCCCCAGTTCGAAGGCGATCTCGCGCGCCTGGAATTCCTGCAACCCTACAGCCGGTTCCACGATTGAGCGTACGATGCTGTCCGGGCGTTCGGCCGAGATCTCCTCGATCTCCATTCCGCCTTCGGACGACGCGACAATCATCACCCGCTGGCTGGAGCGATCAAGTACGAAACCCAGGTAAATCTCGCGGTCGATGGGCACGGCGGCTTCTACATACACGCGGTAGACACCTTTGCCTTCCGGGCCGGTCTGATGCGTAACCAGCTTGCGCCCGAACAGGTTGTCACAGGCCTCGTAGATCTCGCTTTCAGTGTTGCACAGCTTGACGCCGCCAGCCTTGCCGCGCCCGCCTGCATGGACCTGCGCCTTGACGATCCACTTGTCGCCGCCAAGCTCGCGAGCGCGGTAGGCGGCTTGCTCGGGGCTGTAGGCCAATGCACCTGGCGGGACATCGACCCCAAACTTCGAAAGAACCTCTTTGGCCTGGTATTCATGAATATCCATCTGCATTCCTCCCGTTCATGCAGTGCGATTACGCGGCAATTGATGTGCCGTAACGGCTTTCCAGCAGCGCCTCGATTTCTTCGAAATCGACGGTGCCTCCCAACTCATGCAGAGCTTCGGAGAACAGGCGCACTATGCGGCTGACGGCCTGATGGTTGAGCTGGTTCAGAATGCCGATGCGAACCTGCACCGGGGCGCTGAGCGTGGGCCAGATGCCAAACCCGCGCGCCCGGCAATTCTGAACAAGTTCCATTTCACGACCTGCCAGTTCTGTCGGCAGATTGAGAACGACAAGGCTGGGCATGTCCGAGGTCACTTCGCAGCCAAGCGCGGTCACAGCGTCGCGCAGAACGCATTCGTGTGTGCGATATGACGCGGATCGCTTGGCCAGCCCCTCCTGAAGGGTCAGGCGCAGCGACTCGTGAAATGCGGCAACGGCGTAGCCCGAATGTGTGCGGTGATAGGTTCCCTTTTCGACATCCTGCCCGTCGACGATGCCCCAGTGGCGGGCTTCGAAAATCGGGTTGTGGACATAGGTATATGCACCCGTCGCCTTCAGCGAATTGATATACGAGTCGGTGAAGCTGACCGGCGCGTAGGTTAGAGGCAGGCAGCACAGGCCTTTCTGCGGGCAGGATGCCCAGCCTGCGATCCCGGGAAAATCATCAATCCAGAAATCCTCTACGCCCAAGGAAGAAACCGCGTCGATCAGGCCCATGGCCCCATGACGTTCGCAGGCATCTGAGAAACCGAGCAGATCGTTGATGCGCCCTGATCCGGTTTCCCAATGCGCCATGAAGGCCCATTTCGGTTTATGGCGCGCCAGAGCCTTTTCGACCATTTCACCCGTAACCGGTTGCCCATGAGGCACTTCGATCACGACAACGCTTGCCGCCTGCGGGTCCAGCGGGCTGGCGGCGTGTTCCTGCGGTGTCGCGGCCTTGATCCGCAGGGTCAGCGAGTCGATGCCCGAAAACGTTCCGTTCGAAAAGGTGACAACCTTATCGCCTGGCATCACGGCCGAGAACATGGTGTCCAGCGCGCTCCAACCGGTGCCGGCGACGGCGAAGGTATAGGCGTTGTCGGTACCCCAGATTTCGCGCAGCATGTATTTGCATTCGACCATTCCGCGCAAAACATCGCCTTGCATGTGGTCTGCAACGCCTGCGCTGGAAAACGCCTGCAGGACGCGGGGGTCTGTATTGCCGGGGCCGGGTCCGGCCGCCAGTGTCTCGGGGATTTCCAGCGGGGGATAAACCTGGAACGTCATTTGTGATCCTCCTCAGCTACGGGATGATTGGCAGAGCCCGTGTATCGCTTTGACGATCAGCAAAACTGCAACTTGCCCGAACGCGCAACGTAACTTAATACTGCTTTTGGGCATCTAATTGGGTGGGAAAAAACCTACTCATTAGTGTAAGAATACAAAGATGTACTGAGATATAACCTACCAAAATGGGTAGGTTTTGAGAATTTTGGGCGGAAAATCAAATGACTGAAAAACCCCGATACCCGATTGACGTCATGCTGGCCGACAACAATCCGCTCGTCCTGTCTGCGATGTCGGAGATTTTTGAACGTGATCCGCGATTCTCTTTGGTGGCCACGTCCGCCACAGCCGAGGGGTTTCTGGGCGCGGTCATGCGGGTGCCTGTGCAGGTCTGCGTCGTGGCGTGGAACCTGCCGATTTTGGGTGCTGCCAAACTGATCGAGGTGCTGCGTGAACAGCAAAACGCACCCCGTTTCATTGTGTATGGCGACGAGGCCGGCGACGTTCCCAGGTTGGCCATGCAGGCCGGGGCCGCAGGGTTTGCCCCACGGTCAGGTGAAGTGGAGGGTTTGCTTGAAACCTGCGCCGACGTTGCTGCCGGCAAGATGGTGTTTCCCTTCATCGATGTCCGGAAGATGCATCAGGATCCGATTCATGGTCTGTCACGCAAAGAACGCGCGATCCTGGAGGCTTTGGCCAAAGGACTGTCAAATCGTGACCTGTCGAAAGAGCTGCAAATATCGACGAATACGGTCAAATTTCATCTGTCCAATATTTATGAAAAACTGTCCGTCAAAAACCGTGCTCAGGCGATCGCATATTACTATTCTTCGAAGTCAGCGCCTGAATGAGTGAGGCTCGTGTTGCGGCTGATCGTATGGCGTTCGCCGGATAATCCGGCGACGAAACACAGCCATTGCTGCGATGGAGTTCAGGGACCATCTAAACTTTGCAGGTTCCGCAGGAATTGCGCAGGGCGCCCAAGAGGGCGCCCCGTACAAAATTTCAGCATCGCATATTGGCGCCGTTGGGATCGTAAAGCGGGCCGCCAAGTACTTCGGCATCGTAGAACTCGCCGAGGATTTCCACCTGAAGGACCGTTCCGGGCGCTGCGTGCTCCGATGCGACATAGCCCATCGCCATGGATTTACCCATCCGGTGCGCATATCCGCCTGAGCTGACGTAACCTACCGCCGTGCCATCCTTTAGGATTGCTTCGTCGCTGGAGACATCGATCCCTTCGACGTCGATTGTCATGGTCACTAGCTTTTGTTTCACACCCTCGGCACGGAAAGCTTCGGTCGGCTGCTTGCCGACGAAATTCTTGTTCCAGTTGATAAAGACATCCATACCGCTTTCCACTGCATTGAAATCCGGCCGGAATTCTGTGGTCCAGACACCCCAGCCTTTTTCAAGCCGCATCGACATGAGCGCACGTGCGCCATACCAGCGATAGCCTAGATCAGCCCCGGCAGTTTCGATCGTTTCGGCCAGCCGGAGCAGGTATTGGGGGCGGCAGTAGATTTCAAAACCAAGCTCGCCCGAAAAACTGATACGGTTCAAAATGACCGGAACCCCGCTCACGAATGTCTGCCTCAGATCGCGGAATTTCATGGCTTCGGCGCTGACATCGGTGCGGGTGATACGCGACAACAGCTCTCGTGACTTGGGACCGGACAACGCTATCCCGTGCCAGTCGTCTGAAACATTGGCATAAGTGACATCGTCCGGCAGATACTTTTCGAACCAGCGGCGGTGCGCTTCCTGCATCGCGCCCGACCCAAACAGCATAAAGTGATCCTCGGCCAGGCAGGCAACGGTCAGGTCACCGTACAGCTTGCCTTTTGGGGTCAGCATCGGTGTCAGGGTCAGGCGGCCGGGTTTTGGAACATAGCCCGCGAGAATACGGTCCAAATATGCGCGCACGCCTTTGCCCTTGAACTCGTGCTTGGCGAAGTTGGCAATCTCGATGCCGCCGACGGCATTCTGCACGGCGTCCACCTCGCGTTTGACATAATCGAACGAGCGGTTGCGCTCGAAAGTCGGATCCTCGTAGGCGTCCTCGGGACCGTCCGCAAACCACTGGGCGTTTTCAAGTCCAAAGCCCTGATCCATCAAGGCACCTTTCGCGACCAGACGATCGTAAAGCGCGGTGGATTTCTGCATCCGGCCCTTGGGAAGGGTCTCGTTGGGGAAGGTCATGACAAAGCGGCGTTCGTAGTTTTCGGCCGATTTGACGGTTCCCCAGTCCGGCGTCGCAAACTCGCCAAACCGCGCGACGTCCATGGCCCAGACATCGATCGAGGGTTCTCCGTCGATCATCCATTCCGCCATGGTCAGACCAACGCCGCCGCCCTGACAGAACCCCGCCATGACACCCACCGCGACCCAATAGTTCTTCATCCCCGGAACCGGGCCGATCATCGGGTTGCCGTCCGGGCCGAAAGTGAATGGCCCGTTAATCATGTCCTTGATGCCAGTCTCGCCGATTGCCGGTATCCGTTCGAACGACATTTCGAGTCGTTCGGCGATGCGGTCGAGATCGGGCTGCAGCAACTCGTGGCCGAAATCCCACGGGGTCCCGTCGACTTTCCATGGGGTCGACTTCGGCTCATAGGTGCCCAGCAACATGCCCTGCCGTTCCTGCCGGAAATAGATGTTGGCCTCATAATCGATACCCGCGGGCAGGCGACCGGCTTCGCCCATGCTTTCCATGCGCTCGGCGATCATCGGGATCTTGTCGGTGATCAAGTAGTGATGCTCCATCGGCTGTACCGGAAGGTGAATGCCGGACATCTGGCCGACTTCGCGGGCCCAGAGACCACCGCAATTGACCACCTGTTCCGCATTGATCGTGCCTTTCGGCGTCGTCAGATCCCAGCTTCCGTCCGGGCGCTGGCTCATCGCGGTCACACCGCAATGGGTAAAGTACTGCGCGCCGTGTACACGGGCCGATTTGGCAAAGGCATACGTCGCGCCCGAAGGGTCAAGATCACCGTCCTGATCGTCCCAAAGGGCTGCGTGGTAATGCTTGGGGTCGATCAGCGGATGACGCTCGGCCAGTTCCCTTGGACTTATGAATTCCTGATTGAGCCCCATGTACCGCGCCTTTGAGCGTTCGCGTTTGAGGTAATCGTACCATTCCTTGGTCGACGCGGCGTAGAAGCCCCCAGTGATATGCAGGCCAACCGAGTGGCCCGATGTCTCTTCGATTTCTTTGTACAGATCAATCGTATAGCTTTGCAGGCGGCTTATGTTGGGGTCCGAACTGATCGTGTGTATCTGCCCGGCGGCGTGCCAGCTGGACCCGGATGTCAGTTCATCGCGTTCCAGCAGTACGACATCCTTCCACCCGAACTTGGCAAGGTGAAAAAGGATCGAACATCCGACGACGCCGCCGCCAATGACGACAACCTTGGCGTGGGAAGGAAGCGGTTTGCCTGTGGCTGTATCGTCTTTTTGAATTTCGGGCATTGAAGGTGTCCTTGGTTAAGCTTTGAGCGTTTCAAGAAAGGCCGGATTAGGCCCGCAATGTTTATTGCGCTGCCCACGCGATCATTGCGGTTTCGGTCGCGACGTTGGCAGGGGGCGTCGCGTTGCCTGTTTTCCTAGTACCAGGCATCGGGCAGTTCCTCTTTGCGTCTGGCGACAAATGCCTCCAGTTCTTCGCGCAGCGCGGCGTCGATCGGAGGTTCCTCATATTCTTTCAGAATCTGCTTCCAGCGACCGTGGGCGCGCTGGCGCATGTCTTCCGAGCCGTTTTCTTCCCAGCTTTCGACATTCTCGCTGTCGCTGAGCCTGGGTTCGTAGAATGCTGTCTGGTAGTGGCGCATCGTGTGACCGCATCCCAGAAAGTGCCCGCCTGGGGTGACTTCGTCGTATGCGTCCCGGGCCAATGCGTCGTCTGAAGTGTCCAGCCCCTGGCACAAGACTTTCTGATAGGATCCAAGCCGGTCCGCATCCATGATCAGCTTCTCGAAACCGGTGCACAATCCGCCTTCCAGCCAGCCTGCCGAGTGCAGGACAAAATTTGCCCCTGCCAGCATAGTGGAATGCATGGAATCCGCGCTTTCGTATGCCGCTTGGGCGTCCTCGATCTTCGATGCTGTCAGGGACCCGCCGCACCGCAACGGCAACCCGGCGCGGCGCGCCAGTTGACCTATTGCATAGTTCGACATGACAGGTTCGGGCATTCCAAAAGTGGGTGCGCCCGATTTCAACGACATCGACGACAGGAAGTTGCCCAGCACAAAAGGCGCGCCCGGGCGGATTAGCTGAATATACGCACAGACCATCATCGCTTCGGCCATGGCCTGTGCCACGGACGCCGCGGTTGAGACCGGCCCCATTGCCCCCGAAAGGATAAAGGGCACCACGACCATGCCTTGCCCGCGGGTTGAATACACCCGTGCCGCTTCGGTCACCACACGGTCCACCAAAAGTGGAGAGTTCGTGTTCACGTTCCCCATGATGACGCAGTTATCGGCCATTACCTCAGCGCCGAACACGATTTCGGCCATGTCGACGCTGTCCTGCGCGCGGCTCATTTCCGTAATCGCGCCCAGATGCGGTTTGTCGCTGAGGGTCATGTGCGCGAACAGCATGTCGAGATGCCGTTTGCTGACCGGAACGTCACAAGGCTCACAGGTGACGAAGCCACCGTGATGCAGGTTCGGGTGCAAATAAGTTAGTCGCACGAGATCCCGGAAGGCGGCCATATCGCCATATCGGCGCCCACCTTCGAGATCGCGTACAAAAGGGGCGCCGTAAATCGGCGCGAAAACCTGATGCTTGCCGCCAATAATGACTGATCGGTCCAGGTTTCGGGCCAGTTGTGTGAACTCGGCCGGAGCCTGAGAGCACAGGTTGCGAATCCAATCGGCCGGCGCGCGCACGATGTCGCCGTCAACCTTTGCACCTTCGCGCTTCCAAAGCGCAAGCGCCTCGGGGTCGTCGCGAAAGGCGATGCCCACGTCTTGCAGTATCCAGTCGACCTGTTCCTCAAGCCGAACGAGTTGATCCTCATCAAGCACATCGAAATGCGGGATGATGCGGCGAATATAGGGTGAGGGCGGTGCGCCAGTTGGCGCATTTCCCCGTGTTCTTGAACTGCGTGCCCGGCGCGCCATGAAAGCCCTCTCTGAATCTGTCTATCCTGAAATTATCGTCTGGGTGGGCCTTTGTGACGTTTGAAAATTTCGATGAATTAGATAAACACAGCTTATGCAAAAACTTTGGTCACATCTGTCCTCACCGCGCCACCTCGTCTTTTTCGAGGCCGCCGCAAGGACTGGATCGTTCACACATGCGGCGCAGGAATTGAACGTTCAACAACCAGCGGTCAGTATGGCGATTAAGCAACTCGAAAGCTCGCTTGGTGTTCTTCTGTTCCAGCGTAGTCACCGTAAGATCAGCCTGACAAATGCTGGAAGCAAGTTGTTCGCCGACGTGACACGCGCGTTTGAACAGCTTGCGCAGTCCGCCGAATCCATCCGGCAATTTGCCAGCAATGATCACGTGACACTCAGCGCGTCTTCGGCATTCAACAACTATTGGCTTTTGCCGCGCATCGGGTCCTTTCAGCGCATCCATCCGGATATCGACCTGCGCCTGCAATCCAGCGATCGAGAGCCTGATCTGAATGTTGAAACGATCAGCCTGGCCATTCGACTTGGGGCCGGAGACTGGCCGGATTGCGAATGTGCGTTGATCGCCGAGGAAGTGATCTATCCCGTCGCGTCGCCCCGGGTGATGGCGGCAGCGGTAAATCTCAGAAATGTGCCGGGGCTTCTCAGCCAGCGCTTGATCCATCTTGAGGAACCAATTCGCGAACGCCCCTCGTGGCGGCAGTGGTTCTGGGAGTTCGGAGTGACGGAAATACCTCCGCGCAGCGGTCTGCGCCTGAATGACTACGCGCTGGTGCTTCAGGCTGCGATTGCGGGCGAGGGGTTCGCCTTTGGGTGGGACCATCTTGTTGCCCCTTTGGTTCAGCAAGGCCTGCTTGCCGCGCGGTCGGAGTGGACCTGGAAAACAGGGAAGGGGATCTACCTGGTTTGGTCGAAGTCCCGGGAGCTGACACCCAAGGCCGAAATCGTGCGGGATTGGATATTGTCTGTGAAACAAGGTGCCTGACGAGAGGGGCGCTGGCGGCCATGCAGAGCGTTTTCCGCTACCGGTGACGGGTTTTGGAATGGCTGCCGACTGAGCCCCGTTGCTGCCGTTCCTGATCCGCGCCGCTCGGGTGATTTGGGGTTGCCGCCCCTTCCCAAACGGCTGCAAGGTGACACAAAGCGCCTGAACTGGAGCAACGAACAACATGGCAGGTCAGTCCGGCAACGATGCCGTTTTTCTGAACGGCAGCCTGATGCGGCACGTGACGCGCATGTCCTTGACCACCAGCATTGGTCTGATGGCAATTTTCGCGGTCGACTTTGTGGACATGATATTCATCTCGATGCTGGGCAATGACGCTCTGGCTGCGGCGGTCGGCTATGCGGGAACATTGTTGTTCTTTACCAACGCCATCAATATCGGGCTGTCGATCTCCGCCGGGGCGCTCGTTGCACGTGAACTGGGCGCGGGCAGGCCAGAGCAGGCGCGCCACTATGCATCCAGCGTCGCGGTTCTGGGGCTGATTGGTGGTATCCTGATTTCGGCTTTGGTTCTGATGAACCTGACCTTTCTACTGTCGCTTCTGGGCGCCGAGGGCGAGGTGCTGAGGCTTTCGGTCCGCTATGTTTCGATCATCCTGCCGACAATGTGCGTAATGTCCGTTGCCATGACGGCGATGGCTGTATTGCGCGCGCATGGTGATGCGCGACGTTCGATGATGGCAACGATCTACGGCGGTGTGGTGAATGCCGTCCTTGATCCCGTTCTGATCTTCGCAGTGGGGCTTGGACTGGATGGCGCCGCAATTGCGTCGGTATTGGCAAGGCTTTGTATGCTGGCAGCCGCGATACTGCCCGCGTTGCGCGTGCACCGGGGCTTTATGCGGCCATCGCTGTCACAGGTTGCGCACGATCTGCGCCCTGTGCGAACCATCGCAATTCCAGCGGTTCTGACCAATGTCGCAACGCCGATTGGAAACGCCATCGTAGTTCGGGAAATTGCTCAATATGGAACTGACGCGGTGGCGGGGATGGCCGTGATCGGCCGCCTGATGCCGGTGGCGTTTTCTGTGGTGTTTGCTTTGTCAGGCTCGATCGGTCCGATCATCGGGCAGAACTTCGGGGCCGAACGATATGATCGTGTGCGGGCCGCCTTTTGGGCCGGAATCCGGTTTACCGGGATATACGTCGTGGCAATGGCGGCTATCCTGTTTCTTCTGCATGCACCAATCGCGGATTTGTTTGCAGCGCAAGGCGAAACACGGACGCTGATCTACCTGTTTTGCGGACCGCTGGCGCTGGCTTCGTTTTTTAACGGAGTGATTTTTGTCGCAAACGCCAGTTTCAACAATCTTGGGCACCCGGTTTATTCGACCTGGATCAACTGGGGGCGACATACCGTTGGAACTTGGGTCTTTGTCGTTATCGGATCCAAGCTGGCGGGCGCTTCTGGCGTGTTGCTGGGACAGGCCTTTGGTGGGGTAATCTTTGCCCTGGTGGGATGGGTTCTGGTCGAGCGCGTCGTCGCAGGGCTGGCACACCCGCAGAAGATCGACCCGTTTACAGGGCAAAACCGTATCCACTCGCTGTTCGGGCGTCGCGGTTGGTGATCTGAGGGATCAGTTACCCTGGTTACGGGCCTCCAGCCGTTCCAGATTGACAACCGTCGAAAGCATCAGCCGATCATGGCTCCAGTCATGTGTCTGGCGAAGCGAGGCTGATCCAAGCGCAAGCAAGGTTGCAAAAGTCAGTGTCAGACCCAAAAACAGAACCGGCAGCGGAGCCGTGGCCACCTGCGTGTCGGTCAGCGCGATAACACGCTGCTGCAATACTCGCTTGGCCTTTCCACCTGACACCAGTGCTACATTCAGAACCTTCGGGTTCCGCATCGCGACTGTGCGGGCGCAATAATCCAGCAGGCAGGACGTATAGTCGCGCGCGTCGATCCCTTTGCGGGCAACAACCGACTGATCACAGGCCAGTTCCCGTAACCGGTCGAACTGATATTTCAGAAGCTGATAGGCCGGGTTCCAGAAAAGAACGGGGCGCAACAGTTCGAACCCCAGTTCCCATTCCACGTCACCTGCGCGGATGTGCTGAAACTCATGTGCCAGAGCAAACCGCATTTCACGTGGCGTATTCAGCAAGTGACTGGGTAAAACAACGTGACGGCGGCGCAGACCGCGCACCGCGAAGGGCACAGTGATGCGGTCCGACAGGCGAATGTCCACTTTGCGCGAGCGGCGCCACAGAAAACTTGTCCCGATCGTGGTGCGAATGGAAATCGCATCACGAACAGCGCGGACAAGATACAGCGCCGAGATCATCGCCAGAGCTATCAGGACAATAATCAAAGCCAGAGACTCACCCGTAACGATATGATCGATCCAGCGTTCGCGGGTGTTGAGCAATGCCTCGAACTGGACCGCTGGCATCGCGATTTCGCCGCGCAGATAAGCGGCAACCGCAACGTCACCCAGCGCCACTGCGCGACCGGGCAATGCCAGCCCCGCCAATGCCGAAGCGCCGAGCGCCAGCAGAGGACTGAGTACCACGCAAATGCACAACGTTTTGAGCGCGCGCAGTTGCGCGACAAAGCTGTTTCGCATCGGAGTCTTCGCCAATGTCGCGCGGGCCAGCAGCCAGATAAGGGCGGACAGGCCAAGCACGATGTTCAATTCGAGATATGTATCGAGAACCGGTTTAACCGCTGTCATTTTGCAGTCTCCTCTCTACCAGTGCCCGAATTTCCTCCAGATCGGCTTCGCTCAGCCCCGCGTCGTCGACCAGACGCGCCACCAACGTGGCGGGTGTGTCGTCGAACAATGTGCGGGACAGGTTCTGAAGCGAACGCGCCTGATACCTGTCTTTTTCCAGAAGTGGTCTGTAAATCAGCGTTTTTCCGTCCTTGCGGCTTTCGACGAAACCTTTCTCGTCGAGAATGCGCAGGATGGTCGCGCCGGACGTATAGGCCAGATTGCGTTCTGGTGGCAGACAATCAAGCACGTCACGGACCGAGCCCTGACCCAGCGACCAGAGTTCGTTCATGAACTCGAGTTCTACTTCGGTCAGGAGGTTTGTTGTTTTTTTCTTTCGCATCGGTCTTTCGTGTCGCATTTTTTAGTATGCCTGACAGACAAGCATCCTTTCGCTGTTTCGCAAAGCTTAAACTTTCCAGAAGACGAAAATGCCCCATCCGACGGACAGGAAAAGTGGTGTCCAGACGGGCTGACCCACCAGGCCCAGCCAGGCAAGAAAGATATAGGCCGAGCCCAGCAGGGTAATAAACAGCCTGTCGCCCAGCGTGGTGGTCAGCCCCAGCACGCCGCGCCGTTCGATGCCGTCGCGGAATTTGAACCCTTCCAGCAGGCCAATCAGTGCAATGGCCGAGAAGATGCCGACGAACACGGCCAGCGTGGCAGGGGTCCAGGCCATCCAGAAGTCGGGCCACAAGGGGTCAGTCCACGAGAACCCTTTTTCCTCTTGCTGGCCGACATTGCCCCAACCGGCCTTCGCCTGTGCAAGGGCCGACGACGGCAGGAAGGGAAGGGTGAGAAGGAGTTTACGCATATCGAACCTCACACACGACCCATCGCGAAACCGCGCGCGATGTAGTTGCGGACAAACCAGATGACGATGGCACCGGGGATGATTGTAAGCGTCCCGGCTGCCGCCAGCAGGCCCAGTTCATACCCGGCACTTGAGGCGGTGCGCGTCATCACGGCAGCGATGGGTTTGGCCTCGACCGCAGTCAGGGTCTTGGCCAGCAGCATTTCAACCCACGAGAACATGAAGCAGAAGAACGCAGCAACGCCCACGCCTGCCTTGATGTTGGGCAGGAAGATCGTGACGAAGAATCGCGGAAAGGAATAGCCGTCGACATAGGCGGTCTCATCCAGCTCTTTCGGGATGCCACGCATAAACCCTTCCAGAATCCACACGGCCAGCGGCACGTTGAACAGCGTATGCGCCAGCGCCACGGCCAGGTGCGTATCGAACAGACCGATCGAGGAGTAGAGCTGGAAGAACGGCAGCGCAAAGACCGCAGCCGGTGCCATCCGGTTGGTCAGCAGCCAGAAAAACAACTGCTTGTCGCCCAGAAAGCGATAGCGCGAAAAAGCATAAGCGGCTGGCAGGGCAACGCAGACCGAAAGCACTGTGTTCAGAGTCACATAAGTGATCGAGTTGATGTAGCCCCAGTACCATGTGGGATCGGTGAAGATGGTGATGTAATTCTCCAGCGTAAAGGTCTGGGGAAACAGGGAAAAGCCCGACAGGATCTCGTTCGTGGTCTTGAAGGACATTGCCACCAGCCAGTAGATCGGCAGCATCAGGAACGCGATATAAAGGATCGGGATGATGGACCGCTTCTTCATTGCGCGTCATCCTTTGTCATCAAAGTGTAGAAGACCCAAGAGACCAGCAGCGTGATGGCGAAATAGATCAGGCTCATCGCGGCCGCAGGGCCAAGGTCGAACTGTCCCAACGCGATTTTCACAAGGTCGATCGACAGCAGGGTGGTGGAGTTGCCGGGGCCGCCGCCAGTCAGAACGAACGGTTCAGTGTAGATGTTGAAACTGTCCATGAAGCGCAGTAGGACGGCGATGGTCAGGACGGTTTTCATCTTGGGCAGCTGGATATAACGGAACACAGACCAGGGGCTGGCACCGTCGATCTTCGCAGCTTGATAGTAGGCGTCCGGGATCGACACCAAACCCGCATAGCACAGCAGAACCACCAGCGAGGTCCAGTGCCAGACATCCATGACGATGACAGTGATCCAGGCCGATAGCGGCTGTTGCGTCATGTCATAGTTGATGCCCAGAACGTCATTCAGAAAATACCCCAGCAGACCGATCTTTGGCAGGGTGAAGATGTTCCACATCGACCCGACCACGTTCCAAGGAATTAGCATCGGAAGGGCCATCAGCACTAGGCAGACCGGCACCCAGAAGCCTTTGCGCGGCATCGACAGGGCAACGATGATGCCCAGCGGGACTTCAATCAGCAGGATCAGCGCGGTGAACAGGAATTGCCGTCCAAGCGCGGCCTGAAACCGGTCGGACCGCAGGATTTGTTCAAACCAACCAAGGCCTTCCCAGAAGAACTGGTTGTTGCCGAATGTTTCCTGCACCGAGTAGTTGACCACCGTCATCATTGGCACCAGCGCGTTGAACGCGACTAGAGCCAGCACCGGCAGGACAAAGAACCAAGCCTTTTGATTTTCCGTTCTCATTGCGCCCGCTCCTGAGTTGCGATCCAGCCGTCGCGATAGACGCGGGATTGTTCGGGTTTGAATTGCAGGAAAACCTGTGACCCGGGTTCGGGCACACTATGTTCGGTCACCGCCTTGAGGGCAGTATTGCCGACCATCGCGCTGATCACATAGTGACGGCCGATGTCGGCGACTTTCGTTACGTGTGCGGGAATGCCGGTGTCGCCAAATCCAACATACTCGGGCCGGATACCCAGATCGGTGCGGCCCCCATCACCATGAGTTGGGCCTTCCAGCATAACCTCATGGCCTTCAAAGATAGCACGGTCGCCTTTCGCCTCGCAGGGCAGGACATTCATGCCGGGTGAGCCAATGAAGTGGCCGACAAACGTGTGCTGAGGGCGTTCGAACAGTTCGACGGGCGTGCCAATCTGAACCACTTCGCCTTCCTGCATCACCACCACCTCGTCCGCGAAAGTCAGAGCCTCGGTTTGGTCGTGGGTCACGTAGATCATCGTCGCTTTGACGCGCTGGTGCAGTTCTTTCAGCTTGGACCGCAGCTTCCATTTCAGATGTGGGTCGATCACGGTCAGAGGCTCATCGAACATCACCGCGTTCACGTCGTCGCGCACCAATCCGCGGCCCATCGAAATCTTCTGCTTGTTGTCCGGGCTCAGACCCGAGGCGCGGGTGCCCAGCATATCCGTGACGTCCAGCATCTCGGCAATCTCATCGACACGGCGCTTGATCGTGGCAGCATCCACGCCCCGGTTCTTCAGCGGAAAGGCCAGGTTCTCGCCCACGGTCATCGTGTCGTAGATCACCGGGAACTGGAACACCTGCGCGATGTTGCGCTGATCAGGGGGCAGGGCGGTCACGTCGCGGTCGTCGAACAAAATCTGCCCCTCGGACGGTGTCAGAAGGCCCGAGATAATGTTCAGCAACGTAGACTTGCCGCAGCCTGACGGACCGAGCAGCGCATAGGCTCCGCCATCGCGCCATGTCACGTCAATTTCCTTCAGCGCATAGTCTTCCGGGCCTTTCGGCGCGGGCATATAGCTGTGTCGAAGGTTTGAAAGTTTGATCAGTGCCATGTCAGGCTACCCTTTTGCCGTCTTGGCCGAAATACCGGCAATGGGCCGGGTTCATGTAGAAACTGTGATCCTCGCCCACCCGATAAGGGTGCACACCGGCGGCCAGCGAAACCCAAGCGTCGTTCCCATGTTGGAAATGCGCGCTGGAATCCGAGCCCGACAGCTCTGTCACGATCACGCGCCCGGTCAGTTCCACATCCGCGTCTGTGGTGCGGAACGGGGTCACACGGTGCGGGCGCACGGCGACCATGTAATCTCCGTCGGCCATGTCAGTGACCGGCCAGCCGCCGCCGCCCGCCAGATGTGCCTGGGCACCGGAAACCGTAATGTGCGCCACATTGATCGGCGGGTCCGAGAAGACACGCGCCGCCGCGATGTTTTCCGGGTTGCGATATATGTCGGCGGTCGGCCCAAACTGGGTCACGCGGCCGTCTTCCATCAGGGCGGTGTAGCCGCCCAGCAGCAACGCCTCTTCGGGTTCCGAGGTGGCATAGACCACGACCGCGCCACGCCCTGCAAACAGGTCGGGCAGTTGCTCGCGCAGTTCTTCGCGCAACTTGTAGTCCAGGTTTGCCAGCGGTTCGTCGAGGAAGACGGCGCGGCTCTCTTTCGCAATGGCACGCGCCAGTGCGGTCCGTTGTTGTTGTCCACCCGACAACTCATGTGGGCGGCGGTGCAGCATCGGGCGCAGTTGCAGCAGGTCGGCCGCTTCTTCAACGCGGCCTTCGACTTCGCTTTTCGCCATACCCGCCACGCGCAGCGGCGAGGCGATGTTTTCGAAAACGGTCATATGCGGATAGTTCACGAAGAACTGGTGCACCAGGCTGATCTGACGCTTCTGCGTGTTCAGTCGCGTGACATCTTGCCCATCCATCAGGACCCTGCCCGAGGCGATCGGGTCCAGCCCGGCCATCATCTTGATCAGAGAGGTCTTGCCCGAGCCGGTTGCACCCAACAATACATTGAAGTGGCCTGTATGAAGGGTCAGGTTTGTGGATTTGATATGGATGACGTTGCCGACCCGTTTGGTGGCATCTTGAAGTTCGATCATCTGGGAAACTCGCGGGGCATTTTAGGGTAGGCCGGGCTTAAACCCGGCCTACGATGTTGCTGTTACTGGGACTGCCAGCGCTTAACCAGTTCGTCATAGTTGACGGTCTGGCCCTGCGGCTTTTCGTTCTCCAGCTTGGCCTTGGGCGAACCCGCTTTTTCCAGCCAGAAGGACGCATCCTGCGGCTCGTTCAGGCGCGGGCCGCAGCCACCGTAGACACCGGCGCTTTCATCCGCGGCCTGCATACGGGCCATGGTGATGTCCATCTCTTCAGCCAGACGGTCCATCGCCTCTTGCGGGGTGAAGGCGCCCGAGTTCACGTCACCGATTTGCTGCCACCAGATCTGGGCCAGCTTCGGATAATCCGGAACGTTGATGCCGGTCGGCGACCATGCCACACGGTCAGGCGAGCGGTAGAACTCGACCAAACCACCCAGCTTGGGTGCGCGCTCGGTGAACGACTCGTGGTTGACCGAGCTGTCGCGGATGAAAGTCAGACCCACGTGGGACTTCTTCACATCGACAGTCTTGGACGTCACGAACTGGGCATAGAGCCACGCTGCCTGAGCACGATCCTCGGGGGTCGACTTCAGGAAAGTCCAGGAACCCACGTCCTGATACCCAACCTTCTGGCCTTCTTCCCAGTAGGGGCCATGCGGGCTGGGCGCCATCCGCCACAGCGGTGTGCCTTCGTCATCCACCGTGTTGTTGCCTTCGGACTTCGGTTTCACCATGTCGGCGGTGAAGGCGGTGTACCAGAAGATCTGCTGGGCCACGTTACCCTGGCTGAGCGCCGGCAGCGACTGGTAGAAGTCATAGGACGCCGCACCCGGAGGAGCATAGTTGCGCAGCCATTCGTCCCATTTGCGGATCGCGTAGACCGCAGCCGGACCGTTGGCAGCACCACCGCGCGACACCGATGCGCCAACTGGGTTACAGGTGCCCGCTTCCATGCGGATGCCCCATTCGTCGACCGGAATACCGTTAGGCTCACCGACGTCGCCTGCGCCCGCCATCGACAGCCAGGCGTCTGTCATACGCCAGCCCAAGTCAGGCGCGCGTTTGCCGTAGTCCATGTGGCCGTAGATCGCGACGCCATCGACTTCCTTCACGTCGTTGGTGAAGAATTCGGCGATGTCTTCGTAGGCCGACCAGTTGACCGGAACACCCAGGTCATAGCCGTACTTTTCCTTGAACGCGGCCTTGTTGGCTTCATCGTCGAACCAGTCTTTGCGGAACCAATAAAGGTTCGCGAACTGCTGGTCGGGCAACTGATACAGCTTGCCATCCGGACCGGTGGTGAACTGAATGCCCATGAAGTCATCCAGATCGAGCGTCGGCGAGGTTGTCGCCGCCCAGTCGCCGCCCATCATGTCGGTCAGCGGATAAGCCAGTTGCAAGCGGGAATGGGTACCGATCAGGTCACTGTCGTTGACATAGCCGTCATAAAGGTTCCGGCCGGTCTGCATCTGAGTCTGAACGGCCTGAACCACTTCGCCTTCACCAAGGATCTGGTGATTGACCTTGATGCCGGTTATCTCTTCGAACGCCTTGGTCAGAACCTCGGATTCATACGAGTGAGTGGGGATGCCTTCAGACAGGACGTTGATTTCCATGCCCGCGTAAGGCTGTGCAGCTTCGATGAACCACTGCATTTCAGCCATCTGTTCGTCTTTCGACAGGGTCGATGGCTGGAATTCGTCGTCGATCCAGCGTTGTGCTGCGGCTTCGTCGGCCCAAGCAGGACCGTGCCCCGCAATGACGGCAGCCGCCGCCACTGCGGAAAGTAGATGTCTCCGCATCTGTCTCCTCCCAAAAATTTATGGTTCTCCGGTGGGAACCGGATGTCAGATACCATCAGCGATTTTTCGCGCGCCTGTCAAACTAATTTTTTAGTAAATGAAAATGCAGATGCGTAACTCTTTGTTTTTATTATATTGAAAGAGGAATTCGGGAGGGGTCACGGCAAGGATTGCTGACTTCGCCGGAATCGGGAAAGAGCACTCAAAGTCCGGAGAACAACTGACCTAACCTCAAGTGAACCAGCGACCAGGCGCCAGATATTTGGTTCTGAAACTTTGATTAAGGAAAGTGCAAATGGCAGCCCGTAGGGGAATCGAACCCCTCTTTCCAGGTTGAAAACCTGGCGTCCTAACCGATAGACGAACGGGCCACTTGGTCCAGTCAAGCACAAGTGGCAGCCCGTAGGGGAATCGAACCCCTCTTTCCAGGTTGAAAACCTGGCGTCCTAACCGATAGACGAACGGGCCACGCTGGCTTGTGGAGGGCCTTTTACGGTTTACCTCCCACCCCCGCAAGCCGAAAAACGCAGGGATGTGAAACTTTTTTGGCGGTGCTTTCAGGGTCAGGAAACAGCCTTCAATTTACCTCGGCAGCATCCTCAAGCCGAAGCTGAACGTTTTGACGTCCGCCCCATGTGTTGACCTCAAGTCGGCCCGCGAAATGAAAGCGGGCTCCTCCGTGATTCAACAGCTTCTCGCCCATGGGGCCGTCGAACGCACCAAATGCAATGGCGTCCAGACCGCCGTTCAGCCCATCGGACAATGAAAGCTTGAGGTGCGTCTCGCCGACGCGTTTGGCAAACCGCACCTGAAGCTCAGGCAGGGCATAACGCGGGGCAGGGGCGCTGGCGCCGAACGGGCCGGCCTTTTCGATCTGTTCGATCAACTCGACCGAGGCCGCTCCGGGCATCAACGCACCGTCCAGCTTCAGATCCGCCGGGCCGCCCTGACCGGCCCCCTGTTTGGCCAGCAATTCACTCAGCCGTTCCATCGCCGCGTCCAGTTTATCGCGCATGACCGTCAGACCCGCCGCCATCTTGTGGCCACCGCCCTTGACCAGCAGACCCTCGGCGGCAAGCTTCTGGATCGAAGCACCCAGATCGATGCCCGATACGGATCGACCAGACCCCTTGCCCTCATCCCCGTCAAAGCCGATGACAATGGCAGGGCGGTTCGCCATTTCCTTAAGGCGAGAGGCAACGATGCCCACGACGCCGGGGTGCCAGCCTTCACCCGCTGCCCAGACCAGCGGCGCATCCAGTCCGCGTTCTTCCGCCTGATCAAGCGCAGCGGCACGCACCGCGTTTTCAATATCACGCCTTTCGGTGTTCAACTCATCCAACCGCTGCGACAAGGCCTCGGCCTCTGCTGTCGATTCCGTGCTCAGCAGGCGGGCACCCAGATCGGCCTGACCAATGCGACCACCGGCGTTGACACGAGGCCCCAGCAGAAACCCCAGATGATAGGAATTGGGTGCCGCGTCCATGCGGGACACATCCGACAGTGCAACAAGCCCGGGGCGTTGACGTCTGGCCATGACCTTGAGTCCCTGACGAACAAGGGCCCGGTTGGCACCGATCAAAGGTGCTACATCCGCAACCGTCGCCAGGGCGACCAGATCCAGCATCGACATCAGGTCCGGACCTTTGATACCGGCGTCGCGCAATTGCCGCCCGGCCTCGACCAGCATCAGGAAAACGACACCCGCCGCGCAAAGATACCCCAGATCGCCACTTTCATCCTGCCGGTTCGGGTTCACGATCGCGGCGCAGTCGGGCAGGGTTTCTCCGCCAAGGTGGTGGTCCAGAACGATCACATCCGCGCCGTTGGCTGCCGCGATGGGCTCATGGCTCAGCGTTCCGCAATCGACACAAATGATCAGGTCGTGTTCAGCAGCCAGCGTCTGCATGGCAGGAACATTTGGCCCGTAGCCTTCGTCGATGCGGTCCGGGACATAAAGCGTGGCGCTGATCCCCATCTGTCGCAGCCAGACCAGCAACAATGCGGCCGAGCTTCCGCCGTCCACATCGTAATCCGCGAACACGGCGATCCGTTGCCGCGCCCTGACGGCCTGTAGGAACCGCGTTGCTGCCTTCTCCATATCCAGCATCGAACGCGGGTCCGGCAGCAGTTCTTTCAGCTTGGGCTCAAGAAATCCTGCTGCTTCCATCGCTGGCACGCCGCGCCGTGCCAGCACCTGACAGACAGCGCGGGGCAACCCGGCCTGCTGCACCAGCATTTCTGTTGCCCGCTCGATGTCCGGCGTAGGTCCGATCCAGCGGCGTCCGGTCAATGACTGCTCGACCCCAAGAAAGCTCATCCCATGCCCCTTATGCGCCAAGGCCGGACCCTCGCGGACCCGGCCTCTTCATCTTTTTACAAATACTCCCGCCGGAGGCAGCGGCGCAAGCCGCTATGCGTCGCTATGTGGCCACATCGGTGTACGATAGGACATACGCCGCACCGAACCGGTTTTCGACCGCATCAGCAAAGTGGTCGTTTCAACCCAGCCCGGCTCGCGTTTGATACGCGGTAGCAGTGAGCCGCCGGTTACGCCGGTCGCAGCAAAAATCACGTCCGCTGTCACCATTTCGTCTCGCGCATAGACGCGATCCAAATCGGTAATACCTGCCTTGGCGGCGCGGCCACGCTCGTCATCGTTGCGGAACAGCAGGCGGCCAAAGATCTGCCCGCCCATGCATTTCAGCGCAGCTGCAGCCAGAACGCCCTCGGGTGCGCCGCCCTGGCCCATATACATATCGATGCCGGTTTCTTCGCTTTCTGCGCAGTGCATGACACCGGCCACATCACCGTCAGTGATCAGCCGGATCGAGGCTCCGGTGTCACGAACTTCGGCAATCATGGCCTCATGACGCGGGCGCTCCAGAATACAGACGGTGATGTCCGCCGGATCACAGCCTTTGGCCTTTGCCAGCGCTTCGACGCGTTCCCGCGGGCTCATGTCCAGATTGACGACGCCTTCCGGGAACCCTGGGCCAATGGCCAGCTTATCCATGTATACGTCCGGGGCATGCAGCATCGACCCGCGCGGGCCCATTGCGATCACGGTCAGCGCGTTCGGCATGTCCTTGGCGGTCAGGGTCGTGCCCTCAAGCGGGTCCAGCGCAATGTCGACGCCGGGGCCGTTTCCAGTGCCGACTTCTTCGCCGATAAAAAGCATCGGCGCTTCGTCACGCTCACCTTCGCCGATCACGACGACACCTGCGATGTCCAACAGATTCAACTGCTCACGCATTGCGTTGACGGCGGCCTGATCGGCAGCCTTCTCATCGCCTCGTCCGACAAGCGAGGCGGATGCAAGCGCGGCCTGTTCAGCCACACGGGCAAGGCCCAAAGAAAGCATTCGGTCGTTGAAATCGGTCTTGGCAGCGTTCATGTGTCGGTATCCTTGGGTCAATAAAGGCGTTCTGTCCGGCATAGCCTGCGTCTGGCACAGGCCGCAAGGGTCAAACCTCTTCGATGCGCAGCGCGACAGGTTCCCCCGAAACCACGTCAGTGGACCTGAACCCCTCCAGCGCCACATCAAGTGTCGCGCGCGTGGTCTTGTGAGTTACAATCAGGACGGGTGCCGTGTTTTCAGAATGGGCATACTGGCGCATCCGGTCGATGGAAACTCCGGCATCACCCAGAATGGCCGCAACTTTCGCCAGCGCACCGGGTTTGTCCAACAGGGCAAGGCGAAGGTAATAGGGCGCGGGCAATCCGGTTCGCGCAGGCGTAGCCTCTTGCAGCGTCGAGGCCGGTCGGCCGAATGTCGGAATATGCAATCCGCGTGCCAGATCACAAACGTCACCCATGACAGCGCTGGCGGTTGGGCCTTCACCGGCACCGGGTCCGCGCAGAACAACTTGCTCGATCGAGTCACCCTCGATCACCACCATGTTGGTGCCGCCTTCCAGTTGCCCCAGAGGTGAGCCGCTTGGCACCAGGCAGGGCTGCATGCGCTGTTCCAGTCCGCGCCGGGTACGCTGTGCCACGCCCAGCAGCTTGATCCGGTATCCCATGTCGTCCGCCTGATGAATGTCATCCAGGCTGATATGCTGAATACCCTCGATTTCGATCCCGTCGAAATTCGGCTTGGTTCCAAAGGCAATCGAGGACAGAAGCGCCAGTTTATGGGCCGCGTCAATGCCACCCACATCCAGATTAGGGTCAGCTTCCAGATACCCCAGTTGGGCGCATTCTTCGAACAGCGCGTTGTATCCAAGTTCCTGGGACTGCATCCGGGTCAGAATGTAATTGCAGGTTCCGTTCATCACGCCCATGACACGGGTGATGTCGTTCCCGGCAAGCCCTTCGGTCAGGGACTTGATCACAGGAATGCCACCCGCGACGGCCGCCTCGAACCGGATGACACGGCCTGCGGCTTCGGCCTGCTCCGCCAGTTTCTGACCATGGACGGCCAGCAGCGCCTTGTTGGCGGTTACCACGTCTTTACCGGTCTCCAGCGCCGCCTCGACCGAGGCCAGAGCCGGGCCGTTCTCGCCCCCCATAAGCTCGACATAAACGTCAATGTCGTCTCGGCGGGCCAGCGCGACAGGATCACTTTCCCAAGCGTAGTCGGACAGGTTGACACCGCGATCCTTGCCGGAGTCCCGGGCGGAAACGGCCACGATTTCAATTGGTCTGCCGGTCCGGGCCTGCAACAGATCCGCATGTTTGCGGACGATCCGGATCACACCCACGCCGACGGTCCCCAAGCCAGCAATTCCCAGCCGCAGCGCCTGTGTCATTCGGTGGATTCCTTTCCGCTCGTATTCGCCAGTCTGGATTTTTCATCCGTCAGGCGCTGCCTTAGCGGGTTCATGGGGTCGGTGCAATGCGTCAGAGGACAGCGCGGCCAATGAAATCCGGCAATCAGTCGATTTCTGCGTTCTGAAGTGCCTGCGCTTTATTCGCCAGCGCTTCGGCACGCGCATTCAGGTCCTCTTCGACCTCGGCCGCTTCGCTTACGGGATCAACCGGTGGGCCCAACGCTTCGCTCAGTGGGATCAAGCGGGGAAACGTGGACTTGCGCACGGTTGGCGACTCGCTGCCTTCCAGCTCAGGAATGTCCGCGCAGGCGGCGAAGACAAGCATCAAAAACAGCAGGGGCAGGGGTTTCATGACAAGCCGGTTGTTGTTGCAGTCGCCATTGTGATGCACCTTTTGCCCGTTCGGTTCAAGCGGGGTTCTATTTGAACAAACGTTCAGATACTGTCGGCCTATGGCTCGTACCCAAGGTTCACACTCTGACATAACCGGCCCGCGGATCCGCAAGGCAGCGTTGGCTTTGTTCGCCCGACATGGGTATGCGGCGGTTTCAATGCGCCAGATCGCGTCCGAGGTCGGTGTGCAGGCCGGTGCTTTGTATAACTACACCCCAGATAAGCAAAGTCTGCTTTTCCGTCTGATGCGCGACCATATGCAGGAGCTTCTGTCGGCGTATGAGGCACAGGACAAATCCGAAGATCCACGCGATGCCTTGCGCCGCTTTGTCGGATTTCACATTCGCTTTCACCTGGAACGCCCGGACGAGGTGTTCATTGCGTATATGGAGTTGCGAAACCTGACGCCCGAGAATTTCACGGAAATCGAAGATCTGCGCCGCAGGTACGAGGATTCACTGGAAGGTATTCTGCGTGACGGTCATGTCGCCGGCCTGTTCAAAGTACCCGACACCAGGATCGCAAGCTTTGCTGTGATCGCAATGCTGAATGGTGTGATGACCTGGTATCGGGCAGGCGGGAGGTTGTCACTGGATCAGGTCGAGCAGATCTACTGGGACATGGTCTGTCGCGCCGTTGCGACGTGATCTGCCCGCCCGTCCTTAGTGTGCTGGCCGGATGAAGGTTCCGTTTCGAAGCTCTTCAAAGGCTTGTTTCAGCTCGGCCCGGGTGTTCATGACGATTGGCCCGTGCCAGGCGACCGGTTCGTTGATCGGCGCACCGGAGATCAGCAGGAACCGAACTCCTTGCGGCCCCGCCTGAACCGTAATTTCGTCGCCAGACCCAAAGCGGACCAGCGTCCGGTTGCCTGACATGTCGCGAATGTTGACCTCTTGCCCCGCCACCTCTTTTTCCAGCAGAACGCCGGTGGGTTGTGACGCGTCGGCAAACGCGGCCTGACCATCGAAAACATAAGCGAAGGCCCGGCGATAAGTGTCTATGGGAAAAGTTTTTTTGACGCCTGCCGGGATGCGGATATCCAGGTATTGCGGATCAGCCGCAATGCCGTCGACAGGGCCGGTTTTCCCCCAGAACGTACCCACGATCACACGAACCGTGGTGCCGTCATCATCCGTGATCTCGGGGATTTCCCGGCTTTGAACGTCCTGATACCGGGGTGCAGTCATCTTCTGGTCAGAGGGCAGGTTTCCCCACAACTGGAACCCATGCATCTGACCACTGGCGTTTCCATGTGGCATTTCCTGATGCAATATCCCCGAACCTGCCGTCATCCACTGCACGTCACCGGCGCCAAGCGTTCCGGTGTTGCCCAGTGAATCCGAGTGTTCGACGGTCCCGGACAGAACATAAGTAATGGTCTCAATTCCGCGATGCGGATGCCACGGAAATCCTGCTTGGTAGTCCTGCGGGTTCTCATTCCTGAAATCGTCGAAAAGAAGAAATGGGTCGAGTTCGGACGGGTCCTGAAACCCGAAGGCACGATGCAAATGCACACCGGCGCCTTCCCGTGTTGGAACGGATTGTCTGGTTTCCAAAGTAGGCCTGAGGGACATTTTTGCCTCCTGATTTACATGACAACCATGTAATTTGTGCGCCTGCGCGGTCAATTGACAAAAACGCGCGCGCAATGTGCGACGCCGCGCAGGTCGGGACCCCCTGTCCATTATTTCGCAAAGCAGGTAAGGGAAGTCGAGGCAAAGAAAGAGGGCCCCATGCAGGACGAAGTGCTGGCAACAGTTCAGGCATCATCACCCAGACGATGGGCAGGTGTAGGAATGCTGGGCACAGTTGGAGCGTTGGTACTTTACGTCGCCTTGGCGGCACCACCTGCATTGGGATGGCAGGTTTTCCTTTTCGTGATCGCGGGCGGGGCGTTCTGGCTGGCACATCGCATGTGGCACGCCACAACAGACCGTATCGAACTGACTCGAGCTGAGTTGCGCACCGGAGCGGGGCAGGTCATTGCCAATGTCGAAGATATTGAAACTGTTGATCGCGGCGTGTTTGCCTTCAAACCATCAAACGGGTTTCTTGTTCGCACGACCGGCAAGGGAAAAAACACCTGGGCGCCCGGCCTTTGGTGGCGATTGGGTCATCGCGTGGGAGTCGGCGGCATGACTGCCGCCGCCGAGACCAAGTTCATGTCCGAAATGTTGTCCGCGCTTCTAGCTGAAAAGGCAGCGCCTTAGGCGTCGGGCATGTCGGGGTTCGAGGTCGGAGGTGGCAAGTCGGCTGTTGTCCAGCATTCATTGTCGTTCTGCGGGCCTTGGATATTATGATATCCGCGCGGCTGCGTGAACACGAAGTTGTCCATCGGAAACTCATTGTCGCCAAATCCGATGTAGAATGGCCGGGTATAGAGATCCTCGGTTTCTACGATGATCATGTTCGCATTGTCCGCCATGACGGGAATACGATTCCAAATTTCACTGATGTTGGCATCCGTCCATGCGTCATAGGTGTCACCACGGGTGCAGGACCAGCTAACATAGTGGCGGTCATCGGGTTCGTCGTATCGGATAAATGAAATCCGGATCGATACGTCCGAGCGGTCCGCAATCATGAATTTCTGCAACTCGTACAGGTTTGTAATGTACTGCTCGGTCACTGCATTGCGTTCGCGCGACAGGATATCCGCAATGGCATACGCGGACTTCAGGTTCCTGGCGCTCTGCCGGTAGCCATCAAAGTAGGAATATGCCGTCCATGTCGACCACATAAGGAGAGGGAAGACCATGATGCCTTCGATGGTCGCGACACCGTGCTCCCTCCGAAGGAATTTCCGGAGAAACCGTGATGCAGTTCTGATCGGGGGAAACTCAAGCCGGTTCATGGACAAACACCGTTGTTGCATGCAGTTCGTATTGACCATCCGGGTCTTTGGCCGCCAGCCGACCCAGTGTTGTTCCGACGAACAGCGGGGTGATTTCAATGCAGGCGCGGATAACCATCAACTGGTTTGATGCGCCCGGAGTGAACATCTGATCGTCCTTGCCGCGAATGTCCTCGGGCGTGTCGACACAGAAAGGCGATGTGAATTGCGCTGTTTGCATCGGGTTGCCCACATAAGGATCAATGGGCGTCATTTCGATTGCGAGGTTTTCAAAGCAATCCGGCAACGCCATGGCGCGATCACAAATGATCTGCTTCAGCAGTGTATGCGTCCACTGAGCATTCGGGCTCTGGTCGTATTTCCAGATGTGGTTCATACGGACATCCTGAATGGTTTCATCCAGGGCGCGTTCAAGGTTCGAGTGGTTGTAAGCCACAATTCCATATTCAATGCCGGAGTAGGTGGTCATCAGGAAAAGCGGAAACAGGATGATGAACTCGATCGTCGCCATGCCTTCTTCTTCGCGGCGGAACTGACGATATTTTCTGCGCAGACTTTTTATCATTGTGTCAGCCTCAGGTTGCGGATGCTTGACCCGATTGATGCAAAGACGTCAGGCAGGTTGCCCGGAGAAGCGTTATAGTAGGTGTTCTCGTCCGTTTTGCAGTACCACAGGATATCCCGACCGGCCTGGGGCGCTTCTAGGGCGATGGTAAAGACGAATATGTCGTTTGCCTTCGCCTGATCGCACAGTGCCTTGGTCCGCGGGTCTTTCTGGCTTGATCCGTTCAAAGTGACGGCATTGTTGTACCAATTGTCGCCGTTGGTTCTCCCCAGCGCTTCGCGAAACAGGTCGCGGATGGCGCGGCGGGACGTGCGTTCCCAAACGTGGTGCCAGTCAAGTTGCACCGAGAATGAGGGGTCTCCGTTGTTGTCTGTGACAGTTCTCGTTTCCGAGTAACGCCGGTCGAACTGATAGCAAACGCCGTTGGAGCGATAGGTGCAGCGATAGACGTTGTAAGTATCGTTTCCATAGGGTTTGTCCTGCCAGATATCACGACCCCAGTACCAACCCCGGCTACTATCCCAATCCGTGTAGTTTACGTTGTGCCAGTAGTACTGTTCACGCACGTGATCGTAGGTCGAGTAGTTATTGTGATCCGAGTTCCACCACAGGATGGAAGGTCCGCTTCTATAGGGATCGTTGATCTCGTATTGTGTCGTATTCGCCCCGTCGGTCATCAGAACGATAACCTTCATTGCATCGTTCGACGCGTAGTTGGACGGACGTGAGGCGAACTCCGCGGGAACCTGGTTACCCGCCAAAGCGGCGACCACCGGCCGGAAGCTTTGGTCAAGCAGGGTCAGGCCCCATTTCATCCCAAGATCGATGGATGTGTTTCCGCCAGCCTGAAAGCTGTCGATGTGGTTTTTCAGGACAGTCGCATCCTTTTGCAGGATCGAAATTTGACGCCCGGCCCGCCGATCGCATATTTCGTTTGAAACCAGACCGTTGGTTGGTCTCCGGTCATAAGTATACCACGGCGTGAAATGCAGGGTTTTGGGGCGAACCAGACCAAAATCGAAGGTGTTCGTGGCAAATTCAGCGGTGGTGAAATTGACGCAGTTGGCGTGGTCATTTTGCCCCGATGTCTGCAGAAACGGCATGACATAGTCAGGCAAAGCAACCTGCGTGGCATAGGGAATAATGGAAATGGACAGTTTGCCATCTTCCGTCTTGTCGACCATTTCCTGAACAAAGTTCTTTGCGGCAGCCTTCAGCGTCGGCAGACGGTTGTTGTTGTTCATGGACCCGGAGACGTCCAGAACAAGGGAAATCTCAACATCCCCGATCGCCTCTTCGGCGACGCTTGTGACAGTCGTATTGATGGAGTCGACGTCCCACCACTGCATGAAATGCATGGCGACGTCCATTTCGGCATGCGCCTCAACGCGACGGTACCCTTCGACGGTCACTGCATTCGATCCGCAAAGGTCCGGCGTCACCACTGGCTCGCCAACCAGATACTGTTCAAGACCTTCCTTGTTCAGGTAGTCCTTGATCACATCTTTGGGACACAGGTTCTGTTCAAGGTCCGCTGCGGCAAGCACAGCGCGGTCCAGCGCGTATTGCAGTCTCGCGCGCTCGCGATCGAACCGCATGATGTCGACGGCAAAACCACCGACGGCAAAGACGATCATTACGAAGGTCAGGGCTAGGATCGTCATCAGCCCGCTTTCGGACTGAACAAACGATTCCGGGTTCTTCAGGCCGGTGTTTGCCTGCGTCGTTTTGTTAGATCTTGGCTTCCAAAAAATCTTTTTCATAACGAATCCCTCTGCCGGCCAGACATACTGAGACCAGAATTTCGCAAGTATTATTATTTAGCGCCGGAACATGGCGAGATTTGGGCGGTAACACGGCTGCAAGGCCTATTATCCGGGGGTTTTGGCTGTAATCACACCCGTTTAGCGCGCTTTGTTTCGGCCCGAGGGACAATATTTCAACGGCGCGTTAATCTTCTCGGTGGCCGGAGAATCGAATTCAGGTTTTCACAAAGTGATGAAATAAAGTGCAGTTGGGCGTTGCGGCTTTCCATTAAGGGTGCGACAAAAAGTCGTGACATATGTCAGTTTCCGGTACGGAGGAATTTATGACCGGCATTATTGAACCCAGCTTTCGTAAAAGTGTTGACCTGATGTTCAACAGGGCCGCGTCCCTGATGGATCTGCCGCCGGGACTTGAAGAGAAAATCCGGGTGTGCAACGCCACATATACCGTCCGTTTCGGTGTGCGCCTGCGCGGTGATATCCATACATTTACCGGATACAGGTCGGTCCATTCCGAACACATGGAGCCGGTCAAAGGCGGTATTCGCTATGCCATGGAAGTCAATCAGGACGAGGTCGAGGCGCTGGCTGCCTTGATGACCTACAAGTGTGCGCTGGTAGAGACACCGTTCGGGGGCTCCAAAGGCGGTTTGTGTATTGACCCGCGTCAGTATGAAGAACACGAACTGGAACAGATCACCCGGCGGTTTGCCTATGAACTGGCAAAACGCGACCTGATCAACCCATCGCAGAACGTGCCCGCCCCGGACATGGGAACCGGCGAGCGTGAGATGGCTTGGATGGCCGACCAATACGCGCGCATGAATACGACGGATATCAATGCGCGTGCTTGTGTGACGGGCAAGCCTCTCAACGCGGGTGGTATCGCGGGGCGCGTCGAGGCAACCGGTCGCGGAATTCAGTATGCGCTGCGTGAATTCTTCCGGCACCCGGACGACATCGAGAAGGCCGGCTTGTCCGGAAGTCTGGATGGCAAGCGCGTGATCGTTCAGGGGCTTGGAAACGTGGGCTATCACGCCGCAAAGTTCCTGAGCGAGGAAGATGGCGCGCGCGTTATCGGGATCATTGAGCGGGACGGTGCCCTGCACAATCCGGATGGCATCGACGTTGAATCGGTGCGGAACTGGATTGTGAAGCATGGCGGCGTCAGCGGCTATCCGGATGCGGCGCATACCGCAGAGGGCGCTGCCGTCCTTGAGGCCGAATGTGACATTCTGATCCCGGCGGCACTGGAAGGTGTCATCAACCTTTCCAACGCAGAAAGGATCAAGGCGCCGTTGATTATCGAGGCCGCGAATGGTCCGGTGACTGCCGGTGCGGACGATATCCTTCGGAAAAAGGGCGTCGTTATCATTCCGGACATGTACGCAAACGCGGGCGGTGTGACCGTTTCTTATTTCGAATGGGTCAAGAACCTGAGCCATATCCGGTTTGGGCGGATGCAGCGCCGGCAGGAGGAAGCTCGCCACGAACTGATTGTCAGCGAACTTGAGCGGCTGGACAGATATCTGGGCGACGCGTGGTCAATGTCCCCGAACTTCAAGTCCAAGTACCTCAGGGGCGCGGACGAACTGGAACTGGTTCGCTCGGGGTTGGATGACACGATGCGTATCGCCTATCAGTCGATGCGTGAGGTCTGGCACAACCGCGATGATGTCGAGGACCTGCGGACTGCGGCGTATATCGTCGCCATCGACAGAGTTGCCAAAAGCTATCGGGCCAAGGGACTTTGATGCATTGAGGCGATCCGGGCGCAAGGTAACCCGGGTCGCCTCCGATCAATTCAACGAATTCGGGAAATCGGTTGTGGCGGGCGCTTTGGCGCACAGGTAAGTTGCCGCGAGTGAAACGAATCCCGGGGGACTTTCAATGTTGCGCATCGCCATCGCCGCCATTCTTTTGGCAACGCCTCTGGCCGCGGCTGAGACCAAAGAACAAAGCTGCAAGTATCAGGCCGACGTGGTGGCCGCTATTCAGAACGCCCGCCTGGATCGCGTCAAGGAACGCGATGTTGCGAAGGCGGTCGCTGACAGCGGCCCGACCTGGCCCGAAAACTACAATGCAGCGATTCCGTTGATCACCCCTTGGGTGTATGAGCAAAAGATGCGCGACGTTCGCAAAAAGGATCTGGGCGCGGCCTGGCTGGAGCTATGTCTTCAGCAATAATCCACAGCTGGCTATATTCCTTGTGGATAAGCGCGCCATCCTCTTGGCGCGCGTTTTCATTTCTGGCAGGTTCGACACATGTCATTGCCCCCCGGTTTCCTGGATGAATTGCGCACCCGGCTAAGCCTGTCTCAGGTCGTCGGACGCAAAGTCATGTGGGATCAGCGCAAGTCCAATCAGGGCAAGGGTGACATGTGGGCGCCGTGCCCGTTCCATCACGAAAAGACGGCTTCGTTTCATGTCGACGACCAGAAGGGGTTCTACTACTGCTTCGGATGCCACGCCAAAGGCGACGCGATCAGTTTTGTGAAAGAGACCGAAAATGTCTCGTTCATCGAAGCAGTCGAGATTCTGGCGCGCGAGGCGGGTATGCCCATGCCGCAACGCGACCCGAAAGCACAGGAAAAACAGGACCGCCGCGCGCAACTGGCTGATGTGATGGAGCAGGCCGCCCAGTTCTTTCGCCTGCAACTCAAGACCGGGGCAGGTGGGGCCGCGCGGGATTATCTGACGCGTCGCGGGCTTAACGAACAGGCGTTGGACCGGTGGGAAATCGGCTTTGCCCCGGATGGCTGGCAAGCGCTGTGGGATCATCTGCGGGGCAAGAACGTGGCCGAGGATCTGATCCTCGGGGCCGGGCTGGCCAAACCCTCGAACAAGGGCAAGAAGCCCTATGACACATTCCGCAACCGGATCATGTACCCGATCCGTGATCCTCGCGGGCGTTGCATTGCGTTTGGTGGCCGCGCGATGGACCCCAATGACAACGCGAAGTACCTGAACTCGCCCGAGACGGAGTTGTTCGACAAAGGCCGGAGCCTTTACAATCAGGGTCCCGCGCGGCAGGCGGCCGGGAAGGGGCAGCCCCTGATCGTGGCCGAAGGCTACATGGATGTGATCGCGCTGGCCGAGGCTGGATTTGAGGCGGCGGTTGCGCCGCTGGGAACCGCGATTACCGAACACCAGCTACAACTGCTGTGGCGCATCTCGGATGAACCGATCATTGCGCTGGATGGCGACACGGCCGGCCTGCGGGCGGCGATGCGGGCCGTCGATCTGGCTTTGCCGCTTCTGGAAGCCGGAAAATCCCTGCGCTTTGCACTGATGCCCGAAGGCAAAGACCCCGACGATCTTTTGCGCGCCGAAGGGCCTGCGGCTGTGCAGGCCGTGTTGGAAGGTGCCATGCCCATGGTCAAGCTACTGTGGCAGCGTGAGACCGAGGGAATAGTTTTCGACAGCCCGGAGCGTAGAGCGGCTTTGGAGCGTGCTCTGAAGGACAAGACGGCGTTGATCCGAGATGCATCAATACGCTCTCATTATGAACGGGAAGTCAAAGACCTGTGCTGGCAGCTTTTCCGTCCGCAACGCCAACCGCAAAACCGCCAATGGCAGTCGGGCGGCAAATGGAAGCCACAAAAACAGCCTGCTTCGCCGGGCGCGCGCGCCTCGTTTCTGGCCTCGTCCGAGAATGCAGATATCCAGATGCGCGAAGCGGTCATTCTGGCCATCGCCATTCTGAACCCCAAGGTTGTCGTGCAGTTCGAACACCAGTTGGAGGAGATGGACTGCCACGATCCAGACCACTCGGCGCTGCGCGAGGTCATCCTGCGCCACGCAATTGATGACCCGGACAATCTGAAAGATCACATAGTGGGAACTTTGGGGGCCGAACCCCTTGAAAACCTTCTGGCCCTTCGCCATGTCGCAGTCATCCCCTGCGTGCACAAACCGGGCGACGTGGAAAAGGCCGAGATGACGCTGGCCGAGGAACTCGCAAAAATCAAAGCGCTCCGGGGGTTGGATGCTGAGATTGCCGAAGCTGCGGAGGAACTGTCCGAACTGGCAGATGAGGCGCTGACCTATCGGCTGGCGCAAGCCGCCGAAGAGCGCAACCGTACAAGCCGCAGCCAGAATGAGGACAGGGCCGTTTTTGACATCGCCGACAACGGCGCGCGGATCAACCGCGACGAGAAAGACGCGTTCGAGGCCATCATGTCCGGCATCAAATTCGAACGGAAACGCCGCTAAAGTGATGTTTTCGTAAGGCACTGGAAAAGAAAAACGGGTAAACGGGTGGCCGAATCACTTCTACGCGCTAATGATTCGGTTGAAACGAATCACCCATCCCTGCAGGAGCATTGAATGGCCGCCAAAGACACGTCCGAAGATCGCAAATCAGACGAGCAGGAACAGGAAATCTCGCTGGACATGAGCCAGGCCCAGGTCAAGAAGATGATCGCCGAGGCCCGCGAGAAAGGCTACATCACCTACGACCAGCTCAATCAGGTTCTGCCGCCTGATCAGGTCAGTTCGGAACAGATCGAAGACGTTATGTCGATGCTGTCCGAGATGGGCATCAACATCATCGAAGATGAAGAGGCCGAAGAGGAAGAGAACAAAGGCTCGACCGAACTGACCACAACGGAAAGCAACCGTGAGGTTGCGTTGTCGGGTGCCGCCACCGAGAAACTCGATCGCACCGACGACCCCGTGCGCATGTATCTGCGCGAGATGGGCAGCGTCGAACTGCTGAGCCGGGAAGGTGAGATTGCAATCGCCAAGCGGATCGAAGCCGGCCGCAACACGATGATTGCTGGTCTGTGCGAAAGCCCGTTGACCTTCCAGGCCATCACCATCTGGCATGACGAACTTTTGTCCGAAGACATTCTGCTGCGCGACGTCATCGATCTGGAAACCACGTTCGGCAACCAGATGGACGAGGACGGCGATGTCGAGGAGCCGGTGGTGGACACTTCAGCGGTTCAGGCTGCCAAACCCGCCAAAGACACCGGGCCCGAGCTGGACGCGGATGGCAACCCAATTGCCACCGACGACGACGACGATGAAGACGAACAGGCCAACATGTCGCTGGCGGCGATGGAGACGGCGCTGAAAGAGCAGGTTCTGACCACGCTCGAGCGGATTTCGTCTGATTTCGCGATGCTGTCCGAAATGCAGGACAGCCGTATTTCGGCAACGTTGAATGAAGATGGATCTTTCACCGCCAAGGATGAAGAGACCTACCAGAAGTTACGGGCCGAGATCGTTGTGCTTGTGAATGGTCTGCACCTGCACAACAACCGGATCGATGCGCTGATCGACCAGCTTTACGGCATCAACCGCCGCGTCATGTCGCTGGACAGCTCGATGGTGAAACTGGCGGATCAGGCGCGTATCAATCGACGCGAGTTTATTGATGAGTATCGTGGTCGCGAACTGGATCCGAACTGGTTGGCCGAGATGGCCGAAAAGCCGGGCCGCGGCTGGCAGATGTTCATCGAACGCTCGACCGACAAGGTCGAGGAACTGCGCAACGACATGGCTCAGGTCGGGCAATATGTCGGTCTGGACATCAGCGAATTCCGCCGCATCGTTCAGCAGGTTCAAAAGGGCGAGAAAGAGGCACGTCAGGCCAAGAAGGAAATGGTCGAGGCCAACCTGCGCTTGGTGATCTCGATTGCCAAGAAGTACACGAACCGTGGCCTGCAATTCCTTGATCTTATTCAGGAAGGGAATATCGGCCTGATGAAGGCGGTCGACAAGTTCGAATACCGTCGCGGCTACAAGTTCTCGACCTATGCGACCTGGTGGATCCGTCAGGCGATCACGCGCTCGATCGCGGATCAGGCCCGCACCATCCGTATTCCGGTCCACATGATCGAGACGATCAACAAGCTGGTTCGGACCGGTCGTCAGATGCTGCACGAGATCGGTCGCGAGCCGACGCCGGAAGAATTGGCCGAAAAGCTGCAGATGCCGCTGGAAAAGGTTCGCAAGGTGATGAAGATCGCCAAGGAACCGATCAGCCTCGAGACGCCGATCGGCGACGAGGAAGACAGCCAGTTGGGCGATTTCATCGAGGACAAGAATGCCGTGCTGCCGCTGGACAGCGCCATTCAGGAAAACCTCAAGGAAACGACCACCCGGGTTCTGGCTTCGCTTACCCCGCGTGAGGAACGCGTTCTGCGGATGCGCTTTGGCATCGGTATGAACACAGACCACACGCTGGAGGAGGTTGGCCAGCAGTTCAGCGTGACGCGCGAACGGATCCGACAGATCGAGGCGAAAGCGCTGCGCAAACTGAAGCATCCCAGCCGGTCAAGAAAACTGCGGTCCTTCCTGGATCAGTAAATACAAAGGCGCCCCGATCGAGGCGCCTTTTTCTTTTCCCGGGGCGTTCACATCTTGTTGTCCTGTCTGAAAGTCAAATTGGCGAGAACTCACAAGAAGAGGGACACCGGGATTTCTATATCCGTCTGGTCCACTCATGGGACGGGCCGGGGCGAGATGGTCTCATCGATGACCCCCGGCTACGCTCAAACGCGGTTCAGCGGGCGATCGACGCGGCCGCGAAATGTGGTCGGAGGCTGGCCGGTCCAACGTTTGAACGCCGTCGAAAACGCGGCCTGATCGGCATACCCCAGAGAATAAGAAATCTCGGACAAGTTCATCCCGTTTCGCAGAAAGGTCTGCGCAAGATCACATCGCAGGTCTTCAACGATGTTGCGATAGCTGGTCCCTTCGTCAGCCAGCCTGCGGGCCAGTGTGCGAGGGCTGAGACCCAGATCGGCAGCTGCCTGATCTGCCTGGATAATGTTTCCGGGCAGGGACCGGGTGATCAGCCCTTCGACCCTTGCGCGTGTTTTTTGCCTTGGCGATTGCCGGTCGGCCAGCAGACGCTCGGCATAATCAAGCAGATGGGCGCGCAGTGTAGGGTCGTAAGTTGGAATTGGAAGATCAAGCGAGGACAGCGACAGGATGATGCACATCCGTTCGGCGCCGAAAACTACTGGAAACCCTCCTATTTTCTCATATTCCGGCGCGCGTTGACCGATTTCATGCTGAAAGCGCATCTCGACGGGGTGAAAATCTGACTGGGTCAGGGCGCGCAGTCGGGCTATGGCCGCAAATAGCAGGAATTCGGTGCGTCTGTGATAGCGGGAATAACTGGCGTCCTTCCAGTCGATTTCAAACACTGCCGAGTCGTCTGAAAGGCGCAGATTGAAAATCAGCGCAGGATCAATCATCCAGTGAAAGTAACACGTGTTCTCAATGGCTTGGCGCAAGTTCCTGGAGTATTTACTGATATAGGCCGTAATAGTAGATGACTCATCAAATCGGATGCCTGCCCGGGCGGCGAAAGTGATGTCATTGACCGCATCGCAGGCATACCGGACAAACTGGGCTTCTTTTTTGGCATGGTAAGTGGTTGCCGGCGGGGCAATTCCAGCCCGACTGAGTCCGCTTTGCCGCAGGACGTGATCCGTGAGCGCAGTTTGTCCAGTTTCTTCGTCCAGCGTCTTTGCCAATCGCTGAATGCGGCAAATATCAACTTCCATGGCTCGGCGTAATCCATTCTCAAATCTGAAGCTGATCTTAATACCAAAGATCCGGCGCGCACCAACTTTTGTGGCGGAAGCCGAGTGCTGAGGGGCGGCTTTCGGTGCGATTGGCAAATTCACACAAGGATTTGACTGGTGTGCACATGACCGAGTTTTGACAATTCTTATGTACATATTGCTGTCGGGTCCGCGCCTTTTGGGGAAGAGGCCAGAGCCCAGAGAGCCGGACTACCACCCCGGTTCAAAGGGTTCCCCGACACGCTGCTCCCACAAGATCGTTTTCTTTTTATTGAGTTTTTTGGCTTGGCCGGAATATGCTTGGGCAGGTCCGGGGGCACCGGTTCACAGATTTTGGCTGAGCGTCTGAATAGATCGTGAGGACCACTGTTCCGCCGATGCTGGCATACTAGTCTATGCGGCAGTCAGAAACAGGAAAGGTCGAAAATGATGAAACGGGTCATGACTTCAATGGTTCTTGCCACTGTGGCGATTTCCGCTCCGATGACAGCCGGGGCCGCGCCCAACGGGTTTCAGACGGTCGCCGTCAACAATTCGGTTTTTGAGGTGATCCCAAGAGCACGCCAGGATGTAGACGGTTATTGGTGCGCCGCGGCCGATTTCGCGCGTCGGACGCTTGGGGCCGGTTGGCAGCAACGGGTGTATGTTGTCCGGGGTTATGGCCCAAGCGAGGCGACCGGTCGCCGAACGGCTGTTCAGTTTTCCCTGACACCACCGAAAAACGCACCTCAGCAAAGCAGTGTGTCGCTTGGCTTTCAGGGTGGTGAAAGCATGTCAGTTCAGGGCGCAAATGGACGGTGTAACCGCCGGCAGTTCATAAACTAGGTAATGGTAAGCAGAGCTTTGCAGATCGAATTCACCATCTCAACGCGCGGCGCCGGTCTCTATGAATTTACAGGCGACGTTTGCCGATGGGTGAATTCGGTTGCAGGCGACGGTTTGCTTACGTTGTTCGTCAGGCATACATCCTGCTCTCTGCTTATTCAGGAAAACGCGGATCCCGAGGTTCAGACTGATCTGCATGCGTTCTTTGAACGGCTCGTGCCTCCGTCAGATCATCCTTCGATGGCATATTTGAGGCACACCTACGAAGGCCCTGACGATATGCCGGCACATATCAAAGCGGCCCTTATGCCGGTTTCACTTTCCATACCTGTTGCAGCGGGGCGGCCTGTGTTTGGGACGTGGCAGGGGATCTATCTGTTCGAACACCGCACTGCACCGCATGAACGTCGGGTCGCTGCACAATTTGCATGACCCCTTTATATTGCGGTGAAAAATTCCGACTACCCAAACCCTAGCGGCTGCCCTATAGTTGTGGATAAGTAAGCCGCAGTGCTTACAAAAAGAGGCGGAACAAGGGACGAGGAGACGGCGGATGCGCTGCCCGTTTTGCGGAAATATCGATACTCAGGTCAAGGATTCACGCCCGGCAGAGGATCACGTCGCGATCCGCAGGCGGCGGTTCTGTCCGGCCTGTGGCGGACGCTTTACCACCTATGAACGGGTGCAGTTGCGCGATCTTGTGGTGATCAAGACCAACGGCAAGCGCGAGGATTTTGACCGGGATAAACTGGAGCGTTCGATCCGGATCTCGATGCAGAAACGCCCCATCGATCCGGACCGGATCGATCAGATGATCTCGGGTATCGTGCGGCGCCTGGAAAGCATGGGCGACACGGATATCCCGTCCAACAAAATTGGTGAAATCGTCATGGAAGCGCTGGCCCGGATTGATACGGTGGCGTATGTTCGCTTTGCGAGCGTTTACAAGAATTTCCAGGCGGCCGATGATTTCGAGGAGTTTGTCCACGAACTGCGCCCGCCGCAGCCTTCGACGGACGAGTGAGCGAAACAGACGAGCGATATATGGCGCTGGCTTTGTCGTTGGGTCAGCGCGGACAGGGCACGTGTTGGCCCAACCCTTCCGTAGGGTGTGTCATCGTGCGTGATGGCCGGATCGTCGGTCGCGGGTGGACGCAGCCGGGCGGGCGCCCTCATGCCGAGACCGAAGCCCTGAAACAGGCCGGAGATGCCGCGCAGGGCGCAACGGCCTATGTTTCGCTGGAACCTTGTGCCCATCATGGCAAAACACCCCCTTGCGCGCAGGCCCTGATTGACGCTGATGTGGCGCGGGTCGTTTCAGCTATCGAAGACAGCGACCCGCGTGTAGCCGGGCAGGGCCTGGCCATGCTGCGTGAGGCCGGTATCAAAGTGACTACCGGTGTGCTGGATGAACAGGCTGCCAAGGCCCATGCGGGTTTTTTTCTGAAGACCGAACAGGGTCGCCCATTTGTAACTTTGAAACTGGCCAGCAGTTTTGACGGGCGGATTGCAACGTCCAGCGCTCATAGCCAGTGGATTACTGGACCCGAAGCGCGGCGTCTGGTCCACGCCATGCGGGCGCATCACGACGCGGTACTGATCGGCGCAGGCACCGCGCGTGCGGATGACCCATCCCTGACAGTGCGTGATCTGGGCATTGCGTCACAGCCGGTTCGGGTCGTTGTATCGCGCCATCTGGACCTGCCGCTGATGGGGCAGCTTGCGCGCACGGCCTCTGACGTTCCTGTCTGGATATGTCACGGCCCGCATCCGGATCCGGATCGTGCCAATGCCTGGCAGGGCATGGGCGCGCGCCTGATCCCGTGTGCATTGCAGGAACACCACATTGATCCGGCGGACCTGTTGCAGCAGCTTGGACATGCCGGCCTGACACGTATCTTTTGCGAAGGCGGTTCCGCTCTGGCCGCATCGTTACTGGCGGCGGATCTGGTCGATGAGCTGGTCGGGTTCAGTGCCGGGCTGACCATCGGTGCGGAAGGCCTGTCCGCGATTGGGGCGATGGGGCTGGACAAGCTGAACGAAGCGCCCCGGTTCGACCTGATCGAAACACGCGCTGTTGGCTGTGATATTTTGCATCGCTGGTCGCGGGCCTTGCGCTAGCGCCCGCGCCATAGGTGAGCATGGGTTGCGAATGCACCCTGAAGCTTTGACAGCAGACGATTCAATGACCCGTGTGGAGCATCATACCCCTCGGCCAGTCGTTGCAGTACGACTTCAACCGGGCAGGGCAGGCCCGTTTTCGGATCCAGATAGCGGGGGTAGTCGATAAGGACCGCATGAACCAGGCCCGACAGACTGGGTCGCGCGCCTCGCCGGGCGGGAACTGTGCCCAGATCCTGCGTCAAACCCCATCCAGCATAGAATGGCGCGCCGAGCGTTGTCACCGGGACACCACGCAAAAGGGCCTCGAACCCCATGAGTGACGTCATGGTCCAGACCTCATGTACCTGTGGCAACAGAATGCCCGGGTTTGTGTGCGGAACAATGATATCTGCCAGACCTTCGGCTTCGATTGCGCCTTCCCGAAGCCCTGCCTCGACATCTGGATGAGGTTTGTAAATCAGGATCGCGTCCGGGTTTGCTTCACGCGCAGCCCTTAGCAGGTCCATATTCGTGCGCACCGCTCCACAGCCCAGCAGGATGGAGGCGTCGTCCTCGACCTGACCCGGGATCAGTATGCGGTGCCCGACCGGCAATTCGGGCGGGTGGGTGCCGGTATTGTATTTGCTCAGACTGTTCGAGATGATTTGGGTAACCAGCCGCTCGGCCCGGAGCGCCTGATCGGGTCGCAGGTTTTCCCGGGCCGTGATCAGGTTTTCCAGTTGGCTGGGGCGCGTCGGGTCATAGTAAATTCCCAGATCGTCCGTCACCAGCGACAGCGGAGGCACAAGATTGGCGCCCAGCCCCCGTGATCGCAAAAAACCGTCTTCAACCCTGATGACGCCGTCCAGATCCCGCGCCTGATTGGCCCAAACCATATGAGGCCGTTGCGAAGCGGCGGGAGGATCGGCAGTGAAACGAATTTCCCGCTGTTGGCCGAACATCCGCTGCAGGTGCGGTCGTTTCCACAGCCGCATGCCCGATGCGGTCCAGCCCGCATGATCCTGCCGCCAGGCGCGTGACTGCGCCTCGAGCGTGTTTAACAGGGTCTCAAGCTCGCACAACTGGTCGCGGTACGGATCGTACCATGTTGGATAAAGCAGCATCGCAGCGGCGAACAACTGAGCGCGTGTCAGGTTTCTCTGGCGTCTTGCAAGAGGTGTTTCATCCTGAGTGAGCCCCCATCCGGCGTAAAAGGGTTGCCCGAACACCCGGGGCTTGTGACCTGCGAGAATGGCTTCGAACCCCAGTTGTGAAGACAGCGTGTAGACACCAATCGCGCCTTCCAGCAGGGTCCATGGGCTGACCGGATCATTGAAAAACCGCACCCTGTCAGACAGGTCCTGATCGGTAAAGTGGCCGGGCCGGTGCCCTGACTGCGTTTCCGGATGTGTCTTTATCAGGATTTCGGCACCCGGGTTTTCCTCTTGCGCGATGACCAGCATCTCGCGGAAGCGGGCCGTGTCCCCCTTGCTGGCAGCTACGGCGGCGTCGCCCATGGTCTGGTCGACAACTAGAACATAGCCGGGGTCCGGGGCTTGGACGTCTGGATCAAAGGCAGAGTACTTGCTCAGGTGCAGTTCCTGTATTCGCGCCATCGCGCCGCGCGCACGGTCCAGCAGGGCCGTGTCGTCCAGCGGATGTCTGGCCAGCAGGGTTTCCAGATCCGACGGTTGATCAGAGTCGAAGTGCACACCTGACCGGTCCAGCAGCAAACCCAGCGGCGGTTCGCCTGAGCGCCCCGGGTGCAAGGACCGAAGAAAGGCATCCTCGACCCGCAATACCGGTGTCTGGTGCTTCGACGCGATCTTCAGCCCGCGATGCGCGGTCGGGCTGTTGCCCCAGACACCAACTAGATCACCGAGCTTCGGCAGGCCCAGACGAATATCAAACCCGGCCAGAGACAGTATCCGCCAGATGCGCCGTGATGTGAGAAACCCGCCGTTGTAGACAAACAGCCGGGTGCGTTCAGCCCCGGCTGCGGTGTCCTCTTGCGGCAACATACATCAGTAGCCGGTCAGTGTTGCGACATTGGCGATCGGGGTCAGGCCACCCGCAATCAACGAAATAGACTTACTCCATTGCGCATAGGGCGCTTCGGTCACGTAAATCGTGTCATCGTCGCGGATCACGAAGTCCCGTGCAATGAACAGGCCGTTCGGGGCCGTCAGATTAAGCAGATAGATCAACCTTTGATCCCCTTGCAGATCTGCCCGGCCCATCACATTGCGCGCCACATCCTGACGTTCTCTGCGAAGAACGAAGATGCCGGTCGGGTCCGACGATAGCGACTGAAGACCGCCAACCTGCGCCAGGGCTTCCAGCGCGGACAGGTCCTGACTGTCAAATGCAACGCGGGATTGTCCTCCGGTTGCACCCAGCGCGATATAGGAGCGGCTGTCTTCTTCAACCAGAATGCGGTCGCCACCGCGCAGGGCGACGTCCAGCTTGGGGTTGCGGAACAGATCATCGTACCAGATGGTCCCGCGCTGATCACCTCGGATCAACGTGACCAGCGCGATATCGGACGAGACAGTGACGCCTCCGGCCTGCGCCAGCATCCCGGACAATGAGCGGGTCGGGCGCTGGATCGCGTAAATCCCCGGTGCGCCAATGGTTCCGGTCAGGGACACGGTCGAGCCGTCACCGGCAGCACGACGAACTTCGACCTGCGGATCCGGGGTCTGGTCCTGCAATTTGCTGGTGATCAGGGTGCGCAACTCTTCCGGTGTGTTGCCGGCAGCCCGCAAACGACCGGCGTAGGGAACAAAGATGAAGCCTTCGCTGTCGACCTGAACTTCGTCGAGTTTCGTGGCCGGTCCCGTCTCGCTGGCCAACAAGCCGTCATCCACGTTTTCCCAGATTGTCAGCCCCAGAACATCGCCGGGGCGAACGGTATCTGCGGTCAGGTTCGGGGCAGTGCTGAAGGCGGCAGAGAAGCCGTATTGGGGCACGGCAGATGTTGCCTTGGCGACGCGGTCATCCACTTCCACGACAAATGCATTCCCGCCATTCTGCACAGAACCTGCAAGGATTTCAGATTTGTTCGGGCCGGATTTAGGAAGCTGGCACGCAGCCAGAATGCCGCAAGCCGCCACGAGAGTTACCCCCCGTATCCACCGGATTGGAAAGCGCTTCACTGCCGATATACCTCAATTATCTTTCTTTCTGCGCAGGCTACCCGCAATGTGGTGTGACTTCCAGAAACAACCGTCCAGATTCACTGAACGATTCTTAACTGTGGCGTCAGCGCCGCTTTGCCTGACAGAACTGTCTGATATGGATCTTGCGGCCGCAACATCATGTCGACAGCCCGTCGCAACAATTGCTGCCGCCCCCGGCGTGAATAGAACCCACCGGGCACCTGGCTGGTTTCCAGAAGAAACCGGCGATAGATTCGATAGGCGCCGCTGTCAGGGGCGACCGGGTTCGCGAAGAAAGCCGTCAGGGCCTGCCCGGATACGAATTCGGGTTTGTCATAGACGGACTTGCCGAAAATTCTCAGGGGAATGCCGCGCCATAACACTTGCTGGCCGGCGGTCGAATTGATCGTGACCGCAGAATTCGCGTCATCCAAAAGTCCGGCAAGCTTGCCACCGGGAACATAGTAGACGCGATCGTCAATCCCGTACCGGGCCGACAGTTCACGCACGCGTCGTCGCAATGGTTCGCGATGATTTTCCAGCGGATGTTCCTTGATCACCAGCCGATGATGCCTTGGCGCGCCCTTTGCGAAACCTTCGAGAATTTGATCCAGAAAATCGCTCATGCAGGAATACCCTGAATGCGCCTGAACCGAGCTGTCATGACCCAGTTGCAGCAGGACCATGTGATAGGGGTGACCGCCCAGCCGAACGCGGGTCGTTGCCCAAATCCGCTGTAGCCGGTGAAATGGCATCAGAGACAAACGTTTGAAGTACAATCGAAATTCCTTCGATACCGGCAAGTCCCGATGAGGTCTGAAATTGCGATAGCGGTGGTTCAGGAACAGCACAAACCAGTGATACAGCGCACCGTAAAAGATATGTTGCCTCATATCGCCCCAATGGGACGGTGGTGGTGATTGCGTATCTGACTGGGCTAGGGCCTGCTGCATCTGGTCAACGTTCAGGTCCATCAGCCGGGAATTTCCGTTCGAGCCCGTGCGTTCATATGTGACCCACCAGGGGCGCAGATAGCCTTCTTCGAACACGTGGACGGTGATGCCCCTTTCCCTTGCGATTTCGACTGCCTGAGCATGGATCGGACGCGTGTCGCCATACAGCACAATGTCTGTGACATCCCGGTCGTTGATCAGCCCGGTCAGGGTTTCCGGCCACTGCTCTGGCTTGTCCAGGAACGGAATGTAGGTTGTGCGATCAAACCAGAACGCTTGGTCGCCGGCATTGAATCCGACGCGCCAGACCTGGGCGCCGGATGCGCGCAACATGCGCCCAAGGGCGTTGAAAAACGGGCCATGAGGCCCCTGCAGAAACAGGAACACACGGCGATCCGGGGCATGGGGCAGGTTGGTCATCGGGACTGCTGTATTCGTACTAATTGTCAAAACTATGCCCGTTTGGCGATTTCCCGGCAAGCCAGGGCTTGCCCGAGAAGCCGCTTGGGCTTACCTCGGCTGTGGAAGCGAGACACAGGTTAGGAACTGAGGGTTAACAGAATGTTCACAGGGATCGTCACCGATGTTGGCACTGTCACCGAGCTGGAACAGCAAGGCGATCTGCGGGCCCGGATCAGCACCGGCTATGATACTGCGGGCATCGATCTTGGCGCTTCGATTGCCAGCGACGGGGTCTGCCTGACCGTTATCGCGCTGGGCGATGACTGGTACGATGTCCAGATCAGTGCTGAAACCGTGTCAAAAACCAACCTCGACGCCTGGCAGGTTGGCAAGCGGGTCAACCTTGAACGCGCCTTGAAGGTCGGAGACGAACTGGGCGGGCATATCGTCTCGGGCCACGTGGACGGGGTCGCTGAGGTGGTTGGCATTGAAGACGAGGGCGACAGCACCCGTGTTACACTGCGCGCACCCAAGCATCTGGCCAAGTTCATTGCGCCCAAGGGATCGGTCGCTCTGAACGGCACCTCACTGACTGTCAACGCGGTGGAAGGTTGCGACTTTGGGATCAATTTCATCCCGCACACCAAAGAGGTCACGACCTGGGGTGATGTTCGAATGGGCGACCGCGTCAATCTTGAGATCGACACGTTGGCCCGATATGTTGCGCGGCTGGCGGAAGTGTCCTGAACTTTAAGGCCGAACAACGCCGCGTTCTGGTCCGCTGACGCCGCATGTGGTCTGGCCTTTGGGCGAATGGTGGTCTATCCAGCCGCTCATACGTGCTCTTGCGAAAGGCTGCCCCATGAGCTTTGAAACCCCCGGCCCGGTCGAGGCCCAGTTGCGTGACGCGATAAGTCCGATCGAAGAAATCATCGAAGAGGCGCGAAAAGGCCGGATGTATATCCTGGTCGACCACGAAGATCGCGAGAACGAGGGCGATCTGGTCATCGCCGCCGAATTCGCGGATGCCGAGGCAATCAATTTCATGGCCACCCACGGGCGCGGCCTGATCTGCCTGCCGATGACCGCCGAACGGGTCGACGCGCTGGGCCTGCCGATGATGGCGGTGAACAACTCGTCCCGGCATGAAACCGCCTTCACCGTGTCTATCGAGGCGCGTGAAGGTGTATCAACCGGTATTTCCGCAGCTGACCGCGCATTGACTGTGTCGACCGCAATCAATGAGCAGAACACGATGGCGCAAATCGCCACCCCCGGTCACATCTTCCCGCTGCGGGCCAAGCGGGGCGGGGTGCTGGTGCGTGCCGGTCATACCGAGGCTGCCGTGGACATTTCGCGTCTGGCGGGGCTGAACCCCTCGGGCGTGATCTGCGAGATCATGAAACCGGACGGCACCATGGCACGCCTGCCTGATCTGGTCGCCTTTGCTAAAGAGCACAACATGAAGATCGGCACGATCAGCGATCTGATCGCGTACCGGTCCCGCAATGACAATCTGGTGGTCGAAACCTCACGCGAAACGGTGATGTCGGAATATGGTGGCGAGTGGGAGATGCGTCTGTTCACGGACCAGACCCACGGCATTGAACATGTGGTCATGACCAAGGGCGACATTACCACGCCCGAGCCTGTCCTGACCCGAACCCACGCCCTGCACGAAGCGCCGGACATCCTGGGCCTAGGCCCGAAATCGTCGCGGGAACTGCCCCGCGCGATGGAAAAAATCGCCGAGGAAGGGCGCGGGGTCGTGTGCTTGTTCCGCCAGCCGCGCAACTCGCTGTATGCGGCCGAGGACGAAGGCCCGCGCACCATCAAGCAAACCGGTCTGGGCGCGCAGATCCTGTCCAAAATGGGCGTTCAGCAACTGGTGTTGCTGACGGACTCGCCGGAAACCGTTTATCTGGGGCTCGACGCGTTTGGCCTGTCCATCGTCGGCACCCGCTCCATACTCAAGGATGACTGACTGTGGCTGAACAAGACAAACATGGCGTTCTGCCGACGCCGACATTCGACGAACCGGTGAAACTGCTTATCGTGGCCGCGCCGTTTTATCGCGCGATTGCCGACAACCTGATCGCCGGAGCCAAAGCCGAGATCAAAGCGGCAGGTGGCACTTGCGAGGTTGTCGAGGTGCCCGGTGCGCTGGAAATCCCAACCGCCATCGCCATGGCCGATCGTCAGTGCAACTTTGATGGCTATGTCGCGCTGGGCTGCGTTATCCGCGGTGAGACCACGCATTACGAAACGGTATGCAACGATTCCAGCCGGGCCATTCAGCTCATGGGCTTGCAGGGCTTGTGCATCGGTAACGGTATCCTGACTGTCGAGAATGACGATCAGGCAGAAGTCCGCGCAAACCCTGAAAAGATGAATAAAGGTGGCGGAGCGGCCGCTGCGGCCTTGCATCTGATCGCGCTCAGCCGTAAGTGGGGCTCTTCCAAAAAGGGCGTCGGCTTCAAGCCTCCGTCCGAGTCCATCCTTGTGGCGGGCGACAGCAACGGACCCACGACAGCATGACCCAGACAGACGCGCCGAAACCGGCCAATCAGAAACGCTTGATGAAATCCGCAGCCCGGCTTTACGCCGTGCAGGCGTTGTTCCAGATGGAGCAGTCGGGACAAACGACCGAACAGGTTGTTAATGAGTTTCTGGATCACCGGTTTGGCGCAGTTTACGAGGGCGAAGAAATGCTGGATGGCGACATCAGCGTTTTTCGAAAGCTCGTGGATGATGCCGTGAACTATCAGGCGCCGATCGACCAGATGACCGATCGCGCATTGGTCGCGAAATGGCCCATCGCGCGCATTGACCCAACTTTGCGTGCAACCTTCCGTGCTGCAGGTGCCGAACTGACCCAAAGCGATACGCCGCCCAAAGTGGTCATCACCGAATTCGTCGATGTCGCACGGGCCTTTTTCCCGGAAGGCAAGGAGCCGAAATTCGTCAACGCCGTTCTGGATCACATGGCGCGTGAGGCCAAGCCCGAGGCGTTCTGACGCCTTTACCGGCGACCGACAAGCGCTAGACTGAGTGTCAGAGCGCAAGGAGGCCCGCCATGCCCAAACTGATACGGTTATACATCACTCAGGTTGCCTGGGGATTTGTCATCTCGGCGGCTTTCGTTACGGTGCTTTTGGTTTTCAACGTGGCCAATCTGCGCAATCTGATCACCGGGTCGGAACTTGGCCTGATTGCATTGCTGATGATCTGGTTCATGAATGGAATCGTTTTTGCCGGGGTGCAATTTGCCTATGCCGTCATGAGCATGGCGGAAAAGCCGCAGGGGCCACGCCGGGGAACCCCGGTTGTCCACAAATTTGAACCCGCCTTGGTGAAGCAGGAAACTGGCGCAGAGCGCTGATTTTTTAGCGGAAAATGTGGCGGGACCACCAGTCAACCGTGCGGTGTGATTCCCGAGGACCTGTATGTACAGGTGGGCGCCGGGTAATCAGGCCAGGACCTGAACAGAGCCAGCCCCCTCGGAATTGCTTAAGGCCACCAGAATGCTACCAGTCACAAGAAGGGCAGAACCCGCCACGCGCCTAAGTAGGGGTTGCAGCGGGTTTGCACAAGGGGTCAGGCATCAACTGTTTCGTGCAATGCGGTGCGCATCTTGCCGAAATGTTCATCCCAACCGTTATCCAGCGCCAGGATCAGGCCGAAGGCCTCGGCGCCCTGTGGCAGGCCTTCGTGCAGCAGGCCAAGCTTCGTGCCCCCGGCAACGGGTTCTAGGGTCCATTTTACTATACTGACGGCGTCTGCCATCGGCTTCACGGTGAACGTGTATTCAAGGTATTCGAAAGGGCGTGCCTTTTTGACTTCACCCCAGATCAGCAGATCGCCGCTGGTGGTTCCAAACATCTCCAGCTTGCCGCCCTCGGTCAGGGGGTGTTTGGGTTTGTGAAACCACTCTGCCAAGCGGTCAGGGTCGGTCAGATAGGCCCAAACCGTTTCAGGTTCGGCACGCAGGAAGATTGTCTTCTGCAAAACAGCGTTGGTCATTTCTTTTTCCTTTCAATGGCTTCCTTAAGATTGTTCAGGCGCTCATCCCAGAACTGATCAAAATAGCTGAACCAGTCCAGAACGGGTGCCATGCCTTGGGGTTTCAGGCGGTTGATGCGCTCTCGCCCGCGCGCCTCGACCGTGATCAGACCGCCATCGGACAGAACGGTCAGGTGTTTCTTGACCGCAGCTCGGGTCATGTCGAACCGGTCCGTCAACTGGCCTATCGTCAGATCCTCCGATGCCAGCATTCTTACAATGTCCCTGCGGGTGGGGTCGGCCAGCGCCCGGAATGCAAATTGTGTTTGTGTGTTCATTGGTCACCTCAATGAGATACCTTTTGGTATTACGTTATTATGATACTGAATGGTATCATGTCAACATGTTTGAGGGGCTTGATTATTGTTCATGAATTGTTCACATATTTTGAATGACACTGGAAATGCAGCCCGGCCAGAAACTGGCCCGCGGGGTTTCACGCCACCTTCTGACCCACGGGTATGTTTCAATTGAAGAATTTGTTCCCGCGCGTGGATTGCGGGTGGACGTGATGGGGCTTGGCCCCAAGGGCGAGCTTTGGGTTGTGGAATGCAAATCCAGTTGGGTGGACTATCAATCAGATTCCAAGTGGCACGGCTACCTGGAGTGGTGCGACCGGTTCTTTTGGGCCGTCGATACCGAATTTCCGACCGAGATGCTGCCGCCGGAAACCGGCCTGATCATTGCCGATGCCTATGATGCAGAAATCGTCCGAATGGCGCCAGAGGACAAGGTTGCCCCGGCGCGGAGAAAAAAGATGATCCAGAAATTTGCCATGGACAGCGCCCGCAGGTTGCACGCTTTTCGCGACCCCAGGCTGTAAAGGCTCAGCCCTGAACCGCGCGGGCAGCCTGTGCTGCGGCGAGAATTTCTTCCGCGATTTCTTCAGCTTCTTCCGGGTCAAAATCCATCGGAATCTCGACGCCATCGGCTTCGATGAACAGGCGGACCATGCCGTGATCGGTCGGACCAATCTGCAGGTTAGCCTGAATGTCGCGTTCGGTATTGATGCCCATAAGTGCCTCCGGGACTGAGCATTCGTGCTAGCGCGCAAAGGGTTGAGAATCAAGTCGCCTTTGCGGTCAGATGGCTTATGGAAGATGCGCTTATCAGACCGTTTCGTTCCGACGATGCATCGTGGCTGGTTGACCAACACGACCGTCACTACACGCGCGACGAAGGCTTTGACCACACATTTGCGCCGCTTGTTGCCAGTATTCTGGACGCATTTACCGCATCGCATGATCCGGCCAGGGAACGCGGCTGGATTGTTGAACAGGCGGGCGAAAGGCTGGGAAGTATTTTTTGCGTGGCGCTGGACCGTGACACGGCAAAGCTGCGGCTGTTTCTGCTTGTGCCGCAAGCAAGAGGGCAGGGGCTGGGCAAACGGCTACTGGACACCTGCATGAGCTTTGCGCGCACTGCCGGTTACAAGGAAATGGTCTTATGGACGCATGAAAGCCACAAGGCCGCGTGCGCGCTTTACAAGGCGAACGGTTGGCAGCTGACGGGCAGCAAACCAGTGCATTCATTCGGCGTCGATCTGGTTGAACAAAGCTGGAGAATTCAGCTTTAATCCTCTTGCAATCCCGCTGCGCGTTCGGTACATCGCCCCTCACGAGTGCCGCCTTAGCTCAGTTGGTTAGAGCGCTGGATTGTGGATCCAGAGGTCCCCTGTTCAAGCCAGGGAGGCGGTACCACTTCTCCCTATTATCTCAGGTACGGATTTTCGCAGCCTAACCCGCATTGGGCTAGGGCAAAAAGACGTTCGGGCCTGGTTGTTCAAACCCGGTCATTGATTCAAAAGCGTTTGTTAACGCGCCAGATTCAGGCGAAGCCGCATTTTGGACCGTTTGGCCTGCGGCAGGTGCCGGTTCAGGTGCTTGTTCACCCTGCCGAACCCCCAGACGATCACCAGTGTTAGCAGGATGAAATAAAAGGCCAGAATCGGATAGGGAACAAACGGGTTGAACGTTTTGTCCGCAAAATAGCTGGCGTAGTACAACGCGTCTCCGCGTTGTTGCCAGGCCGGGAAGGCCGAGAAGAACACGAGCGTCGTTGCGTGGAACAAAAAGATCGCCTCGTTTGTATAGGCAGGCCATGCAAGGCGTAGCATTGTAGGCCAGACAACGCGGCGGAAACGGGACCACCCGGTCAGACCGTAGGCGTCGGCCGCCTCGATATCGCCCTTTGGGATCGAGCGCAGGGCGCCATAGAAGATTTCGCCCGTATAGGCGGCCGTGTTCAGGAACAGAACGATCAACGCCCCAAGCCATGCCGAGGTCAAGGCGTCGAACATGGGGTAGGATTTCTTCAGCGACAGGAAGAAGAAATAGGCAAAGAAGAACTGGATGAACAGCGGCGATCCCCGGAAGATGAAGATGAACCATTCAGACGGTTTGCGCAGCCATTTGTTGGCGGACGACTTGCCGACGGCCAGCGCGGTGGCCAGAAAGAACCCGGTCGCCAGCGCCATCAGGCCGAAATACACGTTCCAGATCATCCCCGATCCGATCAGGGTGAACTGTTCGCACAAGGTAAAATCGTTGCGCGGCAGCAGGCGCTCGCCGAGGCCGATGGAACGCAGGGCATAGTCCTGGATGGTTTGCAGGCAGCTCATGCGGTGGTCTCCTTGCGCAGCAATTCTCCGCCGGATGTCGCCTGACCGTGCGACAGTCGCCGCATCAGTCGTTCAAGCCCGATTTCTGATACTCGGGTCATGCCCAGATAGAAAAGCAGGAGGAACAGGAAATACCACATGCGCCAGTCACCATGCGGGTATTGGGTGAATTTCGACGTCTTGGTGCCACCCAGCTCACGCGCCCAGTAGACGATATCCTCAATCCCCAGCAGGAACAGCAGGGGCGTGGCCTTGATCAGCACCATCCACAGGTTCGACAATCCGGGCAGGGCATAGACCCACATTTGCGGAACAAGCACGCGCCAGAAGGTCTGGCGGCGGGTCATGCCATAGGCCTCGGCGGTCTCAAGCTGGGCGTGCGGCACGGCGCGCATCCCCCCAAACAGAACGTTGGCGGCGAATGCACCGAATACGATCGAGAATGTGATGATGGCCAGAAAGAACCCATAGGTTTCATGCACCCATTCCGGCGAAGTGCCCAACGGCAGCTTGGCGGCCTGACAGACGATGAAATCATTGCCCTGTCGAATCGGATCGGTCCAGTCGGGGCAGAGGACCTTGTGGCGGGTCCATTCGAACGCCTGATCCAGTGCAATCACGAAGAACAGGAAAAACGCGATGTCGGGTACGCCTCGAACGATGGCGATATACCCCTTGCCCAGCCAGCTGAGCGGTGGGAAATGTGACCGGGCGGCCATGGCTCCTGCGAAACCAAAGCTCAGCGCGACAGGGGCGGTGACAGCCAGAAGGGCCAGTACCTTGACGAACGAAAGATAAAACGACCAATGCACGCCATTGGTCAGATAGCAGGAAAACCAGCGGAAAGTGCCGAGCGTGTCGGGATCGGTACAGTAGGAGAACATAAGGCGTCTTTCGAACGTCGGATCCGGCGCGGGGCCAAGACAGGTTCGGCGCCAAGAGGCGCCGAACCATCAGACAGAGTTTTTAGTTGGTAACGACCGAGCCGTCAGCGTTGTATGTCGGAACGCCTTCGCCGAACCACTTGATGATCAGCTCGTTCAGGCTGCCATCCGCCTTCATCGAAGTAATGGCTTCGTCGAACTTTCCGCGCAGCTCGCCGTCGGATTCACGGATACCGAGACCGATGCCGCCGCCAAGCGGAACATCGTCGCCGACAAATACGAGTTCACCGCTGGATTCTTCGACGATCGGCACCAGGAAGTCCTTGTCTGCAAATACCGCGTCAGCCTCGCCGTTGCGAACCGCAGCGATGGTTTCTTCAGGGGTTGCAAACTCGACGAGGGTCGCGCCGGATTCGGCCACGTGACCGGCCTGGATCGTTGCGGTTTGTGCCGCAACGATGCCACTGCTTACGTCAACACCTTCGGACGCCCCGACATAAGCCGATGCCGCCGGAGGGAAGTAGTTCTGGGTGAAGTCGATAACCTCATCACGCTCATCGGTGATCGACATGCCCGCGATGATGGTGTCGTAGTTGCCCGAAACCAGGTTCGGAATGATCGAATCCCAGTCGTTCTTGACCCATTCGCATTCCAGACCGGCGCGCTTGCACAGTTGATCGCCGACTTCGCGCTCGAACCCGTCGATCTCGCCGGAGTCATTGATGAAGTTATACGGAGGGTAGGCGCCCTCGGTCCCCATGCGGACGGTGTCGGCCATTGCCATGCCAGCGGACAGCGCCAGTGCTGCAGTGGTCAGAATCAGGTTTTTCATTGGTTACTCCCCATTAGTGATTCTATTGATCAGTTAAGCCGCCTTGGTGGCGGAGAGAAAGCCCCGAAGCCGTTCGGATTCCGGGGTGGTAAAGATATCTTCGGGCAGGCCTTCTTCTTCGATAAGGCCCTGATGAAGAAAGACAACATGGCTGGAGATGTCAGCAGCCATCTTCATGTCGTGGGTCACGATGATCATGGTGCGGCCCTCGGCGGCCAGATCCTTGATCACCTTGATGACTTCCTGCTCCAACTCGGGGTCCAGTGCCGAAGTGGGTTCGTCAAACAGCAGCGCCTCGGGTTCCATGCACAGCCCGCGCGCGATAGCTGCGCGCTGTTGTTGGCCGCCCGACAGTTGTGCCGGATAGACGTCACATTTGTCGCCGATACCCACTTTTTCCAGGTATTTGCGCGCGCTGTCTTCAACCTCGGCCTTGTCGCGGCCCAGAACGGTTACGGGTGCTTCCATCACGTTTTGCAGAATGGTCATGTGGGACCAAAGGTTGAACTGCTGGAATACCATCGACAGGTTGGTCCGGATGCGCAGGACCTGTTTGGGGTCTGCAGGCCGGCGATGATGGCTGTCGCCGCTCCAACGAACGGGCTCACCTTTGAACAGGATTTCGCCCTCCTGACTGTCTTCCAGAAGGTTGCAGCACCGCAGCAGGGTCGACTTTCCGGAACCGGAGGATCCGATGAGCGATACAACATCCCCGCGCCTGGCTGTAATATCCACCCCCTTCAGCACCTCCAGATGCCCGAAGCTTTTGTGAAGGTTCTTGATCTCGATAACGGGAGTGGAATCTGTCACGGGTCGTCCAGTTGTTGTGAGTGTTAGTGCGGTAATAGGGCGCAAAATGTTGAGCAATGCAATGCGCAAATAACATGTTCCCATCGGGAAACGACCAAATTGAACAACTCAGCTGTTCGATTTGTTCAGTCTTGCGACCCGAACGCGTGCGGGGCCGGGGGTGTGGAAACCGCCAGGTAGCGCTCGGCCGGGATATCGACCAAACCGTTGATGTGCAGTGCCTGGCGGTCGGCGTCCGACAAACGGGTAATGGCCCTTCTGACGGCCCCGGCGATGCGGCCGGCGTCTTGCCCAAGGGCAGTTATGTAGGGCAGCGTCGGTGTCGGTTCCGTTCTTGCAACCTCGCGCAGTTGCGACCCCAGTTCTGTGTGTTCCCTGAGCAGCGTCCAGGTCAGCAGGTCGAGAGAGGCATAGTCGGCCAGTCCGTCCGCGACCGCGTTTGCGGAGCGCGCGTGGCCGCCGGTTTCAAGCAACTTACCCGGGCGCAGGCCAAATGCGGATAGATGAGTAACAGGTGCGGACCACCCAGATTGGGACAACGCCTCGTTATAGGCGAAGATGCCGGTCGCCAACTCGGACAAGGGGCGTGTGTTATCGGTGCGGGCCACAAACACAGAGCAGTAATAGCCGGTTGGGCAGTCGGGCAGGTCATAATCGGGCGTGCCGACCAGTTGCACTTTTCCGTGCAGGCTTGTGCGGTAGGGCATTCCGCAGGTTTGCGACAAAACCAGATCGGGGTCTTGCCAGACGTCCCAGAAATCCTGATCTCGGGTCAGGTGCGTCGGGCCGAACCCAAGTTCCGCACGAATCAAGCTCCAGAACCGGTCATTGGCCGCGTGAAGCGCGGGCATGTCGTACATGCCCAGCATCGCCGTCACGATTTGGCAGCCTTTTGTCTGGCTAGCGCGGAGTCCACGTCGCTGACTCCCAGAAGACTGACCACAAGTCGCAGAAGCGAATCCTCTTCTCCCGAGCGCTGCCCATCGGCAAGAGCCACAGACCACATTGCCTGAACGACGGCCAGTCGGTCGTCATAGGCGACGGCTTCCTTGATGGCGCGGGTAAAGCGCACGGTGTCGGGTGCCTCGCTTTCAAGGTCTTCCGCGCGGGCACGAAGACCGGCGGCCTCGAAAGGGGACAGACCGTAGCGTTCCGCCGAAATCCGGTCGATCCGCGCCATTTCAGAGTCTGCATAGTCGTTGTCGGACCGCGCGATACGAACCATCAAGGCGGTCAGCGCCAATCGGGCATCGTCTTCGGCAAGCGGGTCGGGCTGAGGCTGGGAAAGCCGTGACAGAAAATCCTTGAACATGAGAGAGATATAGATCCGGTTTATTCAGCTTCCAAGCGTGACAGCACCCGTTCGCGGGCAATCTGGCTGTCCTTGAAGCTAAGGCCCATGGCAATCCGGGCCTCTTCCACGATTTTCATTTCACCTTCGTCAGAGTTGCCATCGGCCAGCACGATCTCCCACAAGGCATCCAAAGCCGCCAACCGTTCTTTCAGGTCTGTTGTTTCGCGGATCAGCTTGCCGAATGTGTCGGTGTCGGGGGCTGCGGCATGCAGCTTTTCGCAAGTTGCCCGCACTTTTGCAGCCTCGATCGCGTTGTGCTGGTAGAGGCGGGCCAATATCCTGTCGATCAGGCTGATTTCTTCAAGCTTATAATCCCGATCCGCCTGTGCCACACGAACCATCAGGGCCCCAAGAGCCAGTTCGGCATCCGGGTCGGGCAGGGTCGTCTGCTGGGGTGGGCGAAAGGCCTGAAAAAGCTTTTTTAGCATGAGCGCAGCTTATCCCATATTTTGTAGGTCGCCAAGCGTGGACTACCCGTCATAGCCCTGAACAATCACCAGATCGCTGGTCGCGACCGGGTCACGCAAAGCCTTAGCACGCTGATAGGCGTCGCTATCATAACAGGCCAGCGCGTCCTCATAGCTTGGAAATTCAATCACGACCGTACGCGACCGCGAGGTGCCTTCCTTGATTTCGTATTCACCACCGCGGACCATGAACTTTGCCCCATGGGCGTGAAAAGGTTCGGCGTTTGCCGCAATGTAGTTTTTGTAGGTTTCAATGTCGTCCACATCGACGTGAGCGATCCAGTATCCTTTGGTCATAACTTGCCCTCTGATTCACGCTAAACGTGGCCTGAATGTGTCGCACATGGCAATCCCGCAAATGACGAAAACCGCCCTTCGGAGTTTATTCGCCGGATTTGCCCGATTTGCGGAAATCGTGTATGCATAATGATAAATTAGACAAAGCAATTTTCGCCTCACGTATTCAGCGGTGCCTTGGTGCGATTGATTTTTGTCCAGGACGTGGACGCACCCTAAACGCGCTTTGATGTTGTGAGATGCGGTATTTTCGGAGGTCAAAATGGTTAAGCCCAAGAAAGTTGTCGACATACCGAAAAAGATCAACAAAGGGCTAAGCTCTGCCAAGCGGTCCACAATGTTGGCTATCCTTGGCATGCCGCGGCCTGTGCTGGACAACAAGTGCCGAGGGATTGCTGGGAACGATAAGCTCAAATCGCTGATGGTGACAGACGACGTTGGGCCGTTCAAAGCGACCGGCCTGAAACCCGCTATTGCTTCGCTGCGCGGCGTTATGGCGGATGTGAAAGATGCTCATCCGGAAGTGTTCAAAACCCTTGGGAGTTCGGGGATGCTGTGTGTCCGAAAGATCAAGAACAGCAACAATCCGTCCAATCATTCATGGGGTTGCGCAATCGACATCAATATCGAAGGTGCATTGGATGGTATCGGTGTCAAAGGGGGAACCGCTGGTAAAGACGGCAAGACACTGGCGGGCCTTGCCGCGATGGCACCGTTTTTCAACGCGGCTGGCTGGTTCTGGGGCGTGGGTTTCAGCAGTTTCGAAGATGGAATGCACTTCGAGATTGCGGACGAGACCATACGCAAGTGGCACAAGGACGGTGTTTTGGGAGAGGCGATTTCAAACCGGACCGTCCCTAACGCGAACCTGTCAATTGGCGATATTGGGTCCGAAGTTCAGGAACTGCAAAAGCGGCTGGCGGAATTGGGCTACGACATTATTGCGGATGGTGAATTCGGCCAGATCACGCATGCAATTGTGATTGATTTCCAGGCAGAAAACGGTCTGGAACCGGACGGGATTGTCGGGCCCAAGACCCGCAAAGCACTGAAGCTCTGAATGGTGCAGTAACCGGGCGCTGTTCAGCGCCCGGTCAGTCTGTTGTGTCAGACCAGGCGCGACGTATCTTTGGCCGCGCGCACGAAATCGCGGAACAGCGGATGCGGGTCAAACGGCTTGGATTTGAGTTCTGGGTGGTATTGCACCCCGATGAACCACGGGTGATCCGACCATTCGACAATTTCCGGAAGACGGCCGTCAGGTGACATGCCCGAGAAGTTCAGGCCCGCCTTTTCAAGCTTGTCCCGGTACTTGATGTCCACTTCATAGCGGTGACGGTGACGTTCCTCGATATTGGTGTTGCCGTAGACCTCGGCCACTTTCGATCCTTCGGCCAGCACTGCGTTGTATGCGCCCAAACGCATGGTGCCGCCTTTGTCGTCACCGACTTTGCGTTCGATCTTGTGGTTGCCCTGCACCCACTCTTTCAGGTGGTAAACCACGGGTTCAAAACGTTTTTTTCCGGCCTCGTGGTCGAACTCCTCAGAGCCCGCCTCAGTGATGCCGGCCGCGTTCCGCGCTGCTTCAATGACGGCCATCTGCATGCCCAGACAGATACCCAGATAGGGCACCTTGTGTTCGCGGGCATATTGCGCGGCCTTGATCTTGCCTTCTGTCCCGCGCTCTCCAAATCCTCCGGGGACGAGGATGGCATGGTAGCCTTCCAGATAGGGCGCGGCATCCTCGGTGTCGAAGATTTCCGCATCAACCCATTCAATCTTCACCTTCACCCGGTTCGCCATTCCGCCATGGGTTAATGCTTCGGCGATGGACTTATAGGCATCTTCCAACTGAGTGTACTTGCCGACGATGGCGACCTTCACTTCACCTTCGGCGTTGTGGATGCGATCGCTGACATCTTCCCATTTCGCGAGATCCGGTTTGGGGGCCGGGCTGATCTGGAACGCATCCAGAACGGCCTGATCCAGCCCTTCATGGTGATAGGCCAATGGCGCGTCGTAGATCGTGGACAGGTCTTGCGCCGCGATCACGCTGTCCGGGCGCACGTTGCAGAACAGGGCCAGTTTCTCGCGCTCTTTTTGGGGGATCGGACCTTCGGAGCGGCAGACCAGAATGTCGGGGGCCAGCCCGATGGAACGCAGTTCCTTCACCGAGTGCTGGGTTGGCTTTGTTTTCAGCTCACCCGAGGCCTTTATATAGGGCAGCAGCGTCAGGTGCATAAAAATGCACTGGCCGCGTGGTTTGTCCTGGCTAAACTGGCGGATGGCTTCAAAGAAGGGCAGGCCTTCGATGTCACCAACGGTACCACCGATTTCGCACAGCATGAAATCGACCTCATCCTCGCCGATGGCGATGAAATCCTTGATTTCGTTGGTAACGTGCGGGATCACCTGAATGGTCTTGCCAAGGTAGTCGCCACGGCGCTCTCTCTCGAGCACATTGGAATAAATTCGCCCCGAACTGACCGAGTCGGTTTTTCGGGCGGCAACACCGGTGAAACGCTCATAGTGACCAAGATCCAGATCGGTTTCGGCCCCGTCATCGGTGACGAAAACTTCGCCATGTTCAAACGGCGACATCGTGCCGGGATCGACGTTCAGATAGGGATCCAGCTTGCGCAGACGCACCGAATATCCCCGGGCCTGCAACAGCGCGCCCAAGGCCGCCGACGCCAGTCCTTTGCCCAAGGACGAAACCACACCACCAGTGATGAAAATAAATCGCGCCATGTTTTTTCGGCTGCTCCCGTGAGACGTCAAAATCAGCTGCCCGGCGGTTCCGAAAAACCGCTGCATCACGGGACTTCACGTATAAAGGATTCGCGCCAATAGCGCAAGAGAACCGCAAGATGCTGTTGCAGTTCTCTTTCAGGTTTCTAGGTCTAGTGAATCAATCGGCTTGCGGAAGCAGCGGCGCGTTGTCGCCCTGCGCCGGTGGCAGAAGATCATCCGCCGACGGAACCGATGGTGTGCTGTCTTCTGTTGCGGCCGGTGCCGGAACGCCCAGACGATCGATCACCGAACTGCCCGAGGATTTCTGAGCCGCCAGAATGGTCAGCGTGATCGAGGTTACGATAAAGCATGCCGCCAAGATCCATGTCAGCTTGCCCAGCGCGGTTGCAGCCGCACGACCGGTCATGGCGCCACCACCACCCCCGCCCATGCCAAGGCCGCCGCCTTCGGACCGCTGCATCAGGACGACGGCGATCAGGCCCAGAGCCAAAAGAAGATGGATGATGAGAACGACGTTTTCCATGGTGGTCCTGTACAGCGTGGCGTGTATCGCGTGGTATCTATGCAAGTTTGATGCTGGGGGCAAGGGAGGAGTTGGCATCAAAAACCCTGATGCTTCAGATCACGTCAAAGGGACTGGACAGCAGGGCTTTTCCTCGCGCAGGCTGCGGCCATGCCACATGATGATCACGACCACCCGCACGCCCTTTTGCCGCCTGAACCCGCGCTTCGCGTCAGGGCACTTGAGACGATTCTGACACGCAAGGGTTTGATTGATCCAGCCGCGCTGGATGAGATCATAGATACGTATCAGAACAGGATCGGCCCTCAGAATGGCGCCCGCGTTGTCGCCAAGGCCTGGAGCGATCCGGCTTTCAAGGCCGCGTTGCTGGAAGATGCCACGCCGGTTGTGGCCGAACTGGGATACTACGGACGGCAGGGTGAACATATGGTGGTGGTGGAAAACACGCCCGATCAGCACAATATGGTCGTCTGCACATTGTGCAGCTGTTACCCTTGGCCGCTGCTTGGAATACCGCCGGGCTGGTACAAGTCGGATGCCTACCGGGCGCGTGCAGTGCGAGAACCTCGCAAGGTACTGGCAGATTTTGGCGTGACGCTGCCCGAAAACACATCGGTCCGGGTTTGGGATTCCACGGCTGAGGTTCGATACCTTGTACTGCCGATGCGTCCGCATGGAACGGAGGGGTTAGGCGAAGACGAACTCGCCACGCTTGTCACGCGGGACAGTATGATCGGGACCGGATTGCCGAAGGTGCCGGCATGACTCGCGTGCACGACATGGGTGGACGTTTCGGTGACGGACCGGTTCGCCCCGAGCCCGAGGACGGCCCTGTATTTCCCGAAGACTGGCACGCCCGGGCGCTGGCGTTGACACTGGCAGCCGGATCACTGGGACAGTGGAACATCGACATTTCGCGCCACGCACGGGAACGCCTTTCGCCCAAGGATTACTCCCGGTTCTCGTACTATGAAAAGTGGATCTCCGCACTTGCCGATTTGTTGGTGGAACGCGGCGTCCTGACGCCCGATGACCTGGAGGGGAACCTGTCCAAAGGCCCACATCCGTTGGCAGGCAAGGCAATGAAGGCCGAAGCAGTGGCCCGTGTACTATCCAGTGGTGGTCCCGCCGATCGTCCGTCGGATATTCCGGCCAGGTTCGTGGCAGGCCAGGACGTCGTTACCTCGCATCTGGCGGCCAACCGTCTTGTGGACGGCGGTCACACGCGTCTGCCCATCTATGCCGCCGGTGCAAAGGGGCGCATTCTGAGACTGCACGGAACGCATGTTCTTCCTGATTCAAACGCACACGGTTTGGGAGAAGCCCCTGAACCGCTTTACGCTGTGGTCTTCCCTGCATCTGAACTCTGGGCCAACCCGGAACACCCGAAGGATGAGGTGGTTCTGGACGTCTGGCAGAGCCATCTGGAGCCCGCATGAGCACCTGTCTGACACATTCGGCACTTCAACCCGTTTTTGACCAGCCATGGCACGCACAGGTCTTTGCGATAACCATGGCGCTGAACGAAGCCGGTCGGTTCGGTTGGCCAGATTGGGTCGCCAGGTTTTCGGCGACCTTAAGAAAACATGGGCTGAGCAAGGAGTTGGATGGCGGAGATGATTATTTTCACGCGTGGCTCGAAACGCTGGAGGCGCTGTTGTCAGAGTATGGTGATGCTGCCCCGGATGAACTCCTATTGTTGCGACACGCTTGGGAAGAGGCCTATCTGACGACGCCTCATGGTGAGCCCGTTTGCCTCAGGTAAGGGTGAGGGGGCGCTGCCCCCGCCGCCCGCCGGGCGACTCCCCCGGGATATTTCGGGCCAGATGAACAAGGGATCCGGACTTCATCTGGCCCAAAAATATCCCCGCCGGAGGCGTCGCGCGCAGCGCGATTTGCGGATGCGTCGAATTACCTGTTTCCCTGTTGCTGTCACCTCGCTATACGAGCCGGGTTTGATAAATCAGCACAAAAGGACCTGGTATGGCCAATGTGGTTGTTGTCGGAGCCCAGTGGGGCGACGAGGGAAAAGGCAAGATCGTCGACTGGCTCAGCGAACGGGCGGACGTGATCGCGCGTTTTCAGGGCGGGCATAACGCCGGTCATACTTTGGTTATCGATGGCGAAGTCTACAAGCTTCATGCGCTGCCATCCGGTGTTGTGCGCGGCGGCAAGCTGAGTGTCATCGGCAATGGCGTGGTTCTGGATCCGTGGCATCTGGTCAAGGAGATCGAAACGGTCCGGGCACAGGGTGTCGATATCACGCCCGATACACTGATGATCGCAGAAAACACACCGCTGATCCTGCCGATTCACGGCGAACTGGACCGCGCGCGCGAAGAGGCTGCAAGCAAGGGTACCAAGATCGGCACAACCGGGCGCGGCATCGGGCCGGCATATGAAGACAAGGTCGGTCGCCGTTCGGTCCGTGTTGCGGACCTGGCGGACGAGGCAACTCTTGAAGCTCGGGTTGACCGGGCGTTGCAGCATCACGACCCGCTGCGCAAAGGCTTAGGGATCGAGCCGGTCGATCGCGACGGTCTGATCGCGCAGCTCAAGGAGATTGCATCGCAGATTCTGCCGTTTGCCGCCCCGGTCTGGAAGGTGCTGAATGAAAAGCGCAAGGCGGGCAAACGTATTCTGTTCGAAGGGGCGCAGGGCGCCTTGCTGGACATTGATTTCGGAACCTATCCCTTTGTGACCTCGTCCAACGTGATCGCAGGGCAGGCTGCAACCGGGGTTGGTATCGGCCCGGGGTCCATCGACTTTGTGCTGGGTATCGTCAAAGCCTATACGACGCGCGTGGGCGAGGGGCCGTTCCCCACGGAACTGGAGGATGATGACGGTCAGCGCCTTGGTGAGCGTGGTCACGAATTCGGCACGACCACTGGTCGTAAGCGCCGGTGCGGTTGGTTTGACGCCTGCCTGGTGCGCCAGACCTGCGCGACCAGCGGTGTGAACGGTATTTCGCTGACCAAGCTGGATGTTCTGGATGGTTTCGAGACGCTCAAGATTTGCGTGGGTTACGAACTGGATGGCGAGCGCCTGGATTATCTGCCCACGGCGGCAGATCAGCAGGCGCGCTGCAAGCCGATTTATGAGGAAATGCAGGGTTGGAGTGAATCGACCGAAGGCGCGCGCAGTTGGGCGGACTTGCCAGCCAATGCGATCAAATACGTTCGCCGTGTCGAAGAACTGATCGAATGCCCTGTCGCCCTGTTGTCCACCAGCCCGGAGCGGGAAGACACCATTCTGGTGACAGACCCGTTTGCCGACTGATGAGCGACGAACAAAAAACCGGCCTGAGCTACAAGGCGCGTCGCCGCTGGTCGCTGATTATTCTGCTGGTTGGCTTGCCCGTTTACGTCGTTGCCGTGGTGACGGTTGTGAACTGGCTGGATCGCCCGCCAATCTGGCTGGAACTGCTGGTCTACATCGTGCTTGGCATCTTGTGGGCATTGCCGTTCAAGTTCGTTTTCCGTGGCGTTGGCAAAGAAGATCCGGACCAGGGATCAAGTTAGCCACGCTGGCCAAAGCAAGTGTGTTGGAACGACAGAAACGTACGCGTCTTCCGGTTCGTTCCCAGATCGTTAAACAGAAAAAGGCCGGAGGTGTCCTCCGGCCTTTTTCTGACTAAACCTTTTGCGGATCAGCCCGCTGCGCGCTCGTCGCTGGGGCGAAAACCGATCTGGTTCGAGGCGGCAAAGCGGCCTCCGCCAGCCTTTTCGATTTTTCCATCCCGCAACAATTGACCGAACGAACGCAGGCTTTCTTCGCGGTTGAATTCGTCCTGCTTGAGGGACCGGACCTTGTTCATCAATTGCGGGCGCGAGAACTGTTCCTGACCCTCGATAAAGGACAGGTATGCAGCGGCGGCTTCCAGCAGATCAGGCAATGACTGAGCGCCCTGTTCCTGGGCGAACGTCGCGAAACCACCTTCGTCAGCAGACTTTTCTTCTTGCGGGGTGGTGACGCGGCGTGGCGTGACAGGGCCAGATTCGTTTTGCTGATTGTCGATGCGCTGTTCCGCCACCAGTTTGAGCGGTGCCGCGGCATCAGATTCCGGACGCATGCTGGTGACCTGAATTTCCGGGCGGCGCGGGCTGACGACCGACGCCAGATCTCCCCGGTATTCCTGATCCTGAGCTTTCTCGGCCGAGTCACCCTTTTCTTTACGCTCGGCTTCGGTGGCCGCAACCGCGGTGCGCAGGTGCGAATATGTCTCGCGCTGATCATTTGCAGCCGGGTCATCAAGTTGTTCGTCGGCTTTGTCCATCAGGCGGGACACGTCCAGATCGAGGCTCGAATGATCCTTCGGTTTTTGGTCTTCGGCCCGCTGCGCCAGTTCTGCCTCGACGGCCGAGATCTCGTCCAGCAGTGCAACTTCGTCTTCGGCAGTCAGGAGAAGCTTGTTGTCTTCCGCTGCTTCCTCTTGCGACTCGGCTGCTTCGGATTCCTCTTCCTGCTCTGCCACGTCTTCTTCGCTGAGGATGTTTACAATCTCGTCTTCTTCGGCTTCTGATTCCGGCTGTTCGCCTTCCGTCAGATCATCAAGGTCCGAAAACAGTGCGTCCGCTGCCGGAGCTTCAGCCTCGTCTTCAAACTCTTCGGATACAACAGGCTCCGGTGCGGGAACAGGTTCTGGAGCGGCGGGTGGGGTAGCCGCTTCGGGTGCAGGCATCGAGACGGGGGTCACAGGCTCAATGTCTGCCGGGTTCAGCGCACCCGCCTCAAAGGCTGCGGCCACGGCGTCAACCGGGGCGGCACCACCTTTCAGCAAGGTGCTGTCTTCGTCTTCCGAGTATTCAACAGGATTGTCAGCCGAGTGCGAAACCACCGCGCGGATCCGCTGAAGTTTGGCGGCGATGCTGTCAGCAGGGGGGGCTGGCGCAGCATCGAAGGGTTCGGCAGTGGCAACGGGTTGCGCTGGTTGCGGTGTATTGACGACATTCAGATCGGGGGTACTGATGGTTGGTTCCTGTGCTGGCGGCGTTGCGGGCGTTGCGATCGTGGCTGAACTTTCGGTTGCGCGCAGCAGCAGGCCAGTGTCGCTCTGTCTGGCTTCCACACGTTTCGAGGCGTCCCGCTGTGCGATCCGGGTCAGCATTTCGGCGTCAGGCTGTGGCGGTTCCGAGCCGAAGTATCGATCATCTGCTGCAAGGTCGCGAAAGTACTCGGCAATCGCCTTCATCGTTTCAAACGAATCGTCAAAGCCTTCTAATGTGCAGGAGAAGGTTCCATAAGAAACGGTCAATACCTTGTTATTCTGTACCATCAGACGCACGTCCTTTACAAACTACCTGAACCAATTCGCCCGGAATCAGGCACACGTATTGGTTCGAAACTCTCTATATGAACCTATCATTTTGTGGTCTGAATGTGTCCAAATCCGGGAAAAATGATCAATCTTAGAAAAAATGCGCCGATTGTGCGGTCGTCCGAGCCAATCTTACTGGTTGGCGGAGGGCAAATCGGGCCCGATGATCTGAATCTGGCGCTGAATCGCGCCAATTTGGCCGTTGCAGCGGATGGTGGTGCGACGGTTCTCAGGGAATCGGGGCGTATTCCGGATGCCGTCATCGGTGATTTCGATTCGCTTTCCTCATCCGACCTTGAAGAGATACCGGCGGACCGCCTGTTTCCCATACCTGAACAGAACAGCACGGATTTTGACAAGGCACTGCGCAATATCGAAGCCCCGGTGGTTTTGGGCGTTGGCTTTCTGGGCGGGCGTCTGGATCACCAATTGGCGGTCCTCAGCGTACTGATCAAGCGGCAGGACCAATCATGCATATTGCTGGGAGAGCACGAGGTCGTGTTTCACGCGCCGCCCAAGGTTTCCCTGAACTTGCCGAAAGGTAGCGTGGTATCGTTGTTTCCCCTGCAAAGAGTGACAGGACGCTCGCAAGGGCTGGAGTGGCCGATCGATGATCTGGTTCTGAAGCCGGACGGTCAGATCGGCACATCCAACCGTGCGGTGTCCGAAGTCACGCTGCAGATGAATGGCCCGGGTCTGGTTGCAATGTTTCCCCGCGGCGCGCTGGATCAGGTCATGCAGGCGTTTCTGTCGGAGCAGACCGGGCGCTGGCCCGCTCGCGCAGAATGACGTAAAGACCTGCCGCCATCGTGATGCCGATCCCCAATGCGGCGATGCCGTTGGGCAGGTCGTGAAAGATCAGCCAGCCAAACACGGTCGCAACCGGGATTTCCAGATACTGCATCGGCGCCAGCGTTGCTGATGGGGCATAGCGCAACGACCAGGTCATCAACAGGTGGGCAGCGGTGCCCAGAACGCCGATACCCAAAAGCAGCCAAACCGCGTCTTTGTCAGGCAGGCTGAACGTCAGTTCCGGAACGTCAATGGCACTCCCCAGGGTCAGCACAGGCAGCAGGATCAGCGTTGCCATCGCGCCCGAGACAGCCTGGAGCGAAACCGGATCGGTTTCCTTGGCGATCTGCCGCGTGACAAGCATGAACAGCGCAAACACCACGGCCACGATCAGCGGCAGCAGGGCAGGCGCTCCGACCTGAGCGAAGCTGGGCTGAATGACGAGAAGCGTACCGGCAAACCCCACGACGCAGGCCAACAATCGCCTTATGCCAACCTCTTCATCCAGAACGAACCTGCCCAAAAGCAGCATGATGAAGGGCATAACGAAGGCGATAGCGATGGCATCGGCCAGCGGCAGGAATTGCAAGGCGCTGAACATCGCGGTGATGCCAAGGATGTGCAGACCGGTCCGGATCACGGTTAGTTTCAGAATACGCCCCCGCAGACGCCACGGACGACCCGTGAGGGCGACCAGAGGGATCAGGATCAGTGCCTGCACGGCAAACCGGGTGAAGACCAGTATGCCGATCGGAGTTGTCTCACCCAACAGTTTGGCCATGGCATCACCCAGCGGGGCGAGCATGCAAAAGCCAAGCATCAGAATGATGCCGAGTACGGGGCGGTCCTGAGTCATGTCCGCGACGCTAACGATTTGCTGCGGACGGAGAAAGGTCAGCTTTCAGCAGGCGGTTGATATTTAGTGTAGTCGGGGCCGATGCAGCAGGGCAGGCCATCATTCAGCTTGAGCCAGCTAAGTTTCTCTTCATGGGCGACGTGCAGGGTAGGCTGCAAAGCCTCGGGATCCTCAAGTGCGGCGACGTACATATGCATCACGTCGGACATAGACTGCGAGCGAAAGGACATTGGTGTGCCGCAATGCGGGCAAAAGCTGCGTTCCACGCCCGGAGAGGAATGAAACGTCTTTGGTGTTTCACCTGTCCAGCGCCATTGGTTGTCCCGGATGCCGAAATAGGCGGTCATCGGGGCCGAGCATTGCCTGCGGCAGCTTTCGCAGTGGCAGGTGACGCAGGACAGGACAGGTGGATTGACTTCAAAGCCGACCTTTCCGCAAAGACATCGTCCACGCATGAAACACCTTCCTTTCAGGAACAGATTTGCACCGCTTTTGGTGCAAATCCATCCAGAAAACGCGGAAATACGGACGCTTTGCGACGTCGCCCGTTTGCCTCAGCAGTTCGGAACACTGACGGCCAGACCGCCCAGAGACGTTTCCTTGTAGCGTTCGTGCATGTCGTGCCCGGTCTGGCGCATGGTTTCGATGACCGAATCCAGAGGGACGAAATGTTTACCATCGCCGCGCAGCGCCAGCGAGGCCGCTGAAACCGCCTTGATCGCACCCAGACCGTTCCGTTCGATACAAGGCACCTGAACAAGTCCGGCAACCGGGTCGCATGTCATTCCCAGATGATGCTCCAGCGCGATCTCCGCAGCGTTTTCGACCTGTTCGGGCGTGCCGCCCATCACTGCGCACAAACCGGCAGCCGCCATCGCCGAGGCGCTGCCAACCTCGGCCTGGCATCCGGCTTCTGCGCCCGAGATCGAGGCATTGAACTTGACCAGCCCACCAATCGCGGCCGCCGTCAAAAGGAAGTCTTCCACATGGCTTTCGGACGCGCCGGGTACGTGATCCAGATAGTACCGCAAAACGGCCGGCAGAACGCCTGCGGCCCCATTGGTTGGCGCCGTGACCACCTGGCCCCCCGCAGCGTTTTCTTCGTTGACGGCCATGGCGTAAACGCTCATCCAGTCGTTGATCGTGTGCGGAGCGTTCAGATTCATGCCACGCTCGGCCACCAGTGCGTCATGGATACCTTTGGCACGGCGGCGAACCTTGAGGCCACCGGGCAGAATGCCATCTGTGACCAGTCCACGTTCGATACAGTCATTCATCACCTGCCACAGGCGCGCGGTGCCCTTGGCAAAACTGTCCGCGCATCCACGCGCGATTTCATTCGCGCGTTTCATGTCCGCGATGCTTTTGCCGCTGGAACTGGCCATCTCAAGCATCTCGACCGCAGTTTTGAACGGAAACGGCACCGGATCACCTTCATCCGTTGCCTTGCCCTCGGCCAGTTCTTCTTCGGTCAGGACAAACCCGCCACCGATCGAGTAGTATACCTGCCTGAGGATCACATCGCCCTGCGCGTCTGTGGCCATCAGGATCATACCATTGGCGTGGCCCGGCAGGTTGTTTTCATAGTCGAACACCAGATCCGATTTTGGATCGAACTTCAGCGTCGGCAGCCCTTCCGGCGTGACAGTATGCGAGTCGGATATGGCGGCCAGCGCTTCTTCGGCCTTGTTGTTGTCATAGGTGTCCGGAACAAACCCGGCCAGCCCGAGGATCGTGGCGCGGTCGGTCGCGTGGCCTACACCTGTGAATGCCAGTGAGCCATGCAACGACCCCCGAAGCCCCGAGAATTCGAACGGCGAGGCGCGCATCAGGTCCAGAAAGCGGGCCGCGGCAACCATTGGTCCCATTGTGTGGGACGAGGACGGGCCGATGCCCACCTTGAACATATCGAAGACAGATAGAAACATTTCAGGTAGCTGAGCCTTCTGGTGGTGTAGCGTATGATGGTGCAGTGAACGGTGCAACTCCCAGCCCTTCCGCTGCGATTGCTGCGCGCGTTGCGGGGCGGGCTTCCAGTTGCAGCAAAAGCTGCCTCAGATGAGGAGTGTCAGTCAGTTGGAACCAGCTGCGATCGGCCTCGGCCGGATACAACGCCATCCATCGCATCATGCAGGCGATGTAGTATGACAGGGCCGACGGTTGGTCTGAGCCAAACCAGCCCGGCGTGTCCTTCGCCTGCTTTTCGAGGATTGAAAGATGTCGTTTCAGGCGGGTCCGGATACCAGCCCGCAGCGCTTCTGTCTGCGCCGCCTCAATGTACTTCTCGGCATAGAACAAAATGCGCAGGTCGGCGTGCAGCGTGTTCGACGCAAAAAAAAGCCATTTCAGATACGCCGCGCGGTCCGGATGCTGCGGAGCCGGTGCGAGTTGCCCGTGTGTATCGGTCAGCCACAGCAAAATGGCTGCAGTTTCAAAGATCGGTCCCTGCGGCGTCTCCAAAACAGGGATAAGGCCGTTGGGGTTCAGTTGCTTATAGGCAGCACTGTTTTGCTCATCACGGGTCCGATCGACCAATGCGGTCTCATAAGGCAAACCCATCTCTTCCAACGCCAGTCGGATCACTAGCGAGGCGTTGTCAGGGGCGTAATGCAGGCGGTAGCGCGGTTCCATAATGCATATCTATTACGCACCTTTCCCGCAGGACACGCCGATTGCGACGTTTCCAATAGGAAACGCGTATTTTCGCGACAGGGCGCCCCGTTGAATTGGCGTTTTGGGTCTCGAAGTTGAGTGTGGCATTTCGTATAAGGCCCGCAGCAACTTGGGGGAAAGCTGCCATGACAGGGGATCTGTCGCCCATCGACAAGGCGAAATATGTAGCCGCGCACCGTGCCGCGGAAATGGTTCAGGACGGCATGCGTGTCGGATTGGGAACCGGATCAACGGCCGCTTGGCTTGTGCGTCGGCTCGGCGAACGGGTGCAAGTGGAAGGGTTGCGGATCAAGGGCGTGCCCACTTCGACCCGCACGGCACAGCTGGCGCGAGAGGTCGGGATCGAAGTCGTCTCGCTGGATCAAGCGGGGTGGCTGGACCTGACCATAGACGGTGCGGATGAATTTGACGGCGAGTTGAACCTGATCAAGGGCGGTGGCGGAGCGCATCTTCAGGAAAAGATCGTGGCAACGGCCAGCAATCAGATGGTGGTCATCGCCGATGCAGGCAAAGAAGTTGAAACCCTGGGGGCATTTCCATTGCCGGTCGAGGTGATCCCGTTTGGCTGGCAAACTACGCGAACCCTGATCGAGGAAGCACTGGATACGATGGATGTGCTTGGCACCTCGGCTGCGCTGCGAATGAACGGCCAGGCCCCTTTTGTCACTGATGAGGGCAACCACATTCTGGATCTGCATCTGCAACGCATCGGAAATGCCCGTCAGTTGGCGCTGGTGCTGAACCAGGTTCCCGGAGTGGTCGAGAACGGGTTGTTCATCGATATTTGCGACAAGGTCGTAATTGGCCACGGTGACGGGCGGGTCGAACTGCGCGACATCAACGAAGGAACCCTGGAACTGGACCAGTTGGCCGATGGCGAAAGGGACAATCTGTTTTCGGACCTCTCTGATTGAAAATTGCGGCTGGATTTTCTGCAAATGGCGAGAGAGAAACCCTAAATCCTGATCCTTAGGGGTTGGCAGACGATTTTCCGCGCCCAGATATCCAGAACCCTTCAGGCAAACTGAACAAAGGAACCCGGTATGAGCTTTGACTATGATCTTTTCGTTATCGGTGGCGGCTCGGGCGGGGTCCGTGCAGCACGCGTGGCCGCTGGTGAGACCGGCGCCAAGGTGGCGCTGGCGGAAGAGGATCGGTATGGCGGAACCTGTGTGATCCGGGGCTGTGTTCCAAAAAAGCTGATGGTTTTCGCCAGCGAGTTTTCCGGCATGGTAGACGATGCGCAGGCCTATGGATGGGATGTTCAGCCGGGTGCGCTAGACTGGAATACATTCCATGGCAAACTGGTGGCGGAACTGGACCGGCTGGAAGGTATCTATCGCAACATTCTGAAAAACAACGGTGTCGAAAGCTTTGACCAGCGCGCCACTGTGGTCGATTCCCACACGGTTGAGCTGGCGGATGGGACACGCAAGACGGCCAAGCACATCCTGATCGCCACCGGCGGACGCCCTGTGGTGCCCGAATTTCCGGGCTCTGACCTAGCGATCACATCAAACGAAATCTTCCACCTCGACAAGCTGCCCGAATCCATCCTGATCGTTGGTGGCGGCTATATCGCCAGCGAGTTTGCCGGGATCATGAACGGGATGGGGGTCAAGACCACCCAGTTCTATCGCGGTGCGCAAATCCTGCGTGGCTTCGATGAAGAAGCGCGTGGTTTGATCTGCGAAGAGATGCGCCAGAACGGCATCGATGTGCGCCTTGGCACCAACGTGCTGGAGATGACCAAGGAAGGTGACAAGATCCGGGTAAAGGCCACTGACGGCACTGAAGATCGGTTCGATGTTGTCATGTACGCGACTGGCCGGGCTCCGAATGCGGATAATCTGGGGCTTGAGGCACTGGGCGTCGAACGGGGTCGCAAGGGCGAGATTGTGGTGGATGAGTACAGTCAGACCGGCGTGCCCTCGATCTATGCCATCGGTGATGTAACTGATCGCGTGAACCTTACGCCGGTCGCCATTCGCGAGGGCATGGCCTTTGTGGAAACCGTGTTCAAAGGCAACCCGACCCCGGTTGATCATGAACTGATCCCGACGGCGATCTTCACGCAACCGGAATTCGGAACCGTCGGACTAAGCGAGGAAGAGGCTGCGGCACAGGAGCCGGTCGAAGTTTACGCGACATCCTTCAAGCCGATGCAGAAAGCCTTCGCCGGCGGCACGCAGCGGGTATTGATGAAACTGATCGTCAGCCAGGCGACCCGCAAGGTGCTGGGCTGTCACATCGTAGCACCAGGTGCGGGCGAGATGATTCAACTGGCCGGGATCGCCGTCAAAATGGGCGCGACCAAAGAAGATTTCGACCGTACGGTTGCGGTTCATCCGGTAATGGCGGAAGAACTTGTTACAATGCGGCAACCTGTGCGCACTGCTTGATTTGCAACCGCGCGCACACAAGTTACAAGGGACCCCGTGATCACACGGGCCTAAACGAAGGAATAGACACATATGGCGGGCAACAGCGGCGGCCCCTGGGGGGGCGGAGGCTCCTCGGGCGGCGGAGGAAATCGGGGTAACAACGGTGATGGGCGCAAGCCCCCCGAAGGAGATGGCCCGCAGATCCCCGAGATCGACGAGCTGATGAAGAAAGGCCAGGAGCAGCTGCGCGTGCTGATGGGTGGTCGTGGCGGCGGTGGCCGTGGCGGCAACGGTCAGGGCGCAGGTGGCGGTGGCCCGGTCTTCACCAAAGGCACGGTGGTTATTGGCGCTCTGGTCGCAGTAGGCCTTTGGGCGGCTGCCAGCTTCTATACCGTAAAACCGGAAGAACAGTCGGTTGAGTTGTTCCTGGGTGAATTCTCGGCCGTTGGGAATCCGGGTCTGAACTTTGCACCCTGGCCGGTTGTGACCGCCGAGGTTATTCCGGTTACCCGCGAACAGACCGAGGATATGGGCGGCACGCGCGGCAGTGATGATGGTCTGATGCTGACCGGCGACGAAAACGTGGTGGATATCGACTATCAGGTCGTTTGGAACATCAACGATCCCGCCAAATTCCTGTTCAACCTGCGCGATCCACGCCAGACAATTCGCGCGGTGTCGGAATCGGCGATGCGGGAAATCATCGCGCAAAGCGAACTGGCCCCGATCCTGAACCGCGACCGGGGTATCATCGCTGATCGTTTGCAAGAATTGATCCAGGCGACGATGGACAGCTACGACTCGGGCGTGAACATCATTCGTGTGAACTTCGACAAGGCCGACCCGCCGCAGGACGTGATTGCTTCGTTCCGCGACGTTCAGGCCGCCGCGCAAGAGCGTGACCGCCTTCAGAACGTCGCCGACGCCTATGCGAACCGCGTACTCGCCGAGGCGCGCGGTGAAGCCGCACAGGTTCTGGAAGAAGCCGAAGCCTACCGAGCCCAGCAGATCAACAGTGCGATGGGTGAAGCCAGCCGCTTCAGCGCGGTTCTGGAAGAGTATTCCAAAGCCCCGGATGTAACCCGAAAACGTTTGTATCTAGAGCGGATGGAACAGGTTCTGGGTGACGTCGACAAGATCATTCTGGACGAGAACTCGACCGGGCAGGGGCAGGGCGTCGTGCCTTATCTGCCGCTGAACGAGCTGCGCCGTAACCAGGCCGAGGGGAGCAACTGATGCGTAAGTCACCCATTATTCTGATCGTTCTCGTCATCCTGGTCGTTGCCGGACTGTCGTCGATCTTTATCGTCGACGAACGTGAACGCGCCCTTGTTCTGCGTTTTGGACGGGTCGTAAACGTCAAGGAAGAGCCAGGCCTTGCGTTCAAGCTGCCGGTTTTCGACGAAGTGGTGCGTTATGACGACCGCATCCTTTCGATCGACGTGCAGCCGCTTGAGGTGACACCACTGGACGATCGCCGCCTTGTGGTCGATGCCTTCGCCCGTTATCGGATTGCCGATCTGAACCAGTTCCGTCAGGCCGTTGGTGTCGGTGGCGTTCCGGTGGCCGAGGATCGTCTGGACCGTATCCTGCGCGCTGAAACACGCGAAGTTCTGGGTTCGGTTTCGTCGCGCGACATCCTGAGTTCGGACCGTGCTGCCCTGATGCTGCGCATCCGCAACAGCGCGATTGCCGAAGCGCAGGCGCTGGGCGTTAACGTGATCGACGTGCGCCTGAAGGCCACCGATCTGCCGCAGGCTAACCTTGAGGCTACGTTCGACCGGATGAAAGCCGAGCGGGAGCGTGAAGCCACTGACGAACGCGCCCGTGGTAACGAAGCGGCGCAGCGTGTGCGCGCGCAGGCCGACCGGACCGTGGTCGAACTGGTCTCGGACGCCAACCGTGAAGCCGAGATCATTCGTGGTGAAGCTGACGCTGAACGCAACGCGATTTTCGCCGAAGCCTTTGGCAAGGATCCGGAGTTTTTCGAGTTCTATCGCTCGCTTTCCGCATATGAGCGCGCGCTGGGCGGCGGCAACAGTTCAATGGTGCTGAGCCCGGACTCGGATTTCTTTAATTACCTGAAATCGCCTACAGGTCAGGGCGGCCGGTAATGGGTATGATCCTTCTGGCCTTCGGGCTGGTGCTGATTGTCGAGGGGCTGGCCTATGCGCTGGCCCCTTCGCTTATCGAACGGATGCTGGAAACCCTGCGGACCCTGCCCGAGCAGGCACGGCGAATTACGGGTCTTTTGTGCGTGATCAGCGGGCTGATCCTTCTGTGGGGTGCCTATCAGCTGGGCTTTTGAGCAGGACATCTCACTTGCCAGTGATTTCCACGCGATCCTGAGTTGCGGGACAGGTCAAACTGACTACATTAGTCCGTAAGAAGGGCCGCGCGAGAGTGGCCACCTGAATAATTCGACAAGGAGACCCCAGGTGCAGGCAAAAGCACGCAGTATTTCCCTCGGGCGTGAAGACGCGGTTTTTATGGTGCGGTGGATGTGGTTGGCCTTTGCCGCAATGGTGTTGGTTCTGGCCCAGACCGTTGCCGTTCAGGCCCGGGGCGAAAGCCTTGCGCCGCTGGCAGAAAAGATCAGCCCCGCGGTTGTCAACATCACGACCAGCACGCTGATCGAGGGACAGACCGGTCCGCGCGGGATCGTGCCCGAAGGGTCCCCATTCGAAGATTTCTTTCGCGAGTTTCAGGACCGTAACGGTGACGGCGATGAGAACCTCCCACGCCGCAGCAATGCGCTGGGTTCCGGGTTTGTGATTTCCGAAGACGGGTTCATTGTAACCAACAACCACGTCATCGCCGAAGCGGACGAAATCCTTGTCGAATTCTTTCCCGGTGACGGGCAACCCGTAAAGGAGTTGCCGGCCAAGGTGATCGGCACGGACGAAAAGACCGACATCGCACTGCTTAAGGTCGAAGCGACCGGTCCGCTCAAATATGTAAAGTTTGGTGACAGCGATACGGCGCGCGTTGGTGACTGGGTGATTGCCATGGGCAATCCGCTGGGGCAGGGGTTCTCGGTCTCGGCCGGTATTGTCTCGGCGCGCAATCGCGCGCTCAGCGGCTCTTACGACGACTACATTCAGACGGATGCTGCGATTAACCGGGGCAACTCGGGTGGGCCGTTGTTCAACATGGATGGTCAGGTCATAGGTGTGAACACCGCGATCCTGTCACCCAATGGCGGGTCCATCGGTATTGGCTTTTCCATGGCCTCGAATGTGGTGGTCAAGGTTGTCGATCAACTGCGCGAATTCGGCGAGACACGTCGCGGCTGGCTGGGTGTGCGCATTCAGGACGTGACCGAAGACATGGCCGAAGCCATGGGGCTGGAGAAGCCCGGTGGTGCCCTGATCAGCGACGTGCCCGAGGGGCCGGCAAAAGAAGCCGGGCTGAAGGCGGGTGACGTGATCCTGAGTTTTGATGGCGTCGAAGTGGAAGACACGCGCGGGTTGGTGCGTCAGGTGGGGGAAACGACGGTCGGCAAGTCCGTTCGCGTCGTTGTCCATCGCGACGGCGGTACACAGACCGTACTGGTCACTCTGGGTCGTCGCGAGGATGCTGAACGGGTGGAAAACGGAGATGAGCCCGCGCAGACGGACGATGAGGACGAAAACTCCGAGATCCTGGGGCTGACCATTTCCCCGCTGACCGACAAGCTACGGGAAGACCTTGGTCTGGATGCCGAAGCCGACGGACTGGTCGTCAGCGAAGTTGATGAGGCGTCTGAAGCCTATGCCAAGGGATTGCGGGCCGGTGATCTGATTACCGAGGCCGGTCAGCAAAAAGTGACATCCGTCAGTGACCTCGAAACACGGATGGAAGAAGCACGAGAGGCCGGGCGCAAGTCCCTGCTGCTGTTGGTGCGCCGCGGAGGTGAACCCCGGTTCGTCGCACTCAGCCTTGGTGAGTGACCCAAGGCGCAAAAAGGTAATCGGGCCGGAGTGTAAACTCCGACCCTTTTTTGTGAGAAATTGCTGATTGAAAAGGTGAGCCATACGCCTGGGAAGGACGTATGGCTCTGGTACAGGGAGAGGTCAGTGGACAGATATCGGGGATGATTCTCTGACCTCCTACGGTAACAGTTATTAATTTAGTGTTAACGTCGCCGCATGTATGTGAAGCAGGTCACAGGCGTCAGATCAGGTCGGATTCGGCCAGTTCCTGCAATGCATCGAAGTCCTGGATCAGCAACCCACCCCGCGACGCCTGAACAATATTGTCACGTTTCCAAGTGGATATGGTCTTGGACACCGCTTCGCGCGTAGCGCCCACGAATTCGGCAAGTTCGCTTTGCGACAGGGTTATCCTGCCTGCTGGATTGTCCTGAAGTTCCGAAAGGTGAAGCAGTTTGCGGGCCAGCCGGATCGGCATCGGCAGAAAGACCTGCTCGTTCAGCTGCGAGCCCATCCAGCGCATGCGCAGACCTGCCAGGCGGATCATGTCCTCGGCCAGATCGGGGTGCTGTCGTATTTGACGCAGCACGTCGTTGCGCAGCACGCGCAGGACACGCGAGGGTTCGGCAGCGGAAATGGTGGCGGTACGCGGGCCGTTATCAAACAGGGCGATTTCGCCGAAGATCTCACCCGGACGCATCAGCGTCAGCGTAAGCTTTCGGCCGCTCATCGCCAGAAAGGACACTTCGAGCGTTCCTTCCAGAATGGCATAGAGCGCGTTGCCCTCGTCACCCTGTTCGAAAAGGGTTTCCCCGTCGTTCAGTGAAATTTCGGTAGCCTGCGCGGTAAGCATGGCTTTCAGGCGGTCAGATGCTTCGGCAAGAAAGCCGCTGTTTGGGAAGGCCGTCATGAGTGTACGGGGCTCCGGATGGGGGTGGTGAGTGGTTACCCCATTCTTCACAGCTTTGGCGCTTAGCCAAGCTGTTTGTGGGTAATTGCCGGATTTCAGACAGAATACTTGGCGCCAATGCGGGCATGTTCACGGTTTTGTGATGTCCGCTGTCGGAACCTATTGATGATCCGGGTCGTCCATATAGCTTTGCAGCAGGTTGAATTGCAGCATCAGAAAAACCATCAGGGCAATCGGAAACCCGAAGGTTTCGATTTTGACCCAGAGATCGGTCGACAATGTTCGCCAGACAACTTCGTTGGCGACCGCCAAAACGGCGAAGCAGCCACAGAGGCGACGTGTCAAAATCATCCAGCCCTGATGGCGCATGGGCAACATCTCGTCCAGCACATAGGCGAGATAGGATTTCCCCTGCAAAATACCGATGCCCAGGATGACCGAGAAGAAGCCGTAGACCAGCGTGGTTTTCATCTTGAAAAACCGCTCGTCATTGAACCAGGCCGTCAGACCGCCGAAAAAGATCACCATGAAGGCCGTGAAGATCTGCATCCGGCTGAGTTTTCCGGTCAGAAACCACAATATGCCCATGGCACCCAGCATCAGCGGTACAAAGATGATCGTCGCTATGATGAAGCCGGAATATTCGATGCCGCCGATCAGGAAACTGTCATCACGCAGGCGCAGATAGATGAAGAAGAAGGCCAGAGGCGGACCCAGTTCCAGCACCTGTTTCAGAAACGGGTTGATTTCTTTGTTACCTGTCATGATTCTGTCCTGCTGCTTACCCGCCCATTTCAACTATTACTGCACCCAATGCAATCAAGGCCATCAGGGCAATACGTCGGGGGCCGACGGTCTCTTTCAGCACCAGCCATCCGATCAGGGCCGCGAACACGGTCGAGGTTTCGCGAAGCACCGCGGCCTCGCCCACTTTGTCCAGCCGTGTGGCGAGCATGATGGCCCCGAAGGACAATGGGGCGATGATACCGCCTGCGAGCCCGCGCAGCATCAGTGGGCCAATCGCAGGGCGATGGATCATGGCCCGCCATCTGAGGAAGGCATAGATCGGCATTGCCGCCCCGTCGATCATGAAAAACCAGGCCAGGAATGTGAACGGATCGGCGGTCGCACGAATGCCATAGGCGTCATAGGTTGTGTAAAGCGCTACGAACAGCCCGGTTACGACGGCCAGAAACAAGGCGATACCCAGCGTTTCGCGGTTCGTCTCGAGATAGCGCAGGTTGTATCCGGCCAATCCGAAGATACCGGCCAGTAACACCGCGACGCCGAACCACTGCGTGGCCGAAAATGTCTCGCCGAACAGCAAGTAGGCGCCAATAACGGTGAACAGGGGGCCGGTGCCGCGCACCACCGGGTAGACCACGGTGTAGGAGCCTTTGGTGTAGGCCAGGGCCTGCAAGGTCTTGTAGGCGATGTGGATCAGCCAGACGATTGCGAAGATGGGCCACATATAAGGTTCAGGCCAGGGCACGACGAAAAAGGCAAAGGGCGCGGCCATCAGGCAGTAGCAGATGTCAATCGCGCCGCGTGACAGCCAGGGGTCGTGACGCCCTTTCTGCAACGCTCCGAAGACCGCGTGCAGGAATGCCGCCATAAGCGCCAGTCCCAGCGCAAGTTGGTGGCCCGCTTCGGTGCCTTCGAGGGAAATCAGCCAGTCGCTCAACTATCGGCCTTTTGCTGGTTGGAAAGGGTGGGGGGCTGTCTGCCCCCCACACCCCCCGAGGATATTTTCAGCCAGATGAAGGGGCGGATCAGCCCTTGTCGAGGCCAGTGAGGGCGGCGGCGAATTCTTCCGGGTCGAATGGGGCCAGGTCGTCGATCTGTTCGCCGACACCAATGGCGTGGATGGGCAGACCGAACTTGTCAGCGAGCGCCACAAGAACACCACCCTTGGCCGTGCCGTCCAGCTTGGTCATCACAAGGCCGGAGACATCGGCCAGTTTACGGAAGGTTTCAACCTGGCTTAGCGCGTTCTGGCCGGTGGTGGCGTCGAGGACCAGAAGGGTGTTGTGCGGGGCGGTGTCATCGACCTTGCGGATGACGCGGACGATCTTGGCCAGTTCCTCCATCAGGTCGGCACGGTTTTGCAGGCGGCCTGCTGTATCGATCATCAGAAGGTCCGCCTCTTCATTCTGCGCACGGGTCAGGGCGTCGAAAGCCAGCGAAGCCGGGTCCGAGCCTTCGGGCGCGGTCAGGACGGGCACGCCAGCGCGGTCGCCCCAGACCTGAAGCTGTTCGACCGCGGCGGCGCGGAAGGTGTCGCCTGCGGCGATGACCACTTTCTTACCTGCGGACTTGAACTGGCTTGCCAGCTTGCCGATGGTTGTGGTTTTGCCGGATCCGTTGACGCCAACAACCAGAACCACCTGTGGGCGTTTGGGGTAGATGGGCAACGGCTTTGCAACAGGTTCCATCACTCGGGTGACTTCCTGCGCCAGAAGTTGCTTGATTTCCTGGGTCGATAGTTTGCGGCCGAAACGACCTTCGGCCATGTTGGCGGTGACACGCAGTGCGGTATCCACCCCCATGTCCGAGGCGATCAGCAACTCTTCAAGCTGTTCAAGCATGTCATCGTCAAGCGTGCGCCGTACCACGACCTGTGTGTCGCCCCGATTGAAAAGCCGTCCCAGAACGCCCTTGTGCTGCGCCGGGGTTGCTTCGGGCGGAGGATGGGCCGGTGTGGGGTCCGCCGGAGAAGGTGTTTCGACCGGTTGCGGGGCGGGGGCCGGTTCGGGGGCGGGGACCGGTTCGGGGGTCGGGGCCGGTTCGGGAACCTCGGGGACGGGCTGAGGCTCAGGCTCTGGTTCGGGGATGACCGGATCGGGGGCGGTCGTTTCTTCGCCGCCATCTTCGACAATCGCATCGAGCCCCCGTTCCAGCCGGGACGAGGATTTGAACAGCCGATCCTTGAGCTTTGAGAAAAACGCCATTTTTGGTCTCCGCAGGTGTTCCCTTCACCTAATGCGGATTTGCGGCAGTTGCAAAGGGTCAGAGAAAGGCGATCAGCAAACCGGCCTGCGCACCCCAATAGAGCGGCCAGACCAGATAGGGCGTGATCTTCAAGGCGGGGTGGTTTTCGGGCAGCAGGAATTTTTCAGTCGCCAGGATCAGGTCGGATGCGATGAAGGCCATCGCCCCGGGAAGAGCCCAGCGTAATGCTCCGGTCTCGGGCAGGCTCAGAACCGTGATCCCCATGCCAAGAATGATCGGGATATAGCAAAGCACCGGGATTTTCAGATCACCAGCTCGTGGTGCCAGAAGTGTCGCCGCGACAATGCCCAGCAGAACCAGCGACCAGACCAATCCCGGCCGGTCCAGGATCAGCGCCGGATCGCTGCTGGCGTGGGTCAGAAACAGGGCAATATAAGCCAGATGCCCGGCGGCAAAAGCACCGATCCCGGCCATGAACGTCGCCTCGGTCTCTTGCGACAGCAAAGCATCCCCGACGACGCACAATGCCAGGGCCAGGATCAGCAGGGAAGGGGCGCCGGCAACCGCTGCGATCAGCGCCAGGATGGCAACCGATCCGGTCTTGAATGCCGTTCGCAATATGCTGACCGGTTTTGGAGACATCGGAAGGTAGGCGATTGCAAACAATGCGGCGATCCAGAACAGCGTTGTTGTCATTCAATAATCTCCTGCTGGTTTCTGCCGTTGGTCCTGCGGAAGTGTCAGCCAGATGTGCCGGGCAACTCAACCGGTGACGTGAAGGAAACGGCTCGCAGAATGCTGGTTGGCGTCGGATTGCGGCATCTGACAATATGAAACCATGTTGAGGCATTTGGTGATTCTTCTGATTGCGTCCGCGCAGGCCGCAACCGCGCAGACTGCGCTATCGGCTGCAGAGTTCGACGAATACACACGCGGCAAGACCCTGTTTTATGGGTTCCAGGGGCAGGTATATGGGGTGGAACGCTATCTGCCCGGGCGCAGGGTCATCTGGTCGTTTCTGGATGGCGATTGTAAGGAAGGTGTCTGGTACGAGCAAAATCAACAGATATGTTTCGTCTATGAAGACCGACCGGATCCTCAATGCTGGTTGTTCACCAGATCGGGTGGAAGGCTGATTGCGCGGTTCGAAGGTGACCCGCTGGAGACTGAATTGTACGAGGCTGATGACCGTGGCGAAGAAATGGTGTGCTATGGCCCGGAAATCGGAGTTTGAGACTTTGATTAATGCGCACGCAGGCTTTCGTAGTTTATCATGACGTGATCGCGATAGGCCGGTCTGGCCGACAGGGTTTCATAGTATCGCCGTAGGTGCCTGAATGGTGCGCGCGGGATGTCGATGTCAAAATACCTGTACAAAATGTGGCCCAACTGGATGTCGGCCAGCGTGAAACTGGTCCCTGCGATATAAGCGCTATGCGACAATTGTTGGTCTGCAATGGCCAGTTTGTCCTCCAGCACATGCAGGGCAGCGGTGATCGCAGTTTCATCCCGGTCGGAGGGCGCCGTTCTCACGACTCGCCAGAAGACCGGCACGGTAAAATTCATGGCGACGTTCAGCTTGGCCCATTCCGCCCATTTATCGACCGTTGCACGTCGCACCGTGTCGTCGGGCCAGAAACTGTCGTGAGCATAGCGTGCAGCGAGGTATCGAAGGATCGCGCCCGTTTCCCAAATTGTTGTGCCGTCGTTGTCCTGAACCACCGGAATTGTCCGGTTTGGGTTGAGGGCCGCGAAGGCATCGCTGTCCAGCCCGCCAAATTCATGTCCGACGTTATGGCGGCGAAACGGCAGGCCCAGTTCGCCGACACACCACATCAGCGCCTGAACGTTGGATGATGTTTTGCGACCCCAGATTGTCAGCATGAGTCAGAAAAGCGATCCCTGATCCGGAGCGTCGGGTTTGGTTTTTTTGGCCGCTGGTTTGGCCGATCCGCCGGTTGTCAGACGACCATCAGAAAATTCGATCTCAAGAACAGGATGCCCGGCTGCCTGCGACTTGGTGGTGACGACCGCACCTTCTGCGCGAACCACAGCGTACCCTCGTTCCAGCGTCGCTTTGTAACTGAGCGTTTCGCGCAGCCGGTCGGTCGCGTCCAATTGTTGATGCAGCCTGTCCAGCCGGGATTTGTGCGCTGTATTCAGACGCTCTGACAATCGGTTCAGGTTTTCGGTGCGGTTTTTCAATTCCTGCCTGATCGGGCGCAGAGACAGGCGGGACGTCAGGTTGCGCCATCGATCGCGGCGGGTTTCGACAATCCCGCGCAGGGTTGACGGGCGCAAATGTGCGGATGTGTCCAGCAATTTGACGCGCCGGTTCTGAACACCGCGGATCAGGGCGTTGGGCAGGCGGTCCGAGACCTGATCCAGGCGTTGCCGCGGTGTGTCGAGCAGGCTGTCAGCCCTTGGCAGTGCACGAGACAAATCCCTTAAGCGCTGCGCCCGGCGTTGCACGGCATCCGTTGCCGCCCGCGACAGACGCGCGCCTTGTTCGCCGGTCCAGGCCAGCAATTCCAGCCGCACAGGTACCGCCAATTCGGCGGCGGCGGTGGGCGTAGGGGCCCGACGATCCGAAACGAAGTCGATCAGGGTCGTGTCCGTTTCATGCCCCACGGCGGAAATCAGTGGAATCGCGGATGCAGCGGCAGCCCGCGCGACGGTTTCCTCGTTAAACCCCCAAAGGTCTTCGATCGAGCCGCCACCGCGCGCAACGATGATCAGATCGGGGCGGGGCAAAGCGCCGCCGGGTGTCAGCCGATTGAACCCTTCGATTGCCCGCGCGACCTCGGGCGCGCAGTTGGCGCCCTGAACCGCAACCGGCCAGATCAGCACCTTTCGCGGGAACCGGTCGCGCAACCGATGCAGGATGTCGCGGATCACCGCGCCGGAAGGAGAGGTCACAACGCCGATGATCTGGGGCAGGTAAGGCAGGGGATTCTTGCGTTCGGGCGCAAACAGGCCTTCCGACTCAAGCTGTTTCTTGCGTTTCTCCAGCAAGGCCATCAGCGCGCCTTGCCCGGCAACCGCAACTTCGTCGACGTTCAGATTGTATTTCGATTGCGCGCCAAAGGCGGTCAGCCGTCCGGTGACGACAACCTCAAGACCTTCTTCGGGCACAACGGAGAGGCCGGAAACTTGACCTTTCCAGGTTGTGCAAGCCAGGACGTTCCGGTCATCCTTGATGTCATAGTATAAATGCCCCGAACGTGCCTTGAAGACGCGACCGACCTCGCCGCGCACACGGATTCGGCCAAACGCACCTTCGAGGGTCCGTTTCACTTCGCCCGAGATGTCCGAAACAGTGTATTCAGGGGTATTCTGGCCGGGAATTGGGTCGTCTAGCAGGTCGGACATTTCAGCGCCTTGTTTCAAATGCTCACCCAGCTTAGAACGCCGCGCAGGCAAGGCCAAGCAGATCGGAGAGCATTCATGAACATCCTTATTCTCGGCAGCGGCGGGCGCGAGCACAGTCTGGCCTGGGCGGTGTTGCAGAACCCCAAATGCGACCGTCTGATCGTGGCACCCGGAAATGCCGGGATCGAGCAGATCGCCGATTGCGCGGCGCTGGATATCGAAAACGGTGGCGCGGTTGTCAGCTTTGCCGAAGAAAACGCGATAGATTTCGTGATCGTTGGGCCCGAAGCCCCTTTGGCGGCAGGTGTTGCCGACCGGTTGCGGGAAGCAGGCGTTCTGGTTTTTGGACCGTCGGCCGGTGCCGCACAACTTGAAGCATCAAAGAGCTTTACCAAGGAAATCTGCGATGCCGCGGGTGCCCCGACAGCGGCTTATGCCCGGTTCACGGAGGCCGGTCCGGCCAAGGACTACATCCGGACCCAGGGTGCGCCCATCGTCGTCAAGGCGGATGGTCTGGCCGCGGGCAAGGGCGTGATCGTTGCAATGGACGAGGACACCGCGCTGGCGGCCATCGACGACATGTTCGGTGGCGCTTTTGGCGGTGCCGGAGCCGAGGTCGTGATTGAAGAGTTCATGGAGGGCGAAGAGGCCTCGCTTTTCGTGCTGTGTGACGGTGAAGATATCCTGTCCATTGGCACTGCGCAGGACCACAAACGGGTTGGAGAGGGCGATACCGGGCTGAACACCGGCGGCATGGGCGCATACTCTCCCGCACCGGTTTTGAACGCCGAAGTCGAAGCGCGTGCGATGGAAGAGATTGTGCGCCCGACCATGGCCGAGATGAAACGTCGCGGGATGCCGTTTCAGGGCGTGCTTTATGCCGGGTTGATGATCCGGGATGGGCAGCCGAGGTTGGTCGAATACAATGTTCGTTTCGGCGATCCGGAATGCCAGGTTCTGATGATGCGACTTGGCGCGCAGGCGATGGACCTGATGCACGCAGCCGCCGAGGGGCGTTTGCGCGATACACAAGTGAATTGGGCAGATGATCATGCGATAACGGTTGTCCTGGCTGCAGAGGGATATCCGGGGACCTATGATAAAGGTTCGGTGATCCGGGGGTTGGATGACCTGCCGGAAGACAGCAAGAACATGGTGTTCCATGCCGGAACCAAGTCTTCTGAAGGGCGGATTACTGCGTCGGGCGGGCGGGTTCTGAATGTCACGGCACGTGGCGGGTCATTGCAGGACGCGCGTGACAGAGCCTATGCGATGATCGATGCGATAGACTGGCCCGAGGGCTTTTGTCGGCGGGATATCGGCTGGAGGGCACTGTAAGCTCTGGCAGAGGTCTCGTGGCGGGCTACGCCCGTCACGGGTTCTTGATCAGGGGGCTTTGCCCCTTCGGCCTGCGGCCTCACCCCCAAGATATTTTTGGCCAGATGAAGGGGCGGATCAGCAAGTCAGGGCTTGGGAGATGCTGTCGCGGCCCCGGAACGGTCCCAAATCTGTTGATTGCCAGCCCTTGTCATACGTGACGCTGACAATACGAGACCAGTTGCCGTCGGCCAGTATCAGCGAGGGAGTGTCCCCGCAGGAGCGCAGGCCGCCGGAGATGAAATCCTCGCCGATGCGATGGTTCGTCAGATCGGGAATTGTTGCGATCTCGGTCAGTTGGTTGTTCTCGAAACGCCAGATCCGTAGCGTTTTCGCAAGATGAGGGCGGTCGACATAGGCGATTTCGACATGGCCGTCGTTGTCCAGGTCCGCAGCGCCGACCGGTGCGAGCCAGCGGAAACGGGTGCCGATGTAGGGCGTGGCCGCGATCAGGCCGCCGCCGTTGTAGATTGCAAGCCGGGCACCCTTGTCGCGATGGCTTTCGACGACAAGGGCTTCGCGACGGCCGTCGTTGTCAACGTCGACCAGGCGCGGCCGGATGTCTTCGAAAACACGTTCTTCTGGCAGCCGTATAGTATACTGCGTCGATCCGTGTGCGTATTGCAGGACCAGCGCGCCGTATTCAATCTGATCACCCAGAACACCATGGGGGTATCGCGCCGTGGGTTCGGAGTATTCGGCCGAGCCCAGTGGTTCATACTGCCACGGTTGCTGCGATTGTGCCGTGACCGGACATACACCGAGTGCGATTGCGACGGCGACGACCGGTCTGGCTGGCATCAGATCTGTTTTTCCGGCATCTGCACGACCAGGCCGTCCAGAGCATCCGTGACCTTGATCTGGCAGGTCAGTCGCGAGCGGGTCGGATCGGGTTCAAAGGCAAAGTCCAGCATGTCTTCTTCCATGTCGTCCTTGGCCGGGATTTTCTCGACCCAGTCGGGGTGAATGTAGACATGGCAGGTCGAGCAGGCGCAGGCGCCGCCGCAATCGGCCTCGATGCCGGGGATGTTGTTGTCACGGGCCCCTTCCATGACGGTCAGTCCGTTGGCTACCTCGACAGTGTGTTCGGTACCGCCATGCTCGACATAGGTGATCTTTGCCATTGCGTGCGTCTTCCTTTTGCGATGTTCGAAACCTTCCTTAGTCAAGGCATTTAGCTCTTTCCAGCCTCATTTGCGACTCGGCGTGCCGCGACTGGACTTTCTTGTCATTTGTTCTATTTTTGTTCTCATGCTTGTTGTCCCTGTTCGCCCCACAGATCAAAACAGCGATTGGCCGCGCCCGCCCGCGTGCCTGCCCGCCTGCCAACTGAACGCCCCGCCCGAAGGTGCACGCGTGACGGTGGCGGGGCTGGTGATCCTGCGGCAGAGACCGGGGACGGCCAAGGGGGTGATATTCGTCACGCTTGAGGATGAGACCGGCATCGTCAACGTGGTTGTCTGGCGCAAGATCTACGAACAATTCCGCCGCGCGGTGATCTCGGGGCGGCTGTTACGGGTAACGGGCCGGATGCAGCGGGCGCATTCGGTGACCCATGTGATCGCGGAAGAGATCGAGGACATCTCGGGGATGCTGGATGTGCTGGTGCGGGGGGAGGGATAGGTCTGCCTTACGGACAAAGTGGACGCTTGCCGGTTGCAAGACTTGCGGTCCGGCGCTCATGGATACGTACATTATGATCCATGTGTGAGTATAAGGCGCTTTTTCGCCGCTTTGACGCCGGTTGGTCGACTCTCCGATGCCGGAAGGGTACTTGCAAGCATCTTTGCGCGTCGGCCTTTGTCAAAGCCTGGGCTTGACTGTGCACCACTCAACGTCTTCTCGAAGTCAGTCCGGATGCCCAACGTAACACAAAATGGATCGCTCAAAAAAAATGTCCGACCGGATGAGAGCCAGATCCACGATCGTTTTGTCGAACTTTCAGAGTTCACGCGATCAAAAGGATATGTACACACCGCCAGAATGATCGAAGAAGCACTGAATGCTTACGCCTTCGAACGCAGGCACCTTGGGATTGCAACAACGTACCTCTCAGAATTGCAGAAGCAGAAGGGCGTTGAGTTGTCACGGTCGGAGGAAGAAACAGATCGGAAACAGCATTCGGTTCCAAACTTCCGCTCTGCGCGGTCGAAAAAACCGATTGGCGTGGATTTCAAAAAGACAGAGCGTTCAGTCGGCCCAGCTCAAACAACAGAGACAGGGCATGCGGCTTTTGTCCTGACCGCCCGGATGCGTACGGACGGCAGCAATGCTGCGCAAACGCGCAAGGGTTTCCGGAAAAACAAGCTGATGCCTTTGCCGGCGGAGCCTGAATTCCTGTTTCGCTAGCGGTCTTTGGTATGGCCAAGGTAAAATCAGCGATGATCATTGAGAACCCAAAACGACTTCCGAAAACCATCACCGCTTGAATAGCACCCCTTGCGATTGCTTGTCCCGGTGATCGCCGCGCAAATCGGCATGCAGCGCGCGACCGGCCTGCACGCCGGGGCGGGCACTGACGATTTCCAGCCAGCGCGCAAAATGGGGCTTGTCCTCAAGCACTTGCTGTTGACCTTCCCACAGGCTGGCCCAGCCCCAGATTGACATATCGGCGATGGAATAAAAATCGCCCGCGACGTACTCGTTTTCCGCCAGCCGTCGATCCAGCACGCCATACAAACGCCCAACCTCTGCCCGGTAGCGGTCCTTCGGATAGGGGTGGTCCTGCGGCGGGTCCATGTTCGGGGCGTATTTCAGGAAGTGGTGCGCCTGACCGGCCATGGGGCCGACGCCGCCCATTTGCCACATCAGCCATTCTTCGACGGCAATGCGATCACGCTCGGTTTCGCCATAGAACCGGCCCGTCTTGCGGGCCAGATACATCAGGATCGCGCCGCTTTCGAAGACCGAAACCGGGGCGCCGCCCGGGCCGTCGGGGTCGACAATTGCGGGCATGCGGTTGTTCGGCGAAATCTTCAGAAATTCGGGGTCGAACTGATCACCCTTGCCGATATTGATCAGATAGGTTGTGTAGGGCAGGCCCATCTCTTCCAGGGCAATGGAAACCTTCCAGCCATTCGGTGTCGGCCAGAAATACAGATCGATTGGGTTGGTCATGGCTCCTCCGTGTATCGGCGATCATGCGGCTTTCTGCCGGTTCGGCAAGAGGCGGTTACGAAAGCGTGACAGAACCAAGCGCAGCCTTGACGAATAGCGGCCCGAGGCGTATGGCAGCACAGAGCTACGTGGCGATTTGTTACCGGATTGCGGGCCACGCTAAACAACACCGCTAAAAGGTCAGGATGAAAGACCCCTTTCGCTTGGCCGCGTCTGGGGTTTTTTGTTTGCCTCCCGCGTCGGGGGCGGAAAGGAAAAAGATGAGCGAGACCTGGAACAAACGCACTCAAGCCGTTCATGGCGGTATTCGCCGCAGCCAGTATAACGAGGTCAGCGAAGCGATCTTTCTGACGCAGGGTTTCGTCTATGACACTGCCGAGCAGGCCGAGGCGCGATTCATCGAATCCGGCCCGGATGAGTTCATCTATGCCCGCTATGGCAACCCAACCGTGGCGATGTTCGAACAGCGCATCGCCGCTTTGGAAGGCGGTGAAGATGCGTTTGCCACCGCATCCGGCATGGCGGCCGTGAACGGCGCGCTGACGTCGATGCTGCAGGCCGGTGACCATGTTGTTTCGGCCAAGGCGTTGTTTGGCTCCTGTCTGTATATTCTTGAAAACATCCTGACGCGGTATGGCGTTGAGGTGACGTTTGTGGACGGAACCGATCTGGCCGCGTGGGAGGCTGCGATCCGGCCGGACACCAAGGCTGTTTTCTTCGAATCCATGTCGAACCCCACGCTTGAGGTCATTGATATTGCCGCAGTGTCCCGGCTTGCTCATGCGGTCGGTGCAGTGGTTATCGTCGACAATGTGTTCTCGACCCCGGTCTTCTCGCGCGCGATCGAGCAGGGTGCCGACGTGGTTGTGTATTCAGCCACCAAACACATAGACGGGCAGGGGCGTGCTCTGGGTGGTGTGATCATCGGCACTAAGGAATTTATCCGTGGCACGGTCGAGCCGTATCTCAAGCATACAGGCGGCGCGCTGAGCCCGTTCAACGCCTGGATCATGCTGAAAGGGCTGGAAACGATGTCGTTGCGCGTAAACGCGCAGGCCGAGACGGCGCAGACAGTTGCGGAAGCGCTTGAAGGGCATCCTGCTCTGGTCCGCACGTTGTATCCGGGGCTGAAAACCCATGCGCAAAACGCGCTTGTTCAGGATCAGTTGGGCGGCAAGGGCGGAACGGTTCTGTCGTTGGATATCAAAGGCGGAAAAGAAGCAGCCTTTGCATTCCTGAATGCCATGACCATTCCGGTGATCTCGAACAATCTGGGTGATGCGAAGTCGATCGCGACACACCCCGCCACAACCACGCACCAGCGCCTGAGTGAGAAGCAGCGGGATGAGTTGGGCATCACGCCGGGCCTGATCCGCCTTTCAATCGGGCTGGAAGACCCGACAGATCTTCTGGCGGACATTCAACAGGCACTTGCGGCATCGCAAAAGTAGACAGATGCACCCTGTGGCTTGCAGTCGCCGCAGGGTGCACGTGCCTCAGGCCCGTCCGTAGAAACCCATCCGCTCGGTATCCGAAAATGTGACACCGGGACTCTCATAGTAGGAAAACACCGCAATTATCCGAGGCTTGCTTCCGGCTACGGGCGTCACCCGATGGGCGGTATTCTTGCCCTTGAACACGTTCAGGGTTCCAGGGCTGAGGGAAATAGCCCGACTGTTTTCATCGTTGCCGCTCAGCAGTTTTGCAACGCCTTCATAGTTCGGGTCGGTTTCACTGCGCAGGTCTTTCCGGTACTCAAAAGCGCCACCCTGATCCGGTGCCTGCAACAGCATCGTTGTGGTGAACTCTGAGCGGTCGAAATGCCAGTTCAGGGCCTGACCCTCACGATACGACATGACGTTCACCCGGGCCAGAGGGTCGTCCATCACGTGCAGTACCGACTTGTTCATCGTTGCGGCCAGAAAATGCGCGAATTCCGGCCATTCGTACAGCCTTAGCAGGGCAGTACCCTGAATCTGATCGGCGCAAAGCGTCCGGTTGGACGTATCGAATTCCTGCAGCGCGGGGTGATCTTCGGGCAATTCCTCAATCTTCTTGAAATAGATGTTGTGGCGGCGCTGATGCAGGAAGGCGTCGGTATCATAGCGTGGTATCATTTCTGACACTGTGAACTCGGCGACCTCCGGGCGCAGCAATCCTTCGAGATTGAACAACCCTTGCTGTGCAAGCTCCTGACTACAGGTCTCGACAAGGTTTTGCCACGCTTCGCTGCCGGGCTGGTCCAGCGGGAATCGCTCCAGATCGAGTATGTCGCGCATAACGGCCTCGTTCATCGGTGGTCTTGGATGTTTTTACGGACAACCTGTGACTTCGCCACTCGCAATGCTATCCTGTTTGCGACAGGCCCCTGCGGCCGAGCAAGGGGCAAGTTGTCCAAAACGAGGCATCAAATCCTCGCCGCGTTTCGCTGAATATAGACGGTTTCACGCAGATTTATTCAATCCGGTCTGGTATCCGGTGCGTACTAGAGGGGACTGGAAATGAACAGAAACCTGCTATATTCCTGCGTCGACACAAGGAAATCCTGCGTATGAACGTATATCCCCGTGACCTGGACAATACTCCCGACCGTGACGAAGCCGAGGCGGCCCTTAACGTCTTGCGGCGATGGGCGTCATCCGCGACCGAAGCGGAAATCAGCCAGCTTGACCCGTCGATTGCACGTCTGATCCCGGGGCTTGTGCCGGTCAATTATCCGTCTCTTTCGCGGGAATACCCCGAGGGTTTCAAGGTTTATGAGGCGTACAAAGCCTCGCTGCCCGATCTGCAGAACGGTCCGTCCAGCCTGATCAGGGGTGCCAAACAGCGGATTCAGCATGTGGGAATCTCGAATTTCCGCCTGCCGATTCGCTTTCATCGCAAGAAGGGCCAGGACCTGACGCTAGAGACATCGGTGACAGGTTCGGTAAGCCTTGAGGCCGAGAAAAAGGGCATCAACATGTCCCGGATCATGCGGTCATTCTACAAATACGCCGAGAGCACGTTCAGCTTTGAGGTGATGGAAGCCGCGCTCAACGACTATATGATCGATTTGGACAGTCTGGATGCGCGCATCCAGATGCGGTTTTCATATCCGGTTATTGTGGAAAGCCTGCGTTCGGGCCTGTCCGGCTACCAGTATTATGACATCGCGCTGGAACTGGTTGATCGGGGCGGGGAACGCCTGAAGATTATGCATCTTGACTACGTCTATTCCTCGACCTGCCCATGTTCGCTGGAATTGAGCGAGCACGCCCGGTCCACGCGCGGACAACTGGCGACACCGCATTCGCAGCGGTCTGTCGCTCGCATTTCAGTTGTCGTCGATTGTGACGCGGATTGCCTGTGGTTCGAGGATCTGATCACCCTGTGCCGCCGCGCGGTTCCGACCGAGACGCAGGTCATGGTCAAGCGCGAAGATGAGCAGGCGTTTGCCGAACTGAACGCCGCCAACCCGATTTTTGTCGAGGACGCCGCTCGGTTGTTCTGTGCCGAACTGCTGGCGGACCACCACATCGGCGATTTCCGGGTGGTTGCCAGTCATCAGGAAAGCCTGCACAGCCACGACGCGGTGTCCATTCTGACAGAAGGGCCGACCTTTGCGGCGGCCAGTCTGGATCCCCGGCTGTTCACCACATTGTTCCACGTCGGTTGATCTGCCTGATTTAAGGGCAGTTTTTCGGAAATAGGGCGAGGTGTGGCGATTTATTGCCGCATCGCAGCAAAATTTCTGCACAAGCACACATATCCGGGTAGTCTGCAAGACAATGCAGATGCAGCATGATCGCACAAGGTGGTGCGACACCTTAAAGGACGCCGGGACGTGCAACGCCTTGGATTGCAAATTCGGTCTGCCGCCCAAAGGGCCCGAGCCGGGGAACCCCCTTTGCTCTGTCTCTGCCTGCATCGCTTTCAGAGGAGAATTAGTAGATGAACCCGATTTCCGGACCATTGGAACTTCAGGCTGCGGCCGTGCGTGTGGCTGGCTATGCCATGGTCAATCAGATGAAGATCATGCAAATCATGACCCGCTCTGCGATCGAGTTGCCGTTAGCGCCATTGCAGGCATTGCGCGCGGCGGCGTCAGAGTCTTCTGCGGTGGAACCTGAAAAGGAACCAGTTCGGGCAAAGCCAGCAGCAAAGCCAAAGCCAGCAGCAAAGCCAAAGGCAGCGGCAAAACCCAAGACCCGGGTAAAACCTAAAGCGCAGGCAACGCCAAAGGCGCCTGTTGTCAGAGCGTCGTCTGTCACGCCAAAACCGGTGGCAAAGAAAGTGGAACCTAAGACCATGCCGGTCGCCAACGCTGCCACGCCGAAACTGGCCAACGAAAAATCGTCCGCTACTGTGGCCGAGGCGCCGACGCCCAAAAAACCAGCGGTCAAGCCGGAAGCGACGGCAAAGCCTGAAACCGTCAAAGTGGCGGCACCCAAGTCTCAGGCGGGCGAGACGGCCGAGGTGATGACAACCAAACAGCCGGAGGCCGAGCCAAAGCCTGTCGCGCGTCAAACAAGCAAGGCACCCGAGGCACCAGCGGCGGCAAAACCTAAAACCGCTGCCGAACAGCCGGTGCGGCGCACCAGGGCACCTTCCATACCGCCAGCGATGCCAGTTCAGGCACCAAAATCGGACAGTTGAACCCGACATCCGCTTGACACAGTCGTGCAGGCGCGCCAACGCTGCGCCTCATGACGGATATGCGCCCGGTTGGATATGTGATTGGCCTGTTGGTCGCCATTCTAGGGGCGACCATGCTGCTGCCGTTGCTTGCTGACCTGATCGAAGGGCGGGGCGAATGGAATGTGTTTCTGGAAAGCGCCGTCATTACCGTTATGACCGGCGTGGTCCTGGCCATGAGCTGTTCAAACGGTGTGGGCGAGGGGCTGACAATCCGCCAGACCTTTCTGCTGACAACCGGCGTGTGGGTTGCCCTGCCGGTGTTTGGCGCCATTCCGTTCATGTTCGGCGAAACCGAACTGCGTTTCGTTGATGCCTATTTCGAGGCCATGTCCGGCCTGACAACGACAGGGTCCACGGTTCTATCGGGTCTGGACGGCATGCCCACTGGATTGCTGCTGTGGCGCGGAATCCTGCAATGGTTGGGCGGGATCGGAATCATCGTGGTTGCGATGGTGTTCCTGCCCGAACTGCGCGTCGGGGGGATGCAGATCTTCCGCTCGGAAGGGTTTGAGACCATGGGAAAGATTCTGCCGCGCGCGCAAGAGATCGCCGGGCAGATTTCCATGATCTATGTTGTACTGACTCTGATTTGTGCCCTGGTCTATGCAGCCTTCGGGATGAGTTTTTTCGACGCCGCCGTGCATTCGATGACGACCATCGCGACCGGAGGATTTGCCAACTACGACAACTCATTCGCCGCATTCTCGGGTCCAACAGAGTATGCCGCTGCCGTTTTCATGATCCTGGCTGCACTGCCATTCGTGCGGTATGTGCAACTGGCCAATGGCAACACCGGTTCGCTTTGGCAAGACAGCCAGATACGCGCCTTTCTGGCGACCATTGCGGTGTTGGTTGTTGTCATGACCGTCTTTCTGACGACCGTGTTCCCGCACCATTGGGAAAGAGCCTTGCGGGAATCGCTGTTCAACATAACCTCGATCATTTCCGGCACGGGCTATGCCAGCGTCGACTACATGGGTTGGGGCAATTTTCCGATTATGCTGTTCTTTCTGATCGGTCTGATCGGTGGCTGCGCTGGTTCTACGGCCTGTTCGATCAAGGTATTCCGGTATCAGCTTTTGTTCGCGTCGATCAAAACCCAGATCAGCCGCATTCGTTCGCCACACGGCGTGTTCACACCGCAATATGACGGCCGCCCCATCAGCCGAGATGTTTTGACCTCGGTCATGAGCTTCTTCATGTTCTTCGTGCTGACGATGGGCGTCCTGTCTTGGGCGCTGGCTCTGACCGGGTTGGATTTCATTACATCCGTGTCCGGTGCTGCAACCGCACTTGCCAATGTCGGACCGGGCCTCGGCAATCAGATCGGACCGGCCGGTAATTTCGCGGGGTTGAGCGATACGGCGAAATGGCTGCTGATCACGGGTATGCTGGTCGGTCGGCTTGAACTGCTGGCGGTTTACGCGATCTTCACCGTTCAATTCTGGAGAAGTTGATGAAAAGAACCCTTGGTGCGCAAATCTCGCATATGCTCAGGGACCGTGGCGTAGATGTGATCTTTGGCATTCCAGGCGTACATAACCAGGAAATGTATCGCGGTATCGAAGAAGCGGGCATCAAGCACGTGCTGGCGCGGCACGAGCAGGGGGCGGGCTTTATGGCCGACGGCTATGCTCGTGCTACCGGGAAACCGGGCGTGGCTTATGTGATTTCCGGACCAGGGTTGTGCAATATCATGACGCCGATGGGGCAGGCTTATTCCGATTCCGTCCCGATGCTGGTCCTGTCCTCCTGTCTGGATGAGGTAAATGCCCAGCGGGGCCAGTTGCATCAAATGAAGGATCAGCGGGCCGCCGCGGAAACAGTGGCGGACTGGTCCTGCCTGGCCAACACCGCCGACGCGGCCTTTGGCCTGGTCGAACGCGCGTTCGAAGAGTTTGAGCTGAAGCGCCCCCGCCCCAAACACATTCAGGTGCCGATCGCACAGCTTGAGGCCGAGGCCGACCCGGCGCCGTTCCCGAATCAGCCCGGGCTCAGAACAAAAGTGCTGCCACCTGATATCGCGCCGGTCCTGTCGATGCTGAATATCTCGCGCCGCCCCCTGTTCATTCTGGGCGGAGGGGCGCATTCAAATCTGTGGCGGCAGATATTGACGCAACTTGGGGCGGCATGCTTCACCACCTTTGCGGGGCGGGGCATGGCGGGCACCGGTTACGCTCTGGACTTCGGGGCGATGCTGACACGACCGGGCAGCGCCGATCTGATCGCGTCAGCGGATTTGGTTGTCGCCGTAGGGGCGGAACTGGGGGAAGTCGATCTCTGGCGCGACAAACTTGGGCACACATCGCAACTGATCCGCGTCGATCTGGACCCCGAGGTTCTGTCAGACCGGCATCGTGCAGCGATCAAGCTGCAGGCGGATGGTGAAAGCTTTGCGAAAACGCTTTGGGCGGTGTTGGATAAGGTGAAACCGGCAACTGGTTGGGCTGCCGAGGAGGTGGCCAGTGCCCGTACCAAGTGGCGGGCCGAAATCGACGCCGAACGCCCCGGGATCGCCGCAGCGATTGATGTGATGCGGGCGGCTTTGCCCGCAGATACGATGATTTACTCGGATATGACGCAGTTTGCCTATGTCGCAAAGGAACTCTGGGACATGGCCTATCCGTATCACTGGCATCACCCGACCGGGTTCGGCACGTTGGGATATGCGTTGCCTGCCGGCATTGGCGGCGCGATTGCCCGACGCGGCAAGCCCACGGCCGTGATCGCCGGGGACTATGGGTTCCAGTACACGATGCAGGAATTGGGCGTGGCGGTCGAACTGGGTTTGTCCCTGCCAATCATTCTGTGGGACAATGGCAAGCTGAAGGAAATTGAAGACAGCATGGTTCGCAGCCAGATTGCGCCGAATGCCGTTGAGGCTCGCAATCCAGATTTCTGCAAGCTGGCCGAAGCATTTGGCGCGTTGTCGTCCCAACCCAACTCGGGGGTCGGCTTGCAATCCGCCATCCGTGCGGCGTTTGATGCGCCGGTGCCCACGCTGATCCGCGTCACACCGGACATATTCTGAAGCTTCGGAAAACAGATATGGCGCCGCCTGGTCTGGCGACGCCATTAGTGGAACCTAACGGTTTCTTAGTCCCAGCAGTGAACCAGAACAGTCATTCCGGTTGCGCGGCGGTTCAACTCGTTTGGTGAAATTTCACCGACCGCCTGCCCAGGCTGACCTGCAACACCGGCTTTATTCAGGACTGTACGCAGTCGATCAACCGAGGCGGCAAGACTGACCGAGTCGGGCAGGGTGCGACCGTCAGAGGCCTTAGGCAGAAGCATCCCGACCACGTTTCCGCTGTCGTCGAACACCGGACCGCCTGCATCGCCGGGCTGTGCGACCAGTGTAAGACGTTTTATTCCATCTTCGCCATTCAGGCCCCTAACATCGGCGACTTGACCGAAAGTCAGTGTTGGTGCACCCAATGCGCCCAGATAGGAAAAGCCAGATACGGCCACTTCGGATCGGATACGAGGCTCATCGGCGCTGAATTCGGCCACGCTCATGGGGGCAAGTGCCCGGCTTGGGCGCAACACGGCCACGCCAAGATCGGCATCGTCCCACGCCACTTGAACCTCCTGATCTTCGTCCAGGGTCATGCGGGTGCAGTTATTTGCCACTTCCGAAACTGTCAGAACCGTGCCATTGGCAGCGGCGAAGAAGCCCGAGCGGGACAAGCGCGGTTTACGCACCTGCAAGCCTGAAACCAGGTCGATCCGCTGTTCCGCATCCGCGCCGGCACCGGCGTCAAGGACCGCATCCCTTGTGGTAAAGCTGGCGTTGATGGAGGCCAGTACGCGTGCACGGCGCGCCTCGTCCCCTTCCGGCCAGACCAGGGTGAAGCCCTTGATCTTGCCATCCTTCAATGCGGCCTGCGTGTAGGATACAATCCCTTTCCCGCGGCCTTCCAGCGTGAAGCGATCGCCCCGCAGGGTGCGCGGGCCGTTCAGCGGAACAATTTCCAACGACTGCATCACCTCGTACAAAGCGCGCAACGTCGCTTTGTCACCTTCCTGGCTGATCAACAGCACCTGTGCATTTAGATCTGAGGTCGCATTGAAATGCGCAAACGGTGCTTCGTAGCGGTCAAAGGCCACAACACCCAGCGGCAAGTCCAGTTCAATACCGGCCTGCGGGTCTGCATAACGCTTCATGCCAACGCTGATCAGCGGTGCATTGTAGTCATCCATCAAGGCCTTGCGCTGCAGCGTCGTCAGAACGCCGGTGGTTTCAAACCCATTGAAGCGCTGCCATTCGGCCATGGAACGGCGTGTACCCTGACCAAAAGCCCCGTCAATCGTCGAGTCATAGAACCCCTCTGCCTGCAATGCTGACTGCAGGTCTTTGCGTTCCTGCGCGGTCAGCAGGCGTTCGCCCTGCAGAGCTTGCGATCGGGTTTCATCGGCATCTTGCGGAACCGCCGCAGCTTGCGGCTGTTCTGTTTGCGCCTGGGTTTGAACCGGTGGCGTTACAGCGCCCCGATCCAGAACATTCGCACCAACTGGCCAGAATTGCGGCCCCAGTGCGTTTGAAAAGGCAATGAAACTGTCCGTCGGGATTTGACCCTCAGCCCGGTAGACCTGTAGAACCTGATCCGCATCTGATCGTAAATAGGGTCCTATTACAATGGCATACCAGCCGCTGTTGAGGCGAAAACCGTTCACGTCGGGCAGGGTGTTTGCATAGATCTGCGCCCGATCCTGCGCCGCCTGCAAGGTCGGTTGTGCCTCGATCTGGACCCAGACACCCGTATCCTGTTGCGCAAAAATGGCGCGCACGCCAAGTAGAAAAAGAAATGCAATTGAAGTGAATATGCGTGCCATTGTCCGCCTGTGTTTCGCAGAGTTTTTTCAGCCCGGAGAATACGCCAAATCGGCCTCGGAACGCCATGGCCAGATTACGGGGAATTTCCAGTGTGGCCGCACAGAGACATGACGAGCCCACTGGCCCGTTGACGCCCCCGGACCCCTTGCATAGGAAGGGCAAAACCGACCGGAAACGGACGCTGCGGCGTCCAGGGGAAATGTCATGACCGAACCGTCCAGCGCTCCACGTTCATTTCAGGAGATCATCCTGAGGCTTCAGACCTACTGGGCCACCAAAGGATGCGCCATTCTGCAGCCCTATGACATGGAAGTCGGAGCTGGCACGTTTCATCCTGCCACGACGCTCCGCTCGCTGGGGTCCAAACCCTGGGCTGCGGCCTATGTGCAGCCCTCGCGCCGTCCCACTGATGGACGCTATGGAGAAAACCCGAACCGGTTGCAGCACTATTATCAGTATCAGGTGCTGATCAAACCGAGCCCGCCCGATCTGCAGGAGTTGTATCTGGGCAGCCTCGAGGCGATCGGCATCGACATGGGTTTGCACGACATCCGATTTGTCGAAGATGACTGGGAAAGCCCAACTCTGGGCGCATGGGGTCTTGGCTGGGAAGTCTGGTGCGACGGGATGGAAGTCAGCCAGTTCACCTATTTCCAGCAGGTCGGCGGACATGATTGCGCGCCGGTCTCGGGTGAACTGACCTATGGGCTCGAGCGTCTGGCGATGTATGTGCTGGGCATCGATCACGTGATGGATATGCCGTTCAATGACCCGCAATCGCCCAGCCCTTTGACCTATGGCGACATCTTCAAACAGACCGAAGAGGAATACGCCCGCTGGAACTTCGATGTGGCCAACACCGAGGTATTGTTGCGTCACTTCGAAGAGGCCGAGGCAGAATGCGCCGCCATTCTGGCGCAGGAGCATGACGATCCCAAGACCGGGAAGCGTATCATCATGGCGCACCCTGCCTATGACCAGTGCATCAAGGCCTCGCACATCTTCAACCTGCTTGATGCCCGTGGCGTGATCTCGGTGACGGAGCGTCAGGCGTATATCGGGCGTGTGCGGGCGCTGGCCAAACAATGTGCGGATGCGTTTGTTCTGACCGGGGCCGCCGGTCACGCGGGCTGATGGGCCGGTCAGGCCAAGCCGGGAAGCAATGCCTTCAGGCCGTCCGCGATCATGCCGATTGCGATGGCCGACAGGATCATGCCCATGAACCGGCTCATGATCACGCGCGCGTTGTCAGACAGCCGCTTTGCCAGGGCCGTGGCGTTCCAGAACGTGATCAGAAGCAACAGCACGACCGCAAGAAAAACACATGTGTAGACAATGGCTTCGGTCGGGCTTTTGATGCGATGAGCATACAGGATCAAGGTTGTAATCGTTCCGGGACCCACGAGAATGGGAAATGCAAGCGGGTAAAAAGCGACCGCTTCAAGCGTCGCATAGGATTGCTTTTCATCCTGCGTGCCGTGGTGCGAACTGCTTTCGTTACCGTTCAGCATGTTCAGCCCGAACATCAGAACAACAAGGCCCCCGGCAACGCGCAGGTCGTCGACGCTGATTCCAAAAAGACCCAAAACCTGACTGCCGATGACGGCAAACCCTCCGCCCAGGATCAGGCAATAGACAGCAGTCTTGATCGCAACTTTTCGCTGGTCGGCGACGGACAGGCTCTGTGTGACGCTCAGGAACACCGGCAGGTTGGTGACTGGGTTCATGATCGCGAAAAGCGCGCCAAAAAAGCCGATGGCAAGGGTCGTTTCCATTCAGGGTGCCTCGATCAGTTCTGCAATCTGCGCGAGGTTGTCCTATTTTCAACGATGAATGAAGGGGCAGCATGAGCGAAAAAAGAAAAAGTTCGGCCGGAAAGGTCCTTGTTGCCATTCTGTTGATGTGCGCGGCCATCGCGGGCATCAGCATGTATTATTTGCAGATTTACGGGTTCTACTATGATGTTGAAGCGAAACCGGGCAAGGATGTCGTTCTGACGGAAGTCGAAACGAACCAGCCTGTTGCCATCAATTACAGCGCATTTCAGGCGATTGACGCGGATAGTTCGCCGATCCGCTATCGCGCCTGTTTCGAAACAGAGCTGACATTGGAAGATTTGTCCGCAGCCTTCATGCCTGCCGACGATCCCGAGCCGCTAACCGCGCCCGGCTGGTTTGACTGCTATGATGCCTTGGCCGTCGCCGATGCGCTGAAAACCGGACATGCGCGGGCGTATGTCGCCATCAAAAACGTCCATTTCGGGGTCGATCGCATTGTGGCCGTGACCGATGGCGGGCAGGGCTATGTCTGGCACAGGCTGAACAATTGCGGCGAAAAGGCTTATGACGGGACAGTTGTGGGCGAAGAATGTCCGCCGCGGCCACAGGAGTAAGAGGTTCATTTTGGTTGATACGGTCCAGATCCCCGATTTCCTGACAGCGACGCTGGGATTTGCGGTTTACCTGATCGGTGCCGAGATCAACGCCCGGGTCGCAACTCTGCGTCAGTTCAACATCCCCGAACCGGTAACAGGGGGGCTGCTGGCATCGCTCGTTGTGTTGCTGCTGTATTTGGTGGCGGGTCTTGAACTGTCCTTTGGTTTGGCGGCGCGGGACTTCCTTCTGGTGCTGTTCTTTGCCGGGATCGGATTGAATGCCCGATTGTCGGATCTGATTGCGGGCGGCAAGCCCCTGTTTTTGCTTCTTGTCCTAACTCTGATCACAATTGTCGCGCAAAACGCCATTGGCGCGGCTGGGGCTGTCGTGTTCGGTTACCCGATGCAATCCGGAGTATTGTTTGGCTCTGCCGCGCTGATCGGCGGTCACGGTACTGCAATCGCATGGGCCCCGGAAGTGGGCCGGGCCACCGGTCTGGAAGGCGCGACTGAACTTGGTGTGGCCGTGGCCACGCTGGGTCTTGTTCTGGCTGCGCTTGTCGGCGGCCCCGTCGCTCGGTTTCTGATCGAAGGGCGCAGCCTCAGCCCGGATCGGCCGGAAGAAGAGCACACCGTCGGTCTGCCGGACAATCCGGATGAAGCGAGCGCCGGAATAGATCACCTGACGGTGATGCGCGTTTTGCTTCATCTGAATCTGGCCATCATTCTTGGTTACGCACTCAGCGAAGTCATCACGGCAGCCGGGCTCAAACTGCCATTGTTCGTGCCCTGCCTGATCATGGGCATCGTGATCGCCAACGTCCGATCGGCCATTGCGCCCTCAGCCCCTCCGGTTGCGCGAACGCCGTCGCTGGCGCTGATCTCCGAGTTCGCGTTGGGTGCCTTTTTGGCCATGTCACTGATGAGCCTGCAATTGTGGACCATTGCGGAACTTGGAATTGCCATCGCCGTAATAATGACCGCGCAAACCCTGTTTGCGGTGGTATTCGTTATCTGGGTGCTGTTTCCGATTATGGGTTCGAATTACCGCGCTGCGGTGCTGGCTGCCGGGTTCGGAGGTTTTGCGCTGGGTGCCACTCCGACCGCCATCGCAAATATGACCGCCGTGACCAAGCGATATGGCCCGTCGCCTATTGCCTTTATCGTGCTGCCCCTTGTATCCGCATTCTTTGTGGATATCGCCAACGCCATCGTCATCCAGACGATCGTGAATTTCTAAGGACCGAAAATGCCCGACCTGCTGATCGAACTGTTTTCCGAGGAAATCCCCGCACGCATGCAGCGCCGTGCGGGTGAGGATCTGAAAAAGAAGGTGACAGATGGTCTGGTCGAGGCCGGTCTGACGTATGCCGGGGCCGCAGCAATGACAACTCCGCGCCGTCTGACACTGGCGGTCGAGGGGCTGCTGGCCGAAAGCCCCACTATCCGGGAAGAGCGTAAAGGCCCCAAGGTCGGCGCACCGGACAAAGCCATCGAAGGGTTTTTGCGCGGCGCTGGCCTGACCCGCGATCAGTTGGAAGAACGGGAAACGCCCAAAGGGGCGGTTTATTTCGCAACCATCAAAAAGTCGGGTCGCCCGGCTGCCGATATCGTGTCCGAGGTGCTTGAGGCCACCATCCGCAATTTCCCTTGGCCCAAATCGATGCGCTGGGGCAGTGGCCCGATGCGCTGGGTACGCCCTTTGCACTCGATCCTGTGTATCCTGACCGACGAGGCCGGAGCGCAGGTGGTTCCGCTTGAGGTCGAGGGGATCACCGCCGGGGACAGAACCGCCGGTCATCGCTTCATGGCGCCGGATCGTTTCTCGGTTTCGTCTTTCGAGGACTATTCGGCCAAGTTGAAGCGAGCCTTTGTTGTATTGTCTCCCGAGGAGCGCGCCGAACATATCTGGAATGACGCCCAGAACCTTGCCTTCGCTGCCGGTCTTGAAGTGGTCGAGGATAACGGGCTACTGGCCGAGGTCGCCGGTCTGGTCGAATGGCCGGTCGTTCTGATGGGCAAGATTGACAGTGAATTCCTGGATTTGCCACCCGAGGTTCTGCAAACCTCGATGAAGGAACACCAGAAGTTCTTTTCGGTCCGCAATCCCAAAACGGGTCGGATCGAACAGTTCATTACCGTTGCAAACCGTGAAACCGCTGACAACGGGGCAACCATTCTGGCCGGGAACCAGAAGGTTCTGTCGGCGCGTCTGGCAGACGCCAAGTTTTTCTGGGAGAACGACCTGCGCGTTGCCAAGTCGGACATCGCCCAGTGGACCCGTGCGCTGGAGAATGTGACCTTCCACAACAAACTGGGCACGCAGGCCGAACGGATCGACCGCATCGCAGCGCTGGCCCGCGAACTGGCCCCGGTGGCGGGGGCGGATGCGGATCAGGCCGAGAAAGCCGCGCGTCTGGCCAAGGCCGATCTGAATTCCGAGATGGTCTATGAATTCCCCGAACTTCAGGGGCTTATGGGCCGCTACTACGTCGCGGCCGCAGGCGAAGACGCGACCGTGGCCGCCGTGGCACAGGAGCACTACTCGCCGCTGGGTCCGTCGGATGACGTGCCGACCGCGCCGCTGTCGGTGACCGTAGCGCTTGCCGACAAGCTGGACACACTGACCGGGTTCTGGGCGATTGATGAAAAGCCGACCGGATCGAAAGACCCATTTGCCCTTCGCCGCGCGGCGTTGGGCGTTATTCGGCTGGTGCTAGATAACAATCTGCGTGTTCGGATGGACCGTTTCTTCGACAGCCAATTGGTTCGAGCGGAAAGTGCTATCAACGACGCGCTGCCGGAAGCGAATACACGCGTTCTATTGGAAAAAATCGCCGAGCACGGCGTATTTGGTGCGGCCTTTCAGACAGTCAAAGAAGGGCTTGAAGGATCACCAGCGGCGGCGTTTCTTGAGCTGGAGAAAAAGGTTCCAGACGCATCTGACGACCTCCTCTCCTTCTTCCATGACCGCCTCAAAGTCTTCCTGCGTGACGAGGGTATCCGCCACGACATCATCGACGCCTGTATCGCGATGGACGGCAATGACGACCTCAACCTGCTGGTCAAACGCGCCCGCGCGCTGAATGCGGTGATTGCGACCGAGGATGGAGAGAACCTCGTGCAGGGGTTCAAACGCGCCAACAACATCCTGACACAGGCCGAGGAGAAGGATGGCGTCGAATACTCCTATGGCGCCGACATAAAATTTGCGGAGACCGACAGCGAAAGGGCGCTGTTTGCTGCGCTGGATCAGGCGCAGGCCGAAATCGAACCTGCGCTGAAGGCCGAGGACTTTCCAAAGGCGATGGCTACCATGGCCGCGTTGCGCGGCCCGGTCGATGCGTTCTTTGACGAGGTTCAGGTGAATACCGACAATGATATTCTCCGCCGCAACCGTCTGAACCTGCTCAGCCAGATCCGCCGGGTTTGTCTGGGCGTCGCCGACCTCAGCAAGATCGAAGGCTGACCCAGAACTCACTTGCGCCAACAGTGTTTGCGCTTATGCTGCGGTGAAATCAAAAGGTGCCGCAGTGCAGAATAACCCGCATACAACGCTGATCACATCCGACGCGCCCGTCGCCGCCCATACCCATGGCGGCCGGGCGAAATGCCTGCAACGTCTGGTCCGGCTTGACCTGCCGGTCCCGCGCACGGTCGCCTTGTCATTCGATGCGGTCCACCGGATCGCCGAAGGTCATATCCCCGACATCGCCGCCATTCTGGAACAGTTCGAACCGACTGCATTGCTGTGTGTGCGTCCCAGCTCCGAGGACCCCGACTGGGGCGGGCCGGGCGCGGTTCTGAACATCGGCATGAACGACGCCCGCTTTGTTGACCTGTCCGACAAGATGGGAGCTGAAGCAGCGGCCGCACTGTATCTGCGTTTTGTCCAGAGTTATGCCATCCATGTTGCCCGGCTGGACCCTGACCTGTTTGATGATATCGATCTCACCGGTCGCGAGGGGTTGCGCCAGTCCTTGCGCGCTTACGAAGATGAAGCCGAAGAGGCCTTTCCGCAGGATCGGGGCGAGCAACTAATCGGTGTTCTGCGTTCGATGGCCCGAGCCTGGGATGGCACTTCCGCGCGTTTGCTGCGTCAGGCCAAGGGCGCGCCGGCCGATGCCGGCCTTGGCCTTGTCATTCAGGAAATGATACCGGGCGTCGGGCAGGGGGAATGCGGTTCCGGAGTTCTGCAGCTTGTGGATTCCACGACCGGGCTGCCGCAGATCACGGGCCGTTACCTGAGTCAAAGCCAGGGTCGGGACGCTTTGGGCGAAGACGTGGCGGCGCTGTATCTCGAAAAAGACCCGCGCGGCTTGTCACTCGAAGAGCTGGCCCCCGATGCATTTAACGACCTGAAATCTCATGCCGCGCTGATGCGCGAAAAGCTGCGTGAGGAAATGCAGGTCGAATTCGTTATCGAAAACGGACACGTGCATATTCTGGACGGGGTACGCGTTCAGCGCAGTGCCCGCGCCGCGATGCGGATAGCCGTGCGTCTGGCCGAAGACGGTATTGTGCCGCCGCAGGACGCGGTGATGCGCGTTGATCCGCACTCATTGAACGAGTTGCTGCACCGGCAGGTACACCCCAAGGCAGAGCGGGACATCCTGACCACCGGGATCGCCGCCAGCCCCGGTGCGGCAACAGGCAAGATTGTTTTTACCTCCGCCGAGGCACAGGCCAGCGCCGCGCGGGGCGAGCCTTGCATTCTGGTACGGCGCGAAACAGCGCCCGAGGATGTGCGCGGCATGCATGCCGCAGTGGCCGTGCTGACGGAAAAGGGCGGCATGACCAGCCACGCAGCGGTGATCGGGCGTGGTCTGGGCCTGCCGTGTATCGTTGGCGCTTCGGAGATGCGGTTCCAGACAAAAAAGAAGCTGCTGACCGCTCCGGACGGGCGTGTTTTCCAAACCGGTGACGAACTGACAATTGATGGCAGTTCGGGTCAAGTTCTGGCCGGTCGGCCCGCGATGCTTGAGGCCGCGCTGGACGATTGTTTCCAGACACTGATGGGTTGGGCCGACGCTGAGCGCGATATTGCAATCCGCGCCAACGCGGACACGCCGGCGGACGCACAGACCGCGCGAAATTTTCAAGCGCAGGGCATCGGTTTGTGTCGAACCGAGCATATGTTTTTCGATCCCGGCCGGCTCATTGTCATGCGCGAGATGATATTTGCGCAGACCTCGTCGGGTCGGGCGGCTGTGCTGGAACGTCTGCTGCCGATGCAACGCGAAGATTTCGTACAGCTTTTCCGGATCATGGAAGGGCAACCGGTCTGCATCCGCCTGTTCGACCCGCCATTGCACGAGTTCCTTCCAACCACTCGTACAGGGCAACGTGAACTGGCCGAAGCACTTGATCTGCCGGTGTCGGATGTCGAGCGGCAGGTCAATGCGATGACAGAATACAACCCGATGCTGGGCCTGCGCGGCGTGCGTCTGGGGGTTACGGTGCCTGAAATCTATGACATGCAGGCGCGGGCCATCTTCGAGGCCACGATCGAAGCCAGTATGGATGGTGCGGCAGTCGTGCCCGAAGTCATGATTCCGCTGGTTTCCGCCCGGCGTGAGGTCGAGCTGGTGAAGTCCCGTATCGACTCCGTGGCTGCGGCTGTCGCCTCGGAAAAGGGGCAGGAATTCGAATACAGACTGGGCGTCATGGTGGAAACACCGCGTGCGTGCCTGCGTGCGGATGAGATCGCGCCACAGACCTCGTTCCTCAGCTTCGGAACAAACGACCTGACCCAGATGACCTATGGGCTGTCACGCGACGACGCGGGAAGGTTCATGTCTGCCTATGTGCGCCAAGGTGTGTTTGTCGAAGATCCGTTTCATGTTCTGGACCGCGACGGCGTCGGCGAGCTGCTGAAACTCGGGGCGGAACGCGGGCGTGCCGCGCAGCCGGATGTCACGCTTTCGGTCTGCGGCGAACATGGCGGAAACCCCGAATCAATCTCGATTTGTCGCGATCTGGGTTTTGACTATGTGTCCTGTTCACCCTTCCGCGTGCCTGTCGCTCGGCTGGCTGCCGCTCAACTGGCGATTTCGTCCAGACTTGGGGGTTGACAAGGGTCGCAAGCCCTAGGAATAGTGGCCTTGGAAGGACCTGTGGTCGAAAAAACTCGACCCCGCAGGCAATTTTCCACTTGCATTTTTTTCAGATGTAGACCTTTCGCCCTCAGTGCGTTAAGAGCCTCATCGCGCCCGCCGGGGGAGGGTATGGCGCGAGAAGTGCCTGTGCGAGGTTATCTGATGCTACGTTACATAATGGCTGTTGCCACTGTGGCAGCAACCGTGCTGCCGACTGTATCCTTCGCCGAGAAGGAAGAGACTCATTCCGCCAAGGCTGAGCTGGTGACTCGGAGTGAACTGCCGGGTCAGGTTTTTCGTGATTACCTGAAGCTATTTACGCCCCGAAAGGAAGTCAAACCGCTGGACGTATCCTATTCCAAGGAATGGTTGGACCAGCAGCCCAAGGCAACCGGCGATAAGCACTGGAAGTGTCTGGCCGAAGCTCTGTACTTCGAAGCACGCGGCGAAAGCGTCCGTGGGCAGTTTGCGGTGGCCGAGGTTATCTTGAACCGGGTTGAAAGCAGCCGCTTTCCGGATGATCTGTGTGGTGTCATCCAGCAGGGAACAGGCAAGAAGTACCAGTGTCAGTTCACCTACACTTGTGATGGCCGCAAAGAGGTCATTCACGAAAAGAAAGCCTATGAGCGTGTCGCCAAAGTTGCCCGCACGTCCATTGATGGGATTGCAGATCAACTGACCGAAGGGGCAACGCATTATCACACCAAAGCCGTGCGCCCGTCTTGGTCGCGGGTGTACAAGGAAACCGCCCGGATCGGTGTGCACATCTTCTATCGTCACAATTACCGTACCGCGAGCAACTGATCCGCTTCCGGTTGGTGACTAAGCACCGCGAATGCTGAGCCGGCATTCGCGCGCTCGGATTTGGCAAATTCTCGTCGGTGCAAATGGCCCAAGTGGCGTTTTAGGCGGTTGGAATGGCGTTTGTATGAATGTTATAGGCCTGCGCACCGCCTATGATAGGCAACCTGCACTGCCCGAGCCCGAAAAGGCCATACCCATGAGTTCTGAAATCCGCCTTGCCTTTGCGCACCCGTCTGAACGTTCGGAAGCGACAGCGTCCCGGGGGGGCCTGGACCGTATTTCGCTGCGCGATCATATCGTCGAAGTGGAAATCGGCGCATTTCAGGCCGAGCGGGGAACAACGCAGCGCATCTGTTTCAACATCGTGGTCGAAGTGCGCCCGATCAGCGATCCGATTGATGATGATGTCGACCGGATTCTGTCCTACGACCGCGTCACAGAAGCCATTGCATTTGAACTGGCTGCCGAGCGGTTGAACCTTCTGGAAACTTTGGCCGACCGGATCGCCGAGCGTATCTTGCTTGAACCTCAGGCTGTAAGGGCTTTTGTCAGAATAGAAAAGCTGGACCGGGGTCCAGGCGCTTTGGGCGTCGAGATCGTTCGCGGCAAGGACACGGCCCATCATGACCTGATTGAAGAAGAGCGGCCGCATCCACGTCTGGTTTATTTGTCGAACGACGCGATGCAGTCGAAAAATCTGACCGGTTGGATCGATCAGCTTGAAAGCCGTCAGCGCCCTCTGATCCTGTGTGTCGGGGCATCGGACTTGACTGTTCCGAAAACCGGTCATGCAATGACACAACGTCGGATCGACTTGCTGGCCATTGAACAAAATGCATGGGTATTGGCGGCGCGCGATCACCGGTGCGTGGTGGTTTCAACGCGGACAGAGCTGGATTGGGCCATGAAGAACGGCCAGATTTGTGTCTGGGCGCCGTCCAAGATCGTTCTGGATGCGGTGGATGGCCCGTCAGCGGCGCCGTCCGATTCGGTTGCGTTGGCAGCGTGGTTCGCGGCAACATTCGAAGCCAGCGAGATGTTGGTCATAGGCGGCGATCTTCCTGAGGCTCCCAAAACTCCCCTACGGGCGGTGCCGGTGGATCAGGCCAAACTGTGACCGCGTATTTTCGTCCTCTTGTACAGCACGGACCGACGCGCCCGACCCATGCGGTGTCGCTGGCGGGGCAGGAATTGTGGTTCACCCATGCGGAAAAACTGACACGCGACGGCGACCCGGTTCTGGTCGCCTTGAACGACATCCCGGAAGAAGTGATCAGCCGCCTGACCCGTAAAAGGGCGGCAGTTGCAGGTCTGGACATGGCGGTTCCGCAGATAATGGGCATTTTGAACGCAACGCCGGACAGCTTCTCGGACGGAGGTCTGCACAATTCGGTCGAAGCCGCTGTGACCGCAGCTAAATCCATGGTCACGCATGGCGCCAGCATTCTGGACATCGGTGGGGAATCCACCCGCCCGGGTGCCGCATTTGTTCCGGAAGCTGAAGAGATCGAGCGGACGCGCCCGCTGATTTCCGCAATTTGCGCGGAAACGGATGCTTTGGTTTCAATCGATACGCGCAAAGCCAGCGTCGCCGAAGCCGCCTGGGCAGCCGGGGCAGGGCTGATCAACGACGTTTCAGGGTTTACCTTTGATCCTGATCTGGCCCCGTTTTGTGCTGGGGTCGCTGCCCCGGTTTGCGTCATGCACATGCAGGGTGATCCCGCGACGATGCAGGATGACCCGCAATATGATGACGTCCTGCTGGACGTATACGATTTCCTCAATGGACAGATCGAACATCTTGAGGGCCTTGGCCTGAACCGAAACCAGATCATTGCCGATCCGGGCATTGGGTTCGGCAAAGCCGAGGCTCATAACTTGACCCTGTTGCGGAACCTCAGCCTGTTTCACGGGTTGGGCTGCCCGATCCTGTTAGGCGTGTCGCGCAAGGGATTCATCGGTCAGATCGGCAAGGAACCGCGCAAGGATGCGCGTGCGCCAGGATCAATTGCTGTTGCGTTGGCCGGATTGTCGCAAGGTGTGCAGATCATTCGGGTCCATGATGTGGCCGAGACGGCTCAGGCCTTGCGCTTGTGGACTGCCGTCCGGTAATCCGGTCCCAAAGCTGGAATTTTGGAGAAAACGCCGATGCGCAAATTGTTCGGAACCGACGGGGTGCGGGGCACTGCCAACACGCATCCGATGACGGCGGAAATGGCTTTGCGCATTGGTGCGGCAGTCGGGCGATATTTCCGGCGCGACGCCTCCGGCGTGCACCGCGTGGTCATCGGCAAGGATACGCGCCTTTCGGGCTATATGCTGGAAAACGCGCTGACGGCAGGTTTGACTTCGACCGGTATGAACGTGTTGCTTCTGGGCCCGGTGCCAACGCCTGCGGTGGGTCTGATGACCCGGTCGATGCGCGCTGATCTTGGCGTGATGATTTCTGCCAGCCACAACCCGGCTGAAGACAATGGGATCAAGTTTTTTGGCCCCGACGGCTTCAAGCTGTCGGATCAGGCAGAAATGGACATCGAAGACCTGATTGAACAAGGCGTCCACCCCGCCAAGGCCCAGAATATTGGCAGGGCGCGTCGCGTGGATGATGCGCGGTTCCGCTATGGCGAGCGTGTGAAATCCTCGTTGCCACGTGAATTGCGGCTCGATGGTCTGAAAGTTGTGATCGACTGCGCCAATGGCGCTGCGCACCGCACCGCCCCGGAGGTTCTTTGGGAGCTGGGTGCCGAGGTCATTCCGATTGGCATCGCGCCCAACGGCAAGAACATCAACCTGAACTGCGGGTCGACCAAACCGCAAATGGCGGCGGAAACCGTGGTTGCCCACGGTGCCGATGTAGGGATTTGCCTGGACGGTGACGCAGACCGGGTTGTGATCGTCGATGAACAGGGGCAGGTCGCCGATGGCGATCAGTTGATGGCGCTGCTCGCCAGCAGCTGGGCCCGTGCTGATCGGCTGACCGGCGGAGCGTTGGTGGCAACGGTCATGTCCAACCTCGGGCTCGAGCGGCACTTGGCTGCGCGGGGGCTGCGACTTGAACGTACAGCGGTAGGCGACCGCTATGTTGTCGAACGCATGCGCGAAGGCGGGTTCAATCTGGGCGGCGAACAGTCGGGTCATATCGTGATGACAGACTACGCAACCACCGGGGACGGGCTGATGGCAGGGCTGCATTTCCTGGCGGAAATGGTTCGGGCTGACCGCAGCGCCTCCGAGATCTCGCAGCAGTTTGAGAAAGTTCCGCAATTGCTGAAGAACGTGCGCTACGAAGTTGGCCAACATCCCCTGGAAGCTCAGAACGTCAAGACGGCGATTGCCGATGCCGAAGCGCGATTGAACGGACAGGGGCGTTTGTTGATTCGCATGTCCGGGACTGAGCCGCTGATCCGTGTCATGGCCGAATGCGAAGATGATACCCTGTTGAATCAAGTCGTTGACGGCATCGTCTCCGAGGTCGAGGCGGCGGCAGGCTAGCGTCTGAAAAGCAGTTTCTGCAGGCTGAACCATTGGCTGATGGCCAGCCCAGTCAGGATCATTGCCAGCGCCAGATAGAACCGGAAAGGCAGCGCCTCGGACAGGATCCAGGCGCCAAACACCATTGACCAGATTGGAACCTGATAGTTCACCAGGGTCAGAAAAACTGATCCGGCGCTGCGTATTATGGAAACCCGCAGGAGCGTTGCTAAGGCAGTGGGGAACAGGCCCAGCACGATGATTGCAAGACCGGGCCGGGTGCCTTCCCAGCGGGGTACACCTTCGTAAGCCAACATGATCGGCAGCAACAGCACAGCACCGACCACAAGCGTCAAGGCGGCCAGGACAACCGGATCAACGGGCGGGCAGCGGCGGGTGAAGATCGAGGCCAGGGCGTAGGACAATGCTGCACCGACGCAGGCCAGTTGAGCCATGGGTTCAGCCCCCGACCCCAAGTGTGCAAGACCTGGCCCGATCAGTATCAGCGCACCGGTGAACCCAAGGGTTACGCCGAACAGTCTGCGCATATTCATCGGTTCGTCGGAAAAGAAATGGGCAAGCGGCAAAACCATCAACGGGATTGCGGCCATGGAAAGCCCGGCAAAGGCTGACGGAACAAATTGCTGTCCCCAGCTTAGCAGGACAAAGGGCAGGGCCGTCGACAGGATGCCGATGATTATGATCGACCACCAGAGTGCCGGGTTTCCAGTGGGAATTTTTCGGCCCGTCGCCGCCATCATCAACAGCAAGGTCAGTGCACCCAGTGTCGTTCGGGCGGTTGCCACGGTGATCGGGCCGTAACCTTCCAGGGCCATGGCAACGACCATGAAAGTGCCGCCCCACATCAGGCCAAGCGTTACAACACCGCTCCAGTCGCGTGAATTGGGGCTCTCTACCATGGCTTCCCCTTATCTTGCGCATCCGGGGATGTCACGCCGCCATATTTGACAATCAGTAAGTTTTCACTTACGGTAAGTGATGGCTAACCAATATTTATTCTCAGCTTTAAGTGATCCCACCCGGCGACAATTGTTCGAAGCGATTGCAATCAAGCCGCAGGCAGTTGGGGAATTGGCTGAAAACATGCCTGTCAGTCGTCCTGCCGTGTCCCAGCATCTTCGGGTTCTAACCGATGCGGGCCTCGTGGTGTGCCGTGCCGAAGGGACCCGGCGGATATATGCTGCCCGCCCCGAGGGGCTTGCCGAGTTGCGGGATTGGCTGGATCGGTATTGGTCCGAAGTGCTGGAAGGTTATGCGGCCGAATTTAATGAGATGGGACAGAACCATGACTGATCCCGTCGTCAAAACGGTGATTGTAAATGCGACGCGTGAACAGGCATTTGATGTTTTTGTGAACCGGATTGCAAAATGGTGGCCGCTGCATGGCCATGCCGTGTCCGCCGCACACGGTAAACCGGCACTTGCTGTCTCGATCGAGCCGTTTGTAGGTGGCGCGATTTACGAAACCATGTTTGACGGCACACGTTCGGACTGGGGAGAGGTTCTGTTGTTTGCGCCCGGGCAAAAGGTGGCGTTTACCTGGCATCCCGGAACAGACGAAAAGCGTTCCACCCACGTGACAGTCGAATTCGAAGACCACGGGCCGGGGCAAACAAAGGTGGTCCTTACCCATTCCGGCTGGCAGGTCTGGGCAACCGAAGCACCGGACAAACGCGGCAGTTACGACGGCGGCTGGGATTACGTTCTGGGCGAGTGCTATCGAAATGCGGTTGCAAACTGAAAAGGGCGGCAACCGGGGCCGCCCTTGTGCTGACAGAAGTCAGGCTCAGTTCTTTTCCTGATCGACCAGTTTACCGGCCGAGATCCAGGGCATCATGTCGCGCAGTTTCTTACCGACCTGCTCGATCTGATGTTCATCGTTGTGACGGCGGGCCGCTTTGATGGTTGGTTGGCCAACAGCGTTTTCCAGCATGAAATCACGCACGAACTTGCCGGTCTGGATGTCCGACAGGGTCTCTTTCATCGCCTTCTTGGTCTGCTCATAGGGCAGGATCCGCGGGCCGGTGACGTATTGGCCATACTCGGCGGTGTTCGAGATCGAGTAATCCATGTTCGCGATGCCGCCTTCATAGATCAGGTCAACGATCAGCTTGGTTTCGTGCAGACACTCGAAATAAGCCATTTCCGGTGCATAACCTGCCTCGACCAGCGTCTCGAAGCCGCAGCGGATCAGTTCGACGATGCCGCCGCACAGAACGGCCTGCTCGCCGAACAGGTCGGTTTCGCACTCTTCGCGGAAGTTGGTCTCGATGATGCCCGAGCGGCCGCCACCGATGGCCGAGCAATAGGACAGTCCAATTTCCAGCGCCTTGCCGGTGGCGTCGTTGTTCACGGCGACCAGACAGGGCACGCCGCCGCCTTTGACATATTCGCCACGCACTGTGTGTCCGGGGCCTTTGGGGGCCATCATGATGACGTCGACGCCTTCTTTCGGCTCGATCAGGCCAAAGTGGACGTTCAGACCATGGGCAAAGGCAATGGCCGCGCCGGGCTTGATGTTGTCATGCACATATTTCTTGTAGGTTTCGGCCTGCAGCTCGTCGGGCATGGTGAACATGATGACGTCGCACCATGCGGCGGCTTCGGCAATGCCCATCACCTGCAGACCTTCGGCTTCGGCTTTCTTGGCCGAGGGCGAGCCTTCGCGCAGGGCAATGACCAGGTTCTTGGCACCCGAGTCGCGCAGGTTCAGCGCGTGTGCGTGTCCCTGGCTGCCATAGCCCAGGATGGCCACTTTCTTGTCTTTGATCAGGTTGATGTCGCAATCGCGATCGTAATAGACACGCATTTTGCCGGTCCTTTCAGTTTCGATTGCGGTGGTTCTATCTGCCCGTCGGCACAATGGCGATAGCATTGGGGTTGAGTATTTGAAAAAAAGATGAAGAATAATTCGCAAAACATCTATCTTGTGAAAAAATCATGCTTGACGATACTGACCGTCGCATCCTGCGTCATTTCCAGGCCGATCCGAGCCTGACCACAGCCGAACTCGCCGAGCGGTGCAGGATCAGTGCAGGGGTGTGCTGGCGGCGGATTGAAAAGATGCAGGCCGCAGGGATCATTCAGGGGCAGGAGGCCGTGATCGACTGGGTCGCGCTTGGGTATGCGGTTGAGGTTTCGCTGCGGATTACGCTGGACAAGACCCAGCCACGTGCCTTTGACGAGTTCACCGCAGCTGCGCGCAAAGTGGCCGAAGTGATCGAGATTCAGACCTTCCTTGGGCGGGTCGACGTGCGCTTGTCCGTTTTGGCGCGGGATATGTCCCACTACCAGCAGGTCTATCGTGACCGCATTCTGACACTGCCGCACATCGCTGACATCGAAGCGCTGATGCATATTGCCCGGGTGAAACGGGACGAGGTGCTGCCGGTATGACGGAACTGGACGAAGCCGACCGCAAGATATTGCGTGCGTTGGCGCAGGATGCGGCGCAAAGCGCGGGCGCGCTGGGGCGACGGTTTGGCCTTTCGCAACCGGCAACCTGGCGGCGTATCCGCAGGCTTGAGGAAGAAGGTATCATCAAGGGGCGCCGGCTACGGTTGAACGCCGAGGCCTTGGGGTTTGGGGTGACGGTGTTTCTGGGTGTGAAACTGGCGCGCAAAGGGCAGGTCAGCCTTGAGGATTTCGAACGTGCCGTAAGCGCCATTCCCGAGGTTCAGACGGTCGAGCATGTGCTGGGTCTTTATGACTACCGACTTCGGGTCGTTGCGCGGGATCTGTCGGACTTTGAACGCGTCCTGCGGCGGCGCATCATGACATTGCCTGGGGCCGGTGACGTCGAGGCCAACGTGCTGCTGAGTGAAGAGCGTCTTCCGGGACCGATCGGATAGGTCAGTATTTTGAGCGGATGCAGAAACCCGGGTGATGCGTCATGCGGGCAAACGCCATCGGCTCTCCATCTTTCCAGGTCGTACGCTCAAGCTGAATCATTGAGGTACCGGTCGTGGTTCCCATGAATTCGGCCAGTCGCCCGTCAGCGGAAACGGCACAGAACGCGATTTCGGCTTCGGTAAAGGGTGCGGTCTTCAGCAACCATTCATGCGGCCCGTTTTGGTTCAGATCGGCGTGTTCCACATCCGGAACGGCCTCGATATTGATCCAGCGTTCTTCGAGCTGAAAGGGGCGGTTGTCCGCGTAGTGCATGCAGATGATATGAAGGACGCGCGCGTCCGGCGAAACGCTCAGTTGCGATGCCAGCCAGCCAGGGCTGGGTACGACGTTTCGTTCGACCAAAGCGTAGCGATAGGTGGCATTCTGGTTTTCCACTGTCTGGCGCGCGAGCGAGATTTCCAGCTTGGCATGTTTGCTGGGTTCTTTTTTGACTCGCGTTCCGCTTTTCCGCTTTCTTTCGACATAGCCTTGCTCGGCCAGTTCCCGCAGGGCCCGGTTTACGGTCGCGCGGGCGCAGTTGAACTCTTCGGCCAGCTGTGTCTCGGTCGGCAGCAAAGATCCCTGCGGCCAGATACGGGCTTCGATCCTTCTTTTGACTTCGTCGCGAACTACTTGAAAACTTATCCGTTTTTGCCCTGTCACCTGCGAAATTACCTTTCTTGTACAAAGTGTATGTATCTGGTCAGAAACACGTCAAAGTGTAAAGTAGGGGTGACCCTAATTGGCGTCATTTGTGCCTTGATCGGGCCGTGTGAGACGCAAAAAACAATCTGAAGAGAAAGGTTCCGTTGCGTCAACATGTGACGTGCGTAAGGTGCTTTACGAAATTCGCCAAAAGGTTCAGAACTTCAGGAACCTCTCAGGAAAGGAACAATCATGCCCGCGTTGCTGGACAGTGTTGACCCAAACGGTCTCGAAGAATTCTCGGTGGTATTTACGGACCGATCCCTAAACCACATGTCGGCATCCTTTCAGCAGGTGATGCGCGATATCTCGGATATGTTGAAACAGGTCTACAACGCTGACGGAATTGCGGTGATCCCCGGGGGCGGAACCTATGCTATGGAGGCCGTTGCTCGCCAGTTTGTACAGAACGCCAATGTTCTGGTGGTTCGCAATGGTTGGTTTTCGTACCGTTGGAGCCAGATCATCGAAACCGGTGGATTGACGGCTTCGGCCACTGTGATGAAGGCACGCCAGACCGGAAACACCAGCCCGTCGCCCTTTGCACCGGCCCCGATTGACGAGGTCGTGACGACCATTCGTGAACAACGTCCGGATGTCGTGTTCGCACCGCATGTAGAAACCGCTGCAGGTGTGATTCTGCCTGACGACTATGTGGCGGCCATGGCTGCAGCCGCGCACGAAGTCGGCGCGCTGATGGTATTGGACTGCATCGCTTCGGGGTGCGCCTGGATCGACATGAAGGCAACCGATGTTGATGTTCTGATTTCCGCGCCGCAGAAGGGATGGAGCGCGTCGCCCTGCGCCGGTTTGGTCATGTTGTCCGAACAGGCCGAAGCGCGACTTGAGCAAACGACGTCGGACAGTTTTGCTATCGATCTGAAAAGGTGGCGCCAGATCATGCAGGCTTACGAAAATGGCGGTCACGCCTATCACGCCACGATGCCAACGGATGCGCTTCGTGCGTTTCGTGAAACAATGATTGAAACCCGTGATTATGGTTTCGAAAAGCTGCGCGATGCGCAATGGGCGCTGGGGAATGGTGTGCGGGCGATTCTCAAGGACAAGGGAATTGTCTCGGTGGCCGCCGACGGATTTGGCGCGCCCGGTGTTGTCGTCAGTTATACATCGGATCCCGATGTTCAGAACGGCAAGAAATTCGCAGCGCTGGGTATGCAGATCGCGGCGGGCGTGCCGCTGCAATGCGACGAACCTGAAGGGTTCAGCACGTTCCGCCTTGGTCTGTTTGGGCTGGACAAGCTGTATGACGTGGACGGCACCATCCAACGTCTGAAACGGGTTCTGTATCAGGTGATTTGAGCCGGCAATCGGGCCTCAGCGCATGCCGAGGCCCATCTGCATAAGCGTTTTGCGCACCGGCGCCAGAGAATAAAGGGCATTCAGGCTCATGGCGCGGGCGTCACGCAATGGGCGCGCTTCGATCATGGAGGCGCGGTTCAGCAGGTCGATTCCTTTGACACGCAATTCGATCTCGGTGTGGCGCGCTTTGTGGTAGGCCGCCAGCATCTGGGCATCACCTAGCCCGTCCGGTCGCGCCTGCGCCAGATCCAGCAGGCACCGCAGATCCCCCAGCGACATGTTCAGACCTTGCGCCCCGATCGGCGGAACCACATGAGCGGCCTCGGCCATCAGGGCGAGTCTTTCACCGGACAGATGCTCGGCCGATTGACTGATGATCGGCCAGATCGTGCGACGCGACGCTAACTTGAGCGGTCCGAAGAGTTCGCAGGATCGACGGGTCATGGCTGCCTCGAAATCCGGGGCGTCGAGGTTCATGAGCTCGACCGCACGAGGACCACGTTCCATCCAGACAATCGCAGAGGACGGCTGACCCTGCCAGTCGGGCAACGGAACCAGAGTGAATGGCCCGCCGGAGCGGTGGATTTCGGTTGATACGTTTTCGTGCGGGATTGGGTGCGTGACCGCAAAAGCCAGCGCTTTCTGACCATAGCGTGTTGTCCGGACGCCGATACCAGCAGCTTCGCGCATGGGTGAATTGCGCCCGTCTGCTGCGATCAAAAGACGGCAGCGAACCCGGGCGCCGTCACTAAGCCCGACGCGGGCTTCGGCGGTGCGGGTAAACAGACTGGTGGTGCCGGTTCCGGGCCTGAAATCCACATTGGACAACTCGGCCAGCCGCGCCACCATTTCCCGGCGCAGCAGCCAGTTGGGAAGGTTCCAGCCGAAAGGCTGGTCGGAAATGTCCGAGGCATCAAAGTCGCGAACGACACGCGGTTCAGGCACGTCACCGCCGGCATCCACGATGCGCATGATCTGCAAAGGGGCGGCGTGCGCATCCAGACGTTGCCACAGCCCGCATTGTTCCAGCAATACCCGAGCGGGTTGCAGAAACGCCGTTGTTCGAAGGTCTGACCCTTCAACGTCGCGCTCGGTCACGGGCGGGGCAGGGTCGACGCAGATTACGTCAAATCCTGCTGCCCCAAAGGCAGCGGCGGCGGTCAGACCGGCGATACCGCCACCTGATATCAGGATGTCACAACTGTCAGTCATCGCGAAATTCTCCGTTGTCCGCAGACCCTAGTGGTGTTGCGGCCCGGGCGCCAAGTGACATCCTGTCCCGGTTCCTAACCCCGCGAAATCAGCAACAGGATCAGGAACATCACCGGCACCATCGCAAGTGCGGGCAGATAAAGGCCGGGAAGACCGAACAGAAGGATGGAACATCCCCACATGCTGACAATGGCGGCGGCGGTATAGCCCAGATCCTCGGGCGCGCCGTCTTTCACGTCGCGGGCCATCCATCCAAACAAGGGAATGGCAAACAACAGGCGCTGCCAGATGGGCAGGCGCGGGGTCATCTCGATCGCGCTCATTGGAGGTCTCCGTTCTGTTCGACGCTAAGGCGGATATAGGAACGATGATGCAGGTGCAGAATGAGCAGATCGTCGCAGGTCGCCCCGTCAGACCAGGCGTCCGAGAAACTGGGTCAGATCGTCAGTATGGTGGTGGATATGCTCCGCAGCCAGCGGTTCAGGTGCCACATGGACCGTGCGCATTCCCATTTCGTGCGGGGCTGCCAAATTGCGCGGATCGTCCTCGAACATCGCGGCCTGTTCGGCGCGAATGCCGTCCCGCGCGAAAATTGCCTCGAAAGCGGCTTTTTCCGGTTTTGGGCGGTATCCGGCGTGTTCGACACCATAGACCGCATCAAACAACCCGCTCAGACCGCGTGCCGCAAGAACGCGTTCCGCATAGGGCGCACTGCCATTGGTATAGACGATGCGGCGACCGGGAAGTGAGCGGATATAGGCGGCCAGTTCCGCGTCCGGATCCATATGACTCATGTCCACCTGATGAACCGCATGCAGATATGGATCAGGGTCCAGATCGTGCTCTGCCATCAACCCGGCCAGAGTAGTGCCGTACCGGCGCCAGTATTCTGACCGCAAACGATCCGCCTCGGACTGGTCCACACCCAGAGTGCGCACGACATAATCCGTCATCAGCACCTCGATCTGATCGAACAGGCGCATATGGGGCGGATACAGCGTATTGTCGAGATCGAACACCCACTGGGTTACATGAGCAAATGCAGGTTTGACCATGGCTATGGTTTAGGGTCCGGTGCTGCGGATTTCAATGCTTCACTTGATTGGAAGGCCAAATGGCGGATAGACATGACCGAACGAGGAGACGAAAGACAAAATGAGCCAGACCCGCCAACCCAACAAAGATGCCTACAGCCTGATTCTCGAAGCCATTGACGTTGGCGTGTACAAGCCCGGCGATCGGCTCGTCGAAAGCGAACTGGCGGAACGTTTTGGCGTGTCGCGCACCCCGATTCGCGAAGCGTTGCAGCGACTGGAAACACAATCCCTGCTGGAAAGGGACGGGCGATCACTTATCGTGGCATCGCTGGATCACAACCAAATGGCTGAATTGTACGTCGTGCGCCGCGAACTCGAGGCGCTGGCAGCCCGTCTAGCCGCCAAGCACGCAACCGAAGAGGAAATCAAAGTTCTTCAGGACATGGTTCTGGCAGATGACGAACTGGTCGATGATCCGACGGCCCTGTCGCGTGCCAACCGGCGGTTTCACGAACAGATTCATTTGGCGTCGCACAACCGATATCTGGTTCAGCAACTGGATCTGGTGCATCGCACGATGGCCCTGATGGCCACGACATCGCTTGCCGTGCAGGGCCGGGGTGAAATCGCCCAGAATGAACACAAGGGAATTGTCGAAGCGATCGCGGCACGTGATGAAGATGCTGCAAGTCAGGCGTTGCGGGAACACATCTCGATCGCGTTCATGACCCGCCTCAAACAGGATGCGGTCCGGCGCGAGTCCTGAACTCAGGAGGGCAGCTGTTCCTCGGCCGCTTGTCCGTGTTGGGTCTTGTCCCAAAAAAATGGGTTCCAGATCAGCTCCCATAGCGCTTTGTAGGCTGCCAGAACGCCCAACGGGTAATACAGGATCATCGTCGGCACCCAAGGCAGCAGGAAACGCCTTTCCCGTGCTGCGACGGCGACAAGTCCGACCACGGCGTTGGTCAGTTCGGCTGCAAGAAACAGGCTGAAAAGCACAGTGACTCCTTCTTGCGTCAGCCCCTGCGGAAGCGGTACGGATATGCCTATCGCCATCAGCCAGAACACCCAAAGGACAGGGGCAAGAAGGAATTGCCCCAAAGTCCCCAGAAAAAACGCCTGAACGCCCAAAAAGCGAAGCAATCCCAGATCCCGCAACAAACCAACCGGTGTGCGCATGTGGACCAGATAGGTCACCATGAAACCCTTGAGCCAGCGCGAGCGTTGTTTGACCCAGGGCCAGGTCCGAAAGTTCGCCTCTTCAAAGGTTGTTGTGTCCACCATCTCGGTCCGATACCCGGCGCGGTACAACCGGACACCCAGATCGGCGTCTTCGGTGACATTGTGCGCGTCCCAGGCGCCCAACTCCTCCAATTTGTCCCGGCGAAAAAAGAAGGTGGTGCCGCCCAGCGGGACCACAAGGCCCAATCGGGCAATACCGGGCAGGATTACCCTGAACCAGCTATTGTATTCGATTGTAAAGCACCGTGATCTCCAACTGGTGCGCGGGTTGTAGTAATCCAGCACGCCCTGCAGACATACGACATCGGGCGGCGCATGTTCAAAGTGATCGACCACGTGTTCGATCTGATCCAGTTGCGGCGCGTCTTCGGCATCCCAGACCCCGATCAAATCGCCGCGGCAGAAATCTAGGGCGTAATTCATCGCACGGGGTTTGGTGGTCAAACCGTTCAATTCCGGGACTTCTACTGTGCGCATCCAACTGGGCAGATCAACGTGTGACAGTGTTTCGCGAGTAACTGCGTCTTCTTCTTCGAGCACCAGAATAACGTCCAACAGTGCCTTGGGGTATGTCAGCCGCCGCAGTCGTTGGATCAGCGCGTCGGCAATCTCGGTTTCTTTGTATAACGGCACCATGATCGACACATAGGGCTGGCGTGTGCTTGCGACCCTGGGTCTTTCCTGTTCCGATGTCCGAGCTGTCCGTGACGTCAAGAAGGCCAGCAATCCGGATAATCGAAGCATCCAGAACAGGAACAACGTGCCGACGGCCGCGAACACCAGAACGGACCAACCGATCGTTGGGATTGCGATCATTGTCGCCAACAGGGCGATTGCGCCTGCGACTGGTCCGGTGCGTGCCCGGGCTGTCCAGGTGCGGCAACTGTGCAGCGGGTCCACACGGGTTTCGGCCGCCCGGGCCAGATCTTGGGAGAATAGTCGGGATATCGCCGTGCCAACCTGATCTGGTGCCGCCAGAACGGGAATCAATGTATATCGGCTTGCCTCAAATTCTGCTGCAATGGCATCGAAATGGTCTGGCCGGGCAGTGGCAACCAGAAGGATCGGACCTAGTCTGACCCACGGTATGACATGGTTCTTAAGCCAGAAGGACGCAGGTTTCAGATCGACCAGATCAGGGGATGGCGGTGTTTCTTCCAGATCCGCGATTTGCAGGCCTGTTTGTTTGGACAAGGTCAGCAAGACATCATGCCGGCTGACGCAGCCCTCGCTCACCAATATCTCGCCCAAGGGGGCCTGCTGTCGTGATTGGAGCAGCAATGCGTGATCCAGTTGCGCGCGGGTGATCAGGCCGCGTTCCATCAAATAGAGGCCGAGAGGTTTGCGCTGCCTCAGTGCCGGTACCGGTTCTGCCGGTGCAAGTTGCTGTAAGTTCAGTTCGACCATTAATAAACCCTGACGCGATTACGCACGTCAGGGTTGCTTCAACATAGTTAATGGCCGGTTAATCCGGCAAAGGCAGGCGGCTAAGCCTTTTCTTTTCGCGCGGCCATTGCCTCAGCAAAGCGTTCGAACAGGTAGAAACTGTCCTGCGGCCCCGGCGATGCTTCGGGGTGATGCTGCACTGAATAGACCGGGCGGTCCGTCATGCGAATACCGCAGTTCGAGCCGTCAAACAGCGACCGGTGGGTTTCAATGACGCCATCGGGCAGGGATTGAGCGTCAACGGCGAAACCGTGGTTCATCGAGGTGATTTCGACCTTGCCGGTTTCCATGTCCTTGACCGGGTGGTTTGCGCCATGATGACCGTGGTTCATCTTGACGGTTTGGCCGCCAAGCGCCAGCGCCAGCATCTGATGGCCCAGACAAATGCCAAAGATGGGCAGGTCCGTGGTCTCGAGTACCTCTTTGATCATGGGAACAGCGTATTCGCCGGTGGCGGCGGGATCGCCCGGACCGTTGGACAAGAATACGCCATCCGGTTCGTGTGCAAGAACCTCGGCAGCGGTTGCCGTCCCGGGCAGAACGGTCACGTCACATCCGGCCGAAGCCAGACAGCGCAGGATGTTTCGCTTGGCGCCATAGTCCAGCGCCACGACTTTGTGCACGGGGGCTGTCTGGCGTGAGTAACCGTCGGGCCAGGCCCAACGCATTTCGTCCCAGCGATAGCTTTGTGCGCAGGTCACGTCCTTGGCCAGGTCCATGCCCTCCAGACCGGCAAACCCACGGGCTGCGGCGACCAGAGCCTCGATATCGAAATTACCGTCCGGATCGTGGGCCAGCGCCACATGAGGCGCACCTTGCTGCCGAATGGCACGGGTCAGTCGCCGGGTGTCAATGCCGCCAATCGCAATTCGCCCGCGTTGCGTCAGCCAGGTCTTAAGCTCGTCTGCGGCACGCCAGTTCGAAGGCTCGGTCGGGTCCCATTTGACCACCATTCCTGCCGCAACCGGATCGCCGGTCTCGTCATCCTCGGGGTTCACACCGACATTCCCAATATGAGGGAATGTGAAGGTCACGATCTGTCCCGCATATGAGGGGTCGGTCATGATTTCCTGATAACCGGTCATGGCGGTGTTAAAACACAGCTCGGCTTCGGTCTGGCCGGTGGCGCCAAAGCCTGTGCCGTAGAACAATGTTCCGTCGGCCAAAGCCAGACATGCGGTGGGCTTGGACGGGGCGTTCTGGGCCATGGCGCGACTCTCCTGCAGGGTAAATCGGCGCATTCCTAAGGGGGTTGGGCCGCTGGGTCAAGTCTGTTCAATTTTTGGGCAATCATTTAATATCAATGACTTAGATATATTAGACCCCGGTTGTGTCGCGCTTTTTGTTTCGATATGGTCGGGGTTCCTTCATCTTGGGGATGGATTGAGCAGATGGATATGCGATCAAGGGTGAATGCAGCCCTGAAGCAAGCAATGAAAGACAAGGAGGCCGAGCGTCTATCGACGCTGCGGCTGATCAACGCGGCGATCAAGGACCGCGACATCGCAACACGGGGTTCGGACAACGAAGAAGCAAAAGGTTGCGGTGATGCCGAGGTACTTGAAATCCTTGGTAAAATGACCAAGCAGCGCAAGGAAAGCGCACGCGCCTATGAAGAGGGCGGGCGCTTGGATCTGGCAGAACGCGAACTGCGCGAAGTTGATGTGATCGAGGAATTTCTTCCAAAGCAGCTGGATGATGACGAAGTGAACCAGGCCATTCTGACCGCGATCACCGCGACAGGCGCCGGTTCGATCCGTGATATGGGCAAGGTGATGGGCGAACTCAAAACCCGCTATACCGGCCAGATGGATTTCGGCAAGGTCGGACCGATGGTCAAGGATCAGCTTTGCGCGGCCAGCAACAGCTGACCTGTCACTTCGACATTTACTGCACCAATTGCTGCGCGACAGGTTCGCGCAGTTTTTGTATCAGCTCGTCATAAAGCGCGATACGCTCTTCCTCGGACAGAAATGAACCGATTTCAACCTGGCGGCCGTCGCCGATCAGGGTGACGTAATGTGGAACAGGCCCGCCGCGTTGGTGCATTTCAGGCCGAGCCCAATATCGGTTGCACGTCCATTCCTGACGACCGGTTCGGGGGTGGTGGTGCACCAGCCGGGCCTGGCTGCCGCTCAGCGTCAGAACCTCAAAGACGCTGCGGGCGCGGTAGTTTGTCTGAATGGCCAGCCACAGGCCCAGAACGCTGAGTAGCATGAAAGGAAGCAGCCCCCACAGCAGCACCGACCCCAACACCGCCAGCATCGGGATAAGCCCGAAGGCAAACACCAACAGGATGAACCGCATCGCCCATCGGGGCGGCAGCGAATTATGCGGCCAAAGGCGCAATTCCTGCTCTGTGTCTGATGTCTGCGTCCATTGATAAGGCATGGTGAAAAAATAGCGCATCGACACCCGGAGTCGATGGCCAAAAGATCAGATCACGTGACCGACACGCGCCCACGACAATGCATCATCCAGCCGGTCATCGCCCCAGAACACCTCACCGCGCACGACAAGGCTCGGCGCGCCAAATACGCCTAGCTGGGTGGCGTTCTTGGTCTCGGATTCCAGCGCCTCCGAGATTTCCGGGCTGCGCGCACGGGACAGTGCAAGGCGCGGATCCTGCTGACATCTGAACAGGGCCTCGGACAGGGCAGTTTCGCTGCCTGCTTCGACGCCATCTTCAAACCAGATGCGATAGAGGTTCTGGGTAAAGTCCTTGCCCCAGCCCTCGCGCATACCCAGAAGGGCGACCTGATTGGCAAGGGCAAGATCGGAAATCGGATAAGGGGCGGGCAGCTTGGCATGAAGCCGGTACTTTGCCGCGCGCCGTCCGATATCCCGCCACATGTAAGCTGACTTTGTGGGTTTGCCGGCAAAAGGAATGTTTTGTTGTTCGGACATGATGGTTCGCACGTTGAACGGTTTCCAATGCACTGTCGCATCATGTTCTGCACACCATTCATCCAGACGCATCACCGTCAGAAAACTGTATGTGCTACCTATTGAGAACCAGAAATCAATCTCGGGCATTGCGTACCTCCGGATTGCCGGATGACCAACCGCAAACAGAATAGCCGATTTTTGGCCTTCTGGCGATATTCCCGAAATGTCCGAAGGTTTCAAAAGAAAAGCCCCGCCGAAATTGGCGGGGCTTCTAAGTCGTGCTTTCAGGGATTAGTGGGCGTGGCCCTTGTCCCAGACTTCCTGCTTGGGCAGCTGCTCGAACGTGTGCTCGGGCGGCGGCGTCGGCAGGGTCCATTCCAGCGTATCCGCGTATTCGTTCCACGGGTTCGGGCGTGTCTCTTTCGCGCCACGCAGCAGGGCGTAGATGACAATGCCGAAGAACAGCAGGAACGAGGCGAACGAGATGAACGCGCCAATCGACGATACGAAGTTCCACTGGGCAAATGCCTCGGGATAGTCGATGTAGCGGCGCGGCATGCCTTGACGGCCCAGGAAGTGCTGCGGGAAGAAGGTCAGGTTGGCGCCAATGAAGAACATCCAGAAGTGAACCTTACCCCAGAACTCGGAGTACTGACGGCCCGTCATCTTGCTGAAGTAGAAGTAGACACCGGCAAAGATCGCGAACACGGCACCCAGCGACATCACATAGTGGAAGTGCGCCACTACGTAGTAGGTGTCGTGATAGGCACGGTCCACACCCGCCTGTGACAGTACAACGCCGGTCACACCGCCGACGGTGAACAGGAACAGAAAGCCGAAGGCGAACAGCATCGGTGTCTTGAACTCGATGGAACCGCCCCACATCGTCGCAATCCACGAGAAGACCTTAACGCCTGTCGGAACCGCGATGACCATCGTGGCAAGCATGAAGTAGGCCTGCTGACGCAGCGACATGCCAACGGTGTACATGTGGTGCGCCCAAACGACGAAACCCAGAACACCAATCGCGATGATCGCCCAAACCATCGGCAGGTAGCCGAAGATCGGTTTGCGCGAGAAGGTCGCGATGACATGACTGATGATGCCAAAACCAGGCAGGATCACGATGTACACTTCCGGGTGTCCAAAGAACCACAGGATGTGCTGATACAGGATCGGGTCACCGCCACCGGCCGGATCAAAGAAGGTGAAGCCAAAGTTGCGGTCCATCAACAACATGGTGATCGCGCCTGCCAGAACCGGCAGCGACAGCAGAATCAGCCATGCAGTGACGAATATCGACCAGCTGAACAGCGGCACCTTGAACAGGGTCATGCCCGGGGCGCGCATGTTCAGGAAGGTGGTGATCATGTTGATCGCGCCGAGGATCGAGGAGGCGCCCGATACGTGCACGGCGAAGATCGCAAGGTCCATGGACATGCCGCCCTCGGTCGTCGACAGCGGCGGATACAGAACCCAGCCCACGCCAGAACCGGCCTGATCGTTGCCGCCCGGAGCCAGAAGCGAAGCCACACCGAGCGAGGTACCCGCGACGTACAGCCAGAAGGACAGGTTGTTCATCCGCGGGAAGGCCATGTCCGGTGCACCGATCTGCAACGGCATGAAATAGTTTCCAAATCCGCCAAACAGGGCGGGGATGACTACGAAGAACATCATCAGAACACCGTGATAGGTGATCATCACGTTCCATAGGTGTCCGTTGGGTGTGCACGGGTCGGCCATGAAGCCTTCCAGGCACATGTACTGAACACCGGGGTGCATCAGTTCAAGCCGCATGTAGACGGTCATCAGAACCGAGATCAGACCGGCCAGAGCCGAAACGATCAGGTAGAGAATCCCGATGTCCTTGTGGTTGGTCGACATGAACCAGCGGGTAAAGAAACCGCGATTGTCTTCATGCTCGTGACCATGAATGGCTGCGTCTGCCATTTAGGTGCCTCCTGTTACAACACTACCGCGCAGTCGGACCTCTCCAACGCGCGGGATTCCTGCTGGTTTTAGATTGCGAGGGGACGACCTTCAATGGTCGAGTTTGATCTGGATCAAGATTAATTGTCGCGGGCAGGAGGTTTCCACGACATTTTTGACCCGGTGGTGCCTGCTATTTGGCCATTGCAGTGCGGTTTTCAAGAGGTACGCCCAGTTCCCGTTTCCGTGCTTGACCCCCGGCGGGTTGGGTCGCAGAACGGGTAGCAGCACCAAATCGGGAGAAATGCCATGACGGGCTACGACAATGACAACATCTTCGCCAAGATCCTGCGTGGTGAAATCCCAGCGACCCGTGTTTACGAAGACGATGACACGCTTGCCTTCATGGATATTATGCCACGCTCGGACGGTCATATTCTGGTCATACCGAAAACACCGTGCCGAAACGTTCTGGATGCCTCACCCGAGCAACTGGCTGCTGCAATGGCGACCGTGCAGAAAATGGCGAGGGCGGTAAAGGCGGCCTTTGACGCGGACGGCGTCACCATTCAGCAGTTCAACGAAGCCGCAGGCGGACAGGAGGTTTTCCACCTGCATTTCCATGTCCTGCCTCGGCACGAGGGCGTTTCGATGCGCCCGCCGGGAAATATGGGTGATTTCGACCTCATCGCTCAACATGCCGAGAAAATTCGCGCGTCTCTGACCTGACTCTAATGCGCCCCATCGCAGGTGTCGTGATCCCCGAATGCATGCAGTACAGCACAGACATGATCATGATGCCCGTCACATGCTTTGGTGATGCGGGCCAGTTCTTTTTCCAGCCGGGCCAGACGTGCGATCCGGTCGCGGATGTCAGCCAGTTGACGCTCGGCGATGTCATGCGCGCGGTTTAGGTCATCCCCTTGCGCGCCTTCCAGGGTCAGTAGAGCTTCAACTTCGGCGAGGGGCAGCCCAAGATCGCGCGTGTGGCGGATGAACTGCAAGCGCCGCAGTGCAGCCGCATCATAACGCCGCTGATTTCCGGCTGTTCGCGCAGGTTTGGGCAACAGCCCTTTTTCTTCGTAAAATCGGATGGTGGGAACCTTGACCCCGGTATGGCGGGACAAATCACCGATCGAGTACATTTTTTTGGCCTGCCACTTGAACCTCTAGTCACTAGAGGAATTACATTGCTTTAAGAACCGAAACAACAGGCGCTCTTTACATGGCACATCAGCACTCGCACTCTGGTAACAGCCATCATCATCACATCGACCCAAAGGCCGGAGATGCCCGTGTCGCCTGGGCAATCGCCGTCAATTTGTTCCTTACACTGGCGCAGATTGTCGGCGGCATTCTGTCTGGCTCGCTCGCGCTGATCGCCGATGCGCTGCACAACCTGTCGGATGCCGCAGCGCTGGTCATCGCCTTTTTCGCCCGCAAGATCGCACGGCGACCCGCCGACCCGCGCATGAGTTTCGGATACGGCCGGGCCGAGGTCGTGGCAGCGCTGATCAACTATACAACATTGATCGTGCTGTCCGTCTACTTGATGTACGAAGGTGTCACGCGGTTCATCCAGCCGGAACCGGTCAATGGCTGGATTGTCGTCTGGATTGCCGGGATTGCTTTGGTCGTCGACCTCATCACTGCGGCACTGACCTACTCAATGGCCAAGGAGAGTATGAATATCCGGGCGGCCTTCCTGCACAACGTGGCAGACGCGCTGGGGTCTGTTGCCGTGATTATCGCCGGAACATCGGTCATTGTGTTTGATTGGACATGGGTCGATCCCGCAGTTACGATCATGATCTCGGTCTACATCCTTTGGCATGTCAAAGGTGAGATCGGTGAAACGATCCGGGTTCTCATGCTGGGGGCGCCCCCCGATCTGGAGCCGGAACAGGTTGCCACGGCCATCGAAGAGGCCGAAGGCGTAACCGCCGTACACCACGTGCATATCTGGAGCATGCAGGAGCGCGAACCGGCGCTGACCGCACATGTCATTGTAGACGAGGCGTCCTGGTCCGACGCCGGGGCCGTCAGATCAAGGATCAGGCAGAGCCTGAAAGACCGATTTGGGATTACGCACGCAACGCTGGAGTTGGAGCGAACTGACCAATGCTGTCCCGCATCTTCCCGCTTTGGACATCAGTGAAACATGCGTTTAATGAGAATTGCCGTTCCGATTTGGGGTCGGAACGGCAGACTCGTAACCAAACACATATTCGGATTCTCCGGGCAAGCCCGTGATCACCGGTTAACATACCACTCACTTTAGAACGGTGAACTCATACTACTCGTTAACGTCTTCTTTGTATCGGCCAGAATTAAACTTTGCATAAATATCACCGGAAATGTGGGTAATAATAGTTAATGAACCCACTGACCGGGAAACAGATGCCAGAGGAGTCGGTGATTGTTACTACATGTTGGGCAATAGGGCCTTGCCACCGGCCGATCGGTCAGGAATCACCCGCAGAAAAAGCGTCGTCAAAGGTTCTCTGGAGGGCAGAATCCACATCCGCCAGTGTCACCGGCAGCCCCAGATCGACAAGGGATGTCACCCCATATTCGGTGATGCCGCACGGTACGATGCCCGTAAAATGATCAAGATCAGGTTCGACATTGATCGAAATTCCATGAAAACTGACCCATTTCCGCAGGCGTAGCCCAATGGCCGCAATTTTGTCTTCGGCAGGCTGGCCCGTAACGGTAAGCGGCTTGTCATCCCGCCGCACCCAGACGCCGACACGACCGTCGCGGATCTCTCCGCGGACGTTGAATTCGGCAAGTGCTGAAATCACCCAGTTTTCCAGCTGTTTCACAAACCTGCGCACATCCCGGCCACGCTTGTTGAGATCCAGCATGACATAGGCCACACGCTGGCCTGGTCCATGATAGGTGTATTCGCCGCCGCGTTTGCTTTGGTAAACAGGAAACCGTTCCGGATCGGTCAGATCCTCAATACGCGCGGATGTCCCCGCCGTGTAAAGCGGGGGATGTTCCAGCAACCAGATACACTCCTGCGCGTCGCCCGAGGCGATCGCGGCCACGCGCGCCTCCATGAAGGCCACGGCGTCTTCGTATTCGGTCAGCCCTTCGGTGATCTTCCATTCCATACCGGCCTCTTATCCTGCGCAGGGGGCAGGGAAAAGGGGTCAGGCGGCTTCGGACAGGCATCGCTGCAATACCTGAGCATACGTGTCCTGACCCTGAGCGCCGGTCAGCAGGTACTTGCCCCCAAACACCAAAGCCGGAACACCTGAAATACCCCGGCTTGTCCAGAATTGCTGTTTTTCCCGCACGGCAGCCGCGTGGGTGCCGCCAGCCAGTGCGCCCCGTGCCGCGTCAGGGTTCAAACCTGCCGCTCGCACTACCTGCATCAATACATCAATGTCCGAGACATCCTGCTGTTGCGTGAAATAGGCATCAAACAAAGCCAGTTTCAGCGGATGCTGACGCCCCTCATGTTCTGCCCAATCCAGCAATTGGTGTGCGGCAAAGGTATTCACGATCCGGCTGTCATCGTTGAAGTTGAAGGTAAACCCAAGCTCAGTCCCCAACGCCGTCAGCCGTTCGCGCACTTGTTGGCTTTGTTCGCGTGTCGAGCCGTATTTTTCGACAATATGCTCTCTCAGGTTCTGACCTTCCGGCGGCATGGCGGGGTTCAGCTCAAACGGATGCCACCGAAGACGGGCAAGCACACCTGTTTGTTGCAAAGCAAGATCAAGCTGACGAAATCCCACAATACACCATGGGCATACCACATCCGAAATGATGTCGATCTGAACAACGGGACGGGGATCGGATGTTGTCATCGAGAGCTCCTGCGCGGGAATCCTGTAGTCGGTTTGGTTGATTAGATAAGCAGAGGGCAGGGGATTTCAAACAGGTGTCTTTTGCCTCTTCACAACGTCTTCATCAGCGTCTATACGCCCCCTACCAAGTCACTGGCAGTGCGGTCGTGGCGGAATTGGTAGACGCGCAGCGTTGAGGTCGCTGTGGGGTAACTCCCGTGGAAGTTCGAGTCTTCTCGACCGCACCAGAACTAGCTTGATCGGTTAGTTTTTGACCTTATTAACAAGGGCATTCAGCTTTTTCCGAGTGTGTCGCATAACGAAAACAGCACACATGGACAGCACACAATGGCCCTTAGAATGAAGATCAAGTACATCGACACTATCAGCGATACTCAATGGCGTTTCCGCAGAAGGTGGCCCAAGCGAGTGCGTGAAATTCGCGGTGAGGACGCCTATCAGAAACACATTAAGGCGCGTGAGGGGGCAGCTTTCCAGCGCGAGTACCAGTTTCACTTGAGGAGTTTTGACACGATTGTCGAGGACACCCTAAGACGACACCCTGAGGTTGACACTAGGTCGGCCACTCAGAAGTTCATCGACGCCCAGCGCCTAGCAGAGCAATACATGGAAGGTGTTCAGGGGTTGGACCCCGACGATAGCTGGACCCGTGGGGTAGTGGGGCACAGTCTGGCTGCCCGTGGTGAAACCCCCGAAGTTGTAGCTGCTGTCCTGAGCCCCAATCGGGAACCCCCGAAGCCGACACTGGCCGACATGCGGGACATTTATGCGAAAGACAATGGGCTTGCTGATGACCGGAAAGAGATGGTCAGAATTGACCGCACCTTTGGCCGACTAAGCGACGCCTTAGGGAAACCTCTGGACGACGTGACTATTGAGAGCATCGACCGACTGACTACGCGCACCTTTAAGGACTATCTACTAGGACTTAAGAAAACCAATGGCGAACCTTTAGCGCTCAAATCGTGTCAACGTGAGATGATTATCGTGGCCGCAGCTTATCGCCATGCTGTTAGGGAATTGGAAATACTAACGGCGCGCGACCCCTTCGAACGTCTTTCATGACCCAAAGAGCAGGTCAGTTCACTAGATAAGAGTGTGCCGTTGCCTGACAGTGTTGTGGGTGCCGGGCTCTGTTGCGCAAAACGCGTGAGGGATTCATCTTGTGAATCCAGCGTGGTAGCTGGGATGCATGAGCAGACCTACACCCCCAACCTACAGGACCAAGAACTGGCCAGCCTATAACGAAGCGCTCAAGCGCCGGGGTTCGCTGACGATCTGGTTCGACCCTGAGATGAGCTGGGATGGCGCGCCGACAGGCAGGCGTGGCCACCAGCAGATCTACAGCGACGCCGCGATACAGACGTGCCTTTCGATGAAGGTGCTGTTCGGGATGGCGCTCCGGCAGACAACTGGCTTCGCCGAAAGTCTGCTTCGACTGGTTGGCCTCGACTGGACGGTGCCCGACTTCAGCACGCTGTCGCGCCGCCAAAAGACGCTGGCCGTCAATATCCCGTATTGCGGCTCCAAGGGTCCGCTACACCTGCTGATCGACAGCACCGGCATCAAGGTCGAGGGCGAAGGCGAATGGCACGCCCTCAAACATGGTGGCCCGAAGCGTCGCGTCTGGCGCAAGATCCACCTCGGGATTGACGAGGAAACGCTGGAGATCCGGGCTGTTGAGATCAGCGGGAGCCACATTGGTGAAGCACCGGTTTTGCCCGACCTGCTCGGCCAGATCCCGGCGGACCAGGAAATCGGCATCGTCACGGCAGATGGGGCCTACGACACACGCAATTGCCACGATGCCATCGCTGACCGCGGCGCCCACGCCGTCATCCCGCCCGGCAAGAACGCCAAGCCATGGAAGACCGTCACCGCTGGTGCCGTAGCGCGCAACGAGGCGCTGCGGGCATCGAAATACCTCGGCCGCGCCCTCTGGCGAAGATGGAGCGGTTACCACCGCCGGAGCCGCGTCGAGACCAAGATGCATTGTGTGAAACTGCTGGGACAACGGCTCATGGCGCGGGACTTCGAGCGACAGGTCGCCGAGTTCCAGGTCCGCATCGCCGTCCTGAACGGCTACACCGCGCTCGGCATACCCGTCACGGAAGCTGTGGGACAAGTCCGTTCGGGGAAAGGGGAACCTCGGCGTTCAGCCGATTTGTGCAACAGAGCTGGGATTCGGCTAAAGTTGCTTGGTTTGCACGGCGCAGGTTAGTGAGGTGTGCTCGGCTCCGGCGGAACCTACCTCGTGCCCGCTTATCGCGGGAAACATAACAAAGAACTCTGTGCCTTCACCAAGTTTGCTTCTGTAGTCTATTGTTCCGCCAAAATGCTCAACAATTTCCTTTGAAATGTGCATCCCGAGTCCGGTACCGCCTGCGTGACGTTCATCGGAGGAGTCTATCTGGGAAAAGCGATCGAAAACTCTGTCATGGAACCCCTCAGGTATCCCGATGCCATGGTCTTTGACGAAGAGGCGAATATTCCCGCCGACCTTCTCGCATCCGACGGTTATCTCGCCTCCATCAAGGGAGAATTTAGCTGCGTTGGAGATAATGTTGGCCAACACCTGAAGAAGGCGGGAAGCATCACCTTTAACGTACAGATCATTGTTTCCTCTTAAGTCTTCTACAATTTCTACGTTGTGAGCACTGGTGTATCCCATGTTACAGGCAATCGCTTCCTGAATTAGCGCATGTACATCAACAGTTCCTTCACGGTAGTTCATCTCGCCCGCTTCCATTTTTTGAATGTCCAGCACATCATTGATTAGGGATGCGAGCCGTTCGCAGTTTTTACCTGCTAAATGAATGAGGCTTTGCATTGAATCTGGAGCTTCACCCAATGCGCCTGTGTTGATTAGGTCAAGTGATCCCTTGATCGAAGTGAGAGGCGTACGCAGTTCATGGCTAACTGTCGATATGAACTGAGTTTTCGCAATGTAGGCCGCTTTTGTTCTTTCGTGCTCTGCTTTGAGCTTTTCGAGTTGTTCCAAATTCCTGCGGTAGAGCTTCAGGAACACCATCGAACAGTCAATCAGAAAGTACATTACAAAGATAACGGTGAAGAAGTGCAGCCAGAGTTCAGATGAAAGCTCGGGGCGTTCGGTCCAGATATCCTTGACGACAATCAACATGAACGATACGCCGTACATGGTCAGACGGACAATCATTGCCCACAGAAACTGATGGTTGTTCATTGCTGCAAACAACGCCGCAGCGAACAAGAAGAACATTGGAGTAAAGTGACCACCGGCGGGCTGTGCGAATGCAACTGAAACAGCATACAGGCAGATTGCAGATGAACTGAGGATCGTGTTCAACAGAATCCAAACAACCATCATACCAATTGCTTTGTGCTGATCTGGCTTTAAGCGCGGTACGCGTTTGGCCAGCAATAAATCTTGCGCTTCGCAAATGAGAATTGTCCCATAGAACAGCATGGCGTTAACGGGATCGAAGAAGAACGCAGTCAAAATGGTCGTGGCCAGATAAATAGCTTGCCGCTGCCACAGAAGCGCAAAGCTCATGGCAGTATAATCTATGATGTTTTGCAGAAGCCGGTTTTCCGTTTCACCGGAGTCTCGGTCCGGCAGATTGGCGTCGATGGCTGTCATCTAAATGTCTTCGTTTTTTGCGCTTGGACAGTACCATTAGCGGCACAATGAGGACTTAGTTGGTCTGAATTGGGTTCACAGTTTGGCGCTAATCCTTTGAAGGCCACCGTGATTGTTGGCGTTTCACGCAAGATTCTGGTGTGAGAGGTTGAAAAACTTTTGTTGCGCAAATGCAGTGTGGGGCGCCCAAAATTGATGATCTCGTTGCTAAGTGCGTTTTTTTTTATCTTAATGTGCCAGAAAGAAGGAGAAAATCTTAAAGGGTTGGGGTTTGACTGCTGTTGAATTTACGAAGTTGGGGCAGGGCGCTGTCGCTCCTGTTTCGGCTAGGCTTGCAAAAAAGCCGGTGACACTGCTTCAGTTTGCAAGGTCCGCTGGTCGAAACATGTTTGAAGTCATCCCGGCCGAAACTCTGCGTGAAACTTATGTTCGTGGGCCTTTGAACATACACTATATCTGTGATCCTGAAATAATAACCGAGTTACTTGTCGGGCAGGGCCGTTCTTTTCCCAAAGCCAAGTTCACTAAAGACATTATTGGATCGGCTGTAGGCAACGGGTTGATACTCTCTGAAGGGGAAAAATGGCGTCAGCAGCGGCGTAGGTATTCTCCACTATTCGCCGCCAGGAACCTCCCGGTTTTGGCCCGGCATTTTGCAGAGACTGGTGTCGAGATTGCGGATTCATTGGCGGAACACGAAGGCCCAGTAGATATAGCACAAATTGCGCCTGCATCAACGTTGACGAATATTTCTAGGGTAATTTTTTCGGGTAACAAGAAAGTCAGTTCAGAGCAGATACGCATGGGGTTGATCAAGTATTTTGAGTACATTTCTGATTTGTCTCTTTTCGATTTAATGGGTTTGCCAAAGTGGGTGCCGCGCAAGAATTGGCTACGCAGCCTAGCCCCGGTCACCAATATGCGGAACCTCGCCAGACAGGTCATTGATCAGCGTCGCGCCGAAAGCCGCAGCGAGCCACAGGACTTCCTTGATTTTATGATTGAGGCGTTGAAAACAGATTTCGAGGATGAAGCGACAACCGTTGACAACCTTTTAACCTTTGTCGTCGCTGGCCATGAAACTTCCGCCAACGCTCTGGCCTGGGGGTATTATCTGCTGGCGTTGCACCAAGATATGCAAGCTAAGGTTAGACAAGAAATTCGGTCGGTTCGCCCAAAAGGTCCAATGGAGTTTTCTGACCTGGAAGCAATGCCACTCCTGCGCGCCCATGTAAAAGAGACGCTGCGGCTTTACCCTTCAGCCGCGTTCTTTGCTAGAGACGCATCTGCCGACCTTGAAATCAAAGGGGTAAAGATTGCAAATGGTGACGCGCTGTTCTTCCCAGTTTACTCTTTGCACAGAAACGAAAAACTATGGGATGCTCCTGACCACTATCGACCCGAACGGTTCTTGGGATCTACACTACCTCGAGGTCAGTACATTCCATTTGGAGATGGTCCCAGAATCTGCATTGGTGCTCAGTACGCTGAAACTGAAATCATGGTACTTATGGCTTCGGTGCTCCGTCGAATAAATTTTTCGATTACAGAGTCTGAATTACCGGAACCAGTTTTGACATTCACCATGCGTACCAGTGGCCCACTCATCCTCAACGCCGAACGGGTTCGCGAATAAAGTTGATATCTAAACTCCAGTGCCTGACCTTTGATCGACGTCAGGCCTGGCGATAGAATTCGCTTACCGCCGGCGAGTGAGGTAAGTGTTATCGCCGTACAGCTCACGCAAGACTACATCAAACAGTCTATCGTTGACCATTTCTTTACGATGCGGTGTGGGCTCAGAAAATGTGGAAGAGGTTGTAACCAGGCCCTTTCTGAGATTGGCCTCACGATGATTTACGTTTTTGATAGCCATGTCCAAAGAGGCGAATGCTCCAACCTTCGTAAAAGAACGAAGCGATACCGGTGTACCTTTCACCACTTTAAGATGGACAGATGCGCAGCGGTTGCTGAGAACAGTCCCTAGTTCTTGGTTTAGGAAAGCTTCGGTCGGAATATTCTGGGTGCATTCCCGCCCATGTGTAACAATGAGAAATGCGCCACTCCCGCGATAGGAATAGATTCCTCCAGCAGCCTGTGTTGTTCTTTCAATGCAGAATCCAATGTCGGAAACAGATCGCCGAAAATCACCAAAATTCTTCAGATCAAAGTGATACTCGGCGTCACGAAATTTGATTGCGGTGACCCAGGTGTCAAATCGACGCCTCCGTGAAAGCTGCTCGACATAGTTGTCGAATTCGACATACCCCAAGCATTGTTCTTGCTCGTCGATAGACAAAGGATCCTTGAAATTGAATTTCTGGTTGAAATCCAATTCACTGCGAAGATTTTCTATCGACGCCGATGAGGATTGGGTTTTCTTTCTCTCCATCATCAGAAGGTGAGCGGCGTTCATACGGCTGCGCAATTCAAAGAAGTCGAAGGGTTTAGTTACATAATCAAACGCGCCTTCTAAAAATGCCTTCTCGATGTTCTGCCTGTCATCCAGTGCTGTCAGCATTATGACAGGTGTTTCTAGATTTTCCGGCAGGTTTCGGATTTGTGAAAGCAACTCTATCCCCGAGGTTCCAGGCATCTGAATGTCAACAAGCAGACAGTCGAACGGGGATTCTGCTGCTTCTATCATCCCAAGCGCTTCATCAGCTGAACTGGCAGCAGCCACATTGCAGTTTTCGAGTTCAGGAAGTGCTGACTGGAGCAATTTCAAGATGTCAGGATCATCATCAACCGCCAGTACAGTAAGTGCGGTCTTTCTTTGTGCTCGATGCTCTAGATTTCTTTGGAACCGATCACTGCCAAATGTGGAATGTCTCATAACTGGTGAACCGTCGATATCCTCATAACGGGGTAAACTTATGAGCAGAGTGGGTCGAAACAGCGGCAAAAAATGGAGAAAGTCTTCGTAGAAAGGGGCTTTTTCTTGACCTTTATTTGGCGCCAACGGCCTCAACAACAAATTGCCAGTTATTGTTGTGAACTAGCGTCGCTTTCTCGTAACGTTATTATTTCGGCAATCTGTTGGCGCCAAAGGGCAGTATACGATCGCAAAACTACGGAATTGAACAACGGTTAGAAGTCCAAGCATCGACTCTGGAAACACCACGAAAATGCAATACAGCCGAGTTTTCCCAATAGTCTTAAATCAACCTTAGTTGCAATGAAATATGCGTCGGGCGTCCAAGAGTAAATAAGACAATCTAGTGGGTGAGGTGTTCCATTTACTTGTGGATGTTGAATAAAACCGACTGACTGATGGTGCCATCGATGGAAAACTTTGCGCCGACAGGCGAGGCATTGATGCCCAGTCGCCGTGACCACCGTGCCCAGACTGAGGGGACGATGCCCAGGATGCTGGTTGCACCACCTTCCATCGCGACAGTAGTCATCTGGTGAAACAACTCCTGTTGAACCGGAAGCCTGCGTGACGATGCAACATCCTTTGCCACGAAGAAACGGGATGCTTCCCAAACAGAGCGCTTTACCGGGGCGTCAATAAATAGAACGTCAGATGGTATTCCTTTAAGGATACCTCTTTGCGCGTCGCGCAGCATATAACTATATATCCCGCACTCTGCAGTCGTGGGCAGAAGTCGCACACCTCCTAAGACCTCACCGAATTCATGCAACACAACCCATCGACAGGCTGGTGTGTCGTATTGGTCAAATTCCATCCCGTCAGCTTCACCAACTTGCCAATTTAACTGGTCAATGAAAATTGATTTTCTGGTTTCAAGGTATTTTGCCAGAAGGGTGCCATGCTCGTAAATATTGCGAAAATTAAGTGTAGTCGCGCGAATATGGCCAATGTTGCCACGTGGCTTTGGCGGCTTGCTATTGACAGCAAAAATTTCTAGTCGCGCCAAAGTATTTGGTGCGCCTGAAGTGCCGTTAGCAGGTGTCAGTTCCGGAAGCCCCTCCGGGACCGGGTATGTCTGCTTATACCTGAGTGGTTGGTCCATATTTTACTCATATTTCCGACACACTTATGGCAAGATTCAACTCAGCAAGTCCACAACCCTATGCGGTAGTTGCCCGAATAGATGGATAGGTGTGTCTAAATCTCCTCCCTTCCTTTGGTTACCTTCGCCGCCTGACCAAAAACTTTAGAAAGTTCTTGGCTTCTATTTTTTCCCGCAGGTTCCAATTATTTCCCCATGTCTGGCAACACACTGAAAAATATAGCTTCTTTTATGTATTCCTTTCAAATTTTCGATGGATCAGGCGCGGTTTCGCTATCCGATAGTATTTCGAGGCAGTCGTGACGGTTGATAGAAGCAAAGTTAAAATGGCATCAATAATTGGAGGGATTTGCTTTTCAGTATGCGCTCTCGCACGGGAAGAATTGTACAAGGTAAAAAAATGCACAGACATAAGGAAGCCCACCTTATGTCACCGTTTTGCCGCCTTCGTAAGAGAGGATGAGATCACCCTGAGTGTATCATGCGCCAGCCAACCGTTGCCTGAAGTCTGCAATGCCCAACGGTTGGCGAGGCGTAAAAGGTTGGTGAAAAGTTATGCGTATACTTGCTGTAGACGACGATCCTAGCATCCTGGAGTTGCTAGATAGAGTTCTAGACGCGTTCGGTTATAAAGACGTCGTCACCGCCAGAAGTGGGCCAGAGGCCATTGAAATACTGTCACGACCTAACGAAGCGTTCGACTGCTTGCTACTGGATGTGCAGATGCCGCAAATGAACGGCATAACTCTTTGCGAAGAAGTGCGAAAATTACCAGAATACAAGTACACGCCCATTATCATGGTGACCGCCATGGTGCAAAAAGAGTACATCGACGAAGCATTCGGAGTTGGGGCAACGGACTACGTTACAAAGCCTTTTGAGTTCTCTGACCTGAAGCAGAGGTTGTCTGACGCCTATAGAATGGCAGCGGAACGAAGAGCCGCAATCGAAGTGCTGGAAGCTGAAGCGGATTTTGAGTTGTGTTTTGGCAATAGTCCGGACGTTCGCTTAATTGATCCGCAATGTTTCGGAGATTTGCCCGGTTTCATTGGGTTAGCTGAATTTGAGAACTACGTAATTCAGCTTTCAACGATGCACTCCATGGCTGCAAAGCTTGTGGCGGTGAAATGCATAGGCGCCGAACAAATCTATGAGACGAGCACGGTCAGTGAATTCCGTAGTGCCATGACTTTAGCTGGTACAGCGGTTCTGTCAGCTAGTCAGGAAGGGCGTAAAGTGGCGACCTATTGGGGAAATGGCGTGTTCTTGGTGATCTACGACAATCAAATTAATTTGAGCGTGGACCAGTTAGGAACTCCGCTTCCCGAGGCATTGAAAGAAATTTCCGGTGACACCACTTCAGGTCGGCCAATTGGCTTCCAAGTTAGCGAAGAAGTTATGCTTAAAGCCAAAACCAAGATGGAGGCGTTGTTCTTGATAGACAAGGCCGTCGAAATGGCTGAAATGTCGGAGGGTCGAGCGGCGAATATCGCTTGAAAAACTGCATATATGGATGGTGATTAGGGGCAGGACTCATAGCCAATAGATAACGAGTGCTGCGAGGGCGATTGCTGACAGGAAGACCTTCGGGCACCTGTCATAGCGGGTTGCCACACGCCGTCAATCCTTCAACCTGCCGAACATGATCTCGATCCGGTTGCGCCGTCTGTAACGACGCTTGTCGTACTTAACCGGTTTCTTCCGCTGCTTCCGGCCAGGGATGCAGGCGCGTATCCCCTTGTCTTTCAACGCTTCCCGGGACCAATCGGCGTAATAGCCACGATCCCCGGGCAGCCAATCAACATCCGGCAGGCCGCTCAGCCGTGCCCGCGCACCAATTTAATCGCTGACCTGACCGGCGGTGATAAACAGGTTGAGCGGACGTCCCCGGCCGTCGCAGATGGCATGCAACTTGGTGTTCATGCCGCCCTTGGTGCGACCGATCAGGCATCCACGCCCCCTTTTTTTGACGCCCAAACTGGTTGCGGTACGGTGGGCTTTCAGGTAACTGGCATCGATCATCACGGTCTTCTCTTCACCGTGTTCGGCAGCCAGACCGGCCATCATCCGGGCGAAGATGCCTTTGTCGCTCCACCGCTTCCAACGGTTATAGAGCGTCTTGTGTGGGCCATACGCCGAAGGGGCATCACGCCATCTCAACCCATTGCGATTAATGAAGATAATGTCGAATAACACACGTCGATCATCAACGCGTGGTTTGCCGTGGGACTTGGGGAAGAAAGGCTCAAGACGCGCCATCTGCGCGTCAGTCAGCCAGACAAGATCAGACATGGTCACCGCCCGATTTTCGAACCGTGAACCACGCAGCCAAGCGGAAATCAATGGGTCCAGACCCTAGACCTTGCCTCCGCTTGTAAAAGTCCATGCTGTGGAAAATCAAGCAGATCAGAAACCCGTGTGTCTTGATCTAAAAGCACCCCTTTTGTGGTGACCCGCAGAAAGGGTGCTTCTGTTGTTTTTGGGTTCACAAAACTAGTGAATTGGACACGGTGCCAGCTTCTGGCAGGGCGGAAAACGCTCACTTAGCCATTTCAAAGTGCATTCCATCCTTGGTCTTGTTGTAATGTCCGCCCCAGTAGAAACCCGCATTATTCGCGATTTCGACGAGCTCGCGGACAGACCCTTTGTTCCCGCATAGCGCAGGCGTCTTTTTCCAGCGGTTCCAATGGGTGCTGATGTCGATTGCAGATCCAAAAGAATGGTTGCTCAAATTGCTAACTTTTGCACTGCTCTTTTTCCCATGACCTTTAGTGGGATGGGGAGCCTTGTCTCGTTTGTAACGAGGCACGAAGCAACCTGCGTAATTGAGCACAAGGTGAAGCAAACTCGCGTCCTCCCAATCATCAAGGAGGCTTTTGATCCTGGGAACCATAAGCTTGTGACACCTGATGTAACCTCTGTATCCCGAAGCGAACTCAAATCGGTTGTCGTAAAAGTTGACGATGAAGTCTTCTTCCCAATCTGAAGATTTTCCCTCATGCGACCCTTTTACGACGATAGCTTCCTCATCGTGCCGTGGCGGCTTGGACTTTTGAATAAAGTCAAAAGCCGTAAACTTCTTGTTTCGCCAAGCATTAGTGGGCGACTTCAGCTTAGCAGGTTTGGGTGGCCAGTCGATCCCAGACCGTTTTTTGTAGTAGTTCTTTGGCAGAATATTGTAGCCCAAAGTAGCTGCAGCTTTCAGAGTTTTTTCATCCACCCTGCCATTGGCGGTTAAGCCATTCTGCATCTGAAAAACCTTAGTACCTGTTTCAGAATTGTTCCCGAAAATAGCATCGATGATGCCCACTTGAGGGATGTTATTCTTTAACAGAAAATATTGCCATCTTTGGACTTCCGCAGGAACGTTGTTCCCACCCCTTGAGAGCTTAAACATAAAAAATTCTCCATCGAAAACTATAGATAATGGGTTGTATAATAACATAAATCCCAAATTTGCGGAGGCTTCGAGATCTTTGCGATTGCAATCGGCTCTGTTGCACATATCGGCTGAACGCCGAGGTTCCCCTTTCCCCGAACGGACTTGTCCCACAGCTTCCGTGACGGGTATGCCGAGCGCGGTGTAGCCGTTCAGGACGGCGATGCGGACCTGGAACTCGGCGACCTGTCGCTCGAAGTCCCGCGCCATGAGCCGTTGTTCCAGCAGTTTCACACAATGCATCTTGGTCTCGACGCGGCTCCGGCGGTGGTAACCGCTCCATCTTCGCCAGAGGGCGCGGCCGAGGTATTTCGATGCCCGCAGCGCCTCGTTGCGCGCTACGGCACCAGCGGTGACGGTCTTCCATGGCTTGGCGTTCTTGCCGGGCGGGATGACGGCGTGGGCGCCGCGGTCAGCGATGGCATCGTGGCAATTGCGTGTGTCGTAGGCCCCATCTGCCGTGACGATGCCGATTTCCTGGTCCGCCGGGATCTGGCCGAGCAGGTCGGGCAAAACCGGTGCTTCACCAATGTGGCTCCCGCTGATCTCAACAGCCCGGATCTCCAGCGTTTCCTCGTCAATCCCGAGGTGGATCTTGCGCCAGACGCGACGCTTCGGGCCACCATGTTTGAGGGCGTGCCATTCGCCTTCGCCCTCGACCTTGATGCCGGTGCTGTCGATCAGCAGGTGTAGCGGACCCTTGGAGCCGCAATACGGGATATTGACGGCCAGCGTCTTTTGGCGGCGCGACAGCGTGCTGAAGTCGGGCACCGTCCAGTCGAGGCCAACCAGTCGAAGCAGACTTTCGGCGAAGCCAGTTGTCTGCCGGAGCGCCATCCCGAACAGCACCTTCATCGAAAGGCACGTCTGTATCGCGGCGTCGCTGTAGATCTGCTGGTGGCCACGCCTGCCTGTCGGCGCGCCATCCCAGCTCATCTCAGGGTCGAACCAGATCGTCAGCGAACCCCGGCGCTTGAGCCCTTCGTTATAGGCTGGCCAGTTCCTGGTCCTGTAGGTTGGGGGTGTAGGTCTGCTCATGCATCCCAGCTACCGCGCTGGATTCACAAGATGAATCCCTCACGCGTTTTGCGCAACAGAGCCGATTGCGAGACTTCGATCAGCGAGCGCGAGACGATTATCGGCGAGTGCTTGCTGCAATCGAAGAGCTTCCTTCAACTTCCCAGAGTTGGAACGTTAGGTGATCAATTCCCGATACTAACAAAGAAGAAATCTTGGTGTTCGCGGAAGGAAAGGAACTTCGCTCAGCCCCGGGGATTTCTTCCCAATAGCAAAGAGGCGGAGGCCGCAAAATGAGGCATGCAACCTCCGCCCAAAGGGCTTCGTCATCAAATCAACAATCAACATGCCAAGCAATTTGGGATCATAATTTGGCCATTACACGGCAAATCAAAGAAGGGGGATTGTTATGAGAATCAACCAGATCGGGCCTCTCACCTCACCTCACCTCGCCTCGTCGGCATAGAGAACTTAGCCGCAGGACACTGAAACACTTCTTGAAATACCCAATAGTTACTTGGTTGCAGTATGTAGAGTGTTTCTGGGCCGAAATATTCTACGGGCCGATACATTTCAACGCGTGTATTGACAAAAACAGACAACACACAATACCACTCAGGACAGCACACATTTTGGAAAATATGAAGGCTGCCCTATAGGGGTTTACCTATAAAAATAAGGATTCATGGGCGCTAGTTCGATTGTTCTAGATGCTTCTCGACCGCACCAAAAATTCTATTAAAGTAATGTAAAATTACCCTGAAAGTGAGGCGGATTTAGGCTGCCTTAGATTGCGTCCCGCGCTTGGCAATATTTGCTTGCTGGCCATGTAGCGCCTTACGTCTGTGAAATAACTGATCTGGCGGATCGTTGAGGCAGTTTTTCGCAAGCCGAAGGTCACCTGAGCATATCCGAATTCTGGATGTGGCTAAAGTCACCACGGAATGACCGCTTAATCGAAGAACTCATTGCCACCACCCATGTTTTACCCAAACATGTTCACCCAGCGGATCAGCATTGGCGCAAGGCAAATCAACAACAAAACGGGCATCATACACATGGCCATCACAGCTGACATTTGCACTGGAAGGCGGTTTGCCTTTTCCTGAGCACGTAGCTCGCGATCAAGCCTCATGTCAGTCGCAAACCTACGCAAGGATGCGGAAATGCTGGTGCCATACTGGTTGGATTGTAAGAAGGCGTTGGCAAATGAACTCAACTCGTCGATTCCGACCCGGTCGGCCATGTCAAGAAAGGCGGCCTGTCGTTCCTTGCCCGCCTGCAATTCCAGCTGAAGAATTGAGAACTCCTGCGAAATCTCGGGCGCCGCACTTGCCATCTCATGTGACACACGGATCATCGCTGCATCAAAACCCAGACCGGCCTCAATTGCCACCTGCAGCAGATCGAGTGCGTTTGGCAGGCTGTGTTCAATTGCCTGGCGGCGTTTCTTTATGCGAAAGCGCAACCAGATTGCGGGTCCATAGAAGCCCGAGACCATCAAAACCGTTACGATCTGCAATGTGTTCATCCAAGTAACACCCTGCAATATGCCGGTGATCCTCAATTGAACCTGGGTTTCTATTGGCAGCGCCATGGCTGCGACAAACGTGGCCGGCAATACAAATCCCAAAACTACACGGCAGCTGTAGTATGTGCGAATGGCGTGCTTTCGTTGAATGCCAGCCTGTCTTAGAAGCTTGCCAATCTTGGAACGTTCGTTCTTCGACGACGGAACGAACGCCTTGAGAAGCCCGTGCGGATCGCTGTTGTCGCCTTGAATGAGGTCAAAATCCTGACCGTGCCCACTTGAAACTGACCCTCCACGCATGCGCTGCGCCGCAGTGTTGTCGGCCTCGGTTAACCCTGACAGGCCCATGACAACAAAGAACACGCTAAGGGCAACTCCGACGAGCAAAAAGAACTGCGGCGAGAGGCTTTGCTCACTCAGAAACTCTTGAATAATATCCATATCATCAGCCCTTTTTTTAGAACTTGAACTTAACCAAGCGGTTCAAGATGAGCCCCTGAGCAATTGTCAGGCCTACAATCACGCAGGCGAAATAGGGAAACAGTGGGTCATTGCGAACGTCGCCGTAGAAGGTAGGCGTGGAAATTTCGATCGATAGGTAGATAATTACCGGCAAGATCGTGAGGATCAGGCTGCTCAGACGCCCTTCAGCGGAAATCGCCTTGATTTTCTTCTGCATTGTGTGCCGATCCCTGATGGTCTGAGACAGGATATTAAGAACCCGCGCAAGGTTGCCGCCGGTTCCATGCTGAATGCCAATACTCACGGCAAGGTACTTTGCGTCCTCGGTGCCAACGCGTTGCGCAAAGTCGTGAAAGGCAGTCGCGACATCATCGCCATAATTAATCTGGTCTTTGATGATGCCAAATTCCGTGCCGATTGGATCCGGCAAGTCCGTTGCGACGTTTCCAACCGTAACAGCAACCGGATGACCAACCTTCAATCCCCGGGCCATCAAATCCAGAGCGTCCGGCAGTTGTTTTGTCAGCTTCTTCGATCGAGCGTTCTTCATGGCGACCAGCACGATGAACGGCCCAACGAGACCGAGAACCGCGCTCAGAAGGGCCGCCAATTCCTGGACGAGAAACCGGGACGCGCCTGCGAAGGTCAACAAGACCAAGAACACTACTGCGAGGGCAGCCCATATCGGACTGATCGTTAACCCCGCTTGAACGAGCAAACGGCGAAAACGAACTATTGGACCGGCTTTTTCTCCGGCGGCGAGCATCGCGGGATCCCGAAGAACTTGCAGTACTTGATCACTTGAGGCTCCGTCCTGAATCATCTTCATGCGCCGGTTCCTGGCTTCGCTTTGGGTTTCCCTGCGAAGCAGAAGCTGATGCAGACCCTCGTAAACCAGCAGAATGCCCAGAAAAATCGCGATATAGATCAAAATGTTCAGTGTATTTGGTTGCAGGTCAATCATGACGTCATTGCCCCGCGAATAAACATGTCGCTATCCACATCAATGCCCGCGGCAACCAGTTGGTCGAAGCATTTTGGGCGGATGCCGGTCGGCAGGAACTCTCCCAATACATCCCCGTTTTCAGACTTGCCTCGACGTTTGAAGACAAAGATGTCCTGCATGGTGATCGTGTCGTCCTCCATGCCGGTGATTTCCGAAATGCTGACGACCCTGCGTGTGCCATCGCTGAGGCGGCTCAGTTGCAACACGATTTGGATGGCCGAAGCGATTTGAGACCGGATGGTCTTGATGGGCAATTCTGCCCCCAACATAGTCACCATCTGTTCCACCCGGCTGAGCGCATCACGCGCCGAGTTTGCGTGAACGGTCGTCATCGACCCGTCATGGCCGGTGTTCATGGCCTGAAGCATGTCAAAACATTCAGCACCACGAACTTCCCCGACAATGATGCGATCCGGCCGCATCCTGAGAGCATTACGCACCAGATCGCGTTGAGTGATCACGCCCTGGCCCTCCGAGTTTGGGGGGCGGGTTTCCAGACGAACAACATGGCTTTGTTGAAGCTGAAGTTCGGCGGCGTCCTCGATTGTTACGATACGCTGATTGCCATCAATAAAGGATGAAACGGCGTTCAGCATCGTTGTTTTGCCGGAACCGGTGCCACCGGAAATCAGGATGTTCAACCTTGCTTCGACCAGCGCCTCCAGAAGCTTGGCAGCTTGGCCGTTCATGCTTTCTCGCTGAACGAGTTTGTCGATCGTCAAAGGATTGCGCGAGAATTTGCGGATCGACAGCGCAGGCCCGTCCACGGAACACGGGCGAATGATTGCGTTGACACGGCTGCCGTCTTCCAGGCGCGCATCAACCCATGGCTGGGATTCATCAATGCGACGACCGACTTTGCTGACGATCTTGTCAATTATCCGAAGCAGATGGCGTTCATCGCGAAAGCGTGCCGTCGATTCTTCTAACAAACCAAAGCGTTCCACGTAGACTTGATCATATGAGTTGACCAGAATGTCGTTGACCGTCGGGTCTTCCAGAAGTGGTTCCAGCGGACCCAGCCCCATCACTTCGTGAATCAACTCGTCGACCAGTGATGTGAAAGCCTCGGACCGCAAATGAAGGTTTTCCGCCTCGATCAGGCCTGTCACCAACGATGCGATCTGACGTTTCAGCTCCGACCGCTCAACCTTGTCGATCACGGACAAGTTTAGCCGGTCAAGAAGTTCGCCGTGCAAACGGCTTTTGAGCTCCAGATGCGCTTGCAGATCAACGTCCACGGGTTCCGGAGTCACCTTGGGCCTGGGTACTTCGATTGGCTGCTCAAGGACCAAGACATTCGAATTGGATGCAGCCTTGCGTGATCTATACTCATTGAACACGGTGATCTCCTTTTTTAATTCGTTTTTGTTGCCACGGGCCGAACGTCTTCAGACATCGCGCCAGCAAGTTTTGTCAGGGCTTTGCCAAGGTCGGATCCCGGCTTCATGTCCACGATGGGACGCCCAAGATCGACTGAGTTGCGGGCGACCTTGTGGTTCTCGGGCAGCCAGTGTTTCAGCTTGGTTTTCAGGACTTTCTCTGCCTCGCGAACGTGCCCCGGCTTGAGCAGAGTCTTAGGTTCGCGGTTCACAATAACCTCGACCGGAAGAGAGACATTGGCTTCGCGGTAGAAATCAATCAAACGTCGCGCTTGGCGCACGCATGGCACGGTTGTGTCAGTAACCAGCGCAAGCTGGGTCGCACGCTTGAAAATGGGTTCGACCCATTCGACAACAGCACAGGGCAGGTCGATGACAATATAGTCGTAACGACGTTGAAGCAGATCGAGCATACCTTCGAGAAGGTTCGTATGTATCGACTGAAGCGGAACCAAAGGGGCAGGCGCGCAAAGCACGTCGATGCCGAGTTTGTGGCTCTGAAGGATCGATGACAGGAAATGGTCATCGGGCTCATCCGAGTTTTCGATGAACTGAAGGCACCCTCCGTTGTCTTCGAGATCCAGGAACACGTTTGCGTTTCCGAATTGCAGATCGAAGTCCAAAAGTGCGACGCGTTTTTTCTCGGTCTTCCGAAACAAGGAGCTCTTGCTGCCCACCAGCGAGCACGCAAGGTTCACCGCGACAGTAGACGCGCCGATACCGCCACGGGATTTTGTAACCGGGATAACCCGACCCAGAGCAGACAGACCGTTCCTGGTCGGAAGCTGCGGAACGGTGCGCGATATGGTTCTTTCACTGACCGCAGCTTTCAATCCCTCGCCATCGATCGACAAGGGAAGCACTTCGTCGATACCAATTTTCCGCAGTTCACGGGCTTTGGTGATCGAAAGATCATTCTGCGTCAGCGCCACGAACAAGGTGTCATCATCGCGATGCGTCAGCAGTTCTTCGACGGCTTGTACCTCGCCCGAGTCATCCGGGTCGATTTCAAATATCACCACGTCATGCTTGAACGCCATTTCGCGGGCGGTTCCGTTCAGTGTTTTGAACGAGCCAGCCAATTCAGAAACTTTGTTTTCTCTTACAGCGGGAAACGCGTTTGCGACCGCCTGCGCGATTGTTTCTCCTGCTGACAGAAGCATGACCGATTGTGACTTGAGATCTGAAACGTGGTTACTCATTACCCTGACTCTCCTAATGCAAGGTCTTCAGCAGGCAGCGAGACGCTGAAATTGGAATAGCCGGCTGTCGAAGAGATTGTGCTGCTTGTCGCACCCGCGGCGTTGGCCAAAGCGGCCAGAGGCGACACGAACTGAAAATCACTCAGGTTCAGTTCAACAGTGACCATGGGTGTGTAAGGGCCGCCCAGGAAACCCAGATTGGAATTGAAATCATAGGAAAATTGCAGTGCGCTGATGGCTGTGCCCGGTGGCAGAAGCGGACTGACGCGATCCCAGATTTCCGACGCAGTGGCGTTGGTGGCGATACCCGAACACGTAGGGGTCATGGGATCGGCGCATATGCCGACCGAGGCACTGCATGAGGTGCCGAAACGGGGTTGGAGTGTGGATGCCCCTCGCGTGTGGGTTTGCGGAACGCCAGAACACGCAGGTGGACGCACCACGGCGATACGAGCGGCCAACTGCGCTGCTTTTTGTGCGTTCACTCCACTGTACGAAAGCCTGCCAAAGTCCAACAGTGCAAGGAACAGGAAAGAAAACAACGACACTACCAGAGCAAATTCGACCAGAACGCCACCATGCTGCTCTTGCAGGAATGAGCGACCGCTCTGTCGCAAACGCGCGTGGATATCCAGCAGGCGTCTCATTGGCCAAAAATCCGCGATGTATCAGCGACGTCGGTGGTCACTGATGTCGCACCGCTGCCGAACAGCGTCAGGATACCGCCCAGCGGAAACTGAATGGTGATATTGGCACTCACCTGGCCAACAGGGGCGGGGTTCATTCGATAGGTGCCGGACACGCAAGACAGGCTTGGCGTCACGGAATTGACCGTCACGCTGGACGGAAACAGGTTATTTCCGTTGATGTCCTGCTCAACAATGTTTTTCAAAGTCGTGGTCAGCCCCGCAACAGAGCCACCGGATGTGCAGATATCTGCGGGTGTAACTCGCGACAAGTAGCGGCTGGCATCGCGCACACCGGCAATAACCGACTGGTACGACCACATAAGGCGCGCCGACTCCAGAGTTACGGCCAATAGAAGCAACATGACCGGCATAACAAGGCCGAACTCGACAAGGATTGCGCCGTCGTCGTTCCTGGCGAAACGTTTGAAAGGAAATCTGTGCCTCATACTCATGAACGTGCGCCTTTAACGATACAACTGTACGACGTCGCGGAAGATGCCACCGAAGCCATTACCGCCGCTCCCAACACCGGTGACATCCGGGAAGCCGACGACCTCGCCGTGAATGTCAAAACTGGGTGGCGAGATGCCATCATCGCCCACGGGTTCCGTCAGGAAGACGGCAACGAATTTTGTTACGGGAACCCCGGTCGTCGAACCGGAAACAGGGTTTTGTGCGCAATCAACGCCGGCCGCTGTTACAACGCGCCGCGCCGGGTCATTCGACATTTGGCTTGAGCACATTGGGCGGCCGGTTTCGGCAAGCGAAGGATCAAGGATGGCGTTTGCGTTTGGTGCTGCGTAAGGGTTTGTATTCCCGTAGGCAATTTCCCGAAGATACATCCCGTATCGCGTGCCCGCGAATACTGAATTCGACCCTGACAACAGGGGCAGGTGAGCGTCACTGCCAACACCGTCTGCCAGCCCATCGGCCAGATCGTGGTTCCGGTTCAGGTAGCCGGCCCGATCCCAGTTGCCATCGCCGAAACGGTTGTTTCCGCCGCAGGTACCCGCCGCCATGCACAGGTCGCGACCAAGGCCGGTTGTATCGGGTGTCGGTTGCTCATTGCCTTGAATGCAAGACCCGCCACCGTTCTTTTCAATGCCCTTGATCACGTTCGGCGCCGGCGCGAAATCTATGTTGTTTTTCTCGCCATTGAGAACAGAGCGGTAGATGTCAAAACGCACGTTGAATGCCGCGTTTGTGATGCCGACTTTCTGCCCCGGTTCCGTGTCCAGCCCGTTGGTGAGAATGCACTGGGTAATCTGGCTTTGCGCCGCGATGAGGCACGCCAGTTTGTTGCCACCTTCGTCTGCGCACACACCCGAGGTGTCCTGGAAGTTTGCCAGATCGATGAAGCCAAAATTACCGGGCCCCCAGGCAGTACCATTGCCGCCACTGCGAAGCAGGATTTGATCGCCGACTGTCAGAGTGGACTCCCAATTCGGCGGAAGGCAGAACATCAGAGGCGAAATATCGCACGCGGCTTTCGAGTATCCGGCCACCGCTTCGGCCGAAACGCTGGCAGCCGAGAAACCGCTCCCTCCAAGCATTTTGTCCAGTGCGGAAGCAAGGCTCATGCTCAGCGATTTCGGTGTTAACACGACGTGCGCGAACTTTGCTTGACGCGGGTCTGTCGTGAGGTCCGCGCCGAGCGGCGTAAGATCTGAAGCAGGAAGCGCGGAGTGGAACGAGAGGGTATAGTCAGATGAACCTGAAAGCGCGGTGCTGCCATTCGCAAATGTCTGACTGTCACTAATCAGATTTGCCGCCGCATTTGTGGCCCGCGAAATCGCATTAGGTTGTCCGTCCAGCTCAGCGGCCGCAGCCAGGGCCACGTTGTCCGCAAACGACTGAAGCTCGGCATGGGTAGAGTTCAACCGGCCAACATCCAGAGTGATCGCAAAGAAGCCGAGGAAAGCGACCAAGGCGGTGCCCCACAGGATTGCTACCGTACCACGGTCATCCTTGATGAAATCGGATATGAAAGCAGCTACTCGCATGGCAGGGCTTACTGGCTGGGTGCCTGGCTGATTTTTATCGTTTGAGCGCGAGGTTTGACCTGCGGCGACGCGACCGCCGGTGCAAGCTGAGCATCTTTCTGGGGGGGCGTTTCCAGTTCGGTGACAGGCTCGGCGTCTGTTCTCTCTTCCGCTTCGTTGAGCTGCCTTTGGATGGTTACAACCTCGGTCTCGGTTCCCCGACGTACCGTTACAGTTGGTTGAGCTTCGACTTTCTCCACCGGGCCTTCTTCCTGCAGAAGATCGCGCAGGCGAACCATTTCCATGGGTTCATCTTCAACATTATCCAGTGTTCTGAGCGTCAGACTCAGTGTTCCGGCCTTTTGAGCCAGCGCCAGACGTTGTCCCTGCTGTGGAGTGACCTCAACGGTTATCGTCCGGGCGATCTCAGGTTGATCGCTGAGTTCTTCTGACTGCTGATCCACGCCAATCACGCGGATGTTCTGCAAGATGGTCACCGCGCGAAGTTCCTGCTTCGCACCTTGTGTCAGGACGATGTCTACATGATCGCCCGGCGTAACAAATCCGCCAACCGCAGTCACGGCATCGACCTCGATCGCCATGGCGCGCGTGTTTTCTCCAAGTTTCTGAACCAGCGTGACTTTTTCACCAAAGTTCGAAACCTTTGAAAGCAGCATCACTTCGCCGGGGTAGAACCGCCCTTTGGCGCGGCGCAATTGGCGGCGGTTGTCGGGAACAAGAACGTCGATTTCCGTGAAAACTCCGGCCGGAAGTGCTTCGCGCGGCCAGGGGTGGATCGTAACGTTGTGAGCTTCGATCGTTTGGCCAAATGCGATCTCCGATCGGGCCACATAAATTTCGACCAAATCTGCATCAGGCGATACGCTTGCTGTGTTGGCCTTGAACTGAATATGGTCTTTCGCCAGGTAAACGGAACCGGAAGCTATCGCAATTCCAAACAGCGTAGAAATGATTGGTCTGATACGCATATCTCTCTCCAAAAGTCTCGCACTCAAATACGGAACTTCGGTTTTCCTGTTTTTGCGAAATTCCTGGCGGTAAATTCTGCGCCGCCAAACTTGAGTGAGGGCGCAGAATTCTTTGATGTTCTGACCTGGTTTCGGTCAGCAGGTTGCACTGCCCAAAGCAGCACAGGCACCAGTCACGTTTGTATTGGTAGTAGTGCCCAGATACGAAAATGCACCGACTGCAATCGACGCGACCACCAAAAGGGCCAGTCCGTACTCAACAATTGCCGCACCGCTTTCGTTCTTAGCAAAATTTTTCACAAATTTGATCATTATTTCCCCCAAAAGGTTAAGTTAGTTTCAACGCTCCACAGTAATGCAGCGCAAGCCAGGCAAAAAATGCTTTAGCTTGGAATCAGAATAGGAGCGAGGGAAGCAGCATCCTTCCCTCAAAGGTAAATATATTACACGCATAGAATGTATTTTGTATGTTGATATCACTTAAGGGATTAAAAGAATTAACCCAGCATTAACAGGATGTTAAAGCGTGAAAGAATCATCTCGGCTGTCAACAATGACTCGGCCAAGGCTGCAATTGTAATCAATTTGATAGCCAGTTTTGGGGTGTGGAAATTTTTCTCCGGAAGGAGCTTGGTAGTTAAAAATATGCAGAGATCCAAAAAAATAGATAAATATGAGATAGTTATAGGAATCTTCTTGTGGCCCGTTTGAACGCGGATGTGCGCCCTGCGCGGTGAAATCGGTTGCTCATGGATTACGTATAGAACAAATTTGTCGTCCAGGTTCGGACGTGTTTGGTTCGACGATTTTTTTATCTAGTTGGGTTGTGGGGTATGAGTGTCAGTTTTGTTAAGAGCACCCACGCGAGGGACATTTTTAACTTCGTGATGGAGTGGACGCGGGCCGTAAATAACAATGGCTCTATTCTAAATGCAGCAAATTTTTTAATGCGTCTGCTAAATGCGGATGCGCTTTTAATTGTCAGGGTTTCGAAAGCTGGTTGGAAAGTTAAGCACATTGCACGGTGTTGCGTCCAACAAGGGAAGATATGGCCGTCGCAACCTCAAACCCAAGCGGAATTGATTTTCGGGGATTGCATCTCAAATGCAAAGCCGGGATCTATCTGGACATTGACGGATATGATGCTATCCGGTGCGGCTCCAATGTCTCGCTATCAATATCATAAACCTGAAGGGTTGGTCGAAGTTATTGTGGTTCCGCTTGAGACAACCGCGTCACATATCGACTACATTGAATTGCACTACAGTGTCAGCCCTCTGGGACCCGATCTGGATTTGTTAGCTGTTTTGACTTCAACTCTTTCGTCTGGATGGAAGAACCGTTTGCCCGGTGCGATTTCTGCAAAGTCCGAGCAGCCCCGCAGCTATCGTCTGTCCGAAGACAGCGGCGGCGACTATGTCCCGATTCTTGATCCTCAGAACCCGGCGGCGCTCAGCAGATGCGAGTTCCGGGTTTGTGCGATGATGAGGGAAGGAATGACAGTAAAGCTAATCTCGGAAACTCTTTCGGTTGGCCCCGCAACTGTTCGTTCACACCTCAGTTCAATATTCTCTAAAACCGGAACGTCCAATCAGGTCGAACTATTGCACCTGTTAAATCGGAACGCCCAAGCTGGAGGAAAGCTCAACGGTTATGCTTGTTGACAAGGCAAGCTTGTTACAGGTGCTCGAAGCGTCTTGGCTGACGAAAGTGGGATCGGCGTGTGAATTGCTCAGACTTTTGCCCGAAGAAACAAACCCTTTTACGTGATGGTGAACTGAACTCAAATCGGGTCAAGTGAGTGACGAAGACCCGGCGCTTTCCTTAATTGTCGATGACATGGAGCGATAGCGTAAGGCTGCCCTGTCGTCGTATAGACGTTCCGGTCTGGCCTAGAGTATCGTCAGGTCCGTTTTTCAAATGCTGCGTCGTTTCTGTTGGCCTCGGCTTCTTCGCGCATCCATTCACGCTCTGATGTGCGATCTATTGCCCATGGCAAGGACGCCGGACCATCGCATTTTGTTTTTGGGATTTCGCAAGTGAGACTTTGGGGTGAGGACCCAGCCCGATTTTGCTCCGCTACCGTCGAGAGGTTGCCCGTGTCCCCGCTTGCTATTGCTCTGGCCCTTCAAGCACAACAGGCCGTCACCGTTCTGTAGTATCGTGCCGTTCTTCGTGTTCTTGATATGTGCTGCTGATTGCTATGCCATCCAGGCCCCCATCTTGTGGGAGGTTGGTTGCAACATGTTGACCCAATCCGAGACGGTCGGCCTTTGCAAAACACACCGCAGCAAAGTGGTAAGGGTTACTTGCAACATTTAGCGGCGGTAACATGGTGCCTCTCGATCGCACAACTTTTTCAACGAAAATAGATAATTTACAATAACTAACGTTCATTTGCGCTGTTGCGGACCAACCTGTAGCCACCCTACAGTTTCTCCATCTGAAAAATACCCGGTTTAGGCTTCATTTGACGGGCAGTCTGGTCAAATAGGAACTTTCTCTGTGTTCTGGTGCGACGATCAAAGAGACATCGTCGCACGCGCGAAATGATGTGTATCCGGAAGCCTGAAAGACTGGTGTTGACCGCAACTCTCGGTTATGGGCAACGGGCATCGCGAAACCTACAAACCAAGCAGTACTTACTGAGGCGAAAATGGAGCACTCCGGTCAAAAGAACATTGATATCGAGACCCTTCGAGGGATTTCGATATTTTTGGTCCTGATCGCGCACCTTCCCTTTCTGATGCCTTGGACGCAGCTTACCTATGACTATACCTCTCGACTGCAGTTCGGTGCTGGCGTTGATCTGTTTTTCGTAATCAGCGGGTACGTAATCTCACTTTCCATTTTTAAAGAACTGGAAACCGGAAAATACTCGGCCAAGGAGTTGTTGCTTCGGTTTTGGATCAGAAGGTTTTTCCGCCTAATTCCCGCGGCGGCAATCGTCGTTTTGGTGACATTCGCCTCGGTTGTTCTTTTGTCCGGGTCAGACTTCTACACACAGTATGGCGGCATCGAGCATACAGGATACGCGGCTTTTGCCGCCTTGACCCAATGGCTGAACCTTTGGGGGTTTGTGCAGATTGAAGATGGGCAACCAATCTCTCTGCTTGCGCATTTTTGGAGCTTGTCGCTGGAGGAACAGTTCTACTTTTTTTGGCCCATATTGGTTGTTGTGGTACTGCGCAAGCAACGTCTGGTTTTTGGGTGTGCGATTTTTCTGGCCATATTTTCCTTTTTGCAGCGGACGGATGTTTACGATTTGGCATGGTGGTTTCGGTTGGACGGCGTGATCTGGGGATGCTTTCTCTATTTCACAGTCCCTGTGCTAAAGGCACGCTATCAAATCCCGCGCAACAGGGTCGTGGCTGTTCTAACAACGGGACTGGGTTTGCTAATGGCCCTGGGTAGCCCTGCTGTATTCGGACCCGGACCATTTGCCAGCACGCTCACAAGCATCGGGTGCGCGCTGTGCGTGTTCACGGCAATAATTAATGAGCGAGCTTTGCAATTCACCGGGTGGCCAATCCGGGCAGTGAACTATATGGGGTCCCGATCCTATACTATTTACTTGTGGCACATCTTGATATTCTCGATGGTCAAAGCGATGTGGGTTGAAATTTACCCCGGTGTTGAAAGCAGTTTTTCCGTTCCTATCGCGGTTCTGGTCGTGCTTTGCGTTGCTCCGTTTGGATTGATCATCGAATTCAGTTTTAACACCGTTGAATCGCGAACCCGCGAATTCGGGCGCAATGTGGCGGCTTTGCTGGTGCCGGGTCAGACACACCAATCCCCACGCGGCATTGAGACTTCGGTTCAAGGCGTGCGTTAGCGCAAAACACACCGAGCAACAATCTGAAGGCTTTCACCTTGTCGATTTGATGAACGTTTGGTGCTGTTTTTGGCTGAGTGCAGATCTTATGGATCTGGTGGCTGCTTGGGATTCTTTTGGCACGCAATCCCTTTCAAAGGCGAGTGCGAAGGTGCATCAGTTTGTTCGGGATTGCCGGTTTGCTCGATTCCCGTCTCGCCCCGTTCTGCGTGCTTGTGTAAGACAGTGGGCAATTCAGATTGGGAACGGCTTGAATGTCACAGACCATTACCATCTTTACGACGATGAAAAACGAAGGCCCCTATATGCTTGAATGGGTGGCTTTTCATCGGAGTCTGGGCATCGACCACTTCGTGATATTCACCAACGATTGTGAGGACGGTACTGACGAAATGGCCCGCAGGTTGCAGGATCTGGGGCTTGCGACACATGTGTCGAACGAGGTGAAAGAAGGGGGAAACCCTCAGCACCAGATGTTGCGGCGGGCGCGGCGCCAGCCCAAAGTCAAAGAGTCTGACTGGTTATTGTGCCTGGATGTCGATGAGTTCTGGAACATCCGCTGCGGCGATAACAGCTTTGGCGCTCTGATTTCCCAGGTGGAACATCGCGCGGGGCAGCCAGTGGATGCAATCTCGTTCGCGTGGAAGCTGTTTGGCAGCGCCGGAAACATCAGCTTTGAAGACCGGCCCGTGACCGAGGCGTTTGTGATGGCGGATATGGAATTCCCGTATCACTCCAGCCGTGCTTTCGGCTTGAAGACGCTGTTTCGCAATAACGGAAAATTCACCCGGTTCGGTCCACACAGACCAAAAGGCATTGAAGAAGGAAAAGAGGACGACATTGCCTGGTCGGATGCCAGCGGCAATCTGTTCCCTGCGGCAAAGGTCGGCTGGCGAGCCTGGCGAAACTTCGATCACAGCTTTGGTCGGATTCACCACTACTCGGTCCGGTCGATGGACGGTTTTTTGATCAAGCGGGATCGGGGAAGAACCAATCACATCAAGGTGGATCAGGGGCAATCCTACTGGATGGATATGAATGCCAACAAAGAGATGGACCAATCCATCCTGCCGGCGGCCCGCCGCGCCGCGCCCTTGCTGGCCGAGTTGAAGGCGGATGAGGAATTGGCCCGCCTGCACGAACAGGCTTGCAATTGGCACACGGCGAAAGTTCAGGAAATCAAAATGCGCAAGGACTGGGTGGACTTCCGTTCCTGGCTTGCGGACAATCTTGTTTGAGCATCATGACCGACCTGTCCAAAGAGCAACTGAAACCCGAACACCCTGACCGCAAGACAGGGTACGAACGCATCCTGACCGACCCCGCACCGCCATGGTTTGTGGAACTGTATCCGGGCGGAGAAGGTAGGGGCTTTCTGCAGAAACTTGAACGCCACGCGTTTCTGTTTCACCACCGATCGACCTCTCGCCTGATTGTAAGCTTTGACAACATCGCCAACGCCAACGACCTGTCCTTTGCGCGCGAACCATGGGGCTGGAAGTTTTTCAGGGACGAAGGGTGGTCTCATCTTGGGGTGTTTGCCCGGACCAAGGCCTGGTATCGCGACACGGAAATCATTTCGTATCTGGAAGGAAAGGCCCGCGAAGGTTTTTTTGCCCAGTTCGATCAGGTGGTTTTTGCCGGTGCATCCATGGGGGGCTACGGCGCGCTGGCGTTTTCCGCTTTGGTGCCGGGGTCAACGGTGATTGCCTTCAACCCGCAGACAACGTTAGACGAACGGCTGGTGCCATGGGAAACCCGATACCGGTTCGGTCGGGTTCAGGACTGGGATCTGCCGCTCAGCGATACTGTCGAAACCATCAAAACCGCCAAACGGGTTTATGTGGCTTTTGATCCGTTTTTCGATCTTGACCGGCAGCAGGCGGCGCGCTTGCAGGGGGGAAATGTCATCCCGCTGAAGACCTGGTGTTCAAACCATTTCGCGGCCCCGATGCTGCGAAAGCTCGATTTGCTCAAGCCGGTCATGCTGGGTGCGATGGACGGCTCGCTTGAGGCCGCAGATTTTTTCCGGATGATCAGGGCGCGCAAGCGTTTGCCGGTCTACATGAACAGACTGGAAGAGATGAGCCGTGACCGGCATCCGAAACTGGCACACGCAGCACGTCAGAGGTTTCGTGCCCTTCGCAGGCAAGCGGCTGCCGACACTGCCCAGGCAACCTCATGACCCCAGGCAAGGGGGTCTTTATCGGTCAACGCAAGGACAGGATGGGCGCGCGCCTGTTGATGTTGTTGACATGTATCCGCCTGGCCGAGGATTTCGATACTGATTATCGGGTGAACTGGTTCCCGCAAGGCGCGGATGCACCTGAGTTGGAATATCCACAAGAACTGTTTTCCCAAGCGTGGATGGCGGACCATTTCCTGGATACCGACGCGTTCGAGGCGCTGTCACAAAAAGCCCAACCGATCTGGAAATTTCAGAACGATAAGACACCGGACCGGCTGATCAAGCATCTGGATGCCGGGCGTGCGGTTCTGGTCGAGGAGGGGTTCCAGATTCTGACGTTCCCCTGGGAAGACATTGAAACGATCCGCCCCCGCTATCGAGAGTTCATTAACCGGATCGGCTTCACCGACGAAATCCGCGCCATCATGGATCGTGCGGACCAGGCGTTGTCGGGGCAGGGGGTGTCAGCCTACCACATCCGCCGGGGCGACATTCTGAACGGGTTGCCGTGGAAACACTCAACCTGGCCTGCGAAGATTGAGACCGAAGAACTTTACGAAGCGCATTTGGACAAGTTCGCCGACAATCCGGCGATCATGTTTTCGGATCAGCCGGAGCTGATCACCCGGTTTCAGAAGCGCTATCCGCAACTAATGCGGATGTCGGACATTGCAGATCTGTCAGAGATGACCCGGGCCAAGCGGGACTTTCTGGAGCTTTATGCAATGTCCCGGGCGGACCAAGTGATTGCCCCCCCCGTATCGGCATTTTCGATGGCGGCGGCCAGGCTTTCCGGGCAAGAGAACAAGATGTTTCGCGATGTTTTGTCCCCGCAGGAAATAAGTGAGGCCAACGAAAAGACAGTGGATCGGCTGCGCAGGGGGGCGAACGGATTTATCAACGCGTCAGAGGCTGCACATATCTACGCCAAGGCGACCTTTCACTTGTTCTCGCTCCAGGCTGAAGACCGGGCAGAAGAGTCACGCCAGTTTGCGGAGTCTTTGCTTGAAGCCGGGGCGGACAACGCGTTCCTGCCTTTGTTGAATGCACTGAACTGCTTTTACCTGCGCCGCTGGAAAGAGGCGTTGAAGCTGACAGAACAAGCCTTGGCAAACCCCCATATCTGGCCCGAGGATCACGCCGTTGCCTGCGCATTGCAGGCCGCAATTCTGGGCAGTCAGAAAAAGCGGTGGCTTGCAGCACAGGCTTTCACTCGGGCCTTCTGGGCAAAACCGTTGAGGCCCGACGTCATCATATTTGGTTCGCGACTGGTATTTCGGGATCAGGTTTCTTATCGGGCGATGCCGCCTGTGGACTGGACCATTCAAAAAGCGGTCCGCAGATCCTGGTTCAACTTCAATGCCCATGTCGCTCAGCGTCGGGTATTATCACGCCTTCCCTGCAACTTTGATGTGATCTTGCTGGACTGGAGCGATCTCGCACTCGACCAAAAGGCGCGCCGGCTGAACTCAAGCAGGGACAGGTTGGTTATGTTGCAGGATTGGCTGGGAAACATGCAAAACCTGTCGGAGAAGATGCAGGTGCCGCTGGATAGCCCGGAGTACCAGAGCTTTTCTACAATCCTTCGGTTTCGGCTGGATGATCTACCGTTGGAAAAAGCAATAGATGTTTCCCGGAACGTATCAAGCCTTCGCCCTGAAAACACGCTGTATCTCAAACGTTTGGCCGAGCTGTACGAGGCGGATGGTGATTATTCTCAGGCGCGGCTCAAGATGGCTGAGGCTGTTGGAAATGATCCGGGAAATCCTTTTCTGGTGTTTGCCATGGGTGGCTTGCTGGAACGGATCGGCGCGTCCGAGCAGGGGCAAAACCAGATCATCGAGGCGGCGGATCTTGACGACAATACAGCGGCGATTCAGGGGGCGGCCGGTCAGTTGTTGCTGAGGCGGGGGGACAAGAAAAAAGCCGCCGGATATCTGCGCAAGGCAAGGGACCTCTGCCCTCCATACAAGCGGTTCGCCAATCAACTGAAACGAACAGAAACCTGACCGGGCGGGAGGATGACAGCGTTTGGGCGGCTTGAAGGCAGGTTCAAATATGTGAAAACTCGTGTAGGACTAACAGGTGATGTATCCGCCGAAACCGGGACAATAAAACCAACAAAGGGCAGTCAGTCATGAAGGAACAGGACCCACGCTTTGTCAGCGTGACCCCGATGAAGAACGAAGGGCCGTTTGTTCTGGAATGGGTGGCGCATAACCGGGCCATTGGTGTCGATCATCAAGTGGTTATGACCAATGACTGTACCGACGGGACGGACGCTTTGCTGCAAAGGTTGGACGAGCGTGGAATTCTGACCCATGTCGACAACAATTCACGCCGGAAGACCAGCCCGCAGAAACGGGCCTATAACACGTTTCTGAAAATGGAAGTTGCCCGCCCGCAAGACTGGGTTGTCGTGATCGACGCGGATGAACAGATCGTGGTCAAGACCGGAGATCACACACTGCGCGCCCTGACCGAGGCTATTCCGGACGCCCGCACGATTTCGATGACATGGCGGTTGTTCGGAAATGCGGGTGTTGTGCGCTACGAGGATCGGTTCCTGTCGGATCAGTTCAGACAGGCCGCGCGCGAAATGACCATCCGGCCGTTTCAGGCGTGGGGATTCAAGACCATGTTTCAGCGCGAACTCTGGGACGGGTTGGGGGTTCACCGGCCCAAGCGCCCGACGGTCGAAACCATGGCGGAATGCCACTGGTACAACGGATCGGGTCAGTTGATGCCCGACCGTTATTACGAAAGAAGCTGGCGCTCCGCCCGCGATTCCGTCGGGTACGAGTTCGTTCAGGTCAACCATTACGCGCTGAAGTCCTGCGAAAGCTATCTGGTCAAGAAGATGCGCGGTCGCGCTCATCATCTGGGCGAAAGCCTGGGGATGGAATACTGGAACATGATGAACCAGAATGCCGAGACGGACAGCGCGATCGATGTCGTTGCTGACCGCAAACGCGAATTCTACTACGACATGCTTTCTGACCCTGAAACCGCCCGACTGCATCACCTGACCTGTGATCTTCACCGTCAGCAAATCGCGCAGCTGCGGGAAGTCCCCGAGATGCAGGATCTGATGCAGCAGATGACTGACGGTGCCGTAGCCGGGAAGGTGGGATGACGGTTCTTTTTCAGGTTTGCGGAGGCGCCTGATGCTTTGGCTTCATATCGGGATGCCCAAGACCGGCACCACCGCCTTGCAGGGTTTTGTTCGCACGAACGGCGGTATGCTGGACCAGGCCGGGCTGCGATACATGGAAACCGGTCGCCGGCGCCACGAAAACAGCCGACTGACGATCAGCCACAATATCATCGCCTTCCACATAAACCAGACGCAGCAGCCGACAGATGGGTTCCGCGAAGCCATGGCCCTGGAATACGAGGCGCACAAGGATATGACCTGCCTGGTCTCGTCCGAGATGCTGTATTCGGTGGATCTGGACCGGCTGGCGCAGATTTTTTCCGATATTCCGGCCCGGCAGATGCGCATTACCTTCTACTGTCGGCGATATTCCGACTTTTGGGAGGCGGACTATAAGCAGCGGGCAAAGAATGGTCGCTTGCCCGCTGGCGGAACGCAATACATCCGCGCTCGTCTGGACGAGATCGCCGAAAACCCTGAGCGACTGAGTTACAGCGCCATGCTGACCCGAATCCGAAGCGCGTTTCCCGGCGTGACGGTCGCGCCTTTCCTGTATGATCGGTCCGTAATGGCCAATGGAAATATCGTGGACGATTTCATGTCACGCATTGGTGTCACGCTTCCCAAGGGTAGCACGGCAAATCTGCCGTCCAATCCTTCACAGTCCCGCGCGGCAAGCGAGGCTTTCGGGATTCTGGCCCGGTCCATCGGGCGCCAGCGAACCCGACAACTGCGGCGGCTCGTTGTCGACGATCCGGTAATGATCCGGCGAAATGACGTGCTGGAACCGAAAGAGCGTTTGTGGCTGGACGAACATCTGGCCGCACAGGACACTGATTTTCAGCAGGAATTTTTCCCGGACCGCGATCAGTTGTTCCCGCCCGTTCAACTGAGTGACGCCGATTTGCAGTTCCGCCGCGACTCGCCTGAAGAATACGAAGCGCTGCGGCTGGCGTCAGAGGTTGTTTTCCGAATGGCGCTTGAAGAGTGATTGCGCCTATTCGACAACGATTTCCTGCCTCTGCCGACCGGTTGTCTTGTCGAAAATCAATATCCGGTTGTCATCCGTTACAACCGCGTACCAGTTGTTTCCGATGGTCACGGCCTGCGCTTTGGCGCCGTCCGGCAGTTCGATCTGGTCGGGCAGGGTGGGGGTGCGGTCTGATAGCCGGATGACAATCAGCGCGAATGTCACTAAAACCCCGCCAATCATCACCGCGGTCAGCAGCATGACCATTCTCCGCAGCAGGCGAAGCTGTGGCGTTTCCTGCGGTTCTTGGGGTTCGGAAGGGTCAGTCATGGGCACCCGGCAGATTGAGTTTCAGATCGCGGCCGCTCCGCCGCCACGTCTTGATAAGGCGCTTGCGCGGGATGTGCCAGCCGAAGAAAACCTGTCCCGTACTCGTCTGGGGCGTCTGATCGACGAGGGGGCGGTGCAGGTCGATGGTGTCGTGGTGGCCGATGCCAAGGCAAAAGTCACGGAAGGCGCGCAGGTTGTTGTAACCGTTGCCCAAGCCGAAGACAGTCATATCGGCCCCGAAGACATCCCGCTGGACATCATCTACGAGGACGCTGATCTGGTCGTGATCAACAAACCTGCGGGCATGGTCGTTCACCCGGCGCCGGGTTCGCCCAGCGGTACGTTGGTGAACGCGCTTCTGTTTCATTGCGGCACTGATCTGTCCGGTGTCGGCGGTGTCAGGCGGCCGGGCATTGTGCATCGCATCGATAAGGAAACCAGTGGGTTGCTGGTCGTCGCCAAATCGGATGCGGCGCATCACGGTCTGGCGGCGCAGTTCGAAGCGCACAGTGTCGAGCGCTATTATCGCGCGATCTGTTACGGAGTGCCGGACGCCAACGATCCACGCCTGGGCGGCGTCAAAGGTATCAGTTTCGAACCGGGCAATGTCATGCGCCTGACCACGCAACTGGCCCGGCACAAGACGGACCGGCAAAAGCAGGCCGTGTACTTTCACGGCGGCCGCCACGCTGTCACGCGCGCCCGGGTCGTCGAAACATTTGGCGCGCCCGCGTCTCTGTCCCTGGTCGAGTGCTGGTTGGAAACCGGTCGTACACACCAGATTCGCGTGCATATGGCACATGCGGGCCACGGGCTGGTCGGCGATCCGGTCTATGGCGGTAAGCGCAAACTGGCCGCCCGCGCGTTTGATCCGGCGACGGCCGAAGCTGTCCGCGCTTTTCCGCGTCAGGCGCTGCATGCCGCTGTTTTGGGGTTTGAACACCCGGTCAGTGGCGAAAACCTGCGGTTCGAAGCCGCCTTGCCGAATGATATGGAAAACCTGATAGAACGGCTGCGCGCACCGCTGACACAATAAGCAAACCCCTGTGAGTAAGAGTTTCTTATCTTTCCTTAACCAAAGATTAATCTCAAACTGTTACCAGCACCTCTTGAATGGGCAGGGTTCCTTACCCATATCCTATGTTAATGAACTAAACATTTGTCGGAGGGACATCGAAACATGGCAAACTACGCAAATCTCCCCGCACCGACGCCCGAGGGCGGCCTGAACCGCTATATGCAGGAAATTCGCAAGTTTCCGCTGCTGGAGCCGGAAGAAGAATACATGCTGGCCAAGCGGTGGGTCGAAGAGCAGGACACCGAAGCGGCCCACAAGATGGTCACGTCGCACCTGCGTCTGGCGGCCAAGATCGCCATGGGTTATCGCGGCTATGGTCTGCCTCAGGCCGAGGTGATTTCCGAGGCCAATGTGGGTCTGATGCAGGCCGTCAAGAAATTTGACCCTGAAAAGGGCTTCCGCCTCGCGACCTACGCGATGTGGTGGATTCGGGCTTCGATCCAGGAATATGTCCTGCGGTCATGGTCGATGGTTAAGCTGGGCACGACTTCGGCGCAGAAAAAGCTGTTTTTTAACCTTCGCAAAGCCAAAGCTCGTATTGGCGCGCTGGAAGAGGGTGATCTGCGTCCTGAAAACGTCAAACAGATCGCCACTGATCTGGGCGTGACCGAAGAAGAAGTGATCAGCATGAACCGCCGGATGTCCGGTGGCGATGCCTCGCTGAACGCGACGGTCGGCTCCGAAGGCGAAGGCACCATGCAGTGGCAGGACTGGCTTGAGGATGAAGATGCCGATCAGGCCGGCGACTACGAAGCCCGCGACGAACTGGAAGCGCGCCGCGAGTTGCTGAGCGCTGCGCTGGATGTGCTGAACGACCGTGAAAAGGATATTCTGACCCAGCGTCGTCTGATGGATCAGCCTGTGACTCTGGAAGAGTTGAGTACGCAGTACAATGTCAGCCGCGAACGCATTCGTCAGATCGAAGTGCGGGCGTTTGAAAAGCTGCAGAAAAAGATGCGGGAACTGGCCCGCGAAAAGGGCATGCTTGGAAACAGCTACAGCTGACCGGACAGCCTTAGCAGACCGGCCGGAATTTTCCGGCCGGTTTTTTCGTGCCCGCGCTGCAGGCCCCGGTTTCGAATTGCTCAGCTTAGAAAATGGCTGGATTTGCCTGACTTGGGTGTGATTCACTGCTAAAGGTACACCGACGCAGGCTGAACCCAGCCTTGCGACGAGGCTGCAACATTTCAGCAGGACAGTATTCGGAGTTCACGATGCAAAAGCCGGTTCAATGGGGCATTCTGGGTGCCGCCAAATTCGCACGACAGTTTATGGCACCTGCCATTCATGCCGCAAACGGGGCAAGACTGTCGGGGTTGGCAACCTCAGACCCTACTAAAGCTGAACCGTTTCAGCAGTTCTGCCCGGATCTGGCGGTGTATGACAGCTACGATGCGCTTCTCTCGGATCCTGAGATTGACGCGGTATACATCCCGCTGCCCAATCACCTGCATGTCGAATGGAGCCTGAGCGCCCTTGATGCCGGAAAACATGTGCTGTGCGAAAAGCCGATGACCATGAAGGGCGAAGAATTCGACGCCCTGATCGGAAAACGGAATCAGACCGGTTTGTTAGCAGCCGAAGCTTATATGATCGTGCACCACCCTCAGTGGCAGTTCACGAAAAGGCTAATTGCCGACGGGTCGATCGGAAAGCTGGTACATGTGACCGGGGCCTTCAGCTTTGACAACCGGGCAGACACGACGAACATCCGTAATCGCGCGGAAACGGGGGGTGGTGGATTGCGGGACATTGGCGTCTACGTTATCGGCGGCGCACGTTTTGCGACGGGGCAAGAGCCTGTCTCGGTACAATCGGCAATTCGCTGGCAGGCCGGTATCGACACGTTTACGGAAATCCGGGCGCAATTCCCTGACTTTACTTATTCCAGCTATGTTTCGATCCGCATGCACCCGCATCAGGAGATGGTGTTTCATGGCGAAGGCGGCGTGATCCGGCTGACAGCGCCATTCAACGCCCGGGTCTTTGGCGAGGCCCGTGTCGAATTGCATCGCCCGGGGCTGGAAGTGCAAGTTACGCGTTTCCCGGCGGATGATCACTACAAACTCCAGGTCGAAGCGTTCTGCCGGTCTGTTCGGGAAGGGGCTGACTACCCATGCCCGCTTGAGTTCTCGCGGGGAACGCAAGAAATGATCGATCAGGTTTTCAGTCTGGCCGTACCACTCTGATCCACCCACTTGCCTACCATGGCGAGCCTCGGTTAGCCTGTCGAGTACCCATTCAGGAGGTGCCCTATGGCTGGCGGTTGGGCGCGCGATGGCGCGGTAAGTGAACAGATTGAGGCGTCAATATCCGATGAGCTTGCACGGATGCAGGCGCAAAAACGCCCTTTAGGTGAAAGCCTGACCCATTGTGCTGAATGCGAAGAGCCAATTCCCGAGAAACGGCGCAATGCGATCCCGGGGGTGAAACTGTGCTTGGACTGTCAGCAGGATCGTGACGGGGCGTTCAAAGCCCGCAGCGGCATCAATCGGCGCGGGTCGAAAGACAGTCAGCTGAAGTAGGTTCCAGCGGAGCGGCACCTTGCAAGACAACTCTGCCAAGCACGTATCCCTCCTGCAAAACGGTCTGGTCCTTGGCTTTTTGGCTGCGTTCTTGTGGGGCACACACAGCGTTATCGTTCGCTATCTGACCAGTGATCTGGGCGGAATGCAGATCGCCACGACGCGGTTGTTCATCGCCGCACTCGCAATCTACTGCATGTTGCGAGCGATGGGAGCGTCAGTTTCGATCCGGTTTGGGGATTGGAATTTCCGTCTGGCTGTATTGTCGACGGTGGTGAACTACATTATGTTCCACATCGGATTGGAACATACCGGTGCGGCCAACGCGATGGTGCTGGAAAACACAGCGCCCTTCTTCGTTCTGGTGTTTCTCTACTTTTTCGCGGACACACCGGTTGGCCGGACCGAAGTTCTCGCGACGGTATTGGCGATCTTTGGTGTTTTTCTGACGGTCTACCAGGATTTCGAAGGTGGCGGAGAGCCTCTGCTTGGCGATGTGATGGAAATCGGTGCTGGCCTAAGCTGGGCCGTGTTCCTGATTTCCAGCAGCCGGGCTATGAGAGCCTCTGAATCCACGCCCGAACGTTTGAATTTCCTGTTTGGGATATTCATCTGTTCAGGCGTTATTCTGTTGCCGCTTTCCCTGTTCGGAATTCAGATGCCGACAATAAACGATGTTGTTTTTCTGGTACTTCTTGGTGTGTTGCCAACGGCGTTGGCTTACTACCTTTGGTACGAAGCGGCAGCGCGGGTTTCGACCCTCACGGCCACTTTGATGTTCGCCGCTTCTGTGGTGTTCACCTTCATCAACTCAGCATTGTTTCTGGGGGCGGCCATCACACCGCTGGCTGCAATAGGCGCTGCGCTGATCGTCCTGGCCATATTCCTCACGACCAAATCAAATGAGAAAGACTAGGGAAACCTAGCGAGATTTGCGACGCCATCGCCGATACAGGTTGATGTCCATTGCCGCCACCATGATGCCCAACGGGATCATCCAGAAGCCCAGAATGGGAAGAAACCCAAGAACACCGCCGAGTATCAGCAGGATGCCCACAATGATCCGCCAGCCACGTGGCACGGTTCGGCGAATTCGGTTCATGGCAGGGCGCAGGCGCGCCTTCAATGCGGCCCAACGCCCTGTGGATTGGGTGCTCACCCCTCCATCGCCTCAAGTTCGTCAATGAAGCCAGAGATCATGGAGAGGCCCTTGTCCCAGAACTTGGGATCGCTGGCATCAAGGCCAAACGGTGCAAGCAGTTCCTTGTGGTGCTTCGATCCGCCGGCGCGCAGCATCTCGAAATACTTGTCTTCGAACCCTTCCGAGCCGCTGGCGTAAACGGAATAAAGAGCATTCACCAAACCGTCGCCGAACGCATATGCATAGACGTAGAAGGGCGAGTGGACGAAGTGTGGGATATAGGCCCAGAAGGTCTCGTACCCATCCATGAATTCGAACGCAGGCCCAAGGCTTTCGGCCTGAACGCTCATCCAAAGGGCGTTGATGTCGTCCGGTGTCAGTTCGCCCTCGCGGCGGGCGGCATGCAGTTTGCATTCGAAGTCGTAGAAGGCGATCTGGCGGACGACGGTGTTGATCATGTCCTCGACCTTACCGGCCAGCAGCACCTTGCGCTGTTCTGGCGTTTCGGCCTGATCCAGCATCTTGCGGAAGGTTAGCATCTCACCGAACACCGAAGCGGTCTCGGCCAGAGTCAGAGGTGTTGACGAAAGCATTTCGCCCTGACCTGCGGCCAGCACCTGATGTACGCCATGGCCCAGTTCGTGCGCCAGAGTCATCACATCTCGCGGTTTGCCCAGATAGTTGAGCATCACGTAAGGATGCACGTCGGTGACTGTTGGGTGGGCAAAGGCGCCGGGGGCTTTGCCCGGTTTCACGGTGGCATCGATCCAGCCCTTCGAAAAGAATGGCGCAGCAATCTCACCCATGCGCGGGTCAAACGCGTTGTAAGCGTCCATCACCGTTTTCTCGGCATCGGCCCAGTTCACTGTGCGCGTGTCTTCCATCGGCAGGGGTGCGTTGCGGTCCCAGATCTGCATCACGTCCAGACCCAGCCACTTGCGTTTCAGTTCGTAGTAGCGGTGGCTCAGCTTGGGATAGGCGGCGACCACCGCTTCGCGAAGGGCATCGACAACCTCAGGCTCGACATCGTTCGACAAATGACGCCCGGTTTGCGCGGTGGGCATTTTGCGCCAGCGGTCGACGATTTCCTTTTCCTTAGCCTGCGTGTTGTGAACCCGGGCAAAGGTTTTGACATTCTCCTGAAACACCGAAGCCAGTTCCCGTGCCGCAGCCTCGCGTTTGTTGCGGTCCTGTTCGGTCAGCAGGTTCAGGGTGCCTTCGATATTCAGCTCTTCGCCATCCACGGTGAATGTGAGGCCGGCAATCGTCTCGTCAAACAAGCGCTCCCATGCGTCTCCGACAACGCCCAGATCGTGCAGGAATTTTTCCAGCTCGTCGGACAGCTGATAGGGCTTCATCGCGCGAATACGGCGGAAAACCGGCTCGTAACGCGCCAGATCCGGGTTTTCATCAAAATGGGCACGCAGCACGGTGTCATCGATGCGGTTGATTTCCAGCGTGAAGAATACCAGCGGTGTCGTAAAGATGGTTATCTTTTCCTGCATGTCCGACAGGAACTTGGCCCGCTCGGCATCCGTGGTCAGCTGATAGTAGCGCAGACCGGCAAAGGACATGATGCGGCCGGCAATTGCATTGATCTTTTCGTTTCGATGCACGCATTGCAGCAGCTCACCCGCATCCAGATCAGCCAGTTTGCCTTCGTAGTCCGAGGCAAAGGAAGCGCACTCTTCCTCCAGCCACTCAAGATCACGGCCAATCTCGGGGGCGTCTTCCGCTTTGTACAGATCACTCAGATCCCATTCCGGCAAGTTGCCAAGATTGTCGCCCCCGCCGACAGCGTTTGCGTCACGGACGGGAAAGGGAAGGTCGCGCATGGATCACCTCGATGTTCTGCTTTCGGAAACATCTAGGCGCGGGCGGCAGGGATCACAAGCGGCCAGAGTGACGGATCGGCGATTAACTCTGCAAAGCCGCATTAGGTGCGGCGTTTGGCTGGCTGGCCCTGAAATGCGCGGCAAGTTGATCAAAGACCGGTCCCCGAACTTCGGGTGATTCCATCATGACCTCATGTTCGCCCTCGGGAACTTCAATCAGCTTGCCTTTGGGCCAGTTGGCCATTCGGGCCCGAATGGCATCACGATCCACGATCCGTTCGTTTCCGCCCAGATACGTCAGGCATGGTACATCCGGCGCAGGCTGTTTCATCAGCCAATCACATTCCGTCAGCGCCTCGCGCAGCCAGATTGTCGACGGCGCCCCAAGCGCCATTTCCGGATGCGCAGCCAGTTGATCCTGCATCATCCTGTACATATCCGGATCGCGGGTCAGCATATTGTCTTCGAAGGGCTGAATGGTGACATAGCTGTCCAATGTCGTGGTCGGAGGCGTTTTCTCGCCCAGTCCGAATTTCGGCCCCCAATAGGCCGTCATCCAGCTGATCGGCCGCATGATCGTCGAAAAGTAAATGCCCACATTGGCCCGGTGAAGGCACAGGCCGCAAAGCAGTTCTGCTCGATAATCGCCCGCAACGCTATGGCACCGCCCATTGAATGGCCGATCACGTACCAGGGCTTTGGCAGGTTCCGTTCTTTTGCCATGTCCAGAACGGCGCGGACGTCCTTCTGGTAATCCGGAAATTTCGCGACATGTCCGATCCGGGGGTCGTCCAGAAGGCGATCCGCCAGTCCCTGACCGCGCCAGTCTATCGCCAGGAAGGCAAAGTGCCGTTTTGTGAACTCTCCGGCCGCGTTTCCGTATTTTTCGATATATTCCGTGCGTCCCGGAAACATCAGCACAGTGCCATTTGCACTGTCTTCAGGCACCCAATGCGCGACACGGATGCGTTTGGCATCCGAAGTTTCCAGCCAATGGGCCTTGCCACCGGCAGGAGCGCCGGCCACAGCTTCAAACAAAGGGGCCGGCGAGAAGTCCATCAGGCCAGCACCGAGGCAAGTTTCATGGCAATCCCCATGTCTCCGTCCACGCTCAGCTTGCCGGACATGAACGCGCCGGTCGGGTTCAGGTCACCGCTGAGGATCTGCTCGAATGTATCAGCATCCGCGCTCAGGGTCACGTCGGCGTCTTCGTCGCTGACACGCGCGCCGTCTGCATCCAGAACGATCGAACCCAGATCTGCGATGGCGAATTTGGCCGAAGCATCAAAAGCCCCGCCGGCCAGTTTTTCATTCAGCGCGGCTGCGGCCTTTTCAAGAATCTCGCTCATGATCTTCCTCATTTTGTTTATGCGCCGAGAATGGACATCCCCGGTCGCAACGCTACACTGAACAATGTTATGAGCATTGCAAACCACAATCTCAAAGGTATCGTCGCGGCACTTGCAACACTGATGGTGTTTTCCACCATTGGTGCGGCCCAGCAAGCCGACTCCAAGGACGAATCCGTGCTGTTGGAGCAACTGGCACAGTCCACGCCCCGGCAGGCGATCAGCATTGACCGTCAGTTGCAGTCGCTCTGGTCGCAATCCGGCTCGGCCTCGGCCGATCTGTTGCTGGAACGCGGGCGCGAGGCGCTTGAGGACGGAGACGTCAAGGCGGCGATTGAACATCTGACGGCTTTAACCGACCACGCACCGCAGTTCGCCGAAGGCTGGCACGCCCGGGCATCGGCGTTTTTCGGTATCGAACGCTTTGGCATGGCGGCGGCTGATCTGGAACATGCCCTATCCTTGAACCCGAACCAATACGAGGCCATCTATGGCTTGGGTCTGATCTTCGAGATGCTGGATCAGCCGGAAAAAGCGTACGAGGCCTATTCCCGCGCTTTGTCTATACATCCCCATCACGAAGAAGTAACCAATGCCGTGAATCGTCTAAAGCCTCAGATCGAAGGCAAGGCGCTGTAAGGTCCGGGGCAGGGGGCAAAGGTGAACGGGTCATCCCGAATCGTGGCCGTTCTTGGCCCGACAAACACAGGTAAAACCCATTACGCGATCGAGCGGATGCTGGGACACAGGACTGGTGTGATCGGCCTGCCGTTGCGTCTGCTGGCGCGCGAGGTCTATGACAAGATCGTAGCCGTCCGTGGACCCTCCGTCGTGGCCCTAGTCACGGGCGAGGAACGGATCGTGCCACCGCGTGCGCAATATTGGGTCTGCACGGTCGAGGCGATGCCCGAAGGCATGGGCGCGGATTTTGTGGCCATTGATGAGATCCAGCTCTGCGCCGATCCCGAGCGTGGCCATGTTTTCACGGACCGCCTGCTGCGCGCACGCGGGACCAGCGAGACGCTGTTTCTAGGGTCAGATACGATGCGCGGTCCGATCGCGGCGCTGGTGCCCGAAGCACAGTTCACCCGCCGCGAGCGGATGTCGCAGCTTGTCTACTCCGGCTCGAAAAAGATCAGCCGCATGACACCGCGCAGTGCCATTGTCGGGTTTTCGGTCGACAGCGTCTATGCGATCGCCGAACTTCTGCGCCGCCAAAAGGGTGGTGCAGCGGTAGTTATGGGGGCGCTCAGCCCGCGTACGCGCAACGCGCAGGTTGAGCTATACCAGAATGGCGAGGTTGATTATCTGGTCGCCACTGATGCCATCGGAATGGGTCTGAACCTGGATGTGAATCATGTGGCGTTTTCGTCCCTGACCAAGTTCGACGGTCGCAGGATGCGACCTCTGGCGCCCAACGAACTGGCCCAGATCGCTGGCCGGGCAGGGCGCGGCATGTCCGACGGCACGTTCGGCGTAACGGGTGAGGCCCCGCCTTTGGATGATGGCGTGGCGCAGGCGATCATGGACAGCCGTTTCACGCCAATGAAAAAGCTGAACTGGCGGAACGCCGCCTTGCGGTTCGGCTCGATCGAGGCGCTGATCGACTCGCTTGAGGTCAGCCCAAACGACGAACACCTCATCAAGGCGCGGCCAGCCGATGATCTGAACGTGCTGAAATCTCTCTCGCAAGTGACCGAGGTCTCGGCGCGCGCCAGCGACGGTCCGTCGATCCGTTTGCTGTGGGATGTCTGCCGAATTCCAGACTTTCGTGGCATCAGTCATGCCGAGCACGCAAGTCTGCTTGAGGTGATCTACAACCACCTGCACGAGCGTGGAACGATCCCGGATGACTTTCTGTCGCGGCAAATCCGCCGGATCGACCGAACCGACGGAGATATTGATGCGCTGTCCAAAAGGTTGGCATATATTCGCACATGGACATATGTTGCGCAACGAAACGGTTGGGTACGTGACGAATCCCATTGGCGCGAGGAAACGCGCACTGTAGAAGACAGGCTGTCGGACGCTCTTCACGAGCGTTTGACTCAAAGATTTGTGGACCGGCGCACATCCGTTTTGTTGCGCCGGCTCAAACAGAAGGAGGCCCTTTTGGCCGAAGTAAATGACAAGGGTGAAGTGACCGTCGAAGGCGAATTCGTCGGTCGTCTGGAAGGGTTCCGGTTTATCCCGGACAAAAGCGCGCAAGGAACCGAGGCGAAAGCTCTGAAATCGGCGTCCCTGCAAGCTCTCGCGCCGCAATTCCATCTGCGTGCCGACCGCTTCTACAACGCGCCCGATACTGAAATTGATTACACAGATCAGGGCGGCCTGATGTGGGGCGAATACGCCGTTGGCAAACTGGTTGCCGGGGCGGAGCCTCTCAAGCCGGTCGTCGAGGTTTTTGTGGATGAGGCTGCGGGACCGGATGTGGAGCAGAAGGTTCAGCGTCGTTTGCAGCACTTCATCGACCGCAAGGTCGCGGCGCTGTTTGAACCGCTGCTGAACCTGTCGCGCGACGAAGAGCTGTCAGGCCTGGCCAAGGGGTTTGCCTTCCGCATGGTCGAAGCCTTGGGTGTGCTGCCCCGTGCCGGCGTCGCACAAGAGGTCAAAGATCTGGATCAGGACGCCCGTGGCGCGCTGCGCAAGCACGGCATTCGGTTTGGACAGTTCACGATTTTCATGCCGCTTCTGCTGAAACCCGCGCCGACGCGTCTGCGACTGGTGTTGTGGGCCCTGTCCAGCGGATTGCAGGAGTTTCCCGAAGCGCCCCCTCCGGGTCTGGTCACCGTGCCTGTCGCCAAGGGCGCGCCCGAAGGGTACGACACGATGTGCGGATACAGGGATGCCGGAGAGCGTTCGATCCGTATCGACATGCTGGAGCGTCTGGCCGACATGCTGCGTGCAGAAGACAGCCGCGGTGGGTTCGAAGCCAAACCCGACATGCTCTCGATTACCGGTATGACGCTTGAACAGTTCGCTGACCTGATGCAGGGGCTGGGCTACAAGGCCGAGCGTGGCGAACGTGAGAAGGTTAAACCGGCGGCTGTCGAAACAGAACTGCCTTCGACAGATGCAGCCGAGCAACCTGTCGCCGAAGAAGTGTCCGCACCCCAAGAGGCAACCGAAGATGTCGCAGAACCCGCCGAGGCGCCAGCCGAGGCCGCGACAAGCACCGAGGCGGCAGCCGAGGCACCTGCTTCGGATGAGCCGGAGGTCGAATTATTCTACACCTTCACCTGGGGTCGTCAGCGGCAGCCGAACCGTGGCCCGCGCCGCGAGCAAGGGCAGGGCAAGGGCAAGCCGCGTGGCAAACCGCAGGAAGGCCGTGGAAAACCACACGGCAAGAAAGGCGGCAAGCCGCAAGGCTCCAAGACTTTCTCCTCCCGTCCTCCGAAAAAGGAAAAGGCGATCGATCCTGACAACCCGTTTGCAGCTGCGCTGATGGGTTTGAAGGACGGCAACTGACCCGAGATGGCCGAGGCCCGGCTGCGGATTGACAAATGGCTGTGGCAGGCGCGGTTCTTCAAGACCCGCAGCCTGGCCGCCAAACAGGTCAGCGGCGGACACGTGCGGGTAAACGGAAATCGCGTGTTGAAACCGGCGCATTCGGTCGGCCCCGGCGACGTTCTGACGTTCACTCAGGGGCGTATCGTGCGCGTCGTACGTGTCGAAAAACTGGGCGAACGGCGTGGACCGGCACCCGAGGCGCAAACGCTGTACTCGGACCTGACCGAAAAGCAGAACGCACCACCGCGTAATCCGGGTTTTGAAGGAAAAGGTCGTCCAACCAAGAAAGATCGGCGCGCACTTGATCTTTCTCGACCTCCGGAATGCTGATCCTCACTTGAAGAGCAAGCCATACTGAATTAGCTAGACGCCCAAACCGCAAACGGGAACGCCGCTATGACCTATGTTGTCACCGAGAACTGCATCGCCTGCAAATACACCGACTGTGTCGAAGTGTGCCCGGTGGACTGTTTCTACGAGGGCGAGAACACACTGGTCATCCACCCCGATGAATGCATCGACTGCGGCGTGTGCGAACCGGAATGCCCCGCCGACGCAATTCGGCCTGATACCGAGCCGGGTATGGAAGAATGGGTCGAGTTCAACCGCAAATACTCCGAGCAGTGGCCGGTGATCGTAACCAAGAAGGATCCCCTGCCAGACGCGGAAGAACGTGATGGGGAAGAAGGCAAGATGGAGAAGTACTTCTCCGAAGCGCCGGGTGAGGGCGGTTAAACGATTCGTCCTGGAATCTGGTGGGAAACTGTTAAGATAGAGGGATATCCTTCTGATTCCCAAGCAGCTTTTCGAAATTTCCCCGGCGTAAGCTTTCAGATGTCACTTTTTTGTGGTATACTACGTCCCTACATGATGATCGGGATTGGGGTGCGCTCCGTAAGTATGCTTGCTTTGGAGTTCTGAGTTTTCAACACAACCGCCGCCAGACGGGGCTTAGATGCGCCCTGTGGTGGTGTTTTTGTTGTCTGTACCCCGGTCCGCAACGAAGGAAAAAAGTGAATGTCAAAATCGAAAAAGCTTGAGTTCCGCCCTAACGATTACGTTGTCTACCCTGCGCACGGCGTGGGTCAGATCATCTCGATCGAAGAGCAGGACGTTGCGGGGTTTTCGCTCGAGCTGTTCGTGATCTCATTCGAGAAAGACAAGATGACCCTGCGGGTTCCGACCAACAAGGTCACCGAATCCGGTCTGCGCTCGCTGAGTTCGCCGGACGTGATCAGTCAGGCGATGAAGACGCTTAAGGGTAAAGCCAAGGTCAAACGCGCCATGTGGTCACGCCGGGCGCAGGAATACGAACAAAAGATCAACTCGGGCGATCTGATTTCGATCGCCGAAGTGGTTCGCGACCTGCACCGTACCGATGACCAGCGCGAGCAGAGCTATTCCGAGCGGCAGCTTTACGAAGCCGCGCTCGAGCGTCTGACCCGCGAAGTCGCCGCAGTATCCGGGCATGGAGAGATTTCGGCTGCCAAGCAAGTCGACGAGGTTCTGATGTCGCGTGCCGCCTGATCTCAATCGGCTACCTGGTTTCGGGCCGTCCCTCATCGGGGGCGGCCTTTTTTTATTCTGCTGCTTGGTCCCTGGTGGGTTTGAGGGTAATTTTGCCCTGAACAAAGGGGGATAGGCAGTGAAGGTAAAGCAAGCGATAAAGTTCCTCTATATCGGAAAAGACCCGATTTCGGCGCGGTTCAGATATACCTTGATCCTGTTTGATGCTGCTACGATCATCTTCTTTGTCGCCACGGCACATGGCGGTCATGGGCCCGGCATCACTCTTGTCAGTATGATTGTGGGCCTGATCATCCTTATGGATTTTTCGGCGCGGCTATGGATTTCGAAGGATCGCAAAAGACTGCTGCGCAAGATTTACACGCTGGCCGATATCGTCGTGATCCTGTCATTGATCCTGGATCCGTTCCTCACCGGCAGCCTAGCCTTCCTTCGAATATTGCGCGCGCTTCGTCTGATCCATTCCTATCATCTGTTGCGCGACCTGCGACGCGACAGCCCCTTTTTTCGAACGCATGAAGACGCAGTGATTGCTGCGATCAACCTGCTGGTTTTTGTGTTTGTGACCTCGACGGCAGTTCTGGTCTACTTCATTCCGGAAACCAGCCAGACGCCATACATTGACGCACTGTATTTCACGATGGCGACGCTTACGACGACAGGATTTGGTGACATCACGCTGTCGACACCGTGGGGCAAGCTGTTCTCGGTTTTCATCATGGTGGTCGGTGTCGCACTTTTCGTGCGGCTGGCGCAGGCGATATTCATGCCCCAGAAAGTCAGGCATAAATGCCGAAACTGTGGACTTTACCGGCACGACCCGGATGCCGTGCATTGCAAACACTGCGGAGAAGTGTTGCAGATTGAAACCGGCGGTGTCGCCTAGAGCCGTGCAATCAACGCGACAAGGATCGTGACTTCGGCCAATTGCTGCGCCGCGCCCAGAATATCCCCGGTCTGACCGCCGATTTTTGCCTTTGCGACGATTGCCAACAGGCCGACGATCAGCGCCGCAAAAAGTACCGGGAAAAGGGCAGAGCCACCGATCAGCGCCACAGAGACTGCACAAGCAACAATCAGGCCTGCAATTGCACTCATCGGACGGGGGCGACCTACAGAGTGGCTTAGTCCGGATGAACGGGCATTTGGCAAGATTGCCATCAAAACGGGCAACATCGCACGAGACATCACGCATGCGGTCAGAATGGCGGTAATCCCTCCGACCGTCAGCAGGGATGCGACAGCAAACACCCGGATCAATTGTGAAAACAAAAGTGCCAGAACACCATAGGTGCCGATATGGCTGTCTTTCATGATCTCAAGCCGCCGGTCCCGGGTGAACCCACCCCAAAGCCCGTCAGCGGTGTCTGCCAGCCCGTCTTCGTGCATTGCGCCGGTTGCTGAAATCAGAACTCCCACCAGCAACCCGGCAGAGACAAGGGCCGGCACGTTCAGGGAGATGGCAATCCATCCCACCAGACAGGCAATTATTCCGACGGCCAGCCCTGCAATCGGGAAAGCCCACGCAGCCTGAGCCTGACGCGCGAATACATGATCCGGCAGCCGGGGAACGGGCAGGCGGGTCAGAAGCACCAAAGCCAGGGGGATATCCCAGCCGGAAATGAGTTTGGTGTCGTTTTTGTGCACTCCCGCGCCTTTCGGGGTCTTGTTGGTCTGGTTGCTTCGGTTAAACACACAGGACCACTCTGATGCAACGAGGCTTTCGATGCTGCCCGAACTTACCGACCTGAAAACTTTCCGGAATGCGCTGAGCTCTGCACCCGGCCCGGACGAAACCGCAACAACTGGCGCGTCCGAGCGCAACGGCCAACTGACCAAGCCTCCGGGCGCGCTGGGTCGGCTCGAGGATCTGGCGATCTGGTATGCGGGATGGCGTGGGGATGCCCGGCCGCAGATTTCCGCGCCTCAAGTGATCGTTTTTGCCGGAAACCACGGTGTTACGGCGCAAGGCGTATCAGCATTTCCACCTGAAGTGACCGTTCAGATGGTGATGAATTTTCAGCATGGCGGTGCGGCGATCAACCAACTGGCCAAATCGGCTGGTGCGACGATGAACGTACACGCGCTGGATCTGGATACGCCAACTGCGGATTTCACAAAAGCTCCGGCAATGGATGAGAAAGAGCTTCTGTCAGCGTTGCGTACAGGCTGGCAGGCGGTGGATCCAACGGCGGATCTGTTGGTAGTTGGCGAGATGGGGATCGGCAACACAACTCCGGCGGCCGCAATTGCCTGCGCCCTGTTTGGAGGCGAGGCGGCCGAATGGACCGGGCGTGGCACCGGCGTTGATGATGCGGGTCTGGCCAACAAAACTCGGGTGGTCGCCGAAGGCGTCGCCCTGCATGGTCAGGCTGGCGACGGGCTGGATATCCTGCGCTGTTTGGGTGGGCGCGAGATTGCCGCCATGGCCGGTGCCATCGCGGCGGCTCGTGTGTTGCGAGTTCCGGTTATTTTGGACGGCTTCATTTGCTCTGCGGCTGCGGCGTGTCTGGCAGACGTGACCGAAGGGGCGCTGGACCACACAATTGCCGGCCACCAGAGCGCCGAGGGCGCGCATGGCGCGGTCCTGGCGCGGCTTAGCAAAGAACCTTTGTTGAACCTGGGCTTGCGGCTTGGTGAGGGGTCGGGTGGTGCGCTGGCGATCAACATCCTGAAAAGCGCCGTCGCCTGTCATTCGGGCATGGCAACGTTTGCCGAGGCCGGTGTCTCGAACGGCTAAACGCTGTATCTGACCCGGGTAGGGGCCTGGGTCAGGCAGACTTCTTGGCGTTTTCTTCAGCCATCTCCAAAAGCGCAGTTTCCAGCTCCTTCTGAAGCTCGCGCGACCTTTCGATGTATTTCTTGTTCTCGGCCGTCGGCATGCCCGGTATCCACAATTCGGCCAGCTCGCGCACCGACATCCGGTCATGATGATAGAATGTCTGTTCCGCCTGTGCCGCTTCATAGTCGCTGAGGCCGATGTTCTCCAGAACGTAGCGGCCAGCACGAAGTGAGCTGTCAAAGGTTTCACGGACGATATCGTTCGCACCGGCCTGATACAGCTCATAAACGTGGTTGCGGTCATAGGCACGGGCGATGATGTGCAGGTCAGGGCGTTGTCGCCTTGCGTAGCCAACCAGCCGCGTGACCTGCTTGTGATCGTCCATGGCCGCGACAAGAACGGATGCCTTTTCGATCCCTGCCGCGCGCAGCAGTTCGGGGCGGGTCGGGTCGCCCAGAAACCCTTTGACGCCGAACCTGCGCATCAACTGCACCGTGTCGATGTCGTGGTCCAGAACGACCGTCTTGAAACCACTTGCCCGAACCAGCCGGTTTACGATTTGGCCAAAGCGGCCTATGCCTGCGATGATAACCGGGCCTTTTTCGTCAATCTCGTCCGGTTCCGGCTGCGGGCGCACATCGCCAATGCGGCGCGAGAGTTGATCGTAGATGATGAACAGCAGCGGCGTAATCAGCATCGTCAGGGCGATGATCATCAGCAGTTTCTGGGAAAGATCGGTGGGGATGACATTCTGCTGCGTGGAAAAGGCCAGCAGGACAAAACCGAATTCACCAGCTTGGGCCAGACCCAGAGTGAACAGCCAGTGATCGCGCCCGCGAAGCTTAAAGGCACGTCCGACGATATACAGGATGATCCCTTTGACCAGGATCACCAGAAGCGCCAGCCCGATCAGGTCAAATGGATCGTTGAAGAAATAGCCCACGTTGATCCCGGCACCGACGGTGATGAAGAAAAGCCCAAGAAACAGACCCTTGAACGGCTCCAGATCGCTTTCCATCTCGTGCCTGAATTCCGAACTGGCCAGAACCACACCGGCCAGAAATGCGCCCAGAGCGGGCGACAGGCCAACCAGTGTCATCAGGAATGAGATACCCACAACGATCATAAGGGCCAGTGCGGTGTACATTTCTCGCAGGCGGGTGGCGTGAATGAATCTGAACAGGGGACGGGTCAGGTAGACACCCGCCAGAATGACGAAAGCAACGGCGCCGAGCGTGACCAGCGTGACCGCCCAGCCCGGCAAGCCCTCGACTAGGGACAGGCTGTGATGGGCCGCGCCATGCGCATCGACATTGCCTCGGTCGATGGAGCCGTCGCCTTCGAGGTGCGGAACGCGCGGAAGGGCCAGCAACGGCAGCATCGCAAGGATCGGAATGACCGCAATATCCTGTGTCAGCAGAACCGAGAATGTGGCCCGCCCTCCATTGGTCTGCATCAGCCCCTTTTCCGACAAGGTCTGCAATACGATAGCCGTCGACGACAGCGAAAGGGTCAGACCAACCGCCAATGCCACGGTCCACGGGTGGTTTGCGTATATCGAAACACCGGCGATCACCGCCGTCGACATTGCGACCTGAAGACCGCCCAGCCCCAGTAGTTTGTCGCGCATATCCCAAAGGGCGCGCGGTTCAAGCTCGAGCCCGATCAGAAACAGCATCATGACGACGCCGAACTCGGCTACATGCTGCAGGCTTTCGGTTTCAGCACCGACCAGCCCCAGAATGGGCCCGATCACGATACCGGCCGCCAGATACCCCAGTACAGAACCCAACCCCAGACGCGCTGATAACGGCACCGCAATAACTGCCGCCGCCAGATAGATCGTTGCCTGGTAAAGGAAATCGTCCATGTTTGTCCTCGTGTCCCGGTCAGGTCGGAAGGGGTGCGTCGCGCTTGAGTTGATCCATTACAATCTGGCTTTGCACCCTCGCAACGGCAGGATGCGGCAGTATCACCTGATGAAGCAAGCGGTTGAGCGCGGAAAGGTCATCACAGAATATGTGCAACAGATAATCTGCCTCTCCTGTCATCGTCCAGGCACTTGTTATCTCGGGGCGGGCGTCGATCATGCGGGCAAAGCTGGCAGATTGTTCGGGGCCGTGCGTGCCCAGATGGACCTGGACGAAACCCTGCACGTGCAGTCCCAGTTTCAACGGGTCCAGGCGAGCGGCGTAGCCGGTGATGTATCCTTCCGCCTCCAGCCTTTGTCGGCGGCGCCCTGCCTGACTGGCTGACAGGTTCAGCATTTCACCCAGCTGATGTGCCGTCAGGTGCGCATTCTTTTGCAGCGCAGACAGCAGGCGTGTGTCCATGGCATCCAACATTTGCGGATTCGCCCCGTTTTTCTTGTCTTTTGTGCGTAAATCGCGCACATACAGCCAGTTTACACGAAAATTATGCGCAGAAACAGCGTCAATTAAGACGTATTTTGGAATCAGCAAAGAAATTCCTGTTTTTAGGAGACCCGCCATGGGACCTTTCCCGCACAACGCACCGAAATCCGTAATCAGCAAAGAAAACCCGGCAGGGACCGACGGCTTCGAGTTTGTTGAATTCGCGCATCCAGAACCGCAGGAGTTGCGCGACCTGTTTTCGAAGATGGGATTCGAAAGGGTGGGGCACCACAAAAAGAAGCCCGGCGTCGAACTGTGGCAGCAGGGCGATGTCACGTATATCCTGAACTCCGACCCCGACAGCTTTGCAGCCAAGTTTGTTGCCGAACATGGACCGTGCGCGCCAGCAATGGGGTGGCGCGTGGTTGATGCCCAAAAGGCCTATGAGCACGCCGTTGCAAAAGGTGCCGAGCCTTACGATGCCGACGACAAAACACTGAAGGTGCCAGCCATTAAGGGGATTGGCGGCTCGCTGATTTACTTCGTCGATCAGTATTATGACACGTCGCCCTACAACCAGGAATTCGAGTGGACGCAGCAATCCAAACCCCGCGGTGACGGGTTCTATTACCTCGATCACCTGACGCACAATGTCTACAAGGGGAATATGGACAAGTGGTTCCGGTTTTACGAAAACCTGTTCAATTTCCGCGAAATCCGCTTCTTTGACATCCAGGGAAAATTCACCGGTCTTTACAGCCGTGCGCTGACCTCGCCCTGTGGCCGCATCCGCATTCCGATCAACGAGGACAGAGGTGAGACCGGCCAGATCGTTTCGTACCTGAAGAAATACAAGGGTGAGGGCATTCAACACATCGCAGTGGGAAGTGAGGACATCTACGATTCAACCGACGCGATTGCGAAAAAGGGGCTGAAGTTCATGCCAGGCCCGAACGAGACCTACTACAACATGTCTACTGACCGGGTCGCGGGGCATTCCGAACCCCTGGACAGGATGATGAAGCACGGCATCCTGATTGATGGCGAAGGTGTCGTCGACGGCGGCGAGACACGGATCCTGCTGCAAATCTTCTCGAAGACTGTCATCGGACCGATCTTTTTCGAGTTCATCCAGCGCAAGGGTGACGACGGATTCGGCGAAGGAAACTTCCAGGCGCTTTTTGAATCCATTGAGCGCGAACAGATAGAAAGTGGCGAGATTTCAGCTGCTTGACGCGATTATGTAAAGCGCGCGCTGGCGTGTCAGCGCGCGTGTTTTTTTCCCGTTCGATTTTGGCTGTTAACTGCGGGGCATTTTCAAAGTCACGTTGCGTCCCTTCTTTTGGTACTGCAACTGACTGTCCCCGATCGCGATTACACGGCCACCATCCAGCCGATCCCCGACCTTAAGCTTTTTGTAGCGGCCGCTGGGCAGCCGGATCAGGGCGCGGCGGTTCGCTGGCGAACCGTAGACTCCGATCAGGTTGAGCTTTCGCAGGTTGATGGCATTGTCCAGCGTGGCCTGACGGGCAACCGAAGCCCGGCTGGGGATTTTGGGCGCAACGGATTTTGCCGCAAACGATCCGACATCATCACTGCTCTGATCGATGGCGGCCGTTGATCCCAGATTGGCGGACGTGGTGTTTGCCTTCGGCGCAGAAGCCGCTGCCAGACCTGCCGGACGGGATTTGGGGCGCGGAACCCGAACGACCGCCAACGCGGTCGGGGTTTCATCAATCTGAGGTTGTTCCTGCAGGGATTTTGGCCGCAGTTTCGGCCGCAGCCCGGACAATTCGTCCCGTGTCCGACCGCCCAGTTGCTGGCGTTCAAACCCTTCGATCAGATTACCTGGCCTGACTTTCGGACGCAGCCCAGCCAGCCTGTCATTGCCCTCTTCGACGATGGGTTCCTGTTCGAAGCGAACCGGGACTTCGGGCGGAACCGAAGACGGTCGTCCGAGGAAAACCATGACCCCATCCGGATTCAGTGTACCGTCGGCCGTGGGGGTAACCAAACCCCGCTCATCAAGTACAAACCGTGTTCCCGCGCCGCTGGGTGCAGCGGGCTGTTCGAATGGCTGATCAGTGTCAAACTTTTCAGCCGCAGGCAGCGCCACCGCGTCATGCGAAAGGTTCGATGGATCAAGCGATGACAGATACAGGTCGTCGGATTGCACCGCGGGGGGTGGGATCAGCGCTTCGGGCGCGGTCAGGACGACGCCTGTCTGGGATTGCAGTTCCTGTTGCGCCTGAGGATCACGGGCCACCTGCTCGACGGGTGTTGGGATGACGTCCAACGCCTCGAGAATAGCAAGATCCGTCGCGGTCGGCTCGGCTTTTTCCTCAACCACAGGGGGAGAGATGGGGATTTCAGTACGCTTTGTGACCGGTTCTGACGTTTCTTCCACCGGGGGCGGAGTGACAGCGATTTCGGCAATATCGCCTTCCGGTTCCGGTGCTTTTTCTAACAGTACTTGATCTGGCACACTTGGGGACGCCGTTTCGTCCGGAACACTCTGCGCCAGAACGGGTTCCGGGCTGATTTCGTCTTCGGATCCGGTCAGGAACCATAGCCCGATGGCGAATGCAAGAACGCCTGCGACCAATGCCAGAGCTTTGTAGAGCTTGGCTTCACCTAAATCTGCCGCGCCAGTGCCAATCTCTGCGCCTGGCGCGGTCTGCGCCCGAAATGCAATCGGGGCATCGGTCGCCGCGATAGCATGGACCGGAGTGTTCGATTCCGCTTCTTCTTCCGGCTCTTGCGCCGTATCGGCCGGTTCGGGTGCAGCGGGCAGTTCTGTGGTTTCCCGAGGTAAGAATATGGGCTCGGTCGGAAAGGGGTTTGGGCCAGTGTCTGCACTGAACACGATAGGAATGAACCCATGTTGGGTTGCGAACTCCCGGGCCTCGTCCAAAGTTTGCGTTGCCACTGCCGCGACGCGGGTTTGCTGTCCGTCCGTCGCTGTATCATAAGCCAGTTCGTCCAGTGCATACGGGGTGGCCCCGGTCAGTGCATCGCGTACTTTCTGCCCAGTATCGTCTGCGTCCGGTCCTTCGGCTTCGACTGTCAAAAACCGGATTTGGTCTTCCGGAATCACGACCTTGCAGCTCAGGTCGTTTTCCAGCGCAAAACCCGCGTCGCGCAACGCCTGCATGCGATCCGGGAAATCCGGCGCATCCAGCGGAACCGTGCCAATGCAGAACCAGTCGTCATCCGAATGGTGATGCAGGGATATTCCGTCGGCAGAAAATGATAACGCAAAAGCGGGTTTCATAACTCCGAAGAACCATAATTGTCATCGTCAATGCAAACGACATTGCGTTCGCAGCACGACAGTAAAGCAGGATATCGCCGAGGGAAAGAAAAAGCCAAGTCACCTCTTGTACGAGAGCGCCCGGTTACCCCATCTTAAGACAGCAAGAATTGGAGGGATCACCTTGAAGACATTTGCTTTTCTGGCCGCCATGCTGGCAATGACGGCGGCAAGCGCGGCCCATGCGGAAGAACGTCGCATCACCGTCAGCGCGGCAGGGACCGTTCAGGCCACACCTGACATGGCGACCATTACATTGGGTGTCACAAACCAGGATACGCAGGCTACGGTGGCGATGCAGGCAACATCCGACGCGGTTTCCAGAATTCTGTCGCGACTGGACGAAAAAGGGATCGAGGCACGCGATGTGCAAACCCGCGATCTGTCCCTTTCGCCAGTTTGGTCCAACCGAAACAATGTGCCGGGGCAGAACCCGGAAATCACAGGTTTTGCTGCGTCGAACCGGGTTTTTGTTCGGGTGCGTGACCTGACCAAGCTGGGTGAGATCATGGATGCGGTCATTCAGGACGGTGCCAATGACTTTGGCGGCCTGAGTTTCGATGTTCAGGACCCCAAGCCGCTTGAAGCAAAAGCCCGAGCGCAAGCCGTCGCCGAGGCAACCGCCAAGGCTGAGCAACTGGCGCAGGCCGCGGGCGTGACACTTGGCCCGGTTCAGTCAATTGACGAACAGGGCGGGGGTGTGCAGCCCATGCCACATATGCGCCAGATGAGCATGGCCGAAGCAGGCAATGTTCCGGTTGCCGGCGGTGAGGTTTCAATCTCGTTCAATGTCCTGATGGAATTCGAGATTTCCGAATAAAGTCAGACCTCTGCGCGGGCTTGCAGCGGTTGTCGTTGTTTGCCCGCAGCGTCGAAATTCTCGGGCGGCAGCCAGGCTTCAAAGGCTTTTCGGATGCGTGGCCATTCGCTGTCGATTATCGAATACCATGCCGTGTCACGATTGCGCCCCTTATAGTGGGTCGCCTGCCGGAACACGCCTTCAAAAGTGAACCCAAGACGTTCGGCCGCGCGTCGTGACGGCGCATTCAACGCATCGCATTTCCATTCGTAGCGGCGATAGCCAAGCTCATCGAAAACGCGGCGCATCATCAGGTACATAACCTCGGTCGATTGCGGCCTGCGCTGCAAAAGGGGCGAGAAGTGGATGTGCCCGACCTCAATCGATCCGGCAGCGGGCGCGATCCTCAGGTACGAGGCCATGCCGACCGGGACGTTATTGGCATCCAGAACCGAGTGAAACATAGGATCGGCATCGGAACAATTGTTCTGGGCCCATTCGACAAAGGCGGCTTCGGACTCAAAGGGACCGTAGGGCAGGTAGGTCCAGTTGTGGCCATCGGCGTCGTTTGCAAACGCCCGGTACAAACCGGGCGCGTGCCTGTTGATATCCAGCGGTACAACGGAACAGAACCTTCCTTGCATCGGCGTGTAAGGCGGTGTCGGACGCGGGAAGTCACCCGAGACAGGCCAGCCAATCGGCTGGCCAAGGTCGTTCGTTTCGCTACCGGTTGCCATGGATCAGGCGCTTGCCTTGCTGAGCGCCTGGTCAAGATCGGCAATCAGGTCGTCGGCATCCTCGATCCCGATCGACAGACGTACCACGTTCGGGCTGGCACCGGCGGCTTCCTGTTGTTCGGGCGTCAGCTGCCGGTGTGTGGTCGAGGCCGAATGAATGATAAGCGAGCGCGCGTCACCCAGATTGGCCACATGACTGAATATCTCCAGCGCATTGACCAGATTGATGCAGGCGTCATAACCGCCCTTGACCGCGAAGGTGAACAGGGCACCGGCCCCGCGCGGATAGCACTTCTGGACCCGATCGTAATAGGGCGACGACGGCAGGCCGGCATAGGTGACATATTCCACGCGATCGTCTGCTTCGAGCCACGCGGCGATTTTCTGGGCGTTCTCTACGTGGCGCTCCATTCTCAGGCTCAGGGTTTCGATCCCCATCAGCGTGTAATGCGCAGCCTGCGGGTTCATCGTCATGCCCAGATCACGCAGCCCGATGGCAATTCCGTGGAAAGTATAGGCCAACGGGCCAAAGGTCTCATGAAATTTCAACCCGTGATAGGCGGATTCCGGTTCGCTGAGCGACGGGAACTTGTCATTTGCGGACCAGTCGAACTTGCCTGAATCCACGATGCAACCGCCAGTGACAGTGCCGTTGCCGGTCAGATACTTCGTGGTCGAATGCACCACCAGCGTCGCACCCTGTTCAATCGGGCGGCAAAGATAGGGCGTGGCCGAAGTGTTGTCGACAATCAGCGGAATGCCTGCCGCATCTGCCACATCCGCAAGCGCGCGAATATCGGTGACGTAGCCACCCGGATTGGCGATGGATTCGCAGAACACCGCCCGTGTGTTTTCGTCGATGGCATCCTTGACGGCGTCCAGATCGTCGGTGTCGACGAACTTGGCGGACCAACCGAAGCGTTTGATGGTCTTGCTGAACTGCGTGACGGTGCCGCCATAAAGGCGTGTCGATGCAACCACATTGCAACCCGGTCCCATCAGCGGAAACAGCGCCATGATCTGTGCGGCGTGACCCGAGGAACAACAAACCGCACCCACACCTCCTTCAAGGGTCGCGACACGCTCTTGCAAAACAGCCACGGTAGGGTTGGTCAGCCGGGAATAGATGTAGCCGACCTCTTGCAGGTTAAACAGCGCGGCGGCGTGGTCCGCGTCGCGGAATACATAAGCGGTTGTCTGGTAGATCGGCGTCTGGCGCGCTCCGGTCGCCGGGTCGGGCCGGGCACCGGCATGAATTTGCAGCGTGTCGAAACCATAAGTGGGTCCATCAGACATCTGGAACATCTCCTGTTGGTATTTGTGTTGCAGAATCTCTAGGGCATTGGTCGCGTGCGCACAACGATCCAGTCAGCGCATCCACAGTCCTTTGCTCTTGATCTGGTTGCGGATGACCTGTTCGCGCTGTGGCAGGTTCTTGCGGTCGAACATATTGCGGATCTTCTCGCCTTTGCGTTGGATCACCAGCTTTTTCAGCGGGTCGTAGTTTTTCAGAACCTTCTTGATCCGGTTCGGCGCGGTCACTGTTTCCAGAACTTCGATGACATGATCCGGCTCGCGTGCATAAAGCAGCGGGAACAGCCGGTAGTGGCAACTTACGGTGCCATCCAGCAATCCGTCCGGCAGGGCGTCGCGCCCGCCGCCAAGCGCGTGGATCACCAGCGGCAACGCGGCCTGATCCAGCCAAGGATCAAGGTTCTGGCCAACAAGCTCTGGGATATCCTCGTCGCGGATGGCGAGCGCGTATTCCAGAAACCGTTTTCCGAAAGCGTGTGGGCAGGAATAGAAAAAATACCCTGCATTGAAGTACAGATAGCGCCGCCAGTGATCCAGCGGTTGGTCTGTGTCGATCGAGCTTTCGAAGTCCAGCCCGAACCGTTGATAGAGCGCGCGCCAGATGCCGTCGAAACCGGGGCCATACAGCGTGGGTTTTGGCCATGTCCCTTCGACCTTCAATGATGCGCCGGGGCGGTCGAAATCGAACGGAACTGTGTTCAGATTGCTAGTGATTAGGGTGTCGCTGTCAAAAAACACAAATGGCTCACCCTCGGGCATGGCCAGCAATGCTTCGATCTTGTTGCCATAAGGATAGCTTTCGCCGAAGGCGTGGTTGTCAAAGGGCAGAATCTCGGCGTCCAGTTGTTTCAGGACTTTGAGAACATCCTCGTTCTGAATGCTGGGGTTTTGTTGCCAGCGTGGGCCGGGTTGGGGAACCGCAACAAACAGTCGGCCTGTGAACCCCGGTGAACAATGTCGAAGCGAGGCGGCAAACAGCACAGCCTCGAATTGCAGGCGGTTGTTCTGTCCGATGATGACAATATTGAACTTGGGGGCCTTGGCCTGCATCGATAAACTCACGGATTTTCGCCGTTGCCCGGCTCTGCTCTGGTTCTGGTGACGCACTGTAAGCGGCAGACGACGCCAAAACCAGATGCGAGATTGGAAAACCGCCGCGGCGCGCCCAATTCTGAACGCGACGCAGGAACTCAAACAGGCCTGGACATGTTTGTCATCAATGGCGGCTGGTAGGAAGCAGACGAGTCATTTGGCGCCTGGGACTGGCAGCGCTGTCCGTCGAATACCCGCTGTCCCACCGCTGCAGGTGATTATTGGACCGTGCATGGAGATTAACTCGAAGATTTTCTCGAATAGTTAAATTTGACCAAAAGCAAATAAAAACAGAAAATTAAACGGTGAAGTTGAGGTCGCTCCCTCAGCTTTTTCGACTTTTTGGTGATTTTATAAATTTTACCAATTGATAAAAAATTTGTTTGTGGCAAGCTGAGGTCACAATAAACATATCTACAGGGAGTAGAGTGATGGCACAGGGCCAGATGGTCCCCGGTATTGTCGCCGGGCGGCTTTCCAGCGATGAGCTGACCTCGAATTTCACGGATCTGCACCCGCCGCTGGCCGCGCATGAGGCGGCTGTGGCGGCGGATCGGTGCTATTTCTGCTATGACGCGCCATGCGTTACTGATTGTCCCACGGACATCGATATTCCGTTGTTCATGCGCCAGATTCAGGCCGGTCAGCCGGAAGCGGCAGGCCAGACCATTCTGGAACAGAACATTCTGGGTGGCATGTGCGCCCGGGTCTGTCCGACCGAAACATTGTGCGAAGAGGCCTGCGTACGCGAAACCGCCGAAGGGTCGCCGGTTGAGATTGGTCGACTGCAGCGTTATGCAACGGACAGCGTCATGGCGACCGGGGTGCATCCATTCGAAAGGGCGCCATCGACCGGCAAGACAATCGCCGTGGTTGGCGCTGGCCCTGCGGGACTGGCTTGTGCCCATCGTCTGGCCATGCATGGCCACGACGTGGTGATCCACGACGCCAGGCCCAAGCCGGGCGGGCTGAACGAATATGGTATCGCGGCCTACAAATCGACCAACAACTTTGCTCAGGCCGAGGTGGACTGGCTGCTGAAAATCGGCGGTATCGTGATCGAGACCGGTTCCGCGCTGGGTGACACCATCTCGCTGGACGGGCTGCGCCAAAATTACGACGCGGTTTTCCTGTCGATCGGTCTGGCCGGGGTGAACGCACTTCGCGCACAAGGGCATGATCTGGACGGAGTGCGCAATGCGGTCGACTTCATCTCGGACGTGCGGCAGGCAGAAGACCTTGCGCATCTGCCGGTAGGGCGCAATGTCGTAGTGATCGGCGGCGGCATGACTGCCGTGGATGCGGCAGTGAAATCCCGCCTTCTTGGCGCCGAACATGTGACCATCGCATATCGTCGCGGCCGCGACGCGATGGGAGCCAGCCGGTATGAGCAGGATCTGGCGGCCTCTCATGGTGTTCGAATTCTGTGCAACGTTCAGCCTGTGGCCATTCATGGAAATGGCTCCACCGCCGAGATCGAGCTTGAATATACCGAATCCCGCGAAGGCAAGCTGAGCGGAACCGGGGAAACCATTCGTGTTCCGGCGGATCAAGTCCTCAAGGCAATTGGTCAGACACTGGAAGGGGCACCTGAAGGTTTGGATCTGGACGGCAACAAGATCGTCGTTACGGGCGCGGGCCGCACATCCATCGAAGGTGTCTGGGCCGGGGGCGACTGTGCAACCGGTGGCGAAGACCTGACCGTGACTGCGGTGGCCGAGGGCAGGGATGCCGCGATGGACATCCATGCAACGCTTGTTTCGTGATATAGTGAGGCATTGATCTTTCAATCGCATTGCTGAGGTGTTGCCATGTCCCGGATCGAAGAAGCCGTTGCCCGCCACTATACGACAGGTGAACTGACAGAACGCGTTCGCGATGCGCTCCGGCAGAGCGGTATCGACCCGGACGCGGCCACGGTTGCCGACCTGAAAGCGGGCGACGAGTTCCACACAGGCGGAGTTGCTGCGACGGATCATCTGTTCGCGCAGCTTTCGCCGACCCACGCAACGCGGGTGTTGGATATCGGTTGCGGTATCGGTGGAACGTCGCGCTACATTGCGGACCGCTACACCTCGACCGTTACGGGCATCGATCTGACTCCTGAGTTCGTCGAGACGGCAAGCGCCCTCAGTGCGATTGTCGGTCTTGAAGGCAAGGTGCGTTTTCTGACCGGAAGCGCTTTGGACATGCCGGTGCCGAACGCCAGCTTTGACCTTGCCGTTATGCTGCATGTCGGCATGAACATTCAGGACAAACAACGCCTGTTCGCCGAAGTGGCCAGAGTTCTGGCAAAAGGTGGCACTTTTGCGCTGTTTGACGTGATGGGCGGTGCGGTAGATGAACCGATGGTCTTTCCATTGCCCTGGTCGACGACGCCCGACACCTCGTTCGTGGACACGCCTGGTGCGTACAGGGACGCGGCCTCGGCTGTTGGATTTGAACTGATCACGGAAAACGACCGCTCGGAATTCGCGAAAGCGTTCTTTGAAGAGGTCTTTGCCCGCACGGCCGAAAGCGGCCCTGCACCGCTGGGGATCCATCTGATGATGGGTGAAACTGCCCCTGAGAAGTTCAAAAACTATGTCGCAAACCTTGACGCCGGGCGCATCCGCCCGACCGAGATGATTTTCAAGAAAACCGGTTAACCCGGTAAGGAGAACCCATGGCCAATCTGACAACTGACTTTCTGGGAATTTCCAGCCCCAACCCTTACTGGCTGGCATCCGCGCCGCCGACGGACAAGGAATATAACGTACGACGCGCATTCGAGGCTGGATGGGGTGGTGTCGTATGGAAAACGCTTGGTGCCGAAGGGCCGCCGGTCGTGAATGTGAATGGTCCGCGCTACGGGGCCATCTACGGCGCGGATCGTCGCCTGCTGGGCCTGAACAATATCGAACTGATCACCGACCGCCCGCTTGAAGTAAACCTCGAGGAGATGGCGCGGGTCAAAGCAGACTATCCTGACCGGGCGCTGATCGCCTCGATCATGGTACCGTGCGAGGAAGAGGCATGGAAAGCCATCCTGCCGCGCGTCGCAGAAACCGGAGCGGACGGGATCGAGCTGAACTTCGGTTGTCCACACGGGATGAGCGAGCGTGGAATGGGGTCGGCCGTCGGGCAGGTTCCGGAATATATCGAGATGGTTACCCGGTGGTGTAAAAAATACTATGACCGCCCGGTCATCGTGAAGCTGACACCGAATATCACCGATGTCCGCAAACCCGCTGCTGCGGCCAAGAACGGTGGTGCGGATGCCGTATCGCTGATCAACACGATCAACTCGATCACCAGCGTTAATCTGGACACGTTCAGCCCCGAACCCTCGATTGACGGTAAGGGCAGCCACGGTGGCTATTGCGGGCCGGCGGTCAAGCCGATCGCCTTGTCGATGGTGTCCGAGATTGCGCGCGCGGAGGCTACGCATGGGCTGCCGATTTCAGGCATCGGTGGCGTGACCACCTGGCGCGATGCGGCGGAATTCATGGCGCTGGGGTGCGGCACTGTTCAGGTCTGCACGGCGGCAATGACCTATGGGTTCAAGATCATCGATGAACTGACCGCCGGTCTGTCCAAATGGATGGATGAAAAGGGCTATTCCGACGTGTCCGAAATCGTTGGTCTGGCGGTGCCGAATGTCACGGACTGGCAATACCTGAACCTGAATTACGTGGCCAAAGCCAAGATCGATCAGGACCAGTGCATCAAGTGCGGCAGATGCTATGCCGCCTGCGAGGACACCAGCCATCAGGCGATTTCGATGTCCGCCGATCGCGTTTTTGAAGTGATGGATGATGAATGCGTGGCCTGTAACCTGTGCGTCGATGTCTGTCCGGTCGAAGGATGTATCTCGATGGAGCCGATGGCAGCAGGGGAGATCGACCCACGCACACAAAAGGTCGTTGAGCCCGGTTATGCGAACTGGACCACGCATCCGAACAACCCAATGGCGAAAGCGGCTGAGTAGTTCAGTACCTTTGGGACGAAAACCTGATCCGAGAAAACGCGTAGAGTTTCTTCGGATCAGAAAATCGGTCGGCCCATTGTGACAGGTAAAGGCTCATTGGTTGGCGGTGCGGATAAGATGATATCCGCGCCGCTTTGTTTCATTTGGAAACCACACGCGGCCAGCTTTGCGTTTAATCCAGGGTTCCGGGTTGGGTCTGGTGCAAGAAGAAGACTCTTCCTTAAGTTTGTTAACTGCTTCTCAAGGGGTTAACAGTTTGCGGTACAAGGTTTCCATGAAGGGCGCTGCGCCTTCGAACGGGTCCTCCTCACCAAGAATTGCCCGGACCTGCACTTCAAAATCGGCGTAGTGCTGGGTCAGGGACCAGATGGAAAAAATCAGATGATAGGGATGAAGACGGGCAATTTTGCCCTGATCCATCCAGGTAGTCAAAACAGCAGTTTTTTGGTCGACCAGAGACTTCAGGTCATTGGACAGATTATCCCGGATACGAGGCGCGCCCTGAACCAGTTCATTGGCAAACAGGCGGCTTTCACGGGGTAACTCCTGGCTCATCTGGAGCTTGCGGTTGATGTAAGACAGGATCTCTTCCAGCGGATCGCCGTTTTCGTCCAGATCGTGAAGCGGAGCCAGCCACACGTTCAGAAGCCCGGACAGAAGGGCGGTGTGAATCGCCTCCTTCGAGGGGAAGTAATACAGAAGGTTCGGTTTGCTCAATCCGGCTTCGGCTGCGATTTGGTCCACCGTCGCACCGCGGAAACCGTGGGCTGAAAAAACGTTCAGCGCCGCCTCGAGAATCGCTGCGCGGTTCTTTTTCTGAATTCGGGTAGGCGCACGGTCTTTTGGCATTGATCCCAGTTACCCCAATTTTTGTCCGACGGGTGTTGATTATGCTTAAATTTCCGTCGACGCGATGCAATTTCTTGACTGATGTCGAACCCGTGATAGCGTGAGTTTGACCAGATGGTCAAATCAAGACACCAAAAGCGAGCCAAATCGCAAGCAACAGGGGAAAACAGATGGCAGCTCCGGCGCAGAATCTCAGAATTAATGGAGACAGGCTGTGGGATAGTCTGATGGAGATGGCAAAGATCGGCCCCGGCGTTGCGGGCGGCAATAACCGCCAGACATTGACGGACGAAGATGCCGAAGGGCGAGCGCTGTTCCAGAAATGGTGTGAGGAGGCCGGTTGCACCATGGGACTGGATCAGATGGGCAACATGTTCGCCCATCGCGAAGGCTCTGACCCTGATGCTCTGCCGGTCTATGTTGGGTCGCACCTGGATACGCAGCCGACCGGCGGGAAATACGACGGTGTGCTGGGTGTGCTGGGCGGGTTGGAGATTATCCGGACACTCAATGACCTGGGGATCAAGACGAAGCACCCGATCGTTGCGACCAACTGGACCAACGAGGAAGGCACCAGATATGCGCCGGCCATGTTGTCCTCGGGCGTGTTTGCGGGAATGCACACGCAGGACTGGGCCTATGACCGGGAAGACGCGGAAGGCAAGAAGTTTGGCGATGAGCTGAATCGCATTGGCTGGCGAGGAGACGAGGAAGTCGGTGCGCGAAAAATGCACGCCTTTTTTGAACTGCATATCGAACAAGGCCCCATCCTGGAGGCCGAGGAAAAGGACATCGGCGTTGTCACGCATGGCCAGGGCCTGAGCTGGACCCAGATCACGGTTACCGGCAAAGACGCACATACTGGGTCGACCCCGATGCCGATGCGCAAGAATGCGGGTCTGGCCATGGCGCGCATCCTTGAGAAAGTGGACGAAATTGCATGGTCCCACGCGCCCCACGCGGTTGGGGCGGCAGGGCATATCGACGTCTACCCCAATTCCCGGAATGTGATCCCGGGCAAGGTGGTGTTCACGGTCGATTTCCGCTCGCCCGAACTGGACGTGATCACCGATATGGAAAACCGGTTGCGTGTTGCTGCCGAGGATATCGTGGATGAAATGGGGCTTCAGATCGAATTTGAGAAAGTCGGCGGTTTTGACCCGGTGAAGTTCGATGAGACCTGCGTTGCAGCGGTTCGAAGCGCGGCTGATCGTTTGGGGTATTCCCATACAGATATCATTTCCGGCGCCGGGCACGACGCCTGCTGGATCAATCGCGTTGCCCCGACGGCGATGGTGATGTGTCCGTGTGTAGATGGACTGAGCCACAACGAGGCCGAAGAGATTAGCAAGGAATGGGCTTCTGCCGGGGCGGATGTTCTGTTTCACGCGGTCGTCGAAACTGCGGAGATTGTGGAGTAGGGGGCTCTGCCCCCGTCGCCCGCTGGGCGTCTCCCCCGGGATACTTTTGGCCAGATGAAGCAAGCGGCGCAGACCGCAACAGGGAGTTTGACATGAGCACTGTTATCAGGAACGGAACAATCGTCACCGCCGATTTGACGTACAAGGCTGACGTAAAGATCGAGGCCGGAGTAATCACGGAAATTGGTCCGGATTTGAAGGGCGACAAGGAACTGGATGCAACCGGGTGTTATGTCATGCCCGGTGGAATTGACCCGCATACGCATCTGGAAATGCCGTTTATGGGAACCTATTCCAGTGACGACTTCGAAAGCGGCACGCGGGCGGCGCTGGCCGGCGGGACCACCATGGTCGTCGATTTCGCATTGCCGAATCCGGGGGAAAGCCTGCTGGATGCCCTGAAACGCTGGGACAATAAATCGACGCGTGCAAACTGCGACTATTCCTTCCACATGGCAGTAACATGGTGGGGCGAGCAGGTCTTTGACGACATCAAGACCGTGATCGAGACGCGGGGTATCAACACGTTCAAGCACTTCATGGCCTACAAGGGCGCGCTGATGGTGAATGATGACGAGTTGTTTGCGTCCTTCAGGCGTCTGGCCGAACTGGGCGGGACTGCGTTGGTTCATGCCGAAAACGGTGATGTAGTCGCGGAACTCAGCGCCAAACTGCTGGCTGAAGGAAATACCGGCCCCGAGGCGCACGCCTATTCCCGACCGCCTCAGGTCGAAGGCGAGGCGACCAACCGTGCCATCATGATCGCCGACATGGCGGGCGTGCCGCTCTATGTGGTGCACACCTCGTGTGAAGAGGCGCATGAGGCCATCCGCCGGGCCAGAATGCAGGGCAAGCGCGTGTGGGGCGAGCCGCTGATTCAGCATCTGACGTTGGATGAAAGCGAATATTTTAACCAGGACTGGGATCATGCGGCGCGCAGGGTGATGAGCCCACCGTTCCGCAACAAGCAGCATCAGGACAGTCTGTGGGCGGGTCTGCAATCGGGATCGCTGAGCGTGGTGGCAACCGACCATTGCGCCTTTACGACCGAGCAGAAGCGGTACGGTGTCGGCGATTTCACCAAGATCCCCAATGGGACCGGCGGGTTGGAAGACCGGATGCCGATGCTGTGGACCCATGGTGTTGAAACAGGGCGGCTGACGCCGAACGAGTTTGTGGCGGTTACATCAACAAACATCGCCAAGATATTGAATTGCTATCCGAAAAAGGGTGCGGTTCTGGTGGGGGCGGATGCCGATCTGGTGGTCTGGGATCCCGAAAAGACAAAAACCATCAGCGCGGGCACGCAACAATCCTCGATCGACTACAACGTCTTTGAGGGCAAAGAGGTCAAGGGTCTGCCACGTTTCACGCTCAGCCGTGGGCATGTCGCGGTGCATGATGGTGAGATCAGGACGCAGGAGGGGCACGGTCAGTTTGTTGCGCGTGAGGCCAATACCCATGTGAACAAGGCGCTGAGCACCTGGAAAGACCTGACTGCCCCACGACCGGTGGAACGCACGGGTATTCCGGCGACAGGTGTGTGATTTGCGCGGACTACTTTGTTCAATGGCTTCGTTGCTATGTAGCGGAACTGTCGCGTATGCGCAGTCAGGTTTTCCGGTATATGGCAACAACTCGGGATGCGACGTTCACTTTGAACGCAGCACCGCCGAGGCGACAGACATGGCCTTGTTGAAAGAAGGGCGGTTGCTGTTTTACGAAACCGCCTGCGATGTCTTGGTTGTTGGAAATCAAGATGGACAGATATCAACACTGACGGCGAAATGTATCGGCTATGAAGAAACCTATGACTTTACATGGGATTTCTACAGTGATGGGCACGAGGGGTTTGTCCTTGCGAACCCTGACCAAACCTACGCGACGGTTTTGAGCGTTTGTCGGTGAAAGGACAAATATGACAAGTAATGAACAGCCCGTCATTCAGGCAAAACAACTGGACCTCACCTTCCAGACCAATGACGGGCCGATCCACGCCTTGAAAGATGTAAACCTGTCGATCGACAAGGGCGATTTTGTCAGTTTCATCGGCCCCTCGGGCTGTGGCAAGACCACCTTCCTGCGCTGTATCGCGGCACTTGAAACCCCGACTGGGGGAACCCTGACGGTGAACGGTATGGCCCCGGATGAAGCGAGGCGGAACCGGGCCTATGGCTATGTGTTTCAGGCGGCGGGGCTGTATCCGTGGCGGACCATCGCCAAGAACATCAAGCTGCCACTTGAGATCATGGGGTACTCGGCAGCCGAGCAGGATGAGCGTGTGAAGAACGTTCTGGAACTTGTTGATCTTGAAGGGTTTGGTGGCAAGTTTCCTTGGCAGCTATCCGGTGGGATGCAGCAACGTGCCAGTATTGCCAGGGCGCTGGCTTTTGATGCCGATATCCTGCTGATGGACGAACCTTTCGGCGCTTTGGACGAAATCGTGCGCGACCACCTGAACGAACAGCTTCTTGCGCTGTGGGCGCGGACGGAAAAGACAATCGGGTTTGTGACCCACTCGATCCCCGAGGCGGTGTATCTGAGCACCAAGATCGTAGTGATGAGCCCGCGTCCGGGACGGATCACGGATGTGATCGACAGCCCGCTGCCAAAGGAACGGCCTTTGGACATCCGGGATTCTCCGGAATTCATTGAGGTGGCCCACCGCGTGCGCGAGGGGCTGCGTGCCGGTCACGGGGATGACGTCTGATGCCGGGTGAATCTATCAGACGGGCAGAGCCGGACGATGTCCCGGCCTGCGCACAAGTTATCTCGACTTGGATGAAGACAACAAGTTGGATGCCCGAAGAACTGCCCGTGGAAAAGCTTGCCGGATTGATCAATGAGGCCTTTCCGGAACGCGAAATCTGGGTCGTGGGCGACCCGGTAGACTGCTACATGTCCGTTGATCCCGTGGCGTGCAAGGTCGGCGCGTTGTACTGCCTGCGAACCGGCAAGGGGATCGGTAAGCGGTTGTTGGACAAGGCCAAGGAAAACCGCGATTTCCTGTGGCTGACAACACATGAGCCGAACAAGGCAGCGCAAAGGTTTTATCGCCGGGAAGGGTTTGTCGAGGCCGGAACGGAGCCGCCCGTGCCGCCCGAAACCCTGCCAGTGATCCGGATGGAGTGGCGTGCATGAAGCAGATTGTTGCCGTGTTGACAGTCGTGGCTGCTATCGTTGCCATTTGGTACGCCGCCTGTGTTCCGATGAACATCAAGGGTGTGCTGTCCGAGCTTGAGCGCGGCGGGGCCGAGGTTCAGCCGCCGACCGCCAGTGCGCGCCGCGACATTGGAGAGGTCAGGCTGGTTTTGAGCAACAGCTTTGCGATCCCCGCCACGTGGGAGCAGAAAAAACCGCGCCTGCCATCCCCGCACCAGGTCGCGATCGAGCTGTGGGAGACCACGATAGGCAAGAATATCACCTCCAAGCGGTCGCTGGTGTATCATGGTTGGGTAACCTTGAGCGCCACGATGCTGGGTTTTGTCATTGGTACCGGGCTTGGCATTTTGCTGGCCGTTGGGATTGTCCATAGTCGGGTCATGGACCTGTCTGTTATGCCCTGGGCAATTGTCAGCCAGACGATCCCGATCATTGCTTTGGCGCCGATGATCATCGTCGTTCTGTATTCGGTGGGTGTTCAGGGGATTATTCCCAAGGCGATCATCTCGGCCTACCTGAGCTTTTTCCCGGTTGTTGTCGGCATGGTCAAAGGCTTGCGCAGCCCGGATGCCATGCAACTTGACCTGCTGCGGACCTACAATGCCAACACGTCGCAGGGGTTCTGGAAACTGCGCCTGCCCGCATCGATGCCGTACCTGTTTGCTTCGCTCAAAATCGGCATCGCAGCATCGCTGGTCGGCGCAATTGTCGGAGAACTGCCGACAGGTGCGGTTGCCGGTCTGGGCGCGCGGCTGCTGGCGGGCAGCTATTACGGGCAGACGGTTCAGATCTGGTCAGCCCTGTTCGCGGCAGCCATTCTGGCGGCTTGCCTGGTGGGTCTGTTGGGTCTGATTGAACGGGCGGTACTGAAACGCATGGGGATGGCGCAATGATACTGGTTTTTGGTGCAGTCCTGTTGTGGGTGTTCGGCTGGTGGCTGAACAGCCGGCTAGCCAGTGGTCCCTGGGCCGACACGCGCATGGTCAGGTTTCTGGCCCCTCTGGTTTTCGGGCTGACGGTTGTTGGAATCTGGGAAATGCTGGTGCGTGGGCTGGATGTTCCTCTGGTCATTCTGCCCGCACCGTCGGTCATCGCGCTGCGGTTTGCGGACAGTATGCCGATCCTTTGGGCCGATTTCGTGCAGACGATCATCAAAGGCGCCTTTAGCGGATATGTGATTGGTTGCGGCGCGGCGTTTCTGATGGCGATTGCCGTGGACCGGTGGGATTTCCTGCGCTTGGGTCTGCTGCCGGTTGGTAACTTCGTTGCTGCGCTGCCGATTGTGGGCACCGCACCCATTCTGGTGATGTGGTACGGGTTCGACTGGCACTCAAAGGCCGCAGTTGTTGTTGTGATGGTGTTCTTTCCCATGCTGGTCAACACCGTGGCTGGCCTGCGCGAAGCGACAACCATGCAGCGCGACCTGATGGAGACCTATGCGGCGACCTATTGGCAGAGCTTTGTGAAACTCCGCCTTCCTGCGGCGATGCCATTCATTTTCAACGGACTAAAGATTTCTACCACCTTGGCCCTGATCGGCGCTATCGTGGCCGAGTTCTTTGGTTCGCCCATTGTCGGGATGGGTTTTCGAATTTCGACCAGCGTCGGACAGTTGTCGCTGGATATGGTCTGGGCCGAGATTGTTGTGGCCGCGCTGGCCGGAACGGCTTTTTACGGGCTGGTGGCTATGATCGAAAAGGCGGTGACATTCTGGCATCCGTCACAACGAGGATAACGCAGGAAAGAATTCAACAGACCCCGAAAACGGGGCACCAATAGCAACTAGGAGAAATGAAAATGAATAAGCTACTCAGCGGGGCGGTTACAGCCTTCAGCCTGGCAGCCACTACGGCGCTGGCGGCGGACGAGGTGACGCTACAGTTGAAATGGGTCGGTCAGGCGCAGTTCGCGGGCTATTTCGTGGCCGAAGCAAAAGGCTATTATGACGAAGAAGGGCTGGATGTGACGATCAAGCCCGGCGGCCCGGATATCGCGCCGGAACAGGTCATCGCAGGGGGCGGGGCTGACGTCATCACCACATGGATGGCAGCCGGACTTGCGGCGCGTGAGCGGGGCGTACCCTTGGTCAACATCGCGCAGCCCTTCAAGACCGGCGGATTGCAGGTCAACTGTTTGAAGTCCACCGGCGTTGAATCTCCGGAAGATTTCCCGGGGCGGACGATGGGTGTCTGGTTCTTCGGGAACGAATACCCGTTCTATGCATGGATGGCATCTCTGGGAATCGAGACGGATGGTGCGGATGAAAACGGTGTTACGGTCCTGAAGCAGGCGTTTTCGGCAGATCCTCTGATTCAGGGGCAGGCTGATTGCATTTCGACCATGACCTACAACGAGTACCGCCAGATCCTGCAGGCCGGTATCACCCCGGAAGAACTGGTGACCTTCAACTACCTGCAGATGGGCTTTGGTATGCTCGAAGATGGTCTGTACGTCATGGAAGAAAACCTGGAAGACCCGGCCTTTGTCGACAAGATGGAGCGCTTTGTTCGGGCTTCGATGAAAGGGTGGAAATACGCTGCCGAGAACCAGGAAGAAGCAGCCGAGATCGTGCTGGAGTTTGACGAAACCGGAGCACAGGAACTGGATCATCAGGTCTATATGATGGGTGAAATCGCAAAGCTGATCGAAGGATCGGATGGCGCGCTTGACCCTAGCGATTATGAGCAGACCGTGAAGACGCTTCTGTCGGCCGTGTCCGCGGAAAACCCCGCCATCACGAAGGAACCGGAAGGGGCATGGACTCATAAGATCACGGATGCAGCATTGAACTGACAACCGGATTACTTGAAACAACGAAACGCGGCTCGGAAACGAGCCGCGTTTTTGGTTTGAGGTGCCGCAAAAGTGTCTGTACTTACAATCATTTCCGATTAGTATTTCATTGTGAATTAGTGCAATTCGTACGAACTGACGTTCAATCGGGATTAAATGCAGGATTTTGCATCAGAATTCAGCAAGGCGATGGCTCTGATCCTGAACGGGGATGCAGAGCTTTGGGCGATCGTCCTGCTATCCCTGCGCGTTTCGATCTTTGCCGTGTTGATTTCAGCCGCCATCGGCATGCCCTTGGGTGCTGCTCTTGCCGTGGCTCGGTTTCCGGGACGCCGAGTGCTGATTGTTCTGATGAACGCCCTTATGGGTTTGCCGCCCGTGGTGGTGGGGTTGCTTGTCTATCTGATGCTGTCACGCTCGGGGCCATTAGGATTCTTGCAGCTGCTTTACACACCAACCGCGATGATCATCGCGCAGGTGGTTCTGGTCACGCCCATCGTCGCAGCATTGACACGACAGGTGGTCGAGATGCTGGCCGAAGAGTATTCGGAGCAGTTGCGCTCGCTTGGCGTGTCGCGACTGGCCTCGGTTCCGGTCTTGTTGTGGGATGCCCGGCTGGCACTTGTCACGGCGTTGCTTGCGGGCTTCGGGCGGGCCATTGCCGAGGTTGGCGCAGTGATCATCGTCGGCGGCAATATCAATCACGTGACGCGGGTCATGACGACCACCATCGCGCTTGAGACATCCAAGGGCAATCTGGCGCTTGCGCTGGCCCTTGGGGCGATCCTGATCGGGATTGCGGTGGCGGTAAATGCCATGGTCAGCGCGCTGAGCCTCAGGGCTAAAGGGGAAGGATTACGCCATGCGTGATCTGGCCGGTGAAATGTATAGAAAACTGCAGGTGAAGGATCTCAGGATCGCGCGTGATGGTAAGGACCTGCTGAACGTGCGAGAACTAACTTTGGACGGGCCTGGTCCGACGTTGATCCTCGGGCCGAACGGGGCGGGCAAAAGCCTTCTTCTCAGGTGCCTGCATGGGTTGATCGCGCCGGACGGCGGTCGGGTGTTTCATGACAACGTGCCGCTGAATGCCGAACACAAGGCGCGTCAGGCGATGGTCTTTCAACGGCCTGTTCTGTTGCGCCGCTCTGTTGCGGGCAATCTGGGCTTTGTGCTGAAACGACAGGGGCTGAACCACGCTCAGCGCAGGGACCGAATTGCAGAGTTGCTGACCGAGGGCGGGCTGGAAGCCAAGGCGCGTCAAGCGGCACGATCCCTTTCCGGAGGCGAAGCGCAGCGATTGGCCATCCTTCGTGCTCTGGCTACATTGCCCGATACCTTGTTTCTGGACGAACCGACCAGCGCACTTGACCCAGGCGCGACGCAGAAAATCGAACAGATGATCTTGCGGGCTTCCATGCGGGGCGTTCGCATCGTGATGGTGACGCACGACATCGGTCAGGCCCGGCGATTGGCGGCAGATGTGGTCATGATGCAGGCTGGTCATGTGGTTGAACATGGCGCCGCCAATCAGGTACTTGAGGCGCCGACAAGCGAAGCCTCGCGACGCTACCTTGATGGCGGACTGGTCACTTGAAAACTCGACGGAGAACTGAATGATCCGAAACTTCATTCGGGCAGCGGTTGTAGCCTTTGGCCTGCAGCTTGCCCCCGCGCAGGCGGAAGCGCCGTTTATCATCGTTCAATCGACCACATCGACGCAGAACTCGGGCCTGTTGGACTACATCCTGCCGGGTTTTGAAGCGGAAACCGGAATTGATGTTCGGGTCGTGGCGGTCGGCACAGGGCAAGCGATCAGGAATGCGATCAATGGGGACGGCGATGTCCTTCTGGTGCACTCAAAGCTCGCCGAAGAGCAATTCGTTGCTGACGGCTGGGGCGTCGAACGTTTTGACGTCATGTACAATGACTTTGTGCTTGTAGGCCCCAAGTCGGATCCGGCCGGTATTCGCGGCGGCTCCGATGTTCTGGCCGCCCTGTCTGCGGTGGCCGAGGCCGAGGCCCCTTTCGCCTCACGCGGGGATGACAGCGGAACCCACAAGGCCGAAATGCGTCATTGGGCCAGTGCAGGGATTGATCCGACCAAAGCGTCAGGGAGGTGGTACAGTGAAACGGGATCGGGAATGGGGGCCACGCTTAATGTGGCAAGCGGGTTGCAGGCCTATGCGCTGACGGATCGGGCCACCTGGCAGTCATTCGGCAACAAGGGCGATCTGGAAGTACTCGTCGAAGGCGACCCGCGCCTTTTCAACCAATACGGCATCATTCTGGTTAACCCGGAAAAGTACCCGGGTGTTAGGGCCGCTGCCGGACAACGTTTTATCGATTGGCTGACAGGGCCTGACGGACAGGCCGCCATCGAGTCCTACCAGTTGGACGGACAACAGCTGTTCTTCCCAAACGCCAGATGAAAGCAGGCGCTCAGCCACTGGCCCCGTTATGATGGACTGTCCCCATACGGGACAGATCGTACCAGCCGAATTCGGTTGCTCGAGTGGAAAATCGTTCTGATCGCAGGAATCCCAGCAGCTTTTGCAGGGGAGCGTCAAAATAAGCGCGTCGCCAGATTGCAAGGTCCAGCCTCTCGGTATGCGTCGGGACAAAACCAAGATTATACAGTCCGGCCAAGGCCCCCAATCCGAATCCGACCTCGGCTTTGGCATCGTGCAGGGCCACAGCCAGTTCTTCCTCGGTTCGGGCGCAGGATGGCAGCGCGTCCAGATCATCCCTAGTGAGGCCGCAGGCGGACAGTTGTACGTCGAACAGATGTTGGCTTGCCGCACTATCCTGACGGAGTATGACCCGCCGCGCTTTCAGGTCCTCAAATTCCCTGATGCCCGACACGCCTGGGGCCAGCAACAGACCGCGCTGTCTTTGCGCAATCTCGATAAGGACAACCGGTGCTTCGCCGAAGGTGTTGCGCATCGCCTGGGTGTTGAACCCGTTTTCTTCGTGGATATGCAACACGGCAGCCTGCGCGCTGCGATCTTTCAGGCGGTTCAGGCCGTCGAAAGACCCGTCGTAATATGTTGCCAGACCCGATCCGCTTTCCCGCAAGGCCCAGTCCAGTAGGGGATCGTGACTTCCTGCGACAATCGGTGGAAGGGGCGGTTCCGCGACCTGCGGCCCGGACCGCGACGCATTCAGCCAGGCTATGACCTCGTCTCGGGGGAACAGCAGCTTGCCCATCGCGCGCACGCAAGGCACTTCGCCCGAGGAGGCCAGATCATAGGCCTTCCGCTCACCAATGCGCAGCAGGTCGGCCAGTTCTTTTGTGGTCAGGTAGTGGGACATTCAGTCGAGGCGCACCGCGGAACCGGACCCTGCATCCGCAGCACTGAACCCGGCCTGTTTCAGAGCATAAGGCGCGCTGACGGTGATAACGACCATCGCCGCAACGGCGGCAAGAAAGGCTTTCATGGTTCCCTCCGGCTCAGTTTTCCGGTGCGGTGGCGTGGCGCAGAAAGTCGATCAGATCCACTCTGTCCTGTGACCCGGCGATCCGCTGCATCGGCATCTTCGATCCCGGAATGTAATGGTCCGGACCCTGATCGAACAAGGCATTAATTGTGTCCTCATTCCAAACGATATCAGAGTCTTGCAGCGTGTCCGAGTAGAAATATCCGGGCAGGGTGCCCGCCTGCCGGCCAAAAACGCCGTGCAAAGTCGGTCCGGCCCGTCGTTCACTGTCGGGGGTCAAGCTGTGGCAGATCGAGCATTTTCGGGCAAACTGGCGTTCGCCATTGCTCATCTCATCCGGGTTTTTAAGGAAGCTGGGTTCGGCTGCCGCCATTTGTTCCTGATCCCCAAGGGCGGCGACGGGCCAGCTGTACATCGCCTCGTCAATGCCGCCGGCATGGATGTTCTGACCGTCCGACGAGAAGGCCAATGCCCAAACCGGCCCGCGCAAGGTTGCACGGAAATCCTGTGCGATGCGCCATTCGACCGTGTCGATCACCATGATGTAACCTTCGCCGTCGCCGACCGCCAAAAGGGTGCGATCGGGGCTAAGCGCCAGCGCAAGGATTGGACGGCGGTCGAGTGTAAAGTCGCGTTCTTCGTCGGTTGTCAGGTCCAGGATGCGCGTCACACCGTCCACGGCGCCATAGGCGATCCAGTTGTCAGTGGAGTTCAGAACCAGTTCGTTAATACCGAACCCGTGTTCGACCATCCGGTCAGTTTCCTGTCCACTGGCAACGTCCCAAACGCGCAATGTACCGTCCATGCCCGCCGAGTATAACGTGGCCCCATCCGGGGAAAAGGTAACGGCATTCACGCCGCTGCCTGCCTGAAGTTTCAGCGAGGCCGAACCATCTTCTGGCCAAATCCCGATGGTTCCGTCCCAACTGGCCGTGGCCACATGCGTCTTCGAGGCGGCAAGCCCAACGATCTTGCCTTTGTGTTGGCCAACGATCTCTCCGTCCGGCCAGCGACGCAGCGTGAAATCGTCTCCGGCGGAGTAGACAGCTCGGCCGTTGAAGGCGACGGAATTGACGGCGGCCTCGTGCCCTTCAAGCCATTCCGGCTTGCGGTCCGACCACAGCCCGACCGAGTTGTCGAAACTAGCAGTCGCAATCCGTCCGTCCGGCGCAGCGGCGATCCCCATGATCGGCCCGCCGTGACCCTTGAGCGTGAAAAACTCGGCCAAAGCCGGGAAGGGGATCAGGGCCAGTGCTATGACCAGCTTGCGCATCTATTCCGCGGGCGAGGCCGCTGCCTTGCCAGCCCCTTTTTCCTGGACGTCTTCCAGCCACAGCGAATGATGCTCGCGCGCCCATTGTTCCTCGACCTCGCCCGTGCCCATGGCGTCAAATGCGCCCTCCATGCCGACCGAGCCCAGATAGATATGGGCGATGATGATGGCGATGAACACATACGCGACCATCACGTGCCAGACTTGGGCATACTGCATCTCTTCCTGCGGGGACATCTGCTCGGGCAGGGTCAGGCCCAGCATTTGCGGAAGCCCGGTCGCGTTGGCGACCGAGAAGGTCTTTGCGAACATCGGCAGTTCAAAGGGGAACAGAAGCGACAGACCGGACAAGCTAATTGAGACGCCAAGCAGGATACAGGCCCAGAAGATGATTTTTTGGCCCGCGTTGAACTTCCAGGCGGGCGGGTGACTGCCTTTGGAAAACAGACCTCCTCCGGCAGCTAGCCATTTCAGGTCGGTCCGGTTGGGGATATTGTGAGCGATCCAGTTCACCGTGACGATGATCAGGCCCAGCATGAAAGCCCAAGCGAGGTTGTTGTGCAGCCATTTGCACCCCTGAGCAATCGTTGCAAACCCTTCCTTGCCAACAAGCGGGATCAGGAAGTCGCGGCCATATAGGGTCAGCAGACCCGTAACGCCAAGGATCAGGAACGACCCGGCAAACAGCCAATGGCCAAACCTTTCAAATCCGTTGAAGCGGGTCACCGTGCGGCCGGTCCTTTCACCGTCGATGCGGATTTTACCGCGGATCAGGAAAAACACCACGATGACCGCCAGCATTCCGCCCACGATATAGGTTCCGTATTCGCGCAGCGGTCCGGTTCGAAAGTTCAGCCACCACATACCGCCGTCCTGGATCAGTACTCCGGCGGCTGGCCCTTTGGACGACACCGTTACGTCTGCCGAGCCATAGCGAAGGGCGCGATAGACATCGCTGTCCGAGGCGACGCCGCGCGTTCCCAACTGGCCAAGCAAACCTTCGGCGTTGCCTTGGCCGGTATTGTCCGAGCGATAGCTGTTATCCACCTTTTCGCCGCGCTGACGCGCCAGGATGTCTTCAAGCGTTGTCGCGCCGCCAGTCGCTGACCTGTCGGCAGTGGCGGGGGCTTGGGTTTCACTTGATTGGGCGACGGCGATCTGGGCCATCGAGAAAGTCAGCATCAATACGGTGAGCAAGCGGAACATCTGAACCTCGGTCAAAATCCCTAATCAGACGACCCGGCACAGCGGGTCGTCTGTTTGGTTCAATAAAACGGTTTTATCCGTCTTTCTGGTCGTAGGCCGTGCCCCAACCCCAGGCACCCGAGCCAAAGCCACGGGCGACGACGCGCTCGCGGTAGATGGCCGAGACCACATCGCCGTCACCGGCGAGCAGGGCCTTGGTGGAACACATTTCGGCGCAGATGGGCAGTTTGCCCTCGGCGATCCGATTGCGACCGTATTTGGCGAACTCTGCGGTCGAGTGCGTTTCCTCGGGGCCGCCGGCGCAGAAGGTACATTTGTCCATCTTGCCGCGCGATCCGAAGTTGCCAGCCTGCGGGTATTGCGGCGCGCCGAACGGGCACGCGTAGAAGCAATAGCCGCAGCCGATGCACAGGTCCTTGGAGTGCAGGACGACGCCTTCCTCGTTCTGATAGAAGCAGTCGACCGGGCACACCGCCATACACGGTGCATCCGAACAATGCATGCAGGCAACCGAGATCGAGCGTTCGCCCGGATTACCGTCATTGATCGTCACCACCCTGCGGCGGTTGATGCCCCACGGCACCTCGTGTTCGTTCTTGCACGCGGTCACGCAGGCGTTGCACTCGATGCAGCGTTCAGCGTCGCAGAGAAACTTTGCTCTAGCCATTATCGTCCTCCTTACGCTGCCCAGATCTTGCAGAGAGTACACTTGGTCTCCTGCATCTGGGTCACTGAATCATAGCCATAGGTCTGGGCGGTGTTGGAACTTTCACCCAAGACATAGGGATCGGCACCAGCAGGGTATTTCGCCCTGAGGTCTTCGCCCTGGAAATGGCCGCCGAAGTGGAACGGCATGAAGGCCACGCCGGCACCGACCCTGTTGGTCAGCATCGCCATTACCTTGACCTTGCCACCTTCGGGACCTTCGACCCAGACCTGCGACCCGTCACGAATACCAAGGTTGTTGGCATCGCGCGGATTGATCTCGACGAACATGTCCTGCTGCAGTTCAGCCAGCCACGGGTTCGACCGCGTCTCATCACCGCCGCCTTCATATTCGACAAGACGACCTGACGTCAGGATTATCGGGTAATCCTTTGAAAAGTCGTTCTTCTGGATCGAAGCATAAAGGGTGGGCAGGCGATAGGCATGCCGGTCCTCGTAGGTCGGATAGTCCTCCACCAGATCGCGCCGGTTCGTATAGAGCGGTTCGCGATGCAGCGGGATCGGATCCGGGAAGGTCCAGACGACCGCGCGGGCTTTTGCGTTCCCGAAGGGCGCACAGCCATGAGCGATCGCGACCCGCTGGATACCGCCGGACAGGTCGGTTTTCCAGTTGGTCTCTGGCCCCGCAACGGCGTCGATGGCCGCGCGTTCCTCGGCCGTCAGATCGCCATCCCAGCCGAGGTCCATCAGCATCTGCATCGTGAATTCGGGATAACCATCCTGAATTTCCGATCCAACGCTATAGACCCCTTCAGCCAGCAGGTTATCGCCATCACGTTCCACGCCAAAACGGGCACGGAAGGTCAGGCCGCCTTCGGCCACCGGTTTGGACATATCATACAGGTTCGGTGTCCCCGTATGACCCATTTCCGGCGTTCCCCAGCAGGGCCAGGGCAGACCATAATATTCGCCGTCGTTCGGGCCACCAATGGCCTGCAGCGTGGTTCTGTCGAACGTGTGCTGGTTGGCCATATGGCTTTTCAGACGTTCCGGCGACTGACCGGTGTAGCCGATGGTCCAGAGGCCCGAGTTGAACTCACGCGTGATGCTTTCAACATTCGGGGTTTCCGGGTCTTCCATCTCGATATTGCGGAAGAACCGATCCGCCCAGCCGAACTTGTTAGCGAACTTGGCCATGATGACCTCGTCCGGCAGGCTTTCGAACAGCGGATCAACCACCTTGTCGCGCCACTGCAGCGAACGGTTCGACGCCGTGACCGAGCCACGGGTTTCGAACTGCGTGCAGGCGGGCAACAGGTAGACCCCATCGGTGCGGTCATGCAGAACGGCCGAGACGGTGGGATACGGGTCGATCACGACCAGCATGTCCAGCTTCTCCATCGCCGTTTTCATCTCCGGGCCTCGCGTTTGCGAGTTCGGAGCGTGACCCCACAGAACCATGGCACGGACGTTGTTGTCCTGATCCATGTTCGCCGGGTCTTCCAGGACACCGTCGATCCAGCGGGAGACCGGGATGCCACGTTCGTTCTGAAGTGGTTTGTCCTTGCCTTCCTTGTCCTTGATCGTGGCGAACTGGCCAGCCAGCCATTCCGGTTCTTCACCCCAGACGCGGGCCCAATGGCCCCAGGCGCCGGCCGACAGGCCATAGTAGCCGGGCAGGGTGTGTGACAGAACACCCAGGTCCGTCGCGCCCTGCACGTTGTCATGGCCGCGGAAGATGTTGGTCCCACCACCCGAGGTGCCCATGTTACCCAAGGCAAGCTGCAACACGCAGTATGCGCGTGTGTTGTTGTTGCCGTTGGTGTGCTGCGTACCGCCCATGCACCAGATCACGGTGCCGGGACGGTTGTTGGCCATGGTGCGCGCAACGCGCTTCAACTGCGAGCCCGGAGTACCGGTGACGCGCTCGACCTCATCCGGGTTCCACTTGGCAACCTCTTCACGGATCTGGTCCATGCCCCAGACACGGGTGCGGATGAACTCTTTGTCTTCCCAGCCGTTGTCGAAGATGTGCCACAGGATGCCCCAGATCAGCGCAACGTCTGAGCCGGGACGGAAGCGGACATATTCATCCGCATGCGCCGCAGTGCGCGTAAAGCGCGGGTCGCAGACGATCAGCGGCGCGTTGTTCTGCTCTTTCGCGCGCAGAACGTGCAGCAGCGAGACGGGGTGCGCCTCGGCCGGGTTGCCGCCGATGATGAAGATGGCCCGGGAATTATGGATGTCGTTATAGGAATTGGTCATGGCGCCGTAGCCCCATGTATTCGCAACACCCGCAACAGTGGTTGAGTGGCAGATACGGGCCTGATGGTCCACGTTGTTCGTGCCCCAGTAGGCGGCAAACTTGCGGAACAGATAGGCCTGTTCGTTGTTATGCTTGGCCGATCCCAGCCAGTACACGCTGTCAGGCCCGGATTCTTCGCGGATGCTCATCATGCCGTCGCCGATCTCGTTGATCGCCTCTTCCCAGCTGATGCGCTTCCACTCGCCACTTTCCTTTTTCATCGGGTACTTCAGGCGACGCTCGCCATGGGCATGTTCGCGGACCGAGGCCCCCTTGGCGCAGTGTGCACCCAGATTGAACGGGCTGTCCCAACCGGGTTCCTGCCCGATCCAGACACCGTTCTGCACTTCGGCGACGACTGTACAGCCGACCGAACAGTGGGTGCATACGGATTTGATATTCTCAACGGCCTGGTTTGCCGCTGTCTGGGCGCTGGCTGGCGTCACGGTTCCACCCGTGGCGCTGATCGCGGCAAGGCCGCCGATCGTCAGGCCCGAGCCACGCAGGAATGCGCGGCGATCGACGGTTTTTTCGCCGACCTGGGACAGGATACTTGTCCGCTGGGGGCGTCTCGCAACCCCGTTGGTCTTTTTCCTAAGCATTGTTTTCCTCCCTTGCTGGCCATGTGAGCCATGGCTGGCTTGGTACTGCTGAAGCCGACGTCAGGGCCAATCGCAACCGTCAGTCGGGTGTGACGTCGTCCGGATCAGACCCGGGCGCTGTCGTCGCGGCTCAGAAGCGCGCGCTTTTCAAGTATGCGCGTGTATGCGCTGTGTCCTGAATCCGGGTCTCGTCCGTCGGCAGCTCGGCTGCCTCGGCTTTCCCGGTCAGGCTGGCGGCGGCAACGGCAGCGGGTGCTGCGGTACCGGCCAGTTTCAGGAAATCGCGGCGTGTGGCGCCGTCTTCCTTTGTCTTGCTCATGGGCTCCTCCTTCCCAATTGCGATTTAGCGCCGTTTAGGGCGCTGGCGAATGGCAGCAAGTTACGCTGCCGTCATCCGGAAAGCCTCCCGCTCGATCTCCATGAAAACCCGGCCGGCTGTCCCGACCGAGGCATAGAGAACCGAAGCTTCGGCGGCTTCGAGATCCGAATAGAAATGCATGGCCCATGGGCCGATGTGCTTGTTCCAGAACACCTTCTGGTCGTCCAGCGTGGCAGGCGCGCCAAAGCGTCCGACAATCATGCCCGCCATCATCTCCATCAGCGACGCGATGTTGTCCTCGGGTTCAAACACGTTTTGCGCCCGGGTAATCCCACGCGCTGCCATGTCGTTGCGCAAATGGGCCAGTGGTTTCTCGTTCAGGAAACCTGTCAGATAGAAGCTGGCATAAGGCAGCAACTCGCCCCGTCCCAACCCGATGAACAGCGCATTGAATTCCCGTTCCGCCGCTGCGGGTTTGGTGACCTTGGCAACCCGTGCCATGGCCTGAATGGCCTTGCCCAGTTCAGTGTCGTCGCCACCCAATCCGGCCATCTGATCCAGCAGCAACTGATCCGGCGGGCCCGCCAACAGCAGACCAAGAAAGTTGTAGAAATCTGCGCGCAGTCGGTCTTCGGCCGAGACATCCAGGTTTTGCGCGTTGCTTGCGGTCATTGGGTTATCCTTCGAATTCAAACGTCATACGGCGCGGGGCAGGGGTTAGTTCGGCATCGTCGGGCGTATCGCTTTCTGCGAGCTGCACAGGTTCCGGTCGTGTGTCGTCAACGAATGTGGGTTCGTCCCGGATGTCGGTGATCACCTCGTCCTCGCCTTCGGGTGGACGTTCTTCTTCATCACATTCGGCGGCCAGCGCCTCGACATGGGCCAGCATTCCTTTGCCGACCTGATAGGCCGTCTGAATGTTCTCGATGACGCATGCGGCGTCCGTATAGTCCTCACCGTAGTCGACCAGCCCGTCCACATTGGCCAGAACCGGATTCAATCGCCACAGGCGTCGCAATGCACGTCGGCGCAGGCGGTCAGGGACGGCCTGGGCCATGAACCCTGAAATGTCGTCACCGGGTTTCAGATCATCCGGGTCCGGCAGATCGAACGCGGCAAGAATTTCCGCATCTGACTTCTCTTCCAGCTCTGCCTGCTGTTCTGCCACTTTCTGCGCTTCGGAGGAGGTGCGTTCAGCCTCGGCTTCAGCCTGAACGGCAGCCTTGCGGCGGGACCAGAAATCGCGCACTTCCGTCATTGCACGATCCTCCGCGGCGCGCGATACACGTCCGAAGCTTGCCGAATGCGCGCATCCCCTTTTCCATCTTCCACCAGATCGGTCCGTTTCTTGTCGCGGCGGCGTTTGACGAACACCTCATCCCGGTGATGTTGCAGCGTAAAGTCGCGCACCCACGCAATCAGACCCTCGCTCATGGGGATTTTTTCGACGATCTCTTCTCCGGTATCTGCATAGTCCTGACCTTCAAAAGGAGAAGCCGTGATCAGAACCGCATTCAACGGATGATCTCCGTCAAGCTCGTCCCGCAAGACCAGATAGACGGACGGCTGAATGTCAGACAGGTTCACCATGTAGGCTTCGGTTTCGTCCGCCCAGAGCGTCAGCGGAAGGGTGGCTGCATGGTACTCCACTGCTTCCCCCTCGCGGCGCAATTCCTTCCAATCTGCAGGTCCTGCCCCGGGTAAAGCCGCCACAGCACGCCAGTTCCACCGCGCCCAACGGGTCACACTCGGTGTTTTGCGCACGACAACGCCAACCGGCATTTCGATCTGATTTGCGGCCCTGGCCACCTAATCCTCCCCGAAAGGCTCTCCCCTGCCTTCCTTGGTGTCCACTATGGTACACAATACGCCTTTTCGCCAAGCATCTTATTTGAGCGAAACATGACAATTGATCACCACAAGTTTATTTTTTAACCAATTGATAATGAATTTTGGGGTCCGGGCGAGGGTTATGCGGGGTCGATCCGTCGAATAAACCTTTCTTTAGTGCCGTGGACATTGCCTCACTGCGCATACGGCTTAATGTGCTGAGGGTGGGGGAAGCGATGGGGATGGATATGGCCATAAAGATGTTGCTTTGCGATTGCGCGGGAACCCAGTCGCTGGATGCGGATAAGGTGGCCTCGGCCTGCGATGTGACGTGTTCCAAAATTCACAGCGCGCTGTGCACGCGGGAACTGGAAGCCGCCGCCGCTGCGCTGAAAGGCGAGGATACGACAATCATAGCCTGCGGGCAGGAGCAGGACGTGTTTCGTGACCTTGCCGACGATCTGGGTGTTGAATCGCCCGGCTTTGTCGATCTGCGCGACCGCGCAGGTTGGTCCGAACAGGGGCAGGATGCGGCACCCAAGATGGCCGCGCTGGCCGCCGAAGCACTGCTGCCGCAACCGATCACCCCCAGCGTCGATGTCGTTAGCGAAGGGACCTGCTTTATCATTGGGCCGGGCGAGGCCGCTTTTGCGCTGGCCGGGCGTTTGTCAGGTACTTTGGCGATCACCGTGTTGGCCACCGATGACGCTGTACCGGTTTCCAGATCGTTTGACGTCGTGCATGGGGAACTGCGCACGCTGAATGGGGCGCTTGGTGCGTTCTCGTTGAAGCTGGACAGGTTGAGGCAGTTGAAACCCAGCGGGCGGGGCGCGTTCGGTTGGACTGACGCAAAGGATGGCGCGCGATCGGTCTGCGACATTGTGATCGACCTGACCGGCGGCACCCCACTTGTTCAGGCCCCGGCCAAGCGCGAAGGCTACCTGCGCGTCGATCCGCGCGATGCGCTGGCCGTCGAAAGGGTGGCGTTTGATGCGGTGCAATTGGTCGGGACGTTCGAAAAGCCGCTCTATGTTCGTCTCGATGAAACCCTTTGCGCCCATTCCCGGGCGGAACAGGTGGCTTGCACGAATTGTCTGGACATTTGTCCGACGGGTGCAATTACTCCGGCCGGAGAACACGTCGCAATAGATCCGATGATCTGCGCCGGATGCGGCGAATGTTCATCGGTTTGCCCGTCGACGGCGATCACCTACGAGGATCCGCCTCTGGCCGCTTTGCTGTCTCGGATGCATGTCCTAGCACGCACCTACCGAAGGGCCGGAGGCATCGCTCCGCGTTTGCTGGTTCACGATGCCCATGGGGCCGAGATGATCCGGCTTGCTGCCCGGTTCGGTCGGGGCTTGCCTGCGGATGTGATCCCGCTGGAATTGAACGTGATCTCGGGCTTTGGTCATGCGGAAATGCTGGCCGGTCTGGCCCACGGTTTTGCACGAGTCGATGTCCTGCTTTCGCCAACGACCGAAAAAGACGCGCTGGACAAGGAACTGGTGCTGGCGCAGGCCATTGCCGATCCCGAGTGTCTTGGTGTGATTGATGAAACTGACCCGGATGCACTGTCTGACCGTCTTTACGATCAGCATGTCCCGCAGGCTTTGACCGATCCGGTCCTGCCCTTGGGAAATCGCCGGCAGGTCGCGCGACTGGCAGCGCAGGCGCTGAACCCTGGCGCCGATGAGCCGATCACTTTGCCACAGGGCGCGCCATATGGGGCCATTGCCGTTGATACGGATGCCTGCACGCTGTGTTTGAGCTGCGTGTCGCTGTGCCCGTCCGGCGCATTGGTCGACAACCCGGATATGCCGCAACTGAATTTCCAGCAGGACGCGTGTTTGCAATGTGGCCTGTGTCGGACGATCTGCCCCGAAAAAGCGATTGCTCTGGTCCCGCAGCTGGACCTGAGTGACAAAGCCCTGTCTCAGCTGGTGTTGAACGAGGAAGAACCCTTTGCCTGCGTCGAGTGTGGAGCGTTGTTCGGTGTGAAGTCCACGGTCGAGCGCATTTTGGACAAACTGTCGGGAAGCCATCCGATGTTTGCCTCATCCGAACAGGCGCGGATGATCCAGATGTGCGATAATTGCCGTGTAAATGCGCAGTTTCAGCATCAGGACAATCCTTTTCAATCCAGCCCAAGGCCGCGTGTTGTCACCACCGAGGACTACTTCTCGAAGCGAAAGGATCACTGATGCTGCAGTGGCGCGCCCAGATCGGCCGCGCGGATGTTCGATACGAAGGCGAGGATGGCCTCCAAGTCCTCCAGCGTGATTTCGACCGGGTGAATGGGCGAGGGCCGGGTCGGATCGAACGGCGGTGTCAGCCCCGCGATTTGCGTGAACGAAGGGTGCGGGTTCAGCGCAAAGAAGGCTTCGAACCGCTCCGACCAGTCGGGCATGGCGCGCAGAACCGCAAAGGACGGGGTCGAGCCCAGACCGTTCATGCGGTTGCGCGGACCAATAACATGACACCTTCCGCAATGGGTAAACGACAGCTCGCGCCCGATTTCAGTGTTCGCGTTCGTTGCCGTTTCTTCTGCAGTTTCAACGGTGTCAAACTGCGTATCGAAAGGAGGGCCCTGATCCGGCACAAAGCTTTCGATCGTGCGCTTTCCAATGTCCGAAAGCATCCAGTCCTCAAACCGGACCTGGCGGGGGTCATCCTGAATACGAAGATGGTAGGTGACGCCATCCCGGGCAAAGACGGGCGTACCCGGCGGGGAGGCCGCCACAGACATTATCCCGTTTTCATCAGCGATAACCCTGATTCCGGTCTTGAGGGAAAAGCGCGGAAGAATATGTTGCAGGAGACCCGAGTCCCTCACCAGATCCGGAGCCGCAAGCCCAAGCGCCTCCCGCGATAACGAAGGGGTGGCAGACAGCGACAGGCTCAGGCACAAAAGGATGGCACGCATTTCCCAAGCCTAGCGGCGACAGGCGGATAGCGTCAAATAAACTGAAAAAGACGGAGACACATGCAATGACAGGCGATACCCACACTATGGGGCGGAACAAGGAAACAGATGCATGAGTGTTCGTGACGCGGTTCTGGCGAACCTGAAAAAGATCACCGATCCGGTTTCGGGTCAGGACATCGTCAGTGCAGGTGTGGTGCGCGCCCTGAATGTCGAAGGTGAAACCGTTCGTTTCGTGCTGGAGATCGACCCGAAACAGGCCGAGCGGATGGAGCCGGTGCGTGCCGCCGCCGAACAGGCCGCGAAAATGGTCGAGGGCGTTGAAAAGGTATCCGCGATGATGACCGCGCATTCCGAAAAGGCGCCGCCGGATCTGAAGCCGAAACCCAAGCCTTCGCAAACGGGGCCACAGCCGGTTGCGGGTGTTGACCGGATCATCGCAGTGGCATCTGGCAAGGGCGGGGTCGGGAAATCGACTGTTTCCGCCAACCTGGCCTGCGCGCTGGCCGCCGAAGGTCGCCGTGTGGGTCTGTTGGATGCGGATGTCTATGGGCCTTCGCAGCCTCGTATGCTGGGGGTTTCCGGACGACCGGCAAGCCCTGACGGAAAAACGATCCTGCCGTTGCGCAATCACGGTGTCACCATGATGTCGATGGGCCTGATGACCAACGAAGGGCAGGCGGTCGTGTGGCGTGGCCCAATGCTGATGGGCGCGCTGCAGCAGATGATGAACCAGGTGCAATGGGGTGCACTGGATGTGCTGATCGTCGATTTGCCGCCCGGCACAGGCGACGTGCAATTGACGCTAAGCCAGAAATTTCGGGTGGATGGCGCCATAGTCGTGTCAACTCCGCAGGACGTGGCGCTGATCGACGCCCGCAAAGGCATCGACATGTTCAATCAGCTCAAAACGCCCATCGTGGGGATGATCGAGAACATGTCGACCCATATCTGTTCGAATTGCGGACATGAGGAGCATGTATTCGGACACGGCGGAGTGGCCTCCGAAGCCGCTGCGCTGGGCGTTCCGCTGCTGGGGGAAATTCCGCTGCATTTGGACATTCGCGTCGCAGCCGATGGCGGTGCGCCGATCGTGGTCAGCAAGCCAGACAGTCCGCAGGCCGAGGCGTTCCGCAAGATCGCCCGCGACATGATCGCCAAGGGCCAGGCATGATCGAGCCGGTCTTCCCCCCATTGCTGACCGGACATCCGGTTCAGGGCGGGGAAGACCCGTTTGACCGCGCGCAGGCCATGGCTGCGCTGGGCTGTGACGCGGGCGCGGTCGTTTACAATATTCAGGCAGACCGTCTGCGGGTTGCGATTGTCTTCGCGCCCGAGGTGCCGCTGCAGGACGCAATGGCAATGCTTCCGTTGTGCGCGGTGGGTTTTCAGAACGCTTTGGGCGCGCTGGCCCCGCCCGAGGTTGCCGTACATCTGGGCTGGGACGGTTTGGTCTGCGTGAACGGTGCTCGGTGTGGGCAGTTTCGGGCCGCTGCTTCCGCCACTAGTTTGGAAGAAATCCCTGACTGGTTGGTGATCGGGTGGGAACTGGCCTTGTTGCAGACAAGCGATGCACCCGGGGAAAACCCTGATGTCACCGCGCTGTACGACGAAGGCTGTGCCGAAGTCGGCCCGGTGCAGTTGGTCGAAAGCTGGTCGCGTCACATGCTGACCTGGCTCAATCGCTGGCAAGAGGACGGCAACGGCCCGTTGCACGCAGAATGGATGGGACTTCTGCGCGGCGTGGGTGAGCCGATTGAGGAACAGGGCATGTTCCTTGGCACGGATGAAAGGTTCGGTATGCTGATCCGCAAGGGTTCGGACACTCAACTGCGCCCACTGACTGAATTGCTGGAGGCATCCTGATGAAATTGGCCCGTGCCATTCACTTTGACGAAAGTGACATGAATGTCTTTCAGTCGCCTGCGCGCACCGGTGAATGGTGTATTTCGGGCGGGTTCGAGTTTTCGAACTGGGGGTCGGCTGATCTGGCAGGCAAGGCGCGGCAGGCCTTTGCCAACGGCTGGCTGGGGCTTGAGACATTCGGACGGGTGACATTCGTCGCCGTTACCAAGGTCGAACCATCCGAACTTGAACAGATCGCGCAGAGCCTCGCGGATCATTTCGTTCGTTTCTACGGAGCCCCGTCAATCGATGCAGCCCTGGGCGTTGCACAGGCCGAAATTGACCATATGTCCGGCCTGTGTGAAGAACACGCGCCCAACACGCTGCTGACCGTTGCTCGCGAGTTGACCGATTCAGGTGTTCATGAAGCGTTTCGCGTCATTGTTCCCCAAGATGCTGAACTTGAGGCGCTTGCCGTTCATGGGTCTCTGGACGAATAGCGTTCAGATCGTATCGACAAAACCACCGAACTGACCGCGTTTGAAAATCAGGCCCTGACCTGTCCGGTACATCGCGGTTTCGACGCGACCCACCAAGATCAGGTGATCGCCCGCTTCGTGCCGGTCGTGCAGATGGCAATCGAACCGCGCCAGGCAGCCGTCCAGTTGAGGGCGACCGGCATGATCCGCGCTCCAGTCTGCGTGCGAGAAATCAAAGCCGTTTCGGGCAAATTTCAAAGCCTGATCCTGCTGCTCCTGCGCCATGACGTGGATCGAATAGTCCGTGCACGCGCTGAAGGCGTCAAAGCGGTTGGAATCCTTGGCAAGGCACCACAGAACCAGCGGGGGATCCAGCGACACCGAGGAAAAGGAATTCACGGTAATGGCGCGCGGCCCTGCGGCCGTGGTGGTCGTGATGACCGTCACACCTGTGCCGAAACAGCCCAACGCCTGGCGAAAGGCGTTGCTGTGATCCGGGCCGGGGGTGAAGGTTCTATCCGTCATTGCGCGCTCGTGTTTCAGACGCGCATCAGGTGCCATGAGCGGTCGGGTTTGTCCATGGAAAGGTGAAAATGGCGTGAATATTTACGCGTCAGTTCAGATCTTCCAGCAATCGCCCATGTTTGCGTGTTTCGACCAGAACATCGCCAAATGTCACCATCCCGCGTGCCCGGAGCATGGGCAGCATCTTGACCAGAGCCTCGGCCGTCGCGACGGCGTCGCCCAATGCCGTATGGCGCAGCGCCTCCGGGATTGTGATGTCCAGTCGCTCGCATAGTGCATCCAGGGTGTGTGTGTCGCTGGCACCGAACAGCACAGCCGACAGCAGGACCGTGTCCAAAATCAGGTGGTTCCATTCCACACCCATGCGTTTCTCATGCCGGCGCATAAACGCCATATCGAACGGAGCGTTGTGGGCCACAATGACCGCATCATGAGCGAACTGATGAAAAACGCGCCCAGCCTGGGCAATGTCCGGAGCCCCCTGGACCATGTGGTCGCTGACCTTGTGCACCTTGGTCGAAGCCGGAGGAATCGGAATTCCGGGGTTGACCAGCAAATCCAGATGCTCACCTTCGACGATCCGGCCCTTGACCACCCGGACTGCGCCGATCTGCACAACTTCATCCTTGTGCGGCAGCAGGCCCGTGGTCTCGGTATCGAACACCACGAAACACAGGTCGGTCAGGGCGCGATGTTCGAATTCTACATCGGTGGCTCCGTCCAACAGATCGAAATTGTAAACCAGCGGGCGGGCGGCCTCGGGCGGGATATTGGCGGCGCTGTCGTCGAAGATCAGCATGTAGCCGGGCGCATGGCCCAGGGGTTTCATACGCGCGGCATAGCTTTGGTTGCCATCAATGCTGGTCAGCGTACATGCGACCTCGAGCCCGGTCTTGCACATCTTCTCATACGCCGCTGTCAGCGGGTTCGGCTGCAGATACTCGAAAAGAGAGGCGTTCAGCCTAGGATGGGAAATCTGGGCCAAAACCTCGGCGGCCTGCGCGTCGTAGAGAACGATTTTATGGGTCGGACCAGCCAGCAGCATTGCCACCGGAATTTCCGTCAACAGCGCCGTAAGCTTCCGCTTTTCAGCCGCGAGATGAGCAGTTTCCGCAGCGACGGCTTCGGCGATATTAAGGGTCTTGTCAGTGAGCCGATCCGCAAGCCCTGCCGCTGCCGGGGCCAGATCCCCCAAATACCGCGCGGCCTGAAGGTCAAGGTCGCTGCTGACACCGGCATGCGCACGGGCGCGCAGTTCAGCCGACAAGCGCTCGATCGGTTTCGCGACATTGTCGTCAAACAACAGCCAGACGCCGACACTTAGCGCCAAAAGGCCAAAGGCGATAAGAATACCGGCAAAAACAAACGCATTGGCCAGGTCCGGGTTGCCCGTTCGTGCGTATCCGACCCACAGGGCTGTAATGCAGACGGTCAATCCGCCAAGTGCCAGCAGACAGAAGAACAGGAATACTCTCAGGCGCAGGCTCAGCCGGGTCAGCATGATCAGACCTCGCAAGTAGCTTCTATGACCGGGTCTCCGGAACCCGCCGCGATCCAGGTGGCATTCAGCAGCCGTCCGTCATCGGCGAATTCTGCACCGTCTGCCAGGTTGGCGCGGCTGTTTTCGGCGCAATTGACTGCAACGGGCAGTTTGGAAATCGGGGCCCAGCGACCGAAGAAGTATAAATCCACCAGGCGTTGCTCGGGAACCTGCGCGTTGGTGCGCACCGATACGGTATCGATCGCGGCAAAACGATCCACGAAGGGTACGGCATAGGTCCAAGGTCGATAGAAGGCGCGGCTTTCGACCTCCTGCACGATTTCCATTCCTTCAGGCAAGGTTTCAAGCTGGCGCCCATACCACGAATATTCGCTGGCGATGGTCACTCCGATCATCCCGGCACCGGCGGCAACCGGCGCGGTCCAGCGGGGCAGACGGCCACCGGAAAGCTTGTTCAACAGCATTGCGATGCCTGCAAAAGCAAAACCTGCAAAAACCGTACCGATCAATTCAAGAAACATGGCTAACCTTTCTGACTCAGGCGCGTCTCGCCTCTTCTTCTTGTTCCAAATACGGTCGCCGAAAGCGATCCCATCGTACTCTTCAAACTACACTTAACCCAACATGCCCTTGCCGTGGCCTACCGCCGACTGCATCGTTTTTACCACGACAAAGGCATCGCGCAGATGACTTCGCTCAAAGTCGGACAAATCCGATGGGGGCAGGTAATTGTCGGGATCTTTCGCAGCCTTGATCTGCCGAACCTGATGTTCCAGCCGGGTTTCGGCAATCAGATCGTAGGCGTCCAGTAGATCCCGCGCGCCAGCGGGGCTCAGCACGCCGCCGACCTCGGCGGCTTTCAGGCGTGCACGTGTGTTGGCTTCGGTGAATTGCCCCTGCAGGCTGTAAATCCGGGCCAGATCCACCACAGGCACGACGCCGTTATGTTTCAGATCCAGCGTGTTTCGATGCTCGCCCGAACGGATCGTCGCAAAGCCGCGGAGCAGGCCCAATGGCGGCGTGTGCTTGAGCGAGTTGGAAATCATGTGGGCGACAAAGATTGAATTTGCGCTGGCCGCGCCGAGCGTATCTGCTTGAAGATCCGAGAACAGCTCGAACGCGCCGCCGATGGGGCGCAGGTCGAACATAACCGAGGCCAACATCTGTGCTTCGGGGTTGGGTTTGGCGATCCAGCCCTTGAAATAGTCGCGCCAGACGCGGACCGGCTGACACCAGCGCGGATTGGTGGCCATCATGTCGCCGGGGCAATAGAAATACCCGCAGGTGTCCAGCCCGTCCGAAATAAATTTGGCCAGATCAGCAAAATAGGGCATCTGCGCGTCTGTCACCTGATCATCCAGCATCAGGCAGTTGTCCTGATCTGAAACACCTGTCTGTTCCTGCCGCCCTTGCGAACCGCATGCCAGCCACAGATAGGGAACAGGCGGTGGACCAAATTTGTCTTCGGCCAATACCAGCAAGCGCCGGGTGGCAGTATCGGCAATGTCGGTGATCAGACGAGTCACGATCTCATGCCGGTTCCCTCCGGCAACCAACTGCACCAGAAGTTGAGGGATTTCGGCCGTCACCAGCGCCATCTCCTCGGCGGATTGGGCGCGGGCGATCCGACGCACGATTTCGGCGGAATTGACGGCCTGATAGTGGGTCAGGTCCGTTTGCGTGACGATGCCGACAAGACGTCCGCCTTCGGAAATGGGAATGTGGCCGATGCCGCGCTCCATCATCACATGCAGAACGTCCGAGCCGATATCCGAGGGCGAAAGTGTGACCGGATTTACCGTCATGATCGACGAAACCGGCGTTGCTGCGGGCATTCCGTCTGCCGCGAACTTGCTTGCAATGTCCCTAAGCGTGGCAATGCCCAGAAGGGTCTCGCCTTCGGTTACGCAAAGCGACGAGATATGCCTTTCCCGCATCAACTGCGCTGCCTTTTGAACCGGGGTGGAAGGTGGGCAAGTCGCAGGATCGCGTGCCATCAAAACGTCAATGGCGGTGGTTGCCAGACTTTGCGGAGTGGAGCGGTTGCCCCGGGTTCGGTTGAAGAATCTCGAGACCACATCATGATCGTCGATCAGTTGGCGCACCAGGGCGGGCGGCAGCAGAATCAGAACAGACGGCGTGTCCGCGCGCGCATGCGTTGCTGCCTTGCCGTCTTTCAGTAGCCCCCGCTCGCCAAATGAGTTGCGCAGACCAAGGTGGGATACGACCGCGCCGTTTTCATCCGTGATTTCGACCTGTCCTTCGTAGATTACGAAAACACCAGGCAGGGCGGCACCCAATGCGTAAACCGGGCTATTTGCTTCGACTTCATGAACCTCGATCTGCCGGGCAACGGCGTCCAGCGTATCCGAGGGCAAGGCGTCATAGGGGTGAACGGATTTCAGAAACCGGGTGATCTCATCATGGGACAGGGGCATAGGGTCGTCCTTGGCTTCTGAATGAAAAGCCCCGCCCGGTGGAATGCCGGGCGGGTACAGTGGATCGAAAGATGTGGTCAGCCATGGAGGGTACCGACCACATCAGGCTCACTTGTTCTGAGCTGCGCCCGCACCACGGGGAATGCGCACGCTTTCGACCAATTCGACGATCTCCGGCGGAGTCTCTTTGGTCATACCGGCGACGACGTAAGCAACGCCGAAGTTGATCATTGCACCAATGGCACCGAACGAAGTCGACTTGATCGGACCCAGAAGCGGGTCAGCATCGGTGAACGAGTTGGTGTCCGGAATGAACAGCCAGCCCTTGTGCAGGAAGATGTAGACCAAGGTCACGGTCAGACCTGCCAGCATACCAGCAACTGCGCCAGTGTTGTTGATGCGGGTCGAGAAGATCCCCATCATCAGTGCTGGGAAGATCGAGGCCGCCGCCAGACCGAAGGCAAGTGCCACGGTTTGCGCCGCAAAGCCCGGTGGGTTCAGACCTAGGTAGGTTGCAACGACGATGGCCACGGCCATGGCGATACGAGCCGCCAGTAGTTCTCCTTTTTCAGAGATCTGCGGGTTGATCGCACCTTTGACAAGGTCGTGGGACACCGCCGACGAGATCGCCAGCAACAGACCCGCAGCGGTCGAAAGGGCAGCCGCAAGACCACCGGCCGCGACCAGACCGATCACCCAACCCGGCAGGTTGGCGATTTCGGGGTTGGCCAGAACCAGGATGTCGCGGTTGAACTTGGTCAGTTCGTTACCGACCCAGCCTTTTTCTTCCGCAATGGCCTGCATGTCGGCATTCGCGTCATTGTAGTACTGGATCTTGCCGTCGCCGTTCTTGTCTTCCCAGTCCAGCAGACCGGTTTTCTGCCATGTCTGCATCCAGTCGTAACGTGGATCGGTATCGATGTCTTCAACCGAAACAGCGCCACCTTCGATGCCACCGTTGGGCCACATCATGTCGGTAATGTTCAGTCGCGCCATTGCGCCAACCGCAGGGGCAGTCAGGTAAAGCAGAGCGATGAAGACCAGCGTCCAGCCAGCCGACCAGCGAGCGTCAGACACTTTCGGTACGGTGAAGAAGCGCATGATCACGTGCGGCAGACCGGCGGTACCGATCATCAGCGACAGTGTGAACAGTACCATGTTCAGCGTGTTCGAGTGGTGGGCGGTATATTCGTTGAAGCCCAACTCGGTCACGATAGCGTCCAGCTTGCTCAGCAGAGGCTCTCCGCCTGCGGTGTCGCCAAACAGACCCAGCGCCGGGATCGGAGTACCGGTCAGCTGCAGTGAGATGAAGATCGCTGGGATGGTGTAGGCGGTGATCAGCACGCAGTACTGAGCGACCTGAGTGTAAGTTACACCTTTCATCCCACCGAAAACCGCGTAGGCAAACACGACACAGGCACCGATCAGCAGACCGGATGTGTTCGACACTTCAAGGAAGCGGCCGAAGGCCACGCCAACGCCGGTCATCTGGCCGATAACATAGGTCACCGAAGCCACGATCAGACAGATCACCGCAACGATACGGGCGGTCTGGCTGTAGAAGCGGTCACCGATGAATTCCGATACGGTGAACTTGCCGAACTTGCGCAGGTAAGGTGCAAGCAGCAGTGCCAGCAGCACGTAGCCACCGGTCCAACCCATCAGGAAGGTCGAGTTGTCATAGCCGGTAAAGGCAATCAGGCCCGCCATCGAGATGAACGAGGCCGCGGACATCCAGTCCGCCGCTGTCGCCATACCGTTGGTGACCGGGTGAACGCCGCGACCGGCAGCGTAGAATTCGGATGTGGAACCCGCACGGGCCCAGATCGCGATGCCGATGTACAGCGCGAACGACGCGCCGACAAACAGCAGGTTGATGGTAAACTGGTCCATGGGGGTTACTCCTCATCCACGCCGTATTCGGCGTCCAGCTTGTTCATGCGCCAGGCGTAGTTGAAGATCAGCACCAGAAAGACCAGAATCGATCCCTGCTGAGCGAACCAAAAGCCCAGGTCGGTGCCGCCAACAGCGATACCCGACAGCAGCGGACGCAGCAGGATGCCGAATCCGAAAGACACCAGCGCCCAGATCACGAGGCTGATGTAGATGAGGCGCAGGTTGGCCTGCCAATAGCCCTTATCGGCCTCGGCAGCCTGCGCGGAGTTTGTAGATTGATCCGCCATCGCGGGTTCCTCCTTCGCTTCGTCGTTGAGCGGCCCCTTGCCCAACTCCTCCAGTGCGTTGGGCCGCCTCTCGAATGCGCCGAACGCCGGGTGGCGTTTGGCAAAACTCCTCCGGTCCGCCAAGGCGGGTCCGTTGAAGTATTCTTTTGTTGGATCAGAGCCCCAAATTGGGCTTCACTTATCCCCTTAATTCATCGCGTCGCCGACGATCTGTTCCAGATCACTGGCGATGTCTTCGATCCGGCCCATGGCGTTGGTCCGTTTCAAAACCTCATGACTTTCGTAGTAGTCGATCAGCGGAGCGGTCTGCGCATGATAGGCTTCCAGCCGGGACGCAACGGTTACCGCATTATCATCGGCGCGGCGCTTGAACTCCGTGTGACCGCATTTGTCACATTTTCCTTCGACCGCCGGTTTCTTGAACTGATCGTGGTACCCCTCACCGCAGCCAGCACAGGTATAGCGGCTCGAGATGCGGGTGATCATCTCGGCATCCTCCACCTCAAGGCTGATCGCGGCGCTGATCTTCTGACCGTTTTCGGCCAACAGTCCATCCAACGCTTCGGCCTGAACAGTAGTCCGCGGGAATCCGTCCAGAATGACACCCTTGGCGCAATCCGGTTCCGCCATCCGGTCGCGCAGGATGGCTATGACGATCTCGTCACTGACAAGATCGCCGGCTTCCATCACGGCCTTCGCGGCCTTGCCTGCCTCGGTTCCGGCAGCAACGGCGGCCCGAAGCAGATCGCCGGTGCTCAGTTGAACCAGCCCGAACTTTTCTTCAAGCATGCGGGCCTGTGTGCCCTTCCCGGCGCCCGGAGGGCCGAGAAGGATCAGAACGGCGGGTGTGGTGATCGTGGCAGCGTCCATCACATCCTCACTTGTTCGCACGGTTTTCGATCAGGTCTTCGACGACCGACGGATCAGCCAGTGTCGAAGTATCACCCAAGCTGCCAAAGTCGTTTTCGGCAATCTTGCGCAGGATACGGCGCATGATCTTGCCCGAGCGTGTCTTGGGCAGGCCAGGTGCCCACTGGATCACATCCGGGCTGGCGATCGGGCCGATTTCGGTCCGGACCCAGGTGCGCAGTTCTTTCAGCAGTTCGTCGCTGGGCTCACGATCATTCATCAGGGTGACGTAGCAATAGATGCCTTGCCCCTTGATCTCATGGGGGTAGCCAACGACAGCGGCTTCGGCGACGGCAGCATGCGCGACCAGTGCGCTTTCCACCTCGGCCGTGCCCATACGGTGCCCGGAAACGTTGATCACATCGTCAACGCGGCCAGTGATCCAGTAATCGCCATCTTCATCACGGCGGCAGCCGTCACCAGTAAAGTAATAGCCCTTGTAGTCCGAGAAATAGGTCTTTTCGAACCGCTCATGATCGCCCCAGACGGTGCGCATCTGGCCCGGCCAGCTGTCCTTGATGCACAGAACGCCTTCGACCCCATTGCCCTCAATCTCAACACCGGATTGCGGGTCCAGAACCACCGGCACAATGCCGAAGAACGGTTTCATGGCCGAGCCGGGTTTCATCGCGTGTGCGCCGGGCAGGGGGGTCATCAAGTGACCGCCGGTTTCGGTCTGCCACCAGGTATCAACGATTGGGCATTTCCCTTTGCCGACAACTTCGTTGTACCAGTTCCAGGCTTCGGGGTTGATGGGCTCGCCCACTGTGCCCAGAACGCGCAGGTTGCTCAGGTCACATTTGTCGACGAATTCATTGCCTTGTCCCATCAGGGCACGGATTGCGGTCGGCGCGGTGTAGAACTGGTTCACCTTGTGCTTTTCGCAGACCTGCCAGAACCGCGAGGCGTCCGGAAATGTCGGCACACCCTCGAACATCAGCGTGGTCGCTCCGTTGGCCAGTGGGCCGTAAACAATATAGCTGTGGCCCGTGACCCAACCCACGTCTGCAGTGCACCAGTACACGTCACCATCGTGATAATCGAAAGTGATCTCATGGGTCATGGCTGCATAGACCAAATAGCCGCCGGTCGTATGCACCACGCCTTTGGGCTGACCGGTTGAGCCCGAGGTATAGAGAATGAACAGCGGGTCTTCTGCGCTCATCTCGGCGGGCGCGCAGTAGTCATCCGCTTCAAGCGCCATTTCGTTGTAGTCGTGGTCACGCCCATCCACCCATGTGGTTTGGCCACCGGTCCGCTTGACCACCAGACATTTCACGGTGTCCTTGCAGTGCAGCAAAGCCGCATCGGCATTCGATTTCAGTGGCGTCTTGCGGCCACCGCGCGGGGCTTCGTCGGCAGTGATCAGGACCTTGGCGTCGCAGCCATTGACCCGCGCTGCCAGGGCGTCCGGGGAAAAACCTGCGAAAACAATCGAATGGATCGCCCCAATCCGCGCGCAGGCCAGCATGGCATAGGCGGCTTCGGGGATCATCGGCAGATAAATCACGACCCGGTCGCCCTTGCGCACACCCATTGATTCCAGAATGTTGGCCATCCGGCAGGTGCGGCGGTGCAACTCGGCATAGGTGATGTGCTGCGCTGCGTCGTTTGGATCATCCGGCTCCCAAATGATCGCGGTTTGATCGCCGCGTGTCACCAGGTGACGGTCCAGACAGTTTGCCGAAACATTCAGCGTGCCATCGGCATACCAGTTGATCTTCACCGAGCCAAAGCTGTAGTCCACATCCTTGACCTGAGTATAAGGCTTGATCCAGTCGACGCGCTTGCCCTGTTCATCCCAGAAGACATCAGGATCACTGACAGAGGCTGCATACATTGCCGCGTATTTGTCAGCATCGATATGCGCACGGGACACGATTTCTGCGGATGGCGGATATGTTTTGGCATCTGCCTGGGCAGCGGTTGTCATACTGAGGCTCCTCCCTCTAGGACTGGATATTGATGAACCGATTTTGCCCGTCAAACAGGCAATGTCGACCCGTTTCCTCCCGATTGCGAATATACGGGGTTCTGAAAACAAATAAATAAATTGCCGTAGTTCCACGATTTGTTTGTAAACAAATTTCGTTATCTGGTTGAAAAATGTAAAGAAATACGAAAAAAATAAAAAAAATGTAAAAATAACAATGCCTACCGTGTAACTGTTTTCGAACTGCAGTTTTCCGGAATTTCCCGGATGCCTTTTGGATTCCCAATTCTTCTTTCGATTGTACCGGCAGGTCGCGCCCTGAAGGCGGCAACTCATCAGCGTCTGCGGGGTTGGCACATCCGGATGTTGGCGCTAGCTTTATGTCCAAGCGCTCTGACCAAGGGGCGCATCACAGGGAGAGATCACTATGAACAGGATGTTAAGCGCCGCCGCCGTCGCGGCCATTGGCGTGGCCTTTGCAGGCGAAGCCGTTGCGACCGAATGGAACGCCTCGGTCTGGGGCAAGCGCCGCGCATTTACAGAGCATGTTGAAAAGCTGTCCGAACTGGTTGCCGAAAAGACCGGCGGCGAGTTCACAATCAACGTCAGCTATGGCGGTTTGTCAAAACCCAGGGAAAACCTGGACGGGATCGAGATCGGCGCATTTGAAATGGCGCAGTTCTGTGCGGGCTACCATCGGGACAAGAACCGGGCGATCACCGTTCTCGAACTTCCGTTTCTGGGCGTGAACAATCTGGACGAGGAAGTAGCGGTCAGCCACGCGGTTTATGACCACCCGGCCGTCAAAGAAGAATTGGCGCAGTGGAACGCCCGGATCATCATGACGTCGCCCATGCCGCAGTATAACCTTGTCGGCACGGGCGAACCGCGCGACACTCTTGCCGCTTTTGATGGTATGCGCGTGCGCGCGACCGGTGGGTTGGGCAAAGCGTTTGAAGCCGTAGGGGGCGTGCCAACATCAGTGCCCGCCACCGAAGCGTTCAACGCGATGGAATCCGGCGTTGTCGATACTGTGGCATTTGCCCAGCACGCCCACCTGTCCTTCGGCACCATCAACGAAGCCGACTGGTGGACGGCCAACCTGAACCCTGGCACCGTAAACTGCCCGGTCGTGGTGAACATCGACGCCTATGAAGCGCTTCCGGCAGAACATCGCGAAGCATTGGACAGTTCGATTGACGAGGCGATCGATCATTATCTGGCCAATTACGGGGCCCTGCTAGAAAAGTGGGACGGTGTTCTTGAGGAAAAAGGCGTTCAGAAAGTTATGATTGACGATGCCGTCCTTCAGGAGTTCCGCGCCAAGGCGGCCGATCCGATCCGCGAACAGTGGATTGCCGACATGACCGACCAGGGTCTGCCTGCGCAGGACCTGTACGATCTTGTTCAGTCGACACTGCAGCAGCAACGCGGCGGAAACTGATGTTATGAACCGGATGCCACCGGGCGTCCGGTTCTCTTCAATGACAAGGAAAAAGCAGGATGGCGGGACAGGCCACCGTGCTGGAGGATGGCAGTCGTCTCAGCCGTCTGGACCAGCATCTTCTTCGGGCAGAAAGACTGCTGGCCCTGATCAGCGGTCTGGCGGTTTTCTCACTGATGGTTCTTGCCGTTGTGTCGGTGAGCGGCCGGAATGCGCTTAACGCGCCATTGCCGGGCTATGTCGACTGGATTGAACAGGCGATGCCACTGATCGCATTCCTGGGCGTTTCCTACGTGCAGCGAGATGGCGGGCACATTCGCATGGACATCGTCATCGCGCGTCTTCGCGGCCGGGCGCTTTGGTTCTTCGAGATGATTTCCGTCGTCTTGATCCTCGTCCTGATGATGGCCCTTGTCTGGGGCAGCTGGTCCCATTTCGAGCGGTCGTTCGATTTTGCCGCGCCAATGTGGAGCAGGGACAGTTCCATCGACATTGGTATCCCTCTGTGGCCGGCCAAACTGTTGGCTCCGGTGGCGTTCTCCGTTCTGTGCCTGCGTCTAGTTTTGCAAATCTGGGGATATGGGCGCGCGTTTGTTCTGGGGCTGGATCACCCGGTCGCTGTGCCTCTTATCCAGGACGCGGCCGCGCAGGCCGCCGCCGAGGCCGATCAGTTCGAAGGACAAGGCTGACTCATGGACACGATTGATATCGGATTGTGGGTCACAGGCGGCCTTCTGTTTTTGGTGGTCACAGGAATGCGCGTCGCCTTTGCGGCGGGGCTGGCAGGGCTTGTTGGGCTGGTATGGATTTTCTGGGCCAAGTTCGGATATGACCCCGACCGCTTTGGCAAGGCGCTGACGGTGGCAGTGAAAACGGCCGGACAGGTGCCGCATTCCAAGGTGGCCTCGCACACGCTCAGCCTGATCCCGACATTCATACTCATCGGCTATCTGGCCTACTATGCCGGGCTGACCCGCGCCTTGTTCGAGGCGGCAAAACGCTGGATTGCCTGGGTTCCGGGTGGTTTGGCGGTGTCGACCATATTCGCCACCGCAGGCTTTGCCGCCGTTTCGGGCGCGTCTGTCGCCACGTCTGCCGTATTCGCCCGGGTCGCAATCCCCGAGATGCTGGAGGTCGGGTACAACAAGCGATTTGCAGCAGGCGTTGTCGCCGCCGGCGGGACATTGGCTTCCTTGATCCCACCGTCCGCCATCCTTGTGATCTATGCGATCATCGTCGAGCAGGATGTTGGCAAGCTTTTGCTGGCCGGGTTTATTCCCGGCGCGTTTTCGGCGGTCATCTATGGGGGTCTAATCGTCGGCATCGCCGTTGTTTTCAAATCAGTCGGCCCGCCGGTAACTGGCTTTACCTGGAAGCAGCGTTTCGCATCGCTGCCTGGGGCAATGCCAATCGTCGCGGTGATCCTGATCATCATCTGTTTTGTCTACAACCCATTTGGCGAAAAAGCCTGGGGCACGCCGACTGAAGGCGGAGCAATCGGAGCCTTCATCGTTTTCTGCTTTGCCATCTATCACGGCATGCGCTGGAGTGAATTGAAGTCGGCGCTGCTGGAAACCGCCAAGCTGACGGCCATGATCTTTTCGATCATCTGGGGCGTTCTGATCTACGTCCGTTTTCTGGGTTTCGCCGATCTGCCCGGAGCGTTCTCCGACTGGATCACGTCGCTTGAAATGTCGCCCATGCTGATCCTGATCTGCATCCTGTTGGCCTATGCCGTGCTTGGAATGTTCATGGACGCGATCGGCATGCTGTTGTTGACATTGCCTGTTGTATACCCTGCGGTAATGGCACTGAACGGCGGCGAAGCTGTCAGCGCTGCCGAGAGTGCTTTTGGAATGTCCGGCCCGATGTGTGCGATCTGGTTTGGAATTCTGGTGGTCAAAATGGCCGAATTTTGCCTGATCACGCCGCCAATCGGGCTGAATTGCTTTGTTGTGGCTGGAGTGCGTCCTGATCTCAGTGTTCAGGATGTCTTCAAAGGCGTGACACCGTTTTTTGTGGCCGACGCCGTAACCATCGCTCTGCTTGTGGCCTTTCCAGGAATCGTACTCTATCTGCCGTCCCTGGCTGGTTGACCTGGGTTTTTGCGAGGCTCTGCCTCGCGCTCCGGGATATTTTTGGCCAGATGAAGTAACGGATCTTTAATCAAATTGTCGGATACGGGATTGGCGGTACAGGCAGGGATGCCGATGACCGCGCCAGGTGAAGCTCTCCGGACCAATGGTCGGAGAGCGGATCCCTTGTTCATCTGGCCAAAAATATCCCGGGGGAGTCGCCCGAAGGGCGGCGGGGGCAGAGCCCCCTTGACCATTGAAACTCCCAGCTGGTTTCAGGTTTCGGCGCGCATCAACATGCCATAGAGGTCACGTGGATCGTCGGGGTCCGCCAGCATGTCCAGGGGCTCGAAGAAGTCTGTCCCTTCGATGGCGCGTTTGATGTAACGAAGGGCGGAAAAATCCTCGATCGCGAAACCGACACTGTCAAAAAGTGTAATTGCCCGTTCATCCGTGCGACCATTGGCCTGGCCTGTCATCACCTGCCAGATTTCAGTCACGGGGTGGTCTGAATCCAGGGCCTGAATCTCGCCTTCGATCCGCGTTTGCTCGGGGTATTCAACGAATATTTCCGAACGCAGCAGGATGTCCTTGTGCAACTCGGTTTTGCCCGGGCAATCACCGCCGATTGCGTTTATGTGAACCCCGTGACCGACCATGTTGTCCGTCAGAATCGTGGCGTATTTCTTGTCAGCCGTACAAGTCGTGATGATCTGGGCGCCTTCGATGGCGTCTTCTGCCGTTTTGCAGGAAACAACAGTCAGACCCTTGCCTTGCAGGTTTGCCGCGCATTTGGCTGTTGCATTCGTGTCGGTGTCATACAGCCGTACAGTGTCGATGCCGCACATTGCCTTGAAGGCCAGGCATTGGAACTCGGATTGAGCGCCATTGCCGATCATGGCCATCGTCGATGCGGATTTCGGTGCCAGATAGCTGCCGACCAAGGCAGAGGTTGCTGCTGTTCTCAGGGCCGTCAGCATGGTCATTTCAGTCAAGAGGGTGGGATAGCCCGTGTAGACATCCGCCAGCAACCCGAAGGCGGTCACGGTCTGCAGACCCTCGGACGTATTTTTTGGATGCCCGTTCACATACTTGAAACCGTATGCTTCACCATCCGAAGTTGGCATCAGTTCAATCACGCCATGGGGCGAATGGGCGGGAATTCGAGGCGTTTTGTCGAAGCTTTCCCACCGCTTGAAGTCAGATTCGATCTGCGCGGCAATCTGCGTGATCATCTTTTCAAGGCCGATATGATGGACGAGGCGCATCATGTTGTCGACAGAAACAAAGGGCACAAGCGCCTTGTCAGAAGGTTGCATCGGGGTCTCCTATCGGCGGGACAGGTGAATGCCTGCGATCATGCAGCGCACGGATCCACCCGCTGTTTCAATTGTGGGAACCGAAAGCGGCAGTGGTTTCGCACTGGCTTCGATTATGGAAATCTGTTCGGGCGTCAGCGCTTCCAACGCCCGGCCGGACAAAGCCAGGACCAGACCGTCTTGGCCAGCCAGCTCAATGGCGTTGCCCGCGAATTCCGCGATCTGATCGTGGGTCAGGTCGATGACTGCACGACCGGTTTCCTCCAGCCTGGCTTTGACTGTCGCGCGTCGCTCGGGGTCGGTGATCATGTCCAGGCAGATCAGCGCGTATTCGGTGCCGATACCCATCAGAACGTTGGTGTGATAGACATCGCGCCCTTGGGCATCTTTCGCTTCGAAAACAATAGGCTCATAGTTGAAGTGAGTGCAGAACCGTTCGAGCAAAACGGGGTCTGCGCGGTTTGATTTTACCGTGTAAGCCACCCGACCAATGTGATCCAGGACCATCGCGCCGGTGCCTTCCAGCGCCAGCTTGTCCTGTTCGAGACCGGAATAGTCGATCACGTCCTGAACGCGATACTCCTGTTTCAGCATCTCGATGACGTCGGAACGGCGTTCGCGCCGCCTTGAGGGAACGTACATCGGATAGATCGCGACATGCCCACCGGGATGGGTCGAAAACCAGTTGTTCGGGAACACACTGTCGGGTGTGTCCAGTTCTCCGTGATCGTCAAAGACGTGAACCCTGACACCTGCGGCCCGCAGTTGCGCGACTGCCTGATCATGTTCATCGCGCGCCGCAGATGAGGTTGCGGTCGCCGAACGGCTGGCAAGTGTCTGGAACGCATTGTCCCCGTGCGTTTCCGGGTTCGAGGCAAATGCATGCGGCCGGATCATCACGACGGCCGAAGGGGCTTGAAGCGACTGCATCAGAAACTCCGGGTTGGACGATCGAAGATGCGGCGACCGAGTAACGAGGCGGCCAGATCGACCATCAGTTTTGCGGTTCGGCCGCGTTCATCCAGAAACGGATTCAACTCCACCAGATCCAGTGAGCGGACGAGGCCGCTTTCATGAAGAAGCTCCATCACCAGATGCGCTTCCCGTTCGGTCGCGCCGCCGGGAACGGTGGTGCCCACGGCAGGTGCGATGGCGGGGTCAAGAAAGTCGACGTCCAGCGAGACGTGCAGGATACCGTTTTCTGCGCGGACGCGGTCCAGAAAGGCCATCAGCGGTGCTTTGATGCCATTTTCGTCAATGCTGCGCATATCGGCCAGCATGGCGCGGTCCTGTTCCAGCGCGGCCCGTTCCGCGGGATCGACCGAGCGCAGGCCGATCATGCCGACGCGGTTGGTGGGCACAGGTGCCGTGAGCGGCGGAAAGGCGTCAAACCCCTGGCGACCAGTGAAATAGGCGACCGGGGTGCCGTGCAAATTGCCGCTGCCGGTGCTGTCGGGCGTGTGAAAGTCGCTATGCGCATCCAGCCACAGAACAAAGAGGGGCCGTCCGATGCTGTGCGCGTGGGTTGCCATTCCTGCGACCGTACCCATCGAAAGCGCGTGATCACCCCCCATGAAGATGGGCAAACCTTGGCGGGCGCTTTCTTGTGCCGCACGGCTCAGCGCCTGCGTCCAGCCGACACATTCGGGCAAGGCGAACAGGTGAGGATGCTCGGCGGTTGCGACGTCGTCAGGGCGGACATCTCCGAGGTCCGACACGTTGTGGCCCAGATCCATCAGGGCCTTCTGCAAACCTGCGACGCGATAGGCATCCGGACCCATGCGGCATCCCTGCCGACGTTTTCCGGCGTCCATCGGGGCGCCGACAAGTATTATGTTTTCATTAGCCATGTGTTTGTCTAACCTTTCAACACGGCATCCCGGAAGATAGCAAAGTGCTCAAAAAGAAACCCCGATAAACAAACTGGTAAGCGACGATGGACGATTTGGATAGCAGGCTGCTGAACGCATTGCACCGGGATGCGCGCGCCTCGCTGTCGGAGCTGGCGCAGATTCTGGGCGTGACGCGAACAACCGTCCGCAGTCGACTGCATCGTTTGAAACAGTCCGGAGAGATCGTCGGCTTTACCGTTCTGACGCGGCGCGATGTTGCGCAAAGCCCGGTTCGGGGACTGATGATGCTGGAAATCGAAGGCCGGGGAACCGAGCGGACCATGGCAAGGATCGCCGCCATGCGACAGGTAAGAGCGGTCCATACGACCAATGGCAGCTGGGACCTGATTGCCGAGATCGGGGCCGAAACGCTGGCGGAACTGGACGAGGTTCTGTTTCAGATCCGGCGGATGGAAGGGATCACGCGGTCCGAAACCAACCTCTTGCTTTCAACGCGGAAGGGGCGCGTCTGACCGGGTGGCGAACTTGCTGCCTGTAGCGCTTTGAATGCTAAGGAAATTGTGCCAAACTCTGCCTGGGCGGTCGGGCAGGCTTTAGCGGCTTTAGTTCCGAATACGCGATTGGTTTTAAGCAGGGATTGTCGTGATGACCGTACAGGAAACAAGTGACGATTCCCGGGTTTTGCGGATGGCCGAGAAGGCTGCGGCCATGCTGGAAAGACCCTGGGTTCGTATCGCGGTTCCGATCCTCATCACGATCATTGCGCTGACCGTCCTGCACGAGTTGTCTTCGCATGTGAAATGGTCCGACGTTCAGACCGATATTGCGGGTACGTCCTGGAAGCTCATGTTTTTCGCGCTGTGCTGGACCGCATTCAGTTTTCTGTCGCTGTCCTTTTACGATGTGTTTGCGGTTAAAAGCTTGGCGGAAGACAAGGTTCCGCTGCCGGTCGCCGGAATGGCCGGGGCCAGCGGCTATGCGGTGTCAAACTGTCTGGGGTTTTCCTACATCACGGGAACCGCGATCCGGTATCGGATCTATGCGTCGCTTGGGTTGGATCTGGCCCGTGTGGCCGGGGTTATCGCGACTTCTTGGGTGGCCTTCTGGATGGGTATGGTCCTGATCCTTGGCATCTTGCTGACGTTGCATCCGGACGGGATATCTCAGGTTCTTCCGATCAGTGAAACGACCGAAACCGTAATCGGCTTGTGCCTGCTGGCCGGGTTGGCGGCCCTGTTTCTCTGGCTTGCCAGCGGCGGGCGCCGTCTGGCGTATGGTGGGTTTGGGTTCAACCTGCCCGGAGGAAAGCTGGCCAGCCTTTTGACGCTGGCGGCAGTAGGGGATCTGTTTGGCGCATCAATGACACTGTATGTTCTGATGCCGGACGATCTGGGCGTCGGGTTTCCGTATTTCTTTGCCATCTACGTGGCGGCAATTGCCGTCGGTATCCTCAGCCACGCACCCGGCGGGATCGGTGTGTTCGAGGCTACACTGATCGCGGGTCTCGGCGCCTCTGGCCGATCGGATGTGATCGCAGCCTTGTTGCTGTATCGCGTGGTTTACACGTTTTTGCCCTTCGCTGTCGCCAGCCTGTCCATTGTAGTTGCCTATGCGCTGACACAGCGCGACAGGATTGGCGGAGCAGCCAGCTGGGTCTATCGCGCTTTTCGCCCGATTGTTCCAATGGTCGCAGCCGGTGTTTCAGCGGTGGCGGGCGTTGTATTACTGGTGTCCGGCGCGCTGCCGTCCAATGCCCAAAGCCTTGGCGCGTTACGCGAGGTATTGCCGCTTTCGTTCGTCGAAGCCTCGCATCTGGCGGGCAGTGTGGTTGGGGTTCTGCTGATCCTCGTATCACGCGGCTTGTTCCGTAAGCTCTATCGCGCCTGGGTCGTCGCGATGGTTCTGATGGTGGCCGGATTCATCGCTTCGCTCACCCGCGGCCTGGATATCCATGAAGCGCTGAGTATGGTGGTGACCATTGCCGTTCTTGCAGTGTTTCGCGGCGCGTTTTACCGGGTCAGCGGCGCGTCGGTCTTCCGTCTGAATATTCCATGGCTGGTCAGTGTACTGGCACTGATGGCGGTGATTTTTTGGATCGGTTTGTTCGCGTATTCGCACGTTGAATATCAAAACGCCCTGTGGTGGGAGTTCGCCTGGAACGGCGATGCCTCGCGTTTTCTCAGGTCCAGTCTGGTGGTTGCGGTTATCCTTGGGGTGGTGGCTGTAAATTCCCTGTTCGGGCGCGAGATCCCGGTTCCGGTGCGAACCGAAATACCGGAGGCGGTGGAACGGCTTGCGTTGCAAAGCGAAGACACCGAAGCCCAGATTTCATTGACTGGCGACAAGCAGTTCCTGATTTCGCCGGATGAAACCGCGTTTCTTGCCTATGCCGACACCGGAAACGCGCTGATCACCAAGGGAGAGCCTGTGGGCGATGAGACCGCGGGTCAGCAGCTGATCTGGCAACTGCGCGAACGGGCGGACCGCGAAGGCAAGCTGTGTGCTTTCTACAGTGTTTCGACCAAATACCTGCCAACCTTTCTGGATTTGGGACTTTCGATCCTGAAAATTGGCGAGGTCGCGCGGGTTCCGCTGCAAGGGTTTTCGCTGGACGGCAAGTCACGCAAACGATTTCGTCAGGCCAAGAACAGGGCCATACGTGATGGCTATGTGTTCGAGATCATTCCGAAGAAGGACCTGAAACCGGTCTTGCCGGAATTGCGTGAAATCTCGGATCACTGGCTGGCCGGTAAGGCAGGCGAAGAGAAGGGCTTTGCCTTGGGAGGTTTCGACGACGAGTATCTTTCGTATTTCGATCACGCCGTTCTGCGCAATGCCGAGACGGGCAGGATCGTGGCCTTCGCCAATCTGTTTCAGGGCGGGAACAAGTCTGAACTGTCGTTGGACCTGATGCGTTACGAGCCTGACAGCGCCAGTTTCGTCATGGATGCTTTGTTCGCCGAGATGATGGTGTGGGGGTCCGAGCAGGGGTTCCACTGGTTTTCGCTCGGGGCTGCGCCGTTTTCAGGGATCGAAAACCGGCAACTGGCTTCGCTCTGGAACCGGATCGGGGGGTTTGTTTACGAACACGGCGAGCAGTTCTATCACTTCGAAGGCCTGCGCGCGTTCAAACAGAAATTCGACCCGGAGTGGAGCCCGAACTATCTGGCCAGCCCCGGCGGTCTTGCGGCGCCACGCATCCTCTACGAGGTGAATATCCTGATCTCTGGCGGGTTGCGGGGGCTGACAAAATAGAACCTAGTTCAGGCTGACACCCGTCGGGGTCTTTTCCAGCAGATCACCCCAGTCGGTGCGGTATGCCATTTCGGCCAGAATGGTACCGGGCAAGAACTCCTGATTCTGCCGGATCTGCCATCCACCGCCCAAACCTTTGTAAACAGCGACCAGATTGCTGGATACTTGTTGACGTGCGCTGATCAGGTTGACTTGCGACCGCAACAGGGCGGTTTGCGTGTTCAGAATCCGCGAATAGCTGGCAATGCCGTCACGATATTGGCTGATCGCAATCTCGGCCGCCCGGCGTGAAGCCGTGACGCTGTTCTGATAGAATTCGACCTGCTCGCGGGCCTGCGCATAGGCGACCATGGCGCTTTCAACTTCGGAATAGGCAGTCAGGACCGTGTTCTGATAGTTGGCGATCAGGGCCTGATATGCGGCGTCCTGCGCCCGCACGTTGTTCTTGATCCGACCATAGTTGAGTACGTTCCAGACAACACCCGCGCTGGCCAGCCCGGAGGTGCTGTTGGCGTTGAACAGGTCGCGCCCGCCCGATGCCTGCAAGCCGATTGAACCCGAAAGGATGAACTGCGGATAAAGGTCGGCCATCGCAATCCCGACCTGCGCGGACTGCGTTGCCGCAGCCAGTTCAGCGGCCCGCACATCCGGGCGACGGCGCAACAATTCGGCAGGAACACCGACCGCGACATTGGACCGTGCCGAGGGGATACGGCCAGAATTTCCAAGCAGGCTGGTCAAGCGCGATGGCGGCTGCCCCAGCAAGACGGCCAACGCATTCTTGGCTTGCTGCAAGTCGCTTTGCAGTTCAGGAACCAGCGCTTTTGTGTTGTTCAGCAAGGCGGTGGATTCCTGCACATCCAACTCGGTCGTGACGCCGTTGTTGAACCGCAACTGCGTCAGATCCGCAGATTCCTGCTGAAGTCGGATATTCTCCTGTGCAACGATCAGGGATTCCTGCAGGGCGCGGATATTGACGTAAAGGGCGGCAACGTCACCTGTCAGCGTCACAAGGGCATCGTCATAGTTGGCAACCTGCAACGCCAGATTGGACCGTGCAGCCTGAACGCCGCGCCGCTGCGCACCCCAGACATCCAGTTCCCATTGCGCGTCGAACCCGACCTGCGAAGTCGAGAACTCCGTGTCCAGCGGGATGATGCGGTTGATATCGGACACTGGATTGAGGTTGTCGCTGATCTGCCGCCTTTCAAGCGAGGCACCGACTGCCTGCGATTGCGGATAAAGCTCACCAAACGCGATGCCCAACTGCGCCCGCGCCTGCAGCACACGCGCCCCGGCCACCTGCAAGGTGAGGTTTTGCGCGTAGGCCTCGGCGATCAGTCTGTTCAGGGTGGGGTCGTTGAAAGTTTCCCACCATTTTACCACGGGCGCGCTGCGCGAGGTCAGTCCGCTTTGCCCCGTGTTGGGATTGTTCACTTCGATCCATTGTTTGACGACCGGAGAGTTCGGGCGCACAAAGTCCGGGCCAACCGGAGTGCAGGCTGCAAAGGTCACGACACAAAGCGCGCTGCCCATCAATCTGCGGAAAGTTCTGGCCCGTATCATGATGCGCGTCCTCAAATATCCAGCGGTCGGATGAAGTTGGCGAAGGAATAAAGGCGGATGTTGATGCGCCTGAGAAACTCAAAACTCTTGCCCTGACCGGTATAAATCGCCACTGCCGCGTGACCGCCCGCAGGGAAGGTGTGCCCGTCGGGGATATCGACCGAAATCTGTACGGCGATCCGTCCGGGCAATTTGGGCAGTTCAAAGCCCGGCAGGCGGCCTGAAGGCAGGTATTGACCTTGCCGGGTTGCCCACCAGATCGCCTCGACGTTGCCGGTCAGGATTTCGCCGGGATACAGGTCCAGCGCCACCTCAACCGGCTGACCGGGTTCGACGAATTTCAGGTTCTGCTGACGATAGGTGGCCAGGACATAGGGATTGTCCTTTGTTACAAAGCTTGCGATTGCACCCAGACGGATATCCCCGACAACCAGGCCGGGCCGGGCCTGCTGGGAAACGATCATGCCGTCTTCGGGCGCATAGATCGTCGTGTTATCAAGGAAGTACTTGGCTTCGTCCAACTGCGACTGGGCCTGCAGGATACCGGTATTAACGCCATCGATCTGCGAAGCTTGCGCCAGTTTTGCTTTTTCAAGATTGGCTTCGGCTTCGTGCACCTGTGCCTGATCCTCAGTGACCTGCTCGTTCCATCGGTCAAGCTCATCCTGACGGGCGCCGCCCGCAGGAACAAGATTCTCGTATCGGGCCTGTTGCGTCTTCGCATAGGCCAACTGCGCATTTGCACGCTCAATTGCCTCGGACGCGGCTATGACATCCTGTTCAAGAATTTTCGCATTCTGCTCAGCGGCAACAAGCTGGGCTGTCGCGTTGTCCACCGCAAGCGAGAACACCGTATCGTCAAAACGATAAAGCGGGTCGCCCTTTTTGACCTCGGTGTTGGGTTCAACCAGAACCTCGGTCAACACCGTTGGTTGCGTCAAACGGGGAACGATCTGGATAGTTGACCTGACAACATGACTGTCGATCGAGAATGGCTGAAAAAACCGCAAGGCGACCAGGAAGATCAGCAGCAAATGGGCGCCAACCCAGAACGAGACGATGCCCCAGACGATATTGAATTTCAGCCATTGCGCCTTGAAGAAAATGAACCAGACGAAAATGATGTAAAACAGCGTGATGCCAAGGGCGACGAACATGTGTTTTGACTTCCTTTGGCCTTAGCTTTTCTGCGCGTCGTCTGTATCAAGCGCGTCGCGGTATTCCGGTTTTACGACGCCGCCCAACCGTTTGATTTCATTCCGGATAGCATCTTTTTCTTCATCTGGTCCGCGGCGAAAATCAACGGTTACACCGTCGTGGAAAGCCCAGATAAAAGCGTGAACCCAGGGCACGATGGCCAAAAAACCCATCCAGCCCATGATCTTGACGGCTTCGGCATGAGGGTGATTGCGCTTGATCGCGATGCGACCGGGCAAACCCATGATGAACAGGAACAAGCCCATGACCGCCGCAAGCAGCAATATCAGCGCGACAAATGTCAGGTAGTCATAAAATTCCAGTGGCTGACCCAGTAACCCCATGCTCGTGCCTCCATTTTGGGAAGGTACCCCATCCTCAGGCGTAGGTGCCCGGTACGTCAATCGAATTGTCTCTGCCCGGCGGGATCAGGCCCAAATCAAGTGACCCTAAAGGCAAGAACAACCGTAAATTGTCCCGATACTGGCAGGCGATTGGATATGTGGCAAGCAATGGGGCAATGAACCAGGCAGAAATGTAATCCGTACCGCAGGTTAAAGGCAGAGCTTCACCTGAGTATCCCATTCCTCACATTTAGCTTTCAGATCATGTGGCAAAGCGTGGTCCGTGAAGAACATCCCGATATCGGCCAGCGATGCGATTCGCGCCGGGGCGGTGCGTTGAAACTTGGACTGATCCGCCACAAGAAACGTCTGCCGTGCCTGTGCGATGATCGTCTGGCTGACCTGAACCTCCTGAAAGTCGAAATCCAGAAGATCGCCATCGGCATCCAGTGCCGAACATCCGATGATCGCGTAATCGACCTTGAACTGCCGGATGGTCGAGGCCGTCAAATCTCCGATCAGGCCGCCGTCAGAGCGGCGCAGGACTCCACCCGCCACCACGACCCGGCATTCGGGGTTTTCAACCAGAATGTTGGCAACATTCATGTTGTTGGTAACGACCATCAGGTTCTTGTGGTCCAGCAGATGCCGGGCGACGGCTTCGGTCGAGGTTCCGATGTTCATGAACACCGACGCCCCGTCGGGAATGCTGGCTGCGCATATTTCGCCAATACGGGACTTGGCCTCTTCATTCAGGCCCCGGCGGTCTTCGTAACCGATATTTGAAACGCCCGAGTGCAAAACGGCGCCGCCGTGGACCCGGTCGAGTTTCCCCATGTCGGCCAGTTCCGCCAGATCCCTGCGAATGGTCTGCACCGTCACGCTGAACTGTTCCGCCAGCCCTTCGACAGTCACTCGCCCTTGTTGGCGAGCGATTTCCAGTATGTCGGACTGACGGAAGGAAAGAGACATGCAAACTCCTGTGTTCTAAGGTGTATTCGTTTTTGTTCTTTTTTCCGGTTTTTTCAAGAGGAATGGATTGTTAAACCAATTCGAGACGAAAATTTCGTAAGAGCGAAAGAAAACGAAAATTATAATTGACGAAGCGAAGGCGGTTACGGTTAATGCGCATAGTTTTTCCAGACAGAGAATCGACCAGCTATGGAAGCGCAGGAAAACCCGATCACCGACCTTTTCATCATCGGCGGGGGGATCAACGGATGTGGAATCGCCCGGGACGCCGCCGGGCGGGGTCTTTCGGTTAGCCTGGCTGAAATGAACGATCTGGCCTCGGCCACGTCGTCGGCATCGACAAAGCTTTTTCACGGAGGGTTGCGGTATCTCGAATACTTCGAGTTTCGCCTAGTCCGAGAGGCCTTGATCGAACGCGAGACCTTGCTGCGGGCCATGCCGCATATCAGTTGGCCAATGCGCTTTGTGCTGCCCTATCACAAGGACATGCGATTTGACGCGGAAACGCCGACTTCGCGGCTGCTCAGCGCAGTGATGCCCTGGATGCGGGGCAGGCGTCCGGCCTGGCTGATCCGGTTGGGTCTATTTCTCTATGACCATCTCGGCGGGCGCAAAATCCTGCGGGGCACATCGTCATTGAACCTGCGATCGGTGCCAGAAGGCAGGCCTTTGAAAGGTAAATTCGAAACCGCCTATGAGTATTCCGACTGCTGGATCGAGGATTCGCGCCTAGTCGTCCTGAACGCCCGCGATGCGCAGGCACGAGGAGCCGAGATCATGGTTCGCACCGAAGTCATGTCTGCAGATCGCGTTGACGGGCTGTGGCGTGTAACGGTTCGAGACCGGGACAGCGGAACCCAACGTGTCATTTGTGCAAAGATGCTGATCAATGCCGGCGGCCCCTGGGTCGGCGACATTATTCAGACCAGAATCCGCATGAACTCGCGCGATGGCGTGCGGTTGGTCCGGGGTAGTCATATCGTGACGCGCAGGCTATACGATCACGACAAATGCTATTTCTTCCAGGGCGAAGACGGCCGGATCATATTTGCAATTCCTTATGAGCAGGATTTCACCTTGATCGGAACCACCGATCAGGATCATCCCGATCCGTCCCAGCTGCCGGTCTGCACCGAGGACGAGCAGGACTATCTGTGTGCGTTCGCCTCGAAGTACTTTGATCAACCCGTATCGCGCGAGGATGTCGTATGGACCTATTCCGGCGTACGCCCGCTTTATGATGACGGGGCCAGCAGTGCTACAGCCGCGACGCGGGATTATACGCTCAAGGTCGATTCACAGGGCGGTGCGCCTGTTCTGAATGTCTTCGGCGGAAAAATCACGACCTATCGCCGGCTGGCCGAGAGCGCGATGGAAAAGGTTGCCGAACATTTCCCGGCTCTGTCCGGGCCGTGGACCGCTGGTGTCGCGTTGCCGGGGGGTGATTTTCCGGTCGACGGGGTAGAGGATCTGGTTCAAGGCTTACGATCGGATTACGGTTTTCTGGACGAAAAATGGGCGCGCCGTCTGATCCGGGCCTATGGAAGCGAAGCGCGGCTGATGCTGGGCAAGGCCCAAAACGCAGAAGATCTGGGGGAGGGGTTCGGAGCCTCGTTGACGGCCCGTGAACTGGTGTGGCTGATGGATCGGGAATTCGCGCGCAATGCCGAGGATGCAATCTGGCGGCGGAACAAATTGGGTCTGCGCCTGAGCAGTGAACAGATCGCGCGCATTCAGCAGTGGATGGATGAGCGGAAACGATCAGGCGTAGCCGTATCCGCCTGATGGACAGAAAAAAGCCCCGCGGAAAATGCGGGGCTTCTTTGTTCTGTTTTATGCAGTCTCTTCCGGTGGAGCCGGATCATTCCGGGTGCCCTTGACCCATTCCCGCAGGCTTTGCATCAGAGCGTACAGGACAGGCACAAGAATGACGCCGACCAGCGTTGCCGCCAGCATTCCGCCAAAAACAGCCACGCCGATGGCCTTCTGGCTGGCCGCGCCCGCGCCATTGGCTGCAAGCAATGGCACAACGCCTAGCAGGAACGAAAGTGCGGTCATCATCACGGCGCGGAAACGCTGGAATGCGGCCTCGGCCGCCGCGTCTCTGATCGACAGGCCATTGGCGCGTTGTTCCATCGCGAATTCTACAATCAGAATGCCGTTCTTCGAGGCAAGCCCCACAAGCATGATCATCCCGATCTGCGTGTAAAGATTGATGTCACTTCCCACGATGGCCACTGCAGCGACGGCTCCGAACAGGGCGACGATAACAGACAGTAGGATCGAGACAGGCAAAGTCCAGCTTTCATATTGTCCGACAAGGAACAGGTAGCCGAACAGGATCGCCAGTCCCAGGATCACTATAACCAGACTGCCCGACGCCAATTGTTGCTGCGCGGTCCCGGTCCATTCGAAGGCGTAACCGGGGGGCAGGGCGTTTGCCGATTCCTCGGTCATCACAGTGATCGCGTCGCCGCTGGACAGCCCCGGTGCGGGTACTGCTGTCACGGTCGCGGATCGGAACAGGTTGTGACGTTTCAGCAGGACCGGCCCCAGCACGTTCTCGACGTCGATCAAAGTGCCAAGAGGCACCATCTCACCCTTGGTGGACCGCACATAAAGGTTGGAGATATCCTCCACATTGTCGCGATATGTGCCGTCCGCCTGGATCATCACGCGATAGACCCGGCCAAACAGGTTGAAGTCGTTGACATAGTACGACCCCAACTGCGCCTGCATGGTCTGAAAGATCTCGGCCACGGACACTTGCAGCGTCTTGGCCTTCTCGCGGTCCAGATCGACAAACAGCTGCGGGACGTTTGCGCGGAAAGTGGTATAGGCCTGACCGATTTCGGGGCGCTGATTGGCTGCGTACACGAACGATCCTACCGCCGAGGCCAGATCCTGGGGCGTACCGCCACCGGTTTGCTGAACCTCCATCTCGACACCGGCGGACATGCCAAGCCCCTGAATGGGCGGTGGGTTGAACGCCACGATCGATGCTGCGGATTCGCCGTTTGCGATTGCCAGAACTTTGGCAAGGATGGCATTTGCGCTCAGGTCGTCCTCTTGCCGATCATCCCAATTGTCGAGGTTTACGAAGATCGCAGCGCCGTTGGTGATCGTTCCGTTCAGCAAAGAAAACCCGTTGACCAGAACCGTGCTTGCGACACCGGGGATTTCCTGAATCTGCGCATCCACACGGCGCGTGACGGCTTCGGTCCGTTCCAAGGTGGCGGCGTCCGGCAATTGAACGTCGACAAACAGATAGCCGTTGTCTTCGAGCGGGATAAAGCCGCTGGACGTGTTCGACATGATCGTGCCGGTACCCATGGCAAGGGCAACGATGACACCCAGCGCGATGACCGGCAGGATCAGAAGTTTGCGCACAATGGCGACATACCCGCCGCGTACCGTGCCAATGAACTTCTCAAACACGGCAAGCAGGCCTTTCGGCGGGCCAGAGCGTTCTTTCAGCACGAGGCCGCACAAAGCCGGCGAAAGCGTCAGCGCGTTGATCGACGAAATCACCACCGCGGTCGAGATTGTGACGGCAAACTGTGAATACAATCGTCCCGAGATACCAGGCATGAAGGTCACGGGCACAAAGACGGCCAGCAGAACCAGAGTGGTCGCGATGACCGGCCCGGTGATCTGACCCATCGCCTTGCGGGTTGCCTCGGCCGGGGGCAGGCCCTCGTCCGCGATGATCCGTTCGACGTTTTCAACGACAACGATGGCGTCGTCCACAACGATCCCGATGGCCAACACCAAAGCAAACAGAGAGATCGTGTTCAGCGACATCCCGAAAAGCAGCAGAAAGGCGAATGTCCCGATCAGTGACACAGGAATCGCCACAGCCGGAATAATCGTTGCGCGCCAACTGCCAAGGAAGACGAACACAACCGAGATCACCAGAATGAAGGTCAGGATCAGGGTCGAGACCACATCGTTCAGCGATTGCTGGACAAAATCGGTGGTGTTGAACGGCACCTGATATTCGACATCTGTCGGGAAGGCGCGAGACAATCGTTCGAGTTCCGCCTGCACACGCTCGGACACGGCCAGCGCGTTTGCTCCGGGTGCCTGATAAATGCCAAGCACGGTGGCCGGTACAGATTGGAAATACCCCGAAGCCGAGTAGAACTGTGCGCCAAGTTCGACCCGCGCAATATCCCGGACCCGAACGATCGAGCCCGCGTCGCCGGTCCGAATGACAATTTCACCGAATTCGGCAGCCGATGTCAGGCGTCCCTTAGTCTTGATCGTGTACTGGAATGTTTGTCCTTCCGGCACGGGCGGCGACCCGATTGAACCTGCCGAAACTTCGATATTCTGTTCGCGGATGGCGTTGATCACATCGCCGGGCGTAATGGACAGCGCGGCCATCTTGTCGGGATCCATCCAGATCCGCATGGCGTATTCCAGATTGGTCAGAACATCCGCCTTACCTACACCCTGCACACGCGCCAGCGCGTCCTTCAGGTTAATTGAGGCATAGTTCGACAGGAAGACGCTGTCATAAGTGCCATTGGGCGATGTCAGCGTCACAAGCAGCAACATGTTTGTCGATGCTTTCTGTGTAACCACGCCGGATGCGGTCACTTCGGTCGGCAATGACGACATGGCCTGCGCCACGCGGTTTTGCACGTTGACCGAAGCGATGTCAGGGTCGGTGCCCACTTCAAACGTAATGTTCAGCGAATACGAGCCGTTATCGGATGAGGTGGACGTCATGTAGATCATGTCGTCCACACCGTTAACCTGCGCCTCGATCGGGGCGGCCACGGTGTTTTCAACGGTTTCAGCGTTCGCGCCTGTATAGGTCGTCGTGACGCTGACGACAGGTGGCGTGATGTCAGGGAACTGGGCGACCGGCAGGACAAGGTAGCCGATGCCGCCCATGATCGTCAGAACAAGCGAGATGACAAGCGCCAGCTTGGGCCGGCTGATGAACAGGGCTGAGAACATCCGTTATTCTCCCGGCTGCTCGGATGCGACAACCGCATCCACCGCGACACCCGGGCGAACCCTTTGCAGCCCTTCGACGATGACGCTTTCTCCCTCGCGCAGCCCGTCAAGCACGATGATGGCGGTGCCGAATGTATCGCCGGTGGTGATATAGCGTTGTTCGACCATCTGTTTGTCGTTGACGACCAGAACGAATTCGCCGCGCTGATCGCGTTGCAGTGCAGCCTGCGGGACCAGAACCCGCAAGGTCGGCTCCAGTGCCTCGATATGGACATTCAGGAATGCACCGTCGAGGATCAGGCGGCTTTCGTTGTCGAACTGGGCGCGGACGGTGATGGCACCGGTCAGCGGGTCAATGCGGTTGTCGACAAATACGATCTCGCCGGTTTCGTCCAGCTCTGTGCCATTGGGCAGCGTCACCCTGACCACCGGGCTTTTGTTGCTTTCGGCCAGGGATGAGGCGTTTTCATCGACGGCCTGCAGAACCGTGGTGAACTGTTTTTCGTTCAGCGAAAAATTGACATAGATCGGCGCTTCGCTGACCAGATTGACAAGCGGCGGATTGGTCGGGCCGACGACGTCGCCGACACTGGTAGATACCCGTCCGATCCGGCCCGTGAAAGGCGCGTGAATTTCAGTGTAGCTCAGGTCCAGTTCTGCCTGTTGAATGGCGGCATTGGCCGCTTTCACCTCGGCCTCGGCGACCAGTTCGTTGGCGCGGGCAATATCGCGTTCCGATTCCGGCGTCGCGTCGCGCTTGTACAATTCTTCCTTACGGGCCAGATCGACCTTGGCCAGTTCCAGATTGGCCTCGGCGCGATCCAGATCGGCTTTGCGAGCCTCCAGAGTGGCCTGATACAGGTCGGGTTCAATAGTGAACAGCAGGTCGCCTTGGGTCACGGAGGCTCCGTCCTCGACATTCTGGCTATCTAGGAACCCGCTGACCCGGGCGACAATATCGACCTTGTCGATGGCTTCGGCGCGCCCGATAAACACGGCCTCGTCAGTGATTTCCTCGGAATAGGCGGCCGCGATGGAAACCTTGGGCGGCGGCGCGTCGCTTTGTTCCTGTGCCAGTGCAGGTTGGACCATGCCCAGACAGGCCAGAACGGCAAAATACTTGCCAAGTGTCCTGACTGCTCCGCTGCTACGGAAAATCGGGTGCTTTGCTGCAAGGGACATGGAAAGAGCCTCGTTCAATCTATGGATTAGGCGCCGCGATGGCATGTGTGCCTTTTTGAGTCGGCGGAATTACGTGGCAGGATGGCCGCTTTAAGACAATATCTCAAGTGTCTTGAATGTGTTCCCTTCCACTATGCACGCTGAGATTTCCCCGCCGATTGGTACATTTAGGTCGGTGCCCAAACAAAAACGGGGGCTCAAGCGGCCCCCGTTTTGGTATTTCACATGAATGTTCGGTCAGGTGCGCGTTCCGGCAAACCGCGTTTGCCAGTCTTCGCGTTGTTCGTCGGTGATTTTGGCGAACAAAACCTCGGGGACTGTGAACGCGTGACCGGCGGGCAGGGCGTTGAGCGCGTCGGCGATATCGTCGGGCCAGCCGGTGTCCAGCGTGTTCATCGCGCTCAACATCCGGGCCGAGGTGTCGGGGATGAACGGCGCGCTTAGAACTGCATAAAGCCGGATCAGGTTCAGACCCAGCCGAACCTGCGCGGCAGCCTGTTCAGGGTCTTCCTTGAAGGTCGACCAAGGGGCAGCGGCTTGCAGATATTCATTGCCCGCAACCCAGATGGCCCGCAGTTCTTGCGCGGATTTGCGGACATCCATCGCCTCCATGTGACCTTCATAAGCGCGAACACGTTTGGTGAGCTCGTCAATCAGCGCCTGTTCCCGGTCGCCGAAGGCACCGCCTTCAGGCACGGCCTCGCCGAATTTCGAGCGGCAGAACTTGGTAATACGGCTGACGAAGTTGCCCAGCACATCGGCCAGGTCCTTGTTCACGGATTGCTGGAAGTTTTCCCAGGTGAACTCACTGTCGCTGCTTTCGGGCGCATGGCTCAGCAACCACCAGCGCCAGTAATCGGCAGGCAGGATCTCCAGCGCCTGATCCATGAACACGCCACGCCCCTGAGAGGTCGAGAACTGTCCACCGTCATAGTTCAGGTAGTTGAAGGATTTCAGATGGTCCACCATCTTCCAAGGCTCGCCCGATCCCAGAATGGTTGCCGGGAAAGACAGGGTGTGGAAGGGCACGTTGTCCTTGCCCATGAACTGAACGTAACGGACATCATCTGCACCCTTGTCGGTACGCCACCAGCGTTCCCAATCGGCGTCGGTCATGCTGTTCGCATCCGCCCATTCCTTGGCGCAGGCGATGTATTCAATCGGCGCGTCGAACCAGACGTAGAAGACCTTGCCTTCCATCCCAGGCCAGTCCTGTTCGCCTTTCTTGACCGGAACGCCCCATTCCAGATCGCGGGTGATACCCCGGTCTTGCAGGCCGTCGCCGTCATGCAGCCACTTTTTGGCAATCGATGTGGTCAGGATCGGCCAGTCTATCTTGCTGTCGATCCATGCATCCAACTGGTCTTTCATCGCTGATTGACGCAGATACAGGTGTTTGGTTTCGCGCACTTCCAGATCGGTCGAGCCGGATATGGCCGAACGTGGCTCGATCAGGTCGGTCGGGTCCAGCTGCTTGGTGCAGTTCTCGCACTGGTCACCGCGCGCGCGCTCGTAGCCACAGTTGGGGCAGGTGCCCTCGATGTAGCGGTCGGGCAGGAACCGTTTGTCGGCGTTGGAATAGACCTGTTTCTCGCTGACTTCGCGGATCAGCCCGGCGTCATCCAGTTTGCCTGCAAAATGCTGCGTCAATTTCTTGTTCTGCTCGCTGGACGAGCGTCCGAAGTGGTCGAAGCTCAGGCCAAACCGCTTGGCGATATCGGCCTGAATGCCGTACATCTCGGCGCAATATTCCGCGACCGGCTTTCCTGCCTTGGCGGCAGCCAGTTCGGCCGGAGTGCCGTGTTCGTCGGTGGCGCAAAGGAACATGACCTCATTTCCCCGGCCACGCTGGTAGCGTGCGTAAAGATCGGCAGGCAATTGCGAGCCGATCAGATTGCCGAGGTGCTTGATCCCATTGATGTAAGGGATCGCCGAGGTGATGAGAATCCGAGCCATTTTCCGTTTCCGCGTATCTGTCTGCGCGCCCGTCTACAGCATGAATCTCGCCAGCAAAAGACCGGTTACACCGATAGGCGCCCGAAAAGACGCGTAAGTGCAGTAGCAATGTAGCCTTCGCGCGGTGGTCCCGGACCATGTATGATGGTCGCGCAAATTGTTAACGGGGGTTTGAAATGAAGCTATTCGGGGTTTATCGCCTGATACAGGTTTCCGCCATTCTGTGTCTGACAGTATTCGCCACGCCGAGCGTTCAGGCTGACCAAAGCAAAGCCATGGATGCGATTGAAAGCTTTGACAAGGCGATGCTGTCGGTTTTCCGCCGTGGCCAGGATGCACTGACGTCTCAGACCCGACCGGTCATGGTGATCGCGCGGGATGTTACGATCCTGTCCGAGAATGGTCAGGTGTCCTTTCCCAGGGGCGCGCCAAACTATCTAATATTCAAGTCCACATCCCACGTTCTTTTAGGGATCATCGGTGCCGTCACCCCCTGGCCCGAGGAAGATGACGCTGATGCAAGGTGGAAAAAGGACTTTGCAGCCATTGCGCAAGAAATCGACACGTTGTTGCCGTCGTTGGAGGGCCTTGACCTGCCTGAAGACGAGATTGCCCGACAACGACATATGCTTGAGGGCGCGCGCACCTTCACCAGCGGGGCGGTCAAGCGCGGTACCCTCACGCGGCAGGACGTAGCAAACGCGATCAACGAGATGCGTCCGGTTTGGGCGGCCAACATGCGCCAAGCGGCTCGGGCCGAGCTCTCCACATTACATAAGGCCGTGTCAGATGCGCGTGCCGCTGTCAGTAATGAAGACTGGGACGACATGTATGTCGTTCATCACGGCGGGTCCAATGTTACGGGGATCAATGTCGTCGAATTGTATCTGGAGCGCGTGATGCCGCAGAAAGTTGCGGCGGGCCAAGTCATGTTTGCGGAAAATGCACATGGCAACAAGGCGATGGCCGATTTCGTCGGCTATGAGAAAATGCAGCGCCTTGTCGGTGTTTGGGCTTTTGGGGATCCGGGGCGTATGGAAGTTGATCTGTTGGGATATGAGGCAGGTTCAATTCTTGATGAAATGATCCCGTCTTCTCCGCCTTCGGACTAGCGTCCGGGGCTTAGTTCTTTACACGACTGCATGAACAACCAACTATGCCGCAGCACGTCGTGAAGAGGCCCGGACCGAACACTGTCGATGCCGGGCCGGAACTTTCCCGGCCCTTATTTTACCGACCTTCACGCGACCGTTTCAGCAGACGGCCGACCGTGAACGAGGTGCGGGGGGCATAGACATAATTGGTCCGTTCTTCCGGCGTTGGCCGCGATCTCATCCGAGCCAGGCCAAACCCGATCAGGAACACATGGCCCAGCGCGACAAATGCAAACAACGCTCCGGGACCGAATTCTTGGATCAGTGTTGACGAGACATAGGGCGAGGCGATTGCTCCAAGGGCGTACCAGAACATAAGGGCCGCAGATAGTTCTACCCGCTGTTCGGTTGTGGCAAAATCGTTGGCGTGTGCGGATGACACCGAAAAGATCGGGAATGTCGTGAAGCCGAACAGTCCTGCAGCCAGCATGACACCTACTGTGCCTGTGTCACTGGCCGCCATCGTCACCCCACAGCTGAGCACCGCCGCGAAGGACAACCAGATCAGCACCCATCGTCTGTCATATTTGTCTGCAAGCCATCCCATCGGGTATTGCGCCAACGCCCCGCCCAGCACGAACGAAGCCAGAAAGAACGCGATCTGATCCACGCCCAGACCCACTTCTTGCCCGTATACCGGGCCGACCATCCTGAACGATGCAGAACTCAGCGCGGCGACGATCACGCCCGCCACCGCCAACGGAGAGCTGCTCCAGGCAAGTTTTGGTCGTAGTCGCGGCGCGTCGGGTGTTTTGGGCTGGCTGGCCCGGGTCAACGTCAGCGGCAGCAACGCGGCGCAGCACAGGATGGCCAGCAAGTTGTACGAGACATAAGAGGCAGGCGGCAGGACCGCGATGATCAGCTGAGCGCTTAGGGACGCCCCCATATCCACGATACGATAAGTGCCCATGGCGCGCCCGCGTGTCTCGTTCGTGACCTTGGCGTTCAACCATGCCTCGATCACCGTATAGCTTCCCGCAACGCAAGTGCCCGAGGCTACGCGCAACGCGGCCCAGATATATGGATTTTCAGTCAGCGTGTGTCCGATCAGCCCCATGGCCCCCAGCGCGGTGCACACTGCAAAAGCACGGGAATGGCCGACGTTGCCCATCAGACGCGGAGCCCACCAGCATCCTACGAAAAAGCCCAGGAAATGGGCCGAACCCAGCATACCGATCTGTTCGGTGGTAAAGTTGAGCGTCAGACCGGAAATTGCGTCCAGTGGACCCACGCCGCCTGTCGACAGTTGTAGTAAAATGACGGAAAGAAACAGGGCCGCAAAGGAAATGAGTGTACGCATGATGTTCTCAACTTGACTGTCCAGGCCGGGATTTCACGCACGTTATCGACCTTGCGGAGTCGTTTTTGTCAAATCCCTTCAGTCTTTACCTTTGATTTCGGCACGAATGTCCAGCCCCACTGTGTCCTGCACCAGATCGGCATAGCCCGACGCGCCAAAATCGTGCCGGTTCAGGGCGCCGCGCAGGCGGATCGACAATTCGTTCAGGTCTTGGGTCGCAGTGCCGCGCTGACGGTACAGCGCGGCCTGCAGTGTGATCGGACGTGTGATGCCGCGCAGGGTCAGATCGCCGGTAATTTGCGCGCCGTCTGAGATTCGGCCACTTTGGCCAAGTTGAATGCGGGTCGATCTGAAACGGATGGTCGGATAGGTGCTGGCGTCCAGCACACTCGCGCTCAGCATCGGTCCTTTTGCAATGGGCGTTCGGGTTCGCGCCTTGGCAACATCCATCAGGACATCGACCTTGCTGTTGGCAAGGTCTGATAGGTCAAGGGCAATGCTGGCCGACCGGATCGGCATGGTGCCGGATTGCGGGATTCCAGCCAGGTCGAATGTAAAGCTGACTGTGGTTCCGTCTGTAACAAGTTCGTAAGGGCGCAGGGCCGCCTGTGCCGGGTGCGCCAGCGCTGTTGCGGCCAGACCGGCCAAGACGTCGCGTCGTGTCTGGCGCGTCATGCGGTGCCTTGTTTGCATTGGCAATCGAGTTGTCTGCTTAACATCGGGGCCCTGAGGTGGATTGGTTAGCTCTGACCCTCAGCTAGAGCCCGGCTTTGTGTTTGACCAATCACATCCTTCGTGAATGGCCCGATCAGGCCGGAACATCCTGCGCTTCGGTTCGGTGCAGGTGCAGGCCCGCGCGCGGTTTGGTCTGGGTGGCTTGCCAGCTGACCGGGGGCAGGGCGCGGGCGCGGCGGCGGGTCAGAGTCCAGGACCGGGCCTCGCCCTTGTGGTTCGCCGCCATGTGCCAGCGCGTCTCGACACCTTGCGCGCCGCCATCGCCGGGTGTCAGCAGCAGCCCGAGCGGTGCCCGCCCCATCGCGCCGCCCTGTTCTGCGGCCAGATGCATCCGTCGTACCGGTGTCAGCCCGGGCGCACCGGGCAGGTCGCCAATGATCAGCGGGATGGCCCCGCTGCGCAACGCCTCTTCCATGCACCACAGCAGGTCTTCGGCGCGGTTGGGGCGGACGAACAGGAAACGCGCGGGGTCGGCAAAAGGCATCATCCCGTCAGGGTTCAGCTGGCCGGGCTCCCACGCGGGGGAAATCCACAGCACCGGCCCCTGTGCCTGACCCGCCAGCCACATGGCAAAGCTGCGTCGGGCAGGGCCGCAGGCCTCGTGCACGCGGGCCAGTTGCAGGGTGATCTGAGGGTGCAGTTTTATCCCCGGCGCCTCGCGCGCGGGTTTGCGGCCAAGAAGGTGTGCAGACATGCCGTCAGGTTAGCATGTTCCTATTTTGTTCTCAAGATTGGATGTGATCCCGGAAGCCATTTAACGAGACAGGATCAGACGGCCATCGGCAAACTGGATGTTCGAGAAACGATGCAGATAATCCATGCCCAGAAGGGACTGATGCAGCTCGCCTTCGTTGATCCAGGCCGAGATGTTGCGGTCTACGATCGGGCCAAGCTCGAGGCTGTCCAGACGTACGGGTGCTGTCCGGACTTCTCCGTTCGCGGTGGCGGCGCGGCCAAAATAGTTCAACTGATCCGGATCAATGCCGACGCGCCTTGCGTCTGCGGAACTCAGGACAATCTGACTGGCTCCGGTATCGACGAGAAATGTAATTGGCTCTCCGTTCACCAGAACTGGCAGGTAATAGTGCCCGTCATAAGACCGGGGAACCTCAACCGTGTCGCCGGTTACGGACATCTGCGCCGAAGGGCCCACGGTTGAACGGATGTCTTCCCACAGACCCACCACAGCTATCACGCCAATAAAGATGAACACCCAGGCCATCATCTGTTGCAGGGTCTTGTTCAGCGATTGCCGGTTCTGAGAGATGAACCAGGCCACCACCGCTGCGCCGAGCAGGCTCAGATACGCCAAACGTGCAATGCTGTCGCCATCCATACCGTTATCCCAACAATATTACCTGAGTGATATATGGGGATTCAGGACGCAAATCCAAAGGCCTTAAGGCCATCCAGGATGAACTGAACCGACAATGCCGCCAGCAACATGCCCAGCAGGCGGGTCAGCACGTTCAGCCCGGTCTTGCCCAGAATACGGGCCACAGCGCCGGATGTCAGATACATCACGAACACCATCGCCAGCACGACCAGCATCACACCGATGACGACGGCCAGCCCCTGTATGCCGGGCTGCTGACCCGCCAGCAAAATCATCGTTGCAATCGCGCCCGGACCTGCAATCAACGGAATGCCCAGCGGAAAGACCGACGGATCGGGATGTTCTTCTTCCTCGGCGCTGGTTTCACGCCGTTTTGTTCGGCGCTCAAACAGCATGTCGAGCGCTGTCAGAAACAGCAGGACGCCACCGGCGACCCGGAATGCCTCCATCGAGATACCGACAAACCCCAGAAGCGCTTCGCCAAAGGCGGCAAACATGGCCAGAATGACGCCCGCCGTCAGACACGCGCGGATTGCGATCGAGCGGCGCGTGTTCCAATCCATGCCCTGGGTCAACGCCACAAAGATCGGTGTTTGCGCAGGCGGGTCGAGCACCACGAATAGCGTCGTGAACGCGGTAATCAGGAATGCGCTGTCTATCACTGTTTGCTGCTCCGTTGCAGGTCTTGTAGGACACGCAAGGCGTCTTGCGACTGCGCTGTGGGGACATAGATGTGGTCGTGGTGATATCCCGCGACCATGTTTGCAGGTATTCCCTGCCGCGCCAAAGCACCAGATACGGCGGCGGTAAGGCCTACGCCCTCCAGCGAGGAATGAACCTGCAATGTGATGCAGTGCATGGGGACCGTGTCTTGTGGCGCGCTGTCAATCGGGACGATCAGGGACAACCCCTCCGCCTCGACGCAGCTTGCACGTGTTCCGTCAGGCCAGGGTTTGTTGTCAGGCCAGACCACAAAGGCAAACGCACCAGGCTGCAAAACAGGGCGCATGCCGGAAATCATGGCATTGGTGTCCTTGACGGGTTGGGTCATGCGGATTCCGCCTGTTCCAATCGTTCGGCGGCCGCAACCCACAAGGTCTCGGCCTTTTGCATGGCTTCGACAACCTCGGCAAATTTGCGGTTCCAGGATTCCAGATCGTTGATCCGGTCGTCTTCGTACAGCGCTGGGTCTGCCAGTTTGGCCGACAGCTTCTCGTGCATGTCGCTCAACTTTTCGATCCGGTCCTCACATTTGCGCAGATCAGCGCGCAGGGCCAGCATCGCCTCGCGCGACGGGCGTTTGGGTTTGGCCGCTTGCGGTTTTCCCTTGAGCGGTTTTTCCCGGGCCAGCAGCATGGCGCGATAGGCTTCAAGGTCGCCGTCAAAGGGCTTGACCGTGTCGTCCGATACCAGCCAAAGCCGATCTGCGACCAGCGACAGCAAATGCATGTCGTGGCTGACCAGAACAACCGCGCCGGAATATGCAGTCAGCGCCTCGACCAGCGCCTCGCGGCTTTCGATGTCCAAGTGGTTTGTCGGTTCGTCGAGGATCAGCATATGCGGAGCGTCGATCGTTGCGATCAGAAGCGACAGGCGGGCCTTCTGTCCGCCCGAGAGGCGGCACACCGCGGTCTCGGCCTGATCGGCGTTCAAACCGAACCCGGCCAGACGTGATCGCCACTTGCCCGGCGCCTCGTTTGGGCGCAGGCGGCGCAAGTGATCCAGCGGCGTTTCATCAACATAAAGCTCATCCACCTGATGCTGGGCGAAATAGCCGATCCGCAACTTGTTGCTGCGGGTCATTTTGCCAGCCATCAGGGGCAGGCGGTCGGACAGCAGCTTGGACAGGGTCGATTTCCCCTGGCCGTTCTTGCCCAACAGCGCAATGCGGTCGTCCTGGTCGATGCGCAGGTTCAGACGTCGCAGAACCTCGTTCTCACCATAGCCCGTCACGCCGCCTTCGATCTGGATGATGGGAGGGGACAGTTCTTCAGGTTCCGGGAACGAAAACGCGCGCAGGGCGGCCTCTTGCGGGGTCGAGACCAGCTGAATGCGCTCGATCATTTTAAGGCGCGATTGTGCCTGAACCGCCTTGGACGCTTTGTACCTGAAACGGTCCACAAAGCTTTGCAGATGGGCGATGCGCGCCTTGGCCTTGGCGTTCTCGGATTCGGCCTGCGCCAGCCGCTCGGCGCGACGCTCGGCGAATTTGTCGTAGGGCACCGCGTAATAGGTCAGCTTGCGGTCTTCCAGATGAAGGATCGATCCCACCGCGCGGTTCAGCAGACCCCGGTCGTGACTGATAATGATGACCGTATGCGGGTATTTTGCCAGATAGCTTTCCAGCCACAGCGCACCTTCGAGGTCCAGATAGTTGGTCGGTTCGTCCAGCAGCAGCAGATCGGGTTGCGAAAACAGCACCGCCGCCAGTGCAACGCGCATCCGCCACCCGCCTGAGAAATCCGAACAGGGCCGCAACTGGTCTTCATCGTCAAAACCCAGTCCTTTCAGGATCGAAGCCGCGCGCGCCTCGGCCGACCAGGCGTCGATGTCTGCCAGACGGGTCTGGATATCGGCAATCCGCGCCGGGTCGGTGGCTGCGTCAGCCTCGGCCAACAGCGCGCTGCGTTCGGTGTCGGCGGCCAGAACCGTATTGATCAGCGAAACATCGGAGGAGGGGACTTCCTGTGCCACCCCGCCAATCCGCGCGCGACTGGGCAGTTTGATGTTGCCCGATTCCAGTGCCAGTTCCCCACGGATGAGGCGGAAGAGGGTGGTCTTGCCGGTGCCATTGCGCCCGACAAGACCCACCTTGTGGCCGTCAGGTATTGTTGCGCTGGCCCCGTCGAACAGGGGACGGCCTTCTACCGCGTAGGTTATGTCTTCGATCCGTAACATGAGCCGCTCATAACAGAGGGTGAAATTGGCCGCCAGCAGCTTGACATGTTCAGCACGCGATCAATGTGATAGCGCTGACATGTTTTCACCCGGAACGGATTGTTGAATGAGACCCGCGCGAACGCCTCCATCCCTGATCACGCTGGTCCTGATCACTGCGTTGTCGGTTTTGTCGCTGAACATGTTTCTGCCATCTCTGCCTCATATCGGCGAGGACTTGCAGGCAGATTACGGTCTCGTGAACCTGTCTGTTGCAGGGTACCTGGCGCTGTCTGCGGTTTTGCAACTGATCATGGGGCCTTTGTCCGACAGGTTCGGTCGCAGGCCGGTATTGCTGAGCTGCATGGGACTTTTCGTCATTGCCTCTATCGGCTGCGCCATGGCCCAATCGATCTGGGTGTTTCTGGGTTTCCGTATGTTGCAGGGCGCTGTTATCGCGGGGCAGGTTCTGGCGCGCGCCGCCATCCGCGACATGCATCCTCCAAATGAGGCCGCCAGCAAACTGGGTTATGTCTCGATGGCCATGGCACTGGCGCCAATGCTTGGCCCGATGCTGGGCGGAGTGCTTGAGATGTTGTTCGGCTGGCGGGCCGGATTTGTTCTGTATTTCCTGATGGGAACAGGCCTTCTGGCGCTGGTCTGGGTTGATCTGGGCGAGACCAATACCAACACAACCGCAACCTTCACCGCCCAGATGAAGCTCTATCCGCTGCTGTTTAACTCGCGACGGTTCTGGGGGTATTCATTCTGTGCCGCCTTTTCCATCGGCGGGTTCTACGCCTTTATTACCGGTGCGCCGCTTGTTGCGGCCACGTGGTTCGATCTGAACCCGGCCTTGCTGGGGCTTGGAATCGGGATCATCACGATGGGGTTCATGGCCGGAAGCTTTTTGACCGGACGGCTTGCAGCCCGCACAAGACTGAGCACCCTGATTCTTGCGGGGCGAGTGATCGCTTCGGTCGGCCCCTTGATCGGCTTGATGACCTTTGCAGGGGGTGTGGGGACTGTCTGGTCCTTCTTTGGTTCCGCCGTGTTTGTCGGGTTTGGGAACGGTCTGACCGTTGCCAACGCGACCGCTGGCTTGATGTCAGTGCGGCCCCAGCTTGCAGGCAGCGCAGCAGGTCTTTCGGGCGCTATGACGGTGGCCTTGGGCGCAATCCTGACTTCGGCCACCGGGGTACTGGTCACCCCCGGAAACGCACCGTTCATCGTGCTGGGGATGATGGGCGTCAGCAGTTTCGCGGGCCTTCTTGCCGTGCTCTATGTGCGCTGGATTGACCAGCGCGACCCGTTGCCCGACACGATCTGATCCGCAAAGCATCATAGTGCTTTTCATAAGGGACAGACCATGCTAGGCGGCGCGCGATAGATTTCGGCGCGGGTCCGCGTCATATAGTAAGGAGAGGCCGACATGGCACTGGAACGCACATTCTCGATCATCAAACCCGATGCAACCCGCCGCAACCTGACTGGCAAGATCAACGCCAAGTTCGAAGAAGCCGGCCTGCGCATCGTTGCGCAAAAGCGCATCCACATGACGAAGGAACAAGCCGGCAAGTTCTACGAAGTACATGCCGAGCGTCCGTTCTATGACGAACTGTGCGAATTCATGTCGTCGGCTCCGGTCGTTGTTCAGGTTCTGGAAGGCGAAGGCGCCATTGCAAAGAACCGCGAAGTAATGGGCGCAACCAACCCTGCAGACGCAGCAGCTGGCACCATCCGCGCCGAGTTCGCTGAATCGGTTGGTGAAAACTCGGTCCACGGTTCGGACGCACCTGAGACAGCAGCAGTTGAAATCGCTTACTTCTTCTCGGGCATCGAACTGGTTGGTTAAGCCACCACTTTGGTGAACAGATTGGGCCGCCTCCGGTTTCGGGGGCGGTTTTTTTGTTCAAACTGGCTTGAGGTCATTCGACGTGACGCGCACTCCGATGGCGTCGAGGTCCGAGACCAACTTCGATTGCGGGGCGGTCTTTGTATTGGCCTTGATCGCATCGAACCTTTGCCGCAGCGCTTTCTTTTCCTCGCCTTTGCAATCGTTCCAGGGGCGGCCCTGCAATCCCATGACAAGTACATAGTAGCCAATGAAATGCGGTCGTGACCCTGCCTGAAGCAGCCGGGCGTACGCCGCGTCGGCCCCCAGTTCGCGCAACTCCTGCGCCGAATGAATTCCAGCGCGTGCGCATGCCTGTTCAAAGGCAGGGCCGAGGTTGCGGATTGATGAAACAGGATCTGACATGCCCAAGTCTTATCTGGACGCCGCGATGCTGTCATCCGGTTGATGGCATGTCGACGGCCTGAAGGACAACATTGACGCAATGCTTGCCTGATCACCCAGGCTACGGTTTCATGGTGCCATATTGTCGTGCAGTCTCCGATGTTGGAAAATCAAGGAAACCGGTAACAATCGGTAGCCGAATACAATGTCGCGAAAGCCGGGTGATCGAAGAAGTGAGTGAGACAGAAATCATGGAAACTTTTTTGATCGATGAGCCCCGCATGCCTCGCAAGCACCGGTTCTGATGGTACGGCTGGCCGGAGTGTACGTTGTTGAAGGGAAATTTGACCCGCTTGCGTGCAACAAGGGTCTGAAGGGGTTGGCCTTGCGGGTTGAAGGAGGGGATCCGGCGCAGTCCTTCAACTGGCTGGATTGCCACGATCAATCGCTCGGATCGGCGGGGTCGATCTTGCTGGAGGTCGGCGAAACACTGCGGCTTTTGCAGGGCAACGCAGAATTTCCGGTTCAGAAGGGCGCAGGCACGGGAAAGTTCGTTCAGGACCTGCCGGACGGTCCGGTACGTGATGCATTGAACGGATTTCCAAAGCTGCGTGCATTGATGAACCTTGGTGCAGGAGATTTGGAAATCCAGGAATTTGCCGCGGTTGACGATTTGGAAAAGACGCGTGTGCGCGGCGAACTGATTTCGCTGAAATCCGAAAACAGGCAGGCGACATTGGTGCGAGTTCGTTCCCTGCGCGGATATGAACCCGCCTATGAAACGATCTGCGCAGCATTGCAGGAAACGGCCGGGGACGAAGGCGGTCTTGATGTCGTTTACCCCATCCTGTTCCCTGAAACGCCCCCGTATCAATCCAAACCTATCGTACTATTGGGAAAAGAAGAGCCTTCAATCGAGGTTGCCGTGGATCTGATGCGCACCTTTCTGGCTGTTGCGCGGCGGAACGAAGCGGGTGTTATTGCCGACATTGATACCGAGTTTCTTCACGACTACCGCGTTTCGTTGCGGCGTGTCCGCTCGGTTCTCAGCCTGTTCAAAGGGGTCTTTTCACCTGCGCATACGAATGCCCTCAAGCGGCAATTTTCCGACCTTATGGCCCCGACCGGTCGGCTGCGGGACTTGGATGTGTACCTTTTGGAAAAGGATATGTATTTCAGCTTGATACCGCCCAATCTTCATGAGGGTGTCGAGGCCATGTTTCGGCAATTCCAGACGGAACGTGCGCAGAATCTTTCAAGCCTGTCCCGTCGGTTCCGCAGTGCAGCCTATCAAAAGCAGATGGATGACCTTGCGGCGCTGCTTGCAGCTCCCCAGTCTTTGCAACCCGGGCCCAACGCCGAACGCGGCGCTTATCAATATGCCTGCGCCCTGATCTGGAAACGCTACCGCAAGGTTTGCAAAAGGGCGCGGCGTATATCCCCCATGACCCCGGATAAAGCGGTCCACGATCTCAGGATCGACTGCAAGAAACTCAGGTATCTTATGGAATTCTTTGCACCGCTGTTTGATGCAAAGGCATTCAAGTCGATCATCAAGCCATTGAAAAAGTTGCAAGATAATCTGGGGCGTTTCAATGACTGTTCAGTCCAGCAGGACGCGCTGCTAGGGTTTGTGACTAAACAGTCGAACACACAAGGCCGGGTGGATGCCCAAATGGCCTTGGCCGCTGGTGGGCTGATTTCGGTGCTTGATCAGCGGCAAAAGTCCGAACGGGATCGTGTGATCGCCAATTTCAACCATTTTGACAGCCCGGATATCCGGCATCTTTTCCGCAGCTTGTTTCATCATAAGGGGGACTGAGGATTGAAAACCATTGCCTGCTACAGCAACAAAGGTGGTGTGGGAAAAACCGCGACCTCGGTCAATCTTGCCTATGCTTATGCGCGTTCGGGTCAAAACGTGCTGCTGTGTGATCTGGATTCCCAAGGGGCGTCAGGGTTCTACTTGCGGGTAAAGCCGTCAAAAAAGCTGACTGAAGCACGATTCTTCGAGGATGTGGAACGGTTTACCAAATCGATCCGCGCCAGCGACTTTGACCGGCTGGACGTCCTGCCTGCCAACCTGACCTATCGCGATTTCGATGTTTTCCTGTCGCGAATGAAAAACAGAAGATCCCGGTTGAAGAAAGCCCTGGTTGCGGCGGGCAGTGACTATGATGTGGTCATTCTGGACTGTCCGCCAAACTTTTCGACATTGTCCGAGAACGTATTCAAGGCTGCCGATCAGATTGTCGTTCCGGTTATTCCGACGACCTTGTCGGAACGGACATTCGATCAGCTGATTGGTTTTTTTGAACAGCAAAAACTGCCCAAGAAGAAGCTGAAGGCCTTCTTTTCCATGGTGCAACGGCGCAAGACCCTTCATCTGGAAACGATGGATGGAATGCGAAAGCTGTATCGCAAGAGGTTCATGAAATCGATCATTCCCTTCGCAGCCGATATTGAACGCATGGGTAAGCACCGCGCGCCTGTCAGCGTTTACGCGGGCTCGAGCGTGGCAAGTCGGGCCTACAAGGCGCTGTTTGACGAGTTGGAGGCCCTGGCATGAGCACGGAAATCGAACGCAAGTTTCTGGTGGCTGAACGGCCTGATCTGACAGAAATGCGCAAGGCCTTGGTGCGGCAGGGCTATCTGACTGCGCCAGACGATTCCACCGAATTGCGGTTGCGCCAGAAAAACGACGTTCATTTCCTGACGCTGAAGGGAAAGGGCGCAATGGTGCGTGTGGAAAGAGAGGCTGAAATCACTCCCGAACAATTCGACACCTTCTGGCCCGAAACCGAAGGCCGCAGGGTCGAAAAAGAGCGCTATACCGGGGAGCTGCCGGATGGTCGGGTGTTTGAGCTGGACGTGTTTCTGGGCGATCTAGCGCCCTTTTCTCTGGTCGAGGTCGAGTTCACATCGGAGGCTGAAGCAGAAGGGTTCAGGCCGCCAAACTGGTTCGGTACAGATGTGACCGGGGACAAGCGGTATAAAAACAAGATGATGGCGATTGACGGGATTCCCGACTAACCCTTTCGCGCCAGCGTCAGTGTTGCTTCAAGCCCTGGATTGCAATTGCGTGCCGAGAATTTGCCCCCATGCATATGCGAAATTGCCGCGACCAGCGCCAGACCCAGCCCAGAGTTGCGTTCGGTGCGCGCAGGATCAAGCGTGACGAATGGCAGTTGCAGGCGCGGCAGATCCTCGGGCGGAACACCGGGACCCTGGTCTCTGACGCTAAGAAGAACGTAATCCCTTATTCCAGACAAGTTTATCGTAATTTCAGACCCTTCGGGCGCGTACCTCATCGCGTTTTCGAGTAAGTTTGACAAAGCCTGGGACAGTAATGGGCGATGCCCCGGAAATGGCTTTGCTTCGCCGGACACTACAAGTCGGATACCCTGGTCCGCTGCGACAGGCTCGTACAGGTCCACCACGTCGCCCACCAACTGTTGCAGGTCAACTGGTTCGAACTGTTCCCGGCCCAGACCGGCCTCGGCGCGTGAAATCTCGGTCAACTGACCCAAAACCCGCAAAACGTGGTCGATTTCGCCGGTCGCGCGGGCGATGTCGGCTTCGCGGTCCAGGTCACTTTTATCCGGATCGGAAAGGGCTTCGATCCTTTGCCGTAGCCGCGAAAGGGGCGACCGCAAATCATGGGCAATCGAGTTCGATGTCGTGCGAAGGTTGCTGATCAGTTCTTCGATCCGGTCCAGCATGTTGTTCAGGGTGCCTGCGACCTGATCGAACTCGTCCCCCGTGCCGCGTATTGGTATGCGGCGGCTCAGGTCGCCGGACACGATGTTATCCGCGGTGTCCGCAACATCCTTGAGACGGGAAAACACCAGCCGGGTTAACAACCATCCGGTCAGCAGGCTCAGGACCAGTGCAATGGCCAGGGCCAACGCCAGCGATTGAAACAGAACACGGTCGAACTGCTGTCTGGCCGACGCGTCGCGTCCGACCAAAAGCCTTTCACCGCCGGGCAGCCGGACCGATGCCGCCGAAATCGGAACAAACTGATCGGATTCGGTTTGCCGTACCTGAAGATCGACCCAACCGCTGCCCGCAGTTACATCATCGGGCCATTGTGCGAGATTACCGGCAAGCGGTGTCCCAAACCTGTCTGTCAACAAATACAAAGCGTCGCGTTCGGCAGCGTTCGCAAGACGGCGATCGATGGCTGAAATCAATCCGATCATGCCGCGTCTGTCGTATTCGTCCGCCAGCCCGGTCAGCTCGGCGGTTACGACAGACCGGGTTTCGCCTTCGATCGTTCTGTTTGCCGTCAAATAGACCAGTCCCAGAACGGTCGCAGTCAGCAATGTGCTGAGGATCATGCTGGCCAAAACAAGCCGCGTACGCGAATTTCGCAGGGACAGTCGCAGGTTAGTCATCAGAGATCATGTAACCGGCCCCCCGGACAGTTTCAATTAGGGGCTGGGCGTCGCCTTCATCCAACTGACGGCGGAGTTTCGAGATATGGACATCGACGACATTGGTATTGGGATCAAAGTGATAATCCCATACGCCTTCCAACAGCATGGTGCGCGAGACGACGCGGTTCTTGCGGCGCAGGAAGAATTCCAGGATCTGGAACTCGCGCGGGGTCAGGGAAATTTCACGCCCATCGCGTGTGACCTTGCGGGTCAACAGGTCCATTTCAAGGTCCCGGCAGTTCAGGGTCGGGTTTTCTTCGGCTTCCTGAGGGCGGCGCAACAGGGCCTCAATCCTTGCATGCAGTTCCTGAAACGAGAATGGCTTGACCAGATAATCGTCGGCACCGGCGCGCAAGCCTTTGACGCGCTCGTCAACGGCGCTCATCGCGGTCAGCATCAGTACGGGCGTCTTCAAACCGGCGGCGCGCATGGATTTGATCAGTGACAGCCCGTCAAGACCCGGCAGCATCCGGTCAAGGACGACAGCGTCAAATCCTCCGTCAGTTGCGTGGTAAAGCCCCTCACGGCCATCGGCCGCAGTTTCGACAACATATCCTTCTTCGCCAAACCCCTTGGCGATAAAGTCCCGTGTCTCTTCGTCATCTTCGACGATCAGAAGGCGTCTGCTCATGATCGAGGTTCCTTTCTGCCGGGATTTAAACACAAATTTCAGATAAAGCACATGCCGGGTGCGACCAGGCACACCCGGCAGTGCCGGCAGGCTGCGGACAATTCAGACCCGCCGGCGAGGCGCGCGCCAAATCTCCCCATCACGTGGCACGCGCATGTTGCAGATCAGGCGATTTCGACCGCGACGAAGATCTGGTTGCCACCGCGATTGATCAGAACCAGCGCAGGATCAGTCTTTTCGCTGTCCAGCGCCGCCTTCAGGGCCTCCGGATTGATCGTGTCCTGACTGCCCAATTTGACGATGACATCGCCGCGCCGAAGCCCTGCTTTTTCAGCCGGGCTGTCCGGCGACATGTCGGTCACAACGACACCTTCGACGGATTGGTCAACGCCCATTTCGGCCCGCGCGGCATCTGTCAGCGGGGCAACTGTCACACCAAGGGATGTACCGGACAGGGTCTCGTCAACCGCCTTGTCGGGTTCCGCCGATGCGGACTGATGCTGTCCGATGGTCAGCTTGACCTGTTCTTCCTTGCCGTCGCGCAACACGGTCAGCGTGCTGTCCGTGCCGACCTTGGTCGTGCCGACAAGAAGCGGAAGCTCGCTGCTGGAATCGACGCTCTGGTCATTGAAGCTGAGGATCACATCGCCCTGCTGCAGGGCGCCTTCCGCGGGGCTGCCGGGTACGACATCCGACACAAGTGCGCCTGCCGACGAATCGATCCCCAATGCGGCCGCGAGTTCGGGGCTGACATTCTGGATCGAGACACCCAACCAGCCGCGGCTTACCTGACCATCCTCCAAAAGGTCGGCGGTGATGTGTTCGACGATATTCGAGGTTACGGCGAAGCCCAGACCGACCGAGCCGCCGCTGGGTGAGTAGATGGCCGAGTTCACGCCGATGACTTCGCCTTCCATGTTGAACAGCGGGCCGCCCGAGTTGCCCTTGTTGATGGCCGCATCCGTCTGGATGAATTCCGCATATGGCCCTTGCGAGATGTTGCGGCCTTTGGCCGAAACGATACCAGTGGTCACGGTCGAATGCAGACCGAACGGATTGCCGATGGCGACCACGTCTTCACCCACGCGGATTACTTCACTATCACCCATCTTGACGGCATGCAGGTCCTCGCCCGCATCGATTTTCAGAACGGCGATATCGGTCAGGGGGTCTGTCCCCACGATTTCGGCTTCAAAGGTTCGGTCATCGCTCAGACGGACCGTAACCGTAGCGGCATTGTCTACGACATGGTGGTTGGTGACGATGTAGCCGTCCTCATCCAGCACAAATCCCGAACCCAGCCCCTGGGCCGGGCTGCGTTGGGGGGCATCGAAACCTTCAGGCATGCCGAAGCGCTTGAAGAACTCACCGAACGGGTGGCCTTCGAAATCAAACTCTTTTCCCTGAACCGGGGTAGGGGCGGCCTGTTGTTTGGCGATAATGGTCACGACCGATGGCGAAACGGATTCGACCAGGTCTGCCAGGGCTTCATCCGCCAACGACGGCAGGGCGGTCGAGGCCAGCATGGTTGCGCCCAGGGCGCTGGCGCCGATCCAGCCAGACGTTCGTGGCAAAAGAAGCGAGGATTTTCGGATGCTCATTTAGTTCTCCTGTTAACATCACGCGGTTACACCCGCGCGTTGAGACAGAAGATGCCGCTTCAGGTTTGGGCTTTCATGATCGCGAGATTAAGAAATCTTAATTCGGCCACATTCGGGCCTTCCTTTGTTACCAATCAGGTCAACCGATATTGGGCGTGATAAGGGATCGCAGCTCACGAATCGGTGTATTGTTGCCAAAATCGCTGTCAATGGATGAAAACTGGTGAATTGAATCTGTTTGGTAAACAAAGGGGTCGCGCAAAGTTGTGCGGATCAGTAAATCGCTTTCAGGTTGTGAGGAGATATTATCTATTGACTAGATCTGAGTGTAACGCATTTTCTTTTTGCCGCTATTGTTCACTCCAAGCAATCATAAAACATCGGTCTGTAACTTGGCCATAAGAGCGAAATCGCGCTAAAGTTGAGTTTCAATAAGCGGGATGTTGCGCAAAAACTACCTGAATTCCTCGAAATTAACCGTTTCTTCCAATTTTAGATTGTTTGAAAGGGTCGGATAAGCGACGATGAAATTGTCCAAGCGAGGGGGAGCCAGAAGCACTAGGGGGTGCTGAAGGCTTACTCAGTACCAGAAGCGCTGAGCGGCATGTTAACGAGGGGGTCTTGTTTGGGTTCGGCAGCGTAATACCCGATAGCCTTGTAAGGTGGTTGGGTTGCGCTTTTGGAATTGGTGAAAAGTGGTAGTCTTGCTTTTGGGCAACCGGCCCGGTCGACAACGACCGGGCCGTGTCTATTTCTAGGGCCGTGTTTTGCGCCATTCGTCCCAGTCTTCGGGCGTATCCAGATCCAGCAGCGCGTTGTGTCCGGGCAGGCGGTGCAGATGAACCCTGTCGGAATGTGCACGCACAACGGATTGCGCGCCTTCATCGCCCTTGAGCTGGCTCAGTAACGAAAAAAGCTTGTGGTCGAAAATGACAGGGTGCCCCGGCTTTCCGTTTTCTGCTGCACCACGCCAGATCAGGTTGTCCGGATGAGCTGTGACACAGGCCGCGATCGCCTCCAGATCATTGCCTGTTAATTCCGGAAGGTCCGCCAGCAGAACCATGACGGCTTTGGCTTCGGCTGGGATTGCGGCCATGGCACCGCGCAGGCTGGCGTTCATGCCTTCATCGGCATCCGGGATTTCCACCGCATGAACATCGAGTCCTTTTACGGCCCCGTAACGCGCATGAGGGGCAGGAGGCAGCGCAACAAAGACCGGCCCGACTGCCAACGCAGCCCGGACCGATCGGCGCAACAAAGGGATGCCATCGACATCCTGCATCAGCTTGTCCGTACCGCCCATGCGGCTGGATTGCCCTGCGGCCAGAAGAATGACGGGTATCTGAATCATTCCGCCATCATGCTGGGGCTGCAGCCCCAAGTCATCCCCGCATCCGCGCACCATCCGCATCGAACAGCGGTTTTGAGATCATGTGCGCCTTGCGCATCTGGCCAAGTATTTCGATTTCAACTTCAAGTCCGTCATGGGCGCGGTCAGCGGGCAGAAACCCCAGTGCGATGGATTTACCGGCGTAATGTGAATACCCGCCGGACGTGCAGAACCCGACGACTTCGTTGTCCAGCCAAATCGGCTCGTACGCGTTTACATCCGTGTCATCCGCGTCGACTTGAAAGGCTACAAGCTGGCGTGTGGCACCGGCTTCCTTTTCGTGCTCGGCTGCCGCGCGGCCAATGAAATCAGCGTTTTTTGTAAACGAGATGAACCGATCCAGTCCGGTTTCCGCAGCAGTGTAATCCGGTGAAAACTCACGCATCCACGAGCCGAAAAACTTATCCAGACGCAGGCTCATCATTGCGCGCATGCCAAACGGCACCATTCCAAACTGTTGACCGGCCTGCCACAAGGTCTGCCACAACTGTCGTTGGGCCATCGGGTCGCAGAACACCTCGTACCCCAGATCGCCGGTATAACTGACCCTCTGAACAATGCAGTCGGTCATGCCCACCGTCATGCGGCGTACATCCATGAACTTCAGGCCTGATACATCGTCCCGCGTACAGGCTGCCAGAACATCGCGGGCCAGAGGGCCCGCGACCTGAAATCCGTTCAGGCGATCGCTGATGTTTTCAATCTCGACATTTCCGGTTTGGTTCTGCCTGAACCAACGCATGTGAAACGCCTGGCTGCCGTAAGAGGCGGTCAGTTGAAATTCTGTTTCACCCAGACAGGAAATGGTGAAATCACCTATCAGTTTTCCTTTGGGAGAAAGCATCGGCGACAGGGACAGCCGCCCAGTTTGCGGAATCCGTCCCGCCATGATCCGGTCCAGCCAGGCCCGGGCATCTGGTCCCGTGACGCGGTATTTGCCAAAGTTGTGAACCTCGTTGATACCTACAGCTTCACGAACCGCGCGCACCTCGCGGCCGGTGGCCTTGAATGCGTCAGAACGACGGAAAGACGGGGTTTCGTAGTCAGGTTCATCGCCCTGGGCAAAGTAGTTGGGAACTTCCAGACCGAATTGCTGGCTCCAGACCGCGCCCATGTTGCTGAAAATGTCATACATCGGTGTGGTTCGGTTTGGACGCGCAGCGGGCAGTTCCTCGTTCGGGTAGGCGACGCTGAACCTTTTCTGATAGTTTTCGATCACCTTCGGGCGGGTGTAGCCGGGGCTTATCCAATCGCCAAAGCGGGCAACGTCCATGGCAAAAACGTCCCGTTCGGGTTCGCCTTCGATCATCCACTGCGCCAGCGTCAGGCCAACGCCACCGCCCTGGCTGAATCCGGCCATCACGCCACAAGCTGACCAGTAGTTGCGCATGCCCGGCACCGGCCCGACCAGAGGGTTCCCGTCAGGTGCAAAGGTGAACGGGCCGTGGATCACGGATTTCACGCCCGCTTCGGCCAGAACGGGGAAGCGTTTATAGGCAAATTCGATACTGTCAGTGATTTTGTCATAATCATCGGGCAGCAATTCGTGGCCGAACTCCCACGGGGTTCCATCCACGGCCCAAGGCTTGCAGGGCTGTTCATAAAACCCAATACACAGGCCGCGTCCTTCCTGCCGCAGATAGCTTTCGCCAGCGGGGTCCATCACATGCGGGTGTTCGCCGCCTGCGTCGATGATTGCTTCGATCTGCGGGATCGAGTCGGTAACGAGATACTGGTGCTCCATCGGATGCAGCGGGAAATAGATACCCGCCATCGCCCCGACCTCGCGGGCCCACAAGCCGCCTGCGTTGACAATATGTTCGGCGTGGATCGTACCCTTGTCGGTGACGACATCCCATGTGCCGTCAGATCGTTGCCGGGTTTCCCGGACCATGCAATGGGTTTCGATCGTGGCCCCGCCCATCCGGGCCGCCTTGGCATAGGCATGGGTCGTACCGGACGGGTCAAGATGCCCGTCGAGCGGATCATACAGCGCGCCAATGATGCCATCGGTGTTGGTGATCGGGGCAATCTTGCGGATTTCATCGGGGCCAACGATTTCAGTGTCCAGCCCCATGAACCGGTGCTTGGCCCGTTCAGCCAGAAGCATGTCAAACCGGTCCTGATTATCGGCAAGCGTGACTCCACCCACGTGATGCAGCCCGCAGGACATGCCTGTGATCTCTTCCAGCTCTTTGTACAGGCGGATGGTGTAGCCCTGAAGGGCAGCCATATTGGTGTCGCCATTCAGTGTGTGAAACCCCCCGGCCGCGTGCCAGGTGGATCCACTGGTCAACTCTGACCGTTCCAGCAGCATAACATCTGACCACCCAAGTTTGGTCAGGTGGTACAGGACCGAGCATCCGACGACACCGCCGCCGATCACGGCAACCCGGGTTGTGAGATTCATGATTTGCTCCACAAGGTTTTTTGCCAGTCTGTATGGGCGGGCAAGGGATGCAACGCCAAATACGACATTGGGTGTCGCTTGGGCACGCAAACAATCGATTGCGTTGGGAGGCCGGACTCCTGCGGCTGACTGCTATAGCATCCTGCTTCAGAGTGGGCGGATCTTCAGCCCGGTGATCCGGTTGCCTTCCCGCGCGGTGACTTCAAAGCGGAACCCGTGGAAGGAAAAGACCTGTCCGACAGTCGGGATCATCTGCGCCTCGTGAATGACCAGACCGGCGACAGTGTTGGCCTCTTCGTCGGGCAGGGTCCATTCCATCGCGCGGTTGACGTCTCGGATCGTCATCGCGCCTTCGACCAGAAACTGCCCGTCATCGGTCCGCGTAATCGCTATTTCTTCGTCCAGATCGAACTCATCGGCGATTTCGCCCACGATCTCTTCAAGAATGTCCTCAAGCGTGATCAGGCCGCGGAGCGAGCCGTATTCATCGACAACCAGTGCAAAATGACTGTGCATGCGCAGGAATTCCCGCATCTGATCGTCCAAAGTAGTGGTTTCGGGAACGAAATACGGATCGGTGGCTACCTTGGAAATGTCGAAGGACTTCAGCCGGTCTGTGTCGCCGTCGTGTCCGCCCACCTGGGCATACATGGCGCGAAACAGGTCCTTGGCGTGCACGACGCCGACAATGTTCTCGGGCTCGTCGCGGAAGACGGGCAAGCGGGTGTGCGGGCTTTCCAGACATTGTTTCAGAATTTTCTCGGGCGCGTCGTCCGCGTCGATCATTTCGATGTTGGATCGATGCAGCATGATCTCTTCCACCGCGCGATCGCCCAGATCAAGTGCGCCCAGAATACGGTCCCGGTCTTCTTTTTCGACCACGCCTTCGGAATGACCCAGATGCAGGGCGCCCGCGATTTCTTCGCGCACGGCAAGGATGTTGCTGTTGGGGTCAATCTGAACGCCAAACAGGCGCAACACGCCGCGCACCAGCAGACGCACCGCCGCGACGACAGGGGAAAACACCGTCACCACGATTCCGATGATCGGAGCCACCGCGGCGGCTGCTTTTTCCGCGTTCGTGATGGCATAGGTCTTTGGCAGAACTTCGGCAAAGATCAAAACCAACAAGGTCATCACCAGCGTTGCCAGCGCCACACCGCTTTCGCCGAACAGTCGCGTAAAAAGTGCCGTTGCCAGCGAGGCGGCAAGAATATTGACCAGATTGTTGCCCAGCAGAACCGAACCGATCAGTCGTTCATTGTCGTCGGTAATGTCCAACGCTTTTTGCGCACCGCGTGATCCCTTGTCGGCTTGTACCCGCAGCTTGCCGCGGGATGACGCGGTCAATGCCGTTTCGGATCCCGAAAAGAAGCCTGATAGAACAAGCAAAAATAGGATTGCGCCGGTGGTGAACCAAAAAGCGCCGTCGATCAGTGAAGAAGTGGGTTCCATTGTTCTTTATTGTTGATGCGGTTGCGATTGTTATGGGGGTGCCACCCCTCCGGATCAAGGGTTTAGCCCTTGTTGTCCGGGTCTTTCGCCAGCGGGTGATGCTCCAACACCAGTTCTGACAGGCGTTCGTCCAGAACATGAGTGTAGATTTCCGTGGTCGCCACATCCGCATGACCCAGCAAGGTCTGGATCGACCGAAGATCTGCGCCATTGGCCAAAAGGTGGGTGGCAAAAGCATGGCGCAGAGTGTGCGGTGTGACCTTTTCGGGCGAAACACCGCCCTGAACCGCCAGTTCCTTGACCAGCAAAAAGAACCTGTGCCGTGTCAAATGGCCGGACTTGCCCCGGGACGGGAACAGAAACCGGGATCTTTGCCCACCTTTCGCGACTGTTTGGTCTTCGGCCTCGTCCCGCAGGGGCAGCCATGCCGCCAACGCATCGCGGGCAGGCGGGGACAGGGGCACCATCCGCTCTTTCCCGCCTTTGCCCAGAACCAGAAGCATGCGTGGATCGCCACGCGCCGATGAAACCGGCAGCGAGACCAGCTCGGTCACGCGCATCCCCGTGGCGTAAAGAAGCTCCATCAGGCAGGTATTGCGAACCCGATCCGCGACACTGCGCCCGGTTTGGCGTGCGGCGTCCAACAGCCTGTCGACCTCGGGTACATCCAGCGTTTTGGGCAATCGTTTGGGCCGTCCGGGACCCTTGATCTGAATGGCCGGGTTGGTGTCGCGCCAACCTTCCTCGAAGGCGAACCGGTACAATTGCTTGATGGCCGATAATCGCCGCGCGCGGGTCGAGCGAGACAGCCCCTGTGCGTCGCAATCGATCAGATAGGCTTCGATCCGGTCCCTGTCGGCGTCAGCGAAACTCGAAGACCGCCGCTCCAGCCAGGCCGCAATATCTTTCAGATCACGCCCATAGGCCAGTAGGGTGTTGGTTGCCGCCCCAAGTTCTGCCGCCTGAGCCTGTAAAAAGGTGGAAATCCACAAGTCCTGAGTGGCCGGGGATGCCATTCTCAAACTCCTTGAAGGATCAGTAACTGAAGCGCCGCGCGACGGGCTGTATCTTCAAGTCCGACGCGGCGCAAAGTGGCGATGGCCGCGGTCAGGTCCACAAGATTTCCGCGTGCACCATGGGCAAAAAGGGTCATGGCCTCCAGAATGGCCTCGCCCAGCTGTTCATTGGCCAGCAAGGTTTCGATGTCGGATGGGATCGGTGCGGCCCAGACAAACCCCTCGGCAACGGCATCTGCAAGTGGAGATGGTGATTTGGCACGACCGGGATCACCTTGGGCCAGTGCTGCCAGAAACTGTGTTCCTTGTTCCGTTTCCGGTATGTCAATTGCAGCGGCTTCGTACAATTCAGACAAAAGCAGAATGCGCCAGCGCAAGGCTTCGGATGCTTCATCTGGCAGCGTAACCCGCGACAGCCGTTCGGCAAACAGTTCGGCAAAAGGAACTTCCAGCCCGATGTCGTGCATCTGGTTCCAGACCGTCAGCAGGGCTTCGGCAATGGAGTCGGGGTTCCCGGTTTCAAGCGCGCTTTCAAACCGTTGAACAGCCGCAACCCGATCCCAGACCGCGCCCGACGCCGCAGGTTTGCGTTCGGTATAAAGGCCAAGCAACTGATTGGGGGTCAAAGCGCCGATTCTCGTCAAACGTTCGGCTGCCTCGATCTGGGCTTTCCAGCCTGCAACATCGCGCAGGTCCGCGTTTGCAAATGCTCGGGGCAAAGGGGCCGAGGGCAAGCGTTCGCCAATGGCTTCAAACAGCCGGAAACTCAGCGGATCGGGGTTTTCAGGCTGCGGCAGATAGGCGGCCCCTTCAAACAGTTCAGGGCTAAGGAAGCGATCAAGAACCGCCAGATCTTCGTCGGGCAAAATTTGCAACGCATGCGCGGCTTCCAGTGTCAGCGCGGCCGAGACCCAGTCTCCGCGGCGTGCCTTACAGAAGATTTGAGCAGCGTAGTCGGTCGACAGATAAGGCTGTGCAATCAAAGCGGTGCAGCTGCGGTCCTCGTCGCCAGTCAGAAGTGTGGCGTCAAACCAGCGCTGAAATCGCGCCTGGCTGTCGGTTGGTCCGGCAAGCTGAACCAGTGACTGGGCGGGATCAGCGGCCCCCAATTGCATCAGCCGGTCCAGGCGGGCCAATAACAGCGTTTCTTCCGCTTCTGGTCCCGAGGGCGCCCGCGCATCAGATAGCAGCAGGGTGAACAGCAACCTTTGCATCGCTGCATTATATTTGACCGGAACATCCGCAATCAGTTCGGCCAGACGATCTGGATCGCTGTTCTGCCACAGATCAACGGGCAGCCCGGTGACCGATGATGACACCAGGCCAAGCGGTTGCGACAAAGCCTCGAGCGGGGTGACCTGGACGTCGGGCTGAATGCCGGTCTGGGTAACCGGGGGTTCCAGCAGAACTGTACCTGGCAGGTTTTCGGGCGGATCGGTCAACCAGTCAATGGCCGAGAGAGGTTCCTGTTGCGCTTGCGCCGTACCAGCCAGAACCAGCAAAACCGCCGCTGCTTTAATTCGCATCCAAATCAACCGGTTCGCGTATTTCACTTTGCGGGGCAGAGAAGTCCGCGCCGAAGTAGGGGCCAACATAGGTATAGGCGACCAACCCGATGAAACTCAGGCAAATGATATATATAACGAACTTGATCAAGCGGCCCATGGCTCAACGCTGCCTCAATTTTTGATTTTGACCAAGTTATAACTGGCAATTTTCACAAGATCACGTCATTCACGGTGAAATGAGCGAAATTAAGCATAACACCCGCACGGTTGACCCGTCAGCAGGCTTTGCACTGCACAAAACGGTTGTTTTGGTGGGAATGATGGGTGCAGGAAAGACGGCCGTGGGTCGCGCCCTTGCTGCGCGGCTTGGCGTGCCCTTTCTGGACAGCGATGCCGAAATCGAATCGGCGGCGAATATGACGATCCCGGAAATCTTTGAACGCGATGGTGAATCCTTTTTCCGGACCAAGGAAAGCCAGGTCATCGGGCGTCTTCTGGATGAAGAAAAAGGCATCCTCTCGACCGGGGGTGGCGCATTTTTGTCGGGGTATAATCGACGGATGATCAGCAAACGTGGGGTGTCGGTCTGGCTGCGCGCCGATCTGAATGTGTTGTGGAACCGTGTCCGGCACAAAGACACGCGCCCCTTGCTGCGCACGGCTGATCCCCACGCAACCTTACGCGCCTTGTATGAAGATCGCGTGCCGGTCTATGCGCAGGCCGATCTGACCGTTGTTTCGGACGGCGAAATTTCGATCGACAATATGGTGAACCGGGTAATCGAGTCTTTGATGACGCGCCCGGACGTTCTGGAACAAAAATAGATGCATCAAACCGTAAATGTGGAACTTGGAGATCGGTCTTACGACGTTGAGATTGGACCCGATCTGTTGGCGAAGTCCGGTGAGTTTATCGCGCCCTTGCTGCATCGGCCAAAAGTGGCGGTTCTGACGGACGAGAATGTCGCCGCATTGCATCTGGATGGTTTGCGCGATGGGTTGCAATCTGCAGGCATCAGCATGAGCGCGCTGGCACTGCCCGCCGGCGAGGCGACTAAAAGCTGGCCTCATTTTGAACGTGCGGTCGAATGGCTGCTGGCGGAAAAGATCGAACGGCGCGATGTCGTTGTCGCACTCGGCGGTGGCGTCATCGGCGATCTGGCCGGATTTGCCGCTGCGGTGTTGCGGCGCGGTGTGCGGTTCGTGCAGATCCCGACCTCGCTGCTGGCGCAGGTCGACAGCTCGGTCGGTGGAAAGACGGGCATCAACGCACCCCAAGGCAAAAACCTGATTGGCGCGTTTCACCAGCCCTCACTGGTGCTTGCGGATACCTCGGTCTTGGGCACCATGACACAGCGGGACTTTCTTTCGGGCTACGGGGAAGTGGTAAAATACGGCCTGTTGGGCGATGCCGCGTTCTTTGAGTGGCTTGAAACGAACGGGCCTTCGGTATCGGCGGGCGATATGCAGGCCCGTGTGCACGCCGTTACCCGGTCCGTCCAGATGAAAGCCGACATCGTTGCGCGCGACGAGACTGAGCAAGGTGATCGAGCCTTGCTGAATCTTGGTCATACATTCTGTCACGCGCTCGAGGCGGCAACGGGATATTCGGACAGGCTTTTACATGGGGAAGGTGTCGCCATTGGATGCGCCCTGGCTTTTGAACTGTCCTCGCGGCTGGGGATATGCTCGCAGGAAGATCCCAGCAGGGTGCGGGCACATCTTCGGGCGATGGGGATGAAAACGGATCTGGCTGACATTCCCGGTGAATTGCCGGGGGCCGAGGTTCTGGTGGATCTGATGGCGCAGGACAAGAAGGTCATTGATGGACAATTGCGGTTTATTCTGGCGCGCGGGATAGGTCAGGCTTTTGTGACCTCTGATGTTCCGCGCGATGCGGTCCTGTCCGTGCTTGAGGATGCTCTTTCAATCAGCTGATTGAAAGGCGCATTCAGCGGCCGCGCAGAACCATCAGCTCACCAATATTTTCGCGTGTGATATACCCAATCATGCGCCCACCGGCAGTTCGAACGGCAATTGCGGGTGCGCCTTTGTGCAGACCATCCAGAACGGTTTCCAGGCCACTGGTCAATTGAACCGACGGAATATCCGTCTCCATAATCGAAGTGGCAGGGTCTGATCTGGGACGATCTCCCTCAAGAGCGGCAAATAGGCGGTTGCGGGTCACGAATCCCAATAGGGTTCCGTCGGCTTCAATCACCGGAAACTCGTGCTGCGTGGTATGAATGACGGCCTGCGCCGCAGTGTCGAGCGTATCGTCGGGCGAAAGCGGATGAAATTCGGTGATCATGGCGTCGCGCGCCAATACCCGCCGGGCCACAGATCGCATTGCGACATCCTGACTTTCCGCGTTGGCCGCGATGAAAACAAAGACAGCTATCAGCACCAGAATGGGGTTGCCTGTATTCAGGCCCAGAAAGCCCAAACCAATCGCCACAACTTGCCCGCCCATTGCTGCGACGCGGGTGGCTTTGACCCGGTCCATCTTGAGACACAGCAGGGCCCGGAAAACGCGTCCGCCATCCATCGGAAATGCCGGTATCATGTTGAATGCAGCAAGCAGGAGATTGATATAGGCCAACCGGTTCAGAAGTCCGATATGGACCGAGTCGATCTGGGCCATCGTTTCAATGGGCATGCTGGCCCCAAAAGTGACCAGCACAAACCAGATCACGATATTGACCGCCGGCCCGGCCAGCGCCACCCAGACCTCTTGCATAGGCTTTTCCGGCATACGTTCAAGCCGAGCAAGGCCACCGATGGGCAAAAGGGTTATGTCCGGGGTTTTGATGCCGAACCGCCGCGCCATAAGCGCGTGCCCGAACTCGTGCGCCACCACACAGGCAAACAGCAGCAGGACAAAGATGATGTTTTGCAGGGCTGCGTTCCATCCACCCTGCGTATAGGCCGCGAACCCGATCCAGGCGAGCAACAGGAAAAAGGTGATATGGACCCTCAGTTCGGACCCGAGCAGCCGGCCCAGAGAGAAGGACCATGTCATGATATGTCTCCGCTATGCTTAGAACGGAATCTCGTCGTCGTCGATTCCGCCTGATGCAGGGGACGGTGCGCTGGACTGGCCGCCGTAGGAGTCGCCATAGCCTCCGCCGGCCTGACCACCGCCATAGCCACCGGACTGGCTTCCGCCATATCCACCACCGCCGCCTTCACCGCGTGCATCCAGCATGACCAGGGTTGAGCCAAATCCTTGCAAAACAACTTCGGTCGAATAGCGGTCCTGGCCAGACTGGTCCTGCCATTTACGCGTCTGCAACTGACCTTCAAGATAGACCTTTGAGCCTTTGCGTAAATACTGCTCGGCCACGCGAACCAGACCTTCGTTGAAGATTGCAACCGTGTGCCATTCGGTCCGTTCGCGCCGCTCACCTGTATTGCGGTCCTTCCATGTCTCGGACGTGGCGATGCGAAGGTTGCAGACCTTGCCGCCATTCTGGAATGTTCGCACTTCAGGATCGCGGCCTAGATTGCCGACCAGAATGACCTTGTTGACTGAACCCGCCATGTATTTCCCCGTACTGTTCTGACTTGATCGCGCCCGAATCTGGCGCCTGTGTTCCTGAGCGACCCTATACGGACTGCGATCTGGTTGAAACCGAGTTGATGGTTACAACACCCGGCGGGAAAACTCTCAGGATTTGTTTACCAAGCTTTCATTATTGGCTGGAATACCTATACTCCGGCAGAGTTTTGAGTGAGCAGGATAAGCATAAATGCGGTCTAAGATTGGTGGCTTCTTTGTTCTGGGCCTGTTGCTGGCGTCGGTTCCAGCCAGTGCGCAGACGTTGTCCAGCAAAAGCCGCAAGGACATATTCCTAAAGCAGGCCAAAGTCCTGGATAGCAGGTCCGCGACCCAGTACCGCGGGTCCGAGCGGCTCAAACCGAAATCCGCCCAGGGGAAATTCAACAAACGTTATACCGGCAAATACCGGGGACAATATCTGGCGCTGGCCCGTGACGCTGCGCGCAAGCACAGTATCCCCGAAGATCTTTTCCTGCGGCTGGTGCAGCAGGAAAGTGGCTGGAACCCGACTGCGAAGTCCCACAAGGGGGCGCTTGGGCTGGCGCAACTCATGCCGCAGACCGCCAATCTGCTGGGGGTTGATCCGCTTGATCCAAAGCAAAATCTGGAAGGTGGCGCGCGGTACCTGTCGTGGCAATATCGCAAGTTCAAATCCTGGCCGCTGGCTCTGGCGGCGTATAACGCCGGCCCCCTGGCCGTGGAAAAGCACGGTGGAATACCGCCTTATGCGGAGACCCAGAACTACGTGAAGGTGATTTGGGGCGGCTGAAATGGCCTCGCTGCACTGCGGAGGGGCGGATTCTTGATCGCCGGGTGACGGTCGGCCTAACCTGAGAGGGAAAGCTCCATCACAAACGAGGCATCCGATGCCACACAATCGCCCGGACATCCCGCAAGGTACAATGGCCAATTGGCAGCGGTTGGTGGATCTTGTGGCGCAGCTCGCCGATGTTCCGGCCAGCCTGATTATGAAGACGGATGCGCCCGATCACAGGGTTCTGGTCACGTCCGAACACCCGCAAAACCCCTATCCCGTCGGCATGAATTTTCAACTGCACCCGAAGCTGTATTGTCAGGGCGTCTTCGAACGCGACGGTGAACTGGTTGTCGAGGACGCGACATGTGACCCGGTCTGGAACGAAAATGAAGACCTTGAACACGGCATGTCCTTTTATATCGGGTTGCCGCTGAAGTGGCCGGACGGCGAGATATTCGGAACGATCTGCGTGCTGGACCGCCACCGCAACCGCCGCGCGCTGCTTTTCCGCGAGGGATTGATCCAGTTCGCCCGCATGGTCGAAGCTGATTTGGCTTTGTTGCAGGAGGTTTATCTGCGCCGCGCGCTTGAGGCGAAACTGAATGAGACGCTGGCGCAACTGGAAGACAGGGTTCAATCCCGCACGAAAGAACTGCGAGAGACCAACACAGCCTTGCGTGTATTGTTGTCCAGCCTCGACGACGACCGGAAGAACCGGGACCAGAAGATTGTCGAGCAGGTTCGGGCCATGGTTCTTCCGTATCTGCACAAACTGCGCGATCATCTGAACGCAGAAGACGTATCTCACGCGTATCTGGATCTTGCCGAGGATAATCTGAAACAGATCACCTCGGATATCTCTGACAAGTTGTCGGACGCGTTTTCGATCATGACACCGACAGAAATTGAAATCGCCCAGCTTGTTATGACGGGAAAGACCACCAAGGACATAGCCAAGGTTCTGTGCCGCGAAACTTCGACCATTGATTTTCACCGCAACAACATTCGCAAGAAACTCGGACTGGAAGGCCGCGATCAGAACCTGCGCAGCCATCTGCTCACGATTTCGTGAAGGTTGAATATGGGGAACGCCCCCATATTACCCCCCGATATTTCTCGTCTGAGAATGGATACCTTTGCTTGTTAGCCTGCCTGTGAAGGTGCGGATCGTACCGCACCTAACCAACACGGAGGTCAACACATGGATCGCAAGGATCTGAAGCCAACAATCATGAATGGATCACGGGACACACTGGCACCCGGCCTGTCGCGCCGATCATTCTTTCTGGCTGCTGGTGCGGCAGGTGTGGGGGCAGGGGCGTCTCTGGTTGCCGGATCTCCGGTACAGGCGCAATCGCAAGCCTGGCTTCAGCCCGGGAACAACAACCACGTCATCGACCTGCAGGGCTCGACCGGTCAGGCTTCGACCGGCGCTGTGGGGATTGATTATTACGGTCACTGCGCAATCAAGATCACATCGCCAAACGGGGCGACGGTTCTGTTCGACCCGTGGCGTGACGATCCGTCCGGTGCATGGGGCCTTTGGTTCCGCAATGAGTTTCCGCAGATATCCGTGGACATAACCATGTCGACCCACGCGCATTTCGATCATGATGCGATCGAACGGCCGAGTTCGACCATGGTGCTGGACAGGATGGTGGGAAACTTTGAATTTGCCGATCTCAAGATTACCGGGTTTGCGGACAAGCATGCCTGCGTTGCGCCGGGCTGGTATGACTGGACCAATGCGCTGGCGGAATTCGGAGCCGAGGCCTGCCCGCCGAACAATGTCGGCCACATGGACATGGTCGTCTACCTCGTCGAAACCGGCGGGATCCGCACCCTGATCTGGGGCGACAACCGCCACAATCCGCCGCAGGAATTCTGGGATGCCATCGGGCAGGTGGATGTTCTCACCCTGCCGGTGGACGGATCCCAGCACATCCTCAGTTATGATCAGGGCAATGATATCGTGGCCGGGCTGAAACCCAAGGTAATCATCCCGACCCATTACCTGAACGAAGTGACGTCATACACGCTGACAACGTTGCAGTCCGCAGATGAATGGGTGAAGGCGCAAAAGAGCCATACGATGCTCGACGGTGCCGGTCTGAAACTGGAGGCCGGCGAGGTCGCAGGCATGGATCAGGAATTCATGCATTTCGGAAACAACGTCCTGACCGGGTGAGCACAATTCTGACCGGGGCTACCACTCACAACATATCCCGGGCGCCGTCCAAAAATATGCGGCGCAAAAAAGCAAAGGCCGGTCTGACGACCGGCCTTTGTCAATAGATTCACGTTGCCTATTCTGCGGCAATCTTGATGACCGGCTCCATTCGGGCAAAGATATCCTCGGCCAAATGACATTTGACCTGATGACCGTCCGCCAGTGTCTGAACAGGCGGGACGCGTTGCTCGCACAGTCCATCCGGCACCTGTGACTTCCACCGACAGCGGGTCTGGAACGGGCATCCCGGCGGCGGGTTCATGGCCGATGGGATATCGCCTTCCAGAACGATGTGCTCCTTCTGGATCGACGTATCCGCGATGGGCACCGCGCTCAGCAGGGCTTCGGTATATGGATGATATGGTGGCGCAAAGACCTGATCTGTGGTCCCAAGTTCGACCACATGGCCCAGATACATCACCATCACACGGTCGCTGAGATAGCGCACGATCGACAGATCGTGACTGATGAACAGCAGCGTCGTTTTCTGTTTGCGCTGAATTTCCATCAACAGATCGGTCACGGCAGCCTGCACCGACACATCAAGCGCGGAAACGGGCTCGTCCGCCACAACGATGCGCGCGTCACCGGCAAAGGCACGGGCAATACCGACCCGTTGCTTCTGGCCACCCGACAACTGACGCGGCATACGGTCGGCGAATGCGCGGGGCAGTTTCACCAGATCCAGCAGTTCCAGCATCCGCTTCTTGCGCTCTGCCTCGGAGTTGCCGACGCCAAAGATCTCCAAAGCGCGAATGATCTGACGCCCCACCGTCATCGAGGGGTTCAGCGTATCAAACGGGTTCTGGAACACCATCTGTACTTCGCCAACGGTCTTTGCGTCACGTTCTTCGATCGGGACCTGTTCGATATTGCGGTTATCCAGAAGAATCTGACCGTCGGTGGCCGTTTCAAGCCCCATCAGGACCTTGGCAAAGGTGGATTTGCCGCAACCGGATTCACCCACAATGGCCAGCGTTTCGGATTCATGCGCCTCGAAACTCAGCGTTTCGTTGGCTTTCACCACCTTTTTCTCGCCGCCGCCGAACAGGGCGTTCGCCGCTACCTCGTAGTACTTCTTGAGGTTGTCCATCTTGAGAACGGTTCGGCCGATCTCGGCCTTTTCTTTCTGTTCCCCAACAGTGATCGGCGCGTTCCAGTCGATCTCCTGGAATTTCAGACAGCGCGTGTGGTGCCGGTCATTGCCGGGCACCGCCTGCATCAGGATGTCCTGCGCATCACAGCGCCCTTCCTCGAAATAATCGCAGCGCGGACCAAAGTTGCATCCCGGAGGCCGCTCATGGGGCAAGGGGAAATTCCCGGGAATGGCGACCAGCGGGCGCGAATTCTTGTCCGCCCCGGGCAGAGGTATCGAACGGAACAGCGCCTGCGTATAGGGGTGCTGCATTTCATCGAACACATCCTTGATCGACCCGCGCTCGACAGCCTCACCCGAATACATCACGCACAGCCTGTCGCAGGTTTCCAGAACCAGACCGAGGTTGTGGGAGATAAACAACATCGAGGTGCCGTATTTCTTGCCCAGATCCTTGACCAGTTCGACGACCGCCGCCTCGACCGTCACGTCCAGTGCGGTCGTCGGCTCGTCAAGAATCAGCAGTGCCGGTTTCGACATCAGCGCCATGGCGATCACGATCCGCTGTTGCTGACCGCCCGACAACTGGTGCGGGAATGAGTTCAACATCCGCTCGGGGTCGGGGAGGCGCACATCGGTGACCACCTCCAGCGCACGGGCATAGGCCTCTTCAGCGCCCACACCCTCGTGGATCATCGGCACTTCCATCAGCTGCTTGCCGATCTTCATTGCCGGGTTCAGCGAGGCCATCGGCTCCTGATAGATCATCGCGATCTCGTTGCCGCGAATGTCGCGCAATTCCTCAGTGGTCATCAGGGATAGGTCGCGGCCCTTGAACTTGATCGTACCACCGACCACACGTCCGTTCTTGCCCAGATCCTGCATGACACCCAGCGCAACGGTCGATTTCCCGCAACCGGACTCACCCACCAGCCCCACAGCCTCGCCTGGCTGCACACTGACCGAGAAATCCATTACGGCAGGTATTTCCCGCAGGCGGGTAAAGAATGAAATCGACAGCTTGTCGATCTCCAGGATCGGGCCGTCATATTCCGCCAGTTTGTTCATCGTTTCCTACTCCCTGATGAAGCTGTTCCAGCGACCACCTTCATCTTTTCGAAAATACTCCGGGGGTCCGGGGGCAGGGCCCCCGGCCTCGATCACATCAGTCCTTCAGACTTTCTTCGCGCAAACCATCTGCCAGCAGGTTCAAACCAAGAACCAGTGACAAGAGCGCAAGCGCGGGCGGAAGGGCCGGGTGCAGATAGATCGACAACAGCTTGCGCCCCTCGTTGATCGTCGAACCCCAGTCCGGGCTTTCCGGTGGCAGACCCAGTCCGAAGAAACCCAACGTTCCCAGAAGGATGGTGGTATAGCCGATACGCAGACAGAAATCGACGATCAGCGGGCCACGCGCGTTTGGCAGGATTTCCCATAGCATGATGTACCAGGGACCTTCACCCCGGGTTTGCGCCGCCGCAACATAGTCGCGTGTCTTGATGTCCAGCGCGAGGCCACGAACGATACGGAACACGGTGGGTGAGTTCACAAAGACCACCGAAACGAACACGACCAGAATACCGCCCGGAATATCGAACAGATCCAGATAGGTCGGCAGTCCCCAGATGCGATAGTCATCGGTGTTGATCACGTAACCGCCTGTCGAAATCAGCGACAGGTACAACCAAATCGCAACGCCCAACACTCCGATCAGAAGAGGCGTACGGAATTTTGGCCGCGTGTAATAGCGCGAGTTCAGCAGCACCCCAAGGAACAGGATCGGGAACAGGAACAGGACGGCCGCCATGTAGTTCGGCACACCTGTCGCGACGATCTCCGGGGTGACCAGCAGATAGAACAGCAGGATCACGGGGAAGGCTAGGATCAGGTTGGCAAGGAAAGACAGAAACGTATCCAGACGTCCGCCATAGTAACCGGCCGGCAGACCCAACGTGATCCCGACCATGAACGCAAACATGGTGGCCAGTGGTGCGATCTGCACAACGATCCAGGCACCCTTGACCATCCGGCTGAACACATCGCGCGCCAGATTGTCTCCACCCAGCAGATACCAGGCGAATTCGCCTTCCTCCAGATTTGGCAGCGGAGTGCCCGGGACCTTGTTCTTCATACCCGAGACTTGCGCCAGCGGGTCGTGCGTCACGATCAGGTCCATCGCTCCGAAGATCCCGGTAAAGACCCAGAACATGACAAGGCCAAAACCGATCATGCCGATTGGGCTGTCGTACAGTTTGCCGTACAGACCCAGCCGCCGCTTGAAAGCGATCGACATGGCGTAAAGTATGATCAGTGACACCCAGACAGGCAGGAATTGTTGCGAGATGGCCCCGATGATACCGGCACCGGTACCGAACAGGATGCCCAGCACGATATAGGCAAGCACCAGGCCGACTGAGGCCAGAAAACTAAGGCGCAATGACGACTGTATCAGCCCACGCACCCCGCCGGCCGAGCTGAGCGTGCCATCCGGATTGATGCTCACCTGAGCTTCGGGCAGGACGATACTGGCCAGAATCCAGACCAGGATCGACAATACCAGTACCGCAATCGCGATCATCAGCAGGGGATTCAGAAAGGCGATAGAGCCGGTCCAGCTTAGAGGTTCCATGTTCTATCTCCCTTACGAAATGCGGATGCGCGGGTTGAGGTACACATAGCCGATGTCCGAGATCAGCTGCGTGATCAGCACCACGAAGACCGACACGACCGAGATTGCCAGCAACAGCTGAATGTCGTTGTTGCCCGCGGCTTGCACCAGCGCCCAACCGAAACCCTTGTAGTTGAACAGGGTCTCTACGATCACGACACCATTCAGCAGCCATGGGAACTGCAGCATGATGACGGTGAACGGCGCGATCAGTGCGTTGCGCAATGCGTGTTTCATCACGATATTGCCGAACGATACCCCTTTCAGACGGGCGGTCCGGATGTATTGAGCGGTCATCACCTCGGTCATCGAGGCGCGGGTCATCCGGGCGATATATCCCATCCCGTAGAGGGCAATGGTCAGAACCGGCAGGAAGAAGTTCTCGAATGTCGGGTTGTCCATCGCCTGTGTTGCCGTGCCCTTGAACCATTTCAGGCCGACGGTGGACGAGGTGAAGATCGCGATGAAGATAACGCCGGACACATATTCAGGTGTCGCTGTCGTGATGATCGAAAATGTCGACAGGGAACGGTCCAGCGCCGATCCTTCCCGCATCCCCGCCAGCACTCCGACCAACAGTGCCGAAGGAACCATCAGGACCAGAACCCAGAACATCAGATACCCGGTATTCCCCAGACGCTTGGCGACAATGCTGCCGACGTCGTCCTTGAATACGGTCGAATAGCCCCATTCACCCTGCAGAACGCCGCAATAGCTGGGCGTCGTTTCGGGGGTCGTGCCAGGGCGCACACAGGTGCCGACAAACTGGCCGTCTGCCAGCGTGTTGGTGAAACCGGGGGCCACACCCAGCCATTGGCCGTATTTTATCAGCATCGGCTCTCTGTAGCCGCGGTTTTCAAGCCAGGCTTCTACCTGCTCGTCCGACATCCGCTGGTTGCCCTGTGTCTTGGCCAGTTTTTCAAGATTCGGGTAAAGATTGGTCAGAAAGAAGACCACGAATGTCAGACACAAAGCTGTAAGCAGCATCACGCCTGACCGACGGAGGATGAAAAGTCCCATGATGGCCCCGTTGTTCAGGTGTTCCGCAGATCATTGGACCATTATCTGGCCTCGGACATCCGACCCCGTGTCGGCTAGTCTGCGGCTGGAAAGGGGCGCCCCGATCAGGCGCCCCCGGTTTGCAGTCGGCAGTGTTTAGGCTGCCCAACCCCACTTGTAGTGGTGGTGTTCGAACGACACGTGCATGTCGGTGCCAACCAACCCGTCCTTCATGTGACGATAGAGTGCGCGCCAGTAAGGCTGGATCGTCACACCTTCTTCCTGGATCAGCGCTGCGCCACGTGCAGCGACCTCGCGGCGTTTGTCCGCATCCGCGATGGCAAGCGCTTCGTCGAGGATCGCGTCGAAGTCAGGATTGGACCAGCCGAATTCGTTCCAGGCTTCGCCCGATTTGTAGGCCAGCGCCCAGATCTGAACACCCAGTGGACGGTGGTTCCAGTTGGTCGAGCTGTAGGGATACTTCACCCAGTCGTTCCAGAACGTGTTGCCCGGTAGAACGGTCCGTTTGACGTTGATGCCCGCATCGCGAAGCTGCGCCGCCACGGCGTCTGTCGTGTTGCGGCGCCAATCGTCGTCGATCGAGATCAGCTCGTGCTCGAAATCGGCCATACCGGCCTCTTCCATCAGCTTGCGCGCGCCTTCCGGGTCAACCTTCTGCGGTGGCAGTTCAGGGTATTCCGGGTGGATCGGACCGACGTGATGGTTTTCGGCAGTTGTGCCGCGGCCGCCATAGCCCAGTTCCAAACAGACCGAGTTATCCACGGCCATCTGAAGCGCCTGGCGTACACGCTTGTCCGCATAGGGTTGCTTGCCGTCAACTTCGGCCAGCTGGTTCGGACGGATTACAATCGAAGCCATGGTGATAACTTCGGATTTCACGTAGCCGAGGCCGTCCATGACGTCGATGAATTCACCAACCGACTCGTACAGCATGTCGACTTCATCAGATTCCAGAGCTGCCAGCCACGCAGACGGGTCGGTGCCGTAGTCAATGTATTCGATACGGTCGAGCGCCGGACGGCCGAAAACTTCCTCGCCCCACCAGGTATGTTCCTCGTTGCGGACAAGAACACCTTTGACGCCGACTTCCAGTTCGCTCATCAGATACGGACCGGTGCCCACGTTGTTCAGCAGGTCATTTTCGCTGAAGGACTGGTGAACGATCGCTGCCGGATAGTCGGACATGCCAGCAATCAGCGAGATGTCGGATTTGGGCAGGTTCAGCTTTACGGTTGTGGGATCCACGACCTCGATGCCACCTTCGATCGCCTGACCCGTCCCTTCATCGACCAGCGTTGCAAAGCGACCCGCCATCGAGTTGGTTTCCGAGGACTTGTCGCACCAGCGCGCAATGTTGAACGCCACATCGTCGGCCGTGAAGTCGTCGCCATTGTTCCACTTCACACCCGGACGAACCTTGAGGGTATATTCTGTCGCGTCGTCGTTGATTTCCCAGCCTTCCAGCAGCATGCCCCGGAATGTACCGTCCGAGTTATACTCGACCAGATACTCAAGAGTACCGCGGCTGTAGTTGCCGATTTGGGACCAGTCATAAGTGCGCGGATCTTTCAGGGCGCGAACCTCGGTCTGAACACGGATGGTTCCGCCTTCCTGTTTGGCATCTTCACCAGCGGCGCGCGCCGGAGCTGCCAGGCCGATCATGCCGTATGCCGCAGCAGCCGTAACACCCAGCCCCGTGGCGCGGGTCAGGAACTCGCGGCGGCTTAGCTTGCCGTCACGGTATTCCTGCGCGTGCATCTCTGCCGCCCAGTGAACTGGTGCCCCGGTCATGGTACGATTTTTCATCAAGATGTCTCCCTGTGGTACATTTGTCGATTTGGTGTGCTCGGAATCAGGCAGACCGGCCGGTCGCATTCAACGAGCATTTGGGTCTTCTTTTTTGGATTCTCACATTCCCCATGAATGTATTCCGCACCAGAATTCGGATTACGTCAATGTTCGAAATCGGCATACAGAGTACAAAAACGACATATGCGCCCCGTTCATCCGGGCGAGTCGCGGCCTGATGGAGCTTTTGGAAATGAATACATTCGTACACAAAGTCGTTCGCGACTGGCGAGATTTGGCAGGCCGTGAAGCAACATATTCAAGATGCGCCAGAGTATCCGGCACTCAGTTAGGAATGTTTAGTATCGTTTTGAGAAGTCTACGGGATTCCACTTTCCCATCCTGGCCCTGAACCACGTTCGCTGACGCTTGGCAAACTGCCGAGTGGAGATCGTGGCGCGTTCCCGGGCCTGATCCATAGTCATGCGGCCATCGAGGTAGGCAACCAGTTCCGGGACGCCGATGGCCTTGCAGGCCGGCAGGGTTGGATCATACCGATCCAGCATCGCTTCAACCTCGTCCAGAGCCCCTGTTTCCAGCATGAGATCAAAGCGACGAGTGATACGGTCCAGCAGCCAGTTTTTGTCGACGTCAAGAACAATGGGAACGGTATCAGACAAGGCAAGAACCGGGGGTGCGGTGTCCGCCTGCCAGTGCGACAAACTGCGGCCGGTCGCGGTCTGCACTTCCCATGCGCGCTGAACGCGGGCGCGGTTGTTGATGTCCAGCTTGTCTAATGTGTCGGGATCGACACCTGCGATCAGAGCGGGCAGTTCCATTTTATCCGCTTGCGCCCGCACTTCAGGTGGCGTCGCGGGAATTTCGGCCATTCCTTCAGTCAGTGCTGAAAAGTACAGCCCGGTGCCGCCCACAATTATGGGACGCTCAGCTGAGTTCAAAAGGGGTTTGACCTCGCGCAGCCAGTGTCCTGCCGAATAGTTCTGGTCAAATAGTATGTGCCCGTAAAGACGATGTGGCGCGCGGGCTTCTTCTTCGACCGACGGGCGCGCTGAAATCACCCGCCAGCAATCGTAAACCTGGCTTGCATCGGCATTGACGATGATACCGCCAAACTTTTCGGCAATCTGTAACGCAAGCGCTGATTTTCCGGACGCCGTGGGCCCGGCGATCAGAACAGGCTTGTCATCCGGAACGGGGGGCAACATGTCCCAAAACCGCGATGAGATTGCGTTGGCCATCTGGACTGCCTTATTCCTAACGTTCCGCATTGAACCTGCGGTGCTTTTGCTTCATTTTGCGCCGGAATTAAACCTGTGCCAGCCCGGAGCGCAACATGAGCCAATCCCCTTCGACCGAGACAACCGAAACCCCCAAGACAAAATACAAGCGCGTGATGCTGAAGATATCGGGCGAAGCGCTGATGGGGGATCAGGGGTTCGGCTTGCATCCGCCCACCGTTCAGCGTATCGCGCAAGAGGTGAAATCCGTACACGATCTGGGCGTCGAGATCTGTATGGTCATCGGCGGCGGCAACATCTTCCGGGGCCTTAGCGGTTCGGCGCAAGGGATGGAGCGTACGACGGCGGATTACATGGGAATGCTTGCCACCGTCATGAACGCATTGGGCATGCAATCCGCGCTTGAGGAAGTGGGCGTATTCACACGAGTTATTTCCGCCATCCGGATGGACGAGGTGTGCGAACCCTATATTCGCCGCCGCGCCGTGCGACATCTCGAAAAGAAACGGGTCTGCATTTTTGCTGCCGGAACCGGAAACCCTTATTTTACAACGGATACGGCAGCCACACTGCGGGCCAATGAAATGGCATGCGAAGCCATCTTCATGGGCAAAAACGGTGTCGACGGTGTCTATGACAAGGATCCCAAGGTTCACGCCGACGCAAAGCGCTATGACACCGTCAGCTATGACGATGTTCTGGCAAAACGCCTGCGGGTCATGGATGCCTCGGCCATTGCGCTGGCGCGCGACAACAACCTTCCTTTGATCGTGTTTGGATTGGACGAACCTGGCGGTTTCCGCGGCATTCTTGCCGGTGAGGGGACTTATACCAAGGTTCAGGGCTGACAATCTGCTGAATGTCAAAAATCGGGCCGGTTCAAATCCCCGGCCTGTTTGCCTTTTGTGTCCGATTTGCGGTTCTGTTCATTGAAATGAAACCGCTGCTTTTGCAGGACGCTCGCCTCGCTTGCATAATCAAAAATATCGGCAGCAAATCTCTGATGAGCTTGAGATCCGATGAAGTCCTGACGGAGGCAGCGAAGTTGGACGGGTGTCTTTTCCCCTCACGTTCCGGTTGACCAACGCGAACGCGGCTGGCTAATTATCCGGGATCTTCGTTTGGGAACGTGCCGACTGAAGATCTGCCTGCACTTCCTTGTTTTCATGATAAGGTCTGCGGCTGGGCTGGAAGAGCTGCCATGATTTCTGAGGGATCCGGGATCATGCCCGGGCACCTTGCCCCTGATGCGCAGCATGACGAGAAAGTAGCGAGCCATGACCAAACTGGATATCGATTTTGTTCGGGCACAATTCCCGGCCTTTTCTGAACCCGGCCTTCAGGGGCAGGCGTTTTTTGAAAACGCTGGCGGGTCTTATACATGCAAACCGGTCATCGACAGGCTGACGCGGTTCTACAGGCAGCGCAAGGTTCAGCCCTATGCACCTTTCGAGGCCAGCCGCCTGGCGGGAGAGGAAATGGACGAGGCGCGTGCCCGCATGGCCGCCATTCTGGGCGTTGACACAGATGAGCTGATTTTTGGTCCGTCCACCACGCAGAATACATATGTCCTGGCGCAGGCGTTTCGGCAGTGGATGAAGCCGGGTGAAGCGATTGTTGTTACCAATCAGGACCACGAAGCGAACTCCGGACCTTGGAGGCGCCTTGCCGACGACGGGATCGAAATACGCGAATGGAAAATTGATCCGGATACTGGTTCCTTGAACCCACAGGATCTGGAAGACCTTCTGGATGAAAAGGTGCGGCTGATCTGTTTCCCGCATTGCTCGAACGTTGTGGGCGAGATCAACCCTGTCACGGAAATCACCGCTATTGCCCATGCCGCAGGTGCATTTGTTTGCGTCGATGGCGTCTCTTACGCGCCGCATGGTTTTCCGAATGTTGGAGAACTGGGGCCGGATATCTACCTGTTCTCAGCATATAAGACTTATGGTCCTCATCAGGGATGCATGGTCATTCGCCGCACGCTTGGGGAAATGCTTCCGAACCAGGCGCATTTCTTCAACGGTGATGTTTTGTACAAACGCTTTACCCCGGCAGGGCCGGATCATGCGCAGATCGCTGCAAGCGCGGGCATGGCCGACTATGTCGACCTTCTGTGCGATCACCACGGCGGGCCTGACACCGATGCAAGCGCGCGCGGTGAATTTGTTCACGACCTGATGCGCGCACATGAAATGGACCTACTTCAGCCGTTGCTGGATGCGGTAAAGGACCGCAACACGGTTCGCCTGATTGGCCCGGCAAACGCTTCGATGCGGGCACCTACGGTTGCGATATCGCTGAACCGTGAAGCGGAATCTGTTGCCCGTGACCTTTCCGATCATGGTGTTATGGCGGGTGGCGGTGACTTTTACGCTGTCCGCCCGCTTCAGGCGATGGGGGTCGCGCCGGAACACGGCGTATTGCGTGTCAGTTTCACGCACTACACTTCGAAACAGGAAGTCGATCAACTTCTGGACGCATTGGATAAGGTTTTGTGATCCAATATTCGCCTGATTTCGTAATACGAATAAACACTTGGGGCGGATATGCAGAAAGACAAAGCGCCAATACTATTATGGTTTCGCAGGGATTTGCGCCTGTCCGACCATCCCGCGCTTTGCGCTGCCGCAGCGACAGGCCGACCCGTCATTCCGGTTTTCGTATTTGACGACCTTGTGCGCGGTCTGGGTGCAGCCCCCAAATGGCGCCTGGGTCTGGGGCTCGAGGCGTTCGCCAGCAGGCTTCGGGACGTCGGTAGCCGCCTGATCCTTCGGCGCGGCAATGCGCTGAACGTTTTGAAAGAACTGATAACCGAAACCGGCGCCGCATCGGTTTTTTGGACCCGCGCTTATGATCCGGATGCCATCGCCCGTGACACTCGTATCAAGGCAACCCTGGCAGATGGCGGTATTGATGCCAGGTCGTTCGACGGACATTTGCTGTTTGAACCGTGGCAGGTCGCAACCAAATCCGGACAACCCTTTAAGGTTTTCACACCGATGTGGCGCGCGGTGCGGGAGAAGGAGATACCTGTTCCGCAGGGCGCGCCATCACGGCTGAAAAATCCTGACAATTGGCCGGAATCCGAGGATATGGTCGACTGGTCCCTTGGCGCTGCGATGAACCGAGGAAGCCGGGTCGTTCGACCGTATGTGCAACCTGGTGAAAGGTCCGCCAATGATTGCCTGCTAGAGTTTCTGGATCGGATCGCACGGTATCAGGAACGACGCGATTGTTTAAATGTAGACGGCACCTCGAACCTGTCCGAATATCTGTCCCTGGGCGAGATTGGGCCGCGAACTGTGTGGCACGCCGTTCAGAACGCCTCGATGATAGGCATTCCCGGAACCGACGCCTTTCTGCGGCAATTGATCTGGCGGGAATTCGCGTATCATCTGATGTATCACTCGCCTCGGTTACTGACGAACAACTGGCGGCCCGAATGGGATGGATTTCCTTGGTTTGAGGATGACCAAGCCCCGCCGGTTATTGCGTGGAAGCAAGCGAGAACTGGCGTTCCAATCGTGGATGCCGGACTTCGGCAGATGTATGTGACAGGCCGAATGCACAACCGCGCGAGGATGGTTGTGGCAAGCTATCTGACCAAACACCTCATGACACACTGGAAAGTCGGGATGAACTGGTTTGAGGATTGCCTGATCGACTGGGATCCGGCCTGCAACGCGATGGGTTGGCAATGGGTCGCAGGTTCGGGGCCGGATGCGGCGCCGTTCTTTCGGATATTCAATCCGCAGACGCAGGCACAGAAATTCGACCCGGATGCGGTTTACAGGCAACGATGGATCGCGGAAATCCAGGATAATCCACCGAAGACCGCGCTGGCATACTTTGAAGCTGCGCCCAATTCATGGGGGCTGACACCGGACGCACGTTACCCTTCGCCGATTGTGGATTTGGCGGACGGGCGAAAACGAGCTCTGACAGCTTATGAACAGGCGAAAAGTCGGTAACGAACTGAAAACTTGCCAGAAACAGAAACTCGTCCTAGCTTATTTCTACGACCGCACAGGGGAGAGCGGATGATCCTGACCACGACTGAAGGGCAGAAGGACCTGCCCAGATATTTTTCACAAGTGCTGAAAATGCTTGGCCGGATGGAAAATGGACGGCTGGATATTGTCTTGCCTGATGGTCGGGTGTTTCGAACCGAAGGCGCAAAGCCCGGGCCGGTGGCGCAGGTCGATATTCATGATCCGGATGTTTTTTCCCGATTGGTTCGCGAGGGTGAGCTTGGTTTTTCTGACGCCTATCTGGAGGGCGGGTGGAGCACACCTGATCTGAGATCGTTCATGGATCTGGTACATCTGGAATCAGAGGCCGTTTATGACGATTTCACCGGTCGGTTTCTGGTTCAGGCCTATGAAAGGCTTCGGTTCTGGTTGCATCGAAACAACCGCAAGCAGGCCCGAAAAAATATCTCGTACCACTACGATTTGGGTAATGATTTCTATTCCCTGTGGCTGGACGATACGATGACCTATTCCAGCGCATTGTTCGAGACCGGGCAGGAAAGTCTGGAAAATGCCCAGATCGCAAAATACGCAAGCCTTGTGGACGAAATGGGTGCCAAGCCGGGGGATCACATATTGGAAATCGGCTGCGGCTGGGGTGGTTTTGCCGAATATGCCGCAAAGGAACGTGGGCTGCGCGTCACCGGCCTTACACTCAGCCGGGAACAGTTGAGCTTTGCGCGGCAACGTATTGAAAATCTTGGGCTATCGGATCAGGTTGAGTTCAAGCTTCAGGATTACCGCGACGAACAGGGCCATTACGACGGGATCGCCTCGATCGAGATGTTCGAGGCGGTTGGGCAGAAGTACTGGCCTGTCTACTTCGAGACAGTACGCGACCGGCTGAAACCCGGCGGTCAGGCCACGCTTCAGATCATTACGGTGGGTGATCACCGCTGGGACTATTACAAGAACGGTGTTGATTTCATTCAGAAATACATATTTCCCGGTGGAATGTTGCCGTCTCCAACCATCCTTAGGCAAGAGATTGAACGCGCTGGGTTGTGTGTGATGAAGTCACGCGAGTTCGGTAAAAGCTACGACCTGACTCTTCGACGCTGGTATGAGACGTTCAATGCCAAGTGGGAAGAGATTTCCCAAATGGGCTTTGATGAGCGTTTTCGCCGCATGTGGAATTATTATTTGACTGCATGCGGCGCGGCCTTTGACACCGGCAATTGCGATGTGACACAGATCACCATAGCAAAACCGAGTTAACGAACGGACCCCTCGTATGCCCAGTGCCTCACGTCTAGTTGCCGCTGTATGTCTGGTGGTGGTTGCCTTTATTGTCTCCACGATGATCATCGAAAACGGGGACGAGGGTAAAGATTACGGCTATTTCACTCTGGTCAACATTGCGCTTGGGTTCGTTTGCGGATGGAAAATCATGGGCAAGCGGGCTGGTCGCGGATGGACGGCAGGTGTCAACAACGGACTGACCGGTGTCGCATCTTTGGTGTTCTGGGGACTTTTCGTGCAGGGCACCTATGAGATGTTCCGCCTGGCGATGCGTCACAGGTATGACGGCCCGTTCGAGGCGGTGCTTGCGATTTTCAAGCTTGGTGTCGAGTTTGGCGAGCAGCTGATTGTTCCAAACATTCTGGTGACGCTAGCGGTAGGCGCTGTCATAACCGGGTTGGCGACCGAAGAAGCGAGTCGCCGCTGGCGTTAAGTGCGACTGAACAACGAAAGCTTCATCCCCGTGTCTGATCTATTTTTTTACGGCACACTCAGGTGCCAGCCGTTGTTGGAACGTGTGCTGGGCCGCCCGCTGTCTGAGTTGAAGATATCTGAGGCCAGATTGCCCGACCACGCCGTCTATGGGGTGAAGGGGCAAAGTTTTCCGATGATTGTCAGCGAGAATGGCAGCAAGGCCGAAGGTTTGCTGGCGCAGGGATTCAGTCCCGAGGATTTGAAACGGCTGACTTACTACGAAGGTGGTTTCGATTACGATCTCAGCCCCCGTGACCTTGAGCTGCCTGACGGAACGAAGGCGACGGCAAGCGTATTCTTTCCAGAACCCAACCTTTGGACGCCGGACCAGCCCTGGTCCCTGAAGGACTGGTTTGGAGATTGGGGAGAACTGACCCTACTTGCCGCAGATGAGGTGATGGCCCATTACACCAAGGTCGAAGCTGCTGAGATTGCTCGAAGTTTTCCAGCCATCCGGACCCGGGCCTGGGCCAGGTTGGCTGCGCGCCGGCGTCAGACCGGTGATGCGCGCGATACGGCGCAGGACGTGATCGTCCATGATCGCAAGCCCGCCTACATCAACTATTTTGGGATTGATGAAATCAGGTTCCAACACCGCCAATACGACGGATCAATGGGTCCGGTTCTCAACTACAATGGGTTGATGCAGGGCAGCGCCGTCGTTGTTCTGCCCTACGATCCGGTACGGGACACGGTCTTGCTGGTCGAACAGTTTCGCGTGCCGGTTTTTTTGATCGACGACCCGGAACCCTGGATGTGGGAGCCGGTCGCGGGCATGATCGATCCCCGCGAAACGCCCGAACAGGCGGCAATTCGCGAAACTCAGGAAGAAGCGCACGTGACCCCCAGCGCGCTGGAGTACGCTGGTGGGGTATATTCTTCCAGCGGTTCGTCGACCGAGTTCGTCCATCTGTATCTGGGATTGGCTGACCTGATCGAAACGACCGACAACGGTGGCCTTTCTTCCGAGGGCGAGAATATCCGTAGCCGGATTTTCTCGTATGCCGAATTTATCGGAATGGTCGACAGTCATGCCTTCAAGGACATGCCTCTGCTGACCTTGGCCCATTGGCTGGCACGACATCGCGACCGGTTGCGAGGTTAAGTTTCGTTGCTTGTGGTTGCTGCGGCGCGCCTGTAAATCTCTGACGATACCAAATTGAAATGAGGGCACCATGCGCATTGCACGAGATCTTGCCGACGCAGTAGGGAAAACACCGTTGATCCGGCTGCGCCGCATCAGTGAAGAGACCGGTTGCGAGATCCTCGGCAAGGCCGAGTTCATGAACCCGGGGCAATCCGTCAAGGACCGTGCCGCTCTGTTCATCATCCGTGACGCAATTGCCCGGGGGGATCTGAAGCCAGGCGGGACAATTGTCGAAGGTACCGCAGGTAACACCGGTATCGGTCTGGCGCTGGTGGGCGCATCGATGGGGTTCAAAACTGTCATCGTGATTCCCGAAACCCAGTCGGAAGAGAAAAAGGACATGCTGCGCCTAGCAGGTGCCCAGTTGGTTCAGGTTCCCGCGGCGCCTTACCGCAACCCGAACAATTTTGTGCACTATTCACGGCGTCTGGCCGAAGAACTTGCGCAATCTGAGCCGAATGGCGCGATCTGGGCCAATCAGTTCGACAATGTTGCCAACCGTCAGGCGCATGTGGAAACAACGGGCCCCGAGATCTGGGAACAGACCGACGGCAAGGTCGACGGATTTGTCAGCGCCGTAGGTTCGGGTGGTACGCTTGCCGGTGTGGCCGAAGTGCTTCAGCCAAAAGGGGTGAAGGTGGCATTGGCCGATCCGATGGGCGCCGGGCTGTTTTCCTATTACACAACGGGTGAGATCGCGATGGAGGGCGGATCCATTGCCGAGGGTATCGGGCAGGTTCGGATCACCAAGAACCTTGAAGGGTTCAAGCCTGATTTTTCCTACCAGATCACAGACAATGAGGCGTTACCCTATATCTTCGACCTGCTCCGTGAGGAAGGTCTGGTAATGGGCGGATCAACCGCGATCAACATGGCGGGTGCGGTCCGGTTAGCCAAAGAAATGGGACCAGGTCATACCATCGTAACCATCCTGTGCGACTACGGCACTCGCTATCAGTCCAAACTGTTCAACCCCGATTTTCTGCGTGAAAAAGAGCTGCCGGTTCCTGATTGGATGACCGATGCGCCACGCAGTATCCCGGGCGTGTTCGAGGACGTATGATGCGGCAGCAGGTCCGCCTGTTCCTGGCCCTTGTTGCGGTGTGTATTGCCGTACTGGGCGGCTCTGCGTTCGCCCAGTTGTCTGATCGACAGAGCGAATACTATCAGGGCTGGGTCAAAACGGCGGATCGGGCCGAAGCGGTAATCGAGGCCAACAAGGCCTCAAACGCGGCTCTTGAAAATTTGCGGAGTGAAATCAGCGACTATCGCGAAGATTTCAACAATGCGCGGAGCGCGAATACAGAACGTATCAAAACGCTGGAAGGCCAACTGAAGGCGCTTGGTCCGGAACCGGAAGGTGATGCAACCGAACCGGAAGACATCGCCAACCTTCGAAATCACCTTGAGGAGCAGCTAAACAGTCTGCGGGTCCCTAGGATAATCTCGGAAGAGGCGTTCAGCCGGGCGAATGGTCTGATCTTCGAAATTGATCAATTGCTGCGGGACCGTCAGGCAAAAGAACTGCTAGAGCGCGGTCCGTCTCCTTTGAATCCTGCCCATTGGGGTCCCGCCTGGACCGATGTTAACGAAGCAGCGCGCAGTCTGTTCAATGAGGTGCGCAGAAACTTTCAAACAGACGTGGTGCATGAACGGTTTCGCGACCGCGGGTTGGGCATTCTTGCCCTGGTCGTGATTGCAGGTGTCCTGCTGTTCTATGGAAAGCGATGGTCTGAATCCGCCGGTGAATATCTGCGGCGTCTGGGCGGGCAGGGCAGTGGTGTCTGGGCTTTCCTGACCTCTCTGCTGCGGATTATTCTGCCGTGGTTTGGCGTTGTGCTACTGGTAACGGCAGTGTCGCTGACGGGCATTTTGGGGCTGCGCGGCGCTCTGCTGATGGAAAACGTGCCTTATTGGGCAGGGATCATACTTTTCTACGACTGGATTGGCCGACAGTTCCATGTTCTGCAGGAAGCGCAGGGATTTAAGAAACTGTCGAGGCAACGGGTAAGAGAGTTACGAGTTCATCTAGATCTGTTGGCGGGGTTCCTGATCCTGCACGAACTGGTAAAGCTGTTTGAGCAGATCGAGAATGTCTCTGACGCGACGCGAGCCGTGGTCGCGTTCCCGGTAATTTTCGGGACGGCCCTGCTGTTGCTGCGTGTTCGCCTGGTCCGAACCGTGGATACCACACCTGACCCGGATGAACCGGCCGCGACGGCCCGGGCTGCCGGGTTCAGTCAGCTGGTCGAGTTCATTCGCAGAGCCTTGTTCCTGCTGGGGATCGGCAGTCCCATACTCGCTGTTCTGGGATACACGAATGCGGCTGAAGCGATTGTTTTCCCGGCTGTAAAAACACTGGTCCTCATTGCCGCATTGCTGATTTTTCAGCGTTTCCTGGCTTCGGTCTACGGATGGTTCAGCGGCAAAGGTGAGGCCGCCAAGGACTCGCTTTTTTCCGTTCTCGTCGGATTTGCCATGGCCATTCTGGCGATGCCTATTCTCGCGCTTTACTGGGGCGCGCGCAGGACGGATCTGCAAGAGATCTGGTCCCAGCTATTGCAAGGGTTTGATATCGGTGGGGTGACAATCTCCCCCAGCAATTTCTTCACTTTTGTTGTGGTCTTCGCCATCGGGTATGGCCTGACGCGCATGTTGCAAAGCGGGTTGAGGAACTCGCTGCTGCCCAAGACCAGTATTGATCCGGGCGGGCAAAACGCGATTGTTTCCGGCACCGGTTACGTCGGTACTTTCCTGGCCGCTTTGATTGCGATCACGATTGCAGGCTTCAACCTATCGTCGCTGGCGATTGTTGCTGGTGCTCTTTCGGTCGGCATTGGCTTTGGTCTGCAGACCATCGTATCGAATTTCGTCTCGGGCATAATCCTGCTGGTCGAGCGTCCCATCTCCAAGGGGGACTGGATCGATGTGAATGGAATGATGGGCTATGTCCGCGATATCTCGGTTCGATCTACACGGATCGAGACGTTTGACCGGACGGATGTGATCGTTCCCAACTCGGACCTGATCAGTGGTGTGGTCACGAACTACACCCGCGGCAACACAATCGGGCGGGTGATCGTGCCTGTTGGTGTGGCTTATGGCACCGATACCCGGCTGGTCGAAAAAATTCTGGGCGAGATCGCAAATGCGCACCCCATGGTTCTGGCAAATCCAGCGCCCAGCGTCGTGTTTCAGGGGTTCGGTGCGGATTCGCTGGATTTTGAAATCCGCGGCATTCTTCGGGATGTGAACTGGGTTCTGTCGGTGAAGTCTGACATGAACCATGAAATCAACCGGCGGTTTGTCGAAGAGGGGATCGAGATTCCGTTCGCACAGCGCGATGTCTGGTTGCGCAATCCCGAAGTATTGAAGGCAGGGGAAGCCCAAACCAACCAGAAATCAGCGGAAATCCCCTCCGCAACACCATCAACCGCGCCGGTCGAGATGACCGAAGCCGACATGCCTGATGCCGATGGGGACGAGGTTTGACCTTCTTAACCGTGCTGTTGTTTTCCGGTGAATTTTCACCCTAATCGGGCCTTGCAAATCCCCCGGCGATAGTCCAAATATCCCGCTCACGGAGAGGTGGCCGAGTGGTCGAAGGCGCACGCCTGGAAAGTGTGTAGGCGGGAAACCGTCTCCAGGGTTCGAATCCCTGTCTCTCCGCCACTACATTTCATATATCTATGAATTTAATAAGTTTTTACTTTCGCAAGCCACCTTACCCATCTTCTTACCCATCTAATGGTAATTCGAGGAAGACATGACGATTCACATTACTGTCGAGCAACTGGAAACCGTAATCTTAGAAGAATGCGTTCCGGTTTTGGAAAAACTTAAATTTGAACCAACCTATTGGCGGCATCAGCTGATAATGACGATGGCCTGTAATGTAGTAGAATCGGCCCATGCCGTCGTGCTTTTGGCAAAGCATAAGAAGGGGCATGACGCAAATCTGATCGCCCGCAAAGTTCTGGAAGGCATGGTTGACGTTAAAATGCTTGCCGACAGCCCAGACTACGTTGACTGCATGAGATTGGAAGACGCGAAGTATTGGCTGAAACAGATTGAAGAAGGTGTTGCGGGAAACCCCTACACTGCGCCGCTTGGAAGAATTGACGACGTCCAAGAAGTTATTGCGGAACATCAGAAACAGATCGCGGAACTTAAGTCTAAAGGCGCTCGCAAAATAAGTGTTCTTGATAAGTTCAAACAGGTCGGGCTTGAGGACGAATACCAGACGGTATTCCGCAATCTCTCCGGGGCAGTTCATGGACGTTTGGATGCCCTGATACAGCGCCATGTTGTGGAGAAGGGAGACAGCGTTGGCGTCGTCGCGTTTGCTGAAACGAGTGTTGAGGAGATGCAAGCGATGCTTCTAGGTGTGCGCGATTGGGTCAGGGAGACCACAAAGGTGACAAAGGAATTCTTGGAAAGTGATTTTCCGCAGCCTGAGAATGAAAAAACCATATAGGCTGAGCGTGGCGCATCCAGTTTAGTAGCGACGAAAAAATTGCCGTCGGTTTTCTACTGTTCAAAAAAGGTCGGCACTTTCTGGAAAGTGCATCCTGGTTAGCAAAGGAGAGCAGGTCTGCTGTAAGCCTAACTTACTCATTTGACTGGGCGCAGCGAATGACTGTCTGTTTGGTCCGGCGCTCCAAGGCTTGGCCCGCGCCCTTATTGTTAGCCAGCGTTTGCTAACTGCTTGGGTGTATCAGTTCACCGTCGGATTCCAAAAATTTCACCATGAATGTCAGCTAAGCGTATCCGACTAGTACCCCGAGAAATATGCTCAGGTGACCGAGTTGAGTCCAAAGTGAAGGTTTCTGGGGTAAACGCGTGGTGTTTTCCAGAAGCGAACTCAGCATACGCTATTTGGTTCTGCTGATCTATTTGGTCCAGCCCAAAAAACGCGAAACTCGCATCTAAGCGTTTTACATTCGGCATCGCAAAACCATCGATCTCGGAAATTATCCTACCCAAACAGCTTCGCAATCAAAGGTGCCAAAGCTGCCGCCGACTTGAGAATTGGCACTCCAACATCGCCGACGTCTTTTGCAATTTTTTTGATGTTTTCAAGAGCAAGATTGTACCAACTCTCTCTTGGCTTTTCGCTGGCAAGCTCCTTTGTTAGCGTTTCTGCATCACGCGCAAGTTCGTTCGCTTGGTCGCTATTCATGTGCTCGCTAGCTCGCGCAATTTCGGAAAGAAGTGCCGAAACAGCATCCTTCAAGTCAGTGCCAACATTTGATCTGTCAATTGTTTGAAAGCTGTTTTCAATTGTCTCCGCGACAACTACGGGAGCATTTACCTGAGCTCCGGCACCAATGTTGATTGTCTTGGTGTTCATATTTACCTCCGAAGTAAAAATTTTGGTCACTTGGCGTTTCGTTAGTTCCAACGCTGCAATTTCGACTTTACGTTTGACCTGAGTGCGGGCGGTCTCAAGAGCATCACGAAGATACTCGATTTTTTGACCAACAGCCGTGACTTCTGCGGCATGCATAGCGGTCGCAATAGAGGATTTGGATACCCCAAATGCTGAAGCCTTCGATAGCTTCTTCGTTGCCTCATTAAGATAATTTTCTAATGCGTTGCCCTGGTCGGTATTAGGTTCATGTCTAATCTTGCCTGATTGAATTCCCGACAGCACCGATGCCAGTGCCTCCTGCTCTGCATGTAGCCTCGCTAGACACAGGCGAACGCTTCGAACGGCTTCAAAACTTGCATCGCCATAATCGACAAACCAAATTCCAATATCATCGGTTAGCGAACCCTGAGACCGACCATACGCAAGACGCACACCTTTTGTTTCATCGGGATCTACTTTATTGAAGTTCCTTGGGAGTTTGTCGAATGCATCACTGGTACATTCCATTAGGATTAAGGGATTGCCAGAAACTACACATCTTTCATCGTTGGCCTCGTTGGCGTTCGCTGATGTGGATATCTGAAAAAGATCAGCAAGTGGTTGGCCTTGATAAATTAGTTTTTCTGATGATCTGTATTTTTTGGCTCTCGCATCGTAAACTTGTGTATCTATCGTGGCGGCTTTGAGAAAAAGGTCTGTTGGCAAAATTTCGTAATACGGCGAATCTCGATACCCATCGTCCCAGTGTAAATAACGTGTACCTTCACCAGGGCTGTCATACGCATATCCAACTTCAACTCGACCAACACAACGGCCGTCATAAAATAATCTTCGAAATGCCAAATTGGGATGGTGATAACCATAATCCGCTTTTTGCAGCGATGGAAATTTTATCGCTTTCGACGCATTGCAAAAGGCTTGCTCGTCAAGAAAAGCGAAGTCGGCTCCCCGATTTCTTCTCCGAGCGCGCCCGAAGTGCCGCACAAAGGGTTTCTGCTTGCCAAAAACAGGAAACATTGGCCAAGTTGGCAATCCAAGCTTCCCTCTCAATGGTGACATGAATGATCGCATGTCCGCGAAGGGGAATTGAAAAAATATTAACATAAACTCATCTCAAAAATTTCCAGCCTGGGCGAACCGTACTGGTGTACCTTTTCCGGGAAACCCCGAGGTCTAGAAGCCACTGATCGAATGTCGGTAGCAACCCAATAAGGTTCGCAACTTACCCGCTAAATGTCAACTTTCCATGGTGTTCGGTCGATAGATTGCTTCTCGTTTGAACTAAATTCCGCACTAAGCAATCGTTCAACCGTCTCTAACCATTCTGATTGTCCTGGGCTCAGTCTAACAGGCATATTTTTTGATCCACTCGCGATACAGCTACGCAAACAGACACAGTGAAATTGGCTTTTTAAAAAGGGCAACCATCAAAAAGCAATCATTGGAGTTCACTACGCGAACAGCAGGTTTCTCCAAGACGGTAAGGCAGCTTTGTAAGCAACTCTGCGATCGTCGTGGTTTCAACGAGCGTCCACTGATGGAAGAAGTTGAAGTAGAGGTCTAACCGCCGCAATAGCGACAGCCAAACCTTGACAGGCCGACGCCGATCCCGGGCCGATCCGGGGTCAGTTCTGTTCACTGTGGAACCCGCCTTCCAAGGCGAAGATCATTTCGGCGACGTTCACCTCGGCCAGATCCGCCAGATCGTCCCGAGGGTCTTTGCCCGGATGCCAGTCGCGTTCCAGACGCCGCCACGTTTCGCCAGCAGCTTTTTTGTCGATCCAGTTGAGCAGATGCTCATCGACGCCGAAAAGACGCCGGTACGCGGCCGCCTGCCGGGCTGTGGCAAATCCGACCTGTACCGCATCCCTGATGCTGGCGATCAGATCTTCCCGGCGGTCGCGGACGCGCTTGGCCTGGGGTCGGAATTCGATTACGTTCGTCATGTCAGCAACCTTTCGTCGTCGTCAAATTTGGTCGTTGCTGTTCAGTCTTCGCGTCGATCGGGTGGCCGCCCGGTCGACGTTTTCTATTTCTGGTCTTTGTCCAATTCGCGCCGGATCGCTGCGGCGGCCGTGGTCAAACCAGCCTTTCGAAGATCCAGTTCGCGCATTCGAAGCGTTTCGCGATCTGGCAGCACCCGGCCGGGGCGCTGCGGGAACCGCATCAGTTTATTTGCCTGGGCGTTGCCGTGATCCTTGGTCATCAGCGTCCCCCCGGCGGCATTGGCGTTTCCTGTTTGGAATAGTCGTGGACCATCAGCAGTCCGGCGGTGCGTTCGCCGGACCAGCCGATCTGACAGGCCCGGTTCTTTTTCAGGTGCAGGCCCTGTTTTGCCATGCGGCTGACATTCGATTTCAGCGTCGTCTGTTCCTCTTCGGTCAGGTCGCGGCCCAGATGGTCCGACATGATCTGTTCGGCTCTGTCGTATGCGCTCATAGCTTGGCTTCCTTCAACAGTTTGGCGGCTTCCTTGCGCCCGTTCTGGGTGATGAACTTCCGCGCCGGGGCGATGTATTCCCGGCAACGGCCGTGGAAGTCCGCGCCGTTGGTGGCCTGCGTGATGACCTTGGCGGCCTCCGGGACGTTTTCGGCCATCAGGTGAAGGCCGATCGGGATCGGTTTGTTCCGGATCCGGGTCATCTTGCCGTCGATCGTGACTTCGGCGACATCTGCGCTTTTCATCACGATCGAATGCGTGGGGATATCTGCTGCGGCTCTGATCACCATGCGACCCCCGAGACATACGCCGCCGTTCCTTCGCGCAGCATCACCCACGACAGCGGCTGAACCATGCGCAGGGCGATCGAATAGCTTTGGAACGTGCTGACGACCTTCGTCGCCGGAGTTGTCCCGGCCGCGTCGCTGACGTGGATGGATCCATCGGCATCGATCGCGTTTTCGTCTTCCATCGCCGGTTGGCTGGCCGGGTCGTCGTCAGCCATGACGACGGTCGTGTATCCATCGACGTCGACAATCGGGGGCGGTGACCACGCGCTGAAATCATCCAAGTCGATGATATAGACCTTGTCGGTCGGGACCGTTGCGGAAACGATCAGCGGCATCCCGAAAAGACTGCCGGATTCCACTTCGTCCCGGAACAGGAACACGCCAGATTCGCGCATCATGCGCAGGCGCTGTTCGCGCAGATTGTCGATAATGATCGCCGGGCGGCGGACGCGCCTGCCGGTGATCTGAGCCTGCAGCCAAGCGATGTCGGCGATCACGTTGTCCAGACCCGTCCCCGCCGACGCCTGCGTCGTAGCGCCGAACCAAGGCGATCCCGAGCGGATCCCCGAAACCGGCCCCATGGTCGGATCCAGCAGGACGCCGTCCAGCATTTCGGCCGTGTCGGCGATGATCATCGACCGCAACAAATCGGAGATTTCCGGGGCGCTGGTGTTCGCCAGTTCACCGGAAAAGACGCTAATCACGGCGGCTTTCGTGCGATACGCCGTAACGCTGCCGAATGCGCCCTGTTTGACCGGGATCGTGCCGTTCTCAACTACGAACGAAGCGGCCACTTTTTCCGGGTCGATCTGGGGCCGGTTCGGCATCGTCAGGCTCATATTGTTGCCCATGGGCAGGTTCCGGCCGCCGTTCGACATCATTGCGCCGAAGACGCTGACGGGGGTCAGCGCGTCCACCCATTCGCCGATCCCGGTTTCGACCAGTTCAGCGCCCCAACCCGCGACGGTCGTCCCGCCGGGTGCGGTTGCCGACTTCACCAGAAAGTTCTTTGCGACGCTGCGCTGGATCTTCCCTTCACTGCCGGGAAACAGGTCGTTCAGCGTCTTCAATACCGGGATCTGACGTTCCCGGCGCAGGACTTCGGCTGTCGCGGCCGCAGCGACCGTTTCAACGGCCCGTGGGCGCTTGGCGACGGCCTTCGGCTCTTCCGGTGGCTTAATGGTCGCGGTGACCGCCTGCGGGCGTTCCAGCGCCTTGCGCAATGCGGCCACTTCGGCTTTGACGTCGGGCAATTCGCGCCGCGCCTCTTCGCCTTCGGCCAGATCCGCCTGCATGGTTTCCCAAGCGGCGGCCATGATCGCGTTTTCGGCTTTGCTGTCGAACTGGCGCTTTGCCTTGTCCGACAGGCCGGGGGCGTATTTATCCGATGGTCGCATCGATGCTTCCTTCCAGTTGTTCGGCAGCGATTTCGCTGCGGATCAGGTTCAGTGTTTCGTTAACGCGTTGGTTGATCGCTTCGGAATCAACCGGCTTTCCGTCGCGGCCGTGCAAAGTGCCTTCCAGCAGCGCCTGACTTGCGATCCCGTGCAGGCTTTGGTGGATCAAATTCCAGTCCATTCAGCGATCCCCCAGAAAGTCGTCGACCAGATCGGACAGATCGCCTTCGGCTGCGTCCTGTTCGGCCTGCAGGGTGTCTTCCAGCCGTTTGACGCGTTCACCCAGCGCAATGATCGCCTTGTTCTGTTCGCCAAAGCCTTTCAGGACTTCCCAACGCGTTGGCGCTGTCGATTTCATATGCCTGACCGCTTCGGCATTGGGTTCGCCGTCTTCGATCGATTGCATCGCCGCAGACGACAAAGATTTCGCCTTTTTGGCCGGTGCTGCCGGGGTCGGTGCAAATGGGTTTTGCATTTGGTCGAACATCATTTCGCCTTTCTGGTTCTGGCTGATCGCGCGGCATTCTGGCTGCGCTGATATTTCGTTCGGATTTCGGCGACGGCCGGATCGCTCTTTTTGAAGCCGCTGTCGGCCAGCGCCTGCAGCATCGATCCCAGCAACCGGGCTGATTCCAGATCGTCGTGATGATCGGCCAGCCGGTCGTCGGCCTTTTCGGCGCTGGCGCGCGCTCTGGCGGCCGCTGACGCCAGTTTCAGGCCCAGAGCCTGCCGCCGGGGCTTAGACAGCCCTAGGCGGCTGCAGCGGGCTGCAGCGCGGCTGATCGGGTTGTTTCCGGGGGATCGGCTGCCGGATCGGACGACCACGGCGGCCGCTTCGAACATTCCGGCGATCTGGCGGGTCTGGTCGACGGCCGTTTCGGCGTCGGTCAGGCGGCGATCGAAATCGGTGGTGGTCAGTTCGCGCCCGGCGCGGGCTTCGGGATCGCCGCGTTCTTCGGCCTTGCTCAGATCCGCGATTGTGGCGCGGTGATAGCCGGAACGTTTGACAATTTCACGGGATAGCGTTGGGGCGGATCCTACAGTGATCATCGATTTCGGTCCTAGAAAAACAGGTTCGACTTGATCCTGCGCCGGATCGAAGTGAAGATCAATAACCTATTGAAAACGCTTACTTTTACGCACTCCGAAATGGATTCTCAAACTGAGGGAACCGAAACGTGACAGCTTTCACCAGTGAACAGGCGTTATGGGCGGCCAGCTTATGGGAACATCTTCGTTGTGCGGTTGGATTTGCGCGCGCCGGGGGTGGTGCGCTGCAGCAGGCCGAAATCGCCCGGTCGCGGCGCTACCTGAAAAGCCGGGGGGCCGAAGCCTGTGCGGCGTCCATAGGTATCGATCCAGACTGGTGGCGCGAAAAGATCCGGGAATTCGACGCGGCCGGGTGGCCGGTCGATCAGGTTCTGCGGGTCACGCCGAACCGCCGGAACCAATATTCGCCGAAAAAGCCCTGAAATCGATTATTCGCCTATTTTTGATATGCGGAGTGCGATTATTCGGTTTTTCCTGAAATCCGTACTTCGAAAAAACTCAACTCTATCGGCGGGGTCACGGAGGTATCGCATAGGTTCCGAAACCACCCCCCAAGCTGCGGCGATCAAATCGTGACGATCGACACCCTACCCGGTAGGCCGGGGGTATCCCCTGCGAAGATCCTGCGCAGCCTGACCGTCGATCGACCATCGAACCTTCGACCACAACACGCGCCGCCATAGAAGACCGACAGGATAGCCACCCATCGCCCGGGGGTAGTGTATGGGGGTCACCCACCGGCAGCGGATAGGGGTGGCCCGCCATCCCCCTGACCCCGATCGGATAAGATCTTCGCAGCCGTGGATCTGGTGCGTGTTCGACCTCTTCGTGTCGGGGGGCGCTGGTCCACCCGGTCCGGGGTGGCCGGGGTATCGGAGAACTTATTTATTTTAATTCTCTATTCCTGCCCTTTGTATATACAAAAGATAACCCTCGCGCGCGTAAGTTCTCCGATACCCCGGCCACCCCGGACCAACCGGGCCAAAACACCCGGTTATGGGTCAGGGCTGGCCCACAATTGTGGGCTACAGGTCATCTTCGGCCCGATCCATGCGCCACTGCGCGATGTTCGCTTTTGTCGCCGGGGTGCCATCGCGCCACCTAATTCCGGCGATACCCCGGACCCGATCCTTGATCACATTGCCGTCGCGATCCCGCTTTCCGTTGTCCACTCTTTCGCGCCTGCGCACCACGCCGTCGACGTCTTTGGCCCAGAACACTTTCGCGAATCCTTCGGTGCTGAACGGGTTCATGTTGTGCGCTTCACAGAAACCAAAGAACCCGGCTTCCAGATCTTCGAACGGCATCCAGTCATCGCCGCCGGTCACGTCCAGCCAGCTATCGATGAACCGGCCGACCGGATCCATGCGAACCAGCGCCTGTTCGCTGACCCTCTTGTGTGTTGCGCTGGTGCTGAACTGGCGCTGTCTCCGCAGGCGGATATACCCGTCCAGCGCCCAGCGTAGAATGACAGCCCGGTCGCGCATCAGCCGGTCGGTCAGGGTTTCGTCCTCTTCGCCGAAATGCGAATTCGGGAATTCGATGAAAATGAACCGGCTGAACAACACGCCGTCGTGATCCATCAGGCGCGGGACGCTGTTCGACATCATCAAGAATCGGACACTTAGGATCCCGTTCCAGTCGATCTTGAATTTGCGCTGGACCGACTGCGGATCTTCGCCTGACACCGACAGCAGGACTTCGGCCAGTTGCCCCTGTTTCGTGTTCCGATCGATCCGGACATCCGGCAGGATCGCGACCGTCTTGCCGATCAGGTTCTGCAGCGGGAACGATCCCTGTAGCTGTGTGCTGCTGATAGACGCTGTCGTGCCGCCCAGCAGGCCGTTCAGGATCCGGCCATAGGTGCCTTTGCCCGAACGCCGGGGGCCGGTGATCATTCCGATTTTCTGCATGTTGGTCTGGCTGCTGATCAGGTAGCCGGTCCACTCCTGCAACACGGGCAATTGATCGGCCCCGGTTCCGTTCTGGTGCGTGACCGCTGCCGCGATCCACCGGCCGAACTTCGTATCTTCGAACACGGGCAAGTCAGCCCGGGGCAACAGCGGCGCGGCGATCGACACGACGTTGAACAGGTCGGGCGTGTGCGGGTGCAGTTCCATCGTGTCCAGATCCAGAATTCCGTTCTGGACGCTGATCGCGTTGGTCAGGTGATCCAGCGGGCAGCCGGGCTTCCATCCGAAGTCCAGACGGCCGTCCCGGGCCAGATCGGCTTTCATGGCTTCGGTCACTTCGGCGACCCACTGTTTGCCCGGGCGCGGGATCTTCCCGCCTTTCAGGTAGCAGCGCGTCGCGATGAACATCCACACTTCGCGTTCAATCTCTTTCGGCAGGCATTCTTCCCAGTGCGGACCGACCCAGCGATAAAACGTGTCCTGCCAGCAGGCCAGCGTCGGCTGATCGTTGTGCCAGTAATTCCGGGCGACGAAACTGCGCGCCGTGTGTAGGTGACTGTTCGTCGCGATCTTCGTGTCGCGTTCGGGTTCCGGATCTGGCCGATCGTTGGTCGCGTCGTCCCGGGGGTCGATCGCCTCATATGTCCCGGTCCAGTCGACCCCCAGATCGATCCCCAGCGCCTGCAGCGCCGTCAGGTCGGTTTTCGGCCGATAGACGACATCGACATCGGGTCCGCCCTGAATGACGGCCCAGTCGATGAATTCACGGCCGCTGCGGGCCTCACAGTGGCCGTGGAAGCATCGGAAGCCGATCCACGGTTCCTGCGCCGTGGGCGGGTGGAAACCGGCCCCATCGGTGCGGTCCTTATCGGTGTGTTTGTGCTGCCATGGGCATTCGATGTTCAGGTATCCCCGGCGGCCCGGTCCCTGATAGAAATCCTGCCCCATGACCCAGTCGGTCATCGGGCAATCGACGACGGTCCCTTCGGGCAGCGGATCCGCGCCTGACGCCTGCAGGCCGCGATAGTATTCGGCCACGTTATAGCGGTCGCGGATTTCGTCCAGCGTGTAGACGTTGCCCGGCTGCCAGATGATCAGGCGGGCCGGATAGATCTTTCCGGGCGGTAGTGATCCGGGCAGCCGGAAGACCTGATTTAATTTCGTTGTGCCGGGGTCGGTCATTTCCGCGACGCCCATCGAATAGAGAAACGAATCCAGCGTTTCCAGATCTTCGATCGGATCTTTCAGCAGGTAGCCGACCTGAAACGAGTCCGGCTTGGTTTCGATCACGAAGGACGGCGGGACCGGCAGTTCGGTATGGGTCAGCTTGGTTTTTTCGCCGACGTCGTCCAGCACGATCGCCGGGATCGCGACCAAATTTTCGACCGTGCGGGTCAGGTTGCCGGTTTGGGGATCGACGCCGTCGGTCGAATAGATCCCGGCGTTGTAGTGCGTCCCCTTTTTGATTTTCATGTTCGGCTTGAACGGCCGGGTCACGAAGATCAGGCGGCCGTCGTGTTCCTTCGCCGTGGTGAATGTCGCGGTTTCACCGTCGTCGATCAGATCGGCCGGGATGACAGTCGACAGGAATTCCGGGGCGCTGATCCCCAGATCCTTTTCCATCCATTCGGCGATATCGGCTTCGGTCAGTTCGGGGTGCGAAAGCGAATCTTTCGGTGCCATGCAACGAGTCCTTTGCGTTGGGACCGTTTCACGCTACAAAACATAAGCTACTATATTTTGTGTCGTGCTTCGGCCCGATTACTATTCGCCCCCGGCCATTGGTCGGGGGTGTTTCGTCACTGGATTTCGTTGCTGTTCAGTCAGACTGCCGCGCCGGGGGCGCGTCGGTCAATCGTTTTCGGGTAGTGCGTTTCCGGGCGGCAGGTCCAGACGGATCTTGATGTCGGCCCCCATGTCCCGGGCGATCTTTTCGGCCATGTTGTAGTCACTGGTCGACTGAACGCGGATCCCGCATTTCAGTTTCTGGGCCGATCGGATCTGGTTCCGGATCCGCAGATCCGGCGGCGTGTACTTGCGATCTTTCACGCGGCCAGACTTTCGTCATAGGCCGCGATCGCGTCGCCGTCGAACCGGGTCGTGTTCCCGCCGACTTTCACCGGCTGCGGAAATCCGGGCTTGGATTTTGCCCAGTTCCAGATCGTCGCGCGGTTTACGTTGTAGTGATCCGCGACCTGCTGGTCGCTCCACCATTTTCCCTTTGGCTTTGCCATATCGTAATCCCCCTAGATTTGGCGGTTTCTGGCCTAATCGTTGGCCGGATTTTGGCGATCGTCAACGGGTTTTCTCGATAAATTACAGTAACTTACGTACTCCGCAAAAGATTATCGTTCGTCCGCTGGGGGTTAGACCCGGTTGTCACGAAAAGACCCGCGCAGCGGCGGGTCTTCGAAGCGTTACGGATCTGGGCTTCCCATCGCGTTGGGAAGTCGGTCAGCCAGCCTGCAACCGGGTCACGTTACCCGGTTTCGATTCGCCGCGCAGGAATTCCCCCCACGCGACCATGACCGCGTGCCGGACCGGTCACGGAACGATATCGCCCCGACGCCAAAAATTTAGTGGGATCTACCGCCATTAACTGCAGACGCGTCATAATATGACGCCATAGAGAACTGTTAGACGGTTGACGAAGATCAAAAGTACTTCTACCGACTCTAATAGATCACCCGCCTAAGCATTGCCGCATAACTTTTGACACTGCCGCTTGGTTGCTAATTGAACCGAAGGTCGTTGTGAATTCTGTTCCCCTAAAGTCTTCCACCCGGACGACTAGCTGTTTTGCTGTCTGTAAATCGCGGATTAATTGAGAATAGGCTTGCTTCTTGGGTTCAAGAAAGATGGCGTCACCTTCAGTGCCCTCCGAACCATAGACCTTTCGCACCTCGCCGTTGTCGACGCGGTAGAGTACATCGCTGGACGAGCCCCAATAGTAGTTGGTCGTAACAAATATATCGAGTTCACCTCCGTCGCAGCGAACGTAAATCTCTTCGGGGTTCGCAGACAAATCAGGCTGTGACTTGTATAGGTATGCAAACGAATAGGTTTGTCCTGTGAGTTGATCTCGTTCAGCCTCATACTTCCAGCTTAGGGCCTGAGCTCCCGATGCTGTAGCAACAAGACACAACGTCGTCAAAATCGTCTTGATCATGAATTTAATCCCTTCGATACTTTCTGAATTCTCTGCCACAAAAATAGACAAACTTAATACTATCAGTCAGTTAGTTGTCGCCAAAGACTTTTGATTTTTTGCCATTTTTGGTTCCTGTGTGTGAATGATAATTATGTGGCTACGTGCAGCAATCATTTGAACAAGGGCTGAATAAATAGCTCTCGCGATTCAACTGCTGACTCCAAACCGCCCAATGGTTGAACGGTGGCACCAGTGCGACCCAAACTTCCCAACGCATTGGGAAGGTCAGGATCTCACTAACTTAGTTACGTTTGCCGAAGTTGCGGCACCCCGCAAAAACGCGCCCCACGCTTCCATGACTGCGCGCCTGCGTTCGATCATGTCGGTCCGGCGATATGCGCGTTCGACGTCAGACCCGACCGTGTGGGCCAGCGCGATTTCGGCCAGATCCCGATCGATCCCCTGTTCGGCCGCCCAGTCCCGGAACGTCGACCGCAGGCCGTGGGGGACCGCCGGGCGGGCGCTTTGGCGATCGACGAACGGGCCGCTGGCGGCGTGTACGCGTTTCATGCAGGCGGACAGGGCCGCGTCGGACAACTGGCCGCCCCTGACGGCCGGGAAGACGAAGTCGGCGCCCTGATCCATGCGGCGCAGGATCGCGACTGCTGCGGGCGTCAGGGTCACGCGATGTTCGCGCCCGGCTTTCATCCGGTCGGCCGGGATCGTCCAGACGGCCGCGTCCAGATCGACTTCGGCCCAGACCATGCCCCGGACTTCGCCAGAACGGGCGGCGGTCAGGGCCATGAATTCCAGCGCCCGGGTCGCGGTCCCGGATCTGGCGCTGACTTCGGCGAACCAGCCGGGGGCGTCCGCGATCTGCAGCGCCGGGTGGTGCGTGACCTTCGCGACCTTCGACGGTTTTGCCAGAACCGCGTCCAGATTGCCTTTCCAGCGGGCCGGGTTGTCGCCGTCCCTGAAACCGTGGACCGTGGCATAGGCCAGAACCATTTCGACCCGGCCGCGCAACCGGCTGGCCGTTTCGGTTTTGGTCGTCCAGATCGGTGACAGCATCGCCTTGACGTCGTTCACGTCGATTTCCGAAACCGGCAGATCTCCCAGAACCGGCAGCGCGTATGCGTCCAAAGTCGCGCGCCACTGTTTCCGGTGTTTTTCGTTGTCGAACTCCTGCAGTTTTTCGGCCAGAAATTCTTCCATGACATCCCGGAAGATTCGGCCCTTGCGCTGCGCCTTTCTGGCGGCTGCTCTGGCGGCCTTTCGGTCTTCGACGGGGTCAGCGCCCCCGGCGATCGACAGGCGCATCTGGCGGGCCGTGTCGCGGGCGTCCGCCAGTGTTACGGCGGAATATCCGCCCAGACCAATGTCGCGGCGCTTGCCTGCAACCGACGCGCGCAGGATCCAAGTCTTCGCCCCGCTGGGTGCAAGCTGCAGAAACAGACCCGGGACGCCCCCGACGGCCTGCATGTGATTCCGCCCGGTTCCCGGGTGCGCGAGTCGCTTCACTTCGATCGCGGTCAGTTCCTTCGCTATTTTCGGCATCGCAAATTACTTACCCATCATCTTACCCATCAAAGACTTTGCCATTGCAGGCGGCTGGACGCAACAGGCTTTGACAGCGATCAGGGCTTAAACTGTTGTTAACATGTCATACTTTTTACGGGATTTGACGACAGGCGACAGGACAATGGCTGCCTGTCTCTCCGCCATAAACCAAACGAAGCCCAGATCCAGCCGTCTTCTGAGAGCCGCTGATTCAGACTTTTTTCGTTTGACCTATTTCGGTCGAGTCATATCCTTGCAGCTGACTGACCAGCGGTCTTTCTTTCAATAACAAATTACCCATTCAAAAAGGCCGCTTTTGTCGACTGCGTCAGGCGCACGGCGTTTGATGCCGATCCACGCATTGAAGCTGGAGTTTTTGGATGAACGGCTCGGAAAGGCTCTCGGAAAAGTCTGTTCTCGGAACATGGAAACTTGTCGCTTATCGCTTTGACTACGACGATGGCACGCACGAGGAACCATACGGGCCCGATCCGATTGGAATGCTTCACTATTCTGAGGACGGGCATGTATTCGTGCACATGATGGCGGCTGGTAGACTACCTCTTGGTTCGGACAGTTCGACCGCAACAAGCGAGGCCGCCCAAGCGGCACTCGGAAGCCACATCTCCTATTGCGGTACGTTTCAAGTCTCTGACCAAACGGTCAATCATGAAGTACTAGTCTCGGTTTTGCAGGATTTTGTAGGCCTGACCTTGCAGCGGGAAATTGAGGTCGCAAAAGATCGGCTTACGCTTCGTGGCAAGAACGCGACATTTGGAGGGAAACGTGGAACGGCCGTGCTGGAATGGGCGCGTGCAGATTGAAAGGACTTGCTGTCGAGTTTCCCCTGAATGCTGGCCCACAGGATTCCGACGGCGGCTTACTTTGGACAGGAGTAGAGTAATGGCGCGCATTCTGGATTTTTCAGAGCAGAACGTCATGGTGACAGGCGGCTCAAACGGCATCGGGCTCGCCGTCGCGAAAGCGTTCGCAGACGCTGGAGCGACGGTGACGGTTACCGGAAGAAGGGGATCGGTCGGGGAGTATCAGGCGGACCTTTCCGCCTTCCGATACCATCAGGTGAACATGGAAAACGAAGCCTCGGTAGCTTCCCTGGTCGCCGCGACTGGTCAGGTTGATGTTCTTGTCAACAATGCGGGAACCTTTGTTGATCCTCCTGAAGGCCTCTCACCCGAGGGGTTTGATCGAAACATGATCATCAACCTCAACTCGGTTTATCGCCTAAGCCACGGCTTGTACCCGAAATTGGCCAAACGGCCGGGATGCATCATCAATATCGCCTCGATGTATAGCTACTTCGGAAGCGGATCGGGGCCAGCCTATGCCGCAAGCAAAACTGGGATCGTTGGCCTGACCAAATCGCTTGCGGTCGCTTATGCGCGTGACGGCGTACGGGTAAACGCCATTGCGCCAGGATGGATCCGGACCAACCTGACCGCAGAATCGCAGGCAAACGACACGTTCAGCGCTTCCATCGTCCAGCGAACACCTTTGGCGCGCTGGGGTGAGCCAAAGGAAATGACCGGGACGGTTCTTTACCTCGCATCATCAGATCTGGCCGGATTTGTGACAGGCGTGACGATACCAGTGGATGGCGGTTACAGCGTGATGTAGCACGATGCGTCTGCGTTTTCAGGCCGAACTATTCGTCAGAGACGTATGGCGCCAGCCCCATTCCTACCACCCTGGATCACTGTTCGTCATGTCGGTTGGTCGCGCGTGGATTGATGGGGCGATCAGTGGTGAATTGACTGGATGCTGCATTGTATCAAGACAGCGGCGCTTTTATATCTGGCTGGCACATGCTGTGGCTTTGCAAGACAGTTGCGGTGAATTTGACCTACTGGAATAACGCTTCATGATCGATCTGAGTTCTTTTGAACCACTGCGAAAAAGCCGCAATTACCTGATTTTCCAGCACCCTGAACAAGACAACGCGCTGCTCAAGGTCAGAACGGATAAACCGGTTCGCAGTCATTTTGTACCGCGATACGCTGAATGGCGTTATGGCAATCTGCGGCAGTGGAACCGCGAGGCAAATGAGTACCTGGCCGCACTGAGCCGAGGATGCCCCGAAATCGAGCGTCTGGCCCGGTTTATGGGATACGCGTCGACATCAGCGGGACCGGCATTGGTCGTGGAGAAGATGACCCGCCCTGGCGGCGATCTGGCACCGACGGTGTATCAGGAATTTGTCTCGTACGACGGCGACAAAGACAAAATCCGTACGCTGCACGACGAGTTTATGGAACTTTTGGATGATCTGGAACGCGGCAACATTCTGATGGGCGACATGGGGTTGGAAAACGTTGTTCGCGCTGAACAAAGGGGCGGGCGTCTGGTCGTGATTGATGGGCTGGGTGAAAGGGTTCTTCTGCCTTTGACGCTGTTTAGCAAACGTGCGTATCAGCATTCCATCTTGCGAAGACGCAAGCGCATGTCAGCCAGCTTTGGTGAATTGTGACCGGCGAATCCTCGGCCGGCGAACTCGTGGCCAGCGTGCAGGGTTGATTTCCGGATCAAGCAGGACCGGCCTGCGCTAATTGGACGAAAGGAACGGTAGTGGAGCGTCAGAGGCAGGATCAGTTGACCGGTGTGTTTTATATCAACCTGGACCGCGTTCCCGAGCGGCGGGAGTTCATGGAGGCCGAATTCGCCAAAGCCGGGTTGAGCAACGCAATTCGATTCAGTGCGACGGACGCGCAGGCAGAAGGGGCGCTTGAAGGGAACGGATATGTCCCGGGAACCGGTAGTCGTTGGGGCCTGAAGCAAAGCGAGATTGCCTGTTTTGAAAGCCACCGGGCCGTCTGGAAACAGATCGTGGATCAGGGACTGCAAGCCGCCGCGGTTTTTGAGGACGATGTGGAAATGTCTGCCAGCGCCGGAGGCGTGATTGAGACAATTTTTTCCAATGGCCAAGTCTTTGATTTTGTGAAGCTTGACTATTCTCCCAAACCGTTGCGTTTCGGGCCACAGGAGACCATTGGTGGTGTCATGGCAAGACCGATGCTGGAAATGGCACCCAGTGCGGCTGCGTACATTCTTTCACAGGAAGGGTGCCGAAAGCTTTTGTCGTGGTCGGAAAATTACTCAGATCATTTGGACGATTTTGTATCTATTCCGCGCCCCGACTGGCGCATGTTTCAGGTGTTCCCTGCGGTTGGCGTACAGATGATCTGGTCGAAGCAACAGGGTCAGACGGTAGAAACTGTCAAAGTCAGCGAACGGTCACAGGACAAGACAACGAATAGCGGTCTGGACAAGGGGCCGCTTTGGTTTCGGGTTCGGCGCGAACTGCAGGCGGCGGGTCGAAAATTGCGCTGGCGAATGGGGCGGCAAAAGCGGCTGCTGAGTCAGGGCGGCTATGCAGGGTTCATTCCCTGCTCCGAAGATTTGAGAGTCTGACGTCTGCGGCTACCGGGCCATTCATGTCGTTGAAATCAGTGTTCCGGTCATAATCGTTAACAAAACTGTCAATTTGATATAACCTTGCAGTGTTATGAAGAATTAACGCGCAGGTAATTGGTGTGGGTCAGACTATTTATGAAAAATACGGCGGGTTCAAAACCATCAGCCGTATCGTGATGACATTCTACGAAATGGCGCTGGACTCCGATGAAATCGGGGAGTTCTTCGAGGACATCGACATGCCGCGTCTGATCGATCACCAAACCAAGTTCGTTTCGTCACTGGTCGGTGGACCGGCATCGTTCAGTGATGAACGGATTGAGGCGGTGCATCGGAACCTGAACATCAGCCACTCGGACTTTGACGAGATGGCCGAATTGTTCGGGCAGGCATTGTCGATGCACGGAATGTCGGACGGTGATGTGAAAACGGCGCTGGCTGCAATCGAAGGGAAGCGCGCTATCATCGTGGCGCGGGACGCTGCATGAGTATTCTTGCAATCAATGAACAACTGCTGCGTGCAATCGGGGTAGGAGTGGCTGTTGTCCGTGCCTCGGATTTAAGTTTTGTCTTCTATAATGGACCCTTCAGCGAATGGTTCGGCACACCAGCCGAAGGACAAACCCTGATGGACTTCCTTCCGGACCTGGATATGCGCGAACTGGAGGATGTGAAACAATCCGGTCTGCGTTATTCAGTGGAGTTGCAGATCAAGCCGAAACGCAGGACCCTGATATTTGCCACGGCCGTTTCCCTTGCCAATGGCCTTTCCGAGCAGGTCCTGGTTGTCGAGTGCCAGAACATCACCCGCATTCGTGAACTGGAAAGCATGATTGACAGCTACTCGACCATGGTGGAACGCAATACGCGCGAACTTGAGCGGGAAAAGGAACGGGTCGAAAGGTTGCTGCTGAACCTGATGCCTCGTGCGGTTTATGAGGAATTCAAGACGTTCGGCGTTGTGACACCGCAGCTTTATGAACAAGTGTCGGTGGTTATGCTGGACTTCGTCGGATTCACCGATTTTGCTGCGAAAACGGACCCGACAGTCACGCTGAGCGAGCTGAATGATATTTTCACGGCATTTGACCGCATCGTTGAGCAGTATGGATGTGAAAGGATCAAAACGATCGGAGATGCCTATCTTGCAGTGTCCGGCATGCCCGATGCGACGCCGGACCATGCAACAGCCGTCGCCCATTGCGCAGTGCGGTTCCTCAGGTATCTGGAGCGGCGCAACGAGACACACCCCCACAAATGGCAGGCCCGTATCGGGTTGGGCATGGGTGCCGCGGTGGGGTCGGTCGTCGGTATCCAGAAATACGTCTACGACGTTTTTGGCCCTGCCGTGAACATTGCGTCCCGACTGCAAGTTTTTGCGAATCCAATGAAAATTGTTGCTCCGGAAGAAATGAAGTATGCGTTGATTGACGAATTCCAGGTCTCGGATCTGGGACGCGTGGAAATCAAGGGCATGGGTGAAATGGACCTGATCAATGTCACGTCCGGCCTGAGCGTGCCGCAACCCAGAAAGGTTTTCTGATCTGGTTCAGTCGTCCTGCGGAACCAGGCCAAGCCCCCTCAGGTAGATGCCGATGCCGGTCTCCAGAAGGTCTTCGGGCGGAAAGGGAGAGCTTGCGCCGGTATTTCGGGCGAACAGTTCCACGACACCGTGACTCATTGCCCAAATATGAGCGCTGAACATCGATGCGGGCGGGCGTTTTTCCGGTGGAATGTGCTTGGACAGCTCACTGGCGGCTTTTTCCAGAACGGCCTTGGCCCTGTTGGCGGCCATCGCCAGCTCAGGTGTCCGGTTCAGGGAAATACCGCTTTCAAACATCGAAATGTAGTGACCGGGATGCTTGCGGGCAAAGGCCAGATATGCACGCCCGGTCGCCTCGAACGCGGCCAAGGCCGAGGGTTGGCCTTTTTCGTATGCGTACTGCATCAGATCCGCAAACATCTCGAACCCCTGACGCGCAGCTTCGGCGATCAGGTCTTCGCGACCGTGAAAATGCCGGTACACTGCGGCAGGCGTTACGCCCGCCGTCTTGGCAGCCTCGGACAGGGTGAACCCGGTGGGACCCTTTTCTTCGATCAAGGACAATGCCGCCTCGATCAGCGCTTGTTTCAGGTTTCCGTGGTGATACCCGCGTTTTGTCATCCAGGCCTCAGGCGTCTTTTGTTGTCATAACTTGTAAAGTAAGCAGGCTGGCCCGTCCAACAACTGCACCATGTTTGCCAGTCAATCGTACGCCTACGACTCCCAGATGTCCGGCCCGCCGCAAATCAGGGGATCGATCTCTCCGATTGCGCTCTTGTCCTTTTCGTCATAGTCCAGCGCGTGTAATACCGTACGAATGGCGGCCAGTCGCGCACGTTTCTTGTCATCCGAGCGGATGATGGTCCAGGGACAGTGATCCGAGTGGGTGCGGCTCAGCGTTTCTGCGATGGATTGGCTGTACTCATCCCATTTTCCGAGACCGGCAACATCGATCGGGCTGAGTTTCCATTGCTTGAGCGGGTCATTTTCGCGATCCAGAAAGCGATTGAGCTGTTCCGCGCGCCCGACATTCAGCCAGAACTTGAAGAAATGAATGCCGTCATTTACCAACCCGGTTTCCAGCGGGGCGACCTGACGGAAAAAGCGCTCCCGTTCTTCAGAGGTGCAAAAGCCAAAAACGTTTTCCACCACACCCCGGTTGTACCAGCTGCGATCAAAGAACACGATTTCACCTGCCGAGGGCAGATGCTGGATATAGCGTTGGAAATACCACTGGCTGCGTTCGGCATCCGATGGTTTGCTGAGCGCCACAACCCGCGCGCCACGCGGGTTCAGGTTTTCGCGAAAGCGTTTAATGGTGCCGCCTTTACCCGCCGCATCGCGGCCTTCAAAAATCAGCGCCACGCGATGATCCGAGTCTTTCAGCCAGGCTTGCATCTTGACCAACTCGATCTGCAAAGCCTCCATCTGCCGATCGTATTCCTTGCCCTTCATTTTTTCCGAGTAGGGAAAAGAGGGGTTCAGAATTTCGCGTTTCCCGGCATCCTTGATCGCGGAGCGAACGTCTTTGGGCGCTTCATTCCGGTAGTAGTCTTCAATCAAGCCTTTGTCCGAACGGGCCATGCCTTACCTCGCGATAAAATCCATACCTGACTATGGATTAGCCGGAAGCCTAACGCAAACCGGCGCGTTGTGCGGCCCGGTCGATGGCCGAGGCAACCTCGGGCGCGGCGACCACTTGCGGCATATGCCCGATCCCATCAAGCAGGATCAATTCCGCACCGGGGATCTGTTGGGTCAGCGGTTCCGCGTGCCAGTCGGTTTCAACCGTCGTGTCAGCCGTGCCATGTACGATCTCGGTTGGTACAGAAATCTCTCCGTAATGTGGTTGCAGCTCAGTGATCTCGTCCAAAAGGTTGGCGCGTTGCCGTGCATTGGCATGCATTGAATCGGGTCGCATCGTCAGCCCGGGGCCGAAATGCGCGGCGTAGCCTTCCGGGGCTTTCTGCGGCGCGAACACTTCATCCAATGCGCGTTCGACAAACCAGTCCGGCGTGTATGCGGACACGAACGGCAATGCCGCTAGGCGCCCCGTCGTGGTCGAGGCGAGCCGATTGAAACCATCCAGTGGCGTTTCCCAAGGGATGGCTGCCGGCGCGATCAAAACCAGCGCCGAAATGTTCTCGGGCCGGGTCACTGCCCATGCCAATGCAACGGAACCACCATAGCTTTGCCCGGCGACAATGGGTTTCTCGGCTCCAAGCTGGGCGGCCGCACGTTGCAGGATTTCGGCTTGCTCCGTGATGGTTTCGCCGTTCGGGTTAAAGCTTTGGCTGTATCCGAGGCCGGGTCGGTCAAACACGATGACGCGATAGCTTTGTGCCAGGATCGGAGCCAGCGCAACCGTCATGTCCCGCGTGTTTCCGCTGGAGCCGTGGATCAACACCACATCCGGTCCTTGGCCCATGACCACCGCGTGAACCGCAATGCCGTCAACGGTCAGGATTTCCCCTTCGGGCGGAAAAGCGGCCTCTGCGCTTTCCTGATATCGCGCGGCTCGCCACAGGGTGAAGGCCCAGAACAGGGCGAGGGCATTCAGGAAGATGACGGCAACACGCATCGACCCGCGTCAGGCCCGCAGGTCGGTCATTTCCATACCGATCCGAGTGATATCATAGGGGGTGGTTTCGTAGATTTCGCTGATCCAGTTACCGTAAAGCAGATGCGCATGGCTTCGCCAACGGTTCTGCGGTGTCCTTGTTGGATCGTCATCGGGATAGTAGTTCAGCGGGACATTGATCGGCGTGCCGTTGGCGACGTCACGGTCGTATTCCTGTTTCAGCGTGTCGCTGTCATATTCGAAATGGTTGAAGATATAGATTGCGCGATGGGCCTTGTCCTCGACCAGACATGGCCCGACTTCATCGCTGCCCAGCAAGGTGATCAATCCGGGTGCTGCGTCTATCTCATCCTGTTTCATCTCGGTCCAACGGCTGACAGGGATTACGCAATCGTCTGAAAACCCGCGCAGAAAGGGCGAGGATGGTTGCAGATTGCGATGACGGAAGCAGCCAAATGCCTTCGCGTCCAGCATATGTTTTCTGACGCCATGAAAATGGTTGATCATGGCCATTCCGCCCCAGCACACTCCGAAAGTGGAATGCACGTTGGTTTGTGTCCACTGGAAGACTTCACTGATCTCGTCCCAATAGGTGACGTCGTTGAAATCCAGATGTTCGATCGGCGCGCCGGTGATGATCAGACCGTCGAATTTCTCGTCCTTCACCTCCTGAAAAGGGCGATAGAACTCCTGCATATGCTCGGCGGCAGTGTTCTTGGTCTGATGTTCGGTCATGCGGATCAGCGACAGATCGATCTGCAAAGGCGTGGCGCCGATCAGGCGGGCGAACTGGTTTTCGGTCTGAATCTTCTTCGGCATCAGGTTCAGCAACCCGATGCGCAATGGCCGAATGTCCTGCCGCATTGCCTGATCCTCGGCCATGACCATGACGCCCTCGTTGCTGAGGACGTCAAATGCGGGAAGGTCAGATGGAATCTTGATTGGCATACTGGTCAAGCCTTTGCGGGAACAAGGTAAGTTTGAAAACTATGTGCGGTTGCGGTGGGTCTCAAGAGTGCGTTCGATCAACTCGTCGAAATCTCCGGCGTCGCGGACCGACGCAATCTCACGAGCGGGAATTGTGACGCCCCAATTGTCGGCCATTGCCTGGTAACGCGGTTGGCGGTGCGCCAGAGCCTGCGCATAGGTCCACCTGATGAAGGCATCGGGGTCGACCTCGATCGGGGCGCAGTCATTCAGGGTCAGGTATTCGTCCCATACGCGGGTCAAAAACCCCGGCTGATAGGACATTGGCTTTGGGGCTTTGTCAAAGCGGCGGATCAGTTCGGAGGTGTGGTTTTCGTCGCCCTTGATCCAGATCATCAGTGTCTGGCCGGACAGTTCTGACAAGACCTGATCTCTGGGATCGCTTGGGTCGACCCACTCGCAGATCGATCCGCCCGTGTCACAGATGAAGTGCGGGTATTTGTAAAGCCGCTGAGCCCGGTCGACAAAATACTCGGTATCCAGCAAAGCGTGGATTTCTGCCAGCCGGAACTGTTCCTGCCTGCGGCGATATTCCTGAAGTTCCATTCCACCCAATTCCGGGTCGCCCGGTTTGCCCAGGTATGTCGCGACGGGCTTGAGGTTCTCGAATGAGATGTTCGAACCGATATAGATCGAGTCCGATAGCAGCAGGTCGCGCAGAAAAGGCACCTTCATCGCCTGCGCCTTGGCGTTGTCGGTAATGTACTCACCCATGTAACGGGTCCCGATCCGGTAATCGATCGAGTAGTGAAACCAATCCCCCGAGTCACGCAGAACGTTCGATACGTAAGTCTTGCCCAGGCCCGACATGCCGAAGAACAAAACCTTTTTCCGCGCAGCCTCGCGCCAGTCTTTCGCTGATTTGTAGATCATGACCCGCCGTTCCTTTTGGAACCTAGCTAAATCGGGCAGCGAGCGGCGTCAATCGCGCGGACCCGAGCGGTTGAGGATCAGCAGGCCCAGTGCCAGCACAGCAAATCCCACAAACGCATTGGGCTGTAGCGTTTCGCCGCGAATAACTGCCCCCAGCACGATGGCGACGGGTGGAATTATCAATGTCACCAGCATCAGGTTTCCACTGCCTGCCATCGCCAGGATCCGGTAATACAGCAGATAGGCCCCGGCAGTTGCAATCAATGCGTAATATCCGATTGCGACCCATGCAGAAACCGGCAGGGCAAGCGTCGGGACGCCATCCAGATACAGAGCGAACGGCAGTATCAAAATCGTCGACGCCGTCAGCATTCCAGCCGCGGCGACTTGTGGCGGCAAGTCGGACAGGGTTGCCCTGGCCCATGCCCCGGCCAGAGCGTAGGAAACTGTTCCCGCGACAATTGCGATCTGGGCCGTGCTTTGCAGTGAGAAACTTGTGAAATTTTGAAGTCCAATGGCGATAGTGACGCCTGCAAAGCCAAGCGCAACACCAACGACACGAGCTGGCGTCAAACGTTCGTCGTTGAAGCATAGTGCCGCCACGATCACGCCGAAAATGGCGGTTGCGGCATTCAATATCGACGTCAAACCGGATGTCACATAAAGCTGCCCCCAAGCCATCAGCGAAAACGGAATGGCATTGTTCAGCAGACCCATGATCAGAAACGCCCCCCAGACGCGTGGGTTGCGGGGAACAGGAAGCCGTTGAAACCAAACCACAGCCCAAAGCACCAGCATTGCCCAGAACACCCGATGCAGAACCGAAGTCACGAAAGGCACCGAGTCCAGCGCGATACGAATGGCAACGAAGGATGCGCCCCAAATCAGGCCCAACAGACAAAGTTCGGACCAGGCGCGGGCGGAGAAGTGTTTTTGAGAAGTCATGGTTTGTGTTCGCACGTCCGGACGAGCACGACGACCCGGATCCTGCGAAAAAAAAGACCCCGCACGTCATGCGGGGTCAATTCCGTGTCTTGGCGATCAGTCCAGAGCGTATGTGATCTGGAAGCCCACGCTCCACGCACTGTTGCCTGAGAAGTCTGCCCGTGCCAACGGTCCCGCGCCGTCTGCCGTCGCATCGCCGATATCGGTGTAGCGAACGCCGCCCGAGATCTTGGCCTTTTCAAGCGAGTACGTTCCGCCCAGGCCAATGCTCCAGAACCCGTCGGTCGGCCCCAGGTTGGAAACCGGATTGCCTGACGAGGATTCGTAGCCCAGTGTCACAGCTCCCGAGAATTCTTCCGAGAACTGATATCCCAGACCAAGAGAGTAGGTGAACGTGGCTTCGTCGTAATCGACCAGGTTCGAGGTCGGCGGATAGTTTGGCGGATTATATACCAGCTGAGGCCAGTCGACCCAGCGAATCGAGCCAAACAGAAGGGTCTTAGGCGCCACACCGGTCTGGAAGTCCAGGTTTACGGACTGCGGTGTTTCAATCTCGCTCGACGTGTCGAATGTTGCCACGGTTCCCGGTGTGATCGGGGGGCGCGGTGGAGGGTTCAGCGATTCCGTCTGCGACCAGTCATGGCTGATTTTCGAGTTGTAGGTCAGTGCTACGCGTGCCGCGATCTCGGGTTTCTCCCACGCCACACCAACCACATAGCCAAACGCGATATCGGCATCGGTATCCACTTGATATCCGGCGGCGAGCGGAACGGTAACGGATGCCTCAACACGTTGAGCGCGAATACCACCGATGGCGCTGAAGCCACCGTCGAACTTGTAGCGCAGCAGCGCCGTGATTGCGTCGGTATCAGCCGTGGCTTCCAGAACACCGGAGCGGCCGCCCGGAATTGGGTTCAATGACAACGGGTAATTGCTTGCGTATGAAATGTCCGCCCCGAACGGCTGATCGTACATGACCGCAAAATCAAGCTTGTCGGTCAGCGATGTTTTGAAGCCGAGGTGGGGTGTGAAGAAACTGTTGGCAACATCGCCTGAATCAACGGGCTGGCCCAGGGTGGCGGGATTCAAGCTGGGCATGGTGCCGCTGACGCTTGGGTCGGTATACCCAAGGCGGAACTGAGCAACCGTACCTTTTTCGAAAATAAGGTTGATACCCTGTCCGCTTCGGTCCAGCCCTCCAGCCTGCGCGGCTGATGCACCGGCACATATCATGCACGCCTGTAGTAGCGCTCTCTTCATGTATTCCTCCCTGTTTGCCTCATAACGGTCGCTCTGCTTGGGTTGAGTGAATGGCAGAGCGAGCCCCGGTAGTAAGATTTGCGGATACTCGCTTTTCGTTTGTTTTAACGTCAATCGGTGACGGTGCGTTACTGGCTGCGACTATCCTGACTGACTGTTGCCAAACTGTTACGATTCTCGGACCAGACATTCAGAAATATCCCAGAAAAAATCACAGCCGCCCCCACAAGCGTCCATTGATCCAAAGGTTCGGAGTAGAGGACCATGCCGACGATGGCGATTGTCGGCAGCCTGGCAAAGTCAAACGGGATGACCACGGTGGCAGGTGCAATCGCCAGCGCGTTGGTAATGCAGAAATGCGCCAGCAATCCGGCTATGCCGACCAGTACCAAATATGGCGCGGTCTGTACGCTTGGCAGCCCGATCTCGCCATCAAGACCAGCGGCAGCAAAACCCAGTACTCCTTGCATCGCGGTGAGCCAGAAAACAATGCAGCCGATCTGTGCGGTCTGTGTGAGTTTCTTGGTGGTAATCGTTGTAAACGCAAAGAAAACAGCAGACGCGGCGGCCAAAAAAAGACCCGGGCTAAGCGGGGCGGCACCGGGACGCGTGACAAGCAGGATTCCGGCAAATCCTATCAAAGCGGACAGCATTTTCAACGCGGTCAGACGCTCGCGCAGCAGCAGTGGGGAAAGCAGGATAACCCAGATCGGCTGGGTGAATTCCAGTGCAAAGACCTGCGCCAGCGGAATAACACCAACCGCGTAGAACCACAGATTCTGACCCGTGAAATGCAGCGTATTTCGCAGGGCGTGAAGCCCAAGTCGTTGGGCTGTAACCTGATGCCAATTGGCTGTCAGGGTCAGTACGGTTGCAACGATCGCAAAGCCCACGATGCTGCGATACATCATGATTTCGAAGGTGTCGTGAAACAGGCTTAGTTCGCGCCCGGCGACAGCCATTGACGAAAAGGATGCAATCGCACCCGTCATCCATAGGGCAGCTTTGCCCGTCTGAGTTTTGGTCCCGTTCACGTCAAGTCCATGATGTTAGTGGATCATGCGCTTGAAAAGGAACAATAAATTCAAAGGGAAATAAGCAGAAAAGCCGGGGTGGACCCGGCTTTTTGTCATTCCCATTCGATTGTACCCGGCGGTTTGGATGTAATGTCATAAGTGCAGCGGTTGATGCCTTTGACTTCGTTTATGATCCGAGTGGCCGTTTCGCCAAGGAATTCATGGCTGAACGGATAGTAATCCGCTGTCATTCCATCCACTGACGTTACGGCACGAAGCGCACAGGCATAGTCGTAGGTGCGTCCGTCGCCCATCACACCGACCGTGCGAACGGGAAGAATCGCGACAAATGCCTGCCAGATGTCGTCATACAGCCCGTGTTTGCGAATCTGGTCGATGTAAACTGCGTCGGCTTCGCGCAGAATCGCCAGCTTTTCGCGGGTGATTTCGCCGGGGCACCGAATCGCCAGACCGGGGCCGGGGAAGGGGTGGCGACCGATGAAACTCTGCGGCAGGCCCAGTTCCCGGCCCAGCGCGCGGACCTCGTCCTTGAACAGTTCGCGCAGGGGTTCGACCAGCTTCAGGCCCATCTTTTCTGGCAACCCGCCCACATTGTGGTGCGATTTGATGGTCACTGACGGGCCGCCCGAGAAAGACACCGATTCAATTACGTCGGGATACAGCGTCCCCTGAGCCAGAAACTCGGCCCCATCAATGGTGTCGGCATGTTTCTGGAACACGTCGATGAACAGCTTGCCGATGATCTTGCGTTTGGTTTCCGGATCGCTCTGGCCTTCGAGCTCGCCCAAGAACAACTCGCTCTCATCTGCATGAATCAGCTGGATGTTGTAGTTGTCTCGGAACATGCCGACGACTTCTTCAGCCTCGTTCTTGCGCAGCAGACCGTGATCGACAAAAACGCAGGTCAGCTGATCGCCGATCGCTTCGTGAATCAGGATTGCGGCTACAGAGCTGTCTACACCGCCGGACAGGCCGCAGATGACTTTTTTGTCGCCGACCTGCTCGCGAATCTTTTCGATCATTTGCTCGCGGTAGGCGCCCATGGTCCAGTCACCGCTGAAACCTGCCAGTTTCACGAAATTCTCGTACAGCTTCGCGCCCTTGGGCGTGTGGTGCACCTCGGGGTGGAACTGCACAGCATAGAAATGGCGATCGGTGTCGGCAGTGATCGCAAATGGCGCGTTGGGCGAGGTGCCGAACACCTCAAAGCCGGGGGCGATTTTGCTGACATGGTCTCCATGGCTCATCCAGACCTGCTCGTCACCGTCGGCAAACCATCCATTCAGGATATCCAACTGCCCTTTGGGCGTGACAAAGGCGCGTCCGAATTCCGCTGTGCCGTGACCGCTTTCGACTTTGCCGCCCAGTTGGTGCATCATCACCTGTTGGCCGTAACAGATGCCGAGGATCGGAACACCGTAGTCAAAGATCTCTTGCGGCGCGCGTGGAGAACCTTCCCGCGTCACACTGTCAGGACCGCCCGAGAAGATTACGGCCCGGGGGGCCATTTCCCGAACAAACTCCATCGTGACATTCTGATAGGGGTGAATTTCGCAATAGACATTCAGTTCACGCAGGCGACGCGCGATCAGCTGCGTAACCTGGCTGCCAAAGTCGATGATCAGAAGGCGGTCATGGGATGTATCACTCATGTCCGCGCCATAGGCCAAGCACGGGAATTTCGCAAGTGTAAGGTCATCGTCGTCGTGCAGATCAGGTCGGAAGTGCAGGTTGCGATGATGACGGGGGATGCTTGCCACCTTGGGCTGACGCTGCTGGTCTATCAGCTTTGGCAAGCGTGCGAGGCAGGGATTCTAAAATTGCGGCGTTGAAACGCGCACTTTGGCCTCTTCATCTCTATCTCATAATGCCCTTCGAGCGGTTCGATTTACCGAAAGCTGACGTTGATCCGGGGCACAAACTATGTCGCTTTTATGTTCCAATGGCCGTTATCTTCCAATGGTCCGAACAGTTGTCGCGATAAATAGGAACACAATCTGAAATTACCTGAGTATGGGGAAAGCAAATGGCTGAAGCATCAGCACGTCGCCGGAGTCGCGGTGGGGGCGGAGCCGCCCGCCGGGCAGAGCGCACAGCGGTTCGGATCGAAACCGCCAAGTACATTGAGCGCAATATTCCCAACTTCGAGATTCTCAACGAAGAAGCGTTGGAAATCATCGAGACCAACGCTGAGACCATTCTGGAAGAGGTCGGCGTTAACTTCGTCGACAATCCCGCCGCTCTGGAACGCTGGAAAGAGGCCGGTGCGGATGTCGATGGAGAGCGTGTGCGCATCCCGCGCGGACTGGCCCGCCAACTGATCAAGACAGCGCCCAGCCAGTTCACGCAACACGCGCGCGACCCGCGAAAATCGGTTGTCATCGGCGGCCGAAATATGGTTCTGGCCCCGGTCTATGGCCCGCCGTTTGTGCGCGATGCACAGGGCGGCCGCCGCTATGCGACCATGGAAGACTTCAACAAGTTCGTGAAGCTGGCCTATATGTCCAAGTGGCTGCACCATTCGGGCGGCACCGTGTGCGAGCCGACCGACATTCCGGTTAACAAACGCCATCTGGATATGCTGATGGCGCACATGACCCTGTCGGACAAGCCGTTCATGGGATCGGTCACTGATCCCAGCCGCGCGCAGGATTCGGTAGAAATGTGTGAAATCCTGTTCGGCAAAGAGTTCGTTCAGGAAAACACGGTCATGACCTCGCTGACCAACATCAACTCGCCGATGACCTTTGACGACGTGATGATGGGGTCGCTTGAGGTTTATGCGAAGAACAACCAGGCCTGCATCATCTCGCCCTTCATCGTAGGCGGCGCGATGGCGCCGGTTTCGGTAGCCGGCACACTGACTCAGGTTCTGGCCGAGGTTCTGGCAGGCGTTGCCTACAGCCAGATCATCCGCCCGGGTGCACCTGCGATCTTCGGCGCGTTCGTTACTTCAATCGACATGAACTCGGGTGCTCCAACCTTTGGTACGCCGGAGGCCGCGCATATCACCTATGGTGCCGGTCAGCTGGCGCGGCGGCTTAACTTGCCCTACCGCTCGGCTGGCTCATTCTGCGGCTCGAAACTGCCGGATGCGCAGGCGGCTTATGAGACGTCGAATTCGCTGAACATGGGGCTGATGGCCGGTGTGAACTTCATGCTGCATTCCTGTGGCTGGCTCGAAGGCGGTCTGGTTGCCGACTTTGAAAAATTTGTCATGGACGCTGACCAGTTGGGTGTTCTTCACCACCTGGCCAAAGGCGTGGCTTATGACGAAAACGCGCAAGCCATGGAAGCCATCCGTGAAGTTGGACCCGGCGGTCACTATCTGGGCTGTGCCCACACACAGGCGAACTTCAAAGAAGCGTTCTGGAAGTCTGACCTGCTGGACTACAAGCCCTACGAGACCTGGCAAGACGAAGGTGGGCGCGACACGAGGCAACTGGCCTCGGCTAGGGTCGAACACCTGCTGGCCAATTACCAGCAGCCGCAACTCGATCCCGCAATCAACGAAGCGCTGAATGCGTATGTGGCGGAAAAGAAAGCCTCGATGCCGGACGCCTTCACCTGATAGATTACTGAAACTGCGCGGCGCGGCTGGCCTGATACAGCTGCGCCTCGCCTGAAATCGCAATCAGCAGATCCAGATGCCGCACCAGTGAATAGGCGGCGTCATCGCTCTGTCGTTGCGCCTCTATTTCCTTCTCCATATCCATCAATCGCACAAGGGCCGAACCGGTTCCGGGTAGTGATCCGTATCCCAGAATACGTTGCAGATGCCGGTCACGGTTGTACTCCTGCGCCCCGAACTTGGCCGCGCGAGTCAACAGGCGCGGGCGGCGTAGCGTCGTGATCATTGTCATCAGGTCCTGCATTCTCGGGCTCCGTAACTTTTGATTTTGCGAGGCCAGTTGTGACACAACCTAAGCATGTGTTGCCTTGTTTATATTCGCGCCGAACGCTGCTTTCATGAGTGTTTATCAATTTGAATCAAATCTGGTTTTCGCCTTCAGGGGTTAACGAACGAGTAACGAAAGAAACCCTAGTTAGAATTGGTTAACTCATATTCCGAGGGCGATCTTAGACAGAATTTCTTGTCGGCGAGGACAAATGACTATGGAAAACAACATGGCTTTCACTGTTCCGGCATGGGTGCCGGAAGGCGCGCAACGTTATCTGGATCACACGGAAACCGGCCGGTCGATCCGAGAAATTGCGCGAACAGCAGGGTGCCATGCTTCGACGATTCTAAGGCAGATCAGACGGATCGAGACGCGCCGGGATGCCCCCCTTGTGGACGCGGCGCTCCAGTCTCTGGCCGAGACACATTTCTCTGAATCCAAAGTCAGCGGCGGTTTCAGTTCCGATGTTTCAGACGGGACGCCCGAGGGGTTGGCCGCCGCCCGGGATGAGGAGTTCACCCGCGAAGCTCTCAGGGTTTTGCGCAGGCTTTGCGAAACCGGAGCGGTACTGGCGGTCGCCGAAGAAATGGACAAGGCCGTCGTTGTCCGCGATACCGGCAACAGCGCTGCCACCCGGACCGCAGTAGTTGATTGCCGGATCGCCCAGGCGCTTGCGCTGAAGGACTGGATCAACTGCGACAACCCGGGTCGGATTTCACGGTACCGTATTACGGCACAAGGACGGGCGGCTCTGACCCGTCTGATTGCCCAGGCGGAAAACAAGGCCCGCGCCGGGAATGATCTTGGCATGGCCGAAGCGCAGGCGTCGTTTCAGGCGCACTCGGCTTCGGGCAACACGACTGCGTCCCAGCCCGAGCGCGCCCGGCGAATCCGGTATAGCGCCACTGAAAGCCCGTGAGTCGCGCTGGCCCGCAGGCGCGATCGGGACGGCAAGCTTTTCCTGGACGAAACGCTGGTCGCCGCAGGTGAGCGTCTGCGCGAGGACTTCGAACTTGCCCAGATCGGACCAAAGGTGGCGCAGAACTGGGACCTGTATCTGACAGGCGGTGGACGTGGTTCTTTCGGCAACAGCCCCCAAGTTGGAAACGGGTCGTCGGATGCTCGAGATCGCGTCGCGCGGGCACTGTCGGACCTAGGGCCGGGCGTGAGCGATGTGGCGTTGCGGTGCTGTTGTAACCTTGAAGGGTTGGAATTGGCCGAAAAACGTATGGGATGGTCTGCCCGGTCTGGAAAGATCGTGCTGCGCATCGCGCTGCAACGTCTCAAACGCCACTATGAAACGCAGGCCGGGCTCAATCGCATGATCGGATGATCGGCAGTCTACGCGATACGAGAGTCTTGCGTTGGTTGGGGTAAGTGATAATCAATGATTATGAACTTCACCCTCCGGCAGTTGCAGTATTTCAGGGCTGTTGCAGAACAGCGGAACTTTGGGCGTGCGGCACAAATTTGTCATGTGTCGCAGCCGGCTTTGTCCGTGCAGATCAAAACGCTCGAGGAAACACTGGGCGGTACATTGTTCGAACGTCAGGCCCGGGACATCCTGCTGACCCCGCTGGGTCGGGACGTTCTTGAACACGCCCGCCAGGTGCTTGGCGCTGCGGACAGGCTGGATCAGTTTGCAAGGGATCACTCGGGCGGGCACCGGTCCCTGTCGATCGGCATCATTCCGACTATTGCACCGTATCTGTTGCCCGGAGTTCTGGCTGGCCTGAGATCAGCAGACGTGTCGTTGCGCGTTCAGATTCGCGAAGCCCGAACCGAACGCTTGCTGAACATGTTGCGGGGCGGTGAAATTGACGCTGGGCTGATGGCGCTTCCGTCAGGCGGTAGCGAATTGTTTGAACTGCCCTTGTTCGAGGACAGGTTTCTGCTGGCAGGCAGCGCGGCCCGCGTACAGAGACTGGCGGATAATCCGGAAACCCTGCGACCTGTCGATCTGCAGACTGCGCAACTGATGCTGTTGGAAGACGGCCATTGTCTGACGGATCAGGCGCTGGACGTGTGTGGGCAGGACAGAAGCAGCGGTTTGATCAATATGGGCGCGTCTTCTCTGGCGACCCTGTCGCGACTGGTGGCCGAGGGATTTGGCCTGACTTTGATGCCCGAACTGGCCGCCCGTTCTGAAACCGAGGCCGTGCCGGGGCTGCAACTCATGCGATTCGGGGCACCACAACCGGCCCGGACCGTGGGATTGGTACGTCGAAAATCCACAACCGGAGAGGACTGGTTCGACAAACTGGCCGGTGTGATCAGACAGGTCGGCGAAGAGATCGTGACCGCGACCCGCGAATGAGAAAAAGGCCCGACTTGGGCGGGCCTTCTCAACTTTCGGACTTAGGCCAGAGCTGGCTCTTTCACTTCGCTCAGATGCGCCATCAGGGTCTCGGGCGACGAAACGCCATAGGGGTCCTCGGGGCAGTTATCCATCAAGCCGGGCTCTTCGAACCACGCTTCGACCACACCGTTATTGACAATGGCTGCATAGCGCCACGAACGCATGCCAAAGCCGAGATTGTCCTTGTCGACCAGCATTCCCATTTTGCGGGTGAACTCACCCGAACCGTCCGGGATGACCTTGACGTTTTTCAGGCCCTGATCCTGTGCCCATTTATTCATGACAAAGCTGTCATTGACAGACATGCAGTAAATCTCGTCGATACCTTGGGCGGCGAAGTCGGCATGGCCGTTTTCGAATCCAGGCAATTGGTAGGTCGAGCATGTGGGCGTAAATGCGCCCGGTAGCGAAAACAGGATGACGCGCTTGCCGGCAAAATAGTCGGCCGTGGTTTTGTCTTCCCAGCGGAACGGGTTCGGCCCCTCGACGGCTTCGTCGCGAACGCGGGTGTGAAAGGTCACGTCAGGGAGTTTTGCACCGGTTTTCATAGTCGTATTCCTGTGATTCAAGTCTGATTGAGGGGTGATCTAAAGCAGTTCTAAATCGCAATCAATGACCGTTATTCTGCATTTGCACGGTTGGCGGATGCCATCGGAAGCCACTGGAATTGAAAGTTTTAGCATTAATCGGCTGAGAGGATGCTGCGCCTGCATCAATCGGCAGCATGGCGGCTATGCACCTGTGGTGTAGATCGGCCAAGCGGACTATGTTAGGGAAAGAAAATTGACCCAAAGTCAGGATACCGAGCCGTGCGTGATCTGAAGATTCCCGAACAACGCCACCCTGAAAAAGCGCATCGCCCCGACAACGCTCAGCCGAAAAAGCCAAGCTGGATTCGGGTGAAGGCGCCGGGTGGCAAAGGATACGCCGACACCAGGCGGATCATGCGGGACAACAACCTTGTCACGGTGTGTGAAGAAGCCGGTTGTCCCAATGTCGGCGAATGCTGGAGCCAGGGCCACGCCACCATGATGATCATGGGTGACATCTGCACACGCGGATGCACCTTCTGCAACATCGCGACCGGACGACCGGATACTCTGGATGTGTTCGAACCGGGGCGCGTTGCACATGCAGTCGAGAAGTTGGGACTGAACCACGTTGTCATCACCTCGGTCGATCGTGATGATCTTGAAGATGGCGGGGCGGATCACTTCGCCCAGACCATTCGAGCCGTGCGCCATCGTTCGCCCAAAACGACGATCGAGATTCTGACACCAGATTTTCTGAAATGCGTTCCGGCAGTTCTGGAAGTGGTTGTCGAGGCCAAGCCAGATGTATTCAACCACAATTTGGAAACGGTCCCGGGTCTTTATCCCGAAGTGCGCCCTGGTGCCCGGTACTTCCATTCATTGCGTCTGCTGCAACGGGTCAAGGAACTGGATCCCTCGATCTTCACCAAATCGGGCATCATGGTCGGGTTGGGAGAGGACGAGCAGCAGGTACGGCAGGTCATGGATGACATGCGTGCTGCCGACATCGACTTTCTGACCATTGGTCAATACCTGCAACCCACGCCCAAGCACCACGGTGTGGATCGGTTTGTCACGCCCGAAGAGTTCGCTTCATACGAAAAGGCGGCTTATGGCAAAGGGTTCCTGATGGTTTCGGCCACTCCGCTGACGCGGTCTTCGTACCACGCTGGGGATGACTTCGCTCGGCTGCGCGCCGCGCGCCAAAAGAATCTGGAGCAAGGGTGAAACCTGAAACCCTGTCGCGTCTGACCGCGCTGCGACACGAATTGCATCAATTTCCGGAACTGTCCGGTGAGGAACAAAAAACGGCCGCTCGGGTTGCCGACCTGCTGCGGTCTCTTGGTGCGGGTCGTGTTCTGACTGATATCGGCGGCCATGGCGTAGCAGCAGTATATGACAGCGGCCATCCGGGGCCCTGTGTTGCCATCAGGTGCGAATTGGACGGGCTTCCTATTCAGGAGCTTTCGAGCGCGCCCTACGTTTCGCGGGTCGCGGGCAAAGGTCATTTGTGCGGGCATGACGGCCATATGGCAATGGTGCTGGGCGTGGCCCAAGACCTCAGAGATAACCCGCCAAAATCCGGTCGTGTGGTTCTGATCTTTCAACCCGCGGAAGAGACGGGAAAGGGTGCCGCCGCTTATCGGGCCGATTCGAGGTTTTCTGAATTTTCCCCGGATTATGTGTTTTCGCTGCACAATCTGCCCGGGCTTGAGCTGGGTCATGTCGAAATCTGCCGGCGCTCGGCCAACTGCGCCTCGCGCGGTATGCGGGTGGTTCTGACGGGAAAAACCTCACATGCCGCCGCGCCCGAGGACGGGATTTCGCCGATCGGTGCGCTTGCTTGGTTGTTGCCGGAACTGGCCGGGTTGGGGACAGGCGGTCCGCTGACCGATGATTTTGCCCTGACAACCGTAACGCATGCCAGCCTGGGCGAGCAGACTTTTGGCGTCGCTCCTGGGCAGGCGGAAATCTGGGTGACCTTAAGAACCGTTTCGGATGGGCGGATGAAAAATCTGGTCGAAGAGGCCGAGACGCTGGTCGGACGAGCGGCAAACAAAGCAGGGCTGCAGGTCGAAATCACCTATGATGACATCTTCGAGGCGTGCACGAACGACACCGAGGCGGTCAAAATCCTTTCCGACGCCTGCGCGTCTCGGAATGTGGCCTACCAGATTACTTCCGAGCCGCAGAAATTTTCTGAGGATTTTGGGCAGTTCGGCAAAGCGGCGAAAACGGCGATGTTCTGGCTTGGGGCAGGGGCGGATCACCCGCAACTGCACAATCCCGATTATGATTTCCCGGATGCGCTGATCCCGGTTGGTGCCACGGTTTTTTCGGCTACAATCCGCTCACTGGTTGGTTGATCGCTCAATTCACCAAATCGCTGACAATTCCCACGGCCTCAATGACGGTTTGTGTGTCGTCCGAGATCGACAAAATTTCGTCATCCACGCGGACGTATCTCTGACCGGGAGGTAACGGTTTCAACTTCCAGCCATCAAGGTCATCCAAGTAGTCGAATTGCAGATCTTTCGGTAGTTTTTGGCCTCGCGTATAACGCTTTACCTGCCCGGGCGGAACAGCGACGCCATTATTGGATTTTATCGCCTTTTCGACTTTGGATTTGTCCGCACCTTTTGCTTTGCCTTTGTTATCTTTTGCATCCGCAAAACCAGTTGTCAGAGCGACTGTAAAGGCAGCCACAAGACCAATAGACGACACTTTCATTAGCAGAAACCTCCTTTGTTCTTCTGAGGGTAGTCTGCGGTTGAGCACATTGTCCATTGATATTCGGTTGCTTGAATTTATTGACTTTTCGTACAGTAGACATTTCAGGGGTTAGTCACGGACTACCTGACCAACAAGCCAAGCACGCAATACAGCGATTGAAAGACCCTGAAATATTACGCCGAATACTCGCTTGTAGGCCCCACCTGAACTGCGCAGAACACGGCGAGGGTCCGTACGGTCCTCGGTCAGTTCTCGACAAAACGAACCTTGCCGATGAAAGGCAGGTTGCGGTTACGCTGTGCGTAATCGATCCCGTACCCCACGACAAATTCATCCGGAATTTCGAACCCGATCCAGTCCGAGCGGAAGTCAACCTCGCGCCGGCTGGGCTTGTCCAGCAAAGCAATAGATTTCAGTCGTTTGGGTTTCCGGCTCAGCAGCAGGTGGGTGACATGGTTCAGGGTGTGGCCCGTGTCGACGATATCTTCGACAACCAACACGTCCCGACCTTCAATTGCGCCGCGCAAGTCTTTGAGAATGCGCACTTCCCGGCTGCTTTCCATCGAGTCTCCATACGATGACGCCTCGAGAAAATCGACCTCGATCGGCAAGTCCAGTTCCCGCACCAGGTCGGCGATGAACACGAAGCTGCCGCGCAGCAAGCCAACAACGACAAGTTTGTCCGTACCGCCAAACTCATCGGTGATCTCGCGACAGAGCTCTTCGATCCGCGCGGCAATGGCCTTGGCCGAGATCATCTCATCTATCACATATGCGCGGTCGCTCATCGCTGCCCCCTTGATCTTTGGCGCGCAACATACGACATGACGCGCCATTGTCACCTGCAAATACCGGACGCCATGCCCATTCATTCGGAAAACCGCCACCTGCCTTACACCGCTCAGCAGATGTATGATCTGGTTGCCGATGTGGCCAAATATCCGGAATTCCTGCCATGGTGTGCCGCGGCGCGTGTCCGCAAGACCTTTGCTGTTGGAGAAGCGCAGGTGATGGAGGCCGATCTGGTCATCTCTTTCAAAGTCTTTCGCGAGCGTTTTGGTAGCCGCGTGACTTTGTTTGCGGATCAGAAAAGGATCGATACCGAATACCTGGATGGTCCGTTCAAATACATGAAGTCCGACTGGCAGTTCGAGGAGGCCCCGGATGGCGGCTGCAATATCGCTTTCCATGTGGACTTCGAATTCAAGAATGCCATCCTGCAAGGCATCATTGGCGTTGTATTCAACGAAGCAATGCAGCGGATCGTGCGCGCGTTTGAAGCCCGGGCCGCCGCACTTTACGGCTAGTGTCCCAATCCTGAGGCTTTACCGGAGACGGGCGCACGCTAGACTGCGCTCATGACTGATTTCACTACCAAGATTGCCGCTTTCGCCGCTGGCCCCGTTTCGACCTCATCCCAGACCCGGATCGTAACATCCCTGTCCGTGCTCGACTGGATCGCGGTAGGGCGGGCGGGCGCGGACGAACCTGTGTCGAAAACCGTCCGCGCAATGGTTCTGGCCGAGGCCGGCGCACAGCAGGCCCGCTTGTTCGGCGGCGGTTCAGCGCCCTTGCGCGCGGCCGCGTTGGTCAACGGTACGGTCTCACATGCGCTGGATTACGACGACACGCATTTTGCCCATATCGGACACCCCTCGGTAGCGGTTTTGCCTGCTGCGTTGGCCTTGGCAGAATGGGACGACCGTATTGTCGTCGACCTTCTTGAGGCCGCGCTGGTCGGTATGGAGGTCTCCATCCGCATCGGGCTGTGGTTGGGACGCGGTCATTATCAAGCAGGGTTTCACCAGACCGCAACGGCGGGCGCGTTTGGCGCGGCCGTTGCCGCCGGGAGGATATTGGGCTTCGATGCCGGGCAAATTGAAAGAGCCCTGGGGCTTACTGCGACACGCGCCGCCGGGCTTAAGGCGCAGTTTGGAACCATGGGTAAGCCATATAACGCCGGTATGGCATCATCTGCCGGTGTCGAGGCGGCGCTGCTCGTTCAGCGCGAGTTTGAACCGAACTCCGCCGCGCTTGAAGGGCAGTACGGGTTTGGCGCCATTCATCATGGAGAGGGCGACATCGTCTGTGCACTCGATGGTTTGGGCCATGAATGGCTGTTCGAGTCCGTCAGCCACAAGTTCCATGCCTGCTGCCACGGGTTGCACGCCGCGCTGGAGGCGGCGCGTGACCTTGACATCGCGGAACCCGAAGTGGCCGAGATCAAGATCAAGACGCATCCGCGCTGGATGAGCGTGTGTAACCAGATGTCGCCGGACACCGGATTGGGTGCCAAGTTTTCCTATCGAACGGTGATTGCGATGCAGGCGCTGGGATTCGATACCGCATTGCCGGAAAGCTATTCGGCCAGAACCTGCGCCGACCCGCGCATTGTGTCCCTGCGAAACCGGATTTCAGTCGATGCCGATGACAGCCTGTCTGAAACGCAGGCGCAGATATCTCTTGTGCGCCGCGATGGCGTCCGGCGTGAGGCGAAGCATGATCTGCTGACGCCCAAGGCTCTGTCGGACCGCGAAGACCGCGTCCGCGGCAAGGCCGCCAAACTTATCGGACACGAAGACGCGGACGCGGTCTGGTCGATGCTGCGCACCGGGAGCCGCGCCCGCGAATTGCCAATCAATCTTGTAGGTTAATCAACCCGCCAGTGCAGCGGGAAGCCCGGGTCGAACACGGTCACAGGGCCATCCCCTGTCTCGATTTTGGACGGGTAGGTCACCGCGTCACCTTTCGTCAGGGTGAGGCTGTCCTCATTCACAGGCAAGCCATAAAATGCCGGACCGTTGAGCGAGGCAAACCTTTCCAGCTTGTCCAGCGCGTCTTCACGCTCGAACATTTCCGCCAACAGCGACATGGTGTTTGTCGCCGTGAAACACCCGGCGCAGCCGCAGGCCATTTCCTTGTTGGCATCCGTATGCGGCGCGCTGTCCGTGCCCAGGAAATACCGCGCATCGCCTGAGGTCGCTGCGGCCAGCAATGCAAGGCGGTGTTCTTCGCGTTTTGCGACAGGCAGACAATAATAATGAGGTTTGATGCCGCCAACCAGAATGTGGTTGCGATTGATGATCAGGTGATGCGCCGTAATCGTTGCGCCCAGTCCGGCCTCATTCGATTTGACATAATCGACACCGTCTTTCGTCGTAATATGCTCCATCACAACACGCAGTTCGCGCGTCGCCCTACGGATCGGATCCAGAACGCGGTCGATGAACACGGCCTCACGGTCGAAAATATCGATGTCGGCATCGGTTACTTCGCCATGCACACAAAGCGGCAAACCGATGCTCGCCATTTTTTCCAGTACAGGGCGGACCTTGTCGAAATCGCGCACGCCCGAGGCCGAGTTCGTCGTCGCGCCTGCCGGGTACAGCTTGACAGCCTTGATCAGGCCGCTGGCATGGGCGGCGGCAAGATCATCCGGGTCCGTATCTTCGGTCAGATACAACGTCATCAGCGGCTCGAAACTCATTCCTTCCGGCAGCGCGGCCAGAATACGCTCCCGATAGGCTGCAGCCTGTGCGCCGGTGACAACAGGGGGCACAAGGTTCGGCATGATGATGGCTCGCGCAAATTGGCGTGCTGTTTCGGGCAGAACGGCCTGCAACATGGCGCCATCGCGCAGATGCAGATGCCAGTCGTCGGGGCGGCGGATCGTGATGCTGTCGGTCATGTGCCCCGGCTAGCACAAGGGTCGCAATCGTGAAAGACCTTGTCGAACCATCTGATCGCAGTAAGTCCAGAAAGACCCGTGGGGTTGACGCAAGACCGGCACCATGCCCTTGTGTGCGAAAGGAGATTGGCTGATGAACCACCCCCAATCCATTGATGCGGTTCAGAAGATGTTGGGCGCGCAGGGATACGTCTGCGGCCGGTCTCTGGCGACCGTTGTGTTTCTGTCTCTCAAACTGGGTCGCCCGCTGTTTCTGGAAGGCGAGGCCGGGGTTGGCAAAACCGAGATCGCCAAGGCGCTGGCTTCCGGTCTGGGGCGGCGGCTCATCCGGTTGCAGTGCTACGAGGGGCTGGATGACGCATCGGCCGTTTACGAGTGGAACTTTCCTGCGCAAATGGTGGCAATCCGGACGGCCGAAGCGGCAGGTGCTGCCGACAGATCCGCCCTGCAGGCCGAACTGTTTTCCAAAGACTACCTCGTGGAACGCCCCTTGCTGCAGGCCATGCAGCCCGATGAAAACGGCGCGCCTGTACTTCTGATTGACGAACTGGACCGGACGGACGAGCCATTCGAAGCCTTTCTGCTGGAAGCTCTCAGTGATTTTCAGGTGACGATCCCGGAGCTCGGTACGATCAAAGCGCCGGAACCTCCAATTGTGATCGTCACGTCGAACCGAACGCGCGAGGTCCACGACGCGCTAAAACGACGGTGCCTGTATCATTGGGTCGACTATCCGGATTTCGACCGTGAAATCGAAATCCTGCATGCCCGCGCGCCCGAGGCTGCCGACGCCCTCAGTCGTGAAATTGTGGCCTTTGTCCAGCATCTGCGGACCGAGGACCTGTTCAAGAAGCCCGGCGTCGCCGAAACGATCGACTGGGCCAAGTGCCTTTTGGCGCTGGATGTCATCAATCTCAGCCCCGAAGTGATCGGCGACACACTGGGCGCAATCCTGAAATACCAGGACGATATCCAGAAACTGCAGGGGTCCGAGGCGAAACGCATTCTGGATCAGGCCAAAGCCTCACTCGAACCGGCGTGATGCTTCATCTTTTCCGAAATACTCCGGGGGTATGGGGGCAGCGCCCCCATGCATTGTGATGGCCGAGCAACTGCCGATCGACATTCCCGATGATCCCAAACTGGCGCAGAATATCACCCATTTTGCCCGCGCTCTGCGCAAGGCCGGGTTGCCGATAGGAACCGGCCGCGTCATTGATGCCATCCGCGCCGTTGAAGCCGCCGGTTTTACCCGCAAGCAGGATTTCTACTGGACCCTCCACGCCTGTTTCGTCAGTCGTCCGGAACACCGCACCGTGTTTGCACAGGTGTTTCGCCTGTATTGGCGGGATCCACGCTATCTCGAACACATGATGTCCATGATGCTGCCGGCCATTCGCGGTGTTCAGGAGGAGCGCAAAGCGGATGCAGCCGAAAAGCGGGCAGCCGAGGCCCTGCTGGATGGTGTCGAAAAGGATCTGCCGGAAGTCGAGGATCAGGGTGAGGAAACCGAACTCGACATTGATGCCTCTCAGACCGCGTCGTCCGAAGAACGACTGCGAAATCTGGATTTCGAACAGATGAGCACCGACGAAATCGCACAGGCCAAACGGATGCTGTCGCGCTTGTCTCTGCCGGTCAAACCCATTGCTTCACGCCGTGGTCAAGTCAGCCATCTGGGTCATCGTATCGACCGGGCCCGAACGTTGCGGGCCGCGATGCGGCAGGGTGGGGACATGCGGGACATCGCCCGGCAACGGCCCAGACCGCGCTGGCCCAACCTTGTCGTTCTTTGCGATATATCGGGCTCGATGAGTCAATACAGCCGGATCATCCTGCATTTTTTGCACACCGTCTCGAATGCGCGCGGCGCGGGCTGGGCCAGGGTTCATGCTTTCACTTTCGGAACCCGACTGACGAACATCACCAGACACCTGCATCAGCGCGATGTCGATGCAGCGCTGGCCGCCGCCGGGGCCGAGGCGCAGGACTGGGAAGGAGGAACCCGTATCGGGGAGTGCCTTCATGCTTTCAACCGTGATTGGTCCCGAAGGGTCATGGGGCAGGGCGCGGTGGTTCTGCTGATCTCAGACGGGCTGGATCGCGGTGAGCCGGATGCACTGGCGAAGGAAATTGAGAGGCTGCATCTCTCTGCAAGACGCCTGATCTGGCTGAACCCCCTGCTGCGATGGGATGGCTTTGCACCCAAAGCCAAGGGAATTGCGGCCATGCTGCCCCATGTCGACAGCTTCCGGGCGGGTCATTCCATCGCCTCGCTTGAGGAACTGGCCCAGGTCATATCGCGGACCGACGACAACGGCGAGAAAGCGCGGCTGATGACCGCGCTTTCAGAGCAGTCTTAGCCTAGCTGCTTTTCATTGCACTCTCGTGCCATTTCCATGGCTTTGTAGGTGCCCGTCAGATCGACGGTAAAGGCGAATTCCTTTTCCGGAAAAACGACCATGACCTTCTGTTTGGCCAGATCGTCGGCGAATTGCGGGTTGTCCGACAGGACATAGCCACCGGAATAACCCTTGGTGATGTTCCCTTTCATGCCGGTACCTTCGCCGACATACAGGTTGTCACCCAGCATGATTGCGACCGCACCTTTTTCACCGCGTTTGATATCGGTTTTTTCCTTGGTGAATATGCCGACGTAGCCAACCCCGCGGTCTTCGGTCAGCCCCATCTGAACCACGTTTTCAGCGCTGTCCACGGCTTCAATCAGACAGGACTTCTTTTCCTTGTCCACAAAGACTTTCCAGCCCTCGACTTCTCCATACCGTTCGAATGTATCAGCCCATACTGCAGTCGAGGCCATCAGCCCCAATGCGGTCCCCAGTGAAAGAATACGTTTCAATTTTCTCTCCGATTCAAAAAAAGTGGCAGAGCATCAGGCGGCTTGCCAGATGCGGGGTCAGGCTAAAACCTGCGCCGAAAACAATCAATCCTAGGGTTTTTTGAATATGATGAAGCCGTCAGATTGCCCCGAGGATCCGTTTGTCTTCCAGCAATGGGTTTCTTGCTGACATCGCCACAGGGCTGACTTTTCATTGCAGCAAACCTGCCTATGTTGGAACGGGAAACGCCAGGAGGTTTCGATGGATCGATTCGACAATAGCCCGGAGACAGCACTGAACTGGTTCCGCAAGGGCCGTGGCGCGGCCCTGGCGACCGTCGTCGATACCTGGGGCAGTGCACCGCGCCGGGTCGGATCGCGGCTTGTGATCGGGGGCGATGGCCGGATCGAAGGGTCGGTCTCCGGTGGATGTGTCGAGGGCGCCGTGATCGTCGAAGCAATGGAAGCCATCGATGAAGGCGAGGCGCGCCTGCTGGAATTCGGTGTCAGCGACGAGGACGCTTTTGCCGTCGGTCTGGCCTGTGGCGGCACGATACGTGTTCTGGTCGAGCCTGTCGGCTCGGTTCTGACGGAAAACATGCTGACCGATCTGGTTGCGGCGCGCGCAGAGCGTGAAGCCGTCGCGTATGAAGTCAATATCGACACGGGGCACCGGGCTTTACGCCGGAACGCGTATCACGAGAGGCTCCGCATGGACCGGTCCGGTTTTGAAGCGGACGGCAAGACCTTCGTGGCTGTCCACAACCCTCCGCTGCGGCTGATCATCGTGGGTGCGGTCCACATTGCGCAGGCGCTTGTTCCAATGGCGCGGATCGCCGGGTATGATCCTGCAATCATTGATCCGCGGGAAGCCTTCGCATCCAGCGCGCGGTTTCCCGGTGAAACCATTCTGACGGAATGGCCAGACGAGGCGGTCGCTCAACTGGGGCTGGATGCGCGGACCGCAGTGGTTTTGCTGACCCACGATCCCAAACTGGATGATCCGGCGTTGCAGGCCGCGTTGCAGGCTGATGTGTTCTATATAGGCGCACTTGGTTCTACACGCACACACGCCAAACGAGTGGACCGCATGACGCAGGCTGGTTTTACAGATGCGCAGATTGCCAGAATCCACGGTCCGATCGGACTGGATATCGGCGCTGCGGATCCTTCGGAAATAGCAGTTGCCATACTGGCGCAAATGACCGCCGTATTGCGGGGCAAGGCGTGAAATTCGGACCGGTCCAGGTGCCCGAAGCCGAAGGGACAGTTTTGGCGCACTCGGTTCAGGCTGGCACAGTCAAACTGCGCAAAGGCGTGATCCTGTCGCGTGAACACCTTGAACAACTGACACAAGCCGGCCATTCCGAGGTTATCGTGGCCCGGCTGGAACCCGGGGATTGCCACGAGGACGAAGCCGCCCGAATGCTGGCCGAGGCTCTGGCGCCAGACCCGGCCGCTGCCGGTCTTCGGGTAACGCAGCCATTTACCGGGCGCGTCAACTTGCTGGCGGACGGGCCCGGCGTCGTGGTTCTGGGTACGGATGCTCTGCGGCAGTTCAATCTGGTCAATCCAATGATAACGGTCGCCACTGTCCCCCAGCACCAGCAGATGGAAGCCGGTGGGATGGTCGCAACGATCAAGGTGATCTCGTATGCGGTTCCCGGCGGTGACGTGTTGCGGGCATCGCGACTGGCCGAGAACTCGATCCGGCTGGCCGTACCCGTCCACCGCACAGCCGGATTGATCGTGACCGACATTCCCGGCGGTCCACCGAATGAAAAGGGTATTGCTTCGATGCGCGGACGTGTCGAAGCGCTTGGGATGGAGTTGAATGATATCCGCATCGTGCCGCATCGAACGCCAGATCTGGCCGAAGCCATTGCCGCCATGCAAGAGGATATCGTGATGATTCTGACAGGGTCTGCGACATCGGATCCCGCCGACGTGGCCCCCGAAGCCGTGCGCTCGGCTGGGGGTCAGGTGGACAGGTTTGGTATGCCGGTCGATCCCGGCAACTTGCTGTTTCTTGGTAGCTTGTCGGATCGTCCCGTCATTGGACTGCCGGGATGTGCGCGTGCGCCTGCCTTGAACGGGGCCGACTGGGTGTTGTCCCGCGTGGCCTGCGGCATCCCCGTGACCAGTGCGGATATCGCCGGGATGGGGGTTGGCGGATTGCTCAAGGAAATTCCGACACGACCGCAGCCCCGGGCCCGAAAGAAGGTGTGACGTGGGGGCATTTTGCCCGGTCGCCATTGCGGGCTAAGCTGTTGTGTTTGGCCAATCCCCCTGTTCGTGCACCTGCCAAAGATTTTTGTTCTCAAACGAAAATTCCCGTGTTTAACTCGGCACAAGCAAAAAAACGAAATGGGAGGAACTTATGACACAGGTCTCAATGACCGTGAACGGAAAACCCGTGAGCGGTGATGTCGAAGGCCGGACCTTGTTGTCCAGCTTTCTGCGCGATCACCTGTCACTGACCGGTACACATGTTGGTTGCGACACTGCGCAGTGCGGCGCGTGTGTTGTTCACGTGAACGGAGAGGCGGTTAAATCCTGCAACATGCTAGCGCTTGAAGCGGACGGTGCCGACGTCGGCACGATTGAGGGACAGGCCAACCCGGACGGTTCGCTGAACTTGATCCAGCAGGCATTCCAGGATCACCATGGCCTTCAGTGCGGCTTTTGCACGCCCGGCATGGTGATGAGTGCCGCCGCGCTGCTGAAAGATAACCCGCGTCCGACCGAGGCCGAGATCCGGAAATATCTGGAAGGCAACCTGTGCCGCTGCACCGGGTATCACAACATCGTCAAGGCGATCATGGCCGCATCGGGCCAGGACGTTTCCAGCATCGCCGCCGAATAAAGCGGTCGCAAAGAATTTTCAGCGAAAATTCTTTCCCAGGGAGGAGAACAAGCAATGCCCAAAGACAGTGGCATCGGAGCCAGTTCCAAGCGGCGCGAGGACGTGCGCTTTCTGACCGGAGCGGGCAATTACACCGACGACATCAACGTACGTGGTCAGGCCTATGTACATTTTCTGCGGTCCGACATCGCACATGGCCGGATCAAATCCATAGACACATCTGCGGCGGAAGCCATGCCAGGTGTGGTCAAAGTGTTTACTGGTAAGGACTTCGAAGGCGTGGGCGGGATGCCCTGCGGCTGGGAAGTCACCGACAAACACGGCGCACCCATGCAGGAGCCGCCGCACCCCATTCTGGCGCAGGGCAAAGTGCGTCACGTTGGCGATCCTATCGCCGCCGTTGTGGCCGACAGCCTTGAACAGGCGCGCGACGCGGCCGAGGCAATCGACGTAGATATCGAGGAACTGCCAGCCGTCATGGATATGAAGGCCGCCGCGCAAGATGGCGCGACGCTGGTTCATGACGACCTGAAGAACAACATCTGCTATGACTGGCAGCTGGGCGAAGCGGACGACGCCAAGGTAAACGATGTCTTCGCCAACGCAGCCCACGTGACGACGCTGGATTTGGTGAACAACCGTCTGGTCGCCAACCCGATGGAGCCGCGCGTGGCCGTGGCCGAGTACAGCCGCGCGACCGAAGAGTATACACTTTACACGACGTCGCAGAACCCGCACGTGATCCGCCTGCTGATGTGCGCCTTTGTTCTGGGTCTGCCCGAACACAAGGTCCGCGTGGTGGCCCCGGATGTGGGTGGCGGCTTCGGCACCAAGATCTTCCACTATGCCGAGGAAGCGTTCTGTACCTTTGCGGCAAAAGCCTGTGGGCGTCCGGTCAAGTGGACGGCCAGCCGGTCCGAGGCATTCATGTCGGATGCGCAGGGTCGGGATCACGTCAGCAAGATCGAACTGGCGCTGGATGCGGACAACAACTTTGTCGGCCTGCGGACAAACACCTATGCCAATCTGGGCGCGTATCTGTCGACCTTCTCCAGTTCGGTTCCGACCTGGCTGCACGGCACGCTGATGGCGGGCAACTACAAGACGCCGGTCATTCAGGTAAACGTGAAAGCGATGTTCACCAACACGGTGCCGGTGGATGCCTATCGCGGCGCAGGCCGCCCCGAGGCGACCTTCCAGTTGGAGCGCGTCGTGGACAAGGCCGCACGTGAGCTGGGCGTCGATCCGATTGCACTGCGCCGTCAGAACTTCATCACTCAGTTCCCCTATGACACGCCGGTGGCGCTGACTTATGACACTGGAAACTACAACGGGACGATGGACAAGCTTGAGGCCGCTGCCGATCTGGCAGGCTTTGCTGCGCGTCGTGCAGCGAGTGAGGCCAAAGGCAAGCTGCGCGGTCTTGGCATCAACTGCTATATCGAGGCCTGTGGTATCGCGCCGTCGAACATCGTTGGGATGCTAGGGGCCCGGGCGGGTCTCTATGACGCTGCGACGGTGCGCGTGAACGCGACTGGGTCGATCAGCGTCATGGTCGGTGCGCACAGCCACGGGCAGGGGCATGAAACCGCCTTCCCGCAGGTCGTGGCGGACATGATCGGCATCGACGAGTCGATGGTCGAGATCGTGCATGGGGATACGTCCAAGATCCCGTTCGGGATGGGCACCTACGGCTCACGTTCGCTTGCGGTCTGTGGGTCGGCCATGGTCAAGGCGACCGAGAAGGTGATCGATAAGGCGAAAAAGATCGCTGCACATCTGCTGGAAGCGTCCGAGGCCGATATCGAGCTGAAGGATGGTCAGTTCAGTGTCGCGGGCACCGATAAATCGGTTGCCTGGGGGGATGTGACCCTGACGGCATATGTCCCGCACAACTATCCGCTGGAGGTCGAGCCGGGGCTTGAGGAAACCGCCTTCTATGACCCGGCCAATTTCACCTTCCCGGCAGGTGCTTATGCCTGTGAGGTCGAGGTTGATCCGGACACCGGTCAGGTCAGCATCGAGAAATTCACGGCTGCGGATGATTTTGGCAATATCGTCAATCCGATGATCGTTGACGGCCAGGTCCATGGCGGTATCGGTCAGGGCATCGGTCAGGCCCTGCTGGAGAACTGCGCCTATGACGAGAATGGCCAGTTGCTAAGTGCGTCCTTCATGGATTACGCCATGCCGCGTGCCGATGATGTGCCATTCTATGGTGTCGACCATTCCAGCCAGACGCCGTGTACGCATAACCCATTGGGTGTGAAAGGCTGTGGCGAAGCGGGCGCGATCGGATCGCCGCCGGCAGTTGTCAATGCGGTGCTGGATGCGCTGAATTCGGGCGGCAAGGCGGTGGACCACATCGATATGCCGGTCAGCCCGTCGCGCGTCTGGGCAGCTATGAACGGCTGAGTTGAGAGGGTGGACCGGGGGCCAGCCCCCGGACCCCCGGAGTATTTCCAAAAAGATGAAGGGCCGGGAAACGCCCTTCGGAAAGGAAAAGCGAAATGTACAGTTTCGAGTTTGAAAAACCCTCGACCATAGCCGATGCGGTTGCCGCATTGGCGGCCGAGGATGCACAGGCGTTGGGAGGAGGGCAGACCCTAATCCCGACGCTGAAACAGCGACTGGCCGCGCCATCATCCCTGGTATCCCTGAGCGGAATTGCCGAGATGAAGGGTGTTTGCATTGAAGACGATGGCTCGGTTGCGATCGGAGGGGCGACGACTCATGCCTCGGTGGCGCGTGATGCGGCGGGGTCGTACCCGGCACTGGCGGCGCTGGCTGGTCAGATCGGTGATCCGGCAGTGCGCAACCGCGGCACAATTGGCGGGTCGGTGGCAAACAATGATCCTGCAGCCTGTTATCCTGCGGGTGTTCTGGGATCAGGTGCGACCATCGTTACCAATACACGCCAGATTGCGGCAGACGACTTTTTTCAGGGCATGTTCACCACTGCATTGGATGAAGGTGAAATCATTACGTCTGTCCGCTTTCCGGTGCCGCAGGCGGCGAGTTACCAGAAGTTTCTGCAACCGGCGTCGCGTTTTGCGTTGGTGGGTGTGTTTCTTGCCCGTTTCGCTGACGGTGTTCGGGTTGCCGTAACCGGGGCCGGCGAAGATGGCGTTTTTCGATGGGGTGAGGCTGAGCAGGCCCTGAACAAGGAGTTCCGGCCGGATGCGTTGATGGACCAGAGGGTCAACCCCGTGAACATGATTGGGGACTTGCATGGCAGCAAGGAGTATCGCGCACATCTGGTGTACGTGATGACCAGACGGGCTGTCGAAGCGACGATGTAAACAGCGCAATGAACAGGGGCAGGCCCCGGGTTTACCGGGGGCTGTTCTTTTGACGCACTCTGGGCGGTTTTGAAGGGCGCCAGTAAGCGCCGGTTTCCTCACGAGCCCTTTGATATTCTTCCACGCGAATTCGTGCGGCGTCGCCGCCGGCGTCAAAGAGATGACCAAGCAAGCATTCCAGAACGGCCATTGCGCCGGAAAAGCTTGAGAAGTGGTGCAGGGATCGGGTGCTGACTGCCAGGACAACGTCGGGTTTGACGCCCGGGGCGATGACGTCACTGTCCGACAAAAGTATGATCTTCATTCCCATGTCGCGGGCATACCGCATGGCCTGAATCGTGTCCGCTGAATAAGGTTGGACGGTTATCGCGAACAGACAATCCTGCGTGTCCCCTTCGATAAGATCATCAATCGCGGAGCCCATTTGCCGAGGGATAAGCTGCATTCCGGGTTGTGCCATGCGTCCGGCGTAGCAAAAATAAGAAGCCAGTGCATGGCTGGACCGTGTGGCCGTCACAAAGCAACGCTTTGCATTAGATATGATTTTCGTGGCCATCTGCATTTTCTTGGGGTCTATCTGCCGCAACGAGCGGGTGACGACGTTCAACTCATTCCGTGCGAATTGGAATTGAGCCGTAGCGAATTGCCCTTCTTGTCTGAGGCTGGACAGCCAGTCCTGTCCCAGCTGTTCCTCTCGGTCTGTGGCCAGAGCGTGCCGAAATGGCTGACGAAAGGCGTCAAACCCGTCAAAGCCCAGCCTCTGTGCCAATCGGACCAGAACGTTGGAACTGACGCCGATCTTTTGGGCGGTAACTCGAACCGGGTCGATACCGAAATCTGCCGGATGATCGATAATGTATTTTGCAGCTGCCTGAAGCTGTGTCGGCAGGTCGTCGATGGTGCGGCGTAGGCGGTTGGTCAGTTGGGTAGGAGATTCCGACATATTACCAAAAAAACATTTGTTATGAAAATGGCAAGTGGAAAACACGCGTTCGACAGGTAAATGGGGTACAGGAACGCGGCTGGGGTTGGAGCAGGGAATGCAACGTCCGGAAAATGAAACATTCAGACCTTACGTAATGGTCGCGCCCAACGGCGCGCGGCGCGGTCACACTGATCATCCGAAGCTGCCTGTTTCGCTGGATGAAATATCGGCCAACGCCCAATCGTGTTTTCATGCCGGTGCCCAGGGGCTGCATTTGCATGTCCGTGACGATCAAGGTGCCCATTCTTTGGATGCTGGGCGATACCGAGACGCGATTGCCGAGTTGAGCCGCACTGTGCCGGAGATGGACATTCAGATCACAACCGAGGCCGCGGGCGTTTTTGATGTCGCGGCGCAGTTTGAATGTGTGAAGCAGGTCAACCCTGGCTGGGCTTCGATTTCCGTCCGTGAAACTGCCCGTGCGCCGGAGCTTGCGGCACGGCTATATGGACTTTGTGCCGAACAGGGTACACGGGTTCAGCACATCCTTTATGATGCAGAAGATGCGGCTTTGCTGGACCAGTGGCGGGACAAAGGGATTGTGCGACAGGAGCAGGCGGATCGCCTGCTGGTTCTGGGCCGCTACACAACAGGTGGAGAATCGACACCTGAAGATATTGATGGTTTCCCGCAAAATCCGGCGCCGTGGATGATCTGCGCGTTTGGGAAGCAGGAACATATGTGCCTTGCAGAAGCCGCAAAGCGAGGCGGTGATGTGCGGGTTGGTTTCGAAAACAGCCTGACCGACGCAGAAGGTCGAACATGGACAGACAATGCGGCATCGGTAGCAGCGCTGGTCGCAAAAATTGAGAGGATTTTGAAATGAGCCATGTATTTCCACGTCACACCAAGGCCGAACTGCCGGTCGCAGCAGGCGGTGATGGGTGTTACCTGATTGACGCTGACGGACGGCGCTATCTTGATTGCGGGGACGCGGCGGTTTCCTGTCTGGGGCACTCAAACCCAGCCGTGATCAAGGCGGTACAGGAACAGGTTGAAAAGATCGCCTTTGCCCATACAGGCTTCATGACCTCGGAACCGGCAGAGGAATTAGCGGATTTGCTGATCGAACACGCACCGGGTGATCTGGACCGGGTGTATTTCGTTTCCGGGGGGTCCGAGGCCACCGAAGCCGCGATCAAGCTGGCGCGCCAGTATTATCTTGAAATCGGTCAGCCGGAACGCCGCCATGTGATCGCTAGACGGCAGAGCTATCACGGCAACACTCTGGGTGCGTTGTCGGCAGGTGGAAACGCGTGGCGGCGGGCGCAGTTCGCGCCGATGCTGATCGAGATGACCCATATCGCGCCCTGTTTCGAATATGCGGAAAAGCCCGATGGCGAGAGTAGCTTTGACTATGGTCAGCGCGTCGCCAATGAGTTGGAAACCGAGATTCTACGGCTTGGTCCCGATACCGTTATGGCTTTCATGGCAGAGCCGGTTGTTGGCGCGACATTGGGTGCAGTTCCTGCGGTTGAGGGGTATTTCAAACGCATTCGTGAGATCTGCGACAAGTATGGCGTGTTGTTGATTCTGGACGAAGTGATGTGTGGCATGGGCCGGACAGGGCATCTGTTTGCCTGCAACCATGATGGGGTGGCGCCGGATATCCTGTGCATCGCCAAGGGTCTGGGCGCAGGGTATCAGCCGATTGGTGCGATGCTGTGTTCCGGTGCAATTTATGATGCGATACGGGATGGCTCCGGTTTCTTCCAGCACGGACACACTTACATCGGGCACCCGGTTGCGACGGCTGCTGCCTTGGCTGTTGTAAGGGAGCTGACTAACCGCGATTTGCCGACCCGAGCTGGCGTGATGGGTGAAAAGCTGCAATCAGCGCTTGAGGCCGCGTTTGGCCAGCATCCGAATGTTGGCGATATCCGCGGCCGGGGGTTGTTCCGCGGGGTGGAACTGGTGGCCGATCGGGAAAGCCGCACGCCTTTTGACCCTGCGCTGGGTGTCGCGGGAAAGACCAAGAAGGCCGCTTTGGCCGAAGGGCTGATCTGTTACCCGATGTCCGGAACGCGCGACGGCAGGAAAGGTGACCACGTCCTGCTGGCACCGCCCTTTATCATCGAGGACGATCAGATTGATGAACTGGTCGCGAAACTAAGCAAAGCCATCGAGGTTTCGCTGCCGGCCTGATCAAGTCAGAGAATTCTCAGAGGGCCGTGTCTTCCATGGCTCTCTGGTAATGCGCATTGAACGCCATGATCGGGTGTTCTGATTGCGATGAACACGCGTCATCGACCACCAGTGCCCCAAACCCGATCGCGCCACTTTCCAACCCTTTTTGAACCGAATCCACAATCGGGCCATCTTCGGCAAAGGTGGTGTTGCGGTGTTGCAGGATGATCTCTTGTTCGCCGGCGTTCGGTTCGGATTCGGGCAACCACCAGTCAACTTCGATCTTTGTTTTGTTCACACTGACCGGGGTCCAGCGATAGGTGTTCACAATCCCACCGGGATAAACCTGCAGGGCAAAAAGCGGAAAGAACCACCATGTCAGGAACTTATCCGTGCGCGCCTCGGGATCAGCGACATAGCTGTAGGATTTTTGACTGTCCGGGCGGGCCGGGCTGGCATGGCGAATGCCGTAATCGTGGCCGCGCGTCCGGTACTGGTCCGGATCGACTACTCCGGTTGTCAGAGTCTTGTGAACCACAGCGCAGTGATAGCATTCGTTGAAATTCTCGGCGGCCACTTTCCAGTTCGCGCTGGCCAACCGTTCCGTCCGGTCCGCGCGTTTATAGTTGGGAAGGTTGGGCGCGTACTCAGCGATTTCGCCAAGCGCGCTTTCGGCCAGTTCGGCCATTGGCCGGGCGTCCGGGTCCAGGTTCAGCAGAATGAGTCCGAAGAACAGTTCAACCTGAACCGGGCGCAGCTTGTACCGGCTTTTGTCGAAGCCCGGAAACGCGGTGGCATTCGGCGCGGCGCGCAACTGTCCGGTCGTGTCATAGGTCCATGCGTGATAGGGGCACGTCATCTTTTGGGTGCAACCCTTGCCATTCAGCAATTCATGGCCGCGATGAACGCAGACGTTGTAAAAGGCGCGGATTTCGCTGTCCTGGCCCCGAATCACGATCACTGAGACGCCGCTGATGTCTTCGACAACATAGTCACCGAAGTTGGGGATGTCGGTCACATGGCCTACCAAATGCCAGGACCGCCTGAATATCCGGGTGCGTTCCAAGGAAAAAACGGCCTCATCGCAATAGGCCTGCGTCGGCAGAGATTGATAAACGCCGCCAGCGAATGACATTTCACCCATCGTTACCTCCCCTTTATCCGGCATCTCACGCTTAACCGCATCGCGATTCCGCGCATTCCAGTTTGCGCCAGCGCGCCGTCGAAATCAGAGTGCCTGAAATCGACCTATTGTCGCTTTCCGGCCTTTAAGATTTGCGGACGGGGACAGGTGTGTACAAATCGCGAGGATTGAATTTTCGGTGAACAAAAAACCCTGCCAGAGCAACTCTGACAGGGTTTGAAATTGGTTATTTGCAGGGCTTATTTCTGCGGAAGCGGGCCGATCATCATGATCATCTGACGGCCTTCCATCTTCGGCATGTTCTCGACCTTGCCGATTTCCTTGATGTCTTCGGCAACACGCTCCAACAGTTCGCGACCCAGGTTCTGGTGCGCCATCTCACGGCCACGGAAGCGCAGGGTGACTTTGACCTTGTCGCCCTTTTCCAGAAACTTGACGACGTTCTTCATCTTGACGTCGTAATCATGCGTGTCGGTGTTGGGCCGGAACTTGACCTCCTTCACCTCGATGATTTTCTGCTTCTTGCGGGCTTCGCTTTCGCGTTTCTGCTGTTCGTACTTGAACTTGCCGAAATCCATGATTTTGCAAACCGGAGGATTGGCATTGGGCGAGATCTCGACCAGATCAAGTCCGGCATCAGCGGCCATCTGCATAGCTTTGGCGGGATGAACCACCCCTACGTTATCACCGTCAGCGCCGATCAGGCGGATTTCAGGGGCACGGATCTTTTCATTGACGCGCGGTCCGGTGTCTCTCTGCGGCGGCGCGTTGTGGGGTCTGCGGGCTATGGGTTCATTCCTTTGATGATTGCAGAATTTCGAGACCGGAATTTAGACCGGTGCGAAAGGCGTTTCAAGCAGCATAAAGGCCGGAAAACACGAAAAACCCGCCTTTGTTGGCGGGATTGAGCTGGCCGGGTTGTCAATTACCCGGCCAGCTCCAAAGATCAGCCGACAAAGGCTTTTTCGATGACGAATTCCTTGGGGTCGGAATTTGCGCCTTCGCGCAGTCCGAACTCTTCCAGAATTTCCTTGATATCGAGGTTGAAAGCCAGGCTGCCGCAAACCATCGCGCGGTCGGTTTCGGGTTTGATTCCGCCATCGATGCCCAGATCGGCAAATACGGTGCCGTCTTTCAGCAGGTTGGTGATGCGGCCCATCTTGGGGCTCTCTTCCCGGGTGGTGGTCGGGTAGTAGCGGATCTTGTCTGCAAAACCTTCGCCGATCAGTTCGGCCAGCAGTTCGTCCTGGCGGATGCTTTCGATCAGCTGGCGGCCGTACTCCAGTTCAGCCACTTCACGGCAGGTGTGCGTGATGATGACCTCATCATAATCCTCATAGGTCTGCGGCTCGCGCAGCAGCGAAGCGAAGGGCGCGAAACCGGTACCGGTGGCAAAGAACCACAGGCGTTTGCCGGGCAGCAGCGCGTCGTGCACCAGGGTACCAACGGGCTTGGGGCGAAGGATGATCTGGTCGCCGGGTTTGATGTGTTGCAGCTTCGAGGTCAGCGGACCGTCCTGCACCTTGATCGAGTAGAACTCGAGTTCCTCGTCCCACGAAGGCGAGGCGATGGAATAGGCGCGCAGCAGCGGCTTTCCGTTATCGCCCAACAACCCGATCATCACGAATTCGCCCGAACGGAACCGCAGCGAGGCAGGGCGCGACACCTTGAAAGAAAACAGGCTATCGGTCCAGTGTTTCACGTCAATTACTGTTTGCGCGTCCGGCAGGACGGGGGCCTTTACGGCAGTTACTTCGCTCACGGGCTTCATCTCTGTCATCGTTTACCTGCCGGTCTGCTAAACCGACATCTCCGTTTAATCGTTGATCCAAGTCAGGAAAAGGGGACAGATTGCCCCCTTTCTGTCACAAGCTGGCGATGTGCGGCCTTAACCGCGCAGGCGGGCCTGATAGTTGTTCTCTTTCCAGTTGGCGCGGGCAAGCCACTGATCTTCGGGCTGACGGGTGGCAAGGCCATCATCAATCTCGACCTCGTCAAAGCCGCTGCGCCGCGCCATCGCGTATTGGTCTGCCAGAACGTGCCCCTTGGCGCGCAGACGCCCGGTATAGCCTTTCAGACGCAGGGTGCGGGCGATGGTAAAGCCGCGGCCATCTGCGAAGGACGGGAAATCGACCCGCACCAGTTCGGCTCGGCCAAGACGATCGTAGAGTTCATCCGGGTCGGTGTCTGAACTTACATCCAGGGCAACCACGTCATTGGCGGCATCATCCAGCGAAACAAAGCCGTCGGTCCAATCATCGGGGGAAAACCCCTGATCCGTTACGATTACATTCATTGCTTTTCTCCAACACGCACCATCTTGCCGTCGACAAAATGGATGCCGCATTCTTCCTTGTTCTGATCGCGCCAGCGTCCGGCGCGGGGGTCTTCGCCCTCTTTGACCGGCGAGGTGCAGGGCGCACAGCCGATCGAAGGATATCCTTTTGCCACCAGCGGATGCCGGGGCAGGCGGTTTTCGTCCATGTAGGCGCGCACATCTTCGGGTGCCCAATGTGCCAGCGGGTTGACCTTGATCCGGCCTGTTCCGTCCTCGACCTCGAAAAAGTCGAGCGCGGCGCGGGTGCCGGCCTGAAACCTTTTGCGCCCGGTGATCCAGCCGCAATAGCCCATAAGGGCCTTTTGCAGCGGGAATGTCTTGCGCAGGTTGCAGCACGCATCCGTGTCGCGCAGGCGCAAGGCGCCATAGGGGTCATCGCGCAGGACGTCTTCATCGTCCGCCCTGACGATCCGAACGTTTCTCAGTCCAAGACGCTCGCTGACCTCCTGCTGATATTCCAGCGTTTCGGTGAACAGCATCTGAGTGTCGATGAACAGGACGGGCGTTGCCTTGTCAACAACAGCCGCCATGTGCAGCAACACCACCGATTCCGCCCCAAAGCTTGACACAAGGGCAAGCTCATCGATCTCTTCAATCGCGCCATGCATCACGTCGTGTGCACTGTGGTGGCGGAATCGGGCGTTGAGGTCCTCGACCCGTTCAGTCAGTTCACTTCGGTCTTTACCCAGTTCCGTCTGGATCAGGTCAAGCGGCATTGGCCTGTGCCTCGGGGTAAAGCGCCGCCTTGAACGGCGCCATGCCGACGCGGCGGTATGTTTCCAGGAACGTCTCCTCTGCGCTTTCACGCTGGTTCAGGTAGGTGTCGACGATGCGTTCCACGGCGGGGACGATCTCATCGTAGGCAAAGCCCGGACCAGTGCGATCGCCGATGGCCGCGCTTTCGGTGGCATCACCGCCCAGAGTGATCTGGTAGTTTTCGACGCCGGCACGATCCAAACCCAGGATGCCAATGTGGCCCACGTGGTGGTGACCACATGCGTTGATGCAGCCCGAGATCTTGATCTTCAGGTGGCCGATATCATGCTCGAGCTTCAACTCGTCGAAGCGGGTTGCAATCTCTTGCGCAACCGGGATGGAACGAGCGGTCGCCAGCGCACAGTAGTCCATGCCGGGGCAGGCGATGATGTCGCTGATCAGGCCGATATTGGCGGTTGCCAGTTCGTATTCCTTCAGCTTCGCATGGATCGCAGGCAGGTCCGATTTATGGACATGCGGCAGGATCACGTTCTGCTCATGGCTGATGCGCAGCTCGTCATAGGCGAACTCTTCAGCCAGGTCGGCCATGACCCGCATCTGCTCGGCCGTTGCATCGCCCGGCGTCTGGCCGTGCTTCTTGATCGAGATGGTGACAATCGCGTGGTCTGCGTTCTTGTGCGACGCGATGTTGGTATCGACCCACGAGCGGAAGACCGGATCGTTGGTGTAGGCAGATTCAAACGACGCAACCGAACCCTCTCGGAAGGCAGGGGCAGCGAAGTGGCCCTTGATTTCGTCCAGCAGCGACATGTCGGCGCCTTTGAACTGCGGGCGGACCTTCAGGAAGCGCTCGTTCACCTTAGCGCGGATGGCGTCGATGCCATGCTCATGCACGGTGATCTTGATACGCGCCTTGTATTTGTTGTCGCGGCGGCCAATCTGGTTCCACACGGATACGGTGGCCTCAAGATAGGCCAGCAGGTCGTCAAAGGCGACGAATTCCGACAGTTCCTTGCCGATCATCGGGGTACGACCCAGACCGCCGCCCACGATAACACGGGCACCCAGAACGCCGTCACGCTCGACCAGTTGCAGGCCGATGTCATGCGCTTTGATCACGGCGCGGTCGTTTTCCGAGCCGGTGATGGCGATCTTGAACTTTCGGGGCATGAATTGGAATTCCGGGTGGTCGGTCGACCACTGGCGCAGCAGTTCGGCATAGGCGCGCGGGTCGGCGACCTCATCCGCGGCGGCACCGGCGAAATGGTCGGCGGTCACGTTGCGGATGGTGTTGCCCGAGGTCTGGATGGCGTGCATGCCAACCTCGGCCAAAGCGTCCAGCATGTCCGGCACGTCGTTCAGTTTCGGCCAGTTGTACTGGATGTTCTGACGGGTGGTGAAATGGCCATAGCCCTTGTCCCACTTTTCGGCCAGAAGGGCCAGTTGGCGCATCTGCGCACTGTTCAGCGTCCCGTAAGGGATCGCCACGCGCAGCATGTAGGCGTGCAGTTGCAGATACAGGCCGTTCATCAGGCGCAGGGGTTTGAATTCGTCTTCGGTGAGCGAGCCGTCGATGCGACGCTCGACCTGCGCGCGGAACTGCGCGTTGCGTTCTGCCAAAAATGCTGTGTCGAACTCGGAGTAGCGATACATGATTAGCTGTCCTTAGTTGCAGCCCCGAACCTTGGGGCCTTGTAGGGGAGAGTGAGGGGCCAGAGGTCAGGCCCGGGGCTGCGGGGAAGTTTCCTGTTTTCCGTGGGCATAGTTGGACGGACCAGTCCGGCGGAAGTCTTCCCGAAAATGAGTGGGCTCGGGGCCGCGTTCGCCCGCGACCGCGTCGGCCAGATAGGCGCCAACGATGGTATTCGCCTGACGTGCGGCATCCAGCAGACGCACCTGCGCGTGAGCTTCGTCAGTAATCAGTTCTGCCTCGGACAGATCGCGTGACCAGCGATCGTCTTCGGTCAGATAAATGACGTCTCCTTCCAGCAGGTCGTTGGCTGTAACCACTTTGGGTGTAAAAGCGCGGGCCATCAGGCAAGCTCCTTGTTGAATTCGGTCAGGGCCTCGGCTGCACGGCGCGGTGCAAGGCCATAAAAGGTCAGTGCGGGGCCGTCCATTGCGGCGGCATGCAGATCGGCGGGCAATTGGTCCAGCGTCGTGGACAGCACCCTTTGGCCTGGGCGCGAAGCGTTTTCGACGATGGTGACAGGGGTTTCGCGGTCAGCACCGTGCATGATCAGACGGCCCTGAATGAAACGGGCGGATTTCTTGCCCATATAGATTGCAGCCACGGAACCGGGACGCGCCAGTGCATTCCAGTCGTGATCGGCAAAACCCTTCATGTCGTGACCCGTCAGGAATCGCACCGAGGAATTGCGACCACGACGCGTCAGGCTTTGACCGATGCCAGCAACAGCCGCAGAGGCGGCAGTGATGCCGGGAATAATCTGCCAGGAAACACCCGCAGCCTCGACCGCTTCGATTTCTTCGTCCAGACGTCCGAATACAGTGGGGTCCCCCGACTTCAGACGGACCACACGCTGACCCTTCAGTGCGTAGTCCACCAATAATGCGTTGATGTCTTCCTGTTTCCATGAGGGTCCGAAGCCGGCCTTGCCAACATCGACCAGTTCAGCGGTCTTGCCGGCCAGCGCCAGAATTTCGGGGCTGATCAGGCGGTCATGCAGAACGATATCCGCACGCTCAAACGCGTTCAGCGCCTTAAGCGTCAGCAATTCCGGATCACCCGGACCTGCGCCGACGAAATCGACGTGCCCTGTATCCGTATATGTGTGCGATTGCCGCATCTGAGGATCTCGACCTGTGTTTGACTTGACCCTCAATATAGGAAATATTCCCGGAATAACGCCATATGGGCGAACAAATAAGAACATACGTTCCAAATAGGATGGGCTTTGGGACGCGGGTTCCGGAAATGGAAGGAAATTGGAATGTCGGTGCGGATTGATGATACGGATCGGAAAATTCTGGTTGAGCTGCAACGCGACGCCAGTCAGTCACTGGATGAAATCGCTGCAAGGGTCGGCAGTTCCAAGACACCTGTCTGGAACCGAATCCGAAAACTCAAAAGTGCAGGGGTCATTGGTCAACAGACAGTGTTGCTGGATGCCGAGGCACTGGGGTTCGAGGCGACGTTCTTTGTTCTGATCCGGACTTCAGAACATGAGGCCGAGTGGCAGCGTAAGTTCCTAAAGGCGCTGCGGGACCGTCCAGAAGTGCAGGAGGCGCACCGCCTTGCGGGGGACATCGATTACATCCTCAAGGTACGCGTCAGAAATGCCCGCGCCTATGACGATTTTTATCAGACCCTGATCTCGGAAGTGCGGGTGCACAACGTCACGGCTCTTTTGTCGATGGAAGAGATCAAATCGACGACGATGCTGCCGCTGGGTGCGCTGGTTGTTGGTTAACGAAGTGGGGGGGCGCTGCCCCCGCCGCGCTGGAACGCGTCTCCCCCGGGATATTTGGGGCCAGATGAATAAAGGATCCGATTTCATCTGGCTATAAATATTCCCGCCGGAGGCATAGCGCATTATGCGCTATTCAGTCGGCGTGTGCTGGAACTCAGACGTGAACAAGAAGCCTAGTAAGCCCATGAAAGTGATAGCTGTTCGAATACTCCGGCTGTGCCGACAGTCGTAATTCTGGTGCCCGCTGAAACAACACCTGCAGTGCGATGCGCATCTCGAGACGGGCCAGCGGGGCGCCGACGCAAAAGTGCAGGCCGCCGCCGAAACTGGTGTTTGTGACAATGGGCCGGGTCGGGTCGAAGGTGTTCGGTGCATTCCAGACCGCGGGGTCGCGGTTTGCGGCACCCAGCAACAGCGCAACCTCATCGCCACGGCTGAAGCGGTGATCAAAGATCTCCACATCCTCATAGGCATAACGCGTGAACATGTGCAGTGGCGGATCATATCGCAGAATTTCTTCAACGGCGGCATCGATGTCGCCGGGCGCAAGTGGACGGAATCCGGTTTGCAACAGAGTTTTCACCCCGTTCCCCAGGGAGTGAACCGTGGCCTCGTGCCCGGCGTTCAGCAACAGGATGCAAGTGGCAACCAGTTCGTCGCGGGACAGTTTTTCTCCGTCCTCTTCGGCCGCTATCAGGCGCGTGATCAGATCGTCACGGGGTTCGCTGCGGCGCTGTTCGATATAGCGGGTCAGAAAATCGGTAAACTCCCGTGCGGCCCGGGCCGCGTTGTCCCCGGTCTGGTGGTTCCGGCTGGCCTGATACATCGCGACCATGTCATGCGACCATCGCAGCAACTGTGGTGACATGTCCTCGGGGACGCCCAGAAGACGGCAGATCGTAATGACCGGTACCTGAGTGCAATAGGCGTCCAGAAGGTCGAACTCTGTCGCGGGGAACCGGTCCATCAGGGTGTGGCAAAGCTGCTCGATCGAAGGCGCCAGGGACGCGATTGAACGTGTGGTGAAGGCGCGCATGACGAGGGCGCGCAGCCGCGTGTGCCGTGGAGGTTCAGCTTCAAGCAAGGAATGCGCTTCGACATTCAACCACGGCGCCAGATGGGCGGGGCCGGGTTCTCGCAATTCTGCCGGAACCTCTCGGCCAAACCTCCGATCCTTCAGCAGGGCTTGCACAGCGCGATAAGAAACAGCGGCCACTTTATTGTAGTCGCCCCAATACACAAGGTCGCCGTACTGGCGCGCCTCGTCATAGAATGGGTAGGGGTTTTGCACGAAGCCGGGCTCGACCGGCGATTGAAAAAGCGTCTTCATGCTGCGCAGACTTGCCATGAGGCGCGTCGAATGCAAGACCCTATGTCATGTATCGAGTCTGGGTGATCCTTGGATTTCTGTTTGTCGTCGGACTGTTGTCTGCCGGGGTCTGGTCCTACGCCTATCGTCAAGCCCTGTCGCAACTGAGCGAAAAGGCCGAGGCAGATCTTGAACTTGCAGCAGACCGGCTGAGCACGCAGATGCAGGTGTATCAGGAGCTGGCGGTCCTGATGGCCGATCATCCAGCCCTGCGCGAGTTAGAAACCCCGGCAGACAGGCAGGCGGCCCGGTCCCTGCTGCTGGATGTGTCCGACAAGACTGCTGCAGTGAACATGATGTATTTGGATTCCAACGGGCAGGTTCTGGTCGCGGCCCAGCCGGTAAGGCAGCCCGACATGGCCGGATATCCTGCTTTTGAGCGCGCCATGCAGGGGGCCATGGGAAGTGCCCATGGGGCCCTGCCGGAAAGCGGTGATCGGATTTATTCCTATGCGGCTCCGACCTTTGGACCCTCGGGTCAGGTTGAGGGTGCTTTGATGGTTGTCGCGGACGTGCAGGATGTTGAGCAAACCTGGCGCGGCAGCACCGAAGCGGTATTCTTCGTGGATGCGGAAGGCGTTGTCTTCATCTCGAACAGGTCCGATCTTCTGTTCTGGCGGCGCGCAGAGGGACAACAAGGGCTTTCACCGCCGGATGGCGGCACGGTCGATTTCAGCTCGACCCGGGTCGCCGGGCATGAATTGTGGACGCTGAACTGGGGGCGTTATTTGCCCCGTCACGCGCTGCACCTGACGCTTGACCTGCCGGTTATCGATATGACGGCCGAGGTGCTGGTGGACGTAGCGCCGGCCCGGCGCTTAGCGGGATTGCAGGCCGCTGCGGTTGCCGCAATCTGTCTGGCCTTTGGGGCGTTACTTTTTCTGGCAACTGAGCGCAGGCGCACATTGGCCGAAGCAAACACCGTTCTGGAAAGCAAAGTCGCGCGGCGAACCCGTGATCTGACGGATGCAAACCTGGCCCTGCGGCGCGAAGTGTCCGAGCGGATGGAAGCCGAAGCCGCCCTGAAGCGCGCGCAATCGGATCTGGTGCAGGCCGGAAAGCTGAACGCGTTGGGGCAAATGTCAGCGGGTATCAGCCACGAGTTGAACCAGCCGCTTATGGCCATTCAGCAGTTTGCGGATAATGGCGCCGCGTTCATGGAGCGCGGCCGGAGTGAAAAGGCCCGCGAAAACCTGGGACGTATTTCAGAAATGGCGGCGCGTATGGCCCGTATCATCAAGAACCTGCGTGCCTTCGCCAGAAATGAAAACGAACCGATGGGAAAGGTGGATTTGGTTCAAGTCATCAATACAGCCGTCGAACTGACCTCGGCACGGTTGCACGCTGAAGGGGTCACAGTGGATTGGCAGCCCGATGTTGAGCCAGTCTTCGCCTGGGGTGGTGAGGTTCGGCTTGTTCAGGTTTTCGTCAACCTCATCAACAACGCCGCAGATGCCATGAGCGAACAGGACGATCGATATATTCGCATATGGTTCGACACCGATGCGCGAGTATCCGTCACCGTGCGCGACAACGGTCCGGGAATCGAGGATCCCGAAAAACTGTTTGAACCCTTCTATTCGACCAAGGCCGTTGGTTCGTCCGAGGGTATGGGGCTGGGCCTGTCGATTTCATATGGGCTGGTTCAGAGTTTCGGCGGCGACATTCGGGGTTACAATTCACATAGTGGCGCGTGTTTTACTGTCGAGCTGGATTATTACGAGGATGACAAGGCCGCATGATGCACAAGGTCCTACTGGTTGACGACGATGCGGCGGTTCGGGACGCCCTGGCGCAGACGCTGGAACTGGCCGACTACGCTCCGATTCCAGCAGGGTCATTTGTGGCTGCGAAAGACCATATCCAGGCCGAATTTCCTGGTGTCATCATCTCGGACATCCGCATGCCGGGGCGAGACGGGTTTCATCTGCTGAGTTACGCTCATGAAATCGACCCCGATCTGCCGGTCATCCTTCTGACCGGAGAGGGCGACATTCCGATGGCGGTGCAGGCCATGGGGCAGGGTGCCTTTGATTTCCTTGAAAAACCCTGTGCCGCTGCCGACCTTCTGGCGGTTCTGAAGAGGGCCATGGAAGCCCGTGCGCAGGTTCTGGAACAGCGCGCGTTAAAACGCGAATTGGAACGCGGTGATCCCGCCGCCCGATTGTTGTTCGGACTGTCTCAGCAGGCCGAAGCACTGCGCGAACGTGTCCGCACCGTAGCACCGACCAACGCCGAGGTTCTGGTAACCGGGCCGGCGGGAAGTGGAATATCCAAGGTTGCCGAAGTGGTCCATATGATGTCGCCGCAGGCGCAGGGGCCCTTTGTCAAGCGGCCATCCTCGGGTCTGACCGCGGCGGAGCTGGTGCAGGTCTGTCATGACGCCGCTGGTGGCTCACTATTTCTGGATGAAGTATCGGCCATGCCCGAGGCTACACAGTATGCCGCGCTTGAGATTGTCGAGCAGGGCGCCGGGGTCCGCATTTTGGCGGGCACCACAGCGGACCTGTCGGCATTGTCTTCGCAGGGCCGTTTTCATGCGGATCTGTTCTATCGCCTTGACGTCATGCGGGTGCGCATTCCGTCGCTGGCAGAGCGTCCCGAGGATATTCCGGTGATCTTTCGCCACTATGTCGCGCAGGCCGCTGAACAGGCGGGGATTGCCACGCCCGAGATCACCTCGGAACATCTGGCGTCCTTGATGGCCAGCGACTGGCCGGGCAATGCGCGCTCGCTGATGTCCGCTGCGATGCGATTTGTTCTGGGAATGCCCGAAGATGTCGCGCAGGCTGCTGATCTGGGGCTGAGCGAGCAGATGGCGCGTGTCGAACGTTCGCTGCTGATCACCGCCTTGGGTCGGCATAACGGGAAGGCCACAGAAGCGGCGCGTGCACTGAAGCTGCCGCGAAAGACGTTTTACGACAAATTGGCACGCTACGGCATCCGCCCGGAAGACTATCGGCGGTGACGCGACCGTGCGGCTCAGTATCACCTAAAAATTCTGCGGTTATGCGCGCTTGGCGGAGTAACACGCCCCAAGGGAGTTGCTACCGGCGCGAATCTCTGGGTGTTTGATTCGGAACTCGTGAGTCGCCGTAGTGCGGAAATCCGCACAGTGCGCCAAAGGCCTGTGCGGATTTCCGCACATGGCTTCTTGGGGATCTTGAAATCTCAGGTATTAAGTTCACCTAGATATTTGATAGAAAACAATAAAATATCAAAAGAACAGCCATGAAACAAAAAGTTGTGAGAAGAGATCTGATTCGGTTCACTTCGCGTCATGGGGCGCTGCAAGAGCGCCCGATGAAGGGTTCTAGGAAGTCTGGGAGGACAATACAGATGAAAATCCTGACAACAGCTGCAACCGCGCTTGCGCTGACCGTGACGGCTACTGCCGGGATGGCAGCATGCGAGGACGGAGAAATTGTCGTTAAGTTTGCACACGTGACCAACACCGACAAGCATCCGAAGGGCATCGCTGCCTCGTTGCTGGAACAACGCGTCAACGACGAGATGCAGGGCGTCATGTGCATGGAGGTCTATCCGAACTCCACGCTCTACAATGACGACAAGGTTCTTGAGGCGATGCTGCAGGGCGACGTTCAGCTGGCCGCGCCGTCGCTGTCGAAGTTCGAAAAGTTCACCAAACAGTTCCGCCTGTTCGACCTGCCGTTCATGTTCAAGAATATCGACGCTGTGGATGCATTCCAGGCCTCGGGGGACGGTCAGGCGATGAAAGACAGCATGCAGCGCCGCGGCCTGCAGGGTCTGGCCTTCTGGCACAATGGCATGAAGCAGATGTCGGCGAACAAACCGCTGGTTGACCCGTCTGATGCGGATGGCCTGAAGTTCCGGGTTCAGTCCTCGGACGTTCTGGTTGCGCAGATGGAAGCCATCGGTGGCAGCCCGCAGAAGATGGCATTCTCGGAAGTTTATGGCGCGCTGCAGCAAGGCGTTGTGGACGGTCAGGAAAACACCTGGTCGAACATCTACGGCAAGAAGTTCTTCGAGGTGCAGGACGGCATCACCGAGACCAACCACGGTATCATCGATTATCTGGTCGTGACTTCGGTCGACTGGCTGGACAGCCTCGAGCCGGAAGTGCGTGATCAGTTCCTGACCATTCTGAGCGAAGTGACCGAGACCCGGAACAAGGAAGCCTTTGCCGTAAACGAAGCCGCCAAAGCCTCGATCACGGACGCGGGTGGAATTATTCGCGAACTGAACCCTGAACAACGTCAGGCCTGGGTTGATGCGATGAAACCCGTTTGGGACAAGTTCGCTGACGACGTAGGTCAGGAAAAGATCGACGCCGCTCAGGCAATCAACGCCGGGTTCTGATCCCGGTCCAGGCCGCGCGTCAGGGGACTGGGGAGTTATCGACGCGCAGGCCGGGCGGGCCGAAAAGGCCCGCCCCAATCCTTCTCAACAATAAAAATGTGGGGACAGATAGATGTCTGGTGCGAAATCCGGCCATGGCGGGCTGGTCGACCATATCGAAGAAACCATGATTGCGTTGCTCCTGGGCCTGATGACGGCCGTTACATTTGCAAATGTGATCGCGCGTTTCTTCTTTAATTCGAACATATTGTGGGCGCTTGAACTGACAGTTTTCATGTTTGGCTGGCTGGTATTGCTTGGCGCATCTTATGCGGTGAAGAAGCACGCGCATCTGGGGGTCGACGCCATCCTGAATATGCTGGCCCCGGCACCGCGCCGCATACTGGCGCTGATCGCCGTAGCGTGCTGTCTGGTGTTTTCGCTGCTGCTGCTGAAAGGGTCGTATGACTATTGGGCTGTGTTTGCCGACCTGCCACCCACATCCGGACGCTGGTTCCCGACAGGGTTCGATAGCGGAGCGCGCAGCCAGAGTTTCTACGAAGTTGACGATATTCCCATGGTCGCGCCGCTGCGCTTTCTTGAGGGCCTCATCAACTATGGCGAGGAATACGAGAAGCTTCCCAAGGTGGTGCCGTATCTGGTGTTGCCAGTTTCCATGCTGCTGCTGGTGATCCGCTTTTCGCAAGTCGCAGTGCAGATCTGGCGCGGTGAAACCGATCGTCTGGTCGCCAGCCACGAAGTCGAGGACGAGATCGAAGAAGTCCGGGCTCAGCAAGGAGAGCATGACTGATGGATGTAGTTCTTCTTTTCTCGATGGTCATTGGCCTGCTGCTGATCGGTGTTCCGATCGCGGTGGCACTTGGCCTCAGCTCGACCCTGTTCCTGCTGATCTATTCCGACAGTTCGCTCGCTTCGGTTGCCGGTACGCTGTTTGAGGCGTTCGAGGGGCACTTCACTCTGCTCGCGATCCCGTTCTTTATCCTGGCGTCGTCCTTCATGACGACAGGGGGCGTGGCGCGCCGGATCATTCGCTTTTCGATTGCCTGTGTGGGCCATTTGCCCGGCGGGCTGGCGATTGCGGGCGTTTTTGCCTGTATGTTGTTTGCAGCCTTGTCGGGGTCATCCCCTGCAACGGTGGTCGCCATCGGTTCGATCGTTATCGCTGGAATGCGACAGGTTGGGTATTCCAAAGAATTCGCGGCCGGTGTGATCTGTAACGCAGGAACCCTGGGTATCCTGATCCCGCCTTCGATCGTCATGGTGGTTTATGCAGCGGCAGTCGAGGTTTCGGTCGGCCGTATGTTCCTGGCAGGCGTCATTCCGGGCCTGTTGGCCGGTTTGATGCTGATGGTCGCAATCTATGTGATGGCGAAGGTCAAGAACCTGCCCAAGGGCGACTGGAAAGGCTGGGGCGAGATATTCGCATCAGCGCGTGAAGCTGGTTGGGGCCTGTTCCTGATCGTGATCATCCTGGGCGGCATTTACGGCGGTATCTTCACGCCGACCGAAGCTGCAGCGGTGGCCGCGGTTTATGCGTTCCTGATCGCCTGCTTCGTCTACAAGGACATGGGGCCGCTTAGCAGCGAGGGTGACGCGCAGAATATCTCGCTGTTGAAGAAACCCTATGCACTGGTCACGGCGCTCATTCACCCGGATACCAAGCACACGCTGTTCGAGGCTGGAAAGCTGACCGTCACACTATTGTTCGTGATTGCCAACGCACTGATCCTGAAACATGTGTTGACCGACGAACAGGTGCCGCAGCATATCGCCAGCGCGATGCTGTCGGCGGGCTTGGGGCCGATTACGTTTCTCATTGTGGTCAACGTGATCCTTCTGATCGGTGGTCAGTTCATGGAACCCTCAGGCCTGCTCGTCATCGTTGCGCCGCTGGTGTTCCCGATTGCCATCGAGCTGGGCATCGACCCGATCCACCTGGGCATCATCATGGTGGTGAACATGGAGATCGGAATGATCACGCCACCGGTCGGCCTGAACCTGTTCGTGACCTCGGGCGTTGCGGGAATGCCGATGATGGGCGTCGTGAAGGCTGCGCTGCCATTCCTTGCAGTGCTCTTCGTCTTCCTCATCATGGTGACGTACATTCCATGGTTGTCGACCTTCCTGCCCAACACCTTCATGGGGCCGGAAATCGTGACCAATTAGACAGCGTCTAAATGACAACGCAAAAAACCGGGCGGCGTGATCCGCCCGGTTTTGTCTTGAAGAACAGAATTGAGTGACTATCTGCCGCTCAGAGGACGACCTCCCCAAAATGGGAAATTCTCCGGGACGGCCCGGGCAAAACGAGGTCTCTCATATGCCCTGGATCATTCTGTTAACTGCCGGACTGCTTGAAATCGTCTGGGCCTTTGCCATGAAGCAATCGGCCGGTTTTACCCGGTTTTGGCCCACCGCGATTATGGGCGTGTCGATGTTGGGATCGTTCGCCCTGCTTGCGCTGGCAATGCGGACGCTGCCATTGGGCACAGCTTATGTCGTCTGGACAGGGATTGGCGCCGTTGGCGCGTTTCTGGTCGGTATCCTGTTTCTGGGCGAAGCGGTAACCGCCACGCGCATTTGCGCGGCGGTTCTGATCGTGGCCGGGATGATCACGATGAAGCTTGCCTGATCAGGCGCTTTCAAGCGCCTCGATGATCCCCGAGAAGTCGGCGGCTTTCAGGCTTGCGCCGCCAACCAGCGCACCATCGACATTGGAGACGGCGAAAATATCTGCTGCGTTGCTAGGCTTTACTGAACCGCCATAAAGCAACCGGACCGAGCGCCCGACACCTTCGCCAAAGCGGCGCTCCAGTCGGGCGCGGATAAAGTCGTGAACCTCTCCGATCTCGTTCAGAGTGGGAACTTTTCCGGTTCCGATGGCCCAGATCGGCTCGTATGCGACGATGAGGTTCTCACCGGTCGACTGATCCGGAATGGACCCCGACATCTGGCCGCCAATAATATCAAGCGTATTGGCGGCTTCGCGTTGTTCCAGACTTTCACCGACGCAGATGACGGTTTTCAGACCGGCGTCCATTGCGACGCGGGCTTTGGCGCGAATGTCCTCATTCTGTTCGGAATGATCCTCACGCCGTTCCGAATGCCCCAGAATGACGGTTGTTGCGCCAGCGTCGACCAGCATGTCGGCGCTGATATCGCCGGTGTGGGCGCCGTTCGGGGCCGCGTGGCAATCCTGTCCGCCGATTGTAATGCCGGTTCCCTGCGTGGCCTGCGCGGCGCGGTGAACCAGTGTGGCCGGAGGGCAGATCAGAATATCGACAGTTGGGGCAGGGTGGGTGCTGGCCAGCACCTCAAGTTCGCCCAGCGCTTCGCTGGTTCCATTCATTTTCCAGTTTCCAGCCGCCAGCTTGCGCCGCATCCCTGCACCTCTTCATTTTGACATCATTTCATTTTCGGATAGCACCCTACGCCCCACCTGACAATTCCGCGCAAGGGTTGGTGGCCGGTCAAACGCCGGAGATTCCGTCTGCGCCAATACATACGACACACCTGTTCAATAGGTGGCCGGAAACCCGGGAACTTTGGGGAGAATGTTGATGTGACGCACAAACGCATTATTGCTGTTCAGTCAGCGCCTCGTCGAACTTGATCGACTCGCCGCAGCCGCATGCATCGACAACATTTGGATTGCGGAACTTGAAGCCGGACTCCAACAGAGTGACCTCGTAGTCGATCTCGGTCCCGAACAGGAACATTTGCGCCATGGGCGCAATCATGACCCGTGCACCGTCCTGTTCGACAACCTCGTCGTTAGGGTCCGCCTGATCCACATAGTCCATGGTATATTCCATGCCGGCGCATCCGCCTTTTTTCACGCCAATGCGCAGCCCGGCATGTCCGGCCGAGGTCATCAGACGAGAAATCTGCTCGGCCGCCTTGGGCGTCATGGTTACAGCCTGTTTGCCAGGAATGCCAAACATTAGGGGATCTCCGTCGTCGCGTTGACACTAATTTAGGGCTTTCGATCACCGGGCTCAAGTGAGCGCGGCCTATGATTGCGAAGATTTGCTTTGAAACAGCCGGTTTGCGGGCACCGCTCGCCTTGCACCAGCGCAGCTGGCCGGATTAGCCTGATCCGGAGGGGCAGCAGATATCGGTCCTTCGGTGCAACAACAATCACGAGGTTTGCGAATATGGCATTGCGGTCAAAATATCTGAAATCAAATACGCCGCTGGCGCTGTTGGGGCTGAGTTTTGCCGTTTTGGCTGGCACTACCTGGGCTGCGTCGGACGGGCCCAGACACCCTGTCAATTGCGCAACCGCTGAAGGCGATCTGCGCGCGATTGCCTCAGAAAAGAAGCATGCCGAAGACAAACAGTTGGAAAGTGTGGCGGCAATTACGCCGGCGGGCGCATTGCTTGGTCTGGTAACCGGCACCGAAGGCAAAAGACTGCAAATGCTGTCCGGAGATTACGTCAAGCAATTGAACGATAGGGCAGCAGAGATCAAATCGACCTGCGGCAATCAGTAAATTGCAGTCTACCCTGAACGATCTGGACCGCCCTCGGGCAAGAGCGGTCCAATATTCGGGCCGGAGATTTCAAGGAGGGCAGGCGATCCAGCAGCCCGTGCGAGCGACAAATGGAATGCACTTATCCGTCGACACACCGATTTGTTGCGCAGCTGTATGAAAGTTCTGCTACAGCCGCGTAACAGTTGGATGACTTTTTGGCGACAACAGATTGTTTTTTTTTAAGATAATTCTCTGGTCACATAAAGCCGAGTTCCAGTCGGGCCTCGTCAGACATCATTTCCATTCCCCACGGTGGTTCCCAGGTCAGTTCGACGTCAACTTCCTTGATGCCGGCAACCGGCTCAACGGCTTCAACGATCCAGCCCGGCATGTCTCCGGCGACGGGGCAGCCCGGTGCAGTCAGGGTCATGATAACTTTGACTGAATTGTCTTCGGCAATCTCGATTGTGTAGATTAGCCCGAGATCATAGATATTCACTGGAATTTCAGGATCATAAACCGTTCGGCATGCCTCGACCACGGCCTCGTACAAGGGGTGTTCGATGGTCGAAGGGGCAATCAGCGGCGTGCCTTCAAACTGTTCACTGGGATGCGTCATACTTGCCTCGGGTTTGTTACCTGAGAAAATATATAGGGAAAGGCCGGACCAGCGTCCAGTGCGGCAATGGCGCCCGCCTTGGGCGCCACCCCCGTTCAGTCATTGATATCGTGGTTGAACGTTTTGACCTGACCATGGGGTAGCGCGAATATGCGCCGAAGAACCAGCCAGGACACCAGCGACAACACCGCGAAGATCAGCAACAGTATCGGCAGCGAGGGTGTAAGCCCCGGCAAAATCAGCAGGATACCCGTGATTGCGGCACCGATGGCAAAGCCAAGAAAGATGAAACCCGGCAGCACGATTTCAAGGATTCCCAAGGCCAATGCGGCGGCCATCCAGATCCACCAGGTCAGCCAGAAGGGATCTGCCATCAATTTGCTCCTTTCAGCATCTTGAACGCATCACCGAAAGCCTCAAGGGCGTTTGCCGGCACGACGATCGTCTGTTTTCCCGTCCCGTTGCCCAATGCGTTAAGCGATTCGACCTGTTTCAGAGCGACCTGATACTGAGCGGCCTCGATGCCGTTGTCCTGAATTGCCTTGGCAACGACACCGGTCGCATAAGCCTCTGCTTCGGCTTGAATACGCCGGGCCTTGGCGGTTTGTTCCGCCGCATAAAGTTCGGCATCGGCCTGCAGTTCAACAGCGCGTTTCATGCCTTCGGCTTCGGTTACCTGAGCCCGGCGTGCGCGTTCGGCGTTCAGCTGCTGCAGCATGGCGTCACGGGTCGCTTGGTCCAAATTAACGTCCAGAATTTCGGCGCGGGTCACTTCGATGCCCCAGTCATCGACGGCTGTTTCGACACTTTCCTGGATTTGGGAGATCAACTGGGCGCGGTTCGACTGTACTTCATCCAGATCCATTTTGCCGATCTCAGCGCGCACGATACCTGCCACCGTGGTCGCAATCGCACCGTCGACGTCACGGATTCGGTAGACTGTCTTTTCAGGCTCAAGAATGCGGTAGAACACCGATGTATCGATCTGGACCAGAACGTTATCCTTGGTGATCGCATCCTGCGTCGCGTTTGGAAGCTGACGTTCAAGAATGGATATCTTGTGGCGCGCAACATCTAGGAAAGGAACGATAAAATTTATCCCGGGTCCCAAAACCGAGTGCAGCCGACCGAAGCGTTCAATCACGAACTTTTCGGATTGCGGGACGATTTTAATGCCCTTCAGGATGACGATTACGATTAGGGCCGCCGCCAGCAGGTAAATGATGTTCGATGAAAGCAATCCGATGATCTGATCTTCGGTCATTTCTGTCCTCTTTATTGTGTACTATGGTATACACTTGGGGGTTGAGTCGCCCGATTTCAACTCTGGTATGGACAGATTGGACTCGGATGCAAACCAGTGAAGGCGTCGAAGTTCGAGGGAAAACAACAGATGTGTCCGCTTTGCATCCCGTCCTGATTGCGGTATCGGGCGCATATGAAACTGATTATCGACACAGATCCGGGAATCGACGATGCGATGGCTATTGCCTACGCCGCCGCCGCGCCGGAAATTGACCTGATTGGTCTGACGACCATTTTCGGAAACACGCATGTGCATCAATCCAGCCGTAATGCGCGGTTTTTGCTGCACAAACTCGGCCTTGATGCTGCAGTCGCGGAAGGCGCAGCCTTTCCGCTTGAGACGGACGCGCATGTTCCGTCCGAACCTGTCCACGGGCCAGAAGGGTTCGGAGACCTGACGGAAATCCCGCAGATCGGCGAAAACCATCCCCTGCCAGCGGCAGAATTTCTGGTCGAAATGGCACGCGAACACAAAGGCGAACTGGTCGTTTGTGCGGTTGGTCCGTTGACCAACATCGCCGATGCGATGCGCTTGGACCCAGAGTTTTCCCAAAATCTGGGTCGGCTGGTGATCATGGGGGGCGCCGTGTATTGCCCCGGAAACATCACCGCCCACGCAGAAGCCAACATTTACCACGATGCCCGAGCAGCGGATTTCGTTTTTGCGGCCCCCCCGAATACGGTTCTGGTTGGATTGGACGTCACGCTGAAGACCCTTTACCGGGGCGCGGACTTCGATGCGCTGGCCGAAAAGTCAACAGATATGGGTGCTTTTTTGCGCGACATTTCAAAGTTCTACCTCAAGTTCTATAAGGAAGTCGGTGGGCTGGAAGGATGCGGGTTGCACGACTCGACCGCCGTAATTGCATGCTCTCACGAACCGATGTTCGACATGGTCGAGACAGGCCTGCGCGTGATCGTCGGTGGGGAGGAAAACGGTGCCACGCGGCCGGATCCCTCGCGTCCCGCAGTTCGCGTTTGCAGGGATGTCGACGGCGAAGGCGTTGTGGCGTTGTTCACGGAGCGCGTTGTCACTTTGCCCTGACGGGTTGCAAAGGGCAGGCGGATCAGGCAAATCCTGCCCGGTTCAGCGACCCCGAGGCGACACAATGACAGACCGTTTTTCCTTTGACCTAAAGGCCACCGACGGCAAGGCCAGAACCGGTGTGATCCATACCCCGAGGGGTGAGGTTCGCACGCCTGCTTTCATGCCGGTCGGGACAGCCGCGACCGTCAAGGCGATGATGCCGGAAAGCGTGCGCGCGACGGGGGCCGATATCCTGTTGGGCAATACATATCACCTGATGTTGCGCCCCACCGCTGAGCGGATCGATCGCCTGGGCGGATTGCATAAATTCATGAACTGGGAGCGGCCAATTCTGACGGACTCGGGTGGATTTCAGGTCATGTCGCTGGCCGGGCTGCGCAAGCTGACGGAAAAAGGCGTGACCTTCAAATCCCATGTCGACGGATCAAAACATGAACTGACGCCCGAGCGGTCAATGGAAATCCAGCGGCTCTTGGGATCGGACATCGTCATGTGTTTCGATGAGTGCCCAGCGTTGCCAGCCGATCGGGACCGCATCGCAGAATCCATGCGCCTGTCGATGCGATGGGCCGACCGGTCGCGCGAGGCGTTCGGGGACCGTCCGGGCCATGCACTGTTCGGGATCATGCAAGGCGGGCTGGAACGCGACCTGCGCGAGGAAAGCGCCGAGGCATTGAAGAAAATCGGCTTCGAAGGCTATGCCGTCGGCGGTCTGGCCGTGGGCGAGGGGCAGGAAGCCATGTTCGACTGCCTTGAATACGCGCCGGATTATCTTCCCTCGGACAAGCCCCGTTACCTGATGGGTGTTGGCAAGCCTGACGACATCGTGGGTGCCGTCGCACGCGGGATCGACATGATGGATTGCGTGCTGCCGTCGCGGTCTGGGCGAACAGGGCAGGTTTTCACCCGTCGCGGTGTGGTCAACATCAAGAATGCCCGTCACGCGGACGACCCGCGCCCGCTGGATGAAGCCTGCAGTTGCCCGGCCTGTTCAAACTACTCGCGCGCTTACCTTCACCATGTTTTCCGTTCGAACGAGATGATTTCGGGGATGCTGCTGACATGGCACAATCTGCACTATTTTCAAGAGATTATGCAGGGAATGCGAGACGCTATTTACGAAGGTCGGTTTGCGGCTTGGCAAGGTGACTTTCACGCGCAGCGTGCGGAAGGGGATATTGAGCCTGTTTAGGCGGCAAATCCGGTTGGGTTTCAACAAAATTCGTGGATATGTCAGCGCGACGCCTTGCAGTCGGTAAATCATCCGGTCATTCTGATTGCCGACAAACGGCGATGAGGTTGAAAACAGGCGGTCAGCGCCCCACCTTTATCGTCCAAGACAGGAGATGGCCAAAGGTTGCCTTTCTAGGGACCAGTGCCGTCTTGCCAATGATAAGGATTGAGCATGCAAGAGCCTCTGAATTCCTCATACCCCGTACTGCCTTTGCGCGACATCGTGGTTTTTCCGCACATGATCGTGCCGCTGTTCGTGGGGCGGGAAAAATCCGTCCGTGCACTGGAAGAAGTGATGCAGGACGACAAGCAGATATTGCTGTCCAGCCAGATTGATCCGGGTGATGACGATCCCACCATCGAAGGGATTTACCAGTCCGGCGTTCTGGCGAACGTGCTGCAACTGCTGAAGCTGCCCGATGGCACCGTCAAGGTGCTGGTTGAAGGGCAGGCACGCGTGCAGATCACCGAGTTCCTGGAAAACGAAGATTTCTTCGAAGCCCGTGCGGAGTATCTGACCGAGATACCCGGCGATGTGACCACGACCGAGGCGCTGCTGCGCACCGTTGCGGATGAGTTCGAGCGCTATGCCAAAGTGCGCAAGAACATTCCCGAAGAAGCGCTTGCAGCAGTTGGCGAGACAACTGAGCCCGCCAAGCTGGCTGACCTCGTGTCGGGTCATCTGGGCATTGAAGTTGAGCAAAAGCAGGAGTTGCTGGAAACTCTGTCCGTCAGCGAACGGCTCGAAAAGGTCTATGGCCTGATGCAGGGCGAAATGTCGGTTCTGCAGGTCGAGAAAAAGATCAAGACCCGCGTCAAATCCCAGATGGAGAAGACGCAGCGCGAGTATTATCTGAACGAGCAGATGAAGGCCATTCAGAAGGAACTTGGTGATGGTGAAGACGGCAGCAATGAAGTTGCCGAACTGGAAGCCAAGATCGCCGAGACCAAGCTGTCGAAAGAGGCGCTGGAAAAGGCGGAAGGAGAGCTGAAGAAGCTCAAGAACATGTCGCCGATGTCTGCCGAAGCGACCGTTGTGCGCAACTATCTGGATTGGATTCTGGCTCTGCCATGGGGCACCAAATCCCGTGTCAAAAAGGATCTGGGCCGGGCGCAGGATATTCTGGATGCCGATCACTATGGGCTTGAGAAGGTCAAGGAACGGATCGTCGAATATCTGGCGGTTCAGCAGCGTTCGAAAAAGCTGAAAGGCCCGATCCTGTGCCTTGTTGGCCCTCCGGGTGTGGGTAAGACCTCGCTTGGTAAATCGGTTGCCAAAGCCACGGGGCGCGAGTTCATTCGCATCTCGCTGGGCGGTGTGCGCGATGAATCCGAAATCCGCGGTCATCGTCGGACCTATATCGGCTCGATGCCCGGTAAGATCATCCAGGCGCTGAAAAAGGCGAAGACCACGAACCCGCTTATCCTGCTGGATGAAATCGACAAAATGGGGCAGGACTTCCGTGGCGACCCGGCTTCGGCAATGCTGGAAGTGTTGGACCCCGAACAGAACAGCACGTTCATGGACCACTATCTTGAAGTGGAATATGACCTGTCGAACGTGATGTTCCTGACTACGTCGAACAGCTACAACATGCCCGGGCCTTTGCTGGACCGGATGGAGATCATCCCGCTGGCCGGCTACACAGAAGAGGAAAAGAGCGAGATCGCCAAACAGCACCTGATCGGCAAACAGGTCAAGAACCATGGTCTGAAAACCAAGGAGTTTGATCTGACCGACGAGGCGCTCCAAAAGATCATTCGCATCTACACCCGTGAAGCCGGGGTGCGGAACCTGGAACGTGAAATCGCCAAGGTGGCGCGGAAATCGCTGACCAAGATCATCAAGAAAGAGGCTGAATCCGTCACGGTGACGCCGGACAATCTTGATGAATTCCTGGGCGTGCCGAAGTTCCGCTATGGTCTTGCTGAACAGGACGATCAGGTTGGTGTTGTTACCGGTCTGGCTTGGACCTCGGTAGGGGGTGATCTGCTGCATATCGAGGCGCTGAAACTGCCCGGCAAAGGGCGGATGAAGACCACCGGCAAGCTGGGCGACGTAATGAAGGAATCCATCGACGCGGCTTCGTCTTATGTGCGGTCGATTTCACCTCAGATCGGTGTGAAACCGCCCAAGTTCGACACGTTGGATATTCACGTGCACGTTCCGGATGGGGCAACCCCCAAGGACGGTCCTTCGGCCGGTCTGGCGATGGTAACGTCGATCGTATCGGTCCTGACCGGAATTCCAGTGCGTAAGGACATCGCAATGACAGGCGAAGTGTCGCTGCGCGGGAATGCAATGCCGATTGGCGGTTTGAAAGAAAAGCTGCTAGCTGCCCTGCGGGGAGGCATCAAGACGGTGCTGATCCCGGAAGAGAACGAGAAGGATCTGGCGGACATTCCGGATAACGTTAAGGAAGGCCTTAAGATCATTCCGGTCAAGCATGTCTCGGAAGTTCTGGAGCAGGCACTTGTTCGCGCGCCAGATCCCATCGAATGGGACGAAGCGGCCGAGGAAGCAGCGGCAGCCGCCGCCAAGGCACCCGAAAGCACCGGACCGTCGGCGACTGCACATTAAGTTACCGGAAGGCAGAGCCGGGATACTGGCCATCTGAGAGAATATGGAGAAGCCTGCCGCAGTTGCGGCGGGCTTTTTCATTTGGGTCACTCGGTTATTCAGAACCCGACAACGGGTTCCTTGGGATCCAGTATTTCTTCTTCGGCGATGTATTCCTGAAACTTTTCAGTGGATAGGGCTGAACGGACGGCAAGACTAAAGATCACGGCGGAAAACAGGATACACAGCAGAATATCCCAACCAAAGGGGATCTGCTTTTGCGCGCCTTCGCCGAATTGCCCAAGGAAAGAGATCAGCCCGATACCGGCAAAATAGGGCGCCAGCCACAAAGCTTCGGTCACGTCCATTTCGTCAAGACGGTTGCGGAACCGCAGCAGCAGAAGAACCATTCCAACGATCAATGCAATGCCAAGTCGCCAGACCGTGTCCCAACCGCTCCAGTAGACGACCAATGTGGCAACGGCAAAGGCCGTGACGGCGACCACCTTGACGGCCGGGATGCGGATCGAACGCGTGTGATCGGGCATGAGGTGGCGCAAGCAGACCACGGCGATTGGGCCGACGGCGAATGACAGGACGATGGCCGCTCCGTTCAACGCGATTACTGTGGCGAAAGGTACGGTCAGCAGGAAAAGCGTTCCGATCAGAAAATTCAGCGCCAGTGCCCAAAGCGGCACGCCGAACGAAGACAGCATTTGCAGGCGATGGGGTAGAAATCCGTTTTTGGACAACGCCATGGCAATACGCGCGTTCGAGCCAGTGGCCACCAATCCGTTGCCAAAAGGTCCGATTACCGAGCCGATGTTGAGCAGGCCGAGAAACCAGATGATCCCCACGGACATGATTATTCCGTCCAGCGGACCCTGACCGCCAAAGTTCAATCGTGCCCAACCGTTTTTCAGCATTTCGGGATCAAGCGCGCCGATGAATGCGATCTGAAGTCCCAGATACAAGGCCGCGCACAGAACGATCGATAGAACCAGGGCTGCGGGGATGGCGAATTTGGGGTTTCGAACTTCACCGGCCATGTCGACGACGTGGCGAAACCCGATGAAAGAGAATATCACGCCTCCGGTCGACACCGCTGCCATAATGCCCTGCAACCCATAGGGCGCAAAACCACCCGGCTGAGTGAAGTTTTCGGTGTTGAGCCGTGTCGCGATCAGCAGGATCGACAGAACAATAGGGATAGCGATTTTGGCCCACGTCAGCGCAGCGTTGACCTGCGTGAAAAACTTCACCCCCAATGCGTTGACCGCGACGAACAGAAGCATGAAAACCAGCGCAACCGCAATGCCAGCCCCGGTCAGGTCGCCAGTATCCGCAGCATGCAGCCAGGGCGCATAGGGCGCGAGGTATTTCAACATCGCCTCAACTTCGATTGGTGCGGTGGTGTTATATCCGATCCAGGCTGTCCAGCCCATGGCCATCGAGACTATGTTGCCATGTGAAAACTGAGGCACCCGTGCAATTCCACCGGATATCGGCAGCATGGCCGAGATTTCGGCAAATGTTATGGCCAGAACAAACATGGCAACCGCGCCGATAATCCAGGACAGGATGGCCGCAGGACCAGCATGTTGCACGGCCAGCATAGGCCCGAACAGCCAGCCCGAGCCAATAATGCCACCAACCGAAATGAACGTCAGGCCAACAAGACCAATATCGCGCTTCAATTCAGCCATAAACAATCCTGAAAACAATGCCCTGAATTACCGATCAATTCCGGTCAGGATAGGCGGGGGGATCGCGCTGTGACAAGCTTGCTCTCGAGCAACCCTCAATCAGCTCAACTTGTTGGTATTGAGGCAGTTCTGGCAGCACGCGTAAGCCAGCCTTGGTGTCACCGGGCTCCCAGCCAGACTCTAATAGTCGGTTATTCTACGTCGCTTGATTCCAAACAGCCCAGCTATTGCGCCTATCAGTAGTAGCCCGCTGGCGGGCAGGGGAACGGCTGATACTTTTAGATTGTCCACCCGATAACTGGCACACCAATCGTTACACCAAACCGTGTTGGGTCCGAACGGGTCGTACAGGTCATTCCAATAGGGGCCACTGATCGGGTTGTTCACAGTAAGTATCAACTGATCGATATGAGAGAACCCGCTAGATAACCTAAGCTTCTTTAGTTTCGGTATGACACTGTCCGACGTAAATTGTGTCTGCGTCGGGCCGATCGACTGCGTAGCCACCGTAGCCCCGTTTCGTACTCCAGTGAAAGTCAGAGTTGCCACCGGCTCAATTCCTGACGTTGCCCACTGGAAGTAGGCTTGGCTGTTATCGTCTGCCGGTCTAGGCCCCGATCCCGACATGAAAATCCGCAATGCGCCCCAAACATCAATAGATTTTGCCGTGAATGTTGTTCCGCTTATGGCTCTGATTGTTGACGTCAGAATGCCGCTATCGGAATGCAGGTATAGGTAGTTCCCGCCCAGATAGGTCGTGCTGTAATCGTAGATGAACCCGTTGGACGTCGCAGGTCCACCACCCGCATTGGGATAAACCGGGTTGTGATCGAACGTAACCGTCAAAGCACTGGCTGCATTGGCCAAGCACACGGCTAACGCCGCAAATATATGTTTCATCGCAATACCCTCTATCAATGTCTCCAGATTAGATAGCGAAGTATCACTTTGCAATTGATCGTAGAGGCGGTTCTTTTAGAGAAATGAGGCTTGGACGCCTGGCCGCGTTTTGGCTTCTGGCACCCATTCCTGTCGCCAGATCCGACAAGTCATTGAAAAGATGGTGGGTGATAAGAGATTTGAACTCCTGACATCTTCGATGTGAACGAAGCGCTCTACCACTGAGCTAATCACCCGTGAGGCCGCCTCTTACAGTGTGTCAGTCCGGTTCGCAAGATCAGATGCAGGTTGCGCAGAAACTTTGCTTGCCCTCAGCGCATTTCACGCAGAACCCGGCGCCTGTTCAAAGGGTGGGTTCGGGAAAAAATCAGGATAAGGCAAAAAACTTGAAAACGCCGCTTGACGATGCCGGGGCGTGGCCATAATACACCCCAACGTTCAGAGCGAACGGGCAGCGGGCGGTTGTAGCTCAGTTGGTTAGAGTACCGGCCTGTCACGCCGGGGGTCGCGGGTTCGAGCCCCGTCAACCGCGCCATCGCTGCCAGCCTGTGATCCGGGTCAATGGATCAGACATAGACCCTAAATGCGCGGTTGTAGCTCAGTTGGTTAGAGTACCGGCCTGTCACGCCGGGGGTCGCGGGTTCGAGCCCCGTCAACCGCGCCATTTCCCTGATTTCGTAGATTGACCGAAAACAGTTGCCCATTGGGGCGATCGACATGGGGCTAATGTCAGGAGTTGTCGGCAATAATCCGACTGTTCACACTTTGTTCTAACTTTTGTGTTGGAGACTCAGCCTGGCTCGCCTATTTCTAGGACACTTGTCTGTTGGGGGCCGAAATGGCTGAGCTGAAGAATATCGAGGTGCGCGGAGCGCGCGAGCATAACCTCAAAAGTATTGATGTTGACATTCCACGCGATCAGCTTGTGGTGATTACAGGTCTGTCTGGTTCGGGCAAGTCGTCGCTGGCCTTTGATACCGTCTATGCCGAAGGTCAAAGGCGCTATGTCGAAAGCCTGTCCGCTTATGCGCGCCAGTTTCTGGACATGATGGAAAAGCCCGACGTTGACCATATCAGCGGCCTGTCCCCGGCGATTTCCATCGAGCAGAAAACGACGTCGAAGAACCCACGCTCCACCGTTGGTACGGTCACCGAGATCTATGATTATTTGCGACTGTTGTTCGCGCGTGCAGGAACGCCCTACAGCCCTGCCACGGGTCTGCCCATTGAAGCGCAGCAGGTGCAGGACATGGTCGACCGCATCATGGCGATGGAGGAAGGGACGCGCGGATACCTTCTGGGCCCAATCGTGCGGGACCGGAAAGGGGAGTACAAAAAAGAATTCCTCGAACTGCGTAAGCAGGGCTTCCAGCGCGTCAAGGTGGACGGGGAGTTCTATGAACTTGATGAACCGCCCACTCTGGACAAGAAGTTTCGCCATGACATCGACGTCGTAGTTGACCGTCTGGTTGTGCGCGAAGGGATGGAAACACGTCTGGCCGACAGCCTGCGGACTGCGCTGGATCTGGCCGACGGAATAGCAATTCTGGAAACCGCGCCGCGCGAAGGAGACCCCGAACGTATCACTTTCAGCGAGAATTTTGCCTGTCCGGTCAGTGGCTTTACGATCCCCGAGATCGAGCCGCGCCTGTTCTCGTTCAACGCACCTTTTGGGGCATGCCCGGATTGTGACGGTCTGGGAGTGGAACTGTTTTTCGATGAGCGTCTCGTGGTGCCGGACCAGACACTGAAACTGTATGACGGGGCACTGGCGCCGTGGCGAAAGGGTAAATCGCCGTACTTCCTTCAAACCATCGAAGCCATCGCCCGCCACTTTGAGTTCGACAAGAACACCCCATGGAAAGACCTGCCGGAGAAGGTTCAGCAGGTGTTTCTTCGGGGGTCTGGTGATGAAGAAATACAGTTCCGTTACGACGAAGGTGGACGGGTTTATCAGGTGACTCGCAGTTTCGAGGGCGTAATTCCCAATATGGAACGCCGTTACCGCGAGACCGACAGCGCCTGGATCCGTGAAGAATTCGAGCGCTATCAGAATAACCGCCCATGCGGCACATGTGATGGTTACCGTCTGCGTCCCGAAGCCCTGGCCGTCAAAATCGCGGGCCTGCATGTTGGGCAGGTGGTTCAGATGTCGATCAAGGAGGCTCTGGCCTGGATCGAGGATGTTCCGAACCATCTGAGCACGCAGAAAAACGAGATTGCGCGCGCAATTCTGAAGGAAATCCGCGAACGCCTTGGATTCCTGAATAATGTTGGTTTGGAATACCTTACGCTGTCACGTTCAAGTGGAACCTTGTCTGGTGGCGAAAGCCAGCGGATCCGGTTGGCCAGCCAGATCGGTTCGGGTCTGACAGGGGTTCTGTATGTGCTGGACGAGCCGTCAATCGGGTTGCACCAGCGCGACAATGACCGTCTGCTTGGAACGCTCAAGAACCTGCGCGATCAAGGGAATACCGTGATCGTTGTTGAGCATGACGAAGAAGCCATCCGTGAGGCTGATTACGTTTTTGATATTGGTCCCGGCGCCGGTGTGCATGGCGGGCAGGTCGTAAGCCAGGGAACACCTGCGGAAATAACGGCGGATGCGGCCTCGATCACGGGGCAATACCTGGCCGGAACGCGCGAGATCGCGGTGCCCGCTGAACGGCGCAAGGGCAACAAGAAGAAGGTGTCGGTGGTCAATGCGACCGGGAACAACCTGAAGAATGTGACGGCTGGGTTTCCTTTGGCCAAGTTTGTCTGTGTGACCGGAGTTTCCGGCGGCGGGAAATCCACTTTGACTATTGAGACGCTGTTCAAAACGGCGTCGATGCGCCTGAATGGTGCGCGCCAGACACCTGCGCCGTGCGAGACGATCAAGGGACTGGAGCATCTGGATAAGGTCATCGACATCGACCAGCGGCCGATCGGGCGGACTCCGCGTTCGAATCCAGCCACTTACACGGGCGCGTTCACCCCGATCCGCGACTGGTTTGCCGGCCTGCCCGAGGCCAAGGCACGAGGGTACAAACCGGGACGGTTCAGCTTCAACGTCAAGGGAGGTCGGTGCGAGGCCTGTCAGGGTGACGGGGTCATCAAGATCGAGATGCACTTCCTTCCGGATGTCTACGTGACCTGTGAAACCTGCAAGGGTGCGCGGTACAACCGCGAGACACTGGAGATCAAATTCAAGGGCAAGTCCATCGCGGATGTTCTTGATATGACGGTGGAAGACGCGCAGGACTTCTTCAAAGCCGTGCCTTCCATTCGCGACAAGATGGACGCACTGGCGCGGGTTGGTCTGGGTTATATCAAGGTCGGACAGCAGGCCACCACGCTTTCGGGTGGTGAGGCGCAGCGGGTCAAGCTTTCAAAGGAACTGTCCAAACGTTCGACCGGGCGGACGCTGTATATTCTGGATGAACCGACCACCGGCCTGCACTTTGAAGATGTGCGCAAGCTTCTGGAAGTACTGCACGAACTTGTGGATCAGGGAAATACGGTCATTGTGATCGAACACAACCTGGATGTGATCAAAACCGCCGATTGGATCATCGATATTGGTCCGGAAGGTGGCGATGGCGGCGGACAGATTGTTGCCGAGGGCACACCCGAGCAAGTTGCGGAGTGTGAGGGCAGCCATACCGGGCACTACCTCAGGTCGATGTTGAATTTGGACCGGGTCGCTGCAGAATAGCGGCCCGTCGGTTTCCTAGTACAGGATATCCGCCACGGCGCCGATCAGGTTGAGAACTTTCTGCGTTTCAGGATCGATTCTGTAGACATAGTCGCCGGCGCGAACGTAATTGCCGCCTCGTTTCAGGCCATAACGATAGGGATCGTCGATCCAGACATAGTCCCGTTCGATACGGTCGCCCGTACGATATAGGTTTTTGACCTGTCCTGGTGGCACGCAAGGAACGGCCTTTTTGGCCAGACCGGGCGGGCAGTGCCCGGCCTTTCCTTTTCCGTTGCCAGCTTCAACCGCAGCCGTACTGATCACCAGCAAAGCGATGGATCCAAAAGTTCTCAGAGTCTTCATCGGCGGCCCCTGCAATTATTCTGCACTGGTTTTAGCACGTACAGACCGGGACAAAGAAGTGACTACAAACAACTGTTTTCGGGTCAGCAAAAAACTGCTTTACGCGCCTCAGCTCCGGCCTCTCTTTTCAAACCGGGGCAGCATGGCGGAAAAGTCTTTCCCCAACCCATCTTCAGCTTCGACAAATTGTTCATACAAGGCCGTTGCAGCCTGGCCCATGGGGGTGTCCGCATCCGACCCTTCCGCAGCTTGCTGGCTAAGGCGTAAATCCTTCAGCATCAGCTCTGCAGCAAAACCTGGCTTGTAGCCGTTGTCGGCGGGACTGGTGGGACCAACGCCGGGGGCAGGGCAATAGGCGTTCATTGTCCAGCTATATCCGGACGATGTACTGACGACATCAAACATCTTTTGGCGATCCAACCCCAGCTTGTCGGCCAGTGCAAAAGCCTCACAGGTCGCGATCATGGTGACGCCGAGGATCATGTTGTTGCAGATCTTTGCCGCCTGACCTGCGCCGGAGTCGCCGCAATGAACGGCCTTCTGACCCATGATGTCGAACAGCGGTTCAGCCGTTGCAAACGCTTCTTCCGAACCACCTGCCATGAAAGTCAGCGTACCAGCTGCGGCGCCCCCAATACCGCCTGAAACCGGAGCGTCGACGGCTCTTAACCCGGCTGCCAGGGCCTGATCCGCCACCGCACGCGCACTGTCGACGTCGACGGTTGAGCAATCGATCCAGGTGGCGCCTTTCTGCATGGCCGGAACAATCTCGTCCGCGACAGATCGCAAGATCTGACCGTTTGGAAGCATCGTAATTGCCACGTCTGCTCCCGCGACGGCCTCGGCCCCGGAAGATGCCATGGTTACCCCTTCGACCGTGACGTCTGCCATGTCAAAGCCAACCACGACATGCCCGGCCTTCGCCAGATTGGCGGCCATCGGAGCGCCCATGTTGCCAAGGCCGATAAACCCGATTTTCATCCTTATTCCTCCTCGAATGTCAGTGCGTCCGCGCCCAGTGGTTGCAGCATTTTCGAAACAGCGACTGCGGGTACGGATTGATCCGCAAAGCTCCACCGAGGATTGCGGTCCTTGTCTATGATCTGCGCGCGAATGCCTTCCAGAAAATCCCCGTGTTCCATGGCGCGGAACGTAAACCGGAATTCCAGTTCCAACGCTTTGCGTATTGTCAGCGATGGCCCACGCAATCGATGCAGCATTTCTACGTAACAGGCCATCGACAAAGGTGAATGCCGTCCGAGTGTGGCCAGAGTTTTGGTGGAGAAATCCGGATCAGCGTTACGTAGATTGGTCAGGATGTCGCCCAGCGCCTCGCCCGAGAATATGTCATCGATCACAGGTTGGTCCTGCGCCAATGTACTCTCAGGCGGAGTCTGCGCGTGTTTGGCCAGTATCTCGGCATCACCAGAGGCTTCGAGCAGTTCCATGAGATCGGACCATTGGGACTGCGGGATATAGTGATCGGCAAATCCGGCATAAATCGCATCACCTGGCCCCATGCGTCGTCCGGTTGTCCCCAGATATTCACCTAACCGGCCGGGCGCCAGGGCCAGCATCAGCGTGCTGCCGACGTCCGGAACCAGTCCGATGGAGCATTCAGGCAATGCGATCTGCGCGGTCTCGCCCACGATCCGGTGACTTCCGTGGCACCCGATGCCAACACCGCCGCCCATTGTGAAACCCTGCAGAAAGCTGATCACCGGTTTGGGGTATTCGAAGATCAGGGCATTCAAGCGGTATTCATCGCGCCAGAAGGTTTGACCATAGGCGAAATCGCCTTTCATGCCCTTTTCATAAAGCTCGGCAATGTCACCTCCGGCGCAAAAGGCCTTGTCGCCTTCGGCATCAATAATGATCAGGTCAACCGAGTCATCTTCGCGCCAGTTCCGCAGGGCACTGTCTATGGCCATGCACATGTCATAACTAAGCGCGTTGAGCGCCTTGGGCCGTGTCAAATTGATGCGCCCGGCGCGGCCTGTCACACGGATGTCGATATCTGGCATTTGATCCTCAGCGTTGGGCAAGCATCTGGCGGGCGACGATCACGCGCATGATCTCGTTGGTGCCTTCCAATATCTGATGCACGCGCAGATCACGCACAAGCTTTTCGATCCCGTAATCGGCCAGATAGCCGTACCCGCCATGCAACTGCAGACATTGATCGACGACTTTTGATCCCGTTTCGGTCACGAACTTTTTGGCCATCGCGCAGAATTTGCTGGCATCGGGCGTGCCTTGATCCAGCTTCCACGCGGCCTGCCGCAAGAAGACGCGCGCGGCCTGCAGTTCAATCTCCATATCGGCCAGGCGGAACTGCAGGGCCTGAAACTGGTCGATGGATTGACCGAATGCTTTACGCTCGGACATGTATTGCAAGGTCATATCCAAGCCGGTTTGCGCCGCACCCAGAGAGCAGGAGGCGATATTCAAACGCCCGCCGTCCAGTCCCATCATGGCGTATTTGAATCCATCCCCTTCGGAGCCGACCAGATTCCCCGATGGTATCTTGCAGTCATCGAACTGCACCTGCGCCGTCGGCTGGCTTTTCCAGCCCATTTTCTGCTCAAGCGCCCCGAAGCTGAGACCGGGCGTTCCGTCTTCGACATAAACGGTCGAAATCCCCTTGGGACCATCCTGACCCGTGCGCACCATGCAGACATAAGCATCGGAGTACCCACCGCCCGAGATAAACGCCTTGGTGCCGTTCAGCGTGTAACCTTCGTTTGTACGCTCGGCGCGGGTTTTGAGGGCTGCAGCGTCCGAGCCTGAGCCGGGTTCGGTCAGGCAGTAGCTGAGGACCGTATCAAGACTGAGAACCTGTGGCATGATACGTGATTTCAGCTCGTCACTGGCGAAACTGTCCAGCATCTTTGCGCACATGTTGTGGATCGACAGGAAGGCTGCAACCGACGGGCAAGCCATGGACAAAGCTTCAAAAACCAGCGTTGCATCCAGCCTGCTCAGACCCGATCCTCCTGCGTCCTCAGAGACATACAAGCCACCGAAGCCCAGTTCGCCGATCCGGGGCCAAAGGTCTTTGGGAATGGTTCCATCCGCCTCCCATTGCCGCGCAAACGGAGCGATGTTTTCCTGCCCAAATGCATAGGCCATGTCGAAGATAGCTGTCTGTTCCTCGGTCAGCGCGAAATCCATGCCAATCCTTCCCGTCGATGCTGAATTGAACGATTGTTTATTTCCCAATCGTTACAGAAATTTTGCACGATCAGCAATCACGGGAAGTAAGGTTATGGTATTGATCGGCCCCGGGTGCGAGATATCAGAGATCTTCGTGGAATTCCTCGATCAGGTGCTTCACGACCGCCTGACCGGGATCGTCCCCTTTTGCCACGGCCTCGGCGTGTACACGACGCTGGCGTGTGGCTGACGTTCCGTTTTCCGCGATTTGCCTCAGGCGGGCCAATTCGGTCATCGTGCCCAACGCCTCGGTATCTTCCGCCAGCATTCCCATCAGTTCACCAATCAGTTCAGGCATTGGCTTGATTGAACGGTCGCCAAAATCGATCAGCCCCTCGCCAACGCCGTACCGTTGCGCGCGCCAGCGGTTTTCGCCGATGAGGAACCGGTCATAGTGACGCCAGCGCAGGTTACGGTCTTTCAAACGACACAGCATCCGGGTCAGCGCCTGGATCATCGCAGCCAGCGAAAGGGCGTGTTCCAGCCGGGGCTGCACATCCATGATACGGGTTTCCAACGTCGGAAACCGGTGCGATGGGCGCAGGTCCCACCAGATCTTTGAGGTGTCTTCGATGACGCCGAGTTCCACAAGGATTCCTGTCGTACGCTCGTATTCAGCCCAACTGGCCGGTACCGGAGGCAATCCGGTTCGGGGCAGGTTGTCGAACACGGTCAGCCGATAGGAGGACAACCCGGTGTCTTCACCGCTCCAGAACGGAGAGGAAGTGGAAAGAGCCAGCAGGTGCGGCAAAAAGTAGGACAGTTGCGGCATCAGATCGGCACGCAACGCTTTGTCTTCGACGCCGACGTGAACATGCATGCCGCAGATCAGCATGCGTCGCGCAACACCGCCAAGGGCATGTTGCAAGGCGTCATAGCGATCCTTGCGTGTGTGATGCTGGTCTTTCCACTTTGCAAAGGGATGGCAGGATGCGGCAATCGGAGCCAGATTGTATTCAGCGGCGCGCGTGGCAACGCAGGACCGCAACCGCTTGAGGTCCTCACGGGCCGCGCCAATCGTGGCATGAGGGCGGGTTCCCACCTCGATCTGGCATTGCAGGAATTCAGGGCTGACCTGACCTTCAAAATCGGCCTGGCAGGCATCCATCAAAGCGGCAGGTGCTTCGGACAATTGCAGGCTGTCGCGGTCCACAAGCAGGTATTCCTCTTCAATACCCAGCGTGAATTCCTGCTGCATGGCGGCCCTCCGGTCTTTATGTTCACGCCAGTGAATACGGAATTTGCCCTTTTGCCAAGTGTTTGCCGCGCAGGTGCTTGCGAAGCCTTGGTCGGCACAGGTAAGGAGCGGGGAGTGTTCAACCACGGATCGGAGACGGCGGCGTGAAACCCAGGAAATTCCCGCGGACCAATGCAATTCTGGATCGCTTCGGCGTCAAGCTGATCGACAAAGTCACTGAACGGGATGAGCGCGCCCGACTGGAAAGCTTTGAACGGGCAGGCGGATTGGAACGCCCTGCATATGCCCTTTCTCCGGGAATGGATGGGTTCGATGTCGGCCCGCTGGTCGAGGAATATCACGAACATGCCGATGCGCTTGCGGCATTGAAGGACCCGTCGCGCAACAAGACCGGCTATCGCATCGGGAACGGATACTATGATAGCCCGGATGCGGACGCGCTTTATCTGATGATCCGCAGATTCAAGCCGAAACATGTGATCGAGGTCGGGTGTGGCAACTCAACCCGCGTCACGCGACAGGCGATCATTGATGGCGGGCTGAACACCCGCATTACGGCAATCGATCCGTATCCGAGGGCGGATATTGCGCATGTCGTGGATGATTTTGAACAAAAACGACTGGAAGATGTGGATCCGGCGCTGTTTGAAAACCTGCAAGAAGGCGACGTTCTTTTCATCGATTCCAGCCATGTGGTCCGCATGAGCAACGACGTCGCGCATCTGTTCTGTCGCATCATTCCGGCCATGAAACCCGGTGTCGTCATCCACGTGCACGATGTTTTTTTGCCCTACGAATACCCCACTCGTTTCTTCTATGATTGCCCCGGATGGGGCGAACAGTACATGCTGCACGCATTGCTGCAATCGGGTTTATTTTCAATGCTTTGGCCGGGATATTACCTTCAGCGGGAACGCCCGGACGCGGTCGAGGCCTTGCCATTCCTGAAGGATGGTCGGGCGCAGAGTATGTGGGTTCAGCTCAGAAAATCTTGACTTCAAAGTGATCCGCCACGCCGGGGCTGCCGTAACCCTTTCCATAACAAGCTGGAGAGGAGATGACAGCCATGTTTCGCCGCACATTCCTGGGCGCAGCCGCCGCTATTGCACTGACTTTGCCAATGCAGGCTCGTGCCGGGTCCGATATTGTTGATACCGCCGTATCGGCCGGATCGTTCACCACTCTTGTCGCCGCAGTTCAGGCTGCAGGGCTGGTTGACACTTTGAAAGGCGACGGACCTTTCACTGTTTTTGCCCCGACCGACGAGGCGTTTGCGGCTTTGCCCGAGGGTACCGTTGAATCGCTTCTACTGCCTGAAAACAAAGATCAGTTGGTGTCCATACTGACTTATCACGTGGTTCCGGCCAAAGTGATGTCAGGGGACATTGCAGGTAAGCGCGCGAAGGTGCTGACCGTTCAGGGCGACCGCCTTAGCGTGAACGCCAAAAACGGCGTAAAGGTTAACGGTGCCAAGGTGGTGCAGGCTGATATCGAAGCCAGCAACGGCGTGATCCACGTTGTCGACGCGGTGATCCTGCCTGAATAAGTTTCCCAACGAAAATGAAAAACCCCGGCCTTGCGGCCGGGGTTTTTTCGTCAGATCAGTCTGACTTGTGTGCCGATCTGCACCAGCGGGTACAACTGTTCGACATGCTGATTGTACAGACCAATGCAGCCGGACGAGCTTTGGCGACCGATTTTGCGCGTATCATGCGTTCCGTGCACAAGATAGGCAGGCCAGCCCAGATACATTGCGCGGGTTCCCAGCGGATTGCCCGGGTCTCCACCTTCCATTCGCACAGGCAGGTTCGGATCACGCTCGCGCATAGATGCAGTCGGGGTCCAGCTGGGGTTTTCCCGCTTGCGCACAACTTCGGTATACCCGCGTTTGGTCAATTCCTCGCTCATCGGAACCGAGCTGGGATAGAGTTTATAGGTCCCATCCGGTGCCCAGTAGTGAACGGCACGGCTGGTAATATCGGCCAGCAGGCATCCGACGCCCAATTCATTGAAGTGATCCTGCCAGTTCTGCTGCGAAAACGAGGACACATTGCGGCGCACCGGCAACTGCGTGCTGATGGCTTCTTCTTCCTGCGGAAACGCATCGGAGCTTTGCGCGCGTACCAGGGCAGGCGTCGCCAGAAAGGTCGCTGCGCCCAGCAATGCAGAGCGGCGGGTCATGCGGGGATTTGACAAGTTGGCCTCCGGTTTAGGAACTGCTCGGAAATTAGTTTGCCGCTAAAATATTGTCAGCCGGTTCGGTTTTCCAGAGCTTTGCGTCTGAATTTTTCGTGAAATGGTCCCCGTTGGCGACGCTTTGCCGAAAAAAGCCCGGCCTGTGGCAGGCCGGGCATATCGTTTTTCAGGTCCGATGTGCGGATCAGTCCATCGCTTTGAAGTTGAACTCGCCACCTTCCTTGATGCCGGACGGCCAGCGCGACGTTACGGTTTTGGTCCGGGTGTAGAACTTGAAGCTGTCCGGACCGTGCTGGTTCAGGTCGCCGAACATGGATTTCTTCCAGCCGCCAAAGGTGTGGTAGGCCAGCGGAACCGGGATCGGAACGTTAATGCCCACCATGCCGATGTTCACGCGGCTGGCAAAGTCACGCGCGGTGTCACCGTCGCGGGTGAAGATCGCGGTCCCGTTGCCGTACTCGTGGTCCATCGCCAGCTTCAGCGCTTCTTCATAGGAGCCGGCACGGACAGTCGAAAGAACCGGGCCAAAGATTTCCTGCTTGTAGATGTCCATGTCCGGGGTCACGTGATCAAACAGGTGCGGACCGACAAAGAAGCCGTCCTCATAGCCTTGCAGGCTGAAGTCGCGGTTATCGACAACCAGTTTCGCGCCTTGTTCCACGCCCGAGTTGATCAGACCCAGAATGCGCTCTTTCGCGGCGCCGGTGACAACCGGGCCCATGTCGACATCGTCGCCCGCGGTGTAGGGGCCGACCTTCAGCTTTTCGACGCGGGGGATCAGTTTCTCGATCAGCGCGTCGGCCGTTTCCTCACCGACAGGAACGGCGACGGAAATGGCCATGCAGCGTTCGCCCGCCGCGCCAAAGCCTGCGCCAACCAGCGCGTCGGCCGCCTGATCCAGATCCGCGTCAGGCATGACGATCATGTGGTTCTTTGCGCCGCCAAAGCACTGCGCGCGCTTGCCGTTCGCGGTAGCACGCGAATAGATGTATTGCGCAATCGGGGTCGAACCAACAAAGGACACGCCCTGAATGACTTCGCTGTCCAGCAGCGTATCCACAGCTTCTTTGTCGCCATTGACGACCTGGAACACGCCTTTCGGCAGACCGGCCTCGACGAACAGTTCGGCCAGCATCAGCGGCACGGACGGGTCACGCTCGGACGGCTTCAGCACCACGGCGTTGCCGCAGGCCAGAGCAGGGCCGACATGCCACAGCGGCATCATTGCCGGGAAGTTGAACGGCATGATCGAGGCGACAACGCCCAGCGGCTGGCGCATGGAGTACATGTCGATGCCGGGGCCCGCGCTGTCAGTGAATTCACCCTTCAGCATCTGAGGCGCACCGATGCAGTATTCGATGACTTCCAGACCACGCTGCAGGTCACCCTTGGCGTCTGGAATGGTTTTACCGTGTTCGCGGCTCAGCGCCTCGGCCAGTTTGTCCATATCGCGGTTCATCAGGCCGACCATGGCCATCATCACGCGCGCGCGCTTCTGCGGGTTGGTCGCGCCCCAGGCCGGTTGTGCAGCGGCGGCGCTGGCAATTGCAGCAGTGGTTTCAGCGGCACTTGCCATCGGGCATTTGTACTGCACTTCGCCCGTTGCAGGGTTGAAGACGTCGTCAAAGCGGCCGGACGATCCCGCCACGTTTTCGCCGTTAATGAAATGGGTCAGTTCAGTCATAGCGAATTCCTCCGAAGTAAGTTGCGCGCACAATAGGCTTGCATAAATCACTTGAACAGAGGCAATGTCTCAAAGAAGTTTTGCAAAAATGCAAGGGTCTGGGATGAACCGGAACTGGGATGATATGCGGGTGTTTCTGGCGGTGGCCCGTGAACAAAGCCTGTCTGCCGCCGGCCGCCTGTTGAAGATCGACGCTGCAACCGTTGGGCGTAGAATCGCCCGGCTGGAAACCGCGCTGGAAACACCGCTATTCTCAAAATCTCAGCAGGGATACATTCTGACCACTGCCGGCGAACGGTTGGTCGAGCATGGTTTGCAGGCCGAAGAGGCGATGCGGGCAGCAGCCGGAACAGTTACGGGATCCTCCAAAACGCTGAGCGGTCAGATACGGATCGGTGCACCTGATGGCAGCGCCAATTACCTGCTGCCCCAGGTCTGCGCAAAGATCTGTGATGCAAACCCGGATCTGGACATCCAGATTCTGGCCCTGCCGCGGGTCATCAATCTGTCCCGGCGCGAGGCTGATATGGCAGTTACCGTCAGCGCCCCGACGGCAGGGAAATTGCTTGTCCAGAAGATCAGTGATTACCGACTGCATCTGGTTGCCACGCAGGAATACCTGGCACAGCATGACGCCATTCATTCTGTGGACGACCTACGAGGGCACCGGATGATTGGTTACATTCCTGATATGATCTTTGATCGTGAACTGGATTATCTCGTCGATCTTGGCGTTGACCGTGTCGCGCTTGCATCGAATTCCGTGTCAGTTCAGCTGCGCCAGGTCACGCTTGGCAGCGGCATCTGCGTTGCGCATGATTTCACGCTTCCGTTCCATCCGAACCTGCGGAAAATATTGACGGATCAGGTCAGTCTGACACGCAGTTTCCATCTGGTCCGGCACCTCGGAGATCAGCGCAATGAGCGACTGAATCGCTTTGCCGACGCGTTGACGCAGGGCATCCGCGAAGAGGTCGCGCGGCTTGAGGCTCAAGCTGCACCTTGACAGGTGCAAACATTCGGGCAAGGCTTTGAAAAAACAGTACGTTAGTCCGGAGGTTTTTTGCAAATGCTTGTACAGGCCATTCTCAAATCCAAGGCGACCAGCGGGGTAGTGACCGTTCAACCTTCGGCTACCGTGTCCGAGGCGGCCCAGATCCTTGCGGATAAACGGATCGGTACGGTGGTTGTGTCCGATGATGGCGGAGAAACAGCGGCCGGTATCTTGTCGGAACGCGACATTGTGCGCGAACTTGCCGCAAGCGGCAGCGGATGCCTGACCCAGCCGGTCAGCACGTACATGACCCGCGAGCTTGTGACCGCATCGCGGCAGGATTCCGTGCAGGACATCATGTCACGCATGACCGAAGGGCGCTTTCGACACATGCCGGTGATAGAAGACGGCAAGCTGGTCGGTATCGTCACTTTGGGCGACGTTGTCAAAGCGCAGCTATCCGAACTGGCGATGGAGAAAGATGCGCTGGAAGGCATGATCATGGGGCATTGATGCCCCTTGCATTTAACGGGCCCTCTTGCACCTGCGGCAGAGTTGTGTTTGCTTGCGCAGAAATTTTATTGCGCAGGAGGTCTCGATGAGGGTTGGATTATATCCGGGAACCTTTGACCCAATCACCCTGGGACATATCGACATTATCCGCCGCGCCTCGGCCCTGGTGGATAAACTGGTCATCGGCGTTGCAATCAACCGCGACAAGGGTCCGTTGTTCTCGCTGGAAGAACGCGTGGCCATGATCGAGGCCGAATGTGCCCATCTGAGCGATCAGACCGGGACCGAGATCGTCGCCCATCCATTTGAAAATCTGCTGATCGATTGCGCCCGCGACGTTGGTGCTCAGATCATTGTGCGCGGATTGCGCGCTGTGGCGGATTTTGAGTATGAATTTCAGATGGTCGGAATGAACCGGGCGCTGGATGATACGGTTGAGACCGTTTTCCTGATGGCCGAGGCTCGACACCAGGCCATTGCCTCGAAACTTGTGAAAGAGATTGCCCGGCTGGACGGGGACGTATCGAAATTCGTTACGCCCCTCGTCAATGACGCCTTGCGCAAGAGGTTAGGCTAGGGCACCCATCGCAGCGGCAGTATCCAGCATCCGGTTCGAAAAGCCCCATTCATTGTCATACCACGCCAGAACCCTGACCAGTGTTCCGTCAGTGACTTTTGTTTCCGGCAGGGACACGGTCGAGCTGTGGGCATCGTGGTTGAAATCCACTGAAATCAGCGGACGGGTCTCGGCAGCCAGAACACCCGGGATCCTGGAAGCAGCATCCGTAAACAGCGCATTTACTTCGGCCTCCGTGGTTGGTCGCGACACCTCGGCGACCAGGTCAACGACCGACACATTCGGTGTTGGAACGCGAATGGCCTGGCCCGTCAGTTTGCCGGCCAGTTGGGGCAGCACGAGGCCGACAGCAGATGCTGCGCCCGTCGTAGTGGGAATCATCGACAACGCGGCGGCTCGTGACAGGTAAGGGTCCTTGCCTGCGGTATCGTGGACCGGCTGACTGGCCGTATAGGCATGCACCGTCGTCATGTTGCCATGCACAATGCCCAGCCCGGCATCCAGTGCCGCGGCAACGGGGGCCAGGCAGTTCGTTGTGCACGACGCGTTTGATACAACAGTGTCAGCGGCCGTCAGGTCTTTGTCGTTCACCCCAAATACGATTGTCTTGACCGCGCCATCACCGCGCGCAGGGGCCGAAATCAGGACCTTCTTTGAACCGTTCTCGAAATGACGTGATGCGGCTTCGCGCGTGCGAAAAACACCGGTGCATTCAAGAACCACGTCCACATCGGACCAGTTCAGGTTTTCGGGGTCGCGTTCACTGGAAAGTCTGATCGGTCCGGATCCGACATCCAATCCGGCATCTGTCAACCGAACAGGCCGTGTGTAACGCCCATGGACGCTGTCGAATTCGAAAAGATGGGCGTTCATTTCCGGTTTTGCCAGATCGTTGATTGCTACGATCTCGACGTCTGTACGGCCTGTTTCCATGACCGCGCGCAACACACCACGTCCGATCCGCCCAAATCCGTTGATTGCCAGCTTTAGTGTCATTTTCTGCTCCGTCGATTGTGGGCCTAAATAAGGTTAGCGCTAACAAAGCCAGATAACAGAAAATGTCAAGTAAAACCTCTGTCAGCGCCAGAAAGCGAGCCAGTCGAGAAAGCTGTAGAGTTTTTTGGCAAGGAACAACAAATGTTCGGTTCCGAACAATGCAAAGTCGAGGAAGAAACCGCCGAGGATGAACAGGCCGAGCCAGATGGCGATTTGATTGGTCATTTGCGCACCGCAGGAAAAAGCCCGCCCAGATAACCTGAGCGGGCCAAAATGTTCAATAACAGTCGGCTGGTTTAGTTAAGACGACCCATTGCAACGGCGACATCCGCCATGCGGACAGAGAAGCCCCATTCATTGTCGTACCATGCCAGAACGCGGACCATACGTCCGTCGACCACGCGGGTTTGGTCCGGCGCGAAGATCGAGCTTTCCTCAGTGTGGTTGAAGTCGGTCGAGACCAGCGGCGCGGGTTCGTAGCCCAGAACGCGCTGCATCGGGCCTTGCGCAGCTTCCTGCACGATCGCGTTAACCTCTTCGACCGTGACATCGCGCGACGCACGGAAGCTGAGGTCCACGGCGGAAACGTTCGGTGTTGGAACGCGGATGGCCGACCCGTCCAGACGCCCTTTCAGGTTGGGCAGAACCTCACCCAGCGCCTTGGCGGCACCGGTGCTGGTCGGGATCATCGACATGGCGGCTGCGCGGGCGCGGTATAGGTCGCTGTGGCGGCGGTCCAGGGTCGGCTGGTCACCGGTATAGGCGTGGATCGTGGTCATGATGCCGTGTTCGATGCCGATGCCTTCGTCCAGTACCTTGGCAAGCGGAGCAAGGCAGTTGGTGGTGCAGGAGCCATTGGAAACCATTTTATCCGCAGCAGTCAGACCGTTGTGGTTCACGCCAAACACGATTGTCTTGTCGACGTTTTTGCCCGGTGCCGACAACAGAACTTTCTGCGCGCCACGGTCCAGGTGGGTCTTTGCTTTAAGACCGTCATTGAACTTGCCGGTGCATTCCAGAACGACGTCACAGCCTTCCCAGTCCAGTTCGCTCTTGTCGTAGGTCGAGAACATCTGCATCGGGCCGCGGCCCAGATCCATGGTGTTGCCGTTGATGGAAACGTCACGCGGGAAACGTCCGTGAATGCTGTCATATTTCAGCAGGTGTGCCGAGGTTTCCAGCGGTCCGGTGGCGTTGACCTTGATCACCTCGATGTCGTTACGGCCGGATGCCGCGATATGTGACAGGGTACAGCGGCCAATGCGGCCAAAACCATTGATACCGACCTTGATGGTCATATGACGTCTCCAAATGCGCTTGCTTTGGGGGCCATATAACGGTGAAAGCGAATTCTCAAAAGGGCAAAAATGGCATATTTTTAAGGTGTTAGCGCAAACCTCACGCGATTGCGCTAACGCTTGCGCTAGCCGTGAGATCGGTTAGGGTCTCGGTTGCGGCAGGTGACAGGAAAGGAAGCGCGATGAGTGGTCTGTTGGCCCTGTTGGACGATGTGGCAGGGATTGCCAAGGTAGCAGCAGCTTCGGTGGACGATGTGGTGGCTGCCGCCGGCAAGGCCGGGGCCAAGACCGCAGGGGTCATCATTGATGACGCGGCTGTTACTCCTAAATACGTGCAGGGCTTTGCGCCAGCACGGGAGTTGCCGATCATCTGGCGTATCGCGCGCGGCTCGATTTTCAACAAGATCATTCTGTTGCTGCCGGTGGCTTTGCTGCTGGCCAATTTCGCACCCTGGCTGATCACACCACTTTTAATGCTTGGCGGGTCATACTTGTGTTTCGAAGGGGCCGAAAAGATCTTTCATGTTCTGTTCCCGCACGGAAGCCACGCGATTGAACAGGATATGAGCGTGCGCGATCCGGGCCATCTTGAGGAACAAAAGGTCAGCGGTGCCATCAAAACCGATTTTATCCTTTCTGCCGAAATCATGACCATTGCGCTGGCGGCGATCGAGGCCCCGAACTTATGGATGCAGGCCGCAACACTGGCCGTTGTCGGGATCGGGGTGACGGTAGCGGTCTACGGCTCTGTCGCGTTGATCGTGAAAATGGACGACGTGGGACTTTATCTGGCGAAAAACGCCCCGACACTTATTGGCCGGGGACTGGGCAGGGGACTTGTGCGGGCCATGCCTGCTGTGATGAAAACCTTGTCGATTGTGGGAACTGCCGCGATGCTGTGGGTCGGAGGTTCAATCGTGATCCACGGGATGGAGGTTCTTGGGTTTGGCTGGCTGGGCCACCACATCCATGATTGGGCCTATGCCATCGGTCATTCCGTGTCCGATCAGTGGGTTGGAGCGGTGGAGTGGATATCCAAGGCCACTATGGACGGCGTGTTCGGTTTGGTCTGGGGTCTGATCCTTATCCCGCTGGCAACCAAAGTGATAATGCCGATCTTTGGAAAGTCCGGATCTCACTGAAACCAAATGGAAAAGGGCGGCCAGAGCCGCCCTTCGCTTGTTTGTTCTGGTTGCGCTTAAAGGCCCAGAAGTTCCTTGACCTTGGCAACAGTGGCCTCGGCAGTAATACCGAAATGCTTGTAAAGCTCACCAGCCGGGGCCGAAGCGCCGAAGCTCGACATGCCGATGAAACCGGCCTTGGCCTCGCGGCCACGCTCGCCCAGCAGCCAGCGATCCCAGCCACCAGCGCGGACAGCAGCCTCGATACCAACACGAACGGCACCTGCGGGCAGAACACGTTTGCGATAGGCTGCGTCCTGTTCGGCGAACAGTTCCATGCAGGGCATTGACACGACACGGGTGCCAATGCCTTCGGCCTCGAGCATCGCCTTGGCTTCCATCGCCAGCGAAACTTCCGAACCAGTGGCGATCAGGATGGCCTGACGCTTGGCTTCCGCGTCGGCCAGAACATATGCGCCTTGTGCGGTCAGGTTTCTGGCCTTGTGGTCCTTGCGTACGGTGGGCACGCCCTGACGGGTCAGGGATAGGACCGAGGGGCTTTCTTTGAATGTCAGTGCCAGTTCCCAGGCTTCGGCTGTCTCGACCGTATCCGCAGGGCGGAACACGTAGGTGTTTGGTGTCGCGCGCGAGATCGCCAGATGCTCGACCGGCTGGTGGGTCGGGCCGTCTTCACCCAGACCGATCGAGTCGTGGGTCATGACGAAAACCGCAGGCACCTTCATCAGTGCGGCCAGGCGCATGGACGGGCGGGCATAGTCGGTGAAGGCCATGAATGTGCCGCCATAAGGGCGGATGCCGCCGTGCAGCGCCATGCCGTTCATCGCAGCGGCCATACCATGCTCGCGAATGCCGTAGTGAATGTAACGGCCCTTGCGGTTTTCCGGCAGGAACACGCCCATATCGGCGGATTTGGTGTTGTTCGAACCGGTCAGGTCCGCCGAGCCGCCCACGGTCTCGGTCATGATCGGGTTCACGACATTCAGAACCTTCTCGGACGAGGCCCGAGTTGCCAGTTTCGGCTGGTCTTCCGACATCTGTTTCTTGAACGAGCGGATTGCACCGGCCAGTTTTTTGGGTGCTTCAAACGCGTAGGCGCGGTTGAACTCGGCCTGCTTGCGTTCGGACAGTTGTGCAAAGCGCTCTTGCCACGCGGCGCGCTCGGTCGCGCCACGGGCGCCGATAACTTCCCAGGCAGACTTTACGTTGGCAGGGATTTCGAATGCGTCATGAGGCCAGCCGTAGCCGTCTTTTGCCGCCTTCAACTGATCCTGATCGGTCAGTGCGCCGTGACCTTTGGATGTATCCTGCGCCGCATGACCCAGTGCGATATGGCTTTCACAGGCGATCATGGTCGGTTTGTTGGATTTCTTTGCCTGTACGATGGCGGCGTCGATAGCTTTGGGATCATGGCCATCGATTTCGATCACCTGCCAGCCCGAAGCCGTGAAACGGCGCACCTGGTCGGTGCGGTCGGCCATATCGACGGTGCCGTCGATGGTGATGTTGTTGTTGTCCCAGAACACGATCAGCTTGCTCAGCTCATGACGGCCGGCCAGAGTGATGGCTTCTTGGCTGACGCCTTCCATCAGGCAGCCATCGCCCGCTATCACGTAGGTGTAGTGGTCGACGACCTTCTTGCCGTAATGCGCGCGCTGAATTTCCTCGGCCATGGCAAAGCCGACGGCGTTCGAGATGCCCTGACCCAACGGGCCGGTGGTTGTCTCAACACCTTCGATCAGGAAATTTTCCGGGTGGCCCGCCGTTTTTGCGCCCAACTGGCGGAAGTTCTTGATTTCATCCAGCGTCACATCCGCATGGCCGGTGAGATACAGCAGTGAATAAACCAGCATCGAGCCGTGACCCGCCGACAGAATGAACCGGTCGCGGTCGGGCCAGTTCGGGGCTGACGCATCAAACTTCAGGTGCTTTTCGAACAGTACGGTCGCAACATCGGCCATGCCCATCGGCATGCCGGAATGGCCAGAATTGGCGGCGGCGACGGCGTCGAGGGTCAGGGTGCGGATGGCCGCAGCTTTGTCCCAGTGTTCGGGGTTGGCATTGCGCAGCGCAGTCAGGTCCACGGGCGTTGTTCCTTTGGGTTACAGGCAGGTTGCGCGCTCAATAACACTCAGCCCCCAAAGTTCAAGTGGAACCGGGAATTCCTTGAAGTGGCTGCTTCAAGAAGACGGTCCAAGTCGTTGAAAGCAAACAGTGGGTATTTTCCGGAACAATCCGTTAGACTAGGCACAGAAGTGGTTTGCATTGATTCGGACAAACCCGAGAGATAACGAACCTTGATAATGAGGTGACAGGGGCATGAGCCAGATCGAAGAACTACAGCGCCGCCTGACCGCCGCGATGGAGCGGATTGGCGCGGGTGTAGCGGCCATTCAGGACACAGCACCAGCCAAAGAAGGCGCAGATGACGAATTGCGCGTCGCGCTTGAAGACGAGCGTGTGGCGAATGCGCAGTTGGAAGAGCGGCTGAAATCCCTGAAAGAACGTCACGAACAGGAAGTCGACGCGATGCGCGCCGATATGGAGGCTTTGCGCAACGTTCCTGTTGATGACGCCGAGAAAACGGCACTGCGCCAACAACTTGCCGATGCCAATGACAGACTTGCCTCGGTTGAGGCCGCGCGCGCAGAGCTTGCCGATGCGAAGGCTGCGCTGGACAACCGTGAGGAACTGGAGGCGCTGAAGGCCGAAAACGCTCGGTTAAGCGTATTGAGTGGAAGGCTGCAGGACCTTGAGGCCGAAAATGCCCGGCTGCTGTCAGAGATTGCCGACACCGAGCGTCTGGAAGAACTTAACGCCGAACTGGAAATGCTGAGGGCGGAACGGTCAAGCCATGGGGCCGCGATGTCGCGGTTGGATGACGACCTGCAGCGCATGCGCAAAGCCAACGAACAGTTGCGGCGTTCGGTTGATGAGTTGCGCGCCGCCGTGCAGGACGGTCTGCCGGATGCGGAGATGCTGAACCGCGCCACAGTTGCCGAGTTGGAAGCAACGCGTGCCGCTCAGGCGACGGATGCAGCCGAGGCGCATGCGGTTCTGGCACGGCTGGAACCTTTGTTGTCACAGGCAAAGCTGGCAGAAGGTGAGGTGGAGTGATGCCCGAAGTAACCATTCATATCGGTGGTCGTGGTTTTGACGTCTCGTGCCAGGAGGGTGAAGAGCAATTTCTGCAGGCAGCGGCCCAAATGCTGGACGACGAGGCTCAGGTTCTGTCGGACCAGATTGGGCGCATGCCGGAATCACGAATGCTGCTGATGGCTGGCCTGATGCTGGCGGACAAAACCGCCGGAACCGAAGAAAAGGTCAAATCCCTTGAGGCAAAGCTCGCCGAGTTCCAAGCGGAGCTAGAGACGCTGCGAAATGCACCACCGCCGGAACCCGAGCGTGTTGAAGTGGCAGTCGTGCCGCCATCGGTGACCGACACCTTGGGAGAACTGGCTGCGCGGGCCGAAGCGCTGGCGTCAATGCTGGAAGAGAAGTCCGCGGGATGAGAATGCTGCGCAATCTGGCATACTTTGGACTGCTGATATCAGGATCGGCCGCTATGGCCGAGATCGACATATTATCAGTGACTTTCACCTGCGAAAACGAAGTGCCGCTGCATGTGAGCTACTTTAATTCGACCGATGGATCAGGTGCTGCGGCGGTCATGGTCGACAACACTCTGGTCGCCATGCGCCAAGTCGAAAGCGGATCTGGGATTCGCTACGAGTCTCTGGGGACAGAGGGAACGTATATTCTGCGTTCCAAGGGCTGGAACGCTTCGATCAGCTATCTGGCGGCAGGAAGCGCCGCCAGTGAGCAGGTCATTTATCAGGAATGCAGCAGCCGGTAAGCGCCGATCAGGCGTTTGCTTCGCGGATTTTGTCGGCTGCTTCCTTGTTGTAGCCGACGCCGTTTTCGTCAAACAGCGTGTCCAGTTCACCCGACAGGGTCATTTCTGTAACGATGTCACAGCCGCCCACGAACTCGCCTTTGACGAAAAGCTGCGGCACGGTCGGCCAGTCGGAATAGTCCTTGATGCCCTGACGCACTTCTTCGTCGGCCAGAACGTTCACGTCAGTATATTCCACACCCATGTAGTTCAGGACACCGGCCACGCGGGACGAAAATCCGCACTGCGGCATTTCCTTGGTGCCTTTCATGTACAGCACCACGTCGTTGGCTTTGACGGTTTCGTCGATCTGGGTCTTAACGTCGCTCATCTTGCTTGTCCTCTTCGCCCGTTTCATGGGCAGTCGTTTCGTTTTGTGAGGCCTCCGGGCCCCATCCTTCCGCTTCGAGCCGCCGATGCTCGGCCTGCGCCAAAGACAACAGATCCAGCCCGTACCTCTCTATTCCGCCCACCTGGCTGATTTCGTCCGGATCAGGACGCATATCGGCCAGCGAGCGTTTCTTGTTGCGCTTCAAATAGGCTTCAATCAGCGCTGCGGCAACAATCAATCCAACCACAATGCAGACGCCAAGCATCAGATCACTCATGTTCAGGCCTCCACTGGGGTTTGCGAGTGATGACGCCGGGTCTGATCATTCCGGAATTTTTGTAGTCAAAGCCAGCGCGTGTAGCTCGCCATCCGGGCCATCCATTTTGCCTTTCAACGCGGCGTAGACTGCCCGCTGTTGCTGCACCCTGTTCTTTCCGCGAAAGCTTTCGTCAACGACCATGGCAGACATATGAACACCATCATGCCCGCCAACCTGAATCTCCGCATCCGGAAAGGCTTCGCGCAGCAGGTGTTCGATTTCGTGGGCGCTCATCGGCATAAAGGTTACTCCTGAAGGTCTTTCCCAAGATGTAGAGCGATGCGCAGGGGCGTGCAAGGTGCCTCGGGGCGACCACATCTACAAATCCCGCGCCCGGTCGCGCGCGCAGGATTTCTGAGTTTGGGATGTATGCAGGGTGGGCGTCAGGCTACCGCAGCGGCAAAGCTGCCACGGAAGATTTCCGCCAGTTCCGACAGCGGCGCTTCCGAACTTCCGATCCTGACAGCATCGCCCGTGAACCTGCCAACCGAGACCAGAGGGACACCGGCTTGACCGGCGGCGATCATCAGCGCCTCGGCCTGATCGAAGTTGCAGGCGACCAGATAACGGGCCTGATCTTCACCGAACAGGAACTCGGTCGACGCCTCGTCCAACTGAACGCCGACACCAGACGCTTCGGCCAGTTCGAAAGCGGCCAGAGCAAGGCCGCCGTCGGCCAGATCGGTACACGCCTTGATCATTTTGCGGTTGGTGCGGATGAAATCTCCGTTGCGGGCCTCGGCCGCCAGATCGACATGGGGCGCATCACCGTCTTCGCGGTTGAACACCTCGGCCAGCAGGGCGGACTGACCCAGATGACCTTTGGTTTCGCCGATGACCAGCGCTACATGCCCTTCGCGGACCTCATTGCCGATAATCTCGTCAGAATGCAGCAGCAGACCCACGGCGCCGATTGTCGGGGTCGGCAGGATCGCCTGACCATCTGTTTCGTTGTAAAGCGAAACATTGCCAGAAACGATCGGCATATCCAGCGCGCCAACGGCTTCGCCGATGCCCTGAATGGCGCCGACAAACTGGCCCATGATCTCGGGCTTTTCCGGGTTGCCGAAATTCAGATTGTCGGTCGTGGCCAGCGGCTTGGCCCCGACGGCTGTCAGGTTGCGATAGGCTTCGGCCACGGCCTGCTTGCCGCCTTCAACCGGGTTGGCGCGCACATAGCGCGGGGTAACGTCCGAGGTGAAGGCCAATACCTTGTCAGTGCCATGCACGCGAACCATGCCAGCGCCCAATCCCGGTGTGCAGGTGGAATCCGCCATCACCATGGTGTCGTACTGTTCATAAACCCATTGCTTGCCCGCGTAGTTGGGAGAGGACAGCAGGGCCTTCAATCCGTCGATCGGATCGATCTGGGGCACGTCGGCCAGTTCCTCGGCCTCCGGTGTGGGCTCCCACGGGCGGTCATATTCCGGTGCGGTCGAGGACAGTTTCGACAAGACAAGGTCAGCTTTGACTTCGCCATTGTGAATAATCAGGAAGCGGTCTTCGGCGATCGTTTCGCCAACGATCGCGAAATCCAGATCCCATTTTTCGAATACTGCACGGGCTTCGGCCTCAAGTTCCGGCTTGAGGACCATCAGCATCCGTTCCTGGGATTCCGACAGCATCATTTCATACGCGGTCATGTCTTCTTCGCGCTGAGGCACGTTTTCCAGATCCAGACGCACACCAAGGCCGCCCTTGTCGCCCATTTCAACAGCCGAACAGGTCAGACCGGCCGCGCCCATGTCTTGGATCGAAATCACCGCGCCGGTCTGCATCAATTCCAGCGTTGCTTCCATCAGACGCTTTTCGGTGAAGGGGTCACCAACCTGCACGGTGGGGCGTTTTTCTTCGATGGTGTCATCGAATTCAGCCGAAGCCATTGTCGCACCGCCAACGCCATCGCGGCCGGTTTTGGCTCCCAGATAAACGACAGGCATACCGACGCCCGATGCGGCAGAATAGAAGATCTTGTCGCTGTCGGCGAGGCCGGCGGCGAACGCGTTTACAAGGCAATTGCCGTTATAGGCAGGGTGAAAACGGACTTCGCCGCCCACACAGGGCACACCGAAACAGTTGCCGTAGCCGCCAATCCCTTCAACCACGCCGTTGACCAGTTGGCGTGTCTTGTGGTGGCCCGGCTCTCCAAAGGACAGTGCGTTCATCGACGCAATGGGACGCGCACCCATGGTGAATACGTCGCGCAGAATGCCACCCACGCCGGTCGCCGCCCCTTGGTAGGGCTCGATATACGAGGGGTGGTTGTGGCTTTCCATTTTGAAGACCACGGCCTGACCGTCACCGATATCCACCACGCCCGCATTCTCACCGGGGCCGCAAATGACCTGAGGTCCGGAGGTTGGCAGCGTGCGCAACCATTTCTTCGAGGACTTGTAGGAACAGTGTTCGTTCCACATGGCCGAAAAGATGCCAAGCTCGGTAAATGTCGGCTCGCGCCCGATGATCTCCAGGATCATGTCATATTCTTCGGGTTTCAACCCGTGTGCTACAATCAGATCCGGGGTGATGGCGGGCTCTTGCATGGTTTGTCCTGTGTCCGAGATGGCCGAGATTGCGCGCCTTTTAGGCCATGGGCGCGCCCGTGGGAAGGGTCAAGACCGCGCAGGGCGCAAGAACCGGGCCGAAAGCTAGGAGGAGAGCAATTACCCGGGCAAAAAAGAACCGGCGCGGTGCGCCGGTTCTTCAAGAATTTGGTCCAAAACCCGACTACTAGGGCAGCTACCGGGCGCGGAGCTTATCAAGCACCACCTTGCTGCTTGTTCAACGAGTCAGCAGCGGCGGCGCCAACTGCGGCTTTTTGCTCTTCGGTCAGGGTTTCCGCCTCTTCCAGGCCGGGGATCGCAACACGGACTTCGCGGCGGGCAAAGTCGATTCCGTTTTCGTTGAAGGCAGCCTTGACCCGGTTGAAGATTTCTTTGCGCAGCGTGAACTGCTTGCCCGGTTTGGCCATGAACTTGCCTCGGATGATCATCCCGACATCGTCAAAGTCGAACACACCCTGAGATTTGAAGGGCTGCAAGAAACCATCCTTGTGAGTTTCGTCCGCCATCATATCGGCCCCGATCTTCTTGAAGATCTTCTTGACCTTGTTGGGGTCAGTGTCGAACGGCACAGTGAATTTCAGTTTCATGATGACCCAGTCACGGCTGAAATTCGTCAGCTTCTGAATTTCACCATATGGGATCGTGTGAACCGGCCCGCGATGGTGGCGCAATTGCATCGAACGGATCGAGATCTTTTCGACGGTTCCCATGGTGCCGCCCACATCCACGTATTCACCAACGCGAAAGGCGTCATCGATCAGGAAGAAGATGCCGCCGACAATGTCGGCAACCAGCTTCTGCGCACCAAAGCCGATGGCCAGGCCGAGAACACCGGCACCTGCAAGGAGCGGCGTGATGTTGACGCCCAGTGCCCCGAGTGCCAGCAGGCCGAAGATGACGGCAATCGTCACCTGCGCGGTGATGCGCAGCAATGGCAGAACGGTCGCCAGACGCGAGCCGCCCGCACCGCCGCCTTCGCCTCCAGCTTCTTCGTCCAAAGCTTCGGCGGCTGTCTGTTCTTTGGCCAGACGACGGTTGATCCAAAGCGAGACGACCTCGTTCATGATATAACCGACGGCAATAATCAGCAGAAACTCGATCACGGCCCCACCAACTTCGGCGCCGATGCCAGCGGAAGCGACATGCCGCAAATCCAACTGCCATGCCTGCGCAATCATCATCACGACAAACAGGCCTGCCAGAACACGGCCGATGCGGATATAGCTGCGCTTGGTCGACCGATAAGCGCGTTCGGCAAGCGGGCCTTCGCCGGACATCGGCGGTTGCAGATGGCGCACCAATCCACGGATCAGAGTGTCGAGGGCGGGTGCAATCAACAACCAGAACATAGTCGTGAAATGCGGGCCTTTGACCAACAGCGCCAGGATTGCCGGGTCGCGCTGTGCGGCAAGATACTCGACCAGCAGCCAGGTTACCGCCGAAACGCCGATTGCGAAGTACGGATAATACTGCGCGACTTCTTCATCGAATTTTGTGTGATCCGGATCGGTGCCCAGCATCATCTGCGACAGGCCCTCGCGCGCGGTCCAGGCGATCACGCCAATGTAGATATGAATAGCGCTATTCAGCCAGAAACCGATGCGGGTATCGCCGGGAGTGATACCGTTCAAACCATTGAAGCGGACAACGAACAGCGTAACCCCGATCAGGATCAGCAAACCAATCAGATTCCGATGCAGGTATTTTGCCCAGTGATCGTCAATGTTGACCAGTCTGAATTTTGGGTTGTTTGGTGCCATAATGAACCGCGACGCCGCCGCGCCCAATCGCGGGATCCAGATAAGATAGAATACGAAAGGGCCCGCAAATTTGAGCTGCTCGGGTGTCAAAAGGATCCGGCCCAGAGTCCGGATGACGATATAGAAAACAATCAACCCGGCGATCTCGCGGCAAAACCGGCGGAACAAAAAGCTCACGGCACCCCAAAGGTCGGCCTCATCCCCGACTTCGGTGTGTTTGTGCCATCTTCTGGTTAACAGATCGAACAACTTTTCAGCTATGAATCCCACAACCAGAACGCTTGCGACCAGCCCGATCAAAGTAAGCACACCGGTCGATCCGAGAGTTTCGGAGAAGTTGCTAAATGCTTTAACCTGCGCGCTGAAAATGTTTGGAAGTGTCGTCAGAACATTAGTCCATGAGGCAACCATCGCCGCCCATATTTCGTTGATTTCGGTCAGCGGGTCTTCCTGTCCTTCTGCCTCCTTGGCCCTCTTCTCGGCTACGGCGTCCAACCGCTCTAACAAAAGGGCGCGTACCTGATCGTCAGACATGCGCGCAACCAAATCGTCCACCTGCTCGGGGCTCAGGTCATCAGGAACGACCGGGGTCGCCACCGTAGAGGATGAGCCTGTGTCAGACTCCTGAGCCAGCGCCGTACCCACAATAAACACGGATACGACCATCGCCAGCATTAGGCGAAGCAGATTGAACATGAGATTTCCCTCGAAAGTAGAAAATTTTTATTTTCCGGCAGCATAGAGGGAGTGTGGAACGATTCCCAGAAAAATTGGCTTGTTTTCAGAGGGCTTGGCTTTCGGGCCAAAAAAAAGGCCGAGCAATAAGCTCGGCCGTAGTCCAACAGGGAGGTATGAAGATGATGAGCGTTTCAGCATCACCGCCTTCGAGTGCCCATTTAGTGTGCGGTTTTCGTTCGTTCAAGATTTATTAGGCTGTTTGCTGCTCATGCCCGCTATGCCAAATGTGCATAGCTACAGTTTTCCCAGCCTCTTCAACTGTTTCCGCTGTTCGATGATCTCATCCTGAACGAAATCCCGGAAGGCAGCGACACGTTTCGAGTGACGTAATTCCTCGGGGTATGCGAGATAGACCGGAACTTCGGCGCTTTCGATATCTGCCAGAATAGAAATCAGATGCGGAAAGTTCTGCGTGACATAGTCGGGCAAAACACCGATGCCAAGGTTATGCAGTACACCTTGTAAAACCCCGAAGTAGTTGTTGACCGTCAGCAGGGAGCTGGGGTTGTGCGTCATTAAATGCCTGACCATTGCTGCGCTGGCGCCGACCTGCGGCGCGGCGGGGGTCTGGCAAATTAGCCGGTGATTGGAGATTTCCTCAATCGTTGCAGGTGAGGGATGTGTGTCCAGGTATTCCTTGGTTGCATAGAGCTGCATTTGGACGGTCATAAGGCGTTTTCGTACAAGATCCGCCTGGCTGGGTTCTTTCATACGGATGGCAACATCGGCCTCGCGCATGGGAAGGTCCAGAACCCGTTCTTCCAACATCAGGTCGATGTTCAGGTCGGGATATTGTTCATATAATTTCGGCAGCCTGGGGGCCAGCCAAAGGGTTCCGAAACCGAAAGTGGTTGTTACTCGAAGAACCCCAAACACTTCTTCTTCGCTATCCCGGATGCGCGCGGCGGCGGCGTCCAGTCGTTTGGACATGGCCGAGGTCGCATCGAACAGCAATTCGCCCTGTTCGGTCAGAATCAGACCCCGGGCATGGCGATGAAACAAGGTGGCATCGAGTGATTCTTCCAGCGCGCGGATTTGGCGGCTGACCGCCGATTGTGACAGGTTAAGCTTGTCTCCGGCGTGCGTCAGGCTGCCCGCGTCTGCAACCGCGTGAAATATCCTAAGCTTGTCCCAGTCCATCGCCGCAACTTTCGTTATCCTAAGGAAGCCCTATATGAAATAGGTAACAAGTTCTACATTCAAACTGTGAAATCGTTACAATTCAGAGGATAGCGTCTATACAGGTCAGAAATTATGACCTAAAATATGTGTTAAGTTAGCAACCTGATCTGACGAGGGGAGGCGTCCGATGAGCGAGCCTAAGATTACGCTGAATGACCGCTTTGATCTGACCAGAAATCCCGTTCTTTTGAACGGAACGCAGGCGCTTGTTCGGCTGATGCTGATGCAAAAAGCGCGCGACCAGAAGGCGGGTTTGAACACCGCCGGACTGGTGACGGGCTATCGTGGTTCGCCGCTTGGGGCGGTCGATCAGCAGATGATGCGAGCGCAAAAAGAGCTTTCGGAGAGCGATGTCACCTTTCAGTTCGGTCTGAACGAGGATCTGGCGGCAACAGCCCTGTGGGGCAGCCAGCAGGCCGGGTTGCGAGGAGACGGCCGGTACGACGGCGTGTTCGGGTTGTGGTACGGCAAGGGCCCGGGCGTGGACCGGTCCGGTGACGTGATGCGGCATGCGAATATGGCTGGAACCGCGCGCCATGGCGGTGTGCTGATGGCAATGGGCGACGACCACACCGGTGAAAGCTCGACCGTGTTGCACCAGTCGGAATGGTCTCTGGTCGACATGTACATGCCTGTGGTCAGCCCGGCAGGTGTTCAGGAGATCCTGGATTACGGTATCTACGGCTTTGCGCTCAGCCGTTTTGCCGGCGTTTGGGTTGGCCTGAAGACGATGAAAGACACGATCGAGGTAACATCCGTCGTGGACAGCAGACCGGATCGCTTGGGGCTGGTGATGCCCGAGTTCGACATGCCCGAGGGCGGGTTGAACATCCGTTTGGGCGACACGCCTCACCTGCAGGAAGGGCGCATTATCGACTTCAAGCGTTTTGCGGCGGAAACCTTTTCACATGCCAACAAACTGGACAAGCGTATCTGGGGTAAGCCGGGCGCGAAAATCGGGTTTGTTGCGGCAGGCAAAAACTGGCTGGACCTGACCCATGCCATGTCCCTGCTGAACATCGACGCAAACGAGGCCGAGCGGCTGGGCATTACCACCTATAAGGTGGGGCAGACCTTCCCGCTGGACATGGTTGGGTTCCACGACTGGGCTGAAGGCCTGGATCTGATCGTGATTGTCGAGGAAAAGCGCAAGCTGATCGAAGTTCAGGTCAAAGAGGCCATTTTCGACGATCGCCGCGGCCGCCGTGTCTATGGCTGGTACAAGGGCGGTGCCGGCACCTTGCACCGTGAAGAACTGTTCCCGACGCGCGGCGCGCTGGATCCGATCATGATCGCCGAGAAAATCGGTGAGATCCTGATCGAAGAGGGGCACGACACAGACGGCGTTCGCGCCGGGCTGGCAAAACTGTCCGAAGCCCGCAGGGCCGACAACGCCCGGGAAATAGCGACGCGCCTGCCATATTTTTGTTCGGGTTGCCCGCACAACAGTTCGACCCGCGTGCCGACGGGAAGCCGCGCTTATGCCGGTATCGGCTGTCACTACATGGTTCAGTGGATGGATCGTGAGACGACAGGGTTCACTCAGATGGGCGGTGAAGGCGCAAACTGGATTGGGGAAGCGCCGTTTTCGACCACCAAGCATGTGTTCCAGAACCTTGGGGACGGAACCTACAACCACTCGGGCGTTCAGGCGATCCGGGCGGCATTGTCGGCGGGGACAAACATCACCTTCAAGATCCTGTTCAACGATGCAGTTGCCATGACCGGCGGGCAGGACAATGAAGGCGGTCTGACGGCCGAACGTATTGTCGCCGAGGTAAAGGCAATGGGCGTTCAGACCGTGGCTGTTGTCTATGACGAAAAGGAAGACGTGAATTTCAAGGCGCTGCCTGCGAATGTCGAAACTTTCGAGCGCGCCGAACTTATGCAGGTGCAGGAACGTTTCCGCGAGATCGAGGGCGTGTCGGTTATTGTCTACGTGCAGACGTGCGCCGCCGAAAAACGCCGCCGCCGCAAGCGCGGAACATTTCCTGACCCGGACAAGCGGGTGTTCATTAACACTGACATCTGCGAAGGCTGCGGGGATTGCGGTGTTCAGTCGAACTGTGTCTCGATCGTTCCGAAGAACACGGAACTTGGTCGCAAGCGCGCCATTGATCAGTCCAGCTGCAACAAGGATTTTTCCTGTCTCAATGGGTTTTGCCCTTCATTCGTGACGTTGGAAGGCGCTCAGATCCGAAAGGAAGCGACGACCGAGATCGACTTGCCCGATCTGCCTATGCCGGAACTTCCGCGTATTGAGGGAACTCATAACGTTGTCATCACTGGCGTCGGTGGCACCGGGGTTGTGACGCTGGGTGCCATTCTGGCTCAGGCGGCCCAGATCGACGGCAAGGGTGCTGGCATGATGGAAATGGCGGGTTTGGCGCAAAAAGGCGGTGCGGTGCACATCCATTGCCGGTTGGCCAACCGTCCTGAAGACATCAGTGCCATCCGCGTCGCGACCGGCGAAGCACATGCGCTGATTGGCGGCGATCTGGTCGTGTCTGCCGGGGCCAAAACACTGGGTCTGACCCGAACCGGCCAAACCGGCGCGGTGGTCAATAGCCATGAAACGATCACCGGCGACTTCACCCGGGACACCGATTTCCAGATCCCCATCGACCGGCTGGAACTGGCGCTGCAGGCGCGATTGAAGGACGGCGTTTCGATGTTTGATGCAACCGAGCTGGCGCGCGCTGTCATGGGAGATTCGATCTATTCAAACATGATGGTCCTTGGTGCTGCCTGGCAAAAGGGTCTACTGCCGGTTTCACATCAGGCCGTTCTGCAAGCCATCGAGCTGAACGGCACTGCGGTCGAACGCAACAAACGCGCCTTTGATATTGGCCGGTGGGCAGTTCTGCATCCCCAGGAAGTCGATGCGATACTGTCGCCTTCCGTTGCAGAGTTGCCCAAATCGCTGGAGCAGATGATCGACTTCAGGACCGATCATCTGAAGAAATATCAGGGCAATCGTCTGGCAAAACGCTACCGCAAGGTGGTTGACGCTTTCGAGGACGCCTCGGTTCGCGAGGCTGTGGCCAAAGGTTATCACAAACTGCTGTCCTACAAGGACGAATATGAGGTTGCTCGCCTTCTCCTGGATAGCCGGGAACAGGCAAAGTCCGAGTTCGATGGCGACTTCAAGATGACCTTTCATCTGGCGCCACCGATAATGGGAGGGACCGGACCGAACGGGCGACCGCGCAAGCGTGCTTTTGGGGAATGGATGCTTGCACCGATGAAGCTCCTGTCCAAACTGAAATTCCTGCGCGGTACACCCTTCGACGTTTTTGGTTACAGTGCCGAACGCAAGATGGAACGTGCATTGATCCGCCAGTACGAATCCGACCTGCGTGAGATCACGCCATTGATCACGGCCGAAACACGTGACGCATTTGCGGCCCTTGCGCGGCTTCCGCTGGAGATTCGCGGATTTGGACCTGTTCTGAGGGAGAACGAAGCCAAAGCAGCCAAAAAGCGCGAGGAATTGCTGGCGATCATCCGCGACGGCGGTCCCGAGATGCGTGCCGCGGCCGAATGACATGTCATAATCCTGTAACGGCATCTGTGCAAAAGGCTCACCTGCACCTAGATTGCGTGAAACAGACCGGAGTATCGCATGCCTTCGCGCCGTCATGTCGCCCGTGACATTTCCTATGCCTATTCCGCCGAGACCAGAGGCGGGAAGATGGTCATCAAGCTTATGGAGAATACGACCGGGCGTTTGCGTCTGATCAAACGGGCGGATGGGTACGAGCGCGAAGTCGCCAACGGCCGGGATTTCTGGGCGGTTATGGTCGAGCGGTACGGATTGTCACTGGATGTCGTCGGCGGATCTTTGTCGAACATACCCGCAGAAGGGCCGCTGATCCTGATTGCAAATCATCCGTACGGAATTCTGGATGGTCTGATGATGGGCCACATCCTGTCTCAGACGCGCGGAGATTTTCGGATATTGGCCAATCATGTATTCACAAAGGCCGAGGATCTGAATCGTATCATCCTGCCAATTTCGTTCGATAATACGAAGGAGGCGATGAGGCTAAACCTCGAAACGCGGAAGACGACCTTGGATTATTTGGGTAGTGACGGTGCCATCGGGATCTTCCCGGGCGGAACGGTCAGCACCGGAGCCAAACCGTTCTCGCACCCGATGGATCCGGGCTGGCGCGGTTTTACGGCCCGAATGGTTGCGAAATCGAATGCAACGGTTGTACCGGTTTTTTTTGACGGGCACACCTCACGCCTGTTTCAGATTGCCAGTCATTTGCACAATACGCTGCGCATGGGGTTGCTGATCAAAGAGTTCAAGAAGCGGGTCGACACGCCGGTCAAGGTGGTCATCGGTAAGCCCATTGGCCGGGATGTTCTGGACCCTTTGGGCAAGGACACGCGCAAGATGATGGATTTCTTGCGCAAAGCGACGTATGAGCTGTCTCCGAAACCGTTAAAGTCTTATGACTACGGGTATGAATTCGAGGAACGGCATCGCGCCTGAAGGGCAAATGGCAGTAGGTATATTTGATTCTGGTCTCGGCGGGCTGACCGTTCTGGACGCCGCGCGGAAACGTCTGCCGGACGTGGATTTCCTGTATTTCGCAGACAGTTCGCATGCACCATACGGCGTGCGCGATGCCGAGGATATCTATCAACTGACCCGCAAGGCAGTACATGACCTGTGGGCAAAGGGCTGTGATCTGGTGATTCTTGCATGCAACACCGCCAGCGCGGCTGCGTTGCGGCGGATGCAGGAAGAGGGCGTGCCCGACGGCAAGCGGGTTCTCGGCGTCTTTGTGCCGCTAATCGAGGCCCTGACGGAACGCCAATGGGGCGACAACTCGCCCCCGCGAGAGGTCGCCGTGAAGCATGTCGCGCTGTTTGCGACCCCGGCCACCGTTTCAAGTCGTGCGTTTCAGCGGGAACTGGCCTTTCGGGCCATCGGTGTAGATGTCGAGGCGCAGGCATGTGGCGGTGTTGTTGACGCGATCGAAGATGGCGACATGATTCTGGCCGAAGCGCTGGTGCGCAGCCACGTGGATGCCCTGAAGCGGAAGATGCCCGAACCACAGGCCGCCATTCTTGGATGCACGCATTACCCTTTGATGGCCGAAACGTTTCAGCAGGCGCTTGGTCCGGATGTTCAAGTGTTCAGTCAGGGAGATCTGGTGGCGGAAAGCCTTGCGGATTACCTGAAACGCCATCCTGACATGCTTGGCTCGGGCGGGGGCGGGTTTCTGACGACCGGCAAACCGGGCATTGTCAGCGATCGGGCTACTCAGTTTCTCCGACGACAAATCACATTTGAGGCGGCCTGACTTAGGTCAAGGACGCCCGGACCCCCATTCCTTAATCCGATGACCGTCACATCGGCGGTCGTGATATGTGACACACTCATGTAAGAGGTCTGACATGACCCACAAAATCGCAATTCTTGGCGCTTCTGGCTATACCGGTGCGGAACTGGTGCGGCTGATCGCCGAGCACCCTAATATGGAAATCACCGCTTTGGCCGCTGAACGGAAGGCCGGGCAGCCCATGGCGCAGGTTTTCCCACATCTGCGGCATATGAACCTGCCGGATCTGTGCAAGATTTCGGAAATTGATTTCTCGCAGATCGACCTGTGTTTCTGCGCATTGCCGCACAAAACCAGCCAGGAAATAATCCGTGATCTGCCGAAAAACCTGAAGATTATCGACCTGTCCGCCGATTTCCGCCTGCGTGACCCGGCGGAATACGAGAAGTGGTACGGCAACCCGCACGCTGCATTGGAACAGCAGGAAGAGGCTGTTTATGGCTTGACCGAATTCTACCGCGATGAAATCCGGGCTGCGCGACTGGTTGCTGGCACAGGTTGCAACGCGGCGACTGGGCAATACGCATTGCGGCCGCTGATAACAGCGGGTGTGGTTGATCTCGATGACATCATTCTCGACCTGAAATGCGCCGTTTCAGGGGCGGGTCGGTCGATGAAAGAAAACCTTTTGCACGCAGAGCTCAGTGAAGGGTACAACGCCTATGCCGTAGGCGGGACGCACCGTCACCTGGGGGAGTTCGATCAGGAGTTCTCGAAACTGGCGGGGCGGACCGTGCATGTGCAGTTCACACCGCATCTGATCCCCGCCAATCGGGGGATTTTGGCAACGACCTATGTGAAGGGCGACCCGCACAGCATCTATGAAACACTGAGCAAGGCCTATGAAGCAGAGCCGTTTCTGCAGGTGCTTCCCTTTGGTGAAACGCCTTCGACCCACCATGTTAGGGGGTCCAACTTCTGCCATATCGGCGTGGTTGCAGATCGGATTGAACGTCGCGCGATTGTGGTCGCGGCGCTGGATAACCTGACAAAAGGTAGCAGTGGCCAAGCCTTGCAGAACGCCAACCTGATGTTAGGTGAAAATGAAACCGCCGGGCTGATGATGGCCCCGTTGTTCCCGTGAGGAAAAGATGAAAACGCTCAAGAAACGCCGTCGTGTACAGATCATTTTGCTGGCAGCTGTTGCCCTGGCATTGTCGACGGCGTTGATTGGGTACGCCATGCGGGACGGCATCAACTTTTTCCGCTCGCCAAGTCAGGTCATCGCGGAACCTCCCAAACCGACCGAAGTATTCCGGATTGGCGGGCTGGTCGAAGAAGGGTCAATCATTCGCGGACAGGGCGAGACGGTCTATTTCAGCGTCACAGACGGCGGCGAAACCGTCAAAGTGGCATTCACGGGTGTACTGCCGGACCTGTTTTCGGAAAATCAGGGTATGGTGGGAACCGGAAGGTACGTGAACGGTGTCTTTGAAGCCACTGAAATACTGGCAAAACATGATGAGACCTATATGCCGAAAGAGGTCGTGGATGCCCTGAAAGAACAAGGGGTCTACAAAGAGGCCGATGAAAGCTGACTTCAGCTGATCCGCATGCCTCCGGCGGCAGCGTAACCTTGAACAAAAAGAAGTAGGGCGTTGCATGTGGCGGACATGCAGCGCCCTTTCTTTTTGCGCGTTGTTAATGCCTTTGACTGACCGTCTGACCTGATAGTTGAAATGAGGTCGGCATGCAGACGGTTCGGCAAATCGCCAGGGGCATAGTGGCACGGGAAGGCGGGTATGTGGATGATCCGGATGACCCCGGCGGACCCACGAAGTTCGGTGTTACAATCAGCACGCTGCGGCGGTTGGGATTGGACCTGACCGGAGACGGAGAGATTTCGCACGCTGACGTGCGTGCATTGTCGCGAAATCAGGCAGTTGAGATCTTTCTGCAATACTATTTCGAGGAACCCCGCCTTGGGTTGTTGCCAGAAATGCTGCAGGCGACTGTTTTTGACATGTACGTAAATGCCGGTGCGCATGCCGTCCGAATCCTGCAACGGTTGTTGGTGCAAATGGGTTTCGCGGTCACGATGGATGGCGTGGTTGGTCTACAGACGGCAGAGGCTTGCCGGGAAGCGGCAATGCCTGATGCGGTGGCGCTGCGTGATGCCTACGGTATCGCCCGACGAAACTACTATTTTCAACTGGCAGATCGGCGTCCTGCGTCCCGCAAATATGCGCGCACCCGATCCGGGGGAAAAGGGGGCTGGATTCGACGGGCGGAAGAATTCCTTTCACCCGATTACCACCTAAGCGACGCGGAGTTTCAAAGGAGAGTTTCACGATGGGGCTGATATCGGGCGCATTGTCATTTCTGTTCGGGGGCGGGCGAAACCTTGTGCGGGAAACAGTCGAAGTTTTCCACGAGAACGCCGATGCAGCAGCTGAGCGTTCCGTGATTGTCCAGGGGCAGGCGATGTCTCAGTTCGGCGCCGAGTTTCACAAAGGGCAAAAAGGTGCATTCGATCGGTTTATGGATGGGTTGAACCGAGTTCCGCGACCGGCGCTGGCTTTGGGGACGTTAGGATTGTTTGTGGCGGCCATGGTCGACCCGATCTGGTTTGCGGCCCGCATGCAGGGGATTGCGCTTGTACCTGAACCTTTGTGGTGGCTGTTGGGGGTAATCGTTTCCTTTTATTTTGGCGCGCGTCACCACAGCAAAGTGCAGGATCTGCAACGAGAAATTGCCGCCGGTATGACACGGGTTCCTGTCGTCGTCGAGAATCTCAGAACCCTGCAAACGTTGGACAAGGATATGCCGACACATGTAGACGCCGGAGCGGACCAACCCGAAGTCGAGGTGGCCGTTGACCTTGACGAGAACCGCGCGTTGGAGGACTGGAAGCGCCTGCGCGGTGCCTGACCCGCGACACTATGTGCGCCAAATCCAGGCGATTGTTGTTGGTGCTTGCCCCGCGACAGGTTTATATCGTTGGCCATGATTACAGAACTTGGCCACTTTGCCCTGATCCTCGCCTTTTTTGTCGCCATCGTTCAAAGCATGGTGCCCTTGATCGGTGCTGCAAAACGATGGACCGGCTGGATGGCGTTTGCGGAACCGGCGGCGATCTCTCAGTTCTTGCTGACCGCGTTCTCATTTGGTGCGCTGACCTGGGCCTTCATCACATCGGACTTTTCGCTGCGTATCGTGGTAGAGAACAGCCATTCCGCCAAGCCGATGCTGTACAAGATCAGCGGCACCTGGGGGAACCACGAAGGTTCGATGCTGTTGTGGGTGCTGATTGTTACCATTTTCGGTGCCATGGCCGCGTTCTTCGGGGGCGGTCTGCCACCAACGCTCAAGGCGCGCGTACTGGCGGTTCAATCGGCCATCGCTGTCGCGTTTTTCGCCTTTATTCTGTTCACTTCGAACCCGTTTGACAGGTTGGTCATCGCGCCGTTTGACGGCCGCGACCTGAACCCGCTGTTGCAGGATCCTGGCCTCGCGTTCCACCCGCCGTTCCTGTATCTGGGGTATGTCGGGCTGAGCATGGCGTTCAGCTTTGCCGTTGCCGCCCTCATCGAGGGCAGAATCGATGCGGCATGGGGGCGTTGGGTCCGACCGTGGACATTGGCGGCCTGGGTGTTTCTGACGATCGGCATCGCGCTGGGGTCATGGTGGGCCTACTATGAACTGGGCTGGGGCGGTTTCTGGTTTTGGGATCCGGTAGAAAATGCCTCGTTCATGCCTTGGCTGCTGGCTGCCGCATTGCTGCACTCGGCGATTGTTGTGGAAAAGCGCGAATCCCTCAAAAGCTGGACGATCCTGTTGGCCATTATCGCCTTCGGATTTTCGCTGATCGGAACCTTCATCGTACGGTCCGGCCTGCTGACCTCGGTTCACGCTTTTGCGAACGACCCGGAGCGGGGCGTGTTCATCCTGCTTATTCTGATTTTCTTCATCGGCGGTTCGCTGACCCTGTTTGCCACCCGCGCACAGGCCATGGAGGCGAAGGGTGTGTTTGGCATGGTCAGCCGTGAAAGCGCGTTGATACTGAACAACATCCTTCTGGCTGTCAGCTGTTTTGTCGTGTTTGTGGGAACCATGTGGCCGATGGTGGCGGAAATGGCCTTTGATCGGAAGCTTTCTGTTGGGGCGCCTTTCTTTAATGCGGCCTTTACGCCCTTCATGGTCGCGTTGGGCATTGCGTTGCCCGTTGGTGCCATGCTGCCCTGGAAACGGGGCAAGCTTGGCAAAACGGCCTGGTCGCTGCGCTACGCTTTTCTGCTGGCGCTTGCGCTGGCGTTGCTGGTCTGGGCGATGCAGACAGGACGCAGCGCTTTGGGGCCGGTTGGTCTGTTCCTTGGCGCATGGATCACATTCGGCGCAATCGTGGATTTGTGGAGCCGCACGGGCCGCAAAAACAACCTGAACCGCCTGGTGCGTCTTCCCGGTGCGGATTGGGGCAAGGCGGTCGCTCATACCGGGTTGGGGGTAACGATATTTGCCATTGCAGGCCTGACCGCGTGGGAGGTCGAAGACATACGCGTTGCGCAACCGGGCCAGCCATTTGAAGTCGGGCAATTCACCCTGACCCTGAATGATGTGCGCCGGGTACAGGGGCCGAACTACTTCTCGACCATGGCGGATGTAATTGTTGAAAAGAACGGGCGACCCATCGCCACGCTGCATCCGGAAAAACGCGACTATCCCGTGGCACGGATGCCCACGACCGAAGCGGCGATCGACTATCGTTTCCTGCGGGATGTGTATGTCGTGATCGGCGACCAGCAGGCCGATGGCGGTTGGGTCATGCGAACCTACATCAAACCACTGGCGAACTGGATCTGGGGCGGTTGTATTCTGATGTCGCTTGGCGGAGTTCTCAGCCTGTCTGATCGTCGTTTTCGTGTGGCTGCCGGTGCCCGCAAGTCCCCGGCTGGCGGAGTACCTGCGGAATGAGACGTCTGGCTCTGATCCTGATGCTGATTGCCTCCCCGTTGATGGCTGTTCAACCGGATGAAGTGTTGGATGACCCGGCACTCGAAGCGCGGGCACGCGACATCAGCACCGGTTTGCGCTGCCTTGTCTGCCGAAATGAAAGCATTGATGAAAGCAATGCCGAACTGGCGCGCGATTTGCGCCTGTTGTTGCGTGAGCGGCTGGTGGCCGGGGACAGCGACGAAGAGGCTGTGGCCTATATCGTTGACCGTTACGGCGAATATGTTCTTTTGAAGCCGAAAGTGACCGGGTCAAACCTGATGCTTTGGCTGGCCGGTCCTATAATGCTGCTGATTGCCGCCGGAATGGGCTGGAACTTCTTGCGAAAGCGGTCACAAGGGCAAGGCGCGTCCGAAGCAGACGCCCTGAGCGAAGACGAGAAAGAGCGTCTGCGCCAAATTCTCGAAGACTGACGTTCGGTTTAGCTTTTCCTTCCCGCATTTATCCATCAGGTTCACCCAGGGTTCTGAGTTTGGGAGGAAACCATGGAATATGAAACGGTCCTTCTGGACATTGCGGACGGTCTGGCGGTTCTTACGCTGAACCGGCCGGATAAGATGAACGCACTGACCACGCAAATGCGGGCCGAGATCATGCATGCGATGAAACATGCGGCCCGTCGCGCCAGGGCGATCGTGATAACCGGGGCTGGCAACGCGTTTTGCTCGGGGCAGGATCTTGGGGATGCTTCGAGCACTGGCAAGATCGACCTGGAAAGATCTTTGCGCGACGAATACGAACCGATGCTGGAAACGATCCACGATTGCCCGGTTCCGACAATCGCCGCGGTAAACGGGGCAGCCGCCGGCGCGGGAGCCAATCTGGCTTTGTGCGCGGATGTCGTGATCGCGGCTGAAAGCGCTTATTTTTTGCAGGCATTTGCGCGGATCGGGTTGTTGCCGGATGCCGGCGGTACATGGTTCATGCCGCGTCAGATGGGGATGGCCAAAGCGATGGGCGCGGCGCTGTTCGCGGACAAGATCACCGCGCGTCAAGCCGATGACTGGGGGCTGATCTGGGAATCCGTCAATGATGCAGAGTTTGACGCGCACTGGCGCAAGCGGGCGTCTTATCTGGCCAATGGGCCAACCGCTGCGTTTGCTGCGATGAAGAAGGCCATTCGCGGAACTTACGACAAATCCCTGACGCAGCAATTGACGACCGAGGCTCATTTGCAGGGCGATTGCAGCCGCACCCGCGATTTTGCCGAAGGCGTCGTTGCGTTCATGGAAAAACGCCCCCCGAAATTCGAGGGGCGCTGAAGCTCAAGCCCGGCGGCGACGGCGCGCGCGGCGGTCCGGGACTGCCGGATCCTCGTCAGTGCCGTCAGAGGCTGATGAGAACGGACCCAGTGCGCCCGCTATCTGATCCAGCGTTGGTCGATCACCCGGTGCAGTTGTGTCCAGCGCCTCGCGCATCTTACGCAGATGCTCAGGCATCGTGCCGCAGCAGCCGCCAATGATGGTCGCCCCCGCGTCACGTGCCATGGCAGCATACTGGCCCATCAACTCGGGCGTTCCGTCATAGTGGATGTGACCATTGACATATTTTGGAATGCCCGCATTCCCTTTCGAGATCACAGGCCGTTCTGTTCCCTGTGCCGCAAAGCCCAGCACCGTGCGAAGGATATCCGACGCCCCGGTCCCGCAATTGGCGCCGAAAGCCACGGGCGGATTGGGCAACGTTTCGACCAGCGAGGCAAAATCGGCCGATGTCACGCCCATCATGGTGCGACCCGCGGTGTCAAAGCTCATGGTCCCGCACCAGGGCATGTCAGCCAGCGCGAATGCTTCTGCTGCGGCCCGGAATTCCTCGGGCGCGCTGATGGTTTCCAGCCAGAGAACGTCGACGCCGCCTGCTTTCAGGGCTTCGGCCTGATCATGAAACATCTCGACGGCATCTGCGTGTGACAGGCTTCCGACCGGTTCCATAATTTCACCGGTGGGGCCGACCGACCCGGCTACGATTACCTTGCGACCTGCTTTGTCGGCAACTTCGCGACCCAGTTCGGCGCCGATTCGGTTCAGTTCTGCAACGCGATCCTGTGCATCGTGCAGTTTCAGACGCGAGGCCGTTCCGCCAAAAGTGTTGGTCAGAAACAGATCGCTGCCGGCATCGACGGATCCCTGGTAAAGCGCCCTGATCTTGTCCGGTGCGTCCACATTCCACAATTCCGGCGCGTCGCCGGATTGAAGTCCCATATTGAACAGATTGGTGCCGGTTGCCCCGTCCGCCAGAATGGCATCCTTGGTTTCCAAAAGTGTGCTAAGCGCGTTTGTCATGCGAGTCGTCCGAATAAAGGTACATTCGACCGTTAAAAATTGAGACACCCCGTGTCTCACGACCGGGGCGTCAAATCAAATTCATAAAACTCATGAAGATCATGAGCTTTGTATTTTGGAGGTCAAATGTTTACTTCCGCCATGACCTGCTCTTTGGCTTCCACCAACAACTCAGCCATTTTTACGCGGATGGTCTTTTCGTCGGCAAGGTCGCCCAGATATCCTTTGACGGCGTCGACAACGTCGTCTTCGCTTACGTTCTGAAGATCTGTGTGCACCAGTTCCTGGCCGTATTTGCGGGCTTGTTCTACCGTCTCACCCTTAAGCGTGGATGCCCAAACGGCCATAAAGCGGTTCCGGCGCATTCTGGCGATGAACTGCATTTTTTCATCATGCGCGAATTTGTTTTCAAACGCGGCTTCACGTTCGTCAAATGTGGTCATTTGTCGGGGACCCCTTGAGTTTCGAATTCTGTCTTCATGATATGACTATTGCACGTTGTCGACGCAAGGGATTTGCGCTGCGTCAAAGCCTCTCGGGTTGACGAACTTGCGAGAAAGGGGGGCTTGGACTATGAGAACGCCAACGTGAGGGGACTCATTCCCGCTCAGCAGACTGGAAAGGTCGCACATGGCGCGTCGCAAGAAAATCTATGAAGGCAAGGCCAAGATCCTGTATGAAGGCCCGGAACCGGGCACAATCGTTCAGTATTTCAAGGATGACGCCACGGCTTTCAACGCCGAAAAGAAAGACGTCATTGACGGAAAAGGCGTGTTGAACAACCGCCTGAGCGAGTTTTTCATGACCGGCCTGACCCAGATTGGCGTGCCGAACCATTTCATTCGCCGCCTGAACATGCGCGAGCAGCTTGTGCGCAGCTGCGAGATTGTGCCGTTGGAAGTGATCGTTCGCAACTACGCCGCAGGCTCGCTGTCCAAGCGTTTGGGCATCGCCGAAGGGACACAGTTGCCGCGTCCGATCATCGAGTACTGCTACAAGGATGACTCACTCGGCGATCCGCTGGTTTCGGAAGAACACATTGCGGCCTTTGGCTGGGCTAGCCAGCAGGATATGGAAGATATCCTTAGCCTGGCGCTGCGCGTGAACGATTTCATGAGCGGTGTGATGCTGGCTGTGGGTATCCGCCTGATCGACTTCAAGATCGAGATAGGCCGCGTCTTCGAAGGTGATTTTCAGCGTTTGCTCGTGGCGGATGAAATCAGCCCGGATAGCTGCCGACTGTGGGACATCGAAACCGGACAAAAGCTCGACAAAGACGTGTTCCGGCGCGATCTGGGCAATTTGACCGACGCCTACTCCGAGGTCGCCCGGCGCCTGGGCGTTCTGCCCAAAAGTAACGTGACCAAGCCGACATTGATCAACTGACCTAACAGGTCTATTCGATTTGGAACAAAGCGCTGCCTCGTTTGAGGGGGCGCTTTTTCTTTGTTCAGTTCGGCATTTGCCAATCCGGCGTGTTGGAGTATGTCTGGGGTTCTTTTGAAAGGTGACAAACGCCTCTGCGTCAAACTGCATACCCCGTAGCCGCCAAGAAGGGTTGTCCAGCGCCGACAACCGCGCTATCCCCCGCGGAACGAAATGGGGCCCGGACCTTCGCCCCACAGGTGGAGTTTCGAAAATGAAAGCACGGGTGCATGTCATGCTCAAGAACGGGGTTCTGGACCCTCAGGGCGAAGCGGTGCGTCATGCATTGGGTGCCATGGGCTTTGATCAGGTCCAGGGCGTGCGTCAGGGCAAAGTGATCGATCTGGAACTTGCAGACGGCGCGACCGAGGCGGACATCACCGAGATGTGCGAAAAGCTGTTGGCTAACACGGTCATCGAACGCTACGAAATCGAACTGGTCTGAGCTTTCTCGGATCTGATCAAGGAGGGTCGGCCATGCGCGCAGCCGTAATCGTATTCCCCGGATCCAATTGCGATCGGGACCTTGCAGTTGCTTTTGAACAGGCGGGTTTCCAGGTCGAGATGGTCTGGCACAAGGATGCCACATTGCCCGAGGGTGTCGACATTGTCGGTGTGCCCGGCGGATTTTCTTACGGCGACTACCTGCGTTGCGGTGCAATTGCTGCCCAGTCGCCGATCTGCAAGGCCGTTGTCAACCACACCAAGCGTGGTGGATACGCCATTGGCGTTTGCAATGGATTCCAGATTCTGACCGAAACCGGCATTCTGCCCGGGGCGCTTCTGCGCAATGCCGGGTTGAAATACATCTGCCGCACAGTCGGCTTGAAGGTCGAAACCAGCGACAGCGCGTTTACGCAAGGCTACAATTCGGGGGATGTGATCGGAATTCCGATTGCTCATCACGATGGAAATTACTTCGCTGATGACGCAACATTATCGGCGCTGCGAGAGCATGACCGCATTGCGTTCACCTATGCCGAGAACCCGAACGGGTCGGTCGGCGATATTGCGGGCATTCTTTCGGAAAACCGTCGCGTTCTCGGAATGATGCCCCATCCCGAGCGGGCAGCGGACGAAGGGCACGGCGGCACCGACGGAACGGCGTTGTTCCGCGCATTGTCCGGGGTTTTGGCACCAGCGTGACTTGAGGTCGCAACGCCGGACGCGTAAATTTCACGTATGAGCTCCGACGCGCCCACGAACATGCCCAAAATCGCAAAACCGCTTCGCGGCGCGCCGCTTGGATGGCGGTTGCGGGTTGCGGTTATCGTTTTGCTGGTGGCCGCCGCAGCAACCGTGTGGGTCACGAACCGTTTACTGACAGACAGGTTTACCGAATCCACCCGCAACCGGGCTGAGTTGCGGTTGACCCTGTATTCCGGAAACCTGCTGAGCGAGCTGCGCAGAAATTCGATCGTACCGCAGTTGCTGGCCCGTGACCCGACATTGATCGCGGCATTGCAGTCGGGCGATTTTTCCCTTTCGACCCAACGCCTGATTTCCTTCGTTGAAGAGATCGGCGCGGCCTCGCTGATGCTGCTGGACCGTGATGGTCGCTCGGTCGCCGCTACGGACCGCAACCGTCTGGGTGAGTTGCATCGCAACTCGCCCTATTTTGTCGATGCGGCGCGATCGAACTCGACGATCTTTACCGTGATCGAACGGGAATCGGGCGGCTACAGCTTTGTCTACTCCCGTCGCATGGAAGCCGGAACCGAGACCTTGGGCGTGATCGTTGTCGAGGTCGACCTGCAAAAATTCGAACGCGCCTGGGCTGGGATCTCCGATGCGGTCATGGTCGTGGACAGCACCGGCACCATCATTCTTTCGACCGAACCGCAATGGCGGGGACTGGACGAAAAGGCCGCGATGCTGCGCCAGCCTCCGCAGGGCGCGATTCAGCGCGCCATACGCGCGACCACTGACTGGACGGTCCTTCCGCCCGATGCCTATCTGCAAGGTGAGGCTGTGATGCGGATGGAGACCCGCATTCCGTTCCGTGGCTGGCAGATGACGTCCTTCACGACTTATTCCTCGATCCGGGAGAAGGTGAACAGCGTTTTGGCCCTGGAGATCATGGGCTTTGCGATTCTTCTGGCGCTGGCCTTCTATGCGCTCAGCCGACGCGCTGCTGTTCGGATGGTATCGATTCAGCGCGAGTCGGCAGAGCTTCGCGCATTGAACGCAAGGTTGCAGCGGGAAATCGCTGAGCGTGAACGGGTTGAAAAGACATTAGAAGTGGCCGAACAAACGCTGGCCCAAAGCTCGAAACTGGCCGCTTTGGGTGAGATGTCGGCCGCCGTCAGTCACGAGTTGAACCAGCCGCTGGCCGCCATGAAAACCTATCTGGCCGGCGCGCGTCTTTTGTTGCGCCGCAACCGCCCGGAAGAAGCGCTTGCAAGCTTTGGCCGCATTGACGGATTGATCGAACGGATGGGCGCGATCACGCGGCAGCTCAAGTCATATGCACGCAAGGGAGCGGACGCGTTTTCCCCTGTAAATCTTGGAGAAGCGCTGGCCTCATCCTTGTCGATGATGGAGCCGCAACTGCGCCAGCGGCAGGTGAAGATCACACAAATTCTGCCCGAGGAGCCGGTGATCGTGATGGGCGACCGGATGCGAATTGAACAGGTGATGGTCAACCTCTTGCGAAACGCGCTGGACGCCACCAAATCGGTGGCAGACCCGGATGTGGAAATTATCCTTGCGGCGGGCGATACTGCGGTACTGACGGTGCGCGACAACGGGTATGGTATAGAAGATATCGAGAACCTGTTTGAACCGTTCTACACCACCAAGCAGCCGGGTGACGGTGTTGGACTGGGGCTTGCCATCTCGTCGGGGATCGTGAACGACCATGGCGGACGGCTGACCGCACGCAACGGACAGCACGGTGGTGCAGTTTTCGAGATGCAGCTGCCGATACTTGGAAGCGACGGCCTTGAGGCCGCTGAATAACGAGGAATGACTATGGCACAGGCCATGAAAATCGCCATTGTGGACGACGAACAGGACATGCGCCAGTCGATCAGCCAATGGCTGGCGTTGTCAGGATATGACACCGAGACCTTTTCCAGCGCCGAAGATGCGCTGAAGGTTCTGGGACCGGATTACCCCGGTATCGTCATTTCGGATATCAAGATGCCGGGAATGGACGGCATTCAGTTGCTGAAAAAGCTGATGGGGGCCGACAGCACGTTGCCCGTCATCATGATCACGGGCCACGGCGATGTGCCGATGGCGGTCGAGGCTATGCGGGTCGGGGCGTTCGACTTCCTTGAAAAGCCGTTCAATCCGGATCGTATGTCCGAACTGGCAAAACGCGCCAGCAATGCGCGTCGTTTGACCTTGGATAACCGCGCACTGCGGCGCGAGTTGTCAGGTGGTACGCAGATCATGAATAAGCTGATCGGTGCCAGCCCGGTGATGGAACGTCTGCGCGAGGATATCCTCGATCTGGGTCAGGCTGATGGTCACGTTCTGATCGATGGTGAGACCGGCACGGGCAAAACGCTGGTGGCGCATGCACTGCACGCAGTGGGCAGTCGCGCAGGCAAGAAATTCGTTCTGGTTTCCTGTGCCGCGCTTGAGGAAGAGGCGCTGTCCAAGCGTTTGTTTGGCCCGATGATGCCGGAAGACGCACAGTTGCCAGCCATCGAAGAAGCGCGCGGCGGCACGCTTGTTCTGGAGGATGTCGAGGCGTTGAGCGATACGCTGCAGGCACGTCTGCTGAGTGTCATGAACGATCAGGGTACTCCGGCCGAAACGCGGATTGTCGCGATCTCGAACCTGCAGGAAGCCGGCAAGACAAGCGAGGATGTGCTGCGTCCCGACCTGTTCTATCGTCTTGCGGCTTTGCGGATCACCATGCCGCCGTTGCGCCAGCGGGGTGAGGACATTCTGACGTTGTTTACACGTCTCAGCGAGCAATTCGCCGAAGAATATGGCTGTGATGCGCCGCAGGTCAGCGCGCAAGAGGCGGCGCAGCTATTGCAGGCCCCATGGCCCGGAAATGTGCGTCAACTGATCAACATTGCCGAGCGCGCGGTTTTGCAATCTCGGCGTGGGTCCGGCACCATTGCGTCTTTGCTGATGTCTGATCATGAAGAGATGCAACCGGTGATGACGACCGAGGGCAAGCCGCTGAAAGAGTATGTCGAGGCGTTTGAACGGATGTTGATCGACAACACCATGCGCCGTCACAAAGGTTCGATTGCGTCTGTTATGGACGAATTGTGCCTGCCGCGTCGGACACTGAACGAAAAGATGGCCAAATACGGCCTGCAACGTTCTGACTATCTGTGACGTATTTCAGAGGGGGCCAGCCCCCTCTTGAGGCATTTTTGAACAGAATAAGCCGGGCGTCGGATGTGTCCGTGCGGTCGGATGCAGTTTGCCCATTGTCTTTTCCACAGGACTGCTTTTATTGTGTCCGGACGGGCAGGGCAGTTTTTGCGCCCTAAAGTCCCGAGTCTTTGAGTTTCGCTGCGACGCCGCAAAAGGTGGTGCACCTTCCCGCCAGGCGACGCAGACCGATTGTGCCCCAATAGGGGCATCTGAACGCCTTAACCCGTGAAATGGCGGGTGAAAGGAATAAATGGGCAGGTAGCGGACGACCGCGCCTGTCGGAGAAGAACCGCGATGACGCGCGCGCAACGATTGAGTGACCGGGCAGGGGGCCAAAGCGCCAGACCCTGCCGCGCGCCGTCCGATATCGCCCTGACAAGACACCACCCCAAAAGCGCCTGTCCCCCCGGACGGGTAAGGACAACGCGTTTGGCGCGGTGCACCAAGGACAAATGGCTAAGAAAATGCTTATCGATGCCACCCACGCGGAAGAAACCCGCGTCGTGGTGGTCGACGGAAACAAGGTCGAGGAATTCGATTTTGAATCCGAAAACAAACGTCAGCTTGCCGGCAACATCTATCTTGCAAAAGTAACACGGGTTGAACCGTCGCTTCAGGCGGCTTTTGTGGACTACGGCGGAAACCGACACGGTTTTCTGGCGTTTTCCGAGATCCACCCGGATTACTATCAGATCCCTGTCGCCGACCGCGAAGCGCTGATGGAAGAGGAACGCGCCTACGCCGAAGCGATGAAGGCGCGGGACGAAGCCGAAGAATCCAAGCCCAAAAAGCGCCGGTCCCGTTCGCGGACCAAGGCGGCGGATGTGAAATCTGACGATGCCGTCGAGAGCATCGAGGTTTCGTCCGAACCCACGGGTATGGAAACGATCGATCTGGATGAAGGTGAAGAGGCGGCTGATCTGGCCGTTCCCGAAGGAACCTCTCCGGTTGAGCTTGTTGCCGAAACGCCGGTTGAAGAACCCGTTGACAATGCTGACGCGCCTAAGGAGACGGAAGGCGCGGCTGACGATGCCGGGCAGGAAGCTGAGGCTGAACCCGTCGAAACAGCAGACCAGGAAGAATCAATTGAGGCCGAGCCGGAAGATGGATTGGAAGCCGTTGCATCTGAAGAAGTGGCCAGCGAGGCAGAGGCCGTAGCTTCCGAGCTTGAAGAAGCGGTCGAGGACGACGCCGAGGACGACAGGGCAGGCGCCGAGGACGCGGATGATTCCGAAGGTTTGCTGGATGCTTCCACTAAAGATGAAACGATCGAGTCCGTGGCGGAGGAAGATGACAGCGAAGATATCCGCCCGCCGCGCAAGCCGCGTCCGCGCCGGTATAAGATTCAGGAAGTCATCAAGGTTCGCCAGGTTCTGCTGGTTCAGGTCGTCAAGGAAGAACGGGGCAACAAGGGTGCCGCTCTGACCACGTATCTGTCTCTGGCCGGGCGCTACTGTGTACTGATGCCAAACACCGCCCGTGGCGGCGGGATCAGCCGCAAGATCACCAATGCGCCAGACCGGAAGAAGCTGAAGGAAATCGCAGCGGAAATCGACGTGCCGACGGGTGCGGGGTTGATCATCCGGACCGCGGGAGCCAAGCGAACCAAATCCGAAATCAAACGCGACTATGAATACCTTCAGCGCCTGTGGGAACAGATCCGGGAACTGACACTTCAGTCCATCGCGCCTGCGAAGATTTACGAAGAAGGCGACCTGATCAAACGCTCGATCCGCGACCTCTATAATCGCGATATCGATGAGGTTCTGGTCGAAGGCGAGGGCGGATATCGCATCGCCAAGGACTTCATGAAGATGATCATGCCGTCACACGCCAAAAACGTGCGACGGTATGAAGACGCGCTGCCGCTATTCGCGCGCTATCAGGTTGAAAGCTACTTGGCGGGAATGTTCAACCCGACCGTGCAGCTGAAATCGGGCGGTTACATCGTCATTGGCGTCACCGAGGCACTGGTTGCGATTGACGTGAACTCGGGTCGTGCCACCAAGGAAGGCTCGATCGAGGAAACCGCTCTCAAGACGAACCTTGAAGCTGCCGAAGAGGTGGCGCGCCAATTGCGTCTGCGCGATTTGGCCGGACTGATCGTGATCGACTTCATCGACATGGACGAGCGGAAGAACAACGCCTCTGTTGAAAAGCGTCTGAAAGAAAAGCTAAAGACAGATCGGGCCCGCATTCAGGTTGGCCGAATCTCGGGCTTTGGCCTGTTGGAGATGAGTCGTCAGCGTCTGCGTCCGGGTATGCTGGAGGCGACAACGCAACCTTGCCCGGCCTGCCATGGTACGGGGCTGATCCGGTCGGACGACAACATGGCGCTGACCATTCTGCGTCAGATCGAAGAAGAAGGCACCCGCCGCCGCTCGCGCGAGGTGCTGGTTCGTTGCCCGGTCAGCATCGCAAACTTCCTGATGAACCAGAAACGCGAACATATCGCCCAGATTGAGTCGCGTTATGGGTTGTCCGTTCGGGTCGAAGGCGATGTGCATCTGGTTAGCCCGGATTTCTCGTTGGAGAAGTTCAAGACCGCCAGCCGGATCGTTCCCGAGGCAACCGCACCTGTCGTTTCCGTTGATGCGTCACTGATGGATCTGGTTGACGCGACGGATGAGGATCAGCCGGAAGAAGAAACGGTGCAGGCCGAAGACGAAAATAAGCCAAAACGCAAGCGCCGCCGCCGTCGTCGCAAGAAGAACAACGGCGCATCGGACATCCAAGAGGCGGCGTCTGATGACAACGATGCACCAACGGAAACAACTGAGGTTGCGGCTGCTGATGTCGAAACCCAGGATGCAAGTGTGTCCGAGGGTGAGGAAGAAAGTGAAAAGCCGGAACCCAAGCCCAAGAAACGTCGCGCACCTCGTCGCCGCAAAAAAGACGCCGAGGCCGAGGTTGCTGCAGAGGCACCAGTAGAGGCACCCGAAGCTCTGGCTGATCAACCGGTTTCGGAAGATACTGCGGATGAGCCGCAGGAAGCTGAGGAAAAAGTGGAGACTGCTGCGGCTGAACCTGAGTCGGGCGCGGAAGAAAAAACCTCAGAGCCTCGGGTGGACGAAACGGCGCAAGAGGAACCTGCCGTTCCAGAGGAGCCGAAGGCCGAACCGGTCGCAGCACAAGACGTTTCGGAACCCGTTGTTGAGGAGCCCGTACAGGCTGCCGAGGAAACTCCGGAACCTGTTCTGGAAACCGTGGTCGAAGAACGTGAACCCGCCCAGCCACCAAAGCCCAAGCGGCGCGGATGGTGGTCCTTGGGCCAATAATACGGAAGGCGGGCACAATGCCCGCCTTTTTCATTTAGGGCATGATCTCAAATTCAGGCCGATTTCCGGATCAGATAAACCTGGTGTCCGTCGATTTCCTCCTGCGACAGCAGGCTGTGCCCGCTTTCCGCACAGAAATGGGGGACATCGATGATTGCAGCGGGATCGTCGGCCAACATGCGCAACACAGCACCCGCCGGCATGGATTTCAGACGTTTGCGCGCTTTGAGCACGGGCAACGGGCACAACAGCCCCAAGGCATCAAGGGTTTCGGTCGGTTCAGACATATCGTTCAGATATTTCCACTTTGTCACGGTGTCCAGCACGCAAGCACGAGGATGTGACCGAATGGCCTCGTGACGCCGCCGGTTTCATACCCTATGTGCTGTTTCATGTTTGGAATTGAAATCATCGACGCGGGGCTTTTGCCTGCCATGTTCATCGCCATGATCGGCGGGTTGATCAGTTTTCTGTCACCCTGTGTTTTGCCGATCGTTCCGCCGTATCTGGCGTATATGAGTGGTGTGACCATCAACGAGATGCAGGATGAAACCAAAGCCCGCCGCAAGGCAACGCTGGCGGCCCTGTTTTTTGTCATGGGCCTGTCGACGGTGTTTTTGCTGTTGGGCTTCACAGCTTCCGCTTTTGGCGCCTTTGTTCTGACCAATCAGGTACTGTTCGCCAAGTTGTCTGGCGCGGTTGTCATCGTGTTCGGGCTTCACTTTCTGAACGTATTCCGCATTCCGATCCTCGACCGCGAGGCGCGCATGGAAACCGGCGATTCCAGCGGGTCCGTGTTCGGAGCCTACATTCTGGGCCTTGCGTTTGCATTCGGCTGGACGCCCTGCATCGGACCGCAATTGGGTGCCATTCTGTCGCTGGCCGCGTCCGAGGCTTCGGTGGCCCGGGGAACATTCCTGCTGGGTATATACGCCGCAGGGCTTGGAATTCCGTTCCTGCTGGCCGCTATGTTCCTGAACCGGTCAATGTCGGTCATGAACCGCATCAAGCCCTACATGGGTACGATAGAAAAGGCGATGGGCGGGCTTCTTCTGTTTGTCGGTATCATGTTGATAACCGGCCTTTTCACCGAGTTCAGCTGGTGGCTGCTGGAAACCTTTCCTGCGCTGGCGACGCTGGGCTGATTTTCCGATCCATCTTACCTTGGCCGTAATGCTGCGCTAACCTGCGTCGCAGAAGGTACGAGCATGAGCAGTCAGAAAAACCAGTCGCAGGTGCGCAAGCGCCGGGTGTTCTACATTCCGGGATATGATCCCATTCACCCGCGCCGATACCGCGAGCTTTATCGTAAGGAAGGGCGGGCACAGGGTGAAATTTCCGGCTATGAAGTTTCGTTGTCGGCCCGGACGAATGGTGGTCCATTTGGCTGGCATGTTTCCTCATGTCAGGACGGGGTCGCGGTCGACACCGATTTTGAAGTTCTGGTTTGGTCAGACATTGTCCGCGGCAGCATGGAAACTTCGATAACCGCGACTTACCTTCAATTGGCGCGGACGGTCTGGATTTACGTGTCCACGGGGGCAATTGGGCGTCTGATGCGCTTGCGCAAAGGCCCGGTGATTGCAGCGCTTTACCCGGTGGTCATGTTGCTGGTGCAACTGATGGCGTCTTTCGGCGTGGTCTGGGCCGGTTTAGCCCTGCTGGGTTGGCCCGGTCTGGCAGCGGGGCTTTTGGTGGCGCTTGTATTGCTGCGCTGGTTTCGAAAAATCGATAATCGGCTTTTTGCCTATTACCTGATGCATGACTACGCCTATTCCTCGCGCGAACGGGGCGGTGTGTCGCCGGAAATGCAATCTCGAATGCGCCAGTTTGTTGAACTGATCGGGCAAGCTATGGAAACAGAAGTGGACGAGGTTCTGGTGGTCGGGCACAGCTCGGGCGCGCATCTGGGCGTATCGGTTCTGGCCGACCTATTGCGGTCGGAACCCCTGTCCGAAGACGGACCTGTGTTATCCTTTCTGACATTGGGGCAGGTGGTCCCCATGGTGTCCTTTCTGCCCGACGCCCATCGGTTGCGCAGTGATCTACAATTCTTGTCGTCCAGGACAGGTCTTAGTTGGATCGATGTCTCGGCCCCGGGCGACGGCTGCGCATTTGCCTTGTGCGATCCTGTGTGCGTTAGCGGAGTTGCCGGATCTGATAAGCGCTGGCCTCTGGTTCTGTCTGCTGCGTTCACGCAAACCCTTTCAGCAGACCGTTGGAAGGCATTACGCTGGCGGTTTTTTAGACTGCATTTTCAATATCTCTGCGCCTTCGACCAGCCCGGCGATTATGACTATTTCCGTATCACTGCCGGGCCACTGACATTGGGGGAACGGTTTCGCAACCGGGCGCCATCGCGTTCGCGGATCGAAGAGGCGGTGTCAGGTTACACGTCGGTGCACTCTTGACCCCACCAAAACCCGTCTCTCGTCCCGACAAGGTGTCTTTGTGGCGCTATCTGAAGCTCTTTCGTCAGGATATCCTCTCGGCACAACCGCAACGCTTGTATGGGGCCTGGATGGCCGAGTTCAGGACTCCGTTCTTCCGGTCTTTCATGATCAATCAGCCTGAACTCATTGATTTGGTGTTGAAACAACGCCCCGACGATTTTCCGAAATCCGGCCGGATCAGCGAGGGATTGCGCCCGTTGCTGGGCGACTCCGTTTTCCTGACCAATGGCGAAACCTGGAAACGCCAACGCCGCATCATTGATCCGGCGTTTGAGGGGGGGCGGCTGAAGGACACGTTTCCGGCCATGTATGCAGCGGCGCAGGCCAGTGTTGACCGACTGCGAACGCGCGGCGGCCGCGACGTCGAATGCGAAGAAATAACCAGCCACGCTGCCGCAGATGTGATTTTTCGTACTTTGTTCTCTGTTCCGATCGAACACACCGTGGCGACACAGGTGTTTGACAAGTTTCGCACCTATCAGCGGGAACAACCGCTGCTGAACCTTGCGGCCTTTGTACCTGTCCCTAGCTGGGTGCCCCGGTTTCATTCCCGCAAGACCCGCAGGACAGCGCGGGAAATCAGGGACCTGATTGCACGCCTCACGGACGAGCGGGCAGAGGCAATAGCCTTTGGGAAAGCACCCGATGACCTTGCAACCAAGATCATGACCAGGCCGGACCCGGAAACGGGGCGTTGTTTCGGGACGCAGGAGATGATCGATCAGGTGGCCATCTTCTTTCTGGCCGGGCACGAAACCAGCGCCTCGGCACTGGCCTGGGCACTTTATCTGATGGCGCTGTATCCGGAATGGCAGGATAGGGTCGCGGCAGAGGCGACGGCATTGGACGATCCTTCATTTGCCGCCGTTTCAGGCTTGAAGCTCAGTCGCAGTGTGTTTCGCGAGACCCTGCGCCTTTATCCACCCGTGCCCATGATGGTCCGAGAAGCCACCTGTCCCGAGCGTTTCAGGGATCGGGATGTCCCCCAGGGGTCGCAAATTGTTATCAGCCCGTGGCATTTGCACCGTCATGAGCGCCTGTGGGAAAACCCGGATGCCTTTGATCCAGCGCGGTGGGAGACGGAAAACGGCAAGACCTGCCAGCGGCACGCCTTCATTCCCTTCTCCGCCGGATCGCGGGTTTGTGCCGGGGCAGGGTTCGCGATGATTGAAGGGCCGCTGATCCTGTCGATGCTGCTAAAGCACTATCGGTTTGAGCCAGTGACCGGACGCGATCCTGTTCCGGTCGCGCATCTGACGGTACGCTCGAAAGACGGGATATGGCTGCGGCTGGTTGAGCGCTAACAAACTACCATCGGTCAACGCCTTGTTGTATGCGATGGAAAACACGGAATCATTATTGAACGGGAAACAGATATGTCCAAAGCAGAACAGCGCGCGCAAATGTCCGACGGTGCAGGTTTCATCGCGGCACTGGATCAAAGCGGCGGTTCTACACCCAAGGCGCTGGCGCTTTATGGTGTTGAAGCCTCGGACTACACCTCGGAAGAAGAGATGTTCGGAGAAATCCAGAAGATGCGCGCACGCATCATTCTGGCGGACGACTTCACCAAGGCGAAAGTGATCGGTGCAATCCTGTTCGAGCGCACCCTGAACGAAGAAATCGAAGGCCGCAAAGTCGCCGATTATCTGTGGTCGGCCAAGGGCATCGTTCCATTTCTGAAAATCGACAAGGGACTGGAGGATCAGGCCAACGGCGTTCAGATGATGAAACCGATCCCCGGTCTGGCAGAAACGCTGGCCAAGGCCGATGGTGTCTTTGGAACAAAAGAACGCTCGGTCATTCACGAGGCCAACGCAGAAGGTATTGCCGCTGTTGTGGCTCAACAGTTTGACGTCGCACGCGAGGTGATCAGCGCGGGCATGGTTCCGATTGTCGAACCCGAGGTGAACATCCATTCGGAAACCAAGGCCGAGGCTGAGAGCATCCTGAAAGCCGAGATCCTCAAGAATCTGGGCCAGTTGGCCGAGGGCCAGGACGTCATGCTGAAGCTGACGATCCCAAGCGAGGCCAATCTGTATGACGAAGTGGCAGATCACCCGCGGGTTCTGCGGGTTGTGGCCCTATCAGGCGGCTATTCCACAAAACAGGCCTGCGACCTGTTGAACCAGAATGGAAAGATGATCGCTTCCTTCTCGCGCGCGCTGACCGAAGGTCTCTCAAAACAGCAGTCCGATGCCGAGTTCAACGCGTCCCTGGGCGGCAATATCGACAAGATCTATCAGGCTTCGGTCTGACTCGTATCTAATTCGGCTTCTTGAAATCGCGGCGCATTTGCGCCGCTTTTTCACGCATGATGCAGCCTTCGGCGTGATCGTTGACCAATCCCATAGCCTGCATGAACGCGAAAACGGTGGTGGGCCCCACGAACTTCCATCCGCGCTTCTTCAGGTCTTTCGACATTGCGACCGATTCCGGTGATGTAGAGACGGTTTGTGGCGGTATGGGAGTTTCAGCCTCATACCGCCAGACATATGCGGCCAGAGAGCCCTCAACCCTGATCAGTTCCTGTGCGCGGCGGGCGTTGTTGATGACAGCCTCGATTTTGCCGCGGTGCCGGATGATGCCCGCATTCTGCAAAAGGCGTTCAACATCTGCTTCAGTAAACTCTGCCATCCTGTTGAAATCAAATCCGTAAAACGCTTCCCGAAAATTTTCGCGCTTTGACAGGATGGTTCGCCAACTCAGTCCCGACTGAAAGCTCTCAAGGCACAATTTTTCGAATAAACGCTGGTCGTCTGAAACCGGATAGCCCCATTCCTGATCATGATAGTCAAAGAACTCCGGCGCGGCCTGACACCAGGCGCAGCGCGGTTGACCGTCAGGCCCGGTGGTCGTTTTGCTCATGTCTGTACCTATTTTGTTCCAAATCAAGGTACACTTGGCTGCCAGAACTTTACAAGCCTCAATCCCGGTTGCGATACCAGTTCAGAACAAAGACTCGAATGGCGGAAGCCAAACCTGTTTCAGGATTGCGGGCCGCATCAATTTCCGCCGCCAAGGAATTGATCGGCTTATCTTTTTCCCGTGCGATGTCACGGAACGCGCGCCAGAATTCGTCTTCCAAAGAAACCGAAGTGCGGTGCCCCTGAAGGGTCAGCGAGCGTTTGACCGGGCGGCCACTCATTCCTTCAGCTCGTGATTGTCGAGGTCACGCTTCTGTTTGTCTTGTCGAAGCCTGACAACCTCTTTTTCGGCCTTGGTTTGTCCAAAAGCCACAGCGTTTTGATCTGCGCGGGCCTTCTTTTCAGCCCGCGCTTTCTGTTTTCGGTACCGGTTCAAATTTACCGGTTTACCCATCAGTCTTTCGGGCCAATCATCTGTTCGGGGCGTACCACAGCGTCGAAAGTTTCCTCATCCACAAAGCCTAGTGCGATGGCTTCTTCCTTGAGGGTGGTGCCGTTCTTGTGGGCAGTTTTGGCAACCGTTGTGGCGTTGTCATAACCGATGGTCGGCGCAAGCGCAGTGACCAGCATCAGCGATTCCGTCATCAGCTTTTCGATGCGCGACTCGTTGGCCTTGATGCCCAGCAACATCCGTTCGGTAAAGCTGTCAGCGGCGTCGCCGAGCAATTGAATGGATTGCAACAGATTGTAGGACATCATCGGGTTGTAGACGTTCAGCTCGAAATGACCTTGGCTGCCAGCGAACTTGATTGCGGCGTCGTTACCCATGACATGGGCGGCCACCTGCGTCAGCGCCTCGGCCTGGGTCGGGTTTACCTTGCCCGGCATGATCGACGAACCCGGTTCGTTTTCCGGCAGGATCAGTTCGCCCAGCCCCGACCGGGGACCGGAGCCCAGAAAGCGGATGTCGTTGGCGATCTTGTAGCAACTACCGGCAATCGTGGCCAAAGCCCCCGACAGGAACACCATCGCGTCATGCGCGGCCAGTGCTTCGAACTTGTTGGGTGCCGTGACAAAAGGCAGGCCGGTGATTTCGGCCATGTTTGCGGCAACCGCCTGGTCCCAACCGTGCTGTGTGTTCAGACCGGTACCAACAGCGGTACCACCTTGCGCCAATTCATAAATGCCGGGCATTGCGGCATGCACACGGGAAATTCCCTGGCGAATCTGATGAGCGTACCCGCCAAACTCCTGCCCCAGGGTCAGGGGCGTCGCATCCTGCGTATGCGTGCGTCCGATCTTGATGATGTCCTTGAATTCCTCGGCCTTCTGCCCGAGCCCGGAAGCCAGCTTTTCAAGACCCGGCAGCAGGACGTCACGAACGCTCATTGCTGTTGCGATGTGCATCGCAGTGGGGAAGGTATCGTTGGATGACTGCCCCATGTTGCAGTGATCGTTCGGATGTACGGGCTCTTTCGAACCGATAACGCCACCCAGAATCTCGATGGCGCGGTTCGCGATGACCTCGTTTGAGTTCATGTTCGACTGGGTGCCGGATCCGGTTTGCCAAACGACCAGAGGGAAGTTGTCATCAAACCTGCCCTCGATCACTTCTCCGGCCGCCTGAATGACCGCGTCCGCAATTTTCGCATCCAGCTTACCGGTGGCTTTGTTCTGCATCGCGCAAGCTTTTTTGATCACACCCAGCGCGCGAACGATGGCAACCGGCTGCTTTTCCCACCCGATCGGGAAGTTCATGATCGAACGCTGTGTCTGAGCGCCCCAATACTTGTCAGCGGGCACTTCCAACGGGCCAAAACTGTCGGATTCGGTGCGGGTCTGAGACATCTGTCACTCCGTCATGTATGCAATTGTATGCCGTTTAGCGCCAAGCGGGTTGCAACGCAATCGGCCAGTTGCGCGCACCTTAAACTCAAGGGTGACAAAGGTATAGGCAGAGAACAACGACAATTTTGTTGTCGGCGGGCGCATCCGTCCCATTGTGCCCGCGTCATGCTGAGCTACAATATAAGCATTATTGCGATGGAGGATCTGATGCACGTTTTCCGCACGACATTTTCCCCGACACTTGTCGCAATAGTGATGTGTGCTTTTGCGTGGGTGCTTGTTTCCAGCCATCCGGCGCAGGCGTCCAGCATCGCGCCGTTTTTGGGTGATTATACTGGGTCAGCCAATCTCGTGGACGAAGACGGGAGCGAGACGCCCAGAGACATGAGCGTTTCAATTCACGAAACCGACAACGGCTTCAATGTGAGTTGGACGACGACCACCTACAAGGCTGACGGGCGGATCAAGGAACAGAAATTCTCGATCGACTTTCAACCGTCGGACCGGCCAGACGTGTTTTCTGCTGCGATGAAACGCAACGTGTTCGGGCACGAGGTTCCCCTGGACCCCATGAAAGGAGAGCCATTTGTCTGGGGGCGTATTGATGGTGAAACGCTGACCGTGTTTTCCCTATTTATCTCGGAAACTGGTGGGTACGAATTGCAGCAGTTTGACCGAACCCTGGCCGAAGGCGGTTTGAACCTGTCGTTTTCGCGGTTTCGCGATGGGGTTAAATCCCGTTCAGTGGAAACGTTTCTGAAAAAAGAATAACCCCGCCAAAGGCGGGGTCTGTTGCACGCGGAAGCTTGGTTATTTCCTGAAACTGTCCAGGGAAACCACATCCGCGTCATGCGGCTCATCCGGTTCTTCGACCTCGATGATTTCTTCGATATCTTCGTCCGTTTCTTCCTCGTCTTCCGGACTTTCGAAACGCAGCCCGAATTCCACAGACGGATCAACAAAAGTCTTGATGGCCGTGTACGGAATATAAAGCGGTTCAGGCGCATCACCAAAATTCAGAGTGATGGAAAACCCTGCATCGCCCACTTCAAGGTTTTCGAACCAATGCTGCATGACGATCGTCATTTCCTGCGGGTAGCGTTGACGCAACCAGTCCGCCAGTTCAACACCATCATGCCGGGTATCGAAGGTGATGAAAAAGTGGTGCGCGCCTGGCAGTCCATGTTCCGATACGCCGGTCAAAACCGTTTTGATCAGACCGCGCATGGCGGTGTGCATCAGGTTTCCATAGTCGATGTCTTGCGACATGTGTCATCCTCAAAAGTGGTAGCGTCTAGCATAGGGGATTTCAAAGGAAACGAAAGGCCACGTTGCACCTGATTGTTCATAGGAGGTTCAGTAAAATTCCGGCGCAGGCCATCAGACCCAAAGTCGGAACCATCCCGATTTTTAGGCGGAAAATCAACACTCCGGCAGCTAGCGTCAGAATCAATGCAGCGACGTCCAAAGTCGAGGTGTCGGGTACGGGCATTGATACAGGACCCAGAGTTTTTTCCGGAACTTGTTCAAATAGAACATTGAGGGCGAACCACAAGGATAGGTTGAGAATCACCCCCACAACCGCAGCGGTAATCCCGTGCAGAGCCGCAGACAGGCGCGGGCGGGCTGCCAGGTGATCCAGGAACGGCGCTGCCAGAAAAATCCACAGAAAGCAGGGAACAAACGTGGCCCAAAGGGCCACGGCACCCGCCGCGATAGCCATGGATGCGCCCCCAGACAACTGACCCGTCAACATGGCCACGAATTGTGTCACCAAAATCAGTGGGCCCGGTGTCGTTTCAGCCAACCCAAGCGCATCGATCATCTGATCCGTGCTGATCCATTGATATGTGTCGACGACTGTTTGCGTCATGTATGCCAGAACGGCATATGCACCACCAAATGTGACAACCGCGAGGCGCGCAAAGAACCACCCCAGATCGCTGAGAAGTTGCTGCCCCGTCAGGGTCAGAACTGCCAAGGGTCCAAGCCAGAGGGCCAGCCAAATCACCGCAGTTCTGATCGGACGGAACATGGTCGGGGATGCTGGCGCGGGTGTCGAAGGGTGCTGACTTTTGAAGGTCGCGAAGCCCCAGAGAGCGGCTGCAAATATGATCAGTGGAAACGGCAGGTTAAGTGCAAAAATTGCCAGAAAGCCCAACAATGCAAGGATGCGATGTTCGGCATCGGAAAGGGCTTTTCGCGACAGGTTTCGCAAAGCCTGCAGGACGATGACGATTACAGTCGCCTTGATGCCCAGAAACCCGTCCTGTACAACCGGAAGTTCTCCGAAGGCGGCGTAAAGACCAACCAGAACCGCAATGATGATGGCGCCGGGTATGACAAAAAGGCCACCCGCGATCAATCCGCCAGGCACACCGCGCAGGCGCCAGCCGGCATAGGTTGCAAGCTGCATCGCCTCGGGCCCTGGTAGCAACATGCATAAGGACAAAGCGCGCAGATAGCTTTGTTCGTCCAGCCATGGTCTGCGTTCGACCAGTTCCTGATGCATAAGTGAAATCTGTGCTGCGGGACCACCAAACGACAGCAGCCCAATCCGGCCGAAAACCCGGATTAATTCGGAATAGTCGGGCGTCATTATTTTTGCTCGCCGGGCCAGTTATGGCCTTCGTCATATCCGTCCCGGGCCCAACGGTACAGCGCATCATACAGAGCAAGGCCAGCTAACAGGTTCTCATGGTCATCCCGGTATTGGCGGGACAGGCCAACGGAAAGAGCGAGCAGACCGGCCGCCTCGGGTGCGAGATCGTGACGGTCTGTGTCCGCCGCCCGGACAACAGTCGCCATCCGGTCAAGCGCGGGCATGTGAAGGTCGAACTTGTCTAGCATTGTGTCAAAGGTGCATTTGTCCCCGTCATGGCCCCAGACCGTGTTTTCAATATCAAATGGGGTGGCACCGAATATTCTGGCCGCTTCCTTCACTTCCGACGGCGCGACAAACAGAAAACGTGCATTGGGGTCGACAAAACGCCGGATCAGCCAAGGGCATACGATGCGGTCTATTTTGGGCCTGTGTCGGGTCACCCAAAGCGTCCGATTGTCAACCAGGGTCGGAATAGCGGAGTAAGGGACGCTTGGCGCCCCGGGCGTATCGCGCCAGGCCTGTATACCGCCCTCCAGAAACTCGGCCTGTTGTCCTTCGCTGCGCAGCCACGAAACTACGCCCTGGCTCAGCTTTTTGCCTTTTTGGCAAATGATTACACTGGAGCGCCCATCGATCGTCGCCATCAGGCCCTGCATGTCTGACGCGGAATGCCGTACTGAACCCGGGATCAGGACCGGATCCGCTGCAAAGTCTTCCTCGAGGCAGATATCCACCAAAACCGGCGCTGTCGGTGTTCCGATCAGTCGCAGCAGTTGTTTGGGGGTGATGGAATTTGGCGCAGCCATGGCATGTCTCCTGTCGCGTTCGGATACATGCGAAACTTGGGCTGACGCCTCACGGGGCGTTCGCAATGTTACCCCATACCCTTTGCTAACGTGGAACGGCTTTCATGGTCAAGGTCGCAGGTTTTGGTCAGGCCCAGTCCAGTCGTTGTCCAGTCATGCAGACGGGCAGGGTATCTTCGGGAAACTGTCCAAGCTGTTCAAAAAAAGAAATAAAGTCGAACTGATTATAAGCCTCGACCATGTACCCGTCCTTGATACGCGCGATGACGCTGCCGCTTGCCTGTAGTGGTGCGCCATTGTCGGCGCGTGTCGTCTGTAGATGGACAATGGCAGAAACCCAATCACCGTCTTCGATTATCTTCGGCAGGTCGACTTTTATGTCGCCAAGGATGTGCCGGAATGCGGTCACCAGATCACGGAAATCGTCAGCGCCGACCTGCATTTCCGGGATCAACCCCTCGGCCAGAGTGTCGGGGGCAAAGAACTGTCCGATGGCTTCGGTGTTGCCGTTTCCCAAACCTCTGAATACCACTGCCTGAGCAATTCGGAATGTGACATCGCCGCTCTCCCTTCTGATGGAAGTGACGATGGCAAAAAGGAATGAACAATCTCTGAACAAGAGAGTGTTTCTGACCGGACAAATTGCATTGAAATGCAGGTTTCTGTTGCCAGGTACCTGCGAACCCCGCCTTACGCTGCTAGGCGCAAGGGCTTAAGTTTCGGTCTTGCTACTGCTTACGCAGCAACTGCAACCGGAGCACGATTGTCGTTTGCAATTGTACTATTTTCGCCGATAACGGTGGCAGACAGCCGAGACAAAGCTAACCCCTTTAGACGTTCGTCGATCCTGTTTCGGCCCCATGTTCCCCAAACGAAGGATATTGGTGGAGCCGCCGGGTACCGCCCCCGGGTCCGATCCGCTTATTACGAGCGCGTTTATGTCCATAGTCCCGAAGGACCCTTCATATATAAGTGACGTTCCGATCGGATGCAAATCCAGATTTTAACTGACGCAATTGTTTCTTTTCAAATTGTTAAACTGATTTGTTCATGTTCGCCAGGATCAGCCAGATTGCCAACGCCAGTTCGATTCCGCCGAAAACCATCGCCTTGGCCAGTGGCGGGTTGTCCAGTGCAATCGATACGAACCGGCCCAATGCCGCGCCGGCATAGACCACGCCAAGCATCGTGTAGGCCATTGGGTTATTGAACCACAAAACAGCAAGGCCGGTGATTACGAACAATCCGCCAACCGAAGCGCGCATCTCGCTCAGGCCCATGGTGCTGTTTGTTGGGGCTAAATCCAGTGAAGCCGCAGTCCAAGCCGGAGCCAGAAAGCCGAAAAGGCCAAAGCCGATTGTCAGTATCGCGGCAAGCGTATTCAGGGTCGGGGTCATTCCGGTCTCATGTCGTCTTAGTTGAAAGGGAGAGTAATGCGCATATTCGGAAAGGAAAGAATCTAAATTGCCGACCACAGGCCCAGTATCCCCACAAGAATAAGGCTAAGTGCCCAGATGAGTTCGAGGTTGAACCAACTGCGTGACAGGAATTGCAGACCCAACCAGCGATAGACGGCATAGGCCAGAATGCCTCCGCCCAAAACCATCGCGGCTGTGTGAAGCGCGGCAACGGCCAGCACCAGAAGACCGTTGGTCGTCATGATCTCGGAAACCGCACGATGCCCGGCGTCCAGCTCATCCAAATTGCATAGTCCCAGATAGATTGGAACCAACATCAGCGCGGCGCCATGGGCCAGAGCGACAAGAAATGACCACAATGCCAGCTTTCCCGGAGCAACCCGGGACAGGGCGCGGGGGTGGCGACGGACAATCGCGATGTAAAGGCCCATGGCGATAACGATCAGGGCCGCGCCGATCCTTATTTCGCGCTGGTAATCCACCAAAACCGCCATCAGCGCGAACGGCAGCAAGACCCCGAGCATGGCGAGAAAGTGCCCCCCAGCCAAGGCAGTCAGCGCTCGCCAAAGGGCCGATTGCTTCTGCTCCATCAATGCCGCTGAAACGGCCAGCGGCCAGCCCATGCCGGGGTTCAGGCCGTGATATGCACCGCTAAGCACAACGGCCAGCCACAGGCCGGCCGTTGATGTCATCAGGAACTCCAAATCAGACGGACGGGTAGCAGAAACTGTCCGTCGAACAGTCGCCGCCTTCTAGCCGGATCTGGTGGCTGCGATAGCCCTTGGGGAAGTCGACCCAGAACTTCGGGTCCAGTGTCAGGCCGCCATTGTCACCGACATCGGCCTTGACCATGGCTGCGCCGCGTTCGCCCGGATAGAACTGATCATCCCAGGTAGAGTACAGCGAGTTGGTCCAGTAGACGCGTTTGCCATCCCGGCTGATCTCAACCATCTGCGGTCCGTAACCAAAGTCCTTGCCGTTGGTATGCTTGGTCTTTTTGACGATCCCGCCGATCTCGACCTTGCCGGCCAGGGTCGGGTTCATCGGGTCCGACACATCGTATTGATGCATCTCACCGGTGCCCCAACAGGCGACGTAGAGGTACTTGTCGTCTAGACTCAGATCGATGTCCGTAACCAGAGGCGGAACGGCCGAGAACCCCTTGAGAAGATCGGGAAGATCAGCGGGGTCAGCGGGTTGCGGATCGATTGTGATGGTTTTCTTTGCTTCGAATGTCCCGTCATCGTTGCGCCACCAGGTGAAAATAGCCCCCTGTAAATTCGTGGTATCGACCACAACCCCACAGAAGCCGTGTTGTTTGACCGGATCATGCGCCGGGCGGATTTCCAACGCCATTTGATGGTTTTCGCCCAGATCGATGGTTTGGATATTCGTGCGGCTGCGCAGGTTCCAGAAATGGATGCGGTGGCCGTACTTGTTCGACAGCAGATCCTCGGCCACGATCCCGTTTTCAAACTGCGGCGGCAGCGCCCATTCGGAACTGACCATGTAATCACGCGGCAGGTTCCACCAGAAGTCATAGTGTTTGTCCTGAACCCCGCGTTCGATTTCATATCGGCCTATGATCTCGAAGCTTTCGCAATCCATGATGAAGATACCCGGCGGGCCGTCTGTGCCGTCTTTGCCACCGCCACCCAATGTGCTGACGTAGATGCCTTCGGGGCCGCAGTGAATGGTATGAGGCCGGGAATATCCCGTCTTGGCAAAAACTTCCTCGGGTTCGATGATCTTGTGAATCTTCGCTTCCAGCGGGTTTTTGACATCGATGATGTAAATGCGGCTGGACCGTATGCCGGGAATGATCAGATAGCGGCGTTCTAGAAATGCATGGCCGCTGAGCGGCGACAGCGATGATGAGCAGGCGTTCCAGCCGAAATGGTGAAACTCGTCACCCTTTTCGGGCATGATCACCTGATGAACGATTTTCCCGTAATCCGCCGAAGTCGGATCGACGTTAACGACAGCCAGACCATCCGGTTGCGAAAAGTCGGGGCTGAGCATCAGCGTGAAGGCCAGAGTTTCCGTTGGGCCCTCCATCGCGAGCTTGGCGGATGGGTAAAAGGTTGGGTCCGGTCTTTGGTTCATAACGTCCTCCCGTAAGTAATTGTAATTCAATTTGCATTGAGAGATCCGGTCTTCATGCCGGCTGTCATGCTGCCTGCCCGAGTGTCGTTTTCGTCTGCCTCCTCCGTCAAGCTTTATCTGATGCGAAATCAGGCTGGGTTGCGTCGGCGTTCAGCCACGTCATGGGCCAGTTGCCTCGTGTAGGTTTCCAGTTCGACGAGCGTTCGGTCCACCGCCACCGCATCCCGCGCCTCAATCGAATCGGCGATCCGGTTGTGCAGCGCAATGATCTCTTCCCGGGACCGGGCGGAGAAGGTGATCATGTTCATCAGCGGCTGCATCGCTTCGACCGCACCCGCCAGCTGGTAGGACAAAACCGGATTGCCAGCGGCGTCGACCAAAGCGCGATGAAAAGCAACATCCGAGGCACAAAAGGCTTCGTCCGTCAGACCGGGTTGTGACTGACGATAGATTTCGGCCCGCATGGTGGCCAGATGGTCCGGGGTGTGACGCGCTGCCGAAAGGGCGGCACAGGCCCGCTCGAGCGCGTAACGGGCTTCGCAGGCGGTGTCGAAACTGACAGCATTCATTGACAGCAGCAGGGTCGAGGTGGTGACTTGCTGCGAATAGGCGTCCTCAAAGCTCAGTTTGTTGACAAAAGCACCACCCGAAGCGCCACGCTGGGTTCGGATAAGTGATTGCGCGGCGAGCCTTTTGAGCGCCTCGCGCACGGTCGGCCGCGAGACCTTAAACTGTTCCGACAACTCGGCCTCGGACGGCAGGCGCGCATCGACAATCAACTCACCCGAGACAATGGCGTCGCGAATGGCCTGAGCGATCTGTGCCGACAAGTCAGCCGGTTTTTTGGGGTCAACTTTCATGTCAGACACGCTAAAACTCAGTTTTTATTTGTCTGACATTTAAAAGTCTGACATTTGAAATGCAAGGACTGAGTCGGGAGGAGCGAGTGAGTCGCGCAGTTTTACGCAGCGGTCTTTGGCTGAGTTTCTACATCACGATCCTCTGGGCGTGGTGGATGATGTTCTCGATGAGCCGCGACATGCACCTCGATCTGATCGGGCGACCGGGTCCGATGGGCGAGGCGATGCGCGTGATGGACCCGCGCATGGACATGTATATGCCCATGGCGGAATTCGGTCCGCTGTTCTGGATGTGGGCTATCATGATGGCGGCCATGATGCTGCCGACTTTGGTTCCGACGCTGCGCAGCTACGATGATCTTATCCACAGCGCCAATGGAACGCGTGCAGGTTGGGTCGGCGTTTTGGCTGGGTATTTTCTGGTTTGGGTTGGATTTGCCGCCTTTATCGCCGCGGTTCAGCTTTCGCTGCTTTTTGGCGGCATTGTCGACATGCTCGGTATCGCCAAATCCGGCTATTTCGCCGCTGGACTCATGATCGTTGTGGGCGCTTTTCAGTTCAGTCGCGCCAAAGAGGTGTGTCATGGTGTGTGTCACGCCCCGATGACGTACTTTCTTGGCCACTGGAAAACCGGTTTCCTGGGTGGCCTGCGGATGGGCCTTGGGCTGGGCGCATTTTGTGTCGGCTGTTGCTGGGGCTTCATGGCGCTGGGGTTTGTAGGCGGTGTCATGAGCCTGTTGTGGATGGGTCTGGCGACCCTGTTCATGGTTTTGGAAAAACTACCCCAGATCGGTCACGCGGTCACACGACCGCTGGGGTTCGCATTGATCGCGGGTGGCCTTCTTCTGCTCGTGTATCCTATCATTTACGGAGGGTAAGCTTATGGCTAAAAACAGAAAAAAGGATTCCGACAAGCTTCCGATCAGCCAGCGGATCGACAGTCGCATGCCGAACCCCAAACGCCGCGAGATGAGCCCGACGGACTGGTCCATCAAGGGTGAGCTGATCCTGAATTGCTCCTGCGATGTGTTTTGCCCCTGCGTGGTTTCGCTGGGCGCGCATCCCCCGACCGAGGGACACTGCCATGCCTGGATGGGTATAATCATTGATGAGGGGCATTATGAAGGTGAGGACCTGTCGGGCCTGAACGTGGGATTACTGGTCGATATTCCCGGCCGTATGGGGGAAGGCCAGTGGAAAGTGGCCGCGTATGTGGACGAACGCGCCAGCGGCAAGGCGTATAATGGCTTGCTTCAGATATTCAGCGGGCAGGCCGGCGGAACGACCGGGCTTTTTACAATGCTGGTCAGTGAAATCATCGGGGCCGAGCGTGCTCCGGTCGAGATTGAGCGGGACGGTACCAAACGTCGCATCATGATCGGCCGGAAGATTCAGGGTGAAATTGAAATGCTTGCAGGCAAGGACCCCGAGCATCCGGTGATGGTTTCCAACTCGAAATATTGGATGGGACCGGACATCATTGTCGCGAAGGGAAACAAATCAAAGGTTCGCGATTATGGCCGGGTCTGGGATTTTGGTGGCAAGTCCGCTGAAATCTGCCCCATCGACTGGCATGGGCCCAAATGATGATTACAGGTGCCTATGCGCGTCAAATGGCCAGATACAATAACTGGCAGAACAGCCAGTTAAAAGGGTTTCTGCAAGCGCTGCCGCATGAAGAACTGACGCGTGAGCGTGGTGCGTTCTTTGGCTCGATCATGGGAACGGCCAACCATCTTTTGTGGGGTGACTGGATCTGGATTTCGCGCTTTGACAATGGAACGGGACCGGGTGGCGGGATCCCGGAAAGCACATCTGTCTGCGCTGGTCTGTCCGATTGGATGCCGCTTCGTGAGACTGTTGATGTCCGAATTGCCAAATGGGCCGACGAGTTGGGTGACGACGTCTTGACCGGAGACTTTACCTGGTTTTCAGCCGCAAAAGAAGCTGATGTTACAAAGCCTTACGCGCAATGCGTCATCCACATGTTCAATCACCAGACCCATCATCGGGGACAGCTGCACAAGATGTTGACGGAAGCTGGCTCATCCGCGCCGGTCAGTGATCTGGTCTTTCTGCCGGAGGGTGCCTGAATGGCCCTGATTTCACCGTCACGCCGACTGCGCCGAACACCTTTTTCCGAAGGCGTCGAGGAAGCGGGTGTCAAAGCGTACACGGTTTACAACAGGTTGTTGTTGCCGACGGTGTTCGAGTCGCTTGAAGCGGATTGCCGCCATCTCAAGACCCACGTTCAGGTTTGGGATGTTTCTTGCGAGCGCCAGATCGAGGTTCGCGGTCCTGATGCGGCGCGCCTGCTGCAGATGCTCACCCCGCGTGATCTGAGCAGAATGGTGACCGGTCAGTGCTACTATGTTCCGATCGTGAACCAGGCCGGAGGGATGCTGAACGACCCCGTCGCGCTGAAATTGTCCGAAGACCGCTTTTGGATCTCAATAGCGGACAGTGACTTGTTGTTCTGGGTCAATGGCTTGGCGAATGGGTTTGCACTGGATGTTCAGGTTTGGGAACCGGACGTCTCTCCTCTGGCGATTCAAGGCCCGAAGTCCGATGAATTGATGGCGCGCGTTTTCGGGGACGGGATCCGCAACATCCGGTTTTTCCGATTCGGCCTGTTCCAGTTTCAAGGGCGCGACCTTGTCATCGCGCGGTCCGGATATTCGAAACAGGGCGGGTTCGAGGTTTATGTAGACGGCAGTGATATCGGTATGCCGCTATGGAACGCCCTTTTCAAAGCCGGGGAAGATCTGCATGTGCGCGCCGGTTGCCCAAACCTGATTGAACGCATCGAAGGCGGGCTTTTGTCTTATGGTAACGACATGACCCACGAAAACACCCCGCATGAATGCGGGTTGGGCAAGTTCTGCAATACGGACGTCGTGACGGAATGTGTGGGCCGGGACGCTCTGGTGAAGGCCTCCGAGAAGGGTCCCAAACAGCAGATCCGGCCGGTCGCGATTGACGGCGATCCAGTTCCCCCGTGCGACCGGGCCTGGCCAGCCTTCTGTGAAGGGAACCGGGTCGGGCAGGTCACATCGGCCGTCTGGTCGCCGGATTTCGGAACAAACGTTGCAATCGGAATGGTACACGCCAGCCATTGGGCTGCGGATACGGAACTGGAAATTCAAACTTCACGGGGCATGCGCAAGGCGGTTGTTCAGGCCAAATTCTGGGCCTGACGGGCAGGATCTATACCCTCGTCACTGCACTCCACCCCGAATAATCTAGCCAGGTAAATGCGATATCCTGGCTGTGAAAAGGAAAGGAAAGCACGATGTTCAATGCATTGGTAATGGAGAAAGACGAAGAAAGCGGGTTGGCCAGTGCGTCGATCAAGGAACTGTCGATTGATGATCTGCCCCATGGCGAGGTTACGGTCGCCGTCGAATACTCGACCGTAAATTACAAGGACGGTCTGTGCTTGTCGGCCAAAGGCGGCGGGCTGGTCCGCAGCTATCCGCATATTCCGGGCATCGACTACGCAGGAACGGTCGAGACGTCTTCGGACAACAGGTACAAACCGGGTGACAAAGTGGTTCTGACCGGTTGGCGCGTGGGCGAGGCCCATTGGGGCGGCTATTCGCAGAAAGCCAACGCACTGGCCGACTGGCTGGTTCCGTTGCCCGATGGGTTGGACGCGCGGCAGGCGATGGCTGTGGGAACAGCTGGTTTCACTGCCATGCTTGCGGTCATGGCGCTGGAGGACCATGGACTGCAGCCGAGCCACGGTCCTGTGCTGGTAACAGGCGCGGCCGGCGGCGTTGGGTCCGTGGCAACTGCGATACTGGCCAATCTGGGCTATGAAGTTGCCGCAGTAACGGGGCGCGCGGAAGCTGCCGATTATCTAAAATCTCTGGGCGCGACCACGATCGTTCCGCGCGAGGATCTGAACGAAACCACAAAACGCCCACTGGAAAGCGAGACCTGGGCGGGCTGTATTGATGCGGTAGGCGGTGCGATGCTGGCCCGGGTTCTGGGACAGATGAAATATGGCGCATCGGTTGCCGCGGTTGGTCTGGCCGGTGGGGCGGCCCTGCCCGCGACAGTCATCCCGTTCCTGCTGCGGGGCGTCAACCTGTTGGGCATCGACAGCGTGATGCAGCCTTATGACAACAGGGTGCGTGCGTGGAAACGTATCGCTACAGACCTGCCCATGGAAAAACTGGACGCCATGCTACAGCCTGCGTCCCTGAGCGATTTGCCCAAACTTGGCGCGGATATTCTTCAAGGACAGGTTCAGGGCCGTGTTGTCGTTGATGTAAACGCGTGACGCACCCGATGATTTTCTAACCGGCCAGCGCCAATGCTGGCCGGTTCTTTTGCCGAGGAAACACCTCAAAAATGCCGGAAACACCTCTGGTCATTGGCGCAATTCCGGCTCATCATTGCTATACATCCCATTTGCGATGGCTTAAGACCCATTCCAACAGTACCTGAAAACGGGGAGTGAGCAGCATGTCTGACGATTTTGAACTGGACACTGATGATTTGAAACGCCGCATGGACGGCGCAATGGCAAACCTGAAAACAGAATTTGCATCCCTGCGGACTGGCCGGGCATCAGCGTCGATGCTGGAGCCGATCATGGTTGATGCCTATGGTTCGCTGACCCCGATCAACCAGGTGGGTACCGTCAACGTGCCGGAACCCCGGATGGTCACCGTGAACGTGTGGGACAAGTCCCTTGTCGGCAAAGTAGAAAAAGCCATTCGGGAGAGTGGGTTGGGCATAAATCCTCAACTGAACGGTACAATCATCATGCTGCCGATCCCCGAGTTGAACGAAGAGCGTCGTCGCGAACTGGGCAAGGTCGCCGGGCAGTACGCTGAAAGCGCACGGATCTCCATTCGAAATGTGCGCCGGGATGGCATGGACCAGATCAAGAAGGCCAAGTCCGACGGCATGTCTGAAGACGACCAGAAATTCTGGGAGACCGAGGTGCAGGATCTTACCGATGAGATGATTAAATCGGTTGATACCGCGCTAGAGACCAAACAGGCAGAAATTATGCAGGTCTGAGCCGGAAGAATGCCCAACGATCCCCGCACTCCTATCGCCGCCGGACCGCGCCATGTCGCCATCATTATGGATGGCAATGGTCGTTGGGCACAAGCACGTGGCCGGCCTAGGCTGTATGGGCATCACGCAGGTGCGCGGCGTGTTCGCGAGGTGGTCGAAGCTTGCCCCGGTCTTGGCGTCAAGTATCTGACCGTATTCGCCTTTTCGACAGAGAACTGGAAGCGAACACAGGTTGAAGTCGCCGGACTGATGAGCCTGTTTCGCCGATACATAATCAAAGAAACGCGAACGCTGAAGGAAAACGGTATTCGCGTCCGCTTTATCGGAGACAGGGTGCGTCTGGATTCCAAACTGACCAGACTTATGGACTCGCTTGAGGAAGAAACCCGAGACAATGACTTGGTCCATCTCACGGTTGCATTGAATTACGGCGGGCGGGATGAAGTTGCCCGGGCGACGCAACGTCTGGCGCGCGACGTGGCAGCGGGCCGGTTGCGCCCCGAAGATGTGGATGAAGAAACGCTTCCAAGATATTTGGATACGCATGTTCTTCCTGATCCCGATCTTGTTATTCGCACCAGCGGCGAAGCGCGAATTTCGAACTTTCTTCTGTGGCAGTCAGCCTATTCCGAATATGAGTTCATCGACACGCTTTGGCCGGATTTCACAGCAGCTGAACTTGAACATTTGTGTCGGAACTTTGGCTCGCGTGAGCGCCGCTTTGGCGCAGTTCTCGCATGAGCGACGGTCGATGGTCTGACCTGACGGCCCGAGTTCTGTCGGCAGCTGTTCTGGTTGCTATCGGTGCAGTGGAAGTGTGGCTTGGCGGATTGTGGTTCGAAGCATTCATCGCTGCGGCCTGCGCCATCATGACCTGGGAACTGGTCCGCATGATTGATCCGGGTCAAACCGGTCTGGCGGTTCAGTTGGGGATATTGACCGGGGTAGCCGTCGTCCTCAGCTATCACCTGCCTGCGCTTTACACGTTGCCGTTATTGCTGGCACCAGCGCTGGTCGGGGCAGGGCAGATCAGTCGGGCAAAAGGGCTTTATGCCGCGTTTGCCTTCTGGATCGCTGCTGCTGGTCTGGGTTTCATCTCAATCCGTGAAACCATGGGTTTTGGCTGGATGGTCTGGCTGATCGCCGTTGTCGTCGCAACAGATGTTGCAGGGTATTTTGTTGGCAAAACGTTTGGCGGACCTAAGTTCTGGCCCAAGGTAAGCCCGAAGAAGACGTGGTCCGGTACGGCCGGCGGTTGGGTTGCCGCAGCCATTGTTGGCGGTGTTGTCGCGATGCAGGCCGGGTTTGGTGTGTTGTTTGTGCTGATTTCGGTGCTGGCGTCGATGGCCAGTCAGGCCGGGGATATCGTGGAAAGCGCGGTTAAACGAAAGTTTGGCGTCAAAGACAGCTCGAACCTGATACCCGGGCATGGCGGCTTTCTTGACCGGTTCGATGGAATGATGGGGGCTGCCTTGTTCGTGTTGATCGCAGGGTTGTTCTACGCCCCCGGGGTTATGTAATGCGCAAGATCTCAATTTTTGGCGCGACCGGGTCCATCGGTCAAAACACCATTGACCTGATCGCCCGGAATCCTTCGTCCCACGATGTTGTTGCGCTGACGGGTGGGGCAAACATCCGACAACTGGCCGAAGATGCGCGCAGGCTCGGCGCTGATTTGGCCGTGACCGCCCATGAGGACCGGCTTGAGGATTTGCGGGACGCTCTTTCCGGCAGCGGGGTTGCGGTCGCGGCAGGCGAAAAAGCACTGGCCGAGGCTGCATCCCGCCCGGCCGACTGGGTGATGTCGGCCATTGTGGGCGCAGCCGGGTTAACTCCGGGCATCGAAGCCCTGAAACAAGGGGCGACGCTGGCCTTGGCAAACAAAGAGACGCTGGTGTGTGCTGGTTCTCTGGTTCTGGAGACTGCGCGCAAACACAACGCGCGCCTGCTTCCTGTGGACAGTGAACATTCGGCCGTGTTTCAGGCGCTGGTCGGAGAAGACATTGAGACCGTCGAACGGGTGATCATTACCGCCAGCGGCGGGGCGTTTCGTGATTGGCCCTTGTCGGACCTGGCCCTCGCGACGGTCGAGCAAGCGTCGAGTCACCCCAATTGGAACATGGGACAACGGATTACCATCGACAGCGCATCAATGTTCAATAAGGCGCTGGAGGTAATTGAAACGAAAGAATTCTTTGGAATAGACCCGGACCAGATCGAAGTTCTGATCCACCCGGAATCGATTGTACATGCACTGGTCGGGTTCAGTGACGGCGCTGTCATGGCCCATATGGGTGCACCGGATATGCGCCATGCTATCGGCTACGCTCTGCACTGGCCCGAAAGGCAGAGCCTGCCGGTCGACCGTCTGAACCTGGCACGGCTTGGGCAGCTTCGGTTTCAGGACCCTGACGAATCGCGGTACCCCGCGTTGCGGCTGGCGCGCGAGGTGATGGCCCGTGGGGGTCTTTCCGGTGCCGTCTTCAACGCGGCCAAAGAACGTGCTCTGGACAGATTTATCGCCAAGGACATCGGATTTCTTGAGATGGGCGATACCGTTGCAGCGGTTCTGGACAGATTTGATACAGAAGATGGCCTTATTGATGCCCCTATGACCCTTGATAATGTGCAAAAAACGGACCATCTGGCACGTCAATGGGTCGACGAAGCCATTCTCCAACGAGCAGGATAAACCCTTGGACACTCTTTCCCTGATCCCTCAATTCGGCAGCCTGCTGTACACGATTGTTGCTTTTGTGGTTGCACTGTCCGTCATCGTCGCGGTGCACGAATACGGCCATTATATCGTTGGACGTTGGTCCGGCATTCATGCTGAGGTGTTTTCGATCGGATTCGGTCCTGTCCTGTGGAGCCGCATGGACAAGCGCGGGACAAAATGGCAGATCGCCCTGTTGCCGTTCGGTGGTTACGTCAAGTTTCTTGGTGATGCCAACGCTGCTTCGGGCAAGGACGAAGCTGCGATGCACGAAATTACAGAACAAAGCCCTCAAGAAGTACGCCGTACCATGCATGGTGCGCCTTTGTGGGCCCGTGCGGCGACCGTCGCGGCGGGGCCCGCGTTCAACTTCGCAATGTCCATTCTGGTTTTCGGGCTGATCTTCTGGTCTCAGGGTGTTTCACGAGAGCCGTTGACCGTTGGCAAACTCCAACCATTGCCCGGTTCTGTTCAGGAGTTGCGGGAAGGCGATGAGATCATCGCAATTGCCGGTATTCCAACCCCGGATTTCGACGAGGAAATATCGTGGACCGAGTTTACCGAGTCTCTGCCGGTTGAACCGAGCCTGGAATACACCATCATCCGGGACGGCGAGACACTGAATGTGTCCGCGCCCTGGCTGTTTCCGCCGCTGATCCAGCAGGTTACACCGCGCAGTGCTGCAATGGACATTCAACTGGCATCGGGCGACGTGATTACGTCAGTGGATGGAGACCCCATTTTTGCCTTCGAGCAATTGAAAGAGCGGGTCGAAGGATCTGACGGGCGTGTGCTGTTGCTGAACGTCTGGCGGGACGGTGCCGATCTGGAATTTGCCTTAGCCCCAAGACGTACGGATGAACCTCAGCCGGACGGCGGATTCGTAACGCATTGGCGTATCGGGATCGTTGGCGGGATGATGCTGGAACCGGCTACCGTTCCGGCGGGTCTATTGGATTCCCTGACGGGCGGTGCACGACAGACTTTGCGCGTAATCAACGGTTCTTTGTCTGGCATCTGGCATATGGTTACGGGGGCGATCAGCACCTGCAACATGTCCGGTCCCATCGGTATTGCCGAGACATCCGGAGCAATGGCCAGTCAGGGCGCGCAGAGTTTTGTGTTCTTCATCGCGGTTCTGTCGACGGCCGTAGGCCTTCTGAATCTGTTCCCGATCCCGGCATTGGATGGCGGTCATCTGGTGTTCTACGCTTACGAAGCGGTCGCCGGCAAACCGCCTAGTGACGCAGTCCTGCGGATTCTGATGGGAGTGGGGATCAGCCTTATACTTGGCCTGATGCTGTTTTCTGTCAGCAACGACCTGTTCTGCTGAATGTGACGCCCCGCGCACATTGATGCCGCAATCTTGCCCAAATCCATGGCTAAGATTGTTTGGTGTATTGAAAGACAGGCTTAGAGACCGATGCCAAAGACTCTGCAAAGATCCTATCAAGGGTTCAGCGTTCTGTTCATATTGAACTGGGATGTTCTATTGTGCTTTGGCGCGACGGCTCTGGCGCTTGCAGGTGGGGCATACCTGGCAGGTATGTGATTCTCGCCCAACATGTTGATTGATTTAGACGGCCCGCTGGGCCGTTTTGTATTTTTGCGCTTTTGACAAGACCCTTCAATCCCGTTACTCAGCATTAAAAGTCTGAAAATTCTGGGTAGTGAAAAAAATGACGGACAGGCGGGGCGTGGGCATATTCTGCGGTGTGAACAAGACTGCAAACAATATTTTGTGGCGCACACTAACGTTTCTTTTTCTTTTTAGTGCAATGAGTTTCGTGGCTGCGCCGCAGGCGGCACATGCCCAGAACTTCACGATCAATTCCTTCCAAGTGGAAGGTAACCGACGCATCGAAACCTCGACGATTATCTCGCGGACCGGAATCGAACCGGGGCAATCCGTGACGGCAGGACAGTTGAATGATGCCTATCAGCGATTGCTTGACAGTGGTGTTTTTGAAACAGTCGAACTGACACCGCGCGGATCGATATTGGTAATCGAGGTTCAGGAATACCCCACGATCAACCAGATCAGCATTGAGGGCAATCGCCGTGTTAAGGACAATGTCTTGATGGATGCGATTTCATCGCAGCCGCGCAGGGTCTTTACGCCTCAGGTTGCCGAAGCGGACGCGGATCTGATTGCTGATATTTACTCGGCACAGGGTCGGGTTGCTGCAACTGTCATTCCGCGCATTATCCGGCGCAGCGACAACCGTGTCGACTTGGTGTTCGAAATTGCCGAAGGCACAACGATCGAAGTTGAGCGGGTCAGCTTTGTCGGCAACCGCGCATATTCCGACCGGCGCCTGCGCAGGGTGCTGGAGACCAAGCAAGCGAACATCCTGCGAACTTTCCTGCGCGGCGACACGTTTATCGCTGACCGTATCGAGTTCGACAAACAGGTTATTCGCGACTTTTACCTGTCGCGCGGCTATGTCGACTTTCGGGTCAACAGCGCAAATGTTGAATTCACCCGCGAACGGGATGCGTTCTTTCTGGTGATGAACATCACCGAAGGCCAGAAGTTCTCGTTTGGAAAAATCACGACTGTCAGCGAAATTCCCGGCGTTGACGCTGCCGCGTACCAGCAAGCCCTGAAAATAAAACCGGGCGTGACGTATTCGCCTTCTCTGGTCGAAAACTCGATTGCACGGCAGGAACGGTTGGGGCTGAAGCAGGGCGTTGATTTCCTGCGAGTAGAGCCGCGTGTTACCCGTAACGAGAGAGATCTGACGCTCAACGTCGAATTTGTCCTGACCCGCGGTCCCCGGATTTTTGTCGAACGGATCGATATTGAAGGAAACACGACGACCTTGGACCGTGTGATCCGCCGTCAGTTCGATACCGTCGAAGGTGATCCGTTCAATCCCCGCGAAATCCGCCAGAGCGCCGAGCGTATTCGTGCCCTTGGTTTCTTCGCAACGGCGGATGTGGAACCTCGTGAAGGGTCATCGCCCAGTCAGGTCATCGTTGATGTGGACGTCGAAGAACAGCCAACCGGCTCTCTCAGCCTTGGCGGTAGTTTCTCGGCCGCTGACGGATTTGGTATTGCGATCGGTCTGAACGAATCCAACTTCCTGGGACGCGGACAAAACTTGGGTCTTTCGCTTTCAACCGCGCAGGATTCAGAACAATACGTCATCAACTTTTCCGAACCCTATCTGTTGGGCCGGAAGCTGCGCTTCGATCTAGGCCTTGGTCTTTCGACAACCAATTCGAGCTTTGCAAGCTATGACACCGACACAGTGTTCTTTACCCCGCAAATCAGCTATGCGATTGGCGAACTTTCCTCGCTGAGCCTGCGTTACAGCTGGGACCGCAGTGAAATGACGCAGCAGGACAACCAGATCAACGGTGCCGTCATTGCCTCGGAAATTGCACAAGGTGAACGCAGCAGCAGTGCCTTGGGTATTTCCTACGTGTATGACAGCCGGCTCGCCGGTCTGAATCCAAACGCTGGTGTCCTGTTTGAGGTCGGTGTGGACGCGGCCGGTCTTGGTGGCGACGACAAGTTCATCAAATCGACCGCGCGCGGCATTGCCCAGACACGTGTTCTGAGCGAAGAGGTCGTCCTGCGCGCTTCGCTGGAAATGGGCGCATTCCATTGGAGAGGCAACGATTTCAGCCGAACCGTGGATCGCTTTGTTCTTGGCCCGAGTACTTTCCGCGGCTTCGATCCGGCCGGTATCGGCCCGCGCGATCTGTCGAACGGTCAGGATGATGCGATTGGCGGCAACTATTACTGGGTGGCCCGCTTCGAATCTGATTTCCCGCTTGGCCTCCCCGAAGAACTGGGCCTGCGCGGTGGTGTTTTCTACGACGTCGGCAACCTCTACAACATCGACAACGTCAATACCGCAGGGGCGAATATCGTCGGCGCTGATGGCTCGATCCGCCATGTTCTGGGCGTGTCGGTTCTTTGGGACACGCCGTTTGGCCCATTGCGCTTTAACTTCTCCAAAGCACTCAAAAAGGAAGACTTTGACCAGGAGCGCAGCTTTGACCTGACCATTCAGGCTCAGTTCTGATCCTTTGATGGTCATGCGGTTTATTCCAGACATTCAGGGCCCGGTTCGGGCCCTTTTTGTCATTCTGCTTTTGCTTGGCGGAGTTGCAACGCAAAGTACGGCACAGCAACTGGGTGTGCCGCAATCTGGTGTTTTGACATTGTCCAGCGAACGCCTTTTCGCCGGGTCAGAATTCGGTCAGCGCATCCTGCGCGAAATCGACGCCGAAAGTGCCTTGCTTGCCGAAGAAAACGAACGAATCGTTGCCGAATTGAGCAAGGAAGAAAAGGAACTGACGGAAAGGCGGTCGACGTTGACAGCCGAAGAGTTCCGGCCACTTGCCGAAGCGTTCGATGATAAGGTGCAATCCCACCGCGAAGGACAGCGGGCCAAACTTGATGCGCTCGCCCGTCGGAGCGAAAACTCCCGCAAGCTGTTTTTCGAGATGGTGCAACCGGTTCTGGTCGACCTCTTGCGAGAGACCGGGGCGTCGGTAATCCTCGAACAGTCGAATGTTTTGTTCCGCGCGGAGTCGTCCGATATCACCAACATGGCCATCCGTCGGATCAATGCGATGATCGGCGATGGTAGAAGATTGGATAACAAGGCAAGCGAATAGGCTTGCTTGCCCTTGTTCGCGGGTCTTGCTAACCACTCGAAAAAGAGAAATCCACGAAGGGACTCGTTTACCATGACGACGGAAACCAAGAGCGCCGACATTCAGTTGATCCAGCGGATCCTTCCGCATCGCTATCCGTTTCTGCTGGTCGACAAGGTGGTAGACATTTCCGGCTATCAGTCCGCAGTGGGCATCAAGAACGTCACCATGAACGAGCCGCATTTTCAGGGTCATTTCCCTGGAACGCCGATCATGCCGGGGGTGACGATTGTCGAGGCAATGGCCCAGACCGCCGGTGTCATGCTGGGTGTCGGAATGGATGTCATCGACAGCGAGTTGCTGATCTATTTCATGAACATCGACAAGTGCAAATTCCGCCGGAAAGTGGTTCCGGGAGATGTGCTCGAAATGCACGTTGAAACCGTGCGCGGCAAAAAGGGCGGCAAGATCTTCAAATTCAGCGGTCGGGCAACTGTAGACGGCGAGGTTGCGGCCGAGGCCGAGTTTTCGGCCTATGTCGACTGGGACATGGAAAAAACAACATGAGCCGTATCCATCCCAGCGCAATCATCGAAGACGGCGCGCAGATTGGGCAGGACTGTGCCATCGGTCCGTTCTGTTATGTCGGCCCGCAGGTCAAACTGGCAGATCGCGTGGAACTGAAATCGCATGTTGTCGTGACCGGCGACACGTCGGTTGGCGAGGACACCGTTATCTTCAATTTTTCGGTCATCGGTGAGATACCGCAGGATCTGAAGTTCGGTGGCGAAAACACCCGGCTGGAAATTGGTCAGCGGAACCGCATTCGCGAACATGTGACAATCAACACCGGAACAGATGGTGGTGGCGGTGTTACGCGGGTAGGCGACGATTGTCTTTTGATGGCGGGTGTTCATGTGGCCCATGATGTGCAGATCGGCAATCGGGTCATCATGGTCAACCACGCCGGGGCTGCAGGGCATTGCATTGTCGAAGATGACGTAATCGTCGGCGGCATATCCGGTTTGCACCAATGGGTTCGCGTTGGTCGCGGTGCCATTATCGGGGCGCTGACAATGGTTGCCAACGACGTAATTCCATATGGACTTGTTCAGGCGCCTCGTGGCGAACTCGACGGGTTGAACCTCGTTGGTTTGAAACGCCGGGGCGTTCCGCGCGAAGATATCGCCGCCTTGCGCGCGGCTTTCCGCGAGCTGTCGAGCGGCGAGGGGACGTTCATGGACCGGGCCCACCGGATAGGCGAAGGCAACGACAGTGAGTATGTGCGGCGCATCGTCGATTTCGTGACCGGACACAGCGACCGTTCATTTCTGACACCGGGGAAATAGGACCGTGCTGGCTCTGATCGCAGGAACCGGGCAATTGCCGACCGAGGTGTTGAGCCATTTACCCGAACGCCCTGTGATCTGTGCGCTCGAGGGCTTTCTGCCTGATGACCTGACGCCAGACATCGTTTTCCCTTTAGAGCGGTTCGGCAGTTTCATTGCTGAAATTCAAACCCGTGGAGTGACCGAGATTTGCATGGCCGGCGCGGTGCGTCGCCCGGTCATTGATCCTTCGCGGATCGATGCGGCGACGATGCCATTGGTTCCGGTTATTCAGAAGGCAATTGTCTCAGGCGACGACGGCGCGTTGCGCGCTGTGATCAGTATTCTGGAAGACAGCGGGCTTTCGGTTCGTGCGGCACAGGATCTCGCGCCGGAACTGTTGCCCCCGTTGGGATGTTTGACCGAAACCCAGCCTTCTGATGCGGATCTGGCGGATGCGGACCGCGCTGTCGGGATCGTGCGGGCCATGGGAGCGGCCGACATTGGTCAGGCCTGCGTGGTTTCCAAGGGGCAGGCCATGGCGGTTGAAGGGATTTTCGGAACCGCCTGGATGCTGCAATCACTTACCCAAAGGCCGGATGCTGGCGGCGGCATTCTGTTCAAAGCCCCAAAACCCTCTCAGGATCATCGTGTTGATCTGCCTGCGATCGGGCCTGATACTGTGTCAGATGCGGTTGCGGCAGGTCTGTCGGGCATCGTTATCGAAAAAGGCGGGGTAATCGTCCTTCAACGCGATCGGGTCGTCGAGGAATGCAACCGGCTGGGTCTTTTCCTTTTCGTTCGTGAGCGGTCCGTCTGATGCGCGTGTTTCTGGTCGCCGGTGAACCCTCGGGCGACCGGTTGGGCGGCGCGTTGATGGAAGGGTTGAAGACGCTTGTCCCGGATGTCGAATTCGACGGGGTAGGCGGCCCTTTGATGCAGGCGCAGGGACTGAACAGCCGGTTTCCAATGGCAGAACTGTCTGTCATGGGCCTGGTTGAAGTGCTGCCGAAGTTCTTCCACCTCAAACGCCGCATTTCTGAAACCGCACAAGCGGTTCTGGATACACAACCCGATGTGCTGATTACCATCGACAGCCCGGATTTCTCGCTTCGTGTGGCCAAGCTGGTGAAGGCGGGCAGCAACATTCGCACCGTTCACTATGTTGCGCCTAGCGTTTGGGCTTGGCGTCCCGGTCGGGCCGACAAAATGGCCAAGGTCATCGACCACGTTCTGGCCTTGTTGCCGTTCGAGCCGCCATACATGACAAAGGCTGGCATGGAATGCGATTTCGTCGGCCATCCAGTCGTCAACGAACCCATTGCAACGGATACGGACATATCGGACTTTCGAAACGCCTATGATCTGGGAGAAGCACCGATCCTTCTAGCGCTTCCCGGATCACGCCGCGGGGAAGTCGAACGGCTTGCCCCGGTGTTTGGTGAAGCCCTGAGTTTGTTTTTGCGCGATCATCCGGACATGCGCGTCGTGGTCCCGGCAGTTGCGCACATCGTCGATACGGTGCGCGAACAGATCCGATCATGGCCGGGCGAACCCGTAGTGATCGACCCACGCGAGCTAGAAGCAGATCAGGCGGCGTCTCGCAAACGTGCTGCGTTTGCATCGGCAGATGTCGCTCTGGCCGCGTCTGGCACGGTGTCGCTGGAACTCGCTGCGCAATCCACCCCAATGGTCATCGCCTACAAACTGACCTGGCTAACCCAGAAGATGGCCGAACGCATGGTCAAGCTGGATACGGTGACTTTGGTCAATCTGGTGTCAGACACCCGCACTGTGCCCGAATGCCTTTTGGACGATTGCCGCCCGGACAAGATTGCCGCAGCCTTGTCAAAGGTCATGGAAGTACCAGAGGCTCAGCAGGAGGCCATGGCCCTCACGATGGACCGTCTGGGGCGGGGTGGAGAGGCTCCGGGATTGCGTGCGGCCCGCGCCGTGCTGGCACGAATGCGAAACGGGCATGATTGATCACGCTCTGTTTGCACTGTCTGCCGGAATTGCGCAGGTCTCGACAAATCTGGACAACCTTGCGGTGCTGTTCGGTCTGATCGTTGTCATGGGCCGACGTCGTCCGGTTGTGGGGTTCGCTGTCGCGCAAACCGTCGTTCTTCTACTGGCAACCGCCGTCGCCATCGGGCTGAGCCACAGCACATATCCAACGACAATTGGATACCTTGGCGTTGTACCACTTGCATTGGGTGTCCGGGGCATCTGGTTGCAGATTTCCGGGCGAGGCAAAACCGACACCCAGCCGCAAGGAGCCGTGATCTCGGTTGTTTTTTTGTTTCTCAGCCTGTCCATAGACACGTTTGCAGTCATGACACCGCTTCTTGCGGAATCCTCGACGTCATACAGGTGGGCAGGGCTGTTTGGTGCAGCCACCGCCGCTTGTCTATTGACAGGAGTTGCGGCCTGGGGGGCACCCAAGGCCAAATCGTTTGCACCCAGAATGGCCCGGCTGGACCGGATCGCACCCTATATTATGGTCGCGGTCGGTCTGTATATTCTTCTCAACACCGGGACGGATGCCCTTTAGGCCCCAGACAGACTGAGGCCGGAAGCCACGTTAGTATCCCCGCCAGATCCATCCGCCGCCAAAAATGCGGCTTCCATCTGTTTCATAGAACACACAAGCCTGACCGGGCGAGATGCCTTCTTCCGGGGTCAGCAATTCCACCTCGGCGGTCGTGTCCGACAGTGGCCTGACAATCGCTTCGCGCGGGGGCCGGGTCGAACGAACCTTGACCGAAACATGCCATTCTTTTTGTGACGTGAACGGCTGGTCCCCCAGCCAGTTGATCTCGCGCACGGGAACGGTACGAGTGGCCAGCATTTCCTTGGGACCAACAACAACCTGTTTCTTGTCCACGTCCAGTTTGACGACATAAAGCGGTTCGCTCAGCCCACCGATGCCCAGCCCACGCCGCTGGCCAATGGTGTAGTGAATGACGCCGTTGTGCTGAGCCAGAACGCGACCGTCCGCATGAACAATTTCACCCGGTTCGGCAGCTCCGGGGCGCAGCTTTTCGATCACGCTGGCATAGTTTCCATCAGGAACAAAACAGATGTCCTGACTGTCCGGTTTATCTGCAACGGACAGGCCATACTGCGCGGCCATCTCGCGGGTTGCGTCCTTGGAAGGCAGGTGCCCCAAAGGGAAACGCAGGAAATCCAGTTGTTCCGGCGTGGTCGAGAACAGGAAATAAGACTGATCGCGGTTTGCATCTTCAGCGCTGTGCAGCTCGGGTCCATTGCGACCAACCTTGCGCTGGATGTAGTGGCCGGTTGCCATGCAGTCGGCCTCGAGATCCTTAGCGGTTTCCAGCAGATCCTTGAATTTCACACGCTCATTGCAACGAATACAGGGAACGGGCGTTGCGCCCGCCAGATAACTATCGGCGAACTCGTCGATCACTGCGTCTTTGAAGATGTTTTCGTAGTCCAGCACATAATGCGGGAATCCCCGCTCTTCGGCCACGCGACGCGCGTCGTGAATGTCGATGCCGGCGCAACAGGCACCTTTTTTGGCGAGGGCCGCGCCGTGATCGTAGAGCTGCAGCGTTACGCCCACGACGTCATACCCCTGATCAGCCAGATAGGCCGCCACAACAGAGCTGTCGACACCACCGGACATGGCCACGACCACCCGGGTTTCCGAGGGCGGTTTGGCAAATCCAAGCGAGTTCAGCGGAGTCTCGGTATCGAGGGCCATGGCATTTCCAGTGCGGATTAAGAAAGACCGGCAGAATATAGGAAAATTCTAGACACTCTCAAGGGGCGGTTTCATGTGGCTTTAAGTATGCTGGGCGCAGCTTTGTCGCAGCAGAAAGTGAGGCGAACGATGTATTTGCACAAAGTTGAGGGGCCAAGATCGGTAACCCTGCCGGATGGAACGGTTTTATCGCGGGCTGATCTGCCTCCTTCGGAAACACGCCGCTGGGTCGCCTCGCGCAAGGCAACTGTTGTTCGGGGCGTGGTGTATGGGCTGATTACACTATCGGACGCAAAGAAACGATATGGAATCAGTGACGAGGAATTCAATGGGTGGGTCGCCGCCGTCGCAGACTACGGGGTTGACGCATTAAAAGTGACAGCGTCAAAAAAATATAGACAACCCAAGGTAGAGCATGAATAAATGATTCAACGGTAACACCGAGTTAACTAATTTTTGATCAAGGTTGAATTGAAATTGCAATATTGACCTGAATTGGAGCAGTGAATGCGTATTCTTCTTGTCGAGGATGATCCGACAACGTCCAAAAGCATCGAACTGATGCTGACACATGCCAACCTGAACGTTTACGCAACGGATCTTGGCGAAGAAGGCATCGATCTGGCAAAGCTTTATGACTACGACCTGATATTGCTGGACCTCAACCTGCCGGACATGACCGGACATGAAGTGTTGCGGCAACTGCGGATTGCTCGGGTCGAAACTCCGATCCTGATACTGTCGGGCGCGGACGATACCGAAAGTAAAATCAAAGGGTTCGGTTTTGGTGCCGATGACTATCTGACCAAACCTTTCCATCGTGAAGAATTGGTCGCCCGTATTCACGCGATCATCCGGCGCTCGAAGGGGCATTCGCAGTCCGTCATTCACACCGGACGCGTCGCAGTCAACCTCGACGCAAAAACTGTTGAGGTCGAAGGGAAAGCGGTTCATCTGACAGGCAAAGAATATCAGATGCTCGAACTGCTGAGCCTTCGAAAGGGAACAACCCTGACAAAGGAAATGTTTCTAAATCATTAATACGGCGGAATGGACGAACCGGAACTGAAGATAATTGACGTCTTCATTTGCAAGCTACGCAAGAAACTGAGCAATGCAACCGGAGGTGAGAATTACATCGACACGGTTTGGGGGCGGGGCTACGTATTGCGCGATCCGCAAAACAACAGCCTCGATGAAACCCGAATGGCGGTCGGCGCCTGAGCGAAATCTGAAAATGCCGCTGCCGGTTCAGGGCGGCACCCTCACTCACGAACAGCACGACTGGACCTGGCCATGACCTCGCCCTATCACTGAGGTCCAAGATCACGTGACAGGGCGAGGCCATGAGCAACTCCATTTCGGTAACCGACCTGACAGAACAGGAAGCGCAGGAAGAACTGGCGCGCCTTTCTGACCTTCTGCTGCGCGCCAATACCCAATATCACACAGAAGACGCGCCCGAGATTTCGGATGCGGAGTACGACCGGCTCAAGCGCAGAAATGCAGAAATCGAGGCGCGGTTTCCGAATCTGAAACGTCCGGACAGCCCAAGCGAACAGGTTGGTGCGCGCGTCGCTGAAGGGTTTTCCAAAGTTGCACATTCTGTGCGGATGATGTCGCTGGGCAATGCCTTTGACGACGAAGACGTCAGGGATTTTGATCGTTCGATCCGGAAATACCTGGGGTTGCGGGGTGATGCGCCGCTTACCTTCACTGCAGAACCGAAGATTGACGGTCTGTCCTTGTCCTTGCGGTATGAGGGTGGAAAACTGGTTCAGGCCGCAACGCGTGGCGACGGTGAGGTGGGCGAGAACGTAACCGAAAACGCGCGCACGATTTCGGACATTCCTCAAAACATTGAAGACGCACCCGAAGTTCTCGAGGTTCGGGGCGAAGTCTACATGTCACATGTCGATTTCGACGACCTGAATGCGCGTCAGTCACAGGCTGGCGACAAAACATTTGCCAATCCCCGCAACGCCGCGGCCGGGTCTTTGCGTCAGTTGGATGCCTCAATTACTCGGACGCGCCCGTTGCGGTTCTTTGCCTATGCCTGGGGCGAATCGTCAGAACCTTTGGCCGACACGCAAATGGCTGCGATTGAACGTCTTGCAGGTTTCGGGTTCGCCACAAATACGCTGACACGGCTGTGTGAAACAACCGGTCAGATGCTGGACCATTATCGGGACATCGAGGCGCAACGCGCAACGCTTGGCTATGACATCGACGGCGTTGTTTACAAGGTGAACGAACTGGCGCTTCAGGCCCGGCTTGGGTTTCGGTCGACCACACCTCGCTGGGCGGTGGCGCACAAGTTTCCCGCAGAACTGGCCTGGACCCGGCTTGAGGCCATCGATATTCAGGTCGGCCGAACCGGCGCGCTTAGCCCCGTGGCCCGGCTGCACGCAGTGACGGTTGGCGGGGTCGTCGTCTCCAACGCGACGCTGCACAACGAAGACTATATAGCCGGGCGCGATGCAAAAGGCGGAACAATCCGAGATGGCAAAGATATTCGGGTTGGCGACTGGGTTCAGGTCTATCGGGCAGGCGATGTGATCCCAAAAGTGGCGGACGTGGATCTGTCAAAGCGTCCCGTCGCTTCTGTTGTTTTCGAGTTTCCAACAAGGTGCCCTGAATGCGGAAGCGAAGCGATCCGGGAGGATGGGGATGCGGTTCGCCGCTGTACGGGAGGTATGATTTGCCCGGCACAGGCCGTTGAAAAGCTGAAGCATTTTGTATCTCGCAAGGCTTTCGATATCGAAGGTCTAGGCGCCAAACAGATCGAGATGTTTCATGACGACCCGACGCTACCGATCAACACACCTGCGGATATCTTCACTCTGAAAGAGCGTGACGGCAAAAACCTGGCGCGGTTGAAAAACAGGGATGGGTGGGGCGAGACATCGGCCGGAAATCTGTTTGAAGCGATTGAGGAGAAGCGCACGATCCCGTTGGCACGACTACTGTTTGCGCTGGGGATACGCCACGTTGGTGAAGTGGGCGCACGGGATCTTGCGTTGTTCTATCGGGATTGGGAAGCGATGGCGCAAGCCATCGATGCAGCCCGGGCGGCTGCTCTGGCCCAACGCGCCGCGGATGAAGCAGAGGAGGCTGAGCGCCAAGCCGCTACAGCCGACAACCGAAGAGCACGGATCAAGGAGGCGCGCGATGCCGCGATAACCGGGTTGGATGTCCCGAAGGCGGCTGCGCAGGCCTGGTCCGATCTGATCGGCATTGACGGCATCGGTGCGACTTTGGGGCTGTCCCTGTCCGATGCTTTCGCAAACTCGGAAGAGCGTCAGGCGTTTGACGATTTGCGCAGACACTTGACAATCATACCACCGGAGGCCCCGGCATCCGACAGTCCGGTTGCCGGAAAAACGGTTGTATTCACCGGAACGCTTGAAAAGATGACGCGTGCGGAAGCCAAAGCTCGGGCAGAAGCGTTGGGTGCCAAGGTTTCAGGTTCGGTCAGTCAGAAAACCGACCTGCTTGTGGCAGGTCCCGGCGCGGGGTCAAAGGCCAAGAAAGCGGCGGATCTTGGGATTACGACGTTGGATGAAGACGGCTGGCTGCAGCTGATCGGGGATGCATGAGCGGCCGCCCTGAACCCCTGTTTCCACTTTTCGCCCGGCTTGAAACACTTGAAGGTATCGGTCCGAAAACAGCTCAGTTGTTGGGGCCGATCGGAATCGAGTCACCTCGTGACGTTTTGTTTGCTCTGCCATATGCCGTCGTCGACCGGCGGCGGCGTGACACTATTCAGGGCGCAAACCTGCCAACAACACTGACGGTCGAGGTCACGGTCGGCACGCATCGCCCCCCAAGAACGAAAGGCGGCGCGTATCGTATTCACGTCGAGGACAGTCAGGCCGATTTCCAGCTGGTGTTTTTTCACGCGCGTGGCGACTACCTTACGAAAATTCTGCCGCCCGGGGCACGCAGGTTGGTGTCAGGTAAACTGGAACTGTTCGACGGAATGGCGCAGATGGTACACCCCGATCACGTGGTTTCGCCGGAACAGGCCGGAGAGCTGCCGGAGTTTGAACCTGTCTATCATCTGACCCAAGGCGTGACCCAGAAGACCGCATACAAGGCGGCGCAAAGCGCCTTGGCCCGCGCACCGGACTTGGACGAATGGATCGATCCGGCTCAGGTGGCGCGTCAGAACTGGCAGGGCTGGAAAGCGGCCATCCAGTCGGCACATCATCCGCAAGGGGCAGATGACGTGGCAATGTTTGCACCCGCGCGTGAGCGTCTGGCTTATGACGAATTGCTGGCCCATCAGTTGACGCTGGCCCTGGCCCGAAGCCGGGAAAGGAAGTCGCGCGGAATTGTCAGCAGGGCAACCGGCGTGTTGCAATCGAAGGTGCTGAGCACCCTGCCATATCGCCCCACAGGTGCACAATTGCGCGCCATCGAGGAGATTTCCGCCGACATGGCGTCAGCCGCACGAATGAACCGTTTGCTGCAGGGGGATGTTGGCGCCGGCAAAACGTTGGTCGCTTTCATGGCGTTGCTGATCGCGGTCGAGGCGGGCGGGCAGGGCGTCATGATGGCGCCGACCGAGATTCTGGCGCGGCAGCATCTGGAGGGATTGCGCCCACTCGCTGACGAGGCCGGTGTCGTGCTGGAAATCCTGACCGGACGGGACAAAGGCGCTGAACGCAAAGCCAAGCTGGCCGCGCTGAGAAAGGGTGATATTCAGATACTTGTCGGCACACATGCCGTTTTTCAGGGCGATGTGGAATTCAAAGCCCTGCATTTGGCCATTGTGGATGAGCAGCACAGGTTTGGTGTGCGCCAGCGAATGGAATTGTCGGACAAGGGGAAGGGCGCCGATGTCCTTGTCATGACCGCCACGCCGATTCCGCGCAGTCTGGCGCTCGGGCAATACGGAGACATGGATGTCTCGGTGCTGGATGAAAAGCCGCCCGGACGCAAGCCTGTCAAAACAGCCGTTGTCAGCACGCAACGCATGGATGAGGTTGTGGCCCACCTGAGGCACGCCATCGAAGAAGGCAGGCAGTGCTATTGGGTTTGCCCCCTGGTGGACGAATCCGAGGTTTCAGACCTGACTGCTGCCGAGGAACGGTTCAAGCGGCTGCGCGCGATACTGGGGGATGACGTGGTCGGCCTAGTGCATGGACAAATGCCCCCGGCCGAAAAAGACGCCGCGATGGATGCCTTTCAATCTGGCAACACCAAAGTTCTGGTAGCAACGACGGTGATCGAGGTGGGCGTAAACGTTCCAAATGCTACGATCATGGTAATCGAACGCGCCGAGATATTCGGGCTGGCGCAATTGCATCAATTGCGTGGGCGGGTCGGCAGGGGCCAGGACGCATCCACCTGTCTGTTGATGTATCAACCACCGCTGAGCGAAGGCGGGCGCAAACGTCTTGAAGTCTTGCGCGAGACTGAGGACGGGTTTCGCATATCTGAGACCGACCTGCAGATGCGAGGAGCCGGGGATCTGATTGGAACCGCGCAATCCGGTTTGCCGAAGTTCCGTATTGCCGATCTGGAACGTCAGGCCGGATTGATGGCGGTTGCCCAGTCAGACGCCAGGGCATTGCTGTCTGCGGATCCGGATTTGACGTCAGACCGGGGCAAGGCCGCGCGAGTTCTGCTATGGCTGATGAAACAGGATCAGGCCATCCGTTTGATTTCAGTAGGTTAGGTGAGAAGTTCCATTTAGTTCACAAATGTTCTCTAAAAGTTCTTTACCGACTCGAAAAAATATGAGAACAAAAGGTCAACAAAGGATTAAAACCCTGACCGGAGGTGAACCCATGCTGACCCAGATCAAATCCGCCATTACCCGCTCGCAAGCCACACTTGTTCAGGATGCGGCGGGCGCGGTGTCACTGGTCGTCATGCTGGTGGTTGCCCTTCACCTTCCCGTGGGTTTCTAAGCCTTTCTGCCTGCGATCTCGTGCCGATTAAGCCGCGCTTGTTTCCCCATTTCAGTCAAGGGTGACCTGCCTGTCCCAATTCCCTTGAGGGGCCATGCCTCGGCCCCACGCGGATATCCGGACCCCCACGAGAAACGCGTTACCTGCCGCCGCCCTTTCCGCCCGGAAGGTGCGGCGGTTTTTTTTTACAATTGGCCCGTTCTGAAGATTTCCATCAGCGCCGATAGAACTGAATTGACCGCAACCGAGGCCAGGATCATTCCCATGACGCGACTGATGATGGCCGATCCGGAATGCCCGATGACCCGGATGATGGGGTCGGCCAACAACATCAATACCGCAGCAATTGCCAAAACCACCAGCATCACCAGCGCAGTAATTCCCTGATCCGCGAAGCTGTATCGATTGTTGTCGGTTAGAATGACAACAGCCAGCATAGCGCCGGGTGACGCCAAGGACGGCACCGCCAGCGGAAAGATTGCCGGGTTGGGCTTACTTGTGCTGATCGCAGAATCCTCTTCGACCAGGCGCTGATCGGTTTCCGATTTACTTTCCCCGAAAATCATCGTCAGCGCGAACAGGAACAGGATGATCCCCCCGGCCACCTGAAACGAGTTCAGGCCGATATCCAGCGCTTCGATCAGCAATTGACCGAACACAAGAAAAAACAGCAACACACCGGCACTGATCAACGCAGCGAGTAATGCCGTCTTGCGACGTGCCGAAGCCTCAATACCCGCCGTGACGGCAACAAAGACTGGAATTGTACCGATCGGGTCGATCACAACCCAAAGGGTCACGAAATGCTCAAGTAAATTATCCAAAACTCTCTCTCCCCAATTTCAGCCCGGAGACTAGAGAGATTTTCAAAAAAATACCACGTTCAGGCGCAGTTGGCCTGTTCTGCTTTTTCCATCGCCTCGGCCGTCGCGTCCAGCGCCAGCAAGATCGAGGCATGCCGGTTCTTGTAATCGCGGGCAGGCATCAGCACCTCAAGCCCGTCAAACGGCGCGTCGGGAGCAGGGCCTGCTTTTTTCAACATCGCCGACAGCTGTTCGCGCGCCAGTTCCACCTGCGCCCGGGTCGCGCCAATAATGGCCTGACCCACAACCGAAGCAGAGGCTTGCCCAAGCGCGCAGGCTTTCACATCCTGTCCAAAATCAGAAATCCGCCCATCGCGCAGTTTGACGTCAACGGTGACAGTGGACCCGCACAACGGAGACCTTTTCTTGACGCTCGCGTCAGGGTGATCCAGCCGGTCCAAATGCGGAATATCCGATGCAAGCGCCAGAATGCGGCCGGAATAGAGCTTGATTAGATCGTTCTCGCCGGACATGGCTTTCCCTCGTTGGCTGTTCCCCATACATAGTGGCCAGCCCTCGGGATGCAAAAGGTTTTTATCATGTCTGAAACACCCGTCTTTGATCCGTCCAACCTGAAATACAACGAATCCGGTCTGGTGCCCGCCATCGCTCAGGATGAGCAGACAGGCGACGTTCTGATGATGGCATGGATGAACGCCGAAGCCATTCAGCGCACGCTGGACACGAACCGCGTGACGTATTGGTCCAGATCCCGTCAGTCCTTTTGGGCTAAGGGTGAAACCTCGGGGAACGTGCAGGAACTGGTGGATTTCCGGGTCGATTGCGATCGGGATTGCCTGTTGGTTCTTGTTCACCAGACAGGACCGGCTTGTCATACCAACAGGCGCAGTTGTTTCTACACAGCCGTAAGAGATGGCAACGAAGTCGAATTGATGGCACCGATGTCGTAGCGGCCGCTATAGCCCGACCATCGCACGGATATCGCCGGGGCTGGCCCCTTCGGCGCGGTATTTTGAGATCGCCCTGGCATCATCGCGCTTGGCCAACCGCTTGCCGGTATCATCCCGGATCAGGCGGTGATGGTGGTAGAATGGCGTCGGTAGACCAAGCAGCGCCTGTAGCAGAGCATGTATTCGGGTGGCTTCGAACAGGTCCTGTCCGCGAACAACATGCGTGACGCCTTGTGCCGCATCATCCAGAACGACGGAAAGGTGGTATGAGGTTCCCATATCACGCCGGGACAGGACTACATCACCGATGCAGGTTTCCATCTCCTCCGGAGTGAACTCAATCACTCCGGTCTCGCCGTTCGGGCCTTCACCCAATTCCGGGAAACTCGCTACCGATTTCACCGGTCCTCCTGGTATCGTGCGGTCTTTGAAAAGGCTGGCGGCTTTTTGGGTTGCTGCCGAGATGTCCAGACGAAGCGGGATGTCCGTTGGCCGCCTGTCTCCGCCTGAACCTCGTTCTTTCAGAGTTCCACGACACGTTCCGGGGTAGATGATTCCATCCGGACCATGCAACGGCACACCTTCTTGTGGGGCGCTGGCGGCGGCCAGAATGTCCCTTCGATTGCAGGTACAAGGGTAAAGCAAACCCTGAACCCACAGATCATCAAGCGCTTTTTCATAAATCGCCGAACGCGAGGACTGGCGCATGACTGGTTCAGGCCAATGCAGGCCCAGCCATCTCAGATCCTCATAAATCTGGTCTTCCCACATCAACCGTGATCTGGAACGGTCGATATCTTCAATGCGCAGGAGAAACTCTCCGCCTTCGGCAATGGCCATTTCGCTGGCAAGCAAGGCAGAGTAAGCGTGCCCCAGATGTAACGGACCTGTGGGTGACGGAGCAAACCGGGTTACAAAAGTCACGTCTTTTCTAAAACATACACTTCGGACTTCAGGTCCAGGCCGGGCAGGTGCGGACCGTATTCGCGGAACAATAGGCGCGCCGCGCCCATATCCAGCCAGTCATTCAATCGAACGGTGTAAGTGTGATCCGCAAGCGCATGATCGTTAAAAGAAAATGCAAGCAACCCGCCCTTGGGAAGCGCATGCATCAGCATATCCAATGTCTCGGGCGGGGCTGCGCCGATTCCGATCACGCCAATCGCAGTGATGGCCTTGTACTCACCAGCCGTCAAAGGTTTTGAGTTTGTGATGTCGAAGGTCTTCAGGTTGCGGTAAACCCCTTTGGCCTTGGCGCCCTCAAGCATCTGCGGCGTTGGGTCAGCACCGTCAACGATCTCAAAACCGGCATCCCGCAATGCGACCCCGGACAGGCCGGTGCCGCACCCGTAATCAAGAATTGGTGTCTGCGCCTCGGGCATTTTGGACCATAGCGCTTCGGCAACACGCCCCGGCGTGGCATAGCCATTGGCGCCAACCTCGTCATCGTAGGACGGGGCCCATTTCTGATAATGTGCCCGTGTTTCCTGCGGGGTATCCAGATCGTAAGTGTCTTTGAGGTATTTGTCGCTCATACCGGTATGTTAGGCCCGGTTTGCCCGGCGCGTCCAGTCACCAATGCGCAAGCCAGTTCTTCCATTCGGCTTTGGCTCGGTCAGTGTAGGCTTTGTAACGGTCCTTTCGCCCGCGCCGTCCGCCTTTAAGGCCGTCAACTGGGCGAAACAGGCCGAAATTTACGTTCATCGGCTGGAAAGTCCTGGCCTCGGCCCCTCCGGTGATGTGATGGATCAGGGCACCCATGGCACTGTCCTGCGGCACTTCAGGTTTGGAAAGACCCATGATTTCAGCGGCGGCCAAACGACCCGCCAACAGACCCATCGCCGCGCTTTCGACATAGCCTTCAACACCCGTGATCTGGCCAGCAAATCGGATATTTCGTTTTGATTTCAGTCGCATCTGCGAATCCAGCAATGTCGGAGAGTTTATAAAGGTATTTCTGTGAATGCCACCCAAACGCGCGAAGCTGGCGTTCTCCAGCCCCGGGATCATGCGAAACACCTCGGTCTGGGCCCCGTATTTCATTTTCGTCTGGAAGCCGACGATGTTGAACAGCGTTCCCAGCGCGTTGTCGCGGCGCAACTGAACCACCGCATGGGGTTTCACGTCCGGTTGATGCGGGTTGGTCAGGCCAACGGGCTTCATGGGTCCGTGCCGCAAGGTTTCACGACCGCGTTCCGACATGACCTCGATCGGCAAGCAGCCATCAAAATAGCCTGCGGTTTCACCTTCGTGAAACTCGGTTTTGTCCGCAGCCAGCAACGCGTCGATGAACGCCTCATACTGATCGCTATCCATGGGGCAGTTCAGGTAGGCCGTTCGTTCCTCTTCGGTTTCGCCCTTGTCATAGCGGGACTGCATCCATGCCCGGCTCATATCGATGCTGTCGGCGTAGACGATCGGTGCGATGGCATCGAAAAAGGCCAGCGACTCGGCTCCGGTCTCTTTGCGGATGACTTCACCCAATTCTGGCGATGTCAGCGGCCCGGTCGCAAAGATCCATTGTCCGTCATCGGGCAGGGCGGTGATTTCCTCTCCGGTGATTTCGATACGAGGGTGCGCCCGCAATTTGGCGGTGACCGCCTCGGCAAACGGATCGCGGTCAACCGCCAGTGCGCCACCGGCGGGCAACCGATACGCATCGGCGGTTGTCATGATCAACCCGTTTGCGGCGCGCATTTCCCAGTGCAGCAGACCGACGGCGTTCTGTTCATCGTCATCCGACCGGAAAGAGTTCGAACAAACCATCTCGGCCAGATTGCCGGTCTGATGCGCAAATGTGCCCACCTTGGGCCGCATTTCGTGAATCACGACATCCACGCCAAGCTCCGCAGCCTGCCAGGCCGCCTCGGACCCGGCCATGCCGCCGCCCACGATATGCAGTTTCTGTGTCATAAGCTGCCACATAGGGCAGAGTGCTGACCGACGCAACAGAACTGCTCGCGTCAAATAATGTCTGGGTTGAGAGGGGGATCTTGGGGTCGCCGCTGCGGGAATGTCTGCGCCGGTGAGAGAGACCAGCTCGGAGGGACCTTCCGCCCACGGCGACCCAAAAGTATCGTTGAGGCCTTAGCCTCGACCCAGCTTTGCCACAGTGTCGCCCTTTTGAAAAGTGCAAAAATACGGACAGTGAGGAAAAAAATGTAAAACAATTGCCTCATTGGTGCCAATTTGGCGGCCGTTTTTCGATAAAAGCCGAGATTCCTTCCTCGGTATCCCGATGCAGCATATTTTCCGCCATTACGTCGCCGGCATAGGAATAGGCCTGCTGGATTGGCATTTCGAGTTGCTGGTAAAACGCCTCTTTCCCAATTTTTACGGCGGTTCCGAGCTTGGTCGCCAGGTGTTCGGCCAAAGACATCGTTTCATGTTCCAACAACATTTCCGGCACTGCCCGATTCACAAGCCCCAGCTCAGCAGCCCTTTCGGAAGAAATGAAGTCGCCGGTGGTCAGCATCTCGAACGCATGCTTGCGCGGGATATTCCGGCTAAGCGCAACCATCGGCGTTGAACAGAAAAGCCCGATATTTACCCCATTGACGCCAAACCGCGTGCCTTCGGCCGCAATCGCCAGATCGCAAGTCGCGACAAGCTGGCAGCCCGCGGCGGTCGCGATGCCATGTACCTGCGCGATGACGGGCTGGGGCAGGGACTGGATGGACATCATCATCCGGGCACACCGCGCGAACAGGTCCTGAAAATACCCCCGCCCACGGTCCGGAGCCTGGCGACCGGCGGTCATCTGCTTCAGGTCGTGGCCTGCGCAAAATGCCTTCCCGGCACCGGAAAGGATCACTGCGCGGACCGAGGCATCGGATTTCAGTGCGTCAAGCTCGGCCTGCAGCGCCGCCAGCATTTCGTCGCTCAGGGCATTCAGGCGTTCGGGCGCGTTCATTTTCAGATGTGCGATTGCGCCGGTGTCGTTACGTTCCAGAATTGCCATCTTGCCCTCCTGCTGGCTGTGCGCCAACTCTAGGGCGACAAGGCGAGGAGTGGAAGTATGTCGTTGGCGCTGAACAAAAAAGAACTGTCTGATTATCTGGCGCAGGTCTTTCCGCAGGTTCGCGAGGATTTCATGGTCGAGGAATTGTCTGACGACTCGGTCAAAATGCGCCTGATTGTTGCTGACCGGCACCTTCGGCCCGGCGGTACTATTTCGGGCCCTTCCATCTTTGCGCTCGCCGATGTCAGTGTCTACGCGATGGTTCTGGCTAGAAAAGGGCGGCAGGCTTTGGCGGTTACGACCAGCGCTTCAATGGATTTCCTGCGCAAACCCGATGGCGGCGCGGACATGATTGCACATTGTAGTTTGCTGAAACTGGGGCGGACATTGGCTGTCGGTGATGTTCTGATGTTTTCAGAAGGCTCGGACAAACCCGTCGCGAGGGCCAGCATGACATACTCTCTTCCGCCGGAAGGATCGGCTGCGGCCGCTTTTGGATAAAAAAGGCCGGGGGCGCGCCCCGGCCAGGGAAGAGGTCCCAATAATGGGACTGGGGATCTCTAGTTCATCCAGAAATAGCGTTTGGTTTCGCGATAGGCCTGATGCCGGGTCAAACCAACATCCTGCAGCAATTTATCGTCCAGCTTTCCAAGATTGACGCGGCTGCGGCGGCGTTGTTCCCATTTGGTGACCGTCGCTGCAAACCGCACTGCCAGCGCGGCGATCAGCGGCAGCCGGGGGCTGTCGGTCAGCAGCATAAGGGCGGGGTTGTGCATTGCGCGTGTCATGTCATGGTTCCTTTCAAATTGTATTGACACAAAGCGTAAATGTTCGGTACATATACTTGATACATTCAGGATTGTGTCAAAATCAAAGGAAGAATTGTAATGGATACAATTTGGCCAGAGTCATTGCCGAAATCCAAAGGTCCCAAGTATACATTGGTGGCCGACACAATTCGAAAAGCCATTGATAACAATATTCTGGAAGTCGGTGCGAAACTACCTCCGGTCCGCGAGCTTGCGTATCGACTGCAAATCACGCCCGGCACTGTTGCACGCGCCTATACGATTCTGACGGACGAGGGCTTGCTACACGCCGAGGTCGGGCGTGGTACATTTGTAGCCCCGCCACAATCGCCCATTCTGGACGATGTCTGGGCCAGGCAGCTGCATTTGCGGGATGACAAGTACAACGCAAATGTAAGTCTGTTCAGCCCACGCCTGGCCGATGCAGGGCAGGTGGCTTTGATCCGGGAATGCCTCCAGAAGGTGGCTCAGTCCGATCCCGGCCTTTTCCTGAATTACCCAACGCGTGACGCGTACAAGCCGATGCGGCAGGCGGTGGTCGACTGGCTTTCAGATCTTCCGCTGGGCGCATTGACCCATGATGATATTGTACTGACACACGGCGGACAGAACGGGCTGTGCCTGGTGTTTCAGACTATCTTGCGTGGCCCCAAGCCGGTCGTACTGGTCGAAGACTTGTCTTACGCCGGGTTCCGCCGGGCCGGAGAGTTGATGCGCGCGCAAGTTGTCGGCGTTAAAATGGACCGATGGGGAATTGATCCGAACGCGATGGAGCATGTTTTGCGCCAGACCCCGGCGCAGGCTGTCTGCGTCTCGCCCGAAGTACAAAACCCGACCGGGTCACACACGCCACTGGAACGGCGAAAAGAGGTTGTCGAGGTCGCCCGCCGCTATGACGTTCAGATTATCGAGGACGATTGTTATCGCATGGGGGACGCCCGCGAGCCAAGCTATCGCGCGTTGGCGCCCGAAAGGGGATGGCACGTTTCTTCGATCTCGAAAATTCTGACGCCGGCTCTGCGGGTCGGGTTCGCCATCGCACCAAGGGAGCGTAGCGTGGATCTGCGCCGTTCGGCGGAATACGGATATTTTGGCCTGGCGCAGCCTCTGGCCGAACTGACACGTTTGTTGCTGTCAGATCCCCGGACCCGAAAGGTGACGCAGGATGTGCGCAAGCGGATGGGGGAATATGTGCGCGTTGCGGTAAACGCACTGGGCGGCTTCGATCTGAATTGGGCACCGGACGTGCCGTTTGTCTGGTTAAACCTTCCATCGGGGTGGCGCGCCGCAGCCTTCAGCCGCGCAGCAGAGCGTGAAGGAATTCAGCTGCGCTCGGCAGATGAATTCGCACTGCGCGATGGTCGCGCCCCGAACGCGGTACGCATTGCCATGAACGGGCATGTGTCACTTGAACGATTTGAAGATGCGATGCACCGCTTACGGGCTCTGCTAGACAACCCACCCGAACAAATCAGTGTCTGATAGCTAAGGCAGAGGCGATGGGTCCCCGAAGAATCCGGCCAAATGCGCAATTTTTCCTTGTGCATCCAGATGAACAAAATCATGTCCCGCAACCATGACCGAGCCACCGGGCGCCACCATGTGCCACGTAAAATGGACCACGTCATGATGTGATGTCGGGCTGCTGGTAATGTCGACGCGGCCATTCGCATCCTTTAGGACATTCCCAATATGCGCGCACAATTCCTTTCGGCCCGAAACATCAGCGGTTGGATCTACATATCGACCATTTTCTGCGAAGCACTGCGTCAGTAATTCAAGGCGCTTATTCGCATCAGTTTCCTGCCAGGCAGCTCCATACTTGGCTATTGTCCGGGTCAGTTCCTTCATGTGACTTCTCCGCATCCAAGAGACATGACATACCTGAGACTGTATCAGTGTGGTGAATGATGGCCATTTTGGACTAAGTTTTTTGGGGTAAAATAATACCTATTTTTTAACCTGCTGTAATTACTTAATTAAATCACATTTACATGTATTGACCGGGGATTGCAGTAGGTCTAAACCCCATCCATCGAATTCGGGCCGCTCCGCCAGGGGCGGTCTTTCACATCAAACAGGACTATCCTGCCATGAAAACCTTTTCTGCAACACCTGCAGACATCGACAAGAAATGGATCCTGATCGACGCCGAGGGCGTTGTTCTGGGCCGTCTTGCCTCGATCGTCGCCATGCGTCTGCGTGGCAAGCACAAAGCGTCGTTCACCCCGAACATGGACATGGGCGACAACGTCATCGTAATCAACGCTGACAAAATCCAGATGACCGGCAAGAAGCGCGAAGAGAACTTCTACTGGCATACTGGCCACCCGGGCGGCATCAAATCGCGCACCAAGCAGCAGATCCTCGAGGGTGCACACCCCGAGCGCGTCGTGACCCAAGCGGTCAAGCGCATGCTGCCGGGCAACCGTCTGGCGCGCCAGCAGATGACCAACCTGCGCGTTTATGCCGGTGCTGAGCACCCGCACGAAGCCCAGGCCCCCGAAGTTCTGGACGTCAAGTCCATGAACAAGAAAAACACCCGGAGCTAATGACCGATGGCTGATCAGATCAATACTCTCGAAGAGCTGAGCGCCGTCGCAGGCGTTGAAACCGTGGCCGAAGAAGTCATCGTGCGTGAACCCGTACGTGACGAGCTGGGCCGTTCCTACGCCACCGGCAAGCGTAAAGACGCTGTTGCCCGCGTTTGGATCAAGCCGGGTTCCGGCAAGGTTACCGTGAACGGCAAGGATCAGGACGTCTACTTTGCACGTCCCGTTCTGCAGCTGATCCTGCGCCAGCCGTTCCAGGTTGCCGGCGTGGAAGGTGAGTTCGACGTTGTCGCAACCGTCAAAGGCGGTGGCCTGACCGGTCAGGCCGGTGCGGTCAAGCACGGCATCTCGAAAGCACTGCAGCTGTACGATCCCAGCCTGCGCGGCGCCCTGAAAGCCGCTGGCTTCCTGACCCGCGACAGCCGCGTTGTGGAACGTAAGAAGTTCGGTAAGCGCAAGGCACGCCGTTCGTTCCAGTTCTCGAAGCGTTAATAAACTACAGAGATTCAGAATTCAGACGGTCGCAAGAAATTGCGACCGTTTTTTTGTTCAGGCGCTTGCGCCAGTTGCAGGTGATAAACCGCTGGTTTCGTCTGAACGCAGGTTAATGTTCAGCTTTGCTTTGTTGCACCGCCGCTTCGGCGAGGCCCATGAACCTTTGCCTAATCTGATCAAGTTTGCGCTTGTTCATACGGCGCGACCAGCGTCGTATGGGTATCATCTGCTTGCTGCCAAAACTGTCGATCCATACCCATCGCCCGGACCCGTCAGAGAACGACTGATAGACAATATTTCCAGCATTCTTGTTGCTGATAAGGACCTGTTCTTCGACCAACATGTCAAAGTGTTTGTTCAGTGAATCCAGATGTTCCTGCGTGAGACGCCCGCTTTGGGCCAGCTCCTTAAGGCTGGGTGACAATTGGCCGTCCGGTTCCGAGATACGCTCATACATCAGCGCAAGACCCAGATTGGTTTGGATCACGCCGCGGACTTCACAGACCGGGATAGGTTCGTCTCGGTTCTGATAGCGAACCATCAGGTCAAAGGACTCATGAAATTCGCGCAAGAACCCTTTGAACACCGTAGACCGGCGAAAAAGGCGGTCGAACCACGTGTCCGTCACCAGGTTGGCGTTTTCGTCCTGGGTATGCGGTTGCGGAATTTTCAGAAGCGTGTCCGGCGAATCAGGGTGTTGATAAACAAACTGACGGTTTCCCTGCGCTATGACTTCGCAGTTTTGCAGGTTCAGCCGATTTTCGATTCGAGATGTAGCCATACCGCCAGATAATAACAGTTTCGTGACAGCGCAAGCTTAGCGGGTGCCGAGATCAGCGCCATGCCTCCAATACGCAAAACCCGCCCAAGCGGGCGGGTCGTTGTCGTTGAATTCAGGTAAGGAGTGTCCCTGAGCTATTCCTCATAGACCAGTTTCCAGGCTCCGTTTTCAACCACGTTGACATAGACTGAATCGGCGCCCTGATGATCATCGGGGCCGAATGACATGTGATTTCCGATCAACTCGTCCTGATAGTCCAACGTTTCCATCGCGGCGATGAAGCTGTCGTGCGTCAGATCAGGGCCTGCGGCCTCAAGCGCCATGACCATCATTTCCGCCGCTGAATACCCCAACATCGCAAAGCCCACCGGGTCTTCGCCTGTAGCCGTTTTGTATTCTTCAATGAAGGCTGCGGGCGCAGGTTCATCTGCCCGCGCCCACAAGTCCTGCCAGGAGGCTGCGGCGTAAAAGCCTTCGGTCACGCCGCCGGGCACCTGGGCGACCACGGTCAGGAAGCTGGCCGAGGTACCGAGGAATTTCATATCCTCAAGGCCCATCTTCTTGGCAGTGCCCACAACTGTTATTGCCTGCCTTACCCCAAGCGCTATCGTCACGATATCGCAGCCTTCATCCCGCAATTTGCTGAGCGAGCCGACGAAATCCGTCTCATCCGGCTTGTGCGTGGTCTCGGCGACAAAGCTGATGCCTGCTTCTTCGGCACCTGCCTTCGTTCCTTCAAGGATTTCTTCCCCGAAGTCTGTCGGCAGATACATGCTGCACACCGCCTGAGACCCGAACTGACCGGCCAGATACTTCACACCAACACGGCTTTGATCGAAGTAGGTCGAGAAGGACGTGAATTTGTTGCGCATTGGCTCCTGCAACATCTGACGCGCGGCTGTCAGAGGGGCAACGTTAGGAATCCCCTTTGGATCCAACAGCTTGAACCCCGCCAAGTTCATTGGCGTTCCCAGCGATTGCAACATGGCAAAAACCTTGTCGCGATTCAGCAGTTTGTTGTAGCCTTGCATGGCGCGTGGCATCTGATAGCCGTTGTCTTCGACGACAAAGCGGATAGTCCGGCCATGAACGCCACCTTCGGCGTTCACGCGGTCAAAGACCACATTTGCGCCCTTCGTGGCAGGAACACCAACTGCAGCGAAGATCCCGCTCAGATCATTGACCGAACCGATGACGATTTCACTATCAGTGACGCCCTGCGTTTCGGCCAATGCCAGATTCGGCGAAACAGACAGGGCGGCAAATGCTGCCAGTCCTTTCATCACGTTCTTCATGTTCATCCTCCCTTTGGGGTACACCATGTCTATTCGTACATATTTTCAATGAGATGTGCGTACTTCTTTTCAACAAAACTCCGTTTGAGTTTCATCGTGGCGGTCAGTTCGTCATCATCGGCGGTTAGCAGAACGTCGATGAGGCGAAAGTCCTTGATCTGTTCAACGCGGGCAAAGTCGTCGTTGACCGACGAAACCTCGGCGCCGATCAGATCCCGTATTTCGGGGGCTTCACACAGGGACGCAAAGCTTGAAAACGGGATTTTCCGGCCTTGTGCATATTTTTCGACGTTTTCCTGATCAATCATGATCAGGGCGGTCAGATACTTGCGCTGATCCCCGATGATGACCGCGTCCGAAATGTAGTGGCTGAACTTCAGGCGGCTTTCAATCTCGGCCGGCGTGACGTTCTTGCCGCCAGCTGTGATGATGATGTCTTTCAGGCGTCCCGTGATGGACACAAAGCCATCTTCGTCGATGCGGCCCATATCGCCTGTTTTGAGCCAACCGTCGGCCGTAAATGTCTCAGCCGTTTTCGCGTTGTTGCGCCAGTAACCCTGGAAGATGTTCAACCCTTTGATCTGAATTTCACCTTCGTCCGAAATCCGGATGTCGTTGTTCGCGACAGCCTTGCCGATAGAACCGATCTTGTTGTCTGTAAGCGTGTTGATGGACGCCAGTCCGGCTGTTTCCGTCATGCCGAACCCTTCGATCAACGGCACGCCGATGGCCCAGTACCATTTCAGCAGCTCTTGCGAGATCGGCGCTGCCCCTGTGCCACCGCGCCGAATTCGATCCAGCCCCAGCATGCGCCTGAGATTTCGCAGCACCAGCCCGTCCCAAAGCCAGAAGGACGCGGACACGCTCATCGGAACAGGCCTGTCGGAAAGCAGGTATTCAGCGCGGCGGTAGCCGGCCTTCAGGGCCATTCCATAGGCTGCGCGCCCTATCGGCGTAGCCTCCTGCGTCATGATCTGAACGTGTGAGAAGATCTTCTCCCATACCCGCGGAACCGCCGTGAAGGTTGTGGGTGAAACTTCCTGCAGGTTGGCGAAAACCGTCTCCGGGCTTTCTGCGAAGTTCACCGTGCACTTCGCGGCCAGGGGGAAGAATACCGATACATCCCGTTCCAGAATGTGACACAGAGGCAGGAAACAAAGCTGTTCGTCACTGGCCATGGTCGGCATCGAATGCGCTCCGGCTTCAATGGCGGCCAGAATGTTCTCGTGACTCAGCATTGCGCCTTTCGGCATTCCGGTGGTGCCGGACGTGTAGACCAGCAATGCCGTATCCGGAGGTGAGGCTTTGGAAATTTCTGCCGAAAACCGATCCGGTTCTTCTGCAGCAGCCTGTCTCCCGATCTTATACAGTTCATCGACCATCAGGCAATGTGGATGATCCAGGTCGTGCAGGCCTTCGTCCTCAATGATGATCACCTTCAAAAGATCTGGGACGTCGCCTTGTATCTCGAGATACTTGTCCAGATGCTCTTCGTTTTCGACAATCAGAAATCGGCTGCCGCTGTCATTTATCAAATAGTTCAACTGCTTGGCCGAGTCAGTTGTATAAACCCCCGAAGCGATGCCACCGACGGCCTGAATGCCCATGTCGAACCAGGCCCATTCTTTGCGGTCCTCGGAAAGGATTGAAACGACCTCGCCCCGTTGCAGGCCAAGTTTCCGCAGTCCAAGCCCGATCCATTCGGCATGCTTCCAGTAGTCATTCCACGAGTAGGACTTCCAGATACCATAATCCTTTTCGCGGTGTGCCGTCCGGCTACCCAGTTCCAAACAACGTTTTCGGAACAACTGACCGATGGTGATGCAGCCATCCACGCAAACCGGGCGCTGACCTGGCATTGCATTGTACTGAACACCGTTGATCGTCGTCTGAGGGGGCAGGGGGCTGATATTCATCGCCTACCTCCACGTCTTTCTGCGTTTCCAACGCCGGTTTTCGCGCGCACCGTCCTCTTGCACGCCCAGATAGAAATCTCGGATATCATCGGATTTCACCAAATCGCCGGAAGGCCCGTCCAGGACGATGCGGCCGACTTCCATCACATATCCATAATGTGCCAGTTCCAGCGCTGCGTTTGCGTTCTGTTCAACCAGCATCATTGTCATGTTCTGTTCTTCGTTCAGACGTTTCAGGATGCCAAAAATCTCCTGCACCAAAATGGGTGATAGCCCCAGCGACGGCTCATCCAGCAGCATGATCTTCGGGTTCGCCATCAGCCCGCGCCCGATTGCCAGCATTTGCTGTTGTCCCCCCGAAAGCGTCCCGGCCTCCTGATGCCGCCTTTCTTTCAGGATCGGGAAATAGGAAAAAACCAGTTCCCGGTCCTGTTCGACACGTGTTCTGTCGGTCGAAGTATAGGCTCCAAGGCTTAGGTTCTCATCCACTGTCAGCAACGGAAAAACTTCGCGCCCTTCAGGGACGTGCACAATTCCTTTCCGAACGACGATGTGCGGCTCGGCCCCCTGAATATCGCGACCTTCAAAAGTGATCTGCCCCTTTTCCGGGTCCATTACACCCGAAATGGTTTTCATCAGGGTCGTCTTGCCAGCACCATTCGCGCCCAGGATGGAAACGATCTGGCCCTCGTATACCTCCAAAGATACGCCGCGTATGGCCATGATCGGGCCGTAGAAGCTTTCAACATTGCGGATTGTCAGGATCGGTTCGCTCATGAAGCCTTCCCTAGGTACGCTTCGATAACGGCCGGATGCGACTGAACTTCTGCCGGTGTTCCCAGGGCCAGCCGAGCACCGTCCGCCATGGCCAGAACCCGATCCGACACGCCGGACACCAAACCCATATCATGTTCGACCATCAGCACAGTGATACCCATTTGCCGCCTGATATCGTCGATCCACCACCGCATGTCAGTTGTCTCTTCAACGGAAAGACCCGATGCCGGTTCGTCCAGCATCAAAATGCCGGGTTCGGTGGCCAATGCGCGCGCAACCTCGACGACTTTGCGGACACCATAGGGTAGGCCCGATATCATCTTGTCGCGAAAGGCCTGCAGGTCGAGGAATTCAATGATCTCTTCAACCTTCTCACGGTTTTCAATCTCCTGTCTTTTTGCGGACGGTGTGAACAGGACCTGAGAAAGCAAATTAACTTTACGATGCCGATGCCGCCCGACCAGCAGGTTTTGGAGGACCGTGGCATGCTCGAACAGTTCGATATTTTGAAATGTGCGCGCAACACCAAAACCGGCAACGCAAGAGGGTTTAACCCTCAGCAGATCATGTCCGTCGAATATGATGGATCCGGAAACTGGATCATAAAACCGGGATATCAGGTTGAAAACGGTAGATTTTCCCGCACCATTCGGACCAACGATTGCGAAAACCTCACCCTTTTCAACTGAAAACGACAAGTCATTTACGGCTGTCAGTCCGCCAAACTTGAGGGTGACGTTTTCGAAGTTCAGAAGACTCATCTCAGACGCTCCGTTCTGAGATAGGATTTCTGCCTTTTGAACATATCTTTTCGGTAGAAGGGAAACAGCTCAAACCATGTGCGTATTTTCAGCCAACGGCCGTAAACGCCCATCGGCTCAAATAGAATGAACCCGATCAGGATCATTCCGAAAATACCAAACTCCAGTCCCGGAATGGCGACCGTGTTCCCACCGATCAAGGCCCCGACGTATTCCTTTGAAATGGAAAGGAATTGCGGCAGGAATCCAATGACAATCGCGCCCAGAAAGGCACCATGGATTGATCCAAGCCCGCCGATCACAATCATCATCAGCAACTGAATCGAAATCAGGACACTGAAAGTCTCGTTGTTGAACGCGCCGGCAAACATGCCCATCAGCGCGCCAGCCCAGCCCGTGACCATGCAGGACAAGGCGAACGAGATCATTTTGGTTCGGGCGATATCCACGCCCATGGCCTGTGCGGAAACCTCGGAATCCCGCACGGCGATAAAACTGCGTCCCAAAGGCGAGCGCAGAAGGTTGATATAGCCCAATGTGACAACAACCGAAATTGACAGAACCAGCCAGTAGAAGCAGGACGGCGTTGCCCAGCGATCCACCAGATGCCCGAAAATCTCGACCCCGCCCAAATACTTACCCGAGACACCTCCGGTAACGGGTTCGGCCAGCACGATTATGTCGTCCATGAGAATGGACAAAGCCATCGTGAAGATCGCCAGGTAAATCCCATGCAACCGCAGGGCAGGGATGGCAACAGTTACTCCGGCGATGCCGGTCAGTACCCCGGCCAGTGGAAACGCGACCACAAAGGGAATTCCAGCCTCGATCAGAATGACATTGGCGTAACATCCAACGGCCAGAAAGGCAGCGTGACCCAGGCTGACCTGGCCGGTGTGGCCTGTCAGCAGCATCAATCCCAGTCCTGCGACCGCCCAGATCAGAACGTTTGTCAGTTCACCAAGATAGAAATCGTCCAGCCACCAGGGTGCGGCAGCGGCGATGGCAAGCAAGGCCAGGTACATTCCCAACTGATATCCGTCCTTCCACGGTCTGATGTCCTGCATGTAACTTGTTTTGAAAACAACCCGCATGATCAGACCTTCTTGATACGTACTTGGCTGAACAATCCGTTGGGTCGGAAAACCAGCACGGCAAGAAGCAAGGCGTAAGGGGCGATCTGGCTGTAACCCGCCGCGATGTAACGGCTTGCAAACGGTTCTATGACCCCAACAATCAACCCACCCGCCAATGCGCCGGGCAAGCTTCCGAAGCCGCCGATAACCGCAGCCGCGAAGGCCTTGATACCAAGCAGTCCTGTTGTCGGGTCGACCGACCCCTTGGCGGCGAACAGAACACCAGCAATAGCTGCGACAACACCGGCCAGTGCCCATACAAAGCCCTGAACGCGCCGCACCGGGATGCCCATGTAATAAGCCGCCAGTTGGTTCTGCGAAGCCCCTTGCATCGCCAGTCCGAGCTTTGTTCTGCTGAAAAACGCATAAAGACCCCAGGTCAGAACAAAAGTGACGCCAATGACGGCCACGTCTTCCATCCCCAGAACCAACCCGCCGAACCGGACCTCCTTGCCCGCCAGAGGGTTTTGCAGAGTTTGCGGCTCGTGCCCCCAGATCAAACCGGCGGCGAACCGGATGACAAAGCCCAGAGCAATTGTAAGGATTACAACGGCAGTCTGACTTTCACCAAACAGGCGTCGGATAATCAGACGCTCGAGCAGATAGCCCAAAGCACCCATCACCGCGAAGGAAATTGGCAGAGCAAGCCAGAAAGGCAGTCCCATATATTCGGTATTCGTCAGGCCGATGGTCACGAACGCCCCAAGCATCATGAAATCGCCCTGTGCGAAATTCACGGCCTCCGTTGCTTTGTAGATCAGCACAAAGCCAAGCGCGATCAGACCGTAGACACATCCGTTTGCCAACCCGCTGACCAGCAACTGCGCGTTGTCCAAATTCACCTCCCACGTCCGGTATGTCCGGCATCATTTGTGCCCGGTCGTTCAAAGGACGCCGCGGCTTGGGATTACTATGGCGCGATAATCACCGTTTCGTCACTCTTTTTTCGCGGCCCCAGTAGGTTGTCGGCAAAACTTTCCGAGATAAGCCTCTCTGAAATATCGTTTTTCCAGCGGTCATCCTCCGCAGAGGACCTGGGCAAATGCGAACAAGTGCATTGTTGGATAATGCAAGACGGGGGCCGGTCCGAAAACCGGCCCCATCAGATTTATTGCTGCGTGAACAGCTGCTGCAGTTCCTGAATTTTCAAAGCAATCGTTTCAGGCGAAGCCTTGATTTCATCCAGAATCTTGATCGCCTGTGTCTTGACGCCTTGTGTCAGAGTACTTTCCTGAACCGCTGCAACCATCTTGTCATAATCAAAGTTCTGCAGGGTCAATGCGCCTTCTTCGATCCAGGACGAAAGCAACTCTTGGCCTTCGCTGCTCAGCGATGCGACCTGCTCGCCGGCCTGATCGGCCAGGTCTGTTGCGGTCTGTCCGGCCTGCTCGGCAAGCTCTGCCGCCTGATCCGAGATGGATGAGGCGGCTTCACTGGCCTGCTCCGTTGCGTTCTGCAGCGCTTCATTCGCGGCGTCCTGCGCGGCGGAAGCAGCTTCGCTTGCGGCGTCGGCTGCATCCTCGGCGGCCGATTGCAATTGTTCTGCCGGAGTCGGCTCGGGTTGGTTCAGGATGTAATAGGCGCCTGCGCCAATGGCGGCGATGGCGATTCCGATAATTAGAGTGCGCGACATGAGTGTCTCCTTCAAATCTACTCGGTCGAGATGGGTCAAATCTACCCTTGGGCAAAGGGGGAAATCTCTGGATTTCTTTGCAAATTCGGATCTTGGGCCACTGCACGCTGATCCGACCGTGCAACAGCGGCAAGAATGTGCCGCTACGTTGGTCCTGGGTGTTGGCTTTCTTGAAAAAGACCGATCCGGTGATTGACGTCGGGCTGTTCAGAAAGGAACACTCTCATGTTATTAGGCACTGATTTTGTCTTCTTTCAACCGCGTACAGGCGAGTGTTAACGCGACAAAAGCCACAACACGCCGATGCACCAACCTCCGAAGCCGGCTCAAACAATATATGAGGGGAGTATGGCGGAGAGACAGGGATTCGAACCCTGGGTGGGCTTGCACCCACAACGGTTTTCGAGACCGCCCCGTTCGACCACTCCGGCACCTCTCCGCGGGGGTCTGTGAGGGGGGGATTTAGTGAGGAACGCGCAGGGGTGCAAGCGGAAAATTCCCGAATTTCGAATTGGACTGATTTTCCATTGCCTGTCATTCTAAATCACCTAGGCTCTTAATCATGACCAAGCTTGTTCGAAACTTCCTTCTGTCCGTGCTGATGCCGTTGATTGCGGTGGCAGCTATGGCACAATCGTCTTCTGCTGCCAGCAGGGACCGGATTGAGGCATTCCTGACAACGACCGGGTTTGATGTTGCGCTGGAAAGTATTGCTCTGACGTCGGCGTCAGCCCCCAAAATGCTTGGTATCGATCCTGAGGGGTTCGGCTCGGACTGGACGCGCCTGGCGGAAGAAGTTTTTGACCTCAAGGATATGCACGAAATCGCCGTATCAATCCTTGAACAGACGTTGAGCGACGACTCGTTGAACCACGCCGTAGAATTTTATGCGTCGGACCTCGGCCAACGGCTTGTCGAGGCTGAAAATGCCTCGCATCTGTACGAAGACGAGGACGACAAACAAAAACAGGGGCAGGAGATCATTTCAGAGCTTGTTAAAGACGGCTCACACCGGGTCGAAACCCTGAAGCGCATGAATCGTGCCGTCGATTCAAGTGGAACCGCCCTTCGTGCGCTGCAGGAAGTGCAACTGCGCTTTCTTTTGGCGGCCAGCGCGTCTGGAGTTATCGACCTGCAGTTCAGCGCCGATGAATTGCGAGAAATGCTGCGCCGTAACGAAAGTGGGATGCGTCAGGCGATGCAATTGTCTGCTCTGGCAGGCGCCGCATATACTTATCAGGACTTCTCGGACGAGGATGTCGAAGCCTACACAAAAGCTCTGGAGCATCCGCAAATGCAGGAAGTTTATGAGCTGCTGAATGCAATCCAATACGAAATCATGGCCATGAAATTCGAGATTCTGGCGGCCCGTATGGCAGAATTGCATCCAGCTCAGGATATCTGATGCGTCTCGTTATTGGATTACTTATTGGACTGTTTGCATGCGGAACGGTCGCTGCATCCGAAAAGGTGGATCAACTGGCCGAGGCATTGCAGCTGAGCCAAATCATGGAGATCCTTCGGAAGGAAGGTCAGGCGCACCGGCAGGAACTGGATGAAACTCATCTGGACCAAAAGGGCGGCTCATTCCTGGAAGCGCAGGTCGAGGATATTTACGACACCGTCTGGATGCAGTCCCAGATAACCTCGGCCCTGACCGAGAATCTGACCAGCGTTCAAGTGGATCAGGCTATTCTGTTTTTCGAAAGCGCTGTCGGCAAATCTGTGGTGTCACTGGAAAACTCGGCGCGGGCTGCAATCTCGGACGAAACGATCGAGGAGATGGCCCGGCACGCGTATGAAAATGAGCCCCGCGACGACAATTTCTTCAAACTGGTGGATGAGTACATTCAGGTCAACGACCTGATCAATCAGAATGTTCAGAACTCTCTCAGCGCTGATTTCTTTTTCTTTCGCGGCCTTGATCTGGAAGAAAGCCAGGATGACGCCGAACTCTGGGCCCAGCTATTGGCGCAGACAACGGAAAGGACTGAGGACGCTACCGTTTGGCTGTATTCCTTCCTTCTTCTGGCCTATCAACCCCTGACCGAGGCGCAAATGCGAGAGAACATCGCCTTTTCCCGTACAGACACAGGCCGAGCCCTGAACAAGGCGTTGTTTACGGGCTTTGACCAGATGTTTGACGAGATTTCGTATCAACTGGGCAGGGCGGTCGCGCACTCGATGAGGGCATCCGATCTTTAGCACCGCATTGGTGTTGACTTTCTACGGCAATCTATGGATAAGCGCGCATCCCGGCCGGAATCTCCGCGCCGGGTCTCGTTATTATTTGACCTCAGGGTTTTGCCCTTAGGTCGTCACACAGCCCGAAAAGGGCGCGCCGTTCGAGGTGGCTTCGGCCAAAACGCCCACAAGGGGACCACAGAACGCGGTTTGGAAAAGGAAAGACGCATGTTTGCGGTCCTCAAGACTGGCGGCAAGCAGTACAAAGTTCAGGCGGGCGACGTGCTCCGCGTTGAAAAACTGGCTGCCGACGCAGGTGAAAAAGTTCAATTCAACGATGTTCTGATGCTGGGCGGCGACGCTCCGGTTGTCGGCGCACCGTTCATCGAAGGCGCAGGCGTTCAGGCCGAAGTGATCGAACAGGTCAAAGGTGACAAGGTCATCAAGTTCGTCAAACGCCGCCGTAAGCACAGCTCGAAGCGTACTGTTGGCCACCGTCAGAAACTGACTCTTGTCAAAATCACCGACATCCTGGCGTCGGGCGCTGACAAGTCGGGCATCAAAGCTGCAACCGGTTCCGTTCCGGCTGGTGAAGCTGCTCCGGCGGCAAAAAAGCCTGCCAAGAAAGCTGAAGCCAAAGCAGAGGCACCCGTTGCGGCTGCCGCCGCTGACGATCTGACCCAGCTGAACGGTGTTGGTCCTGCCGCAGCCAAAAAGCTGGCCGAGGCCGGTATCGAGAGCTTTGCCGCTCTGGCCGCCTTGTCGGACGAGCAGATTGCTGCTATCGAAACGGTCAAAGTGAAACCCGAATGGGTTGAGCAGGCCAAAGAACTGGCCAAAGGCTAAGGAGAGAGAGAATGGCACATAAAAAAGCTGGCGGTTCCTCCCGTAACGGTCGCGACTCAGCAGGTCGCCGCCTTGGCGTGAAACTCTATGGTGGTCAAGCCGCCATTGCAGGCAACATCATCGTGCGTCAGCGCGGCACCAAGTTCTGGCCGGGCGAAGGCGTAGGCATGGGCAAAGATCACACCATCTTTGCAACTGTCGATGGCGCCGTGAAGTTCCACAAGGGCCTCAAGAACCGCACCTTTATTTCGGTCCTGCCAGTGGCGGAGGCCGCCGAGTAAGCCGAAACCCAGAAGGTTTAATAAAAAATTCATGGGGGACCGGCAGAAAATGCCGGTCCCTTTTTCGTTTTAACGCAGACGTGATCACCAGAACCGATGACAGTCGCCACCACCAGTTTCCTGATCTTTGCCGCTAGTCAGGTCGGCACGCCGGGACCGGCCAACATGGTCCTGCTCGGAACCGGTGCGCGTTATGGCTTTCGGGCGGCGTTGCCGTTTGTGGCCGGCGTCATCTTGGGCAAACAACTGATCATTTGGCCCGTGGGTTTTGGACTTCTGCAATTGGCTGAACAGGCGCCCTTGGTGTTTTCAGTCCTGAAATACGCTTCAGCGGCCTATATTTGCTGGTTAGCGTGGAAAATTGCGAACTTGCGTCTGTCGCGTGGTTCTACGCGTGAAGCCGCTCCGGGGTTCTGGGCGGGGCTGATTGTTCACCCGCTGAATCCCAAGGCCTGGGCGATGATCGTCGCCGGGTTTACCGGTTTTGTTGCAGCCGGAACGTCGAGTTTTGACGCGACGCTCACGATCGCTCTCTGCTTATTGTCCTGCCAGGTGATTTTGCACCCGATTTGGACATTTGCCGGAGATAGAATTGCCCATGCGGTTGAAGGTCGCCCGGTGGAAAAATATCTGATGTGGACGTTGGCGAGTTTGACAGTTGCGTCCGTATTTTTTGTGTTGTTCGGAGGAGGAACGAACTCATGAAGCTTGAGACTATAATCAATCAGCCGGTCATTGAAACCGAGCGGTTCGATCTGCGCCCGCTGCGCAGGTCGGATATGGGTCTCATCGAGTATTATGCAGGCGAAAAACGCGTGGCGCGCATGACGACGTCGATCCCGCACCCGTTGCCGCCCGGCTCGGTCGAGGCATTTGTGACCCGCTCGATGGCTGACGACCGCGACGAGGATGTCTGGGCCATGGACGCCACCAAGGATGGCGGGCCTGAGCTGATCGGTGTGATCTCACTGATGCGGCTGGATCGCAATCAGTCTGAGGTCGGATATTGGGTCGCGCCCCTGTATTGGAACACTGGCATTGCCTCTCAGGCCGTCGAGGCCCTGGTCAATGCCAACCCGCTCGAGAACGCCAATATGTTCGCCAGCGTGTTTCAGGACAATCCGGCTTCGGCCCGGGTGCTGACACATTGCGGGTTCCAGTATCTGGGTGATGCGGAAAGCTATTCGGTGGCGCGCGACGCGAATGTGCCCACCTGGACATACAGCAAAAAACTCTGACTTGTGGCCGATGGGGCCTTTGCAGTAGGGGACAGTCATGAAATTTCTCGATCTTGCAAAGGTCTACATCCGGTCCGGGGCCGGCGGTGGCGGGTGCGTCAGCTTTCGGCGCGAAAAGTACATTGAATACGGCGGTCCCGATGGCGGAGACGGCGGTAAAGGCGGGTCTGTCTGGGCAGAGGTCGTGGACGGGCTCAACACCCTGATCGATTTTCGCTATCAGCAGCATTTCTTCGCCAAAAACGGCCAGCCCGGACGCGGGCAGCAGCGCACCGGCAAAGATGGCGACGACATCGTTTTGCGCGTGCCCGTCGGTACCGAGATTCTGGACGAAGATGAAGAAACGGTCATCTGCGACCTGACCGAGGTTGGCCAGCGGGTACTGTTGGCCAAGGGCGGCAATGGTGGCTTTGGCAACCTGCACTTCAAATCAGCGACAAACCAGGCGCCACGACGGGCGAACCCGGGGCAGGCAGGTATCGACCGCACGATCTGGTTGCGGCTGAAACTGATCGCCGATGTGGGGCTGCTTGGGATGCCCAACGCCGGCAAGTCGACCTTTCTGGCGGCAACGTCGAACGCGCGCCCAAAGATCGCCGACTATCCCTTCACGACACTGCACCCGAACCTGGGGGTCGTGGGCGTCGACAATGTGGAATTCGTCGTGGCCGATATTCCTGGCCTGATCGAAGGTGCCCATGAAGGGCGCGGGATAGGCGACCGCTTTCTGGGCCATGTCGAACGGTGCGCGGTTCTGCTGCATCTGGTTGACGGAACCTCGGAAACTGTGGCCGAGGATTTTCGCACCATCATTCACGAACTCGAAGCCTATGGTGGCGAACTGGCGGAAAAGCCGCGCATCACCGTGCTGAACAAGGTCGACGCGCTGGATGCCGATGAAACGGAAATGGTCAAGGCCGAACTGGAAGAGGCGGTCGGCGGCCCCGTCATGACCATGTCGGGCGTCGCGCATCTGGGTGTGACCGAGGTGCTCCGCGCCCTGAGAACGCAGATCGACGATGACCGCCTGCGCCAAAAGCCCAACGAGGAGGCACAAGCTTGGCAACCCTGACCACTGCAAAACGTTTGGTTGTCAAAATCGGGTCCGCGTTGCTGGTGGACCGCGAGACGGGCCTGCTTCGATCCGAGTGGTTGCGCTCTTTGGCCGAAGATGTGGTCTGGCTCAAGAAACAGGGCACGGATGTCATTCTGGTGTCCTCGGGCTCAATCGCTCTGGGGCGTGGCGTGTTGGGCCTGCCTATGGCCAACCTGCCGTTAGAGCAGTCGCAGGCCGCTGCTGCTGTCGGTCAGATTCGGCTGGCCCGTGCGTATGAAGAAGTACTTGCGCCTCATGACATCAAAACCGCTCAGGTTCTGGTGACGCTGGAAGACAGCGCAAACCGGCGCCGTTACCTGAATTCGCGGGCGACGCTTGAGACGCTGTTGAGCCTGGGCGTGGTCCCGATCGTCAATGAAAACGATACCGTTGCAACGGATGAAATTCGCTATGGCGACAATGACCGTCTCGCCGCGCAGATTGCCGTGACGGTTTGGGCCGACCAGTTGATCCTGTTGTCCGACGTTGACGGGTTCTACACCGGAAATCCCAACGACGACCCGAAGGCGACCCGCCATGACGTGATCGAACAGATCACGCCCGAGATTGAGGCCATGGCAGGCGATGCGGGTTCCGGGTTGTCAAAGGGCGGTATGAAGACGAAACTGTTGGCTGGCAAGATGGCGATCGCCGCCGGCTGCGATATGGCGATTACTGAAGGTTCCCCGTTGAACCCGCTGAAAACGCTAGAGAACGGCGCAAATTGCACATGGTTCACGGCGACTTTGGATCCGCACGCCGCGCGCAAACGCTGGATTTCGGCGATGAAGCCGCGCGGAGAGATCAAGGTGGATGAGGGGGCAGCGCGTGCGCTGGCCAACGGCAAAAGCCTGCTGCCAGCAGGTGTTATCGAAGTGACCGGTGATTTCGGGCGTGGCGATCCCGTAGCGATTCTGGATCCCGTGGCGCGTCGTCTGGCGCAGGGCCTAAGCCGTTACACTGCGCAGGAAGCCGATGCGATAAAGGGGCGCAAATCTTCGGAAATCGAGGCGACGCTCGGTTATCCGGGCAGGGCAGCCCTGATCCATCGCGACGATCTGGCACTATGATCACGTTCCCCGCAACGCAGAACTCTCGAACCTGAAAGGCACATGACATGAAGGATTTCGACACCATTCCCGCCCTGATGGCCGATCTCGGGAAACGTGCCAAAGAAGCGTCGAACGCGCTTGGGTTTGCCAGCGCCGAACGTAAACACGCTGTGCTGATTGCAGCCGCCGACGCGGTTTGGGAAAACCGCGCGCAAATCATTGAGGCCAACCGGAATGACCTGGAGTTTGGTCGCGAAAAGGGCCTGAGCGCCGCCATGATGGACCGCCTGATGCTGGATGAGGACCGTGTCCGCGGCATGGTTGACGGTTTGCGCGCCGTCGCTGAACAGGCAGATCCCGTGGGCGAAGTTCTGTCTGAATGGGATATGGCGTCGGGTCTGAATATTCAGCGTGTGCGCACACCGCTTGGCGTGATCGGTGTGATCTATGAAAGCCGGCCAAACGTAACTGCCGACGCCGGTGCACTTTGCCTCAAATCCGGCAATGCCGTGATTCTTCGGGGCGGTTCCGAGAGCTTTCACTCGTCGACAGCGATCCACGCCTGCCTTGTTGAGGGTCTTAAAGCCGCCAACCTGCCCGAGGACGCGATACAGTTGATCCCGACCCGGGATCGGGCTGCGGTTAAGGAACTGTTGACCATGACCGATTACGTGGATGTCATCGTCCCCCGCGGCGGCAAGGGTCTTGTCGGGCTGGTGCAACGCGAAGCACGTGTGCCTGTTTTTGCGCATCTCGAAGGCATCGTTCACATCTACGTGGACAAGGCTGCCGATCCCCAAAAAACGCTAGATGTGGTCCTGAACGCCAAGACGCGACGCACCGGCATCTGTGGCGCTGCGGAATGTCTTCTTGTTCACGAGGACGTTGCGAAGACACTGGGACGCGACGTTGTATCCGCCTTGATGGCGGCCGGTGTCGAAGTCCATGCCGAGGGCGATCTGGCCATCGAAGGCACAATCGCCGCGACCGATGAGGATTGGGGCAAGGAGTTCCTCGACAGCATTATTGCGGCAAAACCGGTTTCCGACATCGACGCGGCCATCGCACATATCCAGGCCAATGGCTCAAACCATACCGATTGCATCATGACCGAGGACGCCAATGCCGCCGCGCGTTTCTTCGAGCGGTTGGACAGTGCCATTCTGATGCACAATGCCTCAACTCAGTTTGCCGACGGCGGGGAATTCGGAATGGGCGCTGAGATCGGAATTGCCACCGGCAAGATGCATGCACGCGGCCCGGTGGGGGCAGCGCAATTGACCAGCTTCAAGTATCTGGTGCGAGGGAACGGGACGACCCGAACCTAAAAGCGCAAAACCACGCGGGTTGCGGCAGTTTCAACCGCAATCCGCCGCCCCATGGCCGCCGAAGTTTCATGCAGCAAGGCAAACTGCACCTGAGCTGGTGTTATCTTGCTGGGAAAACGACCGATCGCGACGTGTTTCCACAGATTGCAGTCGATATTCAGTTTGTCCGCGTTCCCGGCCACGGTCCATTTCCCGTCATGCAGGGAAATCTCGACCTCGCCTCCCATAGGCATTGCGCTTTCGCAGCACATCAATGCCAGAAAGGTCAGTTTCACCTGATTGCGGGGTACGGGTTCGCCCAGGGTCCAATTGATCCGTACGCGGCCGGCGCGTTCGATATCCCGTAACAGATCTGCAATTTCGGTTCGTCCAAGCGGCTGGTCGCCCGCAGCGCCGAACGCTACGCGGAAAAAGCGAATTCTGGCACCGGCGCTGCCGACGCTGCCGGAAATCAACTCCATCTCAGGACCTTGTACGCTGCCAACCATTTCAAGCAGTTCCAGCCCGTTGGTGATCGCACCTATAGGGCTGATCAGATCGTGACAGATCCGGGAACCGATCAACTCGGCCAGGTTGACGTCCGTGCCGCCCATGCGTACCTCCTGCTGTATCTGCCGCCGGACCGGAGCCACCGCATGACAGACCTCAATGCTATTCTTGCACCGGGCATGTATGTCCGCCACCCGGATTTCCCCGATTGGGGCGTCGGACAGGTTCAGTCCAACATCGCGGGCAAGATCACCGTGAACTTTCGCGAGCAGGGGAAAGTGGTGATTGACGGGACACGTATTGCCCTGGTGCCGGTCTTTGATCTCTGAAACTGGTTTAGGAAAAGTTAACGGAACCTGCCAGAGCAGCGCATGTTGCTAAGCCGCAAAAAAACTGCTGTATCAGGCGGACCAGTACCAAAAAGGATCAAACATCGCACATGCCCGACGCAGGCCCTTCCTTCACAGTCAAACTTGCCGAAAACGAGGCGGAGCTTCGGGCGGCGCAGCGGCTACGCTATGACGTGTTCGTGCGCGAGTTGGGCGGCGGTGGGCTGATGGTTGACCATGATGCCGGTTTGGAGCAGGACAGCTTCGATCCGCATTTCGATCACATGCTGGCTTATGACGATACGACGGGCGAGGTGATTGGTGTTTACCGGTTGTTGCCCGGTGATCGTGCAGCAGAACTGGGGCAGTTCTACTCGGAAGACGAATATGATCTGACTGTCCTGAAAGAAAGCGGGCGCAAGCTGCTGGAACTTGGGCGATCGTGCCTGCACCCCGATTACCGGGGCGGCACGGCGATGTATTACATCTGGAATGGACTTGCGAAATACGTTGAAGACCGCAACATCGAAGTTCTGTTTGGTGTCGCCAGTTTTCACGGCACGGATGTTCAGGCACTTGCTCAACCCCTGTCGATGTTGCATCACAACCATCTGGCACCACCTGATCTGCGGGTACGTGCCCAGCCAGGTGTCTTTCAGGACATGAACCTTGTCGCCCCCGAGAATCTGGACCGGCGCGCTGCCATGGTCCAGGTGCCGTCACTTATCAAGGCTTACCTGAGGCTGGGCGGATTTGTGGGCGAGGGGGCCTTTATTGATCATGCCTTCAACACCACCGATGTCTGCCTGATCCTTGACACAGCCCGCATGAACGAGCGTCAAAAGCGCATCTACAGTGGGGCGTAATCCTGTGAACGACCCGCTCTGGAATAGCGAGGATGCGCCGGATCCCATCCGATTGGGTCTGGGCGGTTGGCTTCTGGTGATCCTGCGCGGCCTGCCTTTGGCGGTTTTGGTGTTTGGTGGTCTGATCATCCTTTTGGCCCTTCGCCTGATCGAACGGCCACTTTACGACGTTCGAAGGCCGGTTACACCTTTCATCACCCAGTTCGTCTGCAGGAATGCATTTCGAATACTCGGAATGGGATATCGAACCTCAGGCGAATTGATGCGGGAACAAGGCGCGGTTGTGGCAAATCACACCTCTTGGCTGGACATTTTCGCACTCAATGCGCCCAAGCGCGTCTACTTTGTTTCCAAGGCCGAAGTTGCCAAATGGCCCGGCATTGGGTGGCTGGCCCGCGCAACCGGCACCGTGTTCATTGAACGTGACCGCAAGAAAGCGCGCGAGCAGACCAAGGTGTTCGAAACCCGACTGAAAGCCGGGCACAAGCTGTTGTTTTTCCCCGAAGGCACCTCGACTGATGGTTTGCGCGTTTTGCCATTTAAAACAACGCTTTTCGAGGCGTTCTTTACAAAAGAACTGCGAGAGTTCATGTATGTCCAGCCGGTCACGGTGGTTTTCCATGCACCGGATGGGCGGCCTGCGCGTTTCTATGGCTGGTGGGGCGACATGGATTTCGGACCGCACCTTCTCAAGACACTCGGCGCACGCAAGCAAGGCTCTGTTGAGTTGATTTATCACGCCCCCGCAAAAGTCAGCGACTTTGAGAACCGCAAGGCTTTGGCTGCACATTGCGAGGAGGCGGTTCGGCACGCACATAGCCTGGCGCGGCTCGAAAAATAAGGGCGAAAGACCCTTGCGCTGCCACTCAACCTGCCGTATACGCGCGCCATTCAAACCCGCAGGCGGGGTTTGGCCTTTTTGAGGGAGACATCCTCTTCAAGACCGCCGGTTGGAGCATCCGCTTCTTTCACCCCCGCCGAGGCGTAAACCGGAAAAGGAAAGTAAAGCATGGCTCTTCCCGAGTTCACCATGCGTCAGCTGCTGGAAGCTGGCGTTCACTTTGGTCACCAGACACAGCGTTGGAATCCCCGCATGGGCCCGTTCATCTACGGCTCGCGCAATGGCATCCACATCATGGACCTGACCCAGACCGTTCCGATGCTGGATCAGGCTCTGCAGGCTGTACGTGACACCGTCGCAAAAGGTGGCCGCGTTCTGTTCGTTGGCACCAAGCGTCAGGCTGCTCAGCCGATCGCTGAAGCCGCTGAAAAGTCGGCGCAGTACTACATGAACCACCGCTGGCTGGGCGGCACCCTGACCAACTGGAAAACCGTTTCCCAGTCGATCAACCGTCTGAACCAGATCGACGAAGCAATGGAATCGGGCGCCGAAGGCCTGACCAAGAAAGAGCGTCTGGGCATGGAGCGTGACCAGTCCAAGCTGCAGGCTTCGCTGGGCGGTATCCGCGAGATGGGCGGCGTTCCTGATCTGCTGTTCGTCATCGACGTTAAGAAAGAAGCACTGGCCATCGCCGAAGCCAACAAGCTGGGTATCCCGGTTGTGGCAGTTGTCGACACCAACTGCTCGCCCGACGGCGTTGACTACATCATCCCCGGCAACGACGACGCTGCACGCGCAATCGCTCTGTACTGCGATCTGGCCGCACGCGCCGCACTGGACGGCATGACCGCTCAGATGGGTGCTGCGGGCGTTGACCTGGGTGCGTTCGAAGAAGCTCCGGTTGAAGAAGCCGTTGCTGAAGAGGCCGAAGCAGAAGCACCTGCTGAAGCGTAAGCTGCCCGTCACCAAAATGACATATGGGGCAGGGTAGACCTGCCCCAATTCCGTTTGAATTGAGGAGAGCCAAAAGATGGCAATCACAGCAGCAATGGTTAAAGAACTGCGCGACTCGACCGGCGCAGGCATGATGGACGCAAAGAAAGCGCTGACCGAAACCGGCGGCAACATGGACGAAGCCGTTGACTGGCTGCGCACCAAGGGTCTGGCCAAGGCGGCCAAGAAATCGGGCCGTACCGCAGCTGAAGGTCTGGTTGCAGTTCACGTGGACGGTGGCACTGGTGTCGCTGTCGAAGTGAACTCGGAAACCGACTTCGTTGCGAAGAATGGCGAGTTTCAGGAAATGGTTGGCAAAATCGCCTACGCCGCCGAAGGCGTCGACAATGTCGAGGCGCTGCTGGCTGCTGATCTGGGCGGCAAGACCGTTGCCGACACGCTGACCGACAAGATCGCCACCATCGGAGAAAACATGTCGGTTCGCCGCATGGCCAAACTGTCGGGCGACACCGTTGTGTCTTACGTGCACAACGCTGCCACCAATGGCATGGGCAAAATCGGTGTTCTGGTTGCTCTGACCGGTGGTGACGAAGCAATCGGCAAGCAGGTTGCGATGCACATCGCGGCAGTAAACCCGGCGGCCCTGTCCGAAGATGACATGGACCCGGCTGTTGTCGAGAAAGAAAAGCAGGTTCAGATGGACATCGCCCGCGAATCCGGCAAGCCCGAGCAGGTGATCGAAAAGATGATCGTAGGCCGCATGAAGAAATTCGTCGCGGAATCGACTCTGCTGAACCAGCAGTTCGTTGTGAATCCTGACCTGACTGTTGAAGCCGCTGCCAAAGAAGCTGGCGCGACCATCACCGGCTTCGTCCGTCTGGAAGTGGGTGAAGGCATCGTTGTCGAAAAAGAAGACTTCGCAGCCGAAGTGGCCAAGGCTGCTCAGGGCTGAGAATGCGGGGTATCAACAGATACCCCCACTAAGAAATAGGAACCGGTTACGTGAAAGCGTGACCGGTTTTTTTGTATTCCGGATGCACGTACGCAGAACGCTGCCGACTACCGCAAAATTGGAGAAAAGGTTGATTGAGGGGCCCCGCATGATGGGGATGGTCGAGGCCCCCCAAAATTTCCGACTCAACTACGTGGACTAATAGACGCATTTGAGTCAGAGCGACCGGAGAGCCCTGGTATTGCAAAGATCCGATCAATTGTTCCCTGGCTAAAGCCACCACTCACGGAACACTCTCACTTTGCAACTTATGGTAAGGATTCGGAAAGTCATGATTTCCTTACCTAGGGTAAATTGACGCAATTTAGCGTCAAAATTGACGCGTTATGCCTCCATAACGAACATCTGGTTCTGCAGCGAAGCTTTCAGGACAGCCTGCGCTGTTGTTTCAACTGCAAGTGACTCGCGCGCGAGCCTGAGGTGCTTTTCTACCGTCGCTGAAGTCAGCCCCATGAGCAGAGCAATATCCTGCGTTGTCTTGCCATCGCCGACCCATTGCAGCGCCTCACGCTGGCGCTTTGTCAGGGCCCGGTTGGGGGCGTGATAGGGCAGTGTCAGGATCTTCAGATGGGCGACATTGTTCATCAGCAGAATGTCTTCGCCGTGCTCATCCCATATCGCGTCAACATCATCCTGGCTCAGATCACTTCCGGCCGCCAGTGAGATTGCGCCCTTGGTGCGCATCGACACGGAATTGAAGCTGACAGTATATCCGGCAACAACGCCCATGGACTTGTTGAAATCCAGAACCTGCTTCTCCTGAGGAGACAACGAACCGTTGCTCTGCGAAGATTGTGCCAGATTCCAACTTTGCGCACCCTCATTGTTCAGCGCCCATTTCAACATTGGCGCATGGAAATACAGTCCACCCTGCAAAAAACCATCCAAATACGCCCGGCCGTGGTTTGTGAGGATGACAAAATCTTCGGGGTCTCCCAGCGACGTTTCTGTCCGGAACAACGTGTAGCCGTACAAAAGACGCTCGAACCCGAACTCAGCCATTTGACGGCAGTGCGCGTCCCATAGCTCTTCCAGAGTTTTTGTATAGCTCAGGAAATGAAGATATTCTTTCAGGTTCACGCCGCGCCACCTCCGTCATTGAGATGCGAAGCCAACGCATCCAAAGCCAGCACATAGCTTTGCGCGCCAAATCCGCAAATCTGACCAAGCGCCGCCCGGGCGATATAGGACTTGTGGCGGAAGGATTCACGCGCGTGAATGTTTGACAGGTGGACCTCAATCGTCGGCAGCTCGACCGACGAAATCGCGTCCAGCAATGCAATTGAAGTGTGCGTATAGGCGCCGGCGTTCAGTACCAGCCCATCATAAACCCCACGCGCCGCGTGGATGGCATCAATAAGCGCGCCTTCGTGGTTGGACTGAAGATGTGATATTGACAGCCCAATCGACTTTCCATGCGCTATGCACAGATCTTCGACGTCTTTCAAAGTGACGCTGCCGTAAATCTCAGGTTGCCGCGTACCCAGCAAATTGAGGTTTGGCCCATTTAATACCAGAATTTTGCGCATTATTTTACTGTCCCCATAACAGTTTGATAAACGTGAAATGGGGAAGATGTCTACATGCCATTGTTGTATTAAAATATGTAATAACTCCGTTACGATACATACAAAACGGCGGCCGACACCTGCATTGGCTGTTTGGAGCAGCGAAATCCGCAATACAACACAGGTTTGGAAACACATGGCACGTCAGTCGACACTTGACCCTGACAGGACGCAACACATCCGCCGCTGGATGCAACGCTATGTCGATCAGCGCAAATACGCGGGTTCTTCGTTGTTGCTGATCCAGGGCGGTAAAGAGGTGTTTTTTCATACCTGCGGGCATCGAGATCTTGCGCGCGAACTGCCTTTTGAACGTGACACAGTGGTTCGAATTTATTCGATGACCAAACCGATCACGTCCGTCGCCATCATGATGCTGGTTGAACGCGGTTTGTTTCCTCTGAACGCGCTGTTATCTGACTTTTTGCCCGAGTTCGCGGATATGCAGGCGCTTGTGTCTGACGCAACAAGGATTGATCAGACAGAACCTGCCACAACCCCGACGGTACACCAGCTACTGACACACACAAGTGGCCTTAGCTATTCCTTTAACCCCGGAATACTGCCGGAAGCCATCGAAGCGCAGGAACTATTTTTCAAGCCGGATCAGGGCGTTCTGGCGGATAACGTAACAAAACTTGCGACCCTGCCACTGGCGTTCCCACCAGGGACCAGGTGGGAATACTCCGTCGCGACAGACGTTCTTGGCCGGATCGTCGAAATCGTATCTGGACAGTCCTTGGACGGGTTCTTTCTGCAAAATGTTTTCGAGCCACTGGGCATGACAGAGACCGGTTTTTCAGTCCCACATGGAGCATCCAGCAGATTTGCGTCGCTTTACACGCCCTTGGCTGGCGATGCCATGGCACTCAATTCCGCCGATGTCGGGGAAAACAGCCTGCGGCTTGTAGACGAAGCCGGGAATTCTCCGTTTGAACGCGCGACGATGTATTCCGGAGGTGGCGGTCTGGTAAGCACGATCGATGACTATGCCCGTTTCGCGGAAATGCTGCGAAATCGGGGGCAGGGGAACGGCCACCGCCTGTTGGGCTCCAAGACCGTTGAGTTTATGATGCATAACCATTTGCCGGGTGAAATCGCATCGATGGGCCCGCGCAGTTTTGCGGAACAACCAATGGAGGGAATGGGGTTTGGACTTGCGGGCGCTGTTGTTATCCAGCCAGGTCGCACCCGGGTGGCCGGGTCCCAAGGGGATTTCAGTTGGGGCGGAATGGCTTCTACGTTTTTCTGGATCGACTACCAGAACGATTTGACTTCGGTGTTCTTCACGCAGTTGTCTCCGTCCAGTTCGTACCCGTCCCGGGCCGAGCTAAAATCACTGGTTTTGGGTGCAATCATTGAATGACCGGTCGGCGACTGTTACTTCGCCTGAACAAATACACCAGTGAGACACAATATGACCGAAGCCGAGCGTATCCTTCTTGATCTTCTCAACGTTGAAAGGCTTGAACAGGACCTGTTTCGGGGCACCGGATCCGGAGGGGAAACCCCGACAAGAGTTTTCGGCGGTCAGGTGATAGCCCAAGCCCTGGCCGCGGCTTACAGGACAGTGGACGACCGGCTATGCCATTCGCTTCATGCGTATTTCATACGACCCGGAAATCCTGACATTCCGATAATATATCAAGTGGATAGAGCACGAGATGGAGGTTCTTTCACAACTCGCCGAGTAGTAGCAATCCAGAACGGGAAACAAATCCTGAACTTGTCGGCGTCATTTCATATTCAGGATGATGGGTGGGATCACCAACATCCCATGCCAGAGTCGAATTCACCGGCCTCGTATCCCGCGCGATCAGAGTTGTATCATAAGTTGCTGGATCAAGTTCCGGAACGGCTGCATGGCGAACTGCTTCGGGAACGTCCGATTGAAGTTCGCGAGGTCAATCACCACAGTCCGATCCATCCGGTGAAATCCGATGACCGCAACCAAATCTGGTTTCGCATGGCAGCAGCGGCTGACACTGATCCAATCACACAACATCTGTTGTTGGCCTACGCGTCAGACATGTACCTGATGACGTCAGGGATGCGGCCGCACGGCCTGAGCTGGTATACTGGCGAAGTCAACAGCGCCAGCTTGGATCATGCATTGTGGTTCCATGCGCCAGTCAATTTCGAAAACTGGCATTTGTACTCAATGGATTCCCCATGGACAGGCCGGGGTCGCAGTTTTAACCGCGGTTCGATCTTTTCTCAGAATGGCGAACTTGTGGCTTCTGTCGCACAGGAAGGCCTGATGCGGAAGGCTGTCAAACAAGGTTAGAAATCTCTTCTAACCGATTGTTATGATGTTAGACTACTTTTGATTAGCAACGTGTCACCAAGAACGAGAAGGAAACTTTTTACCATAATACCGATTATACGTATTTGTGTATCCTGTAAAATTGACGGTCAAGCTGACGGCAACTCACAAACCTCTGAATAAAATCTTAGCAACGGCAACCACCCGGCTGCCAAATAGCAGCCGAGTGGCAGAATGTACGCCGTGTCACTACAGTGCCAATTACTGCACTCGGATTCCGGCGCTTAGAAAAACGCCTGCAAGCCGGTTTGCGCCCGCCCCAGGATCAATGCATGGACATCGTGAGTGCCTTCATAGGTATTCACGGTCTCCAGATTGACCATGTGGCGAATAACGTGAAACTCCAGAGAGATACCGTTGCCACCGTGCATGTCGCGTGCCAGACGCGCGATATCCAGAGCTTTGCCACAATTGTTGCGCTTCACGATCGAAATCATTTCCGGCGCAGCTTCGGCCTGATCCATCAGACGTCCGACCCGCAGGCTGGCCTGCAGCCCCAGCGCGATTTCGGTTTGCATGTCGGCCAGTTTACGCTGGAACAATTGCGTTTGCGCCAAGGGACGATTGAATTGCTTGCGGTCCAGTCCATACTGGCGTGCGCCATGCCAGCAGCTTTCCGCTGCCCCCATGACTCCCCAGCTGATGCCGTATCTTGCGCGGTTCAGACAGCCGAATGGACCTTTCAGACCCTGAACATGGGGCAGCAATGCGTCTTCACCAACCTCTACGCCATCCAGAACGATTTCACCGGTGATTGATGCGCGCAGACTCAGCTTGTTCTGAATCTTAGGGGCGCTTAGACCCTTGAGGCCTTTTTCAAGCACAAAACCGCGAATTTTGCCGTCATGCGCATCGGATTTGGCCCAGACAACAAACACATCCGCGATCGGTGCATTGGAAATCCACATCTTGCTGCCGTTCAACCGATAGCCACCATCGATCTTTTCAGCGCGGGTCTTCATACCCGCCGGATCCGAACCCGCGTCTGCTTCGGTCAGACCGAAACAACCAATCCACTCTCCGCTGGCCAGCTTGGGCAGGTATTTTTGCCGCTGTTCTTCACTGCCATAGGCATAGATCGGATACATCACCAGTGAGCTTTGCACCGACATCATCGATCGATAACCGGAATCCACACGCTCGACTTCACGCGCCACCAGCCCGTACGAGACATAGCCGGCACCGATCCCGCCATATTCTTCGGGAATCGTGGTGCCCAGCAAACCCATTTCGCCCATCTCGCGAAAGATCTCGGGGTCTGTCTTTTCCTCCTCGAACGCCTGCGTAATCCGGGGTTGCAGCTTTTCCTGAGCATAAGCACGGGCGCTGTCCGCAATCATGCGTTCGTCTTCGTTCAACTGATCAGACAGGCGAAAAGGATCATCCCAGGCAAATTTACCAAGATCCGGGGTATCCTTGGCGCGCAAGGTGGGTTTGGGGGTCGGGGCGTTCATGATCATTCTCCGCTCAGTCGGCTTCGCGGCAAAATAACCCGGAGCGCTGTCAAAAGACAGCAAGAGTTTAGCAATCACCCATGAGTGAATCGCATAGTTTCTGACCGGGCCGCCCTGCCCCTTGTTCAGCCCAAGGCGTAGCCAGCACCACGTACCGTGCGCACCGGATCGTCGCCCCCATGCTGTGTCAGGGCCTTGCGCAGGCGTCCGATATGCACGTCAACTGTTCTGGTATCGACATAAATGTCCCGCCCCCAGACCCGGTCCAGCAATTGCTCGCGGCTCCAGACCCGGCCTGGCTTTTCCATGAAAGTGCTGAGCAGGCGAAACTCGGTCGGGCCAAGTTTCAGCGGTTTGCTGTTGCGGCTGACTTTGTGTGTCTCGGAATCCAGAACGATGTCGTCATACTCCAGCCGCAGACCAACCGTCGCCGGACGCACACGCCGCAGTTGGGATCGCACCCGTGCCATGAGTTCGACGACTGAATACGGCTTGACCACATAGTCATCCGCGCCGGTTTCCAACCCGCGCACCTTGTCCACCTCTTCCGTACGGGCCGAAAGCATGATGATCGGAATGGAGCGCGTATCCGGCCGGGTTTTCAGACGCCGACAGACTTCGATCCCGCTGAGGTTTGGCATCATCCAGTCTAGCACGATGATGTCCGGGCTATCCTCATCGACCAGCAACAGGGCTTCGTCACCGTTGGCGGCTTTTGAGACGCGAAACCCTTCTGCTTCAAGATTGTAGGCCAGCACTTCGCGCTGCGCGGGTTCATCCTCGACAACCAGAACTGTGGGCTGATCAGCGGACATGATCGCGATCTCCTAGACGGTTTGCGAGGTGATATCAGCCTTGGGCCGCGCCTCGGAGGGTCGTTCACCGGTCACGAGATAAACAACCTGCTCAGCGATTGCAGTGACATGGTCGCCCATACGCTCGATGTTCTTGGCGATGAAATGCAAATGCATACACGACGAAATATTGCGCGGATCCTCGGCCATGAACGTCAGGAATTCGCGGAACAGACCGTTATACATCTGGTCCACCTCTTCGTCCCGTTCGATCACGTCAGCCGCCAGTTCGGCATCGCGCTGGATATAGGCATCCAGGGCGTCCCGCAGCATACGCTCGACCTCGCGCGCCATACGGCGCAGAGCCGCAGCGCTTCCGTTGATCTCGCCTGCGTTGACCAGAACCGTGGTACGCTTGGCAATGTTCTTGGAATAATCGCCAATGCGTTCAAGGTTGGCCGAAACCTTCAGGACCGACAACACCAGCCTCAGATCGCCGGCCGTCGGGGACCGCAGCGCAATCAGACGCGCGGTTTCTTCGTTGATCAGTTCTTCAAGCGCGTCAATGGCCTTGTCGCCCTGCCGGACTTGCTGCGCCAGTTCCTCGTCGCGCGTCTCAAGCGAGCGGGCCGAGCTCATGATTGCGGCCTCGACCAGACCGCCCATCTTCATGATGTGGGCCTGGATCGTTTCAAGGTCGCGGTCGAATGCGGATGCAATATGTTGTTCGGTCATATCTGGTTACCTGTGCTCAGCCGATCCGGCCTGTAATGTAGCTTTCCGTGCGGGGATCCACCGGGTTGGTGAAGATCTGGCCGGTTTCGCCAAACTCGACCAGGTTCCCCAAATGGAAGAAAGCGGTCTTCTGGCTTACACGGGCGGCCTGCTGCATCGAGTGGGTCACGATCACCACAGAATATTGCGCGCGCAGCTCATCGATCAGTTCCTCAACTTGCGCCGTTGCAATCGGGTCCAGCGCCGAACAGGGTTCGTCCATCAGCAGAACCTCGGGCTCGGTCGCGACGGCGCGAGCGATGCACAGGCGTTGCTGCTGACCACCGGACAGACCTGTGCCCGGGGCATCCAGCCGGTCCTTGACCTCATCCCAGATCGCACCCCGGCGCAAGGATTTTTCAACGATTTCATCCAGTTCTGCCTTATTCTTGGCAAGGCCGTGGATGCGAGGGCCGTAAGCGACATTGTCGTAGATCGACTTGGGGAACGGATTGGGCTTCTGGAACACCATCCCCACTTTGGCGCGCAGCTGCACCGGGTCGACACGCTTGTCATAAATGTCTTCGCCGTCCAGCAGGATGTCTCCTTCGACCCGGCAAATGTCGATCGTGTCGTTCATCCTGTTCAGGCAGCGCAAAAACGTGGATTTGCCGCACCCCGACGGGCCGATGAAGGCCGTCACCTTCTTGTCTTCGATCTCCACGTTCACGTCCTTGATGGCGTGGGCATCGCCGTAATAGACCTGAACGTTTTTCGCGGCGATCTTGATTTCTTCGGAGTCCACGGTTCTCTCCACTCGTGTCATGTCGTTCATTTTTGCCTCCACTTACCAGCGGCGTTCAAAGCGGCGGCGCAGGATGACCGCAATCGTGTTCATTGTGACGAGGAAGATCAACAGAATGATGATGCCCCCCCATGCGCGTTCGTAAAAGGCCGGGTCGGCGCGCTTGGACCATTCGTAGATCTGCGCCGGCATGGCCGAGTTCGGGGACAGGAAGCCCGCAACAATACCGTCGGGCGGGTTCGAGGCGATAAAGCCCACCATTCCGATAAGCAACAGCGGAGCCGTTTCACCCAGCGCCTGCGCCAGACCAATGATGGTTCCGGTCAGAATACCGGGTGCGGCCAGGGGCAGAACATGGTGGAACACCGCCTGCATTTTCGAGGCCCCTACCCCAAGCGCTGCATCGCGGATCGACGGCGGCACGGCCTTCAGCGACGCTCGGGTCGATATGATGATCGTCGGCAAGGTCATCAGCGTAAGCACCAGACCGCCGACCAGCGGAGCGGACGTTGGCAGGTGCATGTAGTTGATGAACACGGCCAGACCCAGGATACCAAACACGATGGACGGAACGGCAGCCAGGTTCGAGATATTCACCTCGATAATATCGGTCAGGCGGTTCTGCGGTGCGAATTCCTCAAGATAGATCGAGGCCGCAACACCAATCGGCAATGCCAGCGCCAGCACCACGAACATCATGAACAGCGAACCCAGCATTGAGACGCCGATCCCTGCCGCCTCGGGGCGTTGGTCGGACGCATCTGCGCCGAAAATGAAGTCAGGGTTGAAAGCCTTGTATAGAACACCGGCATCGCGCAATTGGTCGACAAGATCCAGCTGTTCAGCCGAGATGCTTTTGTCGTTCACGATCGACTCGCGGCTTACGCGCCCCTTAAGGTAGCCGTCAACGCGGCTGTTGGTCAGAAAGCGAAAGCTGACCGTTTCGCCGATCTTGTTCGGGTTTGCGATGACGTAGTTCCGCAATTCGGCCTGCGCCGCCTTGGACAGGATCTTCCCCATTTCCTTGGGTTTCAGGTCTGTTTGAATGCCCAGCTTTTCAACTTCGGATTCCAGCGCGGCGGAAATTAGCGGTGCGTATCCGAAGGTCGACACTTTCTTGATTTCGTCAATGTTACGGTTGCCCTTTTTGTCCAGCTTGCTTTCCAGCAGGTCCACGTCCAGCTCGACATAGGTTTGCTGAAAGGCGCCGGTTCCGGCGGTGACGATATTCGTCACAAGCACAATCAGCATCAGCAGGCCGACGCTGATTGCAGCGATCCCGTAAATCTTGAAACGGGATTCGGCCGCGTTCCGACGCTTGGTTCGGGCATCTTGCTGGAACAGAGAGCCGCCCTTGGGCTTGGCCGCAGGTGCGGAGGCAGGCGATTGGGACATATCGGTCATTCGTACTGCTCCCGGTATTTGCGTACGATGTAGAGGGCGAGGATGTTCAGACCCAGCGTGATCACAAAGAGTGTCAGACCCAGCGCGAACGCGACCAGCGTTTCAGGGCTGGCAAAGTCGGTATCACCTGTCAACTGGCTGACGATCCGCGTGGTGATGGTGGTCATCGCTTCGAATGGGTTGCCCGAGAACTTTGCAATCGCACCAGCGGCCATCACAACGATCATCGTTTCACCAATGGCACGGCTGGCGGCCAGCAGAATTGCCCCGACGATGCCCGGCAGCGCTGCGGGCAGGATCACATTGCGCACGGTTTCCGAATGCGTGGCCCCAAGGCCGAGAGAACCGTCACGCATGGATTGCGGTACAGCGTTGATGATGTCGTCAGACAGCGAGGACACGAACGGAATCAGCATGATCCCCATCACCAGACCGGCCGTCAGAACCGCGTTGGAACTGGCCATCCAGCCCACCCCCAAAGCGCCACCATCACCAAAAAGAGAAACAAGCGCGGGACCAACCGTCAGCAAGGCAAACAAACCGTAAACGATGGTCGGGATACCCGCCAGAATCTCGAGTAGAGGCTTGGCGATCGACCGGGCCGCACCGGATGCATATTCCGACAGGTAAATTGCGGCGAACAGACCGATCGGCACAGCAACCAGCAGCGCAATCAGCGAGATGTATAGCGTGCCCCAGAGCAGCGGCAGGATCGACAGCTCACTTCCGCCACGGAAGTTGGGGGCCCAGGTGGTTCCCAGGAAAAAGTCTTTCCATGAATGCAGCTGGAAGAAGTTCATGGTCTCGAACAACATCGACAGAACGATGCCGACGGTTGTCAGGATTGCAATCGACGCGGCGAGCAGCAACAGCGCCAGAACCCCCTGCTCGACCACATTGCGGGCCCGGAAATCCATGTGTGTTCTACCATAGGCAAAAGCGGCACCAAACAGAGCAATCGCCAGTACGACGACCTGCATTGCCACCTTCCCGGTTGACGTCATGCTGCGGTACTTCTGCGCTGCCACCAAAATTGGCTGTGTGATATCTTGCGTCAGAACCTGGCCGGACTCTTTCAGCGTTTTGGTCAGGGTTTCGATATCGGCATTACCATCCCGGGCCTGCGCCTCAGCCATCGCGCCACTGGCCACAGCGCCGTCCAGTCCATAAGCCACACGGCGCACCTCGCTCATAACCAAGCCGCGATCCGAACCCTCGGGGATCGCTTGATCAGGAATAAGGCCGGAAACAGTGCTGTTCACGATCATCGGTTGCACCAGAAGCCAGATGATCAGTACACCCAATGCCGGAACCAAAGCTGTCAGAGCAACGTTGTAGCCATAGTATGATGGCAGAGAATGCAAATCACGGGCCTCTCCGGCCGCGCTTGCCAATGCGCGGGACCGACCCGCGAAAAATCCAATCACTGCCAATGCAAGCAGGATAAGCAACAGCCAGGATAGCGCCATGAGAACTCCGTAAGGATGGCAGAGTAGGAGTCAAAAGGAACCGGGACGCGCAGAAAACGCCCCGGTTCCGTTCATATGAGTATTTAGGAGCCGCCGCCCAGTACGGTTTCGTTGGCTACGGTTTCCTGTACCTTGACCAGCTCGGGGTCGGATACCAGGCCGTATTCTGCCAGCGGGCCATCGGGGCCTGCGATCTCGTCAGCGACGAAGAACTCGGCATACTCTTTCAGGCCGGGGATCACGCCGATGTGGGCCTTCTTCACGTAGAAGAAAAGCGGGCGCGAAACAGGGTATTCGCCAGATGCGATCGACTCGGTCGAAGGAACAATGCCGGACATTGTCGCGACCTGCAGCTTGTCGGTGTTGTTCTCGTAGAACGCCAAACCAAAGACGCCGATGCCGTCCTTGTTGCTTTCGATACGGGCCAGTGTTTCGGTGTAGTCACCGTCGATATCGACCGAAACGCCGTCGGTGCGCAGCGCGATACAGGCTTTTTCAGCTGCTTTCTTGTCGTCGCCGTTGGCCGCCTTGTAGACGTCAAAGTCGCCCAGATGCTCACAACCGGCCAGGATCACCTTGTCTTCGAACACTTCACGGGTGCCGTGCTTGGTGCCCGGGATGAAGGCTGCGATCGGCTGCGCCGGGAAGTTCGGGTTCACGTCGGCCCAGGTTTTGTTCGGGTTGTCGATCAGTTCGCCGTCGACGACGATTTGAGCGGACAGGGCTTTGTACCAGTCTTCCGGCGTGAATTCGAACGAGTTGCCGTTGATGTCGGATGCGAAAACGATGCCGTCATAACCGATCTGAACTTCGATGATGTCCGTCACGCCGTTCTCAGCGCAGGCTTTGATCTCTTTTTCGCGGATCGCACGCGAGGCGTTGGCAACGTCGATGGTGTTTTCGCCAACACCTTCACAAAAACGCTTCAGACCAGCCGAGGAACCGCCCGATTCAACAACCGGTGTCGGGAAATCAAAGTTTTCACCGAAGGCTTCAGCAACGATCGAAGCGTAAGGCAGTACGGTTGACGAACCGGCAACCTGTACCTGATCACGCGCAGCAGCAGTAGTCGCCGAAACGGCCGCGATGGCCAGTGCAGAAGCCGACAGTTTTACAAAGGACATTTCAGTCTCCTTGACAAAGATATGTAGTGATCATCCCCATGATGATCTTGGGCGAACCCCTAAGAGGCGCGCGTAAGCCTTTTGTGACAAGTGTGTAACAGTTTCATGACAAGCCTGAGGAAAGTTGCATAACTTTGCGCAAAGCTGTCATGCACTCGCCGCAAGGCTTCCGTGAGCAGGTTTCAGGTTTCGCTGTGCCCGATGGGAAGGATCACAGTGAACGTTGTGCCCTGCCCCAATTCGCTTTCCACACGCAACCGGCCGCGATGCCGGTTGACGATGTGTTTTACGATCGCCAGCCCAAGTCCCGTCCCCCCCAACTGACGTGACCGGTGGCTGTCGGCCCGATAAAACCGTTCCGTCAGCCGGGGCAAATGTACTGAGTCGATACCTGGCCCCTTGTCCGCCACCTGAACACGCACAGACGGGCCACGTACGGTCGCGTCACGCTCCAAAAGCTCAAGCGTGACATCAACGACGCCGCCGCTGCTGCCGTATTTGATGGCGTTCTCGATAAGGTTGGTGAAGACCTGACGCAGTTGATCGGCATCACCCAGCAGCGACACGGAATCCGGCGGCGCGTTCAGAGACCAAGCGACTTGCACATCCTCTGCCAGCGGGCGCAGCGTATTTATCGTTGATTGCAACAGCCCCGTCAGGTCCACTGCTTCCTTTGGCCGGATACGTTCCTCGCTCTCGACCCGGTTTAGCGACAACAGATCGCCCACCAGACGGTTCATCCGGTTCGCCTCATCCATCATGATCTGCAGGAACCGGTCACGCGCGGCCTCATCCTTTCGGGCCGGGCCACGCAGTGTTTCAATGAACCCCATTAGGGCGGTCAAGGGGGTGCGCAACTCGTGACTGACATTCGCTACAAAGTCCCGCCGCATCTGGCTGGCCTGTTCCAGATGGCTCACGTCCTGGAAGATGGCCAAAACTGCGCCGCCGGAAACGGCACCGACCCCGTTTACGTATCTGCACTGGACCTCGAACGTGGTGTCCTGCGCACCGTCGTTGGACAGATGCTTTGTTTTCGCGGCCTCTTTCGTGCTCAGGCTTTGCTCCATCGCTTCGATAACCTGAGGCTGCCGCAGGATGGTTGCGAAATGTCGGCCATGAATGTTGCGGCCCAACAGAGTTATGGCATCAGTGTTGGCAGCAACGATCCGCTCTGTCTGGTCGACCATCAATGCTGGCATGGGAATGGCCGAAACAAATTCGTTTAGCTGATCTTCTGCCATTGCTGCGGCCTTTCTACTTGTCTCGTCAAAAGGCCTATGAAATCGGCTTCAGGGTTTCACGAAATTTCCGCATATTGTCCTGATAGTGCAGCGCGCTGAGTGTAAGCCGCTGCGCCGTCGCCTCATCCACCTGGCGCACGACCTTTCCGGGCGATCCCATGACCAGGGAATTGTCCGGTATCTCCTTGTTTTCGGTGATCAGCGCCCCGGCCCCGATCAGGCAGTTCTTGCCGATCCTGGCCCCGTTCAGAACGATGGCACCCATCCCGATCAAGGTATTCTCACCGATTGTGCAGCCGTGCAGCGTGACCTTGTGGCCGATGGTGCAATTGGCCCCTATGGACAGCGGGAAACCGGCGTCGATATGCATGACGCAGTTTTCCTGCACATTGCTGCCCGCACCTACGCGAATTTCCTCGTGATCGGCGCGGATGGTGCAGCCGAACCAGACCGAGGCGCCTTGCTCCAGCACGACCTTCCCAATCAAATTGGCGTCGGGCGCAACCCAGGTATCCTCGTGAAGTTGCGGTGTGTGTTCGCCCAGTGCGTAGATGGTCATGCCAAACCCTCGAACTCACTTTGCAATGTCCGCACATGATCCTGCAACGCGGGTTGCTGAATGCGGCGCATTCGCTCGGCGCTGACGATGGTTTTCAGCTTTTCTTCGGTTGCATTCAGATCGTCATTGATCAGCACGTAATCGTAATACCCCCAGTGGCTGATTTCGTCCCAGCTTTTGAGCATCCGTTTGGCGATCACTTCTTCACTGTCCTGCCCCCGGCTTTCCAACCTGCGTCGCAATTCCGGAATCGAAGGCGGAAGAATAAAGATCGAAAGCGCATGTTTGCCCAGATCCGAGTTCCGGATCTGCACCTCACCCTGCCAGTCGACATCGAACAGGACATCCTTGCCACTGTTGATCGACTCGCGAACCGGACCCGCGGGAGAACCATAGAAGTTTCCGAAAACATGCGCATGTTCCAGCATCTGACCGTCTGAAACCTGCTGACGGAACGTATCTTCGCTTAGAAAATAGTAATCGCGCCCGTGTTCTTCGCCCGGTCGCGGCGCGCGGGTTGTTGCCGAAACTGAAAACTCCAGCTCTGTGTCCCAACTCATCAGCCGTTTGGCCAGCGTGGATTTGCCCGCGCCCGATGGCGAGGACAGAATGATAAGAAGGCCTCGTCTATCCGCCATATCCTTACGCTCCGATCTTATTCCACGTTTTGCACTTGTTCGCGCATCTGATCTATCACAGCCTTAAGTTCGAGACCTACGGCAGTAAGCTCCGCGCTTTGCGCCTTGGAACACAAGGTGTTGGCCTCGCGATTGAATTCCTGCATCAGGAAGTCCAGCTTGCGTCCTACCGCCCCGTCCTGCGCCAGCAAAGTGCGGGCGGCGGTCACGTGAGCACCTAGTCTGTCAATCTCTTCGGTGATGTCCGCCTTAACGGCGATCAGCGCAAGCTCTTGCGCGACGCGGTCCGGGTCCGCACCCTGAGCGTTGTCCAGAACGCGGGCCAGGTTCTCCTGCAACGCCTCGGCAGCCTTGCCTTTGCGCTTTTCGGCCAACTCAACCGCCTGAGCTGTCAGCGCCGCGACCTGATCCAGTTGCCCGTCAAGTATACCGGCCAATGCTTTTCCCTCGGCTCGCCGCATGTCGATAAAGGCGCCCAGAAGTGCAGGAAATTCAGACTGAAGATGTGCGACCAAAGGCGCGGCATCGTCCGTATCATTGCCCGCTTCCATCATGCCTTTCAACGCAAGCAAATCTGCGGCACAGGATGGCGCAAGCGTCAAGCCCCGCGCTGCAGCCATGTTTTCTGTTCGAGCCAGCGCATCCAATGCCGATTCCATCGCGGTTTCATTCAGCACAAGATCTGGTGCCGTTTCTTCGCGGCTCAGCCGCAACGACAAAGTCACATTGCCGCGGCTAAGAGATTTTGACAGTTCCCCCCGCAAGGCGGCTTCCAATCCGGTCAGCCAATCCGGCAGGCGCAGGCGCATGTCCAGACCCTTGCCATTCACGCTGCGGAGCTCCCACGTCCAGCTATGCGGCCCGAAAGCCCCCTTACCCGAGGCAAATCCGGTCATGGATCTGATCATGCCTGCCCTTTCTGTCGATGCCATTTCCTGCGTGCTTGCCGCACCTAATGCCATAGACCGCCACAGGGCAAGACCTTGCTGTGATTGCGTGAACTCCCGGAAGTTAACCATTCGTTAAAGAATTCCTCCAAAATTGAGTTAACCCGTGCCAATCTTCCTTTCATGGTTGTTGGAACGCCTATGGCCGTAATGCGTAGCATTTTATGAAAATGGCGTTTGATTGGTACGGGGTGACGAAAATGAAGTCTCTTTTCGGGAATGGTTCCGGGTCCAAAATTGGAAAGATCATTGCAATGGACCGTTTTGACAGTGGGCGCAGTCTTACTCCGATCCGTCAGGCCGAAGCCTACTGGACGGCTCTTTTAACCTGTGACGGCGTTCCGATGCGGTCACAGATCGACCCGCGCGGGCTTGAGAACATTCTGGAATACACCTTTGTTCTTGAACGTATCGCCCCAGGTCTGGCGCGGTTCCGCCTTGCAGGCAGCCATCAGACCAAACTGGCTGGCATGGAAGTCCGCGGCATGCCCCTGACTGCATTCTTCGAGGCCTCTGCGAGGCGGCAGATTACCGAAGTTCTGGAACGGGTTTTTTCGGAACCCGCGCTGGCCGAGTTGGACCTGAACTCAAAAGGACGTTTGGGCAGCGCGCGTTTGCAGGCACGCATGATCCTTTTGCCACTGAGAAGCGATCTGGGCGATGTCAGCCGGATACTGGGCGTGATGGTCAGCGACGGCACCATTGGTGCCACCCCCAGACGTTTTGCGATCAAGGAAAGTCGGATCCGCGCTGTTTCCGAAATCCAAGCCCCCCAAAACGTACAGAAACAATTGGCCGAGGGGTTTGCCGAGAAACAAGAAGGGTTCAAACACCCCGCCTCTCATTTGCGGCTTGTCGTTTCGCGAAAGGATTGAACTAATCCGATCAAATGAAAACGGCGGGCACCATGGCCCGCCGTTCTGCTTTTCTGGGAAGCACTATCAGCTGGCTTCGCGCTTAACGCGGTCGCGGCGGAGGTTGGTCAGTTCCTCAGCGACCAAGAACGCCAGCTCCAGCGACTGGGACGCATTCAGGCGTGGGTCGCAGGCGGTATGATAGCGATCCGACAGGTCTTCTTCGGTCACGGCCCGCACGCCTCCGGTGCATTCGGTCACGTCCAAACCTGTCATCTCGAAATGAACGCCGCCGGGGATGGTGCCCTCGGCCTGATGCACACCGAAGAAGTCGCGCACTTCGCGCAGGACCGAGTCGAACGGACGGGTCTTGTAGCCCGTGGCCGACTTGATCGTATTGCCGTGCATCGGATCGCAGACCCAGGTCACCTTGGCGCCCTCTTCCTTGACGGCCTTGATCAGGCGCGGCAGATGCTCGCCCGCGTTACCCGCACCAAAGCGTGCAATCAGGGTCAGACGGCCTTCTTCGTTCTCCGGGTTCAGCTTCGACATCAGAACCTTTAGGTCTTCGGCCGTTGTGGTCGGGCCGCACTTCAGTCCGATCGGATTCTGAACGCCTCGGCAGAACTCGACATGCGCACCGTCAGGCTGACGGGTGCGGTCGCCGATCCAGATCATGTGCCCGGAGCCAGCCAGCCAGTTGCCGGACGTGGAATCAAGACGCGTCAGGGCCTCTTCATATTCCAGCAGCAGGCCTTCGTGGCTGGTATAGAACTCAACCGTCGAAAACTCATGCGTTGTATCCGCCGTGATCCCGGCTGCGCCCATGAAATCGATGGTGTCCTGAATACGATCCGCGATCTCGGAATATTTCTGAACATCCTGTTTGTCGGTGAAGCCCAGAGTCCAGGAATGGACACGGCTCATGTCCGCGAATCCGCCGGTCGAAAATGCGCGCAACAGGTTCAGCGTGGCCGCCGCCTGCGTGTAGGCCTGAAGCATCTTGTCCGGATTCGGAATCCGCGCCTCTGGCGTGAAGGCCAGTTCGTTGATGATGTCACCACGATAGCTGGGCAGTTCGACGCCATTCACCACCTCGGTCGGGGCGCTGCGCGGCTTGGCGAACTGGCCGGCCATGCGGCCGACTTTGACCACCGGCACCTTTGCACCATAGGTCAGCACCATCGCCATCTGCAGCATCACCTTGAAGGTGTCGCGGATCGCGTCCGCGCTGAATTGTTCAAAACTTTCAGCACAATCCCCGCCCTGCAGCAGGAAGGCTTCGCCGCGACCGGCGGCACCCAGATGTTGCTTGAGGCGCCGCGCCTCACCGGCAAAAACCAGCGGGGGATACTGTGAAAGCTGGGCCTCGACCTTGGCCAGGGCGGCCGCGTCGGTATAGTCTGGCATCTGAACCCGTGGCTTGTTGCGCCAGTCCGTTTTTTGCCATTCTGTCATAGCTTTGATCTCCGCTGAAGTAGTCAGGTCGCCTCTATACAAAATGTATTGAAGAGTGACCATATCCCATTTGCGCCCCTTGACGCCGCAAACAAGCTTTGGTCATGGTGACTGATAAAGCTGACGCCGGGAAAACGATCACCCGGCGCCGAATCAAGGACATCACGCCATGAAAGAGCAACGCCAAGTTGTCACGGTGCCAGACACTGCGTCCAATCCGCAAAACTTCGTTTTCGTTTTGCTGGACAAATTCTCACTTTTGTCCTTTGCGTCCGCGCTGGACAGCCTGCGGATCGCCAACCGCATGGCCGGTCGCCAGCTTTATACGTGGTCACTGGTGGGCGAAGGCGGTGACACCGTCAGTTGTTCCGCCGGAACAACCTTCAAACTGGACGCCGATCTGATCGAACTGCGGCGCGACGAGGTTGTCCTGATTTGCGGCGGTGTCGATGTTCAGACCGCAACCACGAAAAAAGTGCTGAACTGGTTGCGTCGCGAGGCGCGCCGAGGGCTCAAGGTCGGCGGGCTGTGTACAGCGGCTTACACAATGGCAAAAGCCGGTCTTCTGGACGGAAAACGGGCGACGATCCACTGGGAAAACTCCGACAGTTTCATCGAGGAGTTCGATGAAGTGGAACTGACCAAATCGGTGTTCCTGATCGACGGCAACCGCATGACGACCGCAGGCGGCACTTCGTCCATCGACCTGATGCTCAAGCTGATCGCTGATGAATTCGGTGAGGATCTGGCAAACGCGGTGGCCGACCAAATGATCTACTCATCGATCCGCACAGATCAGGATACACAGCGGCTGTCGACTCCGACACGGATTGGTGTACGGCACCCCAAGCTGAGCCAGGTCATTCTGATGATGGAAAAGAACATCGAAGAGCCGATTTCGCCTTCGATTCTGGCGAAAGAAGTTGGCATGTCGACCCGCCAGCTGGAGCGCCTGTTCCGTCGCTACCTGAGCCGATCACCCAAGCGGTATTATATGGAACTGCGTCTTCACAAGGCCCGCAACCTGCTGATGCAAACGGATATGAGCGTCATCAACGTGGCACTCGCCTGCGGCTTTGCCAGCCCTTCGCATTTCTCGAAATGCTACCGGGCGCACTACAACACCACCCCTTATCGTGAGCGTGGAACGCAAAGCGGGCGGTTGTCGGTTTGAGGGCCGCGCGGTTGGCGCGCTCAGCGTGACATCCTGTAAACCGCGCCCTGCCCCACGGAAATGAACCAGATTGCCCCATCGGGACCTTCGACGATGTCCCGCACACGCTCGGTCATGGGGCCTTTGATCTGTTCCGCCTCGCGCAGCGGAGAACCTGCCAACCGCGCGATATAGTCAAACTTGAGCGACCCGACAAAGATATCCCCCTTCCACTTGGGCCACATTTTGCCGGAATAGACCAGCAATCCCGAAGGGGCGATGGAGGGGTCCCAGTAATGTTCGGGCTGCTTCAAACCCGGCTTCAACGTGCCTTCGCCGATCTTCTGACCGGAATAGTGAACACCGTACGAGATAACCGGCCAACCGTAGTTGGCGCCGGGCTGAACAAGATTGACCTCGTCGCCACCCTTGGCCCCATGTTCCGACACCCACAAGCGGCCCCGGGCGTCCAGCCCTGCGCCCTGCGGGTTTCGATGGCCGTAAGACCAGATTTCAGGCCGTATCGCGGCCTGACCAACGAAGGGATTGTCTGCGGGAACCGAGCCATCGCGGTTGATCCGGATGACCGTTCCAAGATGATTGGACCTGTCCTGGGCCGCAGGACGGTCCCCACGCTCGCCCAGCGTCACGAACAATCTGCCATCCGTTGCTTCGACCACGCGCGAGCCGAAATGGCGGCCTCCTGATCCGCCTGGAATAGCCTCGAAAATGATGCGGACGTTGGTGAGCTTTTTTCCGTCTTCCGCAAGACGAGCCACCGCGACCGCTGTGCCTGCACCACCCTGTTGAGCTTTGGAGAAGGTAAGAAATATCTCTCTGCTGAGCGCGAAATCACGTGCGATTGTGACATCCAGCAAACCGGCCTGCCCCGATGCGACCACGGCAGGCACGCCCGAGACCTGATGTTTTCCGTCCCCGTCGAAATACAAAAGATCGCCGTCTCGCTCCGTCACCAGAAATATGTCGTCGGAGATTATCCCGATCGCCCACGGCGTATCCAGCCCGGTGGCCATTTCCTCGACACTTACCGGGCCTTGCGAGGTTTGCAGTTCATCCGCCCATGCGGTCACAGCAATCCCCAGCAGCGAAAGAATCGCGCAAACCCTGATCATTATTACCCTCCTGCTTTGGCCAGACGCCCAAGTTTTGGTTAAACCCAACAAAACAAATAGAGTTAGGACAAGCAAAAGCACTTTTTCGTTAGGACTTCCCTTTTTCGCATTGCTTGCCTAGGGTCATGGCCGGACGTTAACGTTCCAATATGGGAGTAACCTTATGAAAAAGCTGCTAACAGCAACTGCAGCAACCGCTTTGCTGGCCGGTACCGCCATGGCCGAAGATGTCAAACTTGGCATCCTGTTTGGCTTCACCGGCCCGATTGAATCTCTGGCACCGGCGATGGGGTCCGGCGCAGAAATGGCGATGGCCGAAGTCACGGAATCCGGCAAACTTTTGGATGGCGCAACCGTCACCGGAACCCGGGCCGATACCGGCTGCATCGACAACGGTCTGGCCACCTCGAACGGCGAACGCATGATTGCCGATGGCGTTGCCGGCATCATCGGCGGCGACTGCTCGGGCGTGACCGGCGCGATCCTGCAGAACGTCGCAATCCCGAACGGCATGGTCATGATCTCGCCGTCGGCAACGTCGCCCGGTTTGTCGACCATGGAAGACAACGGCCTGTTCTTCCGCACCGCCCCTTCGGATGCGCGCGAAGGTCAGGTGATGGCAGACATTCTGAAAGACCGCGGCATCAACTCGATCGCTCTGACTTACACCAACAACGACTACGGCAAGGGTCTGGCGGACGCGATCCAGACTTCGTTCGAAGCAGCTGGCGGTGAAATCACCATAGTTGCGGCGCACGAAGACGGTAAAGCCGACTATTCGGCCGAAGTTGGCGCTCTGGCGTCAGCAGGTGGCGATATTCTGGTGGTTGCCGGTTATCTGGACCAGGGCGGTCTGGGCATCATCCAGTCGGCACTGGACAGCGGTGCATTCGACACATTCGGCCTGCCAGGCGGCATGATCGGTGACTCGCTGCCCGCAAATGTCGGACCAGACCTGAACGGCTCGTTCGGTCAGATCGCCGGTTCGGGTGGTGAAGGTGCCGAGAAGTACTTTGCCATGGCCGAGGCCGGTGGCTTCGACGGCTCGTCGCCTTATTCGCCTGAATCCTATGACGCCGCCGCGTTGTTCATGCTGGCCATGCAGGCCGCTGGGTCGAGCAACCCGGCCGACTACGGCGCCAAGATCATGGACGTCGCCAACGCTCCGGGTGAAAAGATCTATCCGGGTGAACTGGCCAAGGGTCTGGAACTGCTGGCCGCAGGTCAGGACATCGACTATGTCGGCGCCTCGGGCGTGGAACTGATCGGCCCCGGCGAGAGCGCTGGTTCTTATCGCGAGATCGAAGTGACCGACGGCGAAAACAAGACAGTCAACTTCCGTTGACGCCTCAGTACAAGTTATAAATCGAGCAGCCCGGGCCTTGTGTCCGGGCTGTTTCAATGACAAAAGACCGCACCTCTTCTCTGGGGATGGGACAACAAGAACGCCGAACAGGGCGGCAAGGGGATAATATGATCGTCGTCGAAGACGTGCATAAGCATTTCGGCGGGTTTCATGCGGTGGATGGGGCATCGCTGGAAATCCAAAAGGGTTCAATCACCGGTCTGATCGGGCCGAACGGGGCCGGAAAAACCACTCTGTTCAACGTGATCGCCGGGGTACTGCCCCCCACAAGCGGAAAAGTGTTCATGGATGGCGAGGACATCACCGGCCTGCCTCCGCATGAGCTGTTTCACAAGGGCTTGCTGCGCACCTTCCAGATCGCGCACGAATTCTCGTCGATGAGCTGCCGCGAAAACCTGATGATGGTTCCCGGTGCCCAATCAGGGGAATCGCTGTGGAACACGTGGTTCGGACGCAAGCGCATCGCAGATGAGGAACGCGCTTTACGCGCGAAAGCCGACGAGGTTCTGGAGTTCCTCACCATCGAACATCTGGCCGATCACAAGGCCGGTCAGGTTTCGGGCGGGCAGAAAAAGCTGCTGGAGCTTGGCCGCACCATGATGGTCGACGCCAAGATCGTGTTTCTGGATGAGGTCGGCGCGGGCGTGAACCGCACGCTGCTGATGACCATCGCCGACACGATCCTGCGCCTGAACAAGGAACGCGGCTATACCTTTGTGGTCATCGAGCACGACATGGATTTCATCGGCAAGATCTGCGATCCGGTCATCTGCATGGCCGAGGGCAAGGTGCTGGCCGAAGGTACGCTGGACGAGATCAAGGCCAATGAGCACGTGATCGAAGCCTATCTGGGCACCGGCTTGAAAAACAAGGACAAGCTGGAGGCCCAATCATGACCGCTGGCACGAGCGACAATCCCTATCAGGATGACCACGGCAACAAGGACGCCTCGATCACCAACACCCGCGGTGCGGGCACCATGACGCCTGCACACAGTAAAAGCGGCGAAACCCACAGGGTCGAAGGTGGTCCCTTTCTGATCGGCGACACGATGACGGGCGGCTACGGCAAGGGCCCGGATATTCTGCATGACTGCACCATCGCCGTCGACAAGGGCGAAATCGCCGTGATCGTTGGCCCGAACGGCGCTGGCAAATCGACCGCGATGAAGGCCGTTTTCGGAATGCTGGACGTCCGGTCCGGTTCGGTGCGACTGGACGGCGAGGACATTACCAACCTCACCCCGCAGGACCGTGTGATCCGGGGGATGGGGTTTGTGCCGCAGACCTCGAACATCTTCACTTCGATGACGGTGGAAGAGAACCTTGAGATGGGTGCCTTCATCCGCCGCGACGACATCAGCCAAACGATGGAGCAAGTTTATGACCTGTTCCCCATCCTCCGTGATAAGCGCAATCAGGCTGCCGGAGAACTGTCGGGCGGACAGCGCCAACAGGTCGCTGTGGGCCGTGCGCTGATGACCCAACCCAAGGTGCTGATGCTGGACGAACCAACCGCCGGTGTCTCGCCCATCGTGATGGATGAGTTGTTTGACCGGATCATTGAGGTTTCCCGCACCGGGTTGCCGATCCTGATGGTGGAACAGAATGCCCGTCAGGCGCTGGAGATCGCGGACAAGGGATATGTGCTGGTTCAGGGGCGGAATGCCTATACTGGCACTGGCAAGGAACTGTTGGCCGATCCGGAAGTTCGCAAGAGTTTTTTGGGGGGGTGAGAATGCGACGACTACACTCCGCTGCCATCGCCAATCTGCTAGCACTACAGTCTTTGAAAGCTCAGACAACATCGATCTCGGAGAATGGACCTTCAGTCCGTTCTCGTAACACTTCTACCGTCGGAGAGTTCGTAATCTCCCAATGGCATGGAAAATGCTCGTCATTCGGAGGAGCAAATTAATGGACTTCCTCAACGCCTTTGTGGCGCTCTCCAACTTCGTCCTTGTTCCCGCGATCGCCTATGGCAGCCAGTTGGCGCTGGGCGCGTTGGGGGTGACGCTGATCTATGGCATCCTGCGGTTCTCGAACTTTGCCCACGGCGACACGATGGCCTTTGGCGCGATGATCGCCGTGCTGGTCACTTGGGGCCTGCAGGCCGCCGGGGTCAGTTTCGGGCCGCTGCCAACCGCTTTGTTGGCCCTGCCATTTGCCATTCTTGGGTGTATCGTTCTGGTGCTGATCACCGACAGGCTGGTTTACAGGTTCTACCGGGAACAAAAGGCCAAGCCGGTCATTCTGGTGATCGTGTCGATGGGCGTGATGTTCATCATGAACGGGCTTGTGCGGTTCATCATCGGGCCGGATGACCAAAGGTTCTCGGATGGCGCGCGGTTCATTGTTTCGGCGCGGGATTTCAAGGCGATGACCGGCCTGCAAGAAGGGCTGGCAATCAAGACCTCTCAGGGAATTACCGTGATCGTGGCGGTTGTTGCCGTGGCGCTGCTGTTCTGGTTCCTGAACAAGACCCGCACCGGTAAATCGATGCGGGCCTATTCGGACAACGAAGATTTGGCTCTGCTGTCAGGCATCAACCCTGAACGTGTTGTGATGATCACCTGGATCATCGTGGCTGCGCTGGCGACAACGGCGGGTGTGCTTTACGGCCTCGACAAAAGCTTCAAGCCCTTTGTCTATTTCCAGCTTCTGCTGCCGATCTTTGCCTCGGCGATCGTAGGCGGGCTTGGCAACCCTCTGGGTGCCATCGCGGGCGGGTTCATCATCGCGTTTTCCGAAGTGACCATCACCTATGCTTGGAAGAAGGTACTGACCTATCTGGCGCCAGAAAGTCTGGAGCCGTCAGGCTTGGTTCAGTTCCTGTCCACCGATTACAAGTTCGCCGTCAGCTTTGCGATCCTGCTGATTGTGCTGCTGTTTAAGCCCACGGGTCTGTTCAAGGGGAAAGTGATATGAGCGAGCCCGTCAAAAACACACTGCTATTTGTTGTCGTTGGCGGTCTGATCCTGCTGACCGGGTTCACGCAAAGCTGGAACGCGGCGATCCTGATCCTGAACATGGGCCTGATCTCGGCCATCATGTCCATCGGGGTGAACCTGCAATGGGGCTTTGCGGGCCTCTTCAATGTCGGCGTCATGGGCTTTGTCGCGCTGGGCGGGCTGGCTGTTGTGCTGGTTTCGACCGCGCCAACGCCGGGCGCCTGGTCCGGTGGTGGCTTTGGTGTGATCCTCGCGCTGTTGCTGGGGGCCGCAACCGTCGTTGCGGCCGTGATGGTTGCACAGAAGATGCCCAAGGGGCGCACACAGACCTTGGCAATCATTGGTATTCTGGTCGTTGGTTTCTTTATCTACCGCGCCATCTTCGATCCCAACGTTTCCGCAATCGAGGCGATTGACCCCGCCGTTGCAGGCAATATCGGCGGTCTGAACTTGCCCGTGCTGCTGGCCTGGCCTGCTGGTGGCCTGCTGGCCGCAGGTGCGGCTTGGCTGATCGGCAAAACCGCACTGGGTTTGCGCTCGGACTATCTGGCAATTGCGACGCTCGGTATCGCCGAGATCATCATTGCGATCATGAAGAACGAGGACTGGCTGGCGCGTGGGGTCAAGAACGTCTACGGCATTCCCCGCCCTTCCCCTGTGGTCGGGTATGAGGTCGACCTGCAAAATGACCCCGGCTTCGTTGCCCGTGCCGAATGGTTCGGACTGGACCCGGTGACGGCTTCAACACTGTCCGTGAAACTTGGCTATTCCTTGCTGTTCCTAATTGTCCTTTTGGTTCTGCTGTGGATGGCGCAGATGGCATTGAAAAGCCCGTGGGGTCGCATGATGCGCGCCATTCGCGACAACGAGGTCGCCGCCGAAGCGATGGGCAAAGACGTCACCCGCCGCCACCTGCAGATCTTCGTTCTGGGATCGGCCATTTGTGGCATAGCGGGCGCGATGATGACCACACTGGACGGGCAACTGACGCCAGGCACCTACAACCCGCTGCGGTTCACCTTCCTTGTCTGGGTCATGGTGATCGTGGGCGGATCGGGCAACAACTTTGGCGCCGTCCTTGGTGCGTTCCTGATCTGGTTCCTTTGGGTTCAGGTAGAGCCCATCGGTCTGTGGCTGATGAATCTGATCACTGCGGGTATGCCTGACGGAAGTGCACTCAAAGCGCACCTGATCGACAGCGCCGCGCATATGCGGTTGTTTACCATGGGATTGATTCTATTGATTGTTCTTAGATTCAGCCCGCGTGGTTTGATCCCCGAAAAATAATTTCAAACTTCTTACAATTAGGTGAACCGCGCCGGCTATCCGGCGCGGTTTGTTGCATCGATAGGAAAAACTGACTAGACGGGTATATCAGCCGGATGGTTTCTGGCTGTTGTTCGGCACTCACTCACACTTAAACCGCCGATCTGTAACGATTTTGTATGTTAACCTAGAAAAGTTGTGTTCCACCATGAAAGCACCAACCACCAAAGCAGCCCTGGTTCTGCCTGTTCTCGCGGCTATTACAGCCTGCGTTCCGTCCCCAGAAAGCCTTGAAACAACACCTGTCCAGGTCCAGACACCAAAAGGGGTTGTGACCTGCCAGCTCTATACTCTGAACCGGGTCATTTGGGATCGGGCCATCGATTATCCGGCAACCAAGATGTCAGTCGCCGAGGCGGACGCATACTGCCGACAGGAAGGTCAGCGCCGCCTCAATTAGAAACGGCGCATTCACTCAGCGATTGCGAAACAACCCGCCAAGTATGCCACGCACGATGCGACGGCCGGTCGTCCCTTTCAGTTCCTTGATCACCGCCTGACTCATGGCTGATGCAAACGTGTCCTGTTTCCGCGAAACGCGGGAAGAGGATCGGCTGACGCGCTGCCCTGAATACCTGCGGGCCGCGGCAAACTCGCGCTCGGCAGGTGTCTGTGTTTCAAACAACTCTTCTGCCTCGGCAACTTCGGCTTCCTTTGCTGCTGCGTCGGCCCGGGCCTGAAGTATTTCAAACGCCGACTTTCGATCGACGGGCTGATCGTATTTTGCCCGCATCCTCGACGCATCAAGGATCGCCTGCCGTTCGCTTTGCGTGATCGGGCCAAGCTGGGACCCCGGTGGCCGGATCAATGTGCGCTCGACGATCCCAGGTATGCCCTTCTTCTGCAGCATTGACGTTACCGCCTCACCCACACCGACCTCTCGGATGGCTTCCTCGGTATCGAACTCGGGATTCTCACGATAGGTTTCCGCAGCCAACCGCAGGTTCTTGCGATCCCGTGCCGTGAAAGCCCGCAAAGCATGCTGAATGCGGTTGCCCAACTGGCCCAGAATATCCTCGGGAATGTCGGCCGGGTTTTGGGATATGAAATACACACCGACCCCCTTTGACCGGATCAGGCGCGCGACCTGTTCAACTTTGTCCACCAGAACCTTCGGGGCATCATCGAACAGCAGATGGGCTTCGTCGAAAAAGAAAACCAGTTTGGGTTTCTCGGGGTCGCCCACTTCGGGCAGTTCTTCGAACAGCTCGCTCAGCAGCCATAGCAGGAACGTTGCGTATAGTCGAGGCGCGCCCATCAACTTGTCCGAGGCCAGAATATTCACCATCCCCTGCCCGTTCTGATCGGTTCGCATCAGATCCGCCAGATCCAGCGCTGGCTCTCCGAACAGTTTGGTTCCGCCCTGGTTTTCAAGAACCAGCAAACGGCGCTGAATCGCCCCGATCGACGCTGTCGATACATTGCCGTATCGCAGGGACAGCTGCGCGCGGTTTTCACCGATCCAGACCAGCAGAGCCTGCAGGTCCTTGAGGTCCAGCAGCGGCATACCTTCTTCGTCGGCCACACGAAATGCGATGTTCAGGATTCCTTCCTGTGCCTCGCTCAGTTCCATCAGACGCGACAACAGCAAGGGACCCATCTCGGTGACGGTGGTTCGGACCGGATGTCCCCGCTCGCCGAACAGGTCCCAGAACGTCACCGGACAGGCAGCGTAGGCGAAATCAGTCAGCCCGATGCGTTGCGCGCGATCCTGAAACGCCTGATGCAATTTGTGATCCGGGCTTCCTGACAAGGCCAGACCAGACAGGTCACCTTTGATATCTGAAAGAAACACAGGCACGCCCGCCTTAGAGAAACCTTCGGCCAGAATTTGTAGCGTAACGGTCTTGCCTGTCCCGGTGGCCCCGGCGATCAAACCGTGTCGGTTGGCATATTTCAGCGTCAGACCCTGCGGTTCAGCGTAATCCTTGCCACCGCCACCCAGGAAAATACTGTTGTTCATGAATTATTCGCCTTGCTTATCACCGATCCCACGACAGCATACAAAGTTAACCTTTGACTGCGATAGTTTATTTGCCGCCTCATGGGCGAAGGCTCCGGGGCGGCAGACTTCCTCCATGTCGACTGGCCGTGCCTTCGGGCACGGCATTTTTGACTTCGGCCCGCATTAAAATGAACTGGTCAGTATATTAAAAATTCAGGTTAGTAGTTGACCCGTGCGCCCCCCTTTCGTAACGTCTGCGCATAAATAAGTCGGCCAGTCCGACGGGGAGAAAATTCTAGGAAGGGAGCCGCTCCACCGGCTCCCTTTTTCATTGGCCCGGACGTTGTAAATACCAGTGCAAATGGGCAAGAATCCGTTCACATCCGTCCAATAATGCAGCTTAGTGACTGACACCCTGTTTTAACGGTGATAGACCGGGCAAAAAGCTCAATCACGCAACCGAGGCACTCATGATCAAGAACATCCTGTCTTTCAGCCTTGTTTCCGCGGCACTCTGGTGCAGCACCGCAGCCGCGCAGGAAACATCTCAGGACGACCAAACTCCGGCGGAGACACCGCAGACGGAAGCGGCTTCCGATCTGGACCTGGGCGAAACCGGTCCGCGCGTAGGTGAACAATACGTCAAAGAGGAAAGCGGCGACTGGGAAATCAGATGCCTCAAAACAGAAGCAGGTAAGGACCCCTGCTTGCTGCGGCAGACGCTGTCCGGGCAAGAAGGCCAGCCAATTGCGGAGATATCGGTCAACAAATTGCCCGAAGGTGTCGCAGCAGTTGCAGGCGCAACAGTCATTGTACCGCTCGAAATCATGTTGCAAGCGCAACTGGCTTTGTCGATCGATGGCGCTCCGGGCAAACGCTATGACTACCACCATTGCAACCCCATCGGCTGCGTGGCTCAGCTTGGGTTCACTCAAGGCGATGTCGATGCCATGAAGGCCGGCAGCACGGCCAAAATGTCTGTCGTCTCGGTTCTGGCACCCAACCAACTTCTTGAGATTGAGATTTCTCTGGCAGGGTTCACTGCAGGATTCGACAAGTTGGAAATCAACTGAACATCATCCGGACCAACAATCAAAGACGCCGCCGAATAACCTTCGGCGGCGTTTTTGGTTTGTAAGCTATTTTGGCTTCAGATCCGCTTCAATGCCAGGACTGCATTCAATCCGCCAAAGGCAAACGCGTTGCTGAGTGCAACGTCAACTTTTGCTTCGCGCGCAATATTTGGGACCACATCCAGCGCACATTCCGGATCAGGCTCCTCATAGCCGATTGTCGGGGCAACTATCCCGTCCCGCAAAGCCATGATGCAGGCCAGCAGTTCCACCGCTCCGGTCCCGCCGATCAGATGTCCATGCATGGACTTTGTGGACGAGATCATAAGATCATCCGCATGCGGTCCAAAAACGTCCGCGACCGCTGCACATTCAGTTTTGTCGTTGGCGGCGGTGCCGGTCCCATGGGCGTTAATGTAGCCCACTTCGCTCGCGTTCAGCTTTGCATCAGCCAGGGCCCCGGCCATCGCACGGGATGCCCCCTGTTTGCTGGGCATGACAATATCGGATGCATCAGACGACATTGCAAAACCCACAACCTCGCACAGGATGTCAGCGCCGCGCGCACGCGCATGCTCATATTCTTCAAACACGAACACGCCGGCGCCCTCGCCCTGGACCATACCGTTTCGATTGGCACTGAACGGTCGACATGCGTCCTTGGACATAACGCGCAGGCCTTCCCAGGCCTTTACGCCCCCGAAACACAACATGGATTCCGAACCGCCAGTGATCATCGTGGGCGCAGCCCCGCTGCGAACCATTTGGAAAGCCTGTGCCATAGCATGATTTGACGAGGCGCACGCCGTCGAAACGGTAAAGCTCGGGCCTTTGAGGTTATGCTCCATTGACACATGGCTGGCGGCTGCGTTGTTCATCAACTTGGGAACAACAAAAGGATGAACGCGGTTCTTGCCGTCTTCGTAGACCGACCGGTAATTGTCGTCCCATGTGGAAACACCGCCACCGGCCGTTCCCAGAACGACACCGGAACGCGCCGCAAGATCGCCGTGAAATTCGATCCCGGACTGATCAATGGCCTCTTTGGCAGCCGTCAATGTGAATTGGGTAAACCGATCATAGAGCGACATTTGCTGGCGATTGAACCGGCCTTCGGCCTCGAACCCCCTGACCTGCCCACCGATCTTGATAGCCAAACGATCGACATCGCGAAACTCAAGTTCAGAGATGCCGCAGCGGCCTTCGCGCATGGCCTCTAGTGTATCGGGAACGGAATGGCCCAGCGAGTTGATCGTGCCCGCCCCGGTAATGACAACGCGTTTCATGAGGCTCAGTCAGACCTTTTCCGACACAAGCTTTTCGATACCTGAAATGATAGCTGCAACATTTGAGATGTCGAAATCGCTGGCCGTCGGTTCGTTGGCATTGAACGGCACCGAGATGTCGAACTCTTCCTCGATGGCAAAGATGCTTTCAACCAGGCCCAGACTGTCGATACCCAGGTCCTCGAGCGTACTTTCGGGCGTCACATCCGAAGGTTCCAGCACGGCTTGCTCAGCAATGATGGAGATGACGCGGTCGGTGATGCTCATATCGGTCCTCTGATTATCACGGTGGTTGTGATTTAATCGCTCGAAGACTGTTTGAAAACAGCCTTTTTCAGCGCCTCTACGTCACGCGCCATGCGCGGCAAGCGGCGTTGGGCCTTGTAGATATCGGTATGAGATTCCATTTTAATGCCCGGATAGCCCATAATTACGCGCCCGGCCGGAACATTAGACAGGATCTTGGTGCCCCCGCCGGCAATCACGCCATCACCAATGAAAATGTTGTCGACGACGCCGGTCTGGCCGCCCAATACGACATGATTTCCGATCTCAACGGACCCCGAAACACCGGTCTGCCCGCATAACAGGCAGTCCTGTCCAACGCGCGTGTTGTGTCCCACGTGGACCAGGTTATCCAGCTTGGAACCCGAGCCGATGACGGTGTTGCGTATGGTGCCGTTGTCGACGGTGCAGTTCGCGCCGACCTCAACATCATCGCCGATTTCCACCGCGCCCAGCGAATGGATCCGCAGCCAGTTTTGGGCCTTGGCATCCCCCGCATCTCCCATCGTTTTGCGAACGTTTTCCACACCAGACACTTCCGGAGTGACAAAGCTGAACCCGTCGCTACCAATGCGCGCACCCGGTTGCGCGACAAAGCGGTCACCGATCTTTGCACGTGCACCGATGCTGACCGTTTCTCGCAGAACCGCAGATTCTCCCAGAACGGCGTCCATTCCGACAACGCAATGCGCACCGATAACCGAACCGGCCCCAATGCGAGCCCGCGCACCTATGACCGTCAGCGGGCCAATCGAAACGTTTTCGGCAATCTTTGCGGTCGAGTCGACTACGGCCGAAGGGTGAATACCCGGAGCGACCCCCTGGCCTCGGTCCAGCATCGCCGTAATTCCTGCCATCGCCATCCGCGGGCGCGGCACAAAGATAGCGGCCTGCAAGCCCATCCCCTGCCAGTCCGCGCCTTCCCACACAACCGCAGCCTTTGCCGACCCGCCGGACAATGCGTCGGCGTATTTGGGCGACATGGCCATGGCCAGATCATCTGCGCCTGCATCGCCCGGTTCGGCGGCACGATAGACGATCAGGCTGGTATCGCCCTGGCATTCGGCGTCCAGCGCTTCGGCGATTTGCTTGATTGTGAATTGCATAGAGGGCTTCCTTGTATCAGGACTTGCCCCAGTGATTACCCCTGAACGTCCGGCAGGACCACCCCTGCCTTTTGCAGAGCCTCCCAGATCTTGCGATCGCGGTCGTAGACATCCCGGCGGTACTGAACTTCACCCTTTGAACCAACATACGCCGTCCGATAGATGATGTGAACAGGAACCGACTGCGCGAGGTCTACCTTTGTTTCCTTGCCGGTATTCAGAACCCTGTGAAAAAAGGCCTTGGGGTCTTCTTCCTGCCGGGCAAGCAAGGCATAGGCAAACTCAAACGGCTGCGCCAGACGGATACAACCGTGCGAGAAAGCGCGAACTTCGCGGGCAAACAGGTTTTTGTGCGGCGTATCATGCAGATAGATGTTGTGCTTGTTTGGGAACATGAACTTCACCAGGCCCAACGCATTGCTTTTGCTGGGTGGTTGCCGCATCGCGAACGGAAAATCCCGTGCAGTGAATTGCGTAAAGTCCACGGCGCCACGATTGACCTGACGGCCACTTCGATCCGTGATCTGGATGTGACCGACCGCATTTGGGTTGGACTGAAGTTTTGGTAAATATTCCTTGGTGATAATCGAGCGTGGTACGTACCAACTCGGGTTGATCACCATGTGTTCCATCATGTCCGAGAATTCGGGACTGCGCCGATCATGGGTGTTCTTGCCGATGACGGCTCGCGTCTCAAACGATACCCGACCTTCATCCACGATCTTCGCCGAGAAGTCCGCCTGATTCACCAAGATATGACGCGCGCCTCGTGAGTGTGGCAACCAACGCTCCCGCTCAAGCGCGACGTAGACAGCCTTGAGCCTGTCGCTGGCCGGACGGTTGATTTCGGTCAGGGTTCCATTTCCGGCGACACCGTCCGCTTCCAGCCCATGGGCAGTCTGAAACGCCCGTACGGCCTCCAGCATTGCGGCATCAAATTCCGGGCTGGCGGTTGGTGTCAGGTAACCCATAGCCGCCAAACGGTCACGCAACCGAATGACATTGGGTCCGGTATCACCGTATTCGAGTTTTGCAACCGGTACAGTCGGCCCCCAACCGCCCTGCTCAACCAGGTCTTCAAGGACCATTTTCTGTTTCAGCAAAGACCGGTATTGCAGGGACTCTGGCACCAGTTGTTCTATGTACGTCGCCCCTGTGGCTGATGCGACACCTTGCAAATGTTCCTGCGGCGACCTGCGATCGACTTCGCGCACCAAACCATCGTCAATCTGTGAAGGGCTCAACACGCCCGAGTACATATCCGTAGCATAACGCAGGAAAACCCGGCTTAAATCCGCTTCGATTGCACCCAAGTCCCTCTGGGAACGGGCATCGCGCATCTGCCCAAGCAAAGCCTGGACATCATAACGCGCATCCGGCAACCCGTGGAACGCGGCATTGGACAGGGCCTTAATCAAAGCGGCCCGGCGTTTAGCATGCTGTTCGGTCTGCCCAACCCAGATCGGCGAAAACCCGTTTTTTTTGTAGTATTCAGCCAGCGAAGACCCCGAATCCAGCGACTCGGCAACCGCCATGCGGAAGGCAGTCGGTGGGTTTGTCTCGGAATCGGCAAAGGCCGCTGTCGCTGCGAAACAGGCGGTCGCGAGGATACTGGTACAGGTCCGGAAAACAGAAAACATGAGATGGCCTTGGTTATTCAATGCTTTGCACCGATACATTCAGCGCCGAGCCAGTATGATTGGCGGACCGCCCGATTGTCTATTCACAAATTCATCAAATCTGCGCTTCTAACATCTGCTGATGCGTGATTGCATCGCCTTGGAAAGTGATTTCCCTAACCTTCTGTAATATATGCATCGCTGCATCAGTTGCGCAAAAACCTGCCGATATTTCCCCCTTGAAATGGTGTATCCGAAAGATTTCTTGGCGGACGAATCCGTCTGTGTCATAATTTCCGCATCTGGGATGGGAAAAAATTAATACGGCGCACGTAACATCGTGTGCAGGCAGGAACTAGTACGGGACGAAAAACGAAATGACCAAGAGCAGTGCTTCGGGCTTGACCCGGCGTGCCCTATTGGGTGCGTTCGCGGCCACAGCGGTAGTAGCCGCACCGACCTATTCCAATGCAGCAGGATTCCTTCGCGGCGGCGGTGATATTCGCCGCATTCGCATGTATTCCGGGCGCACCGGTGAACGCATCGACATGATTTACTGGGTTGACGGCAATTACATCAAAGACGCCGTCAAGGAAGTGAACCACTTCATGCGCGACTGGCGTACCGATCAGTCCAGGTCCATGGACCTGCGCACAATTGACATCATGGCCGCATCTCACAACCTGCTGGATGTCAACGAACCCTACATGCTGTTGTCCGGCTACCGGTCCCCTCAGACTAACGCGATGCTGCGATCGAAATCCCGCCGCGTTGCCAAGAATTCCCTTCACATGAAGGGCCAGGCCGCTGACTTGCGGTTGTCTTCACGCTCGGTTTCGCAAATGGCCAAAGCCGCCATTTCCTGCCGCGCAGGGGGCGTCGGTAAATACCATCGCTCGAATTTTGTCCACATGGACTGCGGCGAGGTTCGCAGCTGGGGCGGCTAAACACTACGTACAACTTCGAAGTGACGAGCGCCTTTGGGCGCTCTTTTTTTTGTAGATGAAGGCACGAACACGTTGGGAGTTCGGGCAAAGCATTAGCTGCGGAAAGGCTATACGCCCATGTGCCCGAAACATCTAATTTAGTAAGGTGGCGCACCTGAGAGGTGAGCGAAAATTATTTAAATTCAGTCGCATAGACTGGAAACCGCCCCATACCCGGCCCGCCACTTTTCAATGACTTAAAGGGCGTTTTGGAAACTGTTTTCGCCTCAATAGCCAACGGAATCAACCTCAGGCCACCCCGGCAACCCATCCGGTGCCGGTACATCATTTCGTTCCAGCCAATCCTTAATCGCCGCCCAATGGTCCTGGGGTTTTGCCACATATCGGCGCGAATGCAGATCCGCGATCGTCCGTTGCAATCGTGGAAACCATTGGATCTTGAGCTTCAACCCGTGCGATTTTGCCCAAACGCGAAGCGCCGCCTCCCAATCTGGGAGCGAGCGAGACTCAAGTTCCTTGTGAAGGTCGAAGGGGATTCTGTTAGGCCAGGTCATGACCGAGATATGAGCCGGATCCGCCTACGCGGCAAGCCACTATTTACCGCTCCAGCCGCGCCAGCAGCGCCCGCTCGATCTCTAGGTTTCGCTCCAGCACCGCACGCCGGTCATCATCCTGACACGGCACGACCTCAGCTTCTATCTTTGCAATCTGGCGCTCATAGGACGCTCGAATGGCAGGCTTCATGGCCAGTAAACAATGATCAAAACCACTACGGCAAACATTAGCGGGAGCTGAACATACGGGTGTTTGAAAAAGTTCATGGGTACTACGTGTCTGGGATCCGCTCAGCTGGGATCCAGATTAACGCTCCTCACTTTGTGTTTTGAAGCTGCTTGATTTCTAGGTTTAGCTTCCTGATCTCAAGCACGTGACGTTCTCTCTCTCGTTTGCTCTTCCCGAGGCTGACCAGGATAGTGACTATTAATCCAACGCCAGAAACAACCATTCCCAAAACAATTGGAGCGATCTCAGAGAAAGTTTCCCAACGTCTAAGCCTGTCGATTTCTTCAGGCGACATTCCCTCGTAAATGTGTTCACCGCCTAAGAAGCCAAACAGACCGGGAGGCCAAACATAATACAGCACAAGATAGCTGGAGGCCAAAAACACTACTGAAAGCAGAGCGACAACTACTCTCTCAAATGGCATTTTGGCTTCTCCCTGTGTTGCCAACTACGGTCTACTTTGAGTAAATCGACCCCTAACCCGCGCCTGCTCCTATCCCTAAGCAGTGCGGTTCTTTTTCTTGCCTGAGGCGCTGTGACGCGGAGCCAGGTCAGGCAATCACGCTAACTCACTATTACTACCACCCTTCGGAGGGGGGCCGCGTTACTCTTGTACCCTCTAGCTTGCTTGCAGCGCGGGCCAAACTACCCGTAAAAGATGTTCAATAAAACCATGACTGTGATTGCATGGACCGTTGCCGAATAGCAGGAAGCCTTACCGAACGCAGAAATACTGGACCAATAGGAACCTTCTATGGAATCAAACTCTTCGAAGAAATCATACACCCTACCAAAAGAAGTGACGGCATGGGCGAGGTAATACCTTGCGGCAATCAGCATCGCGCCAACCACCATAAGACCCCAAATTCCAAGAATAATCTCGTAATGCGTAGGCAACTTATCGTAGTGCGCGTCGAGTTTTTCAAAGCCGCCTTTAGACACATTGGAAACAAGCAACACTGCGCCACCAAAAACCGCAAAGGGCGCTGTCTCTTCGGCCAAAAACTTACTGACTTTCTGAACAGGGTCCCTTGCTTTTTTATTCTGCAAAACCGCGCTCCTTATTGTGAACTATCTTCAAGCCAAGAACGTACCTCGCTTGAGTGCAGTACAGTCACGCCGAACCGATCTTGAAGAACTTTTTTCTGAGAAAGAATATCGTCTCGATCTTCTGTTACAAAGGCATCACGCCCATCTCGAATATGGGCCTCCAAATGCAATGCATCCTTCCGGTTTCCTTTGCCGAGTACACACAATAACCTCTCATAGAGGTTAGCGTCCGAAGTGATCGTTGAGCGTGGGATTTCATCACTCCCTATAAGCGCAAATTCACTACCTATCACAGCGGCTGGGAGAACCTTGTGCGTGGCCTTCCGATTGCTCTCATTCCCCTCGATCGCGACTGCGAAGATTTGAACTAGGCCTTCCCTTTCAAGGTGCGCATCTCTCTGAAGTTGCAACTTTTGTCACACGTCAACGTCTTGGTGACCATTTGCGAGTGCTCTCCTTATTGTGAACTTCGCTGCTATGCGCTGCTGTTGATCAGTCCAACCGATGCTGCTCTGCGAATTGCTTTTGAGCATTAAGGATGATGTCGTCAACTACTCCGCAAAAACAATCCAAGTGAGGCCAATGAAGGTGCAAAACTTGCTGCCTTCGCCCATTGTTCAGCCCCTGAAAAAGGTATCTCCAAGCCTGGTAGCTGTCTCCTGTTTCCTTTAAAGCTTGCCGCAACCCCGTATTCGAACCAGATGCGTTGGGTTTGACCGGTTTTCTTTCTGAGGAAACTGCACTCTCAAATTCTTCTTGAGAAAGTTGCGCTCGGGCATGAACAATGTGCAAAGAAGCTTTGTTCTCCAGAGCAGCAAACTTAGCGCCGAAGTTACCTTCGATTATTTCCTGAAGTTTCTTTGGAAGCCCAGTATATAGTTTCCATAGGTTGTGGTTTTGAGGTGGCTTAAGACCAATAACCAAATACAACGATTTCAAAAATAATTCGGCAGCAAATATCAAGTTGGTCGCCGAGAAAATCATCAGGTCAGTATTGGCCCCAAAGTGTGCAGCGGCCAAATCCTTATTCGCTGGAACCTGATCGAATATTACTTTTACATTTCGGCGAAACTCCCTGGCGGTACGAACCGCCATAGCAGCACTTCCCGGGTCGAATTCTTTGAAATCAAAGTGCATTTGTTCTCCTATTTGTCGTCTACGATACTCAAGTTTGCTTGAGTATCAGATTTCCGGTTGAGCTATACTCAAGCGCTGCTTGAACACCGCGCTCCTATCCTATTGAGAACTCTTCAAAGAAGATTGCCGCCACACCGTCGTCTGTTTTCCCGAGGCGAAAATAATTTGCGCTATCTTGGAAGGTCGCGGGCAATCCAATACGCTCTCGACCGTTCTGCGCTATCGTTTGCCTGTCACGTTCGGAGAGTTGATCGTGCACACAGATTACGGACAGTGTCATTTGTCGCCTGAACATTGTGGCCTGGATATCATCATACAAGACACAAACGTTCTGTGGGACAACCAGCGGTTCACCAGGACATCGGTAGGCCACCTCAACAATTGTCTTTCCGGACTTTTGCATTGGACCAGCCCATCGTATTTTTCCTGCTACCTTCGATGGAGACTCTATGATCGGTTGAAGAGGATTATCCAGCTCCCGATAGAAAAGCCTAAATGCGATCAACCGATCATCAATCAATTTTGGCGCAGGAATATCTGATCGATTCCCCTGATTCATACGCATGTGACACTGGCCTGACGCGTGAAAGGAAACGTGAGAGCTTCCGCCCATTTCTTTTAAATTTATGAGGACGACGTCGCCTGCTTTATTAACCACAAGACGCCACACCTCACTCTGAGGCACTTCTGGAGTGCCGAGGCAAAACCGGAAAACCTTACTTTTTGGCAACTCTAAACCCCCTCGTCCTGTTCCAGGGAATACACCAAACCTTTCGCCCCCTCCCGCAACCAGCGACGTATGCTTTCAGCGTTCTTCACCGGCTTGGCGTCAGGATCCGCTGCATTGGCCTCAGCCATCAGCGCTCCCGCTGTCACACTCTTAATCATAACTCCACCGGCTGCCCGACTGACAAGGTGGAATTCCCCCGCATTGTAGAGGCCCTGGATGTGTTTCTGGCGCTTCGGGTGGTCCAGAAACCAATGCTTCGCGCCCCACTTCACATCTGGATCAGCAGCTTTCCTCGCCGCCATGCCCGCCTTGGTCCGTTCAGAAATCATACCGCGCTCCAATTCTGCAATGGACCCCAAAAACAAAAAAAGCCCGACCACAGGGGTCGGGCTGAGTGAGACGAAAAACATTAAAACCGAAGATAGCTGATCTTCGCTAGAGCCCTTTCATATTAGAAGCCCAGAAGCCAAAAAGGTCTGTCGCAGTATGTCAGCGCCGCCGCGTCTGATGCTGGCCTGCCTGATAATCGAACCGCACACAGGCTACGTAAGGCCCGCGCAATTTCTCTCGTCTATTCTGGTTGGACGCCGCATCAGATCGGCGCATGGACCAGCCATGACAGCCGGAAAGAGAACCAGAACTACACCCGGGATGTGAGCGTAAGAGCACTGGTTTCCGGAGAATATGGAAAACCACTGCGGTTCGGTTTCCAAAAAAGGTTGAAAAATCTAATGTTTTCAATGGCTTTTTTTGAATTGGCGCACCTGAGAGGATTCGAACCTCTGGCCTCTGCCTTCGGAGGGCAGCGCTCTATCCAGCTGAGCTACAGGTGCCTTGGCCGTTAGCTAACCTTGTTCCGTTCCGGGTGCAACTGCAAATCTGTCGCCCGACATCAGGTTTCACGCGAACAGATCGTGGGCCAGTTCCAGTGCATCGATCAGTGTGTCGACCTCGTCAGTGGTATTGTAAAGCCCGAAGCTGGCGCGGCATGTGGCCGTTACCCCCAGATGATCCATCAACGGACCGGCGCAGTGATGACCGGCGCGAACGGCGACGCCTTTTTTGTCCAGAATGGTCGACACATCATGCGCGTGCCCTGCCCCGTCCAGTGTAAAACTGAAAATAGCGGCCTTGTCCGGGCGTGTGCCCTGCACTTGCACCCAGTTCAGGCCGGTCAGACGCTGCATGGCATAGTCCCGCAAGGCGGATTCGTGGGCGGCAATGTTCTCCATCCCCAGATCCATCATGTAATCCAACGCCACACCCAGTCCGATTGTCTGAACGATCCCGGGTGTACCGGCCTCGAACTTCATCGGCGGATCGTTATAGATCACCTGATCTTTGCTGACCTCTTTGATCATGTCGCCGCCGCCGATAAAGGGGCGCATTTCGGCCATGCGTTCGGACTTGATGTAGATCGCACCTGAACCGGAGGGGCCGTACAGCTTGTGCCCGGTGATGGCATAGAAATCACAGCCGATATCCTGAACGTTGACAGGCATGTGCACGGCACCCTGACTGCCATCCACCAGAACAGGCACCCCTTTTGCGTGGGCTCCTTTTGTGATTGCCTTTACGTCAACGACCGTTCCCAGCACGTTCGAGCATTGCGTCACAGCAACAAGCTTTGTGCGCGGTGTGATGGCGTCAATCACGGCCTGCGGGTCCAGTCCGCCGTCCGGGCCCACATCGACCCACTTCAGGACCACGCCCTGACGTTCGCGCAGGAAATGCCAGGGAACGATATTGGCGTGATGCTCCATGACACTCAGAACGATTTCGTCCCCGGCTTTCAGGCGGGGCATGGCCCAGCCATAGGCGACAAGGTTAATACCTTCGGTCGTGCCGGAATTCAGAACGATTTCATCCTCATCCGCCACACCCAGAAACCGGGCAACCGTGCCGCGGACGGCCTCGTACTTTTCCGTCGCGAGATTGGACAGGTAGTGCAGACCGCGATGCACGTTCGAGTATTCCTCGGCATAGGCGCGGGTAACTGCATCAATCACCACCTGTGGCTTCTGCGCCGAGGCACCATTGTCCAGATAAGTCAGGGGTTTCCCATTCACCTCTCGTGACAGGATGGGAAAATCAGAGCGGATTCTCTGAACATCATACATGGTCATATTCCCTATACGGGCCCACTTGGGGTCAGGAGGAGGACAAAAGGTATCGCAATCAGCGCGGCCAGTAAGATCAGGCCAAACGCCTTTCCCAAGGATGCGAACTGATGCGCCTCGTTTAGGAAATGCAGGGTTATATAAAAACTGACCAACGCCGTTGCCAGCAACATTGAAACCATCAGGAACGGCAGTGTCATTGCAATGACCAGCGTAGCCAGCAAGGCAAGTATCTGGAGGAACTGCAGCCAGATCATCAGAACCATGATGTCTTCAAACGTGGCACGTCCGCCCAGAAGTCGACCGACAAACAGAAAGGACGCGACGCTCAGCAGCATTGCACCCGCTGACGTTACCAGATTCATGAGGACCGGACCGGGTGCCTGCGCCACATCCGGGCCAGACAGCCACACAAAGTAGTCAAGGCCGAACTGCACAATGGAGTTGAGCACGACAGCCAGAAAAAACGCCAGCCACAGGATCTCGCGCCCGGGGCGTAGTGTCATCAGGCGTCGGGCTGCCTCGGCCGGGCTGACCAAAGTCATCACCGCGAGGTTCCCCAGAAAACTCAGATTCATGTCTCAGGCCTCTGTGCTTGTCTGAGGCCTGACAACCAGAACCAGACAAAGACTGCAACCCAAAGTAGTCCAACTACGGACAAGGTCGGCCCCGGACCGATAAATCCGGCCACCAATCCATTCAAAAGAACCAACGGCGCGGACGACAGCAAAGCCCAAAACAAAGCCAACCGTGCGCCGTAGGCAGAACCGTTCCCACCCATAAGCCGTGCCGCCCAATGAGACACAAGGGCCACAAAATACAGAAGCAATGGCAGGATGATAACCGACCCCAACAAGGCGCCGCCCAGCAGCATGTTCAGCTCGACACCTTCCAGGTGCGCGCGCCGCGCCATTCCAGGCATCTGCGCGATAAAGGCGATTGTGCAGAACGCCATTACAAAAGCCAGCGCCCGGTCTTCCCGTGGCCCCATATCCAGAAGCCGGCGCATGACACGCCCCGGCCCCCTGTACGTGGCCACGATATCCGTCGTCATAGGCATCAGCTGCGACGCGCCAGCCAGCCTTCCAGACGGGTCACGATGGCTTGGGCAAGCACCTCGTTTTCAATCTCGTCAACCGCTTCGGCCAGAAAGGCCAGCGTCAGCATGTTGGTCGCGTCTTTGAGCGATACCCCACGCGAACGCAGGTAAAACAAGGCCGTTTCGTCAATCGCACCCGATGTGGACCCGTGCGAACAGGCCACATCATCGGCGTAGATTTCCAGTTCAGGCTTGGCCAGAAACTGGCTATCATCATCCAGCAACAAGGACTGGCTGATCTGATAGCCGTCAGTTTTCTGGGCCCCCGCTTTCACAAGGATTTTGCCCTGGAACACGCCTGTTGCGCCATTCCGCAAAACTTTCTTGAAAACCTGGCGGCTTTCGCAATTTACCGCGTCGTGCGTTACGAACACTGTGTCGTCGTGATGGAAATTACCATCTCCGACGCAGGCACCCGCCACATGAGCAACTGCGTCATCGCCCGTCAGCTCGACCACTTGCTCGTTTCGAGTCAGAACTCCGTTCACCGTCAGAGTAAAGGATTTGTAAACCGACTCGTGGCCCAGACGCGTGAACATATGCGTGGCTGCGCGGCGCTCATGATCCCGACCCTGCGCGCGCACGTGATGCAGCGTGCCGCCGTCGGCAATGTCGATCTCCATGCATTTGTTAAACCGTGAAGCTGCCGGACCGTTTTCCAGAATGGTCACCTCGGCCCCGCTTTCGACGCGCACGATGTGATGCAACATGGCGTCCGAGGTTTCAGAGGCATGCTGATAGATCAGACTGATTGGCTTGCTGGGCGTGCCAGTCACGTGAATCGCAACACCATCGGCCGCAAAGGCCGTATTCAGCGCCGCCAGAGGTCGCTGAACCGGGGTCTGCCCGCGCGCTTCAAGAACGCCGTACAACTCCTTGGCCCAATGGATATCTTTGCAGCAGATGTCTTCGATCCGATCGATCGTCACACCTTCAAGCGTCAGGTCATCGGAATCTTCAGGGCTGAACACACCGTCGATGAACACAATTTTCAAACGGTCGAGATCATGGAACAGCAACGGCTCGTCGGACCGGAACAGAGCGGCCTGAGGGGCCTCGGGCGAAATCAGCGTGTCCGGGCGGGTGTATTTCCAATACTCATCGCGCCTTCCCGGCAGGCCCATTTCCAGAACTCGCGCCAGCGCATCTTCGCGGGCGGCACGCGTGCATCCGGCGTCGGGCATGACCAAACTGGCCAGCCGCGCCTCGGTCGCGGTTTGTTTAACTTCGGGCAGCCCCATCAGTTCACCTCGGCCAGAATGTCGGCATAGCCGTTGTTTTCAACTTCCAGCGCCAGTTCCGGGCCGCCGGTTTTGACGATCCGACCGTCTGCCATGATGTGCACGACGTCGGGTTTGATATGGTCCAGCAGACGCTGATAGTGCGTAATCACCAGGAAACCACGGCCTTCGTCGCGCAGAGCGTTCACACCTTCGGCAACCAGCTTCATCGCATCCACGTCCAGACCCGAGTCCGTTTCGTCCAAGATGCACATCTTAGGCTCCAGCATCGCCATCTGCAGAATTTCGTTCCGCTTCTTCTCACCACCCGAGAAGCCGACGTTGACAGGACGCTTGAGCATATCCGCGTCGATCTTCAGAGATTTCGCCTTGGCGCGAACTTCTTTCAGGAAGTCGGCGGCCGACAGTTCGTCTTCCCCGCGCGCCTTGCGCTGAGCGTTTACGGCAGTGCGCAGGAACGTCATGTTGCCCACGCCGGGGATTTCGACGGGGTACTGGAACGCCAGAAAAATACCCGCAGCGGCACGCTCTTCCGGTTCCATTTCCAGAAGATCCTCGCCGTCCAGGGTGGCCGATCCTTCGGTAACTTCATAGCCATCGCGGCCCGACAGCACATAGCTGAGTGTCGACTTGCCCGAGCCGTTCGGACCCATAATCGCATGCACTTTACCTGCCTCGACGGTCAGGTCGACGCCTTTGAGGATTTGCTTCTCCTCTTCCTCAAGTTTCACGTGCAGGTTCTTGATTTCCAGCATTTTTTGTCCTTTTGCGTACCGCAAGGGGCATCCGATAGCCCCAGTCAATGTCTATCCCAGCATCCGGCGCATGAGGCGTGCAGCAACCCATCCAAGGATCGCTCCTCCACCGACTGCCCAGACCGGGTTGTTGAAGTCCATATGATTGATGTTGACGTAGGCAACGCCCAGCAACCCGCCCAAAACCGGGAGTGCGTAACCCAACAAGGTCAACACATCATCCTTTCGGATGGTCTTGCCAGGCTTACGCGCCATCAGCCAACCGAGCCTTCCAGAGAAATGGCAACCAGCTGTTGCGCTTCCATCGCGAATTCCATCGGCAGCGCCTGAAGCACGTCCTTGCAGAATCCGTTAACGACCAGCGCCACGGCTTCTTCCTCGTCCATGCCGCGCTGGCGGCAGTAGAACAGCTGGTCGTCATCCACCTTAGACGTCGTCGCTTCGTGCTCAACCCGGCTCGAGTTGTTTTTAACCTCGATATACGGCACCGTGTGGGCTCCGCACTTGTCGCCGATCAGCAAACTGTCGCACTGGGTATAGTTGCGGCTGTCCTTGGCTTTGGGGTGCATCGACACCAGCCCGCGATAAGTGTTCTGAGCCTTACCCGCACTGATCCCCTTGGACACAATCCGCGACTTGGTGTTCTTGCCCAGATGAACCATCTTCGTACCGGTATCGGCCTGCTGATAGTTGTTGGTGATGGCGATCGAGTAGAACTCGCCCTGACTGTCATCACCGCGCAGGATGCAGGACGGATACTTCCAGGTCACGGCAGAACCGGTCTCGACCTGCGTCCACATCACCTTGGACCTGTCGCCCCGGCAATCGGCGCGCTTGGTGACGAAGTTATAGATGCCACCCTTGCCGTTCTCGTCCCCGGGGAACCAGTTCTGAACGGTCGAGTATTTCACCTCGGCATCTTCTTCGACGATGATTTCGACCACGGCTGCGTGCAGCTGCGCAGTGTCGCGCTGCGGCGCAGTGCAGCCTTCCAAGTAGGACACATACGAGCCCTTGTCGGCGATGATCAGGGTCCGCTCGAACTGCCCGGTGTTTTCCGCGTTGATGCGGAAGTAGGTGCTCAGCTCCATCGGGCAGCGCACGCCCGGGGGGATGTATACGAACGATCCGTCCGAGAACACGGCAGAGTTCAGAGTGGCATAAAAGTTGTCGGATACCGGAACTACGGTGCCAAGATATTTTTTGACAAGTTCGGGATGCTCTTTGATCGCCTCTGAAATCGAACAGAAGATCACACCGGCCTTTTTCAGTTCTGCCTGAAAGGTCGTGCCGACAGAAACCGAGTCAAAAACCGCGTCCACCGCGACTTTGCGGCCCTCTGCAGGGGCGTCTTCCGCCCCTTCAACGCCAGCCAGAATCATCTGTTCTTTCAGTGGGATACCCAGCTTTTCGTATGTGGCCAGCAGTTTAGGGTCGACGTCATCCAGCGACTTGGGCTTCTCCTCCATCGACTTGGGCCGGGCATAGTAATACTGATCCTGAAAGTCGATCTCGGGATAATTGACCATCGCCCAGGTCGGTTCGTCCATCTGGGTCCAGCGGTCAAACGCGGCCAGGCGCCATTCGGTCATCCATTCCGGCTCTTCATTCTTTTCTGAGATCAGACGGACAATATCCGGATTCACGCCCTTGGGCGCGTATTCCATTTCGATTTCGGTTTCCCAGCCGTACTTGTAGGTTCCGACCTCACGCACCGCATCCACGGTTTCCTGATCGACACCTTCTTTTACCTGGGTCTGGTCCAAAGCGGCCATATGACACCCTCCGTCAGATCACGCAGCACGCGCGCGATGCTTTTTCTCTTTTTCAAGCCACGTTTCGGCGAAACGCAGCACATCTTCTTCACTCGTCCGAGGACCCAGCGACACGCGGATCGCGCTTGCGGCCGTAACCTCGTCATATCCCATGGCGGTCAATACGGTGCTGGCCCGAACCTTTCCGCTTGAACAGGCCGAACCCGCGCTGACCGCAAATCCTGACAGATCCATCTGCATGACTTGCGTTTCGCCCTTCCAACCGGGCGACGCGAAACACAATGTGTTTGGAAGGCGCTCGTGACCTTTTCCGACAAAAATAGTCGATTTGGAGCCGGCCTCAAGAGCGTTTTCTAGAATATTTCTAAATTCTGCGATTTGATCCCAAACGCCGTTGGCCAGATCCCGCGCGGCTGCTTCAGCTGCAGCCCCGAACCCAACAATTCCTATGACATTTTCCGTCCCGGACCGACGCCCCATTTCCTGCCCGCCACCCTTGATCTGGGCCGGCAGATCCGTTCCGCGTTTCATCACAACCGCACCAACCCCTTTGGGCCCACCCATCTTATGGGCCGAGATTAGGGCCATCTGCACATTCAGCCAGTTGAATGCCACGGGAAGTTTTCCAAAAGCTTGCGTGGCATCCGTTACGGCCAGCCCTGCGGGCAAGGATTGCACGACACCGGTTTCAGAATTGGCCAGCTGCAAGCATGAGTTCTCGGGTTCAAGCACTTTAACTTCACCTGAAGGAGGAACCGACAAATCTTCAACGATCCATGATCTTACGGCATCATGTTCAACTGCTGATCCGTGCAGTCCGCGCCCCGACAACGCCAAAGCAGCGCCTTCTGTGGAGCCAGAGGTAAACACGATGTCGGCCCCATCAGCCCCAAATGCGGCCGCCACCTGAGCGCGTGCGCGTTCAACAAGCGCCTTAGCGGCACGTCCTTCCGCGTGGACAGATGACGGGTTTCCGCAGACATCCATCGCCGCGATCATCGCGTCGCGCGCCTCGGGCCGCAACGGCGTGGTAGCGTTATGGTCCAGATAAATGCGATTCATAGATGCATCTTTTCCAAGTTAGAAGCACAAGCCGTTTTGCCGCCCGAGATACTCATTTTTTATTCGTCCACAACCGCAAACAGACTAGGCACCGCCGGGCACGGTGCCAGATCGTTCTTGATGACATCCGAGAGACGCGTCTGATGCAGAAACACATAGACATTCGCGCTGAGACTTTCCCACAGACGGTTGGTCAGGGATTGGGCCCGGCTTCCCGATGAAGCCCCCGAAGCACCCGCGCCCTTTTGCAGAGCATCCAGAGACTCATCCACTGCGGCCAGAATTTCGACAACGCGGATTTCTGACGCAGGGCGTGCCAGTCGGTAACCGCCCCCCGGTCCGCGAACCGAAGCCACCAGTTCTGCGCGCCGGAGCTTGACGAATAACTGTTCAAGATAAGGCAGGGAAATGTCTTGCCGTTCAGAGATTTCACCCAGTGTCACAAGCCCGTCTGTTGGTTGCAAAGCGATATCAGCCAGAGCAACCATTGCGTAGCGGCCTTTGGTCGACAGCTTCATTCACTTTCCTTCGTGGCAAGTTCGGTGCGAAATCATTGACGCCGCCGCTACCAATGCGTATCTCCGTCAGGCAGCGTCATACGCAATGCAACGTAATTAGAACCGTTCTAAGGTGTCCGACGATAACCGTCAAGTATTTCCGGCCGCCAGTAGTACAAAGACAGGACTAAAGCACATATGCCCGAGGTGATCTTTCCCGGACCAGAAGGCCGCCTGGAAGGCCGCTACCACCCGCAAAAGGAAAAAGACGCACCGATCGCCATCGTGTTGCACCCGCATCCTCAATTTGGCGGGACCATGAACAACAAGGTGGTCTATAACCTGCACTACGCGTTCTATAACATGGGCTTCACCGTGTTGCGGTTCAATTTCCGCGGCGTCGGCCGCAGCCAGGGTGAATACGATCAGGGCGTGGGTGAACTGAGCGATGCGGCATCCGCGCTGGATTACCTGCAATCGATGAACAACAACTCCAAGCATTGCTGGGTTGCTGGGTTTTCATTCGGCGCATGGATCGGAATGCAACTGCTGATGCGTCGCCCGGAAATCACCGGTTTCATCAGCGTGTCGCCCCCGGCAAACATGTATGACTTTTCATTCCTGGCGCCCTGCCCGTCTTCGGGCCTGATCATCAACGGCACCTCGGACAGGGTCGCGCCCCCGGCCGATACCACTTCGCTTGTCAGCAAGCTGCACGAACAAAAAGGTATCACCATCACGCATACCGAGGTGGAAGGCGCAGACCACTTCTTCCAGGACCGCCATATGGATACGCTGATCGATACCACAACCGACTACGTAAAGCGCCGCCTGACCGAGAACACCCGCTGATGTCGGATACCATCGGCACTCTGGCGGCAAGGCTGGCCGAAGATACGTTGAAGGTTATGGATGAAACCGGCAATGACCGGTTCTTTGTGGAAGTCGGCGAGGTTCTTGCGGCGGCTTCCCAATCATTGGAAGAGGCGTTCCTGACCGAAATCCGGGTCCGCATGGCCGAGCGCAAGGCGCGGCAATTCCTGGTCAAACACCTGTCCGCACATCGCTCGAAACTCAAGGCTATTGAAAAACAATGACTGACAGACTGTCCGCGCAGATCGCGTTTCTAAAACAAGCGGACAGGCTGAAATCAGTTGATCGGGCAAATACACTGCTGGATCAGTCCAGGCAGGAGAACTCAGCGGAACACAGCTGGCATCTGGCATTGTGGGCTTTGGTGATGGCGCCCTTGGCTGAGGATGATGTCGATATTGATCGCGTCATCCGAATGCTTTTGCTGCACGATCTGGTCGAAATCATCGTTGGCGATCATCCGATCCATCTGGCGACAGATTGGTCAGCGGTGGAGCAGGCAGAACGGGCTGCCGCCGAAACGCTTTTTGGCTTGCTGCCGTTCGATCAGGCCTCGGAGTTCCTGTCCCTTTGGGCAGAGTTCGAGGCCGATGCGACACCTGATGCCCGTTTCGCCAAAATCCTTGATCGGTGCCAGCCGATGTTTCAGGTGCTTTGCGCACCAAATCCTGATCCCGAACACCTGACCGTTGTGCAGGACAATCTGGATGATGGACGCGCTGCCTATCTCGAAACCGCATTTCCGTTTGCGTACCGACGGTCCCGGGCAATACTGGACGGCACATACCTGGAAGAAACCGATCCTTTCTGGGACCGACTGCCATTTCTGACCGAAACGGATCAGTTAAAAACCGTATACCGTGCGTCGCGTCTTTTGTACGATCCAAGGTTCGAAAACTCGGCCGAGCATTCCTGGCACATCATGCTCTACGCCTGGGTCCTGTCGGAATACTCGGATCCATCTGTGTCAATCGATCGGGTTATGCGCATGCTGTTGCTGCATGACATCGTCGAAATCGACGCCGGTGATCACCCGATCCACGGGCAGGTCGATCACGCCGCGCAGGCTGCCGAGGAAGAAGCCGCAGCCGAACGTCTGTTCGGACTTTTGCCGGCGACACAACGGCAAATGTTCCATTCATTGTGGCGAGAATTTGAAGCGGCGCAGAGCCCGGACGCCCAGTTCGCAAAGGCGGTTGACCGGTTTCAGGCACCGGTTGGAAATCTGGAAACCCGAGGCGGCACCTGGGCCGACTACAACGTCACTTTTGGGCAAATCGAAAAGCGGGTGGGGGTTCCCATTCAACGCGGGGCTCCACGGCTTTGGGGCTGGCTCAGACCCAGAATTGCCGAGTTTTTCGAAGTTACGGCCGGATAAGGGTGCATCAAAAAGAAAAAGGGGCAGAAGCCCCTTTTTCTGGCGTTTCGCGGACACTTAAACCTGTGTACCCTTTAACCGTTCAACAACCTGGGCTGCATCGTTGTCGACGGACCCCCCGTCTGCAAGCCACCCTAGCGCCGCTACCAACACCGATAAAATAATGACAGTTCTTGCAAAATTGGTCATGACAAACTCTTCAAACTGCTAAACTTAATACAAATGGTGACATATCACATTCAGACTTCTGCAAATAGTCTGGTAATCCTGACCTTTGGTCACCTTTCGACGTCTACTGGCGTTGCCCCGCATGGCAGAAAATTCTTGCCGTTTGACAGGTTTTTATGCTCAAGCACACCTGAACATTCGTTGTGAGAGTTTTCCATTGCCCAAAGCCTATCTGTTCCTTCTTGTAGCCGTTTTGTCTGAGACGATCGGAACCACAGCTTTGCAGGCCAGCCAGCAGTTTACACGCTTCTGGCCATCGGTTCTGGTTGTTGTGGGGTATGGGTTCGCCTTTTACTTCATGGCACTGACACTGAAATTCATGCCGGTTGGCGTCGTTTACGCAATATGGTCCGGGCTTGGAATATTTTTGATCGCCATCATTGGATTTGTTGTGTTCGGACAAAGGCTGGACTGGCCAGCCGTGATCGGATTGACCTTTATTCTATCCGGAATCCTGATCATTCATCTGTTTTCCAAGACCGCAGGCCACTGAACGTTCGTTAGGGCTGGTATATTTTGTCGCGCCGCGTTATGCGCGCGACAACTTCCAGTTCAAAGGCTGACCTCTCATGGACCTGCGCAATATCGCAATCATCGCTCACGTTGACCACGGCAAAACGACCCTGGTGGACGAGCTGCTCAAACAATCCGGTGCATTCCGGGAAAACCAGGCCGTGGCCGAACGCGCCATGGACAGCAACGATCTGGAACGCGAACGTGGCATCACCATTCTGGCCAAGGCAACCTCGGTCGAATGGAAAGGTACGCGCATCAACATCGTCGACACCCCCGGCCACGCCGATTTCGGTGGCGAGGTTGAGCGTATCCTCAGCATGGTGGATGGCGTTGTCCTGCTGGTTGACGCTGCCGAAGGACCGATGCCGCAGACCAAGTTCGTGACCTCAAAGGCGCTGGCGCTGGGACTGCGTCCCATTGTGGTTCTGAACAAGGTTGATAAGCCGGATGCAGAACCCGACCGGACTCTGGATGAGTGCTTCGACCTGTTTGCCAACCTTGGCGCCGACGATGACCAGCTGGATTTCCCGGCCATGTATGCCTCGGGCCGTTCGGGCTGGGCCGACATGGAACTGGACGGGCCGCGCAAGGACCTGACCGCCCTGTTCGACCTTATCGTTGATCACGTCCCTGCCCCAAAGCAGGCAGAGAAGAAAAACGAACCCTTCCGTATGCTCGCCACCACATTGGGCAGCGACCCCTTCATCGGCCGCATCCTGACCGGTCGCGTGGAAAGTGGCACGCTGAAGGCAGGCGACAGCCTCAAGGCGCTCAGCCGGGACGGTAAATTAATCGAGAACTTCCGCGCGTCCAAAATTCTCGCCTTCCGCGGCCTGAGCCAGCAGCCGATCGATGTGGCCGAAGCCGGCGACATTGTCACCATCGCGGGCATGAGCAAGGCCACCGTGGCTGACTCGTTGGTCTCGCCGCAGGTCGAAGAAGCCCTGCCCGCGCAGCCAATCGATCCGCCGACCATCACCGTGACCTTCGTATCAACGATTCTCCTTTGGCCGGTCGTGACGGCAAAAAGGTTCAGTCGCGCGTCATCCGCGACCGTCTAATGAAAGAAGCCGAGTCCAACGTTGCCATTCGCGTCACCGACACGCCCGGCGGCGAAGCATTCGAGGTCGCAGGCCGCGGCGAATTGCAGATGGGCGTTCTGATTGAGAACATGCGACGTGAAGGGTTCGAACTCAGCATCTCCCGCCCGCAGGTTCTTTTTCGTGAGGAAAACGGACAACGGCTGGAGCCGGTTGAAGAAGTCACCATCGATGTGGATGACGAATACTCCGGAGCCGTAATCGAAAAGGTAACAGGTGCACGTAAAGGTGAACTGGTCGAGATGCGCCCTGCTGGTGCGGGCAAAACCCGCATCATTGCCCATGTGCCCTCTCGTGGTCTCATCGGGTATCATGGCGAATTCCTGACCGACACGCGTGGAACCGGCGTTCTGAACCGCGTCTTCCATGGTTGGGCGGCACACAAAGGCCCTATCCCCGGTCGGCGTGCCGGTGTTCTGATCTCGATGGAAAACGGCCAGGCGGTCGCCTATGCGCTGTGGAACCTTGAAGAGCGTGGCCGCATGTTCGTTGCCCCTCAGACCGACGTGTATCAGGGCATGGTGATCGGTGAACATTCGCGCGACAACGATCTGGAAGTGAACCCTTTGAAAGGCAAGAAGCTGACCAACGTGCGTGCCAGCGGTTCGGACGACGCCGTGCGTCTGACGCCGCATGTACAGTTTTCTCTGGAAGAGGCGATTGCCTATATCGACGATGACGAACTGGTCGAAGTCACACCCAACGCGGTCCGCCTGCGCAAGCGTTTTCTGGACCCGCATGAGCGTAAACGTATGGCAAAATCAGCCTGATCAACTGCAGACTGTGCATGTTCGACACGGAAACAATGGCGATTGTGTGGCATATTTGCTTCCAATAAAGATTAAAACCAAAAAGCGGAAACCTGGGCAAATTGCCCGGTTTCCTTTGAAAAGAATAACGCCTCTCCCTTAAATTGTATTAATTCGCAATCACTCTCCCAAACTACATCTTGTGGTTTGGTTTTTATCAAGGTGTATTTGCGTCAATTGTGTGATGCTCTTCATACGCGCCTTGAACTAGACGGTGCATATGATCGGCATGGTTGAGTAAAAAGTACCAAGGAGTGCAACATGGGAACCCTGTCCCGCAACTTTCCGATTTACCTCGTGGCGACTGCTTTCTTAGTCGTTTCGGCTGACGAGTCTTTCGCTGCCGGTGTGTGCGACGTAAAAACTGCGCGCCAGTCCGGCGCATCATCTCAAGTCTTGTGCGAATGTGATGCGGTTACGAGTAGAATGATACGTTATGTCCAACGTCGCGCCGATTTCGACAAGATCGTGGCACGACTTGGCGCTGAGTGTGCGCCTCTGGCTGCACTGCTTACGGATTTTCCAACAGCGTCTACCGGAACCTCAAATCAAAGATCCGGGGACGGTCACCCAGATGAGAACCGCGATACCGGTACTCCCGGCGGAGAAAATTCGGGCGGCGGAGTTGAAGCGACCGGTCCAAGTGGTGGTCCAGAAACCACAGGAGGAGGAACTCCCGGTGGTGAACAGCCAGGTGGTGAACAGCCCGGTGGTGAACAGCCCGGTGGCGAGCAGCCAGGTGGTGAGCAGCCGGGTGGTGAACAGCCCGGTGGTGAACAGCCAGGTGGCGAGCAGCCCGGTGGTGAAGAGCCAGGTGGTGAACAGCCAGGCGGTGAAGAGCCAGGTGGTGAAGAGCCAGGCGGTGAAGAGCCAGGTGGCGAAGAAGAACCAACTTGAGGAACCACGGAAGTTGCGGTCAGACGTCCGGGTTTGATCCTAGTTAGCTCAGTTAGCAGCGCACACGTAGCTCTGCGTTTTTGAAACCTACCTGAAAAACATGGGTGCGAAGAACTTGCACCCATGCAACGTTTCTCAGCAACTCAAATACGATGCGTTGGGCTCAGCTATGACCGTAAACACCCACCCAGTGGCTAGGTCGTTTTGGGTCCTGCATGCGAAGAAACAGGTACCGCGTCGCTGTCCAGTGCTTGATCCGGTTTGTGAGGTTGTCCAATACCAAATCGCCGTTGGCTGAACGATAAACCAGAACTGCATGCGGCCCTCGGCGTCTGTCCAATACTGTAGCGATTAACAGTTTGCTTGGATCTACCCCTGCGTGGATCAAATCTCTTTTCTTCAGCAAGGCGAAGTCTTCGCAATCACCGCCTCTTGCCGTTGGCAGTGCCCATCTCTCGCGGGTGTTATACTGGGACTGATCGGTAACTTCGCGGGTCGAGTTGTTCACGCGCCGATTAACCTGCTCCACAACCTTCAATTCCTGTTGACTGGACATGGATACAGATCGTTTTCCTACACAGGCCCAATTGTATTGATTGCAAAGATTGATGGCGCCGGAAGGTGGCGGTGAAGATGCGACACTTGGAATAAAGCCGCCCTCGGATGCGTGTGCTGACGGTGCCGAGGCAATCGTGCAGATGCTCAAGACGCAAACGGTCGTGACGCCCGCCGATATTGGGAAAACTCTGGTGCGGAAGCGCTTCGCAAGTGTAATAAATAGTGACATTCCTACACCCCAATCCTTTATTTTTTTGCACGATCGCGCATTAAACAGGGCCGCACTCCGTCTTGCGAAACGACCTGCGAACATCCCAGCTTGGGCAATCACTTTAAAAAATTGGACAGAAAAAAGGGCGAAAATTCGATCTTCAATCTGACTTTTTCGCGCTAGAAATTAGATGGCGCGGTCACAATTGCGGCGCGAAACCCTTAAGACTGCGTGATCACATATGTTTAAGATATTGTTATTGTTAAATAAAAAAAGCGCGACCCATATAGGTGGGCCGCGCTTTTAAAATGGATTGTGACATAGGCTAAAGATTGCCGATCTGTCGCCGTATCCTAGAGAAATCTACAAGACGAGCTTTGTAACCTGACAGTTACTCAGTGATTTCAACCACAACCAGCTCGCGCTCGCTCGCCTCACGGGCATGATTCAGCGCTTCCTGGTAGTCATCCGAGTTGTAGCACTCGACCGCTGCTTCTAGTGACGGGAAGCGGGCGACAACGTTGCGAGGACGCTCTTTGCCTTCTAGTTGAACGTAACGCGCAGCACGAGCGATAAACTCACCCCCGTGCTTGGCGATGGCTGGCCCGGCCAACTCGGCGTATTTTCCATATGCCTCGGCATCAGTCACTGTTACGTGCGCAATCCAGAGTGCAGCCATTTTATCCTCCCAATACCTGTTCCGCAGCCTTGATCGCCGCATCCGAATTCGAGGCGTCCTTGCCTCCGCCCTGCGCCATATCCGGACGGCCACCGCCGCCCTTACCGCCCAGTTCAGCCACGGCAGCCCGCACCAAGTCGACTGCGGAGACCCGATCCGTCAGATCTGGCGTGACACCAGCCGCGACGGCCGCCTTGCCGCCGGCGTCGGCGATCAGCAGCACCGCCCCTGACCCGAGGCGGCTTTTGTGATCGTCTATGAGGGACGGAAGATCTTTCCCGGAAACGCCGCTCAAGGCCTGAGCTAGGAATTTGACGCCGTTCACCTGCTTGGCCTCTGCGCCACCGCCGGTCGAGGGACCAGCCATGGCAAGATCACGGCGCAACTGAGCGACCTCATTTTGCAAGGACTTTCGTTCATCCAGAAGGGACTTCACACGCCCCACAACATCGTCAGGCTGAGCCTTCAGTTCCAACGCGATCTGGGCGACGCGGTGATCCTGTGCCGACAGATATCGGAACGCTTCATCCCCGGTCAGGGCTTCGATCCGGCGTACACCCGCACTACTGGCACTGTCACCAAGCACAACGAATGTGCCGATGTCCCCAGTCTGGCGCACATGCGTTCCGCCACACAGTTCGATCGACCAGGTTTCCCCGTCGCTGCCTTTGCCAGTCGGCGCCTTGCCCATCGACACCACGCGGACTTCATCGCCATATTTTTCGCCGAACAATGCCTGCGCGCCAAGTTCGCGCGCATCGTCGGGCGTCATGATCCGAGTTTCGACGGCCGAGTTCTGGCGAATGAAATCATTCACCTCTCGTTCGACTTTCTTAACCTCTTCCAGTGTCAGAGCCTTGGAATGGCTGAAGTCGAACCGCAGCCGATCCGCTGCATTGAGTGAGCCGCGCTGCGCCACATGATCGCCCAGCGTTTCGCGCAAGGCCTCGTGCAGCAGGTGCGTGGCCGAATGGTTCGCGCGAATTGCCGTGCGGCGGACGTGATCGACCTCAAGTTCGACTGCGTCGCCCTTGGAAAGCGTGCCTTGATCCACGGTCACCTTGTGGGCGTAGACTTTGCCGTCGGCGAATTTTCTGGTGTCTTCGACAAACGCCACATCATCACGGTCCTCCAGACGGCGAATTTCGCCTGTGTCGCCGACCTGGCCACCGGCCTCGCCATAGAATGGCGTTTGGTTCACAACGATCCAGCCGCTGTCGCCCTGCCCGATTTTGTCGACCAATGAACCATCAACAATCAGCGCAGCGATCTGGCCTTCGGCTTTTTCGGTGTCGTATCCCAGAAAATCTGTAGCCCCGGCAGCATCGAGAACATCGAACCACACAGCCTGATCCGCCGATTCTCCGGACCCGGCCCAGGCGGCGCGCGCCTTGGCCTTCTGTTCGGCCATGGCCGCATCGAAACCGTCGGTATCGACTGTCCGACCCTTTTCGCGCAGCGCGTCCTGCGTCAGGTCCAGTGGAAAGCCATAGGTGTCATACAGTTTGAACGCGGCATCCCCCGGCAGCGGCGCGCCTTCAGGTAGTCCGGACATCTCGTCGTCCAGCAACTTCAATCCGCGATCCAAGGTTTGCTTGAAACGGGTTTCTTCAAGCAGCAAAGATTCCTCGATCAGCGATTGCGCCTGCCCCAATTCGGTGTATTGCGCGCCCATCAGTTGGACCAGCGTAGGCACAAGGCGGTGCATAACCGGGTCCTTGGCGCCCAGCAGATGGGCATGCCGCATGGCCCGGCGCATAATTCGACGCAGAACATAGCCACGCCCGTCGTTTGAAGGCATTACGCCATCGGCAATCAGGAATGAGGTTGACCGCAGGTGATCCGCGATAACGCGGTGATGCACGTTCTGGTCACCGTACGGATCCACGCCGGTTGCCTCCGCAGACGCTTCGATCAGCGTCTTGAACAAGTCGGTGTCATAGTTGTCGTGGCTGCCCTGCAGAAGCGCACCAATCCGTTCCAGCCCCATGCCCGTGTCGATCGACTGCATGTCGAGCTCCACCATCGAGCCATCTTCGAACTGTTCGTTCTGCATGAAAACGATGTTCCAGATTTCGATGAACCGGTCGCCATCTTCCTCGGCCGAACCCGGAGGACCGCCCCAGATATGATCGCCATGATCATAGAAAATCTCGGTGCACGGGCCGCACGGGCCAGTCGGCCCCATCTGCCAGAAGTTGTCGTTGGTTGCGATGCGGATTATCCGGTCTTCGGGCACTCCGACCTTTTTCCAAATCTCAAACGCCTCGTCGTCGGTGTGATACACCGTGGTCAGCAAACGGCTTTTGTCGATCCCGAATTCCTTGGTGATCAACTCCCATGCAAACGGGATTGCATCATTCTTGAAGTAATCGCCGAATGAAAAATTCCCAAGCATCTCAAAGAACGTGTGATGCCGCGCGGTGTATCCCACATTGTCCAGATCGTTGTGCTTGCCGCCCGCACGCACACATTTCTGCGCAGTAGTGGCACGCTGATAATCGCGAGTTTCAACTCCGGTGAACAGGTTTTTGAACTGCACCATGCCCGAGTTGACAAACATCAGTGTCGGGTCGTTGCGTGGAACCAGTGGACTGGATGCCACCACTTCGTGCCCCTGTTTTGCAAAGTAGTTCAGGAAGGTGGATCGGATATCGTTCAGCGTGGGCATAAGGCTCTCTCAGCGCGCAATCATCTTGGTCTGCGAAGGTTTAGCCGCGTGCCCTCGCAGTGTCCACAGCATTGGTTTGGCTGAACGAAACAAGGCGACCCCGAAGGACCGCTTTGTTCCGTGCTTTCTAGATCCTTCTGAAAGGAACCGTGGGATTTCTGTCGCTCGCTCCGGCGCGACGATTACGCTTCGAGAATATCATCCTCGTCCGCATTGGGGGGCATTTCGAAATCCAGACCGTGAGCCGCGCGTATCTTGTCCTCGATATCCAGCGCCACGCGGGCGTTGTCACGCAGGAACTGCTTGGCGTTTTCCCGACCCTGCCCGATCCGTTCGTCGCCATAGCTGAACCACGAACCCGACTTCTCGACCACACCGGCTTTGACGCCGAGGTCCAGCAACTCACCCATCTTGCTGATGCCTTCGCCATACATGATGTCGAATTCAACCTGCTTGAAGGGCGGCGCCACCTTGTTTTTCACGACTTTCACGCGGGTCTGGTTACCGACCACTTCGTCACGATCCTTGATCGCGCCGATACGGCGAATATCCAGACGAACCGAGCTGTAGAATTTCAGCGCATTACCACCAGTGGTGGTTTCCGGGCTGCCAAACATGACGCCGATCTTCATGCGAATCTGGTTGATGAAGATCACCATGCACTTCGAACGACTGATCGAGCCGGTCAGTTTACGCATTGCCTGGCTCATCAGGCGGGCCTGCACGCCGACACTGCTGTCGCCCATGTCGCCTTCGAGTTCCGACTTCGGCGTCAGTGCCGCAACCGAATCGACGACAACCATGTTCACGGCCCCTGATCGTACCAGCGTGTCGGTGATCTCAAGCGCCTGCTCGCCGGTGTCAGGCTGCGAGATCAGCAATTCATCAAGGTCGACGCCCAGCTTACGGGCATATTGAGGATCCAGCGCGTGTTCGGCATCCACAAACGCACAAACACCACCGCGCTTTTGCTGTTCGGCAATGCAGTGGAGGGTCAGCGTGGTCTTGCCCGAGCTTTCCGGGCCGTAGATTTCCACGATCCGGCCCATCGGAAGACCGCCAATGCCCAACGCGATGTCCAGTCCCAGCGATCCGGTTGAGCTTGCTTCGATGTCCTGCCTGGCGTCTTCGCCCAGCTTCATGATCGACCCTTTGCCGAACTGGCGTTCGATCTGGGCCAGGGCGCTGTCCAGCGCCTTTTGCTTGTCTGCGTTTTTCTTGTCGCTCATCGTCAGAAGATCCGCCATTGTCCTGTCGCTTTCCCTTTTGTCACACCCTTGAACGGGCGGCAATCGCTGCTTTGTTCGCCTCTTGTTCCTTATGGGACCAAAAGTAGAACATTTCAACAAAAACTTATGTAACTCACTGTTCCGGAATTGTGTTAAAGATACGTTTACGCCAATCTGCGTCAAAGCCGAACGCAAGAAGGACGCGGGTAAATGCTTGTTTTTTATACAGAACGACTGGCTTTTTTGTCTGCCCCCAAAACCGGCAGCACCGCCTATCACACCGCCCTCCGGGATCATGCGGATATCGTCGTCACTGGCCCACCTGAACTCAAACATGCGCCCGTTCGCCGCTACGATCGCTTTTTTCAGAACATTTTCCGCAAGGTGTTCGATACCGAGATGGAAATCATGGCCGTTGTACGCGAACCCATTGATTGGCTGGGTAGCTGGTACAGGTTTCGCAGCCGTCAGGACCGCGTTGGTCACCCGCATTCGACACGCGGCCTGACTTTTGATGAGTTCGTTCAAGCCTACATGCAAACTCCGCGACCTGAGTTTGCGGATGTCGGCAGTCAAAGCCAGTTCTTTCGCACCCGCAGCAATGGTTTCGGCGCACGTCACGTTTTCAAATACGAGCATCAGGACAAAATTCTGGACTTTCTTCAGGACCGTCTGAACGTCAAAATTGATCTGCAGTGGGAGAACGTATCTCCTCCTGGCGACTTGGCCTTGTCAGAAGAAACCGAACAGAAGTTCCGCAACATACATGGCGCCGAGTTCGCCCTGCATGACTCCGCGCTCTAAGTCGTTCAATTCAGTTGCTGGAAGACCGCTTCGGTCAACTGATTCAACGAAAACGGCTTGGGCAGGAAAGTCGATCTGGCGATTTCGGGACCTGAACCGCTGAACGCGCCTTCGGTATAACCTGACATGAAGATCACGCTGACATCGGGCCGGGTTTCCATCGCTTTGCGCACCCACGTCGGACCGTCCAATCCCGGCATGACGACATCGGTTACGAATGCGTCGACTTTCAGAGTGGAATCTTCGAGCAGGCGCAAAGCCTCTTCTCCGGAATCCGCTTCAAGCACCTTGTACCCCTTCAATCTCAATGCGCGCGTGGCAAAAGCGCGAACGGGCGCTTCGTCCTCGACCAGCAAGACGACTCCGTCACCCTGTTTTGCATTTTGCGGAATCCGACTATCCTGCTGCGCTAGCACTGGCTCAGCCGGGGCAACCGAAACCGGCAGAAATACAGTGAACTCGGTTCCGAAGCCCTGGGCACTGTCGACAAAGATGAAGCCGCCGGTCTGTTTTACGATTCCGTAAACAGTCGACAGGCCCAACCCGGTGCCTTCGCCAGTTCTTTTGGTTGTGTAAAACGGCTCAAAAACCTTTTGCAGCTTGTCCGCTGCAATTCCGACACCGCTGTCGATCACCTTGACCGTCACATACTCGCCCGGCGGAACGGTCGCCCGGTCCCGCCTAAGCGGTTGGCTCATCTCGATCACTTCAGTTTCAATCCGGATTTCACCGCCTTCTGGCATCGCGTCCCGCGCATTGACCACCAGGTTCATAAACACCTGCTCAAGCTGCCGCTTGTCTGCCCGAACTGGCTTCAGCACCGGATCATGACTGAGCGTCAATCGGATTTTTTCCCCGACAAGACGGTTCAGAAGATGGATGAGATCGGAAATCGTGTCGCGCAGATCCAACGCTTCAGGTCTAAGGGTTTGTTTGCGGGAAAATGCCAACAACTGGCTGACAAGCGCCGCAGCGCGATTGGCGTTCTGGTTGATCTGAACAAGATCACCGTAGTTCGGATCATTCTGATCGTGCCTCAGTAATAGCAAGTCACAGTGACCCGAGATCGCCGTCAGAAGGTTGTTGAAGTCATGCGCAACGCCACCGGCCAGTTGTCCGACCGCCTGCATTTTTTGCCCCTGCACAAACTGGGCTTCAAGCGTCTTCAGTTCGGTCGCGTCGTTCAGAACCGCAATCAGGCAAACTTGCCCTTCATGCAGGACACGGCTAAGTGTAACCTGGATAAAGATATCCTTGTCCTTCCGCGTCAGTTTCAGGAACTCGGAACGCGGACCATCCTCACCGGCGACCGTGCGTGACAGCCAATCAGGAACCGGCTGCCCCAGCCCCTGCATGATTGCGACGACATTGGTAACACCGGGCTCGATATCTCCAATCAGTTTGTTGGCCAATATGTTGGCTTCAAGAATGCATCCGTCAGGAGACAGACAAAGAACCGGCACCGGCAAATCCGAGAATGTCATCCGGGTCCGGCTTTTGGGCGCGATTTTCAGCGGCAAAAGGGCAAGATCGCGCACCATACCCGATCGCGAAACCTGAACAAACGTTCCAGGGACAGCGCCCTCACCTGTCTTGATTTGCAGAATGCTGCCCGGCTCGGGAACGTCACCGGCAATGGCCTGATCCAACGTTTCGGGTTGTCCCCCAAACAGTGCCTGCGCAGCGCTATTGGCTTGCAGAATGGATCCGTTTCTACCTTCCGTCAGAACTGGAATATCCAAACCTTCCCAATGCGAGCTTTCGTCCAATCCGAACCGCCAACAGTACAACCCATTGCCAAAGCCAAAAACGCTGACAGGGATGGTCGAACCCAGCGTCACGGCATCCTCGCGCGCACGGCCATTTTGGGCGACCTTCGATTGCAGCCGCAACAAGAGTGCTGCGGGGTTGGCAAAGACAGATCGCAGACAATGGTCGAGACGCTGCCCCTGCGTCGCACCAAACCGCCTGACGGCTGCCTGGTTGATGATCTGAATATTACCCTGACTGTCCGCGATAAGACATGGGGACAAGTCCTTTTCAACAAACGCCGCCATAACGGATTTTGCGTTTCTTGCGCACCTGTCCGCCAACTGCCCGCGAAACACGACAATACTTCCAGCAGCTGCCAAAGATCCGCCAACAACAATCAGCCCAATCGACCATTCAGACGGAACCGCATTCAGAAACGTTGCAAAGCACAATCCTAGCGCAACCAAGGCCAGCGCCAAAAGGCGCGATACGGAAGGTGTGTGACGAACGGAAGGATCAGGAAAAAACTCAGTGGTGTCAGACATAAACGACTCGGAATGTTGGATACCGAGTATGACGGACCCAATACGGTTAATTCCCGCTTAACATAACATCAATGCAGGACTCTCTCGTTTAGGTTGTTAATGGTCCGTTTCTTGTCGCGTCAAGTGTGCCGTAAAAAACCCATCCGTTCCGTGTGTCACCTGCCATGACTTCTGAAACGCTAGGCGCCAATCCGGGTGCATTGTCTGAAACGCGTTCACAATTGCCTCGTTTTCGTCGACAAGCATAGAACACGTCGCATAAGCCAGCAGCCCGCCTGAATGGGTCAGTTGTGAAATCTGCTCGAGTATTTGTGCTTGAATGACGCAAAGATCCTGCAACTTTGCTTCGGTCAACGCCCATTTTCCAGCCGGTGCCCTGCGCCAAGATCCGCTGCCTGAACATGGCGCGTCCGCCAAGACGACGTCAAATGGGGCTTGCCGCAGGATGTCGTCAGCGGACAGTCGCTCGACGTTGACCCCTGCCCGTTCTGCCCGTGTTGGAATATCCTGCATCCGAGCTTCGTTGATATCATGGGCATAAACCTGAACTCCGGGCCGGGCCGCCAATGCCAGTGCTTTTCCCCCGCCGCCTGCGCAATAGTCCAGCACGCGCATTCCGGGTTCAAGGTCGATCGATGCGGCGACTGCCTGACTCGCGGCATCCTGCAATTCGACCATCCCGGACGCAAACGCCCGGCTTTGCGAGATTCTGCGGGCACCCTCGATCACCTCAAGCGCAGTGTCGCAGGCCGGGTGCGGTCTGGTCAGGATGTCGTCCGACTCAAGCACTCGAACAGCCTCATTCACATCGGACTTGACCGGATTAACACGCAATTGAACGGGGGCCCGGGACTGCAGGGCGTGGGCGGCAGGAATTGCATCCTCACCCAAAGACGCGCTGAACCTTGGCCAAAGCCATTCCGGGATGTCAAACTCCTCCGCTTTCGAGGAAAAACCCCGGCTTGTCTCGTGTTCGGCAACAGGGGGCGGTGCATGTCGTGCGCCCGAAAACAACCCGGCGATATCCTCGCCCTTGGCACGCGCCGACCCGATCATCAGACCCCGACCGGTTTCAGATCCGCCCAGTGCCGAAAACGAGCGCTTGCAGCGCAGGCCGTCAAACACGTGATCCCGCACCCCTGCCCGATCTTTCGAGCCTGCAAACCTGCTGCGCCGGGCCCATCCGGTCAATGCTTTTTCGACCGGTGCGCCATCCAGAATCTCATCCAGTAATTCGATGGCGGCCTGAATGCGGGCGGCAGGGGTCATAAGGCAACTCCGTCGTCAAACGAATGGTCAGAACAGATCATCGCAAAAACCAAAACGGCGCCCGGTAAAGGGCGCGACTTGTTGAACCATCGCAATTACATAACGCGGTAATTCGGGCTTTCACGCGTGATCTGGACGTCGTGAACGTGGCTTTCCTTCAGCCCCGCGCCAGTAATTTTCACAAAGGTGCAGTTGCGACGCATTTCTTCAACCGAAGCACATCCGGTATAGCCCATTGCGGCACGCAGCCCGCCCACAAGCTGATGCACAACAGCGCTGGCCGAACCTTTGTAGGGCACCTGCCCCTCGATCCCTTCAGGCACCAATTTGTCGTTGGCGGCGTCCTTCTGGAAATACCGGTCGGCTGAGCCACGTGCCATTGCACCAAGGCTGCCCATCCCCCGATAGGATTTGAAAGAGCGGCCCTGATACAGGATCACCTCGCCGGGGCTTTCGTCGGTACCTGCAATCATCGAACCGACCATGGCGCAGGATGCGCCGGCTGCAATCGCCTTTGCGAAATCGCCGGAAAACTTGATACCGCCATCTGCGATCACCGGAACCTCGCCAGCGGCGGCGGCACAATCCATGATGGCCGTCAACTGCGGCACGCCGACCCCTGCGACCATCCGTGTCGTGCAGATCGACCCCGGACCGATCCCAACCTTGATGGCATCGGCCCCCGCGTCGATCAGTGCCTTGGTTGCCTCACCTGTCGCGACATTTCCAGCGATAATCTGGACTTCGTTCGACAGGGCCTTGACGCGTTTTACGGCATCCAGAACGCCCTGCGAATGCCCATGCGCCGTATCTACGACGATGATATCCGCGCCCGAGTCAATCAGCTCTCCGGAACGCTCGAAACCCGCATCTCCGACCGAGGTTGCGGCTGCAACCCGCAAGCGACCCAGATGATCCTTGCACGCCGTGGGGTTCAGAACGGCCTGCTCGGTGTCTTTCAGTGTCAGAAGGCCCGTCAGCTTGCCACTGCCATCAACAACCAGAAGCTTCTCGATCCGGCGCGCACGCATAAGGCTCTTGGCCTCTTCCAGGTCCGCAGGCTCTTTCAGCATGGCCAGATTGTCCGATGTCATCATCATGTGAATCGGAGTGTCCTCGGACGTGGCAAACCGCATGTCGCGGTTGGTCACGATACCAACAACGCGGCCATCGCCATCGACTACCGGAAATCCGGTGAAATTGTAGCGCTGGACCAACGCCTTGGCGTCCGCAAGCGTCTGATCCGCCCGCAGGGTTACGGGGTTGTACACGATGCCGGATTCAAACCGTTTGACACGCCGAACCTCGCGGGACTGTTCCTCGACCGACAGGTTCTTGTGAATGACGCCAATTCCGCCCGCCTGTGCCATTGCAATAGCCATACGCGCCTCGGTCACGGTGTCCATGGCCGAACTGAGCAATGGGATGTTCATGCTGATGTTGCGCGTCACACGCGTGGTTGTATCCGCCGTCGCAGGAAGGACACTGGATGCCCCCGGAACCAGAAGAACGTCGTCAAAGGTGAGTGCCTCACGAATCTGCATTTGCTAACCCCATGCAAAACCCCGTTTGACGGCGACCCTATTGCACGGATTCAGCCCAAGGGAAAGCCCCGCGTGCCAATAGTTTGCCCCGGTTGGCGGGCGCTCTGGTAAAAAACGACGCAAGCTGCGCAAAACCTGCCGCTGAATGCCCTTTCCCTTTGCGCGCAAACTCATATCTTGCCCGGCATACGCGCGAATACAAAAAGGCAGCCCTTCCATGACCACCGATCCACTTGTCGTCTTTACCCCATCGGGCAAACGCGGGCATTTCCCCGTCGGCACTCCGATCCTGACAGCGGCCCGCCAGTTGGGGGTGGACCTCGATTCGGTCTGCGGCGGGCGTGGCATCTGTTCCAAATGCCAGATCACACCCAGCTATGGTGAGTTTCCCAAGCACGGCGTCACCGTGTCCGACGGCGCGCTAAGCGAATGGAACGCGGTCGAGCAGCGCTATAACGACAAGCGTGGCCTTAAACCCGGTCGCCGTCTGGGGTGCCAGGCATCGGTCCAGGGCGATGTGGTGATTGATGTCCCACCCGAAAGCCAGGTCCACCGTCAGGTTGTTCGCAAGGCAGCCGCCGCCCGCGCCATCACAATGGACCCCGCGACGCGCCTGTATTTCGTGGTGGTCGAGGAACCGGACATGCACTCGCCCACCGGCGATCTGGAGCGGTTGGAACGGGCCCTGCGTGAACAGTGGAAGATTGACGCCGTGACGGCAGACCTGTCGCTGATGTCCAAGCTTCAGCCTGTGCTGCGCAAGGGAAAGTGGGAAGTCACGGTCGCCGTCCACAAGGGCCACAACGATAGCGTCGCGCGTATCATCGAAATCTGGCCGGGTCTGCACGAGAGCGGCCTTTACGGCCTTGCCATCGACCTGGGTTCGACCACCATCGCCGCGCACCTGACCGATCTGGAAACGGGCGAGGTCAAGGCGTCCTCGGGCCTGATGAACCCTCAGATACGTTTTGGCGAAGACCTGATGAGCCGGGTTTCCTATTCAATGATGAACCCCGGCGGCGATCGGGAGATGACAAAAGCCGTGCGTGAGGCGATCAATGACCTGACCACCTCGATCGCGGACGAGGCCGGGATCGACGCCGCCCTGATCGTGGAAACCGTGTTTGTCTGCAACCCGGTCATGCACCACCTGCTGCTTGGCCTTGATCCGGTCGAACTGGGACAGGCGCCGTTCGCACTGGCCACATCCGAAAGCATGTCCCTGCCCGCCCGCCAGATGGATCTGACCAACATGAACCCGCGCGCGCAGGTCTATATCCTGCCTTGTATCGCAGGCCATGTAGGCGCGGATTGCGCTGCGGTCGCTTTATCGGAAGAACCCGGCAAATCGGAAGATCTGGTCCTGATCGTGGATGTCGGTACAAATGCGGAAATCCTGTTGGGCAACACCAGCCGCGTTCTGGCCTGCTCGTCGCCGACAGGTCCTGCTTTCGAAGGTGCCCAGATCAGTTCCGGCCAGCGCGCTGCCCCCGGCGCCATCGAACGCATTGAAATCGATCCCGCCACCAAGGAGCCGCGCTTTCGGATCATTGGATCGGAAAAATGGTCCGACGAAGACGGTTTCGATCTGGATGTTGCCACAACCGGAATCACCGGCATTTGCGGCTCCGGCATCATCGAGGCCGTAGCCGAGATGCGCATTGCAGGACTGTTGGACGAAGGCGGCCTGATCGGATCGGCCGAACAGACCGGCACGCTGCGCTGCATCCCCGAGGGGAGGACGCATTCGTACCTGATCCACGACGCCAGTGCCGATGGCGGCCCGCGCATTACTGTAACCCAGGGCGATATCCGGGCAATCCAACTGGCGAAATCGGCGCTCTATGCCGGTGCACGCCTTTTGATGGACGAAATGAAGGTCGACAAGGTCGACCGCGTGGTTCTGGCCGGAGCCTTTGGCGCGCATATCTCGACCAAACACGCGATGGTACTGGGAATGATCCCGGATGCGCCGCTGGAAAAGGTTTCCGGCGCAGGTAATGCCGCCGGGACCGGCGCGCGCATTGCATTGTGCAACATCTCATCCCGGTCCGAAATCGAACGGGTTGTGCGCGAAATCACCAAGATCGAAACCGCTATCGAGCCGAAATTCCAGGATCATTTCGTCGCCGCCAACGCGATCCCGCACAAAACAGATCCGTTCCCGGAGCTGGCGCAAGTTGTCACCCTGCCATCGCCATCGTTCAACACAGGTGGCGGAGATGACGAAAAATCTGGCCGGCGCCGCCGCCGGAGGTCATAATCCGGCCATTGACAGGGGGCCGTCATGACAACAGCAAATGAGGAGCAAGCTGAGTATTGGGGAAAATCGGTTCTTGGGGCCAAATGGTTGATCCACGAGGACCAGCTTGACCATCTTCTTGCGCCAGTACTTGATCTTGTGCTGGAACGCGCAGCGCTGAAGCCGGGAATGCGGGTGTTGGACATCGGTTGCGGAACCGGTGCCAGCACAATTGCTTCGGCGCAAGAAGTCGGTCGGAATGGCCGCGTTCTGGCTGCCGATTTCTCACAACCCTTCGCACATCGCACGCGCGAACGTTCCTTAGATCTGGGGCTGACGCAGGTTGAGGTCGAATGCGTGGACGCCCAGACTTTTGGGTTTTCCGAGGGGATCCAGGACGCGGTGATTTCCCGTTTTGGCGTCATGTTCTTCGAGGACCCGGTCGCCGCCTTCGCGAATATGGCAAGTGCGCTGAAACCCGGCGGGCAGATGACGTTTGCAGCATGGGGACCATTGTCGGACAACCCTTGGTTCAAGCTGCCCCATATCGCGGCCACAAATCAGCTTGGCCAACCCCCAAAAGTAGATCGCTATGCGCCCGGCCCCCTTGCCTTCCACGATATCGAACATGTGACAGATATGATGTCGCGCGCCGGACTATGCGACGTTCGCGGTGAAACCGTATCCCTGTTCCTTCACGGGCCGGACATGCTTGAGGAAACTGCGGCACTGTGTATGCGCGTCGGCCCGGCCTCGCGGGTCATTTCTCATTTTGGCGCCTCAGACGAAGATATCGAGGCGATCCGGACCGCAGTCGCCGAAGCTTTCGCGAAGTACGCCACAGATGATGGCATCCGCATCCCTGCTGCCATCAACCTGTTCCAGGCCCGCCGGACCACTTGAAGGCCCGAGGATCGAAACCGGGGCAACGCGCAGCATATTGCTTGTGAACTTTGTGCCCTGACTGACCACGCAAACGGGCGATACCAGCGGGCCTGTCGTTTCACGATAACCGGAACATTTCTACTGTGAACGCTCAGACAAATATCTGCCAAGTTACGACAATTAGGACACTGACGCGGTATCCACTCAGCCCCGAGAACGATCCGGCGTAGTGAGCATGGCGACCTACCGGACGCGTATTGTGCCGCGGCGAACAAAACCGATGGCCCCGTGTTCACGGTTCCCAATAGTCGCAGACAGGCAAGCAGGATAAGGTTGGCATTTTTCAACTGTCCTCAGAGCTCCTGAACCGTCCGTCAAAGCAGTTTGCGACGCATCCCGGCTGCTCACTTGTCTTTGATCAGCATTTTTTATAACCTCTTCTCGTGTATTGTTAGATAATTAGAGACTGTGCCCAACGTCTTTTTTTTGCTCTTGTTTCAATAATGTAGAGCATAGCGCAATGACCGTTTTGGGGGTTGCTTATGTCAAAGGTTAGCGACACGAGTACGCTACCTGAAGTTGCTGGTGGTGGCGGTGATGACGCGTCACAAATTCATGATTTTCTGCAGTCAGAAGAATGGCAGCAGAAGATTGAAAACGCGCGGAAACAGCGGAAGAAAAAACTTGCGGAACTTGATGGGAACCGCAAGGAAAATCCGAACCGCAAACCTGATCAACCGGGAAAGGATTACTCAACCAAAAGGGTGAATGAATCCGGACCACAGCACTTGTGGGACAGGCTGGAAGAAGCGCGCAGGCGAAGACAAGCGGTGCTTGCGCGTCCCTCGGCTGAAGCCGAAAAGCATGCGCCAAGTGAGTCGGACATCGGTGGTGGTGAGCAAGTCAGCAATGGTGCTGGAAGAGCAACTGCCGCGCCTCCTGAAGTCCTGCAACAAAAAACAGGCTCAGAGGCATCCGGTCAAAAAAGACATCAACAGCTTGCGCCCAGTATCGCGTCTTTGAATGGCGCAAGTTCAGAAAGAAACAGCGGCCTTGAACGTTTGTTTCCGGTTGGGGATGTTCCCGCCAAAGACGACGAAACGAGTGTCGAACATGAGAGTCGTGTTCGCTCACCCTCAAGTGCAGGCCAGCCGGTCGAAGATGCCGCAGAAAACATTCGCAGAAAGCTTAGTTTCCGCTGGCCCAAACAACAACAACCGCACAGAGGCCGATTTACTTCAATAGCCATTGGGTGTGGGATTGGTGTCGTATTTTCATTTTCGACAATGTTTGTATTGGCCCGGTGGGAATCAAATAATGAAGAAAAACTATTCGCTTCCAGCAACTTGGATGTGGGCACTTCCAGGACCACCACACTGCCGGAAAAGAGTTCTACGCAATCAACCAGTTCGCAAATAAAGGGGCCAGAATTCCCGCCACGTCTGATGGTTCGGTCGTTGACACAACCGGATGCGTTGCCAAATGCGACTTCCTTCGGAAATATTTTTGCAACGAAGGAAAGCTCAAGCATGGTGGCGACTGCTCTCCCCCACATGAAGGAGATGTCATCTGATCCCAAGCTGTTCGAAGCAATGCTTCCACCGGTCGCTCCTTCGCTTCGTTCGGATCTGCTGACCCTTGAGACGCCAAAGCGGCCAACCGGAACTCCCGCCACACAGAATCCACAAAGTGCCTTCCCGAATTCTGCTTGGTCACACGATCAATTAGCGCAAGCGTCGTTACATTTCAGAACGTCGATCATTTTGCCTGATGTTTCTGCGATCTTCGACAGTTTGAAAGCTGTTGTCGCAAATGCGACTGATCCAGGCTCAAGCGCTCCTGAGATTTCAGTCGAGCTGGTTTCATTGGTCTATGCCGAAGACCAACCTTCAACGCTGAAACACGCTGTAGCGTTTCGGTCTGCGCCGAGCGAAACAGAATTTGCCCTGAACAGCCTTGATAATCTACCGAAATTTAACCTCGTCATTCCAGGCAAGGTAAGTCCGCCGGACGCGCCTGATTCAAATGATCGAACAGGAATTGATTTAAGAGAGCTTTCAAAAGCCCCCTTACCAAGAACAGAAGAAGTGTCGCCAAAATCAATGGCCAGATTGCATGACAATTTGGAACCACCTTTAACGTCGTCTGAGACGACAGATGGCACAGCAAAGCCGCGCGAAGACACTGAATCAGCGAAAGTGATTGCCAGCAGCGGCGGCGCAGAATTTAAGCTGTTTATACCAAACAGCCTTGGCGCACGGACAGTGAACTCAGTGGTCAATGACCTCTTAGCGGCAGGTCATGAGTTAAGTGGAACAGCGCGCGTTGGTTTTGGGGTTAAACAATCCAACGTCCGTTTCTATCATAAGGAAGATGCCGCTCAGGCAACAGCGCTTGCAGAAGATGCCGGTGCTTTGTTGCGCGATTTCACGGGCTCTAAGTCCAAAACGCAAAACGGCGTCGTGGAATTATGGTTGGCCGGCAATAGTGCGACGAAGCCCAAAGTGAAAATGGCTCGTCGCAGCGCTTCTGCGACTGATCAAGTCGATCAGCTAAAAAGGCAAGTTTTGAGCAAACTAAAAACGGCAACAAACCAATGAATGTCGGCCAGTTTCTGGCTGTAAGAGGCAAAACGATGTAGGTTAACAATCGGAGATCGGGGTTTAAGATGCCTAACTCTAAACTTGTTGCGATAGTAACTGCCCTATTGTTCTTACTGCCGTCTCAGCATGTGCGTGCCGAAATTACATTGGAACATTTGCTGACGATAGATCAGTTTTTGTCCGAGAATAACATCCAGGCTTTGTGGGATTATCTTCAAAAGAACCCAGACTTGTTATTGGGTGATGACGAATTATCACTTGAGTTGCGCAGTTTTTTTGACACCGTTTCACGGGGACAGGTGGATTACGGCTTTGCTGGCAATGCCGCAAACAGTGCAGAGGTTTCACAAGTTGGCAGCGCTGCGCTTGCCGCTTCTTCCCAGCACTGAAATCATGACGAAATTTCCAAACATTCGATATCCTAAGAAAGTGAAGATCGCGTATGTTATTGAGCCCCGCTTTTTAGGTGGCACTTCCATGGCAGTCGCTGCCGAACTGCGCGTTGCCACCGAGTTCGCTGATCTGGTGGTGCATGCGAGGACCTCCAAGATGTTTGGCAGCGGTCAGCATGTCGCGCCGGTGCTGCAGCGAGTGTTGGACGAACTTCGTATCCCTATGGTTTGGGACGCCCCCCGGATATGCGCTGATTTTGTTATCTTGCACAATCCGTCTTTCCTGAAGTTTCAAAACTCTTTGAGCGCAGAGATTTATGCGCAGGAAATAGTCGTTGTAACCCACGAAAACTTCTTGCGGCCGGGCGGCGAAGAAGGCTTCGATGTTTCAAACTGCCTGGATCAGATAGACTTGTCGACCCTCGCGCTTAGGAAAACGCTTGCGCCAATTTCCGCGTATAACCGTGAGACCGTTACAGGCTGGTTGTCCAAATTTCGTAAGGGCCGCCATTGGAATGTCCTGGAAGATGACTGGTTCAACATATTTTTCAGTGACAAAGACGAACCATGTGAAAAGCCAGAGGACCGACGCGGTCGACATTCGCGGCCTGGCTTCGAAAAGTTTCCATCTGTCGCCGATCTTGATTTGTGTTTTCCCAAACACGCGAAGGCCAATGTCATTCTCGGTGCGAACGCGTTAATGGACACGGACATCGTTCGTTCGCATTGGACTTTGTTTCCATTTGACGCGATCAGTCTGGAAGATTTTTTTGAGATGATAGATTTTTTTGTCTACTTTACAGCGCCGACTTGGAGAGAGAGTTTCGGGCGCGTAATTGCGGAGGCTATCGCAGCCGGCAAGGTCGTCTTGACGGATCCGGAAACGGCAAAGACATTCGGAAATGCCGTAATCCCCTGTAGCCCCGGGGATGTGGACCGGATCATTTCTGACCTGATTTCGTCCCCCAACCGGTATCGAAAGAAAGTTGCTGAGGCACAGCCGCTGCTTGAGCGCTACTCGGGCCAAAAATTCAAAGAGCGTTTGGGCGCCATTCTGACCGCGGACAGAGAGGCGCTGACATGATTTTTGTTGAAGCGGGTACACTTTCAGTTCGGTCTTTTGACGCACAATTGATTTTTGCTCTGAAACTCCGAAAGCGTGGTTTCGATGTTTGCATCGACGCAACCTATTTTCCTGAGGATGCAGGGCGCGGAAGACACTACGAGGCTGCGACACTTCTCGCCGATACCGAAGAACTCGTAGCTGAAGCCGTGTTCATCCTCGGCGCGGAAGAAGTAGATGACCGGCTGCTTGCCTCATTGCGACAAAAGCAACTCGGGACGGATGTTCCGGTAATCGCAACTGGTCGGTTCAGTACTCAGCAAAGCTACATTAGTGCAAAATCCCGTCTCGCGTTTGCACTGGGGCGCGAAGCAACGGTCATTGATCTATCGGACCTTCAGCCGCGTTCCATTTCACCTTCAGCTATCAGCCCCCTGGTAACTGAAACCCGACCGATCACCCGGCCAATTGGTGAATTGGCGAACGTAACCGTCGTGTTGGGTTCCTTGGAGTTGGACGACTCTGAAACGTTGTCCTGTCTGTCCCGGATGAGCAATCAGGGCAGCTATGGCTTTAAGCTGGTTGTGAGCGGTGCGCAGAATGAGTTCCTAAAAGCGTCAAAATTCAACGATCTCCCCAGAGTTCTTTATACTGATCTTTCGCCTCTAACCCTCGCAAATTCAACGGATATCCTCGCGATGTTTGGGCATGGCATCGCAGGCGATCGGATGGCCGAGCTTGCGCTTGAGGTGATTGCAGCCGGTGGCGTCGTGATCGACTGCACCGAAGACGAGGTTTTGATATCGTCCGGAGCGCCGGCATTACTTGGACCCAAGACGCTTTTTGCTTTGGATGGATACCTGATCGGCAAAATTATCGGGAATACACCACACATCGCTGACCAAACACGAAAGTCTCCGTGGCTGCGGACAGTAGATATATCCCGGCTCGAGACCGCCGCAGGGCTTCGCGCCAAACCGCGACCACCCAAACGGACGTCGCCGAGAACCTTGTTCTTGCCAACTAACGGAGTTGGGTTAGGACATGCGCAGCGGTGCACTGTGATCGCCAAGGCTTTGCCAAAACACATGTCCCCGGTGTTCGCGGCCTTCCCAAGTTGTGTTCCTATGGTTCGACGCGAGGGGATCGACTGTATACCGCTGGTCGCCCGATCAGACGTAAACGACAGTTCCAACGCGAATGACATCCTGACTTACCGGCGTCTGAACGCCGCATTACAAGAAGGCGACCGGTTCGTTTTTGACGGGGGCTATGTGTTCGATTCCGTCAATCGCGTAATCCGGGAACGCAGATTATCCGCAGTCTGGATCCGCCGTGGCCTTTGGCCCAAGGGTCGGTCCCGGCATACCGTGCTTCGTCGTGAGGGCATATTCGACCGGGTCATCGTGCCGTCGGAGGCTTTTGAAGAGCTTAACGACGCTTACAGTTACGGTGAACAAGTTCACAACATAGGGCCAATTTTTCGGCAGGTAGAGCAATCGCCCGAGGACTCCGAAAACCTCCGGACGCGTCTGGCCGAAAAGTTTGATCACGACTTTAAACTGCTGATTGTCAGCATGTTAGGCGGAGGAGTTGCCTCTGACAGGTCCGCTCAACTGCAAGCAATCTCAGGAATGCTTGAGTGCCGCGCAGACTGCCTTCACCTGGTCGTAACCTGGCCCGGTAGCGCGGTTCAGGCAGCCGCGTTTGGATGGAAAAATACAAAGGTGGTTCATACTTTAGAGGCTACAAAGCTATGTTTGGCTGCGGATTTGGTAATATCGGCGGCCGGGTACAATTCGGTCCACGAGATCCTCTACCACAAGATTCCCGCAATTCTTATCCCACAGTCTGCGCCATATTTGGACGACCAGGAACGACGAGCAAGAGCACTATCTGACCGCAATCTTTGTTCAACCATTACGGAAGCGGAATTCATGAAGCTGGAACGAACGGTACAGGTTTGTCTGGATGACGGGGGCGCGGAAGACTTTCGTACAACACTGCAACAAATAGAGCTGCCTGAATCCGGTGTTTCCGCAGCTGCCGAAATCATAGCGACGAGCTGGAAAAATGGCTGAAAACAACTGGTACAAGATAGTCAACACCTTCACGCCGGAACAACCGGCTAATTTGGATGACGTTATCCTTCGAGATCGAGCTACGCGGCAATTTGGAAAAGTTCTGTTCCCCGATATGGACTTACTTCCGTCAACCGCACTTTGGGAACGCGAAGTTGAGGACCACACATATTTTGGCGTCAGGATCGTTGAGCCTTCGAAGTCTCCATATACTGTTGCAAGATTACTCGCCGCCGCAGCAATCGAAAGAAATGTGGTTCCGATTATTCTGAGCCGAGTTGATTATTGCGGGCTCGAACAGTTTGGTTTTCGAATTGAACGCATCCCTGACGAGGAAGCAGCGGCACGGTCAGCTGAGGCAGAGGTCGGGAAATTCTGGAACTTTGCTATTGTTATCGACGGTCACGACGTTGCCAGATTGAGTTAGGCAGTGTTGAAAACATGCCGATGTTCCTGATCTGAACAACTGGTGCAGAAATTCAAAGGGCTTCCGAGACTACCTCCAAAACAGGATCGTCAGGCTGGTTCAAAGCGCCAAAGATTGGTGTCACTGTGCCCATTTGACGACCAGGTTTATTGCGGCACTCGATCAATCGGGCCAAAAGAGGTAGCTGATTGAAGACCACAGGTCAGCGGCGCAGACACCGTCAAATTGAAGAACCAGAGTATCTGATCGAAGATAACGCTGCATAATCTACGTTTATCAAAACTCAAAATTTGCGCAGTGAAGGCGCACTTTATTAAAATTTTATAGACGCTTAGAGTATTTTCTTGGAGCGGGTAACGGGAATCGAACCCGTAACAAGAGCTTGGGAAGCTCGTGTGATACCTTTTCACCATACCCGCCTCTTTGGCTGGCATAGCATCGTCGCCGGATCGGGATCAAGCAGGATCGTTACTCGGTGCGGGCACGCAGGCTTTCAATCAGCGATTGATCTACGTCTAATGCCTTGCCCGCCGCGTCCAGTGTTTGCCGGTCAAGGTGTTGCGGGTTCAGATCAACATCTTCTGCAAACGCCTTAACAATGACGTTCATAGCATTGATTCTTGCGTATTTCTTGTTGTTCGCGGGGATCACATGCCACGGCGCTTTCAGCGTCGAGGTTTTGGCCAACATTTCATTCACGGCGACCTCCATTATCTCCCACTTCTCACGATTACGGAAATCTTCATAGGTCAGTTTCCAGCGTTTCAACGGGTTTGTCAGCCGTTGGGTTAAACGTTGCATCTGCTCATCCTCTGAAATGTGAAAGAACAGCTTCACAATCCGGGTCCCGTCATCCACCAACATGCGTTCGAAATCGTTGATCTCCTGATATGCTTCGCGCCAGCGTTTTTCAGGTGTAAGCTCCTCGATCCGTTCGACCAGGACCCTGCCATACCAGCTTCGATCAAATGCGGAAATTGCGCCCGAAGGCGGCAGACGTTCCCAAAACCGAAGCAGGTAGTGCCGGTTGAGATAGTAGTTTCGGGGCGCTCCGATCGGCCAGACCTTGAAACTGCGCGGGTCCAGCGCCTGACTGATCCGACGAATGGTTCCGCCCTTCCCTGCGGCGTCCCAGCCTTCGAACACAATCACGCCTTTCAGGTCGTGGAACAAAAAAGCCTGCTGTATCTTTGCAAGCTGCGCCTGAAGCCCCTCAAGCCGCTCGAAATACTCCTTTTTAGTCAGTCTCTTGCTGAGGTCCGCATCGGACAGTTTTGGTGGAATATGTTTGGCCATGAAATCACCTGATCGCAGCGTTCCGATCTCGATATTCTGCGGCAGCATGGAAAAACAGCATTGATCAATATCAAAAAGAAAAGGCCGGGTGGAGAACCCGGCCTTTTGAAAAAAGTCGCAAACGGTTCAGGCGCGGCGACGACGGCCACCACCGCGACGGCCACCTGCAGCACCGGCTGCACCGGCTTCTTCCGGGTCTTTGTTGAACCGGATCCACTCTCCGCCATGCGCGTCATTGTTGGTCAGCAGGTTGGCAGCACGAATGGCCTCCATTTCCTTACCAGCGCGTGGCTTGGTCGAGCCCAGACCGAACATCTGAACAAAGGCCTCATCATCCATGCCCTCAGGCAGGATGATTCCAGCCGCCGTGACCTGCTCTTTCTTCTCGGCGATCTTCTTCTGCGTCACCGGCAGCGCGACCGGGTTCATGATCGCCGAAGTCATGCCAGCGCCCATTGCCATCGGCAGGAACGCGTTGTTGATGCCGTGGCGGTTCGGCAGACCGAACGAGATATTGGACGCACCGCAAGTGGTGTTCACGCCCAGTTCTTCGCGCAGGCGACGGACCAGAGCGAACACCTGCTGACCGGCCGTAGCCATCGCACCGATGGGCATGACCAGCGGATCGACGACGATGTCATGCGCAGGGATGCCGAAATCGGCGGCGCGCTCAACAATCTTCTTGGCCACTTCGAAACGGACATCGGGGTCTTCCGAGATGCCGGTGTCATCATTCGAGATCGCAACAACCGGAACGTTGTATTTCTTGACCAGCGGCAGAACCAGTTCCAGACGCTCTTCTTCGCCAGTGACCGAGTTCAGCAGCGGGCGGCCCTGAGCTGCCTCAAGACCGGCTTCCAAGGCTCCGGGAACCGACGAGTCGATGCACAGCGGCACTTCGACCAGACCCTGCACCAGTTCGACGATCTTGCGCATCAGCGGCGGCTCGGTCTCGTTCGGGTTGGGGTTCGAGTTGTAGACAACGCCTGCGTTGATATCCAGAACGGTCGCGCCTGCAGCAACCTGAGCGATGGCGTCTTTCTCAACGGTCGAGAAGTCGCCTGCTTCCAGTTCAGCGGCCAGCTTCTTGCGGCCGGTCGGGTTGATCCGCTCACCGATCACACAAAACGGTTCATCAAAGCCCAGAACGGCGGTTTTTGTTTTTGATTCTACGACTGTACGGGTCATGTCCGTTCCTTAGGAGTTTACAGGCTGTGCCGAAGCGCCGCCGTTGTCGATTACCCAGTTGGCGTTGGTCTTGATACCACCAAGCGGGAAGAAATGTACGTTGGTGATGTTGAAGTCGGGGTTGGCGGCCTTGTGGTTGGCCAGCTCGGTTACAACATCGGTCGGCTCATAGGGCAGCAGAAGCTTGGAGACATCCATGGCACGCTTCTGCAGAACCTTCAGAGACGGACCAACACCACAGGCAATCGCGAACTTGATCAGCGTCTGCAACTTGGCTGGTCCAGCGATACCAATGTGGATCGGCAAATCGATGCCCGCCGCTTTCAGACCGTCCGCCCATGCGATGATCGGCTTGGCGTCAAAAGCGAATTGGGTCGCCAGCGCCATCTCCGCGTCGGTGGTTTCACTGAACTTCTGCTTCCAGCGCAGCGCGTCGTCGACATTCTTGGTCGAACCGTCCGAGTCAATGTCCTTGTTGCCCTCGGGGTGGCCGGCAACGTGCAGACGTTTGAAGCCCGCCTTGTCGAACAGGCCAGTTTCCAGCAGCTGCATCGAGCTGTCAAAATCGCCATGCGGCTTGGCAACACCACCGGCCAGCATCAGCGCCTGATCGACCCCTGCTTCGCCCTGGTACATCGAAATCCAGTTTTCCAGCGTCGCGGCATCCTTGATGATACGCGCCGGGAAGTGTGGCATCACCGGGTAGCCCTCGGCCGCAATCCGCTTGGCGGTCTGGACCATGTCTTCGATCGGTGTGCCCTCGATATGGGCGATGTAGACGCGGGTGCCTTCGGGCAGCAACGCGCGGAAATCCGCGACCTTCTCTGCGGTGCGGGGCATCACCTCAATCGAATAACCTTGCAGAAAGGCTTCGACGGTCGTATTCACCGGGGCCTTCTCGGCCCCATCACGTTTCTTGAAATTCAGCAAAGCCATTGAGGCCTCCCTTTGTAAAAACCGGGCCTATGCCCAACCGTCGTTGGCGATCAGGGCCTTGATGCGGTCCTGATCGTATTCCGTTTCAAGGCGCACGGCCTGGGCTTCCGCGATTTCTGCCGGATCACCCTCGACCTCGAACGGGTCGGCCTTGCGCCATTCGGCCAGGTAGGCATCACTGTCCTTGGCATTTACCTTCATCGCAGCCCGGTCAATGGCTTGCTCGAACCGCTCCTCCAACTGCCGCTTGGCGCCACGCCGGCCTTTGCCAACGATGACCTGAGCGGGGATGTCGCGCCAAAAAACGATTGTGACGTCAGGCATCGCCTTTGATTCCTCCTTACCAGATGGACCGGTTCTAAACTTCAATATGGGCTCGGGTCGGTCGGTTTTCGACACACAACGCTTTTCAAGCGACCTTTTCGGCCCACAACGGGATACCGCGGGTTCTAACCCGTTTCGGTGCTCTGCGGGCACCTCAAATTTCTCAAGTTCTCGATGAAAACGGCACATAAACAGAAATTCCCCGGACCACACTTGCCGTCCGGGGATTGATTCAACTCAGAAGCGGGGCTTAACCGACCAGGCCACCGTCCTCGCGCGTGATGGCGATGATCGCCGAACGCGGCACCGAGTCACCGCCTTCGGGCCAGTGGCTGTTTCCATCCTCACCCGGGTGCTGAATGCCGACAAACATGGTTCGGCGATCCGGAGACCAGCTCAGACCGGTGACCTCGCATTCATTGGGGCCAACCAGAAAGCGGCGGATCTCACCTGTCACCGGGTCCCCTGCCAGCATCTGGTTGTTGCCATGGCCTGCAAAGTCACCGTCGTTGCCGTAATTGCCGTCAGTCTGGATCCAAAGCAGGCCATTGCTGTCAAACTTGAGGCCATCGGGCGAGTTGAACATGTTGTCGGCGTTTACGTTGCCGGATCCGGCATAAGCGTCACTGTGCACCGTGGGGTTGCCCGCCAGAACATACAGATCCCAGCCAAATCCAGCGGCGGTGTGGTCCCCGCCATCCGGACGCCAGCGAACGATCTGACCATAGTTGTTTTTGTCCCGCGGGTTCGGGCCATTGGCGGATGTGTCGTCGCCCCCAGCATTCGGTTTGACGCCTCGGTTCTTGTTGTTGGTCAGGCAGCAGTAAACCTCGGGCGCATTCGGGTTCGAGGCGACCCATTCCGGGCGGTCCATCGTGGTTGCGCCCACCGCCGAGGCACCCAGGCGCGTGTGAATACTGACCTCGGCCTGTGAAGCCAGCCCGGTGGTCTCGGGCGTCAGCTCCAGCCACTCGCCAGTACCGTCGTCGTTGAACTTGGCGACCGAGAGCGTCCCGTTTTCAAGCAGCGCATTGGTATCTACTCCGGCTGCATAGACGCCGTCGGATACAAAGCGATACAGAAACTCGCCACGTTCGTCATCACCCATGTAAACTACGATGTGACCATCGTTGTTGACCACGGTGTCCGCGTTTTCGTGTTTGAAACGGCCCAGGGCGGTCAGCTTGCGTGGGGTCGAGTTGGGATCTCTCGGATCGATTTCAACGACATAACCTGCGCGGTTTGGTTCGTTGGGGTTCTTTGCGACATCGAACCGGTCGTCGATTTTTGCCCAACCGTAACCCCAATCTTTGGCGGACACGCCATAACGCTTAAGCTCGGCACTGGTTTCGTGGTTTTCATCTTCGGCCGAGAAATAGCCGTTGAAGTTCTCTTCACAGGCCAGATAGGTGCCCCACGGTGTCATCCCGTTGCCGCAATTGTTCCATGTCCCTTTGCAAGCTGTGCCCGATGGATCGGCTTCGGTTTTCATTAGGTCATGACCAGCGGCGGGTCCGGTGATGGTCATGTCGGTCTGCGGAGTGACTCGGCGGTTATACGGGCTGTCCTTGACAATGCCCCACTTGCCGTCGGTGTTGGCAATCTCAACAATGGTGACACCATGTGCCATCATGCCTTTGACCACGTCATCGTCAGATGCCGGCTTGGCGTCAGGGTTGTTGCCCCAAATGATATCGCGATTGGTGTATTCATTGTTCACCACCAACAGCACGTGTCCATCATGGAAGAATACATCCTGTCCGTCGGTGTTGTCGCCGAAGGCGCGTTCCTGACTTGCACCAGTGCCGCGCGTGGCGTGATCAAACTCGGGCGCATCCGACCACAGCGGATCGCCCCAGCGCACCATGACCTCTGCCTTATAACCGGCAGGCACCACGACATCGTCCGCTGTGGATACAGGGATCGCTTCGAACGAGAAACGGTTGGCAGCGGCCCGCGCGCCTGTCGGTAGAATCGAGCCCCCGACCGCAGCAAAGCTGCCCATCGCCAGAACACTTCCCATAAATCCACGGCGCGAAAGGGCGCGTTCGACGACGCGGTCAAAATCACATTCCTCAGGGCGTGGGTTTATGAGTTCATCATACTCGTCAAAAGAAAGGGTGCGCTCGTCTTTCATGGCAGACTCCGTATCTGGCTGTAAGCTTGTAAAGAACCCCGAACAGGGTTCTGACAAGACAGGTTGCACTTCAGTGTGAACGATGCGTGACATTCACCTTAAATTGAGTTTTGAAATCACTTGCACGACGGCGATGTGCCGCCTAGGGTCAGGTTAACTCGAAAATCGGAGGGCGTGAAGATGGCGCCCAAGCGTCCCAAAGGTGCGGGCGCGTTCCCGAAAGCGGTCGAAAGCCCCGCGCCGGCAAAACCCGATCCGGATGCACTATATGCGGCACTGGATCTGGGAACGAATAGCTGCCGCATGCTGATAGCCCAGCCCAAGGGCAGCGGGTTTCATGTGGTAGACAGTTTCTCCAAGTCCGTGCAACTGGGTGCGGGACTTGAACGCACCGGGCGTCTGTCTCGGGCGTCTATGGCGCGTACCGTTCAGGCGCTCAGGATTTGTCAGCAGAAGCTCAAACGGAACCGCGTCAAGCGAATGCGCCTGATTGCGACCGAGGCTTGTCGGCGCGCCAAGAACTCGCGCGAGTTTATCCGCCAGGTCAAGCGCGAAACCGGCTTGACGCTGGAAATCATACAGCCCGAGGAAGAAGCCCGTCTGGCAGTCATCTCCTGCGCTCCGTTGGTGTCGACAAAGACCGAGCAACTGCTTGTTGTAGACATTGGTGGCGGTTCGACCGAGCTGGTGTGGATCGATATCTCATCCGTGCCGCGCCGGGATCGCCCTGCTGCAATCATGCGTCTTCACAACGGCTTTCACGCGGCTGAAAGCCCCTTTCCCGCTGCCAAAGTGGTGGATTGGATCAGCGTTCCGCTGGGCGTCGCCACTTTGCGCGATCAGTTTCACGACGTCGAAGACGACTCGGCCCGCTTTGCCCTGATGAGTTGGTTTTTCGAGGAAAACCTTGCCGACTTCGCGCCCTACAAGGACGAACAGGCGCGGGAAGGATTCCAGATCGTAGGCACAAGCGGCACGGTTACAACTGTTGCGGCCTCGCACCTTGGACTGAAACGCTATGACCGGACGAAGGTAGACGGTCTGCGCATGACCAGCGATCAGATTGACAAAGTCATACGTGGGTATCTAGAACTCGGCCCTCAGGGTCGGCGCCGGGATCCGCGCATCGGCGATGACCGGCAGGCCCTGATCATGTCCGGCTCGGCCATTTTGCAGGCTTTGTTACGATGCTGGCCCACCGACCGTCTTTCAGTGGCGGACCGGGGGCTGCGCGAGGGTCTGCTATATGCACAGATGAGCGCGGACGGCGTATTGGAAGACGGACCGTTCTGATGGCGAAGACACCGACTGGCAAAAACACCTCAGGTCGCGGACAGCGCGACCTGAAGGTCAAGGTCAAGACTGCACGCGGGCGCAAGCTCAGCTCGACCCGCTGGCTCGAGCGGCAGTTGAACGACCCTTATGTAAAGCGCGCCCAGGCCGAAGGTTATCGTGGGCGTGCCGCATTCAAGATATTGGAGCTGGACGAGAAATTCCGCTTTCTGGTTCCGGGAGCCCGTGTCGTGGATCTGGGCTGCGCGCCCGGCGGCTGGCTGCAGGTCGCGGTCAAACGGGTCAACGCGCTGGGCGAGAAAAGCGGCAAGCGGATCGGTACTGTTCTGGGTGTCGATTTGCAGGAGGTTGAACCGGTCGCCGGTGCGACAGCTCATGTGCTGGACTTCATGGAGGACGACGCTGACCAGAAGGTCAAATACTGGCTGGGCGCCAAGGCTGACGTGGTAATGTCAGACATGGCCGCTGCGTCCTCGGGCCACAAGCAGACCGACCATTTGCGGATCATGGCGTTGTGCGAAACGGCCGCCTATTTCGCCTTTGACGTTCTCGAGGAAGGCGGCACCTTTGTCGCCAAGGTTCTGGCCGGCGGCGCTGAGGGCGATTTGCAAAAGCTGCTGAAACAGAAATTCGAGAAGGTGGCCAATGTCAAACCACCTGCATCGCGGTCGGACAGTTCAGAAAAATTCGTTGTGGCAACTGGATTTAGGGGCTGAACTTAATCGTCCAGCAGTATCCGGTTTCCGCTTAGGCGTTGTTCGCGGAAGGACGCGGTGGCCATCCCCTGAATAAGCAGAGCTTCGCCGTGATTGATGTAAACGGGCGGTCTGGCCTGCAGTTCCGCAATCCGCTGATCGATTGTGACGCGGCGTGTGCGCTTTGGTTCGGGCGCTGGTTGTTCTGGCATGGCAGACCTCGTGAAAATGCCGGGATTTGTACCCTGCCCTGAGATTGCCAGCGGAATTTGCCATCAACATGGCGCAATACAGGCGCTGACATGCCGAACAAAGCGGCATTTCACGCCAAATACCCCAAATGTACGAGCAAACGGGTCGCCGGCAGCGCGCCCTTCTTTTGTTAGTCTTTCGCTTGGGACTCGTTTTCAAGATCCATCAATGCACCGTTGAATTCCGCCCCCAGGATCAACATGGCGGCGCACAGGTACAGGAAAATCAGGGCCGCCATTGCCCCAGCAAGACCGGCATAGGTCGCGCTGTAAGTCGCGAATTTGCCGATATAGATGGAGAAAGCCCATCCGCCTGCGGCCCACAACGAAAGGGTCAGAAATGCGCCCGGCAGAATCTGGGTCAACCGATGCCGACGTGTGGGCAACACCAGATGTGCGATAATTACCAAGCCCGCAGGCACGGCAACCGTAAAAATCCAGCCCAGCCTGTCCACGGACAACCACCCTGATACATCAACGGCCGTGTTTTCCGTCACCAGCCTTGTGTAAAAGGGAAGCACAACTTCTACCATTGCGATGATCAGAACGGAGGCACCGCCGAGGATGACGAGGCCGATACACAAAAGCCGGGTCTTCCAGAACGGCCAGCTGTCACTGTCATGATAGGCCTGGTTCATAGCGGCGCGCACAGCGGCCACCCCGTTTGACGCAAAATAGATGGCCAGCAAACCGCCCAGCGTTATGACGCCCGAGCCGGCGTTGTCCAGCACCGCGCGCAGTTCGGCAACGATCGGTTTGGCCACATCTTTAGGCCACGCTCCGAAAATCAGGTCGATCAGATCGTCAGTGACGTAGCCCTGCGACAACGAACCAGCCAACGCGACGGTGAAAAGGACGAAAGGAAACAACGCCATCATCAAAGACATGGCGACGTGGCTGCTCATCACAAAACCATTCTTGTCGACGAACCGCCGGATTGCCAACCACAGGGCACGAAGCGGACGATCAAACGAGGGAATCATGAACGCGTGCATATCGCGAGTCTAACCCGCATAAGTCTTGCAAAGAACCCGCGTGCAGGCCTGTGTTGCCGAATAGACGCGTATAAATGCCTGAGCGCATTGCATAAACCCGCCGCGCTGTGCAGAATCGGACCGTGACCCTTAACAAATGCACCGGAAACTGTTCGTTCCATGGATCTGAAAGCCCAAGACTCGAGTGATCGTCCAATGCTCAGGCTGTCGGTTCTGCGAGACATTGTGATTGTCATCACTCTGATCGTGGTTGGCCTTTATGCCGGTTCCGCATTCCTGATTCCGCTGACCATGGCGTTGCTGATCAACGTTCTGATCATTGCCCTCAGCGACCGGGTGATTGCCGTTACCCGCGCACCGGTCTGGCTGGCCAACATTGCCGGTGTGACCGTGGTTTTGGCGGGTCTGTTCATGATTATGTACATTGTGGGCAGCCAGGCCACGCAATTCGCCCGTTCGGTGACCACATACGAAAGTCAGTTCGACGGGGCGGTAGAGCGTGTCACAGGGTTGGTCGGCAACGATGTCACGAAATTCATACGGGACAATCTGGTCAGTCTGGACATGACTTATGTGGCCCGGATTCTACTGGGCAGCGCCACTTCTCTGCTGAATCACTTCTTTCTCATTAGCCTATACGTCGCCTTCCTGATGGCCGAACGGCTTGCTTTTCGCAAAAAAATCCAACTGGCTGCGGGAAACCCGCTGGCCGGGGCCGAGTTCGCCGCAATTCTGGACGCAATTACCGACAGTCTTCAACGCTATGTCGGTGTCAAAACCTTTATCAGCCTGATTACCGCCGGCATCAGCTATGCGGTGTTCCGGCTTCTTGGCCTCGAATACGCTGAAACCTGGGCCGTTTTGACATTTGCGCTGAATTTCATTCCCTCGATCGGATCCATCATCGCCGTTGTCTTCCCGGCCATGATTGCACTGGTTCAGTATGAAACAATCGGCCCGTTTTTGATCATCGTTTTTGGCTGCGGCACCATCCAGTTTCTGATTGGCAACTTCCTGGACCCTGCCCTGCTGGGAAGATCGCTTAATATGTCCACGTTTCTGGTGATACTGGCCCTGACCTTCTGGACAACTGTTTGGGGCCTGATCGGAGCATTCCTGAGTGTGCCGCTGACCGTCTGCATATTGATCGTTTTCAGCCATATTCCCGCATTGCGACCGGTTGCAATTCTGATGTCACTGGACGGGCAATTGGGTGAAGACGGGTCCAAAGAAAAGTAGTTGACTTGGGTAGGTCACCCCACCGCTAAGTTTAACCTGAAATTAGTATATTTTAATCTTCCTATGTGATAGTTCTGCCCCCGCAGGTACAACTATTCAATCATTTCCCGAGGCTCTCTCAGAAAAAGAATTCAATCCGAGAATCAGCGCCTTACACATGATGTTTCAGCAGTTTTTCGGCTGAGCCGTCAATTTCGAAACGACCGGGTTCCAACCCGCCATTTCAGGAGCGTAAGATGTCATCAGAAGAACTCAGACCAACCCCGCTATTGCGCAGGCTGGCTGCGGCCACATTTGCCGCGTGCCTTGCAATTCCGGCATGGGCACAGAATGAAAAGCCCAATATCCTTGTGATATGGGGTGACGATATCGGTCAATCCAATATCTCGGCCTATACGATGGGTTTGATGGGTTACAGGACACCCAATATCGACCGCGTTGCCAATGAGGGTATGATTTTTACCGACTACTACGGTGAACAGTCCTGTACTGCAGGCCGGTCATCTTACATCATGGGTCAATCGGTGTTTCGCACCGGCCTGTCCAAGGTTGGCCTGCCTGGCGCAAAAGAAGGGATGCAGGTCGAAGACCCGACAATTGCGGGTTTGCTGAAGGACCACGGGTACGTCACCGGCCAGTTCGGCAAGAACCACCTTGGCGACCGGGATGAGCACCTTCCCACAAACCACGGTTTTGATAAGTTTTTTGGGAATCTCTATCACCTGAACGCCGAGGAAGAGCCCGAACATGAAGACTATCCCGGAGACGCGGTTTTGCCCGACGGGCGCACCTTCCGCGAGGCTTATGGCCCGCGCGGTGTTATCCGCTCGACCGCAGGAGGTCCGATTGAAGACACTGGTCCGCTGACGAAAAAGCGCATGGAAACGGTGGACGAGGAAACGCTCGAAGCTGCCATAGAATTCATTCGCAAGGCCAATCAGGATGGAACACCCTTCTATGTCTGGTGGAACGGCACCCGCATGCATTTCCGCACCCATGTAAAAGAGGAAATGCGCAATCAGGCAAATGAGATCATGGGCGGCGTGGCCGATGAGTATACAGCCGGCATGATCGAACATGACATCCAGGTCGGTCAGTTGCTGGACCTGTTGGACGAACTCGGCATCGCCGACAATACAATCGTCCACTATTCCACCGACAATGGCCCGCACTACAACACCTGGCCTGATGCGGCGTCGACCCCGTTCTGGGGCGAAAAGAATACCAACTGGGAAGGCGGATGGCGCGTGCCATCAATGGTGCGCTGGCCCGGCAAGATCGAGCCGGGTTCTGTGACCAATGAAATCGTGCACCACATGGACTGGCTGCCGACATACCTTGCTGTCGCCGGTGATCCGGAGATCAAGGAAAAGCTGATGGCCGGCTATTCCTCGCCCGCGATGGGTCGCGATTACAAGGTGCATCTGGATGGCTACAATATTCTTCCGCTGTTGACAGGTGAAACCGCTGAAAGCCCGCGCCGGGAGGTGTTCTATTTCACCGATGACGGCGACCTTTCGGCTTTGCGGTTCGATGACTGGAAGCTGATCTTTCTCGAGCAGAAAGCATGGGCAACCCTGCGCGCCTGGATGGAACCCTTCACCCCGCTGCGCGTCCCGATCATCGTGAACCTGCGCCGCGATCCGTACGAACGCGGTTATCGCACGTCCAACACATATTACGACTGGATGATCGACCGGGTCTATTTCCTGGTGCCTGCCCAGCAATATGTCGGGCAATTCCTGAGCACGTTCCAGGAATTCCCGCCGCGGCAGAAAGCTGCCAGCTTCAGCCTGGATCAGGTGATGGACAAACTGTCAACTCCAACCAGCAACTAAAACTGCAAACAACTCGGGGCCGCCTGCAAGGGTGGCCCCGGTCATTTTGAACGGAGTGTTGTGTAATGCTGCGATTGTCTGCCATCGTCTTTGCCTTGACCTTTCCTGTCACCGGCAGTGCTGATCCCCTGCCAAGCTGGCAAGACACCGAGACCCGCGATCAAATTATTTCATTTGTAGAATCGGTAACGGATCCGTCCGGGCCAGCATATGTCACTCCTGCAGACCGGATCGCGGTTTTCGACAATGATGGCACCCTTTGGGCCGAGCAACCTGTGTATTTTCAGTTTATTTTCGCTATGGACCGTCTGGCCGAAAAGGCCGAACAGGATCCCTCGATCCTCACAACACCCATCCTGAAGGCGGCGGCGCAAGGAGATCTAGCGGCTGTCTTGGAAGGTGGGCATGATGCATTGATCGAAGTCGTCAACGCCTCGCATTCGGGCATGACCGTCGCCGAGTTTCAGGAAACGGTCGCACAATGGCTCGACGAGTCTCGCCATCCGCAAACCGATCTCCGCTATGATCAGATGACCTATCAACCCATGATCGAGCTTCTGCGCTACCTACGTGATGAAGGGTTCAAGACATTCATCGTTTCCGGCGGCGGCCTTCATTTCATGCGTGTTTTTGCCGAAAGCGCCTATGGCATTCCGCCCTGGCAGGTCCTCGGCACATACGGCAATACCAGTTATGAAACGGTCGATGGCTCACCGGCTCTGGTCAAGGCACCGGGCATCGCCTTTATCGACGACAAGGAAGGCAAGCCAATCAACATCGAACGCACAATCGGCAAACGCCCGATTTTGGCAGGAGGAAACTCGGACGGAGATTTCGCCATGATGGAGTGGACGACGTCGGACGAAGGACCACGACTGGGCATCCTGATACATCACACGGATGACAAACGCGAATGGGCTTATGACCGCGAAAGCCCGATTGGGAAACTGGCCGACGGTCTGGACAAAGGGCCCGGGATGGGATGGGTCATTGTTGATATGGCGCAAGACTGGTCGCGCATCTACACTGGGGCGAACTGAACAGGTTCGGAGCTTTCAACCTCATGTGGACACTGCTTGTTTCCGCGTTTCTGATATTTCTCTACGTCACCGCTGTAGTGTTCTCGATACGGGCTGCACAGACAGCCCGTACGCCACAAGGTGCGGTCGGTTGGGTGGTTTTTCTGATCGCAACCCCCATGCTGGCAGTGCCTATGTACCTTTTTCTGGGTCATCACCGATTTCGCGGATACCGCATTGCCCGAAAGGAAAGTGAAAGGGTTGTCGAGGGCATCAAGACCTTTGCAGACTTCTCAAAGCCGGACAGAGAAAGCATGCAGATCAATCCCCGCCCCTTCGAAGCCTTGGCGCATCTGCCGGTGTCCCGTGGCAATGGCGCGTCGTTGCTGATCGACGGTCAGGCGACCTTTGACGCAATTTTTGAGGCAATCGATGCCGCCAAGAATTATGTCCTGATCCAGTTCTACATCGTACGTGATGACACGTTGGGCCAGCAATTAAAGGATCGGCTGGTTGCGGCGGCGGAACGTGGGGTGCACGTACGCTTTCTAACCGATTCCGTGGGCAGCTATGGCCTTCCCACCGCATATCTTGAATCGCTGCAGCAAGCAGGAATTGATGTTGCAAACCCCAAGGAGCGCCGTGGTCCGAAGTTCCGGTTTCAACTGAATTACCGCAACCACCGCAAAACTGTGATCATTGATGGCGAGACCGGCTTTATAGGCGGGCATAATGTCGGCGTGGAATATCTGGGTCAGAACCCGCATTTTGGCCACTGGCGCGATACGCATGTCCGGATTACCGGTCACGTCGTCCGCCAGTTGCAACTGATCTTTACCGAAGACTGGCACTGGGCCCATGAAGAGGACCTGATCGACCATCTGGATTGGGCCGGCAGTGAATCCGATCAGGACATGAACGCCCTGCTGGTTGCCACAGGTCCGGGGGACGAGACCGAGACCGGCGCGATGATGTTCTTCGCCGCCATCGCCGAAGCAAAAGAAAGATTATGGATCGCCTCGCCGTATTTCGTCCCCGACATTGACATCATGACGGCCCTTCAACACGCCGCCCTGCGCGGCGTGGATGTGCGGATTCTTGTCCCTGACATGATCGACCATCGCCTGCCCTGGCTTGCAGCCTTTGCCTATTTCGACGAAATCCGTGACTGCGGTGTTCGTGTGTTTCGATATGCCGACGGGTTCATGCACCAGAAGGTTTTTGTGGTCGATGACACTCTGGCAGCGGTAGGAACGACCAATCTGGACAATCGGTCCTTCCGCCTGAATTTCGAAGCGATGGCCCTGTTCTTCGATGCCCGCGCCGCTGAAGCCGCCGCAAGTATGCTGCGCACCGACTTTGAGAAAAGTTACGAACTGACACGCACCCTGCAACAACAACCGGCACATATCCGCTTTGGGGCACCTCTGGCGCGTCTATTCGCCCCTATCCTTTAACAACAGCTCCTCCTGAAACACCCGTGTCATCAACGCGACCATGAAAGCGGTGGACAAGCCAAACGCCAAAAGGCCGGTCACGGATGCGAAGGCCCCGAAGATACGCAGTTCTTCACCCAGAACGATGTCGCCGTATCCAAGCGTCGTGAACGTCACCAACGAGAAGTACAGAGCCGAGTTCCAGTCGGGCAAGACATCACCAAAGACCCAGACAATGGCCCAAAGCCAGACTTGAAGGGTGTGAATCAGAACGATGAACACCAGCGCCACGCTGATCGGCGCGGCAGTGGTGAAAAAGCGGTGCGTGTCCTGCCACTTTTCAGTCAGTTTTTCAATCAACTGCGTGCACCATGTCAGCAAAGCAATCTCGATCAGAAAGCATATGCCCAGATAGATGCTGCCCCAGATGATCTGGTCGGATAAGGACATCCGCTCGCGCCTCGTGCCGAAGGGTGAAACCGTTGGCACAGCATGGACTTTTGCCCGGCCGGGAACAACCCCGGCCATCGACCAGTGCCACACCTGCGGCGAAAGGAACCGGGAAAGCATGCGCACTGGACACTGGCGCGTGCCGTTGCACATTGTGACAGGAACCAGTCAGGATACCCGGATGTTGCTTGTAGTTGATCAGGTCAGGAAATCGTACCCGGGTGGCCGCCCGGTTCTGAATGGCGTTTCCCTGTCATTGGATACGGGCCAGACACTGGCGCTGACTGGTGAAAGCGGCAGCGGTAAGAGTACCTTACTGAACCTCGCTGCCGCGTTGGACAGTTTTGACAGCGGCGAAATAGCTCTGGACGGCACGGCGCTGTCGGCACTGGACGATCCGGGACGCGCCGCATTGCGGTGCGACAGTGTCGCGTTGGTTTTTCAGCAGTTCAACCTGATCCCTTCGCTGACCGTCGGGCAAAATCTGTCCTTTCACGCCCGGCTGGCCAATCGCCACGACCCGGACTGGATTGCACATCTGGCCGACAGGCTGGGGCTGACCGATCTGATGCACCGCTATCCGGAATACTTGTCCGGTGGACAGCAACAAAGGGTCGCCATAGGGCGCGCATTGGGCGTTCGGCCCAAGCTTTTGCTGGCGGATGAGCCAACGGGCAATCTGGACGAGACCGCCAGCGCGGCGGTGTTGGATCTGATGCTGTCACTGGTCGCAGATACTGGAACGGCACTGCTGCTGGTTACCCATTCCCATGCCATTGCCGCGCGTCTCGACCGGCACGCACACCTTGCGGGCGGACACATCGCATGACCCTTGTGGTCGTTCAGGCGCTGTGGTCTCACTGGCGCAGGCATCTGTTGCAACTGGCAACGCTGCTGATTGGAATTGCGCTGGCAACCGGTCTTTGGTCAGCAGTGCAGGCCATCAATGCCGAGGCGCGGGCCAGTTATGATCGCGCCAATTCACAACTGGCAATTGGCCAGTATGACATTCTGAGAAACCCAGCGGGCCCGATCCCCATCGAACGCTATCTCGCGCTGCGCAAGGCCGGGTGGCAGGTTGCAGCGGTTCTGGAAGGGCCGTTTCGCATCGCTGATCGAACGCTGCGCCTGATGGGCGTGGACATGATCTCCTACCCCGCCCTGCCCGCAATTACGCAGGCAGAACAAAGCGCCGAGCCGCCCGAACCGGTTGACGTGCTGACAGCCCCGGGGGTGCTTTTGATCTCGCCGGTGTTGGAACCTCTGATTGCTGAACACTCCGGACTGCCCAAAGCGATCACAAGCGCGTCTCTGCCGCCAGACGTTATCCTGACCGATATCGGCGTTGCCGAGACCCTTTTGAACAGACGGGGTGAAATAAGCCGGTTGGTCATATTGCCCGTTCAACCCCGCACGGTCCCGCCTTTGTCGGAACTCGCGCCCGAACTGGAACGGATCAGCCCGTCATCGCAGCTGGACACTGCGCAATTGACCGAGAGTTTTCATCTCAACCTTTCGGCCTTTGGCCTGCTGTCTTTCGCCGTAGGTCTGTTCATCGTTCACGGTACGGTTGGACTGGCCTTTGCCCAGCGACGCGGCATGATCCGGACTTTGCGGGCCTTGGGCGTCTCCATGCGTCGATTGGTTTGCCTGATCTTCGCAGAGTTGACCATGCTTGCTCTGGTCGGCGGCGGGCTGGGCCTTTTGCTCGGCTTCTTTCTCGCAGGTGCGTTGCTTCCTGACGTGGCCGCGACCTTGCGCGGTTTGTATGGCGCCCCTGTCAGCGGGCAGTTGTCGTTGCAGCCTCAATGGGCCGCTGCAGGCATCGCCATGGCCTTTGCCGGTACGCTGATGGCCAGTGGACACGCGCTATGGCGACTGTCTCGAATGCCGCTTCTTGCGGGTCCGGGCCTGCAGGCGTGGGGCAAGGCCACAAGCTCACGCCGGATTGCGGGCTTCACCGGCCTCGGGTTGATCGTTGTGGGTTGCCTCGCCTTGTTGGTTTTCCCCGGGCTAATCGGCGGGTTTGCCCTGTTGGCTGGTATCCTGACCGGATCGGCCCTGCTGCTGCCTGCATTTCTGTCAGCGATCATTCACTTCCTCGAGCGCAAGGCCCGCAGTCCTGTTGCGCAATGGGTCTGGGCGGACATGAGGGCGCAGCTTCCCGGCCTTTCACTTGCCTTGATGGCTTTGCTGCTGGCTTTGGCCGCAAATATCGGTGTCGGGACGATGGTGTCCAGCTTTCGGCTGACATTTACTGGCTGGCTGGATCAGCGCCTGACGTCCGAATTGTACGTCACGGCCATAGACGACGAACAAAGCCAGGAAATCGTCGAGTGGCTCGCCCCACAGGTGGATGCCATCCTTCCGATCCGCCGGGTCGAACTGCCCCACGAAACAGGTCCCTTGTTCCTATACGGCGTGATCGATCATGCGACTTACCGGAAGCACTGGCCGCTGATCGCTTCGTCGCAGGATGTCTGGGATCGCGTCATGGCCGGAGAGGTTGTTTTGATAAACGAGCAACTGGCCCGCCGTTCCGATCTGTGGCCCGGAGATCAGTTGGCCTTGACACCCGGTCAGATGCTGGAAGTTGCTGGTGTCTATTCCGACTACGGCAATCCGACGGGTCAGGCCATCGTGTCGATGGAACAGCTAAATGCCATCGCGCCCAATACTCCGGCCCGGCGTTTTGGTGTCCGCGTTTCCCCGGAAGCCGCAGGTCAGCTGGCGCAGGCAGTCCGAGACCGTTTCGAATTACCGCGCGAAAGCGTTGTCCAACAGGCAGCGATGAAGGCGCAATCCATAACTGTGTTCGAGAAGACATTCGTTGTGACTTCAGCGCTGAACATTCTGACACTCGGCGTTGCCGGATTCGCCATCCTGACCAGCCTTCTGACATTGTGGACACAACGGCTGCCGCAGATCGCGCCGGTCTGGGCCCTTGGGCTGGGCCGCGCGCACCTGGCCCGGCTGGAGTTGCTGCGCAGCGGGCTGTTGGCCATCCTGACGGCCTGCCTGGCGCTGCCGCTGGGCCTTGTTCTGGCCTGGGTTCTGCTGACTGTCATCAATGTGCAGGCTTTTGGCTGGCAGTTGCCAATGTTCCTGTTCCCAAGGGAATGGCTGGGTTTGTTTGGACTGACCGTTGTCGCAGCGCTTGCCGCCGCAGCCCTGCCCGCCTTGCGCTTGCTGCGCCTGCCCCCGGCGGATCTGCTGAAGGTGTTTGCCAATGAACGTTAGGACCTGGCTTTTTATGTTGCTATTGGCGCTTCCCTTTCCGGCTTTGGCACAGGGCTATGCCGGGTTGGGCGGCTCCGCCGAGGGCTTTGATGTACCTGAACCCGGCTACCAATTCAATTTCCCGCAGGATCACGGCCCGCATCCGTCCTTTCGCATCGAATGGTGGTACCTGACGGCAAATCTGCGCGGTGAAGATGGACTGGATTACGGTGTACAGTGGACCCTGTTTCGCTCAGCGCTGAAACCCGTTGAAACTGGTGGCTGGCAGAGCCCTCAGATTTGGATGGGGCACGCCGCTGTCACAACGCCCGATGACCACTATTTTGCCGAGCGCCTGTCGCGTGGCGGTATCGGGCAGGCTGGTGTTTCCCCGCACCCCTTCGAGGCATGGATTGACGAATGGCGAATGGGTGGTCCGAACCTGAATACCCTGTCGTTGACAGCAAACGGTGAAACCTTTGGATATGACCTGTCGCTGACAGCCGATGTACCGCTGGTCTTTCACGGAGAGGATGGGTATTCGGTCAAATCCGCAGATGGTCAGGCCAGCTACTACTATTCTCAGCCCGCCTACACGGTCCGGGGCACACTGCACTTGCCGGACCGGGATGTGGAAGTCACCGGTCAGGGGTGGCTGGACCGCGAATGGTCCTCGCAACCTTTGGCTGCGGACCAAAGCGGCTGGGACTGGTTCTCGCTCAGCTTTGAGGGCGGCGACAAGTTCATGGCGTTCCGCCTTCGCGGCGCGCGCGGAGACTTCACCTCGGCCACCTGGATCGGCGCGGACGGAGAGGCTACTAGCCTGCCGAATGGGTCTGTCTCAATGACGCCGCTGGAAACCGCAATCGTCGCAGAACGCGATATTCCGGTTCGGTGGCGTGTCACGTTACCGGATCGTAATCTGGATGTCGAAGTATCGGCCCTGACGCCAAATGCGTGGATGGGCACCCGGTTCGAATACTGGGAAGGCCCGATCAAAATAAAAGGCACCCACGAAGGTCGCGGGTACCTTGAGATGACAGGCTACTGAAGCAGCGCTGACCTAACGGACGACATAAACTGAAACGTTCGCGTGCCGCACGACGCGGGCGGCATTGGGCCCCAGCAGATAATCCTTCAGATCGGGCTTATGCGCGCCGATCACGATCAGATCGCTGCCCGCGCTTTCTGCTGTCTTCAAGATTTCCTGATAGGCCGTTCCGGTTGCCACCACGTGACGCACTTTTTCGTTGCGTTCTTTGCCTAATGTGGCCTCGCACATTTCCGACAGTCTGGCATGGGCGTCCTGTAGCGCCTTTTCGTGATGATCGGGTTCGAAGAAACCGGACACCCAGGTTTCACCAAAATCCGGAACGATCGACACGACATCCAGTTGCGCGCCCTCCATCTCGGCCAGCGCACCGGCTTTTTTCAGGACCGGGACATCCAGATCCCCGTTGCTGATATCAACAGCGCAAAGAACAGAACGTGTCATGCGGGCACCTCTTGTCTTGCGGCGCGGCCGCGTTGCAGGAAGGCGATCAGACCCAGCAGGATCATCGCCGGGATGTAGACCAGTTGTTTCGGAGGCTGGCTGGACGGCAGACTGACCGAGGACAGGCGCACGGCCTCGTCCCCGTAATAGTCGAAATTGCCCAGATCATCCGCCACTGGCGAGCCGAACAGGGGTTCTTCCAGTTTGACCAACCCGTCTTCTTCGATCAGCAGCAAGCCCATCGCCTCGACACGCGCGGCACCGCCTTCTTCACTGCCGACCGGGACGACGATGGTTGTGTCAACCATCTGCAAGGTGTCGAAATCCGGCCCGCTGATGACCATCCGAACCTCGGTTCCCGGTGCAGTTTCACCCATCGCCTCGACAAACGCGGAAGGTTCGACCGTTTCGAATGGCGGTGAAAAGCGATCCATGAAGAAGTCCGGCCGGAACAGAGCGAAGGCCACAAAGATCAGCGCAACGCTTTCATAGATGCGGCTGTGGGTCAAGAAGTACCCCATCGTGCCAGCCGTAAATACGAGGATTGCTATCGTCGCAAATATCGCCACGATGATGCCTTCGACCCAAGTCACATCGATCAACAGAAGATCTGTGTTGAAGATGAACACGAATGGCAGGGCCACCGTGCGCAAACTGTAGAAGAACGCGGTGAATCCGGTCTTGATTGCGTCGCCCCCCGACACAGCGGCAGCGGCAAAGCTGGCCAGACCAACCGGCGGCGTCACATCTGCCATGATACCGAAGTAGAACACAAACAGGTGCACGGCGATCAACGGAACGATCAGGCCGCTTTGAGCGCCCAGTTCAACCACGACACCCGCCATCAGCGAGCTGACGACGATGTAGTTCGCCGTGGTCGGCAGACCCATGCCCAGGATCAGGCTGAGAAGCCCCACCATTACCAGCATCAGGATCAGGTTGCCGCCCGAAAGGAACTCGACCAGATCAGCCATGACCTGCCCAACTCCCGTCAGCGTCACAGTCCCCACGATCACACCCGCAGTCGCCGTAGCAAGCGCGATGCCGATCATGTTGCGCGCACCGTCGATCAGGCCCTGCCACAAGTCAGCAACACCTTCCTTGAATGTGGCGGACATGTTGGTTTGTCCCCGGAACAGCGCTTTGAGCGGTTTCTGCGTGAGAAGGATCACAAACAGCAGTGCCGTGGCCCAGAAAGCCGACAGACCGGGCGACTTCTGTTCGATCATCAGGAAATAGACCAGAACGATGATTGGCAGAAGGTAATGCAGACCTGCCTTGTAGATCTCTCCAATGACCGGCAGCGTGACTTCCTTGGCATTGGGATCATCAGGCTCCAGGTCCGGAACCTGCGCCGCCAGATACAAAAGCCCGACATAGATCGCGCAGACAATCAAGCTGAGGATTAGCCCGGCTTGCGTCGGCACCCAGCTGGTCACGGCATCTACCGGAAATTGCGAGCCATAGCAGAGCCCGGCAAAGATCAGGAAGAAGGACAGCATCCCGACTACGGTTCGCGCCAGATGTACGTCGCGGTCGCCCAGCGTTGGCATGTTCCGCTTCACCGCCTCAAGATGGACGATGTATACCAGTGCGATATAGGAAATCGCGGCAGGCAGGAACGCGTGGGTGATCACCTCGACGTAAGAGATGCCCACATATTCCACCATCAGGAAGGCTGCGGCCCCCATCACGGGCGGCATGATCTGGCCGTTGACGGAACTGGCGACCTCGACCGATCCGGCCTGTTCGCTGGAAAAGCCGACGCGCTTCATCAGTGGGATAGTAAATGTTCCGGTGGTCACGACATTGGCGATGGACGAGCCCGAAATCAGGCCGGTTGCCGCCGAACCCACCACGGCCGCCTTTGCCGGGCCACCGCGCAGGTGGCCAAGCGCGCCAAAGGCCATTTTGATAAAGTAGTTCCCTGCCCCGGCCTTATCCAGCAATGCACCGAACAGCACGAACAGGAACACGAATTTTGTCGAAACGCCAAGCGCGATGCCGAAGACACCTTCGGACGTGATCCACATGTGGCTCATCGCCTTTTTGAGGCTCGCGCCTTTCCAGCGGATTACTTCGGGCACCCATTCCGACGAGCCGAAGAACACATAGGCAAGAAAGATCGTGGCAATGATCGCCATCGCCGGGCCAAGCGCGCGGCGCGCGGCCTCGAACAGCAGCAACAGACCACCCAGAGCGACCCATTTGTCCGTGTCGTCTGCCAGACCGCCCGCATTGACGATCTTGTCGTAGAAGAAGAACCCGTAAAGCGCGACAAACGCGCCCAGAATTCCCATGATCCAGTCCTGGATCGGAATGTAGTTTCTGGGGCTGGATTTCAGCGCAGGATAGGCCGCGAAGGCCAGGAACATCGCAAAGGCAAGATGGAACTGCCGTGCGTTATTCACAATGCTGCCGGGAAGAACGTAGTTTGCGATTGGTGACGCCAGAAGCACCTGAAAAATCGACCAGATTGCGGCGACAATTGCCAGAAACAAGCCAACGTTTCCGGCTGGATCACGGGCCCCTGCATCCGAAGATGCGACCAATTCCTGAAGTTCTTCTTCGGATAGCGGACGATTGCCCTGCTGATCAGCGCTCATCAAATCTCTCCCCGTTCAGCGGCCGGTTTCCGGCGCGTTTTTTTGTTCCGGTGTTTCACCGGTTGAAAAACGAGGCGCCGAAAAGCGCCTCGTCAAATTGTTTAGGACGGATTACTGAATCCAGCCTTTTTCTTTGTAGTACTTCTCGGCACCCGGATGCAGCGGAGCCGACAGGCCGTCCGCAATCATCTCTTCCGGCTTGAGGTTGGCAAATGCGGGGTGCAGCTTTTTGAAGTCATCGAAATTCTCGAAGACCGAGCTTACAACTGCATATACAGCGTCTTCCGAAACGTCAGCCGATGTCACGAATGTCGCGCCCACACCGAAGGTCTGGGTGTCGCCATCCGATCCACGATACATCCCGCCGGGGATGGTAGCAGTACGATAGAACGAGTTGTTTTCAACCAGCTTGTTGACCGCATCGCCGCTGACATTCACCAGAACTGAGTCACAAGCGGTGGTTGCTTCCTGGATCGAACCCGACGGGTGACCAACAGTGTAGACCATCGCGTCAATCTGGTTGTCGCACAGGGCAGCAGACTGTTCAGCCGCCTTCAGCTCGGTTGCCAACTCGAAATCGCCGGTGGTCCAGCCCATTTCGCCCAGAAGGACTTCCATGGTGCCGCGCTGACCGGAACCGGGGTTACCAATGTTGACGCGCTTGCCCTTCAGGTCCTCGAAGTTGGTGATACCGGAATCGGCCCTCGCAACAACGGTGAACGGTTCGGGGTGAACCGAGAATACGGCGCGCAGGCCCTCGAACGGGCCAGCCTCTTCAAATTTCGAGGAACCGTTATATGCATGGTACTGCCAGTCGGACTGGGCCACACCAAACTCCAGCTCGCCTTCGCGGATGGTGTTGATGTTGTAGACCGAACCGCCGGTCGATTCGACCGAGCAGCGAACCCCGTGTTCCTTGCGGCCCTTGTTCACCAGACGGCAGATCGCACCGCCGGTCGGATAGTAAACGCCAGTCACGCCACCGGTGCCGATTGTGATGAATTCCTCCGCAAAAGCAGCAGGCGCCATCAGCGCAGCGGTTACAAGCGCGCCAAGGCCCAGTTTGCTGTTGTTTTTCATTTTCGTGATCTCCCAAATCTTTATTGTGGTCGGAAGATCCGTAAACAACCCCTCCTAAGAGCTTGTCAACACAGCAAGTTCCCCCGTCGAAAAAACGGGCTCACGCACCTGAATTTCAAAAATCTCCCAACACTTACGACGTTTCATTCCAATACATCGCTTGTCAACCCCCACGTCCAGCAAGCCCGTTCAAAGCCGCATATCTGACGGTGTTCCCCGAACTTTCCCCCCGGACAATCCGAGGACAGTCCCGTTCAGCCCCACAAACTCGGTTCCGCAAACTCGACCGAATTGCCGGCCGGGTCCCGCACATACAGCGAACGGGCCCCGTTCGGCCACTCAAACTCGGCATCCAGCGGTACGTTCCAGTCAAGCAGATGCTTGCGCATTGTGTCCATTTCGACCCTCGAAATGGCAAGGCACACATGCCCCGGCCCGCGCGCGCCATGCGGCGGCACCGGCAAGTCAGGATTTCGCGGTGCTTGTTCCGTTTCCTCGGCGTTGAACAACAACAACACGGAACGGCCCACGCGGAAGAACACGTGCCGGTTATCCACGCGCTGGATTTTCTCCAACGCCAGAATGTCGCCGTAAAAACGCTCTGCCGCGTCCAGATCATTGACGTAAAGCGCCGCCTCCAGAACTGCCGACGGGCGCGGTATGTCCGGTGTGACTTTCATGAGCCCAGTGTAGCTCAGGCCCTGCCCTCTGTCACCGTCGCGGTCTTCGGTCTCTCTTTCGTTGCGGTGCTGTGGAAACCTCAGGCATGGGCAGGCTTTCCCATTGCCCCGGCTGCAATCCCTCCAGCGTCCAGTCCCCGATACGGGCCCGAACAAGACGCAATGTGGGATGTCCGACCGCTGCCGTCATCCGGCGCACCTGCCGATTGCGCCCTTCGCGCAGGGTCAATTCGATCCAGCAATCAGGAACCGTCTGACGCACCCGGATCGGCGGCGTCCTGGGCCAAAGGCTTTCCGGTTCGTCAATCACCCGTGCCTTTGCGGTCCGGGTTGGCCCATCATTCAGTTCGACCCCTTCGCGCAGCGCCTTCATCGCGGCAGCGTCGGGAATACCCTCGACCTGAACCCAGTAGGTCTTGGCCATCTTGTGTTTTGGGTCGGAAATCTGCGCCTGCAGCTTTCCGTGATCCGTCAGCAGCAGCAAACCCTCACTGTCCCGATCCAGCCGTCCGGCCGGATAGACACCGGGCAGATCGATGTAGTCGGACAGCGTGCTGCGCGGCAAATCTCCGTTCGCCCTGTCGGTAAACTGCGGCAGGACATCGAAAGGTTTATTGAAGCGAATGAACCACGACATGAACTACGCCATAGCGCGCAGAAACCACCTTGCGCAAGCTGTGGATAACTGTCACGCGATTGTTACGGATTCGCATTAATCAATCCCCGAGATATTGTGGAAAATCAGGGCTTGTCAGAGTTTTAACACGATATATAGTTAAGTTAAGGCCGGGGCGGGTGTTCCCCGCTCTGATGTCAAAAAACGGGCAGTGCAGAGCGAGGAGCGATTCTGTTATGGACGGAGACTTCAGGACCGAATTTGTCAGGGAACCCGGTGCACTCAGGCGTCATCCGGCACTGGTCCTGAACGCTGATTATCGCCCCCTGTCCTATTATCCTCTGTCTCTTTGGCCATGGCAGGAGGCGATCAAGGCCGCCTGGCTCGATCGGGTCGACATCGTGGCCGAATATGACGAAGTTGTCCGCAGTCCCAGTACCGAGATACGAATACCTTCGGTCGTTGTTCTGAAAGACTATGTAAAACCAAGAAAGCGCGTGGCCTTCACGCGCTTTAATTTATTCCTGCGGGATGAATTCTGTTGCCAGTACTGCGGCAGCCGAGGCGACCTGACTTTTGACCACGTTGTTCCGCGCGCGGCGGGCGGTGTGACCAGCTGGCAGAACGTGGTGGCAGCATGCAGCCCATGTAACCTGCGAAAAGGGTCAAAATCGCTGCGGCAAGCTGGCATGTCTCTGCGCAAGCCACCCCGCCAACCCGATGCCGAGGCGCTGCGCAATATCGGGCGCAAGTTCCCGCCAAACCATCTGCACGACAGCTGGATCGACTTCCTGTACTGGGATGCGGAACTGGATCAGATCTGACGTTTACCGGACCCGCCACGCTGCAAGCCAGACCAGAACCAAACCGGCCGACAATACGGCATTCCAACCTGCCATGGACAGACCAAGCATTTCCCACGGGATGTCGTCACAGCGCACCAGCGGCGCGTTCATGATCTGATCCATCAACTCGGTCGTCGACAAACCACCAATGTCGCTGGACGTGCAACTGCTGGGACCTTCCCACCACTTCTGCTCGACGCCGGCGTGATAAACACCGATACCCGCCGTGGTCGCAGCGGCCAAAGCCCCCAGAAGCGGCAGAACCGAGACCCGTGGCACAGCAATCGCCACGGCACCAATCAACGCTGCGGCGGCGTGCGGATACCGCTGCCAAATGCACATCTTGCAGGGTGCCAACCCGCCAAGGTACTGGAATCCCCATGCCCCCAACAGCAAGGCGACAGACCCTGCGGCCGCAATCAGCACTAGTCCGCTTCGGTTAGTCATAGGTACTTCACCGCGAAAAATCCGCCGAACAACAGCAAGATAAACAGGGTAAACATCAGGCCCAGGCGCTTTTCGATGAAATCGCGGATCGGTTCGCCGAACCCCCACAAAAGCCCTGCAACAACAAAGAACCGCAAGGCCCGTGCCAGAATTGAGGTCGCAACAAACGTACCAAAGGGCATCCCGGTCCAGCCGGACATGATCGTGATGACCTTGTAGGGGAATGGCGTAACACCTGCGGTCAGCACAGCCCAGAATCCGAAATCGTTGAAACGCTCGTTGAACTCTTCCATGGCATGGCCTTTGCCCATCGCCTCAAGGACCGGTTGGCCGATGCTTTCATAGAAGAAGGCCCCGATCGCGTATCCCAGCATCCCCCCCAGAACCGAAGCCACGAGGGCAACGGTCGCGATGAGCCATGCCCGCGACGGCCGCGCCAGGATCATTGGAATCATCAGCACATCCGGCGGGATCGGAAAGAACGAGCTTTCCACAAATGCCACAACGGCCAGCGCCCAAAGAGCATGCGGATGTTCGGCCAGACGGATGGTCCAGTCATAAAGGGATCGCAACATAAAACACTAAGGTCCAAATCTCACACCCGGCAAGGCAAACCATGCACCCATCGGGGCGTCAACCGTTCAAAGGCAAACAATCCGGATACTGGTTGTTTTTTGCCTCTGGACCTTCCCCGCGTTGGGCGATAATCCAGTGTTCGTGGCCCAAGTGGCGGAATGGTAGACGCAGGGGATTCAAAATCCCCCGCCTTCACGGGCGTGAGAGTTCGAGTCTCTCCTTGGGCACCACCAGCCAAAGAACGATATCGCGGAACCGGTAATATCCATTAGGATATTTTCGTATTATCCTGTTCCTTAAAGATAAATTCCGGAAGCCACTTCATCATACCAGTGTTCGCCTGAACGTAAATATAAGAGACCGAAACACTTCCAACCCGACTCGCATCTACCGTCAGCAGTTAGGTTGCTGGTAACGAGCTTCCCCACATAATCGGATTCAGCAACCAAAACACCAGGTGGCCGGTGTTGAGTGGAAGGAAACAAGAAAATGGGATGAACAAAGTGTTTTGTACGAGTTCACCTTGGGCAGGACGAACTGTTTCCAAACAAATGACAATGAGCTTCCCAAAGCTCTACAGAGGGTTTTGTGCTAGCTTTGCCGTTTTCGGCTCAGAAGACCGTATTTGACAGCCCAGGCCCGGAAGGATCGGCGTTTTCCACCCTCGCGTTTCACAGCTTGCTTTGAATGCGCGCCTCCCATTCTGTTGAACTCGAAGACATCAATAATGCGTTCGGCGCAGCCACAGGCCTCACCCATCCCGACTTTGGCGAAGTAGAACTTTTCAAAGGGCTCCAGGTTCTTCATGGCAAACCTCCCTGACCTCATTGAAGCGCGTCTATTGGGGTTTGCCAAATCACTTCTTCGCGGCTCAAGGCGCGAATAATTGACTGTTAGGCTTTGATCCGCGAGGTGTGATCGCCCAGACAAAGCAGTAGCATACAAAACGCAGCTAATCTACAAAGCAGGATGGTTCCATGCAGCCGTGTTGCAATCTCAGAAAACTGGGGGCGGAGAAACCCGCGCCCACTACTTCGTTATTTGGCTCTCAGAAATGCTTACAAGCTCAACTTGTCGCGCATAAACGCCAAGGCCACGCCAAGGCCGTCAGGATCGATTCCGTGGCCTGTGCCCTTCATGACATGTGCGTAAATCTCATTGAAACCAGCCCCTTGCAAAGCTTCCGCCGCCTCGGGAAGCGATTGCGGAGGCACGACATCATCAGAATCGCCATGGACCAGTAGAATCGGCATGCGGCTGACGGTTTCCTCGGCCAGCATGTCAGGCTCCAGTAACCGGCCCGAGAAGGCCACGATACCGGCAACCGGGTCTTCGCGCCGGGGTGCCACGTGCAAACTCATCATGGTGCCTTGTGAAAAGCCGAACAAAACCAATTGTTCCGGCAACAGATCCTCATCCACCATCAAAGCGTCAAGAAAGGCGTTGAAATCCTCAACCGCCATCGCCATGCCCCGGCGCGCCTCTTCTTGGGACGAGCCGTCAATCCAGGGGATCGGAAACCACTGATACCCGTTGGGCATGCCGGGGATCTGTTCGGGTGCATCGGGTGCCACAAACAGCGTGTCAGGCAGATGGTCACCCAACACGTCCGCCAGCCCCAAAAGGTCAGCCCCGTTGGCACCATAGCCGTGTACGAACACCACAACCGAGCGTGTGTCGCCCGAAACCGGCTCTTTCCGGAGCGCATTCAAAACCCGTGTCATCTGATCCCTTCTCGTTCTTTCGCGACCCGGTAATAGGCCCACAATACCCGCGCCGCAACCGACCGCCACGGTGACCAGGCTTCGGCCATTTGGCGCAACTCCTTGTCCGTCGGGCGTTTTGGCAGGTCGTAAAGAATTCGCGCAGCTTCCTGCAATGCCAGGTCCCCAGGCGCGATCACGTCCGCGCGGCCCAGCGAGAACATCGCGTAGATCTCGGCGGTCCAGACGCCGATGCCCGGCACTTCGGTCAACGTGGCCACAACATCCGCGTTAGGAGCATCGCGCAATGCCCTGTAATCAATACGTGCTTCGGCCAGCGCGCGGGCGTATCGGATTTTCTGACGGCTCAGCCCCACGGCGCGCAGATCGTCATCGGTCGCCCACATGATCTTGCGCGGTCCAGTGAGCTTGGCATCCTGCAGCCGTTTCCAGATCGCATTGGCCGAGGCCACGCTGACTTGCTGGCTGACAATCGCACTGAGCAGCTGCGCAAATCCATCCGGGCGACGACGCAAGGGCAATGGCCCGGTTTGGTCCATCGCGTAGGCCATGCGCGGACAGGTTTCTGCCAGCCACCCTGCCCCTTCGGCAACGCATTCGGGCGTTTCGATGATGCGTCCGACGGACATGGCCTCTCCATAATGTGATACGGGCCGCACGTTAGGCACATATGCCGCATATGCAACCCGCTTGTGTGCCGGGGATTTCACCGATACCCATGCCCCATGACGATGATGACTGCCTCTCCCGACAATTCTCAGGCCAAACGCAACGTAGCGGTTCTGGTTGCCGCGCAGGCCATTCTGGGCGCGCAAATGCCGATGATGTTCATTGTCGGCGGGTTGGCGGGGCAGTCGTTGGCCAGCAACCCCTGCCTTGCAACATTGCCTATCTCACTGATCGTGCTGGGGTCGATGCTGGCCGCCACACCGATCTCGGCGATCATGCAGAAATGGGGTCGCCGGGTGGGTTTTCTGGTTGGTGCGACTGCCGGAGCTTGTGGTGGCGTTGTCGGGGCGTACGGCCTGTACCTGGGGTCTTTCCCGATCTTCCTGCTGGGCAGCCTGTTGACCGGTATCTATATGAGCGCACATGGCTTTTACCGTTTTGCCGCCGCCGATACTGCGTCAGACGGCTTTCGTCCGAAGGCGATTTCCTACGTCATGGCCGGTGGGCTTGCCGCTGCAATCATAGGACCCCAGATCGTCAAGCTGACGGCGCAAGCGTATGTCATTCCATTTCTCGGCACCTATCTGGCCGTGATTGCCGTAAACGTATTCGGGTCGGCCCTGTTCTTTTTCCTCGATATTCCCACACCGGAAAAACCCGCCGAAGACGCGCCGAAGGGCAGAACGCGGATCGAAATGCTCCGGACGCCGCGCATTGCGGTGGCGGTGATTTGCGCCATGGTGTCCTATGCGCTGATGAACCTTGTAATGACATCCACTCCACTGGCGGTTGTAGGTTGCGGTTTCAGCCCGAATGATGCGGCGGATATCGTGACCAGCCATGTTCTGGCGATGTATGTCCCCAGCTTCTTCACCGGCCAACTGATAGCACGGTTCGGGGTTGAAAAGATCGTCGCGCTCGGGCTGGCCATTCTGGCAGCGGCCGGCGTCGTTGCCCTGCAAGGCGTTGAGCTTGGCAATTTCTTTGTTGCCCTGATCCTGCTCGGGATCGGCTGGAATTTCGGCTTTATCGGCGCGACCAGCATGCTCGCGGACTCGCACGACGTAAACGAGCGTGGACGGATGCAGGGACTGAACGATCTGCTGGTATTTGGCGGTGTTACTCTGGCGTCGCTGGCATCGGGTGGATTGATGAACTGTTCGGGCGGTTCACCGGTCGAGGGGTGGACGGCCGTCAATCTCGCCATGATCCCATTGTTGACGCTGGCCGGTGGCGCATTGTTGTGGCTGGTTCTGAAACCGGCCGAGGCCGAAACAGCCTGATCGGCGCATTACCAGCGACCGCTGACGGACCGCCACATCAGTGACGCGCGGCGCCTGACTTCCCCTTGCCACAATGTGCCATTGGCGACGCGTTCAGGCTGTGCCAGCGCCTGCTTCAACACCCAGTCCGCCTGCCATCCCGCAAACAACGCGGGTCTGGCCTGCACTGAAACATCCGCCCGCCTTGCGCGCGCGCTGTTCAGCCGATCCAGCCCAGCCTGCGCCAATGCGCGTACGGCATCGGGTGTTCCATTCAACAAAGGAATGCGGCCGCGCGCCTCAAGCTCGGGGATGGCGCGGAACCAGTTGGCGACCCCGACGCCATAGCCAAAATCGCGCAAAACGGCTTCATCTGCAGCGCCAAGCGCCTGCGCTGACGCGACCATCAATGTCCCCGCACTCTGGCCGATATAGGTATCGAAGTGCTCTTCATCTTCGAAAGGGTCTTTGTAGATATCCCAACGCCTTACCGCCACATATTCATCCATAACCGAGGCCAGATGAGGGTTGAGAACCCTGGATAGCGGCGTCACGACCTCATGCCGTCGCACCGTCGGGCCTTGGGCGATTTCCTGAAGCGCATCTCGCCACCATTGCAGGCGCATTTCCGCGATCATCGGCTCTTGCGTCACCCACGGCGCCCTCGCAACTTCGACATTCAGTGCGTAGATAGGAAACAGTACCGCGCGTGCAGGAACCGGGGCAGCCATTGCCGCCATGAATCGATCCGGATCCGCCCGGTGCACCAGTTGCGCACAGGCCTTGAGATCGTCGTCGAATTTCACGCTCACTCAGCTGCTTCCGAGCGCGGATTGCAGTCGCGCACCAGTTTCCACTGGATCGCATCCAGCAGGGCCTCAAACGAGGCATCAACTATGTTGGCACTGACACCAACAGTCGACCATCGGCGTCCCTGCCCGTCTTCGCTGTCGATAATGACCCGCGTGACCGCCTCGGTGCCGCCCTGAGTAATGCGCACCTTGAAGTCGACCAGATGCATGTCATTCAGTATCCGCGAATACTGACCCAGATCTTTGGCCAACGCCTTGGCGAGGGCGTTGACCGGGCCCCGGTCGCTGCCGTCGCCGTCCAGCGATTCACTGACCGACAGTTTCTTTTCCCCGTCGACCTTCACTACAACGACGGCCTCGGAGAGGCTGACCATCTTATTGTATTTGTTCTTGCGCCGCTCAACCGTGACTTTGTAACGCTTGACCTCGAAGAACTGAGGCAGTTGCGCCAGTTCCGCCCGGGCCAGCAATTCAAAGCTCGCCTGCGCGGTGTCGTAGGAATACCCGACCGCTTCGCGCTGCTTGATCCGCTCCAGTATGCGCCCCAGCGCCGGATCGCCGGCTTCGACCGTCAGCCCGGCTTCGGTCAGGCGTTTGCGCAGGTTCGATTGCCCGGCCTGGTTCGACATCGGAATGATGCGCGAATTGCCAACAGTCGCCGGGTCAACATGTTCATAAGTCGACGGGTCCTTAAGAATCGCGCTGGCATGCAGCCCTGCCTTGTGCGCGAAGGCCGAGGCCCCGACATAAGCCGATTGCTTGCTGGGCACCCGGTTCAATATGTCGTCCAGCATCCGGCTGATCCGCGTCAGACCTGACAAGGCTTCGCGACTGACACCGACCTCATAGGCCGAGGCATAGGGTTCCTTCAGCAACAGGGTCGGAATCAGAGCAGTCAGATTGGCGTTGCCGCATCGCTCGCCCAATCCGTTCAGCGTACCCTGTATCTGGCGCGCGCCTGCATCTACCGCGGCCAGCGAACAGGCCACCGCGTTTTCCGTGTCGTTATGGGTGTGAATACCCAGACTATCCCCAGGCAGCCCGGCGGCAATCACCTCGGAAACGATGCGCCCGACCTCCGCAGGCAAGGCACCACCATTAGTGTCACACAACACAACCCAGCGCGCACCGGCGTCCAGTGCTGCGCGACAAACCGAGATCGCATAGTCCGGATTGTCCTTGTATCCATCAAAGAAATGCTCGGCATCGAACAAAGCCTCGCGACCCTGCGCCACGACATGCGCGACCGAGGCCCGTACGTTCTCGGTGTTTTCCGCAAGGTCGATACCAAGCGCGTCGGTCACGTGATAATCATGTGATTTCCCCACCAGACAAACCGCCTGCGTTCCCGCATTCATCACCGCCGCCAGAACGTCATCATTGTCTGCGGACCGACCCGAGCGTTTGGTCATCCCGAACGCGGTCAGACAGGCCGAAGTCTTTGGTGCCACATCGAAAAACGCACTGTCCGTCGGGTTGGCACCCGGCCAGCCGCCTTCGACATAGTCAATCCCCAGCGCATCCAGCGCCTGCGCGATCTGGACCTTTTCAGCGGTCGAGAACTGAACGCCCTGTGTCTGCTGCCCATCGCGCAGGGTGGTGTCATAAAGATAGAGCCGTTCCTTGGTCATCACACACCTTCCAGCTTGGATGCATCAAAGCCCGCGCCGGGGACCAGTTCGACACCGTCCTTACTCATCCGAACTTCAATGCCTGCGGAAACGTACAAGGCTTTCAGACGATCCACTTCAGCGAAATCCTTGCTCTGCATGGCAGCAGCCCGCGCCTGAACAAGCTTTTCGGCATGGCCGGACAAATCGACGCTATCTGTATGCGCCCAGTCCCCCATCTCATCCGTCAGAAGACCAAGAAGCCGGGCGCCAGCCAACAAACCAGCAGCGTCCCCTTTCGCTGCGAGCCGGTGCAGTTCCGCAACGGCACCCGCAGTATTCAGATCATCGGCCAGCGCCTCCACAAACGCGGGTGTCACGCTGCCGACGGGCTCGATGCCCGCAGTCAGCGTCCGCCATTTGCGCAGCGTCCCCTCGGCCTCGCGCGCCTTTTTCTCGGTCCAGTCCATAGGCTTGCGGTAATGAGTTTGCAGGAACACAAAGCGGATCACCTCGCCCGGCACACCCTGCTCCAGCAGATCATGGACGGTAAAGAAATTACCCAGCGATTTGGACATTTTCTTCCCTTCGACCTGCAGCATCTCATTGTGCAGCCAGACCCTTGCAAACTCACCATGCGGATGAGCGCATTTGCTCTGGGCGATTTCGTTCTCATGATGCGGGAACATAAGGTCATTGCCGCCCCCATGAATGTCGAAGCTTTCGCCCAAGAGTTCATAAGCCATGGCCGAGCATTCGATATGCCATCCCGGACGTCCACGGCCCCAGGGTGACTCCCAACCAGGCAACTCATCGGTCGAGGGCTTCCACAGCACAAAATCCATCGGATTCTTCTTGTAGGGCGCAACCTCGACCCGCGCGCCGGCGATCATGTCGTCGACCGACCGTCCAGACAGGTTTCCGTATTCTTCCTTCCAGCTGTCCACCGCGAACAGCACATGACCTTCGGCCGCATAAGCGTGCCCCTTTGCGATCAGGTCTTCGATCATCGCAATCATCTGAGCGACAAATTGCGTCGCTCGCGGCATCTCGGTCGGCTCCAGCGCCCCCAGGGCGCCCATGTCGTGCAGATACCAGCCAATGGTTTCGTCGGAACGCTCCTGCACCAACTGCTCAAGCGACCCGACCGCGCCTGCCTGCTTTCGGGCCAGCGCCGTCGCATTTATCTTGTCATCCACATCCGTGAAGTTGCGCACATAGGTCACATGTTCCGGGCCGTAGACATGCCGCAGCAATCGATAAAGTACATCGAACACCACCACGGGCCGGGCATTGCCCAGATGCGCACGGTCATAGACGGTTGGGCCGCAGACATACATCCGCACATTGTCGGCATCGATCGGCACGAAATCTTCCTTCGTCCGCGTCCGTGTGTTGTGCAGTCTGATGGTCGTCATCTGGTGGGCTCCTAAGAAACAGCAATAGCTTGCGCGTTGGCGCGGGCTTAGCAACTTGTCTCAGGGATGAAAACGAAAGAAACCGGCCCGCTTGAGAAATCAGCAGGTAATGCAGCAGATAATGATGCAGGTCATCCGGTTCATGAGGACCGATTACCACGTAAAACACGTCAAGCCAAGGCTTGTGATCGCGCGGGTGGAGGGGCACTCTGCCTTGTATGAACCGAGACCTCGTGAACTCCATATGCCGTGACCTGCCCGGAGCGGAAATGTCCGACCCCTGGGGCGGCGGTCATGACGCGTGGAAGATTGGCGGCAAGATGTTTGCCTGCATTGGCACGGCGGGCAACGGCGTTTCAGTAAAAACCCCTGATGTCGACACTGCGCAAACGCTGATCGAAGCGGGCGTCGGCACCAAAGCGCCCTATTTCCACCGCAGCTGGTTGCTGCTGCCATGGGAAACGGATGCCGACGAGATGCGCCACCGGCTGACCGCTTCCTATGACATTGTGCGCAAGTCGCTTACCAAAAAAGTACAGGCTGAGTTGCCACCTCGTAGCTGATTGACAATACAACGCCATTCAGACCCAGCCGAAAAACGAGTTCCCGCCAAGCGCAGAACGGAGCGATACCGCAGCCGACGGGGGCGTTGTCCTTGCAGATCAACTTTGCCCACCACCCCAACCGGAGCGGTCAATTCCGCCGACCCGTTACAAAGCATCTCTGACCCTTGCCGGGGCGCGCGACCTTTGGCCGATTTCGGACGAAGTCTATAATACTCAGGTTTAGGGTGGCGTCCATATTTCGCCTCGTACTGAGCCGGGTATGGCCGAACGCATCTTGGTCGTCGGCTCAATGTCCAAATCACATTTTACGACAGGTTCGCGCCGCAGTTGGATCGTCGAGATTGAAGACGTCGACACCCAACTGGTTAATCTGGCAACACACACCATGAATGGTGTTCCCGGGTCTATTCAGGACGCCGCGAGTTTTGCGTTGAACTCGGGCAGTGATATGAAACAGGAATTCTCGGAACTCGTCCGCAATCGGCGAACCTTGGCTATCGAACTGTTGAGCACTCGGAACGTTGTCGGGCTGGTGCCCGAACAGGGGACATGTATTTGATGCTGAATGTTCGTATCAACAGGCGAATTGGTGAGGCATTTGCAAAGGCGCTGCTCGAAACGCATTCCATTGCGGTGAGGCAAGGTGAGAGTTTGGGCAGCGTTGCGGCTGGTCACATCCGGGTTGCGATGACGATCGCAAACGACCTCTTCATTGCAGCGCTGCAAACACTGCGTGATTTGGCAATGAACGCTCCCGGGAGAAGCCGAACCAGTGATCAGAACCGAAAGGTCGTCCGCAGATTGAACGTGTTGGCGCCGAGACTGCCATTTGATCGGGTCACATTGTCAAAATTCTGACGCAGTGCCTCGCCACTGATGATGAATCTGTCATTGACCGGATAGGCAACGCCAATTCCGTAGACCGCTGCTGTGTCGTTGTCGGCGGACGTATCGATCCGTGCGGCCCCGACCACCACATACCCCAGCGCCGGTCCGAAATCGTACCCGCCGCGCAGTTTCAGCCGTGTCAGACTATCTAATATCCCTTCCCCCTGACCGAGGTTCAGCGAAAGGTGATTGTATTCCAGTTCACTTCCAAGAACGAAGCTTCCGAAATCGTGATCATAGCCGACATGGAGTCCGAAACTGGAATCGTCACCGCTGGATCCGTTGGGGCCATCCGCTTCAGTATACCCAAAGCTGAATCCTGCATAACCCCCGGTCCAATCCTCGGCGACTGCCGGGACGGCGCTTAACATTGTCACTGCGACAATGAGGGCCGTGCTGAATTTCATTCACGTCTCCAACATGTTACAGCCCCGATGAGCGGGAATTTCGGGGCGCTTACAAACCATTTACCCGAACATTGGGTCCGAGAACCGATATTTCAATTCTGACAACAGACAGGTTAATAAATAGTGATCCGACTATATCAGATTTCCACCCGAACGGGAAGAAGTCTCACGCTGGAACCCTTTCGACAAGGAAAGGGAGCAATGGCGACCTATTTCTAAGTTTGGGTCGCAAACAGGACAGATCATGTCGCCGGGTGAAGGATAACTACGGCCAACGAAAGAGGTCCGCATGAAAAGCGACTACTGGAAAATCCGCTTGATCAGCCGCACCATTGGTGCGGACCGCGGACGTGCGGCGCGGGGAAGGCCATTCCAAGGGTGAATTAAGCCACTCTTCAGGAACAGCTCTTAATCCGGACCAAACACATGAACGACCAAACCCGTACTTCCTCTCGCAGCGGCGGACGCTCCGCGCGCCGTGCCGCCCGTGCCTCTGCCCTGCCCGATCACCTGCGCCCCGTGCGGCCCGGAATGGAGGGCGGCACCCTGAACGTGCTGACTCAGGCACAGTTGGAACGCATTCACGAAGCTGCGCTGACAGCGCTGGAAACGATTGGCCTTGCGGATGCGCCGCAAAGCGGGATCGACTATCTTGTTGCCGCAGGCTGTACCCTGGGTGATGACGGTCGCATCCGGTTCCCGCGTGCGCTGGTGGAAGATACCATCGCCAAAGCCAATCGTTCTGTGACGCTTTACAGCCGGGATGGAAAGACCGATCTGGAACTGTCAGGCACGCGTGTTCATTACGGCACGGCTGGCGCGGCTGTCAGCATGGTCGACGTACACGGCCAGGAATACCGCGATTCGACCGTGCAGGATCTGCATGACGCATCACGCATCTGCCAGCAGCTTGACAACATTCACTTTGTGCAGCGTCCGATGGTTTGCCGCGATATTGCGGACAACCTTGAGATGGATCTGAACACGGTCTACGCCACGACCTCGGGCACGTTCAAACATATCGGCACATCTTTTACCGAACCCAGCCATGTGGCCCCGGCGATGGAAATGCTGCACATGATCGCGGGCGGCGAGGACAAATGGCGCGAGCTGCCGTTCATGTCCAACTCGAACTGCTTTGTCGTTCCGCCAATGAAATTCGCAACGGAAAGCTGCGAAGTGATGGAAGAATGCATTAAGGCCGGGATGCCGGTCCTGCTGCTGTCGGCGGGAATGGCCGGGGCAACTGCGCCCTCGACGATTGCAGGCGCAATCACTCAGGCAACGGCGGAATGCCTGGCCGGTCTGGTTTACGTCAATGCCGTCAAACCCGGTGCGCCAGCCGTTTTTGGCACCTGGCCTTTTGGTCTGGACCTGCGCACCGGCGCGATGTCTATCGGTTCGGGTGAACAGGCCCTTCTGACCGCGGGCTGCGCCCAGATGCACAGGTTCTACGACCTTCCGGGCGGTGCCGCCGCCGGAGCATCGGATGCGAAACTGCCGGACATGCAGGCCGGATGGGAGCAGATGTGCTCGAACGTTATGGCCGGATTGTCGGGCCTGAACATGGTCTACGAAGCGGCTGGAATGCACGCCTCATTGTTGGGCTTCTGCTTTGAAAGCCTGATTCTCAGCGATGACCTGATCGGCCAAGCGCAGCGCTGCGTGCGCGGGATCGAAGTGACGGACGAAACTTTGGCGCTGGACCAGATGGCGGCAGTCTGCATGGGCGGACCGGGTCACTATCTTGGCACGGATGCAACGCTCAGCCGCATGCAGGCAGATTATGTCTATCCGACCTTCGGCGATCGCTCCTCACCCAAGGAATGGGTGGAACTCGGCAAACCTGATCTGATTGAGAAAGCGATCAAGCGAAAAGAGGAAATCCTGTCAGCACCGTCGTCGGCCCAATTCGACCCGCTGTTGGATGCTGAACTTCGAAGCAGATTCAACATTCACTTGCCGAGATAAGGCACTGAAAAGCGGCCTGAAATGCTCAGGCCGCTTTCCCGCACCCGGATTTAGCCGTCACTGGATGGAAGCAAACCCGCTTCCTGTGCGACGGCAATCTCGGCCTGATCCAGCGCGCCGTCGCCATTTGCATCCATGGCCGAGAACCCGTCTGCGTCGACATCGGGCAGAATTGCCTGCACTTCTTCGATTGTCAGTACGCCATCCCCGTTTGTGTCCACTGAGGATTGAGCGACGGCCAGTGTGGGCAATCCAAGTACGATTGCTGAGAATACAGCCAGATTTTGGCTTTTCATTTCGGTGCCTCCTGAGAGTATTGTTGTCTGTTTTCTGTCCGGACAGGCCCCAGAAACACCCGATTGACGTCTTCTGTCACTCGCAATGGTTGAGGGTGTGCAATAAAGGCCAATCATTGCGTGTTATGCAGAGTCGCATCTGCGGTCCACCGCCAAGCAAAACACTGGAGGTTCTGTTCGGCGGATCTTGCCCGATGACAGGAGCGCATTCCGGCAAGGCTTTGCTCAGGTCAAAAAAGAAAGGGGGCCGAAGCCCCCTGTCAGTTTCGCCTTCCAGGCTCGTATCGTTGACCGCCCGGTGTTTTTTTGCCTGCGGCCTGGACTGCGCATGGGACGAGCGCACCCGCCCCGTGAAAGAGTGGGAAGGACCGATATTCCGCCCCACCCTGTTCCCGGCCAACACGGGCATGTCGGCCGAGTGGAGAAAGGTCAGTTGGTAAGTCTCAGAGCCTTTCTCCGTATTCGTCGGGGCCGGTCACTGTGGCAGCATCCGACCCCTGCGCCCCGGGGTGCCAGGGCGCTAAACGTCAGCTACACCCGCTTGTCGCGCCACAGGTGTTGCATTTCATGCAGGTACCGTTGCGCACCAGCGTGTAGTTTCCGCATTCTCCACACGGGTCGCCCTCGTATCCCTGCATCTTCGCCTTCGTACGGGCGTCCATGCTGGTCGCGACGGCTGTCTCCGCAACCGGTGCCGCAAATTGCGCTGCGGACTCGGCCATGCCGTTCGCGCCGGACTGCCCGCCATTGAACACCATCAGGTCCTGCGGCAATCGCTTGCGAAGGTAGCCAGTCGAACTGATTTGTTTCAGTACTTCCAAGGACTTGGACGCCGCTGTTTCGCTGATTTCCGAAACGTTCGACAACCCGTCTTCCTCTCCCCGGCCCAGATCATCAAAGGTTGCGCCTTCGGGCTTCACATGGGCCAGGTCGGTGCGGTCGAGATAAGACACCGCCAGTTCGCGGAAGATGTAATCCAGGATCGACGTCGCGTTCTTGATCGAGTCGTTGCCCTGTACCATCCCCGCCGGTTCAAACTTGGTGAAGGTGAAGGCATCGACGAACTCTTCCAGCGGTACGCCGTATTGCAGGCCAACCGACACGGCGATGGCAAAGTTGTTCATCATCGCACGGAAGCCAGCACCTTCCTTGTGCATATCGATGAAAATCTCGCCGAGTTTACCGTCTTCGAACTCACCCGTTCGCAGATAAACCTTGTGCCCGCCCACGATCGCCTTCTGGGTATAACCCTTGCGGCGATGCGGCAGTTTCTCGCGATGGCTGCGGATCATCTCTTTGACCACAACCTTCTCGATCACTTTCTCGGCCAGAACAACGGCTTTCTCCTGTGCCGATCCGCTCTCCAGCACTTCTGCCGCTTCGTCGTCATCCTCGACCAGCGCCGCGGCCAGAGGCTGCGACAGTTTCGAGCCGTCGCGATACAGCGCGTTGGCCTTCACACCCAACGACCACGACAATTCATATGCCTTCTGGCAATCCTCGATGGTTGCGTCATTCGGCATGTTGATCGTTTTACTGATCGCACCCGAGATGAAGCTTTGCGCCGCCGCCATCATGGTGATGTGGCTATCAACCCCAAGGAAACGCTTGCCTTTCTTGCCGCACGGGTTGGCGCAGTCGAAGATCGAATAGTGTTCTTCTTTCAGATGCGGCGCACCTTCCAGCGTCATGGTTCCGCAGACATGGTCGTTCGCCGCGTCGATATCCGCCTTGGTAAAGCCCAGATGGCGCAGCAGATCGAAGGTCGGGTCATTCAGCTTGGTGGCCGGGATACCCAAAACGCCGGTGCAGAAGTCCTCGCCCAATGTCCACTGGTTGAAGACGAACCGGATGTCAAAGGCGCTTTCCAGCGCGGCATCCACCTTGGCCAGCTCATTCGGGCCAAAGCCATGACCGGTCAGCGAGGTGTGGTTGATCCCCGGCGCATTGCCGATGGTGCCGTGACCAACCGCGTAACCCACGATCTCTTCGATCTGAGACGAGGAATAGCCCAGCTTTTCCAACGCCGACGGCACCGAGCGGTTGATGATCTTGAAGTAACCACCACCGGCCAGCTTCTTGAACTTGACCAGAGCAAAGTCAGGCTCGATCCCGGTCGTGTCGCAATCCATCACCAAACCGATGGTGCCGGTCGGTGCGATCACGGTCGCCTGCGCGTTGCGATAACCGTTCTTCTCACCAAGACTCAGCGCTTCATCCCAGGCCGACATGGCCAGATCAATCAGACGCTTATCCGGGCAGTTTCCGTGGTCGAGAGGTACCGGCTTCACGGCCAGCTTCTCATAGCCCTCGGTCACACCCTGCGACGCGCGGCGGTGGTTGCGGATAACGCGCAGCATATGGTCGGCGTTACGCTCGTAACCCTTGAACGGGCCAAGCTCTCCGGCAATCTCGGCCGAGGTCGCATAAGCCACACCAGTCATGATCGCAGTCAACGCGCCGCAGATCGAACGCCCCTCATCCGAGTCATAGCTGTAGCCCATGTTCATCAACAGGCCGCCGATGTTGGCATAACCCAGACCCAAGGTGCGGAAGTCATAGGACAGTTGCGCGATTTCCTTCGACGGGAACTGCGCCATCGTCACCGAGATTTCCAGCGTCAGCGTCCACAGGCGCGAGGCGTGCATATAGTCCGCCGCCTGGAACTCACCATCCTTGAGGAAGGTCAGCAGGTTCAACGAGGCCAGGTTACAGGCCGTGTCGTCGAGGAACATGTATTCCGAGCACGGGTTCGAGCCGCGAATCTCACCATCTTCGGGGCAAGTGTGCCATTCGTTCACGGTGTCGTGAAACTGGATGCCCGGGTCAGCGCAGGCCCATGCGGCGTGGCCTACCTTTTCCCACAGATCGCGTGCTTTGACGGTCTTGGCGACCTTGCCATCCGTCCGGTTGATCAACTCCCAATCAGCGTCTTTCTCAACAGCAGTCAGGAACGCGTTGGTCACGCGGATGGAATTGTTCGAGTTCTGACCCGAAACCGAGCTATAGGCTTCCGAGTCCCAGTCTGTGTCGTAGGTCGGGAACTCGATGCTATCGTGGCCCTGCCGGGCGTAATCCAGCACACGCTTGATGTAAGTCTCTGGGATCGCGACTTTCTTCGCCTCGCGCACCGCTTTCTTCAGCCTGTCATTCTTGTTGGGGTCGTACGCGTCGTCTTGCGCGCCGTCCCAGCTGCGGATGGCCTCGAAAATGCCGTTCAGCATCTTCTCGTGCATCTTCGATCCGGCAACGATCGAGGCCACCTTCTGCTCTTCGATCACCTTCCATTCGATGAATTGCTCGATGTCCGGGTGATCTGCATCGACGATCACCATCTTTGCTGCTCGACGGGTTGTCCCGCCTGATTTGATCGCGCCAGCGGCGCGGTCGCCGATCTTGAGAAAGCCCATAAGGCCCGAGGACTTGCCACCACCCGACAGCGCCTCACCTTCTGCACGCAGATGGCTGAAGTTGGTCCCGGTACCCGAACCATATTTGAACAGGCGCGCCTCGCGCACCCACAGATCCATGATGCCGCCTTCGTTCACCAGATCATCATCAACGGACTGGATGAAGCACGCGTGCGGCTGCGGATGTTCATAAGCGGATTTGGATTTGGTCAGCTTGCCGGTTTTGTAGTCGACATAATGGTGGCCCTGCGCCGGGCCGTCGATCCCGTAGGCCCAATGCAGACCGGTGTTAAACCATTGCGGCGAGTTCGGCGCCGCGCGCTGGGTCGCCAGCATATAGCGCATCTCATCAAAGTAAGCGCGCGCGTCATCCTCGGTCGAGAAATAACCGCCTTTCCAGCCCCAATACGCCCAAGCGCCGGCCAGACGATCGAACACCTGCTTGGACGAGATTTCTCCGTCAAACTCAGCGTCTTCAGCGGGAACCGAGCGCCACAGGAATTCGGGAACGTCCTTTTCTTTGACTTTCTTCAGCTTGGACGGAACACCAGCCTTGCGGAAATATTTTTGGGCGATGACATCGCTGGCAACCTGGCTCCAGCTTGAAGGGATTTCGATATTCTCGAGACGGAAAACAATTGTCCCATCCGGGTTGCGGATTTCGGATGTTGCCGAAACAAACTCCAGATCTGCATATGCATCCTGCCCGGATTTGGTGAATTTTCTGTCAATCTTCATGTCCGCCGCCCTAGCTACAACCAGCTTAATTTTCGGTTTTCGACACCAAATCTTGTTTGCGGGGTGTCGACCGCCTGCCACCGATTTCCGGGCAAAAGGGTATCGGTCGCTGCCTTTGACAGCGCATAGCCGAATAATTCGGATGCACGTGGCATTGGTATGCTTTCCGTCCCTCGCCCGTTGCCTTATTCTGGTTAAGTGCCTACCAGATATTGTGGCACGTCTTTCGGCTCATACAATCTGACGTATATACCCATATGTGGTCAACGGGCTTTTTCGATCTTTTTTCAAATCTTTTTTGTTGACCTCATCCCATGACGAGTCCGCAATTCACTTGTCCACGATTCCTCCACAGGTAAGACGCTTCCACGCAGGACCTGACCGCCGGGCGGCTCAAATTGATTTCTCTTTTTTCTCACTATGGTTATCGGCCAATTATCAAGCAACACGATGTTAATGCTCGGGCCAGAGAATCATCGTCGCGCGCGCCGGTCCCGTGTCATAGTGAAATCATCGCGAAAATCTGAACCCTGTTGGTTTACATATGAATCTGCTTTATCTGCTGCCCGTTGCCGCGCTGATCGTGTCCTGCACACCACAAGACACGTCCCCGCCATCGCGCAGCGCTCAATTCCCGGAGTATCCCAAAAAGCTGTTCAGTGCGTTTGAAACCGACTGCGCGGGCCCGGGCAACAAATATGTAAAAACCGACCGAAACACCGTCGAATGCCGCGAGTTGCTGCCCCCCGACATGACGGCCTATCTGATTCTCAACTTTGACGGTTATCCTCAGAACCTGCCGCAGATCGTGACGTATCTGCATTCCAGCAAAATCCAGGCCGGCTATCGGGTTGATGCCGAGTTGTTTTTTTTGGTTCCGCAGAAAAGTGGGAAGACCGTGAAGATTCCAGTGCAAAGCGAGATGGTTAATCGCGATTTTTCGCGGCTGTACACCGAATTTGGTGGAAACCCAATTTAATCTTGGAAGTGGTCGGGGCGGCAGGATTCGAACCTACGACCCCCTGTACCCAAAACAGGTGCGCTACCAGACTGCGCCACGCCCCGGACCGTGCGCCTTCCTAAACGTGCCGATTTGATTTGAAAAGCCCTAACAAGGCCAAATCGCAGGTCCGCGCGAAAAAACTTTGTGCCGCATCTGGGAACCGGGCGTTATCAGGTACCGCGCCGCGAGACCGGCATTAATTTCCAATACCGCAAATACCTTACCCCCGCCGTCGACAGGGGTCAGATCACCCGGAACCGCATTGTGGTGCACTTTCATTACGGACCCGGACTGATCCAGAAAAATCATGTCCAAGGGAATCAGCGTGTTCTTCATCCAGAACGCCACGGGTTGCGGCGGATCGAAGACAAACAGCATCCCCGACTGTGTCGGCAGTGATTCCCGAAACATCAATCCGCGCGCACGGTCCTGAGGCGAGATCGCAAGTTCGATATCAAACCGAATGTGAGTTTTGTCGTTCCGGACATAGATCCTGTCTTCCCGACAGGCCGCCAACGCGGTTTCAGCCCACATTACTGAAAGAATAATGAGAACCGAGAGAAACCTGATCATTGGCACTTATGCGTCCAGAGCAGCTTCCCAGGCCAGAACCTGCGCCGCCATACGTCCCCGCTTGCCGTCTATGACACGCATCGCCAGGGCCTCGCCCGGCTGAAGGTCGGCCAGCCCGGACCGGCGCAGAACCTCGATGTGAAGAAAAACGTCTTCATCGCGGCCAAAGACATTCGCAAAGCCAAAACCCTTGCCCTTGTCGAACCATTTGACGCGCGCCGCCTCAAGCGGTGCGTTGGCAATCACGACCGGGTCAAGATCGGCGAAATCGGCCAGCAGCATGGCATCTGCGCGTGCGGGAGGATCGACGCTCACGACTTCGACCGCCTGAACACCGCGATCGGTGCGATGCGTCATAATCTCGATACCGGCGCCATCGGCGACCGAACTTTGCCCGAAATTGCGCAACACGTTCACATGCAACAGAATATCCGGGCCGCCTTCGTCGGACACAACAAATCCGTACCCCTTTGCGGGATCGAACCATTTAACGTGTCCACGTACGCGGTACATGTTGTTCAGATCTTCTGGCACTGTTTTCCCATCGCGAAAATTAGCACTTCGTTAAGGGTTTGATGTGTATGGGAATGGCGCGCAAATTCAAGCTGAAAAAAATCATTGTTTTCTGCGTGTTGCATTTCACGATACGCGAACGTCATGGATTCAACCTCTGCACTTGCCACGCGGAACCAGATTGATCCCGCCGCCATCTGAACCGATCATGCAAACGAAATGCACCATCGGCCCAAAACTCGATTTCCGTCGGCTCCAACCGATACCCGCCCCAGAACGGCGGGCGTGGCGGATTGGGTCCAAGCTTCGCCGTTACTTTTGCCACTTCCGCCATCAGAACCGATCGGCTGCTCAGCGGCTGCGATTGTTTGGAAGCCCAGGCCCCCAAACGGCTTTTCAGTGATCTCGAGGCATAGTATTCATCCGCCTTCGGACCATCCTCGCGCGATATTGTACCACGAACTCGGATCTGCCGCCGCAAGGATTTCCAGTGCATGACAAAAGCCGCTTTGCCGGCACTTTCCAGTTCGACCGCCTTGGCGCTTTCATAGTTCGTGTAGAATACAAAGGCGTCCGGCTCGATTTCCTTAAGCAGAACCATGCGCACATTGGGCATCCCGTCCGAATCTACGGTCGCCAAAGCAATCGCATTCGGATCGTTAGGTTCAGACTCTCTGGCCTCGCCCAGCCACCGCTCCGCCAATTCAAACGGATCAGTTCCGGCAAAAATGCCGCTACGCTCGTTCATTTCCATCCCCTGGAAAGTAATGTTGACGACCCTAAGGCGAGAACCCGCTGCGGGCAAGACCCGCTCAGCCTTGAAGCAGCGCATCCAATGGCCTAAACCACTCTGATAAAACCGGGACAGGCGGAGATCCAAATATGTCTAATCAGTTGATGGCCGGAAAACGCGGCCTCATCATGGGACTGGCCAATGACAAATCAATCGCATGGGGAATCGCCCGCGCCCTGTCCGAAGCAGGCGCTGAGCTGGCGTTCTCGTATCAGGGCGATGCGTTGAAAAAACGGGTTGACCCACTGGCGGCCCAGTTGGGCAGCGATATCGTGTTGCCCTGTGACGTCAGTGATGAGGCATCCATTGACGGGTTGTTCGCGCAGCTTTCTGAAAAATGGGGCAAGCTGGACTTTATCGTCCATGCCATCGGATTCTCGGACAAGAACGAACTGCGCGGGCGCTATGTCGATACGTCGCGGGCTAATTTCAACCTGACGATGGACGTGTCGGTCTATTCCTTCACCGCAGTGATGCAACGCGCAGAAAAACTGATGTCCGAAGGCGGCAGCGCAATCACGCTGACCTATTACGGGGCCGAGCAGGTGATGCCGCACTACAACGTGATGGGCGTCGCCAAGGCCGCGCTGGAGGCATCGGTCAAATATCTGGCTGAAGACCTGGGTAAGGACGGGATTCGCGTAAACGCTATTTCCGCGGGTCCGATCAAAACACTGGCGGCCAGCGGTATCGGCGATTTCCGCTATATTATGAAGTGGAACGAATATAATTCGCCCCTGCGCCGGAACGTGACCATCGACGATGTCGGCAAATCCGCCCTATACCTGTTGTCCGACCTCAGCAGCGGTGTAACCGGTGAAAATCTGCACGTGGATTCGGGGTATCACATCGTCGGCATGAAAGCCGTCGATGCGCCGGATATTGAAAAGGGTTGATCAGATGAGCGCCAAAGACCGCTTGCCGCACGAAAAAGGGTTTCATATCAGCTGGGACCAGATTCACCGCGATTCCCGCGCCCTGGCGTGGCGTCTCGATGGCCAGGGGCCCGACGACGGCGCCTGGCGTGCGGTCGTGGCCATCACTCGGGGCGGTATGGCTCCTGCGATGATCGTCAGCCGGGAACTGGATATTCGCACGGTCGATACGATCAGCGTCCGCTCGTACCATCATCAGGAACAAGGCGAGGCCGAAGTGCTCAAGGCACCGGATGCCAAGCTGATGAGCGATGGAACAGGTGTGCTGATCATCGACGATCTGGTCGACAGCGGCAAAACGCTGGAACTTGTACGCGACATGTATCCCAACGCGCATTTCGCCACAGTCTACGCCAAGCCCAAAGGTCGTCCGATGGTGGACACCTTCATCACCGAGGTCAGCCAGGACACGTGGATTTTCTTCCCCTGGGACATGGCCCTGCAATATGTCGAGCCTTATCGCGGCACCGATTGATCCCACGCCGCGGTTTCTTCTGTTCAAAATACCTCGGAGCGCGGGGCAGTGCCTCGCAAAAACCGCATGACACATACACGCACCACCGCCACTTTCGCCCCTCCGGTGATGGAGGCGCGACGCTGGCTGGAAGGCGTCGAGTTTCCCGAAGACCGGCCTCTGATCAATGTCAGTCAGGCCGCGCCCGTGGACCCTCCGCCACTCGAACTGCGAAAGGCAATGGCAGAGTTCGCGATTTCCGAAAACAGCGCCCATCTTTACGGGCCTGTGTTGGGCAATACCGACCTTCGCACAGAGCTGGCCCGCCAGATCGGGGCACATTATCAGTCCCATGTCGACACGGAACAGGTCGCAATCACATCAGGATGCAATCAGGCATTTTCTGCTGTGATCGCCGCGATCACGGATCAGGGGGACGAGGTTATCCTGCCAACCCCATGGTATTTCAATCATAAAATGTGGCTCGACATGGCTGGTGTGCGGGCCGTCGATCTACCCACGGGTGATGATCTGCTGCCGGACGTGGCCCGGGCCCGAGACCTGATCACCAAAAAGACACGCGCGATTGCGCTGGTCACTCCGAACAATCCAGGCGGCGTCGAATACCCCTCGGAACTGGTTGGGGCGTACTATGATCTTGCCCGTGAGGTTGGCATCAAACTGTTGGTGGACGAGACCTATCGGGATTTCGACAGCCGGTCCGGTGCTCCGCATGAACTGTTCCGTCAGCCCGACTGGCAGGATACATTTGTTCATCTCTACTCGTTTTCCAAGGCCTTCCGTCTGACCGGCCACCGGGTCGGAGCCATCGCGGCAAGTCCACAACTTTTGGCCGAGATCGAAAAGTTTCTGGACACGATTGCTATCTGCCCGGGTCAAATCGGCCAGTTCGCCGCGCTGTGGGGGATGCAGAACCTGTCACAATGGCTTGCGTCCGAACGTGATGAAATCCTGGATCGCCGTGCGGCCATCGCGGAAGAGATGCCCAGACTGACGGCCAAGGGCTGGCGGTTGCTTGGGCTGGGTGCGTATTTCGCATATCTTGAACATCCATTCGACATTCCGTCAGATGAGCTTGCCCAAAAGCTGGTGGCCGAGGCTGGTGTTCTGCTGTTGCCAGGTACCATGTTCACACCCACTGAGGATGCGGCGGGCCAACGGCAGGTTCGCATCGCTTTTGCCAACATCGACCGCGTCGGTATCGAACGTTTGTTCGACCGTCTTCAGGCGCTTTCCATCTGATCTTGCCCCCCGGCGGAACGCGTCGTATTCAGGGCCGCAACCAACAGGGCAGTCATCTGCCGACAAAAGCATGAAAGAGGGCGTCCATGGCCGCAGGCATGAAAAACCTATCAAAGACCTTCGTCTGGATTCTCATGGGCTTGCTGATGCTTGGACTCGCAGGGTTCGGCGCCGTAAACCTCAGCGGTACGGTGCGGACGGTGGCGCAGGTCGGCGACGAAGTGGTCCCTATCAACGCATATGTGCGCGAACTGCAGCGTGAAATCCGCGCGGTCGAGGCCCAGACAGGTCAGGCCCTGCAAATGTCGCAGGCACAGGAGTTGGGGCTGGGCCAACTGGCGTTGTCCCATCTGACGGCTCTGGCTGCGTTGAACAACGAAGTGGCTCAGCTGGGCGTTTCGATTGGCGATGAAAACCTGCAGAAGGAAATCGTCGCGATCCCGGCATTTCAGGGAGTGGACGGCAATTTCGACCGCGAGACCTACCAGTTCCAACTGGAACAGGCGGGGATGACCGATGCCGAGTTCGAAGCTGATCTTCGCAAGGAATCCGCGCGGACCATTGTCCAGGGGGCGGTTGTCGGCGGCGTCGTAATGCCCGCAACGCTGTCGGACGTATTGACGGACTATGTCGGTGCAAGGCGCAGCTTTACTGTCGCGACACTTGGGGCCGAGGCCCTGACCGCACCGATTGCTGAACCCACGGACGAGCAGTTGCAAACGTATTACGACGAAAACACGGATCGTTTCACCCTGCCCCGCACCAAACGCCTGACGTACGCGATCCTGTCGCCCGAAATGTTGCTCGACAGCATTGAAATCCAGGACGACGCCTTGCGCAGCCTCTATGATCAGCGCATCGCCGAATTCCAGCAACCGGAACGACGCCTCGTCGAACGGCTGGCCTTTTCGGACGAAGCGGCCGCTATGGATGCCATGGCGCAGATCGAGGTTGGCGGCACGACATTTGAACAGCTTGTGCGTGATCGCGAGCTCGAACTGAGCGATATTGATCTGGGCGACGTGACTCGCGAAGACCTCGGCGAAGCGGCCGATGCTGTTTTTGAGGCAGATCTTGATGCCGTGGTTGGACCTCTGCCGTCCGTGGTTGGCCCTGCGCTGTTCCGGATCAACGGATCACTGGCAGCAAACAACATCCCGTTTGAAGACGCTGCCCCTGACCTGCGCGAGGAACTGGCCGCCGAGCGTGCACGGCGTCTGATCGAGGCGCAGGCCGAGGACATTAACGACATGCTTGCCGGTGGGGCCACCCTGGAAGAACTGGTCAGCGAAACAGAGATGGAACTGGGCCAGATCGAATGGACCCGTGAGAACGAAGAAGGTGTCGCCGCATATGAGGGCTTTCGCGCCGCTGCCGAAGCCGTTCGCGAAGGCGACTTCCCCGAAATCGGCTTTCTCGAAGACGGCTCGATTTTCGCATTGCGCCTGAATGAGGTTCTGCCGCAGCGGCCTGAACCTCTTGAGACCGCCCGTGACCGTGTGGCCGAGGCATGGGTTCAGGCTGAAACAGGCAAGGCCCTGCAGGATCAGGCCAACACCGTTTTGACCCAACTGGCGACCGACGGCGACTTTGCCGCGACAGGTTTGCCGTTCCGGGTAGAAAACGCCTTGACCCGCACCGCTTTCCTCGATGACGCTCCGGTCGGCTTCATGACCCAGGTCTTTGAAATGGAGCCAGGGGAATTGCGGGTTGTCCCCGGCAATAATGCCGCCCTGATCGTCAGGCTGGACGAACTGCTGCCGCCGGCTGAGACCGACGAACTGCGCCAGATGAAAGCCGCGCTGGAAGTCCAGATGAACCAGGCACTGGCTCAGAACATTTTTGACGCCTATGTGCGCGATGCCCAGACTCGTTCCGCCCGGTCATTGATCAGCGTGCGCTGAACGCCGTGCAGGCGAGCTACTAAAAGAGAGCGGACATGGCCCTGACCCCAGCATTTGACGCATTCGCGCGTGCCTACGAGGCAGGCGAAAATCAGGTCGTCTATACCCGCCTGGCCGCCGACCTGGACACGCCCGTCTCGCTGATGTTGAAACTGACGGGGGCTCAGAAGGACGCTTTTGTTCTGGAATCGGTCACGGGGGGCGAAGTCCGCGGGCGCTACTCAATCATCGGTATGAAGCCGGACCTCATCTGGCATTGCCATGGCGAGACGTCCTCGCTGAACCGCTCTGCCCGGTTCGATCCGGACGCCTTTGTGCCGCAGGACGGCAATCCGATGGACAACCTGCGGTCGCTCCTGGCCGAATCCCGCATCGACCTGCCTGAAGAACTGCCGCAGGCTGCGGCGGGCCTGTTCGGCTATCTTGGCTATGACATGGTGCGGCTTGTCGAATACCTGCCGGATGTGAACCCCGACCCGTTGGGCCTGCCGGATGCGGTGATGCTGCGCCCGTCGGTGATCGCGGTATTGGATGGGGTCAAAGGCGACGTAACGGTCGTGTCCCCTGCCTGGGTCAGCGAAGGTCAATCCGCAAAGGCCGCCTATGCGCAAGCTGCCGAACGCGTTATGGATGCTGTCCGCGATCTGGAACGCGCGATGCCGACCGAATCCAGGGATCTTGGCGACGCGCGTGAGATCGCCCCACCCGTTTCGAACTTCACCAAATCCGGCTACATGGAAGCGGTTGAGAAGGCCAAGGAATATATCCGCGCAGGCGATATCTTTCAGGTGGTTCCGGCCCAGCGTTGGACACAGGAATTCCCGCTGCCGCCTTTTGCGCTGTATCGGTCCCTGAGGCGCACAAACCCTTCACCGTTCATGTTCTATTTCAATTTCGGCGGATTTCAGGTTGTCGGCGCAAGCCCGGAAATTCTGGTACGTGTCTTCGGGGATGAAGTTACGATCCGCCCCATCGCCGGCACCCGTCCGCGCGGAGCGACGCCAGAAGAGGACAAGGCGAACGAGGTCGATTTGCTTGCCGACAAGAAAGAACTGGCCGAGCACCTGATGCTGCTGGATCTGGGCCGCAATGACACCGGGCGCGTTTCCAAAATCGGCACCGTGCGCCCCACGGAAGAGTTCATCATCGAACGCTACAGCCACGTGATGCATATCGTCTCGAACGTGGTTGGCGAACTGGCAGAGGACAAAGACGCGCTGGACGCGTTTTTTGCAGGGATGCCTGCGGGCACGGTCTCGGGTGCCCCAAAGGTGCGCGCGATGGAAATCATTGATGAACTCGAACCCGAAAAGCGCGGTGTATACGGCGGCGGCGTCGGGTATTTCAGCGCCGGCGGCGACATGGACATGTGCATCGCCCTGCGCACGGCAATCGTTAAGGACCAGAATCTGTACATTCAGGCCGGCGGCGGTGTTGTTTATGACAGCGACCCCGAGTCTGAATATATGGAAACGGTCCATAAATCGAATGCAATCCGGCGCGCTGCGGCGGATGCTGCCCGATTTACGGGATCAGGAAACAGCTAAAGAAAAGGCGGCGGTCCCCGACCAGCCGCCTTTTATTGAATTTTCCCTGACGTTCACTGAACTTCTTTCAACATCACGGCCGAGATCGGTGCCATTGCAACGCGGTTGCCGCGATCCTCAAGCCCCCACAGCAGCAGTGCGGAAATCGTTTCTGGTCTCAAACGTCCCAGCATCACAACCGTTCCCTGCTGCCCGGCCCGGAATGCAGCCTGATCCAGAAAGCGGCGCATGATCTTCGGGTCCTGCTTTGCTCCGTCAATGTCGCGGAAAACGACACCTGAAGGTGTCCCGTTGCGGGCGGCGAGTTTCTGAACTGTGTTCAAACCGTTGTCCTGCGTGATCAGACCGCGCCCGGTTCCGGCCGCAATCGCCGCCACCTGATCCGCCACCTGACGATTACCCTGAATGCCGGTGTTTACACCTTCCAGAATACCCACTGTTTCCGGCAGCGTCTCGAACCAGACCGCCAAAGACACCTCGGCGTCCTGTGCATTTGCGGCTTCCGGCAGATCCGCGATGGCCATTACTTCAAAACCGGCCTCGCGGTGGCGCGCCATCTTTTCGGCGGCGTCAGGATCCGACGGGCTGATCGCAAAACTCAGCGGATAGGGAAAATCACGCAAAGCCTCGGCCCCAAAGGCACCTTCGTCGTCAATGAGGATGATCGACATCAAAGGCTTGGATTCCGGGTTTTCGAAGCTGGCCGCGTATGCCTCGATCGGTTTTCCGACCGGCACCTGCTCGGTCTCTTCGGCTTCCACAACAGGGTCGTCCCGTTCAGTCAAAGGAACCACGCGCCTGCCAATTGTCGAGCCCGCCGTTGCGGGCTGATCGCCCCCGATCTGCGGCAAGGTCGCGATACGGGGCAGATTGCGAGGAAGGGTATCCTCATCCCCTTCCACGGCAATGGGGCTGTTTTCAAACGGATTCTCAACCTTCGGTTCTTCCGGCGTGCCCGGTAGTGGTGCAGGCTCTGCTTCCGGTTCCAGAACAGCGACTTCTTCGGCTGGTGGTGCCGGAGGTTCAGGCGCGGTATCGGCCACCTCAGGCAAAGATTCGACCTGTGGCGTGCCAGCAGGAATTGCAGGGGCGGGTGGTGCAACCGGTGCGTCCGGGGCAACCGCAACTTCAGGTTCGGGCGCTACGTCCGGCGTTTCGATTGCGGGCTCACTCTCTCCTACGACGGGTTGCGTATCCGGCGTGGGGTCGACATTTGTCACCCCTGCAAGGGAATCTGATTGTTCATCGACGGGTTCCGGTGCTTCAGGCGGAAGTTCGACCAGATCGGCGTCGGTTCCGGCATCCGGTGCATCGGCCGTCGACACCGGATCCTCGAGCGGCGCAGGTTCGGGTGCGTGCGTTGAGACGGCCGGTTTTGACGACAAAGGCGTGTTCAACGACAGAACCGCGCCCAAAGCCAGCACGACAACCGCACCGGCGATTATTCCTCCGACAAATCCGCCCATTTCTTTTGCCTCTCGTCTTTCTCTGCGTCGATCGCTTCTGCGCCGTCTGCTGCGGCAATTCCCTGTCAGGTCCGTCCTTTGCGGGATGTCCCCTTGACGCTGCCCCACAAGCCTGAGCATGTATGTCCCGACATTATACCGTGGCCCGTGGTTGCATCGCCAGCCCGAAATGCCCAAGCCGAGACAAGTGCCCAAATGCTGCTGCTGATCGACAACTACGACTCGTTTACCTACAACCTGGTACATTATTTGGGCGAACTCGGTGCCGAAATGGTCATTCGCCGCAATGATGCGCTGGACGTGCAGGAAGTAATGGCCATGAACCCGGCCGGCATTCTGCTTAGCCCCGGTCCCTGCGACCCGGATCAGGCCGGGATTTGCCTGGCCCTGACGCAGGCGGCCGCCGAGACACGCACTCCGTTGATGGGTGTATGTCTTGGACATCAAACCATCGGACAGGTCTTTGGCGGGAAAGTCGTGCGGTGCCACGAGATCGTACATGGTAAGATGGGCATCATGCACCACACAGGCAAAGGGGTCTTCTCGGGCCTGCCTTCCCCGTTCGAAGCAACCCGGTACCATTCACTGATCGTGGAGCGCGAAAGCCTTCCTGATTGCCTTGAGATCACGGCCGAACTGGAGGATGGCACCATCATGGGTCTGCAGCATCGGGATTTGCCGATCCACGGCGTCCAATTCCACCCCGAATCCATCGCATCGGAGCATGGGCACGCACTGTTGAAAAACTTCCTGCAAGAACTGAAAGTCCCCGCATGAGCGACGCACTGAAACCGCTGATCGGGGCCGCGGCTGACCGCCCACTGACCCGTGCCGAGGCCGAGCAGGCCTTTGGCATTCTTTTTGATGGCGAAGCCACGCCCAGTCAGATTGGCGGGTTGCTGATGGCCATGCGCACACGCGGTGAAACCGTGGATGAATACGCCGCGGCCGCCGCCGTCATGCGCGCAAAGTGCAATGCCGTCAAAGCACCACCCGGGGCAATTGACATCGTTGGCACCGGTGGCGATGGCAAGGGCACGCTGAACATCTCCACTGCAACCGCCTTTGTTGTGGCCGGCGCGGGTGTAACGGTGGCAAAACACGGCAATCGCAATCTCAGCTCAAAATCCGGTGCGGCAGATGCGCTGGGGCAACTGGGCATCAACGTGATGGTCGGTCCGCAAACAGTTGAAAAAGCTTTGAAAGAAGCTGGCATTGGCTTCATGATGGCGCCCATGCATCATCCGGCAATTGCCCATGTGATGCCAAGCCGACAGGAACTGGGCACGCGAACGATCTTCAATATCCTTGGCCCGCTTACGAACCCCGCCGGAGTAAAACGGCAGCTGACCGGCGCGTTCAGCCGCGATCTGATCCGGCCCATGGCCGAAACCCTGGGCTTGTTGGGGGCGGAGCACGCCTGGCTGGTTCACGGCTCGGACGGAACCGATGAACTGACAATCACCGGCGTCAGTTGGGTTGCCTCACTGGAGGACGGTACCGTCAAAGAGGTTGAACTTCACCCCGAAGATGCCGGACTGCCCGTGCATCCGTTCGAAGATATCCTTGGCGGCACACCGGAAGAAAACGCAGTTGCGTTCCGGGCACTACTGGATGGCGCACCATCGGCCTATCGTGATGCCGTTCTGCTGAATTCTGCTGCAGCGCTTGTCGTTGCGGATGCTGTAAGTGACTTGCGCGACGGCGTAGAAATGGCCGTTGAGAGTATCGACAGCGGCAAAGCCCGGAAAAAAATCACAACTCTTGCCCGAATTACACAGGAAGCCGCATGACCGAGACCGTTCTGGACAAAATCAAAGCCTACAAACTGGAAGAGGTTGCGGCAGATAAGGCGAATAAGGCACTGGAAACGCTGGAAAGCGAGGCACGCGAAGCACCCGAAGTTCGTGCGTTCGCCGAAGCATTGCACACCGCCGCGCGTTCCGGGTATGGGCTGATCGCAGAGATCAAGAAAGCCAGTCCGTCGAAAGGGTTGATACGCCCGGATTTTGATCCGCCCGCACTGGCCAAAGCGTACGAGGATGGTGGTGCCGCCTGCCTTTCTGTTCTGACCGATACCCCCAGTTTTCAAGGCGCGAAGGAATATCTTGTTCAGGCGCGCGAGGCCGTATCCCTGCCCGTTCTGCGCAAGGATTTCATGTACGACCCCTATCAGGTGATTGAGGCCCGTGCGCTTGGTGCCGATTGCATTCTGATCATCATGGCGTCCGTCGAGGACTCTCAGGCCGCCGAATTGGAACAGACCGCATTCGATTGGGGCATGGACGTCCTGATCGAAGTACATGACGAGGCAGAACTTGAACGCGCGGCAGCTTTGAAAAGCCCGTTGATCGGAATAAACAATCGTAATCTCAAGACGTTCGAGACCACTCTTGACACAACGCGGCGACTATCAAAGCTGGTTCCGGCCGATCGAACCATCGTCTGTGAAAGCGGTCTGGGATCGCCGGAAGATCTGGCTGATATTGCCCGATACGGCGCACGCTGCTTCCTGATCGGCGAAAGCCTGATGCGTCAGGATGATGTCGAGGCAGCGACCCGCGCCCTGTTGGCGCGTCCTCTGGTTCCCGGGGTGATGTGATGCCGCTGACCCATTTTGACGCTCAGGGTCAGGCGCATATGGTGGATGTGTCGGACAAGGCCGTGACGGACCGTATTGCCGTTGCGGCCGGCCACATCAGGATGGCACAGGAAACCTTTGAAATTATTTCCGAAGGTCGGGCCAAAAAGGGTGATGTCCTGGGTATTGCACGCCTTGCGGGCATCATGGGTGCAAAAAAGACGCCAGACCTGATCCCTCTGTGCCACCCCCTGCCTGTGACGAAAGTATCGGTGGAACTGATGCTTGATCCCGATCTGCCGGGTGTTCGGATTGAGGCGACGGTTAAGACGTCCGGCCAGACCGGCGTCGAGATGGAGGCGTTGACCGCCGTGTCTACCGCTGCATTGACGGTGTATGACATGGCTAAGGCCGTGGACAAGGCGATGGAGATCGGGGGCATCCGCGTTCTTCTGAAAGACGGCGGAAAATCAGGGCGTTATGAGGCGGAATGATCACCGTTGATGAAGCCCGGGAACTGCTGTTTGACCTGGTTGAACCATTGCCAGTCGAACATGTCCCGCTTGCCCAATCCGCAGGCCGCGTTCTGAATCAAGATGTAGCAGCCACACGAGATCAGCCTCCATTCGCGGCATCATCTATGGACGGGTACGCCGTCAAATCGACCGAAGTTGAACTTCATGCGATGTTCAAACTGGTGGGTGAATCCGCAGCAGGCCAACGTTTCGGAGGAACTGTCGGCCCGGGACAGGCCGTTCGGATTTTCACCGGCGCTCCAGTACCGGATGGTGCCGATTTCGTGGTCATTCAGGAAGATGTCGAGCGCCGGGGGAATCTGATCACCATAACGGATACACCTGGTCAGAAAACGAACATACGTCCTGCCGGAGTGGATTTCAGAGCCGGTGCCAAAATCACCGCGCCGCGCCAGATTCGTGCCGAAGACATGGCGCTGATGGCTGCTATGAACATCCCGGTCGTTCCGGTGACACGCAAACCGGTTGTCGCGTTGATCTCGACGGGCGATGAACTCGTGATGCCCGGCGAAACACCCGGCCCGGATCAGATCATTGCCTCCAACACCTTTGGCTTGCATGCATTGCTGCAGGGGTTGGGCGCCGAGGTTCGAATGCTGCCGATCGCACAGGACACGGTGTCATCACTTGAAACCGCATTCGCTCTGGCGCAAGGGGCGGATCTGGTGGTTACGATTGGTGGCGCATCGGTTGGCGACTACGATTTGGTGTCTGACGTTTCGCAAGGTCTTGGGATGCAGCGCGCCTTTTACAAAATCCGTATGCGCCCGGGAAAACCGTTGATGGCAGGACGTTTAGGGGATGCAGCTATGGTGGGTCTGCCGGGCAACCCGGTCAGTGCCATGGTATGTGGCTACCTTTTCCTCGCTCCCATGGTTCGACGGATGCTGGGGTTGGAGCAGACGCTGCAACCGCTCAGATCCGCGAAACTGACTGAACCAGTAGGGGACAACGGCCCGCGCGAACATTATATGCGCGCCATTCGGGACGAAAACGGTATCCGGGCCTGCGCGGATCAGGACAGTTCCCTGCTTAGTGTTCTGGCACAGGCGAATGCGCTGATCGTTCGCCCTCCGCACGATCCCGCACGCGATACAGGTGACGAGGTTCAATACCTGCCGATCTGAAAAACGGCAAATCCGTTGACACAAAACGTGAACATGCGTAGAACAAAAGAAAACGCATGAGCATCGAGGTGTGAGCAATGCTGACCAAGAAGCAATTGGATTTGCTGGAATTCATCCACAAACGCGTGCAGTCGGACGGTGTTCCGCCAAGTTTCGATGAAATGAAGGCGGCGCTGGACCTCAGATCGAAATCCGGCATTCATCGCCTGATCACTGCATTGGAAGAACGCGGGTTTATTCGACGCCTCGCCCACCGGGCGCGCGCGATCGAGATCGTAAAGCTGCCTGAAAGTCTAGGTGGCGAACCCACGGCCGCATTCTCGCCCCGCGTGATTGAAGGTGACAAACCAGCGGGCCCACGCCCTGCGAATTTCGAACCTGTTTCAGTCGACGCACTGGAATTGCCGGTCATGGGGCGGATCGCTGCTGGTGTCCCGATCGAAGCGATCAGCCATGTATCGCATCGCGTGGCGGTTCCCGGCACGATGGTGTCCGGCAAGGGCGAACACTATGCGCTTGAGGTTCGCGGTGACTCGATGATCGATGCCGGGATCAACGACGGTGACGTAGTTGTAATCCGGGAAACATCGACCGCCGACAACGGCGATATCGTAGTGGCTTTGGTTGAAGAGCAGGAAGCAACATTGAAACGGTTCTTCCGCCGTGGCCAAGCCATTGCGCTGGAAGCCGCAAACCCGGCCTATGAAACCCGTGTTCTGCCCGAGGACAAAGTCAGGGTTCAGGGGCGACTCGTCGGCCTGATCCGTACTTACTGACCGCTCAGGAGTTCCCGGGCCTGCCAGGGGACCATAGCCTTTGGCCCGACAGTTCCGAGCTTGTTCGCACAGTCTGACCCGAGATGGAAAGGCTGCCGGTCTGTCGCAGAATCCCAGCATCGATGATTTGGCATCCCCCGCTCAACGACAGTTCAAAAGCAGACACGATGATCTGGTTGGATTTGCATTCATCAAACAGTTGAACCGCCTTTTTGCCGGACAGATGTACCAGTTCAGTGCCTTTCAGGTCATATCGGGCGATTTTTTTGTCCGTCTGCGGCCACCTTCCGGCTGCGAGCACTTGATCAACACCGTCACCGTCATTCTCAAGCCAGACCGACGCGACAAAGCCGCTTCCTTTCGCCTTGCTCAGCGCCCGACCGTTCTCGGTCATCACACCAACCAACGCGCCGGAATCGACGATAAGAACCTCGGGGCGGTGCCCCTGCCCCCACATCAAAAAAGCCGTGGTAACGGGCACCACACCGGCCCATCTCGCCTTGCCATGCCACAGAGAAAACCACAAAGCACCCAGTGCAAACACCGGCAGCACAAAGTCTGGTGGGCTGGCGACAAAGCCCTGCGCGCCTTCCAGCCCTGACACCCATTCGGAAACGCCCAAAATCCAGCGCAGGCCGATTCCCATGACGCCTAACGCCAGTGCTTCCAGCCCAAAGGGTGACAGCAAGGCCGCAACCACGGCCGATGGCACCACGATTGTTCCCATCACAGGTACTGACAAAACGTTCGCCAGCAACCCGTAGTGCGACATCGTGTTGAAATGCGCCGCGCCGATCGGGGCAGTTGCCAAGCCTGCAATTGCAGATGACAAGAGGACTCCTGCAACCGGTCTAAGCCATTTGGGACCGGGGAGCGGGCCAAAATCTCGCAATGCACCAAACACAACAACCAGGGCTGTAGTGGCAGCAAATGACATCTGAAAGCCCGGGCTCAGCAAAGATTCCGGGCGCAGAACCAATACTGCTAATGCGGCTACCGCTACTGTGCGCAGAGAGATCGCTCGCCGGTCGATCAGCACGGCCCCCAGCATAACACCAACCATGATAAAGGCCCTTTCCGTGGCGACATTTCCACCGGAAAGCAGCAGATAGATCACGGCGGCGAACAGAGCGCACAGGCCTGCCAGTTTTCGAACTGGTGCGCGCAACGCCAATGGTGGAACCGCAGAAAGCCCGATACGGCAAACCACATAAACGAACCCGGTCAGCAGCCCCATATGCAGGCCGGAAATCGCCAGAAGATGTGCCAGATTCGAGGCTCGCAGGCTTTCAAGCGTGGATTGTCCCATACCGCTGCGGTCCCCTGTTGTAACGGCAGCGGCAAATCCTCCAACCTCACCGGGCAGGACTGAACGGACCTTGCTCGAAATCGTGGCGCGCCAGGACGCGATCCAAATTTGGCCATCACCTACAGTCGCCGCTTCGGTGGTAAGTACTGGAACGCGCGTGTATCCAACGGCCCCCAGACGCTGGAACCATGCATGTCGGCGGAAATCGAACCCGCCAGGTTCCACCGGACCCTGGGGTGGCGAAAGATGAGCCGTTGTCATAATCCGTTGTCCCGGAACCAGAGGCCCCACACTACCGTGCAAAGAAAGCCGGATGCGCCGGGGCCTGCTGTTCACGGGTAGATCCCCTAGTCGTACCCGGTCCAGCGTGACCCGCAGCGCATCCGACGCAGAGCGATCCAGGGCCACGACCCGCCCCTCGACCGGGCCGTAGTAACGCCACGACAGGACCGGCTCTGCCACCATGTGGGAACGCGCGCCAGCAAGAATGAACCCGCCAGCGATCAGCGCACCCCCCAATGCCAACGCCGCCCAGCCGGACCGCAACCGAACCCCGAGGATCCCGATTGCCAAGCCAATTCCAGCCACCCAAACATACAGCTCCCGGTCCGGCTCGAACCGCAAACTGAAGTACAGGCCAATACCCGCGGCCAGACAAACCGGAGACCAGTGGAACAAAGACCCACTCTGGTTCCGCAGCGCGACCTCAATCCGTGCAAGAACGCGCATGGTTGCCCCCGTCCTTCGGGCTCGTTAGACAGGCGCCAAACTAAACCCGACACGGTTACCAAAAGGTTAATCAACACAATGTCCGATCAGGTCGTCACCCGTTTTGCCCCTTCCCCCACCGGCTTTCTGCATATCGGTGGCGCGCGGACCGCGCTGTTCAACTGGCTGTATGCGCGGGGACGTGGCGGCAAGTTCCTGCTGCGGATCGAGGATACCGACCGTGAACGTTCGACCCCGGAAGCTACCGAAGCCATCCTGCAGGGCATGGCCTGGCTGGGTCTTGATCATGACGGGGATGTGATCAGCCAGTTCGAGGGCGCGGACCGCCACGCCGAAGTTGCGCTGCAGTTGCTGGCCGAAGGCAAGGCTTACAAGTGTTTCTCGATTCAGGACGAGATCGCCGCCTTCCGCGAACAGGCCCGGGCCGAGGGAAAATCGACCCTGTTCCGCAGCCCCTGGCGCGACGCCGACCCGGCCTCGCATCCCGACGCGCCGTATGTGATCCGCATCAAGGCCCCGCAGGAAGGCAGCACCGTAATCCGCGATCAGGTTCAGGGCGACGTGACCATTCGCAACGACCAGTTGGACGACATGGTTCTGCTGCGCTCGGACGGCACCCCCGTCTATATGTTGGCCGTCGTGGTCGATGATCATGACATGGGCGTGACCCACGTCATTCGCGGCGACGATCACCTGAACAATGCCGCGCGTCAAATGATGATCTATCAGGCGATGGGCTGGGATGTGCCGGTCTGGGCCCACATCCCGCTGATTCACGGACCTGACGGCAAAAAGCTGAGCAAACGCCACGGCGCACTGGGAGCACAGGAATACCAGGCAATGGGTTATCCTGCCGCCGGAATGCGCAATTATCTGGCGCGCCTGGGCTGGAGCCATGGGGATGATGAGTTTTTCACCGATGCACAGGCCAAAGAATGGTTCGACTTGGACGGTATCGGCAAAAGCCCGGCCCGTTTCGATCTGAAAAAGCTGGAAAACCTGTGCGGCCAGCACGTCGCGATTTCGGAAGATGCTGCACTGCGGCAAGAAATCGAAGCCTACCTGGCCGCCGCCGGCGAACCCGCTCTCAGCGCGACACAAAGTGGTGATCTCGAGCGTGCGATGTATTGCCTCAAGGATCGGGCACGGACTTTCCCCGAACTTCTTGAAAAAGCACATTTTGTTCTGGCGTCGCGTCCCATCGAACCCGATGAGAAAGCGGCAAAAGCTCTTTCATCTGTATCCGATGGTATACTGAGAGAATTGACGCCGCACGTGCAAAATGTTAGCTGGACGCGAAGCGAGCTGGAGGACGCCCTGAATTCGTTTGCTGAATCTCATGGGCTCAAGTTCGGCAAGCTGGCTGGTCCCTTGCGGGCAGTGCTGGCGGGTCGGGCTGTAACGCCTTCGGTTTTTGACATGATGCTTGTGCTGGGACGGGATGAGACCCTGGCACGGCTTTCTGATGCAGCGAAATAAACCCAATCTTCATATTCGGGTAACGCTGCTCGGCTAACACCCGGTCTGTACGCTTGCGTACAGCCGTCGCCGCAAGGTCGGACTGTGATCCGGCCAGCGCATGATTGAGGAAGGGATAAAGATGACCGACAGCAACAAAACAGCCACTCTGAATGTCCATGGCAAGGATTATGAGTTGCCGGTTCATTCGCCGACCGCCGGGCCCGACGTCATCGATATCCGCAAACTGTACAGCGAGGCGGGTGTCTTTACTTATGATCCCGGTTTCACGTCGACCGCAAGCTGCGACAGCACGATCACTTACATCGACGGCGAAAAGGGTGAGTTGCTGCATCGGGGCTATCCGATCGACCAACTGGCCGAGAAGTCGCATTTCCTCGAAGTCTGCTATCTGCTGCTCTACGGGGAACTGCCGGTCGCAAAGGATCTAGAAAAGTTCGAAACCACGATCACGCGGCACACAATGCTGCATGAGCAGATGCAGTATTTCTACCGTGGCTTCCGCCGGGACGCACATCCAATGGCGATCATGGTGGGCGTTGTTGGTGCAATGTCGGCGTTTTACCACGATTCCACCGACATTTCGGACCCACACCAGCGTGAAGTCGCGTCGCACCGTCTGATCGCCAAGATGCCGACAATTGCCGCCTGGGCATTCAAGTACCACATCGGCCAACCCTTCGTTTACCCGCGCAATGATCTTGATTATGCGTCCAACTTCCTGAGCATGTGCTTTGCAGTGCCGGCAGAGGAATATGAAGTAAACCCGATCCTGAGCCGAGCAATGGACCGGATTTTGACGCTCCACGCAGATCACGAGCAGAACGCCTCGACCTCGACCGTGCGCCTGGCTTCGTCCTCGGGCGCGAACCCGTTTGCCTGTATCGCAGCGGGTGTTGCATGCCTTTGGGGTCCCGCACATGGCGGCGCCAACCAGGCCTGTCTTGAGATGCTGGAAGAGATCGGCAGCGTGGATCGTATTCCGGAGTACATCGCCCGCGCCAAGGACAAGAACGACCCGTTCCGCCTGATGGGCTTTGGCCACCGCGTCTACAAGAACTTTGACCCCCGCGCCAAGGTGATGAAGCAATCGGCGGACGAGGTTCTGGACCTGCTGGGTATCGAAGACAACCCAAAACTGCAGGTTGCAAAGGCGCTGGAAAAGCAGGCGCTGGATGACCCGTATTTCGCCGAGAAGAAGCTGTTCCCGAATGTCGACTTCTACTCGGGCATCATTCTCGAAGCAATGGGTTTCCCGACTTCGATGTTCACCCCGATCTTTGCGCTGTCCCGCACCGTTGGCTGGGTCAGCCAGTGGAAAGAAATGATTGCCGATCCTCAGAACAAGATCGGGCGTCCGCGCCAGCTGTATCTGGGCGAAACAATGCGCGACTATGTGGATATCGAAAACCGCTGATCGCCGCTGACTATTATACAGAACGCCCCGGCTTGCCCGGGGCGTTTTTCGTTAGAATAGGTTAAGTTGGTCCCCAGCCTGTGGCGGCTGTTCAAACAGGTCACACCGCAATGGCGTTGTCCGGGTACTCAGTTGCAATCGTTTGGTCGCCAGCCTGAAGCGTTTGGCGATGATCTGCGCATATTCACCTTCGCCGCGCATTCTGTGACCCCAACGCGGGTCGTATTCACGCCCGCCATGCATGTCCCGCAACAAGGACATGATCTTGTTCGCCCGTGCCGGCTCATGCTCCAACAGCCATTCGCGCCAAAGCTCCGAGACTTCTCGTGGCAGGCGCAGCATGATCCAGCTGGCGGATTCGGCCCCGGCCTCCTTCCCGGCCTTAAGCAGGTTTTCGAGCTCGTGGTCTGTCAGCCCGGGCACGACCGGAGAGGTCATGACACGAACCGGGACCCCTGCCCCAGCCAACTGCCGGATCATCCGCAGGCGGCGCTGTGGCGATGGCGCACGAGGCTCAAGCCTGCGGGACAGTTGCGCATCCAGTGTCGTCAAAGAAACCCCGACGCACGCCAACCCGCGTTCAGCCATGGGCGCCAGAATATCCAGATCTCGTTCGATCAGCGCACCCTTGGTGACAACCGCGACCGGATGCTGGAAGTCCTTGAGAACGGACAGACACGACCTTGTAATCAAACGGGTTTTCTCGACCGGCTGGTAGGGATCGGTATTCGTACCGATTGCTATTGGCGCAACCCGGTAGCTTTTGGATGACATCTCGCGCCGCAGGATTTCGGCGGCGTTGGGGCGCGCAATCAGACGGGTTTCAAAATCCAAGCCCGGCGACAATCCCAGATAGGCATGAGTCGGGCGAGCAAAACAATACACGCACCCGTGTTCGCACCCGCGATAAGGGTTAACCGATCTGTCGAACGAAAGATCCGGCGACCGGTTATAGGTGATCAAGCTTCGGGCGGTTTCATCTCGCAACTCCGTCCGTACGGGCGGAAGATCTTCTTCAATGTCCCAGCCGTCATAGCAGGCAATGGTTTGCAACCGTTCAAACCGCCCCGTTGCGTTTGTCACGACACCTCTGCCACGAATGTTAGATTGCTGCATCCCGTTGTTCTCTTTTTGTTCTATAGCAATTTAGATGCAGCTTTTCCCCGACACAACCATCTATTTCCGCCAAATTATCGCCGCGCCACACCGATGGAATCCGGAGTCAGGCCGTAGGTCCGTGGCTTTGCCATAATCTGAATGAGTTGCAGGATCATTCTGCAAATTATTCATTCGGGCGGGTCAATAATTTGACCTATAAGTCGGTCCCGGAACGGCCGACGTCGCAATCGTCACAGTCGAACTGCGGCAAAATGGTCAAAACGGGAAAAACGCCACCACGGGCCAAGGGTCCGCACAGCTCAGGGAAATGCCCCATGTCCGATGAGGAAGACATCGTCCTGTCCGAACTGAATGACGACGAACTTGTCGAACAGATGTTCGACGATCTTTATGACGGCCTGAAAGAAGAAATCGAAGAAGGTGTGAACATCCTGCTGGAACGCGGATGGACCCCCTACGACATTCTGACCAAAGCGCTGGTCGGCGGCATGACCATCGTTGGCCATGACTTCCGTGACGGCATCCTGTTCGTCCCCGAGGTTCTGCTGGCTGCAAACGCGATGAAGGGTGGCATGGCGATCCTCAAGCCGCTGCTGGCCGAAACCGGTGCCCCACGCGTGGGCAAGATGGTGATCGGAACCGTTAAGGGCGACATCCACGACATCGGCAAAAACCTTGTGTCGATGATGATGGAAGGTGCCGGTTTTGACGTGGTCGACATCGGCATCAACAACCCGGTCGAAAACTATCTGGAAGCGCTGGAATCGGAAGAGCCGGACATTCTGGGGATGTCGGCCCTTCTGACCACCACGATGCCTTACATGAAGGTGGTTATCGACACCCTGGTCGAACAGGGCGTCCGCGATGACTATATTGTTCTGGTGGGCGGTGCGCCCCTGAACGAAGAGTTCGGCAAAGCGATTGGCGCGGACGCCTATTGCCGCGATGCGGCCGTGGCTGTGGAAACCGCCAAAGACTTTGTGTCGCGCAAGCACAATCAAATGGCGGGCTGACAAGCTCAGGACTGAGTTCATTAAGCCGCCCGCCACCGGGCGGCTTTTTTGTTCGCCCGGTGGCAATTCTCGCCGTGTTGCCACTCGATTTCGCGACAGGGCTTGCCACATGGATGGATCGCGCCTTTTCTGATCAAAGGACTGCCCGGGAGGCAATGCAATGCAAAAGGACCGCATACCTGACGATGCCAGCCTTACAACCAAAGGCTATTCCAGCGATGAAAAACACGGGCGCATTCTTTTGCTGGCTTGCGGCGCGCTGGCACGTGAAATTCTGGATCTGAAAAAGCGTAACGGCTGGGATCACATGGCGCTGACCTGCCTGCCTGCCATCCTGCACATCCACCCCGATCGCATCACTCAGGCCGTTGAGGACGCCGTCGCCAAACATCGCGACAATTATGACCAGATCTTTGTTGTCTACGCCGATTGCGGTACTGGAGGGCTGTTGCAAAAGGCGTGCGCCGAACTGGGTGTCGAAATGGTTCAGGGACCGCATTGCTATTCCTTCTTCGAAGGGAACACCCGGTTCGAGGCGCGCGGCGAGGATGAAACCACGGCTTTCTATCTGACCGACTTTCTGGCCCGCCAGTTCGATGCGTTCATTTGGAAACCTTTGGGCCTCGATCGGCACCCTGAACTGCGCGACATGTATTTCGGCAACTACACCAAGCTGGTGTACCAGGCACAAACCGACGACCCCGACCTGACCGCTCGCGCGCGCGACTGCGCCAACCGCATGGGCCTGGAATTCGAGCGGCGGTTTACCGGGTACGGAGATCTCGAAACCACGCTGGCAGACTGGGCAGCCCGGTCTTCTTCTGTCTGAAAATACCACGAGGTGCGCGCGGGCTGGTCGCTCGCCCGTCCCGATCAGGCGTTTTCCCGGGCTACGTCCCGAATCCTTTCAATCATCGAACGCAGGCCGTTGGACCGTTGCGCTGACAAATGATCATTCAGACCCAATCTCGCCAGTTCCCCGCCGGCGTCCACCTTCGGCACGTCACGCACTGGCAACCCATTGTACAACGACCGCAACACCGCAATCAGGCCGCGCACGATCAACGCATCGCTGTCGCCATCAAAACGAAACACACCGTTGTCAATCATCGGATGCAGCCAGACCTGGCTGGCGCATCCATGAACCTTTGTGGCCGGAACCTTCAGCGCCTCGTCCAGAGGTTCCATCGCCTTGCCCTGATCGATGACATGACGATACCGGTCTTCCCAGTCCTCAAGGAATTCGAAATCCTCGACGATCTCTTCAAAGGCAGGCGTTGCCATGTTGCCGCGGTCCTTTTGTTACCTTCACTTTTTTGACCTATGCCGAGCATGCGCGTCTGTCCAGTCCCAGTCCGGCTTTTCAAAGCATGGAAATTGCGCTAACCCATTGTCGGAACTACTGCTCAGGGCTTTGAGACCATGAAAAAAACACTCACCTTTCTAATGGTCGCATCGTTGACCCTGTCTGCCTGCAATAGCTGGCGCGATTCTCGGGCGAACCCTTCGAACTGGTTTGGTCCGGGCACGCCCCAACCGGAGGAAGTTCCGGTCGACGAAGCCAATGCGCTTATCCCGAAGCAACGCACCGGAACCGGCCTGTTTTCCCGCCCCGAAGAAGCGGATACGAGCGTCCTGCTGGCAAGGATCGATGAACTGAGGATCGATCCAACACCTTCGGGCGCAATTGTCTATGCATCCGGCACGGCAATACGCCAGGGCGCCTTCAATGCGCGTCTGGTTCCTGTTGTTAGTGAAGAGAACTCGAAAAACGGCGTTCTGGAATTCGGCTTTCGGGTAAATTACCCCAAGGCTCAGACCCGCCAAGGTTCCGAGAGGTCCCGGATGGTATCAGACGCGATCAATGTCAGCCTGCAGGATCTGCAATCCATCCGTCTGGTGCGGGTGGTCGGCCAGCAGAACACGTTGGAATCGCGGCGGCGCTGATCGGCGTCAGAGGGAAACGACCTTCACGACCTGCCCTTTGGCGGCCAGGGCAATCTTGCCCTCACACAGTTTCAGAGCGTCTTCACCGAACACCTCAAACCGCCAACCCGACATGGCTGGCAGTTCACGTTCGCCCGCTGCGATCTGATCCAGCTCGGAACTGGTTGCAATCAGTTTGGCCGCCACACCCGAACTTTCGGTTTTTGACTTTAGCAGAACGCGCAGCAAGTCAGATAGCGCAGGATTCACTTTGAGGTTGTCGCGCGCCTTGTCGACCAGCGGCAGATCCGACGCAGGGCAATTCACACCCGTTTCAACCGCTGCCAGAATCCCGTTGGCAATTACGCCTTTGCGCGCCTCGCGCAGCAACAAACGTGAACCGCCCAGATCTGATGCCGTTTTCGGTTTGGTCGATGCCAGCTCGATCAATGCGTCATCCTTGAACACGCGGCTGCGTGGCACATTGTTTTCCTGTGCGTATGCCTCGCGAAACTTGGCAAGCTCACGCACGACAGCCAGAAATCTTGCCGAATTCGTGCGCGTTTTGACACGCTTCCAAGCTTCCTCAGGCCGCATTTCATAAGTCCCGGCCTCGGTCAGAGTGCGCAGTTCTTCAGCCACCCAATGGCTGCGGCGTGTTTTTTCCAGCTCAGCCGCAAGATGTTCGTAAATCTGACGCAGGTGGGTCACGTCCGCCAGCGCATAGGTCTTTTGCGCATCGGTCAGCGGGCGCCGTGACCAATCCGTAAAGCGAGAAGTCTTGTCCACGCCCTGCCGGCAAATCTTGCGCACAAGCGTCTCATAGCCGACCTGTTCGCCAAATCCGCAGACCATTGCGGCCACCTGCGTATCGAACAGGGGTTTTGGGAAGACACCCGCCTCGACCCAGAAAATCTCCAGATCCTGACGCGCAGCGTGGAACACCTTGACGATGTCCTCATTCCGAAACAGGTCGAAAAGCGGTTCAAGCGACAGCCCATCCGCCAGTGGGTCCACCAGAACGGCGCTGTCTTCGTCGTTGGAAGGGACGGCAAGCTGAACCAGGCAGAGTTTCGAATAATAGGTACGCTCGCGCAGAAATTCGGTGTCCACGGTGATATAAGGGAAGTCCGCCGCGGCCTTGCAGAATGCGGCCAGCTCTTGCGTCGTTGTCAGGGTTTTCATTCGCCGTACTGTTCTTGCTCTTGCTCTTTCAACTGCCCGTTTTTGACCTCGTCCCGAGCCTTTGAGCAAACCATAGGCAGAATAACAGCCGCGTGTAAATCACCCACAGCGGATCACGGCAGCAGAACTGGCGACCTGTTGCCTTCTGCATACCTTCTCAGCACGGCAGGATACAGTTTGTGTTCCCAAGCCAGCACGCGCTCCGCCAAAGATTCCGGCGTATCGCCTGCTTCGACCTTGACTCGCGCCTGTCCCAGGATCGGCCCGTCATCCAGCGCGGCGGTGACTTCGTGCACCGAGCATCCATGCTCTGCGTCGCCCGCCGCGATGGCCCGGGCATGCGTATCCAGACCTTTGTACTTGGGCAACAGAGAGGGGTGGATATTCAGCATCCTGCCCTGAAACTGGGAAACGAAATCGCCGGTCAGCACCCGCATGAATCCGGCGAGGCACACAATATCCGGCTGTGCTTCCTGCAAGGGTTTCAGCAGTTCGGCTTCGAAAGCGGCGCGATCGCCCTTGAACGGGCGGTGATCCACCGCTGCGGTCGGAATGCCCCGATTTGCAGCCTTCTGCAATCCGCCGGCCTGCGCGTTATTGGCCAGAACCAGACAGGGCCGCGCCGGATGGTCGTCGGTCATACTTTCAACCAAAGACACCATGTTTGATCCGCCACCGGAAATCAGGATGGCGACGCGCTTATGGCTCACAGCAATTTACCGGAATAGGACACACCGGGCTGATCGGTAACGGTGCCAATGCGGGAAACGGTTTCTCCGGCCTCGGTCAACAGGTTTGCCAATTCATCAGCACGGTCAGCGGCGCAGACAACGATCATGCCGATGCCGCAGTTGAAAGTCTTGAGCATCTCGGCCTCGGCAATGCCGCCGACCTGAGCCATCCAGCCAAAGACCGGGGGCAGTGTCCACGAACTCAAGTCAATTTCGGCACCCAGATCGTCGGGCAGAACCCGAGGCAGGTTTTCGGTCAGACCTCCGCCGGTAATATGGGCCAGCGCATGTACGCCCCCGGCCCGGATCGCCTGCAGTGCTTGTTTCACATAAAGCCGTGTCGGGGTCAGCAATGCCTCGCTCAACGACCCGTCACCAAACGGAGAATCTGCATCCCAGCCCAGGCCCGACATCTCGACCAGTTTGCGCACCAGCGAATACCCGTTGGAATGCACCCCATTGGACGCCAGTCCCAGCAGAACATCGCCTTGCCGCACACCTACCGGCAGATGTGCACCGCGTTCCATGGCACCGACCGAGAAGCCGGCCAGATCGAAATCTCCTTCCGGGTACATGCCCGGCATTTCCGCCGTCTCTCCACCGATCAGGGCACAACCAGACTGAACGCAACCTTCAGCAATACCTTCGATGATCCGGGCTGCTGTATCGGTATCCAGCTTGCCGGTCGCAAAGTAGTCCAGGAAAAACAGCGGCTCGGCCCCCTGACAGATCAGGTCGTTGACGCACATGGCGACAAGATCGATGCCCACGCCGTCGACAACGCCAGTATCAATGGCAATCCGCAGCTTCGTTCCAACTCCGTCCGTCGCACCGACCAGGATCGGATCGGTGTATCCCGCGTCTTTCAGATCAAACAAGGCGCCAAACCCGCCCAAGCCGCTCATCACGCCGGAACGGTTGGTCCGCTTGGCCGCAGGTTTTATGCGGTCGACCAATGCGTTTCCCGCATCAATATCGACACCTGCGTCAGCATAGGTGATTCCGTTCTTGCCCGCTGTCATGGCCAACCCTTCCTGAATGCTATTCGCGCGGGTTATTCGATTGCGCCGCGCGTTGCAACGGTCAGGCGCAACAGGTGTGTCATTGAACGCCGCCGGATGCCGTGAACGCCAAGAATTTCAGATTGAGCACCGAACACTCTTGGCGTCCCGATAACATTGCTGTACGTAGCGCGTGTTCCTGGGGGATTAGCTCAATTGGTTAGAGCAGAGCGCTCATAACGCTTTGGTTGGGGGTTCAAGTCCCTCATCCCCTAGGAGAGTGGATTTCCCCAAATTACGTTCAGGCACTGTTCGGGTGTTAGTTGAACAAGGAACAATAGATCCGATTCGCGGTCCAGAATCATAACCTTAGACAGTTGTGGCAAACCTTGTGCTGCGAGAGGGTGAATACCGGAAAAGTGGTGAGCCGTGCAGGACTCGAACCTGCTGCCTCCAAATTAGGAATTTGGCGCTCTATCCAGATGAGCTAACGGCCCTTGCCTCCCAAAGTAATTCGGGGAATGCCCGGAAAATGTCAACGGTGTAACGCTTTTGCATTACCGACGGCCGGCCAAGGCACTCAATTTGCTTTCAGCCGAAATATGAAACGAAGACCGAAAAGGCAAAGGTTACTGGGTGTTCTTTCGGCGGAGCGCAATTTGAACAAGCCGCACCGAAAACCCTCTGGAACAGTTGCCATGATTCGCTCCGGAACTGCTGTCACCGTCCAATAATGATATCCGCACACAGTCCGCCCAGTCGGCTGCTTTCGGCCAGCCGCAAAACGCCGCCATGCGCGCGGGCTATGTCGGCCACAATCGCCAGCCCCAATCCCACGCCGCTGCCCTTATTTTGATTCCGGGACGGGTCAAGCCGGGTGAAGGGCTTGACCGCCTCGGTGCGCTGTTCCGCAGGGATACCGGGTCCGTCATCTTCGACCCTGACCCGCAAGGACTTCTGCGTCAGGGTCAGGCTGACCTCTGCCGTGTCGCCATAGCGAACCGCATTACCGATCAGATTTTCAACGGCGCGCCTAAATGCCGTCGGGCGCAACATGACGGTTCCTCCGCCTTCGACTGAAACCAGTTCGACCGCAAGACCGGCGCGTTGTGCGTCCTCCACAATCTGCCGCAGCAGGATTTCAGGGTTCACCTCTTCCGGTGCGCCCTCGGCAGCGCCCCGCGAAAACTCCAGAAATGCATCCAGCAGCGATTGCATCTCGTCTACATCCTGCAACAGGGGCGCTGCTTCATCCTCGGGCAACATCGACAGACCCAGTTTCAGACGCGTCAACGGCGTTCTCAGGTCGTGGCTGACCCCCGACAACATCAGGGTACGTTGTTCCATCTGACGTTCGATCCGCGCGCGCATGTCCAGAAAGGCGCTTCCTGCCGCTCGGACTTCGGTGGCGCCTCCGGGTGAATACGGCACGACCCTGCCCCGCCCGAAGGCCTGGGCCGCGTTTGCCAGCCGGGTGATCGGTCGCAACTGATTACGCATGTACAGAAACGATATCGTTGTCATCACTATGGCGAAGAACACCATCGTCACAATCAACTGATGCGGTGTTGTAGGTGACAGGCGGCGACGGTCGAATGTCAGTTGTAGCAGTCCCAGGTCCGTATCCAGGTACAGCCGGGCTTCGTGACCGCTGGGAAGGGCCACAGCCGTCAGATTCGGAATCAGCGTTCGCAACTCCGCTTCCACCTGAGGCGCGATGAAATCGTACCAGCGCTGCGTGCCGACATCGGGCTGTTCGTTCAGGTCAAGAAACCGAAGCTGCATCTCAAGCGTGGCCAGTTCGGGCCGTATCGCAGCCAACAACTGCTGCTGCGTTTCCGCGTGTTCAACGGCCTCGGTCACCAGCATCACTTCGCGCGACGTCGCGCGCGTCATCTGCGCGGTGACATCCTCCAGGTGTTTTTGCAGAAACGCGATTCCCACCACCAGCAGCAGGACAGCCACCGGTAGAACAATGATCAGGGCAGCCCGAGCGTACAAGCTGCGCGGCATATATGGTTTGAGCCAATGCGTTGACATGCGCTAAACCTAGCGAGCCGCACCGGCAAGAGAAAGAGCACATCGCCCATGCAAGCCCCCGACGATTTTGACCCGCCGACAGGACAGGCCGAGCAATTGCAACCCGGCCTCCGACGTATTGTGGCTCCAAACCCGTCACCGATGACGTATCGCGGCACCAATACTTATCTGCTGGGCTCAGGCGACATCGCGGTTATCGACCCCGGCCCCCTCAGCGAACCGCATCTCGTCGCCATTCTGGGCGCGCTGAAACCTGGGCAGAAAATCAGCCACATCTTTGTCACCCACAGCCATCTGGACCATTCTCCCCTCGCCGCTCCGTTGTCCGCCCGCACCGGTGCCCCGGTTCTGGCTTTTGGCGGCCCCGAGGCCGGGCGCAGCAACGTGATGCGCGAACTTGCGGAAAACGGTCTTGTTGGCGGTGGTGAAGGAATAGACGGGGATTTTCGCCCGCATGTCGAACTGGCAGACAGCGAAACCGTTGACGGCGACGGCTGGCAGGTCGAGGTTATTCATACGCCGGGCCATCTGGGAAACCACATCGCGCTCGCCTGGGGTGATGTGTGCTTTACAGCGGATCACGTGATGGGCTGGGCCAGTTCTCTGGTGTCTCCACCGGACGGGGATCTGACCGACTTCATGGTCGCCTGTGAACGTCTTCGTGCCCGTGACTGGTCTGTCTTTCACGCGGGACATGGTTCACCCATTGCCGATCCCGCCGCCCGGTTGGACTGGCTGATCAGCCACCGAAGAAGCCGTGAAGCCCAGATACTGCAGACGCTCAGCCATAACCCCGGCACCGCCCGTGAGCTGGCCATACGGATCTACACCGACACGCCAGAAACACTTCTGCCGGCAGCCGAGCGGAATGTTTTTGCGCATCTCGTTGATCTTTGGGGAAAATCGCGCGTCCGTCCGACAGGAAAATTGTCGGCCGACGCTTGTTTTCACAGGGTAGAATAAGTCGAAAAGAATTTTCGTTCTTCCGGTCGTTCTGCTCTGGACGGCGAAATCCGAGGTTGCTATACGGCCCTCAGTTCCGGCGTAGCTCAGCGGTAGAGCAGTTGACTGTTAATCAATTGGTCGTAGGTTCGATCCCTACCGCCGGAGCCAAATTTTTCAATAGGTTACGCAAAAAGCCGCCCGCTGAAAGGCGGCTTGCGTCCCTTATGCGTCCCCGGAAAGAGTGCGATTCTACGGCAATCCGTGGACCTTGAAGATTTCGACGCAGGTCTGGTCCGTGTACGCGCGCAGCGGGTCTGACTTTGCCAGGTCATAGCAGGCGTCTTTGATCCGCAATGCCAGTTCCGTTTTGAAGGTGCGGTTGTTTTTCTTGATCTCTACGACCCGGAGGATGGCCCCTGCCCCTTGGTGGCATTCGTTCGACTCGACCAGTTCGTCTTCGATCAGGCTGACCGCCTCTAGCGTGTTCGCTTCCTTGGCGACTTTCTTGAGGTAGTCTGCGGCTTGGTCCTTGTCGCCCTTCTCGCAGGCTTGCTGTGACCATCTGATGTAGTCTTTCCAGATGCGCACGTCTTTCTCGGAGACGTCTGCGATCGCGCTGGTGCCGATCAATGCGGCTGCGATGGTGCTGGCGATCAGCCTCATTTCGCTGCCTCCGCCATTTTTCCGGCCAGTTTTACTGCCGTGCCGGTCGCCGCGACCATCATCATTTTTCCGCTGCCGCCGATGTCGTTGTATTCGATGCTGACGCCGACCACCGCGTCTGCGCCTAGCGCCACGGCTTCTGCCTTGAGATCTTCCATCGCCTGCTGGCGCGCGTCCTTCATCGCTGTCTGCATTGTCTGCGAGTTGCCCCCAACGGCGCCCCGCGGGTCGGCCATCATGTCCTTGAAGACGCTCAGGCCTAAGACGGTCTCGCCCGCGACGATGCCGAGGCGTTCTGTGACCGGCAGGTTGTGCGCCGTATCCGTGGTGACGATCATGCCCGCCGCTTGAGCTTGGATGGTGCGCTGCTGTTCTTCCCGCTCTGCGATCTCGATTTGGCGCACTTCTCTTGGCGCTCTGCCGCTGTGGATTGCGATTTGGTCGAGGTGGCAGTCTACGCAGTACCCGATCACTTGTTTGAGGAAGCTGACTTTCGTGCCGCATTTTTTGCAGTTCATTTTGTGTTTCCTGAAAACTCTAGTTTTTCCAATTCTTTCGCAAAACTATCCAACCCATAGGCCAAACCAGCGGCGATAAACCGATCCACACATTTCGTTTCTGCAAATTGCTTTCTGTCAATTTCACTGTTTGGAGGAACGTTGGTCCACCAATCCATATTATTGACCCAAGCAGCAGTACCCTTTGCCGGAAAAATTGTCTTGCCCAACTGTTCCTGTACAAAATTCATTGCTTCGACAAGTTCATAGCTTCCGCTCATTTCAGCAGCGACGTAACATAGACCATGCGCGGTTTGAAATTCCTTCGCCTCGCTCGCGATAGACGATGTTCCAGCAACGGAAGTAGCAATTAAGATTGCGAAGATTTTCACTGTTTCGATCCCTATTTCTTGATTGGCGCGGCGCCCGAACTCAAGTGCCGCACGATTTCGATTGAATCTGAAACTAAGGCATCAGCAATTGGTCAGCTTGGCTTGCAGCGCTAGGACCTTACCCTTGGTGGCCGCGATGTCTCCTGAGACGTCCGCTCCGGACAGGCTAGATACTGGGACGCCAATTAGAAATACGCCCACCGCGTCGCCCACAACTGCGCCTTCCTGCTTGCTCGACAGCGCCGCTAGGCGTGTCTGCTCTTGGTGCAGGATATTTGCTGCCTGTGAACATGACGTATTGGTGTATGCGCCAGCCATGCTTACCGGTGCGATGGCTGATGGCGATTGCGCGCAAGCCGATACCAATGTACCGCCCAACAGGGCCGTAGCGACAACAGCTTTTTTCATTTTTCCGATCCTTTCCTTATTCATGCTTTTCTCAGCAATCAACCTAGGCAAGCGAGCGGTTCACTGATTTTCAAAGATTGCCGTTGAGTTTATGATTTTTGCCAAAATTGAACTTTTTGTTGCTGAAAAAGCATCAATAGACATCTGTTTTAATGTGATTTTCTATGAAACATTAACAATGTCAAAAATTGTTATTAAACCACAACACAGAGTCTTGTCGCCACGATAACGACGAGTGTTTTGGGTAGTGCTTAGGGAATAGTCGCGCGATGAGTAAGGTTGATATTTCTCGTTTGAGCCATCTGATAGATGTCTTCAATTCCATTTCGGACGACAAGTCATCTTTGGAGCGAGTTCTCCATACAGCCGGGCTGTCAGCTGATGATATCGCGCCGAACGTCGAAGAAGTACTTGCTTCAAAGGAAGCAGGATTCGTAAGAGCAGCCTGCGATGAGCTTCGGGACAACACTTTCGGAGCCAAAGCAGGTCTCACCTTTAAGGAATCTGCCTCATTAACGGGCTATATTGCAAAATACTCAAAGAGCCTTGAAGCCGCAATCCGGAACACATCGAGGTTTTCAACTCTAATTGATCCCGCTTTTTCGTACACTCTGAACATATCTAGCAACTATTGTTCCTTCGTAGTGTCCTACAAGGACGCGACCTTCGTGAAGTTCCACAGGCACACCGAGTTCGCTTTATTTGGAGCAATCTCTCGGATGCGATCGCTAACTGGGGTCGATTTCTACCCCGTAGAGGCTCGATTTAAGCACGAAAGAAACTCACCTCGTGAGCTCGAAAAAATTGTTGGGTTTCCGCTTTCCTTTGGCGCTGAGAACATAGAGGTTATTTTGCCCCTCTCTGTTTTAGATCTGCCTATTCCAACCTACGAACCTCGCCTGAGAATGCACCTGATGAAGTACGGCGAGCAGTTGTTGAGCCAAGTCCCTAACGAGAAACCCGGCCTCCGATCAAGAATTGAAGCGCTGCTTTCCAACGGGTTACCGGGAAGAATTCTGCCAGCAGAAGAAATTGCCTCTTGTCTTGGCATGAGCAAAAGGACATTTGCGAGAAAGTTGAATGAGGAAGGCTTAGGTTACCGGGAAATCGTCGACGAGCTAAGGTGTGATCTCGCCAAAACTTATTTGAAAGATGGCATCAACGTTTCCGAAATTTCATTCATTCTGGACTACGCAGACTCCGCCGCTTTCTCGACTGCATTCAAAAGGTGGACCGGTGAAACTCCGAGTGCATATCGCCAATCCGCCTAGCTTCTAAGGAAGGGGGCGGTTCGCAAACTTCGGATTTCCTGCCGCGACCCCCGCCCTCCGGTTCTTTCGCGCAACGCGGTTAAATTATTATTATTTTTTAGCGGTTTATCAAAGATTATCAAACAATTACGAATAAAGGGAAAAGCCGAAAATTGCTAGGCAAAAGGCCGAACAGGGCCTTAGCTCAATAAACTGAATGAATTCCGATTCTTATGAGGATTTGTGATCGTTGGGCATATTGACCCTCTGGGCGGGCTGGCCAAAAAGACTGTAGAATACTCAGAGCAATCTGATTTCTGAAGGGCGGTAGAATACAAAGTTTGAATGCCGTCTTTGGGCTTAACGAGGCCGTTGGCCGCGCCGTCAAGGAAAGTCCGCCTTGAGTCGCCGCCGTATCAGATCAGAGGATCTTGTACTTCACCCCTCAAAAAAACGTACTTGCATCTGGACCTCCGCTTTGCCTGTTGATAAACGCAGCTCAGTTCCGGCGTAGCTCAGCGGTAGAGCAGTTGACTGTTAATCAATTGGTCGTAGGTTCGATCCCTACCGCCGGAGCCAAATTTCCAGAAAACCAAGAGCTTAACCGGTCAGCGCATTCGCGTGATCTGAACGCAAAATACGTTTCATCACCTTGCCGGTTGCACTTAGTGGAAGGGTGTCGACAAAGACGACCTTGTCCGGGATTTGCCACGAGGCGATTTTCCCATCAAAGAACGACAATATCTCGTCCGGCGCCGGATCCTGCCCCTCAGCGCGGACCGCCACAAGCAGCGGGCGCTCGCCCCATTTGGCGTGCGGCACGCCGACAACGGCGGCTGTGGCCAGTTGTGGATGTGCAACGGCGATGTTTTCAAGTTCTACCGAACTGATCCATTCGCCACCCGACTTGATGATGTCCTTGGACCGGTCGCGGATCGTCATGTATCCGTCCGCGTCCAGCGTGGCGACGTCTCCGGTCGCAAACCAGCCATCCTGCAATAGGTCCTCGTCCTGCATCCGGAAATAGCTGTCCAGCACCCAATGCCCGCGCACCAACAGGTCGCCCTGCGTCTGTCCGTCGTGCGGCAGATCGTTGCCTGCGTCATCCACGATTTTCAGCTCGACCCCAAACGGCGGGCGACCTTGATTTTCGCGCAACCTGTGCTGTTCTTCAACCGGAAGGTCACGGTGTTTTGCCAAAGCAACATTCGTGGTGCCCAGGGGGCTCATCTCGCTCATGCCCCAGGCGTGCACCGTGTCGACACCATAGGATTCCCTGAACGTTTCGATCATTGATGGCGGGCATGCGGCACCACCGATCACCGTACGGTTCAGACTGGCCAGTTTGCTGCCGGACTGTTCGGCATATGCCAGCAAACCCTGCCAGATCGTCGGCACACCCATGGCCAGCGTAACGCCATATTTGTTGATCAGCTTGACCAGCGCTTCCCCGTTCAGATCAGGGCCAGGCAGAACCATGCGTGATCCGGACATGGCACAGGCATAGGGCGACCCCCAGGCATTGACGTGAAACATCGGAACAACCGGCAGGACCACATCAACCGCCGAAAACCCGACGACATCCGTAGCGTTCGACGCAAAGCTGTGCAGCACCGTCGAACGATGGGAATACAGAACCCCCTTTGGGTTCCCGGTTGTTCCGGACGTGTAGCACAGGCCCGCAGCGGTATTTTCATCAAAGCTGGGCCAATCAAAGTCCGCCTTGCCGGTTTCCAGTAGCTCGTCATAGAACTGCAATCCTGGGATCTGCGACAGGGCATCCTGATTTCTCGGTCCCATCAGTACGTAGTGCTGTACTTCGGTCAGTTTGTCGCGCAGCGCCGCGACCAAGGGGATGAAGGTCGCGTCAAAGAACAGGACCCGATCCTTTGCGTGGTTGATGATGTATGTAAGCTGTTCGGGAAACAGGCGCGGGTTCACAGTATGGCAGACATACCCGGCCCCCGAAGTTGCATAGTAGATTTCCAGATGGCGGCGGTTGTTCCATGCAAGGGTACCAATCCGGTCCTGCGGCTGCAGGCCCAGTTGCGCAAGTGCGGACGCAAGCCGACGCGCATTTCGTGAAATCTCGGACCAGTTGGTCTGTGTGATGGTTCCATCGGTTTCTACCGAATGAATCTCGGTCTGTCCGTGATAGCGTTCCGCATGATCAATCAGCGACGAAATCAGCAATGGCTGCGTCATCATCTGTCCCAGCATGGGCATCCTCCCTTTGGCTGCGCCGCAAGAGGCCCGCGGCGCTGATCCCTGATCATCAATCTGCACCGGACCAAGTCTCGGCGGTCTGATCAGAGCGTCTCCCCCGACAAATCCTGCCAATCATTTAATTGTCTGACAATAAAAGATTGTACAAAACCGCGCTAAGGGCGCCGGTGTTATTAGGGAATTCAGGCTCTGTGACGCAGGGCGTAGTCTACCAAGGCAGCGGTCGAACCGTCCTTTTCCGCAGCCTTTTCGTCGCCGTCGACGATTGGTCCCAGAGATGTGGCAAGCTCTTTGCCCAGCTCAACGCCCCATTGGTCGAACGAGTTGATGCCCAGCAAAATGCCCTCCACGAAAACCCGATGTTCATAGAGCGCAATGATCTGGCCCAGCACAAACGGGGTCAGCTTTGGATAGATCAGCGTCGAGGATGGACGGTTTCCCGGAAACACGCGGTGACGCGCCTGCCGCTCCAGTTCATCGCCCTTCAACCCCTTGTCTGCCATCCGCGACCGCGCTTCCTCCAGCGAACGCCCGCGCATAAGCGCTTCGGATTGGGCAAGGCAATTGGCCAGCAAAAGGCGGTGGTGATGCGCCAGTTCAGGTTCGTGTCCTTCCGCGGCCACCATGAACTCGCACGGTATGATATCGGTGCCCTGGTGGATCAGCTGGTAAAAGGCGTGCTGTCCGTTTGTTCCCGGCTCTCCCCAGACAACCGGGCCAGACGGCACGGTCAACGGGCTGCCATCCATGGCGACCGACTTGCCGTTCGATTCCATTTCAAGCTGTTGGAAATAAGCCGGAAGACGCAGCAAACGCTGATCATAGGGCAGAACGGCGCGGCTGGGATAGCCCAGTACCTGACGGTGCCAGACACCGACAAGCGCCAGCATCACCGGCATATTCTCGGACCACTCAGCGGACCGGAAATGCAGGTCCATTGCCTGACCGCCGCGCAGGAACGCGTCAAAGGCGTTGGACCCGACGGCGATCATCACCGGCAGGCCAACTGGCCCCCAGACGGAATAGCGCCCGCCGACCCAGTCGGCGAAACCAAATACGCGGTCTTCCGGGATGCCAAAGGCCTGCGTCTTGTCAAGCGCGCTTGACACGGCGGCAAATTGACGTGCCGGGTCACCGCCGCCGTCCAGCATCCAGGCGCGCGCTGTCCGGGCATTGGTCATTGTTTCGATGGTCGTGAACGTCTTGGAGGCGACTATGACCAGCGTTCGCGTGGGATCCAGCTGGCGCAAAGTATCCGCAATATGCGCACCATCCACGTTCGAGACATAGTGCAGCCTTGGACCGTCATGGTATGGCGAAAGCGCATGGGTGGCCATGACGGGCCCCAGGTCGGATCCGCCGATCCCGATATTCACTACATCCGTAAAGCTACCGCCTGCCCCAACGATCGAGCCTCCGCGTACTTCTTCCGCAAAAACGCGCATCCGCTGCAATGTGTCCAGAACCTCTGGCATCACATCCTGACCATCGACCTCAACCGGCCCGCCATCCAGATTTCGCAGCGCGGTGTGAAGGACCGCGCGCCCTTCGGTCTGATTTATTTTTTCTCCGCCGAACATGGCGGTACGCTTGTCGGCCAGACCCGCAGAATCGCAAAGCCCGGTCAAGGCATCACGGATTTCGGAGTTGATCAGGGTTTTGGAGTAGTCGAACAGCAGATCTCCGGCAGATGCCGAAAACTGGTGCGCCCGGTCAGCGTCGCTGTCGAACAGGTCCAGGATGCTGTGATCCTGCGCAGAAATTGCCAGCGATTTGAGGGTGTCCAACTGCATTGTCATCACTCCGCCCAGTGAACCGTCAAACCGCTCAGAACCGCGGCGATCGGCGCTTCTTCCGGCGGCAGTGACATTGCGCGTTCCAGCGCCTCGCGCTTGGATGCGCCATAGATGACCAGATGTTTGGACAGCGCCCCATCCAGTACCGGCGCGGTCAGGGTGATGCGCGCTTCGGGCTGAACTTCGGTGCGAGCCACCGCCAGCGTAGGTGCGTGGCTGCTCAGGGCTGCTTCAAGCCCGTCCATCCCGGGAAACAACGATGCCGTGTGCATGTCTTCTCCCATGCCCAGCACCAGAACCGACAAAGGCAGAACCGGGGCAAGAAGGCTTTCAATCTCGGGTAAAATCTCTTCGGGCGCCTTGCCGGGAACATAAAGCGGAAGATATTGCGCGACCGAGGCCCGGCTGGTCAGCAAACGCTCGCGAATGAGACGTTCGTTCGAGCGGTCGTGATCCCCCGGAACGCAGCGTTCATCCGTCGGCAGGACACATACCCGATCCCACTCAAGATCGGCGGCGCAAAGCCCATCGAAGATCGGCCCCGGTGTCGTGCCCCCCGGAACAGCCAAAGACACCACGTCATGGTGCAGCAAGGCCGCCTCAAGATCCCCGGCCAACGCGTTTGCCACATCGATGGCCAGCATGTCGCGGTCTGCATATTCCTGAATATTCATGGCTTTATCCCTTGCCAGTGGCGACCATCTCTTTTCATCAGCTGCTCGGCGTCGCCCGGACCGGTGCTGCCTGTATCATAGGGTTTCGGCACGTCACCCCGCGCCTGCCACCCGGCAATGATCGGGTCGGTCCAAGCCCACGCGGCCTCGACCTCGTCCCCGCGCATGAACAGGGTCTGGTTGCCCCGGATCACGTCCATGACAAGCCGTTCATAAGCGTCCGGCGGGTCCTGATTTTCAGGGCCCAGAGCAAGGGCAAAGCTCATGTCCAGCGGCACGTCGATCAGGCGCATCCCCCCCTGTCCCGGTTCCTTGATCGTAACCTTGAGCGTGATGCCCTCATTTGGCTGCAGCCGGATGGACAGCGCATTGGCATGCCGCCCGGATTCCTCACCAAAGATCGAGTGCGGCGCATCCTTGAACTGCACATTGATCACGGAGGACCGCGCCACCAACCGCTTGCCCGTGCGCATATAGAACGGGGTCCCCGCCCACCGCCAATTGCTGATATGGGCCCGCAAGGCCACGTAGCTTTCCGTGGTCGAACGCGGGTTGCCCACAATGTCACGATAGCCGGGCATGCCGCCGCCTGCCGCAAATTGACCGCGCACGATGTGGTGCGGCTCAACCGGGTCCAGTGCACGAATGACTTTCAGTTTTTCATCCCGCACCGCGTCCGGGTCGAACTTGGCCGGCGGTTCCATCGCGATCAGGCACAGAAGCTGCATCAGATGGTTCTGCATCATATCACGCATTGCACCTGCGCGGTCATAATACTCCTCGCGGCCGTCTATGCCGACGGTCTCGGCAACGGTGATCTGGATGTGATCGACATACTGGCTGTTCCACAACGGTTCGAACAGCATGTTCCCAAAGCGGACGGCCATCAGGTTCTGAACCGTTTCCTTGCCCAGGTAGTGATCAATCCGATAGATCTGCCCCTCTTCGAAATGCGCCGCCAAAGTCGCATTCAGGGCCCGCGCACTGTCCAGATCATGCCCAAAGGGTTTTTCAACCACGATCCGCGTTTGCGATGTCGCCAGATCGTTGGATTTGATCCTCTCCGCCAACGGTCCAAACAATCTTGGACCAACCGAAAAGTAAAAGGCGCGGATGCGGTCGGTTGTCAGTTTTTCCGCCAGCCGGTCCCATCCCACTGTCGACACGGCATCCAGAGCGACATAATCGACACGTTGAAGGAAGCTTTCCAGCGCCGCTTCGTCCTTACAATGCCGGGACGCGTGCTGACGTAAAGATTCGGCGACGATATCGCGGAACCCCTGACGGTCATGATCCCCTCGTGCCGCGCCGATGATCTGAACATCGTCGGGCCATTGCCTTGCACAGAACCTCCGGAACAACGCAGGAAGAATCTTGCGCTTTGCCAGATCGCCGGTTGCGCCGAAAATGACCAGATCGAACGGGTCCACAGGTATGACACGAGAAACCATGGGTTTTCCTTACCTTGCCCCTGACGGCATGTCCAATGTTAGCGCAATCAGTTTTCAATTCTCGCAGGTCATCAAAACTCTGTCAGGACCGCCGCGTCATACTTAACTCTGCTGTCCCGAAAGGTTAAGTCATTCTGACGACTGCAAGGAACCGGATACGGGAATGAAAGACAACGCTGCCCAAATCGCCAATGCTGGAAAATTTCAGGACAAACTGATGACAGCAGACGGTCAGATTCGCGCCTCGGTAAAGCTGAGCAATCCCGAAACGCTTTGGTTCAACACCGGAACGCTGTGCAATATCGAATGCGTGAACTGTTATATTGCCAGCAGTCCAACCAACGATGCTCTGGTCTATATCACGGCGGCGGAGGTGACTGATTTTCTGAAGCAAATCAAATCCAGAAACTGGCCGGTCCGCGAAATTGGGTTCACTGGCGGCGAGCCGTTCATGAACCCCGAGATGATCGACATGACCCGTGCCGCCTTGGAACACGGGTTCAAGGTCCTGATCCTGACCAACGCCATGAAGCCGATGATGCGCCGCAAGATGCGCGAGGGCCTGTTAGGTCTGCAACGCGACTTTGGCGACAAGCTGACATTGCGGGTCTCGGTCGATCACTTCCTGCCCGAACTGCACGACAAGGAACGCGGCACAGGAAGCTTTGGCAAAACCCTGACCGGGATGGAATGGCTGCGCGACAGCGGGATCAAAATGGCGGTTGCCGGTCGTACGGTCTGGGGGGATACCGACACAGAAAGCCGCGCCGGCTATGCGGCGTTTTTTGCAGAGCATGGCTTTGACATCGACGCGCACGACCCTGGTCAAACTGTCCTGTTTCCCGAGATGGACGAAACCGCCGAAGTACCTGAAATCACGACCGCTTGTTGGGGCATACTGGACAAATCCCCCGACAGCGTCATGTGCGCCTCGTCCCGCATGGTGATCAAACGCAAAGGCGCGGATCGTCCGGCGGTTCTGGCCTGCACCTTGCTACCCTATGAGGCTGAGTTCGAGATGGGGCCGACACTTGCGGACGCCGAGTCGGACGTGCACCTGAACCACCCCCATTGCGCCAAATTCTGCGTCCTGGGCGGCGCAAGCTGTTCCGCCTGAACCTCAGTTCAGTTCCGGGGATTTCCAGTATTTGGTTCCTGACGCCCCGGCAGAGACGCGCCAGCCCTTTTTGCTGAGCACAAAGAACGAACGCCCCTCGGTGAACCGGACCGTCTCGCTTTTGCTGTCATCGCCGTACATGGCACCGGATTCAGCCGTCGCATCGTATCCGTAGGCGATAAAGTGCTCCAGATCTGCGGGGGTCTCGAACAGGATGACGAACTTGGTTTCAAAACCGCCAATGCCGATGGCGGCACCAACCCCACCTGTTCCCATGTTCATGTAAGTGTGCTGACCTGTTTCTTTTGATACGGCCACGCCTCGGCCATATCCTGCGGAAACCGGAAACACCGTGACTTTGCGGGAATCAAACACCGCATAGCCCGCACTGATTTCAAAAAGAAAAGCCGCATCCGGGTTTTCCGCCAGCAACTGGGTCAGTACCGTTTCCGCCATAGCATCCAGCTTGGCGCGTGTTTCTTCCGGGGTGGCTTCGTTAGACACAAGATCGGCGGTTGAATTGAGCGTCTCATCAACCGCGCCTGCGCCCTTCTTGAGTGTCCCGCCGACGGCTTCGGCGCCCTGACCGATGGCGTCCGCCGTGCTTTCAGCACCCTTTTTTATCTTGTCCAAAACGCCTTCGGACGATGCCGGCCCGCAAAACGTCAAACAGGCGGCAACCGCAATCATTACTCTATGCATCAGGCTAATCCGTATGTGATCCGAAGTCTGAAGCGCACCTTAACCGATACGACAGAAAATGACACAGGCAACATCAACACCTGCCTTTCAGGTCCGTTTTCAGTTCACCCGAAATTCACCCACCATGTTACGCCATTCACCCGGTGCGATCATCTTGCGGTGCGTGAACCGGACGGAATGAAGCGGTCCTTCGATTTCGCGTTGCCAAAAGTCAATGAAATCAAACAGCTTCGGGTGATCCGGCGCAAGATCGTAATCCTGCCAGATGAACGTATTCAGGACATGAATGTAGTCGGGCATGTGATAGAAGAATTCCGCTGTTGTCAGCCCGTACCCCTTTAACATCAGCTCCGTTTCACTTCGCTCCATGCCGACCTCCGATTTCTGTCAAGGTCTCTTCAGCATAGCACGCAAACCACCTAATCCTTACTTAACAATATGTTACTCTGATGTTACCGAGGTTATTCTTGCGCGATTACGCTGGTTGCTTGCACCTTATGTGCCGGGTCTGATAAGGTGCATCCACAAGATATAGACTCCGCACAAAGAACGGGCAGTTTACGTGAGCGATACGCCAGAAACCCCTGAAAACATGGATGAAAACCCACCGGCACGCCCCGCTTATGACGGCCCGACGGTGTCCATCGAATCCGAGATGCGCACGTCGTACCTCGATTATGCGATGTCCGTCATCGTCAGCCGTGCAATCCCCGATCTGCGCGACGGGCTGAAACCGGTCCACCGACGTATCCTCTATGCGATGCACGAGACAGGGAACACGCACGACAAGGCATACCGCAAGTCCGCGCGTCCTGTTGGCGATGTGATGGGTAAGTACCACCCGCACGGTGACAGCGCGATCTATGACGCGCTGGTGCGGATGGCGCAGGATTTTTCGATGTCGCTGCCGCTTCTGGATGGTCAGGGCAACTTTGGATCGATGGACGGCGACAACCCGGCGGCCATGCGGTACACCGAAGTCCGAATGGACAAACCTGCTGCGTCGCTGCTGGCCGATATCGAAAAAGAGACGGTCGATTTTCAGGACAACTACGACGGCAAGGACAAGGAACCGACTGTCCTGCCCGCGCGCTTCCCGAACATGCTGGTCAACGGTGCCGGCGGTATTGCCGTTGGTATGGCGACCAACATCCCGCCACATAATCTGGGCGAAGTGGTCGATGCCACGCTGGCGCTGATCGACGATCCGGACCTGACCTCCGAGCAACTTATCGAATACGTCCCCGGTCCCGATTTCCCGACCGGCGGCGTGATGCTGGGCCGCTCCGGTGCGCGCAAAGCCTATCTGGAAGGTCGCGGCAGCGTCATCATACGCGCCAAGACCCGCGTTGAGGAAATCCGCAAAGACCGTTACGCCATTGTCGTGGACGAGATTCCCTATCAGGTGAACAAAGCTGCGATGATCGAAAAGATCGCCGAAGCCGTGCGTGAGAAACGCATCGAAGGCGTGGCCCATGTACAGGACGAATCCGACCGCAACGGTGTACGCGTGGTGGTCGAGCTGAAGCGCGATGCAACGCCCGAAGTGGTTCTGAACCAGCTTTACCGGTTCTCGCCGATGCAAACCTCGTTCGGCTGCAACATGCTGGCGCTGAACGGTGGCCGCCCCGAGCAGTTGACCCTGCGCCGCTTCCTGACCTCGTTCATCGACTTCCGCGAAGATGTTGTCGCCCGCCGCACGGCATACGACCTGCGCAAGGCCCGCGAACGCAGCCATATCCTGTGTGGTCTGGCAGTGGCCGTTTCGAACGTGGACGAGGTGGTCGCCACGATCCGCTCATCCGCCGACGCCGCCGAGGCGCGCGAGAAGCTGATGACCCGCCGCTGGCCCGCTGCCGAAATCGAGGGCTACCTGCGCCTGATCGACGACCCTCTGTCAAGAATGAACGACGACGGCACCTATAACCTGACCGAAGTTCAGGCCCGTGCCATCCTCGAACTGCGCTTGCAGCGTCTGACTCAACTGGGCGTCAAAGAGGTCACGGACGAGCTGGAGCAACTGGCCGCCAAGATCAAGGAATACCTGGATATTCTGTCCTCGCGCGAGCGCATCATGGGCATCATCGGCGATGAGTTGCGCGAAGTGCGTGACCAGTTCGCCGTTCCACGCCGTACCGAGATTGTCGACTGGTCCGGCGACATGGAAGACGAAGACCTGATCGAGCGTGAAGACATGGTCGTGACCGTCACTTCGGGCGGGTACATCAAACGCACGCCGCTGGCCGATTTTCGCGCCCAGAAACGCGGCGGCAAGGGTCTGTCGGGTATGCAAACCAAGGAAGAGGACGTGGTCACCACCCTCTTTGTGGCCAACACCCATACGCAGTTGCTGTTCTTCACCACCGACGGGATGGTCTACAAGCTCAAGACCTGGCGTTTGCCGCAGTCCGGGCGCACCGGCAAGGGCAAGGCTATCGTCAACATCCTGCCGATCCCGACCGGCGTCTCCATTGCGGCTATCATGCCGGTGGATGTACCGGATGATGAATGGGAGAACCTGCAGATCGTATTCGCCACCAGCGCCGGGGATGTGCGCCGCAATGCGCTGAGCGATTTCACCAACGTCAAGCGCAACGGTAAAATTGCGATGGACCTGCCGGAAGGCGTGGAACTGGTGAATGCGCGCATCTGTTCGGAAGATGACGACGTGATGCTGGTCACCAATTCCGGCCGCGCGATCCGGTTTCAGACCACGGCTGTCCGGGTTTTCAAGGGCCGCAAGTCGACGGGTGTACGCGGCATCAAGCTGACCAACGGCGACCGGGTCGTTTCAATGTCGGTCATCCGCCATTTCGAGGCAACCTCGGACGAGCGTGCCGCTTATCTCAAAATGCGCCGCCTGATGGCCGGTGTTACCGATGAGGCCGAGGCCGACGAGGATGAAGGCAACGCCGACAGCGTTCTGCCTCAGGAGCGGTATGCCGAGATGTCGGCGGCCGAAAACCTGATCCTGACCATCACGACAGGCGGTTCGGGCAAGCTGAGCTCCAGCCATGATTACCCGGTTCGCGGGCGCGGTGGCATGGGCGTTGCGGCCATGGACAAAGCCATGCGCGGTGGCGAACTGGTGGCTTCGTTCCCGGTTGAAATCGACGATCAGATCATGCTGGCCACCTCCAAGGGCCAGTCGATCCGGGTGCCGGTCGATGGCATTTCCTTCCGCTCGCGTTCGGCAGGTGGCGTGAAGGTGTTCAACACCGGGAAAGGCGAAGAAGTCGTCAGCGTTGCCTGGATTGCCGATCAGGGCGACGAAGAGACTGAAGAGTAAATTCTGCCGGGCCGCGCAGTCATTCTCTGCGCGGCCCGGCAGCAAAAAGCGTTTCTGTCTCGGTATCTTCCGAATAGAGTGACGCCATGTTCATCCTGATCGCCTGCCTGCTGCTTGTCACCGGTTTCCTCGGCTATCGCTACTGGTCCAAAAGGCAAACACGGAATTCTTTGCTGGCGTCTCCTTTGTCCGATCACGAGCGTGCCGTGATCGCCGTTCAGGTTCCGATGATCAGACGGCTCCCGGCCCGGTTTCGGACCACGCTGGAGGGCAAAGTCAACCTGTTCCTCGATCAGGTCGAGTTTTATGGCTGTGACGGGCTGGACGTGACCGAGGAGATGCAGCTTTCGATCGCGACGCAGGCCTGTCTGCTCGTGGTGAACAGTGATCTTTGGTACAACAATCTGACCACGATCCTGATTTATCCCAGCGCTTTTAAATCCCGTCAGAGCCGACGCAGCGGTTACGTCGTGACCGAAAAAGAAATCGTCCGCACCGGTGAAAGCTGGGACCGGGGGCCGGTTATCCTATCCTGGGCGCATAGCCGTCAGGGCGCGATGGATGACCGTGACGGGCAGAATGTCGTATTGCACGAATTCGCCCACCAGATCGACGACCTGTCAGGCGGCACAAACGGCGTACCAGTCCTGAGCGAAGGTCAGAGCTTTGCCGAGTGGGAAAGCGTTTTCCTTACCGCTTTTGATGCCCATGTTCACGCGGTCGAAACCGGGCATCGCACCGTTATCGACCCTTATGGCGCCACAGGGCACGAAGAATTCTTCGCGGTTTCTGTCGAGGTGTTTTTCGAACGGCCCCAAGCTCTGAAACACGAGGTGCCGGATGTATACGAACAGTTGTCCAAACTGTTCCGTCTGGACCCGGTGACGTGGGGTTGAACTGCGGCCCGGCTGCGAAACCCCGGGCGCAGTTCTTTCATCGCAATCCGTAAATCGATCCGAACTTTTCTTCCAGATAAGTCAACAGCGGCTCTGGACCCGGCTCCAAATCACTGGCGCGGGCGATGATTTCCCGCGGCGCATACAGCCCGCCATGCCGCTGCACATTCTCGCGCAGCCATCCTGTAGCTCCTGAAGTGTCGCCCTTGGCAAGCTGCGCATCCAACCCCGGAACTGCGGCGCGTAAAGCCTGATTCAGACACCCGGCATAAACATTGCCCAGCGAATAAGTCGGGAAGTACCCAAACAGCCCGACCGACCAGTGAACGTCCTGCAAACATCCGTTCGAGGGCTTGTCGACCGCGTAACCGAAATCGGCCTTGAACCGGTCGTTCCAGGCAGCCTCCAAGTCACTCACCTGCAGATCACCTGCCATCAGCGCACGTTCCAGATCGAAACGCAGCATGATGTGCAGATTGTACTGCACCTCATCCGCTTCGGTCCGGATGTACCCGTTGTGGACGCGGTTGACGGTTGCATAAAACGCATCCGCATCGGGGGCTCCAAAATCGCCGAAAACCTCGACCATCTGACAGAACAGCCAGCCCGTGAAGGCGCGCGAGCGGCCCAGCTGGTTCTCGTATATCCGGCTTTGGCTCTCATGCACGCCCATGGACACACCGCTGCCCAGCGGGGTCAGCAGATAGGCACTGTCAATGCCCTGTTCATACGCGGCGTGGCCAACCTCATGAATCGTTGAGTAGAAACAATTGAACGGGTCGGTCTCGCTGGTCCGCGTGGTAATCCGCACATCCAGACCAGAGCCCGAGCTGAACGGATGCACCGCCTTGTCCACGCGGCCGTTGTTCAGGTCATAGCCGAAGGCTACAGCCAGCTGTTGCGACAGTTTCATCTGCGACGCTTCATCAAACCTTCCGCTAAGCGCAGCCGGTTCCGGCCGGTCCAGAACCGCAGCACGCAGGGCAACCAGCCGCGGGCGCATCTCATCAAAGATGGCGGCGATCTGGGCACCCGTCGTATAGGGCTCATAATCCTCGACCATCGCGTCATAAATGTCGCCGCCCTGCGCCAGGGCCTCACCTTCCTGACGTTTCAGCGAGACGACCTCAGCCAGAACCGGAAGAAAGGCCGATACATCTTCATCCGCACGAGCCTGCGCCCATTTCCCCTGCGCCGCAGATGTCACGCGGGCAATTGCCGTCGCCAGATCAGCCGGCACCTTGACCGCCCGTTCATAAGCACGGCGAATTTCGCGCAACTGGGCCTTGCCGATCTCGTCCTGAGGCGCGGCCTGATCCAGCCAATCGGCCACCCGCGGGTCAGACCGACGGGCATGCAGAACCGCCTCGATCGCCGCCATTTCCTCGGCCCGTTGAGGGGCAGCCCCACGCGGCATGACTGTTTCCTGATCCCAACCCAGACGCCCGGCAATCTGTCCCAGGGCAGAAGTTTCGCGCTGAAAAGCCATCAGGTCATTGAATGCAGTCATGTAAGTCACGCTCCGCGTAGTGAAGTTGCGATGGGATAGGCCGTCAGGAAACGCGCACGCAGGATCAGCGTCCAAACCACAACGGCCATGAACTGATGGAATATGGCGATCTGCCATGGCGCCCCGTAGACCACCGTCAGGATTCCCACGACCACTTGCAGCGACAGGGCGGCAAAGGCCGCGTTGAATGCAAATCGGGTCTGGGGATGCGCGCTGGTTCCGCCACGACGCCAGACGACAACCGCAAACGCGAACAGAAGATAACCGGCGCAGCGATGGATGAACTGCACCAGACCCGGGCTTTCGAAGAAGTTCCGCCAGATCGGTTCCAGCATTGCTGCGTCAGGCGGCAAAAGCTGCCCGCCGATCAACGGCCAGTCGGTATAGGATCGACCGGCGTCGATCCCCGCAACCAGGGCGCCAATGAGTATTTGCAAAAAGGCGAAATGCATCAGACCGGTTGAAAGGGAAAACAGCTTTGCCTCTTTCGCGCGGCGGGCCTGCATCAGGTCGCGCTCCTCCCGGCCTAGCAGAAGGATGTACCAAGCGAGGAACCCTAAAATCACGAAGGCCAGCCCCAGGTGTATTGCCAGCCGATAGCTGGCGACGGCCGTCATCCCTTCGCCCTGGGTCACGCCCGAGGCGACCATCCACCAGCCAACTGCACCCTGAACGCCACCCAATGCGCCGGGGATCAGCAATCGTCCGGTCCAGCCGGTCGGTATCTTGCGCGTCACGAGGAAGCCCAGGAACCCGAGCGCCCAGACCAAACCGATCACACGGCCCATCTGCCGATGACCCCATTCCCACCAGTAGATCGACTTGAAATCATCGAGTTCCATCCACTGGTTCTGAATGCGCCACTGATCGATCTGCTTGTATTTGTCGAACTCGGCTTGCCAGTCTGCCTCGGACATCGGCGGGATGGCTCCGGTAACAGGGCGCCATTCGGTGATCGACAATCCGCTGTCGGTCAGCCGCGTCAGCCCGCCTACGGCGATCATGATCACGACCAGGGCAAACAGGCTCATCAGCCAGACACGAATGGCCCCGCGCGCACCGCCCCGGCCCCGGTCGATCATCCCCGGCTGCACCGCCTTTTGTTTTTCGGTGTCCGAGACTTCTTCGAAGATGCTGCGCTTGCCGCTCATGCCGTCCTCATGCCTTTGATTTTCACGCAAGCTAGGGCTACCGGAGTGTAAGGTCCAGCCTCAGCCCTTTTCCTTCCAGCGGACCATCTGCCGCATGACACCGTGCAACATCTGCACATCTGCCCGTGTCATGTTCATCCGCGACCAAAGATTGCGCAGGTTCACCTTCATCCCATCGGCCTTCTCAGGCGGATAAAAGAAACCCGCGGTCTCAAGCCGGTCTTCGAAATGTTCGGCCAGTTTCTCAACCTCGATCCCTGTCGCCCAGTCGCCCTTGCCCAGATCGGTGGTCTCATGCACCACGTCTCCGGTCTGGCGCATCCACTCGTAAGCGGTCAGCAGCACGCACTGCCCGAGGTTCAGCGAGGCGTATTCGGGGTTCACAGGAACCGAAATTATGGCGTTTGCCTTCGCAATATCCTCATTCTCAAGCCCTGCGCGTTCCGGTCCGAACAGAACCGCAACCTTTTGACCGGCCGCGACTTTTTCGGCGGCCAGTTGCATGGCGCGCTCGGGGCTGTAAACCGGTTTGGTCAACCCGCGCTGACGGGCCGTGGTGGCAAAGACAAAGGTGCTGTCCTCAAGCGCTCCGGCAAGGTCGTCGAACAGCTGCGCCTCATCCAGCAGCCGCCCCGCGCCGCTGGACATGGCCACTGCCTTGGGGTTGGGCCAGCCGTCCCGGGGGGCCACGATACGCATCCGATCCAGACCGAAATTCCACATCGCGCGCGCGGCTGCGCCGATGTTTTCACCCATCTGCGGGCGCACAAGCACAAATGAGGGCTGGGATTTGTCGCTGGGCATGGCTTACTCCGAAAGTTCCGCCCGCTCTAATACCCTGTCACCGACGAGGCAAGCCAATCACCTTGTTCTGCTCTCAAATACCCGCTTGGCAGGCATAAAAGTTTGCTTCCCCCGCTCAATCCGCTAAACCCCGCCAAAGACAGAAATCCGAAGGACGCGCCAATGGACACCCCCGAGCAGCCGCAGATCTACCTGATCACACCGCCGGCCATCGAACTGAGCCGATTCCCTGAAGAACTGGCGCGCGTTCTGGACAGCACAGAAATCGCGTGCATCCGGTTGGCGCTGGCGGGCAATGACGAAGATGCAATCGCACGCGCGGCCGATGCCTGCCGTGAAGTCGCCCATGCGCGGGACGTGGCGCTGGTGATTTCAAACCACGTTCTGTTGGCGCAACGTCTGGGCCTGGATGGGGTGCATCTGGACGACGCCGCCCGTTCCGTGCGATCCGCCCGTAAGGAACTGGGGGCAGATGCGATCGTCGGCAGCTTTTGCGGAGCTTCCAGCCATGACGGCATGACCGCCGGTGAAGCCGGGGCCGACTATGTCGCCTTCGGGCCGGTTGGAACAGACAAGCTTGGCGACGGCACGCGCGCCGAACAAGATCTGTTTCAGTGGTGGTCCGAGATGATCGAAGTCCCGGTTGTGGCCGAAGGCGGCCTGACGGCTGAACTGATTGGTAGTCTGGCCCCATGCACCGACTTTTTTGGGATCGGCGACGAAATCTGGGCGGGTGATGATCCTGTCGCAGCGCTGACCACTTTGTTGGCGCCACTTTCCTAGAAAGGCAGGAAGGGCCGAACAAAGGTAAATGCCCCGAAGCCGGCAATCACGAGGGATAGCAGAACCGAAATCCGAAGCCTGAGCCGGATCGATCTGCGAGAAACCGCCAGTGCCAATGCAAATACCACGGCAGCGGCCGAGACCGGCACGGTCAACGCGCCCAGACCAAAGCCCAGAACCGCCGGTGCCAGCCGATCCGGCGGTACTCCGATCGCCGTCAAAGCAAGTGCCTGGCTTAAACCGATCAGAACACCCACCAGAGCAACGGTCAGCAAACGCAGAAAGCCCGGTCGCCGGACTGTAACGTTCCATACACCCAGCACCACGGTTGCTGCGGGCATGAGATACGGCAACCATGCTGAGGGCATCGTGACAAGCTGTAGCGTGCCCAATCCCAGACCAATCGATGTGGCCAGCGCGAAAGTAGAAAGCTGCCATAAGGCCGCCGACACCCAAAGGGCGTGCAGCACCAGCAGCAACGCAATCAGGATAACCGGCAGCCCCACTGTCGTGGCATACACGATTCCGTTGGAGAAATAGGCCTTCAGGGTTTGACCCGGGTCCAGACCGGCCCCACCCCGCAGCGGAATCAGAGGGCTTGCCTCGCCCGCCACAAGATACCCGGTATAAGGCGCATCCACCCCCTGCTGCCTGAGGACCATCGGCCCGTGACCTTCCGGCCAGGTCAGCTGCAGGCTGGACGCGCCGGGCGGTAAAGCCCCGGCCAGCAGAACCCGTGAAATCCTTGGCGCCTCAGGGTCTCCGGCCACAGGAACGCGGGAACCTTCGTAGGACAGCGTGACGGGTCCACCTGCCAACACGTTCATGGTCGGCGACCAGCCTTTAATGAACTGCTTGATGTGCGGCTCAAGTTCGGAAGACGCCAAGCGGCGCAGTCTTCTGTACTCACTTGAAACGGGGGACGGATCCGCCGAAGGGTTAATCCCGGCGACGAATGCCTCGGCATTCATGCTGATTTCCAGAAACAATGTGCCCTGATTGATCCGAAAATCCACCACTGTCGGTTTCGCCGTCTGAGCTGATGCGTTGCCGACTGCGATCCAGAAAACCAAAGGAGCAACAAGAAGAAGAAGTACAGTGCGGGTTTTGAATAACGCTCTGACAATGCGGCTCATTTGCTGCAATCCAACATGAACATGAATACCGACAACATATCCTTCGATTGTTCTGCCGATAACGCGCGATGGCAAGCCAAAACGGCAGGCCGTGGCAGGAATTCCCGTTGGCGTTAACGTTCTGACTTGCACGGATCACGGGGCTGCGGCATGACAACGGCATGACTCAGACCAGTGAAATTTTGTGTATCGGGTCCGTCCTGTGGGATGTGATCGGACGATCCGCCAGCGTCATGCGTCAGGGCTCGGACGTTCCGGGGCGGATTACCCGACTGCCTGGTGGTGTGGCGATGAACATCGCAATGACGCTGGTCCGCTTTGGTATGACCCCAACCCTGCTGACCGCCATTGGCCGTGATCCCGAAGGTGACGAGCTTGTGCACGCCTGTGCCCGACTTGGGATGGTGACAGACCATATTTACCGCTCGCAGGATTTGCCGACGGACCGGTACATGGCGGTCGAAGGTGCAAACGGTCTGATTGCCGCAATCGCGGATGCCCACTCTCTCGAAGCCGCAGGGGCCAAGATCCTGCGCCCCCTGATGCACGGGCCATTGGGGTACGAGAATACGCCGTTTGAAGGTCCGGTTGCGCTGGACGGGAACCTGACGCAAGACCTGCTGGAGGAGATCGCGCAAAGTCCGGCGTTCTCTCGCGCTGACCTGCGCGTTGCCCCGGCCTCACCCGGCAAGGCCGAGCGCCTTCTGCCTTTCCTTAAACACGCCCGCGCGACGCTTTACGTCAACCTCGAAGAGGCCGGTCTGCTGTGTCAGCGCGAGTTCGAGGATTCCGAACGCGCTGCCCAGGGCCTGCTGGATCGGGGGGCGCTACGGGTTTTGGTAACGGATGGCGGCAACTCGGCCACTGTCGGCTCGGCCGATGGCATCCAGACCCAGAAACCCCCATCCGTATTGGTCACGCGCGTGACCGGCGCGGGTGATACTTTCATGGCGGCCCATATTGCCGCTGAAGCAAATGGCGCAGATAGCGACGCGGCCCTGACCCGCGCTCTGCACGCCGCCGCAACTTATGTCTCCGGAGAAACCCCACTGTGATCGACATCCAATACTCAGCCGAGGTCCGCGCCGCCAAAGACGCAGGCCAGCCAATCGTCGCGCTTGAAAGCACAATCATCACCCACGGAATGCCCTACCCGCAGAACATCGAAGTCGCCGCGCAGGTCGAGCAAGATATTCGCGACGCAGGGGCGGTTCCCGCCACCATGGCTGTGATCAGGGGCAAACTGCATGTCGGGCTTGAACCTGACCAGTTGCAGGATCTGGGCAAGGCGCAGGGCGTCGCCAAAATCTCGCGCGCCGACATGGCCGCCTGTATTTCGACCGGCGGCACCGGTGCGACAACCGTTGCTGCGACGATGATCGCCGCTCATTACGCGGGGATCGAGGTTTTTGCCACCGGCGGCATCGGTGGCGTGCATCAGGGGGCTGAAACCTCGTTCGATATTTCCGCCGACCTGCATGAGCTTGCCCAGACGCCCGTGACGGTCGTGGCTGCGGGTGCCAAGGCCATTCTGGATCTGGCCAAAACGCTCGAGGTTCTGGAAACGCTGGGCGTTCCGGTGATTGCTCATGGTCAGGATGAATTCCCGGCCTTCTGGTCAGCCAAATCACCCTATGCCGCGCCTTTGCGCATGGACAGCCCGGAAGAGTTCGCAAAGGCCCACTCAACCCGCCGCGCCCTTGGCCTGCCCGGGGGACAACTTGTTGCAAACCCGATCCCCGAGACCGACCAGATTCCGGCCGATGAACTGGCACCGATCATCGCATCAGCCCAATCCGACGCCGAGACACACCGGATCAAGGGAAAAGGCGTCACCCCTTATCTTCTGCAGCGTATATTCGAGCAGACCAAGGGCCGATCCCTGACGGCCAATATCGCGCTTGTTCGCAACAACGCCCGCCTTGCCGCCGGCATCGCAAAGGCTTTGACCCGCAACGCCGCCTGATACCGTCCCTATTGCACCATCACGCCAGACTGCTTAATTGCAGTCTGCAAACCGCTCGGAACTAAGATGAATACACCGTTTGACGAAGAACCGCATCGCCGCCCCGGCCTGTTTGCAGGCCTGCGGGCGTCGTTTCTGACGGGGATTGTCGTCATTGCGCCGGTCTGGCTTACAATCTGGCTGATCTGGTCGGTGGTGGGCTGGATCGACAGCGCGGTCCTGCCGCTGGTGCCGCAAAGGTTTCAGCCGCAGGAATATGTCGGCATCAACCTGCGCGGCGTCGGGGTCATCATCTTCCTGATCTTCACGGTGATCGTGGGCTGGGTGGCCAAGGGCATACTGGGACGTTCGCTGATCCTTTTTGCAGAACGCGTTGTTGATCGGATGCCTGTCGTCCGCTCGGTCTATTCCGGGATCAAGCAAATTTCCGAAACGGTTTTTGCCCAAACAGACCGCTCGTTCGAAAAGGCTTGCCTTATCCAGTATCCGCGCCGTGGTATCTGGGCCATCGGCTTCGTGTCCACCACCGCCAAAGGCGAGGTCAGCCGCCTTGCGGAGACCGGCGGCGAACTGCTCAGCGTGTTTGTTCCGACGACCCCGAACCCCACATCCGGGTTTCTGCTGTTTTTTCCGGCCGAAGACGTCATCCTGCTGGACATGACGATCGAGGATGCCGCGAAACTGGTGATCTCGGCTGGTCTTGTCTATCCAAACGAAAAAGACCCGACCCGCCCGCCAGAGTGATCAGCCAAACATCGCACGCAGATCTACTGTGCTACGCGCACCCAGATCGGTTTTGTGGGCTGACAGAAAGCCGTCCGCGGCTGCCCGGCCCGCCTTTTTCAGCTTGTGCAGGATCACCGGGTTGGGAACGGTCTTCGTGGCAACCGACAGACTGTTCATCAACTCATTGTCTGCGATCATGTGAACCAGAACCCGGCTCATCTCACCCGCCTTCAGTTTGCCCTCACGCAACAAGCGCTGCACAAAGTCAATCGCCCTGAGTTCGCGAAAAAGGGATGAATTGAAGCTGATCTCGTTGATCCGGTTCTGAATCTGCTGTGGTGTCTTCGGAACCTCGTCCCGCTCAAGCGGGTTGATGTTCACGATGACCACATCATCCGGCAACTCGCCATTGAACAAAGGAAACAGCGCAGGATTTCCCGTAAAACCTCCGTCCCAATAGGCCTCGGTTCGCCCCGTCTTCGGATCGAATATCTCTACGGCCTTGAACAGCGTCGGCAGGCAGGCCGAGGCGAGTATGGCATCCGTCGATACATCTTCGCCCGTGAACACCCGGATCTTGCCGCTGCGCACGCAGGTCGCACAGACAAACAGCTGCGGACCTTCGTTCGCGCAAATCTCGCCAAAGTCAAAACGGTCAACAACGGACTTCAACGGGTTCTGGTAAAACGGACCGTAGGCATAAGGCGAAACCATGCGCGACCACGCGTCGCCAATCGAATAGGGAAGCGAATACTCCACGGCCTGCGCGATCTGGGCAGGCTCAAGCGCCTGCATCCAGTTGGCGATCCGCATGTCGCCAACCGCCCCCATGCGCTTCCATAGTCCGTTCAGACACTCGCGCGCGCCTTCGCGCCCGGCCCGCACCATCCCGGACTTGAAAGCCGCCCCGTTTAACGCCCCTGCGGATGTGCCGGTAATCGCGGCAACCTCAATATCCTCTTCATCCAGCAACCGGTCCAATACACCCCAGGTAAAGGCGCCATGTGCGCCGCCGCCCTGCAAAGCCAGATTGATCCTTTTCAAAAGCCCGCCCCTTCATCTTTTCCGAAATACTCCGGGGGTATGGGGGCCGCGCCCCCATGAAACACTACAGGGCAGTCCAACCGCCATCGACGGAAATCGTCGTCCCGGTAATCTGCGCCGCCGCATCCGAGCACAAAAACAAAGCCGTCCCGCCAAGTTGCTCGACCGTGGCAAACTCTTTCGAGGGCTGGCGTTCCAGCATCACGTTCTTGATCACGTCCTCGCGGCTCATGTTGTATTCTTTCATCGTGTCGGGGATTTGCGCCTCGACCAGCGGTGTCAGAACATAGCCCGGGCAAATGGCGTTGCAGGTGATCGGCTCCTGCGCCGTTTCCAGCGCAACTGTCTTGGTCATGCCGACCACTCCATGTTTGGCCGACACATAGGCCGCCTTGTAGGGTGACGCCGTCAGACCATGGGCCGACGCGATATTGACGATGCGCCCCCACCCGGCCTTTCGCATCATTGGCAAAGCTGCCGCCATCGTGTGAAAGGCCGAGTTCATGTTGATCGCGATGATCGCATCCCATTTGTCGACCGGGAACTGGTCGATCGGCGCGACGTGCTGAATGCCCGCATTATTGACAAGAATGTCGCAAGCCCCGGCCTTTTCGATCAGGGCCCGGCAATCATCCCCCTTGGACATGTCGGCCTGGATATATCGCGCGTTGGTTCCGGTCTCGTTCGAGATTTCAGCAACCAGTGCATAGTCCTCATCCCGATCGGTGAACGAATTCAAAACCACATTGGCGCCCGCCCTGGCCAGTTCGCGCGCAACGCCCAGCCCGATCCCCGAATTCGATCCCGTGATAATTGCCGTCTTTCCCAAAACGCTCATCGCCGCTCTCCTGCTGAGTCAGAATTTCCGACACAGTGCCATGCTGCACGTGCAAAGAAAACGGGGAAAGCTGGGGCCAATACAACTCCTCGCGCACCGGCATCCTCATCACAAAAAAACGCCCGCACGAAGCGGGCGTTAAGTTATTGAGGCAGGTTTCATACAGGCAAGAAACCTATCGAGCAGTGCATCCTTTATAAGCAATTCTGCGCCTTCGTCCAAGCTAAAAGTTTGATAATAAGAAAAATCATGGCTACGGTGAATCCCAACAAAATAAGGCCAGAGCAGGATTGTTTCCAAAATGAGCCCCGATTTTTCACCCTCCCTTCGTTCAATACTGGTGGGAATCACCGGCATTTTTGCGACCACATTGGCCCATGCAGATTCGTCTCATGGCATAGCTATGTATGGCGATCCCGCCCTACCACCGGATTTTGTGTCTCTGCCTTACGTAAACCCGGATGCACCAAAAGGCGGAAAGGTCGTTTTCGGGAATACCGGCGGTTATAACAGTTTGAACCCGTTTGTGCAAAAAGGCACGTCACCCTGGCAACTGAGATTCTGGACCCATGAGAGCCTGATGGGCCGATCCTGGGACGAACCTTTCACTCTTTACGGGTTGTTAGCCGAATCAGTTGAGACGGCCGAGGACCGATCCTGGGTGGAATTCACGCTGCGCGAGAACGCCCGATTCTCGGACGGCAGCCCAGTCACCGTGGACGACGTGATGTGGTCCTATGAAACTCTGGGGACCGAAGGGCATCTCCGGTATCGCGGGTTGTGGTCCAAGATCGGCAGCATCGAACAGACCGGTCCACGCTCGGTCAGGATCACATTCAACGAACCTGACCGCGAACTGGCGCTGATTGCGGGCCTGCGCCCGATCCTTCAAAAGGCCCAATGGGACGGCAAGGATTTTGCCGACGCGCAGTTGCACGATGTTCCAATCGGCTCGGGGCCTTATGTCGTCGAGGACTATGAGGCCGGGCGCTTCGTAAACCTGCGCCGCAATCCTGACTACTGGGGCAGCGATGTTCCCTTCCGCCGTGGCACCATGAACCTCGATGAAATGAGGATCGAGTTCTACGGCGATCAGACCGTGTTGTTCGAAGCGTTCAAGGCTGGGGAACTCTCCGCCATTCGGGAATTCAACGCCGACAAGTGGGACACGCAATACAGTTTCCCCGCCGCGCAGCGCGGAGACGTAGTCAAAACGGAAATCCCGCATGGCAAACCGTCGGGCATGACCGGCTTTGTGATGAACACGCGCAAGGCGCCATTCGATGACTGGCGCGTGCGCGAAGCGCTGATGCTGGCGTTCAACTTCGAATTCATCAACGACACCATCACCGGCGGTGCCCAGCCCCGGATCACCTCGTATTTCTCGGGCTCGGACCTGGCGATGCAACCCGGGCCGGCGACAGGCCGGGTCGCCGAGTTGCTGCAACCGTTTGCCGATGACCTTCTGCCCGGAACGATTGAAGGCTATAGCCCACCACAAGGCGATGGCTCGGCGCGCAACCGCGCCAATATCCGAAAGGCCGCGAACCTGCTGTCCGAAGCGGGGTGGACCATTCAGGACGGTGTGCTGCGCAACCAGAATGGCGATGCTTTCGCCATGACCGTCTTGCTGCAGCAGGGCGACAGCGATATGGCCACCGCAGTCGAAATCTATTCCCGTGCACTTGAACGACTTGGCATTCAGGTGACAACCGAAACGGTCGACAACGCGCAATACACCGGTCGCATCTCGGAACACGATTTCGATATGACACCATTCCGAAGAGCCATGTCCCTGTCCCCAGGCAACGAGCAGCGCCTCTATTGGGGCAGCGATGGCGCGGACACGCCCGGAACCCGGAACCTGATGGGTGTCGCTTCACCCACGGTCGACGCGATGATCGATGCGATGCTGGCTTCGGAAACGCGGGAAGACTTTGTCGCGGCCACCCGCGCGCTTGATCGCACCCTGACCGCTGGCCGGTATGTCATTCCGATCTGGAACTTCGATGTCGGCCGTATCGCGCATGTCAAAGAGCTTAAGTACGCGCCAAACCTGCCCATTTACGGCGATGGCCCTCAATACATGCCCGAGGTCTGGTGGTATCAGGAATAATCTGCAGTGGGTGTACGCCGCTTCGGCCGCATTTGTGCCGCGAAACCTGCTTGACCAACGTCTCGAAACGCTCGTCCGACGTGCGCTGCCCCGGTCCTCTCGGATGGCGGTTGTCGGGGAATACCTCGGCGGAAAGTGGCACATCTCAAAATACCACAGCATATGACTGCTTACGCGACGTCCGCAACAATATGTTGTTGGACCTTCTAATTTCAGCGAAAATTGCTCCAATGGACACAAGAACCTTTACGGATTGGGTGCCGGGCATGTAACGTGTCATCAAATCGAACCTCAGTGAACCGTGCAAAAGTTGTTGAGTTTCGGTTATATAGTTGCGGGCGGTTCGCCCTGCCCTAGTGGTTCACGGACCGGCCGCCACTCACTCCGAAGCGCAGGTCCGTTGCCCGTTGCGGACGTTCCGCAGCGGGCATTTTCCATTCCGGTCATCACATCCCCGGGTGCGACATTTTGTCATGCATGTATATACCCAGCCCCTACGTAACCTGATATCTGGGGGCCGGGCAGTCCTGTAGCACAAGAAACGGAAAGCTCGCTGATGATTATGAAATGGACAGAACTGACGCAGGACTGGAACGGATCCTTGGCGCGCGCTAAGCGGCGCTTTCCGAACCTGCGTGATCAGGATGTCGCGCATTTCCGGCAAGACAGAAAACAGTTCGAGGCTTACCTAGCGGAACGGCACCACCTGACCGTGAACGAAGCCCGGGAAGAACTGGAGGATTTCCTGTTCACCGAAAGCCTGAATCGCGAATTCGATCAGACGTTACGCAAGTGACGTAACCCACAGGATCAACGCGTCTTCGTCACTGACCGAGACGACGTTGTGACCCATGCTTCCGTCGTAATAGGCGCTGTCGCCGCGGCGCATTTCGACAGGTTCATAATACTCGGTATAAAGCCGCACGACGCCTGTTAGAACGTACAGGAATTCCTCACCATCATGACGAACCCAGCCTTCGAACTCGTCCATCGAGCGGGCGCGTACGCGGGCCCGGTAGGGCAGCATTTGTTTTTTCGTCAGCGTTTCGGCCAGCAACTCATGCTCGTATGTCGCCGTGGCATGGGCCGCACCTTCCCCCATCCGTGTGACGGACATGCGTCCAATGACCTGATCGCGCTGGGGTGGCGTGAACAGTTGAGGCACTGAAATCCCCAGCCCCGTCGCGAGTTTCTTCAGGGCATCATAGGTCGGCGACATCTGACCGTTTTCGATCTTGCTGAGCGTTGAGCGCGCCAGACCGGCCTGGGTCGCCGCCTGTTCCAGCGTCCATTTGCGGGCCTTGCGCAATTCGCGCACGCGCGCGCCCAGATCCAATGGCTCGGGTTCGACATTTTCACCGGCATCGCGGGCGATACGGATCAGGGATTTCGGGTCCTGCGTTCTCATGGCACTTCTATAGGGCCGGGCCGCGCCGCTTGCAACGCGCCTTGCCCCGCGTTAGCCAGACGACATGCTGTCCATTTTTGATCAGGGTCCGCCTGCCCCTTGCCCAGCCCCGTTTAATCTCGCAGCGCACGTTCTGCGCCACGCAGAGCGTATTCCGGAAAAAACCGCGCTCTCCGTTCTGAATGAAACGGCGACCGAGGACTGGAGCTATCGGCAACTGCTATCTGCCGTTCTGGGCACCGGCACAGGGTTGTTGCAGGCTGGGTTGAAACCCGGCGACATCGTTCTGATGCGCCTTGGGAATACTGTCGACTTCCCGATTGCCTACTTGGGGGCGATTGCCGTCGGTGTCGTTCCTGTTCCGACGTCATCGCAACTGACGGCGCCTGAAACGGCCCGCATGATTGACGACCTGTCCCCGGTCGCCATCCTGAAGGCACCGGATGTTGCCTGTGCCCCGCACCCCCGCCAGATCGATCTGGCAACGTTGCGTGCCATGCGTGATCTGCCGCCCGCCAACTTTGATCTCGGTGATCCGGATCGGCTGGCTTATGTGGTCTATACCTCGGGGACATCGGGCAAGCCGCGTGCGGTTTCGCATGCGCATCGCGCGATCTGGGCACGGCAAATGATGGTGGACGGATGGTATGGGCTGCGCCCCGAGGATCGGCTATGTCATGCCGGTGCGTTCAACTGGACCTACACGCTGGGCACTGGCCTGATGGATCCGTGGACCATCGGGGCGACGGCGCTGATCCCCGAACCGGGAACCGATCCGGCAGCATTGCCCGACTTGTTGCGGCGTCACGGGGCCACAATCTTTGCCGCAGCACCCGGCGTGTACCGAAAGATGGTTCAACAGACAGACCGGCTCAGCCTGCCCCACCTGCGCCACGGACTGTGCGCAGGCGAAAAACTGTCGCGCCACCTGCACGAACGCTGGACCGAGGTGACGGGAACCGAACTTTACGAAGCCTACGGCATGTCCGAATGCTCGACCTTCATTTCCTCCAGCCCTGAAAACCCGGCCCGGGGCGAGGCGTTGGGCCAACCGCAACCCGGTCGCAAGATCGCCATTCTGGGACCCGATGGCCCTGTTCCGCAGGGGCAGGAAGGCACAATCGCCATCCACCGGTCCGACCCCGGCCTGATGCTGACTTATCTGAACGCCCCGGATGAGGCTCAGGCCCGCATGCAGGGTGAATGGTTCCTGACCGGAGATCAGGGCGCCATGGCGGTCGACGGGCAAATCACCTACCTGGGTCGCGACGATGATATGATGAATGCGGGCGGCTATCGGGTTTCGCCGGTCGAGGTCGAGGCGGTCCTGTCAAAGTACCCCGGGATCACACAGGTCGGTGCCGCGGCGGTCGAGGTCAAGCAGGACACATTTGTGATAGCTGCCTTTTACACCGGCCCCGAAACTCTAGACGAGACGGCCTTGCGTGCCTATGTCCAAGACAACCTTGCGCGTTACAAACAGCCCCGCGCTTTCATACATCTGCCGGCGCTTCCCGCAGGTGGCAATGGCAAACTCCTGCGCCGCGCATTGCCGGCCTATTTCAAGGCACCGAACTCATGACCCAATCCGTCAAGCTTGATATTCTGTCCGATCCGATCTGCCCGTGGTGCTATATTGGCAAAACCCATCTGGACAAAGCGCTGGCCGCCATACCGGACCATCCTTTCGTGATCGAATGGCATCCGTTTCAACTGAACCCCGACATGCCGGACGCGGGAATGGACCGCCGAGAATACCTTGAGCGCAAGTTTGGCGGCAAGGATGGTGCCGTGCAGGCCTATGTGCCCGTGGTCGAACACGCCGAAAATGCTGGCTTGAAAATCGATTTCGAGGGCATGAAACGCACGCCCAACACACTTGATGCGCACCGGCTGATCCATTGGGCCGGGATTGAAGGCAAGCAGGACGCGGTGGTCGACGCCTTGTTCGATGCTTATTTTGTGCAGGCACGCGACATCGGCGACCATGAGGTGCTTGCCGACATAGCCGACAGTCAGGGAATGGACGCGGCTGTCGTCATGAAGCTGCTGAAATCCGACGCGGACCGGGACGATATCCGCAACCGCGATACGCATTCACGGGAAATGGGTGTTGGGTCCGTACCGACCTTCATCGTGGCCAACAAACACGCAGTTCCTGGCGCCCAGCAGCCGGAAATGTGGGAAAAAGTCATCCGCGAAATCATGTCTCAACTTGAGGCTTCCCCTGCAAATTAGCACATAGTCCTGTGCGTTTGCGCTATAGCGCCGCCTGATTTGCCGTGATAGCGCAAGCAGGTAAGGAGTTCCCCATGACCAATCGCATGTCGCGGGGCGAGTTCATTGCTTTGATAGCAATGATGTTCGCCACGATCGCGTTCTCTATCGACTCGATGCTGCCTGCCCTGCCCGAAATCGGCGCAGAGCTCAGCCCTGATGACGTGAACCGCGCGCAACTTATCCTGACATCCTTTGTTCTGGGCATGGGGCTTGGCACATTCTTCACCGGCCCGATCTCGGACGCGCTGGGGCGCAAGCCCGTCATCTTTGGCGGTGCAGTGCTTTATATCGTGGCGTCCGCGGTTGCCTGGGCAAGTTCCTCGCTTGAACTGGTTCTGGCCGCGCGTGTTCTTCAGGGACTTGGTGCCGCCGGTCCCCGCGTTGTGGCCATGGCCATTATCCGCGACCTTTATTCCGGGCGCGAGATGGCCCGGATCATTTCGATCGCGATGATGATATTTACGCTTGTTCCCGCGATTGCGCCGATGCTGGGCGCAGGCGTGATAGCCCTGTTTGGCTGGCGCGGGATTTTCGTATCCTTCATCCTGTTCGCCCTGATTGTCGTGACGTGGATGGGTAAACGGTTGCCAGAATCGCTGGCCCGCGAAGACCGTCGCCCGTTTCGCATGCCGCTGCTGGTAGCCGCGACGCACGAGATGATGTCACACCCAACGGTGCGCCTTTCGATACTGGTTCAGACCCTGTGCATGGGCATTCTGTTCACCATGCTGACCATGGTGCAGCCGGTCTATGACGTGATCCATGACAGTGCGGACAGTTTCCCGTTCTGGTTCGGGTTTGTCGCGCTGATGTCTGGTTCGGCCAGCCTGTTGAACGCCGCGATTGTCGTCCGCGTGGGTATGCGGCGCGTGGTGACATGGGCGCTTGGGGCACAGATTCTGATCACGTCCTGCGTCATATTTCTGAATATGGCGAACCTGACGTCCGCCGCCTCATTCGCGGTGTTTGTTTTCTGGCAGACCACCATCTTCTTCATGGCTGGCGTCACTTTGGGCAATTTGAATGCCATCGCGATGGAACCGATGGGCCACATCGCAGGCATGGCGGCATCTGTGATCGGGTCGATCTCGACCGTTCTGGCCGCAGCCATCGCAGCACCTGTGGGCCTCTTGTTCGATGGCTCAGTGACACCGCTGACAACGGGCATCCTTGCCATGTGCGTCATGGCTTTCGGCGTGATGGTTCACATGGGTCGCGTCGAAAACAGATTACTGGCCTGAGCCTGTGCAAATGCTCTGAATCACGTTAAGCTTTCCGCGATTTTCGGGGGAGTTTTCTATGAGTGATTACTATGATCTGGGCACATACTCTTGCCCCGTCACCACATCATCGGAAAAGGCGCAGCTGTGGTTCGACCGAGGTCTGATCTGGACCTACGGCTACAACCATACAGAGGCCCTGGCCTGTTTCCAGCGCGCGGCGGAACATGATCCGGACTGCGCCATGGCGCATTGGGGCGTGGCTTACGCAGCCGGACCAAACTACAACCTGCCGTGGGAATTGCTGGACGATCAGGGACAAGAGAAGGCATTGGCCGAGGCTTATGACGCCACCCAAAAAGCACTGGCGCTGGCTGAATGGTGCACTCCGGTTGAACAGGCGCTCATCCGCGCCCTGCCCGCCCGCTATCCTCAGCGCGAGCCGATCGCGGATATGCACGACTGGAACCACGATTTTGCGGACGCGATGCGCGCGGTTTTTGCGGCTTTTCCCGATCACCTTGATCTGCGCACCATATTTGTCGAGGCGTTGCTGAACCTGACCCCCTGGAAAATGTGGGATCTGGAAACCGGTCAACCCGCCGACGGCGCCGCCACCCTTGAAGCGCAGAATACCCTGGAATGGGCCATGGGGAACGACCCGGCCGCCATGTCGCATCCGGGGCTTTTGCACTTGTATGTGCACCTGATGGAGATGTCGCCCACTCCTGAAAAAGCACTGAAAGCCGGGGACGTGTTGCGCACTCTGGTGCCGGACGCAGGTCATCTGGTGCACATGCCCACCCATATCGATGTCCAGTGCGGCCACTACCAGAACGTCACCCATTGGAACGAAAAAGCCACCGAAGCAGATTTGAAGTATTACGAACGCGAAGGTCCGTTCAACATCTACACCGGTTACCGTCAGCACAACTATCACTTCACCATCTACGGCGCGCTGTTTATGGGCCAGATGGAACCGGCCCTGCGTGCCAATCAGGGCATCTGGGACACCACGCCCGAGGAAATGCTGCGCATCGAAAGCCCGCCGATGGCGGACTATTTCGAAAGCTACATGTCCATGGGGCCGCATATCCTTATCCGTTTTGGCCGTTGGGACGAAGCCAAGGCTCTGGAACTGCCCGAAGACCCGGATCTCTACTGCACATTGACCGCGACCACGCTCTACGCCCGTGCCATCGCATTTGCAGCGACGGATCAGGTGGCCGAGGCCGAAGCGGAAGAACAGAGGTTTCTTGCCGCCCGGGGCCGCGTCCCCGAAACCCGGCGACTGCACAATAATCGTGTCGTCGACCTGCTGGATATCGCAGCTGAAATGCTGCGGGGCGAAATCGAATACCGCAAGGGAAACTTCGACACGGCCTATGCACACCTGCGCCGCTCGGTCGAATTGGATGACACTTTGCCTTATGACGAACCCTGGGGCTGGATGCAGCCAACCCGCCACGCACTCGGGGCCTTGCTGTTTGAACAGGGCCACGTAGCCGAGGCCGAAGCTGTCTACCGCGAGGATCTAGGACTGGGCGGCTCGCTCAGCCGTGCGTCGATCCATCCCGACAATGTCTGGAGCCTAAGGGGGCTATACGATTGCCTGAAATCCCGAGGTGACTCCATTGAAATCAGGCAGATCAAACAAAGACTGGATCTGGCTCTGGCCCGTGCAGACCGCGCGGTCGCCGCTTCGTGCTTCTGCGCCCAGTCCGCAATGAAGGCCGCCGAATGAGACTGCTCCCTGCCCTGATGCTTTTGGCTGCCGGTCTTCCCGTTCAGGCCGAACGCATGACGTTTACCCCGGTCGACCAGGCCGAACGTGACCCGACGCTGGTGACGTTCCGCGCCAACCTGCTGGCTGATATCGCGGCCCGCGACACCGAAGCGGTTGTGGCGGTGGCCTGCCCGGACATCTATCTCAGCCACGGCGGCAATGGCGGCCCCCGGGAACTCAGGGAAAACCTGACACTTCCTGCCGACACCCTGGCCGAGGAATACCGAGATCAAGCTGACGAGATGCGCGAAGCCTACTGGTCCGCCCTCGAGGAAACCCTCGCCGCGCCCGGTTATTTTGACGATCTGGGCGAATTTTGGATGCCGTATCAGTGGAAGATCGGCCTGCCTGCATCCGTCGACCCGTTCAACGCTTATTTTGTGAATGGCTCCGGGGTGTCACTGCGGGTGGGCGCAGACCGGACCGCTGACATTGTCGATCTGATAAGCCATGAGGTCGTCCTGATTAGCGAATACGATCCTGACGCCGAATACCAAAAGGTCATGCTGACCGACGGCGCGCGAGGCTTCATGCACCGCGAATACCTCTGGCCTATGACCGGTCATCGCGCGGCGCTGGTAAAATCCGACCAGGGGGAATGGCAGTTGTGCACCTTCGTGGGCGGTGACTGAGCGCGACGCTCAGACCTTGGCCTTGTTCTTAACGGCAACCACCTTCTCGGCCAGATCGCGGGCAATGGCAAACGCGCCCTTGATCTTGTCGCTGTCTTTCTTCCAGTCCCTGCGCACAACAATCTTGTTGTCCTTGACCTTCGCCAGTCCGCGCTGGTTCTGAATGAAATCGACCAACCCCTGAGGCGAGGCGAACTTGTCGTTGTGGAACTGGATCGTCGCGCCCTTCGGTCCGCCATCCAGTTTGGCGATACCCGCCCGCTTGCACATCGCCTTGATGCGCACGACCAGCATCAGGGTGTTCACCTCTTTCGGAAGCGTGCCAAAGCGGTCGATCAGTTCGGCTGCAAAACCTTCCAACTCGACCTTGGTCGAGAGCGACGAGAGGCGGCGATACAAGCCCAGCCGTACATCCAGATCCGGCACGTATTCTTCGGGGATCAAAACCGGCACGCCCAGATTGATCTGCGGAGCCCATTGATCGTCGGCATCCGACAGTCCTTCCATCTCGCCCGCCTTGATCTTGGCAATCGCCTCTTCCAGCATCGACTGATACAGTTCATAGCCCACATCGCGCATCTGGCCGGACTGCTCCTCGCCCAGCAGGTTTCCTGCACCACGAATGTCCAGATCCTGGCTGGCAAGGGTGAAACCTGCGCCAAGCGTATCCAGCGAACCCAGAACGCGCAGGCGTTTTTCAGCCGTGGCAGTCAGCTTCTGGCGTGGCTTGGTGGTCAGATAAGCATAGGCGCGGGCCTTCGAACGCCCGACCCGGCCCCGTATCTGATACAACTGCGAAAGGCCGAACATATCCGCGCGGTGCACGATCATGGTGTTTGCGGTCGGAATATCCAGACCGCTTTCCACAATCGTCGTTGCCAGCAGCACATCGTATTTGCCGTCGTAGAACGCATTCATCCGGTCATCAAGCTCGCCAGCCGCCATTTGGCCATGAGCGATGACATAAGTCAGTTCCGGCAGCTGTTCTTTCAGGAGTTCCTCGATCTCGCGTAGATCGGATATTCGCGGCACCACGTAGAAGCTCTGCCCACCCCGATAATGTTCGCGCAGCAGCGCCTCGCGGACAGTGACCGCATCGAATTCGCTGACATAGGTACGGATGGCCAGACGGTCGATAGGCGGGGTGCCGATGATCGAAAGATCGCGTACGCCCGTCAGCGACAGTTGCAAAGTACGCGGGATCGGCGTGGCTGTCAGGGTCAGCACGTGAATGTCCGAGCGCAACTGTTTCAGACGCTCTTTATGCGCCACTCCGAAATGCTGTTCCTCGTCGATAATCAGAAGGCCCAGATTGTTGAACCGAATACCCTTGGCCAGCAACGCATGGGTACCGACCACGATATCAATCGTTCCCCGCGCCAGTCCGTCCCGGGTTTGCTGCGCCTCTTTGGCCGAAACAAAGCGTGAGAGCTGCCGGACCTCCAGGGGGAACCCTCTGAAACGGTCCCTGAAGCTGGCCGCGTGCTGGCGGGCCAGCAGCGTCGTGGGCGCAACAACTGCCACCTGAACACCGGACATGGCAGCGACAAATGCCGCGCGCATGGCGACCTCGGTCTTGCCAAAGCCTACATCGCCGCAGATCAGGCGGTCCATCGGCGCGCCGGAATGCATGTCCTCCATCACCTCGGCAATAGCGCGCAACTGATCGTCGGTTTCCTGATAAGGGAAACGGGCGCTGAACTCCTCCCACGCATGCGGCGGCGGGTCCATGACCGGAGCCTTGCGCAGGGCGCGTTCGGCGGCGATACGGATCAGCTTGTCCGCCATTTCGCGGATGCGTTCTTTTAGCTTCGCTTTCTTGGCCTGCCAGGCGCCACCGCCCAGACGGTCCAACAGACCTTCTTCGTGACCGTATTTTGACAGCAACTCAATGTTTTCAACCGGCAGATACAGTTTGGACTGTTCCGCGTATTCCAGCAGCAGGCATTCGTGCGCGGCCCCCGCTGCCGTCACCACTTCCATCCCCATGTAGCGACCGATGCCGTGGTCGACATGAACAACTAGATCACCGGGGCTGAGCGATTGGGTCTCGGTCAGGAAATTCTCGGCCTTGCGGCGTTTTCTTGGCTGCCGGATCAAGCGGTCGCCCAGAACATCCTGTTCTGCAATCACCGTCAGACCGGGGGTTTCGAACCCGTGCTCCAGCGCCCAGACAGCCAAGTACAACCCGCGCTTGCCGATGCGAGTGCCGTCCTTCACCGGGATCGCCTCGGCCAGGCCTTCATCCTCGATCAGACCGGTCAGGCGTTCGCGGGCGCCTTCGGAATAGGACGCGATCAGAACCGGCCCCTTGGCCAGTTTGTCGGTGATGTGACTGGCCAGTGCGCCAAACAGGCTGATGTTTTCCTGCTGTCGTTCAGGGGCGAAATTGCGCCCGATCCGGCCACCTGCGTCGATCACGCCCGGTCCGCTTGCCTGCGGCAACGGGCTGAACTGCATCACGCGCCGGTCTGCAACAGCCTGTTCCCAGGCCCCGTCATCGATGTACAGCAAGGCTGGCGGAGTTGGCTTGTAGACCGTGTCCATGCGCGACCGGTTTTCCAGCGCCAGCCTGCGGGTTTCATACTGATCCGCAATACTGTCCCACCGGGCCAGCCGCGCGGGCGTAACCTGATCATCCAGCAGGATCGTCGCACCGGACAGATAGTCGAACAGTGTCTCCAGCCGGTCATGGAAGAAAGGCAGCCAGTGCTCCATCCCCTGATGCTTGCGCCCGGCACTGACCGCTTCGTAAAGCGGGTCGTCCGTACCTGCGGCGCCGAACTCAATACGATAGTTTTGACGGAACCGGGTGATCGCGGCCTCGTCCAGAATGACTTCCGATACCGGGGACAGTTCGACAATTTGCAGTTTCTCGGTGGTTCGTTGCGATACCGGGTCGAACCGGCGGGCACCGTCCAGCACATCGCCAAACAGGTCCAGACGAACGGGGCCGGATTCACCGGGCGGGAATATGTCGATGATCCCGCCCCGGATGGCATAGTCGCCGGGCTCCATTACCGTGGGGCTTTGGGTGAACCCCATGCGAACCAGAAATTTGCGCAATGCGTCTTCGTCAATTCGATGCCCGACCCGCGCGGTAAAGGCCGCTTCGCGCAGGATCTCACGGGCCGGCACGCGCTGGGTTGCGGCATTCAGGGTCGTCAACAGCACGAATTGCTGCGGCATCTGATGCACCAGCGCCGCCAGGGTCGCCACTCTTGTGGCCGAAATATCGGCGTTGGGCGAAACCCGATCGTAAGGCAAGCAATCCCAGCCGGGAAACACAAAGACCGGCATTTCCGGTGCAAAAAAGGCCAGCGCGGCCCGCATCGCCTCCATCCGCTTGTCATCACGTGCGACATGGGCCACCGGACCGCCGGTCCGCGAGATCTCTTTCAGAACAAGCTGCGCGTCAAACCCTTCGGGGGCTCCGCCAACTGTTACGTGGTCCGCAGCCTTCATCGCCTCGCCTTTCCGACTTGTCTATCCCAGTGGTCCCAGAGAAAAGTTCTGATACATGCCCCAGAAGGCCGTGACCAGTATCGAAAACATGCCGATCAACTGGGTGTACAGCCTGCATCGCATCAGGGTCCGGATGACCAAGTCAGGTTTAGGGATCTGCTGCAGCCGACGCGCGGTCGCCACATACAACATGACCACGATCGACATCGGAAACATCAGCAGGAAAACAGCCTGCGCGAACTCCACCCCATAATAAAAGCCCGATATCGCAAGCCCGGTCAGCACAAAACACGAAATCGCAAACAAAATGGCACCGGACATGTCCATGATGTACAGCATACGGTTCGTGTTGATCCGGACGATATCCATCAGGTCCGTTTCGGCCTGCCCGCCCGAGCGTCGCGCGCGCACGATCAGATCATAGGGCACGCCAAGGACCCAATGGCTCACCGATGACCACATGACAGCCAGTGCGATCCAGAACCACAGGTTCGAGAAGCTTCGCAAATCAATGACTTCGGTAATCGAAGAGTATAAGTCCAAGCCATAACCCCTTAAACATTGTCTTACGGGGTTTTGTCACAATGCCGCGTCGATTGTTACCCTTGAGACCTACGCGTTTTCATGCCACCCAAAGCACGATTGTTCAAGGAGAACGCGCCATGAAACCGACCATCGCCCCCTACCCGCTCGCCCGTTTCCGCCGGGCCCGCCAATCTGCGGCGATCCGGGGGCTGGTCCGCGAGAATACACTGACGCCGGATGACCTGATCTGGCCGGTGTTCGTGCGCGACGGCGAAGGGGTCGAGGAACCGGTGCCGTCAATGCCGGGCGTCGTGCGCCGATCGGTCGATCTAATCGCCCACGCCGCCGTCGAGGCGCAGGCGCTTGGCATCCCTGCAATCTGTATTTTCCCCTATACCGACAGCGCCCTGAAAACCGAAGACTGCGCCGAAGCGTGGAATCCTGACAACCTGTCGAACCGGGCCATTCGTGCCATCAAGGATGCTGCCCCCGATATCGCCGTCATGACCGATGTGGCGCTGGATCCGTACAACATCAACGGCCATGACGGGTATGTCGTCGATAGCGAGATCGTAAATGACCGCACGGTCGAAGCACTGGTGAAAATGACGCTGGCGCAGGCGGATGCCGGCGCGGATATCATCGGCCCGTCGGACATGATGGATGGACGTATCGGTGCGATGCGTCAGGCTCTCGAGTCTGCGGGGCATCACAACGTCATGATTCTCAGCTACGCCGCCAAGTATGCCAGCGCGTTTTACGGGCCGTTCCGCGATGCGGTTGGTGCATCGGGCGCACTGACCGGCGACAAGAAGACCTATCAGATGGACCCGGCCAATTCGAACGAGGCGCTGCGTCTGATCGAACGCGACCTGACCGAAGGTGCCGATATGGTGATGATCAAGCCGGGCATGCCTTATCTTGATATCTGCCGTCAGGTTAAAGACACGTTTGGCGCGCCGACCTATGCCTACCAGGTGTCGGGCGAGTTTGCGATGATCCGGGCGGCTGCCCAGAACGGATGGATCGATGGCGAGAAGGTGATGCTGGAAAGCCTGATGGCGTTCAAACGCGCGGGCTGTGACGGAGTTCTGACCTATTTCGCGCCCGAAGTAGCGCGTCTTCTGCAAGGCTAAAACCCCGCACTGTCGCAATTTTTCGCCGATTGCAGTCCCCTGTCCCGCAGCTTTCCCGTGACAGCCGGGCGCAATCGGCGTATTCTTGCACACAAGATCGGGAACACCCGACATATCAGGCACTTATTACAGAGACAGGAAACATGAGCAGTTCCAATTCCCCCCGACTGGGTCGTCGTGGCTTTGCGCTTGGCATGGCCGGGCTGACGTTTACCGCCGCCTGCGGCAACGGCGTCGGCAACACCAACGCAGCGACTATCGACGCCCGTGTCGATGCGACGCTGAACGAAATGTACAGCAAGTACCCGAACACGATCGAGATCGCCAGCAAGGCGAACGGTATGCTTGTCATGCCTCTGATCACCGAAGCCGGGTTCATCTTTGGCGGCGGTTTTGGCCAAGGCGCATTGCGAGTTCAGGGTGCGACAGTCGACTATTATTCCGCCGTCAAAGGCTCAGCCGGGCTTCAGATTGGCGCGCAGCAATACGCGCATGTTCTGTTCTTCATGACCGAAGACGCACTGAACGACTTCCGCCGCTCCAACGGTTGGACCGCAGGCGCGGACATCGGCTATGTGGTCGATGCAACAGGCAGCAGCGTCGGGGCCAGTACCACGACATTGCGCACGCCTGTGATCGCCGCGGTCTTTGGTCAGGCGGGCCTGCTGTTCGGGGCGACCGTCGAAGGCATCAAATACACGCGTATCATTCCGTAATACCGGGTTACCACTCCCCCTCCTGCGGAGCCCCGCCACGTGTCGTTCAGCAGTGGCGGGGCTTACGTTTTTTGCGTTGACGACACGGAAATTGTTGTTCGGCTCCTCTTTCGGTTGGGACCGCCTTCCACTACTCTCGCGGCAAACGAATACGAAAAAACTGTGGGGCAAGGATGGGTCTTGTATTTCGCTGGCTGGTGCGTATCACGTCGGGTCTTGTCCTGCTGGCCGTGGCGGCGGTTGCACTGGTCTATTTCCTCGCCAGCCAGTCTTTGCCCGAATACAATCAGACCCTTAAGGTCAGTGGCCTGACCAGCCCGGTTGAAATCGTGCGCGACACATCAAACGTGCCGCATATTCTGGCCGAAAATGATCCGGATGTGTTCTTCGGCCTCGGATATGTGCATGCGCAGGATCGTCTTTGGCAGATGACCGTTATGCGCCGCACCGCGCAGGGGCGTCTGTCGGAAATTTTCGGTGCCCGAACTGTCAATATTGACAAGCTGCTGCGCCGTCTCGACCTTTATGGACTGGCCCATCGTTCTGTCGAGGTTCAGGACGACTACACCAAAGCCGCGCTGAAAGCCTACGCCTCTGGCGTGAACGCCCGGCTGAATGAAATCAACGACAAGGCCCTTGGGCGCGGCGCACCCGAGATGTTCCTGTTCAACGCCCCGGTCTCACCTTGGCAACCGGGGGACAGCATCGCCGTAATCAAACTGATGGGCCTGCAATTGTCAGGCCATTTGCAGGACGAGGTGCTGCGCGCACGTACGTCACTAATGCTGAGCAACCCGGATCGACTGGCGGACATACTGCCCGACGTTCCCGGCCCGGGGATCGCCGCGTTACCCGAATATGCCAGCCTGTTCCCCGGCCTGCCCCGATACGCGCGCGGAACGCCGATCCCTGACACCCCGCTTTCGCCCTTTCCAAAACCCGGTCTTGCCGGTGCGTCGAATGCCTGGAGCGCCGCACCATCACGGTCTGCCAGTGGCGGAACCCTGCTTGCGAACGACCCACATCTTGGCTTTACCGCACCCGGCGTGTGGTATCTGGCACGGATGGGGCTGGCCAAAGGCGGCGTGATCGGCGCGAGTATTCCCGGCATTCCCGCCATCATGACCGGGCGCAGCGACCGGTTGGGCTGGGGCCTGACCTCATCTTATCTGGACGATCAGGATGTCCATATCGAACAACTGAACCCGGAAAACCCCGAAGAATACCTGACACCGGACGGATACAAAACATTCCAGATCCGCCCGTCGATCATCGAGATCAAAGACCAGCCGCCCATCACTCTGACCCTGCGCTGGACGGAAAACGGCCCGGTGCTGCCCGGCACTCACTACGATCTGGAAACGATCACACCCACGGGCCATGTGGCCTCGCTTGCATGGACGGCGCTTAGCCCGCGTGACACGTCGATGACCGCTTCGATGGCGCTGATGAATGCGGATACGGTGCAGCAGGCCATCACGGCGGCCGAAGATTTCATCTCGCCTTCGCAAAACCTGTCACTAGTGGACAAGGACACGATCGCCATGAAGCTGATTGGCGCCATGCCACAACGCGACCTGCGCAACCAAAGCAAGGGCCGCATTCCGACGCCCGGCTGGCTGGCCGAGAACCGCTGGCAAGGCCGCATGCCTTATGCCGACAACCCAGAGTTCGTGGCCCCAAGGGGTGGCGTTCTGGGTAACACCAACAACAAGATCATAGACCGCCCCTTCCCTCAGCACGTGTCGTATGAATGGGGCGACACCCAGCGTGTCCATCGCTGGGAACGCCTGATGCAGTCACGCGAGGTGCATACCCGCGACAGCTTTATCGAGGCGCAGCTCGACACCGTAAGTTTCACTGCCCGGTCTCTGTTACCCCTGATTGGAGCGGACCTGTGGTTCACCGGCGAATCCGCCCCCGTCGGCACAGCGGAGCGTCAGCGTCAGATCGCCCTAGCCCTACTGGCCGAGTGGAACGGCGAGATGAACGAGCATCTGCCGGAACCGCTCATCTATGCGGCATGGCTGCGCGCGCTGCAGAACCGGCTGATCGCGGATGAACTTGGCCCGCTGGCCAGCGAGTTCAAACATGTCGAACCGCTGTTCATCGAAAGAGTCTACCGCGACATCGACGGGGCCTCGGTCTGGTGCGACGTCCGTCAAAGTGCGCCGGTTGAGACCTGCACCGACATGGCAAGACTGGCGCTGGACGATGCGCTGATCTGGATTGCCGAGAATTACGGCAGCGCCCTGGAATCCCTGCGCTGGGGCGACGCGCATCAGGCCACCCATGACCACCCGGTTTTGGGTTCGGTTCCGGTGCTGCGCTATTTCGTGAACATTCGTCAATCGACCAGCGGCGGAGACAATACCCTGCTGCGCGGCCGAACCTCGGGCGAAGGGCCCGACCCGTTCCAGAACGTACATGGCGCAGGCTATCGCGGCGTCTATGACTTCGCCGACCCGGACAGTTCGGTCTTTATTACCGCCACGGGTCAGTCAGGCCATTTTCTGTCACGCTATTACGACGATCAGGCACAACTGTGGCGGCGCGGAGAGTATCTGCCAATGTCCCTGGACATCGGTCTTGCCCGTGCTGCGGCCGTCGGTGTCACCCACCTGATCCCGCGTTAATACCCCGCGTCGGCAAGACCTTGCCCCTTTTTTGCGCGGACGTGGACGCAAACAGGTGTTTTCGCCTACGATCTGCGGGCGGACTATTTGGGACCGGGGGCACAGATGGCCAGTATTCAGGACAGGCTGAACAATCTCGCGCGCGACTATGCGATTGCATGGAGTTCGGGCGACGCAGATGTCGTAGCCAGTTTTTTTGCATCAGACGGCCAGATTTCAATCAACCGGGGAGACCCGATCGTAGGTCGCGCGGCGATTGCTGAAATGGCGCGTGGCCTTTTCGCAGAATTTCCCGATCTGGAAGTCAGGTGCGATATGCTGCGTTGGGCCGGAAATCACGCGATTTTTGTCTGGACGCTGGAAGGGCACCATGCGCAAACCGGAAACCATGTCGTCACCCGCGGCTGGGAAGAATGGGAACTGACGGCCGATCATGAAGTCCAATCTTCACTGGATTGGTTCGACGCCGATGACTATCAGCGTCAAATCGACGGGCGATAGAAAGAAGGCCAGATCGGTTTATTCTGAGGTAATCGAATACTTGCGTGGAATGCCTTCTGTAACCATGAACCAGCGCGAGGCTTTCATGCGTTGCTGATGTGCGTCGAACGCAGCACGGTTTTCAAAAACCTCATGGACGTTGAACTGACCGGGGATGCCCGGATCCTCAACGACCTCGAAGGTGATACAACCGGGTTCGGCGCGTGTCAGCGCTATATGTTCTGAAAGCGCGGCACGGACCTGTTCAAGCCTTTCGGCAGGCACAGCGATGTGTCACTCAAATAGACCTTCTTGCTGTCTTCCTTCGTCAAAACCAGACCCCGGATCAAAGAGCAGCAAATTGCGCCGCTTGTTTCGCGGTCCAAAGCACCGTGATCTCGAACCCGTTCTCGGTCTGTTGCTCGGACCGGACAACATCCTGCCGAAACAGCCACGCGCGCTTGCCGCCATCGGCAAACCCCAGCGTCAAAGTTTCCTTGTGCCGCACGCCCTGCAATTTGGTTGCAATCTCGGCCAGCAGCGCCTCGACGCCTTCGCCGGTCACTGCCGAGATGGCAAAGATCGAAGCATCACGTTCCGCACGCGCCAAAGCGGCCTCACGTTCGTCGTCAGTCATCCGGTCGATCTTGTTCCAGACCTCCAGCCGGGGCCGTTCATCATCGACCCCCAGCGAGGTCAGAATGGCCTCGACATCCTGTGCCTGGGCTTCGGTGTCCTCGTGGCTGATATCGCGGACATGCACGACCAGATCGGCACCCAGCACCTCCTCCAGCGTGGCGCGAAATGCGGCGACCAGTTCGGTGGGCAGGTTCGAGATAAAACCAACGGTATCCGACAGGATCACCTCGGGGCCGTCGGGCAACTCGACCCGCCGCATGGTCGGGTCCAGCGTAGCGAACAACATGTCCTTGGCCATGACTTCCGCACCCGTCAGGCGGTTGAACAGGGTCGATTTTCCGGCGTTGGTATAGCCAACCAGCGCGACAATCGGATACGGAACCTTGGCCCGCGCGGCGCGGTGCAGCGTGCGGGTCTTGACCACCTTCTGCAACTGGCGACGTAGGCGCACAAGCTGTTCGTCAATCGCACGCCGGTCGGCCTCGATCTGGGTTTCGCCGGGTCCACCGACAAACCCCAGGCCGCCCCGCTGGCGTTCCAGGTGGGTCCAAGCCCGAACAAGCCGCGTCCGCTGGTAGCTGAGCGCGGCCATCTCGACCTGCAACACACCTTCGCGGGTGCGTGCCCGATCGCTGAAGATCTCCAGGATCAATCCGGTCCGGTCAAGGATCTTGACCTTCCAGGCTTTCTCAAGATTGCGTTGCTGAACCGGCGTCACCGGGCCATCGATCAGAACCAGTTCGACCTCGTGCTCGTGCAGTCGCTCGCCTAGTTCTTCGATTTTGCCGCTGCCGAACAAAAGCCCCGGCTGGGCCCGTTGCAGGCGAACGATTTGCGACCCGACCACATCCAGATCGGGCAAAGCAGCGGCTAGTGCCACCGCTTCTTCCAGCGCCGGTCCCGGGACACGGCGCTGTTCATCTGATTTGATTTCGGGATGCAGCACCCAGGCCCGGGTGCGCGCCCTCTCATGTTCCATCAAGAGGCGTCTTCGCCCTCATACAGGCTGATCGGCTGCGACGGCATGATCGTCGAAATCGCGTGCTTGTAGACAAGCTGCGACTGTCCGTCGCGGCGCAACAATACGCAGAAATTGTCGAACCAGGTGATCACACCCTGCAATTTCACACCGTTGATCAGGAAAATCGTGACCGGAACCTTTGCTTTCCGTACATTATTCAGGAACGCGTCCTGAAGATTCTGTCTGTCCGAAGCCATATTTTTATAATCTCGCCATTGTTCTTGCTACGCGCTGCGGACCAACGCGCTCCCTCCGGGTGAGTATGGAGCGGAGTTCACAGATATTCCAGATTAAAAATCAGGCACTAATTCCTTTTGCTGACCCCACGTCAGTCCCGCCAGAGGGCCGGGGTGATCAAGGCAATGATCGCCAGTGTTTCAAGCCGGCCGATTACCATTGCTGCGCACATCGTCAGTTTTGCACCTGCAGTCATATCGATCAGCCGGATCGGAACGTCAGTTGCCAGTTCAATCAAGGGGCCGGTCGTACTCAGCGCGGCAACAGTCAGAACCATTGCCTGTTCGAACCCGGCCCCCATGGCGGCGAGCAACAGATTGAACACCGCCGCCGTAAGCGCGAACATCATCAAGAAGATCCAGGCGATGAAGGCGCCATTGGTCTGAATGCGCCGGTTCCCGCCGCCAACGCCGCTGACCGATGACGGATAGATCAGCCGGTCGATCTCGCGCGCGCCATTGAGGTATAGCGCAAATACACGCAACAGCTTGACCCCGCCGGCCGTGGTGGCGACCCCGCCCCCGATCAGAGCCAGCCCCATCAGGATCAGACCCGGCGTTCCCAGCCCCGAAAGCTGTTGTGCATCGTCCCAGTTGCTGCTTTCGAATCCTGCCGTTGTCAGAAAAGACAAGGCTGTAAATGTCATGCCCCATATCACCTTAAGGCCCTGAAGCACCGACATCTGGCCGTCGATTTCGTTCACACCAGCCAGCACGCGAAAGAACAGCAGGGCTGCTACGGCAACCACGATCAACAATCCGATGCGGAATTCGGGGTCCTTATCCAGCCGGGAGTAGCCCGAGGTCGCCGTATCTGCCGAAAACGTCAGCCTTGACAATGCAAAGAACAGGAACAGGAACAGGATCGCCTCACCGGTCAAACCTGCCTGAGCCCCTTCCATCCCGCCCACCGGGGAAATGCCCGAGGTCGCCATGACCGACATCGCGTGGCTTACGGCGGTCAGGCCAACCTCACCGGCAATCAGCAGCAATATCCAGACCACCGCAGTCAGCCCTGCATAGACGGGTGTCAGGGTTCGCGCCACACGCAGCAGGCGTCCCCTTGGATCAACCTTTTCGCTTTGCGCAACACCGGAAACCGGTCGCCCCGGCTGACCCTGCGCGGTAATCTCGAACCCGCCCAAGGACAACGGCGCCAGAATCGCCGCTGCGGAAATCCACATCAGCAAACCACCCATCCAGCCAACGAACGCCCGCCACAAATGCAGCGGCGCAGTCAGGCGGTCGGGGTTCGGAAACAGGTCTGCGCCAGTCGTGGTCATCGCACTGACCATATCAAAATACGCGTTCAGAAAGGTGGTGTTGCCAAGCGCATCGTGAAACGGGATCGCCAAAAACACGGGCAGAACGGTAAAACAGCCCAGCAGAACGGCCAACTGCCCCAATGTGCCGCGCCGAGGTATCCTGTTGGACGAGGCCAGCGCAATGCTCGCCACAAGAAACAGTCCAAGCAGGCCCGAGTAGAAGAACGATCGCGACGTGTCGTGGTCATCCAATACCAGCGCGTAGACTGCGGGCACCCACATCGAGAACGCGGTTATTCCCCAAATCAACAGAAACAGCGGCAAACGCCGCAAAAGCCCGATCCGTTGTGTCCGCGCGTGTGCCATCAGAAGAAATCGATCGAAACCTGCATCAAGCGCTCGACCTCGGGTACGTCCTTGGCCATGGCAAAGATGGCCACCACATCCTTTTCATCAATCCGCAGGCTGCCGGTTGGGCGCAGCAACTCGTCGCCCTTGCGCACCGCGCCGACCAGAACGCCTTCGGGGAAATCGATGTCGCGCAGTCTCTGCCCGGCCATGGGAGAGGTTGACAGTACTTCGGCCTCGATCACTTCCGCCTCGGCATCGCCGATGGAATAGACCTGCCGCACCCGGCCGTGACGGATATGGCGCAGGATCGAGCTGACGGTGGTCGCGCGCGGGTTAATATAAGCGTCGATCCCCAAAGGCCCCATCAGCGCCACCATGCTTGGGTCATTGATCAGCGCAATCGCCAGCGCACAGCCCTCAGCCTTGGCGCGTACCGCGGCCAATAGATTGGCACGGTCGTCATCGGTGACGGCCAGCATCGCGTCGGCCCGTTCAATGCCTGCCTCGCGCAGCAATGCCGCATCCAGTCCGTCGCCGTTCAGAACAATCGTCCGCTCCAACGCCTCTGCGGCCAGTTCAGCGCATCGGCGATCGCGTTCGATGATCTTGGCGCGCACGCGGCTTTCGCGTTCTTCCAGGGTGCGGGCCACTTCAAGGCCGACATTGCCACCACCCACAATGACGACTCGGTCCTGTTTCTTTTGCGCTTTGCCAAAGACCTCCATCGTGCGGTCCACGTCATTGACGTTGGTGAAGACATAGCATTCGTCACCGACAAACAGCTGATCCTCGGATTCCGGTGCAAAAAGCGTACCGTCCCGGCGCACCCCGACTACGATCGAGCTGAGCGTCGAAAACAGGTCGGTCAGCTGCCTGAGCGGCGTGTTGATGATCGGGCAGTCTTCATCCACCCGGATGCCCAGCAGCTGCGCCTTGCCATCCATGAAAATCTCGGTGTCAAAAGCCGCCGGAGCCGACAGGCGGCGCATGGCGGCTGCTGCAACCTCGCGTTCCGGGCTGATCACCACGTCGATGGGCAGATGGTCCCGGCGAAACAGGTCCGCATGAATCGCCGTCAGATAGGATTTGGACCGAAGTCGCGCGATTTTTCGTGGTATCGAAAACACCGAATGCGCCATCTGGCAGGTGACCATGTTCACCTCATCCGAGTGGGTCGCGGCGATGATCATGTCTGCATCGCGGGCCCCGGCCCGTTCCAGCACATCCGGATAGCTGGCGAAGCCTGCGATACCCTGCACGTCCAGCGTTTCGGTCGCGCGTCGCACCAGATCAGGATTGTTGTCCACCACTGTCACGTCGTTCAGTTCGCCCGAAAGGTGCCGTGCAATTTGCCAGCCGACCTGACCCGCACCGCAAATGATGACCTTCATGTTCCTGGCCCTTCTGCCTGAAATCTTTGAATGACAGATGCCCCCAAAGCGGTCAATTGAATTGTCATGGAACAGGGAGTGAGGCAAGATATGCGCATGAAAACAATGCTACGCGCCTTTATTCCTTTGTTCTTGCTGTCTTCCTGCGGGCCTCTGTCACTCTATTACCGCGAAGGTGCCAGCGTGGCGCGACTGCAGCAGGAGACCACGCAATGCCAGGTAAAGGCCCTGAATGAAGTGCCTGTTGCCAACCAAGTCCGGCAAAGCCCACCCGTCTATTGGCCGGGGCGCACCTATTGCGATGGTCGCGGCCACTGCTACCGTTCACCCGGATGGTGGGAACCCGGACGCGTCTACACCGTCGATGTGAATCAGGACCTGCGCAACACGGTCGAGGCGCAATGCATGGCCAAAAAGGGATTTCGCCCGGTCAGCCTGCCACCTTGCAAACAAGCGGTGAAATCCCAGGCATCGCTGACCCGTACGACAACCCTGCCGCCGCTAAGCACCGAGTCCTGTTTCGTGAAGTTCGACGACGGGTCGTTTCAGATCATAACACCGGGTCACACCGGCTGAACCGGCGGATTATTCCGCCGGCTCCGGTTCATCCAGTTGCGCGACACGCGCGCCGGATTTGTTCGATGTGACCACGCCAAGCGACTTCAGCTTGCGGTGCAGCGCACTGCGCTCCATCCCGACGAAACTGGCGGTGCGGCTGATATTGCCACCGAACCGGTTGATCTGCGTCAGCAGGTATTCCCGCTCGAACGCCTCGCGCGCTTCGCGCAACGGCAAAGTTGCCAGCGCGCCGGACAGAACCACGCGGCCAGAATCTTCGGCCTTTTCCTCGTCGTTAGGCAGTTCCCGCGCCTCGATCGGGCCGGTTCCATCCCCCAGGATCAACACGCGTTCGATCAGGTTTTTGAGCTGACGCACATTGCCCGGCCATGTCATGGTCTGCAGCAGTGCAATTGCCTCATCCGACAATTCGCGAACGGGTAAGCCCTGCGCTTCGTTGCACATTTCGATAAAGTGCTGCGCCAATACCGGAATGTCCTCGCGCCGGTCTTCTAGAGACGGCACCGCAATCGGAACAACGTTCAGGCGGTGATACAACTCTTCCCTGAACCGTTCAGCGGTGATTTCTTCCTCCAGGTCCCGATTGGTCGAAGATATGACGCGTAGATCAACCCGGACCTTGTCGGTTCCGCCAACCCGCTGAAACTGCTGATCCACAAGAACCCGCAGAATCTTCGATTGCGTGCCCAGCGGCATATCGGCGACCTCATCAAAGAAGATCACGCCGCCATGGGCTTCCTCAAGCAGGCCTGATTCAACACCGCGTTCAGATGTCTCGCGGCCAAACAGCACCTCTTCCATCCGCTCGGGCTCGACCCCGGCGCAATTCACGGTCACGAAAGGCGCATTGGCACGGTTGGAATGTGCGTGGATATAGCGTGCCGCGATTTCCTTGCCCGACCCGGCAGGGCCGCTCAGCATCACGCGGCCATTGGACTTCGTCACCTTGTCCAACTGGCCCTGCATCGCACGGAACGATGCCGATTTGCCGATCATGTCCGAGCAGCTGACTTCCTTGCGCTTGAGCGACGCGTTTTCGCGACGCAAACGCGAGGTTTCCATCGCGCGCCGGATCACCACCATCAACTGGTCAATGTTGAATGGCTTTTCGATAAAGTCGTAAGCGCCCTGTTTGATGGCTGCTACGGCAATCTCGATATTCCCGTGACCGGAAATAATCACAACGGGCACGTCCGGGTTGTCGCGCTTTACCGCTTTCAGGATGTCGATCCCGTCCATTCGGCTGTCCTTGAGCCAAATGTCGAGGATCAAAAGACCCGGAGGTTCAGCGTTGATCGACGCCATGCAATCGTCCGAATTGCCAGCAAGTCGGGTTGAATAGCCTTCGTCCTCCAGAATGTCGGACACCAGCTCGCGAATATCGCGTTCGTCATCTACGATCAGAATGTCGCTCATCTTTGGCCTGCTTTCAGTTTGTTGGTTTTAATAGCCTGCTTCTGTGGCGCGACTGACGGGGAATCACTGCCCCCAGGTAACCGGATCACGGCCATTGCGCCAAAATGGTCCTGTCCGTCAAATACGGTCGCGTCTTCCAAAGTCAGCGCTCCGCCATGTTCTTCGATGATCTTCTTCACGATGGGCAGGCCAAGGCCGGTGCCCTCGTCGCGGGTGGTCACATAGGGTTCAAACAGACGCGCCCGGTCTTCCGGCAGTCCGACCCCGTTGTCCGCGATGGTGATCTGCGTCCCAGCATCATCTGTCGACACCTTAACCTTGATCTGCGGTTTCAGGTTTTCAGGTGCACCTTTTTCCTTCAAGGTTCCAATAGCTTCGCCCGCGTTCTTTATCAGGTTGGTAAGGGCCTGATTCAACATCGTCGCATCCACATCCGCCGGAATCGCGTGATTGGGCAGATCTGCATCGATCTGCACATCCGGCTGCCCGGCCTGCTGGAGCAAAACGGCCTCGCGCACCAGATCAACGATGTTTTCCTCGCGCCGTTCCGGTTCAGGCATGCGAGCGAACTTCGAGAATTCGTCAACAATGCGCCGCAGGTCGTTCGTCTGCCGGACAATGACATCCGTCATCGATTCCAGGCTGCTGCTGTCCTCCTCGTCCAGCTTGCGCGAGAACTTCCGCTTGATCCTCTCGGCGCTCAACTGAATCGGTGTCAGAGGGTTTTTGATCTCATGCGCGATCCGGCGCGCCACGTCGCCCCAGGCTGCCATCCGCTGCGCGCTGACCAGGTCGGTCACGTCGTCAAAGGCAACCACATAACCTTCCAACCCGCCATCCTCACCGCGCCGAGTAGCCATGCGGACCAGAAGGTTCTCCAACTGGCCCTTGCGGGTGACTTTTATCTCTTCCTGAACAGCCTCTTGCCCGCTATCCTTAAGGTTCTCGAACAAAGGCAGGAACTCGGGTACCGCGATACCGATCGCCAAAAGTTCTTCGCCCCGCGACCAGTCCAGCAGACGCTGGGCGGATCGGTTCACAAATGTAACGCACCCGTCAGGATCAACTCCGACGACCCCTGAGGTTACAGAACTGAGCACTGAATCGAATAGGCGCCGACGGTGTTCGATATGGCGAGTGTTTTCCAACAGCGTGTCCCGCTGGCCTTTCAACTGGCGGGTCATCTGGTTGAAATACCGACCCAGCATCGCGATCTCGTCATCGCTGGCCTCTTCAATAACCTGAACGCTCAGGTCACCCGCGCCAACACGCTGCGCTGCTGTGGTCAGGCGGCCCACCGGGCGAGACAAGCGTTCAGCAAACCACATGCCCAACGACATCGCCGCCAGGATCAGGATCACCGCGAAACCCAGATACAACAGGCCGAATTCAAACAGCACCCTGCCCCGTTCGCTTTCAAGCTGCTGATAGAACTGCGCTGTTTCCTTGGTGTCATCCAAAAGGGTCAGCAATTGCCCGTCCACGTCACGGCTGACATAAAGGTAACGGTCCAGATACGCCCGCAGAGGGACCAGCGCCCTGAATTCGCTGTTTTGCCAGTCCGCGATGATCAGCAGGCCCCGGTGGGTCGCGTTCGCCAGTTGCTCAGCCGTGGGTTCTTCGTAGTTGAACAGGTAAGACCTGTCGCCCCGGGCCCGGATATCGCCGCTACCGTCAATGACATAAGCTTCACGCAGGCCACGCTGAATCTGCGACTGGCCCTGGGCCAGAACCTCGCGCAACTCAGCGTCAGAAATATAATAATCCAGAGACCGAGCATTATCCAAAAACCGGGCCAGAACGGTCGCGTCCTGTGTCAGGCCCTGACGGTGTTCCTGTTCATAGGCTTCGGCCGCACTGAGCGACGACCCGACAACTTCGCGCACACGATCCGAAAACCAACCCTCCAGACCGATATTCACGGTCAGTCCGGCAAAAATCGCCACGGTCACAGTCGGCACCAGCGCCAGCAGCGTGAACGCGCCGATCAGGCGCAAATGCAAACGGGAACCTGCTGACTTGGCGCGTCGGGCCGCGATCAGACTGCCGACCTGACTCAGTACAAGTGCGGCCACGACCAGCACATAGACAAGGTCGGCCAACAGGATCAGGCGCAATGTCGGCGCGGCCGAACCCAGATCGAACGGACCAATGACAAGATAGGTGGCAAGCGCCAGTGCTGGCCCCAGAAGAACCAGCCCCAAGGTGCCGAAATTGCGCAGTTTTCGGGATTTTCGCCATCGATTAATCGATGGTATTGGCCCGCTCTGTGCCCGGGTTGCCACCGTCTGCCCTCATCCTGATGTGCCGCTTGTGCGGCTTACCGCCATATGTCGTGGTCCTTGCCAGGTAGAAACCCGAATGCCACGGTTTGTGTGGCGATATTACATCAGTTTGCGACGGCGTGTCACCTCAATATCGAGGTCGATGATCTTTTTTCGCAGCGTATTTCGGTTAATCCCCAGTAAATCCGAACATTTTGCCTGATTTCCGCCGGTTGCGTCCAACGCGATTTCGATCAGCGGCGCCTCAACTTCGCGCAGGATACGCTGATACAGTCCCGGAGGCGGCAACATGTTGCCGTGCAGATCGAAATACCGCCGCAGATGCCGCGCGACCGAGGCCGACAGTTTCTCACGCTCTCCGCCCCCCAAAACCGGTTCGGCCTCAGGCTGGCTGCCCAGAACCATCTCGACTTCGGTTTTGGATATCTCATCCGCCTGACTGGTCAGCCCAAGGCGGCGCACCGCGTTTTCTAGTTGCCGCACATTCCCGGGCCACGAATAACGGCGCACCAGTTCAACCGCTTCGGCGCTGAGCCAGCGTTTCGTGCCGGTCTCACGCTCTTCCCGTGCCAGAAAATGATCGGCCAGCAAAGTAATGTCGTCCATTCTTTCGCGCAGGGCCGGAACGTGGATCGTCGCGCCACACAGACGATAATACAGATCCTGGCGCACGCGGCCGCTTTCCATTGCTTCGGTCAGGTCCGACTGGCTGGTTGCCATGAAGCGCGGCAGATGATCGCCCGGGCTGTCCATCATCCGCACGATCCGGGCCTGAATGTCGTCTTCGATATCTGCGATTTCGTCGATCAGCAGGGTGCCGCCCCGAACCCGCGCCATGACGCGGGCGGGTCCTTCCAGATCCCGCAACTCAGACGCGGTGACGGACACAAAGGGCAATGTCCGACGATCCGAGAAGTCATGTATTGCCTTCGCAATCAATGACTTGCCGGTTCCACTTTCACCGGAAATCATAACCGGCAGATCGGTGTTCATGACCCGCGCCACCAGCCGGTACAGCGCCTGCATAACCGGCGTACGCCCGACCAGAGGCAATTCCTCCGGGCGATCCCGAACCAATTCCGGCGCACCAGACTGCGGGCGTTGCTTCTGATCCAGCGCCCGGGCCGTTCTTTTCATCAGATCCGGCAGATCAAAAGGCTTCGGCAGATAGTCATAAGCGTCGGCCTCAGCCGCCTGAATTGCCGTCATGATCGTGTTCTGGGCCGAGATCACGATAACCGGCAAACCCGGCCTGTCCTGCGCGATCTTCGGCAGCATCTCAAGCCCGTTGCCGTCCGGCATGACCACGTCCGAGATGACCACATCGCCTTTGCCCTCTCCCACCCAGCGCATCAGCGTGGTCAAAGAAGAAGTTGCGTGCACCTTGCATCCCGCCCGAGTCAGTGCCTGCGTCAGAACCGTGCGGATCGTGCGGTCGTCATCCGCGACCAGAACTGTGCCATCCATCTGCTGTTCTCCTTGCTATGCCATATACCGCCGGTTTCAATTTCATTGCGCGTCCCGTGGCGCCCGCCTGAGTGACAGGCGAAAAACCGTCCGGCCCGGAACCGACTCGGCCGAAACCCAGCCGTCGTGGTCGGAGACGATCTTGCTGACCAGCGCCAGACCAAGACCCGTGCCGTTTTCCCTGCCAGAGACAAAGGGATCGAAAATGTCGCTCAGGATGTCTTCGGGCAAGCCGGGGCCGTCATCGATGATTTCGATCTGCAGCGGCAGGGAATGGCCGGACCCATCGTTGCGCCGCAGACGAAATGAATGTTCGAAATAGGTGCGCAGGCGAATGGTCCCGCCTTCCGGCCCGGCTGCCTCGGATGCGTTTTTCAGAAGGTTCAGAATGACCTGCAGGATCTGGTCCTGATCGCCATAGGCCAGCGGCAGCGACGGATCATAATCCTCGACAATCTTCATATGTGCGCCGAACCCCAGCAGCGCCGAACGCCGCGCACGGTCCAGCACGTCATGCAGGTTGACCGGTTGGAAGTCCGGCTGCGACAGGTTTCCGAACTGCTCCACCTGCTCCAACAGCTTTACAATCCTACGGCTTTCTTCGACAATTAAGTCTGTTAACTCAATATCTTGTTGAGAGATATTCATGCTAAGCAACTGGGCAGCTCCAGTGATGCCAGCCAGCGGGTTTTTGATCTCATGCGCCAGCATTTCGGCCATTCCGATAGCCGATTGCGCGGCGGATTTCACCGTGTTCCCGCGAGTCATCCGTCCGGCCAGTTCGCGTGGAGAAAGGATCATGATCATTGATCCAGGATGGCCCATCAACGGCGCGATCTGCAGCGCACATTGCAGCGGCGAACGGCTGCCCGATCCAACATCCACATCATTGACGAACAACGGCGAACCATTCTGCCGTGCCCTCAGAAACGCCTCCTCCAGGGGGGCGTCGACGGCTATCTGATCCCACACCGGATGCCCGACAACCGAACGGCGCGAGGCGTTCAGGAACCCCTCACCCGCCGAATTGACGTCGGCGATCCGGTCGTCACCGTCGATGATGAATGCGGGAACCGGCAATGAGGCCCAAATGCTCTGGTCCGAGGTCATGCGGCCACTTCCACCTGATGCGGGATTGCATCTGCGATCAAACGCAGAACTTCGGATGTATCACGCGATGTCAGTATCGCGCGACGTAAGGCGGCGGGCGTTCCTGCTTCGTCCATGTACCACCCCAGATGCTTGCGCGCGACGCGCAGACCAAGGTCGGGTCCATAGAAATCCAGCATGGCCTGATAGTGCTCCTGCACCATCGCGCTCAGATCATGCCCTGTCGGAACGTCCGGCGCGTCGGCACCAAACAGGTCGTGACATAACTGCGCCAGCAACCAGGGCTTTCCCTGCGCCCCACGTCCGACCATCACGCCGTCGGCACCCGAGTGATCCAAGGCGGTCCGTGCGGTTTGCGTGTCAACGATATCACCGTTTGCGATGACCGGAATGGTCACTGCCTCTTTCACCGCACGGATGGCCTGCCAGTTTGCGTGTCCCTTGTAGAACTGACACCGTGTTCGACCGTGGATCGTGACCATCCGAATACCGGCATCCTGCGCCCTGCGCGCCACATCCGGCGCGTTCAGCAGGCTGTCGTCCCAACCCAGCCGGGTCTTCAGCGTCACTGGGACATCCACCGCCTCCACCACCGCCTCGATCAGTGTCAGGGCATGGTCGGGCGTTTTCAGCAGGGCCGAACCCGAATACCCGTTGGTCACCTTCTTGGCTGGACAGCCCATGTTGATGTCGATCACCCGCGCGCCGCGATCAGCGACCTGCCGCGCGGCTTCCGCCATCCAGCGTGCTTCACGCCCGGCAAGCTGAACGGCGGTATTTTCGACATCCGCCGAAAGCTCGGCCCGTTCGCGCACGCCCGGTTTTGCCTGCACCATTTCCTGGCTGGCGACCATTTCGCTGACAACCATGCCCGCGCCAAAGCGCATCACCAGATCGCGATACGGGCGATCGGTGATTCCGGCCATCGGCGCCAGCAAAACCGGCGAGTACAAAGGCTTGTCAGCAAGATGCAGGGTCAAAGTGCTTATTCCTTGGGCAGTTGCGCATTTAATATCGAATTCTGCGCATATGACCAAGAAATCCGCATGCCACAAGCCTGCAAAATCATCACATGCCTAATTTTTAGGCAGATTGACGCGGGCGATTGCCTCTGCATTCACCGCATCCTAAACAATGACCCAACGCAGGAGAGCAGACCTCATGACCACCGCCGCCATTATTGTCGCCGCCGGACGCGGAATGCGCGCGGGTGGCGGAACGCCAAAACAATGGCGCAACTTGGCCGGACGTCGCGTGGCCGACTGGACAATCGACAGGTTCCGGGGACTGGTTGATCACATCGTCCTGGTCCTTTCCACCGACGACCAAGCCGCTCGAGCCGAATTTGGCGGTACCGATCTGATTGTGGCGACGGGAGGAGCAGACCGCGCCGGGTCTGTCCGTAATGGCTTGCAGGCACTGGCGGACAAGACTGTAACACACGTCCTGATCCACGATGTTGCCCGGCCTTGTGTCAGCCGCGCCACCATCCTCGACGTACTGGCGGCACTGAACGACAACATCGCCGCGGCACCGGGGGTGGCGGTGACCGACGCGCTCTGGACGGGGGACGGCTTCGCTGTCACGGGCACACAGGATCGCACTGGATTGTATGCGGCCCAGACCCCTCAGGGATTTCACTATGACGCCATCGTTGCAGCCCATGCCGCACACCCCGGCGGTGCCATGGACGACGTTGAAGTCGCCCGCGCGGCAGGTATAGGCGTGGCTATCGTGCCCGGCGACGCAGACAACATCAAAATCACCCAACCCGAGGATTTTGCCCGGGCGGAACGTATCATGGGAACGAACATGGAAGTAAGGCTGGGCAACGGGTACGACGTTCACCGATTTGGCGATGGAGATCATGTGATCCTGTGCGGTGTAAAAGTGCCGCATGATCGCGGGCTTCAGGGACATTCAGATGCCGATGTCGGGATGCATGCCGTAACCGACGCAATCTATGGCGCGCTGGCGCAGGGAGATATCGGTCAGCATTTCCCACCATCGGATCCGCAATGGAAAGGGGCCGCCAGCGCAATATTTCTGCGGCACGCGGTCGAACTGGCCGAACAGATGGGCTACCGCATCTCGAATGTCGATTGCACACTTGTTTGCGAATATCCCAAGATCGGTCCTCACGCGCCCGCAATGCGCGAAGAAATGTCGAAAATCATGGGATTGCGGGCCGATCAGGTCTCGGTCAAGGCGACCACGTCCGAACGTCTGGGCTTTACCGGCCGCAGTGAGGGCATCGCGTCACTGGCCACGGCCTGTCTGGTGAAGTCATGAACGCGGCTCGTCTGATTGGAACCGTTGGCGGCGTAGGCTATCTGCGCCCCGCCCCCGGCACCTGGGGATCACTGGCCGCGCTGCCGATGGTCTGGGTATTGCACACGCTGGGTGGCTTCCCCTTGCTGGCCCTGGCTACTCTGATCGTCTTTGTCGCAGGGCTCTGGGCCACAAAGGTCATGACGGCAGGTCAGGATGACCACGATCCGTCGGAAATCGTGATTGACGAGGTTGCAGGGCAGTTCATCGCCCTCTGGGCAATTTCCTACCCGGCCTGGGCGCACGGGCTGGAAATCACCGCGCTCTGGCCCGGTTGGGTTGCGGGTTTCGTGCTGTTTCGCCTGTTCGACATCACCAAGCCCGGCCCTGTCGGCTGGGCCGACCGGCGTGGCGACCCAATGGGCGTGATGCTGGATGACGTGATCGCCGGTGTGTTTTCAGCCATCTGCGTCGCGCTGCTGGCCGGCTTTTCGCATGGGGTACTGGGCCTGTGAGCGTCACCGACATCCTGAACCGGGCCAAGGCGCAGGGGGTGATGATCGCCACAGCCGAAAGCTGCACTGGCGGCCTTGTTGCGGCCGCGCTGACAGATATTCCCGGCAGTTCTGCCGTGGTGGAACGCGGCTTTGTCACCTACACCAATACCGCCAAACAGCAGATGCTTGGCGTGCAGGCTGACACTCTGGAAGCCCACGGAGCGGTATCAGAGCAGGTCGCCCGGGAAATGGCAGAGGGCGCGCTGAAGCATTCGGGCGCTCAGCTGACTGTCTCTGTCACCGGAATTGCCGGTCCGGGTGGGTCTGAATTCAAGCCGGAAGGTCGTGTGTGCTTCGGTCTGGCGGCCGAAGGCCAGGACACCATAACCGAAACCGTCGAGTTTGGTGCCCTGGGCCGGGACAAGGTGCGCATTGCCGCACGGGACCACGCCCTTGATCTGTTGTATCGGCACCTCCAGAAAGGCGCCAAAGCTCAGGGCCTGTGACCTAAGACCACTCAACGCACAATCACGTGATGCCAAGTAACATCATCCGCGGCGCAGGCAGCCGGTTCCCCCCTTTTTCTTCTGCCACATTGCTCACAAAGTGCTGATCTGTAACGTGTTTCCTCAGGCCGGCACACCTGACTGCGGGCATACTGTTTCGGCTATCGCACAGGCATGACTGACACTATGCGGGCGGCAATTTGCCGGTTGCACAGCGAAGTCCCTTTCGCGTAAATGCCCTGATCCGGGCAGGCCTAGCCCACCTAGGCCCGTCCAGCAGCCCGCAAGGGCAAAAGCGGACCTTATTCAGGGTCCGCTTTTCTTTTGGGCCAACCCCTCTCGACAGCGCCCCTTTGGACGGGCTATCAGCCCGCAACGTCATTTCAGCCCCGAGGTTCCGCCATGATCCCCAGTTCATTTCCCGACAGCACTGAAATCGCCCGTTTGACCGCGCGGATGCTGCTGGAGATCAGGGCCGTGCATTTCAACGCACGCGAGCCATTCACTCTAGCCAGCGGCTTGCCCAGCCCGACCTATATCGATTGCCGCAAGCTTATCTCGTACCCTCGCATCCGTTCGACCTTGATGGATTTCCTGACCGTAACCGTGATGCGCGATGCGGGCTTTGAAGCATTCGACAACATTGCCGGCGGCGAAACCGCGGGTATTCCTTTTGCCGCAATGGTGGCCGAGCGTATGGCTCTGCCGATGACCTATGTGCGCAAGAAACCCAAAGGCTATGGCCGCAACGCCCGGATCGAAGGCGCCATGAGCGAAGGCGAACGCGTTCTGTTGGTCGAAGACCTGACCACCGATGGCGGCTCGAAACTGTCCTTCGTCGACGCGATCCGCGAAACCGGCGCGACCTGCGGGCATACTGCCGTAATCTTCTACTACGGCATCTTCCCCGAAACCGAAAAAACCCTGGGTGATCATGGGGTGCGACTGCACAGCCTGTGTACCTGGTGGGATGTTCTGGCCGAGGCCAAGGCGCAAAAAGCGTTTGATCAGGAAACAATAGATGGGGTCGAGGCATTCCTGAACGATCCGCGCGGCTGGCAGGAAGCGAATAAGGGCTGACGTGGCGCAAACCGTTTCCCAATCGGAAACATTGCCGAATACGCCCGACACTCCATCCACAACATGTTGACGGACCCCTGCCCCATCCTGCAATATGATGGGGCGGGAAGATATGCACAGGCTATCCCCAGAAAACATACAATTTGCGCCGACTCAGGGCGCTGCGTTATGGCCTCTGTCCAAGGGGCAAGAGAACAGCAATGAACGAGATCAGCAGTATCGAGCAGGCAGCGGCGCAAATTCAGAACGCCGAAACAATGCCGCACTCCATCGAGGCCGAGCAGCAGCTTCTGGGCGCGATCCTGACCAATAACGACCTTTATGACCGGGTAGCCTCGATCATCGGAGCCGAGCATTTCTATGATCCGGTCCACGCCCGCATCTACGAAGTCGCGGCCGCGCGCATCGCAAAGAATGCGCTGGCCTCGCCTGTGACGCTGAAATCTTTCATGGCCGAGGATGAAGGCCTGAAGGAACTTGGCGGGCCGGCCTATCTGGTCAAACTGGCCGGCGCCTCGATCAGCGCCTTCGCGGTGCATGACTACGCGCAAATGATCTATGACCTCGCCATCCGGCGCGAGCTGATCCGTCTGGGCCGGGACATCTCGGACAAGGCGGCGCGGGTCGATGTGTCAAGCGAGCCGAAAGAACAGATCGTCGAGGCCGAGCAGCAGCTTTACCAGTTGTCCGAGCAGGGCCAGACCGAACAGGGTTTCCAATCCTTCCTCAAGGCGGTCACAGAAGCCGTCAATGTCACCAACGAGGCGTACCAGCGCGGTGGCGGCATGGCGGGGATTTCCACCGGTCTGGCCGATTTGGACAAGCAACTGGGGGGCCTGCACCCGTCGGACCTGATCATTTTGGCGGGCCGCCCGTCGATGGGAAAAACTTCGCTGGCGACCAACGTGGCCTTCAACGTAGCCAAAGCGTACAAGCGTGGCTTGAAGTCGGACGGCAGCGAGGGCGCGGTTGACGGTGGAGTGGTCGGCTTCTTCTCGTTGGAGATGAGCGCCGAGCAGCTTGCGGGTCGGGTTCTGGCCGAAGCGTCCGAGATTTCTTCACACAAGATCCGCCAAGGTGACATGACCGAAGCCGAATTCCGCCGCTTCGTCGATGCTGCCAAGGAGCTTGAGGCGTGCCCCCTGTTCATCGACGACACGCCCGCCCTGCCGATTTCACAGCTGGCCGCCCGCGCACGGCGGCTGAAACGCACCCATGGGCTGGACCTGCTGGTGATCGACTATCTGCAACTTTGCCGCGGCATGTCCGACAACCGCGTCAACGAGATCGCCGAGATTTCGATGGGCATGAAAGCCATCGCGAAGGAACTGAACATCCCGGTGATCGCGCTGTCTCAGCTTTCCCGTCAGGTCGAAAACCGCGACGACAAGCGCCCACAACTGTCCGATCTGCGGGAATCGGGCTCGATCGAACAGGATGCGGACGTGGTGATGTTCGTGTTCCGCGAGGAATACTACAAAGAACGCGAAAAGCCCGGCGATCACGAGTTGGAAAAGATGGAAGAGTGGAAGCAGGCCATGGAACGCCTGCACGGCAAGGCCGAAGTCATTGTCGGCAAGCAGCGTCACGGCCCCATTGGCACGGTCGAGCTGTCCTTCGAGGCCCAGTTCACCCGTTTCGGAAATCTGGTCAAACCCTGGCAACAGGGCGGAAAGATCGAAGGGTATTGATCCCTTGACCTTGGCAAACTGATATGCACGGATCGGGCCATGCTGTTTTGTCTTGCTAATAAACCCCGTCGCGTGGTGCTTGAACGCCACTTCGGGCACCGCCGCAAACGCTTTGCCGGATAGATCGGGGGCATTTTCTGCCCCTGCAATCTTCCTCAACAAAGCGAAAGAACAATGACAGAATTCACTGAAATCCCCGTCATCCGTCTGGGCGCGCGCGCCGAGGTTGAAATCGCAGCCAATTTTCGGGCTGCTTATGAAACAACAGGCTTTGGCTATATCGAAGATCACGGCATAGATGCCGGTCTGATCAGCGATGTCTTCGAGGCCTCAAGACAGTTTCACGCGCTGCCGCTTGACGAAAAACTTGCGATCGCCGTTGACCGAACACACCGCGGCTATATCGCCATCGATACGTCAACGGATGTAAACTCGACCCTGGCCGATGTGACCAAACCCAATCAGTCGGCAAGCTTCATGATGATGCGCGAAGACACAAAGGCCGATCCCGGTATCTACCTGTCAGGCCCGAATCGTTGGCCGGATCTGCCGGGTTTTAGGACCACGCTTGAGGCCTATGCCCGCGCCATGTCCGATCTGGGGCGCAGGTTGATGAGAGTTGCCCTAAAGGCCAGTGGCGCCACCGATTTTTCTGTTCTTTCGGCCTTCGACACTCCGACCATCTGGCTGCGGTTGCTGCACTATCCACCGCAATCCGAAGCCAGCCCTGGTGATCTGTTCGGCTCGGCACCCCATACCGATTTTGGCTGCCTGACCTTGCTGGCTCAGGATCAGGTGGGTGGATTGCAGGTCAGAACCCCTGCCGGAAACTGGGTCGATGTCCCCACACGCCCCGGGGCATTTGTCGTCAATGTCGGGGATATGCTGCATCGGATGTCGAATGGCCGCCTGTTGTCCACACCGCATCGCGTCATCAACCGTTCGGGTCGTGAACGATACAGCGTACCGTTCTTCTTTGACCCGCATGTGAGCACAATTGTCGAACCTCTGCCCGGCACCGGCGCCCCCGGGTTCAAGCCTTTGTTGTTTGCCGATTTCCTGCGATCTGAGCTTGAAGCTGCTTATGATGCCCATAAACACGAGGGGAATTGAAGCATTCCCTCTTGACCTGCCGCGATCCAATGTCATGAACAATTCCATGAGTACTGCACGTTTGACGATCAATCTTCAGGCGCTCGCCAGCAATTGGCGGGCGCTCGACGCAAAAACGGATGTCGAAACCGGCGCCGTGGTCAAGGCGGATGCCTATGGCCTGGGTGCCGGGCCTGTCTCGGCAACACTGGCCGAAGAAGGCGTCCGGAAGTTCTTTGTCGCCGTCGCCGAAGAAGGCGCCGTTGTCCGGCAGGCGGTCGGCCCCGGTCCGATGATCGGCGTGTTCTCCGGCCACATGGAAGGCGACGCCGATCTGCTGCGGGATCACGATCTGACACCATTGATCAACTCACCCCAGCAGTTTCAGCGCCATCGCGAGGCACTGCCGGATCACGGCTTTGGCATTCAGCTCGACAGCGGCATGAACCGCCTGGGGTTGGAACCTTCCGACTGGGCCGCACTGCGCCTGCAGGCCGAGGCGCTGAACCCGGTCGTGGTGATGTCACATCTGGCTTGTTCGGACGAGCCCGATCACCCGATGAATCAACAACAGTTGCGCACCTTCCGCGAGATGACAGACGGGGTTGCCGCTCCAAGATCGCTGGCGGCCACCGGCGGCATCTTGCTGGGACCCGAATTCCATTTCGACTTCTGTCGCCCGGGCGTCGGGCTATATGGCGGTCTGCCGTTCGCCGCCGCAAGACCTGTCGTGACAGCCGATTTGCCTGTTGTGCAGATCCGGGATCTGGCCGTGGGTGAAACCGTTGGCTATGGCAACAGTTGGACCGCTCGCCGACCGTCACGGATTGCGACCGTCGCGGCGGGCTATGCCGACGGTCTACACCGCGCCATCGGGGGCGGCATAGACATGTTCTCTGGCAATCAGCCATGCCCCGTGGTCGGCCGCATCTCGATGGATCTCATCACCGTCGATGTCACCGACCTGCCGCATGCGCCCGAGCGTCTGCGCATTCTGAACGGACATCAGACCGTGGATGATCTGGCCGAGGCCGCGGGTACCATTGGTTATGAAATCCTGACCTCACTGGGCAACCGCTACTCCAAGGGCTACGTGGAATGAATCCCCTTTCCCTTCTGGGTGGTCTTGGACGCGTCGTCCTGACCATGCTGGCGGCATTCGGCCGTGTCGGACTCTTCGCGTTGGATGCAGTCTCTCATATCTTTCGCCCGCCGTTTTACCCGCGCGAATTTGGCATCGCGCTTCTGAATATCGGCTGGCTGTCGCTGCCGGTCGTCGGCCTGACCGCAATTTTCACCGGCGGCGCGCTGGCGCTGCAGATCTACGCGGGCGGCGCGCGTTTCAACGCCGAAGCCGTCGTGCCCCAGATCGTTGCCATCGGCATGGTGCGCGAGCTTGGTCCGGTGCTGGTTGGCCTGATGATCGCCGCGCGCGTAACTTCGTCCATCGCCGCCGAGATCGCGACAATGAAAGTGACCGAGCAGATCGACGCGCTGGTCACGCTGTCCACGCACCCGATGAAATACCTCACCGCCCCGCGGGTGCTGGCGGCGCTGATCACCGTGCCTGCTCTGGTCGCGGTTGGCGACGTAATCGGCATCATGGGCGGCTATACGGTCGCCACGCAAAACCTGGGCTTCAATCCGGCGGCCTATCTTAAAAACACCGTGGATTTCCTTGAAACCCGCGACATTGTCTCTTCGCTGGTCAAGGGTGCAGCCTTCGGCATGATCGCAGCCATCATGGGATGTTACTACGGCATGAATTCGGGCCGTGGCGCGCAGGGCGTGGGACGCGCCACCAAAGGCTCGGTCGAGGCCGCCGCTGTGCTGATCCTCGCCGCAAATTTCGTTCTGACAGGGGTGTTCTTCTCGCTATGATACGGATGGAGAACGTACAAAAAGCCTTTGGCGACAACCAAGTGCTGCAGGGCATGAACCTTGAGATCCCCAAAGGCACCTCGATGGTCATCATCGGCGGTTCGGGCACCGGCAAGTCGGTGGCGCTGAAATGCATCCTCGGCCTGATCAAGCCCGACAGCGGCATGATCTATGTCGACGGCAAGGACGCGACCAAAGGCGACCGTGACGCGTTTCTGGCGCGCTTTGGGATGCTGTTTCAGGGGGCTGCGCTGTTCGACTCCCTGCCTGTCTGGCAAAACGTCGCATTCCGCCTGCTGCGCGGTTCGCTGAAACGCCCGGCGGATGAAGCGCGCGAGATCGCCATCGAGAAACTGCGCCGCGTCGGCTTGAAATCCAACGTCGCCGACCGCTTTCCGGCCGAGCTGTCAGGCGGCATGCAAAAACGCGTGGGCCTCGCCCGCGCCATCGCCGCCGAGCCCGAGATCATTTTCTTCGACGAGCCCACCACGGGATTGGACCCGATCATGTCTGGCGTCATTAACGACCTGATCCGCGAGATTGTGACCGAGATGGGCGCCACCGCGATGACCATCACCCACGACATGAGCTCGGTCCGTGCGATTGCTGACAACGTGGCCATGCTGCACGGAGGCGTGATCCAGTGGACCGGCCCGGTCGGCCAAATGGACGCCTCGGGTGATCCCTATGTGGAGCAGTTCATCAGCGGGAGCGCTGAGGGGCCGATTGAGGCGGTGCGGTGATGGACGACGCAATAGTTGTCCTGCAACAATTGCTATTTTATTACCTTTTGTCGGTAACGATCGCTTGGTTTATTATTCACTTCATCGGAGAAAAATCAGGAGTACCCCGTTCACTCAAAACTGAAGTAATCTTCTTTCCAGTGATCTTTTCGATTGTCAAAGGCCTGCTACCCGGCATGCTAGTCGGCGTTTTTTTGTCGCAAGTTTTGGTTTTAAAGGTCAAATATCACTAGCTCCAATTATGGGAGGCTCAGTGGTTTCTGCAGTCATCCTGCATCGGAAATTGCGATCAACAGTATCACACAAACTACAGTCTGACCTCCTCGTCGGAGCCATCTTATTGATTTACACTCTTGGTTTAACGCTTTCCGTCAAAGGCATGAGTGCCTAAGTCTGCACACATGACCCTTCGCCTCGCCACACTCTCCCTCCTGATCCTCTACCCCATCGCATGGTTCGCCCCGCTGATGCGAGCCGGTCTACTGCCGATCTTTGGCCTCAGCGAAATCAGCGTCATCACCGGCCTCCAATCCCTCTGGAGATCCGACGTCTTCCTCGCGCTGGTCGTCACCGTCTTCGCCCTCTTCGCGCCCTACGTCAAAACCATCGGCACCGCGCTGGTCCAGTGGGATCTGCTGGACGCCCGCGTCCAACCCGCGCTCAATATCCTGGGCAAATTGGCCATGGCCGACATTTTCCTCATCGCGCTTTACATCACGCTGGCCAAGGGCATCTCCTACGCCACCATCGAAACGGCGTGGGGTCTTTATCTGTTCACGGGCTGCATTCTGGCGTCAATCGCTGTGGGCTACGTTACGGAAATGTCATCCAGTTCACGAAATCCTCAGGTCTAATTGATTGAAATCATTATACTGAGTATCATCTTCCTAATTCGAGCAGTTTAGTTTTTGTACCTTGCCGGTCCATTGCGGATCACGTTGTGTGTTTGACGAACCCCGCCGCCCGGACCCGGCCAGTGCCGGTTTGCGAGAAGGAGTTGGGACGTCATGGACGCCATCCACACTATCACATTGCAATGTCAGAATGCCTTTTTACGACTGACTTTTTTCCTGATCTGCGCGTCGGCCCTCGCAGCGGTTTTGGCCACCACTTTATCGGCCGCCGGTGTCTGGCCCTGGCTGTCGGTGCAGGCCGGAATTGAGGGGTCCGGCACGATAGATGCGGGCATGTTTGTCCAGCTCGGCCTGACTGCACTGATTCTCATGCTGGCCTTCTACCTGCCCTCAAACGCCAGAATGATGGCGCTGGAAAAGACGCATCGAAAGTTTTCCCTGAACATGCAGGATGTGGTCGATGCCTATCAGGTGGCCCATGCCGCCGACCGCAGCGGAGCCTTCGCGCTTGCCTCCGAGTTCGACGCGGTTAAGGAACGCCTGGCCTTTCTGCGCGATCACCCGGACCTTCAGTCGCTCGAACCCGAGGTTCTGGAACTGGCCGCACAGATGAGCCAGGTCAGCCACGAACTGGCACAGACCTATGGCGCGGACAAAGTGGCCCGCGCCCGCACCTTCCTGAAACAACGTCAGGAAGAGATCGAGCTGTTCCGTCAACGAATCGAAGATGCCCAGACCGTCCAGCACGAGCTGCGCCAGTGGACCCGCGATATCGAGATCGAGGAATCCATCGCCAAATCCCAGCTTGCGCGCCTTCGCGATGAACTGTTCGAGCTTCTGCCTGAACTTTCGACCCAATTGCAAACACCGCCCGACGGAAGTGACCCCAGCGCCGCAAGCGTCATTGCCATTTCACCGCCCCGGGCCGCCGAATAAGCCACCCACCCCGGCGCGCCAGCGCCCGCCATGGCCGACGGCCCGCAGGGCCCGAGGTCGTGGCCGCCACCGGCGGTGAAGAAAGCCCCGCAAGGGCTTGAAGAACCGCCCCGGCTCGGGCACGAATTGCGCCATGGCTAAAACGACTTCTTTCTCCTGCAACGCCTGCGGCGCGTCGCATTCCCGCTGGTCCGGACGATGTGACGCCTGCGGTGAGTGGAACACCATCACTCAGGAAACACCCCTTTCCGCCGGCCCGGCCAAGAAATCGCTGGGCAGCAAGCGTGGACAGGCCGTTGCGCTGTCCGACCTGTCGACCGAGGAAACACCCCCGCCGCGCACCCTTTGCGGCGTCGAGGAACTGGACCGGGTGTTGGGCGGCGGTCTTGTGCCTGCCTCGGCCCTGTTGGTCGGCGGCGACCCCGGCATCGGCAAATCCACCCTGCTGTTGCAGGCAGCGGCCAGATTTGCCCGGGCAGGCGTTAAGACGATCTATGTCTCGGGCGAAGAAGCCAGCGCGCAGGTCCGCATGCGCGCGCGCCGTCTGGGACTGGAAGATGCCCCCGTGCAACTCGCCGCTGAAACCAACCTGCGCGACATCCTGACGACGCTGGAAACGGAAAAACCGGGCCTCGCCATCATCGACTCGATCCAGACCATGTGGGCCGACAATGTCGACAGCGCCCCCGGTTCAGTGTCTCAGGTCCGGGCCGCGGCCCACGAGCTGACGACCTTTGCAAAGCGCCACGGGGTCTCGATCATCATGGTTGGCCATGTCACCAAGGAAGGCCAGATCGCCGGTCCCCGCGTGGTCGAGCATATGGTCGACACGGTGCTATATTTCGAAGGCGAGCGTGGCCATCAGTTCCGCATCCTGCGCGCGGTCAAGAACCGCTTTGGCCCCGCCGACGAAATCGGAGTGTTCGAAATGACCGGCAAAGGGCTGGCACAGGTCACGAACCCCTCAGCCCTGTTCCTGTCGGAACGTGGCACACCCAGCCCAGGATCGGCCGTCTTTGCCGGGATCGAGGGCACCCGGCCCGTGCTGGTGGAATTGCAGGCCCTCGTCGCGCCGTCGCCGCATTCCCAGCCCCGCCGCACTGTCGTCGGGTGGGACAGCGGAAGGCTTGCGATGATCCTCGCCGTGCTTGAAGCCCGATGTGGTATCCCCTTTGCCGGTCTCGATGTTTACCTGAACGTCGCAGGCGGGCTGAAAGTCAGCGAACCCGCCGCCGATCTGGCTGTGGCCGCAGCACTGCTCAGCGCGCGCGAGGACACGGCCCTGCCCGCCGACACGGTCGTTTTCGGAGAAATCTCGCTTTCCGGGGCACTTAGACCGGCCCCGCAGACCGAAAACAGGTTGAAAGAAGCGCAAAAACTTGGTTTCACGGCGGCAATTGCTCCGGCAGGTGGCAAAACCGGCACTGTGGCAGGTCTGACACTCACCCGACCCTCTGATTTGGTCGGGTTTGTTGGCGAAACCTTCGGAGCAGGTTAAAGTCGCGCCCCGAGGGGCAGAAAACGAACAGGCGAGGGCCATGGAAGGTTTTACAATAATTGACGGGGTAGTCGCCCTGATCGTCGTGCTGTCGGGCATTCTGGCCTATTCGCGCGGCTTCATGCGCGAGGTTATGGCCATCGCAGGTTGGGTCGCCGCCGCAGTTCTGGCCTTTATCTTCGCACCACAGGCCGTTCCGCTGGTCAAGGAAATCCCGGTCGTCGGAGACTTCCTGCGCGACAGCTGCGAATTGTCGGTGATCACCGGCTTTGCGGGTGTCTTTGCCATCGCACTGATCGTGGTCAGCATCTTCACGCCGCTGTTTTCATCGCTGGTCCAGCGCTCGGCGCTTGGCGGTCTGGATCAGGCACTCGGTTTTTTCTTCGGCATCGCGCGGGGCATTCTGTTGGTGGCCATCGCCTTCTTTGTCTACGACACGGTGATGACCGGCCAAAGCTATACCATCGTTGACGAAAGCCGTTCGGCCAAAGTCTTCGAACAGTTCAGTGGCAAGATCGAAGAGCAAAACCCCGAAGCGGCCCTAGGTTGGGTTACGACCCAGTATGAAGAACTGGTCGCCAGCTGCACCGCGGGCAACTCGGAAGGTTGATACGCCTTATCAGTTGAGTTTGCAGACAGGCCCGGCAATGCCAGGGCCTTTTTGTTTGCGGGTCTCAGACAAACCCCTCGCCGCCGCAGACCGTGCATCGGATCGTTTTTAGCCCAAAACATCCGTCGCATCTGCTTGAGATCGGTTTGCCAAGGATATCGCGGCTTTTGACCACTTCTCCGGCACCGTTGCAGATCTGGCATGGCGCACGTCCCATGCCCCGGCATCGGTGACATCGGCGCTTTGCTGGGGCCGCTTCCTTGGCCTTTGGCTTATGCTGCCACATAGGTAACATCCAGTCCGATAACAAACCGCCTTAACGGTCGGCATTGTTCGCATGACAGCATAAGTCGGAAAAAATGTCATCTTCCGCGTGAATTCAGACAAATATTGGCCTGCGGCAAATCGCGATTGTGATCGTTAGATGACACACGCGCCGTTAGGTATTATGTGGAACCCAAACCGACATGGAATCGGAGCTGCCGGTCTTGCTGTATCTGTTTTCTTTCGCGCTTGCCCTTTTTGCGATGGCGCGACTTTGCCGTTCTGAAGACTGGCGACAACGGGTACGAATACCATCCGGCAAATACTCCGGTTCCGGCCATTGAGAACACTCAGCACAAGAACGTCATAGGAATTGGAGCCCGTACATGTGTGGGATTTTGGGGATCGCAAGCAGGACACATGATGTCTTTGCGGAAATCTATGACGGGCTGCTGATGCTGCAGCACCGGGGTCAGGACGCCTCGGGCATCGTCACATATAACGGTGAGTACTTTCGTGAAAAGAAGGCGAACGGGCTGGTCAAGGACGTCTTCAACGCGCAAGACGCCGAAACCCTTCTGGGAAAAACCGGTATTGGTCATGTCCGCTATCCCACGGCAGGTTCGCTCAGCGCGGCCGAGGCGCAACCGTTCTTCGTGAACGCGCCTTACGGCATCTATCTTGTTCATAACGGCAACATCACCAACACCGCAGAACAGCGCGAGAAGGTCACCGGCAAATACAGCCGCCACCTGCGCACCACATCCGACTCGGAAATCCTGCTGAACGTTCTGGCTGACAAGGTGGCCGATGCCATCAAGGTCAACGGCAATGCCGAGCCCATTCGGAATATCTTTGCCGGCGTAAAGATGACGATGGAGCGGGTTCAGGGTGCCTATTCGGTCATCTGTCTGGTAGCTGGCGTCGGGATGCTGGCGTTCCGCGATCCCTATGGAATCCGTCCCCTGTCCGTTGCCAAACGCGATGTGGACGGAGATGGCGACGACTATGCCTTTGCGTCCGAAGACGTGGCATTCGGCATCAACGGCTTTGACAAGCTGCGTGACGTGAAACCCGGTGAGGCGATCCTGATCGATCTGGAAGGAAACATGCACGCGTTCCAGGCGGTTGAGGGCCAACTGACCCCCTGTATCTTCGAATACGTCTACCTTGCGCGGCCGGATTCGCTGTTGGACGGCGTTTCGGTCTACAAAACACAGATGCGCATGGGCCAAACGCTGGCCCGCCAGATCGAGGCTGCCGGTCTTGAGATTGATCGCATCATCCCTGTGCCGGACAGCGCACGCCCCGTCGCGCTCGAGGCCGCCAAGATCACCGGCATCCCCTATCGCGAAGGTCTGGTCAAAAACCGCTACGTCGGGCGCACATTCATCATGCCTGGCCAGCAGGAACGACAGAAATCCGTGCGCCGCAAGCTGAATGCCATTCCGCTTGAGTTCGAGGACCAGAACGTTCTGCTGATCGACGATTCGATCGTGCGCGGCAACACGATCAAGAAAATCGTCCAGATGTGCCGCGAGGCCGGCGCCAAAAAGGTGTACGTCGCCAGCGCCTCGCCCCCGGTCAAATACCCGAATGTCTACGGCATTGACATGCCCACCAAGCATGAACTGATCGCCAACGGCAAAACAATCGAGGAAATCCGCCAGGAACTGGGCGCGGACGCCCTGTTCTATCAGGAACTGGATGACCTGATCTGGGCCGCAAAAGAAGGCAACCCCGAGATCAAGCAATTCGACTGCTCGTGTTTTGACGGCAATTACCCAACCGGAAGTGTCAGCGAGGAATATCTTGAAAGCCTCGAAAACAGCAGCCGGGTTAGCCAGAAGAAACAGGACATGATGGTTGTCGGCGGGTCGTGGAACGCAGCCAAGCTCGCGTCTGGCTGAACTACGCCAACTGAAGCGATCCGGCCGCACGATTCGAACCAACCCACCGCCCGAAAGCTATTTATGAGTGGGTTTCCGCTCACAACCCCGCGGCGAACACGGCATGAATCCAACCGGTTCCTTCCAGCGTGATCACTTGCCCGTGTCGCCACGTTCGACCGGGCTTTTGTTCGTCGAACGCATTTGGTAGGCGCAAGCCAACCACCACCCGATAACAGGGGCCGGGCCCTGCCCGGCCAGAGCTTATGTCGAACTCCAAAGTGAAGGCCGCAGCCACCCAGAAGGGTGCGCTGAAAAAGGGGTCTGTTTCCCTCCTTGGGGTCTTTGGCCCCTCCACGAATATGCGCGCATTGATGCGGATGTCTTCGGGCCGCGTAAAAGAGGTCAAGACCGGCAGCCGAGTGGCTTCGGGCACTATTGTTGCGATTGATGAAGACGGCATCATGCTGCGACAAAGCGGCCAAACGCACCGGATTGCCATTCCCGGCTCGTGATCGCGACTTGACGCCCTGCGCGCACGGGTCCAAACCGCAACCATGACTGATCAGACCAAAATCGCCCTCATCACCGGGGCCTCGCGCGGGCTGGGTGCCGCTCTGGCCGAAGCGTTGGCGCCCGAACACCACATTGTTGCCGTTGCCCGCACCACAGGCGGGCTTGAGGAACTGGACGACCGCATCAAGGCCAAGGGCGGCAGCGCTACTCTGGCACCGATGGACATTGCCGATCCTAACGCCATGGCAACCCTGTGCCGGGGCATTCACGACCGCTGGGGTAAGGTCGATCTTTGGTTGCACACCGCAATCCACACCTCGGCTCTGACACCCGCGCATTTCATCGACCCCAAGGAATGGACCAAGGCGGTGAATACCAACGCCAACGCAACCTCGGTGCTGATCCCGTATATCGCGCCTCTGCTGGGCGAAACTGGCCACGCAGTGTTCTTTGACGACCCCAAGGCGGGCGAGAAGTTCTATGGCATCTACGGCGCAACCAAGGCCGCGCAGATGGCGCTGGCCCGCAGTTGGGCGGCCGAGACCGAACGGACAGGACCGCGGGTTTCCATCGTGGAAGCTGCGCCGATGCCAACCGCCGTGCGCGCCCGCTTCCATCCCGGCGAAGACCGCGAAGCCTTGACCAGCACTGCGGACGAAGCCGCGCGTATTCTGGCGCTGCTTTAGGAATGGCCCTGACGGGCCATGCCTCCGGCGGGGAAATTTTTGGCCAGATGAAGCGGGCGAGTCAGGCGATATGAACGCCGTTGCGCCCGGCCAGATCGACGAAGAACTGCCAGGCCACGCGACCGGACCTTGCTCCACGCGTGGCCTGCCATTCAATGGCTTCGGCCCGAAGGGGCTGAGCATCGACCGAAACGCCGTAGGCGGCGCAGTATTGGTCGATCATCGCCAGATACTCATCCTGATCACAGGGATGGAAACCCAGCCACAGGCCGAACCTGTCCGACAGGGAAACCTTTTCCTCGACCGCTTCGGAGGGGTTGATGGCGCTTGAGCGTTCGTTCTCGATCATGTCACGTGGCATCAAATGGCGACGGTTCGAGGTGGCATAGAACACCACGTTCTCGGGGCGGCCCTCGATACCACCATCCAGCACCGCCTTTAGCGACTTGTAGTGTTGGTCATCGTGGCTGAACGACAGGTCGTCGCAGAACAGAATGAACCGGTAAGGCGCAGCCCGCAGATGGTTCAGAAGACGCGCGACCGAGCCCATGTCCTCGCGCTGCAATTCCACCAGTTTGAGATCCGGATGCTCATGCTGCAAGGTGCCGTGCACAGCTTTGACGAGGCTGGATTTCCCCATTCCCCGCGCGCCCCACAGCAAGGCGTTGTTGGCCTTGAATCCTGCAGCGAAACGGCGCGTGTTGTCCAGAAGCGTGTCACGAGAGCGGTTGATCCCCACCAGCAGATCCAGATCGACCCTGTTGACCTGCTCGACCGGCGTCAGGCGATCCGGCTCAACATGCCAGACAAATGCCGATGCCACGGCGAATTCGGGCGCGGCCAGCGGTGCAGGTACCATGCGCTCCAGCGCGTCGGCGATTCGGTTCAGGGCTTGGTCGTCCATCGGCTCCTCCGGTCATCTCTGCCTGTGTCAAACCATGTTCGCCCGGACGCAACAAGGGCCGGGCACGAAAAAGGCGCGCCAGAAGTCGGCGCGCCTTATCCATTTCATTCAGCAGATTTACCTAGCGTCTTCTTCCTGTACGATCTCTTCGTCTGCTTCTTCTTCGTCGTCATAGTAGCCATCGGCGCGCAGTTGCTCTTCGCGCTTTTTCTCGACCCGAGCCACCAGGAAGATCGAAATCTCGTACAATCCGTAGACCACGACGAACAGGATGATCTGGGTGATCACGTCCGGCGGTGTTACGATTGCGGCCAGCACCAGAATGCCAACAACCGCGTATTTGCGCACCGCGCCCAGCCCCTCGGCGCTGACCAGCCCGGCCTTGCCCATCAGGGTCAGCAGAACTGGCAACTGGAAGCACAGGCCAAAGGCCACGATGAACTTGATCGTCAGGTTCAGGTATTCCTGCGCTGAGCCTTGGAACACCACACTCAGCGGCGCTGCGTTTGTTCCGTCGGCCACCGCTTCGCCTTCCGCTCCGAATTGCTGGAAGCCCAGGAAAAAGTCATAGGCCAAAGGCGTGACCACGTAGAAGGCAAAGCTTGCCCCCAGCAGAAACATGAAGGGCGACGCCAGCATGAACGGCAGAAAGGCGTTCTTTTCCGACCGATAAAGGCCGGGCGCCACGAACCGCCACATCTGCATCCCGATATAGGGAAAAGCCAGCATGAAACCGCCCAGCAACGAGACCTTGATGGCGACAAAGAACCCTTCCTGCGGCGATATAAAAATCAGCCCGCAATCCTGTCCACGCTCAGTCAGTACCTCGCACAGTGGCTGCGTCAGAAAGTTGAAGATCGGCGTGGCCACCGTAAAGCAGATGATCATACCGATCAGAAACGCCACCACGCAATGGATCAACCGTGTGCGCAGTTCGGCCAGATGCTCGATCAATGGGGCCGAGGTATCTTCGATCTCGTCGGTCTTGGTCATGTCTTGCTTTCAGTGTTCAGCGCCGCTTCCGCCTCTTCTGCCTTGGCCAATGCGTCTGCGGCTTCTTTCGCCTTGCGGTCGGCGGCGGCGCGAGCTGTTGCGGCCTGGATCTTCTTGGCCTGTTCCGCCCGTTCAGCGGCCAGTTTGCCGGTTTCGCTGTCCGGGTCGAACTTGGTCGGATCCATGCTTTTGGCCATATCCTGCGCGGCCTGCTTTACCCCGTCCATTGCGGTGTTGACAGGATTGGCAGCGGCATTCAGACCCTTCTTGATCTCGTTCACGCCTGCCTGGTCCGCCGCTTCGTTCATGGCGCTGGAAAACTCACGCGCCATACCGCGCGCCTTGCCGACGAATCGACCGACATTGCGAAACAGAACCGGCAGGTCCTTGGGCCCTACCACGATCAGCGCAACGATGCCGATGACAAGAAGCTCGGTCCAGCCCAGATCAAACATCCGCGCTTAGACCTTGTCTTTCTCGGTCTCGGGCGTGACATCCTTGGCCAGCTCGGACGCGTCCTGTTCAATCTCTTCCGATCCGTCCTTGACGCCTTTCTTGAACGCGGTGATGCCTTTGCCCACTTCGCCCATCAGCGAGCTGATTTTGCCGCGGCCAAACAGCACCAGCACCACGACGGCAATCAGCAGAAGGCCGGGAAGACCGATATTGTTGAGCATGTCTTTTCTCCTCTTACGTCGGCGCCACGCGCCGGAAATGTGAACTGGGTCCGTGTCTACGCCTGCAAAGCGCTCTGCAAAAGTGAGGCAGGTCAATTCCGCGCATAAATGTGAACCGGTTGCGCGGTTTTTGCGGACTAGCAATTCTCAACTGACAGGTTTATGTCAGTTGTAAAGGGTTAGGCAGAGGGCATCGAAACCTGGTCAACGGAGAATCAAATGACCCATGTTGCTGAAATCGTCACCTTTACCCTTGCCAACGGAACCACCCCGGAAGAGTTCGTGAAACTCAGCCAGGCGTCCGAGGCATTTGTCCGCGCGGCCCCAGGATTTGCCCATCGTCAACTGAGCCAGGGTGAGGATGGCCGTTGGACGGATTATGTGATCTGGACAGATATGAAGGCGGCCAAGGATGCCGCAGCGCAGTTCCCGCAGCAGGATTTTTGCGAGGGCCTGATGGCTGCCATCAACCCCGAAAGCATCCAGATGCGCCACGAGAATGTGTTATGGAACATGACCGCCTGAGGCAGGTCAGGACGGTGCGTCATGCGCCGCTCTGACCGCCTGTTCGACATCATCCAGATCCTGCGCGACGGCAAACTGCACCGCGCGCAGGACATCGCGGACCGGCTCGAGGTTTCGGTCCGCACCATCTATCGCGACATGGACACGCTGGTCGCCTCGGGCGTTCCGGTCGAGGGCGAACGCGGCGTCGGCTATATGTTGCGCGAGCAGATCACCCTGCCACCATTGAACCTGACCCCCGCTGAACTCGAGGCGCTGAACCTCGGCATGGCGATTGTGGCCGAGGCGGCCGATCCCGACCTTAAATCCGCTGCTGAATCACTGGCCGACAAAATCGACGCCGTGCTGCCCACTCAGGTCGTGGCCGAAGCCGACAGCTGGAAATTCGCCGTCTACCCCTTTGCCGACGCCGCGCGCGGACTGGCGCATATGGCGCCGATCCGCGCCGCGATCAAATCACGCCAGAAACTGCGCCTGTCCTACCGCCGCATCGACGGCGTCCTGACCGATCGCGTGATCCGCCCGCTGCACATGGAATACTGGGGCCGAGTATGGACCCTCACTGCCTGGTGCGAGCTGCGAGACGGTTTCCGCGTCTTCCGTATCGATCTGATCGAGGCAGTCACGCCAATGCCCGAGATCTTCCCCGACGAACCCGGCAAACGGCTCAGCGACTACGACCCGCACAGCTGACCGGCTTCATCTTTTTCAAAATACTCCCGCCGGAGGCGTGGCCCGGAACGGGCCATTTCCGTCACTTGAGGTAAGGCTCGGGATCGACGGCTTCGAACCCCTGCCGCACCTCGAAATGCACATAGGCCTCGTCACCGCCCCGCAGAGCCGCGATTTGCTGTCCTCTCCGGACCCTGTCGCCTTTCTTGACGGCAACGTCGGCAACATTGGCATAAATCGTGACCAGATCATTGCTGTGCTTCACCAGTACGATCGGAACCTGATTTGCGTCCTCCGTCACAGCAGCCACAGTCCCGGCATCAGCTGCCTTGACCGGCGCCCCCGCACTCGAGGCGATGTCGATCCCCTTGTTCTTGTTCTTGTCGAACGTGCGGATGATCGTCCCGCTGACCGGCAAGGACAAGGCGGCGGTGCTGGTGTTTGTCGGCGCTTCCGCCGTCACATCAGGCGCTTCGGCCAATGGCGCAACCTCTTCGTCCGGCAAGGGCTGCGTGGCACTGGGGGGTGTCGGCGTCGGAGATCCCTGCCCCGGCTGCGTGACATTCGTTGCAGTAGTGGCCGCTGCCGCGGACCTGCGTGGCGCTGGCTGATTCTTGACCGGGATCAGCAGGTACTGGCCCTCGCGCACGGTGAAATCGGACCCAAGACCGTTCCACTCCGCCAGGGATTCCACCGGCACCTGATACAAACGCGAAATGGTATAGGCCGTTTCACCACGCTTGACCTTGTGCCGAACCGGTTCGGGCCCCACCGGTGCAGGTGTGGGTGATACAGGCTTTGCCGGCGCCAATGTCGTGGTCTGAACACCCCCGCTCTCGGGAGCCTCATCAATGGCGGACCCGGCCAGGGCTGCAATATCGACGTTGCTGCCGCCGCCGACCGAACGCGGCAGCGCCAGAACTTCGCCATCGCGCAGAGGGTCAGTGACATTCAATCCGTTGAACCGGGCCAGTTCTGCCGGTGGCAGCCCAACACGTGCGGCCACGTCATTGACGGTATCGCCACCGCGGGCCACCGCGACCTGATAGTTGGGATAGGTGATGACCCCACGCGCGTCAGGAGCCGGACGATTGCCCGTGGCCGCCAGCGCCGCATCGGCGGTCGAAAATCCGCCTACATTGCCCCGCAGGTCATAGTCCAATGGCCCCTCGCACCCGGCAAGGATTACCAATGCCGTCGCTCCAAGGGCGCAACGGCGCATTGCTGATTTGGAAACTGCTCTCATCTTGCTGTCCTCAACGCCTGCCCCTGTTTTCCGGGGTTCCGGCGCATAGTTCGGAAATATCAACTACGCCCCATCCTTCCCAAGCCCTTCCAGCAAGGGCACAAAACGGACAGGCAACAACTCATCATAGTCCAGCCCGGTTTCGGTTCGCCTGACCCGGATCAAAGTCTGAACCGCATCCGACTGGCCCACCGGCAACACCATAATACCGCCGATTTTAAGCTGCGCCAAGAGCGGCCCGGGCGGGTCTTCCGCAGCGGCGGTTACAATGATCCGATCGAACGGGGCCTGCTCGGGCAGACCGTACGATCCATCCGACAGCATGGCCGTTACATTTGTCAGGCCCAGTTCGCGAAACAACTCACCGGTTTCGCGCACCAGGCGCTTGTGGCGTTCAACCGTGTAAACCCGGCGCGCCAGCTTCGCCAGGATCGCCGCCTGATAGCCCGAGCCGGTTCCGATCTCCAGAACTGTGTCCCTTGGCCGAACCTCCAGCGCCTGCGTCATAAGCCCCACGACCGACGGCTGGCTGATCGTCTGACCACATGCAATCGGCAGGGGTGTATCCTCATAGGCGCGTCCCGCGAACAGGCCCTTGACGAAGCGGCCCCGGTCGATCTGTTCCATCGCCGCCAGAACGCGCGCATCCGTCACCCCGCGTTTACGCAGGGCGAACAGGAACTGCATGGTTGTTTCAGGGTTCAGTCCACTCATTCGATCGCCTTCAGCGCCTCCAGCGTATCATGCGCCGTCAGGTCTGCCCGCATCGGCGTGACCGAGATGTAACCTTCCAGATTGACCGCCGCGTCGGTCCCCGGAGCGGTCGGGTTATGCTGATACCCGCCCTTGATCCACAAGAACCGCCGCCCCGAGGGCGAGCTGTGGGGTTCTACCGAAAAGCATGTGTCCCGGCGATACCCCTGTGATGCGACACGGGTGCCCAAAACTTCATTCGCAGGCACTGGTGGGAAATTCACGTTGTAGAACAACCGGTAATCGCCCTGCTCTTGCGGTGTCGCATCCAGAATGCGCCGGACAAGATCCGCGCCGAACCGGCCAGCGGCCTCGAACGGATCCTCGAGGCCCAGATTCCGGGGGCCAAAATATTGCGACAGGGCAATCGCAGGCACGCCCTGTAATGCCGCCTCCATCGCGCCGCCAATGGTCCCGGAATAAAGCGTGTTCTCTGCCGAGTTGTTGCCCCGGTTGACGCCGGACAAAACCAGATCGGGTCGCTGGTTCTTCATCACATCATGCAGGCCCGCAAGAACGCAGTCAGCGGGCGAGCCTTCGGCGGCAAAGCGACGCTCGCCCATTTTGGCGATCATCATGGGATGGGTATAGCTGATGCAATGACCAACGCCGGACTGTTCGAAGGCCGGTGCAACGACCCAGACCTCTCCGCCTGGCCCTGCCAGTTCGGCTGCAATCACCTCAAGCGTGATCAATCCCGGCGCATTGATGCCGTCATCGTTAGTCAGAAGAATACGCATGTGCCCGAATTACCCCCGCGTTTCGCCATTGATAGACCCAGCCCCAAGCTCCGGCAAGCAATGCACGTCCGCAATCTGCGGCTTTCACGCACCACTTGGCACTAAACTGAGCCATAGCCCCTCAGACCGGGAATACGAAACACCGGTTGCGGCGAACCGTCAGCCACATGACCCGACCCGGGCTGGGTACAAAAACATTCGGAACAGTGGCTTTCAGGGTCGAGCCATCATGATCCATCTCAAACTCGACAAGGCTTTCATTGCCCAGAAAGCGCGCGCGCTGCACCACCCCACGCGCAGCAACCCCATCCGTGTGCGTCGGCAGCGGCCCCTTGCCGCCCCGGTCGAAGTCCAGTCGCACATGCTGTGGTCGAAACACTATCTCGACATCGGTGCCATCCGGGACACCCGGCGCCAGAAACTGCCCGAAAGGCGTTTCCGCCAAAGCTCCGTTCACTTGTGAACGCAACACGTTGACATCGCTGAAAAAAGCAACAGCCGCCTTGTCTGCCGGACGCGTATACACGTTATACGGCGCGCCCTGCTGAATGATCTTGCCGCGGCGCATCAGGGCAATCTCATCGGCCATACGCATCGCCTCTTCGGGCTCGTGCGTTACAAGAACCACCGCCGCGTCTTCTTCCTTGAGGATGGCCAGCGTCTCATCCCGGATGCCATCGCGCAAACGATTGTCGAGGCCCGAAAAAGGCTCGTCCATCAACATGATGCGCGGGCGCGGTGCCAGCGCGCGGGCCAGCGCCACGCGTTGCTGCTCACCACCTGACAGGTGATGCGGAAACCCATCGATGAACCGCATCAGATCGACTTTGGTCAGCAATTCCTCGACCCGGGCGCGTTTTTCCTCTTTCCGGCCTTTCAGACCGAACGCAACGTTGTCCGCCACGCTCAGATGTGGAAACAGGGCAAAATCCTGGAACATCAACCCGATCTCGCGCCGTTCCGGCGGGACACGGAAAACCGTGTCGCAGATCAGCTTGCCGTCGACGTAGATCTCGCCCGAGTCCTGCATCTCGACCCCGGCAATCATGCGCAGCGTCGTGGACTTACCACAGCCGGACGGTCCCAGCAGACATGCCACCTGCCCTGCCTGCACCGTCAGCGAGACGTCATCCACGACAACCTGACCGTCATAGCGCGCGACCAGATTGCGAATCTCCAGACGAGGAGGAGGAGCTTTCTCTACTGTCACCGATGAACCCCGTTGCCCTTCCCGATCAAATTCATCGGGCTTGGGCGGGGATAACAATCCCGCCCCTCAGGCGCAAGGGATCAGCAGCATCCACCAGAGGCGGCTTCTGCTGTGGCTTCGAACGGACTTTCGCCCCCGCAACCTTCGAAGATGCCATAATGAGTCGAGAAATCACCAATGAACTGGAAATGCCGTGCAAAGCGTGTGTCGTGCAGCATCATCCAGGTGTTACCGCAAACCGGGAAAACCTTGCCGGTTTCTATGGCATGGTGGTCGTCCAGCTCAAACAGATGCGGCGCGTTGGGAATGGTGCCCTTGTAGATCACGGCCTGACCGTAATCCTCGCAGGCAGGTTCCAGATCAGGCAGCTTGAACAACCGGTAGGTGGCCGAAAGAAATTTCAGTGGCGCGACGCGCTCTTCCAGAACCGGATTTTCAATGGTCAGCGGACGATGCGTCACCCGGCGCGGATCACCAAACCCGGCCTTGCGCGCCATTGACAGGAAGTCGTTCCAGTACAAAGCCCCGGACAGGCACTCGCCGTACAGAACCTCATCCTCAGCCATGGCGGCAGGAACACGGCGGTCAGCGTACACGTCCGAGAAATACATCTCGCCGCCCTCTTTCAGCAGCCGATGCGCGCCACGCAGAACAGCATCCTTGTCGGTGGCCAGATTAATAACGCAGTTGGACACGATGATGTCGAACGATCCGGGCTCAAGATCCAGTTCGTCCAGCTTTTCGATGTAGCCGTGATGGAATTCCACATTGTTGGCAGCATATCCGAACGCATTTGCGTGATAGTCCTGATGCGCCCGCGCGACGTCCAGCTGTTCCGGTGTCATGTCCACGCCAACGACGCGGCCCTTTTCGCCGACCATGGCGGACAATGCATAAACGTCACGGCCCGCACCGCACCCCAGATCGAGGATCGACATTCCTTCCAGGTCCAGCGGCGCAATCAGGCCGCAGCCGTAGTACCGAGTCAGCACCTCGTCATGCACCCGGGACAGAATCTTCTTCAGATGATCCGGCATGTCATCGGGCGTGCAGCATGCGTTGGTCTGCAAATCCGAACTGCCTTGCAGGACTTCGCCATAATAGTTCTGTACCGCCTCATGCTTCATCACCGGAATCCTTTCCTCAGCCACTGTTCAGCAGCTAGTGCAAGACCGGCTGGCGCGCAATCAGGCGACCGCCGTTCTGACAAAAGCGTGAGAGTTTCTTGCCGTCTCAGCCAAACAGTTCGAAGTCCGCACCGGCGCGTATTTTACCATTCACCTGAATCTCCAACCGGTGCATGCCCGGCACCAACCGAAAGGTGGTGGCATCGCCTTTCAGCTTGTGTTTCTTGGCCAAGCTGAGCGTGCCATCGCGCAGAACGGACTGTTTCAGCTTGTGAACCTTGGGTGAAACCTTTCCGCCAGGCCTTTGAAAGTGAATGATATAATCAACCAAAACCGGCTGATCTCCTGAACCTTTTAGATCAACTGAAAACTCCAGCGCCTCACCAATCCGGGCATCCCCATGCAGGTCAACCGCAACGATCAGTTCGGCATCGGGATCATAACCCAGCATCTTCATCGCCCTTGCATGGCCCGATTTCACCAGCCCGCGCAGGGCATGAGAGGTCATCCAGCTTAGCTCTTCAGCGTTCTGTCGGCCGTCCGCCTGCCAGGTCTGCAATCGATCTAGAACCAGGTCCGGGTCCGTTTTGGTGATATCGTTCAGATGGTTCGCCACAGACCGCGTGACATATCGTGTGTTGTCGCCGTGCAACCTGTCCAGCAGTGGCACCGGATCGCTCAACTCCAGCCCCACCGCCTGCCCCCAAGGCAATCGAGGCCGCGTGCCTTCACTGACCAGACGACGCACGTGATAACTGGAATGCAAGCACCAATCCTGCATTCTCTCGATCACAAGATCCGGGTGGGCGTTCAAAAACGGTCTGATCGCCCATTCCATCGAGAACCGCTGCGTCAGTTCCTCAAGTACATCCAGTGCCAGATCGGGGTAGTTCAGCCCTGCCGACACCACCCAATCGCCCAAGGGCGCAAAGATGAAATCTCCGAAATCATCATCGGTCTTGTCCGGATCCAGAGGCGGCGGCAGCGCGCACAGGATAACCGGGGCCACATCAGGCAATTCACCGGGAACTGCCTGTTGCAGGCACTCGGCAATCCAGGCCATCCGCTCTTTCAACTCAAGTTCTGGCAACCGCTGCATGACGCGCGCCTGAAAGGCAGTTGCGTCAAAATCAGCATCAGAAGCAGAGAATAAACCCGTAAGATAGCTGGTTTTTTCCGCGTTGAACAATTGGTCCTTAAGTGAAAACCCCTGCGCCATGCTCACATCGTCAGATTGGTGCCGCCGCCATCCAGCAGGATGTTCTGTCCAACGATGAACCCGGCATGTTGCGAGCACAAAAATGCACATGCCGCGCCGAATTCCTGCCGCGTGCCATATCGCCGGGCAGGAATGGTCGCCTCGCGTTCCGCGCGCGCCTCATCCATTGAAATCCCCTTCTGCGTCGCCACGCCGCCGTCCAGCGACACCGCGCGATCCGTGGCGTGAATACCCGGCAACAGATTGTTGATGGTAACCCCGCGCGGGGCCACCTGTCGGGACGTCCCGGCTACATAACCCGTCAGTCCGGTCCGCGCCGCGTTCGACAAACCCAGCGCCGGGATCGGCGCGCGCACGGATTGCGAGGTGATATTCACCACCCGGCCCCAGCCCTTGTCCATCATCCCCGGCAACAGTGCCTTCATGAACGCGATCGGCGTCAGCATGTTGCTGTCCAGCGCCTTGATAAAATCATCCCGATCCCAGTCCGACCACAATCCGGGCGGTGGACCACCGGCATTTGTCACAAGAATATCAACACCCTGCGCGGCGTCTATCACCTGGCTCTGCCCCTCGGCCGAGGTCACGTCGCAGGCCACCGTCTGCACGTCGACGCCATGTTCCGTTCGCAACCGGGCGGCTTCGGTCTCCAAAGCATCTGCCCCGCGCGCGTTCATCACCAGATCGACACCGGCTACGGCCAGGGCTTCGGCACAGCCAAGACCCAAACCCTTGCTGCTGGCACAGACAAGTGCGCGTTTTCCACGTATTCCCAGATCCATCCGATCCTCCCCATCTGTTGTTGCCTGCATGTCTAGCACCGGCCAGACAGGGAAGACCAGAAGTCAAAGCGCGTCAGTAAAAGAACTCTTCGCGCACGATCTTTCCGTTGGCGACGTGATAGATGCCTACCTCTTTCATGTCGAAGCTTTCACCGCTTTCCTTGACCGTGCCCTGCACTTCAAAGATCACGGCAAACCGGTCGTCGCCGTGCGGGAACGGATCGCTGACGGATGCTCCGGACACCTCGTGCGCACTTTCCCACCATTCATGCTTGCCCCGGATCGCATCGCGGCCATGGGTCTCGCGGCCCATGCCTTCCATTTCATGCGCTTCGACCGAAACAGCATCCTGCGCATAGAGCATCTCCAAATTCTCCTTGGCCCTGTTTTCGCGGCAACCGGCAACCAGTTCGTCGGCAATCTCTTTCAAATTCATCGATCTTCTCCGCAATTTGTTCACTATATGTTCTTATTGCCATAACGGTATGATTCGAACCAGCCCCTTTGTCTTGCCTCGGCAGGATTCCACGCCTATACGCGCGCTCATGCTTGATACCGCCTCGAACCAACCCGTATTGCCGCCCGAGATCGCCCGGCGCCGGACATTCGCCATCATCTCGCACCCGGATGCGGGCAAAACAACGCTGACTGAAAAGTTCCTGTTGTACGGGGGCGCAATTCAGATGGCTGGCCAGGTGCGCGCCAAGGGTGAGGCGCGGCGGACGCGTTCGGACTTCATGCAGATGGAGAAGGATCGCGGTATTTCCGTCTCCGCCTCTGCGATGTCGTTCGATTATGGGAACTTTCGGTTCAATCTGGTCGACACGCCCGGTCACTCGGACTTCTCAGAGGATACCTATCGCACGCTGACAGCCGTGGACGCGGCGGTGATGGTCATCGACGGCGCAAAGGGCGTTGAAAGCCAGACGCAGAAACTGTTCGAGGTCTGTCGCCTGCGCGATCTGCCCATCCTGACCTTCTGCAACAAGATGGACCGCGAAAGCCGCGATACGTTCGAGATTATCGACGAAATTCAGGAAATGCTGGCCATCGACGTCACGCCCGCCGCGTGGCCTATCGGTGTCGGGCGCGACTTTATCGGCTGCTACGACATGCTGCGCGACCGGCTGGAACTGATGGACCGCGCCGACCGCAACAAGGTAGCCGAAAGCATTGAGATCAACGGGTTGGACGACCCCAAACTGGCCGAGCATGTGCCCGAACACTTGCTGGAAAAGCTGCTGGAAGAGGTCGAAATGGCGCGCGAACTGCTGCCCGCCCTGGACCCGCAGGCGGTACTGGAAGGCCACATGACCCCGATCTGGTTCGGCTCGGCGATCAACTCGTTCGGCGTGAAGGAATTGATGGAGGGTATCGGTGCTTACGGACCGCAGCCGCAGGTTCAGTCCGCTGAACCGCGCCAGATCGCGCCTGATGAAAAGAAGGTCGCAGGCTTTGTCTTCAAGGTGCAGGCCAATATGGACCCAAAGCACCGCGACCGTGTGGCGTTCGTGCGCATGGCTTCTGGCCATTTCAAGCGCGGCATGAAGCTGACGCATGTGCGATCGAAAAAACCGATGGCGATCTCGAACCCCGTCCTGTTCCTGGCCTCTGATCGCGAATTGGCGGAAGAAGCCTGGGCTGGGGACATCATCGGCATTCCGAACCACGGCCAACTTCGCATCGGCGACACGCTTACAGAAGGCGAAGCGCTGCGCGTGACCGGCATCCCATCGTTCGCTCCGGAGTTGTTACAAGGTGTTCGCGCAGGCGACCCGATGAAGGCTAAGCACCTTGAAAAGGCTCTGATGCAGTTTGCCGAAGAAGGCGCGGCCAAGGTGTTCAAACCCTCGATCGGCTCAGGTTTCATCGTAGGCGTCGTTGGCGCGCTGCAATTCGAAGTGCTCGCCAGCCGGATCGAGATGGAATATGGCCTGCCCGTGCGTTTCGAGGCGTCGCAGTTCACCAGTGCCCGCTGGGTCAGCGGCGACAAGCCCGAAGTTGAAAAGTTCGTGAATGCCAACAAGCAGCACATCGCCCATGACCACGATGGTGACATTGTCTATCTGACCCGCTTGCAATGGGACATCGACCGGGTCGTCCGCGACTATCCGGCGCTGAACCTGACGGCGACCAAAGAGATGATGACCTGAGCCCTTGCCTGCTCTAACCTGCAAGCAAGAAGGCGAAACCGGGCACGGCATGGCAAGAAAACCAACCTGGGGCATTGTGTCCACAATTCGGGGTTCGGCTCCGGATATCCTCGAATTTGCGGCCTATCATCTCGATCTGGGGCTCGACCGGATGTACCTTTTTTTGGACGAACCCAATCCGCAGGCTTTCGAAGCCCTCCGGGCCCATCCAAAGATAGACGTGTGGGTCTGTGACGCCGCATTCTGGGCAAGGCGAAAGCGGGACCGCCCGGACAAACACCAGGTGCGCCAGACAGCAAACGCTACCTGCACGTACCGCAAGACAGATCTGAACTGGCTGGCCCATATCGACCTGGACGAGTTCCTGTGGCCGAAACGCCCGGTTCCGGACCTGCTGGCGCAGATTCCAGATGACATTCCCGCCGCCCGCACCCGCCCGATCGAGGCACTGGCGACCGGCAAAGATCTGTACAAGGCCTTTATTCCTAAAGGCCGGGGCCGCGACACGCTGGTGCAAACCCTTTATCCCACCTACGGCGCATTTGTTCTGGGCGGTTTCCTCAGCCACATCCAGGGCAAGCTGTTCGTTCGAACCGGCATGTCGAAGATCAACTTTCGCATCCACAACCTGTTCCAAAACGGGGAAATTCTGCGCGAATGCGTGGAACTGGACAATATGGACCTTTGCCACCGCCATGCGCCCGATTGGGAACACTGGCTGGCCCACTATCCGTTCCGGATCGCACGCGGATCCTATCAGCCCGGCATGTCGCCGAATGTCGCGCGCGAACGTGGCGGCGTGAACATGAATGAACTTCTGGGCATGATCGAAGCAGAAGATGGCATGGAAGGGCTGCGCCGCTTTTTTGACGAGATGAGCGGCGCAGACCCCGCGACACGCACCCGGCTGGAAGATCACGGCATGATCCGGCATCGTCCCCTTGATCTGGACGCAAAAGTCGCGAAACACTTTCCCGGAACCAATTGAATTGTTGCGGAAAACTGAATACACGCCTTTAGCGCCTCCAGATTAACAGCTCTTCATTTGACCTGGTGTTACGATTTTGTTATGTCCCGCCCAAGCCGAAATGCGCATGGGGCGCATGGCCATCCGGGCCCGGCATTTTACAGACGCGCGGGCCAGGTCAAGTGTCCGCATGAACCGGACATATATGACAAAGTTTAACGAACTGAACCTGAACCCGAAGGTCCTCAAGGCTATTGAGGAAGCCGGATACGAAACACCCACTCCGATCCAGGAAGGCGCGATTCCACCTGCGCTTGAGGGCCGCGATGTGTTGGGGATCGCCCAGACCGGTACTGGCAAAACCGCCAGCTTTACCCTGCCGATGATCACCCTGCTGGCCCGTGGCCGCGCGCGTGCACGTATGCCGCGCTCGCTGGTGCTGTGCCCGACCCGGGAGCTGGCCGCTCAAGTGGCGGAAAACTTCGACACCTATTCCAAGCACCTGAAACTGACCAAAGCGCTGCTGATCGGCGGTGTCAGCTTCAAGGAGCAGGAAGCGCTGATTGATCGGGGGGTCGATGTTCTGATCGCCACGCCGGGCCGCCTGCTGGACCATTTCGAACGCGGCAAACTGTTGCTGACCGGGGTGCAGATCATGGTGGTAGACGAAGCCGACCGGATGCTGGATATGGGCTTTATCCCGGATATCGAACGCATCTTCTCGCTGACACCCTTTACTCGTCAGACCCTGTTCTTCTCGGCCACCATGGCGTCCGAGATCGAACGGATTACCGACACTTTCCTGTCTGCCCCCGCCCGGATCGAGGTTGCCCGTCAGGCCACTGCGTCCGAGACCATCGAGCAAGGCGTGGTCATGTTCAAGGGTGGTCGCCGCGACCGTGAAGCCAGCAACAAACGCAAGGTCCTGCGCGCGCTGATCGATTCTGAAGGCGACAAGTGCACCAACGCGATCATCTTCTGCAACCGCAAGACAGATGTGGATATCTGCGCGAAATCGCTGAAGAAATACGGCTACAATGCCGCCGCTATCCATGGCGATCTAGACCAGTCGCAGCGGATGAAAACGCTGGACGGTTTCCGCGACGGCTCTCTGCGCCTACTGGTCGCCTCGGACGTGGCGGCACGCGGCCTGGATATTCCTTCGGTCAGCCATGTGTTCAATTTCGACGTACCTGGCCATGCTGAGGATTACGTCCACCGCATCGGCCGCACAGGCCGCGCCGGGCGTGAGGGCAAGGCCATCACGATCTGCTCGGGCCGCGATGAAAAGGCACTGGATGCGATTGAAAAACTGATCCAGAAGGATATTCCGCGCATCGATAACCCGGTCAAGGATGAACCCAAACCGGATACCCCGAAGCCCGAGAAGAAATCCAGATCTTCCGAAGGCCGAAAAGGTGAAGGCAAGCGGGAAAAAGAACCCAAACCCCGCGGGCGCAACCGTCACGAGGACAACGGCCCATCAGTCGTGGGCATGGGCGATCACCTGCCAAGCTTCATCGCCCTCAGCTTTGATGAACGCCGCGCGGGCTAGATCGCCAGTACCAACGCCAATATTGATATTCCAAGCAAAGACATCCCGGCGATTTCACGCCGGGTGATGGTTTCGCGGAAAAACAGCAACGAAGCCAGCAGGCTGAGGATCAATTCCACCTGCCCCAACGCTTTGACGTAGGCCGCATTTTGCAGCGTGAACGCAAAGAACCAGCAGAACGAACCACACAAGCTGGTCAGCCCGACAAAAACACCGGTTCGCCGGGTGTCCCAAACGGCCCGCAATTCGGCGCGGTCACGCCACAGCAGCCACAACCCCATGCTGAGGAACTGAAACATGATCACTGCGGCCAGCGTGACCAGCGCGCGGAACCACGCATCCAGATCGCCCAATTGCATCGATGCACCGCGATAACTGACTGATGAAAAGGCAAAAAGCACGCCGGACCCCAACCCCAGCTGTGACGCCTTGTTGGTCAGGTGGCGCCACCACTCTCCGTCGCCGCCCGGTGTTTTGGACAACAAGAACACCGCCGCCAAACCCAGCAGGATGGCAATTAATGCCCCTGATGAAACCTGATCGCCAAGGATCAGGAAACCGACGATAGCCGTCTGAATCACTTCGGTTTTCTTAAAGGTGATCCCCACCGCAAAATTGCGCTGTTTGAACAGAGCTACGACGCAGATCGTCGCCAGAATCTGAGTGGTCCCGCCAAGAACCGCAAACATCCAGAACTTCGCGGATAAATGTGGCAGTGCAAAACCGGTCGATTGCATGGCAACGATCAGGCCGATGACGGCTAGCGGCATCGAATAGGCAAACCGCGCGAATGTGGCGCCTGCCGCACTCAGTTGAATGCGGCTCAGTGATTTTTGCAGCATGAACCGCACGGTCTGAAACGCAGCGGCCGCAACGGTGACGGGAATCCATAGGCTCATGGCTTCCCTTTTGTCTTTAAATCAACCCTTTGGCCAGAGAGGATGCGCCACCGGATCTTTGGCGCTCCAGAAATACTGACGGAAGATTTGTCCGTAAGAACGATAGACATAGGCCTCGTTGCAGGCCAGATACCGTTCCTTGTTATTCCGGTAAAGCGCAGGCAGCTGATACCACGGCGTGCTCGGGTTCATATGATGAACGACATGCAGGTTGTTGTTCAGAAACAGAAAAGCCAACAGACCTCGATCTTCGACGATAACGGTTCGGGCCCGCGATTTCTCATGCGCGCGATGCTCCAGAAAAGTGCGGATCTTTACCAGTGCCAGCCCAATATAGGCCGAAATGACAAACGCCCAGACCGGCATGGCAGACGCAGCAGCAATCCACAACACCATGGCCACCCCGGGCAGATGCAATGCCCATGCCAGCAAAATGGCCGGATCGCCACGCAGCGCCCCGCGCAACTCATCGCGAAAGAACGCGGTCTGGCCAATAAGCGGCCCCAGAACCATGCGGCCCAAAAGCGTGTTATTGGCGCTGTAAACCAGCTTTTGCCAGCCGGCCAAAGACTCCCATACCTTGGGGTCCAGATAGTTGGTTTCGGGGTCATCATAGGGGTCGGTCAGTGCCGCATCACGATGATGCGCAAGATGCATATCCCGGAACCGGTTATAGGGAATGAACAATGTCAGCGGCAGCGCCATTAGCGCCTCGTTCACCCATTTGGTTCGAAACGGATGGCCATGCAAAGCCTCGTGAGTCAGGGAAGAATGCAGTGCCGCTATGACCCCCATTGCCGGGATGGCCAGCCAAAGGCTCCAGGACGCCATGAAGAAGACTGTCAGCAACCACGCCCCGTAACAGGCAAGAATCAATGCGAAAGTGCGCCACTCGGGACCGGAACGCTCAGACATCACGCCCCCATGTGATGCCGGCCCAGACACGTTCGTAAATCACATACAGGGTCAGTCCGATGGCTGTGTTGATGATTGCCAGCGTACCGCCAACTGCCGCCGATCCGGTTGCGATCAGCCCGACCAGCGTCATCATTGCCAGCCCCATCGCATTCCAAGCCACAGCCTTCACGACTGATCTGCGCCGTGTCTCCATTCCGTCACCCATAGTCTTGTTATGTTTCAAGATTTATCGGCAACAGAGGGGCGGGAGAATTCTGAATATGATTAACAAAACTCACCAAACGTGATATTTATTATCATATGCAGGAAAAAATCGACAAACGAGATCGCGCTGCGCAGTTTCGTCTGCGTCTGGCCCGCGCCATGGAAGAGCGCGGTGTCAGTCAAAGCGCACTGGCCCGGGGAATCGGCGTGGACCGATCCACGGTTTCACAGCTTTTGGCTGACGCGGGCGCCCGGCTGCCAAACGCGCATGTCGTTGGCAGTTGCGCTTCGGCGCTTGGTGTTTCGGCGGACTGGCTGCTCAGCCTCTCCAACCGCCCTGAAAGCGCGGCAGAGCTGCTGGCCAGCTCACTGACCATGGCCGAAGCCCCCCGCGCCCTGGTTGATGAGCGTATCTTTGAGTGGCATCAGGAGGCGGCGGGATACAAGATCCGCTATGTCCCGGCCACCCTGCCCGACATGCTGAAAACCCGTGCCGTTCTGGAATGGGAATACGCCCCCCATCTGGGTCGTACGGCCGATCAGGCGATCGGTGCGTCTGCCGACCGACTGGCGTGGATGCGCAGTGCGCAATCGGACTATGAGATCGCGATGCCGCTTTATGAAATCCACAGTTTTGCCCATGGCACGGGCTACTATCAGGATCTGCCTTTGCAGGTCCGGCTGGATCAGATCGATCACCTGCTGGAACTCTGCGAATTGCTCTATCCACGATTGCGCATCTATCTATTTGATGCCAAACGGCTTTATTCCGCACCAGTCACGATATTCGGCCCCCTTCTGTGCGTTTTCTACGCCGGCAGCCATTATATGGCTTTCCGCGACCGTGACCGGGTCGAGGTTTTCACCCGCCATTTCGATACCCTGATCCGCGAGGCCGACCTGACTGCCCGCGATTTTCCGGATCATCTGCGTCAATTCAGGTCAGCGATTTCAGGTTCATCTCAGACGCAGTGATGCGGCTTGATAGTTCCTGTGCTATGGTGCCTTCGCGCGAACGTTTGGGACATCCGATCACAAGACGGAGGACTACAGGAATGGACGCACTGAAAACGGCAGAATACGCACGCGCCCTCTATACCGCGCACGGCGACCGGGCCGAGGCGGAGGCCGCTCAGAAAATGCGCGAATGCGAAGCTTCCGGTAACACACAGGAAGCTCAGGACTGGCAGGCCGTGCGCAGCGCTATTCGTCAGTTGCGTGGCCCAAATCAGGCCTGACGCTTAGACTTTTGGGTCGGGGTTCACTGTGTGACCATCCACGGCAATCACCTGCCCCGACACCAGCCTTGCCGCATCCGAGGCGAGAAAGACCGCCATATTGGCGATATCCTGCGCCTCGACGAATCGGCCCATCGAGGTGCCCGCGGCATAGCCCTGGTAAACCTGGTCGCGCGTCATTCCTTTGGCCGCAGCCTCACGCTGCAAAACGCCCTCCATTCGGGGGCCTTCGACAGCGCCCGGGCAGATTGCATTGGCGCGTATACCGTGCGGCCCCAACTCCATCGCCAGCGTCTTCATCAACCCGATAACGGCCCATTTCGCCGCTGAGTAAGGTGCCCGAAACGGATACCCATATTGTCCGGCCGTCGAAGACGTCAGGATTATGCTTCCCGCCCGCGCCGATTTCATCATCGGGACCGCATGTTTGGCTGCCAGAAATGCGCCGTCCAGATTGACCGCGACACAGGACCGCCACGCGGCCAGATCGATATCCTCGATCACGTCAGTCGGCCCTGCGATCCCCGCATTGGCGCACAGCACGTCCAGACCGCCTGCTGCACCGGCCGCCTGAAAGACGGCGCTCATGTCGTTCTCGCTGGTCACATCCGTCCAATGCGCCGTCCAGTGATCCGGCAAGGCCTGCAGCGCCGCCTGATCTATATCCGTCACCCAAACCTCATAGCCCGCTGCGTCAAACGCATCGGCCATGGCACGACCGACGCCCGCAGCGCCGGCCGTGACCAGAACCCGCCGGGTCATGACGGTTTCCGAATGGCCACACCCGCACCTTCGGGGTATGGCAGATCAGCCTGCGCGGCGGCAATTCGCGCCATCGCATCCTCGATTTCGGCCGAGGGCGCGCTGGGGCGGCGGGTTTCCAGACTGACATGCAGCAAAAAGCTCTCACCCGTTGCCAGCAGCTTGTCGCCCTCGTACATGCTATGGAAAACGTGCAGTTTCTTGCCCTGACCCAACAACATCTGCGTGCGCACTTCAATCTTTGCGCCCGCATGGACTTCGTCGATATAGCGAAGGTGGTTCTCAGCGGTGAAATAGCTGCCGCCCGAGGCGATGTAATCCGCGTCACAGCCAATGATCTCCATGAACCGGTCGGTCGCCGCAGCAAAAGCCTCGAGGTATTTGGCCTCGTTCATGTGACCGTTGTAATCGGTCCAGTCCAGCGGCACCGCCCGCGACAGGGTCAGGATCGGCTGGCTCAGATCCGCCTGATCCAGCGTCGGCAGCGCGCCGGGCCGCAGCATTGCGTCATGCTGGTTCAGCACTGCACCAGCCCCGTAATTCTGCAGCTTCAGGGCCCGCATCATCCCGACAAGGTTGTTGTCGCGGATACGCTCCAGTTCGCGGATCGAGTGCATCCCGGATTGCGCATCGGACTGTTCGGCGATCATGTCGACCAGCTCATCGGTAAATTCCGGCACGTCCATCAGCTTGGTCCAGGGCCATTGCAGCGCTGGTCCGAACTGCGCCATGAAATGCCGCATCCCGGCCTCGCCCCCGGCCACGCGATAGGTTTCGAACAGCCCCATTTGCGCCCAGCGGATGCCAAAGCCCATACGGATCGCCTCATCGATCTCTTCCGTGGTCGCAATGCCATCCTTGACCAGCCACAGCGCCTCACGCCAGACGGCCTCGAGAAACCGGTCTGCAATATGCGCGTCGATCTCTTTCTTGACATGCAGCGGGAAGAAGCCGACCGACGTCAGCATTTCCTTGGCCGTGGCAACCAACTCGGGTGAGTTCTTCTCGGTCGGCACCAGTTCGATCAACGGCAGCAGATACACCGGATTGAACGGGTGCGTCACGACGATCTGTTCGGGGCGCAGTGCGCCTTCCTGCAACTCCGAAGGCTTGAAGCCGCTGGTCGAGGACCCAATGATCGCGCCCGGATCACACGCCTCCTGCAACCCCTTGTAAACCTTCAATTTCAGCTCCAGCCGCTCGGGCACGCTTTCTTGAATCCAGTCCGCACCCCTGACGGCATCGGCCATTTCCTCGTGAAAGCTCAGCGCCCCTTCGGCCGGCAAAGGCACATCGCTGAGACCGGGCAACGAGCGACGCGCATTGTCCAGCACTTCGCCAATTTTGCGCTCGGCTTCCGGGTCCGGGTCGAACACCCGAACATCCCAGCCATTCAGCAGAAACCGTGCGGCCCATCCGCCGCCGATTACACCACCACCAATGATCGCCGCTGTTTTCATGTCATCCTGCCAGTTGAACGCGCATATTTCATCTTTTTCAATATACTCCGGGGGTTTGAGGGCTGGGCCCCCAAGTACCGCTCCGTTCTCACTTCGCTACCGGAGCCCGTTTGACCAGCCCCAACTTTTCACGCACTTCCTGCGGTCCGATCACCCGTGCACCCATGTTTTCGATGATGTTGCCCGCGCGCTCCACCAACTGCCAGTTCTCGGCAAGCACGCCTTTCTCCAGCCACAGATTGTCTTCCAGCCCGACGCGCACATTGCCGCCCGCCAGAACCGAGGCGGCAACAAACGGCATCTCGTTCCGTCCCAGCGAGAACGCGCTGAAGGTCCAGTCATCCGGCACATTGTTCACCATCGCCATGAACGTGTTCAGATCATCCGGCGCGCCCCACGGGACGCCCATGCACAGCTGGACCAGGGCGTTGGGTTCCAGAATACCTTCCTTGACCAGTTGCTTGGCAAACCACAGATGGCCGGTGTCAAACGCCTCGATTTCCGGCTTCACACCCAGGTCCGTCATCATCTTGCCCATGGCACGCAACGCACCGGGCGTGTTGGTCATGACGTAATCGGCTTCGGCAAAGTTCATGGTGCCGCAGTCCAGCGTGCAGATTTCGGGCAGACACTCCGCAACATGCGCCACACGCTCGGACGCACCGATCATGTCCGTTGCGGCTTCATTGACAGGGAACGGGTTCTCAATCCCGCCAAACACGATGTCGCCGCCCATGCCGGCGGTCAGGTTCAGAACCGCATCAACCTCGGCATCGCGAATGCGGTCGGTGACCTCGCGATAGAGGGCCAGGTCACGCGACGGTGCGCCAGTTTCCGGGTCGCGTACGTGGCAATGCACCACCGCTGCGCCAGCCTTGGCCGCGGCAATCGCACTTTCGGCGATCTGCTTCGGCGAGCGCGGCACATGCGGGCTGCGATCCTGCGTCCCGCCCGATCCGGTGACAGCACAGGTGATGAAGACTTCGCGGTTCATTTCCAGAGGCATTGCGTTTTCCCCAAGTTATACCCGGATTCACCTTGGGTTTTCCCCAGGCTTTTCCCCGGATTCTGATTTGCGTTGCCGCCGACTCTGACGCAGCCTTGGGAAAACACTTGCCAGAATGCGAATCGAACTTGATGAAATCCGCAAAAAACATACTTCAGCCCGAACATCGCGCCCTAAAAACGGCGGTACTTGTGCTGGACGAATGCAACACGCTCAGCTTCGCTTCGGCCGTTGATCCAATGCGCGCGGCCAACCGTCTGGCAGACCGCCCGGCCTTTGACTGGGATTACGTCACCGCAACGGCTGAACCTGCAATGCTAACCAGCGCCCTGCAGGTGCCCGGGATCCCCCTGGCCCGGCTGCAAAGCTGCGAGTTGATGATTGTCGTCGCCGGGTTCCAGCTCGCCCGCCATGCCACGCCCAGTCTGCTGGCTGGCCTGCGCCGCATTGCCGGCACCGGCGCCACCATGGCCGGTATCGATGGCGGACCGTGGCTGCTGGCCGAAGCCGGTCTGCTCAACGGCCACCCTGCCACAACGCATTGGGAAGACCTCAGCAGCTTCGCCGCGCGGTTCCCTGAAGTCGACGTCCGCCCGGACCGTTTCACCGTGTCAGAAGGCCGCCTGACTTCGGGTGGTGCGATTCCCGCAGTCGAGATGATGCTTCACGTCATAGCCGCCCGCCATGGCGCGGGCTTCGCCGCGCGCGTATCGGGCCTGTTCCTCTACGAAGGCGCGCCGCAACCTTCGAAACCCCAAAGCCGCACCGGCGCACCGCATCGCCATTCTGCCCTGACCGCCCGCGCCAATTCGCTGATGGAATCCTCGCTCGACGAACCACTGCCGCTGGCCTATATCGCCGACCGTCTGGGCACCAGCCCCCGCACCCTGCAACAACAGTTCCGACTGCGTCTGAACACCACGCCGCAGGACCACTACCTGCAATTGCGCCTGGCCGAGGCGCGCCGCCTTGTCACCGACACGGACATGCCACTGATGGATGTGGCCCTGGCCACCGGATTCGCCTCACAATCCAGCTTTGCCCGCGCCTTCCGTACGGCCCACGGCCTCTCGGCCCGTGACCTGAGGCAAGACCGGACCCAGCCCACGCATCACTGACCAAACCAGTCAATTGTTCAGAAAGACCTCGAGGAAGACACTGCTGGCGACGGGGGCTGCGCTTCTAGAACGGCATTGGATGGGCCCGGTGCGCTTGATTTATCTCGGCCAGAACGTCCGTCGACAATTCAAGATCGGCACCGCGCAGAATATGCTCCAACTGCACGACGCTCGTGGCCCCGAAGATGGCTGACATCATGAAAGGTCGGGTCCGGCACCAGGCCAGCGCCATGTGAACCGGGTCCAACCCGTGGCGATCCGCGATCTCGAGGTAGGCCGCCACTGCGTCAAAGACACGCGCGGACTTGCGTCCCCCCATTGCGGGCACCAGCGACATGCGCGATCCGGTCGGCACTGCCCCGTTCTGGTATTTGCCAGTCAGGAACCCTGCGGCCAAAGGGGAAAATGCCATCAAGCCCACATCCTCGTGTACGCTCAACTCGCCCAGGTCGGTGTCGAAGTGGCGGCACAGCAGCGAGTACTCGTTCTGTACGGACGCGACCCGCGGCGCGCCTGTCTGTTCGGCCAGCCGCAGCCACTGTGCCGTCCCCCAGGCGCTTTCGTTCGACAGGCCGAATGCGCGGATATTGCCCTTGTCCACCTGCGCCTGCAGCGCCAAAAGGCACTCCTGCATATTCTCCAGAACTTCTCCGGTATTCTTCCCCGATGGCGCATAATCCCAATTCTGCCGAAACATGTAGCTGCCGCGATTGGGCCAGTGAAATTGGTAGAGATCAATGCAATCCGTTTGCAACCGCCGCAGCGAGCCTTCGATGGCCTCGGGGATGGTCTGCCAGGTGATTGGCGCGCCGTCGCGGGCGTGGGCAAACCCCTCGCCGGAATGCTTGGTGGCCAACACATAGTCGCCCCGTCGTGACCGGTTTGCGGCATTCCAGTTGCCCAGAATTTCCTCGGTCCGCCCGACCGTCTCTTTCGAGACCGGGTTCACCGGATACATCTCGGCCGCATCCACAAAGTTGACCCCGGCATCCAACGCCAGGTCGATCTGCGCATGCCCCTCGGATTCTGAAGTTTGCGTGCCAAACGTCATCGTGCCCAGACACAGGTCCGACACCATGATGCCCGTACGGCCCAGAGGCTTGGTTTTCATCCGTCACTCTCCTGACTTGTTTTCGAAAATCAGGCCTCGGCCTTCTTTTCCCACCGCCCCGACGCCTCGGACCAGTATTGCGCCGAGCATCCTGCTGCGGTCAGCGCTTTCCACTGCCCCCGTGCGTGCTGAACGGCCTGTTCGTCGTTGCCATCGAACAGGATGCACACCCGTTCCAACTCGGCAACCTCGTCGGCCTCGACCGGCGCGCCATCCACCGCCATCACACAGGATGGGTCATTTGCGGCATCCGCCGTGGTGGTCAGCAGGATGGGCTGTGCCGCGTCATGCGGCCCGCCTTCCCGACCATGCGGCAGGAACCCCTCCTCGGGGCCAAGCCACAGTTTTTCATCCAGCCAGTCCATCCGCGCGGGATCGGTCCCCCGCACGGCAATCCGCCAACCGGCCTGCCGCGCCTTGTCAAGCAGCACCGACAGGGTCTGCTCCAAAGGCTGCCGGGTCAGGTGATAGAAATAGACGGCCCCCATCCGATTACTCGAAATTATCCTGCACGAACCGGCTCAGTGCGCGCACGCCCCAGCCCGTGGCCCCCTTGGGAGCGTAAGACGTCTCGGTTGAAACCGAGGCAACACCAGCAATGTCCAGATGAATCCACGGCGTCTCTTCCTTGACAAACCGTTGCAGGAACTGCGCCGCAGTGATTGAACCCGCAGGCCGTCCGCCCACGTTTTTCATATCCGCAATGCGTGATTTCAACTGTTTGTCATAGGCCTCGCCCAGCGGCAGCCGCCACGCGCCCTCATCCTCGGCCCCGGCAGATTTCAGGAACGCATCGCAGAACGTGTCGTTGTTCGAGAATACACCGGCATTTTCATGTCCAAGACCGATGATGATCGCACCTGTCAACGTGGCCAGATCGACCATGCCAACGGGCCGGAACCGTTCCTGCGCGTACCACATAACATCACACAGAACCAACCGCCCCTCGGCGTCGGTGTTGATGATCTCGACCGTATCGCCCTTCATCGAGGTGATCACGTCACCGGGCCGCGTGGCATTGCCCGAGGGCATGTTTTCGACCAGCCCCACCAGCCCGACGACATTGGCCTTTGCCTTGCGTTTTGCCAGCGCCCGCATGGTGCCCGCCACAACGCCCGCGCCGCCCATGTCCATCGTCATGTCTTCCATGCCACCGGCGGGCTTCAACGAAATGCCGCCGGTGTCGAACACGACGCCCTTGCCGACCAGCGCCAGCGGCGCATCGTCCTTGTCGCCCCCGTTCCACTGCATCACCACCACTTTTGAGGGGCTATCGGACCCCTGTCCGACGCTCAGCAATGTGCGCATTCCCAACTCGGCCAGCTTGTCTTCTTCCAGAACCTCGACCTCGAGCCCCAGCGCCTCCATCTCTTTCAGACGATCGGCGAACTCGTTTGTGGTCAATACGTTGGCAGGTTCGTTGGTCAGGTCACGGGTCATCCGCACGCCGTCGGCCACGGCATAAAGCGGCGCAAAGGCGGCCTCGACCTCGTCATGCTTGCCGTGGCTGATGGTGACGGTGCCAGGTTCCTCCGCGTCCTTGGTCTTGTGCGCGTCGAAATCGTAACTGCGCAACGCGATACCCATGGCCAGATCTTCGCACCGCAGCTGATTGGCCGCCATCACCAGCAGATCCTTGCCCCCTGCCAGCTTGGCCAGTGCTGCACCCCCCTTGCGCGCCTCGGCCCGCTCAGGCCGGCGCGGCAGCACCAGAACATCCAGCGCTTCCGCAGCCATCCCACCCGGCCAGCCCAGCGAGATGACATCCCCGGTCTTGGTCTTGCCGAACTTCTCGCTTTCAACCAGTCGCGCAACCGCACCACGTGTCAGGCGATTGGCGCGGCGGGCGGCTGGGCCCATTTTTCCCTCTGACGTGATGATGATCGCCACGCGCCCCTCGGCCTGCGCCATTGCATCCACATCGAAGGCCTGAAAACGGACCGGAACCAGACTGCTCATTGCAAACTCCTCAAAATCTGTTCCCCAAGACCTAGCCCGCACCGCGCGGCTTGACCAGATAGCAGTTTTCCCCAGCCGTCATTTGCATTAAAGTCCCGCAAAAAGAACCGACAGGCATCGGGGGACAAGACTTGGCACCAAACGGCAGGCACAAGCCGTCGCGCAGAAAATCACGTTCCGGCAAATGCGGCCCGGCCCCTTGCTTTTTCGGGCTGATGAGGGCGTTGTCGTGATCCTCGACCGCTATTTCGCCCGCAGATTCCTGCAAAGTTTTCTGGTCATTGGCGGCATTTTTCTGACACTGATGATTCTGATCGATCTGATCGAACAGATCCGCCGTTTTGACGATTCCAACCTGTCTTTTGGGCGCCTGCTTCAGCTGACTTTGCTGAACACGCCTGCGGCCATCAGCGAGATGTTGCCTTTGCTGATTATTCTGTCGACCATTGCCCTGTTCATTGGCCTGGCCCGCAGTTCAGAACTGGTTGTGACCCGTGCAACCGGGCGGTCCGGCATCCGCGCTCTGGCTGCGCCGGTCGTTCTGGCGCTGATTATCGGAGCTCTGGCCGTGGCCCTGCTGAACCCGATCGCTGCGGCAACGTCCGAAGAATACCGGCGTCTGGCGGACAGCTACCGTAACGACGGCCGTTCGACCCTGTCCATCAGCCGTGATGGCCTTTGGCTGCGGCAAGGGGCGGAGGACGGGCAATCGGTCATTCACGCGCAGGGCACCGAGAATGACGACATCCTGCATCTGACTGGTGTCACGATCATCACCTTTGGTCAAAACGGCAAACCGACACAACAAATCATTGCAGACGAAGCCCGGCTGGAAGATGGCAGATGGGTCCTGCAGGACGCCAAGATCTGGCCCCTGAAAGATGACGAAAACCCCGAATTGAATGCGGTGACGCATGACCGGCTGGACCTGCCCACGTCTCTGACCCGGCAACGCATCCTGGATTCGCTGGGTCAGCAGGACTCGGTCTCAGTCTATGATCTGCCGCAACTGATCAACGATCTGGGAGAGGCCGGGTTTTCGACAAAGCAATATGAGGTCTGGCTGCAATCCGAGCTCGCGCGGCCCTTCTTTCTGGTCTCGATGGTCCTCATCGGCGCCGCCTTTACCATGCGCCACGTGCGTTTCGGCGGCACAGGCATCGCTGTGCTGACGGCCGTTCTACTGGGCTTTGCCATGTATTTCATCCGTAATTTTGCACAAATCCTGGGGGAAAACGGACAATTGCCGGTCTACGTCTCGGCCTGGGCGCCACCCTTTGCGGCGCTGCTTTTGTCGCTGGGCCTGTTGCTGCATGCGGAGGACGGCTGATGCGGCACTTGCTACCCTTGTTGCTGTCCGGTGCGCTGATCCACAGCGCGCCAGCTATCGCCACAGCGCAGTCCGCGCCTGCACCAGATGCCGGGCAAGCGGCTGAATCGCAGGACCTTCCGGCCCTTCTGGTCGCAGACAAGATCTTTATCACTCCGGATCGCAAGCTGATCGCCGAAGGCGATGTCGAGGCGTTTCAGGGCGACGTCAAACTGACGGCCAGCAGCATCATCTATGATCGTGAAACCGGTTCGCTCGAACTGCAGGGACCGATCCGGATCGATCAGGAGGGCCGCACCACGATTCTGGCCGATTCGGCGGAACTGGACAACGGTATCCAGAACGGCATTCTGATCGGTGCGCGCATGGTGTTCGACCAACAGACCCAGATCGCCTCGGTCGAGGCGCGCCGCGCCGCTGGTCGATACACGCAGCTCAGCAAGGTTTCGGCCACGTCCTGCCATGTTTGTGCCTACGGTCGTGCGCCGTTGTGGCAGATTCGCGCCCGCAAGGTCACGCACGACCAGTTGGAGCGGCAGTTGTATTTCGAAGGCGCACAGTTCCGTGTGCTGGATTTCCCTGTCTTCTACTTTCCGTATTTGCGCCTGCCGGATCCAACACTGGAACGCGCGACAGGGTTTCTTGTACCGTCCATTCGAACCACCTCGCAGCTTGGGACCGGCGTTCAGGTGCCGTATTTCTTCAAGCTCGGTGACCACAAGGACCTGACCCTGACCCCGTACCTGTCTTCGGGGACGCGCACACTTGGCTACCGGTACCGGCAAGCGTTCAAAACAGGCCGCATCAACATCGAAGGGGCCTACACACGCGACGACATACAGCCGAACCAGGATCGCGGCTATCTGTTCGCAAATGGCTTTTTTCTCTTGAAGAACGACTTCCGGTTCCTGTTCAGCATCAACACCACGTCTGACGACGGCTATCTGGCGGATTACGGCCTGCCCAATTATGACCGCCTGCGTAGCGAAGTCGCGCTTGAGCGGATCAAACGGGATACGGCCTTCAGGACCAGCCTGATCCACTACAAAACGCTGCGTGACAGCGAAGATCAGGATGAAATTCCGTCGCGGATTTTCGACCTGAACTACCAGAAACGATACTTCCCCCAAGGGGTTGGGGGCGAAGTTCGTCTAACTTTTCTTAGCCATGCATACGAGCGTACCAGCGATGCCGACGTTACCGGGCGCGATGTGGCGCGCGCCACCGTTGACGCCGAGTGGCTGCGCAGCTGGATATTCGCCACCGGATTACGGGCTGACGCTCAGTTCGGTGCGTCGGTGGACAGGTTCAACATCCGGCACGACAGCAATTTCGCAGATAACGTCAACCGGCTCACGCCTCGTGCGGCAATGACTCTGCGCTATCCGATGCAGCGCCGCGAAGCATCCGGTGCCTCGCAGGTGCTGGAACCCATCGCTCAGGTCGGGTGGACCCATGTGTCGACCAATGACGTGCCGATTGACGAAAGCACATTTCAGGAATTCGATCAGGGTGATCTGCTTTCCCTGTCCCGCTTTCCCGCAGTTGACCGCCGTGAAGACGGGCCGACCGGTGTTGTCGGCGTCAACTGGGCGCGGTACGGCATCAATGGCTCACGTGCATTGGCAACGATAGGTCAGGTTTTTCGCGCCGATGCCGACCCGGCCTTCAACCTGACATCCGGCCTTCAAGGCACGTCTTCCGATTTGCTGATTGCCGGGCAGATAGACACAGTCAAGGGCTGGTCCATTGGCGGGCGCGGCCTGATCAACGGCGATTTCAGCTTTGCAAAAGCCGAACTGCGCGGTCAATGGGCGCGCGGTGACGATGCAATCATCGGCAGCTATGTCTGGCAGGAGCCTGACCCGGACGAGAACGTGGATGACGAAATCTCAGAATTCTGGGTGAACGGGCGCTACAGAATAGACGAGAACTGGCTGACTCGCGCCGAGGCGCGCTATGACCTCAGCGAAGACGAGCCGATCCGGTACGGGTTTGGACTGACCTATCAGAACGAATGTGTTCAGGTTAACATGAGCGTCAGCCGACGCTTCACATCAACATCAAGTATTGAGCCTTCGACGGAATTCGGGTTTACCGTTGCCCTGACAGGTTACGCCATCGACGGCGGCGGTAAGAAGTACAAAAGATCATGCAGCTGAAATCAGGTTTCTCAAGGTTTATTCGTTCCGGCTGGATCAGGCGGGCCACTCCGGCACTTGCTGCCGCGGTCATCACGCTCGCAGCCGGGCAGATCTCGGCCCAAAGCCTGTTCTCGCCGGCGATCCGCGTCAATCAGGACATCATCACCTGGTACGAGTTGCAGCAACGCCAGCAATTGCTGACCGTTCTGGGCGTTCCCGGCAGTTCAGACCAAGAGGTGCGCGACGCTTTGATTGAAGACAGCCTGCGCAATCAGGCCCTGCGCGATGCCGGCATCACGGCAACACCCGAAGACATTGAGGTCGGTATCGACGAATTCGCCTCCCGCGGTCAGCTGTCGTCCGACGAATTCCTCAATGCCCTTAAAAATGAAGGGGTCGATCGCGAAACCGTGCGGGATCTGGTCGCCAACCAACTGGCTTGGCGCGAGTTCATCAGCACACGCTTTCTTTCCCAATCCCGCCCTTCGGAAGACGAGATCAACCGCGCACTGGGACAAGGCGGCAATGGCGGCCTGCAGGTTCTGCTGTCCGAAATCATCATCCCGGTGACCCCGCAAACTCTGCCTCAGGCCCAGGTCCTGGCAGACGAAATCTCGAAACTCGAAGGCTATGACGCCTTCTCTGCCGCTGCCACACAGTACTCAGCCGCCGCTACCCGTGATAATGGCGGCAGGCTGGAATGGCTGGGCCTGACCGACCTGCCCCCGGCCCTGCAACCGGTGCTTCTGGGCCTCAAGAACGGCGAAATCACCGCACCGTTGTCGCTGCCCAACGCTGTCGCCCTGTTCCAGATGCGCGGCGTTCGCGAGGTTTCGACCGCCGCGCCCCGGTATTCCGAGATCGACTATGCTGCGTATTACTTGCCCGGCGGGCGCAGCGCGGAAACCCTGGCCCGGGCCAACAGGCTGAAGGAAGAGATCGACACCTGCGACGACCTTTATGGCATCGCGAAGGATCAGCCGGCTGCAGCACTGGATCGTGTCTCCGCGGCCCCGTCGGAAATCCCGCGCGATGTTGCGCTGGAACTGGCCAAGCTGGACAACAACGAGGTGTCGACAACGCTCACCCGCAACAACGGGCAGACTCTGATGTTCCTGATGCTGTGCACCCGCACTCTGGACAGAGGCCAGGACACGACGCGCCAGGACATTGCGAATGCCCTGACCCAGCAGCGCCTGCAAGCCTTTGCCGACAGTCTTCTGGAACAGATGAAGGCCGATGCGACCATCATCTCGCAATGACCGCCCCCATTGCGCTCAGTTGCGGGGAACCGGCCGGGATCAGCCCTGAAATCGCCGCTGGCGCATGGTCCCAATTGCGCGGCGCCTGCCCGTTTTTCTATATCGGCGACGCTGCACACCTGCCCAAAGGCACCCCGATCCGCAAAATAAGCACACCATCGCAGGCGCAAGCCGTCAGTGCCGAGGCCCTGCCTGTGCTGCACATGGAATTTCCCGCGCCCAACCGACCGGGCCATCCCGATCCGGACAATGCCCCGTCGGTCATCGATGCCATTGAACTGGGCGTCAACCTCGTGCGCTCGGGCGAGGCTTCGGCGCTGTGCACCGCACCCATTCACAAAAAGGCCCTGATCGACGGGGCCGGGTTTTCCTTCCCCGGTCATACCGAGTTTCTGGCGGCCCTCGCCGGTCAGGAGCGCGCGGTGATGATGCTGGCCAGTTCCAATCTGCGCGTCGCGCCCGCCACGATCCACATCCCGCTGTCCCGCGTGCCGTCCGAACTGACACCAGATCTGCTGCGCGACACCATAGCCATCACGGCTGACGGTCTGCGCCGTCAATTCGGCATCGCACACCCCCGTATCGCGGTGGCGGGCCTCAATCCACATGCGGGCGAAGGCGGCAAAATGGGAATGGAAGAGCTGGACTGGATCGCGCCGCTTCTGAAAGGCCTGCCAACCAACGGCTACACCGTCACCGGCCCCCATCCGGCCGACACGATGTTCCACGCCGCCGCCCGCGCCCGATACGATGCCGCAATCGCCATGTATCACGATCAGGCCCTGATCCCGATCAAGACACTGGATTTCGACAAGGGCGTAAACGTAACGCTGGGCCTGCCCTTCATACGCACGTCGCCTGACCACGGCACCGCACTGGACATCGCCGGAAAAGGAATCGCCAACCCCACCAGCCTGATCGAGGCCCTGAAACTTGCCCAACAGATGGCACAAACCCCTTGATCCTTCACCTGGCCGAAAATATCCCCGCCGGAGGCAAAAAACCTCTGGCGCTTACCCACCAACCCGCGCCACTGTAATCGGATCATGAGCGCAATCGACACCCTCCCCCCTCTGCGCGAAGTCATCGCGTCACATCAGCTCTCGGCCCGCAAGTCGCTGGGTCAGAACTTTCTGCTCGACCTGAACCTGACCGCAAAGATCGCCCGTCAGGCCGGGGATCTGACCCAATGCGATGTGCTGGAAATCGGGCCGGGCCCCGGCGGACTGACCCGTGGCCTGCTGTCCGAAGGCGCGCGCAAGGTCGTCGCGGTCGAAAAAGATACGCGCTGTATCGCCGTCCTGCACGACATCGCTGCCGCCTATCCCGGCAAGCTTGAGGTGATCAATGGCGACGCTCTGGAAATCGACCCTCTGGCCCATCTGACCCCGCCGATTCGCATCGCGGCCAACCTGCCCTACAATGTCGGCACCGAACTGCTGGTCCGCTGGTTGACGCCGCCGGAATGGCCGCCGTTCTGGCAAAGCCTGACCCTTATGTTCCAGCGCGAAGTGGCCGAGCGCATTGTCGCCCAACCCGGCAGCAAGGCCTATGGCCGCCTCGCCATCCTCGCCCAGTGGCGGGCCGAGGCACGTATCGCCATGTCCCTGCCGCCCGGCGCGTTTACTCCGCCGCCCAAGGTTTCAAGCGCAGTTGTCCACCTGACCGCCCTGCCCGCGCCGCGTTACCCGGCAAATGCCGCAACACTGTCCCGCGTGGTCGCCGCCGCCTTCAACCAGCGCCGTAAGATGCTGCGCGCCTCGCTGAAAGGCGTGGCCCCGGATATCGAGGATCGTCTGCTGGCTGCTGGTATCCAGCCCACGGAACGGGCCGAACAGGTCCCTCTGGAAGCCTTCTGCGCGCTGGCGCGGGAAGTTTCCAAAGGCTGAAACAAAAAACCCCGGGCCTAACCCGGGGCTTCTTCTCAACCGATACCAGCGCTTACTCAGCCGCTTCCGGCGCGTCGCCTTCACTTGAAGGCGCTTCTTCTGCAGGTGCAGGCGCGGCCTTGGGCTTACGGCCCCGAGGCTTGCGCGCGGGTTTTTCCTTTTTCTCGGGCGTTTCGGCGACCGGCGCATCCTCTTTGCTTTCCGGCGTCTCGACCAGACCCGATTCCGGCGTTGCCTCCTCAGAACCGAAATCCATCACGTCGGGCTGCGGCGCCTCGGCCGGGTCTGCCTGGCGGGCAGCTTCACGTTCCTGACGTTCGGCGCGTTCGCGATCGCGTTCGGCCTGGCGCTCGCGATTCTGGCGCTCCTGCTCTTCGCGGCGCGCATCAATCTCGCGCTGCGCTTCGCTCAGCATGCGCAGATAATGCTCGGCGTGCTGCTGGAAGTTTTCGGCCGCCACGCGGTCGTTGGACAACTGAGCGTCACGCGCCAGCTGATTGTACTTATCAATGATTTGTTGCGGCGTGCCACGCACCTTGCCCTCGGGGCCTGAACTGTCGAAAACCCGGTTTACGACGTTACCACCAGAAGGGCGATTGCGGTTATTCTTGGCCCGCGAGCGGGATTTTGAAGATCTCATCTTATTTTACGTCAGCCTTGTCATTCGCTGTCGATCAACCCGTACCTTACGCTGCTCAGAGGCTTGTCCCGTACCGCGTCATCGACTTTTTTGGGCTTGGCGTCAGGGGTGCGCTGCAAAAGCGCCAGCCTCGCTGACTACTCTGAGTAAGCATGTCCTGTCCGCGCAGACAAGGGGTTTATCGGATATTTCGCAGCTTTTTTACTTTCACAGGCGCATTTCAGCCTCAGTTTTCGGGCCTAACCGGGCATTCTTGCGACAATTACCCGATCCCGCCCGTCCAGATCGGAAATGACACGAATTTCCGCCAGCCCGGCGGCATCAAACAACGCGGACACATAGTTGGCCTGCGTCGGTCCGATTTCGACCAGAAGACGTCCGCCCCGCGACAGAAAATCCGGGGCCGATGACGCGATCCGGCGATACGCATCTAGCCCGTCGCCCTCATCTGTCAACGCAAGTCGCGGTTCATGTTCGCGTACTTCGGGGGAAAGCTCCTCCATTTCGGAAAGCGAGATATAGGGCGGGTTCGAAACGATCAGGTCAAACATGCCATCAACCGCACCAAACCAGTCGGAATGCCAGACATCGATGCGGGCCTGCACCTGATGTTGCACCGCATTGGCGCTGGCCTGCAAACAGGCGGCTTCGCTGAGGTCGACACCAACCCCGGTTGCGCTGCGCCGCTCGGCCAGCAGCGTGATCAGAATACACCCGGACCCGACCCCCAGATCCAACACCCGGTCAAAAGGTTCGCTCAGGGCCGCTTCGATCAGCACTTCAGTTTCGGGGCGCGGGTCCAGAACATCACGGCTGACGCGAAACCGACGGCCGTAAAACTCGCGCTCGCCCAACAGGTGCGAGACCGGAACGCGTATGGCCCGAAGCGAGATCAGCTGGTCATAGCGCTCGGCGATATCCGGCGACAGCTCCTCGGGCGCGATCAGGGTGACCCGGCTGGCTTCGATCCGGGCCGCATGAGCAAGCAAAAGCCGCGCGTCCCGCGCCGGATCTTCAACGCCTGCCGCGCGCAGCCGGGCAGTTGCCGCCACCATCGCCTGCGCCGCAGTCTGTGCCCCGGTCATTGCGCCATCTCGGCCAGAAGCCGCGCCTGATCATCTGCGGTCAGCGCATCGATCACCTCGTCCAGATCGCCCTGCATCACCTGATCCAGCTTGTACAGAGTCAGATTGATACGGTGATCCGTCATGCGACCTTGGGGGAAATTATAGGTCCTGATCCGCTCGGACCGGTCGCCCGAGCCGACCTGACTGGCCCGATCCGCCGAACGCTCGCTGTCGATTCGCTGCCGCTCCAGATCGTAAAGCCTCGTTTTCAGCACCTGCATCGCAATCTCGCGGTTGCGGTGCTGGGATTTCTCGGAACTGGTTACCACGATGCCGCTGGGCAGGTGGGTGATCCGTACGGCCGAGTCGGTGGTGTTCACGTGCTGACCACCAGCACCCGAAGACCGCATCGTGTCGATGCGGATGTCACCCGCGTCAATCTGGATATCCACGTCCTCAGCCTCGGGCAAAACTGCCACCGTAGCCGCCGAGGTGTGAATTCGCCCGCCGCTTTCGGTTTCAGGAACCCGCTGAACCCGATGTACGCCGGATTCGTATTTCATGCGCGCAAAGACGTTGTCACCCTTGATATGCGCCACCACTTCCTTGATCCCGCCCAGATCGGAGGCTTGCTCCTCAATGATCTCGAACTGCCAACCCCGCGCTTCGGCATAGCGCTGATACATGCGCAGCAGGTCTCCGGCGAACAAAGCGGCCTCATCCCCGCCTGTACCGGGGCGGATTTCCAACATCGCCGGGCGCGCATCCGCCGCATCCCTTGGCAGCAGTGCAAGCTGCAACGCGTGCTCCGCGTCAGGAATGCGTGCCTGCAGCGCCGGAATTTCCTCCTCGGCCAGTTCCTTCATGTCCGGATCCGACAGCATCACCTTTGCCTCGGCCAGGTCGGCCACGAGTTGTCGCCAGGCCATGATCTGATCGACCACCGGCTTGAGGTCGGAATATTCCTTGGCCAATGCCGCAATATCACCGCCCGACGCGCCATCTGCCATGGCCGCTTCGAGGTACTGGAATCGCTGAGTTATCTGTTCAAGGCGTTCTTCGGGGATCATGCGCGGGGTGTCTATCATCCGGGGGCTTTGGTCAAGGGCAAGCCTTGTGCTAAGCTGTTATTCATGAAAAGGATCGTGCTTGTTCTTGCCCTCTGCGCGGCACCTGCCATGGCCGATGTGGTCGGCCCCGGCGGCAAGGTTCAGGATTGTTATTGCACCGATAAATCCGGCACCCGGGTCGAACTGGGAGAGATGATCTGCCTGCAGGTCGATGGCCGCATGTTCATGGCCCAATGCCAGATGTCACTGAACGTCCCCATGTGGCGCGAGGTGCAGGAGGGGTGCCTGTCCTCAGGGCTGCAACAAAGCCAACCACCGGTCGACACGAACCCGGTTTACCCCAAAATCTGAACGCCCGAACCGCAATCTGCCGTGAATGCGCAGGATGTCCCCGTCTTGCTGTGCCGTTGTGTAATCGGGAAACCCTAATGTCGGTGTTCGGGTGACATATGTCACCATTCCATCACCAACCGACCCGGCCAAAACCGTTGTCCGTGGAGCGGCCCTTGCAATGGTATCAAAACGCGCCAACCCGTCCGGACCGGTTTCAACCACACGCACAACGCCGCCTTTCATGTCCCGGTCCGTGTTACCAACCGGGGCGACATGCCATGTCACGGGATCGGACGGAGCCAGCCGAATGAAAGCCGCCAGTCCAACCAACAGTGCAACACAAAGCCACAGCACCATCTTTGTCATCCCGATCCCAACCCTTTGACAAACCCTAGCCGGATCGCGATGCGGGGCAATATGCGACCCCGGTTATCGTGACGTCACTCCGGGCAGGATGCAGATCAATTCAAACAACAGGTTCGCCGCTGTCAGCGCCGTGTTGCCGGACGGATCGTAGGGCGGCGAAACCTCGACCAGATCGCAGCCCACTACATTCATGCCGCCAAGCGCATGGATCAGTTGAAGCGCCTGCGGTGTGGTTAGCCCCGCAATCTCGGGCGTCCCGGTGCCGGGCGCATAGGCCGGGTCCAGACTGTCAATGTCGTAGGTGATGTAAACCGGATGATCCCTTACAGACTTGCGGATAAGCGAGCCGATCTCGGTCAGGTTCTGCTGCCACAGTTCCCAGGCCGGATATTGGCGGAAACCCCATCCCTTCGCTTCAGTGAAATCGCTGGCGGCGTAGCCGGACCCGCGAATTCCGATCTGAAAGGTCTTGTCGGGAACGATCAGCCCCTCTTCGTAGGCGCGGCGGAAGACGGTGCCATGGGTCTCACGCTCGCCAAACATTTCGTCATTCACGTCCGCATGGGCATCCACATGCACCAGGGCGACCGGACCGTGCTTTGCCGCAATCGCGCGCAGGATCGGCAGGGTGATCGAATGATCGCCCCCCATCGCCACCGGGGTCACGTTCTGCGCCAGAATGCCGTCATAGCTGTCCTTGATGATCTTCAGACTCTCAGCCAGCGAAAACGTATTGATCGCCAGATCGCCGATGTCGGCAATCTGCAAACTGTCAAACGGCGCGGCGAATGTCGACATGTTATAGGGGCGGATCATCGCGCTTTCACTTCGGATCTGTTTCGGCCCGAACCGCGTGCCCGACCGCCACGAGGTGCCGATATCCATCGGAATACCCAAAACCGCCACATCCAGCCCCTCAAGCGAGGCCGCCTGCGGCAGGCGCATGAAGGTGTTCGGCCCGGAAAACCGGGCCAGATCATTGCCGCTGATCGGTTGGTTGAAATCTGCCATGCCTGTTGTCCCTTCTGCCCGGTCACACAATCAAGCACATACCGGAACTATGACTAACCAAATGTTAAACCGGAGCCAGCTTGTTCCAGCCCAGCAGACAAATGATCTGCGTCGCCACATGCGCACCGGCAATCGCGGTGGCGCCGGAGGTGTCGAACGGAGGCGAAACCTCGACCACATCGCCGCCCTTGATGTTGATCCCGGCGATGTCGCGCAGAATGATCTGCGTCTGGATCGAGGTCAGCCCGCCCCAGACAGGCGTCCCGGTACCGGGTGCAAAGGCAGGGTCCAGCCCATCAATGTCAAAGCTCAGGTAAACGGGACTGTCGCCCAGAATACCCTTGATCTTCTGCGCCACGGCGGCAGGGCCGGACTCATACACCTCGCGCGCGTCGATGATGTTGACGCCCAGCGTATCCTCGTTGTGGGTGCGAATTCCCACCTGAACCGAGCGCTTAGGGTCCACGATCCCGGACTTCACCGCCTTGTAGAACATCGTGCCGTGGTCCACGCGGGACATGTCGTCATCGGCCCAGGTGTCAGTGTGCGCATCGAATTGCAGCAACGATATCGGCCCGTATTTCTCGGCATAGGCCTTCAGGATAGGGAAGCTGATGTAATGGTCCCCGCCCAGCGTGACCGACGCGACATTCGCCTCCAGAATGGTGCGGATATGATCGGTCAACGTGTCGGGAAAGGCCGGGATGTTGGCATAGTCATAGGCCATGTCGCCATAGTCGACGATGGCCAGTTCGCTGAGCGCATCAAAGGGCCAGCCATAAGGCGCATCGGGCGATTGCAGTGCGCTGGCCTCGCGGATCGCACGCGGGCCCAGACGAGTGCCCGGGCGGTTGGTGACCGCCTGATCAAAGGGTACGCCTGTCACGGCGATATCAACTCCGCTCAGGTCCTTGGTATACAGCCGCCTCAGGAACGAGGTCGCGCCCCCGAACGTGTTCTCGTAGGACAACCCCTTGAGGTCGGGATTGGTGAACGCCTCATCCACCTGATTTTTTGCGTCTTCCAGTGCCATGTCTTCTCCCTGTCAACCCAGCGGCTGCGCCTTTTCCACGATCCGGGCAAAGAATGAGGCCCCGACCGGTGCGATGTCGTCGTTGAAGTTGTATTTCGGGTGATGCAGTCCTGCACCTTCACCCTGTCCCAGAAACAGATATGCGCCGGGGCGTGACTGCAGCATATAGGAAAAATCCTCGGCCCCCATCTCGCGCCCGCTATTGGCCGTGACCCGGTCATCGCCGGAAACCTCGCGGGCGACTTCAGCCGCAAATACCGCCTTGGCGTCATCGTTGACCGTGGCTGGGTAACTGACGTCATAGTCCAGCCGCGCTTCGACACCGTAGGATACCGCCTGCCCCTGCACGATCTGCTCCATCCGCTCCATCACCATCTTCTGCACATTGGGATCAAAGGTGCGCACGGTGCCGTTTATATAGGCCGTGTCGGGAATCACGTTGTTCACGGTTCCGGTATGAATCTGCGTGACCGAAACCACCAGATCATCCAACGCGTAGTTATTGCGGCTGACGATGGTCTGGATCGCCTGCGCGATACCGCAGGCCGCCATCACCGGATCGCGGGTTTCATGCGGCATCGCGCCATGGCCGCCCCTGCCCTGTATATGCACCTCGAACGTGTCGACCGCCGCCATGATCGGGCCGGGCGTTGTGTGGAACGCCCCTTCGGCAATGCCCGGCGCGTTGTGCAGCGCATAGACCTGCGAGATGTCAAACCAGTCCATGATGCCTTCTTCCACCATCACGCCGGCCCCGCCGCCTTCTTCCTCGGCGGGCTGAAAGATCAGCGCAACCCGCCCCCGGAAATTTCGTGTCTCGGCCAGATACCGCGCGGCCCCCAGCAACATGGTTGTGTGCCCGTCATGCCCGCAGGCGTGCATCTTGCCCGGATTCGTCGAAGCATAGTCAACACCAGTCTCCTCCGTGATCGGCAGCGCATCCATATCCGCACGCAGGCCAATGGTCGGCCCTTCACCCTGCCCGTTGATGATGGCGACCATGCCGGTTTTGGCGATCCCTTCGTGCAGTTCATCCACGCCGAACTCGCGCAGACGGTCCGCAACAAAAGCCGCAGTTTCATGGCATTCGAACTCCAGTTCCGGGATTTTATGCAGGTGTTGGCGCCATGCGGCCATATCGGCAGAGAAATCGGCAATTCGGTTGACGACGGGCATCGGGGGTGGACTCCTGATCCAAGCTGCGGGATGGATGCATCTGACACCGGAACAAGGGGCTTCGCAATGGCTGAAAATCCGCTGATCACCGACTCTGACGCTGGGATCGAGCGCTTGCTGGAAATCATGCGCCGCCTGCGCGACCCCGAATCGGGCTGTCCGTGGGATATCGAACAGGATTTCGCGACCATTGCCCCCTACACGATCGAAGAAGCCTACGAGGTCGCTGACGCCATCGAACGTGAGGCGTATGACGAGCTGAAGGGCGAGTTGGGAGACCTGCTGTTTCAATCCGTCTTTCACGCGCAAATGGCTGAAGAGGCTGGGCATTTCACCTTTCAGGACGTGGTTCGCACCATGTCGGACAAGATGGTCGACCGCCACCCGCATGTGTTCGGCGACGAGTCCCGCGATAAATCCGCCGAACAACAGACAGCGGACTGGGAAACCATCAAGGCGGCAGAGCGTGCAGGCAAGAAACAGAAAGGAGCGTTGGACGGGGTTGCGGCCAACCTGCCTGCCCTGCTGCGTGCCCATAAACTGCAAAAACGCGCCGCCCGGGTCGGATTTGATTGGCCCGATGCCAGCCACGTGTTGGCCAAGATCACGGAAGAGGCCGCTGAACTGGAAGAGGCGCGCAACAGTATGGACGCCGACGCGCTCGAGGACGAATTCGGTGATCTGCTGTTCGTGATCGTCAACCTTGGCCGCCACTTAGGCATCGAACCCGAGGCCGCGCTGCGCCGCACAAACGCCAAGTTCACACGCCGCTTCGAAAAGGTCGAAGCCCGGCTGGCCGAACGCGGTAAGACGCCCACCCAAAGTGATCTGGCCGAGATGGATGCGCTGTGGGACGAGGTGAAAATCGAGGAACACCGCGCCAATGGCAAACTCCCGCCGGTAAGCGCAACAACCGGGGCCTGAAACAACTGGACAAGACACGCTCAGCTTGTCAGTGTCCGACCTTCACCACCCCGGAGGCAGAGCATGACCGCCCGCAAGATCATAATCGACACCGATCCCGGACAGGACGATGCCGTCGCCATCCTGTTGGCGTTGGCCAGCCCCGAAGAGGTCGAGGTTCTGGGCATCACCGCCGTCGCCGGAAACGTGCCGCTGGAACTGACGGCCAAGAATGCGCGTATCGTCTGCGAACTGGCTGGTCACACCGAAGTGCCCGTTTATGCCGGATGCGACCGCCCGCTGAACCGCCCTCTGATCACTGCGGAACATGTGCACGGTAAAACCGGCTTGGACGGCCCGGTTCTGCCCGACCCGCAGATGCCGCTGGCGCAAGGCCACGCGGTCGATTTTATCATCGATACCCTGCGTACACAGGCACCGGGGACCGTGACGCTTTGCCCGCTGGGTCCGCTGACCAATATCGCAACGGCGTTTCAGAAGGCCCCCGACATTGTCGACCGCGTTCAGGAAATTGTCCTGATGGGCGGGGCTTATTTTGAGGTCGGAAACATCACCCCAACAGCGGAATTCAACATTCACGTCGATCCGGAAGCTGCTGATATCGTGTTCAGATCCGGCAGGCCCATCGTCGTCATGCCGCTGGATGTCACTCACAAGGCACTTGTCACCAGACCCCGAAATGACGCCTTCCGTGCGCTTGGCAACAAGGTCGGCATCGCCGTGGCCGAAATGACAGATTTCTTCGAGCGGTTCGACATGAACAAATACGGCAGCGAAGGCGCTCCGCTGCACGATCCCTGCGTCACCGCCTATCTGATCCGTCCCAACCTGTTCAGCGGGCGTCACATCAATGTCGAGATTGAAACCCATTCGGAACTGACCATGGGCATGACCGTCGCAGATTGGTGGGGCGTCACCGACCGCGCACCAAACGCCACATTCATGGGCGATCTGGACGCTGATGGTTTCTTTGCCCTGCTTACAGAAAGGCTGGCCCGGCTATGACCGCAGCACTCCGCCTCGCCCGAACGGACGACTTGGACCGACTGATGGCGCTGGTTTCCGCGTTTCACGCCGAGACAGGAATTGAACAGGATGCCGACCAGCGGCGCGAAGCTCTGCGTCCTCTACTGGAAGGAATCCCGCATGGCTGCATCTACCTGATTGGCCCCGGCCGGGCGCCGCTGGGCTACATCATCCTGACTTTCGGGTGGTCGGTCGAGTTTGGCGGCATGGACGGCTTTGTCGATGAAATCTACATCCGCCCGGCCGTGCGCGGCCGCGGTATCGCATCCGAAGTACTGCATGATTTGCCCAAAGCCCTTGCCGAGGCCGGAGTGACGGCCCTGCATCTGGAAGTCGATCGCACCAATGACGCTGCGCAAAAACTCTACCTGCGCAGCGGCTTCAAGGCCCGCGACCGCTATATGCTGATGAGCAGAACGCTCTAGCGGCTTTCCCCGCGGAAGATCACATCGGGGTTATACATTTCCTGAACCGGGTCATCCTGAGACACCTGCATCCCTGTGATCGGGTAGGTATCGGGTCCTGCGCAAGCCGCGAGGAAGGATACGGACAGGGCCGAAACCATCAGAAGGAATTTTGATACAGACATCGTGAGCTCCTTTCTGCAATGCAATCAGGATAACTCATGTTGAGACACCGCCGTTAGGAACAAGTTCACACATAACGATATAATACTCGGCCATTTTCCGCCGATATGTCTGTTTTCGCGGTCTTTTGACCAGCATTTTCACTGCTAGAGCATTGATAACCATAAACGATCCAGCGATCGGACTTTTCGAGCGTTTTCCTAATTTCGTCTCGGACTTTTTGAATATTTTCTGTCCTCGCATCCCGAAATTTACACTTTCGCGACAAAACGCGCCCCTTTGCCACAACCTGAAAGCGATACGGAGAACTGAGATTTTCACCACATGTTCCCGTGACAAACAGCAAGGCGGCAGCTTGAAAACGCCCCCCCCATAAAAAACCCTATCGTTTGGAACAAATAGAATGAGCAACCGATCTGGCGTCTGTTTGACGCCGCTCCGGTTCTCCCAAGCCCTAGATGGGCGAACATAGACCCGCTTTCTGATCAGCTCGGTTCTACCACACTGCTGCGCCCCACAACTCGGCCAGAACCCGGCAAACGATCATGTTTTCCCAAGCTGCTGTCCGAATGGCATCAACCGGGCGATTACGGGAACTCTTGGCCGAGGCATCTAACCGCAATTCACTGAAATGCCGTACCCCGCCCTCGCCTAATCGGCGAGGGAGGAGCCTAGGTTTTATGATACCCAGGGCAAAGCATCTGACTCCGAAATGATTTTCAGCCAGGATAAGTATTATTATTGTCGAAAGGCTCCGACTCAGCGCAGGATCGATGCTCCGGCATATTCCGCGACCTCACCCAGTGACTCCTCGATCCGGATCAGTTGGTTGTACTTGGCCAGCCGGTCGGACCGCGCGAGCGAGCCGGTTTTGATCTGACCACAGTTGGTTGCAACCGCCAGATCAGCGATGGTTGCGTCCTCGGTCTCGCCTGAGCGGTGCGACATGACGTTGGTATAACGTGCGCGGTGGGCCATATCGACGGCGCGCAGAGTCTCGGTCAGCGACCCGATCTGGTTCACCTTGACCAGCATCGAGTTGGCACAACCGCGCTCGATCCCTTCGGCCAGACGCGCGGGGTTGGTCACGAACAAGTCGTCGCCTACCAGTTGAACCTTGTCACCGATGGCGTCGGTCAGGGCTTTCCAGCCGTCCCAGTCATCCTCGGACATGCCGTCTTCGATCGAGATGATCGGGTAATCCTTGACCAGCGCCGCCAGATACTCGGCATTTTCCTCGGACGTCAGTGAGATGTTTTCGCCTGACAGGACGTATTTGCCGTCCCTGTAGTATTCGGTTGCCGCACAATCCAGCGCCAGGTGGATTTCCTCGCCCGGCTTGTAGCCTGCCTTTTCGATGGACTGCAGGATGAAATCCAGAGCCTCGCGGGTGGATGCAATATTGGGGGCAAAGCCGCCCTCATCGCCGACACCGGTGGCCAGACCAGCGGCCGACAACTCACGTTTCAGCGTGTGGAACACCTCGGACCCCATGCGCACGGCTTCGCGGATATTCGCGGCCGAGGTGGGCATGATCATGAATTCCTGAATGTCTATCGGGTTGTCTGCATGTTCACCGCCGTTGATGATGTTCATCATCGGTACAGGCAGAACACGGGCCGAAGTGCCGCCCACATAGCGATATAATGGCTGCGTGGTAAAATCCGCTGCGGCCTTGGCAGTCGCCAGCGAGACACCCAAGATCGCGTTTGCGCCCAGACGGCCCTTGTTTTCGGTCCCGTCCAGTTCGATCATCGCCTGATCGATCGCCACCTGCTCTGTCGCGTCAAAACCAACCAGTTCTTCCGCGATCTCACCGTTCACGGCGGCGACGGCTTCCAGAACGCCCTTGCCCATATAGCGCGACTTGTCGCCATCGCGCTTTTCCACGGCTTCATAGGCGCCGGTTGATGCGCCAGAGGGCACAGCGGCGCGTCCCATGGTGCCGTCTTCCAGGATCACGTCCACTTCGACCGTCGGGTTGCCCCGGCTGTCCAGAATTTCACGTGCATGGATGTCGATGATGGTGCTCATAAGGCCCGTCCCTGTGGCTGCGTTCAGTTGCACGCCTCATACCATCAACGGGTGAAAAGTAAACCGGTCATGTTATCGCTAACATATCGATCAGGTGGCCTTTAGGGCTAACAGCACCCTGTTTGCACCAACCTGCGACGATCCGTCAGGCCGCTACCGCCATGGCACGCGCCAGACGGCGCTCGCGAACAAAGGTGTAAAGACCGGAACCCATGATCAGCATGGCACCGGCCAGTGTCATCTGGTCGGGACGTTCGCCGAACATCAGCATCCCCGCGGCAATCGAGAAGACCAGGCGGGTGTACCGGAATGGCGTCAGGGCCGACGCCTCACCGATCCGCATCGCGGTTACGATGCCATAATATCCCAGAACGCCAAACCCGATCGCGCCAAGATAAGGACCGATCTGCGCCGTTTGCAGCGGAATGGCCGGTTGAGCCGAAAACACCATCAGAACCGCACCGGCAAACGCCACCGCGATGTAGGCCTGCAGCGCCACAACAGATGACGCGACGCGAACATCAAGTTTCCGCGTGATCAGATCCCGCGCCGCAATGGCAATCACGGTTGCCACGACAAACAGGGACTCGGGCTGGAAACCTTCAAGTCCGGGACGAATGATCATCAGAACACCGATGAAACCAACGCCAATCGCGCTCCACCGCCGCCAGCCAACCTGTTCCCCCAGAAACAGCGCCGCCCCCATGGTCACCGCCAGCGGCATCGCCTGGAACACGGCTGCAACAGTGGACAGGTCGACGAGCGACAGGGCGGTAACAAAGGTCAGTGCCCCCACCGCTTCGGTCGCGGCACGGGCCAGAGGCAACGGCTGCCACGCCACCGGATCAAGGATGCGTTTGCGTGTGGCCAACGACATCAGCACGAAGACAAGGCTGCAAAACAGCCCCAGAACAATCATGATCTGGCCGGTCGAAACACTGGTCGACAGATGCTTGATGAACATGTCTTCAAGCGAAAAGGCCGCCATCGAGCCAATGATCAGCAATATGCCGTTTACGTTGTTCATGCGCGTGTCCGTTTGGGTGGGCTGAAAAAATCTGAGCCTGTGAGTCACCAAAACCGGAACATTCGCGACGTCGCAAGCCGGATTACGACAGGTTTAATGAATTGATTTGAAGCGACCAATCGCTTTTCGTGATGGGTCAGTCCTGTTCCAGCGGAACACCATACAGCTCCAGCCGGTGCCCTTTCAGCTTGTAGCCCAGCTTGGCGGCAATCTTTTCCTGCAGTGCCTCGATCTCGGGATCAACGAACTCGATCACCTCGCCCGACTGCATGTCGATCAGATGATCGTGGTGATCGCGCTCGGCGTCCTCATACCGTGCGCGTCCGTCGCCGAATTCCAGCCGCTCCAGTATTCCCGCCTCTTCGAACAATTTGACGGTCCGGTAGACTGTTGCAATGGAAATGCCGGAATCAACGGCCGAGGCGCGCGTGTACAGTTCTTCGACATCCGGATGGTCTTCGCTTTCCTCCAGCACCTGGGCAATTGTGCGGCGCTGCCCCGTCATGCGCAGCCCTTTGGCTTCGCATCGGGTGATGATCGTATCCGGCATGATGACCCCCAGAAGTGTTCGGGTTTCTGTCTTAGTACGTCTGCACGGCGCGCGCCACAGGTGATTTTCCAGTGCGCCCTAGACTGCAGACCGCAGGTCAGCCCAGACCGGCAGATGATCCGACGCAATATGCGCCGGCCGCGCGTTATGTACACCGTGCAGCATTGCCTCAAGGCCGCCGCCCAGCGCGATTCTGTCCAGCGCGCCCAGGGGTTGCGCCGCCGGAAAGCTTGCGACCGGAGGCAGAAACCGCATGCCCGGAACCAGGTGATCCAGCACGGGCTGACGCGACCATTCGTTGAAATCCCCCGCCCAGACAGTCGGCATACAGTTCTGCCCCGCATCGCTGCGCCTGAGTTGCGTCAACTGCTGGCGGCGTGATGCGGGCAGCAGGCCCAGATGCACCCCCATAACCCGAAGCGGACCGATCTGAGTATCGAACTCCACCTGAACGGCCCCGCGCGGCTCCAGCCCCGGCAACTCGTGATGGGATGCGCTGCGCACCTGTATGGCGTCACCCCGCCAGATTACCGCGTTGCCGTGCCAGCCCAGGCTGCCCGCGCCGCCCAGATCGACAATGTTCCAGCCAGCTTCGTCCAGCATGAAATGCGGCAGCGCCGCAGGCCGGGGCGGCAGACGTTTGTCGGCCTCCTGCAAAACCACGATATCCGCTTTCATTCCCTCCAGAACCTGAAGGATACGCTGCGGCTGGCGCCGAAGGTCCAGCCCGACGCATTTCTGAATGTTGTAACTGGCAAGTCGAAGGGTCGGCGAACGGGTCATGGGCTTCCGGTTGTCGTAGACTTCTAAGATTACGTCGCCCGTTCCCGTGTGCAACCCCGGAATACTTGTTTTTCGGTGCAATATCCGCGCAGTTCAAATCATTGGCGAAATGCACGCTATTGACTATTTGTGCAGCGGATTGATGTTACTTCGGGGTAAAACGGGATGGCAATGCCGGACACAGACAAGAAGAAACGCCTCGAAGGTCGGTCGCTGCTTGTGGCCATGTGGGGCAACCTGTTCATGGCCGGGGCCGGTATTCTGGCCGGTATCCTGTCAAACTCCAATGCCATCATGATGGATGGCCTGTTTTCATTGATCGGTTTCGGCTCTGCCGTTCTGGGCCGCCGGATCAGCCAGCGCGTCGGCGCAGGACCCGACAAGCTGCGTCCCTTCGGATATGCGGCGGACGAGGCCATCTTCTCCACCTTCCGTGCCCTGTCACTGCTGGGGCTTGTCCTGTTCGCCATCACAAACGCAATCAAGAACATCTACAGCTACCTCAGCGGCATCGACCCTGAGCCGCTGAATTTCGCGCCGATGTTCGTGTATTTCGCAACGATCGGGGCCACCTGTCTTTTCCTTTGGGCCTTTCATCACTTCACCTGGCGCAAGACCGGAAAGAACAGTTCGATCCTGCGTCTGGAGGCCCGCGCTTCGCTTTTCGATGGTATGATCACCGCCGCTGCCGGCGTGGGGCTGGGCGCCATCTACCTGTTCCGCGATGGCCCCCTTGCGCCCATCGCTCCGATCGGGGACTCGATCCTCGTTCTGGTGCTCTGTCTGCTGGCTGTCGGTACCTATTTTCGCGAGTTCCGGGGCGGTTTGGGAGAACTGGCAAATGTCACCGCAAACCCCGTACACCTGGCGACCGCGCGCCGGGCCCTGCGCGAAGCCATCGCCGAAGACGGCGGAACCTTGCGGGACATGTCCGTGACAAAACAGGGGCGCAGCTTTCTGGTGACGGTCTACTATGATCCGGGCCGCCCCGTCACTGCAGACGAAATCGACACCCTGAACCTGCGCATGATCAGCGATGCACGAACCGCACTGCCTGAATCGGATGTGTTGCTTTTGGTCACCCAGTACCAGCGGCGCTGGCCGGACACGATCAACCCGTATCAGGCGACACCCTAGCCTCTGAGCTCACGTGCCACAGAAGGTCGCCCGGACCACTTCAATCTCGGTCGGGGGTCGCATCAGGTCGGCCGCATCGGGCTGATCCTCGTATGGGTTCGCGAGTACCTTGTTCAGACTGTGAAACGGCGCGTAGTCCCCTTTCACGGCGGACTGAATCATCTGTTCGACACGGTGATTGCGCGGGATGAAAGCCGGATTGGCCATTGCCATAACGCTTTGCGGGTCTGGCTCGCGTACCAGACGCGCGCTCCATCCTTCGGCCCAGGCGTCAAACGCCTCGCGCTCGGTGAACTGGTCCCGTGCCGCATCGCTGCCCAGCGCGCGGAAGGTGTTTGTGAAATCGGCGCCGTTCTGGGCCATCCGCGTCAGCAGGTCGGAAATCATCTCAAGATCCCCGTCCTCTGCCGTTGCAAGCCCGATCTTGGCCCGGAACCGGCGCAACCAGTTCGCCTGCAGCAGCTCGGGCATCACGTGCACGATCTCCGTTGCCTCCTCGACGGCGGCTTCCTTGTCCTCCATCTGCTGGATCAGCGATGTGGCCAGTTGCGCCACATTCCAGACGGCAATCTCGGGCTGGTTGGAATAGGCATACCGCCCCATCCGGTCAATCGAACTGTAGACCGTGTTCGGATGATAGCTGTCCATGAAGGCACACGGCCCGTAATCGATGGTCTCTCCGGCAACCGAGCAATTGTCGGTGTTCATCACCCCGTGAATAAACCCCACGCTCATCCAGCCCGCGATCAAATGCGCCTGCGCGTCGACAACCGCACGCAGCAGGCCCATCGGACCCTCTGCGTCGGGATAATGGCGCGCAATCGCATAGTCCGTCAGTCGTTTCAAACTGTCCAACTGCCCGCGCTCGGCAAAGACCTGAAACGTGCCGACCCGCAGATGGCTTTGCGCGATGCGGGTGAGAACCGCGCCGGGCAACGGGCCTTCCCGCAGAACGACCTCACCCGTTTCCACTGCCGCCAGCGCCCGGGTCGTCGGGATGCCCAGCGCGTACATGGCCTCGGACACTACGTATTCGCGCAGCACAGGACCCAGCCAGGCGCGTCCGTCCCCTTGCCGCGAAAACGGGGTCGGTCCGGATCCTTTCAACTGAATGTCCCGGCGCACCCCATCCGTGCCGACCGTTTCACCCAAAAGCACGGCGCGGCCATCGCCCAGTTGCGGATTGTAGTGCCCGAACTGATGCCCGGCATAAAGCTGCGCCAATGGTTCGGCCCCTGTGGGCACGGTGTTTCCGGCAAAGGTCTCAGCCATTTCCTGCACATCACCCGCAGAAATTCGCAGAACTTTGGCCAGATCGGCATTGAACGCGATCATCTGCGGTGCACGAACGGGAACCGGCGCCTGTCGCGCAAAAAACGAGTCCGGCAGCCGGGCGTAGGAATTGTCAAAGGGGATCGTCATGGTCATGCACCAAACATATGGCCTGTGCCTGCGATTGCCATAGCGGATTGCGCCATCCCGTGCATAATTGACCCGAACATCCGAGGATCAAATGAGCGCACAAGAGATCATCAGTCATCTGCAAATGCAGCGCCACCCTGAAGGTGGCTGGTTCCGGGAAACCTGGCGCGCCAGCAATTCAGGCCGCGCCACTGGAACCTGCATCTATTTCCTTCTGCAGCAAGACGAAAGCAGCCACTGGCACCGTGTGGATGCCACCGAAATCTGGCTTTATCACGCCGGTGCGCCGTTGGTCCTTTCGCTGAGCGCAACCAGCCACGGCCCGGCCACCGACCACCTGCTCACCCCCGATCTGTCTGAGGGTGAGCCGCAACTGATCGTGCCGGAAAACCATTGGCAATCCGCCCGCAGCACCGGCGCCTATACATTGGTCAGTTGCACGGTCTCGCCGGGGTTTCAGTTCGAAGGCTTCGAACTGGCCGAACCCGGCTTCGACATCCCGCGCAGCTGACCCCATGGATCACCGCGCGCTCGTCTCTTCAATCCCGGCAGACACAAAGGACCGTCTGCAAAGACGCTCGGACATCTTCGGGGTGAAACATCTTCTGATCTATCTTGGGGTTCTGACTGCAACCAGTGCCGGCATCGCTGCACAAATCCCGTTCTGGCAGGTTCTGCTCTTGCCGCAGGGCATTCTTCTGGTCTTCCTGTTCACGCTCAGCCACGAATGCTCCCACAAAACCCCGTTCCGGACCGGATGGCTCAACGACGTGGTCGGCCACGTGGTCTCGGTTCCCATCGCGCTGCCCTTCACATGGTTTCGCTTTTTCCACCTGGCCCACCACAAATGGACCAATCACCCGCAGAATGACCCCGAGCTCGACGGCAAGCCCCGCCCGGACAACTGGCGCAGCCTTGCGGTCTACCTCAGCGGCTGGCCCTACTGGTCCGGCATGGCACGGGTGATGTTCCGCAACGCTTTCGGCAGGATCGACGCGCCCTACCTGCCCGCCCGCCAGCATCGCGCAATCCGGGCCGAGGCGCGCTGCCTCCTGTCCCTCTACACCCTCGCGGCCCTCAGCCTGTTGTTTTCCCCAACACTATTCTGGCTGTGGATCCTTCCGATTCTGATCGGCCAGCCGTTCCTGCGTCTCTACCTGTTGGCCGAACACGGCCTCTGCCTGCCCGTCGCCAACATGCTGGAAAACTCACGCACCACCTTCACCAACAAGCTGATCCGCTTTCTTGCCTGGAACATGCCCTACCACGCGGAACACCACGCGTTTCCGAACGTCCCGTTCCATCAGTTGCCCGAACTGCACCGCTGGACACAGGCGCATCTGAAATTCACGTCAATCGGCTATGCCGAATTCACCTCGGACTACACCCATAGCCTTAGCCGTTAGGATCCGTTCTTCATCTGGCCTCAAATATCCCGGGGTGAGGCCGCAAGGCCGAGGGGCAGCGCCCCTTACCTGCCAACCGCGACCCCACGGGACGGCGAGGATACAATCCCGCCCCCCACCAACGCCTTGACCCCGGTTGTTCCCGGGCACGAGGTCGGCAGCCCCCGCGCGACGCGCACGGCGAGATAGGCAAATGCCTGCGCCTCCAGCATGTCGCCATCCAGTCCGACGGCCTCGACCGGTTCGACCGGACAATCCAGTGACACACTCAGCATCTTCATCAGCACCGGATTGCGCCGTCCGCCGCCCGTAACCAGCACCCGTTCGGGCGGTTTTGGACAATGTTCCATCCCTTGCGCCACACCGGCCGCGCACATTCCGGTCAGGGTTGCGACCGCATCCGCATCGCCGAGCTCTCTGACCAGTTCAATCATCTCCGCAAAATCGTTGCGATCCAGTGATTTCGGCGGCATCCGGGCAAAGAACGGCTCGGCCAGAAACAGCTCAAGCGCGCCGGTCTCCACCGTACCGCCCCGCGCCACGGCCCCGTCCCGATCCATTGGCAGACCCAAGCGCGCCTGCATCAGATCGTCAACCGGCGCGTTGGCCGGACCCGTGTCAAAAGCCAGCAAGGCACCCGGCGTCTCTGGCCCAGCACAGGCCGGATCCACATAGGTCAGGTTGCCGACCCCGCCAAGGTTCAGGAAACACAGTGGCCGGGTCGCGCCAATCCATTTGGCGCAGGCAAAGTGGAAGAACGGTGCCAGCGGCGCCCCCTCGCCCCCCATCGCCACGTCGTCGCTGCGGAAATCCCAGACCACCGGCAAGCCCAGCGCCTGCGACAGGCCAACTCCATCCCCAACCTGCAACGTCCCTTGTGTTTTCGGCGCATGGGCCAGGGTCTGTCCGTGAAACCCGATGACGTCCACCTCTTCGAACTCTGACAGAAGCTCGGCATGGGCGCGGGTCACCAACTCCTCCGCCGCGTCGACCTCGGGGCCGTGCCAGCGTCCCAGCGCCTTGCGCAACAGCGTGCGTTCCTCATCCGAATACGCGCGGTACAGGCTTTCCCCAAACCCGAGAATCTCGCGCCCGTCCGTTACCACCACGGCGGCATCCACCCCGTCCAGGGAAGTTCCGGACATGGCGCCCAAAGCTCTGACGGACCCGTTTTTCTTGATGGCCTGCCCCACCCTTGTCTCTCCTGCAACTTCATTCTGAGCCTGAAATCCCGGCGTCAGGCTCAACCTGCCCATGTATAGCCGCACAAAGCAAGCCGCATGGAATTCGCCGATCACAAGGCAACCGGAATCGTTGCCTCAAATCTATATCCAACCCGGCACCGCGATCCGACACTCGGGGGATTTGCGAAAAAGTGACCGAGTATGGCAAGTTACAACCGTATGGAAACCAGAACACCCGAGCCATTACCCGATGCAGCGACCGGACACACCCGAGGGCACCAATCCGATTGAAGCCCGCAACTACCAGCTGATCTTCTGGTCAGGCGCGCTGGCGACGATCGGCGGGCAACTGGTCAACCCCCGGCTGGTTCTGCCATTCCTCTATCTTGCGCTTGGAGCCCCCACCTTCGTTGCAGGCCTGCTGCTGCCGTTTGTCACCGGCGCAAGGCTGATCGCTGAAATCTTCGTCTCGCCCTTCATCAACCGCGTGACCCGCGCGAAAGTGGCGGTCTATATCCCAAACATCCTGACCGGTGCCATCCTGTCCGTCGTGGCGTTGTTTGCCACCAACCTGCCACAGATCATGGTGGTCGCGTTGTTCCTGATCACCGCGATCATCATGGGCCTGTGTCAGGGGATCACCAGCCTCGGCACCAGCCAGATCTACGGCGTGTCGGTTCCCAAGGCCAAGCGCAACCGGATGGTCTTTGCCCAGGCCACGATCTCGGGTGTTCTGGCCATTGCGATCGTCTGGATCACCAAGGACCTTCTGGCCTCAGAAGAACCACTGCAACGCCATATCGTCGTGATGTGGTGCGGTGTTGTCGCGATGTTTGCCGCCGGTATCAGCTTTGCCGGTGTCCGCCTGCTTGAGGAAGAACACGCTGCCAAAGCCGCACCGGCACAAAAGCCCAAACCCCTTGCCGAGCTTGCCACCGGCTTCAAAACCGGCATGGCCCTGGGCTGGTATCGCAAATTTCTGACCGCCCGTATGATCTTCATCTCGGTGGAACTGGCCATGCCGTTCTACACCATCCACGCGGCGACCTACCATGTGGGCACCAAACACTCGCTCAGCTACTTCGTCATGGCCGCCAGCGCAGGTGTCGTGATCGGCTCGGTCGTCTGGGGCTGGCTCAGCGGGCGCATATCGGTCAAGCCGGTCATGTGGCTGGGGTGCCTGATTTCGATGATATCCGCCGTTCTGGCGCTGGCGTTCACGATGCTGGGCTACGCGCAGAACGTCTGGCTCTACGCGCTGGTGATCCTGCTGCTGTCCGTCGGAGGTAATGGCGTGATCTACGGTCGCTACCTCTATCTGATCGAGTTGACCGAGGAAAAGGAACGTCCCTACCTTGTCGCACTGGGGGACGTGATTGCCGGATTGGTCGGCATCGTGTTCGCCGCCATTCTTGGCGCCGTGGCGCATCTGCATGACCCGGTCACGCCCATTTTCGTGCTGGCGGTGCTGAACCTGATCGCAATGATATACGCGTTCAGCCTGCCACCGGTCGACCGGTCACCTGAACCGAAAGACCCTTAGGCATCGATCTCAGCGAAAAAGGTGCCTTTCCCTTACCCATCCCGCCGCCTATACAGTGCCCCGCAACATCTACCCCGAGGGCACGATATGAACTACCACCCCAAATCGGATTTCATCGCCACGATGATCGAGCGCGGCTTTCTCGCCGACTGCACCGATTATCAGGGCCTTGACGACGCGCTGATCAGCGGGGTGCAAACTGCCTATATCGGATATGACGCCACGGCGCAGTCGCTGCACGTGGGTCATTTGATGAACATCATGGTTCTGCGCTGGCTGCAACAGACCGGCCACAAGCCGATTACCCTGATGGGTGGCGGCACGACCAAGGTGGGCGACCCCTCGTTCCGCTCGGACGAGCGCCCTCTGCTGGGCCCCGAACAGATCGACGCCAATATCGCGGGCATGAAGCAGGTTTTCGCCAAATACCTGTCCTATGACGACAGCGAAAACGGCGCGCTGATGCTGAACAATGCCGAATGGCTGGACAACCTGAACTACCTCGATTTCCTGCGCGATATCGGGCGCCATTTCTCGGTCAACCGGATGCTGTCGTTCGAGTCCGTGAAATCACGGCTGGATCGTGAACAATCGCTGAGCTTTCTCGAATTCAACTACATGATCCTGCAGGCCTATGACTTCCTCGAGCTGAACCGCCGCTATGGCTGCGTTCTACAGATGGGCGGCTCGGACCAGTGGGGTAACATCGTCAACGGCATCGACCTGACCCGCCGGGTTCTGGATCAGGAGATCTACGGCCTGACCACGCCGCTGCTGACGACCAGCGATGGCCGCAAGATGGGCAAGTCGCAGGGCGGCGCGGTCTGGCTGAACGGTGACATGCTAAGCGCTTACGAATTCTGGCAGTTCTGGCGCAACACCACCGACGCAGATGTGGGCCGCTTCCTTAAAATCTTCACGGAACTCCCTGTCGAGGAATGCGACCGCATGGGCGCGCTGGCCGGGTCCGAGATCAACGAGGCCAAAATCCGTCTCGCCAACGAAGTCACCACGCTGCTGCATGGGGCCGACGCCACCGCGACGGCAGAAGCCACCGCCCGCGAGGTTTTCGAAAAAGGCGGTGTCGGAGGTGATCTGCCCACCCTGACCCTCAGCGTGGATGAACTGGGCGACGGCATGTCCATCGTGCAGATCATCGTGAAATCCGGCCTGGCAAAATCGGGCAAGGAAGCCAAACGCCTGATCGCCGAAAACGGCGCCAAACTTGACGACGCACCGTTGACAGATGCGGGCCTGATGATCGACGCAGGTGCGCTGTCTTCACCGATCAAGCTGAGCGCGGGGAAAAAGCGTCACGCGCTGGTTCAGCTGGGCTGAACACAAACACAATTTTCCGAAGCGGCCACCTGACCGGTGGCCGTTTTCGTTTTACCGCTAAGCTTAACCGCAGACACAACGTTAGCTAGGTAGACAACCTCGCAAGTCTGGAAAAGAAACTCTGGATTTGCAGGAGGAAAAACAGGCTGACAAAAGGCCTTAAATCCCAGTGCAAAGGACGTACCCGAGCCAGAATTTGCGAAAAACTGCAGTTTCGGCGATAGTTTTGGTTCAGCCAAAACCAAGGGAGGGGCCTCCGGTGTTTCAAAGTCTCCAATTCACGCTCGCTATTTTGTGCATTGCCTTTGCAGGTACCGCCAACGCTCAGATTTATGGCCATGAATTCGAAGGTGCCCAGGCTCCGATCCGGGAGGGTGAACAGCCTGTGATACCCTTGGACACCGAGGATCCAACCTACAATGCATGGCGCACCCCACTGCCGAGTTTTGAAGGAGAGCGGGAAGGACGCGAACCCGGACTTGTCGACCCTCAGCGTTTCTACGGTCAAGGTTTCATGCAGATTCCAACATTTTTACACCAACCATTGGCGTTCACGCCCGGCGATCTTGCAGCCGCTGAAGTGGACGTAGCGATCATGGGCGCATTTACAGATATGGGCGGTGGCGCACGGGGTGCTTCACGCGGGCCAAACGCGGTGCGTAACTCATCAATTTACCTCGGCTACGGGGCACGGCAGCCGCACATGCACGTTATGGTGGATCCACTGCAGGACATGACGGTCGTCGACTACGGAAATGCCCCAAACGATATGCTGAGCACCGAGCGCACAATACATGCGGTTCGTTCTTTTGTTGGTCAGGCAGCAGCAGTGCAACACGCTAACGGCAACCATGTGATACCCTTTATCGTGGGTGGCGATCATTCATTGATGTATCCCAACGTTGCTGCGATGACGGACGTTTACGGCAAAGGTAATGTGGGCGTTGTTCATTTCGATGCCCATTACGATGCAGGAAAATATGGCCTTGGGCATCTGATTAACCATGGCATGCCGGTTTACAGGTTGATCGAAGAAGGCTTGGTTGAGGGCAAAAACTTCATTCAAGTCGCATTGCGCGGATACTACCCGGATGAAAAAGCGTTTGAGTGGATGCGCACCAACCAATTCCGCTATCATACAATGGCCGAGATCGAACATCGCGGCTGGGACGCGGTTATGGAAGACGTCATTGCGGAAGCAAATGACGGGCCGGAGTTTATCTATATCTCTTTCGACATCGACACTTTTGACCCCGCATTTGTCCCCGGCACGGGAACGCCCGAACCTGGCGGCCTGATGCCGCGCGAGATCTTTCCGATAATTCGTCGTCTCTGCGCCGAGTCAAATGTGATTGGGTTCGAAATTGTCGAACTGGCTCCGTTGATGGACCCAACCTACGTTTCGGCTTTGAATGCCAATCGAACGATCAGGGAATGCCTGACAGGCATTGCGATGCGTAAACAGGGTCTGACCGAACCGGATTACAAAAGCCCGCTCACTGTTTCACACGGTCAGAATGACAATTAGACTTCTTGTCTGTTCAGCCTTCCTTGTTTCTCTGACCGGTTTGGCAGCACAGTCCGAGCCACATAAGATTTCATGGTCAGATCTTCGCGAAGGCCGCCTTGTCGAGTGCGCTCAGTTTTTGGATGAATACCTGTCAAACCCAAGTTGCCTGCCCAGAGACTTAAGCGATCGCATGCTATCGATGCAGATTGCCGAATGCGTGCCGGGGAACTCTGACCTGGAAGGCGATCTTGTTCTCATTGCCGGGTACGCTCATCCCGTTGAGTTTGAATTCAAGGACGTGAAAGACTTCCTGTTAGTGCCTCTGTTGTCTCAGACGTGCCGGCATCCAACCGCACCACTTCCTGATCAGGTAATTTCTGTTGAGTATCCGGAAGGCGTCGACATATCTGCGGATCCGGTTTGGGTGACAGGTGAAATCTTCATCCGACAGTCTCAGAGCGAACTCGCGCCTTCAGTCTACAAGATCAAAGCTTCGGACGTTGTCACAGCAACCATTCCTGACGTCTCAGCCGCCGAGTGATACCACCCGTCAGGCGATAAACTACCCAATTGGGACGGAAACGGACCTTCCTGCACACACGACTGGACAGGCATAGCCTCTTCCCATTAAATGAACATACGTTCAAATCACCGCAGAGGAGCCCGCCATGCAATTGTCCACCACAGCCGCGATCGTCACCGGCGGCGCATCCGGATTGGGCGAAGCCACTGCCCGCTATTTTGCCGAAAACGGTGCTCAGGTCACGATTCTGGACCGGGACGCCGAACGGGGAACGCAGGTGGCAGAGGATATCAACGGGCACTTCGCGAATACGGATGTAACTGACGAGGCCTCGGTCTCTGCTGCCATCGCATTGGCCACGGACAAGATGGGCAAGATCACGGCCGCCGTGAACTGCGCCGGTATCGCTTATGGCATCAAGACGGTCGGCAAGGATGGCCCCCACCCGCTGGACGCGTTCCAGCGAACCATCGACATCAATCTGGTCGGCACCTTCAACGTGTCACGTCTCGCAGCAACCGAGATGGCGCGGAACGAACCGGAACCCGACGGCGCACGCGGGGTGATCATCAACACGGCGTCGATCGCGGCTTTCGACGGACAGAAGGGTCAGGCCGCCTATGCTGCCTCCAAAGGTGGCGTGGTGGGCATGACCCTGCCCATGGCCCGTGATCTGGCCTCGACCGGCATACGCGTCATGACCATCGCGCCCGGTATCTTCATGACCCCGATGCTGGCCGGGTTGCCGGAAGAGGTGCAGCAGCAGCTTGCCGCCGACGTGCCCAATCCGCCCCGTCTGGGTGATCCGCGTGAATACGGGCGGCTGGCTGGATTCATCGTCGAGATGGGTTACCTGAACGGTGAAGTCATCCGCATCGACGGCGCGCTGCGCATGCGCTGATGCACCGAATACGGCCGCAGGAATTTGGTACAAATCAAACACACCCGGGATGCCGGGACGTACAAAACAGTACTAAGTGCCCTCGGCCTTTTCTTCCAGCATCAGCCATTCTTCCTCGGCCGCGGACAGTTTCTTCTGCCGCTCGACCAGCGCATCAGTGGCTTTCTGAAACTTGACCGGTTCTCGGGTAAACAGCTCCGGGTCGGACATCAGGTCTTCCAGCTTGGCAATCTCGGCCTCAAGGCGCGTGATCTCGGCCGGAAGCTTTTCCAACCGGTGCTTTTCCGAGAAGGACAGTCCCGATTTCGGCTTCGTTTCCTGCTTGACCTTTGCCTTTGAAGGTTTTGATTTTTCTTCTTTCTTATCGATCACGTCGCCGCGTTGCGCGATGTAATCCGACCAGCCGCCAGCATAGACCGTGGCGCGCCCATTACCCTCCATCGCGATGGTAGTGGTGGCCACGCGATCAAGAAAGTCCCGGTCATGGCTGACCAGCAAAACCGTGCCATCATAGTCGTCCAGCAGTTCCTGCAACAGGTCCAGCGTCTCGACATCCAGATCGTTGGTCGGTTCGTCCAGCACCAGCAGATTCGATGATTTTGCCATCAGCTTCGCCAACAGCAAACGTGCTTTTTCCCCACCAGACAAAGACTTAACGGCTGCTCTTGCTTGCCGCTCGTCGAACAGAAATTCCTTGAGATAGCCAACCACATGCTTGGGCTGGCCGCCGACCATAACCTGATCAGCCTTGCCCGACACCCGCATGTCCGGATCACCGGTCAGGCTGTCCCACAAGGTCATTTCGGGATCAAGCTGCGCCCGTGTCTGATCGAAAACCGCGATCTCCAGATTGGTCCCCAGGTTGACCGCGCCCTCATCCGGCGCCTCTTGTCCCAGAAGCATCTTCAACAGCGTCGTCTTGCCCACACCATTGGGCCCGACAAAGGCCACACGATCACCGCGCTGAACCAGCAGATCGAAATTTCGCACGATCTGCGTATCCCCAAAGCTCTTGGCCAGCCCTTCGGCCACAATCACTTTTCGGCCGGATTTCGGGCCGGATTCCAATGACATGGCGGCAGCGCCCTGACGTTTGATCTGCGCTGCTTTCTCCGCCCGCAGCGCCTGCAAGGCACGCACACGACCCTGGTTGCGCTTGCGTCTGGCGCTGATGCCCTCAACTGCCCATTTCGCCTCGGACTTGATCAGCCGGTTCAGCTTGTGGCGTTGCTGGTCTTCCTCCTCCCAGACCTTGTCCCGCCACGCCTCGAACGCATCAAACCCCTGTTCCTGCCGCCGCACCGCCCCGCGATCAATCCACAAAGTCGCCTGCGTCAGTGCGCGCAAAAAGGCACGGTCATGCGAGATCAGGACAAAAGCCGCCCGCGCTGACCCCAGCTCGCGTTCAAGCCACCCAATCGCTTCGATATCCAGATGGTTGGTCGGCTCGTCCAGCAACATAAGATCCGGGGCCTCGGCCATCAGCTTGGCCAGCGCCGCCCGCCGCCGCTCGCCACCCGAGGCGGTCTCAACCGCGCGTGACGGATCGAACTTCAACCCCTCACCGGCGCGTTCCACCTTGTACAACTCGCCCGGCTCCAATCCGCTGGACGCGTAATCGCCCAGCGTTGCAAACCCTTCCATCGTCGGGTCCTGCTCCATGTACCCAACCGATTTTCCGGGCGGCACAACGATTTCGCCGTGATCAGGCTCGACCAAACCCGCCATCACTTTCATCAATGTGGATTTGCCTGATCCGTTGCGCCCGACAAGGGCCACCCGATCACCGGGCTGGACCACAAGATCAAGCCCGGAAAACACCGGATCGCCCCCGAACGTCAGGGAAATACCGGACATCTGCAACAAAGGAATTCTCGCCATGCCCGCCAGCTAAACCGGCTGACGGGACGCGTCAACGCCCCCACTTCACCTTTTCCAAAATACTCAAATCACCCGGCCGCGGTTCGCAGCAAACGTTTGCGGGCCGGGGGTATCGCTCCGATCTCAAGTCCGGTGAACACGTGCAACGTGTTCATGTGCCGATCCACCACCGCATGATCGCTGACCCAGCCCCCCATCATCAGATAGGTCCGCAACAGAGGCGGCATCCGCAGCATCGCCTTCTTCACATCCGGCCTGCGCCGCAGGCGCGCGGCAAAGCGGAAAACATCCGGTGCCTTGACCCGGGGCAACCAGCGCTTCGGCGCCAGATGGCGATGTTTGAGCATGGCGAATGCGTCCAGGTACTCGGCCGTCTCGGTGCCTGCGAAAGAGGAACAGCCAAACAGCATCCGGACCTCGTTCTCGTCCACATAGGTGGTCATGGCCCCCCACGCGACGCGCAGTATGTCGTGATCGAAATAGTCGGGATGTATGCAGAACCGCCCCATCTCAACCATCCGCCCGCCGAAACCTTCAAGCGTCGAAAGGTCATAGAATTGCGAGGAATAGCTGCGCCCGATGTCAGCGCCGCTGTTCATCGTCAGCATGCGGAAGCAGCAAACCAATTGCCCGCAGTTTCGCACGTCTTCAACCAGTATATGCGCGCAGATCGGATCGAAATCGTCCTGATCCGCCGGCCCCGTTCCAAAAGCCAGTGTCCGCAGTCGCTGCGCCGCCACAACGTCCTGCGGTGACTGCGCAAGACGGGCGCGATACCGCCCCTTACCGAGCAAAAGTGCCATGGTCGCATCCTCCGCGGTTGCTGACCCGAAATCGACTTGCCGTATCGATACCATGCAATGTGTGACTGTCGTGTGACCATCGCAAGTTTGGCGGAACTTTAGTTTGTTGCCCCCGGGATGTTGGCCGGGTTGAAGTTGCCGATGTTACCGATCAGCTGGCGAATAAGACCCTGGTCCTCGATGTTGGATTCGGTGACGCGGCGCTCCAGCGGCACTACGATTCCATCCTCCAGGCCAAAACGTTCAATGTTTCGCACAACACCCCGCTGGTCGAAACTGATGGCCAGCAACTCTCGCGATACCACTTCGGGCTTCTTGGGGCCGTAAAACCGGACACGCGACGCCACATAGTAGTACCCCGAATCCCGAACTACACCGGTCGAGGTGGGCGCGCCGACCGCTTCGGCCACGCTGTCGCGGGTGTCTACGCCAACTTTGATTTCTGCCAGCTCTTCGGCCGGTGGAATATAGCCGTGGTTTTTGTAGGTCGCCGTACAGGCACCCAGGGTTGCCAGGCACGCAGCAAAGACAAGCGTCTTCGACGCCGGATTGAACCTGTTCACGATCTTCAACATCTGCACCCTCTTGCCTTGGCCTCTTGCGGCTTCTATCCGATTACAGAAACCGGTGCCTCGGTTCAACACAGGAAAGGGCCATGAAGTGAGCAACCATACATCTCTGCGGGTGGCCGACCTGCCGCAAAACACGCCGACGCCGTTTGATTTGCGCCCTGGCACACAATCTTTGGCGGCAATCAAGAACGAACTTGGGCTGCTGGGGCTGCGCAAACTCAGCTTCAAGGGAGACGTGCGCGCGCAGGGAAAGCGAGACTGGGTGGTCAGCGGCAAGCTCGGCGCGACGGTCGTTCAGCCCTGTGTCGTCTCGCTGGATCCGGTGACAACCCGGATCGATATCCCGGTCACACGAGTATTTCTGGCCGACTGGAGCGCCCCGGACGAAGAAGAGTTCGAAATTCCCGAAGGGGACGAAACCGAACCGCTGGGCACCGAAATCGATCCGCAAGCGATCATGATCGAGGCGCTGTCGCTGGCCCTGCCCCAATACCCGCGCAAGGACGGCGCGGAACTGGGGCAAGCTGACTATACCGAGCCGGGCAAACAGGCGATGACGGATAAGGACGTCAAGCCGTTCGCCGGACTGGCCGGTTTGCGCGATGCGATGAAAAAAGACGAGTGACACGAGGGCGATTTCCTGTCATAGCAGGCGCTCAGAAAAATCGCTTGAACATGACGAGAATCGCAGTATTTTCGCGCGCTCATCGGAATTTGGGTTGGACATTGCGGGGCTCGTCCCCTAAACGCGCGTCAAACCACGAGAAAACGAAGAATGAAACCCCGGCCACAGCGAATCTGTCGGCCCTTAGTAGACAAAGGTTGAGACCATGGCCGTCCAACAGAACAAAGTTTCCAAGTCGCGTCGCAACAACCGTCGCGCACACGACGCTCTGGTTGCTGCAAACCCGAACGAATGCCCGAACTGCGGTGAGCTGAAGCGCCCGCACCACGTTTGTGCATCCTGCGGCCACTATGATGATCGCGAAGTCGTCGCACAAGCCGACGAAATCGATCTGGACGAAGACGCAGCCTAAGCCTGACAGGACGCAGGCCCAAGCATGACGGATCAGCCCACGCAAAACGACCGGATCATCATCTCGGTTGATGCTATGGGTGGTGATGCAGGGCCCGCTGCCGTTGTCGCGGGTATTGCCAAATCGGCAAGTAAGAACCCGGACATCGGATTTATCCTGCACGGGCCGGAAGAAGAGCTGCGCAGACTGGTTGCCAAACGGCGTGTCCTTGAAGGGCGCGTCGTTTTTCGTGATTGCCCGGACGTGGTCACGATGGAGGACAAGCCCAGCCAAGTGGTGCGCAACGGCAAGCAGACCTCGATGTGGTCGACGCTGGAAGCGGTCCGCGAGGGCGATGCCCATGGCGCGGTGTCCTGCGGCAATACCGGCGCGCTGATGGCGTTGTCGATGATGCGCCTGCGCAAATTGCCCGGCGTGAACCGTCCGGCCATCGCCATTCTGTGGCCTTCGCGCAACCCGCAGGGCTTCAACGTGATGCTGGATGTCGGGGCGGATGTCCGCGCCGACGCCAAAGATCTGCTGCAATATGCATTGATGGGCGCATCCTACGCGCGCAATGGCATGGCGCTTGGCCGCCCCCGCATCGGCCTGCTGAACGTGGGGACCGAAGAACATAAAGGCCGCGCCGAACTGAAAGAAGCCCACACGATGATCACGGAATTCGCAGAGCAGGCGAATTTCGAGTTTGTGGGTTTCGTCGAAGGCAGTGATATCCCCGGCGACAAGGCGGATGTCATTGTAACCGATGGCTTTACCGGCAATGTCGCCATCAAGACCGGGGAAGGCACAGCCAGCCTGATTGGCGATCTGCTGCGCGAGGCGTTCAAGTATTCACCCCTGTCCCGGTTGGCCTCGGTTCTTGCGATCACCTCATTGCAACGCCTGAAGAAACGCATTGATCCTCGTCGTGTGAATGGCGGCGTGTTTCTGGGCCTGAACGGGACTGTCGTGAAATCGCATGGCGGAGCGGATGCCACGGGTGTCTCGGCGGCCGTCAAACTGGCGTTTACCCTGGCCGAGTCGGGTTTCGCTGAAAAATTGGCGGCACGGGTTGCATCCACAGCCGAGCTTGCACAAGATGCCGCGCATACTCCGACCCAGGCGGAAGAATAACAAAAAAGGCAGTACCTACAAAATGGCAGGCCGTTCAGTTGTAGTTGGTATCGGGCATTATTTGCCGGAACGCGTGGTCCCGAACTCTGAATTCGAAAAAACGCTGGATACAACGGATGAGTGGATTCGCACCCGTTCCGGGATCGAACGTCGCCACTTTGCCGCCGATGATGAGACGACATCCGACCTGGCCATCAAGGCAGCAACTGCTGCGCTGGATGATGCCGGTCTGACCGCCGATGATATCGATGCTATTGTTCTGGCGACCTCAACCGCCGATCTGACCTTCCCGTCCGCTGCAACGATGGTGCAGGCCGGACTGGGCATGACCCGTGGTTTTGCTTTCGATGTGCAGGCTGTCTGCGCCGGCTTTGTTTTCGCGCTCGGCAATGCGAACGCGTTGATCCTGGCGGGTCAGGCAAAGCGGGTTATGGTTATCGGCGCTGAGACGTTTTCGCGAATCATGGACTGGACCGACCGGTCGACCTGTGTGCTGTTCGGAGATGGCGCCGGTGCGCTGATACTTGAGGCACAGGAAGGTGAAGGCACGGCGCAGGACCGTGGAATTCTGGCGACCGACCTGAACTCGGACGGGCGCTACAAGGATCTACTCTATGTCGATGGTGGTGTATCCACCCAATCGACCGGCCATTTGCGGATGCAAGGCAATCAGGTGTTCCGCCATGCTGTCGAAAAGCTGGCCGGAACAGCGAACACCGCGCTTGAGCGAGCCGGCCTTGGCAGTGCCGACGTGGACTGGATCGTCCCGCATCAGGCCAATATCCGCATCATTCAGGGCACGGCCAAGAAGATGGGATTGCCCATGGAAAATGTCGTTGTCACAGTTCAGGATCATGGAAACACATCTGCAGCCTCGATTCCCCTGGCCCTGTCGGTCGGCAAGAAGCGTGGCCAAATCAAACCCGGCGACCTGATCGTTACCGAAGCGATTGGCGGGGGTCTCGCCTGGGGTGCTGTAGTCCTGCGCTGGTAACAGGCGCAATTCGGCTTACATGTCCGCTTGCAATTCATTGATATTGACAGCGAATTTGCCCTACCCCTATGCTTTGTTATCAACAGGGGAAATGGCATGGGCGACAAAACACTGACCCGAATGGATCTGAGCGAGGCCGTCTTTCGTGAAGTTGGCCTTTCACGCAATGAAAGCGCGCAGCTGGTCGAAAGCGTGCTGAACCACATGTCCGACGCACTGGTACGTGGCGAACAGGTGAAGATTTCATCTTTCGGTACATTCAGCGTTCGCGACAAAACCGCCCGTATCGGCCGCAACCCCAAAACCGGTGAAGAGGTTCCCATTCAGCCGCGCCGCGTGCTGACTTTCCGTCCGTCGCATCTGATGAAAGATCGCGTCGCCGCAGGGAATCGCAAGTAAGTTCAGGACGCCACGATTATGAGCAAGTCCCCCGACGCGTTTCGCACCATCAGTGAAGTTGCGGATTGGTTGGGCGTTCAGGCTCATGTTTTGCGGTTCTGGGAAAGCCGCTTCACGCAGGTCAAACCTGTCAAACGTGCTGGTGGCCGCAGGTATTACCGCCCCAATGACATGCGGCTGCTGGGTGGCATCAAGAAGCTTCTGCACGAAGATGGGACCACCATCAAAGGTGTTCAGCGTATCCTGCGCGAACAGGGTGTCGCGCATGTGGCCTCGCTGTCTCAGCCGCTCGAGGATGCGACCGAGGCGGATGTGGTCACTCAGGACGGCACCGTCGTTCCGTTCACGGCTCCCCCTGTCCCGCCATCCGGTCAGATTGATCTTGATCTGGGCGACGGCGATTCCGTTACCCCGGAAGTTTCGGTCCGGCCCGAAGCGGCGGAAGCCCCGGCAACAAACGGCTCGGAAGCCGCCAGACAGGCCGAACCAGAATATCTGGATGAGGCACCTTTGCTGGGCGGTATCGCATCGCAAGCCTGGAACAGGACCGAGTTTGACGAGGACCTGCTGAAGCAAATCGCCCCCGTCGCAAATGAACTGCGCGCACTGTTGAACAGAATAGAAAACCGATCGGCGGGATAAGAAAAAAGGCGATGATTTCCTCTTGCCCCTGCCGGGAAAGTCTTTATGAACACCTCAACGTCGGGCTATGGCGCAGCCTGGTAGCGCGTCCGTCTGGGGGACGGAAGGTCGCAGGTTCGAGTCCTGCTAGCCCGACCAAATCACACCGACGTTTATGGCAGACAGGCCAGATCCCGCTCTGGCATCAGGGGGGATCGGAATGACAGGCGTATGCCCGAACCAGCAGATCGAGGCGATGATTGCGCGCGGTGAGATTACCGCCAACCCCGATGTCCTGCCGGCGCAGATTCAACCAGCGAGCCTGGATTTACGTCTGGGAACAGTAGCTTACCGGGTGCGCGCTTCGTTCCTGGCGGGTGAAGGACGCACAGTCGCGGATCGTCTGGCCGAGTTCGAGATGCATCGGATCGACATTACCGACGGTGCCGTTCTGGAAAAGGGATGCGTCTATCTGGTGCCGCTGATGGAGTCGCTGGCCCTGCCTGCCGACACCAGCGCCGTGGCCAACGCCAAAAGCTCGACCGGGCGGTTGGACTTGCTGACCCGAACCATCACCGACGAAGGCACGGAGTTCGACCGGGTTCCGAAGGGGTATTCCGGCCCGCTTTATGCGGAAATCTGCCCCCGCTCGTTCTCGGTTCTCGTTCGTCCGGGGATGCGCCTGAACCAGATCCGCTTCCGTCAGGGTCAGGCCGTGCTGAGCGACGCGGAGTTGACTGCGCTGCACGCTGAATCGCCGCTGGTCGATGGCCCTGCGGTGATTCAGGACGGGCTGGGTTTTTCGGTCGATCTGCAATTGCCGGATACTGATCTGGTTGGGTATCGAGCCAAACCCCATACCGGCGTGATTGATCTGGATCGCATCGGTGAATATGACCCGCAGGATTACTGGGAAGAAGTGCGGACCCGGAATGGCTGCATCATCCTTGATCCGGGCGCATTCTACATCCTCGTCAGTCGCGAGGCGGTTCATATCCCACCTATGTACGCCGCTGAAATGGCCCCATACCTAGCGATGGTCGGAGAGTTTCGCGTGCACTATGCCGGCTTCTTCGACCCGGGTTTCGGCCATGCTGCTGCCGGTGGCGAAGGATCGCGCGGCGTTCTTGAAGTGCGTTGCCACGAAGCGCCCTTTGTTCTGGAACATGGACAGGTCGTCGGGCGTTTGGTGTACGAAAAGATGTCCGAGATGCCGACGCAGCTATACGGCGCTGGGATCGCCTCGAACTATCAGGGACAGGGGTTGAAACTGTCCAAGCATTTCAAAGCAGTCGGCTAACGGTCAGAACTTCATGAACCGGCGCATCTGCCGGGTCATGCGCTGAGCCTGTTTCATGCCCTGCGCCTGCCGATTGGCGCTTTCCTGCCTGTGACGCTCGGCCTCCGGGTCGCGGGGCGCATCATTTGTCTGCCCGGGCTTGCGGGTCATCCGGTCGGCCATGTCAAAGCTCATGTCCACGCCCCGCGTGACAAGCCGGCGCATGACCTGACGCACGATCATGTCGATGATCCGATTTGCATTCATTGCTCAACTCCATTTTCTGCCCTTAACCTAGTCGATCCATGCGGCAACAAATGGGCGTCCTGCCTACTCGCCCTCGAACAGCTCGGTCTGCTCGTCGTCCGCCTCTTCATCGCGCCCTTCACCCAGCGGGATCGTGCCCGGAGGGGGCCTGTTCTCGAGCAGACCGGCGGCGCGCAATTCCTTGAGGCCCGGCAGATCGCGGGCATTCTCAAGCCCGAAATGATCCAGAAACTCCGGTGTCACAACAAATGTCACCGGTCGACCCGGTGTCATGCGGCGACGGCCCAGCCTGATCCATTCCATTTCCAGCAACTGGTCGATGGTTCCGCGTGATACCGAAACGCCGCGAATTTCCTCGATCTCGGCGCGGGTACAGGGTTGGTGATAGGCGACAATGGCCAGCGTCTCAATCGCGGCACGGCTGAGTTTGCGGGTCTCGACCGTTTCCTTCTGCATCAGAAAACCCAGATCGGGGGCGGTACGGATCGCCCAGGCTTCGCCCACCCGGACCACGCGCACGCCCCGCCCCTCATAGCGTTTCTGCAACAATTCAACAGCTTGCGCGGCGTTACTGCCATGAGGCATGCGCGCCTCAAGATCGGCGATGGTCACCGGTTCGGCGCTGGCGAAAAGCACGGCTTCGACCATTCGTTCCTGTTCCGCCAGGGGCGGCGCTTCGAACAGTGTGCCGGTGCCTTCGTCTTCGGGGGCGTCAGTCACGAGTGTCAGTCCTCTTGCGCAGATGGATCGGGGCAAAGGTTTCGCTTTGCTTGATCTCCATATGTCCTTCTTTCACCAGTTCCAGCGAGGCTGCGAACGTCGCCGCCGTGGCCGAGCGCCGCCGCATCGGGTCGGCATTCCAGCCCTCGGGCAAATAGGTCTCCATATCTGTCCAGGTGCCCGCGAACCCGATCAGGGGACGCATCCGTTCAAGCGCCTGCTCCATGGTAAACACGGCGTCGCGGTCCATCACAAACGGGCGGAACTCGTCGCGGGTCCGGATGCGCGCATAGCCCTGCATCAGGTCCAGCAGCGTCGCTGAGTACGTCACAGTGCGGATGCGGGTGACATCCTCGCCCTGCCCGCGTTTGAAAAAGTCGCGCCCAAGCTGGTCGCGCGCCATCAGACGCGCGGCCGCGTCGCGCATGGCTTGCAGACGCTCCAGCTGGAACGCCAGATGGGCGGCCAGTTCCTCGCCCGAGGGGCCTTCATCATCCGGGTCGGGGGGCAACAACAGTCGGGATTTCAGAAACGCCAGCCAGGCGGCCATAACCAGATAATCGGCAGCCAGTTCGATCCGCAGCGCACGGGCTTTTTCGACGAAGGCTAGATATTGCTGCGCCAGCGCCAGAACCGAGATTTTCCGAAGATCGACCTTTTGCGTCCGTGACAGGGTCAGCAGGACATCCAACGGGCCTTCGAACCCGTCGACGTCAACGATCAGCGCCTCGGCTGCCAGCCGGTCTGCGACCGAGACCGGGTCTTCGCTGAAAAGGTTATCGTTCATACACCTGCCCGCCCATTAGGGCAGATAGTTCCGCCTCGGCCGCGGGGATGTCAAGTTCCCGAGGGGCTTTGCGCATCACCAGCGCCCGTTCAGCGCGGGTTTGCGCCTGCCCGGTCATCTCTCCGGCAGCTTCAAGTACCCTGGCCCGCGCTTCGAAAGACCCGTTGCAGTGCAGAACCACATCGCACCCTGCGGCAAGTGCCTGACCGGCAATGTCTTCGGGCGCGCCGCTGAGCGCCTTCATCGAGATGTCGTCGGTCATAATCAGGCCATCAAAACCGATCTTGTCGCGGATCAGCCCGATCATCATCGGCGAAATCGTTGCCGGTTGTGGATCGATCCGGTCGTAGACCAAATGCGCGGTCATCCCCATTGGCAAGTCGTTCAGCGCGCGAAACGGTGCAAAGTCGGCCTGTGCCAACTCGTCCTGAGCCAGATCCACATGCGGCAGGTCATGGTGGCTGTCCAATGTCGAGAGGCCATGCCCCGGCATATGCTTGATAACCGGCAGGACACCACCGTCCAGATGCCCCTGCGCCACGGCTTTACCAATTTTGGAAACCGATGCCGGATCAGTCCCGTAGCAGCGGTTCTTCAGAAATGGATGCGTTTCGTCGCGGGCCAGGTCAACCATCGGGGCGCAATTGCTGTCGATCCCCAACTCGAACAGCTCCTTCGCAATCAGACGATAGCGTAGGTACATGGCGCGTTCGGCCTGATCGCCAGCACGGCTGGCGTGGTCCAATGGGGACATCCATTCCCTGGCCAAAGGCGAGCGCAAGCGCTGAACCCGCCCGCCTTCCTGATCGATGGTGATGGGGCAGTTGCGGCCAACCGCCTCGCGGAAATCATCGCACAGGGCACGGATCTGATCTGCCGTGTCGATGTTGCGGCCAAACAGAATAAACCCGAACGGGTTCATCTGGCGGAACAGGCTCTTTTCATCAGGCGTCAGACGCAGGCCTTCGGCATCGGTGATCGCGGCACCAAATGTCACCGTACTGCAACCGGGATGCAGTCAGCCCCCTGTGCCTGGAGCGCCGCGCAGAACTGACGCGAGTCGCTCAGATCGTCGAACCCCAGAACGCGCAGGCGATAGAATGTCCGGCCGCCGCTTGAGGTTTTCTGGATAACCCTTTGCTTTCCATCCATATACTCATCAAATCGCCCGCTCATCCGGCCCCATTCGGCCTGCGCGACTTCAACGCTTTCGTAGGCCCCCAGCTGGGCCATCCGGGTACCCTTCGGCAGCGCATTCGGATCAACATCCAGCCCGACCGCCGCTTTGACGGCGGCATTGATTGCGGCCTCGGTCTGGCTGTCCGCAGGCACACCGCGATGCACCGCGCGCGCTGGTCTCACCACCGGACGCAGAGATCTGCGAACGCCGGGCAGAACCGCCAGTTCTGGATCCGGCAATTGTGCGGCCAGATCGGCCGGATCAATGGCGGGCTCGTCATCTAGCGTGGACAGCGAGGCCAATTGCACGCCTTCCTCTTCCACCTGACCGGGACTGGCAGCTTCCTGGGCCAGCTCGGCAACCAGCGCGTCAACTGCGCCCTGCCGCAACCGCGCGGCCTCTTGATCCGAGATCGGCTCTTCGATGTGGTGTACGGCCTTTGTCGGCTTCAAGGTGCCCATCGGAGCATCCTCGTCCGCCAATGAAACCGGACGCGGTGCAAGGATCAGGCGATCAGCCGGCGCGGCGGCCGAGCCTTGCGCGGCAACTGCGTTCACGGCAAGCCCCTGGTGATCGGCGGGTGTTCCACCCGGGTTTTCCGGCTGGATACGCATCGGTCCTTCGACAGCGCGCACCACCGGGACCCCGCTGACATCGCGCATGATCAGTTTGTAACCCCAGACAGCGACACCGGCGACCAGCGCCAGAGAGGCGACCGCACCAAGCACATTGACGATCCGGCCCAGTCCAACCGCACTGTGCGGGGCATCATAGTCCTGCATGTCGTCGGAAAAATCATAGCCATCTTCGGGATGCGCCTGATTCGTGTAATGCATGTGCCCGGGGCCTGACTGCCCCGAGTAATCGTAACTCGTCATTTCCGCCTCACCGCCCGAATGCGCCTTAATACGTGGCGCGCGGGTCATTTCTTGTCTGCCTCGATCCGGCGGTTCGGGCGGTGTTGGTTACCGCATCTCCTGCGCCGGAGTGACGCCAAGAATACCCAAGCCCGCTGAAATCACAACAGAAACGGCCCGGGCCAAAGCGATTTTCGACTGGCTTGTGGCAACATCGCCATCCTGGATAAAGCGCAGTTGGGTTTCGTCATTGCCTTTGTTCCACAACGCGTGGAAGTCGCCCGCAAGCTCGTACAGGTAGAATGCAACCCGGTGCGGCTCGTTGGTACGCGCGGCGATTTCCACCAGACGCGGCCATTCGGCCAGTTTTTTGGCGACCGTCAGTTCAGAGGCATGGTCGTTCTTGCCCAAATCCGCCCCGGCAAGGGTCGCGTCATCCGTGGCAATCCCCGCCTCGGCTGCGCGGCGCAGCACGCTCATGACTCGGGCATGGGCGTATTGCACGTAGAACACGGGGTTCTCGCGGCTCTGTTCCAGCACCTTGTCGAAGTCGAAATCCAACGGCGCGTCGTTCTTGCGGGTCAGCATCACAAAGCGGGTCACGTCTGGCCCAACCTGATCGACCACATCGCGCAGAGTGACAAAGTTCCCTGCCCGTTTTGACATCTTGAACGGCTCGCCATTCTTCCAAAGTTTCACCAACTGGGTCAGCTTGATATCCAGCGGCACCTTGCCATCGGACAGCGCCGATACAGCCGCCTTCATCCGTTTGACATAGCCACCGTGGTCCGCGCCGAACACATCGATCAGCGCGTCGAAGCCGCGGCTCACCTTGTCATAGTGATAGGCGATGTCCGGGGCGAAATAGGTCCAGCTGCCGTCCGACTTCTTGACCGGACGGTCGACATCGTCGCCATGCTCGGTCGACTTGAACAGGGTCTGCTCGCGCGGTTCCCAATCCTCGGGCTTTTTGCCTTTCGGCGGCTCCAGCACGCCTTCGTAGATGAGGCCCTTGTCGGTCAGCGATTGCAGCGCCGCCTCGATCCGGCCCGTGCCGTAGAGCGATTTTTCCGAGAAGAACACGTCCATTTCGACGCCCAGCGCCTTCAGATCGGCCCGGATCAGATCCATCATCGCATCGGCTGCGAACTCGCGCAGCTCTTCCAGCCATTCGCTTTCCGGCTTGTCGATCAGGCTGTCACCGTATTTCTCTTTCAGCGCCTCACCAATCGGGATCAGGTAATCCCCGGGATACAGCCCTTCGGCGATCTCGGGGCTCAGTCCGTTGGCTTCGCGATAGCGTTCATAGGCAGACCGCGCCAGCACATCGACCTGCGCGCCGCCGTCGTTGATGTAATATTCACGCGTCACGTCATGACCCGAGTAGGCCAGCAAGCTTGCCAAAGCATCCCCGAACACCGCGCCCCGCGTATGGCCCACGTGCAGCGGACCTGTGGGGTTTGCGGACACGTATTCCACGTTCACTTTCTGCCCGTGACCCATGGTCGAACGGCCATAGTCTGTGCCCTTTTCCAGCACGGCAGCCAGAACACCCTGCCAGACAGCGGGAGCCAGCCGCAGGTTCAGGAAGCCCGGCCCGGCGACCTCGGCACTTGTGATCCGGTCATCCGCCGCCAGTTTCCCGGCCAGCACATCGGCAATGTCGCGCGGCTTCATCTTGGCTGGCTTCGCCAACACCATCGCTGCATTCGTCGCCATGTCGCCATGCGCGGCGTCACGCGGCGGCTCGACGGCCACGTTGTCAAAGCTCAACCCCTCTGGCAAAGCGCCTTCGGACTGCATCTGTGCCAGCGCGTCCAATACCAGGCCGCGGATCTCGGAAAACAGGTTCATTACGGATGTCCTTTTGCTTGCCCGGCGGTTTACCACGCAAAGCGGCAAGGTCAATGGAAGCGATCAGTTTAGGCTTGGTTTAGACGTGAACCGGGCTAATGTCGGCAAAAACCACCAACAGGATTACCAATTATGCGCCTTGCCCTGCCCCTTGCCCTGCTGCTGACAACATCCCTGCCGGTTTGGGCGGATATGCCTTCGCCCCAAGGCCACGTGTTGCTGACCCTGGGCGGTGCGGTATCCCAGACAAACCTGCCCGCGCGCAGCGAAAATGACGGCGGATTGCTGGGATACCTCGAGGTCCAGCACGATGGCGGCGCAGGCTTTGATGCCGCAATGCTGGATGCGCTGGAACAGACCGAGATTTCAATCACCTATGGCCGCGAAGGAAACAAGCGAGAGATTGCCTTTTCAGGGCCGCTTCTGTCGGACGTGATGAAGATGGCGGGTGCGGAAGGCAAAACAGCAAGGCCCATGGCCATGGACGGCTATCAAGCCGAAATTGCGTGGGACAGCATCGCCGCCCTCAAGCCCATTGTTGCAACCCACGCAGATGGCGCACCAATGGGGATCGGCGGATATGGCCCCACTATGATCGTATTCCCGCCCACCGATGACGCCGACCTAGCCCAGACACAATCCGGGCAACAGGTCTGGGCACTGGCCTATATCGGGGTCGAGTAGTCAGTCCTTCGTAGCAGAAACACCGGTCAGCCTTGCGTGATCCTGCAAGGCGAACCGGTCCGTCATACCGGCGATATAGTCCGAGACTATGCGCGCCAACGCGGTTTCACTTTGGGCAGCTTCGATGTCCTCGTGCCAGCGCGCGGGCATCTGTTTCGGATCGCTCAGGTAGATAGGGAACAGGTCTTCAACAACTTGACCGACCTCGCCCCGTACTTTCATGACGCTGGGCGCGCGATACATGCGCGAGAACAAGAAGGCCCGGATTTCCCGGAGCCGCGCCCACAAGTCGTCCGAGAACCGCACAACCGGATAGCCAAGGTTGCGAATATCCTCGACCGATTGCGCGCCGGAAGCCGCAATCAGTTTGGTTGATGTGTCGATGACATCAGCGACCATAACACCAAAGACCCGCCGAAGCGCTTCATGCCGACGACGGTACGCGTCCAGACCCGGGTATTTTTGATCCACTTCCGAGTAGCAATCGCCGACGATAGGAAGTTGCAGGATTTCATCGTCCGAAAACAAACCTGCGCGCAAGCCATCCAGCAGGTCGTGGTTGTTATAGGCAATGTCATCCGACAGCGCTGCAACCTGCGCCTCGGCACTTGCATGTGTGTGCAGTTCAAGATCGAAACCCTGATTGCATTCCGCCAGTGCCCACGGCAGGTCACCGACAACCGGACCGTTGTGCTTTGCTATGCCTTCCAGACACTCCCAGGTCAGGTTGCAACCATCAAACTCGGCATAGTGACGCTCCAACCTCGTGACGATCCGTATGGCTTGGGCGTTATGATCAAAGCCGCCATAGGTTTTCATCAAAGCGTGCAATGCGTCCTCGCCGGTGTGCCCGAACGGTGTATGCCCCAGGTCATGGGCCAGCGCGACGGCCTCGGTCAGTTCGGGGTTCAGCCGCAACGCGCCAGCAATCGTGCGCGCGACCTGAGCGACTTCGATGGAATGGGTCAGGCGCGTGCGATAGCTGTCACCCTCATGCTCGACAAACACCTGCGTCTTGTGCTTGAGGCGTCGAAACGCGCTGGCATGAATGATCCTGTCCCGGTCGCGCTGAAAGCATGACCGGAAACTGCTTTCCTCCTCGGGAACAAGCCGCCCTCTTGCGCGGCCCGGATCCGAGGCAAAACACGCTCGCTCCAATAGTCTTGTCCTTGTCGCCTGTCCTTGCAATTTCTATATTGTAAGGTAATGCGGAAATAAACCATTGGAGCCCGGCATGAATCTGCCTCCGACAGTTACAGAACGCGCTTTTGATCGACTGGCTGAAATCGGCGCGGCAGATCAGGGTCAAGCCCTGCGCGTTGCAGTGGAAGGCGGCGGATGTTCCGGTTTTCAATACGAAATCGCGCTGGATATCCCGAAAGAGGATGACCTTGTTCTGGAAGGAAAAGGCCAGAAGGTCATAGTGGACTCGGTCTCGTTGCCGTTTCTTGAAAATGCGGTGATCGATTTCTCGCAGGAACTGATCGGGGCGCGGTTTGTGATTGATAATCCCAATGCCACGTCCTCCTGTGGCTGCGGTACATCTTTCTCAATGTAGCGACTCAAATGGGGGCTCTACCCCCACCCCGGGAAAGACCCGACTCCCCCAAAGCGTTTACAGACAAAAGAAGCATGGTCCCTGCTCTGCTTCTGTCTAAAGAACCTCGAACGGCGAGGCCGAGCCTCGCAAATCCGCCCATGATCTTGCCGCAGGGCCTTTTCTGGGCGATAGGTTGCCCAAAGCCACGGAGGACCGCGCATGAAAATCGCCACATTCAACATCAATGGCATCAAGGCGCGGGCCGAAGCGCTGCCCCGGTGGCTGGACGATGCGCAACCGGATGTGGTGCTTCTTCAGGAAATCAAATCGGTTGACGAGAATTTCCCACGGGAAATGTTCGAAGAGCGGGGATACAATGTCGAGACCCACGGCCAGAAAAGTTTCAACGGCGTGGCCATCCTGTCCAAGTTGCCGCTCGAGGACGTGACCCGAGGATTGCCGGGCGATGATGCGGATGAACAGGCACGCTGGATCGAGGCGACTGTCGTCGGCAAAAAGGCTGTGCGCATCTGCGGTTTGTATCTGCCGAACGGCAATCCCGCTCCGGGACCGAAATACGACTACAAACTGGCGTGGATGGACCGGCTTTATGAGCGGGCCAAAGATCTGCTGGCCAGTGAAGAGCCCGCCTTGATGGCCGGTGACTATAACATCATCCCTCAGGCCGAAGATGCCAAACGTCCGGACGCCTGGCGCGAGGACGCCCTGTTTCGCCCGGACAGCCGTGCGGCGTTTCGTAAAATCCTGAACCTTGGTTTTACCGAGGCCTTTCGGGCACGCACGCAGGGGCCGGGCCACTATTCATTCTGGGATTATCAGGCCGGGGCCTGGAACAAGAATGACGGTATTCGCATTGATCATTTTCTGCTGACCCCGCAAGCGGCCGACCTGATGCGCTATTGCCGGATCGATGCCGAGGTTCGCGGACAGGAAAAACCATCCGACCACGTTCCGGTCTGGGTCGATTTCGATCTGTAAGTCGTCACGCCGTGGCGTCGTAGCTGTAGATCCACTCATACCGCCGCCCCAGTCGCGGCCCCATCGCGGTCAGAGCCATCTGTGCTGCAACGCGCATCGGTCCGCGCAGATGAAAGTTGCGCGCATTGGCCGTTGCCGTTTCGACAACCTGTCTGGCGCGCGTGGCGCGCGCGGTTTCGTAATTGCCAAGCGCCTCCGCCAGACTGTCGGCCTGAAACGAACGCGCCAGTATCAGTGCATCTTCCAGTGCGAGACAGGCGCCCTGCGCCATGAACGGAAGCGTCGGATGGGCGGCATCCCCCAGCAAGGCAATGCGTCCATTCTGCCATTTCCGTGCAACCGGCCGAAGGTGAAGCGCCCAGACAAAAGTCTCTTGCACTTCGCCCAGAATCTCACGCACTTTTCCGCCAAAATCCGAGAACCGTTGGCGCAATTCCTCCGGATCACCCGCAAGGCGCCAGTCTTCCTGTTGCCAGTCTGATCGTTCCTCGATCGCGACAATGTTCATAAGGCTCTGATCCCGCAGGGGATAAGTCACGACATGCTGCCCCGGCCCCATCGTCAAATGCGCCTTGGGTGCGCTCAGCTCGACACTCCAGGGGATTGTCGCGCGCCAGGCAACCTGATGGGAAAAACCTGGTATCTCTTCTCCGTTCAGATAGGGACGAATGGCGCTGCGGCCGCCATCTGCCGCGATCAGACAATCGACCGTCAGCAGATCACCGTTCGCCATCCGGATCTCGACATTGTCGTCGTCTTCCCGGATGTCCTGAACTTGGCTGTTCAAACGGATTTCCACGCCGGCCGCCTGGGCGGAGTTCAGCAGCAATTCAATCAGGTCCGCCCGGTGATAGTAATAAGTGGGACCTGCCGAAGGTTCCCGTATTCGGCTGATGAAGCGGCCGGTTTTGTAATCACGCAAAACCGTTCCATAGGACCGCTGGCCAAATTCGATGGCGCCACTCACCGCACCCAATGCTTTCAGCACCACCATGCCGTTGGCACTGATCTGCAACCCGGCCCCAACCTCGCTGATGTCACTGGCCTGTTCAAGGACCACCACATCAGCCCCGGTCTGACGCAACGCGGAGGCGGCGGCAAGGCCGCCGATTCCGGCGCCCACAACCGCGAATTTCAAACCCTGAGTATTCATGAATCAGACTTACCGCACAAAAAACGCCGGAGCCAATGGCCCCGGCGTTTTTGAATTGCAATATTCCGGCGGTTAATCGTCGCGGTGGACTTTTTCACGGCGCTCGTGACGCTCTTGCGCCTCAAGCGTCATGGTCGCAATCGGACGCGCATCCAGTCGCTTGAGCGAAATCGGATCGCCCGTCATCTCGCAATACCCGTATTCGCCCTCGTCAATCCGGCGCAGTGCCGAGTCGATCTTGGCCACCAGCTTGCGCTGACGATCACGGGTACGCAGTTCTAGCGCACGGTCGGTTTCCTCGCTTGCGCGGTCGGCGACATCAGGGATGTTACGCGTGTTGCCCTGCAACCCTTCGATGGTATCGCGGCTGCCTGCTAAAAGTTCATTCTTCCAATCGGTCAGCTTGCGTCGAAAATATTCAAGCTGGCGGTCGTTCATGAACGGTTCATCTTCGGCCGGTCGATAATCTTCCGGCAGAAAAACTTCCTGTTTCATTTGTGCTCCCTCGGTACGGCCAGAAACGTCGGTCGCGGTCGTTTCACCTGACATTTGGCACCCCCTCTGCGCAGCATTTATCCGACGGCGCAGGGAATGTCACTACACAAAACCCGGACTGCTGCGCCGTCATCATGTCAGTATCTAATAATGATACTTTGCAAGGGAAAACCTTGTTTTTCTGTGGAGTTTTCCGGGCCTTTTCCGGGCAGTTTGTTAACAGCGCAACTTTAGGATGAGGGCGAATCATTTCCCAGGCTTTCCCGGGCTGCAATTTTGCCTGCAAGGACGCAGCGGCGCGGGTTGTCAAACCCGCCCGCCCTCTGTACCCCAAGGGGCGCAAATTCCGCCCATGACGGGCACGATACGACACGGGGGCCCAATGACCACACGTTTCCAAGGTACAGCCGAATATGTTGCCACAGACGACCTGAATATCGCCGTCAATGCCGCTGTGACCGTTGAACGCCCGTTGCTGGTCAAAGGTGAACCCGGTACTGGCAAGACCGAACTGGCAAAGCAGGTCGCCGGTGCGCTGGGTCTGAGAATGATCGAATGGAACATAAAGTCGACCACGCGCGCGCAACAAGGCCTGTATGAATACGATGCCGTCAGTCGCCTGCGCGACAGCCAGCTGGGCGAAGAGCGCGTGCACGACGTGTCGAACTACATTCGCAAGGGCAAGCTGTGGCAGGCATTCGAGACGGACGAAAAGGTCGTTCTGCTGATCGATGAGATCGACAAGGCCGATATCGAGTTTCCAAACGACCTGCTGCAGGAGCTCGACAAGATGGAGTTCCATGTCTACGAGACCGGAGAGACTATCCGCGCCAAAAACCGGCCGATCGTAATCATTACCTCGAACAACGAAAAAGAACTGCCCGACGCATTCCTGCGCCGCTGCTTCTTCCACTACATCCGCTTTCCAGATGAGGCCACGATGCGCCGGATCGTCGACGTGCACCACCCAGGCATCAAGGACGCGCTGCTGACCACGGCCCTGACCCAGTTCTACGAAATCCGCGAAACTCAGGGGTTGAAGAAAAAGCCTTCGACCTCGGAAGTGCTGGACTGGCTCAAGCTGCTTCTGGCCGAGGATCTGACAGCCGAAGACCTGAAGCGTGATGGTGTCAACGCTCTGCCCAAGCTGCATGGCGCACTGCTTAAGAACGAGCAGGACGTGCATTTGTTCGAGCGCCTTGCTTTCATGGCGCGCAGCAAGCGGTAATTCCGCCGATCTGGATGAACATCGGGTGATCGCGGGTTGCCTTGGGTCCGACCGGATGTCAGCATAACTCCGGCCAGCCCCGGCGCATCGCGCCCCGAGACCGACATGAATTGACAGGATCTGCAACAGATGCCCGACGCCCCAACAGTTCGCCCCTTGCGTAACGAGGACCGGGATCAGTGGTCCGACATGTGGCGCGACTACCTGGCGTTCTACGAAACATCGGTTCCGGACGACGTCTATGACACGACCTTTTCCCGTCTTCTGGGAGATGACCCAAGTGATTTTTCCTGTTTCGTTGCCGAACTGGACGGGCAACTGATAGGGCTGACTCATTTCCTGTTTCACCGCCACGCCTGGAAGGTTGAACAGGTTTGCTATCTGCAGGATCTGTTCACACGCCCCGAAGCGCGCGGCACGGGTGTCGGGCGGGCACTAATCCAGGCGGTCTATGACGAGGCGGATCGCCAAGGTGCGCCGTCAGTCTACTGGTTGACCCAGGATTTCAATCATACTGCCCGAAAACTCTACGACCGCATTGGAAAGCAGACTCCGTTTATCAGGTATCAGCGCCCATGATGCGATGGGGTGCTCTTTGTCTGGCGGCCGCATTGGCGGGCTGTGCGTCTGTCAAAACGACGGAACCCCCTACCCGGGTGCAAGCGGTGGAAACCGTGCTGCCCCCGGCAAAGATGTTCACAAGATCTTATCCGATGCCGCCCGCGCGCTCGAACGGAAACATTGCTGCTGATTTTATGTCGCTGCATTTCGCACTGGAATCCGGCGCGGTTCTGCCCGTGTTCACGCGCTTTGAAGGTCCGGTCACTGTCCGGTTGACCGGCACTCCGACCGCCAGCATGCAACGCGATCTGACCAGGTTGCTGACCCGCCTGCAACGTGAAGCCGGGATCGACATCCGTCAGATCAGGGTCGGTCAGGCCAACATTACCATCGAGGCGGTCGGTCAGAAACAAATCCACAGCATCTTGCCCAATGCCGCCTGTTTTGTGGTTCCAAACGCATCCAGTTTTGAAGAATACCGCCGCGACCGGCGTAAACGCAAAAGCAACTGGACCGAATTGCGCAAGCGCGAACGTCTGGGGATTTTCATCCCATACGACGTTAGCCCACAGGAAATGCGCGACTGCCTTCACGAGGAACTGGCGCAAGCGCTGGGGCCGCTGAATGACCTGTATCACCTGCCGGATTCGGTTTTCAACGATGACAATATCCACACCGTCCTGACCGGCTTTGACATGCTGATCCTGCGCACCGCCTACGCGCCCGAACTGCGCAACGGCATGACCCCTAAACAGGTCGCGGCCGCCCTGCCCGGAATTCTGAGCCGCCTGAACCCACGCGGTGACAGATTGCCGAAGCAACCCGTTTCGGAAACGCCGCGCGAGTGGATTGTTGCGATACAGAAGGCGCTTGGGCCGGGTCAGGGCTCGTCCAGACAGGTCCGGGCGGCCGAGAACGCAGCGCGGATCGGAAAAGCGCACGGCTGGACAGATCATCGCCGCGCTTACCCACACTATCTGTTGGGCCGAATGGCCCAGTTCGATGACCCGCTGGAAGCGAAACGTCAGTACGACATTGCCATGCAATATCTGATGCAGACCCCCGGTACCGAAGTTCATAGGGCGCATGTCACCACACAGACCGCTGCCTATTCGCTGGCGCAAGGCAGAGGGCCGGAGGTTCTGCCTCAACTGGACAACGCGATTGATGTCATGACAAAGGCCGAAAACGCCTCGATCCTGGCCACGCTGCTTCTGTTGAAATCCGAAGCTCTCAATCAGGCCGGTCGCCCGGAACAGGCACGCGCCGTCAGGCTGGACAGTCTTGGGTGGGCAAGATACGGCTTCGGCTCGGATCTGGTAATGCGTTCCGTGACTCAGGAAGTCGCCGCGGCGAACGCCAACACTGAAAACAACGGATGACGGGCGAATGGTAGTGGTTCTGGGCATGGCGGTTCTGGGCGCAATTTTGGGGGCGCTGACCGCGCGAAAACGCAATGGGTCCGGGGCGGACATTGCACAATACGCCGCCGGATACGGCATCGCGTTCGCATTGGCAGGTTTGGTGATGTCCCTGATCCTGGTTCGTCTGGTAGCCTGATCCGATGTTTCTGCCCTTCTTCGAAAACCTTCGCAAAGCAGGCATTCCGGTATCTCTGCGCGAGTATCTGACGTTTCTGGAAGGGATGAAAAAAGGGCTGGCAACCTATGATGTTGAGGCCTTCTATTACCTCGCCCGTGTGTCGATGGTGAAGGACGAACGCAACATCGACAAATTCGACCGGGCCTTTGCCGCCAGCTTCGAAGGACTGAACGAAATCAGTTTCGATCAGGTGATGGAGGCGGTCGATATCCCCACCGACTGGCTTTCCAAGATGGCTGAAAAGCACCTTAGTGACGAGGAAAAGGCCGAAATCGAGGCTCTGGGCGGGTTTGAAAAGCTGATGGAGACGCTGCGCGAGCGTCTGAAAGAGCAGCAAGGCCGCCACCAGGGCGGCAACAAGTGGATCGGCACCGCCGGAACCTCGCCGTTCGGCGCCTATGGCTACAACCCCGAAGGCGTACGGATCGGTCAAAAGGAAAGTCGCCATCAGCGCGCGGTCAAGGTCTGGGATAAGCGTGAATTCAGAAACTTAGACGACACAGTTGAACTTGGCACCCGCAACATCAAAGTGGCACTGAAACGCCTGCGTCGCTGGGCCCGTGAAGGGGCTGCCGAAGAACTGGATCTGGACGGAACCATCCGGGCCACGGCAGAACACGGCTATTTGGATGTCAAAACCCGGCCTGAACGTCACAACGCCGTAAAAGTGCTGCTGTTTCTGGACGTGGGCGGTTCGATGGATCCGCATATCAAGGTGGTCGAGGAGCTGTTCTCGGCCGCCCGGACCGAGTTCAAACATCTTGAATACTACTATTTCCACAATTGCCTCTATGAAGGCGTCTGGCGCGACAATCGCCGCCGTTGGGATCAACAGACACCGACCCACGAAGTGCTGCGCACCTATGGTCCGGACTACAAGTGTATCTTTGTCGGCGACGCTTCGATGAGCCCTTACGAGATCGCCTATCCCGGTGGCGCGAACGAGCATTGGAACAAAGAGGCCGGTCAGGTCTGGCTGCAACGCGCGCGCGAGCAGTGGACATCGAACCTGTGGATCAATCCGGTCTCCGAGAAATACTGGGAATACACTCACTCGATCGGAATGATCCGCGAGATTTTCGAGGATCGCATGGTGCCGATGACACTGGCTGGACTGGAGCAAGGGATGCGCGAACTGACGCGGTAACGTCAGGGGAGCCGAGCGCAAGGCGCACCATGTTATGATGTACCATTCTCACCATGTCGGAGAGGTACACGAAAATGATCATTCGCATCTTTCAGGTTGTAACACGCCCTGGCAAAGAGGAAGAGTTTGGCAGGTTTTTTCATGAAACCGCTATTCCGCTTATGAAAAGCACCAAGGGAATCGTAAATGTGCTTCCCGGTGCGCCGCGGAAAGAGACACCCAGAGAATTTAGTTTTGTCATGGTCTGGGAGAGTTTGGACGCCCTGAAAGCCTTTGTCGGGGAAGATTACGCCAGCCCGCATATCGACCCCGCCGAGGCTGAACTGGTCGAAAGCAGATTGATAAAGCACTACAATCTGGTCGAAACCTGAGTTCAAATGCCCAGATCAAAACAAGCGTTCAATCCGAGAATTCAGGTTGCCCTGACCGGCCTGCACGCCCATATCTGAACTATGCTTCGTCTGACCCCGATCCTGCTGGCCATAGCCTACGCCGTTGTGATGTATCGCATCTCGGTCTGGCGCACGCATCGGGAACTGGATGCCAAATCGACCGAACTGGCAGACCCGGCACTGAAGCGGATGACCGACCGGCTGGCTGCCGCTTTGAATGTGGATCGGGTGCCGGTCTATATTTACGAGATTGATCCGGTTAACGGGCTGGCCTCGCCGGATGGCCGCATCTTCATCACACGCGGCTTTTACCGGAAATTCGCAAACGGAGAGGTTTCCGCCGAAGAAATGGCCAGTGTCATCGCTCATGAGCTGGGCCATGTTGCGCTTGGACATGCACGGCGGCGGATGATCGACTTTTCCGGGCAGAACGCTTTGCGCGCAGCGCTGATGATGCTGCTGAACCGGTTCATTCCCTTCATCGGTGCCTGGATTGCCAATATGCTGACGCATCTGTTGGCATCGCGACTGTCGCGTGGCGATGAATATGAGGCGGATGAGTACGCCGCTGCGCTTCTGACCAAGGCGGGAATTGGAATTGGCCCGCAAAAATCACTGTTTCACAAGCTGGAAGGCCTGACCCAGCAGCGCGCCGGTGTTGTTCCGGCCTGGTTGATGAGCCATCCGAAGACTGATGAGCGGATTGCGGCGCTGGAAGTCCTTGAACAGCGTTGGGGGTCAAACAGATAAGGTCGGAGCTTGGGGGCGCCGCCCCTTTCGCTCTCCGAGCGTTTCTCAAACAGAAGTCGTATGCAGCGCTTTGCCCAGACGCGGCAGGCGGGCTTTTTTCATGAGCGCGCGCATGGTCCATTGATCGCCGGACAGACGGTTGGCTTGGGCCAGAACGCGCGCGGCGCTTTGGGTTATTCCGTCGGGGTCGGCGGTCCAGAAACCATGCAAAAAGGTATCGGGGTCGATCCGTTCAAGGCCCTCTTCGGCCAGAAGGTTCCTTGGAAAATCCTTGGCGTTTACCGTGACAATCACATCAGCTGAACTGGCGATTGCTGTTGCCAGCACGTGGATGTCCGCAGCATCAGGCAGCCACAGACGGTTTTCGATACCCGGAGCCGCTGGCTTTGCTGCGCCCGGCCATTGCGTCTGTGTCAGTGCGATTTCGGCGCGGGCCTGCATTTCACCGTCAGGACCCAGCTTGCGCGCGGCACGGGCCCATTCCTCGAGGATACGGTCCGACCAGACAGGTGTGAAATGGCCCAGATGGGCCGCGCCCAGCAGCATCTCTCGCGTCACCGTGGGGTAAATGACGCAGGTGTCCAGAACCGCCTTCACAGTCGGAAGAACACCGCTTTGAGGTAGCCGCTTTCGGCCAGTTGCGGCAGTTGCGGGTGGTCGGAACCGGCGAAACCTGTGTGGATCAGTTGCGCCTGCCGCCCGGCCCGCCCGATCCCGCGGGCGGATGCGTCCCTGAAGCGGCCCAGATCCGCCGCGTGGGAACAGGAGCACAAGCCCAGATACCCGCCGGATTTGACCAGCGGGGCGGCCAGACGCGCAATACGTTCATAGGCCCGCAAACCGGCATCAAGCGCTTGTTTCGAAGGTGCAAATGCCGGGGGGTCGCAGACCACAACGTCAAAGCGGACCCCTTCTTCGCCCAGCTGGGTCAAAACATCGAACGCATCACCCTGCCGCGTGCTGAAGCGGTCGGAAAAGCCCGAAGCCGCGGACCCCTTGGTCGCCAGATCCAGCGCTGCCGCAGATCCATCCACGGATAGCGCACCAGCAGCGCCGCCCGCCAACATCGCCAGACCGAAGCCGCCCACATGGCTGAACACGTCCAGTACCTGAGCACCGGGGTGCACCAGTCTGGCGGCAAAGGCGTGATTTGGGCGTTGATCGTAGAACAGACCGGTTTTCTGGCCGCCCGTCAGATCGGCCATGTAGGTCGCGCCATTCATCGGAACGGGCAACGGAGCATCCGGGGCCGGACCGCGCAGGGTCATGTTCACATCATCCAGCCCTTCCAGCCCGCGCGTCCGGCCAGAGGCATTCTTGAGCACCGTGGAAACCCCGGTCACCTTGACCAGCGCATCGGTCAGCCTGTCCAGATGAGCTTCGGCCCAAGCGGCGTTGGGCTGGATCACGCAGGCGTCACCAAAACGATCGATTATGACGCCGGGGAATCCGTCAGCCTCGGCATGCACGAGGCGGTAATATGGCGCGTCGAACAAACGCTCGCGCATCTCCAGCGCCCGTGTCAGGCGGGTTTCAAACCACGCTGCATCAAGCTGCGCGTTCAGATCACGATCAAGAACGCGGCACATGATTTTTGAAACCGGATTGACCGCGACCAAAGCGATCGGCGTCCGTTTGTCATCTTCCAGAACGGCAAGCGAACCAGCCGCGATTTTTCGCGTGCGGCGGTCGGTGACGATGTCATTGGCATAAACCCAGGGAAAACCATGGCGCAGACCGCGCGCATTGGCCTTGGGTTTCAGACGGACGGAAGGGCGATCTGTTTCAGCAGGCTGGGTCATGGCGCCCTCTTAGTGGCGAACGCAGGTCTGCGAAACCCCTTGTTTACCTGTCGCGTCCGCGCCAGCCGCCGCGCCGCTTCGGAGCCTGAGCGGTTTGCAGCCCCTCACTCAGCACCTGCGTCATAGGATGTTCAGCATTTTCAGTTGCGTAAGCCGCGTGCAACTCGGTCAGGGCCTGCGTCTGATCACGATCCGCAGGCAAGCTGAGCGCCCAGTCCAAAAAGATACTACGGCATTCGGGCAAAGTGATGCCGTCAATACGATAGGCCTCGAGTATCAGACCCTTGTGATCGTTTGGATCAGAGTTTCGGCCCATCGTCTTCCCCTTGCATCACCATCCCGATCAGCCGGGCGGCCGTATCGTAGCTTTCCTGCAGCGCGTTCTGCAACTGGCTGACCTGATCAAATCCGGTGGCCCGGCAAAGGAAGGCGGTGCCGCCTTCGCCGATCTGATCAGCCTCGATAACTTTACCCGACAGCAGTCGCGCAGCACATTGTACTGACCAGCATAGGTCGTAACAGTCTTTCAGAGATTGTGCCTGCGCGACATCCAGCAACCCGGCAGCGACCGCGCCATCCAGCCCGGAATGCACGTCGCGTTGGGGAATACCTGCCAGCAACGCTCCGGTTTCGGCCATCAGTTCGATATCCATCATCCGCCCCGGGCCGTTCTTGGCATCCCAGATACCAGCCGGCGATTTTGCGGCGGCAAGCCGTTCCCGCATTTCGGCGACCTCCCGCAAGATCTTGTCCCGGTCGCGCGGCTGCGCCATGAAATCTGCGCGGAAGGTTTCGATCGCATTGCCAAGGTCCGGGTCACCGCCCACGACGCGGGCACGGGTCAGCGCCAGATGTTCCCACACCCAGGCCTCATTTTTCTGGTAATTGGTAAAGCTGGCCCAGCTTGTAGCCACCGGACCCTGATTGCCGGAGGGGCGCAGGCGCATGTCGACCTCGTAAAGCCGTCCTTGCGACATCGGCGCAGACAAGGCGGTGATCAGGGCTTGTGTAAATCGGGCAAAATACGGACGCGTGCCCAACGGACGCGGCCCGTCCGACATATCCTGATCCAGCGGATCATAGATGACAATCATGTCCAGATCGGATTGCGAGTTGATCTGCCCCGCTCCCAGCGATCCCATGCCCAACACCACGGCCCCGCGCCCCGGTGCCGGGCCATGTTTGCGGGCAAACTGCTCGGCCACGCAGGGCAGGATTGCGGCGATCACAGCATGAGCCAGTTCGGCGTATTGCCGCCCGGCCTCTACACCGTCAATCAATCCGCGCAGGTGGTGTACACCGATGCGGAAATGCCATTCCTTGCACCAGCGCCGCGCCAGATCCAGCCGGGATTCATAATCGTCCTCACCAGACAACGCCTGCGTCAACTCAGCCTCAAGCGCGGCCTGCCCGGGCCAATCGGCAAAGAAACTGCCGCCTATGACGGCATCAAAAACCGAAGCGTTGCGCGATAGATGCGTGGCCAGTGCGTGCGAAGTACCGACAATATCGATCAGCAGGTCGATTAGTTGCGGGTTGGCTTCGAACAGGGAAAACAGCTGCACCCCGGCGGGCAATCCGGCCAGAAACCCATCAAGCGCCAGCAACGCCTCGTCGGGCTGGGCTGTCTTGGCCAGACGCGAGAGCAATTCGGGCTTCAGGCGTTCGAATATCCGTGCGCCGCGCTGCGAGCGCAAAGCGGGGTAAGTCGGCCAGCGGGCCAAAACGTTCTTGTCAAATTCTACGCTTTCTACCGAGGTCGGCCGTTGGCCATGCCCCGGGGCGAAAAACCCTTCGGTCAGTTCATGTACTTCGGTCAGCCTGCGGGTCAGGTACGATTGCAACGCGGCGCTGCTGATCCCCATCAGGCAGGCGACGCGTTCAATTCCGTCTTCGGATTTCGGAACCTTGTGGGTCTGGGCGTCGTGAACCATCTGGATGCGGTGCTCAACCTCGCGATGGGCGCGGTAGTGATCGCTGAGCTTTTCTGAAACGTCCTGCGGCACCCACCCCTTGTTCGCCAGCGCAGCCAACCCCGGAACCGTTGCGCGCAGCCGCAGATCCGGGTCGCGGCCACCCGCAATCAACTGGCGTGTCTGGGTGAAGAACTCGATTTCCCGAATGCCACCCTGCCCCAGTTTCATGTCATGGCCGGGGATGGTCAGCGTGCCGCCGGTCCCCTTGTTTTCCCGAATGCGCAAGCGCATGTCGTGGGCGTCCTGAATCGCTGCAAAGTCCAGATGGCGGCGCCAGACAAAGGGGCGCAGCGCGTCAAGAAACCTGTCTCCGGCGGCAATATCGCCCGCGCAGGGGCGCGCCTTGATATAGGCGGCGCGTTCCCATGTGCGACCCAGGCTTTCATAGTACCGTTCCGCCGCTTCCATCGCCATGCAGACCGGTGTTACGGCCGGGTCGGGACGCAGGCGCAGATCGGTGCGGAATACATAGCCATCAGCAGTTTTCTCGCTCAGCGTGGCGCAGAAATTGCGGGTCGCGCGCACCATGCTTTGCCGCGCGTCATAGAAATCATCCGGTTCGAAACGTGTCTCGTCGAACAAGACGATCAGATCGATGTCCGAACTGTAGTTCAGTTCGTGCGCACCCATCTTGCCCATAGCCAGGATGACCATTCCGGCAGCGTTTACAACATCTTCCTCGGTCATTCCCGGCAGTTTACCGCGTCTGATCAGAGCCGCGATTTCCGCCTTGGCAGCGACATCCGCTGCCAGCGCACCAAAATCGGTCAGCGCTGCAGTCACTTTTTCCAGAGGCCAGGCCCCGGACAGATCGGCAAGCGCGGTCAGCAAGGCCACGCGCCGCTTGGCCTGCCGCAACCCCGGTTTCAACTGATCCGGCGGCAATGCACGGGCGGCATCCATCACATCTGCCAGCGCCTGATCAGGGTGGTGCAATGCGCCCGACAGCCATTCGGCCTCTCGTTCAACAAGGCTTTTCAGATAAGGACTGGAACCGGCTGTTCCGGCGATCAGATCACCTTGTTCGCTGGTCAGATCGGGCACCAACGCCCGCGTCTCGGCCCCCAAAACGGGATCATAGGCGAGCGGTGCGCGAATAATGGCAAGTGCATCTGTCATGCGCGCAGGTTGCGCATCACCGTTGAGCAACGTCAATGAGACAATCCGGTCACTCTCCGGTCAAAGGCGTGTCCTGACTGAAACTGTTCACCCAAACGCCGTGCCGCCTTTCCCAAAGAGATGAAATCAACATCGCCTCTTTCATCTTCGAACTCGGGCGCGTGTAGTCAGCGCGATAACTCAGCAATACGATGTCCGCCGTCAAAACCCGGAGCCTCGCATCGCCGAGTTCAAAACTGGCCATCGTCGGCGCATCCGCGAACTGCCCGACATGAGCGTCACGGTTCGCAAAGCCCGTTGGGTATACGCCTAAGAAATCCGGGCTCAGCAAGGCCCGGTCAGCCGTCGCGTCCCCCTCGACCAGCGCCGTCCAGACCTGGCGTTCAAGCGAAAGGATTTCTTCCAATGTCGGGGCGGATTTGTATTCGCGGTCATCCATAGCCGGAACCTGCGCGCGTGACGCCCCTGCGTCAACCGCAGTTGAGGAAAATGCCAAAATGTAAATCTTTTTCACATCACCCCTTGCAACCCGGTTTTACCGCTCCCATCTTGGTGATGTGAAGACGATTTACATCAACCCCGGAGACCTAAGATGACCGCATTGTCCGACCACGCCACTCCCCAAAACCCGGGATGGCTGCACCGTTCCGAGTCCTGGCTTGACGACAAAGGCAAAGGCGCCTGGATCGCCGTCATGGTGCTTGGTTTCATCATTTTCTGGCCAATTGGTCTGGCCCTTCTGGCCTATATGATCTGGAGCAAACGTATGTTCAGCAAATCCTGCAGCCGCCGCAAAACCTGGCACAGCCACATGAGCGCCATGAAACCTTCGGGCAACAGCGCATTTGACGCCTACAAGGCGGATACGCTGGCCCGACTGGAGCGTGAACAGGCAGATTTCGAAGCATTTCTGCATCGCCTGCGCGAAGCCAAGGACAAGGCCGAATTCGACCAGTTCATGGATGAACGCGCCCGCGAAAACCATGATGAGCCGGAAAACGGCGAGCGCGCCTGATCCAGCCTTGCCCTGTCCCGTCATTCGGGACAGGGTACACCTGCATAACCTCCCGGAATTCCTTTAATGACCCACCTGCCCGATCCCGACCGCCAGCCTGAATTCTATCAGTCCGTGGCGACCAAACGCTTTGTCGCATGGCTTTTCGACATCGCTTTCATCTCGCTTCTTTGCATCGTCCCGGTCTTCCTGACATTTGGAATGGGCGTTTTCTTCCTGCCCCTTATCTACGGGGTCATCAGCTTTGTTTACCGGGTTGTCACCATCTCGAACGGATCCGCGACGCTGGGAATGCGCTTCATGAACATTGAATTGCGCGATGCCTTCGGTGCCCGGATGGATACCGGCAAAGCACTGGCCCATACCGCCGGCTATTTTGTCAGCATGGCATTCTTCGTGATCCAGATCATCTCGGTCATCATGATGCTGACCAGTTCCCGCTGCCAGGGGCTGACCGACGCGTTCCTTGGAACCGTCATGATCAACCAGCGGGCATAAAAGAACCGACGCCTTGAATCACTTGGCGGCTCGCGGAACCGTTGCTATCATCCCGTTGCGGGAAACACGGGACTTTCATGCGACACACGCTGCCAATAGCGCCACAATTCTATGTGACGGCACCACAGCCCTGTCCTTATCTTGAGGGGAGGATGGAGCGTAAATTGTTCACTGCCCTTCAGGGTGATGGCGCGGATCAGTTGAATAACTCGTTGTCCCAACAGGGTTTTCGCCGCTCTCAGAATGTACTCTACCGCCCATCCTGCACAGACTGCGCCGCCTGCCTGTCCGCCCGGATCGACGTGTCGGCCTTTCAACCCAACAAAAGCCAGAGACGCGCCGCAAAACGCAATGAGGGTCTGGAGCGCCGCGCCAATTCCCCCTGGGCGACGGACGAACAGTACGAGCTGTTTCGCCGCTATCTCGATACCCGCCACGCCGATGGCGGTATGGCGGACATGGACGTTTTCGAGTTCGCCGCGATGATCGAGGAAACGCCGATCCGCAGTCGCGTGGTTGAATATGCTGACCCCAAAACCGGCGATCTGATCGCTGTCAGCCTGACAGATGTGCTCGATGACGGGCTCAGTATGGTCTATTCCTTTTACGACCCCGCCCAACCGTCCAATTCGCTTGGCACCTACATGATCCTCGATCATATCAATATCGCGCGCGAGGCTGGCCTGCCTTACGTGTACCTGGGTTACTGGGTTCCGGGCAGTCCCAAAATGGGATACAAGGCCCGGTTCTCGGGGCTGGAAGCGTATATTCAAAACGAATGGAAACCTATCCGGGATCCTGATGGCCTTCCTGACGCGCAGCATCATCCATTGTCAACAGCTCCGATTGCGGAACAAGTCGCCAATATCCAGCTGCCTGACCGCCACCCGACCAAAGGCTGAACAGCATCCATGCGCCAAAACCTGCACGCCGTCACGCTGGTCGTTCCGGACTATGACGAGGCGATTGCCTTCTACACCAAGACACTGGATTTTGCGCTATTGCAGGATATTGCGCTTGGCGGAGGCAAGCGATGGGTTCGTGTTGCGCCACCGGGTTCCGGAGGCGCATCGCTTTTGCTCGAACAGGCTGACGGTCCCGACCAAAAGGCCGCCATCGGCAATCAAACCGGCGGCCGTGTCGGCTTTTTTCTGGAAACTGACAACTTCCAACGCGACCACACCGCAATGCGTGAAAACGGTGTCCATTTCGAAGAGGACCCACGCCACGAACCCTATGGCACCGTCGCCGTCTGGTGCGATCCGTTCGGCAATCGCTGGGACCTGATCCAGTTCACCTGATCCGTATCTTCATCTGGCTGAAAATATCCCGGGGATGAACTGGCCAAAGGCCAGGAAGGGGCTGGCCCCTTCCTACCAAGTTCAAAGCAAAGGGGGCCCGAAGGCCCCCTTTTCATTTTGTCAGTCTTTGATCAATTCGGGATCAGATCCGGCACAATGGTTACAATCGATGGGAAGAACCACAGGATTCCAATGCCCACGACCTGAATCAGGACAAACGGAACGATCCCACGATAGATATGACCTGTTGTCACCTCTTTAGGCGCAACGCCCCTCAGGTAGAACAGCGCAAACCCAAATGGCGGTGTCAGGAACGAGGTCTGCAGGTTCACCGCCACCATGATCGTCACCCATTTCGGATCGAACGACCCGCCATAGATCACCGGGCCCACGATCGGGATCACGATGTAGATGATTTCCAGGAAATCCAGCACGAACCCAAGAATGAACAGCACCAGCATTACGATCAGGAAGACCGTGAACTCGTTGTCGAAACTCTTGAGGAATTGCTGGATATAGTGCTCGCCCCCGAAAGAGATCACCACCAGGTTCAGCAATTGCGAGCCGATCAGGATCGTGAACACCATCGAGGTCACTTTTGCGGTTTCCCGCACCACAGGTGTCAGAACGCCGCTGGAGAACAACACCCAGCATCCAAACAGCAAGCCGAACAAGGCGAAAAGATAGGTACCGTAGGCCAGGAAGAAGGCTATCCAGGTCTCAGCGGTGACACCGCCCTGATTGATCCTAAGGTCGAAATTCACCCCAAGCAGCAAGCAGATGATCACGGCAAAGGTCGACCAGATGATGATATTGCCCGACCGTTCCTGATCCTTCAGCTTGCGGTATGCAGCCAGCATGATCGCACCACCAGCCCCCAGCGCGGCTGCCGGTGTTGGGTTGGTCACACCACCAAGGATCGAGCCCAATACAGCGATGATCAGAACCAGCGGCGGGAACACCACGCGGATCAGGTCATTGGTCGCGCAGCGCGCGGCGGCCTCCTTGCAGCCATAGATGGCCAGCGCAAATGGCAACGCCAACAGCACGAACGTGGCCCCTGACGTGGTCGTCGGCGCAACCAGCAGCACATCGACCAGCAGCATCAGCAACAAGCCAATCCCACCCACGATCAAGGGCTGCACGGGACGGGATGGCGCGATGCCGCGGCCCAGAACCAGCGTCAGGCCCAACAGTACCACGACAATCGCAACGCCGGTTCCGATCGGTGCTGCGGCAGCGATCTTGGCTTCCTGCGCGGCGGCCAGCTCTTCTTCGCTCAGCCGCTGCGCCTCGGACACGCCACCGGCAGCGTCAATCGCCTCTTGCTCGGCGACGGCCTGATCCCATGCTTTCTGGCCATGCAAATCGATCATCGACGCCTGACATTCTGCCGACACGCTGGTCCGCAGCGAAGCGCCCTGCCCGATATCGGAAAACCCGGAGACAGTGATATTCTGGCTTCCGATCACGCCAACACTGCTCAGCAGGAAGGCACCGGCGATCAATGCCACCGGAGCACCCAACAGCCATGTCAGACCTTCGGCCCGGGTGATTGGTTCACCGCCCCCGCCGGACATCTCGACCGCGGGCGCCTTTTCCGGATTGAGCAGCGCGTAGCCGAAGGCATAAAGCGCGTAGAGCAACGCGAGCATGATCCCCGGCAGCAATGCCGCCTGAAACAGTGTACCCACCGAAACGACAGCTGGCTCACCCAGATAGGTCAGCGCGTCGGTACACCCGGCCTCGACCGCGCGGGTTTCCTGTGCGGTGGAATACAGATCACCCGCCAGCGTTCCCAGCAGAACGATCACGATGGAGGGCGGAATGATCTGCCCCAGCGTTCCCGAGGCGGCGATCACACCGGTCGCCAGTTCCGGCGAGTAGTTGTTGCGCAGCATTGTGGGCAACGCCAGCAGACCCATGGTCACAACGGTCGCGCCCACGATACCGGTCGAGGCAGCCAGAAACGCGCCCACGACCACGATCGAAACAGCCAGACCACCGGGCAGCGGGCCAAAGACACGGGCCATGGTGGTCAGCAGGTCGTTTGCGATTTTCGAGCGTTCCAGGGTGATGCCCATCAGTACGAACATCAGAACCGCCAGCAGGGTTTCAATCGACTGCCCGGCCAGAACACGCTCGTTCATACGGTTCACGATGAAGGATACGTTCCGGTCCAGCGCTGTTTCCCAGCCTGCGGTAAAGACCGGTTCCGCAATCGTGGGCAAGTCCGGATATCGAAACACCGAGATCACATCAGGTTTGACACCCGAGTTCACGACGTCCCGATAGGCTTGTGACCCGGTGTCGATTGCCTGATGGATCAGCAACCCGGCGCTGTCCAAAGCCGCGATGATCCCGAACGAGATCACCCCGGCCCCACCAATGGCGAAGGCCACCGGAAAGCCGCTCAGAATGCCTCCGAAAAGGCAGAAAAATACGATAATGAGGCCTATCTCGACGCCATCAAGTCCGAATAGCATTGTCTTGGTCTCCGTCCTTAATGTGCGCCTTCGTAGGCTTCTTCACCCTCGCCAAGGCTGTCCTTATCGAGGTATTTTCCGGCGCTTTCCGGCCCTTCCACAAATTCCAGATACGATCGGTACAGGAACGCGATCGCATGCAGAAACACCATGGCCGCAAAGGCGACCAGCAGGATCTTGAACAGGAAATAACCGTTGAAGCCGTTGGGGCTGAACCCGATGGTTTCGACATTCCAGCGCAGAGCACGTGACTTCATCACCAGACGATCCAGAGTGTCACTGGCCGAGGGCTTCGGCACAATCAGATGCCGCCACATGAAATACCAGCCATACATCCATGTCAGCACCGCCATGGGCATCATGAACAGCACAGCGCCCAGCATGTCGACGACGCGCTTGGCCCGGTGGCTGATCCCGGCATAGATCAGGTCGACGCGGACATGCCCGCCCTGCACAAATGTGTAAGTGCAACAGAGGCAGACGACCATCGCGTTGTAAAGCTTCAGTTCCTCGGCGTACCAACTGATGTCCATCTGGAACGGAACACCAAGGCCAAAAGCCATATCCGGTCGGGTAAAGATCCGTTGCATGAAAACAATGATGATCTGCTGGACTACCATCAGCAGGCCCGCCCACGCAAAGAACCGACCCGTCGTGTTGGCGAAACCTTCGAGACCGCGCACCATCACCCACATAAAGTTCCGGAAATACAGCCCAATGGCGGTCAGCACCAGGAAGATGGTGAAAACCACAAAGAAGAACTCGACCGAGCCGCCATAATAGACAAAGCGCATGATCGCTTCTTTATCCGACCAGTCCAGCCAGAGCTGCGGATGCGTGATGGCGTATCCGAAATTATAGATGGCTTCGGCTATGTTCTGAACGAACCATATTAGTCCGTTCCACAGGGCGCCGAAGAACGAAATACCGTTATCGTCCTGCATGTTGTCCCCAGGTCGCGTCAGTTGCACTGCTTATTATAACGAATTCGATGAGTCCGCGCATATGCAACAGGAAAGGTTTCCCCGCAAACGCGGAGAAACCGATGCAATTCCGATTTGGCCTTTAGCCAAGTACGCGATTGCGCTGCTCTGTGTACACGCCTTCGGAAATCGAAAGCCAACCCGAAGTCGATGCCACAGCATCTTTGACGCTGTCATGGATTTGCGCGAACAGATCGTCGCTACGGTATCCGTCCATGACTTCCACGGTTTTCTCACCGAACGCATCCCAAACCGAATCCGGGAACTCAAGAATTTCAACACCCGCTGAACGCAGACGACCCAGTGCAGGACCGTTGTTGGACAGGAATTGTGCATAGTTCCACTGGTTTGTATCAGCAGCGGCTGTTTCAATGATGCGCTGCTGGGCTGGAGACAACCCGTCAAAGACTTCACGGTTGGTCGCAAGTGTCAGCCCGACGCCCGGCTCGTGGAAACCGGCGGTGTAGTACTTTTTAGTGATTTCGAAGAAACCGGCCTTTTCGTCCGCCCACGGACCAATCCACTCGGTCGCATCAATCGCACCTGAAGACAGTGCCTGATACACTTCAGAACCCGGAATGTTCTGAACCGAAGCGCCCAGCTTGCCGATTACTTCGCCACCCAGGCCAGGCATACGCATTTTCAGCCCGTTGAAATCGTCGGGGCTGTTGATGTCCTTGGCGAACCAGCCGCCTGCCTGCGCACCAGTGTTACCAGCAATAAAGGACTTCAGACCGAATATTTCACCCAGTTCGTCATGCAGTTCCTGACCGCCCTGTTGGTAGTACCAGGTATTGAACTCCTGTGTGGTCATCCCGAACGGTACACCGGTGAAGAATGCATAACCGGGATGCTGACCGACGAAATAGTAGTCGGCAGCGTGATACATATCAGCCTGTCCCGAAGACACGGCATCGAAAACTTCAAACGCACCAACAAGTTCGCCGGCTGCCTTGATTTCGACGGTGAGATTGCCGTCTGACATCTCGGTAATAAGGTCTGCCGAACGCTGAGCGGCATCAAACACACCGGCCAGTCCACGGCCCCACGAGGTCACCATGGTCAGTGTACGCTTGCCTTGCGCATAAGCCGGAGCCGCCAGCGTGGTCGCTGCGGCAGCCGAGCCACCAAATGCGGAAGTTTTTAGAAATGAACGACGATCCATATGAGTGTTCCTCCCCTGCATATTCAATAACTCCGGCCACAGCCGGGTCAGTCGTTTTCAGTGCGCGCCAGCCTAAATGCCATCGCGGGAAAGTGAATACCAAGTACTACGTAGACGATCAGGTTTTTCGTCACAGCCGGGACTATTTTGCCATTTCTACACCGGTTTACGTTCAAAACAATGGTTAAGCCACAGCAATGAACCGCAAACTTTTTGCAATTCGGCCCCGGCTTGCGTATCGATTCGACCATGAGAGGACTCCGAAACCTCATCTCGCTGACCTATGCGCAGAAACTGTCGCTTGTGGCGGCTATTCCACTTGTCGCGGCGGTGGCCGCGATTGCACTGGTGGTTGCCTACGAATCCCGTGCAACTGCTGAAAGCGAGATTCAGGCGCTCGAACGACGACTGATCGAGGCCAAGAAGGACGAGCTGCGCAATTATGTGACTCAGGCCCGCAACGGATTTGCCTATATCTATGGCCGTGCCGATCCGGATGATGCCGACGCGAAAAACCTGGTCTCTCAGATCCTGTCGGCGATGATCTACGGCAAAGACGGGTTTTTCTTCGTTTATGACTATGACGGCAACAATCTGGTCAGCCCGCGCCAGACTGAGTTCATCAACCGCAACTGGGAAGGCCTGACCGACAGCGACGGCACCCCCATCGTGAATGAGTTTATCCGCCTCGCCAGGCAAGGCGCTGGCTGGCATAGTTTCATGTGGCAAAAGCCCTCGACCGGGGAAGAGGCACAGATGATCGCCTATGTGGTCGGATTGCAGGATTGGCGTTGGGTCGTGGGAACCGGCGTCTTCATTGATGACATCGTCGCCACCGTCGCCAACGCAAGGGCCGAGGTCGAAGCGCGGGTGCGGCGCACATTCATGTATATCGGCGGTATTGTTCTGGCGGCCGTTCTGATCGTGTTCGCCTCGGGCATGTTGCTGAATTTCCGCGAACGGCGGCTGGCGGATGCGAAACTCAAGGAACTGACCCAACGCGTGTTCGACGCGCAAGAGGAAGAACGCGGTCGGGTTGCGCGTGAATTGCATGACGGGATCAGTCAGATCCTGGTCGGCGTCCGGTATGCGCTCGACAACGCAAGGAGGCGGTTGTTGCGTGGCGATGACGACGGTGCGCGAAACCCTCTGAACAAAGGGATTGATCATCTGGGCACGGCCATTACCGAAGTCCGCCGGATCAGCCGGGACCTGCGCCCGGGCGTTCTGGATGATCTGGGTCTTGGCCCTGCCCTGAAGGCTCTGACCGATGATTTCCGCGAACGTACAGGGATCGAAACCGAATTCACCACTGTTGTATTCCGTAACCGTCTGGATCAGGACAGCAAGATTGCACTTTATCGGATTGCGCAAGAAGCTCTGACCAATATCGAACGCCATTCCGGTGCCAGCCGTGTTACAATCGACCTGCGCGGACACAAGAGAGGCGCGACCATGCGCATCACCGACAATGGCCGCGGGCTGCGCACCGGGCCGACCCAATCAAACACCGGGATTGGCCTGCGCAACATGCAGGAACGCATCGAACAACTTGACGGCTCGTTGCGTATACTGTCATCACGTGGCGCGCAAAGCGGTACGGCGATCGAAGTCAGTTTACCGCTCAGCCACCTGCTGTCCCCACAGGACGACGCGACACCGAACCGAAAGGCCGGGACATGATCGAACAAACCATCCGCGTCCTTATCGTGGACGATCACCCCATGGTGGCCGAAGGGATACAATCCATCCTCGAAAGCTATGACGAGATTGAAGTCGTCGGAACCCTCGGCAGCGGGCAGGACGCAGTGGATCAGGCGGCGCGGTTGAACCCGGACGTTGTTCTGATGGATCTCAACATGCCGGGCATGGGCGGGCTCAGCGCCACAGAAATCATTCTGGAACGCCTGCCCGACATTCGTATCCTGATCCTGTCCATGCATGACAGCCCCGAGTACATTTCGACCGCCCTGAGCCATGGCGCGAAAGGATACATCCTGAAAGACGTCCCGACCGATGAGATAAAACATGCCATCGACGCGGTGATGAAGGGCGAACAATATCTGTGCACCGGGGCCAGCGGATCGCTGAAGCCCAAAGGCGACAACGCACGCGAAGCGCTGACCGGGCGGGAACAGACGATCCTGCTGGAGCTTGCGCAAGGTAAATCGAACAAGGACGTCGCGCATGCGCTGGATATTTCCGTGCGCACCGTCGAAACGCACCGCAAGAACATCAAGCGCAAACTCGGCATCTCATCAACAGCCGGTCTGACCCGCTATGCGCTGGAACATGGCATGTTGCAGGGAACAAGCCCCGGCTTCTGATACGCGCTTGCAGCGCGCAGTGCTGCCCGGCCCAACCAGAGGAGATGCGCCAAAGGCGCATTGACGATGGGCGGGAGGGTTTATCCGTGCGGTCTCTCTCTGATGTCCTCACCAAAGAAAACCAGCGTCCCGTCTTCATCTGTCACGTGGAATTCGCGCTGCTCATAGGGCTGGTTAAACGGTGGGCGCACGCGGCCCGCTGGCAGGTCAGCCAGTCCCGCACGCAGGCTTTCGAACAGATCGTCGATGCCCTCGACATCGATGCAAAAGGACTGATCATCGCCCAAAGGGCGGCCATCATCGCGTGGCGGGCATTGCAAAAGGCGGATCGCGACGGCTCCGTGCCTCAGTAAGGCATAATTGTCCTGCCTGAAGTTGCAGGTAAACCCAAGCCGTTCGGTGTAGAAGCGGATCTGGGCATCTAATGAGGAACACAGAACAAACGGTGTCAGTTGCAAAATTCGTGGCATGAGGCTCCCTTCGGCCGATTGATCACGGGTTCCCACATTCCGACATGGCGTCAATCCAGCAACTGATCTCGCCGGTTCCCTTCGCGTTCATAATGATGCGGCAATACGCGACCGTAAAGTTGCCGGGTCCGCTCGACACCGCCGCACATCCCTGCCGTCTCGACAAACGAGAATATCCCGACGTAGCGGTTGCGCGGTCCCTTGACCGGAGCAACCCGATGCAGCGCATACCGCCCCTTGAATATCTGCAGATCCCCCGGCTGAAGTTCCAGTTCACGTACCTGCCCCCGGTTGCCATCCAGTATCGAGGCCACCTGGCTGAAATTCTCGTCTTCTGCCGTGCGCAAATTGGGCACATATTCAAATGTTCCGCCGGTTTCGCCGTTCTGGATGGCAAGCGTAACGGTGAAATTGTTAGTATCGAAGTGCCACGGAAAACCCTGCCCCTCCTCGACCACGTTGATAATCACGTCCGCCAAGGGATCGTCGTAACGGAAGAACCGGTCCTCGGACTCGTCAAGCGCATCCCGCACGAACGGCATGAAGCCTTCATATTCGTAAATCCGGCGCAAGGGGCCGGAATCCGGGAAATTGTCCGCCGGAACAAACGCGTTTGATCGGTCATAGAAACGTCGTATCGGATGGCCGATCCCGAACCGGGGATCGTCCTTGGTGAAATAGGCGTTTGTCCGGTTGAACGAGCGATGTGCCTGGGGGGCGACCGCATCGGCTTCGCGCACCAGCAGGTCCAGCCCCGCCTGATGCACAAACCCGGGCAAAACCGCGCATCCGTCCCTGTCCAGATCCCGCCGCAGATCGGCGATCATCTGATCATAGGCGCGCGAGTCCGGCCGGTCGATCGGATACCGTCCCAGATCCACCAAATCCTGTAGCATGGTTTGCCTCCTGAAACTGTTGACCTGGGTTCAGCGTGACCCAGACAATTGCACCTCTCATGTCAATTTCAGACATGAGACTGACGCAATTAGACCACTGCTGGCATGGCAAGGATTGACCCCAACCGGCCCAATTTCACGGAAATTCCGGGCATGCGGCAACCTGCGCAACAAAATGTCGCAAAAACCCCGCCCTGAGATAGAAAATTGGCACAATTGCCTGTTGACGCCCCTTCCCCCCGCTCATAATGTCCCCCCACGCAAAGAAGGAGCCTCTGGCGATGAGAACGCTAGTCGTAATCGTAGGAACCACGCGCATGGGCCGGTAACGGTAAACCATAATCGAACCCATGCGCCTCCGAAAATCTCGGGGGCTTTTTTTTGGCAAAACGCAAGACACATGTCGCGAACGGAGCAAAGCAGATGACACGTGAGATGACCGGCGCAAAGATGGTGGTTCAGGCCCTCAAGGATCAGGGCGTGGACACGGTATTCGGATACCCCGGCGGCGCCGTGCTACCGATCTATGATGAAATCTTTCTGCAAAACGACATTCGCCACATTCTGGTGCGGCACGAACAGGGCGCGGTTCACGCGGCCGAAGGTTATGCGCGGTCGACCGGAAAACCCGGCGTTGCGCTGGTGACATCCGGCCCCGGTGCCACGAACGCGGTTACCGGCCTGACGGATGCACTTTTGGACTCGATCCCGATCGTTGTTCTGACCGGTCAGGTTCCCACATTCATGATCGGCTCGGACGCCTTTCAGGAGGCCGACACCGTTGGCATCACCCGCCCCTGCACCAAGCACAACTGGCTGGTCAAGGATACGGATTCTCTGGCCGCGACCATGCACGAGGCCTTTCATGTCGCCAAGTCGGGCCGCCCCGGTCCGGTGCTGATCGACATCCCGAAGGATGTGCAGTTCGCCTCGGGCGAATACAGCCCGCCCAAGCCATCGACTTCGCATTACCAGCCGGTGCTGAAAGGTGATCTGGAAGAGATCACCGAACTAGTCGCGGCAATGGAAACCGCGAAAAAGCCCGTGTTCTATACCGGCGGCGGCGTGATTAACTCGGGCCCTGCCGCCAGCCAATTGCTGCGCGAACTGGTGGATGCGACGGGCTTTCCGATCACCTCGACCCTGATGGGTTTGGGTGCTTATCCGGCGTCGGGTAAGAACTGGCTGGGAATGCTCGGCATGCATGGTCTTTATGAAGCCAATCTGGCGATGCACGATTGCGATCTGATGATCAATATCGGCGCGCGGTTCGACGACCGGATTACCGGTCGGATCGATGCGTTTTCGCCGAAGTCGAAAAAAGCCCATATCGACATTGATCCTTCGTCGATCAACAAGGTGATCCGTGTGGACATACCGATTGTTGGCGACGTCGCCCATGTTCTCGAGGATATTCTGAAAGTCTGGAAAGCCCGTGGGCGCAAAACCAATGCCGCTGCCGTCAAGAAATGGCAGGCTCAGGTCGATGAGTGGCGCAAGGTCAACTGCCTCGCCTATACCAACAGCGAAAAGACCATCAAGCCGCAATACGCGCTGCAACGGCTGGAAGAACTGACGAAGGACCACGACCGTTACATCACAACCGAAGTGGGCCAGCATCAGATGTGGGCCGCTCAGTATCTTGGGTTCGAAGACCCCAACCGCTGGATGACCTCAGGTGGCCTGGGCACGATGGGCTACGGCTTCCCCGCCTCCATCGGCGTACAGATGGCGCATCCCGACGCGCTGGTCATCAACGTTGCCGGAGAGGCCTCGTGGTTGATGAACATGCAGGAAATGGGCACCGCAGCGCAGTATCGTCTGCCGGTGAAACAGTTCATCCTGAACAACGAACGTCTTGGCATGGTGCGTCAGTGGCAGGAATTGCTGCATGGCGAACGCTATTCCCATTCGTGGTCCGAAGCGCTGCCCGATTTTGTCAAACTCGCCGAAGCTTTCGGAGCCAAGGGCATCTTGTGCACTGACCCGGCCGATCTGGATGATGCGATCATGGAGATGATCAACTATGACGGCCCGGTGATCTTTGACTGTCTGGTTGAAAAACACGAGAACTGCTTCCCCATGATCCCGTCGGGCAAGGCGCATAACGAAATGCTGCTGGGCGAAGCCGAAACGCAGGGCGTCATCGACTCCAAAGGCTCGGTTCTGGTTTAACAAAATTCGACGAATTTTGTCGGGCGCTCTGGCGCCCGACCATCACAGGATGATGAAAGGGACTTAAATGTCTGCCCTACATATCAAAAAAGGCGCAAACCGCCATTCGGCCTATAACCTACGCCCCACCTTCTCAGACGTGCAGGAAAGGCATACGATCGCCGTTCTGGTCGAGAACGAACCGGGCGTTCTGGCCCGCGTGATCGGACTGTTCTCGGGCCGCGGTTACAACATCGAAAGCCTGACCGTGGCCGAGGTGGATCATACCGGCCATCTCAGCCGTATCACCATCGTCACCACCGGCACGCCGCAGGTGATCGAGCAGATAAAGGCGCAGCTTGGCCGGATCGTTACCGTCCATGACGTGCATGACCTGACCGTCGAAGGTCCCTCGGTCGAGCGTGAACTGGCGATCATCAAGGTTGTGGGCGAAGGCGACAAGCGGGTCGAAGCCCTGCGTTTGGCGGACATCTTCCGTGCCAACGTGGTCGACAGCACGCTGAATTCCTTCATCTTCGAGATCACCGGCGCCCCAGACAAGATCGACGCCTTCGCCGATCTGATGCGTCCTCTGGGCCTTTTGGAGATCGCACGTACCGGCATTGCCGCCCTGCTGCGCGGCGACTGACCTGAAAACTCCGCTCCGGACTCAAGATCATTGCCTCCGGGGCGGGCCAGCCGGCCCTGGTTAGCACCCCATTTGACTGCGACGCGCACGTCGGTCTGGGTGCGATGCAATTGTCATACGCTTCGAAAGTCAAGAATAAGACCACTCAATTGGCGATTTAGCCTATTGCGTTTATTCCTTTGAGCGTTAGCCTCTACACACAACGAGACGTGACCACACGTCCGTCAGGTGTTTAGTCACGATTTCAGACGCAGCGCGCCATATGAGTCGCACGTGTCCTTGTTTCCAAAAAGAATACGTGAGTTCCGGGACGAGAATGACGAATGACTTCCGCAGCCCTGCTGAATTGCGCAGAATGTTCGGCGCAAATCTGAGATTGCTGTCTCACCAGTACCCCTCAGTCTCAGAGCTTTGCCGCCAGCTTGGTATCAACCGGACGCAGTACAACAGATATCTTGGCGGCGAGAGCTTTCCCAGGCCCGACGTACTGGACCGCATTTGCCGCTTTTTCAAAGTCGACGCCCGTATCCTGCTGAAACCACTGGAAGAGATCGCCCAGCCTTTCCGCCACCCCGCTGCCTCGGCCCTGACCGAGTTCCTGGGGTCCGGCCCGAATACCTTGCCCGAGACCCTGTTTCCTGCCGGGTTCTACTATGCGACGGAAACGGCGCTGGACAGCCACACCGCGCTGCGGCATCGGTTGTTCTACGCCCGCAGACTGCCGCAATGTACGCTTGTGCGCAGCTACGAGCCTCGTCCCACCATGCCCGAGGCGCCGCCCAAAGAACGTGAGGTTCAGGGCATTGCCGCCTGCGCTGGTCGTCAGATCTACATCCTGATGTCACAGCGCGACGCGCAAAACAGCCGGATGTTCCTGATCTCTCATCATTCCGGAGATCAGGCCGGTCAACTGCGGGGCGTGGCAATCAGGTTGTCGGACACATCCACAGACCCCAGCGGGACACAGCGGATCACGTTGCGGCATCTGGGATCGGATCGGTCCGCAGTCTTCGGCGCGGCAAGGGCCGCGCGCGCCTGGCTCTGATCCTGTACTTGGAACAAGTCCCCCTGCCTTACTCGGAAACAGCATTCTGTTCCTGCGTGATCAGCCGGTACAGATGCCAACTGGCGTGCCCCAGTAACGGCAACACAAGAAACAGCCCAAGAAACCAAGGCAACATCGCCACAAAGGTCAGAACCGCAATAAACATGCCCCATCCGACCATGACCGGGAAATTGTCACGAACATAGCTGAAGCTGGCGATCATGGCGGTTACGAAATCCAGTTCGCGATCCAGCAGCATCGGAATCGAAAGCACGGTGATCATATACAGCACGGTCGCGAATATTGCGCCAACGATTGAGCCGATGGCCAGCATCGCCAATCCGTTCGCAGTCAAAAACACCTCAATCGAGGAAGAGACATTCGTCATGGTGGAAAGCCCCATGAACAAAGCGAAAATCATGTGTCCCAGAAAGAACCAGAACAGAAACATCACCACGATGATCGCGCAGATTGAGGGCAATTGGCGGCGGCCCTGCTGCAGCACCACGCCAAAAATCGACCCGAAATCTAGCGGTTCTCCCTGCTCAAGCCGATGGGATACTTCGTACAGTCCAACCGCCGCAAATGGCCCAAGCAGCGGGAAACCGATCGCGGCCAGAACAAGCCAGTAGGTGGTTCCTGTTTTCAAGGTGACCCATGCCATTGCCCACCCGGCCAACACGTAGAATCCCGCGAACAGAATCCCGAACACCGGCGCCCGACGATAATCGGCCCATGCCTGACGAATAGCCCGCCGCAGCATCGCCGTATCGACCTGCTGCATTGTCGGAACGCCAAAGGGTTTTTCCATGTCTGTCTCTCCTCCCCAGCGACCCTATTGCAGGGCCGGTCGTTTTTGGGGCCAGCCGGTTGCATCGTGATAGCTTGCCCCGATGGACAAAAGCTTTGCATCCGCGCCGCGCGGCCCGAAAATCTGCATTCCCATTGGCAGATCGTTCTCTCCAAAACCCACAGGAACCGACAGGCAGGGCAACCCGATCAGGCTGACCGGTGTGACGACCTGCATCCAGCGGTGATAGGTGTCCATCGCCTGCCCGACTATTTCGGTCGGATACGCAGTTTCGACGGCAAAAGGCCACACTTGGGCCGTTGGCAGCACCAGCGCATCATACGTCTCAAACAAACGGGCGGCACATCGATACCACTCGGATCGCAGAACGCTGGCGTGATGCACGTCCATCGCACTCAGCGCCAGTCCCCGATCCAGCTCCCATTGTGCGGTATTCTTCAGCACGTCCCGATGCTCGGACAGTTCCAAAAGACCAGCCGCAACGCTCCAGGATCGCAGTGTAATCCAGCTGTCCCAGATCTGGCTTGCGTCAAAAGGCGGTTTTGTTTCTTCGACGTCGGCCCCCAAATCCAAAAACACGGTCAGCGCAGACCGGCACAGATCGACGATTCCGGTTTCGAACGGAAAGGCACCGCCCCAGTCACCCAGCCAGCCAACACGCAAACCCGTGAGATCAGCCGGCTGCACAGGTGACACAGCGCCGCCATCAACAGACATTGGCTGACGTGCATCCGGACCTGCCATGACGTCCAGCAAAATACCCAAATCTTGCGGGCTGCGGGCCATGGGGCCCAATGTCGAAAGCTGATGCAGAAAACCGTCTCCGATCGGTTCACTCGGAACCCGGCCCCAGCTTGGCCGGAACCCGTATACATTGTTCCAAGCCGCCGGGTTACGAAGGCTGCCCATCATGTCCGAGCCATCCGCCAAGGCCACCATACCCGTGGCCAACGCCACCGCCGCGCCACCGGACGAACCGCCGCAGGTTCGGGCGGGGTCGTACGGGTTGCGCGTGGCGCCATACACCGGATTGAACGTATGCGATCCCAGCCCGAACTCGGGTGTATTTGTTTTGCCGATCAGAATGGCACCGGCGGCCCGCAATCTTTCTGCGATCAGATCGTCCCGCTCGGGCACGTTGTTTCGGTAAATTGGCGATCCATGCGACGACACAATCCCGGCCACATTGACCAGATCCTTGACCGCCATGGGCAGTCCATGCAGCGGGCCGCGCCAGGGACCGGTATCCAGCGCCTCAGCCTCGGACATCAACTCATCCTCATCACGCAGGGCGACGATGGCGTTGACCTCTCCATTAACGCTGGCAATCCGATGCAAGGTTTCGCGCATCAACTCAGCAGCCGTCAATTGCCCCGAGGACAGCGCAGACAGCAATGCAACGGCGGAAGTTTGGCTCAGATCCATGGGAGTTCATCAGCTCATATACAACGTGGTCGCCACCAGCCTAGCCGGGGCAACCTGCCAATTAAACCCACTGTTTACATGTATCTTTTCGGGACCCCCAGGCACCCCGGAGGATCCGCTTCATCTGGCCAAAGTATCCCGGGGGAGTCGCGGCCCACCGCGACGGGCAGAGCCCCCTTGTGATCAGCTGTCGCCCTGCGCTTCGGACCGGCTTTTACCGGCAACGTTCTGGGCCAGCGTTGCTGCCATAAACCCATCCAGATCACCATCCAGAACCCCTTTGGTGTCCGAGGTTTCGTGATTGGTCCGCAAGTCCTTGACCATCTGATAAGGCTGCAACACGTAAGACCGGATCTGATTGCCCCACCCGGCATCGCCCTTGGCTTCGTGCGCCGCGTTGATATCGGCGTTGCGACGGTCCAGTTCCTGCTGGTACAGGCGCGATTTCAGCGCCTTCATGGCGATGTCACGGTTCTGATGCTGCGACTTCTCGGACGAGGTCACTACGATGCCCGTGGGGATGTGCGTAATCCGAACCGCCGAGTCCGTGGTGTTCACGTGCTGACCACCGGCACCCGAAGAGCGGTAAGTATCGATGCGGATGTCCGACGGGTTCACCTCGATCTCGATGTTGTCGTCAACCACCGGATAGACCCAGACGGAGCTGAACGACGTGTGCCGCTTGGCCGCCGAGTCATAGGGCGAGATGCGCACAAGCCGGTGCACCCCGCTTTCCGATTTCAGCCAGCCATAGGCGTTGTGGCCAGATATCTTGTAAGCGGCAGACTTTATCCCCGCCTCTTCACCCGCGGTCTCGGACTGCAATTCGACCGTATAGCCCTTTTTCTCGGCCCAGCGCACATACATCCGCGCCAGCATCGAGGCCCAGTCACAACTTTCGGTGCCCCCCGCGCCCGAGTTGATCTCAAGGAACGTGTCATTGCCGTCTGCCTCGCCATCCAGCAGGGCCTCAAGCTCTTTCTTGGCGGCCTTGGCCTTCAGTTTCCTGATAGCGTCCTCGGCGTCGGCAACGACTTCTTCGTCCTCTTCCATCTCGCCCAGTTCGATCAGTTCGACATTGTCACTCAGGTCGGTCTTGATCGACTCGTAGGTTTCGATGGCATCGACCAGCATCTGGCGTTCGCGCATCAGCTTCTGAGCGTTCTCCGGGTTGTCCCACAGGTTCGGGTCTTCGACGCGTGCGTTGAATTCCTCAAGCCGGTGCGGCGCCGTTTCGTAATCCATGCGCTTCGCCAGCAGCTCCAGCGACTTTTCTATTTCCGCCACAATATTCTGGGTTTCGGCGCGCATGGTTTTGTCCCAACTTGCTCAATCAGGCCTGCGTGATAGCAAGAGGCGAGAGCCACCACAAGACAAGTGAGATGCGAATGAAGGATGCGTCGGGCGAGTTTTTGACAGTTGGGACCTGACACGCATCGTGTTGCTTGCGGACACGGGGCTGGCCCAAGATCTGTTAAGCAGTCAGCACACGCACGACCCGCTTCACGGCGATCTGCATACCGACAACGTGCTACTATCGGATCCCGGTCCTCGGGTTATAGATGCCAAGGGATATCTGGGGGATGCTACTTTCGAACTGGCAAACGCTCTGCGACATCCGAAAGGCATGCCGGAACTTGTACGCGAGCCTTCGCAAATCAGCCACTGCCTGTGGCTCTATTCGGACGCATTGGGCGTACCATGCAAACGGCTTGCCAAATGGGCTGCTGCCAAATGTGCGCTATCGATCTGCTGGCGGTCTTGTGAACAGATTACCGATGACAGCGAACTGACCTGTTGAACCTATTCCTACAAGTTGCGGACTAGTACAGTCCGCCCCCCTGCAGATCACCCTGGCTTGCGTTGGGTCCGACCGTAACTGTGCTTCCGGTGGAAGTTGTCACCTGCCGACCCGATCCGCTGACTTCTTCGAACAGTGGCAAATCGGATCCCATGGCAAAGCCGCCATCGAAAATCCGGTCTATGAAGCCATCGACACCGTCGCGGAAATACTCGGCAACCACATATTCCCCGACCGCATCCTCTGGCAAGCGCGCCCCGCTGAAACGGTCAATCTTGATGAAGTGCCCGCCTGGCGGAACTTCGAACGGACCGCCGCCATATTTCTCGACCGCCTTTTCCATGAAACTTTGGAATACTGGCCCGCACATCGTACCGCCATAGGCGCCACTGCCCATCGGACGCGGTCGGTCGTAGCCAATATAGCAGCCGGCCACGATGTTCGAGGTGAAGCCGATAAACCAGGCGTCCTTGGATTCGTTGGTGGTGCCGGTCTTGCCGGCAGTCGGCACCGGCAGGTTGACAACACGTGACGCAGTGCCGCGATCAACAACGCCTTTCATCATAGACGTCAATTGATAGGCGGTGATGGCATCCATAACCTGTTCGCGATCGGTCACGATCTGCGGAGACTCATCCGGTTCCAGCCAGGTTGAGTTGCAGTCCAGACACTGGCGGTCATCATGCCGGTAGATCGTCTTTCCGAACCGGTCCTGAATACGGTCGACCAGAGTGGGTTCGACCCGCTCGCCGCCGTTGGCGAACATCGCATAGGCGGCGACCATCTTGTACAGAGTCGTTTCTTCCGATCCCAGCGAGTTCGCAAGGAACGCGCCCATTCTGTCATAAACACCAAACCGTTCGGCATATCCCGCAACCACCGGCATCGTCACCTCCTGGGCCAGACGGATGGTCATGAGGTTCCGCGACTGTTCAATCCCGGTGCGCAGCGGCGTTGGCCCGTAGAATTTGTTCGACGAGTTCTTGGGCCGCCAGAGACCTTGCGGTGTGTTCACCTCGATCGGGGCGTCCACAACGATCGTGGCGGGACTGTAACCACTGTCCAGCGCGGCGGCATAGACGAAAGGCTTAAAGCTGGACCCCGGCTGACGCTGAGCCTGCGTGGCACGGTTAAACACCGAATCCTGATACGAGAACCCGCCCTGCATCGCCAGAACACGGCCCGAGTTCACATCCATCGCGACGAAGCCGCCCTGCACCTCAGGCACTTGGCGGGCAGACCACTGCCCTTCTTCCCCGGCCATCACCAGAATGACATCGCCGCGCTTGAAATTGTCCTTGAAGCTGCCCTGCATCCATTTGATGTCTTCGCGTGGAATGGTTCCGTCTGCCGGACCGTTTTCGATACCCACGGTCAGCGTCTGATCGGCCACGTTCATCACAACAGCCGGATACCATTGGGTCGGCAATTCGACATCGCGCGGAATTTCCATGATGGCCAGCGCCTCGCGCCACTGGGCTTCCTCCGCCAGTTTTTCTTCCGGGATCACCTCACCCGTACCGCGCCATTTCCCGCGCGAGCGGTCGTATTTCTGCAGGGCCGTGCGCAGGGCCTTGGCAGCTTCGACCTGCATTTCCTCGTCCACTGACGCACGCACCGTGAAGCCGCCGGTAAAGAACTCACCCTCGCCGAAATCTTCGCTTAGCTGGCGTCGGATTTCGTCGGTGAAATAGTCACGGGGCGGCAATGCGGTGCGGAAACTTTCAAAGTCGCCGTTCTGTACCGAGCGCAAGGGCATGTTGACCTCGGCCTCATAGGTGGCCCGATCAATGTAGCCGTTCTGGTTCATTTCCCGCAGCACGTAGTCGCGACGCGCCAGCAACCGTTCCTTTTGCAAAACCGGATGGTAGTTTGACGGCGCTTTCGGCATGGCCGCCAACATGGCGGCCTCATGCGGGGCCAGTTCCTGCAGCGTCTTGTTGAAATACGTCTGTGCTGCCGCCGTCACACCGTAAGAGTTCTGGCCCAAAAAGATCTCGTTCATGTAAAGTTCGAGGATCTGTTCCTTGTCCAGAGTGTCTTCCAGCCGGGTCGCAAGGATGATTTCCTTGATCTTGCGTTCCGCCTGCCGGTCGCCGGACAACAGAAAGTTCTTCATGACCTGCTGCGTGATGGTCGACGCGCCGCGCACGTTTTCACCTTTGGATTTCACCGCTTCGACACCCGCAGCAATTATCCCGCGCGGGTCATAGCCCTGATGAGTGTAGAAATTCTTGTCTTCCGCCGAAATAAAGGCCTGCTTCACCAGATCCGGGATTTCCTCGGACGGCGTGAACAGGCGGCGCTCCTGGGCGAATTCGTCGATCAGCTGCCCTTTACCGGAATAAATCCTGCTGATCGTGGGCGGCTTGTACTGCGCCAGTGATTCATGACTGGGCAGGTCGCGCCCATACATCCAGAAGACCGCACCGATGACCAGTGCCGCCATGAAGATACCCAGGGTCACGAGGCTGAAGATCGCCCCGAAAAACGAAAGAATGAACCGGATCACTGTACTGCCTTTTACTCGCGGTGCGGCCTATATAGTGTCGGCCCCACGCCAGGTCAAAACACCATGGCGTATTCTAGCCTGTTTGCGACGCGGGGTCACTGGCCAATCAATGAGCGTCTGATCACATCCTGCTGTCGCCAGTTTTCCAGACCGTTGTAAATCCCACGCGCCATTTGCGCGCGCCATTCGGAATTTTGCAGGTTTTTCAGGTCTCTGGGGCTGGAAAGAAAACCTAGTTCGACCAGCACCGAGGGAATGTCCGCCGCCTTGAGAACCGAGAAAGAGGCCGTACGGACGGGCCGCCGGTTCATCGGACCACCTTGCTGCGCCATGCCATTGGCCAAAGCCCGCGCCAATGCGTTGGTGCGCGGTCTGGTTTCCTGACGGGCCATGTCCAGCAAAACATCCGCAACCTGATCGTCGGCCCCGTTCAGATCCACCCCCGAGAGCAGGTCGCCCCGGTCGTGACGTTCCGCAAGTTTCTGGCTGGCAACATCCGATGCGTCAGTTGACAGGGTATACACGGCCGCACCATGCGCCTGCCCGTCCGACAGGGAATCCGCGTGCAGCGAGATGAACACATCGGCACCGGCCCGATGCGCCAGCGCAATTCGCCGCTCCAGCGAAACAAACTGGTCTTCGACGCGGGTCAAAACCACTTCATACCCGCCTGAACGCAGCAATAGCTCTTTCAGTTCGCGCGCAAAGGTAAGCATCAGGGTTTTTTCATCGGTCCCGCCAACCTCGGCCCCCGGGTCGATGCCGCCATGTCCAGGGTCCAGCATGACGCGAATGGGTCCGTCGGGATCACGCGGCACCGCCGGAAGTGGGGCGGTCGCTTCCGGCAAATCCCAACCGGGAACCTGAGGAGCACCGGCGCTGGCATTGAATACGTCGAACTCGACCCCCTTGAGCATAAGGGACAACACCGCGCTGCCTGTTATCTGATCCAGCTTCAACTGCGCCGTATCGACACCCATCGGCGCACCAAGTTCCAGAACCAGACGGGACCAGCCGGGGACGTAAGTGCCGAACTGCACCCCACTGATCCGTTCGGATTGCAGGAATTCACTGCTGATCAGACCTGTCCAGTCGACCTCGCGGAAGTCAAGAACCATGCGATACGGATCCCGCAATGTGAAAACGCGGTAAGGCACGCCCTGGCTCAGCCCGATATCCACCTTCACGCCGGTTCGGCCGACATCCGTGATACGGCTTTGGTCCGGCTGCACGCGCGCAAGGGCGCTGAAATCCTGCGCTGCGACAGCGCCCGTCAGCGCCCAGATCAGCGCGAAGGCATAGAAAAGTCTGCTCATGGCCTCAAGTTTTCCCGAGATCGTGTTGCGCAGACCCTACTGTACCAGCGCCGGTTTGTGAACGGGTTACACTGCCTGCGGGATGGCCCCTCGTGCCGCCATGAAGCTGCGCAGCCGCTGCAATCCTTCCTGTATGTCCGCCGTCGAGCGGGCATAGGAAAATCGAAGGGTCTTGTGGCCGCGTTCGGGATCGAAATCCAGCCCCGGCGTCACCGCCACACCGACCTGCTCCAAAATCTCAGCCGCAAAGGCGCGGCTGTCCTGCGTCAGGTTCGATACATCGGCATAAACGTAGAAAGCACCGTCCGGCGGTGCGATATTGGTAAATCCGGCTTTGGGCAGCCCGTCCAGCATGAGGGCTCGGTTTTGCCGGTAGACGTCCAGATTGGCTTGCAGTTCGTCCTCGCAATCCATCGCGGCCAGCGCCGCGACCTGGCTGGCGTGTGGGGCGCAGATGAACATGTTCTGAGCGATCCGCTCGACCACGCGCACCTGGTCCTCGGGCACCACCATCCATCCGACGCGCCAGCCGGTCATCGAGAAATACTTGGAGAACGAGTTGATGACGTAGCATTTATCCGTCAGTTCCAGCGCGGTGACGGCTTTGGCCTCGTATTCCAGGCCGTGGTAGATTTCGTCGCTGATGAATGACGCGTTCTGTCCGTGGGCCGCCTCAATCAACGCGCCCATGGCGGCGTGATCCAGCATCGTGCCGGTGGGATTGGCTGGCGAGGCAACCATCAGTCCCTGCAGATCCATCTGCGCGAAATCCGACGGGACGGGTTGCAGGCGGTTTTCCGGCGCGGTCGGCAGATCGACCGGAACCAGCCCAAGCGCTCTGAGGATCTGCCGGTAAGAAGGATAGCCTGGCGCGCCGATACCGACCCGATCGCCGCTGTCGAAAAGCGCGGTGAACGCCAGCAGAAACCCACCGGAAGATCCGGGCGTAATCACCACCCGGTCCGGATTCAGATCGACATTGTACCATTCGCCATACATCTGTGCGATCCGTTGCCGCAGCGCCGGCAGGCCCAGCGAAACGGTATAGCCCAGCGGCGACTGACCCATGGCCGACGCCAAAGTCTCCACTGCGCCTTTGGGGGCACCGGTCCCAGGCTGCCCGACTTCCATGTGGATGATATGGCGCCCTGCTTCTTCGGCGCGGCGCGCGGCTTCCATCACATCCATCACGATGAAGGGATCGACCCCGGATCGGGTTGAGTTTCTCATGGCCATCTCCCATGTTGCGGCCATGGCTTTTGAACGCGTATCCAGGCTGGCGTCAATCCCGGCCATGTTACTGATTGCGGTGACATGGATAACGGGCGCTGTTCCAGCCAAGGCACAGGGCCTGATCCGCGATCCTGACATCGAACACGGATTGCGGGAACTGGCTTTTCCGGTGCTGCGGGCTGCTGGACTGAACACGAACAGGGTGCGGATTCTGGTTGTCCACGACAAGACGTTCAACGCCTTCGTCATCGACTACAACGCCATCTACGTGAACTACGGGCTGATCCTGACTGTCGACAGCCCCGAGATGCTGCAGGCTGTCATCGCACATGAGGCCGCACATATCGCAAATGGCCATCTGGCCAGACGTGTGGAAAACCTGCGCGCCGCAAAGCGCAATGCTTCTCTGGGAACCGCTTTGGCGCTGATTGTCGCCGCGGCGGGCGGTGGCGAAGCAGCGGGCGGCATCGCTGCCGGGACCTCCGGTTCGGCCCTGCGCAGCTTTCTGGGGCATACACGCGCCGAAGAGGCATCGGCAGACCGCAGCTCGGCGGGTTATCTGCGATGGGCGGGCATCTCACCAAAGGGCATGGTGGCCCTGCATCGCAAGTTTGCAGGCCAGGAACTGCTGAGCGAGGCAAATCAGGATCCCTATACACGGTCCCACCCCACCAGCCGGGAACGCCTGCGCGCGGCCGAGGCGTTTCTTGACGAGTTCGGAGACAACTCGACCCACAACGCCAATGCCGACTACTGGTTCGCCCGGGTCAAGGGCAAGCTGTCTGCGTTTCTGCGATCGCCTGCCTGGACAATGCGACGCGCGCGCGAGGAAAGCGCGGAGGATATTCGCCTGATGCGCCAGGCAGCAGCGCACCACCAGAACCGAGATCTTGCCGCGGCGCGCGCGGCGATTGACGGGGCACTGGCCATTCGCCCGGACGATCCGTACTACTACGAACTCAAGGGGCAGATATTGCTGGAAAACAGGCAGATGGATCAGGCTGTTGCCGCCTACGGCCGTGCTGTTGAAATGGCCCCGAACGACTCGCTTGTCCTCGCCGGGTACGGGCGTGCGCTCTTGGCGCAAGGGCAAACCGAGAACGCACTGCAAGCGCTTGAAAAAGCACGCGCGCGCGATTATCGAAACGGTCGGCTGATGCAGGATCTGGGGGTTGCCTATTCTCAGGTCGGCAACAACGGAATGGCCGCGGTTGTGACAGCGGAACGATACGCCCTGCAAGGTCGCATGGCCGATGCAGGCATCCACGCAAAACGGGCCATAAGGCAATTGCCCGAAGGGTCTCCGGGGTGGCAAAGGGCGCAGGATGTGCTGATAGCCTCGGAACAGGTAGAAAAGAAAAGGAAACGCAAATGATCCTCAGACATGCAGCCATGGCCCTTGTCGGGCTTTCCCTGATCACCGGACCGGTGCTGGCGCTGGACCTGAACGACATGAGCGACGCCGAAAAGGCCGAGTTCGGTACACAGGTTCGCGAATACCTGCTGCAAAACCCCGAGGTGATCCTCGAGGCGATCAACATTCTGGAGCAGCGCAACGCTGCCGCCGAGGCCGCGGCTGACCAGGAACTGGTCGCCGCCAATGCCGAGGAACTGTTCAATGACGGCTATAGCTGGGTGGGCGGAAACCCCGATGGCGACATCACTCTGGTCGAGTTCATGGACTATCGCTGCGGATATTGCCGCCGTGCGGTCCCTGAAGTGGATGCTCTGCTGGAGGAAGACGGGAACATCCGGCTGATCATCAAGGAGTTCCCAATCCTTGGCGAAGCTTCGATGATATCGTCGCGCTTTGCCGTGGCGACCAAACATGTCGCAGGTGCAGATGCCTACAAGCAGGTGCACGATGCGCTGCTTGAATTCACAGGCGAACCCAACGAAGTCACGCTGCGTCGTCTCTCGGATGGTCTGGGTCTGGAAACCGACGACATCATCGCCGCCATGGACAGTGACGCGGTTTCCAAAGAGATCGCCCAAACCCGAGAACTGGCGCAACGCATGCGGATTTCCGGCACCCCGTCATTCGTGCTGGGTACTGAACTGCTGCGCGGCTACCTGCCCGCCGACCAGATGCAACAGATTGCGGACGGTGTTCGGGCCGAACAAGGGTAACGATTCCGGGATCACCCTTTGATGTTCCTTGAAAAATAGGCCGCTTCGCGCGGCCTTTTATTTTTCCCCGGTGTTTTCGAAGTTTGCAAAGCCTTCGGCGAAGTCGGCGTGCCATCGGGACAAGGGCGGACGGTTCTGGGTGATATCCTCGACATTCCACGCGATCCGGCGCGCGTCGCGGGTTTGGTCCACGTCATTGTCCGGGCAAAGGATGTAGAAATCCCCGTGCGCCATACGATCGATGAAATGATCTACCGTTTGCTCGCTTGTCCAGGCCCCGGCAGGCTTTTCCGGCAGAAAGGCGGCGATCATCCCGGTGTAGGTAAAGCCCGGAACGAACAGATGCACCGATATCGATGCGCCCGCCTCGCGCAACTCATGCGCCAACTGCTCGCTCAGCACTTTCACGGCGGCCTTGCTCACATTGTAGCCGGGATTGCCGGGCGGAGTCGTGATACCCTGCTTTGATCCGGTATTGATCACGACTGCCGGCCGGTCCGCCTCGATCATGCGGGGCAGAAAGGCCTGAACGCCGCGCAATACGCCCAGAAAGTTGATTTCCAGCAGTTTCAGCCAGTTCTCCATCTCCGACCACGCTTTGGTCGGCAGACCGACCCCGGCATTGTTCATGAGAACTGCAACCGGACCGGTTGCAAAGGCCTTTTCGGCCAGTGCGTCGATGTCTTCCTGTTTGGAGACATCGGTGGCAACACCAATGACCTGCGCACCTTCAGCAGCGCTGGCACTGACCTCGGCCACGGCCTCGTTCAGCTTGTCCCCCGGCAAATCCGCCAGAATGACGCTAAGCCCGCTTTGCGCAAACCTAAGGGCAGCAACGCGCCCTACACCGCTGGCCGCCCCAGTGACAACGGCGACACCGCCTTGTTCAATTGCCTTTTCATACATCGCTGACCTCTGGTTTACTCGGCGGCCTCCTGCGCGGCATCCAACTCAGCCGCCTTCTTCTCGACCTGTTCAACAATATGGTCGATCATCTGATCGTTCGACATCTTATGGCTGGCCTTGCCGGCCAGATAGACCATGCCCGAGCCTGCCCCGCCGCCGGTAAAGCCGACATCGGTCATCAGCGCCTCTCCGGGGCCGTTCACGACACAACCGATGATGGAAAGGCTCATCGGGGTCTTGATGTGTTCAAGACGCTGTTCCAGCGCTTCGACTGTCTTGATCACGTCGAACCCCTGGCGCGCGCATGACGGGCATGAGATGATGTTCACCCCACGATGGCGCAGGCCCAGCGATTTCAGGATCTCGTATCCAACCTTCACCTCTTCGACCGGGTCGGCGGACAGGCTGACGCGGATCGTGTCACCAATGCCCATCCACAGCAAGTTGCCCAGACCGATTGCGGATTTGATTGTACCCGAGACAAGCCCGCCAGCTTCGGTGATCCCCAGATGGATCGGGGCGTCCGTTGCTTCGGCAATGCCCTGATAGGCCGCTGCGGACAGGAACACGTCGCTGGCCTTTACGCTGATCTTGAAGTTGTGGAAATCATTGTCCTGCAGGATCCGGATATGCTCCAACCCGCTTTCCACCATCGCCTCGGGGCATGGTTCGCCATATTTCTCAAGCAGGTGCTTTTCCAGGCTACCTGCGTTCACGCCGATCCGGATCGAACAATTGTGGTCGCGGGCTGCCTTGATAACCTCTTTCACCCGTTTCTCGTCGCCGATATTGCCGGGGTTGATCCGCAGGCAGGCAGCGCCGGCTTCGGCGGCTTCGATGCCGCGGCGGTAATGAAAGTGGATATCTGCCACAATCGGTACCGGGCTTTCGCGCACGATCTCTTTCAGCGCTTTCGATGACGGCTCATCAGGGACCGACACCCGCACGATGTCCGCGCCGGCCTCGGCTGCGGCTTGCACCTGTGCCACAGTGGCCGCCACATCCGTTGTCAGGGTGTTCGTCATCGTCTGAACCGCGATCGGTGCATCACCACCTACGGCGACATCTCCGACCATGATCTGACGGGATTTGCGGCGGTAGATGTTACGCCACGGACGAACGTGATTGAGCGACATGAGGACGGGTCCAGAACAGCCAGAGTTGCGACTTTAGATAGTCCGGCAACGGCGCTATCGCAATGGCAAGATCACTCGGACGGAGTTTCTGCCGCCTGTGTCTGCAACTCGGCGACCAGTTGCTTGAGCGCACTGTTTTGTTCTGCCTCAAGGTCGGCAACCTGGAACCGCTCTGCCACCGCGTCTTTCGACAGCACGACACCCTTGGTGACTGTACCGGGTGCCCCAACAGGACCGAAGTGTTCACCGTTCATCGAGAAATAAACCGCGCCCGATGCCCTGCCCGCAATTGAGGCGGTTCTTCGGTCAGCGGCACTTCGAACGTGCTGCCTTTTTCGACTGTGCCCAGCGTCCCTTCGAACAGAATGCTGCCATCCGCCGCCGTGATCCGCATCCAGGATGGGTTCACAGCTACGATCTTGAGGTTGGTGTCGATCTGTTCGACCACCTGCGGCAGCGCGGGGCGTTCGACAGTGTGAACTTCGGCCAGCTGAATTTCGGGCAGCTCCGGCGGCCGGAAGGCGCCCACTTCCCGCGGATCAAGGGTCGAAATCGGTGCGTCACGCGCGACAAGAACCGGAACGTCCAAAGCCTGCGGGCGATAAAGGCGGTCCAGTGCCTCGGCGCTGGGTGTCTCCAGTGCCGCCACTTCCTGAACATCTTCTTTCGAACGCGCAGCATCCAAGGGATCAAGGTCGGACAGAACCACCGGTGCCTGTTCGACCGGGCTGACCTGAACCTGCTGAATCCGGTTCAGAACCGACCAGCCGCCATATCCAATGCCGCAGATAACCGCCAAAAGAACAAGTGAAGATCCTATGGCGCGCGGCTCGATCTGACTTACGAACGATTCCCTGCCGGGCAGATACGGTGTGTTCGGAGAAATAAACGGGTCACGGCCCATCGGTCCCCGGGATGGCAGATTGCCTGTACCCTTGCGGATGACCGATGCTTCGGCCGACATGCCGTGCGCAACCTCAAACCCGCTTTCCTGGCAGAACGCGGCGAAGGTATCATCCGGGTTCATACCCAGATAACGCGCGTAAGAACGCACATACCCGGCGATAAAGCCGGGCGTGTCGAAGGCGTCAGGGTCGGCGTTTTCTATCGCGGCGATGTAGTTGGCTTTGATCCGCAACTCGCGCTGAACATCCAGAAGCGACTTGCCCATTGTGGCGCGTTCGCCACGCATCACATCACCCAGCCGAACCTCGTAATCGTCAAAACCCTTCGGTCTGACGTCGGTATCCTGTTCGGAATCGCGCTGAGATCTGCGCCCAATCATTCCTGCTGCCCCATTCTGCCTTCGCGTGTGTTTCACGCTAACGGCGAATCATCCCCAAAACGATTCGTCCGATGCTTTTGTTGCCGTTAGCTTAACACGCGTCAAACACGTTGCACACTTTGGTGTTAGATTAACCCGCAAGTTCGGCGCGATTTAGCGCACAATGTGACCAAAGTTCGTCCATAGCGTGTACAAGGCGGTCCATTTCGTTCGGACCATGCACTGGAGAAGGGGTAAACCGAAGACGCTCGGTTCCACGGGGGACAGTTGGGAAATTGATTGGCTGCACATAAATGCCGTAATCGTCCAACAGCATATCGCTCAGCTTTTTCGTGTGTACAGGATTTCCGACAATCACCGGAACAATGTGACTGCCGTGATCGATCAATGGCAGACCAAGCCCCTTGAGCCGCAGCTTGAGGATACTTGCCTGCGTCTGATGCTGCTCGCGCAGTTCGGGAGCACGCTTGAGATAAGCGACCGACGCTGCCGCCCCGGCTGCAACCGCAGGCGGCAGAGAGGTGGTGAAGATGAAGCCCGGCGCATAAGAACGCACGGCATCGCACATTTTTGCACTGGCGGCGATATACCCCCCCATAACACCATAAGCCTTGGCGAGCGTTCCATTGATAATATCGATGCGATGCGCCAGGCGATCACGTTCGGTTACGCCCCCGCCGCGCGGGCCGTACATGCCAACCGCGTGCACTTCGTCGATATAGGTCAGCGCGCCGAATTCATCGGCCAGATCGCAGATTTCTTCGATGGAGCCAAAATCGCCGTCCATTGAATAAACGGATTCGAACGCAATCAGCTTGGGCGCGGCCGGGTCGTCAGCCTCTAGCAGCTCACGCAGATGTGCGACGTCGTTGTGACGGAAGATCCGCTTGGCCCCGCCGTTGCGGCGCACGCCTTCGATCATCGAGGCATGGTTCAGCGCATCGGAATAGATGATCAGACCGGGGAACAGTTTCGGCAGCGTGCTGAGCGTCGCATCGTTGGCGATATAAGCACTGGTAAACAGCAGCGCAGCTTCCTTGCCGTGCAGGTCAGCCAGTTCAGCTTCCAGCCGTTTGTGGTAGACCGTCGTGCCTGAAATGTTGCGTGTTCCGCCCGAGCCTGCTCCGGCTGCATCCACCGCCTCGTGCATGGCGTCCAGAACAACCGGGTGCTGACCCATCCCCAGATAATCGTTGCCGCACCAAACAGTGATGTTTTGCTGCGAGCCATCCGGGCAAGTGCGTACAGCATGGGGAAAATGGCCCTTGCGACGCTCGATGTCGATAAAGGTCCGGTAGCGCCCTTCTTCATGTAGCCTGGCAATCGCTGAATCGAGCTGAGCTGTATAATCCACCGGTCTCTCCTTGCACCCCGATCTGGTCGTCCACAACCGGGTAACTTACTTTATCAACTGGCACCTTTTCAGGCCATAGCGGCCAGGTTCCCTACCCCGTCTGCCTAACCGTGTTGCGGGGCGAGCCACTTTGATTTGCATCAACTATCCCCTATCACAACGGCAGACAAGTAAAGTTACGGCCATCAGACGCGAGGAAAAGACGCAGGCCGCCGTGTTTGGCGCTTCGATTTCATCAGTATAGACCAAATTCCCGTCCATACACACTGGACGGCGCAGCCAGCGCTGGTAGGCTCCGCGCAAATTCACAACCATTTAGGAGAAAGCAATGTCGCTTGACGCTGTTCTGAGCAGGATCGACGACGATCTGACCACTTCTATCGACCGTCTGATGGAGTTTCTTCGCATCCCCTCGATCTCGACAGACCCGGCCTTCAAGGAAAAGGTCGATCAGGCGGCAGACTGGCTGGTATCCGACCTGCAAAGTATCGGTATCGACGCCGAAAAACGCGTGACACCTGGTCACCCCATGGTTGTCGGTCATGTTGGTGACGACAATGACGCCCCGCATGTTCTTTTCTATGGTCACTATGATGTGCAGCCGGTCGACCCGCTAAACCTCTGGAACCGCGATCCCTTCGACCCGGCGCTGGAAGACACCGAACATGGTCAGGTCATTCGCGGGCGCGGCTCTTCGGACGACAAGGGCCAGTTGATGACCTTTGTCGAAGCTTGCCGCGCCTGGAAAGCGGTTCACGGGAAACTGCCCTGCCGCATCACATTCTTTTTCGAGGGTGAAGAGGAGTCTGGATCGCCATCGCTGGTGCCGTTCCTTGAGGCCAACAAAAAGAAATTGCAGGCTGACCTGGCCCTGGTTTGCGACACTTCCATGGTATCGCGCGGTGTGCCATCGATTGCATCGCAGCTGCGCGGAATGCTGAAAGACGAATTCACCGTCGTCGGCCCCCGCATCGATCTGCACTCGGGCCACTATGGCGGCCCGGGCCTGAATCCTTTGCGGGAGTTGTCGAAAATCGTCGCCTCTTTCTATGACGATGAAACTGGACGCGTTGCGGTTGATGGCTTCTATGAGGGCGTCCACGAAGTTCCCGCCGAACAGTTACGCCAGTGGGAGGGCTGCGGATTTGACGAAGCCGAATACCTGAACTCGGTTGGGTACACACAGCCGCACGGTGAAAAGGGTTATTCTACGCTGGAACAGCAATGGGCGCGCCCCACGCTTGAGGTGAACGGGTTATGGGGGGGCTACAACGGCGCGGGATCGAAAACCGTTATCCCGTCCGAGGCACATTGCAAAATCACCTGCCGTCTGGTGGGCGACATGGACCCTGACGCGTTGCGCAACAAAATCCGCAAACATGTCGAAGACCGCCTGTCACCCGATTCCAAAGTAGTTTGGGACAGCGATCTGGAGGGATCCCCCGCTTCGGTCATGAACCTTGACCGCCCTGAGTTCGAAGCGGCGCGCGGCGCGCTTTCGGATGAATGGGATCGCGAAGCGGTCTTCACCGGCATGGGCGGATCAATCCCTGTGGTTGGCTATTTCAATACGGTTCTGGGATTGGATTCGATGCTGGTCGGGTATGCCAATGACGATGATGCTATTCACTCACCGAATGAAAAATACGACGTGAAAAGCTTTCACAAAGGCATCCGCTCATGGGCCCGTATTCTTGACGCCCTGACCCGCTGAACCGGTTTTTGGCGAGGCTCTGCCTCGCGCTCCGGGATATATGGGGCCAGATGAACTGGGGATCCTTCATTCATCTGGCTCAAAAATATCCCGGGGGAGTCGCCCATAGGGCGGCGGGGGCAGCGCCCCCTGATGCGCTACATGTGGATTACGCGCCCATAGGCATCGAGAACACTCTCATGCATCATCTCTGACAGGGTCGGATGCGGGAAGACCGTGTTCATCAAATCTTCTTCCGTGGTCTCCAGCTGACGCCCCACAACATAGCCCTGGATCAGTTCGGTGACTTCCGCGCCGATCATATGAGCCCCCAACAGTTCGCCCGTTTTGGCGTCGAAGACGGTCTTGATCAGACCTTCCGGTTCACCCAAAGCGATGGCTTTACCGTTACCGATGAAGGGGAAGCGGCCGACTTTTACGTCATACCCAAGTTCCTTTGCCTTGGCTTCAGAATAGCCGACAGATGCAACTTGCGGCTGGCAATAGGTGCATCCCGCAATGCTCTCAGGTTTCACCGGGTGTGCGTGCTGACCTGCGATCAGGTCTGCGATCATGACACCTTCGTGACTGGCCTTGTGCGCCAGCCAGGGCGCACCGGCGATATCACCAATCGCATAAAGACCGTCGACTCCGGTGCGACAGTATTCGTCCGTCACAACATGGGTTCGGTCAATTTTGACGCCCAGCGCCTCGAGCCCCAGGCCTTCAACATTTCCGACAATGCCCACGGCAGAAATCACGGTATCAAAATCGTGCTTTTCGACCTTGCCCTTGACCTCGATATGGGCCGTGACTTTACCCTTCGCGCGATCCAGTTGCTTGACCATGGCTTTTTCCATGATCTTCATGCCCTGCTTGGTAAATGCCTTCTTCGCCAGACCGCTGATTTCCGCGTCTTCAACCGGCAGAACTCGATCCATGACTTCAACTACGGTCGTGTCGGCACCCAACGTGTTGTAGAAGCTGGCAAATTCGATGCCAATTGCGCCGGAACCAATGACCAGCAACTTTTTCGGCATCCGCGGTGGTTGCAGCGCATGCTTGTATGTCCAGACCAGATCGCCGTCGGCCTCGAGGCCCGGCAGTTCGCGCGCGCGGGCACCGGTGGCCAGGACGATATTCTTGGCGGTCAGTTCCTCGGTCCCCTTGTCGGTCTTGACGCTGACTTTCCCTTTGGCAGGGATTGTTGCCTCACCCATCACGACGGTGACTTTGTTTTTTTTCAGAAGATGTCCAATTCCGCCCGACAGTTGGGCCGCAACGCCGCGCGAGCGTTTGACAACCGCGTCGAGGTCATAGCCGACCTTATCCGCGCTAAGGCCGAAATCCTTCGCGCGTTCCATCAGATGGAAAACTTCGGAAGACCGCAGCAACGCCTTTGTCGGGATACATCCCCAGTTCAGGCAGATGCCCCCCAGATGTTCGCGTTCGACAACAGCGGTTTTCAGACCCAGCTGCGCTCCGCGAATGGCAGCGACATATCCGCCGGGACCGGCACCGATTACGATCAGATCAAAAGATTGTGCTGCCATGTGTTCCTCTCGGCGCAGGTCGATTGAAAATTAGTTTACCATTAAACTATTCCCCGCAATGCATCAATATACAGTCTCCGCGACAAAAGCGACGCAAGGTCACCCAAATCGAAAGGCGCGGATTTCTGCCTATACCGACGGAAGAACGGGCGTTAGAACAAATGCGACGGAGTTCTCCGGCCTTTTCTGATCAAGCTTCAATAGAAAGACGACTCATGGCCAAAACGCTTAAGGATCTTGTACTTGCGCTGCTGAACGCGACTTTGCTTCTGCTGGCGCTGTGCCTGTTTTTGGGATGGAAACTGGCTTCGACCCTCGAGGGGATAACGACAGGGTTTGCTGAAAAGCTGCAGGTCGTGGCACCCCTGCAGGAACAGGCACAAGGCATCAGGGATGACATCAAGGGGTTGAAGGATGAACTGACATTGATCCAGGTAAATGGTGACGTTCTGGATAGCGCAGTAAAACTACGCGTGACAACCGCACTGGATCGCTTGCAAGAAACACAGGATCGTCTGCAATCGGTTCAGGAGCGCTTCACTGATCTATCAGAGTCCCCGGACGATTTGATCAACAATGCAATTCATACATCTGCCGACGCTATCGCCGACAGAGTCATCGCGATCCGTGAGTGTAAACCTGCGTCCTAGCTTGCGGCCTGCAATTCGCGAACGGTGGACCCGTAGCCACCTTTGCTTACATAAGCGGCCTCATGTTCCGTCATCTGCCGCGACAACGCTTCGTTGCGATAGGGAAAGCGACCGAACTTGCGGATAACTTCGCGATGCGCGCGGGCATGCAACAGGTTGCCCGGGTTGCATTCGCTGAGGTTCTGACAAATCAGGCGTACACACCGTTCCTGATCACACAGATTTTCCGAATGCATCATCGGCAGATAAAAGAATTGCCGGGCGGGTTCATCAATCTTCAGATCCCAGCCTTTGTCGACCGAACATTTCGCAGCCGCCAGCGCTGCACGATCCGTCGAGAATGCCTTGCCAGAGCCCCGGAAAATGTTTCGCGGGAACTGGTCCGTCAAAATGATGTAGGCCAAAGCACCGCTGGGATAGGTGAGCCAAAGAGAAAACTTGCCCTCTTTCGCGGCTTCCCAGGTTTTTAAGAACTTGTCCCGGATTTTCGCGTCCAGCGCGTCATCCTGAATATACCATCCTTCGGGGCCAACTTCATCTAACCAAAAACTCAATACTTCTTCAGGCGTAACCATTGCCGTCACTCCGTGCATTGTCCTCCCCAGGGACGTAAAGTCATTTAAGGCCGTTTTACAGAAGTGTTACAGTAACATATTGCAACACTTGCGACATAAATCCGTGTCCTAGGCATCAACCCGCTCAGCCTGCTCGGCCTCGGCGGCTTCGATGGCAACCTCCTGCGCCAGTTCAAACGCCACAGGCGAAGCCGTCGGGTAAAGCGTCGACATGGTGCCCGTTTCGTCAACCGGGACAGAAGCGCGCTGTGTCATACGGTATAGCGAATAGAAGGCCATCACGAATAACAGTGCGGCAATAAACAGAAAAAAGCCCGGTGGCCCGAAGATCGCATCGCCCATCAGCCAACCGGTGATCAGCGGGCCTGCAATTGCTCCAAGCCCGTTGATAAACACCAGACCGCCGGATGCGGCGGGCATGTCATCGTGGTCCAAGAAGTCGTTCGTGTGAGCAATCAGCAGGGAATAAAGCGGGTTGGACATTCCGCCGATCAGGAAGGCCGCGCCCAGAAGGATTGGAAACGATACACCGAAAAGCATGGCCACTGTTGACCCGCAGCCACCCAGCGTTGCGACGACAAGGATCAGCGCACGCCGATCCATACGGTCGGAAAACCAACCCAACGGGTATTGCAGTACCATCGCGCCGATATAAAACGAGGCGACAAAGGTCGAGATTTCGACCAGCGAAAGCCCTGCCCGCGCGCCGTAAACGGCGGCCATGCCGAACTGAGCTGAAAAGACGCCACCCAGCAGGAACATGCCCACGCAGCCCAGCGGTGATATCCCCATCAACTGAAGCAACGTCATGGGTTTGGCGGTGTCAAAAGCGGGGGTCGGTGAAATCGACAGCAAGATGGGCGCAAAGGAGACCGAAACAAGGATCGATGCGATCACGAATGTCTCATAGCCTGCCGGGTCGCCGACCAGCATAAGGGCCTGAGCACTGATGATCCCTGCCATCTGCACAATCATATAAAGCGACAGCGCCTGCCCGCGGTTTTCATTGCTGGCCGCGTTGTTCAGCCAGCTTTCAGCGGTCACATAAACACCGGAAAAGCAGAAACCGATTACCACGCGCCCGAGAATCCAGGCGATCGGATCGGTCAGCATCGGGTACATGATCATCACAGCCGAGATGAACGAGGCCAGCGCCGCAAAAACACGTACATGGCCAACTCGCCGGATCATTTCCGGCGCCAGACGGGACCCACCCAGAAACCCAAGGAAGTATGCCGACATAACAAAGGACATCTCGAGGGTCGAGAACCCTTCGATTTCGCCGCGGACACCCAGGATTGTACCCTGCAGGCCGTTGCCGATCATCAGCAACCCCATACCGAGAAGAAGCGCCCATGCGCTGGAAAGAACCTGAAGCATCGGGGCCTCCGAAAATTGCCAATCTATCTGTCCGCACCGCAGTCAGATCAAAAAACACTCTGATCGTGCTTGTCTATGATATTGCCAGCGCCTGATCCAGCGAACGCGCCATTCACGGGATTAAAAGCGACGCGTCTCCGTACGAAAAGAAGCGATACTTCCGGGCGATTGCGTTCGCGTAGACCTTGCGCATCCGATCCTGTCCCATCAGGGCCGAAACCAGCATCAACAAAGTGGATTTCGGCAAGTGGAAGTTGGTCATCAGCGCATCTGTGACGTTAAAACGAAAGCCGGGATAAATGAAGATGTCCGTATCCCCTTCCCAGGCTTCGATCTCGCCATTTCGGGCCGCGCTTTCGATCAGACGCAATGCAGTGGTTCCCACAGGAATGACCCGCCCGCCCGCGGCTTTGGTCGCCCGGATATCGGCGGCGGCTTCGGCACTGACCCTGCCCCATTCTGCATGCATCTTGTGGGTTTTGACATCCTCGACCTTGACTGGCAGGAAGGTTCCGGCCCCGACATGCAGAGTGACATGAGTGATCGAAACACCCCGGTCCGCCAGCGCCTGCATCAAGGGTTCATCGAAATGCAACGACGCGGTCGGCGCGGCCACCGCGCCCGAATTTCTGGCCCAGATCGTCTGATAATCGGTCTTGTCTTGATCGTCCGCCGGACGTTTCGCTGCAATGTAAGGGGGCAAAGGCATCGCACCGGCCTGTTCAAGCGCCGCATCGAAATCCTGGCCCGTCAGGTTGAAGCGTAAAAAGGCCTGTCCGTCTGCGACGGTCTCCAGCGTCGCGCTCAGTTGGTCCGAGAAGCGGATTTCCTCACCCGGCTTCACCTTCTTCAACGGTTTGACCAAAGCGGACCATGTGCCATCTGCCTGCGGATCCAGCAAAGTCGCCTGGATCGTGGCCGATACCGGCCCCTGCGCGCTGTCGCGATTGCGGTGTCCGTTCAGGCGTGCGGGGATCACGCGCGTGTCATTCAGCACCAGCCTGTCACCGGGCTCCAACCAATCGGGCAGATCGAACACATGCCCGTCCGAAATTGAATCCCCCTGCGCCACCAGCAAACGGGCCGAGGAACGCGGGCTGGCGGGCCGCGTGGCAATCAGGTCTTCGGGCAAATGGAAATCAAAGTCGCTGAGTTTCATGGCCGCGCCATACAAGGCCGCGATAGATTCGGCCACAGTTGCGTTCAATGATCTTTTGGCGGGGAACCGTAGGTGCGTTTGGGCTCATCCGGCTTGGGTGCCTGGGCATTCGGGCCATCCGACACGGTGGGTGCAGGGGCACGCATCAGGTCCCGCAGAAACAGGGGCGCCAGACCCGACAAAGGATTCACCGAAACCCTGGGATTCGTCAGCGGCCCCTTCAGCGTGTAGTTGAAGCCAAAAACACCTTCGCCCTTGCGGGTCAAAACGCTACCGATGGCATTCACCAGATAGATGGGTGAGATCGCCCCGCGCAAATTCAGTCGCTGGGCAACCGTATCAATGCTTCCGTCAAAAGACAGGCCCATCGACGGCCCAACCGCGCTGCCGCTGAGCACCTTGATCTCTGTCGGCGTGATCCGCATCCGGCTGTCGATTGCCGAAAAGAAAATGCCCTGCCCCGCCATTTCATCCACCAGCCCCACCAGGCTGATGGCATTCAGAAGCGCCGCCATGGCTGGCGCATCCTTGATCCGCGTATCTACGATCTTCAGGATCACGTCGTAATTTCCGGGACCTGCAACCGGCTCAAGTTGCAGGTCAAATCCTCCGCCCCGCGCCTGCGTTATCACCCCGGCCGAGCGCAGAACCGCCCCCGCGTCCTGTGATTTCAGGGTAACGGCGCTGCGCCCCGCGCGCGGCGTGACCTGACCCTGTACGGTCGCCCCGCCATTGACCTGTGCAGTGAAACCGCCGTTGACGCCCCCGGTTGTCGCAAACGCGCCTTTGAAACCGGTCAATGCAACGGCTTCCGTGATCTGCAGACGATCCAGCGCGACGTTCAGTCTTGGCCCGGCCCCTGCACCACCACCGCCACTGCTTTGGCCAAAGGTTGCCTTTGCCATGTTCATGACACCGCCCAGCACCCGAATGTCCGGGGCCCCGGCCCCGCGTGCGACTAGTTCGGCAGGCACGGCCAGCCAATCACCCAAATCGAACGAGCTGAAGCTGACCCGGTCGAACGCCCCCCCTTCGCGGAACGAAATCGACGCCTTGCTGCGCAGCCCTGCTGCGTCGATCTGCAACTGATCCACCTTCAACTGATCGCCGAGCGTCGCTTCGACATCCATCGTGCCCCCGCTTCCGTCAGCTTTACGCCAACCAAGTTCCGGTATCGCCAGACCAACGCCGACAAGATCAGACGTCGCCGTCAGCCTTGGCGGCTCTCCTCCACCGATACCCAAATCGAAATCGGCCGTCCCCTGCCCGGTCAGCATCCCGTTTGGCAGGCCGGCCTTGAGTTCATCCATGAGACGGGGTGAGAGTTCAATCTGGCCACTCAAGGTGCTGCGCTGCGCACCGCCGGTGCCAATCGGCTGGTTCCAGCGCGCCTGTACCGGCACAGCACCGAACAAACCGTAACCTTCAATGGCAATGTCGTTCTGATCACCGGTCAGCGTCAGACGGTCCGCGCTGACGGTGAAGCCGGGCACCAGCCGGTCGCTGAAAAGGTTTCCCAGCTCACCGGTGAAATGAAACTCGGTATCCTCAAAATCCAGCCCCTTGTGCATTGGCAAGGCCAGCGTGCCTTCAACCTTCAGGTCGCCATCCGCCAGTTCAACCGGCAGATTTGCCTTGCTCATCAGTTGCAATGGTGGGCGCTCCAGCAGTGACAGGGCCGCCGTTGTGCTGCCGCTTGCTTGAATACGTGCGATGGCCGGAGAGGACTTCTTGATACCTGTATCAGGAATAATGAAGGACGTGCCCGATGCGTCCACGGGCCCACCTACGTCAGGGATCACGACCCCGCTTTGCGCGGTCACGGTGAACCGGTCGCTCAGCAGGCTTGCCTGCCCCTGTGCGTCCTGAACCGGAGGCAACGTTTTTGCAAATCGGACAGTCGTTTCACTGAACCCGAAGTCCAGATAGATATCGGGCTTAACTCCCGGTTTCAGCCTCAAAGCAAAATCCACGTTCGAAAGATTGCCTTGGTAGACGTTCTCGGAAACCCATTTCCTGGGTTTTGGGGCCAAACGCTCGGGCCAATAGTTCAACAGATCGTCGGATGGCATTTTGTCCAGATGGGCATCCAGACCACCGGCCCAGCCATCGGTCAGACCTTCCAGCCGCCCCGAAGCAAGCAAACGGTGGCTGCCATCCTCAATCACCATCTGGCCAAGTCGCAGGCGAAATGGGGCAAGCTTCATCTGGAAATCAAGCTCGGCACGCGACAGTTCGAGCGTCTTGGGAAACAGATTGGCCGGGTTGATCCGGATGGCGCTGAGCCTCAGCTGCGATGACAGGCTTTCAAGCACATTATTTTCCAGACCGTGCAAAAACGCCTTGCCGTCGGCGTGAACGGACCCCCATGCCGACTCGATTGACACCTCGTTGAAATCCAGCGTCTGGCCTTTGGGATCGTAGGTGAAATACGTGCGCGCGGCTTCAAACGGGATCGGTTTGATATCCGCTGTAGGCTGCACAGCACCCGCCCCGAGGTTCAGCGTCGCAAACACCGGACCCAAAGCACCTTCGGTATCGAAACTGCCGCGCAACGCGCCAGAGATCGGGGTCTTGAGCACCTGCAACCACGACAGTGCCAGACTTTGTCCGGCAATATCCTCGGAGGGCAGATCAGTAATGGAAATGCCGAAACTGGCCTGCGGCGAACCCAGTGTACTTGTGTAATTTGCCTCGATCGTGCTGGCGTAATCGCGCCCGGTCAGTACCGAAAACCCGGTGGCAAGCCGCATCTCTCCCGCGCTGCGAATGGCCTGAATGTGGCCCCCGTCCAGAACCCAGGACCGGCCCAGGCGCAAATCCTGGTAGCCCAGAGTGATCGCATCCAGTTCCACCGACGTCAGAGCGGACAGGAGCGGCGACAGGAATATCTCGTCGGCTTCCTCGATCAGCTGCGCCAGATCGGGCGCCTCTTGAACCGGCGCGCTGCCGGAGCCGACGGTCAGTGTCAGCGCACCGTCCAGCCCCCGGGTCAGGTCGATCTGGGCACCGCTGAGCATGATACGCTTGGGCCGCACGTTACCGCGCAACAGGGGGCGCATCGCCAGGCTGGCCTGCAAGTCAGAAACCTGTGCGATTTGCTGACCTGCCGCATCGCTGATACTTACGTCGCTCAGCCGCAATCTGGGTCGCCACCCTTCGTGGATAACGAAAGTGACATCCCCAAAGCGGATCTGCAGCCCGCCCAGCGTCCTCTCCAGACGTTCTTCGACACGGTCGCGCAGCCAGGCGGGCGCATGCATCGTCTGGCCCAGAACCATGAATCCGGTGAAAACACCCAACAGAACCAACAGCGCGACACCCCGCATCGCCCAAAGGCTGGCGGCGCGGCCACGTGACCGCCGGCGTGGAGGCTGGCTGGCCTCTCCGGTCTGCTGTTCTTCGTTTTCCGTCAAAGCGTTCACTACACCTTTCAACCTGCTCGTGCCGCCCTATAGTCCGCTAAACCGAACTTGACCAATTCAACGGAGTTTCCAATGCCCGATGTTTCAGACATAGCCCCCGATTTCGCCCTGCCACGGGACGGAGGCGGTGAAATTACCTTGTCGGACCTGCGCGGCCAAGCCGTCGTCTTATTCTTTTACCCCCGTGATGATACGCCGGGCTGCACCAAGGAATCCATCGGTTTCTCGGAACAACTTCAGAGCTTTGCGGAAGCTGGCGCTCAAGTTTTCGGCATCTCAAGGGACAGTGTGGCCAAGCACGACAAATTCGTCGCCAAGCATGGACTGACCACACCGCTGTTGTCAGACGAGGGATCGACCACTTGCGAGGACTACGGGGTCTGGGTGGAAAAGAACATGTATGGGCGCAAATCCATGGGGATCGAAAGATCAACCTTTCTGATCGACGCTGATGGTCGGATCGCCCGGGTCTGGCGCAAGGTCAAGGTGCCCGGTCACGTCGACGAGGTGCTGGAGGCTGTACGCGCACTTTAGGTTCGGCCCCCTCGACCCAGGCGACCATACGGTCTATCAACCGCGCGACACCAGGCTACTGCGGAGGATACCCGTGTCCGACACGCTGACGACGATGGCGACCGAAGTTCTGAACACGGCAGATGGGCGGGCCAAGACCGCGCTTTCCAAGCGCCATGCCGCCGCATGGTTTGCTGCCCGCAAGGGTGAAGCGCCGCGGATTGAAATCGGCACCGCCACGCCACCTCTGAACCCGGCACGGCCTGAAAAGCCCGAACTTCGGTCGCCGCGCGACGTACCCAAACGCCGCCCCGGCTCCGAGGCCGGTCGCATCGCGCTGTTACACGCAGTGGCCCATATCGAGCTGAATGCAGTGGACCTGCACTGGGATATCATCGCCCGGTTCGGTCACATCCCCATGCCGATCGGGTTTTATGACGATTGGGTCAAATGCGCCGAAGAGGAGTCGCGCCATTTCGAAATGGTCTGTGATTGCCTTGAACAGATGGGCAGTTTCTATGGCGCCCTGCCCGCCCATGCCGGAATGTGGCGCGCGGCTGAAGATACGGCCGACGATTTGATGGGGCGGCTGGCCGTTGTGCCAATGGTGCTGGAGGCTCGTGGTCTGGACGTCACGCCGGGCATGATCGAAATCTTCCGCAAGGCTGGTGCAGATGACGCCATCGCCGCGCTTGAGGTGATCTATGCCGAAGAGGTCGGCCACGTGGCATACGGCTCGAAATGGTTTCATTTTCTGTGCGGACGCGACAACGCCGACCCAAAAGACGTGTTCCACCAGCTTGTCCGGCGCTACTTTCATGGCGCCCTGAAACCACCTTTCAACGAAGAGAAACGCGCCGAAGCCGGGCTGCCCCCGGATTTCTACTGGCCCCTCACTGAAGAGATGCCATTGCCGGGAAGCACATGATCTGGGGGCCAATGCGGCTGTTTAGGCAAAATCCCGCCGACAATTGGCCCGTTACCGGCTGTTTAGTTGTCTCCCCGGTCAACAAACTTGCTCAGATCGAACCGGCCCTCTATGCACTTCGCCCAAGGGACGGCTATCACTCACGACCGGTCCCGAAAATGGGGACGAGAGAGGGAAGACGCGTGCGAACACGTCTGGCAATCAAAATTCACTCACTGCTCGAGCGGCACTTTCCCGAGCGCAGAGTTTTTCTGAAATCCGACCAGGACACCCGGTTCATCCGGCTGAGTTCCGAAACCCAGATTGCGGCGGTTGCCGGTGTGGCCATCATGGTCGGCTGGACCGCTGTTGCCACGGCGATCCTGCTGATGGACAGTATCGGGTCGGGCAATTTCCGCGATCAGGCAAGGCGCGATCAGGCGACATATCAGGAACGGCTGAATATCATCTCGGAAGAACGCGACGCGCGCGCGCAGGAGGCATTGGCCGCGCAGGACCGGTTCAACGCCGCGCTTGAGCAGATTTCCGTCATGCAATCAGAACTGCTGGCATCGGAAAATCGCCGCCGTGAATTGGAAACCGGGATCGACGTGATCCAGACCACGTTGCGCGCGACGATGAAGCAGCGCGAAGAGGCGCGAACCGAGTTGGCCCAAGTGCAACAGGGCACCGATGGGGGCGACGTCTACATGGCCGCTGCCGCGAACCCTGCGCAAATGGGTTTCATGACCGAAGCGCTGGCGCGGACGGCGCAGGAACGCGATCAGATCGCCGCCAATGCCCGCGATGCGTTGGATCAGCGTGACGAGCTTGAACTGGAAATCCGCCTGATGCAGGAGCGCAGCGACGAGATTTTCCGGCAATTGGAAGAAGCGATGGTCATTTCTGTCGAGCCACTGGATAAAATGTTCCAGCAGGCAGGTATGCCCACAGACCGTATCATCGAAGAGGTCCGGCGCGGATATAGCGGTATGGGCGGTCCGCTGACCCCTTTATCCTTCAGCACGCGCGGTGAGGAGTTATCTCCGGAAGAAATCCGCGCGAACCGTCTGCTGCAGCAGATGGACCAGTTGAACCTCTACCGTATTGCGGCGGAAAAAGCGCCCTTTGCGAGCCCGGTGCGTGCCGCGGTGCGATACACCAGTGGCTATGGCACCCGTCGTGACCCCAAAACCGGTGGGCGCCGCATGCACAATGGTGCAGATTTTGCCGGACCGCACGGCACGGATATCTTTGCTACGGCCGATGGCGTTGTCACCCATGCGGGCTGGCAGTCAGGCTTTGGGCGGCTGGTAAAGATCAAGCACGCGTTCGGACTTGAGACACTTTACGCTCATAACACAAAGATCCGCGTGAAGGTCGGTCAAAGGGTCTCGCGCGGGGATCATATTGCTGATATGGGTAGCACCGGACGGTCAACCGGCACGCATCTGCACTATGAGGTGCGGTCGAACGGGAGACCTGTGAACCCAATGACTTACATCAAGGCTGCGAGAAATGTTTTCTAAGAGCAAAATCAACGAGCCCGGTTCCAAGGCACCTGAAGCGGCCAAGCCGGCCGCCCCGGCAACACCGGCAGCACCCACATCGACCGAGACCAAGGCCAGCACCCCGCCCAAGCCGAAGCCACCAGCATCGGTTCTGTCGTCGGACCTGCACATCACAGGCAACATCAAGACGTCCGGCGACATCCAGGTGGAAGGCACCGTCGAAGGCGATATTCGCGCCCATTTGCTGACCATTGGCGAGACGGCCACCATCAAGGGTGAAGTGACCGCCGATGACGTGGTGATCAATGGCCGCATTGTCGGCCGGGTCCGCGGCCTGAAGGTCCGCCTGACTTCGACCGCACGGGTTGAAGGCGACATCATCCACAAGACCATCGCTATCGAAAGCGGCGCGCATTTCGAAGGTTCGGTGCAGCGTCAGGACGACCCTCTGAACCCTGGCCGCAGCGGCAAGTCGGGCGCAAACCCGGCAGCGGAAGTCAGCCAGTAACCTCTGCTGAAACAGCAATAGTCTGAAGAACGCCGCAGCAACACTGCGGCGTTTTTCTTTGACCGCATCTGGGCCTTCTAGGTCTCACGCTGGTTCCACGTGGCATTGGTTTCTATGATTCCCGCAACTGCAATTGCCTTTTCGGCAAGTTCTGCCTTGGTGTCGTCTGCAAAAGCCAACTTCTCAAACCTCTGATGCATCTCTTTTGATGTGTAGAAGTCGAATATTTTGGAGTTGTTCGGGCTTGGCCAAAAGGCGGTGATCCAAATCGCCTTGCGACCAGGTACGCGACCGGCGCACCAGTCGTTCCAGAACCGGCAGACCAGCTTGTCATCGGCAACATCCGCAACCTGCGCCAGCAGGGTTTCCAATGGCCACCCACCCAGGTTGAACATACAGATCGTATCATCCAGGTAATCATGCCCTTGCCGGTCGATCTCACGCATCAGGAAGAGGCGCTGAAACCGATCGAGCACACGCCATTCCTCGGCTGACCAGTTAACCGGGTTGCCGGTTTCAAACCGGCTCAGGCTGACTTCAAGCCCGTTCGCGCTGACGTCTTCATCACATGCCAGCACTTCCAGTATACGTGGCAGGAGATAGGCCCAAATTGTCTTATCGACGCCTTTCGGATCACATGCCGCGAAGAACCAATCCCGAATGTATGGCAGAGGCAGGTCTTCAATATCCGGATTGAAGAAATCCGCTTCGATGGACGCCTCCATGCAGCACCCTTCGCAGACGCCGGTTCGTGTTGGCTTGGGGTAGGAAAAAACGCGATATGCTTCTTCGATGACACCGGCGAACGGATGGCCCCTGGGAAGTTTTGCACTAGGTGGCATTTTCTGTTTTTGACCCATCCAAGATTTGACCTTGATCGCAAACGACTGAACAAGACTTACTGCCGAGGCCCCGTCACAGAAACACTCAGCAGGAATTTACATGAAATCTCGGGCCTCAGATGTGATGTGCGTGCCGCAGTCGGCAACTGGCGGTCGATAGAACATCAGCTCAGGATACTAACACGACGCGGGTTTCGCGTCCTCTATGCTCAGGCGATTGAGCAGCGCAGCCAGAGCGTCCTCGATGGTCTGTTGAGTGCGGCCCGCTTTCGCAAAAAACTCTCCGATTTCATTAGTTTCACAAAACGTGTTTTTTGAATTAACCTGAAAATCATTGTTTTCTGGAGGACTTTTGATGTCATCAAAACTAATGGCAGAGTTTTTCGGCACCTTCTGGTTGGTGCTGGGCGGGTGCGGCAGTGCGGTACTTGCTGCAGGTGTAGCTGATGTTGGTATTGGCTGGCTGGGCGTTTCCTTTGCGTTCGGCCTGACCGTGCTGACAATGGCCTATACGGTCGGGCATATTTCAGGCGGACATTTCAACCCTGCCGTCAGCCTGGGGCTTATGATTGGCGGCCGGTTTCCGGCCAAGGATCTGTTGCCCTATTGGGGCGCGCAAGTGGTTGGCGCGATTGTTGCGGCGATTGTTCTGTATATGATCGTCAGCGGCGCACCCGGATTTGAAGGCGTGGGCGGGTTTGCCTCAAACGGGTACGGTGACGCATCGCCCGAAGGGTATTCGATGATGTCTGCACTGATCATCGAGATCGTTCTGACGGCGTTCTTCATTCTGATCATTCTAGGTGCGACGTCTGCCGGCGCGCCTGCGGGTTTTGCCCCGATTGCCATCGGTCTGGGCCTGACTCTTATCCACCTGATCTCGATCCCGGTCACGAATACGTCGGTCAACCCGGCGCGGTCGACCGGTGTGGCGCTGTTTGCGGATGGTCCGGCGCTGGCGCAGTTGTGGCTGTTCTGGGTCGCGCCGCTGATCGGGGCCGCGATCGGAGCGGTAATCTGGAAAGTAATGTCCCCGAAAGACTAGGGCGAATTCTGTCGGAGGCCGTTAAGGGCGGCCTCCGACCATCCATTGCCCGTTCGGCCAGAAGGCATGAAAGGCAAAGGCAAACATGACATCGTGAACAACGTCCCTGCCCTTGTCATCCCGCACGCGGATCGATCCGATATCACGCCCTTTTGCTATCCGTCCCGTGTCCAGCGCCGAGGCCTGACCCGGTGACCAACGTATCGTCAGCCCCGCTTCCTGCACTTCATGTTCTTCGCTCAGGCGCGTCAGAGGCCATGCCTTGTCCCCCACCCGAACGACCCGTTCAAGCGGTGGAATGCCGTGCGGCGGGTCTTGTCCGGAGTACAGAAACGGTCGACGCGACGTGTCATAGCCCCGATAGGGGTTCCGCCCATAGTCGCGGTTGTAGGCGGGTTCTGCCATCACCAGCCCGTCGGGATTGCGGGCGCTGAAATCGGCCCAGCTTTCCATCCAAACCGGCAAAGTCCTGAGTTCGCGACCTGTCATGCGTCCGACAATGGCCTGACCCGTCGCCTGCTGCCACCAGCTTTGGGTTTCGCGGTCATACATCACCATATCGGAATGACGCAGTTTGCCGGTGACGCCAAAACTCAACACACGATTGGACAATCGCCGATCAAACACGATGGCCGAGTTGCAAAGCGGACAAAATGTAACTGCGATGGGGGTGCTGCCGATGCGGTCGTTCACAATCTCATGCCACATCAGATAGCGGATCGGATAGGCGCGTGGCGCGGCTCTCGCCAGTTCCACAGTTATCACAGGTTCGACATCTGCAAGCGAACCATTGGAAACGCGCACAAAGCCGGGATCGTCCAGTGCCGGAATCCCATCTTTCGGCGGACCACCTGACCGGATTTCCGACCAGTTCGCTATTGCGGACTTTCTGAAATCGGTCTCCGGCCATTCCGTACGCCATTCATCAGGGCCGGCTCCCGTGGCCGTGGCCCACATCATCAACGCACATGTAAAGAGAACGCGCATCAGCCCACCTCTTGACGTTCTGACATGCTGACGCAGCTTTCCCCCTTGGACCAGACCGATACACGCAAAATTGAATGCACCGGATCGGGGCAAAGAAGCTGCCGCTGGCACCCAATTCTGTCGCCATCATCAGCCAAAATCATGGGCCGTCAGAACCGGCGCACCATTCAAGGAGGCTATCCTGACGGATTATTCACAGGCAATCGCCGATGCGATCCCTGCTGCTGCAATGTTGACACTGAAAGATGTAAGCCACTTCGCTTCGTTTCATGCGACGGAACCTCGTACCGTGCGATCCACGATTTCATCGATGGGTAGCGGAATGGGAAAACCCGGCGCGAAACAGCGCCGGGATTGAGGTATTACTCGGTCACGGTGACTTTTTTCATCACGTCAGGCTGCCCGATGACTGCACCGTTCTGCCCTTCACCGCGTTTGATCGCATCAACAACATCCATGCCGTCCGTGACTTTTCCGACGACCGTGTACTGGCCGTCCAAAAACGGACCGGGCTCGAACATGATGAAGAACTGCGAGTTGGCGCTGTTGGGGTTATTACCCCGCGCCATGCCTACAACGCCACGATCGAACGTCACGTCCGAAAACTCGGCAGGCAGGTCCGGACGTTTGGAACCGCCGCGCCCGGCCAAACCCGCGTTGAACTCATCAGAGTTCTGATCGCCGAAATGCACGTCACCCGTCTGTGCCATGAACCCGTCAATCACGCGGTGGAAGATCACACCGTCATACTGACCTTCGCTGGCCAGCGCCGCGATCTGTTCAACATGTTTGGGGGCTACGTCGTCGAACAGTTCGATGGTGATGGTGCCATTGGCCCCTTGACCTTCGACTTCGATCTCAAGCCCGGTTGCCAGCGCCGGGCCGGCAATCAGAGCAAAAACTGCCGCCAGCTTATGCATCTGCCGCCACCTTGACGCTGACCATCCGGTCGGGGCTTGCAGGCGGCTCGCCGCGGGTGATGGCGTCGACATGCTCCATGCCTTCGATAACGCGGCCGTAAACGGTGTACTGGCCGTTCAGGAAATGGTTGTCCTTGAAGTTGATGAAGAACTGCGAATTCGCCGAGTTCGGGTTCTGTGACCGGGCGGCGCCCAGTGTTCCCCGGTCGTGCGGCAGTTTCGAGAACTCCGCCGGAACGTTCGGCAGGGACGAACCGCCGGTACCTGCCATACGCAGGTTGAACCCGTCTTCCATGTCGCCATGCTGTACGTCGCCGGTTTGCGCCATGAAACCGTCGATCACACGGTGAAAGGCCACGTTGTCGTATTCGCCCGCACGCGCCAGTTCCTTCATCCGCTCACTGTGTTGGGGCGCCACGTCCGGCAGAAGCTCGATGACGACATTGCCATCCTTCAGTTCGATGATGATGGTGTTTTCGGGATCCTTGATCTCGGCCATTTGGCCCTCCTGTCGTTTATCTTGCGCAAATACCTATGATGCGGGCGCATGAATGCCAAGTGACGCATTGACCTGAATGCAAAATGCAGGAAAAGAACCGCCTAGATCGGTTCAAAAATGACGAGGATTGGGCGATGAGCTGGAAAACGCTGGACGATATGGACATGGGCGACAAACGGGTGCTGGTGCGCGTGGACATCAACGTTCCGGTCGTGGACGGCGTCGTGACCGATGCAACCCGTATTCAGCGGATCGTTCCGACCGTGCGCGATATCCTGAACGCAGGCGGCAAACCTATCCTGCTGGCCCATTTCGGACGCCCTGGCGGTGAACGCCGCGAGAGCCTGTCTCTGAAACAGCTGGTACCGACCCTGGAGGCCGCCTTTGGTGCCGAGGTCCTGTTTGCTGCCGATTGCGTCGGTGCCGAAGCCGAACTGGCCGCGCAGGAACTGAAGCCCGGTCAGGTGCTGCTGTTGGAAAACACCCGTTTCCATGCGGCAGAGACCAAGAACGATGCGGACCTGGCCGCAGGTATGGCACGCCTGGGTGATCTGTATTGTAACGACGCGTTTTCCGCCGCGCACCGCGCCCACAGCTCGACCGAGGCGCTTGCCCGTTTGCTTCCCGCTTGCGCCGGTCGTCTGATGCAGGCCGAACTTGAGGCGCTGGAAGGCGCCTTGGGTTCACCGAAACGCCCCGTCACTGCCGTTGTCGGTGGGGCCAAGGTATCGACCAAGCTGGAGTTGCTGGGCAATCTGATCGACAAGGTCGACTATCTGGTCATTGGCGGAGGTATGGCGAACACATTTCTTGTCGCCAAGGGCATTGATGTCGGGAAATCGCTGGCCGAGACCGCGATGAAGGACACGGCTGCGGAAATTCTGGCAAAGGCGGAGACGTCGGGCTGCACGATTGTCCTGCCCCGCGACATCGTGGTCGCCGAAAAGTTCGAAGCCCATGCTCCGCATCAGGTTCTGTTGTCTGATGGATGCCCCCCGGAGGGTATGATCCTGGATGCCGGTCCCGAAAGTGTCGCGGCCATCACCGAAATCTTTGCGCAAAGCCAGACCCTGATCTGGAACGGCCCGCTGGGTGCTTTCGAGCTGGAACCCTTCGACGCTGCCACAAACGCCGCAGCGCTTAAAGCGGCTGCGCTTACCCGGTCGGGCAAGCTGATCTCGGTTGCCGGAGGAGGTGACACGGTTGCCGCCCTGAACGCATCGGGGGCAGCCAGCGATTTCACCTACATCTCAACCGCCGGCGGCGCGTTTCTTGAGTGGATGGAAGGCAAAACCCTGCCCGGCGTCGCGGCATTGGAAGGCTAGTCATAAAGACAAATTGGCCGCATTTCGCGCCTCATGATAAACTCTCCTTATTGAATTGGAGATTTTGTCATGAGGTACCTTGCCTGTCTGATCATCATACTGATCCCCGCCTATTCCGCCGCACAATCCAGCTGTAGCCGACAAACCCAACTCGACGCCAATTTCTGCGCCAAGGAAAAATGGGAAATCGCGGATCGCGAGTTGAACCGTATCTGGGCCGAAGTCAAACCGCTGGCCGATGCGCGTGGGAACGGTCAATCCCTGTTGAACGAACAGCGCGCCTGGCTGAAAGCGCGTGACGCGACTTGCGATCCGGAGCTGGCAAGCGATGGCAGCGCGGCGCCCATGTTCTATTGGGCCTGCATGGAACAGCAAACTCTGACCCGCAATCAGGCGCTCGCGGCATGGCGCTGAGAAACCTAATTCGGCAATTCGCAAAAAAGTGCGAATCAAGGGATTCACAACGCGAATCGCCTGTGACATAGTGCGATCAGTTGTCCACAAAGGGCACGTTTTTGAGGCAGACTTCATACGGCGGTTAACAGAGTGTCCCGTTCCCATCGGCCCGGTTTGGGCTCAGTTTTGTTCTTCATGGTGGCTTTCATGCTTGGTGTCTATTTCACCTTCGCCGCCGTGCAGGGCGATTTTGGCCTGTTAAGACGGGTCGAGATTGCTGCGGAACGGGACGCTCTGTCGCGCGATCTGGCCCGGCTTGAGGCTGAGACGTCGCAAATGGAAAACCTGACCCGCCGTCTGTCAGACACCTATCTGGATCTTGATTTGCTGGACCAGCAGGCCCGCTCGGTTCTGGGCATGGTCCGAACGGATGAAATCGTCATTCACTAATCCCTGAGGTTTCGGATTTTTCATCGAAAAACCTTTGCCCGCAGTCGTTTAACGAAGACCGCAAGGCCAAGGATCGCGCATCCTGCCCCTGCGTTACTTTTACTCTCGCCAGATGCGGCCAAATGTTCTATGAGATAGTTTAACGCTAAACTATCTTGCCGAAAGGGGGAGATTGCCACAATGGCTGCGCGAAAAACCACAAAGAAACCAAACGTTTCTGCGGACGAACTCAAACTCTATTATCGCGAAATGTTGCTAATCCGCCGATTCGAGGAGAAGGCGGGACAACTATACGGTATGGGTCTGATCGGCGGATTTTGCCATTTGTACATCGGTCAGGAGGCCGTTGTGGTCGGTCTCGAAGCTGCTGCCGAAGAAGGCGACAAGCGCATCACCTCCTATCGTGATCATGGCCATATGCTGGCCTGCGGCATGGATCCCGGCGGCGTGATGGCCGAACTGACCGGGCGCGAGGGCGGCCTGTCCAAGGGCAAGGGCGGCTCGATGCACATGTTCTCGAAAGAGAAACATTTCTACGGCGGCCACGGCATCGTGGGCGCGCAGGTGCCATTGGGCGCGGGTCTGGCCTTTGCCGACAAGTACAAGGGCAACGGAAGGGTGACATTCACCTACTTCGGCGACGGAGCCGCGAACCAGGGTCAGGTGTATGAAACCTTCAACATGGCTGCCCTGTGGGATCTACCCGTTGTCTTCGTGATCGAGAACAACCAGTACGCCATGGGCACCGCGCAAGCCCGCTCTACCTCGACCCAGGACATTTACGTTCGCGGAGAAGCCTTTGGCATTCCCGGCGAAATCGTCAACGGCATGGATGTTCTGGCCGTCAAGGAGGCCGGCGAAAAGGCCGTCGCCCACTGCCGCGCGGGCAAGGGTCCCTATATCCTTGAAGTCAAGACTTATCGCTACCGCGGCCACTCGATGTCCGACCCGGCCAAGTATCGCACACGGGAAGAAGTTCAGAAGGTCCGCGAGCAAAGCGACCCGATCGAACATGTGCGTGAGCTGCTGTTGTCCGGCAAACACGCGACAGAAGATGATCTGAAAGCAATCGACAAAGAGATCAAAGAGGTCGTCAACAAGGCCGCCGAATTCTCGAAAGAAAGCCCCGAGCCGTCGCTGGACGAGCTCTGGACCGACATCTACGCCTGAGAGGACGAATAAGACATGGCAACCGAAATTCTCATGCCCGCCCTTTCGCCCACGATGGAAGAGGGCACGCTGGCCAAATGGCTGGTCAAGGAAGGCGACACCGTTTCATCCGGCGATATCATGGCCGAGATCGAAACCGACAAGGCCACGATGGAGTTCGAAGCCGTCGACGAAGGCATCGTTGGCAAGATCCTGATCGAGGAAGGCACTGAAGGGGTCAAGGTGAACACTCCAATCGCCATTCTGGTTGAGGAAGGTGAAGACGCCTCGGCCCTGCCGTCGGCCGCGCCCGCTGCTGAAGTGGCGCCCGAGGCTGCCCCGGCGGCGGTCGCTTCTGCGGCTCCGGCTGCTGCACCGGCGGCACCGGTGGTGGATCTGTCCCCCGACTGGCCGGCAGATGCCGAAATGAAACCCCAAACCGTTCGCGAAGCCTTGCGCGACGCCATGGCCGAAGAAATGCGTGGCGATGAGGACGTTTACCTGATGGGCGAAGAAGTCGCCGAATATCAGGGCGCCTACAAAATCTCGCAGGGCCTGCTGGACGAATTCGGCAGCAAGCGTGTGATCGACACTCCGATCACCGAGCACGGGTTTGCCGGTATCGCGGTGGGTTCGGCCTTTGGTGGGTTGAAACCGATTGTCGAGTTCATGACCTTCAACTTCGCCATGCAGGCAATTGACCAGATCATCAACTCGGCCGCCAAGACACTTTACATGTCCGGCGGTCAGATGGGTTGTCCGATCGTGTTCCGTGGCCCGAACGGCGCAGCGGCACGCGTTGCAGCCCAACACAGCCAGGACTATGCGGCGTGGTACATGCAGGTGCCCGGCCTCAAGGTTGTCATGCCTTACTCTGCCGCTGACGCAAAAGGTCTGCTGAAGTCTGCCATCCGCGATCCCAACCCAGTCGTTTTCCTGGAAAACGAAATCCTGTATGGTCGCAGCTTTGACGTGCCTCAGGTCGACGACCTGACCGTCCCGCTGGGCAAGGCCCGTATCTGGCGCGAAGGTTCCGACGTCACCATCGTCAGCTTCGGTATCGGCATGCAGTTCGCGCTGGAAGCCGCCGACAAGCTGGCCGGAGAAGGTATCAACGCCGAAGTGATCGACCTGCGCACAATCCGCCCGATGGATACAGGCGCAATCATCAATTCCGTGATGAAGACCAATCGCCTGGTGACTGTCGAGGAAGGTTGGCCGCAAGGTTCGGTTGGCAGCTATATCTCATCCGTGGTGATGCAGGAGGCGTTCGATTACCTCGACGCGCCGGTCATCAACTGCACCGGCAAGGATGTTCCGATGCCCTACGCCGCAAACCTGGAAAAACTGGCGCTCGTGACCACCGATGAGGTGATCGCAGCCGTCAAACAAGTGACGTACCGCTAGGCGATGATTGCAAGGAACGCAGATTATCCTTCGGGAGCAGACTGGCTTTTCGAAAGCCTCGATGCCGCACGAAAGGACAACAACCGCAATCTGCTTTATGTTTGCGCAGCGTTCCTTGCCGTTTCCTTCATCAGCATAGCTTTGAATCTGGAAGGCCTGAACGGGATCGAGTTTCAGTTTTCCTTTATCGTTGGAAGTCTGACCGACGCCTGGCCTATCCGGGCAATGCTGAGCGTTGCCTGTATCGTTTCGTATGCTTCCGTCATCTACATCGTGCTCGAGCAGCAACGCTTGCAGCTTGGCATGGATTACCTGGCGGTTTTGGATCACAGCGACGCGGCAGCACTGGGAAACTTCACTGAGTGGCTGAAGACAAACCACCCGCATGTGTCGCGCGCGCGTTCCATGGTGATCGGTGTGTTCGTGACCTTTTGTGCCGCCATTCTGCTTATCGACATAGCAACGCTGATCTACTCATTCTCGAAGTAAGAGGACATGAAGACATGCCCACCGAAATTCTGATGCCCGCCCTTTCACCCACCATGGAGGAAGGAACACTTGCCAAATGGCTGATCAAGGAAGGCGACACCGTCGCCTCGGGTGACCTGCTGGCCGAAATCGAAACCGACAAGGCCACGATGGAGTTCGAGGCCGTCGACGAAGGTGTTGTTGGTAAGATCCTGATCCCGGAAGGCACCGAAGGGGTCAAGGTCAACACCGCTATTGCGGTTCTTCTAACCGATGGCGAAAGCGCTGATGATATCGCGGCCGCACCTGCCGCTGCTCCAGCGGCTGCGCCTGCAGCCGCCGCGGGCAACGAGGCTGCCGCGCCCGCGGCACCCGAGGCGCCGGCCCCTGCCCCGGCTGCTCCGGCCAAAGCCGATGGCGGACGCATCTTTGCATCACCTCTGGCCAGACGCATCGCGGCGCAGAAAGGCCTGGATCTTGCGCAATTGTCCGGATCAGGTCCCCATGGCCGTATCGTCAAGGCGGATGTGGAAGGTGCGACAGCAACCGCACCTGCTGCGGCACCCGCCGCAGCCGCGTCAGCACCTGCAGCGGCGGCGGCTCCAACTGGCCCATCCGCCGATATGGTTGCCCGCGTGTACGAGGGTCGTGAATACGAAGAGATCAAACTCGACGGTATGCGCAAGACCATTGCCGCGCGTCTGGGTGAAGCTAAACAGACCATCCCGCATTTCTATCTGCGCCGCGACATCAAGCTGGATGCGCTGCTCAAGTTCCGCAGCCAGTTGAACAAACAACTGGAGGGCCGTGGCGTAAAGCTGAGCGTCAACGACTTCATCATCAAGGCCGTCGCCAACGCGTTGCAACAGGTCCCGGAATGCAACGCCGTCTGGGCGGGCGATCGGGTGCTGCAACTGAAGCCGTCGGATGTCGCCGTTGCGGTTGCAATCGAAGGCGGCCTGTTCACACCAGTTCTGCAAGACGCCGACACTAAATCTCTCTCGGCGCTGTCAACCGAGATGAAGGACCTCGCCGGTCGTGCACGTGAACGCAAGCTGGCACCGCATGAATATCAGGGCGGTACATTCGCGGTTTCGAACCTCGGCATGTTTGGTATCGACAATTTCGACGCCATCGTGAACCCGCCCCATGCAGGTATTCTGGCCGTTGGTACAGGGTTGAAAAAGCCGGTCGTGGGTGAAGATGGCGAACTGACGGTCGCCACGGTCATGTCGGTCACAATGTCGGTTGATCACCGGGTCATTGACGGCGCGCTTGGCGCACAGTTGCTGCAAGCCATCGTGGACAATCTTGAAAACCCGATGGTCATGCTGGCCTGAAACAAGACAACAGCCTCGCCGCATCCTTGATCCGGCGAGGCTTTGCCCCTTGTTCAGAATGTGAGATGGCGAGATCACCATCGACCTTGTTCAGAAAGATCGGCGTCTCGCATCTAATTGCGCATGGTTCCTTTTCCTGTCGGAGTGCAATGACCTCTGCGAAATCAGTCAGAGTTTTGCTTATTCTCTTTTTTGCTGGCGACAGCCCTTCCAGCGCCATCAAGGGCCGAGCCCAACAGCTGCACGCGCGAAAATTCCCGTTTCAGTTCATCTGATCCTGCTGCATTCGCAAGACAGAAAACGGCGCGATAGTTTGATCAAAGAGCGCAAGAAGCGATGGGGAGAAAGAAGGTGCGAGCGGTCGGAGAAAATGAACAACCGCTCGAACTGATTTGCCTTACTGGTCTTTGCCCAGCATGTGGTCCATCGAGATCGACGGCTGATCGCAGCCCGCCTCACCCACGATCTTGGCAGGAATGCCCGCCACGGTCTTGCAAGGCGGAACCTCCTGCAGCACCACCGATCCGGCGGCTATGCGACTGCAGTTACCGACCTTGATATTGCCAAGCACTTTGGCCCCGGCCCCAATCAGAACACCGTTTCCGATCTTCGGATGGCGCTGTTCTTCTTCCTTGCCGGTTCCACCAAGCGTCACAGAATGCAGCATCGAGACGTTATCACCGACAACGGCGGTTTCCCCGATCACGATGGAGTGTGCGTGATCGATCATGATGCCTTTTCCGATCTGCGCGGCCGGGTGAATGTCGATCCCAAAAATCTCGGACGAACGCATCTGGAAGAAATAAGCCAAGTCATGACGGCCCTTGCGCCACAGCCAATGCGCGACACGATAGGCCTGCATTGCCTGGTAGCCTTTGAAATACAGAATGGGCTGCAACAGCCGGTGGCAGGCCGGGTCGCGTTCGTAGACGGCCATCAGGTCTGCCCGCGCCGCTTCTATCAATCCGTGGTCGTCGGCATAGGCCTCGTCCACGATCTCGCGCAGAACCATCATCGACATCTCGTTCGAGCACAGCTTGGCCGCCACCCGATACGACAGCGCACGTTCAAGGCTGCGGTGATGGAGGATACATGCGTGCACCAACCCGCCCATCAATGGCTCTTTTTCAACAGCCGCGTGCGCCTCGGCCGTGATCCGATCCCAGACCGGATCCATGTTTCTCACTTTGGTGCGCGTTTCAAACATAGCTATTGATCCCTTGCTGCGCCTAGAATGCCATTTAGTTGTAAAAACACCAAACGCAAACCCTTGATCCGCAGTGTAACGAAAATGAATGAGTCCGAACTGGCCGATTTCGAAAAACAAATTCGCGACCGATTGCGCGAACTGGCCGCACAATCAGAGGCGGGCAAAGAGGCCCAGGCGATCGTTCAGTTGGATCAACAGGCCGTGGGGCGCCTCAGCCGAATGGATGCGCTGCAAAATCAGGCCATGGCCAAGGCCCAGCAAGCAAACCGGGATCTTGAGGCCCGCCGATTGCAAGCCGCCCTGACACGGATCGGCGATGGTGAGTTCGGGTATTGCGAGGATTGCGGCGATGAAATCCCGCGCGGGCGGCTGGACCTTGATCCAGCCGCCGGTAAATGTGTCAGCTGCGCATCCGGCTAACCAGAAAGCGGATCAGTTGGCTCAGAACCATCTCAAAGCACTGGCAGTATTGAATATCTTCAAAGTCTGGTTCATCCGCCAGCCGACGGCTCCGCGCCGCGGCCATCAACGATCCGTTGCCGAAAACCGGATGCAGATCGCCGGTTCGCCTGACATGTTGATCGGCCAGCTCAGCCTCGGCAATCATCAGGGCGCACAGTTTCTGACGCTCCCACTGCGGCGCGGCCAACAAGGCCCGCGCCGCAGCACTGACATCCCCGTGAAGAACTGGACGCACAGATTTGCCTATCCGACCAGAAGCCTGGCAAACAAGCCCGCGCCGAAAACGGCCGAGACTTGCGCCACCTCGACACTATAAGGGCCGCTGACGCCGTCGGTTGATTTCATCGCCGCGGAGTAGTGCCACTGCGGAGTGTCGGTCAGGTCTTCCCGCAAGACCGCATCGCCGGACCGAACCCGAACCAGATAGGATTCGCTTTCCTCACCCAGCGGCACATCCAGCCCTGACCAATCATCGCCATCAATACGCGTGCGCCGCACCCACGAGATCATGTCACCGCCTTCAGATTGGGCTGCTTTGAGATGCGCCGGTGCATATGGCCGCAAACCGTTTCCGTCGAAAGCCTGAATCTGATGCACAAAAAACGCGTCGTCATGCCCCAGTGTTGCGGGCCCGATGCGATAATGTCTGGCGACCCGGCGCTCTGATCGTGACAGGCTGATCTGATAAATATGATCGTTCAGCATCACGAAAAAAGATCCTTCCGGCCAAGCGTTCGGCATTAGGGCGTCGGTTCCCACCTGCCCACGCAACCGTCCAGAAAGCGCATATGTGTCGACCTCCTGCATATCTGCCGTCGCGAACTGAAAAACCTCCCAGTTCCCCGGTGTGCCGTCACCAATTGCCGCCAAATTCGCACCATTGAGCAATGCCTGACGCGGCCGCGATTCCAGCACCCCGTCGATCAACCTGACCCGCAGCGGCGCACCCTCGTCCCACATACCCGGGGTGGCCCGCATCAAGGGGCCCTCGGTCACTCCGATAATCGCCTGCCCCGGGATCAGACCGCTCAAAGCGAAACGTTCATCATCCGACGCCGAATAGACCGCTACATTTCCTGGCCACGGTTTCGCGGATACGGCCAGATATGGCGCGTGTGGCACCTCGGATCCTGTAAGCAATGGCAGATCCATGAACACCGGCAGAACCGGCACCGGAGCGACATGGGGTTTTTCAGTCACCGTATCATCAGGCAAATCAGACGGCGTGTAGACGCCCGGTTCGACTCGTACCGCATCTACAATCTGAAGCTCCGCCTGTTCCAGCCGGTCGATCCGGTACAGCGCGCCCTGTCCGTTCTAGGGCAACCGGACGACATCGCCCCCCAGATGCATCATCGAAGGCGGTAGCGCAAAGCGGGCCGTGTCACGCGACGCGCGCGCTTCGCTCAGCCATCGTTCGGCGGTCTGGCGTCCCTCGGCCCGCGTCATTGACAGGGGCATTTCGTTGACCGACACGGAATGTGTGCTGTCATCGGGCAGGATCGCCTCCTCGGCGACAACATCGTGATCGGCATCGGACTGCACAAATCGCAATCGGACCCGGCCGGTCATTTCAGCCTCGGCTTCGCGGCGATGTTCAATGTCTCCGGTAACCTCTTCACTCTGCGCCAATTGATCAGATGACAGATCAACAGGCCGCCGGCCGTCACGCATCCGGAAAACAAGCAAGCCGTCACGCTCGATTGCATCGAAACAGTAGCGCAACATCAGGGGCTGCAGTGCGGAACGTGCATCCGATACATCTTCGACCGCGTAACCGCGCACGACGCCATATAGCTCGGACACATCGATCTCGCGAACACCAGCTCCATAACAGATTTCTGTCGCGACGGATGCAAGTGTCCGCGAGCCGGACCGACCATTCAACCAATGAACCCGGGGATAGTTCTCACCGTCGCTCCATTGGCTGCGCAGGTTCGGAAAGGTCGGAAACGGGCGGGCATCCCAGGCCCAGATGTAGGTATTCCAAAGGTCAACCATGCGCCCGCCGTAGACATCCGAAACCGGGTTCACATCGGGATCGGACCAATAGCTCAGTACCGCCTTTGGATACTGAACCTGCATAAAGTCGTCTCTCAGGCCATTGGAATACTTCGGGAATTGCTACTCCGAAGATCTAGGGTCCAAGAATTTGTTGGGCTGATTTGCACCCTTGTCGATCGCGGCGCAGCCCAGCTCATCCACCCAGACCGCATCGAACTGCGGTCCACGCAGCCCCTCCGGATCATGCGTTGAAAAAGCCTGCGCCTCGGCCCCATTGGGCCAGATCAGTTTCCGTTCCGATGCCTTCCAAACAGGTCGACGATCCGGCGGCGAACACTGCAATATCCCGCTATCGCCAAATATCATCACATCGCGCACCTGGTCAAAGGTCTCACCAACCAACGCGACCCGACTGGCCTCCCCTTTATCCAAAGGCAAAGACCCCTCGACCATCGAACGCACCCACTCGGCCCCGGCGCGCGTCTTGCCCGCTCCACGCCCGCCCATGATCACCCACGACCGCCAGTCGCCCTCGGGTGGCAACTGATGCGGCAGCGCCCAGAATTCAAACAGGAAAGGGAGGACGCACAGCCCCCCCTTCCCGATCTCATTCAAAAACCTCTCCCTCACTGCAGCATCTGCGGAGGCGAGCCAGCCTGCACCCGATTTCAAATCGAGCGCGCTCAAGGTCAAGTGCGTATCCTCCTTGGGCAATCCCGGCTTGTCTGTGATGTTGTTCGACAAAGCTTGTCTCCACTTTTTGGCAACTTCGGATCAGCCCCTCTAACTGCCCGAGTTGTTTTGCTGTACCAGCAAGATCTGCATCCTCCCCGGTTCCGATTTGCCTGCGCAGTTCTTCCGCTGCCTGGCGCAAACCGCGAATGGACGTCTCGAGCGACTGCAAAAGTTCCGCCGTTTGGGACATCCGCTCTTCCGGGGTAATCAAAGTCATGTTTGCCTGTGACCTCATGCGAGAGTTTTTCCGCACGAGAGAAACGAAAAACGGCCACCGGGTTGCCCCGGGGCCGTTGCCCACTTCTTCTAGCGTGACACAACTTATACGAGAGAAGGGCCGCACAGTCAAGGCTTCGCGCAACGTCGGCGCAACAGGCATCGTGACAAAATTATTAATGATTTCTTTCGCGTACCGGGCAAACTTCAAGCCTTTGTCGAACAATCAGCGCAAAGGCAAAGGCGCCCGTGTTTTGTTTTGACGCAGCACGAAATTGCTCCGGGTATCGCGAACCAGCCCGGACTTCAGAAGACGCTGCATGATAAAGCCCTCAAGGTCCTCCGGTGTTCGTGCATACACTTTCAGAATAAAATCATGGTCCCCGGTGATGGACGCGCATTCCACAATCTGCGGTTCAGTCTCCACCAAACGAAGGAATGCTTTGATGCTTTCTTCGTGATGATCTCGCAGCGCAACATGGACATAAGCGATCGCATTCAACCCGATTTCCTTGGCCCTGAGCTGCGCCCCATAGCCGGCAACAACGCCCGACGCTTCCAGATCACGCACCCGCCGCCAGCATTGCGAGGCCGACAACCCGGTTCGCTCTGCCAAATCCTGCATCGACAATCGACCGTTCAGCTGCAATTCCCGCAAAACCGCAATATCCGCATCATGAAGCATATGTTTCACAATTTCCGTTCTGGGCATACATTCATTGCAAAATAGCAATCCAATCGCCTCTTTCCAGACATTTATTTCAAGCTGCCCGGCTACAATTGTTTCAGGAGGATACATCATGTCCAAATCAACCAGCTACGTCGCGAAAGTACCCGATAGCCGCGGCCACATAGTCTACACGGATGAAGAGAACGCGGTTTGGGCCGATCTCTATGCCGCGCAAGCGCCAAATGTTCAGCGCTACATGGCGCGCGAATACCTGGACGGGCTGGCACGCCTCGATCTTCCCAAAACCACCGTACCGTCTTGCGCGGACATTTCCGAGCGTCTGCTGGATCTGACCGGTTGGCAGGTACAGCCGGTTCCGGCCCTCATCGGGTTCAAGACGTTCTTCGGCATGCTGGCGGATCGAACTTTCCCTGCGGCATCCTTCATTCGCTCACGTGAAGATTTTGACTATATTGAAGAGCCCGACATTTTTCATGAAATCTTCGGCCATACTCCATTGCTGAGCGATCCGCGCTTCGCGGCGTTCAGCCATGCTATCGGTAAAGCCGGGCAACAGGCGGGACCGAACGACTACGCCTGGCTGATCCGGCTATACTGGTTCACAATCGAATTTGGGCTGCGTCGACAGGAAGTTGGTATCAAGGCCCTGGGATCAGGGCTGGCTTCCTCGCCCACCGAACTTGTATACGCCGTGAACAGCGACATACCAGATCGGGACCCGTTTGATGTCCTGACGATCCTGCGCACTCCTTATCGGATCGATATGCACCAGATGGGATATTTTGTGCTAAACGATCCAGAGGAGCTGTTCGAAGCGGCCGAGCGCAACCTTCTGGCCGACGTCCACCGCGCCCAGTCTCTCGGTCTGTTGCCGAACAAGTTCCCTGAAAAAACAACCGCTGCCGAGTGATCCACCATGACACAGAAACTAGCAGATCAAACATGCGTCCCTTGCTCCGGCGGCATACCGCCGCTGACCGCGCAAGACGCCAAGTCGCACCTCAAGGCCCTCAGCCCGGACTGGCAGCTTGATTCCGAAACCAAAACACTGACGCGACGCTTTAAGTTCAAGGGATTTGCCAAGGCGACCTATCTGGCCAATCTTTGCGCATGGCTCGCCGATCAGCAGGGGCATCACCCCGATATCAGTTTCGGCTATGGCTACGTAGTGGTCCAGCTCACCACGCATGAGATCGGCGGCCTCAGTGACAACGACTTCATCTGGGCCGCAAAACTGGACGCTCTGACGGCATAGCACGATAAACACCCATACAAGCGTTTGCATTCAGCAGCGCTTGACAATTGCGCTCGTAACCCTCATGTGCCGCTCAACACAGCGCTGACGCGTGAGCATCGGCAGGCTCGTAGCCTGCCCAAAGCGCTCCTAACCTCCAGTTCCCCTTCACGCAGGGTTCTTGATGCGATGGCCGGATGGCGCAGGAACCGCCTGCCCGTCCTGAGGTCTCGCTAAACCCTGCCGGTCGCGCAAGTTGCGTGGCCAGAACCTCATGTTCGCGGCCAACCCGGCTTTGCGGACCAAAAAGGAATACGATTTGTTCGACTTCGACATGCTGGGTCTTGCACCCGCTCTGAATGACGCCCTGAAAAACGCGCAACTTACCCAACCCACCCCCATCCAGAACCAGGCCATTCCGCTTGCGCTTCAGGGACACGATATTCTAGGTCTGGCCCAGACCGGTACAGGTAAAACGCTGGCCTTCGGCCTGCCGCTGATTGACCACCTTCTGGCCCAGCCAGGCAAGCCGGCCCCCAAAACGGCAAAGGCACTGATCCTGGCCCCTACACGCGAACTGGTCAATCAGATCGCTGAAAGTCTGCGCAATCTGACCAAGAAGACCAAACTGCGTGTAGCGACCGTTGTTGGTGGCCAGTCCATCAACAAGCAGATTTCGTTCCTGTCACGCGGCACCGACATCCTCGTGGCAACGCCCGGACGCCTGATCGACCTGATGGATCGCGGCGCCGTCGATCTGGGCGCCGTCCGGCATCTTGTGCTGGACGAAGCCGATCAGATGCTGGACATGGGCTTCATCCACGCCCTGCGCCGCATTGCGCCGCATCTGGGCAGCCCGCGCCAGACCATGCTCTTCTCAGCCACGATGCCCAAGCAGATGGAGGAACTCAGCCGCGCCTATCTGACTAACCCGCAAAGGGTGCAGGTTTCGCCACCGGGCAAGGCTGCGGACAAGATAACTCAATCCATCCACTTCATCGACAAGCCCGGAAAGCCCGGCAAACTGCGTGATATTCTGTCCACCGACCCCGAGGCGCTGACGCTTGTGTTTTCCCGCACCAAACATGGCGCAGAAAAGCTGATGAAGGGGCTGGTCGCAGACGGATTCAACGCGGCATCGATCCATGGCAACAAAAGCCAGGGACAACGCGACCGCGCCATCAAGGCGTTTCGCACGGGCGAGATCAAGATTCTTGTGGCGACAGACGTGGCCGCACGCGGGATCGACATCCCCGGCGTTGCCTATGTGATCAACTATGACCTGCCCGAGGTGCCCGACAATTATGTCCACCGCATCGGGCGGACGGCCCGTGCCGGGCGCGAAGGTGAAGCCATCGCGTTTTGCGCACCGGAAGAAGTCGATCTGCTGCGGCAAATTCAAAAGCTGATGAAGTTTGAGATTCCCGTCGCCAGCGGCGCGTTGCCTGAAGCAGCCGAGCCTCAGAAACCTGCGCGCCGTCAGGGCAATCGTCGCAGGGGTTCCAAACCGCATTCGGGTTCCGGAAACTCGAACGCCGCCCCTTCCAGGCGGCGCAGGCAACGCCGTCGCCCGGCGGCCTGATTGCACAACAACTATAATGGCCGGCGGCGATGCGCCCCCGGCCACTTATTCATGTCTCTTGCGGATTAGTTGCCCGAGTTGCGCTCGGCTTCGATCTCACGCCATTTGGCAACATTGCGGTTATGCTCCTGCAAGGTTTCCGCAAAAGCATGACCGCCAGTTCCGTCAGCAACAAAGAAGACATAGTCGGTTTCTTCTGGTGCAACTGCGGCCTCCAGACTTGCCAGTCCCGGATTGGCAATCGGCGTCGGCGGAAGCCCATCGATCAGGTAGGTATTCCAAGGGGTTGCGCGCCGCAACTCACTCCGCCGTAATCCGCGCCCAAGGACACCCTGACCCTTGGTGATACCGTAGATCACGGTCGGGTCTGTCTGCAGCTTCATACCCTGCTTCAAGCGGTTCACGAATACGCTGGCTACCTGTCCGCGCTCTTCCGGCACGCCGGTTTCCTTTTCGATGATGGACGCGAGGATCAGCATTTCTTCCGGGCTTTCCAGTGGCAACCCGTCCTGACGGCTTTCCCAGACTGCATTAATCCGAAGCTGCTGCTTTTCCTGCATTTTCTGCAAAACAGCATTCCTGTCGTCGCCTGGCTTGATGTCATAGCTGTCAGGCGCCAACTCACCCTCGGCCGGAATTTGGGTTACGTCACCACTCAGCGCATCAAATGACTTCAGCGCGTCGACAACCTGCCACGCGGTCACGCCCTCGGCCACTGACACCCGATAGCGCGTGTCAGCCTCGCCACGCTTTTCTGCGTATTCCGGCGGAGTTTCCTCATCTGATCCAAATGAGGCAACCTCGACAAAGTCCAAAGTCGCAGGGTCCAGTTCGCGTACACGGGTCTGCGTGCGGGTTACACCGATACGGTACTCGATCTCGGAACCACAGGTGCTGACACCACTGCTGGTGATCTCGTCGATGATCTGCTGCATCGAGGCGCCTTCGCGCACCAGAAAGCTGCCCGCCTTCAATTTCTGCGCCTGATCCGTGTAGTCGGCGCCCATGCGAAAGATCATGGCATTGCTGATCGCACCCTGATCCTCCAGATCGCGACTGACACGTGTCATGTTCGAACCGCTTTCCACCCGCAGGCAGATCGCGGATTGCAGCGGACCTTCAGCTTTGTATTGCGATTGCCCCCAAAGGATCAGGCCGCCCATCAGAAACAGGCCGACCACCAGCAGGGTCAGCGCGTTGGACGCTAGGGCCCGCCACATTTAACTGACCTTTCCGAAGATCACGCTTGCGTTTGTGCCGCCAAAGCCGAACGAATTGGAAAGCGCGACGTTGATCTCACGCTCACGCTTGGCGTTCGGTGCCAGATCGATGGGTGTTTCAACCGCCGGATTGTCCAGGTTGATTGTCGGTGGGGCAACCTGATCCCGGATTGCCAGGATCGAGAAAATCGCCTCGATCGCGCCTGCCGCACCCAAAAGGTGGCCTGTGGCTGACTTGGTCGAAGTCATGGTTGCCTTGCTTGCATGATCGCCCAGCAAACGTTCCACCGCACCCAATTCGATCGTATCCGCCATGGTCGAGGTACCATGCGCGTTGATATAGTCCAGATCCTTCGGCTCCAGCCCGGCGCTGCGCAGCGCGGCTTTCATCGAACGCTCGGCGCCATCACCGTCCTCGGATGGCGCAGTGATGTGATAAGCGTCACCCGACATGCCATACCCCAGAACCTCGGCGTAAATCTTTGCACCTCGCGCCTTTGCGTGTTCGTATTCTTCAAGAACCACGATTCCCGCACCTTCACCCATGACGAACCCGTCACGATCGATGTCATATGGGCGGCTCGCCTTTTTGGGATCATCCGCGTATTTGGTCGACAGTGCCTTACACGCGTTGAAACCGGCAATACCGATCTCACAGATGCAGCCTTCACCGCCACCGGCCACCATCACGTCAGCGTCCCCGGCGCGGATGATGCGGCTGGCGTCGCCGATCGCATGCGCCCCGGTGGAACAGGCCGTCACGACCGAATGGTTCGGTCCCTTGAAACCATGACGGATCGACACCTGACCCGACGCCAGGTTGATCAGCGCGCCAGGAATAAAGAAAGGCGAAACACGCCGCGGGCCCTTGTCGCGGATCAGATTGGCAGTCTCCGCGATGGACCCCAGCCCGCCGATGCCCGAGCCGATCAGAACACCAGTCCGCAGGCGGCTTTCCTCATCTTCAGGCAACCAACAGGAATCCTGACAGGCCATGTCTGCAGCAGCAATCGAATACAGAATGAAATCTTCGATCTTGCGCTGCTCTTTCGGCGGCAGCCAGTCGTCAGGGTTGAAAGTCCCGTTCGTGCCGTCTCCACGCGGTACTTCGCAGGCGTATGTCGTGGTGACACCACTTGCCTCAGCATCGAAATGGGTAATCGGGCCCGCGCCGGATTCCCCATCCAGCAGCCGCGACCAGGTTTCCTCGACCCCACTGGCCAAAGGAGTGACCAATCCCAGACCGGTTACAACGACTCTGCGCATGAAATGCCTCTTGCCTGCTTCCTGTATGAGAACCGTCCATACCCCGCCCCGGGGTCCGGGGGCAAGAGCAAGGGCGCATTCCTTGTTAGCGTCATTTCGCCAATGCCGGTCATATATTGTGGTTCAGCAGGAATGCACCACCGCTCTGCAAATAAAACCGCCCCTTCCCTGAAACGGAAAAGGGCGGGCTAGATATACCGGGCCGGTCCTATTGGAACTGCGCCACCGGTTCATGGGCAGCGGCCGCAACCTTAAGCGCTTCGGACAGGCTCAGTGTCTTGCGGAACAGCGCACGGCCCACAATCGCGCCCGAGATGTTAGAGATATAGGCCAGCCGCGAAATATCGTCTGCCGTACGAACGACGCCGCTGGCGATGACCGGGGTCCGCGAGTGCTTGGCCAGCCCCGAAATCAATCCCAACTGCGCTTCGACGTCATCCATGTCGCTGTCGATATCAGTGACCAGAATGGCAGCAAAAGGCGTGCCGGCAAAAGCGTCGATGAACGCTTCTGGCGTAAAGGCACTTTGGCTGCGCCAGCCTTCGGTCATAACCTGACCTTGCCAGACATCCACGGCCAGAACGATCTGGTCGGGGTGCAGTTTGGCAAGTTCCTTTACCACGTGGGGATCACGCGCGGCCAGGGTTCCGATCACAACCCGGCCGGCACCTTTGTCGATCCAGTGCTCGACGTGCTCGCGGCTTCGCATACCACCGGCAAGCTGCACAGGCATTTCCGCGCTTCGAATTATTTCTTCAATCAGTTCGGCGTTGGTATTGCGCCCTTCGATTGCGTCGAAGTCCGTCAATTGCATCCATTCGGCCCCGGCCGCGGACCAGCTGCGTGCGGTTGCAACCGGATCGACATGCCAGACCATGGCTTCATCGAGACGGCCTTTGTCCAGCGAGACACACCGTCCGTTCTGCAATTCCATCGTGGGATAAATCCTCATGAGCATGCTCCTTCGCCCAATCGCTGTAAAATCCAGCATAGCATAGACAGTGCCGAAACGGTTGTTTCAAACAGTTTCGGCAAACCACGCTCTGTTTGCGGCATTGCTACATTTACTGTGTTTCAGGCGCGTGCTGGCGGACCATTTCGTCGTAACAGATGGACAGGCGTGTCCATGTAGTCGCATTCACGCATCAGAACGTAGCCCAACTTCTGCGCCAGACTTTGCGAAGCTTCATTTGTGGCATCCACCATGGCGACCAACGGCCCGGGAATGACCCTGTCGAACCAGTCGTGCGCCGCTTGTGCAGCCTCGTATCCCAGTCCTTTTCCCTGCGCTTCGGGGGCCAGTACCCAGCCTGCCTCGGGGAAACGGCCAAAATCCTCACCCAGACCCCGGTCGCCGTAGAAAAATCCTGCCTGACCGATCATCTGCCGATTCGATTGCTGGATCACCGCCCATTGTCCGAATCCGGCCATCTGCCAGTGTCCGGCATTACGCAGGAACGCATCCCACGCCTCGCCCCGTGATTTCGGTTTGCCGCCGATATGGCGCACAACACACGGATTTCGCCAGATTTCCGCAAAGCGGTTGAAATCTTCCGGTCGCATCGCACACAGCGTCAGTCGCGCCGTGTTTATCATCGGGGTGGATCTTATCATGCCCTGCCCGCCTGGAATTTTGCCTCAGTGGAAACAGTGCGAAGCAATAAGACGCCGTGCAAGCGGGAAATCGGTCCGGGCACAAAAAACGGCGCCTCCGTTGCCCGGAAGCGCCGCTCTATCTCGACACGAAACGCTTAGGACGCTTCGCTGATGAATTTGACGGCGTCGCCAAAGGTCTGGATGGTTTCGGCTGCGTCATCGGGAATTTCGATGCCGAACTCTTCTTCGAAGGCCATAACCAGTTCAACAGTGTCCAGGCTGTCCGCGCCCAGATCGTCGATGAAGGACGCGTTTTCCGCGACTTTGTCTTCTTCGACACCCAGGTGCTCAACAACGATCTTTTTAACGCGATCTGCGACGTCGCTCATGTCTTTTCCTCATTCCGTTTCAGGGCGCATTGCCCGGTTCTGCCCTTGCCCGCTCAGGCTGGCTTTGGTTTGCCCGTTCCGGGCGGTTTGAGACCCGGCTGACCGGGCATGGCGAAGGCCAACCTGAATGACCGGCCCCCACATATCTGCGCCGCCTATAGCACAGACCACGCACAAGGCAAACGGTTTCGCGCCTGCCCTGCGCCGCGCTTACAACATGGCCATACCGCCATTCACATGCAAGGTGGTTCCGGTAACATATCCCGCTTCGGGGCTAGCCAGATACAGAACTGCGGCGGCAATCTCCGAAGGGTCACCCATACGACCCGCCGGAACCTGCCCCAGAATTCCGCTCTTCTGGTCGTCCGTCAGTTTGTCGGTCATCGCGGTGGTAATAAAGCCCGGAGCCACGGCGTTCGCGGTGATTCCGCGGCTTGCCACTTCGTAGGCCAACGATTTGGTCACGCCCACCATTCCGGCTTTGGACGCCGCATAGTTCGCCTGCCCCGGATTACCGGTTGCGCCCACCACCGACGAGATATTGATGATACGACCCCAGCGGGCCTTCATCATGCCGCGCAGAACGCCTTTGCACAGTTTGGCGGTCGCGGTCAGGTTCACGTCAATCACGCTCTGCCATTCTTCATCCGACATGCGCATAAAGATGTTGTCGCGCGTGATGCCCGCATTGTTCACCAGAATATCAACGGATCCCATCGCTTCGGCCGCCTGCTTCGGCAGCGCTGCAACCGCTTCGGCGTCGCTCAGGTTGCAGGGCAAAACGTGGGCCCGTTCGCCCAGTTCGTCCGCAAGCGCCTGCAATGGCTCGACCCGTGTGCCGGAAAGCCCTACCGACGCGCCCGCCGCATGCAGGGTACGCGCAATTTCGCCCCCGATACCGCCCGAAGCCCCAGTGATCAGTGCATTCTTACCTGTCAAATCAAACATTCGGTTTCCCTCTTGGTTCGTCTGTGTCGACGCGTATGGAGATTACGATTCGGCCTGCACCGCATTCTGCACGTCTTCGGGTGTACCGACAGCCTTGCCGCCAATAGCCCGGTCGATCTTTCGGATCATGCCCGACAGCGCCTTTCCCGCGCCAATTTCCCATGTCTCGGTCACACCCTGCGCGGCCATGTACTGCACACTTTCACGCCACCGGACCGAACCCGTCACCTGTTCGACCAGCAACTGGCGGATCAGATCCGGGTCCGTCACGGCCTCGGCACGCACATTCGCCACCAAGGGAACGGCCGGCGCCTTTATTTCGACCGCGGCCAGAGCCTCGGCCATCACATCGGCAGCCGGCTGCATCAAAGCACAGTGGAAAGGCGCGCTGACCGGCAGCATGACCGCCCGCTTGGCACCTTTTTCCTTTGCAATGACTGCGGCACGTTCCACTGCAGCCTTTGAGCCCGATACCACAACCTGGGTCGGATCATTGTCGTTCGCCGCCTGGCAGACCTCGCCCCGCGCGGCTTCTTCCGCAACCGCGCGAACGGCGGCCAGGTCCAGTCCCAGAACGGCGGCCATCGCGCCTTCACCTACCGGCACGGCGCTCTGCATAGCCTGACCGCGTGTGCGCAGCAGGCGGGCAGTATCGGCGACCGACAAAGCCCCTGCAGCAGCAAGCGCCGAGTATTCACCCAGCGAATGCCCCGCGACATAGGATGCATTGGAAATCGCAACCCCATCGGCCTCAAGCGCGCGCATCGCCGCCATCGAGGTCGCCATCAGCGCCGGTTGCGCATTCTGCGTCAGCGTCAGTGCTTCGATCTCGCCATCCCAGATCAGGCTGCTCAGCTTTTCCCCCAGTGCCTCGTCCACTTCGTCAAATACCGCCTGCGCGGCGGGATAGGCTTCGGCCAGTGCTTTGCCCATACCGATGGTCTGGGCGCCCTGCCCCGGGAAAACGAACGCGAGTGTCATTGCAACCTCATGGATGACGTTAGGTTGCGGCGGGGTGTAAACCGACAATTGGCCCGGCACAAGCATTGCCTGCGCTCTGCATTCCGGCACCATCGCTGTGCGCACGGTCATATTGTGTCCTGTTCACACGGATATAGGTTGTGTCCAGACCTTCACCTTCGGAGCATCCGATCAATGCACTCGAGAAACACCTTCTCTACCTACGGAAGTATTGCCAAGACCTTTCACTGGTTGACGGCATTGCTGATTTTCACGGCATTGCCACTGGGCTTTTTTGCCAACAACCTGGCCCAGGCGATCTATGACCCGTCAATTCCGACTACCGAGGACGATATCGCGCAGGCCGCACGGCTGTTTTCGCTGCACAAAACTGTGGGCATCACCGTCTTTTTCGTAGCCTTGGCCCGTATCCTCTGGGCGATAACACAAACCAAACCCGGTTTGCTGAACGCAGAAAACAAGCCCGAAGCGTTCGCCGCCGAAACAGTGCATTGGCTATTGTATGGCTCGCTTGTGCTGGTTCCCCTGACCGGCTGGCTGCACCACGCAGCCGCCGAAGGGTTCGCACCCATCCTGTGGCCCTTTGGCCAGAACCTGCCATTCATTCCCAAGTCGCCCGCTCTGGCTGAACTGACTGCCAGCCTGCATTGGCTGTTCATCATCGTCTTGGCGGGTTCGCTGGTGCTGCACATCGCAGGAGCGCTGAAACACCATGTCGTGGATAAGGACAGCACGCTGCGTCGGATGTTGCCGGGCGCAACGGATGCGCCCAAGCCGCCCGCACAGAAACACTCACTTGTCCCCGCCGCCGCCGCGCTGGTCATCTGGTGCGGTGTGCTGGCGGGTGGCTGGACCACCGGTGTTTTCACCAAACACTCTGCCGCTTCCACTGAAACCGCCGAACTCGCAGAGGTTCAGTCGGACTGGCATGTGCAGGAAGGAAACCTGTCGATCACAATCAAGCAACTTGGCAGCCCTGTAACCGGCAGCTTCTCTGACTGGACCGCCGCGATCACTTTCGACGAACCGGAAGAACCCGGCCTCGCAGGGTCGGTGGACGTGACCATTGCCATCGGCTCGCTGAGCCTCGGAACCGTAACGGATCAAGCCATGGGCGCGGATTTCTTCGACAGCGGCCAGTTCCCGACCGCCAGCTTCGATGCCGACCTGTTCAAAACCGAATCCGGATACGAGGCGCGTGGCCCCCTGATAATCCGAGACAAGACGCTGGACATCGCCTTGCCCTTCGCTCTGAGTATTCAGGATGATGTCGCAACAATGACCGGAGAAATAACGCTGGACCGGCTGAGTTTCGACATTGGGAAAAACATGCCCGCCGAGGATTCGCTTGCTTTTGCCGTGACCGTTGAAGTGGAGTTGACCGCGTCGCGGGCCAGGTGACATTGATCGACAAAAAAACCGCCGGTGTTTCAGCACCGGCGGTTTTCGATTCAATAGCCGAAATCTGTCTTATTCAGCCTTTTGCGCTTCGATCGAGATCGAAATTTCCACCTCGTCACTGACGAACGGTGCGAATTGACCCAGGTCGAAGTCGCTGCGCAGCAGGGTTGTGGTCGCATCGAACCCGGCCCACTGCTTTCCAGCCATCGGATGCTCGCCAACCTGATTGAGCGTTGCGTCCAGCACCACGGGCTTGGTGATATCGTTCAGGGTCAGATCGCCGGTGATCTTGGCAGTGTTCTCGCCTGTAACTTCAATACCGGTCGAGGTAAAGGTGGCCAAGTCTCCCTCGGCCGCAGCAAAGAAATCCTCGGACATAAAATGATCTTCGCGCGGCTTCCAGCCCGTGATCATCTCGACCACCGGCATCGAGACGGTCACGCTCGACGCAGCGGGGTCTTCCTGATTGAACATGATCTCGCCTTCAAAACCCGAGAACATTCCGGTTGTGGTCGAAAATCCGAGGTGATTGTAAGTAAAGACGACCTGGCTGTGGCTTGAGTCCAGAACATATTTCTCGGCAGCAGCAAAAGCCGATGTTGCTGATACGGCCAGTGCGGCGGCCAGGAGGATAAGTTTCATAACAAACTCCGCAGAATTGGTGGTGCAACCCAGAATGGTTGCTCACTAACGTAAATGTGCCGCCCAAGGGCGGCACTCAACCTCTATTCTCTCACAAATTCTGTTCTTTTTTGAACAGAACGGAATTTAGGCGAAGATCGTAACGTTTCCGCTAAGTTGCCCCTTGAGCGCCCGGCTTACATCCGCTGATTGCAGCGGCAGCTTCATCAGAAGGCTGCCATCCATGTCGAACAACTCGACCTGATCATCCGCAAAACGTACACCCCCCAGGGTTTCGTAGCTGCGACGCAGAACCGTTTGCGGGCGGCCATTTTCGTTTTTCTGCAGCACGCGCACTTCGCGGCGGATCGGATCAAAATATGCGTCCGGCCGGGCATCCATAATCTCGATCGTCAGCAAGCTAACCCCGAGCAGCAGGAACATCATCGAAGCCGCCAGCTTGATGGGCCACACTTCGGGTCCTGCAACGGATCCGGACATAAGCCACATGGAAAACGCGGCTACGATCAAAATCAGGCCCAGAGCCCGCGCCAAGATCATTCTCGCTTTCCAGTTCGGTGCGAAGGCCACCATGACAGGCACAGAATGTTCAAATCGCGAACCAGTGGCCGTTTTGTGAATTGCGTTTGTGTTCGTAGCGGTCATTTTCTTTACCCCGTCTCAGGTTGCCGTACTGAATTTGCTCGTTCCGGCTAGTCCCCGGCATACAAAACAACTTTGAGCCGAAAAGCGTCAGGAATTGGGCGCGCCAAAGGAATTAGGGCGACTTCACAAAGGCATATGTGGCGGGGCTTGCCCCTCGCGCTCAAACGTGTATATGGGGCCATCCTTCGCAAGAGTTATGAATCGCGCAGCCTCTCGTGGCAGGGTCGCGAAGGACCATGAAGCCCCGCCTTTGAAATGCGCCTTGATATAAACAGGAGTGCACATGCCACTTTATGAGCATGTAATGATCGCGCGTCAGGACCTGTCCAACGCGCAGGCGGAAAGCCTCGTCGAACATTTCGGCACCGTTCTGGCTGACAACGGCGGCAAGCTGGTTGATAGCGAGTACTGGGGCGTCAAGACGATGGCCTACAAGATCAACAAGAACCGCAAAGGCCACTACGCCTTCCTGAAGACAGACGCTCCTTCGGGCGCCGTTCAGGAAATGGAACGCCTGATGCGTCTGCACGAAGACGTCATGCGCGTTCTGACCATCAAGGTCGACGGCCACGAAGACGGCCCGTCGGTTCAGATGCAAAAGCGTGACGAGCGTGGCGACCGCCGCGAGCGCCGTTGATCAAAGCCTGACGAAAGGACATAAACCATGGCCGCAAAACCATTTTTCCGCCGCCGCAAGGTCTGCCCGTTCTCGGGTGAGAACGCACCGAAAATCGACTACAAGGACACCCGTCTGCTGCAGCGCTACATCTCTGAGCGTGGCAAGATCGTACCTTCGCGCATCACCGCCGTTTCTGCGAAAAAGCAGCGTGAACTGGCCCGTGCTATCAAGCGCGCGCGCTTCCTCGCCCTGCTGCCCTACGCCGTGAAGTAAGGAGAGACTGACATGCAAGTTATCCTTCTGGAACGCGTTGCGAAACTGGGTCAGATGGGCGACGTCGTTGACGTCAAACCTGGCTACGCCCGCAACTTCCTGCTGCCCCAGGGCAAGGCGCTGAGCGCGTCGAGCGCCAACATCGCGTCGTTCGAAGCCCAGAAAGCGCAGCTTGAGGCACGCAACCTGGAAACCAAGAAAGAAGCTGAAGCACTGGCTGAAAAGCTGGACGGTCAGCAGTTCATCGTGATTCGCTCGGCATCGGATGCCGGCGCTCTCTACGGCTCGGTCACTCCGCGTGACGCCGCAGAGGCCGCAACCGAAGCAGGCTTCACTGTCGATAAGAAACAGGTCGTTCTGATTGCTCCGATCAAGGAACTGGGCCTGCACTCGCTCGCAGTCAAACTGCACCCCGAGGTCGAAGTCGAGATCAAGATGAACGTTGCACGTTCGGAAGAAGAAGCCGAACTGCAAGCCTCCGGTAAATCGATCCAGGAACTGGCTGCTGAAGAAGAAGCTGCCGCTGAATTCGAGATTGCCGAACTGTTCGACGACATCGGTTCTGCCGCTTCGGAAGACGAAGATCTGGCACCGGAAGCTTCGGCAGAAGAAGACGAAGCCAAAGCCTGATCCGACAGGAAATGACGAGAAAGAGGCTGCGTGCCATGCGCGGCCTCTTTTTTATTTCAGCAAGTTTTTGCTGCTCCAAAAAACCCAACCTTGCAGTCAGAATTTCGTTTCATATCATCGGCCCCTCCATTGTCGGAGCTATCTTATGACTTTGTTCCTTCGCCGCAGTGTGCTGGCTATTCTGATTGCAACGCCCATCGCCGCCTGTAGCGGCTCCAACCGGCCCTCAGACGAAGCATTTGATCCACCGCTTTATCCGAACGAGACAGCCGAACTGCGCGAATCGATCAACAAGTGGGCCGATCACTACGAACTGCCGCGCGAACTGGTGCACAAGCTGGCGATCCGGGAAAGCACACATCGGCCTTGGGCAGTCAACCGCCCGTATTACGGATTGCTGCAAATCCTTCCTGCAACGGCACGCTCGATGGGGTACGACGGGAAAGCGCAAGGCTTGCTGGATGCAGACACCAATCTGGAGTTTGCCGGAAAGTACCTAAGGGGGGCGTGGTTGTTGTCCGACGGGGATCAGCAACGGGCGATTTTTCTGTACGCCAAGGGCTTCTATCCCGAAGCGAAAGCGCGAAAAATGCTGGTCGAAACGGGCCTGCGATCGGAATAAACTCCCTCAAAACACCTGCAACTTCGCGTCAACCGGAGGTAATCCGGGATATTAAGTGCCGAAAAGGTATGTTTTTCCCCGTTCTGTTGCTTTAAGTACGCAATAAGCATACGCGGCTTGCACAAATGGCTTGCACAACACCCCAAGGTTGACGCAACGTATACACCGTGAAGGACGAAGACGGCATTTCTTTGGGGCTAGGAGTGTCACTGTAAGGGTTGGACCGGTGAAACTGATAGACTTGGCCGCAATCGACCATGAGGAAAAGTCGGCCTCAGACATCATCAATGCCGTCTGCGATGAGCTCGGCTTTGACTACGCTTCCTATGCAACCATGAACCCCATCAAAGGTGATGTGCAGGGTTATGCGAACTACCCTGACGAGTGGAAGATTCACTATGGCAGCCACGGCTATCACCACTTTGACCCCACGATTTATCAGTCAGTGCTTAGCATCGCGCCCGTTGACTGGGGGCGGTTTAACCATGACGAGAAATTCCATGCTGTATTCCGGGATGCAAATGATTTTGGGATTACATCGCGCGGACTGACTGTTCCGATCCGGGGGCCTTACGGCGAATGCGGAATGCTCAGTGTCACAAGGGATTGTTCGGACGCGGAATGGGAAAAGCTGAAGAAGCATGTGATGGGCGATCTTCAGATGGCCGCGGTTCACGCGCATGACACCGTTATGCAATCCGGTCTTTTGGCGAAAGCGTTGTACCTGCCGACCCTTTCGACCCGGGAAAAAGAGATCTTGCAATGGGTCGCCGAGGGCAAATCTCAGCAGGACATTGGCGATATTCTGTCCATTTCACACCGCACGGTAGAAGTGCACATGCGGTCGGGCCGCGAGAAACTCGGCGCGCTCACCACTCCGCAGGCCATCGGACGGGCCATCGGAATGGGCCTAATTGCCCCAGGTTAATCAAAAAAAAGACAAAATTACGGGAAACCCCCAATAGCCTTAAACCGAATCTTGGTTAAATTCTAAGACACGGTAACCAGACTGTAGGGGGATGGAAATGATCATCGTAATTGATGGTATGAACCAGCACAAATTCAAAGATGTATTGGACGACATGTTCAAGCTGCGGGCACGGGTTTTCGGGGATCGCCTTGGCTGGGATGTCAACATCAAGGATGGCCGCGAGCGCGATCACTTTGACGACCTGCATCCTGCACATGTTGTCAGCATCAACGACGAAGGGGACGTCGTTGGGTGCATGCGACTGTTGCAGACGACCGGGCCACACATGCTGGCCGACGTCTTCAGCTCTATCCTGGATGGCGAGGCACCCATACGCAGTGCCCAGGTCTGGGAAGCGACGCGCTTCTGCGTCGACACCAAAAAACTCGGGCGGGGACGCGGAAAGAACTCTGTATCCTACGTCACCAGCGAAGTCATGATCGGCTCGTTCGAATACGCACAGACAGCCGGAGTTCTGGACTCGATCGCAGTGATCGATCCAGTGATGAACCGGGTCCTGCAACGTTCAGGCAACGCGCCCTATGACTATGTCGGCACAGCCAAGCCCATGGGCAAGGTCGTCGCCATGGCCGCACTCATGGATTGCTCGGATGAACGGATTGCAGGAATTCGCAACTATGCCGGGATTGAGCATGATGTCTTCCTGACCGAGGAAGCGGCACTGGATCTCTATGCCCAAGGCAAAACCGAAGCAGCGCCACAGCAGCCGGTTGCTAACTTCGACCACCAGCCGCTTTCGCAACTGGAACGGTACTTTGTCGAACAGATGAACGCGGCCACGAACAAGGCCGAAGTCGAAGATGTTCTGAAACTGATCGAAGAGCTTTCGGACCGATTTACGCCAGAGCAAAAGACCGCTCTGCTACGAACCCCCCGTGCTTTTGCTCATGAGGCCTGACCCCCTCACCTCATAAGTACAAAGCCACCCATGCGGAGCCGTCTAATTTCAGACGGCTCCGCTTTTTTGTGCCCCACGTTGCCGGGGGATTGGAAGAGGATTACTCCTCTTCCAGTGCCTCAACGGCTTTTTGCAGATCGTCCTTGCTGACTTCCTTGTCGGCAACCTGCGCCAGTTCAACGATATAGTCGATGACCTTGTCTTCGAAGATCGGCGCGCGCAGCTGCTGCTGCATCTGAGCGTTCTGCTGCACGAACTCAAAGAACTGCCGCTCCTGACCCGGGTATTGGCGGGCCTGGTTCATGATAGCTTGCGTCATTTCTGCGTCGGTGACTTCAACCTCGGCCTTCTGGCCCAGTTCGGCCAGCAGCAGGCCCAGGCGCACGCGGCGTTCCGCCAGCTTGTTGTGCTCGTCAGTGGGCTCAATCTCACCGTGGTCGTGGCCTTCCACTTCCGGGTTCTCTTCGTGCCACAGCTGGTGTGCGATCTGCTTGGCTTCAGCCTCAACCAGCGACGGCGGCAGGTCGAACGAGACTTTCTCGTCCAGCACATCAAGCAGAGCACGCTTCATGACAGCGCGCGACGCACCGGCGTATTCGGCTTCCAGACGCTCGGCGATCTGGCCCTTCAATGCGGCCAGGTCTTCGGCACCGAATTTGGTGGCCAGCTCGTCATTGATCTCGGCAGCGACGGGCTCTTTCACCTCTTTCACGGTGCAGGTGAATACAGCGTCTTTACCGGCCAGATGCTCGGCACCGTATTCCGCAGGGAAAGTTACGTTGACGTCTTTTTCTTCCTCGGCCTTCACACCAACCAGCTGCTCTTCGAAACCGGGGATGAAGCTGTTGGAACCCAGAACCAGCGGATAGTCTTCGGCGGAACCGCCTTCGAACTCTTCTCCGTCAACCTTGCCCACAAAGTCGATCACAACCTGATCGCCATCTTTCGCTTTGGAACCCTTGCGGCGCGCTTTGAAGTCCTGCGCAGTTTCGGCCAGGTTGTTCAGCGCTTCTTCGACGGCTGCGTCGTCTGCTTTGACAATCAGCTTATCCAGTTCGACCGACTTCAGGTCTACTTCGGGGATCGCAGGCAGCGCCTCATAGGACATTGCGACCTCGACGTCGTCGCCTTCTTTCCAGTCCTCATTGGTCATTTTTACCTCGGGCTGCAGCGCAGGACGGTCGCCGCTGTCCTCAAAGTGCTTGTTCATCGCACCGTCGATGCTTTCCTGCATCGCTTCGCCCAACAGGCGCTGGCCGAACTGCTTTTTCAGCAGCGCCATCGGTACCTTGCCTTTGCGGAAACCTTTCATTTCGATTTCCGGCTGCGCTTCGGTCAACTTCTCATTGACCTTTTCGTCCAGCTCGGCTGCGGATACGACGATATTGTAGCCGCGTTTTAGACCTTCGTTCAGCGTCTCGGTAACCTGCATTATGGTAGTCCCCATAGGATTCGGGGCGCGCAAAACGGCGCGCCGGGCAAATTTGACGCCTTCTATTTGCCCAGCCGCCCGCGTGCAAGGGGGCAAAGCCCGGATCAGCTTTGTTTTGCCGCTGAATTGAACAAAAAAGCGCCCCGGAACGAACCGGAGCGCATGCTTGTCTCAGAAGCAGGATCAGAACCGCCAGCGCGCGCCCAGAACCCACGCTTCGTTTTTGTCGAAACTGATCGTGTCGTCGAAATCGTGGTTGCGGTACTTCAGATATGCGTCCGTGTTGATGCTGTCGAACCGTTGAACGATGGCAATACCCCAGGACTTGGTGCTTGAACCGCTGTTCTCAAAATCCGACCCGTCGAAATAGTCGATACCGACGCCGGTTTTGCCCCAGGACACCCAGTCTCCTTCATAAGCCAGCTTGGTGTACCAATAGTCCGGATCGCTTGCACCGGATGAGGTGTCATCGCGCGAACCAAGGGCAGCGGTAAAGCTGAACCCGCTGGGCAGCAGAACGGAGGCTGACCCGATCGTGTCTTTCCGCTCACCGGATGAGTTGTCAAAATCGCGCACGGCATAGGCGATGCTAGCGGCGAACTCGACGCCGTTGGAGAACGTATTGCCGTAGGAAACCGCGATGTCATAGTAGTCGTCGTCATCGCTGCTGGACAGAATGTTCTGACCATAGGCAATTGCTGCCGAGAACCCGTTGAAATCCGGCGTGTCATAGCGGATGCGCCCGCGACGCGCCCCGTCAAAGTTGCTGGACGAGTCGCCCACTGTAATCGTGCTCAGTGTGCCTGTGGGATCACGATAGAGGAACGCTCCGTTTTCATCGTTGGTGAACGAATACAAAGCGGTCCCGACATAAGACAGATCAACTTCTGCGGCCCCATCTGATGCCATGCTGCCCTGACCGGCCGAGAACTTTCCGTACCCCCCCTTCAGCGAGAAATCGACGTGGCGAATGTCTTCGCGCGACCATCCGTTGTTGTTGGTGCCGAACTGGTTGGCCGTCCCTGTGCTGGGCAAGCCCAGGCCGGTTTCCAACCAGAACATGAACTCGTTGCTGCCATAGGGCTGCATCAACCGCAAACCGACCCGGCTGTTGGAGAGGTCGTTGTCCAGAACACGTGTCTCGGTATCCTGGCCGTCGTCCACCGAAACAAGAGCAGGGTGGAACTGTCCGTATAAATGCACATATCCGCCGCTGTTATTTTCATATTTCAACTCAGCAGCAGCCGGTATCGCGCCTGTTGCCGCCAAAATCGCGGCTATTGATGAGTTTCTTAGAATCTTAGTCATATCTGTCACCATGATGGGGTTCTGGTTTCACGTCCCGCCCATTTGTCCACGAAAATCTGAGGTTCCAATAGCCGGCATTTCAGACAGTAGAAGCATTGCATATTCGCCACATCGAGAGCCCAAGGCAGAGATTTATACTCAATAATTTCAACCGCTTAAATCTGACTTTCAGCAGTCAAAGGTAGTCTGCAAGAAAATTCTGCCAATCAGCCATGCAACTGGCAAACACTTGCTGTGCATTTTCGTCAACGCCGCTGGCAAAATTACGCCGATCAGCCAGCTTTTCGGCGACCCACCGCGCAGACAATCAAACATTCAACTATTTCAAAACAAATGGCAACTGCTCGGGCAGGTCCTCGGCAATCAGTCCGGGGCCAAATTGCCGCGCACATTCCACATGCAACCACGCAGCAGCTTCGGCGGCCTGCATCGGCCCAAGCCCTCGCGCCATTAATCCGGTGATGAAGCCTGCAAGAACATCTCCGGCCCCTGCCGTGGCCAGCCATGGCGCCGATCGGTCATAAAACGCCGAGCTTATGGAACACCGCCCGTGCGGCGTCGCAATCACAGTATCCGGCCCCTTGAACAGAACCACGCATCCTGCCCGCTCGGCAGCATCACGGGTTGCGTCAACCTTGGAGTATGCCGGGCCTTTGTCGGGAACTTCTTCCAGCTTCTGTGCAATTTCCGGAAACAGCCGGGCAAACTCGCCCCCGTGTGGTGTCAGCACGCAGTTCTCATGCAGATGATCGAACAATGCCTTGGGTTCCTCTGCAAACGCCGTCAACGCATCTGCATCCAGCACGGTTGAGCGTCCTGCCGACAGTGCCGCCGGTACCAAGTTGCGGGCACGATCCAGCCCCATTCCCGGACCAAGGCATAACGCATTCAGTCGCCCGTCCTTCAGCACTCGGGAAAGCTCGTCAGCCCCCTCAACCAGTTGCAACATGACAGCGGTGACCTGTGCGGCAACTTCCAACTGCGCTGCCGGGGGCACACCAATTGTCACCAGCCCTGCCCCAATCCGCAACGCGCCCCGCGCGGCCAACCGCGCGGCACCGGTTTTGCCCGGTCCGCCGGAAAGAATCAGCGCATGGCCATAAGAGTATTTTTGATCCTTCGGTTCCTTCGAGACCCGAAAACTCTCTTCCAAAACCAGCTTAACAACTCGATTGTTATTTTCTCGTTCAAGGCCGATCGACTTTGCCCGAACCACACCGCAATTGGCGGGGCCTTCGCCAATCATGTGACCAACCTTCATGTCGTGAAAAGTTACGGTAAGATCCGCTTGGATCACGTTTCCCAGCACGCGCCCACTGTCGGCGCACAAGCCGCTGGGAATATCGATTGCAACCACCCGCAGGCCGCGTTCTGAAGACAGGTCCCTTACCCGCTCATTTGCCAGCAAGGAGAAGACCCCCTGAAACGGTCGCGTCAGCCCGGTTCCGAACAATCCATCAATTACCAGGTCTAGGTCTGAGGGGAAATTGAGATTGTCATCCGCAAGCGTATCGATCTTTCGGACACTGACGTCGGACTTGCTTTGCCACCGCTCAAAGTTTCTTCGTGCGTCATGCGGGAGTTTTGCGGCGTCGCCGTACAGAAACACGTCGACCTCCCAGCCCCACTCTTTCAACAACCGGGCGGCGACAAACCCGTCACCACCATTGTTTCCCGGCCCGCACAGCACCACTGCGCGACCGGACGTTTTTGCCAGCTCGGGCCATTCCTCAAAAATCGCTTCAACAACGCCCTGCCCGGCGCGTTCCATGAGTTCCAGACCAGTGACCTTGCCCGATTCAATTGCAGCCAGTTCAATCGCCCGCATCTGTGCCGCCGTCAGCAAATCCGTCATCTCATCTCCCGCGCGATTCAATTTCGATTACATTTTGTGCAACTCGATGAAAATTTCACCGCTCGCTGAAATTCTACGCACAAGCAACCGGTCCGTTTCGCAATCAGATTGCCCAGCGATCTTAGACGTGATCACTGCCAACCTGACAAGCAGATTAGGAGGCCGGGATGAAGAAGATCGAAGCGATCATCAAACCGTTCAAACTGGACGAAGTGAAAGAGGCGCTGCAGGTTGTTGGCGTCCAGGGCCTCAGTGTCATCGAGGTTAAAGGGTTCGGCCGTCAGAAAGGCCATACCGAACTCTACCGCGGCGCGGAATATGTGGTCGACTTTCTGCCGAAGGTAAAAGTCGAGGTGGTGCTGGACGACGATCAGGTCGACGCGGCCATCGAAGCCATCGTGGATGCCGCCAAAACCGATAAGATCGGCGACGGCAAGATCTTTGTCTCGCCCGTCGAACAAGCCATCCGCATCCGTACCGGCGAGACCGGCTCGGACGCCCTGTAAATCAACCGAATATCCTGACATATCTATCAGAAGGACCAAGGGAATGAGCGCAGAAGCAGTTCTCAAAACTCTCCGCGAAGAAGACGTCGCCTACGTCGACATCCGCTTCACCGACGTGCGGGGCAAGTTGCAGCACGTGACCGTCGATGTGGATCTGGTCGATGAAGACTTCCTGGAAGAAGGCTTTATGTTCGACGGCTCCTCGATTGCTGGCTGGAAGTCGATCGAAAACTCGGACATGAAACTGATCGCCGACACTGAATCGGCCTATATCGATCCGTTCTACGCCGAAAAAACGCTGTGCCTGCACTGCTCGATCGTTGAACCCGATACCGGCGAAGCTTATGGACGCGACCCGCGCGGCACCGCGCAGAAGGCCGAAGCCTATCTGAAAGCCAGCGGCGTTGGTGACGTGGCCTATATGGGCCCCGAAGCCGAATTCTTCCTGTTCGATGATGTCCGTTATTCCAATACAATGAACAAGGTATCGTTCGAAGTTGATGCAACCGACGCGGCCTGGAACACTGATACCGAATACGAAATGGGCAACATGGGCCACCGTCCGGGCGTAAAGGGCGGCTACTTCCCGGTGAACCCGATCGACGAGGCGCAGGACCTGCGTTCGGAAATGCTGTCGACCATGAAGCGTCTGGGCATGAAGGTCGACAAGCACCATCACGAAGTTGCCTCGTGCCAGCACGAACTGGGTCTGATCTTCAACAGCCTGACCAAACAGGCGGACGAGCTGCAGAAGTACAAATACGTCATTCACAACGTGGCGCACGCCTATGGCAAATCGGCAACCTTCATGCCCAAGCCCATCTATGGCGACAACGGCACCGGCATGCACGTGAACATGTCGATCTGGAAAGAAGGCAAGCCGCTGTTCGCAGGCGACAAATACGCCGACCTGTCAGACGAAGCCCTGTGGTACATCGGCGGTATTCTGAAACACGCCAAGACCCTGAATGCTTTCACCAACCCGTCGACCAACAGCTACAAGCGTCTGATCCCGGGCTTTGAGGCACCTGTTCTGCGCGCTTATTCGGCACGCAACCGTTCGGGCTGCATCCGTATTCCGTGGACCGAAAGCCCGAAAGCCAAGCGCGTCGAGGCCCGCTTCCCCGATCCGGCTGCAAACCCCTACCTGGCGTTTGCCGCGCTGCTCATGGCCGGTTTGGACGGCATCAAGAACAAGATCGATCCGGGCGAAGCCATGGACAAGAACCTGTACGATCTGCCTGCCGAAGAACTGGCCGACATCCCTACCGTTTGCGGCTCGCTGCGCGAAGCTCTGGAATCTCTGGCGTCCGATCATGACTTCCTGCTGCAGGGCGACGTGTTCACCAAAGACCAGATCGACGGCTACATCGCGCTGAAGATGGAAGAGGTCGAAACCTACGAGCACACGCCGCATCCGGTTGAATACGGCATGTACTACAGCTGCTGATCATGAATTTTCGACGAAAATTTTCGCAAAGGGGGCGTCCATCGGGCGCCCCTTTTCTTGTCGCCGCACCCGATTTGACGGATTGCGAGTGATCTTTCACACTCGGGCCACAGATCCCAGCGGAGAAACCCCATGCCCGCCAGTGACGCGCCATTTTCATGTTATTCGCATTTCATTACGTCTGCGGACGAACTGGAACAGATTACCTGTGCGCCCCTGCCGCAGATTGTTGCGAAGGAAATACCGGCATTGGACCAGATGTGCCGCGATTTCATCGGCACATCACCGTTTTGCCTGATCGCGTCGGCCAATCCCGACGGTCACCTTGATATCTCGCCCCGCGGCGATCCCGCGGGGTTTGTCGAAATCCTGTCTGACACTCTGATCGCTATCCCGGATCGCCCCGGCAACAAGCGGGTGGATACGTTTCATAACATCCTGCAGGACCCACGCGTGAGTGTGATCTTTCTGGTCCCCGGGAAAATGGAAACATTGCGATTGCGCGGCACGGCCCGGCTTTGCGCCGATCCGGATTTGCTGAGCGGTATGACCATGAACGGCAAGGCACCAAAGCTGGCACTACTGATCCATATCCAGACGATTTTTGCCCATTGCCCAAAGTGCATCGTCCGCTCTCATCTTTGGCAACCCGAAGAATGGCCGGATTCATCTCATCTACCCAATATGAACGCGATGATGGTCAAACACGCCAGAATCGACGCCACGCCGGAACAGTGGTTTGAAAGCCTCAAAGAGGCCGGAGAACTGGACCTTTACTGACCTGTCCCGGGAATTCGTTTGCCATTTCCCGCATGGCGCGTACCCTGCCCCAGAGTTTCAAGTTATTGGATAGGTTTCATGCTTCGACTTGCAACGGCGATATTCTGTGCCTTGTCCCTGCCGTCCCTGGCATTCTCCGCGCCTTGCGGCAACACCGGCAGCGGGTTTGAGGTATGGAAGGCCGATTTCGCCAAACAGGCGCGGCGCGCGGGAGTAAAGAAGAAAGGGCTGCAGGCACTGGCCCAGACGCAATACGCCACGCGGACAATTTCAGCTGATCGTAACCAGAAAAGTTTCAAATACTCGCTGGACAAGTTCATGCAGGTGCGCGGCGCCGACACGATTGTCGCGCAGGGACGCAAGCGAAAGGCCCGCAACCCGCAGTTTTACGCCGCGCTTGAACGGCAATACGGCGTACCTGCCGGTGTTCTGATCGCCATTCACGGCATGGAAACAGGGTTTGGAAACTTCATGGGCGACAGCCAGGTTGTTTCCGCAATAACGACACTGGCCTATGATTGTCGCCGTTCCGAATTCTTCATTCCGCACGCAATCGGGGCATTGAAACTGGTGGATCAGGGCAGCGTCACGATGGCGACAAAAGGGGCAAAACATGGCGAGCTGGGCCACACGCAGTTCCTGCCGGGGAATGCCCTGACCTATGGTGTCGATGCGACGGGTGACGGTCGGGTGGACTTTTACAACATGACCGACGCCCTGGCTTCGACCGCGAATTTTCTTCGCAAGAAAGGGTGGAAACCCGGCCGGGGCTATCAGAAAGGGCAGCCCAATTTTGCGGTTATCCAGCAGTGGAATGCCGCCTCGGTCTATCAGCAATCCATAGCAATCATGGGGCAGCGAATCGACCAATAGGCGAAACAAGGTTCCAACACAGGCGATCCCAACTTTGGCCACATTGTCGCCACAGATGCCCGAATTTTCCCCTAGTCTCTTGGTTTCCAAAGCGTAATCAATCCCTCGAAAATTGATTTTTTTTGCATTTTCGTCAAATTCTCCCCCAGATCACCCGCTAGTCTGCGGTCTCAGACAGAAAGCGACAAAGGAATGCGCGGTGAGTCGGAAGCACAGTTATCATGGCGGTCTGCAATTTGACGGTGAGACCAAGGGCGCGATCGAACGCTTTGGCAATATCGTCGCGGCGACGCTGGAAGACTATGGTCATCTGATCGAGCGAAAGTCGCTGCTCAGCGGCACCGAGGCCAGCATCGTCTCAAGCCAGTATTTGGTTCGTCTGACACTGGATACGGAATTGAACGGGGTCGACGACCGTTTCGACCGGCTGGACCGCACTGCGGGCCTCAAAACGATACCCAGACCGCCGGTAACACTACCAAAGAACCGTCTGGTCATTTCGGTCTCACCGGTGTCAGCTTTGCTGGATGACAGCGAAATTTCCGAGCTTATGCTGGTTGTGATCCTGTATCGCATGGTCGACATCTGCTCGACCCAGCGCGTGGAGTGGCTTTCGCCCAACGCGGTTTTGACCATCGAACAGTTCATGAGCGCGTTTGACACGCTAATGCCAAGCAAACCCAGGGACAGAAAACAGATATTTCAGTCCGTAACCGGCCCGTTTGCAGGCGTCAGCACCTCGAATACCGCAGATCATTACCAGCCGGAAGCCGCGGTACCGAAACCGAACGCAAGGCCGATCCAGTTGTCGGACGATCAATTGCTGAGCATCGCGTTCAGAACAGATCAGACGGATCAACAGGCCCACGCACCGATTGAACCGACCACCGACGAGGATGAAAAGCCCAGCGACATCCTGCGTCTGACAAGTTGGGGCCTGACCGGGGCCGTGGCCAGCATGTCGGCACCGATCGCGCTTTCTCTGGCTGCTGTGAACCTGATCCGGGGCGAGGATTTCCGCCTCAATACTCAGGTTCTGGCTTTTACGGTCGCGATCGTGACCCTTAATTCCAGTGGCGCATTTGCAGGTGTTGCCGGTGCCCTAGGTCTATGAAGCTTTACTAGAAGACCCTCCTAGGAGGCCCCGCCATCAGGCGGGGTTTTCCATTTCCAGCACCCTGTCAGCCGCCAGAACATAAGTGTGGATCGAGAAAACAACGGCGCGCGTTTGGGGCAGTCTTAGAATGGTCTGACGCTCGCTGCGCAGAAAAGGCGTGTTTCCCGGATCCCGGATTTTCCGCGGCTCGCTGGTACTGCGGGGCTGAAACAACTCGGCGTCATCGTACCACAGCGCGTTAAAGCGCCAGAGTGGCCGATCCGGCTGAATCCCGTCAAACAGACGCTGAACCCGCTTGGCGACGTTTTCATCATAACTGTTGACGGTATGATGAATATCGATCAGCGGACGCATGAATTTCTCGGACAGTCGCCAACTGGCCGGGAAACACAGTATCGCACCGGTCAGAACATGTTCGCCGCCCTGTTTCTGCAGAATGCAAAAATCTTCCTGAACAAGCCGACACAAAGTATCCAGAGGCCTTGCGCGGTCAATACCCACTTCTGCCCCGTCAGACCGGATCACATGATCGGATGCTTCGGGATAAACCTGCCGCAACACCATATCCAGCAATTCCTGCGCAGCCGGTTCTGCACCGGGATCCAGTGCCAGAACATCATCGCGTCGCTCTGCCAACAAATCCTCGCGCCTGCGCATCTGGGCTGCAAACGCTTCGTCGCGGTTCAACCAGTCTTCGGGGCGTGCGGGTTGAATCCCTGGCAGCGGTTTCGCAGCCAGCGGGTTATAGGGAATGTCTTGTTGCAGTATTTCAGTCATGGCCTAGGGCTATCACCGTATTTTGGTATTGTCGGTCCAAAAGCGACTGAACATGGGTCGCAAACTACTAAGACGGCATGGGACGGTACGACCATCTTTGCCGGGCCAAAAGGGAGCGAAGCCATGAATCAGCATTACCGGGACACCCGCAAGATCGACCCGACCAAGGGGGCAACGCTGGGTGACGGTACGCCAAACGAAAACGATCGCATAGAAATCGGCCCGACCCAATTGGCGTTTGCAGAATGGGAACAAGCGGGTCTGGTTCTTCCCGATCTGGCCCGGATGCGGGAATATCGATGGAAACGGCTGACCCAATCTATCGTTGATCGCGGATACGGCGGGTTGCTGATGTTCGATCCGCTGAACATCCGATACGCCACCGATAGCACCAACATGCAGCTGTGGAATACACATAATCCGTTTCGCGCGGTTCTCTTATGCGCCGACGGCTATATGGTGATCTGGGACTACAAGAACTCTCCCTTTCTGTCCAAGTTCAATCCATTGGTGCGTGAACAGCGTTCGGGCGCTGATCTGTTTTATTTCGACCGCGGTGACAAGGTGGACGTGGCCGCCGATGTTTTCTCGAACGAGGTGCGCCTTCTGATCGACGAACACAGCGGCGGCAACAAACGACTGGCAGTGGACAAGATCATGCTGCACGGGCTGCGCGCACTTGAGGCGCAGGGATTTGAGATCATGGAAGGCGAAGAGGTCACCGAAAAGACCCGCGCCATCAAAGGTCTCGACGAAATCCTCGCCATGCGCTGCGCCAATCACGCCTGTGAAACCGCTGTTGGCGAGATGGAAAAGTTCGCCCGCGCCAATGTTGGTGACGGCAAGACCTCGGAAGATGATGTCTGGGCTGTCTTGCACGCCGAAAACATCCGGCGCGGCGGCGAGTGGATTGAAACGCGCCTGCTTGCCTCGGGCCAGCGAACAAACCCCTGGTTTCAGGAATGCGGCCCCCGGGTAACCCGGAAGAACGAAATCATTGCCTTTGATACGGACCTGATCGGTTCCTACGGGATCTGCATCGACATTTCCCGCACCTGGTGGATCGGCGACGAAAAGCCGCGCGCCGACATGATCTATGCCATGCAGCACGCGCATGAGCATATCATGACCAACATGGAAATGCTGAAGCCCGGCGTCACGATCCCCGAATTGACGGCCAATGCTCATAGGCTGGACGACAAGTTCCAGGCCCAGAAATACGGCTGCTTGATGCATGGCGTAGGCCTGTGCGATGAATGGCCTCTGGTTGCCTATCCGGATCAGGCGGTTGCGGGTGCCTACGACTACCCGCTTGAACCGGGCATGGTTCTGTGTGTCGAGGCAGCGGTCGGAGAAGTAGGTGGCGACTTTTCGATCAAGCTTGAGGATCAGGTTCTGATCACCGAGGACGGATATGAGAACCTGACGAAATATCCCTTTGATCCAGCCCTGATGGGTTTGGCTTAGGTCACCTTCCAACCAGACCGCGTCACCTGGCATTCTGCGAGAGGTTCTGCCTCTCGTGCCTTCACAGATGCTTTTGGCATAAGAAGAACTCGGGAATTCCTGTCACCTCCGCGTGAGGCACATGTCAGGCGGGTTGAGATAAGGCGTCGCTGTGCCCACTGTGAAGCCAACGACCAAGGAGTTCCTTATGCCGACCGAACGCATTACATTTTCCGGGCACGATGGCAGCCAACTGGCAGCCCGCCTTGACCTGCCCGACGGGCCGGTTTTGGCAACAGCCCTCTTTGCGCACTGCTTTACCTGTTCCAAAGACATCCCTGCCGCGCGGCGCATTTCTGCGCGCCTGGCGGTCATGGGCATTGCCGTGCTGCGTTTTGATTTTACGGGTCTGGGACATTCTGGAGGCGAGTTTGCAAACACGACTTTTTCGTCAAATGTTGAAGATCTGATCGCGGCGGCGACCTATCTGGAAGGGCGTGACATGGCTCCTGCCCTGCTGATCGGGCATTCGCTGGGCGGGGCCGCTGTTCTGCGGGCACGTGCGGGCATTCCCTCGGTCAAGGCTGTTGTCACTCTTGGCGCACCGGCCGATCCCGGGCACGTGTCCCACCATTTCGAAGCCGCGTTGCCGGAAATCGAACAGGACGGTTCGGCCGAGGTTCTGCTGGGCGGGCGGCCGTTTCGGATCGGAAAAGCCTTTGTGGATGACATATCTGAATCGGCTTTGACCCCGGCCATCGGTGATTTGAAGGCTGCACTTCTGATCCTGCATGCCCCACGTGACGAAACGGTGAGCATCGACAATGCCGGTGCGATTTTCCAAGCCGCCAAACATCCGAAAAGCTTTGTCACCCTCGATGATGCCGATCACCTAATTACGCGGGCCTCCGATGCCGAATACGCCGCCGATGTAATCTCGGCCTGGGTTGGACGTTACGTACCCTTGTGTCCGCCCGCACCGCCGCCCGGCGCGCCGGAAGGTGTGGTGCGGGTGATCGAGGCCGACCCATCCGGCTTTTTGCAGGATATTCAGGCTGGCCCCCGTCACCACGCGGTCGCGGATGAGCCAGCCTCGTACGGGGGTACGGATCGGGGCATGTCGCCCTATGGTTTCGTCTCATCCGGCCTGGGTGCGTGCACGTCCATGACGATCCGCATGTATGCGCGGCGCAAGAACTGGCCGCTGACCCATGTCAGCGTCGATGTCTGCCATGACAAGGTTCATGCGCAGGATGCCGGGCTTGTCACGGAAGGCAAGGTTGACCTGTTCCGCAGAAAAATCCGGCTGGAAGGCCCGCTGACGCAGGACCAACGCACCCGGCTTATGGAAATCGCCGACAAATGCCCCGTGCACAGAACTTTGGAAGCGTCCGTCCACATAACAACCGAATTGCTTCCGACCTGAACGCCCCGTTGATTACCGTCGGCGGGGAGCCGGCCGGTGAATCGGCGGCCGGGCGGCCGGAGGCCGGGTCACCGGCGGCTTCGCCACGGGTGGCCTTGGACGTGTCGGTGGTTGCCCGCCGGGTCGGTTCGGTCGATCAGGTCTGACTGGCCTGTTCACGTCAATATCGACATCCACGTCGTGGTAGTAGTCGTTCCACAGCATCGAGTCGTAAAACGGGTCATATCCATATCCGACCCCGACACCAACCGAGACACCGTCGCATGCCGTCAGCAGAAGGCTGGATGCCCCAAGCCCCAGCGCCAGAACCGAGGGTTTGATAAATCTTCTTGTCATCTGAACCTCCTTACCGCGCAGGCTGGAATGACGCGAAAACGGCATTCAGTGTATCGGCATAGGCCGGATCCGCTCCGTTGCGCAGGATTGCGACGACGATCGCAACCCGGTCACGCGGCAGATCGATCACAGTGGCGGTAAAGTTCACCCCCCTGCCATCCCTGTTGCCTGTCCCGCGGATCACACGTGCGGGCAAACCGCCGATGCGCCTGTCACTGGTACTTGTGACCGTCGGCTCCTTGACCAGAAACTTGTCGATATCTTCCAGATAACGCAGCCCGTCAGCGATGCTTTTGACACCGTTCGGCGACACAAAACCCATCCAGACATTATCGTCAGTGACTGGACGCATCCCCATGACCCGGGCCACAGCACGCGGATCGCCAAGTTGCGTATCTTCGATTTCCCGAATTCCGCCTGTGCGCAATGTCCAGAAATCGGGAACGTCAAATCGGAACAGCGCGCGCCCGTCGTCGGTATAGGTGACCGGTGTGTCCGCCGATGCGGGTGGGATGCACGCCAACCACATCCCCGCACAGGCAGCCAGTGCGGAATTCAAAATAATACGCATATCTCAATAACCTGTTGGTTTCACTTCACGCAGCTTGGCCCACCAAAACGGTACTTGTCCAGCATCAGGGCGCGCATGGTTCGGGAAACCGGGCGGCAACGGTCTTCAATATGCAGCGCTCAGTTACTTGACCAACCCATATCTTCAATCAACGTAAGTCCCATCCGTCACGCCGCCATTGTCATCGACAAAACGCACCCTCTGCCCGCTTACCTGAACGTCGTAACACGCCCACAAATCCGAAGGCGGCCAAAGCGAACAGTACCTGTCGTCACGCACATTCCAGCGGCCCGAACTGGGCCTGCCCGAGAAATACCGGGTCAGCATATTGGCGTCGAAGCTCTGCCAGGCTCCTTCTCCATAACCGAGCTTCTTGCTGGTCAAGGCGACAAGTATCTCGTTGCCCGACAACTGGCGGAACTCCTCTGCGGCCAGAAATCCGGGCCACAGCATCAAAATCAGGGCAAACCGTCTCATCTCGGCACTCGCACCTTGTTCCCTTTTGCATGCACGGCTAAACCCCGCGCAACGCCTCATCCCAAACACAAAAAGGTGCAGCCGCCAATGATACCCCGTTATTCCCGCCCTGACATGGTTGCCATCTGGTCGCCCGAGACCAAGTTCCGCATCTGGTACGAGATCGAGGCGCATGCCTGTGACGCCATGGCCGATCTGGGGGTGATCCCGCGCGAAAACGCCGAAGCCGTCTGGAAAGCCAAGGACGTGGAATTCGATGTGGCCCGCATCGACGAGATCGAAGCCGTCACAAAACATGACGTCATCGCCTTTCTGACCCATCTGGCAGAACATGTCGGCAGCGATGAGGCCCGCTTTGTCCATCAGGGCATGACCAGCTCGGACGTGCTGGACACATGTTTCAACGTGCAGCTGACCCGCGCCGCAGATATTCTGGTCGCCGACCTCGAAGGTCTGCTGGCCGCCCTAAAACGTCGCGCAATCGAACACAAGGACACTGTCCGCATCGGTCGCAGCCACGGCATCCACGCCGAGCCGACAACGATGGGCCTGACATTCGCGCGTTTCTACGCCGAGATGGACCGCAACCTGTCCCGGATGCGCGATGCGCGCGCCGAGATTGCCACGGGCGCGATCAGCGGCGCAGTCGGCACCTTCGCCAATATCGACCCGCGCGTCGAGGAGCATGTCTGCGATCAACTGGGTCTGGTCCCCGAGCCAATCAGTACGCAGGTCATTCCCCGCGACCGTCACGCGGCGTTCTTTGCCACCCTGGGCGTCATCGCCAGCAGCATCGAAAACATCGCAATCGAAATCCGCCACATGCAGCGGACCGAGGTGTTGGAGGGGGCTGAGTTCTTCTCGATGGGTCAAAAAGGTTCCTCGGCCATGCCGCACAAGAAGAACCCGGTCCTGACCGAGAACCTGACCGGTCTGGCGCGCATGGTGCGCGCGGCCGTGATCCCGGCGATGGAAAACGTGGCGCTCTGGCACGAGCGGGATATCTCGCATTCTTCGGTCGAACGCATGATCGGACCGGATGCGACAATCACGCTGGACTTTGCGCTGGCACGACTGACAGGCGTGATCGACAAGATGCTGATCTTCCCCGAGAACATGATCGAAAACATGAACAGGTTCCCCGGCCTTGTGATGAGCCAGCGGGTGCTGCTGGCGCTGACCCAAGCTGGCGTCAGCCGCGAGGACGCCTATGCCATGGTTCAGCGCAACGCACTGAAAGTCTGGGAACACCGCACCGATTTCAAAGAAGAGCTGCTGGCAGACCCCGACGTCACCGCCGCATTGAGCGTCGAGGAAATCGAAGAGAAATTCGACCTTGGCTATCACACCAAACACGTGGACACGATTTTCGCCCGCGTCTTTGGTGAATAGCGCAGACGTTTGATTTCTTTCAGGACCCGGGTCGCTTCCCCGATCCGGGTCTTGTTTTTTGCCAGATTGACGGAATTGGGTTATCCTGCAGGTGCATTTTCCGGATGGGAGAGTCCAATGTTTCGAACCATTCTCTGCGCGTTGACATTTTCCTGCGTTGCATCGGTCGCACTTGCCTGCAGCAATCACACCAATCAGACCCAGTCCTGCGCACCCGGCACAATCTGGGACACCGAGACACAAAGCTGCACCAAAATCGTCAACAGCTGAAAAATCTTTCCTGCTTGTGAATAAAAGCGATCAGTCAATTGTTAGCTTTTCTGAAGATCACGCTATGCTTTTGACAAGTTCCTTTGAAAACGGAGTAGGAATATGCGCCTCGTACTAGCTTCAGCACTTGCCCTTCAGGCTTTTGTGCTCGCTCCCGCCGCGTTTGCAGCAGGTGGTGGCGACAGCAGCCCCCCAAAGCCGACAAACACGACCAAGAAATGCCTGTTCGGGCGCGTGTATGACGAGACGGCCGGTCGCTGTGTCAAACCGAACAAAACCAATTTCACCGAAGATCAGCTTTATGATGCAGTTCGGGAAATGGCCTACGATGGCCAGTATGAAAACGCGCAGGCGATATTGCGCGTGATGGATCAGAATGACGACCGCGTCATGACCTATTGGGGCTTTACCTATCGCAAGATGGGCGAACTGGAACTGGCCAACGTGTTTTATCAAAACGCTATCTCCGCCAACCCGGACAACATCCTTGCCCGTAGCTATATGGCGCAGGGTTTTGTTGCAGAAGGGAAAACCGATCTAGCCATAGCACAGTGGCGCGAGATCAAGGCACGGGGCGGCGAAGGCACATGGGCTGAGACCTCTCTGCGCGATGCAATCCGCACGGGACTGACCTACAGCTACTAAGATTCAGGGTAAATTTACCTGTTGCTTCGTAATCTGCTCGTGGAATCGCAATTTGGGACCGCGGGCAGATGCAAGACGCCAAAGCTCTGGTACATATATCTCCGGCTGCTTCGACGCCAGTGATCGAAGTGGAGGAAGACGCGGTGCGTGTTGTGCCCCGACAACTCAGTAACCGGCAAAAAGCCGCTGTTATCGTTCGACTTCTTCTGAACGAAGGCGCCGACATTCCCTTGGAAGAACTCCCGGACGCCTTGCAGGAGAAACTGACCCATCAGCTGGGACAGATGGGTCTGGTGGACCGCGTCACGCTTGATGCGGTCGCTCGGGAATTCACGCGCGCGCTTGAAGGCGTCGGCTTGGCCTTCCCGCACGGGCTGGCAGGCGCTCTGGATGCCGTCAACGGCAAAATTACACCGGCAACGGCAGCGCGATTGCGAAGGGTTGCCGGCGTGCGTCAGATCGGCGACCCGTGGCTGCGCCTTCGTGAAATACCTATCGAAGATCTGGCCAGTATGGCGCAGGCGGAAAGCACCGAAATTGCCGCCGTGATGTTGTCCAAGCTTGATACGCCCACGGCCGCAGAACTGCTTGGTCACCTTCCAGGCCGCGTGGCCCGCCGCATAACCTATGCCGTATCCAAAACGGCCAACATCACGCCCGAAGCGGTTGAGCGGATTGGATGGTTGCTGGCCGCCCAACTGGATCAGCGCCCTGCACCGGCCTTTGCGGACCACCCCGGCGCCCGCGTCGGTGCAATCCTGAACCAGTCAGCCGCAACAACCCGGGACAGGTTGCTGACCGCGCTGGATGAAGAGGATTCCGACTTTGCCAGTGTGGTACGCCAGTCCATCTTTACCTTTGCCCACATATCAACCCGCGTCACTGCGCGGGACATCCCCGCGCTGCTTTGCGGTATCGATCAACCCGTGCTAGTGACCGCACTGGCGGGCGCAATCGCCGATGAAGACAGCGCTTCGGTCGAATTCCTGCTTTCCAACATTTCTACGCGCATGGCGGAAAATCTGCGCGAGGAAATGGGTGAACGGGGCAAGGTCAGGCAAAAGGATGCGGACGACGCGATGGCGCAGATTGTCGGTGTCATTCGCGCACTGGTGGATGAAGGAGCCATCACCTTGATCGAAGAAGAAGGCGATGAACAATAATGCCACGCACCGGCACGCAATGGTGATCCCTCTGGATTTGCTGAACGCTTGTGGTTGCGGTTTCTGACCTGTATGTCTGAGCCCGCAAATCGAATATCCGGTGAGACACCTACATGCCCGTCGAAAAGTCGGAACTGAGCCGCTTTGAGCTTGGTAAATACTACATCACCAGCCTTTTCCTCAAAGCTGTAATCGGTACGATGCGGCTATTGCCGTACGAACGGCGCATTGCGGCAATGGGTGCAATTGTGCGCGGCCTGTCGCCGATTGTTGGCTTCACAAACCGCGTGCGCCGCAACCTCAAACTGACATGCCCCGATCTGCCCGATGCCGAGGTTCGCCGCATTTGCAGCGCCGTTCCCGACAATGCGGGCCGGGCGATCATGGAGCATTTTTCACCCGAAGGCTTTTCCGAGCGGCAGAAGGATGCCAAAATTTCGGGTCCCGGCATCGCTGCTTTTGATGCCGCCGTGGCCGAAGGCAAACCGGTCATGATGATTACCGCGCATTTCGGACACTACCTCGCGGCCCGGATCGCGCTGCAGAACCGCAGCGGCAAACCCATCGGGTGCCTGTATCGCCGAATGGCCAACCCGTATTTCAATGACATATACGTTGAAGCTTTTTACAAAACCGGTGAGCCGATGTTCGAACAGGGTCGTCGGGGCATGGTCGAAATGGTTCGTTCGCTCAAAAAAGGCGGGATCATCGCCATCGTGTCCGACCTGCACGCCCATGGCGGAGAAGAACTGACTTTTTTCGGCAAACCGGCTGTCACCTCGGTTTTGAATGCGGAGCTGGCGATCAAATATGGTGCCGTGCTGATCCCATGCTATGCAGTGCGCCAGCCGAACGGGATCGATTTCGAGATCATTCTGCATGATCCTGTTCCACATACCGACGCCAAAACAATGACCCAGTTCACCAATGATGATCTTGAAGCCGTGGTTCGCAAACACATGGGTCAGTGGTTCTGGATTCACCGACGCTGGAAAACATGGAACGGGCTGGGGGTTCAGCCGGAAGATATGCCCTAATTCATTCTGCCTTGGCTGCAGCAACGATGGGGCCGTGCCCCGTTTTCTGCACCAGCACAACCGCAGGAAGGTCCGAGGTCAACACCGTCGAAAACCGCTGTGGCGCGACCCCGTCCCACTGCCCGGCGCTCTGCCAGGATTCGACAACATTGGCATAGTCCAGTTCGTGTCCCGCCAACTCGCCCCTGCGGATCGAGGCGTGTCGCATCGGAGAATACTGAACGACACGCACGTCATACGCCTCTCCAACCGGTAGATTGACGGGCGTCACATCCACAACAACGTCGTTCCCAGTCCGGCTGGCATTGACCGAAGCCTTAGGGGTGGCTTTGAGATGCGCGTCAATCAGTCGGTTCAGTTCCCGCAATTGCGCGCCAACGATGTCCTGTTGGCCGTTTATCACCATCTGCGGTGTGTAAATCATCGACCGCCCGCCCTGACGGGCATAGGCACGTTGACGCGTCGTATGATCGGGATCGGCGAATTCGTCCTTCCAGCCGATGTAGTCCCAGTAGTCGACGTGTAGCGCCAGCCCGATGACGTCGTCGCGCTTGACCAGATCATGCAGGATTCGATCTGCAGGCGGGCAGGATGAACAGCCTTGAGAGGTGAAAAGTTCTACAACGACGGGATCGTTTTCAGCCAGAACCGGTGCCGCCAGTAGCAATGACGTAAGCGTTGAAAAGATAGTCATTCTGAACATGGCGGCCTCGGTTTGGTCGGTTGCCAGACAGGTTTAGACCGTTCAAAGATCAACCGCCAATCAAGGTTTCTTGAGACCTGTGACACCCAAATTGTAAAAAATGTGTGCAATGGTATACAAAAATTGCCGCACTTGTCGTGTTGGACCTTGAACCAAGGCTAAACGTGATGCAGATACCCCTCAGCGAATCCCACAATCCACGTCATTTTGAGAGGGAGGCCATTAGATGCCCATCAAAGTCGGACAGGATACCGCCAAAACACGCCGCAGCCTGAGCGTGAATGGCAAGTCCATTTCCTATTACTCGATCCCCGCCGCGCAAGAGGCCGGTCTGGGTGATTTTTCCAAGCTTCCCGCCGCGCTGAAAGTCGTGCTGGAAAACATGTTGCGGTTCGAAGATGACGGCTTTTCGGTCTCGGTCGACGACATCAAGGCTTTTGCGGAATGGGGCGCAAAGGGCGGCAAGAACCCGCGCGAGATCGCCTATCGTCCGGCCCGCGTCCTGATGCAGGACTTCACCGGCGTTCCTGCCGTGGTCGACCTTGCCGCGATGCGCGACGGCATCAAGGGGCTGGGCGGCGATGCTCAGAAGATCAATCCGCTGAACCCGGTTGATCTGGTCATCGACCACTCGGTGATGATTGACGAATTCGGCAACCCGCGCGCGTTCCAGATGAATGTCGACCGCGAATATGAGCGGAACATGGAGCGTTACCAGTTCTTGAAGTGGGGTCAGTCGGCCTTCAACAACTTTCGCGTTGTGCCCCCCGGCACAGGGATCTGCCACCAGGTGAACCTGGAGTATCTGGCGCAGACCGTCTGGACCGACACCGACCAGAATGGGGATGAAGTCGCCTACCCCGACACGCTTGTCGGAACTGACAGCCACACCACAATGGTCAACGGCATGGCCGTTCTGGGTTGGGGCGTAGGCGGGATCGAGGCCGAGGCCGCAATGCTGGGTCAGCCGATCTCGATGCTGATCCCCGAAGTCATCGGCTTTGAACTGACCGGCGATCTGGTCGAAGGCACTACCGGGACCGACCTTGTTCTGAAGGTCGTGGAAATGCTGCGTGAAAAAGGCGTCGTGGGTAAATTCGTCGAGTTCTACGGCGAGGGTCTGGACCGTCTGCCGCTGGCCGACCGGGCGACCATCGCCAACATGGCGCCGGAATACGGCGCGACCTGTGGTTTCTTCCCGATCGACGGTGAAACGCTGCGCTACCTGCGCAACACCGGTCGTGACGAAGACCGCATCGCACTGGTCGAAGCCTACGCCAAAGAAAACGGTTTCTGGCGGGATGAGAACTATGCGCCGATCTACACCGACACCCTGTCGCTGGACATGGGCACCATCGTTCCCGCGATCTCGGGCCCGAAACGTCCGCAGGACTATGTCGCACTGACCAACGCCAAGGCCGCTTTCACCAAAGAAATGGCCGAGACGTTCAAGCGCCCCATGGGCAAGGAAATCGCGGTCAAAGGCGAAGACTACACCATGGAATCGGGCAAGGTCGTGATCGCCTCGATCACCTCGTGCACCAACACTTCGAACCCATACGTGATGATTGGCGCGGGTCTGGTGGCACGCAAAGCCGCTGCGCTGGGTCTGGACCGCAAGCCGTGGGTCAAAACCTCGCTGGCACCGGGTTCGCAGGTCGTCTCCGCCTATCTTGAGGCCGCCGGCCTGCAGGAAGACCTGGACAAGATCGGTTTCAACCTTGTCGGTTATGGCTGCACCACCTGCATCGGTAACTCGGGTCCCATCCAGAAAGAGCTGTCCGATGCGATTGCCGAGGGCGATCTGGTTGCCACCTCGGTCCTGTCGGGCAACCGGAACTTCGAAGGCCGAATCTCGCCTGACGTACGTGCCAACTATCTGGCCTCACCGCCGCTGGTTGTCGTTTACGCGCTGGCCGGCACGATGGATATCGACCTGACGTCCGAGCCGATTGGTCAGGACAAGGACGGCAATGACGTCTTCATGAAAGACATCTGGCCGACCCAGCAGGAAGTTGCGGAACTGGTCGAACAGACCGTGACCCGCGAGGCGTTCCAGTCGAAATACGCCGACGTCTTCAAGGGCGACGAGAAATGGCAGTCGGTCGAGACCACCGATGCGGAGACCTATGACTGGCCTCCGACCTCGACCTACATTCAGAACCCGCCCTACTTTCAGGGCATGGGGTCCGAGCCTGGCACGATCTCGAATATCGATGGCGCCAAGGTTCTACTGATCCTGGGTGACATGATCACCACCGACCACATCTCGCCTGCAGGTTCCTTTGCGACGACAACTCCGGCCGGTAAGTATTTGACGGACCGTCAGGTTCAGCCGCGCGAGTTCAACTCGTACGGGTCGCGCCGCGGCAACCACGAGGTCATGATGCGCGGCACTTTTGCCAACATCCGCGTCAAAAACGAGATGCTGGACGGCGTCGAAGGCGGCTATACCAAAGGCCCTGATGGCGAACAGACCTCGGTCTACGAGGCGTCGATGGCTTATCAGGAACAGGGCGTTCCGCTTGTCGTCTTTGGTGGCGAGCAGTACGGTGCGGGGTCTTCGCGTGACTGGGCGGCCAAAGGCACGGCTCTGCTGGGCGTCAAGGCCGTGATCGCTGAAAGCTTCGAGCGCATTCACCGTTCGAACCTGGTTGGCATGGGCGTTATCCCGTTCGAGTTTACCGGTGGCGATACACGCAAGTCGCTGGGTCTGAAGGGGGATGAAACGGTCTCGATCCATGGTCTGGATACCATCCAGCCGCTGCAAGAGGTTCCCTGTACCATCATCTATGGTGACGGATCCGAGAAGACCATCACCCTCAAGTGCCGCATCGATACCGCGCCCGAGATCGAATACATCGAGAACGGCGGCGTGCTGCACTATGTGTTGAGGAACCTAGCCAAAGCTGGCTGAGCCGGACCAGATATAGCTTTTTGAAGGGCGCCCTTTGCGGGCGCCTTTTTCTTGCCCGGCATTGCCTCGCTCTACACGGTATTTTCAAACAGAAGAAGTTGCCTTTTGCCCCTAACCCCGTTCTGGTGTGGGCAGGAGAAGCAGATGAAAAAAGTGGCATTGGTTACGGGCGGCGCACGGGGAATTGGTCGTGCGATTGTCGAGGAACTGGAAAAAGATCACCGGGTGGCGTTCACATGGCGCTCCACTGAGCCGGTCCATTGGAAAGCGAACCACAACCTGCTGTCAATACGGTCTGACCTGACGCAAAAGGACCAACCCCAAGCTGTCATCGCCCAGATTCTGGATCATTTCGGCCAGTTGGATGTGATCGTGAACAACGCCGGTCTGGTTGCCTCAACTCCCAAAGAACATTTTGAAGCGGAAGACCATCGGGCGATCCTGGATCTGAACCTTCTGGTTCCGGCCGCATTGCTGGCAGCGGCCCTGCCGCACCTTCATCCGGGGGCGGCCGTCGTCAGCATATCTTCGGTCAATTCGGTACTGCCACCACGTGACGCGGTCACCTATGGGGCCAGCAAAGCGGCGCTGAACCTCTGGACCCGCGCCATGGCGAAAGAGCTTGGGCCGGCCGGAGTTCGCGTCAATGCGGTCGCGCCAGGTGCGATCAACATCCCCGAGGCACCGCGTCCGGATGACCTGACCGAGTTATTCGTCAAGGACACAGCGCTGGGACGCGCTGGAACCCCACGCGATATTGCTGGGGCCGTGCGATTTCTGTGTTCCGACGCGGCGTCCTTCATAACCGGAGAGGTTCTGAAAGTCTCAGGCGGATATCGCCTTTGAATGCCGTGAGCCCAAACTTACCAGCCTATTGCCCTGCCGCCTTCTCCAGCGCAGGGCGGATCGTGCTTGCGATGACACGCTGGGTGATTGGCCCGGCATGGCGCAGAATGATGGTGCCCTCGCCGTCAATCACATAGGTCTCAGGTACGCCGTAAACGCCCCAGTCCAACCCCATACGCCCCTGCTCATCCCGTCCGATCCCGGCGTAGGGATCGCCCAGTTCGGTCAGAAAAGCTTCGGCATTACCCAACGGGTCTTTGTAATTGATGCCGTAGATCGGAATGCCTTCCTGCGCCAGCGCCTCCAGATTCGGGTGTTCGGCCCGGCACGGGGCGCACCAGCTGGCCCAGTAGTTGACCAGCTTGACCTCTCCGTCGCGCAGGGTGGCATCGTCGAAGCCGGATTTGCCGGGGAACTCAGTCATGACGACGGGCGGCGCGGTCTGGCCTTCCCGGGCCGAGGGCAATGCATTGGGGTCGTCGCGGAACATCCCGATTCCCGCCAAAACGGCAAACGCGCCGAAGATCAGCGGCGGCGCGATCATAAGTGGCGAGATCTTAGCCATTGCGCGTCATCCTCTGTTCGATTTTTTCCATTTCGGCGCGCACCTTGCGTCCGCGCAGCACGCTGAACACGACCAGGGCAACCAAAAGGACAATCGAGGCCGCATAGGCCGACAAAACCGTATCCGCATATTTACCAAGATCGGGGATCATCCGCCCACCCTTTCCCGTGCCAGCAGCGCCTTGATCCGGCGCGCCCGGATTTCCGTGCCGGCGCGATACAGCACCAGCGCGATGAACAGAAGGACAAAGCCAACGATGCACAAAAGCAGCGGGTAGAAATAGATGTTGCTGACCTTCTCTTCGGTATCCGCCCCGGTCACAGCTGCAGCGCGCATCACCGATGCACCCTGATGCAGACCCTGATTCCAGAAATTCACCGCATAGCGGCTGAGGATCGCAAAGACCGACCCCACCAGACACAACACCGATGTCAGGTCGGCCGCTGTATCAGGGTCCTCAATCGCCTCCCACAGCGCGACATAGCCCAGATAGAACAGGAACAGGATCAGGAACGAGGTCAGGCGCGGATCCCAGGCCCACCATGTTCCCCACATCGGCTGCCCCCAGATCGCGCCGGTTGCCAGTGCGATCAGTGTCATGACTATCCCGATCGGTGCCGCAGCCCGCGCAGCCAGCGCGCTGACATGATGGCGTCGCACCAGCCAGACCAGCGATGTCGCCAGCATCATCAGCCAGCAATTGATCGCCATCAAAGCCGCGGGAACATGCAGATAGATGATCTTGACGGTCGAGCCCTGTTTGTAGTCGTCAGGGGTAAAGAAAAACCCCCAGATCAGGCCGACGACAATGCAAACCGTCGAGGTGACCCAGAAGAACGGCAGCACACGTTCACTGGTGGCAAGAAACTTGCGCGGGTTGGCATATTCCCAGAGGGCGTTGGCTTTGGCTGCAATCGACATGGGCTCTATCTAGTCCGACTCGGGTCTGTTCTCAATTGACATCAGTCAAAGTTGTGGCGGTTCACCGCAGATTGATCCGCAGCACGGCAGCACTGGCAAAGGGCAGCAGGGCTATGGTTGCCGCCGTGATCCCCGCCAGCATCAACAGGGGCGTTTGTGTTTCCATGCCAGTCGCGCCGCGTCGGGCGACTTCGGCACCGAAAATCAGCGTCGGCACATAAAGCGGAAGAACCAGCAGTGACAGCAGCAGTCCGCCACGTTTGAGCCCCACGGTCAGCGCCGCGCCAAACGTGCCGATGACGCTCATCGCCGGGGTGCCGATCAGCAGCGAGATGACCAACCAGAAAAACCCCGGCGTGGGCAGGTTCAGCAACACGCCCAGAAACGGTGCGGCCAGAACCAACGGCAAGCCGGTGGTCAGCCAATGGGCCAGTGCCTTGATCGTCACGACAGCCTCAAGGGGCAGCGGCGCGGTGGCCAGAAGGTCCAGCGATCCGTCCTCCCAATCCAGTGCCAGCAGACGGTCCAGCGACAACAGGCACGCCAACAGCGCCCCCAGCCAGAGGACGCCCGGTGCGATCGTCGACAGCAGCGAGGATTGCGGGCCCACGGAAAACGGTACCAGAACGGTCACGATCAGAAAAAAGGCCAGACCCAGACCAAAGCCACCGCCCGCACGGAAGGCCAGCTTCAGGTCGCGCAAAAGCAAGGCGATCACAGGAAACCTCCGTCAAAGTCGTCGATGGGTTTTGGTTTGGCCTTGTTGGGACCGACATCCAGAACCTCTCCGTCCAGCCCGAGGTCGATATGGGTGGCGATCAGGGCCGAACCACCCTGCCCCAGATGCGCGCGCACCGCATCGGCGAACATCTGCACGGCATTGCGGTCCAGCGACACGGTGGGTTCATCCAGCATCCAGATCGGACGACCGGTGACCAGCATCCGGGCCAGACCCAGACGACGTTTCTGACCTGCGGACAGGTTGCCTGCGTGGCGGTCTGCCAGATCATTCAGATCAAAGGCGTCCAGCGCGGGCTGAATGTCCGGTGTGCCAAAAACCGAGGCCCAGAAAGTCAGGTTTTCTGTCACTGACAGGGTGGGTTTCAACCCGTCCGAATGCGCGGCATAGGCGATCCGGTCTTCAGCCCCTTCGATCCGGCCAGCCAAGGGCGGCTGCAACCCGGCCAGCGTTCGCAGCAGGGTTGTTTTTCCAATCCCGTTGGGGCCGCGCAGGATCAGTGCGCGACCGGGTTCCAGCACAAAGCTCAGTCCTTCGAGAACGGGGATACCGCCCCGGGTGACGGCAAGTTCGCTAACGGTCAGTGTCATGAGTTCCGCTTATCTTATTGCTGCCAGACGCAAAAGGCGGGATTTGCCGCAGGAGAATTGCCTTTGCGATTAAGGAAGGAAGCGGAGCGAGGGGCCAGCCCCTCGCGCTCCCCGGGATATTTTTGGCCAGATGAAGAGCGGATCCGGTCAAACGGGGATCAGGGCCAGCGCCACGCGCCGGCCTTCGGATAGCAGCACGTTATAGGTGCGGCAGGCAGCCGGGGAGTTCATGATCTCGACCCCAAGCCCTGCGTCCTCCAATGCGACACGCAAGTCGGCCGGGATGTGAGACAGTTCAGCGCCGGTGCCGATGAAGACCACATCGACGTCGTCGGACAACTCCAGCAAAGCGTCCTGATCATCGTAGCCGCCCCAACCGGCGGTGCCGGTTGGACCGGTTAGAACAGACCCTTCGTAGACCTGCCCGCCGATGCGGAAGAAGCCGGGACCGTAGCCGGCAACAGGTGCAGAGCTGTTATATGTTATCTCGTTCAAACGCATGGCCCGTGTTTATCCCCAAAGCGGCAAGCCCGACAAGGCCGCAACGGCAATCGCCAGATAGGCGCTTGCCCGGTAGATCCTCTCGCGCTCGGGCCGGAAAAGCCACCCTCCCAGCCAGTTTCCAGCCAGATTCGGAACGGCCAGCGCCAGACCCAGCCCGATCGACGCCAGGGTTACCCGGCCCATTCCTGTCAATATCCCAAGCAACAGGAAATCAAAGGCAAAGAGGAACAATAGAATGGTGGCCCGAACAACTTCAATCGGCAGCGGGCGCGACATGTAGAACAGAATGACGGCGGGACCCGGCAACCCCGCTACACCACCAAGGAAACCAGCGGCTGCTCCGATCCCCGCAACCATGGCGCGGCGCACGCGCCCCCGATAGCGCAGCCCCGAGACAAGGACGGCGAGCATGAACAGTGAGATCAGGCTGACCACGTACCGGAACACCACGGGTTCCACCTGCGTCAGCAGCCACAACCCGATCGGCAACGTCACCGCACATCCAAGGACCAGCCGCAGAAGATCCGACCGATCGACGGCGACCCAGGCCCGGCGTAGATTCGGAACCGGACCGAAAATATCCATGACTGTCAGGGCAATCAGCGCACCGAACGGGCCCAGAATTGGCGCGGACAGAGGAAGAAAGATCAGAGCGGTGCCGAACCCGGAAAAACCGCGCACGACACCGCCCAGAAAAGCCGCGAACAAAACGATGGCCAGCCCCGCCGGGGACTGGCCCGAAAGCTCAGGCATCGATGTTTGCGAACTGGTTGCCCGCCGTGTTTGACGGCTTGGACCAGTCGCGCTTGACCCCCAGCCACAGCAAGATGGTCGATGCCACGAAGACCGAGGAATAGGTACCCACGATCACGCCCCAGATCATCGCAAAGACAAAGCCGCGGATCACGTCCCCGCCCAGTACATACAACGAAATCAGCGCCAGCAGAGTGGTGACCGAGGTCATCACCGTCCGGCTGAGTGTTTCGTTGATCGAAAGGTTCAGAACCTCTTTGAGGTCCTTCTTCTTGTACTTGCGCAGGTTCTCGCGCACCCGGTCGAACACAACCACTGTGTCGTTCAGAGAGTAGCCGACAATGGTCAGCAGCGCCGCGATGATGGCCAGGTCGAAGCGGATCTGCAGCTCTGAAAAGATACCGATGGTCAGGATCACGTCATGTACCAGCGCGGCCACTGCGCCCAGGGCAAACTGCCATTCGAACCGCAGCCAGATGTAGACAAGCACCGCAGCGATGGCCAAAGCCACAGCGATAACCGCAGTCTGGATCAGCTCGCCGGACACTTTTGGACCAACGGATTCGACCGAGACGAACTGAATATCCGGCACCGCAGCTTGCAACGCCCCTTCCACTGCTGTCACGGTAGCAGCGGAAACGGCTTCGGCATCGGCTTGCGCCTGAATGCGGATCATTGCGACGTTTTCGTCTTCGCCGAAAGTCGGATCGAAAATCTCGGTGATGGTCACGTCACCCAGTTCGAGCGGCGCGATGGCATCGCGATAGGTGCCCACATCAATTTCCTGCGCGCTTTGCGTCCGAATCGTGGTGCCGCCGCGAAAGTCGATACCAAAGTTCAGGCCCTGGATCAGGAACGAGGCGAAGCCCACGATCATCAGCAAAGCCGAAATGCCCAGCCAGACTTTCCAGCGGTTGAAGAAATCGAACGAGGTTTCCTTGGGAACAAGTCTCAGTCGCATATCAAACCTCGATCGTTTTGGGGCGGCGGCGTTCGAACCACATGACGATAATCAGGCGCGTCACGAAGATCGCGGTGAAGACCGAGGTCAGAATGCCCAGACCCAGAGTGATGGCAAAGCCGCGCACCGGACCGCTGCCCATGGCGAACAGGATCGTCGCAGTGATAAATGTAGTGACGTTGGCGTCCAGAATGGCCGACAGCGCCTTTTCATAACCCAACTCTATAGCGCGCGAGGGGCCTCTGGCGGACTTCAACTCCTCCCGGATACGCTCAAAAATCAGCACGTTGGCGTCAACCGCCATACCAACCGTCAGAACGATGCCCGCAATACCCGGCAGGGTCAGCGTTGCACCGATCACCGAAAGAAGGCCGAACAGCAGACCAACGTTTATGATCAGCGCGATATTGGCGAACACTCCGAACAGGCCATAGCTGAGTGCCATGAAGACCAGCACTGCGGCAAAGGCGACCGTGGTGGCCACCTTCCCAGCATCGATGCTGTCCTGCCCCAGTTCGGGACCGATCGTACGTTCTTCGAGGAACTCAAGCCCCGCAGGCAGGGCACCGGCGCGCAGCAGCACAGCCAGGTTGGTGCTTTCTTCTACGGTGAAATTGCCGGTGATGATACCGGACCCGCCCGGAATGTGGGATTGGATCACTGGGGCCGAAATCACCTCATCATCCAGCACAATCGCGAACGGTGCGCCGATGTTATCGAGGGTATAGTCGCCGAACTTGCGCGCACCCGAGGTGTTGAACCGGAAGCTGACTGCTGGGCGGCCGTTCTGGTCAAAGGACGGCTGCGCATCCACCAGTTCTTCACCGGTCACGACCGGAGCGGATTCGATGGTGTAGAAAACTTCGCTTTCGTCCAGCGAGGGCACGACTTTTTCACCGATACCCGGTACGGCATCCGGGTCGGCCCCACGGCCCACAACCGGATTAAAGGTCAGTTGCGCGGTCGTTCCGATGATCTCTTTCAACTCACCTGCGCTACCGACGCCCGGGACCTGAATCAGAATACGGTCCGCACCCTGACGCTGAATGGTGGGTTCGCGTGTTCCGACCTCATCGATACGGCGACGGATGATTTCCAGCGCCTGACGCACGGTCCGGTCATCCGAAGCCAGTTTCTCGGCTTCGGACAATTGCACGACGATCATGTCACCGTCGGCGCGCGCTTCGATGTCGGTCGCCCCAACACCGGTCAGCGTCTGCACCTGACGCGCAAGACCACGTACAACTTCCAGCCCGCGAGACATGCCTTCGGGTTGGCTGATCCGTACGCGAATCTCATCCGGTGCGGATGGCTGCTTGCGGATGGTGCCTACCGTCCCGCGTTCATCGCGCAGGGCGTCACGAATTTCCGGCCACATCGCCTCCATCCGGGCTTCGTAGACATCGCTGGTCTGGACTTCGGCCAAGAGATGCGCGCCGCCGCGCAAATCGAGGCCCAGGTTGACCAGAGAAGACGGCAGCCAGTTTGGCCACTGGGCGGCCTCGGCCTGCATTTCCGGAGTATCAATGCCAAGTTCAATGGCGGTTTTGGCGTCGTTCGATTGCTCGACACGCGTATAGAACGCATTCGGCAGAGCCATGAGCAGGCCGATCACACAGACCGACCAGATCAGAACCCGCTTCCAGGTATCAATGTGCAGCATTACCCTGCCTTTTCAAGGGATTGTCGCGCGAAGTTATTTCGCAGGCTCGGTCTTGTTCAGAACCTGTGCAATGGTCGATTTGACCACACGCACCTTGACGCCTTCAGCGATCTCGACCTCGATCTCGTTCTCGCCTTCCTTGACCTTGGACACTTTGCCGATCATCCCGCCCTGGGTGACGACCTGATCGCCCCGGCGCACGGCATCGACCATCGCCTGATGTTCCTTCATCTTCTTCTGCTGCGGACGTATCAGCAGGAAATACATGATCGCGAAAATCAGGATCAGCGGGAGAAACTGGGCGATTGCGCCACCTTCCATGGGACATTCCTTTTACTTTGGATCGCGGACAAGCTCCGCAAATTTGGCGGGAACCTATGCTTTGAGGTGTCCGTTTGCAAGCAAAGGCGGCGGTGTAACCCGTCCTGATTGTGTCACCGTGTCGAAAGATGTTTCCAAGCGTTGCAGATATACCCTAGGAACGACGGTCAGGCGGGGTATAGTCAGGCCGTGGGGGTCACAATGAATCAGCTATATAAACACCTGCAAGCATTAAAAGTTTTGCTGATCGCAGCCCTGCTGGCTTTTGCCATGTGCACTGCCGGACAGACACAGGAAGCACCCCCCGAAATTCTGGCCCCCGAGACCGATGAAACGGATGTTTTCAAGGCCCCGGTGGTTGTCGACGGCGAAAAACTGTTCTTCCTGCGCGGCTCAAGCGCATTGCCGGCATCGGAACGGGCGGAGCAGGTTCAGAAGATTATTGTCGAAGTCGCCGAATCTTCGGAAGACCCCGAGGTCGACATTACTTTCGAAAAAACCGATCTCGGTACACGCATTTTCGCTGATGGCGTCAGAGTTTCGATCGTTACCGTAGCCGACGCGGAACTGGACCAGATGGAACTGGACGTTCTCAGCCTTCTGCATGGCGACGCGATAGAAGAGGCGATTGTCGACTACCGTGCGAACCGGACGGACCAGGCGCGCGTGTCAGGCGCGATCGAGGCATTAGCCTGGACCGTCGGCTTTGCATTGTTTGTCATCATTATCATGTGGCTTCACCGGCGCATCCGGCGACGCACCCTGAAGCTGGTCAAGCGCTATCTCAAGGACGTCGAAACAGCGACCGCCAAAAGCGTTCAGGCCGAAGCGATTGCAGCCCTGATCCGATACGGCCTGAATTTCATCCTGCTGGTCATCTTCTTTCTGGGCTTTTACTACTACCTGTCCTTTGTCCTTCTGGCTTTTGCCGAAACCCGGTATTTCGCGCAACTGCTGCTGACTTATCTGACGGAACCTGTCCTGCTGATCTTCAAGGGCATCCTCAGCTATATCCCGAATCTGATCATGCTGGGCCTGATCGCCTGGATCACCGTCTATATCATCCGTGGCATGAGGGTGTTCTTTGATGCGGTCGAGGCCGGGTCCTTCGAAATGGGCGATTTCGAAAAGCATTGGGTGAATCCGACATTCAACATTGCCCGTGTCATCGTGATCCTGATCGCGCTGGTCTTTGCCGTGCCCTACATTCCGGGCTCGGATTCGGCCGCGTTTCAGGGGCTGACCATTCTGGTCGGCGCCATGCTGTCGCTGGGTGCGAACTCGGTCGTGTCGAACATGCTTGCTGGCCTGTTTGTGATTTACCGCCGTTCAACTTCGATCGGGGATCGCATTCAGATTGGTGACCATATCGGTGACGTGGTGCAGATCAAGTTGATGGAGACGCATCTGAAGTCCATCAAGAACGAGCTGATCTCGATCCCGAATGCGCAGCTGATGAACTCGGATGTGGTGAACTTTTCCAAGCAAACAGATGGCAGCGGCCTGTTGTTGCACACCACTGTCGGCATCGGCTATGAAGAGCCGCCCGAAAAGGTCGAGGCGATGCTGATCGAGGCGGCCAATCGTACCAAAGGGATCAAGTCCAAGCCCGTCCCCTTTGTGCTGTGGACCGCGCTGGCCGATTACGCGATCAACTACCAGATCAACGGTTACACCACACGCGGCAGTATTATCCCGAAAATCCGCTCGGATCTGCATCGCAATATCGTGGCCGTTTTCAACGAAAACAGTGTTCAGATCATGACGCCCTCTTATATGGCCGATCCACCCGAACCCAAGATCCCTGCCGAGGCTTGGGACGGCCATCTGGCGCATGAAGCCACCGAAGAGGAAGAGAAATAGTCCGGGCGTCTTGTCCCGGCTACACCCTCCCCGCGAGATAGTGCATAAGCGGTTCCAGTGATTCACGTATTCAAGGATCTGAACAATGCACGACATCCGCGCCATTCGCGAAAACCCAGCCGCCTTCGACGCCGCCCTTGCGCGCCGTGGGGACGCGCCGGTGTCGTCTGACCTGCTCAGGCTGGATGAAAGCCGCCGGGCCAAGATACTTGCCGCCGAGACCGCTCAGGCCGAGCAGAACAAGGCCAGCAAAGAAGTCGGCGCCGCCAAGGCGCGCGGTGACGAAGCCGAGTTCGAGCGTCTGCGCGCGCTGGTGGCCGAGAAAAAGGCCGAGATCGCCCGGATGCAGACCGAAGCCAAAGATCTAGACGCCCTGCTGACCGACCAGTTGGCGCGCATTGCCAACGTCCCTGCCGACGACGTGCCGCAAGGCGCGGATGAAAACGAAAATGTCGAGGTCAATCGCTGGGGTGCTCCGCGTAATTTCGCATTCGAACCCAAGGAACACTACGAAATCCCTGCCGTTGCCGCGGCGATGGACTTTGAAACCGCCGCCAAGACCAGCGGTAGCCGGTTCGTGAACCTGTCGAAAGGCGTCGCCCGCATTCATCGCGCACTGGCCCAGTTCATGCTGGACACGCATATCGACAAGAACGGCCTGACGGAAATGCAGACGCCGGTTCTGGTGCGGGACGAGGCGATGTATGGTACCGACAAGTTGCCCAAATTCGGCGAGGACAGCTATCAGACCACCAATGGTTGGTGGCTTATTCCAACATCCGAGGTCACGCTGACCTATTCCGTCGCCGGTGACATTCTGGAAGAAAGCGCCCTGCCCATCCGCATAACCGCGCACACCGCCTGTTTCCGGTCCGAAGCCGGAAGCGCAGGCAAGGACACGGCAGGCATGTTGCGCCAGCACCAGTTCGAAAAGGTCGAGATGGTCTCGATCACACATCCCGACAACTCGGATGACGAGCAAAAGCGTATGCTGCGCTGCGCCGAGGACTTGCTGGAGCAATTGGGCACCCCCTATCGCACTGTGGTTCTGTGCACGGGTGACATGGGCTTCGGCGCACGCCGGACCTACGACATCGAGGCATGGCTGCCGGGGCAGGATGCATACCGCGAGATCAGTTCGGTTTCGACAACAGGGGCATTTCAAGCCCGCCGCATGAACGCGCGTTTCCGCCCCGAAAGCGGCGGCAAGCCGGAATATGTTCACACCCTAAACGGCTCGGGTCTTGCGGTTGGGCGCTGCCTGATTGCCGTGCTGGAAAACGGTCAGAATGAAGACGGAACCGTTACCCTTCCGGACGTTCTGGCCCCGTACCTGGGCGGCAAGCTGACTTTGCAGACGGACGGCACGCTGGCCTGAAACAAAAAACCGGCAACCGTCTGAAACGGAGCCGGTTTTCGAAACAAGTCGAGGCGGAGTGGGACTACTTCTTCGCCTTTTTTTTGTCCTTCTTCTTTTTTCCTTCTTTTTTGCCGGACTTCTTGGCGGCGTCTTTGCCCGACTTCTTGGCAACGTCTTTCTTTGCCTTGTCCTTTTTGGACTTGGCCTTCTGTTTGGCCTTTTTGGATTTGGCTTTCACTTTATCTTTCGCCTCGGAAAAGGCCGCCTCCATCTCGCGCCGCTTCTTGGCGGCTTTTTCGGCTTTGGCCTTCGCTTTGGCCTTTTTCTGGGCTTTGGCTGCTGCCTGTTCCTTCGCAGCCTTTTCTTCAGCCGCCTTGCGCGCCTCTTCGTTTGCCCGCTTTTCAGCGGCAGCCGCGGCTACGGTTTTGCGGGCGGCAGGTTTTCGGGCCGGTGCGCGCCGGGTCGCCGGCTTGGTCCCAGTTGGCTTGGCAACAGCTTCCTTGGCGGCTGCGATCAGCCTTTGCGCACGTGATGCACCAATGCGCGGGATTTTGACCAGACCAGCGGCGTTTGCCTTGGCGATGGCTTCCGCAGTTTTGAAACCATTGTCGCTCAACGATTTTGCAAGCGCTTGGCCCACACCTTTTATCTTGGTCACTGCGGTCATTACTGGTCCTTTCCAATTCGTCGCTCGAATACATATATACGTCGGATGTACATCCCCCCAACCCCCTGATAGCTTGGCTCACCGCATGATGTCAGCCACTATGAGCCAGATCGCCTGTCGTGGACTTCCTGGGGAACGGAACAAGGCGTTTGGCATCCTCATCCCAGAGCTTCAGGTTCAGTGCTGCCACCGCCTCGCGAAACTTGATCCGCCGCGGGGTGAATTCAGGCGGCAGGTTATAGTGGCAGGCGCGAAGTCGATAGGACGGGATGCGCGCGTTGAAATGGTGGATATCATGCAGCGTGATGCAGGCGACCGCATTGTCGAACCACCAGCCGAAGTCCAGCGCTGAAGACCCCTGCAACGCAGCAACCTGTGGGTCCAGATCCGGACGGCGGTCCCAGTATGTGTCTTCAAAGTTATGCTGAAGGTACACAAGAAACACCCCCAGCATTCCGCCCAACAACGAAAAAACCAACCAGACCAGAATCCCCGTTGCCCCGGCCACATAATAAAGCAAACCCAAAAACACGATGATCGACAGATTGTGCAACAGCACCCCACCTGCCCCAAATCGCACCGTGTTCTTAGGCCAGCGGTAGCGAATGAAGTAGGTGAACAGCGCGCCAACGGGCACGAGGATGAACGGATTGCGATAAAGCCGGTAAAATAGCCGCGTTTTCCAATCGGCACCATTCCATTCCCGCAAGGTCATGGTGTGAATCTCACCCGTCTCTCGATGTTCCAGATTACCAATGCCCGCGTGATGCAAGTTGTGGTTCTGCTTCATCACCTCGAAAGGTGCAAAGGTGAAGGGTGACAGGCCATGCCCCGCCCATTCGTTCTGTTGACGCGTCTCAAACAGGGAATGATGGCCGCAATCGTGCTGCAACACGTAAAGGCGCACTGCCGAAAATGCGAAAACAATCCCGGCCGGGACCATGACATACCACCGGTCCACGAAGATGATCGCCAAAGCCAGCGATGTGAAATACACCGCAAAGGTCCCAAAATAGCTCAGGCTGGCAAGCCGATTGTCCTGAACCGCATATCGGCGGGTATATTCCCTGAGATCCATAACCGCCCCACTTTCCTCTTTTGGTCGGCGTGAACGTTCATCGTCAGATTATACACGAATAGTCTCAAAGCAAGACCGGCGCGGGTAATTGTTATGCTCCAACAATGGCATAGATCGCATTTTCTTTCAGACATTGTCCAAGTGATCGGGGAAATCCGCTCAAGTCTTTGCCAAGCTGTTCCATCACCGGCGCCGAGATTGACCCTACGGCACCTTTGTCTCGCATTCTCAAGATCAAAACTGACGGCGCCAGTACGAACAAATATCGCGATATTCTTATCTTTTTTGACTCATGTTCGCGATTGACCGGAATTGGGGCCGCGCCCTTCGCAATTTTCATGAACCGGCCGAAGCGTACCGAGTCTTTGGAACCGGGCACCTATCAAAATCCATGATCGGGTCCGGCTGCGTCAGCCGGACCTGACCCAAAGATCAGCCGCGCCCCTTCAGGTGCTTTGCCAAGGCCCCGGCGTTTTTCTTGCGCCGCCCCTTGTATGGGTTCTTGTCCCCTTGCCCACGCAGGGTCAGCCGAATCGGTGTGCCGGGCATGTCGAAATCCTCACGCAACCCGTTCACCAGATACCGCGAATAACTGTCCGGCATCTTGTCCGGGTGCGAGCACATGACCACGAACCCAGGCGGGCGGGTCTTGGCCTGGGTCATATAGCGCAGCTTGATCCGACGTCCCTGCGGTGCAGGCGGCGGGTGCTGTTCCAGCATGGCTGCCAGCCAGCGGTTCAGGGCTGCGGTCGGCACACGGCGATTCCAGACGTCATGGGCACGCAGGATGGCGGCGCGAAGACGCTCAAGCCCCCTGCCCGTTTTCGCTGAAACGGTGATCAGCGGGGCACCGCGCAACTGAGGCAACAGCCGTTCAAAGGATTCTTTCAGATTGCGCAGTTTTTCCTGCTTGTCCTCTTCGATGTCCCATTTATTGACCGCGACGACCACGGCACGGCCTTCGCGTTCGGCCAGATCGGCGATGCGCAGGTCTTGTTGTTCAAACGGTATGGCCGCGTCCAGCAGAACCACCACGACCTCGGCAAACTTGACCGCGCGCAGCCCGTCCGAGACGGACAGCTTTTCCAGCTTCTCCTGCACCTTGGCCTTCTTGCGCATCCCGGCGGTGTCGAAAATCCGCATCGGCGTGCTGTTGCCATCGGGATCGGCCCAGTCGATCCGCAAGCTGATGGCATCGCGGGTAATCCCGGCTTCGGGACCGGTCAGCAGACGATCTTCGCCCATAATCTTGTTGATCAGGGTGGATTTTCCGGCGTTTGGACGACCGACAACAGCGACCTGAAGCGGTTTCGCATCGGTGATCAGGCGCGCTTCGCATTCGCCCTCTTCGTCCAGTTCCACATCTGTCACAGGCGTCTCATCGGCCTGTTGTTCTGCCATCGCGTCCGCCAGAGGCATGAGGTGGGCGTAAAGGTCGGTCATTCCTTCGCCATGCTCGCCCGACAGGCGCACGGGCTCTCCCAAACCCAGATTATAAGCCTCAAGCACGCCGGCATCCGCCGCGTTCCCTTCGGCCTTGTTGGCCGCAAGGATCACATGTTTGGATCGTTTGCGCAGGATTTCCGCGAACATCTCGTCCGTGGGGGTCAGCCCCACACGCGCATCGATCATGAACAGGCAGACATCGGCCATATCCACCGCGCGCTCGGTCAAACGGCGCATCCGCCCCTGCAGACTGTCATCCGTTGCATCCTCAAGACCCGCCGTATCGATCACGGTGAATCGCAGATCGCCAAGCCGCCCTTCGCCTTCGCGCAGGTCACGTGTCACGCCCGGCTGATCGTCGACCAAGGCCAAGCGCTTGCCCACAAGGCGGTTGAACAGTGTGGATTTGCCCACATTCGGGCGCCCCACGATAGCGAGGGTCAGCGACATGATACTCAACTTTCAAGACTCAAGATGCGCCCTTTAGCGCATCTTGCCGTCAACGGAAAGCGTGCAGTGCACCTTTGGTAGACACGATATACAAAGTGCGCCCCGCAACAACGGGCGACGCGGTCGCCCCGCCGGGGACTTCGATCCGGTGAACCAGGGTTCCGTCAACCGGGCTGTAAAAGCGCACGTACCCGTCATTCGAGGCCACAACGATGCGCCCGCCAGCAAGGATCGGACCATAATGCGCAAAGATCGCCCCGCGCCGTCCGGGCTTGTCCTTGACAAATCCGGGCAGGTCCTGCGCCCAGATCACCGATCCGTCTGTTGCGTTCAGTCGCACCAACTGGCTGCGGTCGCTGATCAGGAAGACGCTGTTTCCGACCGGCCAGACCGTATCAACCGCACCTTCGTTGGCGGTCCATTTACGTTCTCCGGACCCACCTTCCAGCGCCACGGTCCGGCCCGAGTGGTTCCCAATGTAGATCGTGTCCCCGGTTACCATTGGCCCCCCGGTGACATCAACGATCCGGGCCGCCGCGCGACCACGACGTCCGCCCGCGACCGAAGCGTTCCAGCGGCGGATGCCGCCCCTGCGGAACGTCGCGGCAATATCACCGGATCCGAAAGCAAAGACCGCGAGGTCCGAGGTCAGCGCGGGCGACGGTGCCCCAAGCACGTTCCCAACGCTGGGTGTTCCTTCGACCTGCCAGGCAATACGGCCATCCTTGGTATTCACAGCCCAGCCGGTCTCATCCCCGGCGACGACGTAAAGCAACCCGTCTTTGACCAGCGGCGCACCGCTGCCGGTTGCGTTCAGCCGTTTTTGCCAGCGTTGCGCGCCGGTCTTGGCATCCAGCGCCGTGAGGCGACCAAACCCGGATGAAACGTACAAAACCCCGTCGGCATAGGCCATTCCGCCACCTGTCGCGTCGGAATCACCGTCGCTTGGAGGGATAAGGTTGGTGCTCCAGGCGACCTGCCCCTGAGGTGTAACGGCCGATACTGTGGCTCCGGAATCAAGGGTATAAATCAGCCCGCCTGCAACAACCGGTTCCGCTGTAATCCGTTTCTTACGGGAATCGCCTTCGCCAATCGAAGTGGACCAGATGCGCTGCGGCGCTGAGCTTAGCGCAGCGTTTGTGGTTCGGAAAGCGGCTGTGCCCGGACTTTGCGCCCAATTGGCGTTCGATGTCTGCCCCGGCAGGCTGATTGGTTTGGACCCACGGGTTTCAACAGTTTCGGTATCGGACGCAGGACGGATGTCTTCGCGCTCACCGGGCAGAATGACTTCGGGTTCCTGACAGGCCGCAAGCGTCGTCAGGGCAATCGCCGCCAATGGCAGTCCAATGCGGGGGAATAGTCTCGTTACCATGATGTTCCGAACTCGCCTGTCGTCATTCTTGTTTCGCTGTCTCAATCAGCCTTGCTGGGCGACCAGTTGTTCCGGTTCGCCCCCCAGCGCCACGATCAGCTGGGTCGCACGCTGCTGCAGATCGACACCAACTTCGGCATCCTGCCGCAGCGCTTGCAGACGATCAATCGCGGCGGCGGTGTTGCCCTCGGCGACATCAATCAGCGCAAGCTGTTCTTCTGCCAACAGACGCAGCGGCGCACCGGGCGCGGCCAGTGCCTCGAATTGAAGGCGACGCTCGTCCGCCGAAAGCGTTTCACTTTGCAACAGCAACGCCTTGAAGCTCGCGATGGCGCGATAGATTTCGGGCAGATCAGCTTGCGTCGCAACCGCGTTCAGGCTGGTCACGGCATCCTGCGCCGAACCGGCCTCGTTCTGCGATGCGGACAGCAGCATTTTCAGCACTGCGTCCCCACCCGGCGATTGCGTTTGTATCCCGCTTAGACCGGCGGCACGTTCGGCGGAATCATCTTGCGACAGCGCCGCAAGAATTTCATCGCCCAGCGCCTGAGCCTGACTTGTGATGCTGGCTTTACGATATTCGTTGAAAGCGGCCCCGCCTACAATAAGTACAACCGCCGCAATGCCCACCCAGCCCCAGCGGCGCAAAAGCAGATACAGCCGGTCGCGGCGCACCTCTTCTGTCACCTCATCAATGAAACTGTCGACGTCGCTCATCCCTGCCCCCAGGCTTAGTGTCCTGTCATATTAGCGCCATGTCATACCCCGGCACCACGTCCAAGCCAAGGGTCCGATTTCGCACATTTTCACCGGCTTAGTCTGCCCTTGCGAAAAAAACTAAACCGAACTATTCAGTTCAGTATGGAAATGGCCTATGCCGGACCCCATTTTGAGGCATAAGCGCCAGTGAAAATCTGGCAATGAATCCTAGGAGAAATTCTGCATGCGATTGATTTCATTCGCAAACGCGCTTTTGGTAATTGTTGCATTATACTTTTTAGTGTTCGAAAGGGACGCGCTGTTCGCCTTTGCTGGAAAAGATGACGTGACGGAAGCACAAGCCGCTGAAGGTGGTGAGGGCGCGGAAGCTGCCCAAAATCCGGATGCAATCAAGGTCGTCGCCTTGCGGTCATCGGCGCGCGAGATCGACAGCGCAGTGTTGTTGCGTGGCCAGACCAAGGCGAACCGTCAGGTCGAAGTGCTGGCCGAAACGATATCGACCGTTGTGTCAGAACCCAAGCGCAAGGGCACTTTTGTCGAGGCCGGAGATCTTTTGTGCGAACTCGACCCTGGCACCCGCCCGGCCAGCCTGGCCGAAGCGATGGCGGGCAAGCTTGAGGCCGAAAGCCGCATCCCCGAAGCCGAAGCCCGCCTTGCCGAAGCACATGCGCGCGTCGCCGAGGCCGAGATCAACTTGAAAGCGGCGCGCAAGCTGTCTGAAACGGGTTTTGGGTCGGAAACACGCCGGATTTCCAGCGAAGCGGCCATGAGCACCGCTGAAGCAGGTGTGAAATCGGCCGAAGCGGGTCTGGAGGCCACTCGCGCCGGTATCGAAGCTGCCGCGGCCGAGGTGAAAGCGGCCCAGCGCGAGATTGACCGCCTCACCATCGAAGCGCCGTTCCGTGGCCTGCTGGAAAGCGACACGGCGGAATTGGGCAGCCTGATGCAGCCAGGATCGCTTTGTGCAACTGTCATTCAGCTGGATCCGATCAAGCTGGTGGGTTTTGTTCCCGAGACCGAAGTGAACCGGATCATTGTGGGATCCGAGGCTTCGGCCAAACTGGTGACCGGTCTTGAGGTTACGGGCCGTGTGACATTCCTCAGCCGTTCCGCCGATGAAACCACCCGGACCTTCGAGGTTGAGATCACCGTTCCGAACTCGGAACTGGCCATCCGCGACGGCCAGACCGCTGACATTCGCATCGCAGCCGAAGGCGCCAAGGCGCACCTGCTGCCGCAATCCGCATTGACGCTGAACAATGAAGGCCAATTGGGAGTTCGCACGATTGCAGCGGGTAATGTAGTCGACTTCATGCCTGTTCATCTGCTGCGTGACACCGCAAGCGGTGTCTGGATCGACGGATTGCCTGAAACTGTGGATATCATTGTCGTCGGGCAGGAATTCGTGACCAAAGGCGTCAGTGTCACGCCGACCTACCGGGAATTGTCGCAATGACGGGTATTGTCAGTTGGGCCGCCGACAGGGCCCGAATGGTCCTAGCCTTCATCGCGATCTCTTTGATGGTCGGCGGGTTTGCTTATGTCAGCCTGCCGAAAGAAGGCGAGCCGGACATCGAAATCCCGGCTCTGTTCGTATCGGTTTCGTTCCCCGGCATTTCGGCCGAGGATTCCGAGAACCTGCTCATCAAGCCCATGGAAACCGAACTGGCGGATCTGGACGGACTGAAGGAAATGACCGCCACCGCCGCAGAAGGCTATGCCGGGATTGCACTTGAGTTCGACTTCGGCTGGGACAAGACCGCGATCACCGCCGATGTCCGCGACGCGATGAACAGCGCGCAGGCAGATTTCCCTGAAGGTGCCGAGCAGTATTCGCTGAACGAGATCAACTTCTCCGAATTTCCAATCGTCATCGTCAACCTGACCGGCGCGGTTCCCGAACGCACAATGGCCCGTGTTGCCAAAGACCTGCAGGACGATCTTGAAGCGCTGGATTCCGTTCTGGAAGCCGGGATTGCCGGCAATCGGGACGAACTTCTTGAAGTGGTGATCGACCCGCTACGCCTTGAGGCCTATAACGTCACCGCTGCTGAACTGATCAACGTCGTTCAGAACAACAACCAGCTGATCGCTGCTGGTGAGGTCGAGACGGCGCAAGGCACATTCTCGGTCAAAATCCCTTCATCCTTCAAGACGGCGCAGGACGTTTACGGCCTGCCCGTCAAGGTCAATGGCGACCGCGTTGTCACTCTGGGCGAACTGGCGCAGATCAATTACACCTTTGAAGACCGTGAAGGCACTGCCCGGTTCGATGGCGAGTCCACCGTTGCCTTGCAGGTGGTCAAGCGCAAAGGCTTTAACGTCATCGACACGGTCAACGAGGTCAAAAAGGTCGTTGCCGAGGCTCAGAAGATCTGGCCACCGGAACTGGCGGCAGCAGTCGACGTCGGCACGTCGAATGACCAGAGCCGTATCGTCGGCTCGATGGTCAGTCAGCTTGAAGGTTCCGTCCTGACGGCCGTTGCGCTGGTGATGATCGTTGTGCTGGCGTCGCTGGGTACACGTGCCGCGCTGTTGGTGGGTTTTGCGATTCCGACCTCGTTCCTGCTGTGCTTCGCCTTCCTGGCCATGATGGGCGTCAGCATTTCGAACATGGTGATGTTCGGCCTGATCCTTGCGGTCGGGATGCTGGTCGACGGGGCCATCGTGGTGGTCGAATACGCCGACAAGCGCATCAAGGAAGGCGTCGGCCCGATGCACGCCTATGTCGAGGCGGCACAGCGGATGTTCTGGCCCATCGTATCATCGACGGCGACCACGCTTTGTGCGTTTCTGCCCATGCTGTTCTGGCCCGGCGTTCCGGGCGAGTTCATGAAGATGCTGCCGATCACGCTGATCTTCGTTCTGTCATCCTCGCTGATTGTAGCGCTGATCTATCTGCCCGTGATGGGCGGTGTTTCGGGCCGGTTGAGCCGGACTTTTGACCGCACGTCGAACTGGCTGCGTGCGCGAACCCGCTGGTGGGTACGTGCCGTATTGGTTCCGCCATCGCTTTACCTGATTTTCCTGGGTGCGATGCAGGTTCTGAACCCGACCTATCTGCTTCCAATCGGTGGTACAGCAGGCAGTTTGTTCGGTGCGTTTCTGTTTTTGACGGGCGCCTTTGCGGGGTCGGTCACGCTGAGCGCGGCAAAGATCGAACGCCGCGAGGACGACCATGTGCACACGGCCAAGGAACACACGGTCTTTGGCTATATGGTGAAATTCCTCGTTGGAAATCCGATCATGCCGATCGTCTCGATCGCGGTGATCGGCTTTGCCGTTGTATCTGTGATGACGGCCTTTTCGAACAACAACCGCGGCGTCGAGTTTTTTGTCGAGACTGAGCCCGAACAGGCCACCGCCTATGTCCGCGCCCGTGGCAACCTGTCTCTGGCGGAAAAAGACGCAATTGTTCTGGCCGCTGAACAGACCATCAGCGCGCACCCGGCTGTTATCAACGTCTTCGCCTTTGCCGGTGAAGGCGGGCTGAACCAGAACACCGGTGGCGCGCAGGCCCCCGGCGACACCGTTGGCCGTGTGCAGTTCGAGATCATCCCCTGGGAAGACCGCCCGAACGTGTCAGAGCCGATCCTTGGCGGGCTGTTCGACCGTCATTTCATCGATCCCAAATACGACGGCGATAGGGTGCTTGAGGAACTGACCGCAAGTCTGGCCGAACTGCCCGGAATCATCGTCGAGCTTCAGCCGCTGGATCAGGGTCCGGCCTCGGCCAAACCGGTGCATCTGCGCATCAAGGGCAACAATTGGGAGGAGTTGACCTCAGCAACCCTGTCCGCGCGCGAGGCGTTCGACACCACACCCGGTCTGGTCCGGATCGAAGACACCCTGCCCCTGCCCGGCATTGACTGGCAGATCGACGTGGACGTGGCCAAGGCGGGTCGGTTCGGGGCCGATGTGGCGACCGTGGGCGCTATGGTACAACTGGTCACACGCGGTATCCTGCTGGGTGAGATGCGCCCGGACAATACCGATGAAGAGGTCGAAATCCGTGTTCGTCTGCCCGAAGAAGACCGCGTTCTTTCCACGCTGGATTCGCTGAAAGTCCGCACTTCGGACGGTCTGGTGCCGTTGTCGAATTTCGTAACCCGCAAGCCGGTTGAAAAACTGGCCGAGATCAACCGCATCAATCAGGAGCGGTATTACGACATCAAAGCGGATGTAGAACCGGGGCTGAGCAAGGTCGTTATCACCGACGCGGACGGCACTGAACAAAGGCTGGCCGTTGTCCGGGCGGTTGCGGAAGGCGCGGAGCCTAAGGGCGCGACCCTGAGCAGCCCCGATGGTGAGGCGTATGAGATTGTTAAGCTGACCAGCAGCCAGAGCGCCGCGGATATCCGGTCTGCGATCGAGGATGGCGACGCGCAGTTCTCGCTGATCAACCCCAATGAACGGATTGCCGTCCTGACGGAGTGGTTGGACACTGGACCTTTCTCGAAAGCGGTCAGCTGGGAATGGACCGGCGACCAGGAGGAACAGGAAGAATCCGGCGCCTTCCTTGTGAATGCATTCATGGGTGCGCTGGGATTGATGTTCGTGATCCTGCTGGCGCAGTTCAACTCGTTCTACAACTCGGTGCTGGTGCTGCTGGCGGTTGTTCTATCGACAACCGGGGTGCTGATCGGAATGATGATCATGCAACAGCCGTTCTCGATCATCATGACCGGGACGGGCATCGTGGCGCTGGCCGGGATCGTGGTGAACAACAACATCGTTCTGATCGACACTTATCAGGAATACAGCCGCTACATGCCCCGGATCGAGGCCATCGTCCGCACCGCCGAGGCGCGCATTCGTCCGGTTCTGCTGACCACTTTGACCACGATGGCGGGTCTGACACCGATGATGTTCGGTCTGTCGCTGGACTTCATCAACGGCGGTTATTCCATCGACAGCCCCACCGCCCTGTGGTGGAAACAGCTTGCCACTGCGGTTGTCTTTGGCCTGGGTATCGCGACCGTACTGACGCTGATCGTGACACCATCGCTGTTGGCGCTGCGTGTCTGGGTGGCGACCTACACAATCTGGCTGGGCAAGGCACTGGCCCGCGCCTCGGCAGGACGCGCCAGCCGGCTGGCACAGGATATGGCCATTGGACGGGCGGCGCGAAAAGCGCAGGCGACCGAGGTTATCTGGGAAGACGATGAGGTCACAGACGCTCTGTCCGTGGCCAAACCGGACCAGGCGTCGGATCAGCCACCCAATCCGCCTCTGAAAGCAGCAGAATAAAGATCATGGGCCGGCCAACACCGGCCCTTTTCATTTCTGCAATCGCGTCCAGGTCTGATGGCCACAAAGGTGATGATCACATCCTTTGACCTTGAGCGTATCTCCCTGCAACGTCATCTGAGGCACCGCCTCGACATCCAGCAGTGGCACCCAGAACTCTCCGCCGCCATATGTGCCCGAACCTTCGCTGGACACATCCCAGAACAGTTTCTTCCCGATATTGGGCGTCTGCACCTCTTTTCCGGATTTGTCATAGGCCGACAAAATCTGACCGCAAAACTTGTCGCCACACGCCGTGATCTTGATGTGCGAGATCAAGTCCTTTCGATCCGGATCGGTCTTCCAGACGCCTTCGATCGGATCAGCCGCGGCCAGTGTGGGAAGGTTGATAGCCACGGCAAGTATGCCCGCAATTGTGCCTTTTCGAACAAATCGATGCATCGGAAATCTCCTGTAAGAACAGGCTTATTTTATCACAAAATCATCCTGCCGGACACAACGCGCGTCAGGCAGCCTGCGTGTCCGATTGCTGCCGGTTCCATAGCTGCGCATAGCGCCCGGCTCGAGAGAGCAATTCGTCATGCGTGCCCTGTTCCAGGATCTCGCCCCGTTCCAGCACAACGATGCGATCCGCTTCGGCAATCGTGCTCAGGCGGTGGGCGATGGTCAACACAGTGCGCCCCTCTCCCGCCCGCGCCAGTGCGTCCTTGATGTCCTGTTCGGTGTCGGTATCCAGCGCCGAGGTCGCCTCATCCAACAGCAGGATCGGCGGATTCTTCAGCAAGGTGCGCGCGATACCAACGCGCTGTTTCTCACCGCCTGAAAGTTTCAGCCCCCGCTCGCCAACCTTTGTGTCATAGCCGTCAGGCAGGCTGGCGATGAAGTCGTGTATCTGAGCAGCTTTCGCGGCCTCTTCCACGTCGGACTGGCTGGCCCCTTCGCGGCCATAAGCAATATTGTAGCGGATCGTGTCATTGAACAGCACGGTGTCTTGCGGCACGACACCGATGGCCGCGTGCAGACTGGTCTGACTGACATCGCGGACATCCTGTCCGTCGATTTTCAGCGCGCCACCGGTGACATCGTAGAACCGGAACAAAAGCCGCCCGATAGTCGACTTGCCGGACCCAGTCGCCCCGACGATGGCAACGGTCTGCCCTGCCGGTACGGTCAGGGATACCCCTTTGAGGATTTCCCGGTCGGCCTCATACCCGAATCGCACATCCTCGAGCGTTACCTGGCCGCCATTCACCTTCAGATTGGGTGCACAAGGCTTGTCGGTTACTTCAGCGGGCTGTTCGAGCAGATCGAACATCTGCCCCATATCCACCAGAGACTGGCGGATTTCGCGATAGACCGTGCCCAGGAAATTCAGCGGCACGGTGATCTGGATCATGTAGGCGTTCACCATCACGAAATCGCCCACCGTCAGGCCTCCGTTCTGCACGCCGATGGCCGCAAGAACCATGACACCGATCAGCCCGCACGTGATCAGGAAGGACTGTCCAAAATTCAGAAAGGCCAGCGAATAAGCGGTCTTGAGCGCGGCCTTTGCATAAGCCTTCATCGAAACGTCATACCGTTCGGCTTCGCGCATCTCCGCATTGAAATACTTGACGGTCTCGAAGTTTAGCAGGCTATCGATAGCGCGCTGATTGGCTTCGGTGTCCTGATCATTCATCTCGCGGCGCAGCTTGACCCGCCATTCCGTCACCGCGAACGTGAACCATATGTACAGTGTGATGGTGACGGCGACGACAACCAGATACCACACGTCGAACAGCCACATCAGGATGATCGCAACCAGCAGCAGTTCCAGAATCAGCGGCCCAATCGAAAACAACAGGAACCTCAGCAGGAACTCTACCCCTTTGACGCCCCGCTCGATAATCCGGCTCAGACCGCCTGTTCGGCGTGTCACGTGATAGCGCATGGACAATTGGTGGATGTGCTGGAAGGTTTCCAGCGCAAGCGCACGCAAGGCACGCTGTCCAACCGGCGCAAAAGCCGCATCGCGCAATTGCTGGAAGCCAACGGTCATCATCCGCGCGACGCCATAGGCCACTGTCAGCCCGACAGCACCAAGCGCTATGGGCGGCACACCTTCGCCCGCCAACGCATCGACCGCGCCCTTGTACAGAATCGGCGTATATACCGCGATCAGCTTGGCCACGACCAGCATCGTCAGCGCCAGAACAACGCGGCGCTTAACCCATGGCTCATCATCGGGCCACAGGTAAGGCGAAACCTTTCGGATCGTGCGCCAGCCAGAGCGCCGTTCGTCAGGTTCTGACCCGTTATCAGATTGCATTGGGGCTGTCCGTCGCTTCAAGTGTCTGTCCTGAGATCAGAAATAGGCCCCCGCCCCCAAAAGGGCCAGAGCCGGGTGGTCATTCGGGAATGGTAAAGATCTGACCCGGATAAATCAGGTCCGGATCACGGATCGAGTCGCGGTTGGCCTCGAAAAGTTTGACGTAGAGAATACCGTCACCAAAACGTTCCCGCGAAATCGCCCAGAGTGTGTCGCCTTTCTGAACCGTGACCGACCGGATTGCGGCGGTTTGGCTCTCGGCATCCGCTTCATCCAACTGATCAGCCGCCTGCAGCGTCTCGATTGGCTCTCGCTTGAATGGGGTTTCCAGTCGACTGACGACGGTTCCGTCCGGGGCTACCTCATCCACCCGCAATGTATAGATACCTGGGTCGATACCCTCGATCTCGCCCCGCCATTTTCCGTCTTCCGCGGACGGAAGATCGCCGACAAGGCGGTTGTCCAGATAAAGGCGCACAGCCGATCCGCCCTGCGCACGCCCCGTCAGCTCGACTTCGCCGGTTTCCGAATAGCCAATCGTATCCAAAGCAATCTGATCCGGCTGCTGAGTTTGCGTCGCAGGAGGCTGCACCAGTTCGACACCTTCTTCACCAGACCGCAATACGGCGACCTGCTGATCCTGAGAAGCCTGGGCTGCCGGTTCAGATACTGTGGGTTCAGTATCTGCCTGTTCAGTTTCTGCCTGTTCAGTTTCTGCGGTATCGGTTTCGGCGGTTTCAGTATCTGCCGTTTCGGGTTCGGGCTGGGGCTGATCCTCAGAAGATGCCTCTGCCGTCTGCTCCTCTTGCGAAATCACAGGCTGTTGGTCTGTTCCCGTGTCTTCCGCTGCTGCGGTCTCGGTCGGTTCGGGTTCCGTGACTTCCACTTCGGATGCACCGGGCTCAACCGTTTGCGCTCCGGCTTCCTCTGACGGCTCGGCCGAAGCCACCTCGGTCTGTTGCGGCTCGGGCGCCGGTAGCGCCGATATCAGGTAATCATCCGAACGCGACGCCGTGGCTCCGTCGGATGTCTCAAGCACCAAGCCCCTTGCGATATCGGAGAACGGGATCACCAGAAACTCGGCAAATTGCCCGCTGGCATCGACCGTGAAGCTGTGCACAGGCTCTCCGTCCAGCAACACGCGGATTTCGGAACCCGGTTCGGCGGTGCCGGACAACAGGGCGTTCCCGTCCGTTTCTATGAAAACCTGATCCAGAGCAGGCGCGATGACCGGCGGGGGCGCAGGTTCAACTGCCTCCCCGGTCTCGTCCTTTTCCTCGCCCGCCGGTTCCGGCTGGCTCTCGCCTTGCCCGGCCTGATCTACAGACTGCTCAGGCTCCGCCGTTTCCGCAGGCTGCACAGACTTTTCAGCGGTTTCTTCTGCTTCGGTGGTGACATCTTCCTGTGGCGCTTCGGCAGCGAGTTCGGTCTGCTGAGGCACCGGAGTGTCCTGTTCATCGCCAAAAATGCCGGACAGATACAAACCTCCCGCTCCGATCAGAGCTGCAATTCCAGCGATCAATCCCCAGAGGATGTTTCCAGAGCTTCCGCTTCCCGACTTGGCGTCCATTCTTTTCCTTTCACACCGCAGCGCAAATGCTTTGACTTTCACACATTCTGCCTGACGGTTGAGGCAACCTATCAATCCCGCTATCAGGGGTCAAAACCTCAGACACAAGCCCGGAGAACCCATCTGATGTCTCAGAAATCAGTCTGTGTGTATTGCGGGTCACGCAATGGCACAAATCCCGCCTATGCCGCAGCCGCCGAAGCGTTCGGCACATTGCTGGCAAATGAAGGCTGGCGTCTGGTTTATGGTGCCGGAGATGTCGGGCTGATGGGCAAGGTCGCGCGCGCGGCGCAGTCCGCCGGAGGGGAAACTTTCGGTGTCATCCCGGTGCATCTGGTCCGGCGCGAGGTCGGCAAGACCGACCTGACCCATTTCGTGATCACCGAGACCATGCACGAGCGCAAGAAGGTCATGATCATGAATGCAGACGCGGTTGTCGTTCTGCCGGGTGGCCCCGGGTCGCTGGACGAGCTGTTCGAAGCCCTGACATGGCGGCAGCTAGGCCTGCACGACAAACCCATCCTGATCCTGAATGTTGATGGATACTGGGACAAGCTGCGCGAACTGGTCGCGCAAGTCATCGATCAGGAATTTGCCGATCCGTCGCTGGGCGAGTTTCTGACCTGGGTGGACTCCCCGACAGGGGTTATTGAAGCCCTGCGTTCGCTTCTGACGTAACTCAGGATGTTCGGAACCCCGGGGACCCTTTGGCCTCCCGGGGAAAAAATAGTCAGGCAACCGCAGGCTTTGCCAATCGCTGACGCAAAACCTGTTCGACCTTGTGCAACGGGTGGTTTGTCAGGGTCTTGTCGACCTCGGCGACCACTTTGGCCAGCACTTCGCTGTGCAGGCGGCGGCGCAACAGGCCCAGAACATGAGGGCTGGCGACAAGAACAAGCCGCTTGAACGCACCTTTCAGCCCCTTTCGATTCAGCAAATCCGCCACGTCCTGAACGAACAAGGATTTGGCGTGGGCTTTCCAGTTCGTCTCTTCCATGGCCGACTTCTGGTTCGGCCCGGAATCGAACCGGCGTCCTGCCCTGTCCTTGGGTTTGTTGTCCGCTGTGTCCTGCTCTTCAACCGAGACGACGACAAGATTGGGATCTTCGGCGTCTGTGATGTTTTCCATCACCAGCGCCTTTTCCCCGTCTGCGATGATAACCCATGTTCCCTGTTCAATTGCGACCATAGTGATCTCCTGTATCGGCCGTTGAGGTCGCCCCCCGCCCTTTGGGCACAAGTCTTTTGTAGCGTGCCAACAGTGGATTGGCGCGCTTACTGTCGCTTGTCTATTTGATTTGCAGCTCTCTCCTGCCGCCTACTTTACGTAGGGTCTGCGGGGCGCGATACAATCCCGGCGAAGGCAAAAGTCGACGTATCGGCAGGTTTTCACCAGCGCTAAGAAAAGGATCAGGCCGACATTTCGATCACTGTAATCTCAGGCGTGACCCCCAGCCGCACGGGCAGGATTGAACAGCCAATACCGCCTGAAACCACCAGATCCCGCCCGTTTTCCTGCACGTGCCCATAGGCGTACCGATTGCCATAGCGGGATGGCACCACGGGCGACCAGCCAAACAGGCGCACCTGTCCGCCATGAGTATGCCCGGACAGAGTAAGCGCAACTTCCTTTGGTACTTTTGGAAAAATATCCGGTTCGTGCGCCATCATCACGACCGGCGCATCGTCCGTTACCTGACTCAACGTGCCCGGCAGATCATCCAGCCCCTGATACCCACCGCCCTCGCGCCGGATAGCCCACTGATCCTCAAGCCCGGCCAGCCAGAATCCTAACGCCTCAAGCTTGATCGCGGTGTTCGACAGAACCGTGATGCCTTTGCGTCCCAGCGCCTCGGCGTAGATATTCGGCCCACCACCCCGTAACTGAGCCTGCCGGTCATCCCACCAGTCGTGGTTGCCCAACACCGCATATACCCCGTGCGGCGCATCAAGATCAGAAAGAACGTCGGCCAGATCGTCCGGCCTGACCGGCTGCATGAAGGTTTTCAGGTCTGCCGAGTAATCCCCAAGCAGCAATATAAGATCCGGCGCCAGTGCGTTGGTGCGCCGCACGATCTGGCGGATGCGGTCAAGCCCGATCATCGGCTCTCCGACATGCAGATCGGCCAGAACCGCAATACGAACCGGGGGCGCAGTCCAGTCGGTTCGTTTCAGGCGCCATTTACGTACGCGAAGCCGCAGGGCCGGTTCGATGAAAAAGCCATAAGCCGCAGTAAAAAGGCCTGCCAGCGTAACCGCCAGCAGACCCCGTATGAACCCTCGTCGGGTCAATGATTACATCCGCGATGCAACGCTTTCCCAGTTCACCAGATTGTCGAGGAAGTTCGAAAGGTAAGCCGGACGCTTGTTGCGGAAGTCGATGTAGTAGGAGTGCTCCCACACATCGCAACCCAGCAGTGCGGTTTGGTTAAAGCACAGCGGGTTCACGCCGTTTTCGGTCTTGGTCACGGCCAGCGAACCGTCCGCGTTCTTGACCAGCCACGCCCAGCCCGAGCCGAACTGACCTGCTCCAGCGGCGCTGAACTGCGACTTGAATTCGTCAACCGAGCCAAAGCTTTCGGTCAGCGCCTTCTCCAGTTCGCCGGGCATGGCATTGCCGCCGGGGCCCATCATTTCCCAGAACTGGTTGTGGTTCCAAAGCTGGCTGATGTTATTGAAGATACCGTTCTGTGCGACTGCGTTTGCGTCGTAAGTGCCAACGATGATCTCTTCCAGCGACTTTCCGTCCCACTCTGTCCCGGCGATCAGCTTGTTGCCGTTGTCGACATAGGCCTTGTGGTGCAGGTCGTGGTGATATTCCAGTGTTTCCGCGGACATACCCTTGGCTGCCAGCGCGTCATGTGCATAAGGAAGATCAGGAAGTTCAAAAGCCATGTCGGCCCCCTGTTAAAATGTAAGTTGCGGTTCCCAAGGTTAAATGCTTTGGCAGCCGCCGCAGGTCAAGGGCCGAGACAAGAAAACCCGGAGGCAGGCGATGCTGACACAGGCGCGCAAGATGTTCTACCGTGCCCGCGGATACTATGCGGGCAACTTGAACGGAGAGCCGTTTCGCCTTGACCCCTATCATTCGAAATTCTGGCGCAAGGCGTCTGCGGGTGACTGGGAACCCGAGACCTTCGCCGTTCTAGATGAGTACCTGACGCCGGGCAGCGATTATCTGGACATCGGTGCGTGGATTGGCCCGACCGTCCTTTATGGCGCACGCAAGGCGCGGCATGTCTGGTGTTTCGAGCCTGATCCGACGGCCTACCGACATCTGGCATGGAATCTGGACCTGAACGACATCCACAACGTGTCGGCTTTTGGTGTGGCGCTGTCAGACCAGTTCGGTATGGCCCGCATGGCATCCCTGCGCGGAGAGCCCGGTGATTCCACCAGTTCATTGCTTCATGACGGCGCACATGGCAGCGACGCTCTGACCATTGCCTGGGATCAGTTCGAGGCTGTGAATGATCTGTCTGGCGTGTCACTGGTCAAAATGGATATCGAAGGGGCCGAGTTTTTCGTACTGCCAACCCTGTTGTCATGGTTGGAAAAGGTGCGGCCTGCGCTGTATCTCTCACTCCACTCCCCACTATTGGCCGACGAAGATCGCCTGACCCGAACATCCGAGCTGCTGGAAAGCCTTTCCTTTTATTCCAATGTTTGTGACGAAAGCGGACAACCAGCAGACATTCAGACAATGCTCAAACCCGAAGAATTGACACGCTATCGCGCGATTGTTCTGCACGGCTAGAATGCGACAATCCACCTGCTCACTTTACGTGCGGTTTTGCTTGTTTCTCCGAGCTAAACCTGTTTCCTTCCGCCAGTAACTCATTGATGAATAAGATAAGAAATGAAACGACTATTTGGAATCATCATTGCGGTATTTGCTGCTCAGACGGCAGCGGCTGACGATTTGACATATCATTGCAAGGTCAAGGGGCGGGAAGGCTGGATCGCACCTGAATACTACTTTCGTATCGATCCAGAAGCCAACAAAGCGCAGGTCGTCAGTAACTACCACGACTGGATGGACGCAAATCTGAATACCCGCAGAAACGACATTTACCAGATGAGCTGGAAAGTCACACTGCCGAGTTCGGACGGTCAGGCGGTGCGCATGCGGTATCAGGCAAACCTCGATCAAGCCAAAAACAAGATCAAAGTCCGCGGTAGCTTTGGCAATGTAAGTGCATCAAACAAACCTTACGGGACCGGAAACTGCGCGTTGGTCAAATAAAAAAGCCCCGGATGACCCGGGGCTTCTATTTCAACTGCACTTAAGCAGAGGTCAGTAAACCCCAACTTCACTGCCAGGCTGCGCCGCGACTTTCAGCAGTTTGAACACATAATCTGCGGCGGAACGGAAACAAACCACCCGGAAGGTTTCGGTGTCATCCATCCAGAACGCGCCTGCCACCTGTGCCAGACGCGAGCGCCGGATCTGGCCGGGCTGGAATGCCTCTTCCGAGAACTCGACCGGAGCCAGCTTGCCCAGTACCTCGCGTGCGCTGCCGCCCGAGATGCGGAACACTGCGCGGGCATCCGAGACGTTGACGGCCAGGGCGTGCGTGCCGCTCAGGGCATTGGTCATCGCGGCCAACTTGGCTTCGACCTCGGCGTAGGGCACCAGCACCAGCAACTCGTCGGTCGACATCCAGCAAACGCCGGTATCGCCGTTCACCAAAGCCTCGCGCTGGCCAGGAACCTTTTGGCCCGTGGCGTCTTTGACCGCCTTGGCCAGCACCTTGTCGGACAGATCGCCGCGCAGAGTGATCATACCCTGCAGCCCGCATTCCTCGACCTTGGCAATGCCGTCGAAGCTTGCGTGATTCAGTGCGCTGATGGGTTCAGACATTCTGCTTCTCCCCGTCCTTGTCGTAGAAGATCGGATCCACGATCTTGGCTTTGTAGACTTTGTCATCCGTTCCCGGGAACTCGACAATCTCACCCATCCGGTCGGGCCCGTGCTTGATCAGACCCATGGCGATGCCCTTGTCCAGGTTGGCCGAGTAGTAGGTCGAGGTCACGCGTCCGATCATATTGCGCTGACCGTTGGCGTTGACGCCCTCGCCCACTGCGTAGGCACCATCCGGCAGAACCGATCCATCCACAGTCTCAAGCCCGACCAGTTTCCAGCGCTCGGGGTCTGCCATGTGGCTGCGCGAGTGGGCGCGTTTGCCCAGATAGTCCTCTTTCTTTTTCGACAGCGCCCAGTGCAGCCCCAGATCCTGTGGGATCACGGTGCCGTCGGTCTCGTCGCCGATCATGATAAAGCCTTTCTCGGCCCGCAGGATGTGCAAACATTCGGTGCCATAAGGCATAACGCCGAACTCTTTACCTGCCTCCATCAGCGCGTCCCAGAAAGCCCGCCCCTGAGAGGCCGGAACCGCGATTTCATAGGACAGCTCACCCGAGAACGAAATGCGGTAGGCGCGGCAGTTGAAGTCACCGATCTTGCCATCACGCCATTCCATGAACGGCAGCGCGTCGCGGCTGACATCCATGCCGTCCAGCTTCTCAAGCACCTTGCGGGCGTTGGGGCCAACCACGGCGACCTGCGCGTATTGCTCAGTCACGTTGGCAACGTAGACTTTCCAGTCCCACCATTCAGTCTGCAGCCACTCTTCCATGTGCCCATGGATACGCTCGGCCCCGCCGGTGGTGGTGTGGCACAGCCAAGTGTCCTCGTCGATGCGGGCAACAACGCCGTCGTCGATCAGGAACCCGTTTTCCGAGCACATCAGGCCATAGCGACATTTGCCGACCTTCAGCGTGGACATCATGTTGGTGTACATCATGTCGAGGAACTTGCCGGCATCCGGGCCTTTGACAATCAGTTTGCCCAGCGTCGATGCATCAAGCAGGCCAAGGTTTTCGCGGGTGTTCTTGACCTCGCGATTGACCGCGTCATGCACGGACTCTCCGGGACGCACATAGGCGTAGGTCCGGCGCCAGTGGCCGACCGGCTCCCAGTCGGCGCCGTTCTTGTCGTGCCAGTTGTGCATCGGTGTTTGGCGGATCGGCTGGAATACTTCACCACGCGCTTCGCCACCAATCGCACCCATCGAAATGGGGGTATAGGGCGGGCGGAAGGTTGTGGTGCCGACCTTCGGAATTTCGGATTCCAGCGCATCAGCCAGGATTGCCAGGCCGTTGATGTTGCTTAGTTTACCTTGATCCGTCGCCATGCCAAGCGTGGTGTAACGCTTGGTGTGTTCAACGCTTTCGTACCCTTCACGCGCAGCCAGCTGGACGTCGGAAACTTTGACGTCATTCTGGAAGTCGAGCCAGGATTTCATGCGCAGTTGGATTTCGGCATTGGCAGGCATCAGCCAGACAGCTTCCATCGCCGCTTCGCCGGTAGCTTCCCCAGCCGGGGCCTTAGTGTTCTTCGGTTTGAACCCGGCCGCCTTGGCCGCCGCTTTGCCAGCGGCATGGGCATCGGACAGCACCTCGCCCAGCGCCAGCGGGCCGTTCGAGGAACCCGCGGCAAGAACGAAACCTTCACCGTTTGCACCCAGAGGCGGGCGCGCCGGATCGGGACGGAAATGGGCTTGCGCCTCATCCCAGATCAGCTTGCCCCCACAATGCGACCACATGTGAACCACCGGAGACCAGCCTCCCGACATGGCAACCGCGTCGCATTCAACTTCTTCGCGAGCCCCCCCGATGCCTTCCTGATTGCAGATCGCAACTTTCTTGACACGTTTGCCGCCTTTGACCTTGGCGATGGCCTTGCCCGGATCGACACGGATGCCAAGCTGACGCGCCTCTTCGGCCAACGGCCCGGCAGATGTACGTGCATCGACAACGCGCAGGACATCAACGCCCGCCTGTTTCATCAGGATCGCCGTGCGATAAGCGTCGTCGTTGTTGGTGGCGACGATGACACGTTCGCCGGGGGTCACGCCCCAATTGATCACATAGTCGCGCATGGCCGAAGCCAGCATCACACCCGGCACATCATTTCCGGCAAAGGACAGCGGACGCTCGATCGCGCCTGTTGCAGTCACGATCTGTTTGGCCCGGATCCGCCACAAGCGATGACGCGGGCCTTGCGTGCCCGGTCTGTGATCGTTCAGACGCTCGTAACCCAGTACGTACCCATGGTCATAAACCCCTGCGCCCATGCAACGGGACCGCATGGTGACGTTGCTCATTGTTTCGAGTTCGGAAACCAATTGTTCCACGAACTTATCCACAGGCTCGCCATTGACGGTTCCGCCATCAACCGGAGCGCGACCGCCCCAATGTGCAGTCTGCTCGATCAGCAGAACCTTGGCACCGGATTGCCCCGCAGCTTTGGCGGCCTGAAGACCAGCCACACCGCCGCCGATCACCAGAACATCGGTGAAGGCGTAGAAGTGTTCATAGGTGTCCGCGTCCTTGGTTTCCTTGTCCGGCGCTTTGCCCAGACCGGCGGACTGGCGGATGAAGGGTTCGTAGACGTGCTTCCAGAACGGCTTGGGATGGATGAACATCTTGTAGTAGAAGCCGGCCGGCAGGAACCGTGACAGGTGAGTGTTGACGGCACCGATGTCGAATTCCAGGTTCGGCCAATGGTTTTGCGAGATCGCCGTCAGGCCGTTGAACAGCTCGGTCGTGGTGGCCCGCTGGTTCGGCTCGAAGCGGCCGCCCTGCCCGAGACCGACCAGAGCGTTCGGTTCCTCGGCCCCGCTGGCGACAACGCCACGCGGACGGTGATACTTGAACGACCGGCCCATCATCATCTGATCATTGGCCAGAAGGGCCGAGGCAAGCGTATCGCCCTCGTAGCCCTGCATCGCGGTGCCGTTGAAAGTAAAGGTGACCTGTTTCGACCGGTTAATCAGTCGGCCTAGTTTTGCGAGACGGGTGCTCATTTTGCGGACCTTTCGCAGGTGGAGGTGTCGGAGCCTCCGGCGGGAGTATTTTTGAAAAGGTGAAGCATCAGGAGAACTCTCTCCACGTCCAGCCGGGCCGTTTGACGGTGATGGCATCCTTGATGTCTTGCGGCGGTTCGGAGGTCTGAGCGGTGTAAGTGCCAAAGACCTCGAGCGTTTGGGTACAACGCGCGGCGTGGAACCACTTGCCACAGCCATTGGCGTGCCGCCAGCGTTCGAAATGCACGCCTTTGGGGTTTTCACGCATGAACAGATAGTCGTGGAACTCGTCATCCGACGAACCGGGGCCAAAGCGCTTCAGATGAGCCTCGCCACCAGCGGCCAGTTCGGTTTCTTCGGCGTCAACGCCGCAATAGGGGCAATTCAGGATCAGCATTTTGTCATCCTTTCAGCAGCAAGCCGTCGTTTGACGTCCGCGCAATTCGTAGTCAGGGGCAGAGACGATTTTTCGGCGAAAAATCTCCATCAATGCGCCACCCCGGCGGCGACGCTTTCGTCGATGAAGCGGCCCTCTTTGAAGCGGTCCAGCGAGAAGGCTTCGGTCAGTGGCGAATGACCGGTGGCCATCAGTTGCGCCATGCCCCAGCCCGAACCCGGGATCGCCTTGAAGCCGCCCGTGCCCCAGCCGCCGTTGATAAAGCAGCCCTGCAGCGGTGTTTTCGACAGGATCGGCGAGCGATCACCGGTCATATCCACGATCCCTCCCCATTGGCGCAGCATTTTCAGGCGCGAGATCATCGGGAAGGTCTCGACCAGCGCGCGGACCGTTTCCTCGATATGGTGGAACGATCCACGCTGGGTGAAGTTGTTGAACCCGTCGGTTCCGCCGCCGATCACCATCTCGCCCTTGTCGGACTGAGACATGTAGCCGTGCACGGTGTTGGCCATTACGACAACGTCCATGCAGGGTTTGATCGGCTCGGATACCAGCGCCTGCAGCGCGATGGCCTCAAGCGGCAGGCGGAAGCCTGCCATCTCGGCCAGTTGCCCCGAATGCCCGGCAACAACGATGCCCAGCTTGTCACAGTCAATGGCGCCCTTGGTGGTATCGACACCAACCACGCGGCCGTTGTCCGAACGGACGCCGGTGACTTCGCACTGCTGAATGATGTCCATGCCCATCGCGGAACAGGCGCGCGCATAGCCCCACGCCACCGCGTCATGGCGTGCGGTGCCGCCGCGTTCCTGCCAAAGCGCGCCCAGAACCGGATAACGGGGGCCGTCCAGATTGATGATCGGCACCAGTTCCTTGACGCGTTCAGGCGTAATCCACTCGGTCTTGACGCCCTGCAAGGCGTTGGCGTGTGCTGTGCGCTGATAGCCGCGGATTTCGTGCTGTGTCTGCGCCAGCATCATCACGCCGCGCGGACTGAACATGATGTTATAGTTCAGGTCCTGGCTCAAATCCTCATAGAGGCTGCGCGCCTTTTCGTAGATCGCCGCCGACGGGTCCTGCAGATAGTTCGAGCGGATGATCGTCGTGTTCCGGCCGGTGTTGCCACCGCCCAGCCAGCCTTTTTCAATCACGGCCACGTTCTGGATGCCGTAATTCTTACCCAGGTAGTATGCAGTGGCCAGTCCGTGCCCCCCTGCGCCAACGATGATTACGTCGTAGCGTTTCTTGGGTTCGGGTGACCGCCAGGCGCGTTCCCATCCTGTGTGGTAACGAAGCGCTTCGCGCGCAACGGCAAAGGCTGAATAGTGTTTCATAAGCGAATCCATCCGGTTCGGTGATTGGGCGCAGATATGACCTGTGGCGACAGTTTACCCCTGCCGCACAACGCCGCAATATCGCACTATTGCGACATGTACGCCATTCGCGGCCATTTGTCCCTTTTGTCGGGCGGCCAGCGGGTCTAAGTCAGGGCAAGCGTTTCGGAGATATTATGACGTTCTGGGTCCTGATCTTACTGACTGCACTGCTGATTGCCGTGTTTTTGGGATATTCCATGCTGCGCAACAGGAAAAACCGCGAACCTGCCGCGGCCTATGACCTGCGCGTCTACCGTGAACAGTTGGCGGGCGTGGACCGGGACCTGGCCCGAGGTGTAATCCCAGCAGCGGATGCCGACAGGGTACGCACCGAGATCTCTCGTCGCATTCTCGCTGCGGATGCGCAGATGCAGCAGTCTGCAGCGGGCAACGGCCCGTCGCGTGCCGTTACGGTCGGATCACTTGTTGTCGTGGCGCTTGTGCTGGTGGGTGGTACAATGGGGCTTTATCGTCAACTCGGTGCCAACGGGTTGCCGGATCAACCACTGGAAATGCGACTGGAAATGGCCAAGAGCCTGCGCGCCGATCGTCCGGCTCAGGCCGAATTTGAAGCGTCGACACCACACGCGCCGGCGCCTCAGCTGGAAGAAAGCTATGTCGAACTTCTGGGCCAGTTGCGCGAAACCGTTGCTAGCCGGCCCGACGACTTGCAGGGTCATATTCTGCTGGCCCAACATGAGGCCAACGCAGGCAATTTTCAGGCTGCTTACAAGGCGCAACAACGCGTGATCGAACTGTCGGGTGATGCAGCGCCAGCGGATGCTTATTCCCACCTGGCCGAGATGATGATTCTGGCGGCGGGCGGATATGTTTCGCCCGAGGCTGAGGACGCGCTGAAACAGGCGCTGGATCGCGACCCGCATCATGGACCTGCTCGGTACTATTGGGGGCAGATGCTTGTGCAGACCGGACGACCCGACCTGGCCTACCGGCTCTGGGCCGATGCGCTGGCCCAGGCGCCCGCCGGCGCACCCTGGGCTGATGCGATCCGCGCCCAAATTGACGAACTGGCCTTCAGGGCGGGCGTTTTCAATGCTCCGGAAATCCCGGCACCTTCCACCGCGCCAGGCCCTGATCAGGCCGCTGTCGACGCAGCAGCGGAACTGACGCCGGAAGAACGTCAGGACATGATCCGCGGAATGGTCAACCAGTTGTCGGACCGGCTGGCAACCGAAGGCGGATCGCCCGAAGAATGGGCCCGCCTGATTGCAGCACTGGGCGTTCTTGGCGAAGCGGAACGGGCAAGCGGAATATACGACGAAGCGCAATCTGTTTTCGTCGGCAATGCCGATGCGCTGGACATGCTGGCCGCGGCCGCCCGACGGGCAGGTCTGGAACCATGATCCACGATCAGTTCGAAGATTTCGCCGCCGCGCTGGCCCCGATGACGGCGCTCATGGGGTTGGACCTTGGCGAGAAGACGATCGGCGTGGCGGTTTCGGACCGGATGCGCGGCGTGGCCAGCCCGCTCGAGACGGTCCGGCGCAAGAAATTCACGCTCGATTCCGCGCGGCTTCTGGAAATTGTTGCTGACCGCGAAATCGGAGGAATACTTTTGGGCCTGCCCAAAAACATGGACGGAACTGAAGGCCCCCGATGCCAGTCAACCCGCGCTTTTGCCCGGAATCTGTCGCGCCAGACGGACCTTCCCATCGGTTTTTGGGACGAGAGATTAAGCACAGTTGCGGCAGAAAAGGCACTGCTTGAGGCGGATACGACACGAAAACGTCGCGGACAGGTTATTGATCACGTCGCTGCTGGTTATATTTTGCAAGGAGCGCTCGACAGGTTGCGCTTTCTTTAAAAAGGCGGGTTGGCGCGATGACAAACATGGTTTGGAAAAGGAATGAGGTGGAAAGCCCCTGCGTCCAGATCTGTGTTGTGCACCCGACGGAACGTATCTGCACAGGATGCTACCGCACCCTTGACGAGATTTCGCGCTGGTCCAAGATGGAAAGCAGCGAGCGGGCGGAAATCATGACAGACCTGCCGGCTCGTAAACCGCGTCTCGCGAAACGGCGTGGTGGCCGCGCTGCCCGTCTGAACAAAGGCTGACACTTCAATTCCAGAATAGACCGATCTAAAGCTGCGCCGCTTCGGGCCGACTGAACTCCGAGGGGGTTGAGTTCGCGGATCGTGAGTGAGTGGCCAGCACAGCGGCGCGATCAGTTCAGTTGTATCTCCGCGAAGGGATCAGCCAGCCGTAAGCCAGGATTTTGCGTTTTCGATTTCTTCCGACGGGAAATACTGCGTTCGCGCTCCCAACACGTGGCTTGCCACTTTTTGCGCAATCCTCTGCCAGCCCTTGTCGCCAACAATTGCTGCGCGATCAAGCATCCCGATATGCCCCTGCGCCAACCGGAAATGAGCAGCCAGTGCCGTCAGCCCCTGCCAGCCATCAAATTCCCGCAGATCGATCAGTAACCTGAACCCGTCACGCTCGCGAAGCAGGCTGTCCAGATCGGTCTCGGCCTGCTTGTATTCATCGGGGTCCAACTTGCCCATCAAGGAAATCTGAATACACGGGCCGCCCAGATCTGTGACATGAATGGCCCCGAGGGATTCGCGCATCCAGCGCCGCGCGGCTTCCAACTCGGTCATCTCAAATACCTGCACCGGGCACGGCAGGATCGGAGCTGCCAGCCGGATGCTTGTCTGAACCCAGCCCTGATCCGCCACCACTGCGATCCGGTCGAAGCCGCGCCAATGGCTCAGACCAAGTTTGGTGTCAGACCACGCGGCTCCAAGGTCGTAACCTTTGAACTCCGGATGCACGATGGCCAGAAGGCGAACCGCGTCATGCTCGGTCAAAGCAGCTTCGATGGCCGGAACAAGGGTCGAAGCATAGTCGTCGGCAGTAATCTGGCCAGACAATTCAACTTCAATCTGTGCGCCATCAGAATTTGTGTGGACGGTCATCATACCGAAAATCCTCCAAAGCTAAACAATGGCAGGACGTTACGGAGTTTCGAGCCACTCGGCTACACCCCCGGCACATTCCGGGCGGAAATAGGCGATGATCCGTCCGTCGGGCCCACAACTTGCAGCTTCACCCCACGGGGCGACCCCATGCAGACAGTGTCGATGCAAAAGATAAGCCTCGCCCGGCGCGGCCGGCAGTTCGATTCGCGGACATGTGTCGAAGACCTCTCGTCGTGCCGTCTGGTAGATTTCGGTTACGTCGATCTGATGCAATGCCTCATCCGGGTGTCCGGCCATGGCGTTCCGAAAGGCCGCCCCCATGATCTTGTGGCTCCCCTCCCACAGAACCATCGGCGAAGCATCGGCGCTGGCTTTGTTCAGCGGTATTCCTAGAATCCATGCGTGCGGCTCATCCACATGCCGGCGTCGGCCAGTGCCAGAGGGGCGCAATCCGTCCACATGGGCGGCATCCTTGTTTCGCCTGTACCGTGCGGCCGCCTCGCTTTCGCCACGTCGGGGGCGCGGGTAGCCGGCGTAGATGACCGAGACCTGCCCTTTGTGCAGCGGCAGAACACCGTACTGCTGGTTGATGAAGTCCATCGCATGCCCGGCCAGCGGCAGCGAACGACCCACCCTGCCCTGGCAATCATTGGTCAGAGCATCGACGCCGATGAACCACGTCCCCTCGCAATCGAGCCACGGAGCGTGAGCCGGGTCCGAGACCGAGCTTCGGGCAGCAGGCAAAGCCTCTTCAACCCATTCGGCCAGAACCGGATCATAAGGAAACGAGATCCAGCCCTTATCTTGAAAATGGTCTACCATCCCACCGCCTTGCGAAGCATGTTGAGGGCGACCAGTGTCAGAAACACGGCAAAAACCCGTTTTAGGGGTTTGGGATCCATCGCGTGGGCCAGTTTCACCCCCCAGGGCGCCGTTATCATCGTCATTGCGACCACCACGCCAAATGCAACCAGGTTAACCGCCCCGATTGTCAGAGGCGGACGATGCTCGACCGGGATTTCCACAAACAGAAAGCCCAGGACCGATGGCACGGCGATAATCACGCCGAACCCGGCGGCAGTGGCCACGGCGCGGTGAATGGGGGTGTTGAAAAGGCTCATCAAAGGCACACCGAAACTGCCACCGCCAATCCCCATCAGCACGGACAAAAAGCCGACCGATGGCGAAAGAACCGCGCGACGCACCCCTTTGGGCATGGCGTCACCCAGCCGCCATTCTGACCGGCCCAGCCCCAGATAAGCCCCGATGACCATGCCGAGTATCCCAAACAGGGCCTGCAGCGCCTCTGTTCGCAAGGCCGAAGCCACCAGCACACCCAGAACGGCACCAATAGCAATACCAACGCCCCATCCGCGCAGGATATCCCAGTCCACCGCGCCTTTCTCGTTGTGCGCAAGCACGGACCGGACAGACGTGACGATGATCGTGGCCAGAGATGTCGCCAGACACAGCTGCATCAGTTGCGGCCCGCCATATCCAAGCGTCTGAAACGCATAGAAAAACGCAGGTACCAGAACAATTCCGCCCCCGACGCCCAGCAACCCGGCCAGCACTCCGGCCAGGGCCCCGATCACAAGCAAAAGGCCCAGCATTTGGGCCAGCAACATCGTCTCGGGCATTGTCCCCCCAAACCGGTGTCAAACCGGATTTCGTTTAAACCTCAGCCAGTGGCGCAACCTGTTCCAACGCCTGCAGCATCACCTCGGGCCCGGCCCCGGAATGTACTGCCCCCTCGGACAGTGCGCGTCGCCATGCCCGCGCACCGGGTCGTCCGGCGAACAGGCCCAGCATGTGACGCGTGATCTGGTGCAGTCGCCCACCGTCGGCAAGGTGCTTTTCGACATAAGGCACCATTTCATGGACAACTTCAAACGGGTCGGTGGCAAGTCCTGTTTGAAAGATCAGCGGGTCAGCATCGCAAAGAATGTCGGCGGGCTGATGATAGGCCGAACGTCCGATCATCACACCATCCAGCCCGGCGTCCAGATGCTCCCTCGCTTGTTTCAGCGAGGTGATACCGCCGTTGATCGAGACATGCAGATCAGGAAAAGCCGCTTTCATCCGATGCACCAGACCGTAGTCCAGCGGCGGAATATCGCGGTTTTCCTTTGGGCTGAGCCCTTGAAGCCAGGCCTTGCGCGCGTGGATCGTAACGCGACCACAGCCTGCCGCGCGGATTGCCTCCAGAAACGCAGGCAGCACTTCTTCGGCTTCCTGATCATCGACACCAAGGCGGCATTTGACGGTAACTTCGATATCGACAGCATCAATCATCGCCGCCACGCATTCGGCGACGCGAGAGGGGTCCTTCATCAACACCGCCCCAAACGTGCCCGACTGCACCCGGTCGGAAGGGCAGCCGCAATTCAGGTTAACCTCATCATACCCGGCTTCCGCGCCCAGGCGCGCTGCTTGGGCCAGTTCTTCAGGATCCGACCCGCCCAGTTGCAGGGCAACAGGGCGCTCCTGCGGGCTGTAGTCCAGCAAATGAAGTGCCCCACCCCGGACCAACGCCGGGGCCGTAACCATTTCCGTGTAAAGCAGGGTTTGACGACTGAGCAACCGATGAAAAAACCGACAATGCCGGTCTGTCCAGTCCATCATGGGGGCCACGCTCAGACGCGCTGCTTTCTGTGCGTTTTTCGTCAAAGCGCTGGCTCCTTGTTCGTGCAAGCAAAGCGCCACGAGGTTTAACCGGGCTGTCTTGCCGGTTTCGGGGCACTGGGGTTTCTGATTCGAGCGTGCCACGGTGTAGCATATTCGGTGTGAGCGAACAGCGACTTGAACGCCATGTGATCCGGTACCCGTCACGCTCAAGGTTTTACTCAAATTTGCCCGAAGGCCGGCGATCAAACCACGGAAGGATGATGCGCATTTAGCGAACTGGGCTTTTTGTTGAGAGGGCTCGAAGTTGTCCGGCCCTCGACCCTCAGTCGCTTTTTGCCGCAAATACGACGTTCCGGTCAGCACCCGCAGAGCTTGAATCGCAATCCGGTACCTGGCGGTCACATTTTGCCGAGCGACGTGCCTGAAAACTCAGTAAACATAGCGGATCTGATCGGTCCAGTATCGCTCGACCCGGCGCAGTGAGGTGGTGATATGTTCGATCCCGTCAAATTCCAGAACACCACGGCTCTGCAAGCCTTCGGCATGGCGCGAGAACAGCTCGGCCACGATGTCGCGAATTTCTCGGCCGCGTGGGGTCAGGCGCACCCGGACGGACCGCCGGTCAATCTCGCATCTCTGGTGATGCATGTAACCCATTTCGACCAGTTTCTTGAGGTTGTAGCTGACATTGCTGCCCTGACAATAACCTCGGCTTTTTAGTTCGCCCGCCGTCACCTCGTGATCGCCAATATTGAACAGAAGAAGCGCCTGCACAGCATTGATTTCCAGCACACCGACACGTTCGAATTCATCCTTGATGACATCCAGCAGCAACCGGTGCAGCCGTTCGACAAGGGCCAGCGCCTCAAGATAGCTGGTCATGAACCCTTTGGTTCCCGGCGCGGAAACCTGCAATTCCATACTCATCCGACCCTCCGATTCAGTCGCGCAGTTTCTGAAACGATGAACCGAATTCCCGAAAAATCGGTTAAGCGGGATTTTCCGTTACTTTTGAAAGGTCTGCGCGATATCCGCGATCAGGTCTGCAAAGTTTTCAGGAGGCATGGCCTGCCCAGTCACCCATTGATACAGGTCCTGATCGTTTTCGTGCAGCAGCGCATCGTAGGCATCCAGACCGACCGTATCCATGCCCGCAAGGTTGCGGTCCGCATAGGCCGAAAGGATCAGATCCATCTCTTTGATCCCGCGTCGCATCGAGCGCATTTTCATGCGCTTAATCCGAACATCGCGTGTTTCCGTCACTGTTGAGACTCCAACATCAGGCGGATCTTTTTCTCAAGCCGCGCCGCGCGTTCGGCGCTGGCGCGCATTTCGCCGCGGATTGCGCGCAACTCGGCGGCGACGCCTGCCAACTTCAGGCTTTCGGCATCCTCCTCCAAGGGGGCGCCCATCCCCTCACCTTCTCCGGTCAGCAACCACATGATCGAGACATTCACCATGCCCGCCATAATCGACAGACGGTTCGCGCGCGGCTCGGACAGATCGTTCTCCCACGCGACAATGGTCGCCTTTTTGACGCCCAGCCTGCGGGCCATCTCAGATTGTGACATTCCGGCCGCTTCGCGCGCGCCTGCCAGACGATCCCCAAACGTTGCTGCATCCGGTCCGAACCAGTCGTATTCTTCAGTCATCTGGGGCTCCAAATCTATTTTTCATAGCGCTTGATCGTCATTCGGGCGCACCCTATGACAGACAGACAAAACATACAAACCGAGGCCACTCATGAGTTTCCTGTCTGCGACACTGTCACGCGTAAAACCTTCGCCCACAATCGCGATGACGGCAAAGGCGGCTGAAATGAAGGCCGCCGGACGCGACGTCATTGGCCTCAGCGCGGGCGAACCGGATTTCGACACCCCGCAGAACATCAAGGACGCAGCGGTCGCTGCCATTGCCGCCGGCAAGACCAAGTATACCGCCCCCGACGGTATCCCCGAACTCAAGCAGGCGGCCTGCGCCAAGATGAAACGCGACCACGGGTTGAATTACACGCCAGCCCAGATTTCGGTCGGAACGGGCGGCAAGCAGACGCTGTACAATGCGCTGATCGCGACGATGAATCCGGGCGACGAAGTTGTCATCCCCGCGCCATACTGGGTCAGCTACCCGGACATGGTGCTTTTGGCCGGGGGCACGCCGGTTGTGGTCGAAGCCAAACTCGAAAACAATTTCAAGCTGACCGCCGAACAGCTTGAGGCCGCGATCACGCCGAAGACAAAGTGGTTCATCTTCAACTCTCCATCGAACCCAACCGGGGCCGGATATAGCCGTGAAGAACTGAAGTCGTTGACCGATGTGCTGATGCGCCACCCGCATGTCTGGATCATGTCCGACGATATGTACGAGCACCTGGCTTATGACGGGTTCGAGTTCTGCACCCCTGCTGAGGTTGAGCCGGGTCTGTATGACCGTACGCTCACCTGCAACGGCGTATCCAAAGCCTATGCAATGACCGGCTGGCGGATAGGTTACGCGGCGGGACCGGTCGAGATCATAGCGGCCATGCGCAAAATCCAGTCGCAATCCACCTCGAACCCATGTTCAGTCAGCCAATGGGCGGCGGTTGAGGCACTGAACGGCACCCAAGCGTTTCTGGCCCCCAACAACGAGACTTTCAAACGGCGCCGCGATCTGGTCGTCGAGATGCTGAATGAAATCGACGGCATTTCCTGCCCCACGCCCGAAGGCGCCTTCTATGTGTACCCGTCCATCGCAGGTCTGATCGGAAAGACCAGCCCTGCAGGCACCCTGATTGACAGTGACGAAACCTTTGCCACCGCATTGCTGGAGGAAGCGGACGTCGCCGTTGTCTTTGGTGCAGCCTTTGGGCTTTCGCCGAATTTCCGGATCAGCTACGCGACTTCGGACGCGGCACTGAAAGAGGCGTGCACCCGCATTCAACGGTTTTGCGCCGCACTGACCTGATCGGAGAAGAATCTTGTCGACAGACCTGCCGGAATACTATTTCCGTGTCCGCGAAAACGGAGCGGTTGTGTTCAAAATCGATACGGCAAATCGACATCGCCGGATCGAAATGGATCAGATCGCCGTTATCAACATTCGCAATGACGACGTCAAAGCTCATGGGCAGAACACGCTTTCCGATGCTGACAAGGCCGAGATCCAACGTTGGATGACAGAACGTAAAGCCCTGTTGGCGAAACGTGACATTGACGACATTCACCGCGCGGTCGACTACCTGAACCTGACGACACAGTGGGCCCAGTCCAAGGCCACGGAAGAACAGCTTCAAGATGTCAGCGACCGGTTGCTGATGGCGATGCACGACCTGCGGACTGTGCTTGTACGGAAGAAGGCCGATCGCCTGAACAAAAACTGATCAGGCCGCCGGTCTTTCGACAGGCAACCCGACCTCACGCATGGACCTGTACCAGAAACGGGCCATCAGCATCACCGCAGCGCAGGCCAGCCCAATGACAAGGCCAAGCCAAACTCCGATCCCCTCCATACCCCGCATGAAGCCAAAGTAGTAAGAGGCTGGAATACCGATCACCCAATAGCTGAGCGCGGCCATCACCATGGGGATCTTGGCGTCCTGCACACCGCGCAACAAGCCCAGCGCGATGACCTGAGCGCCATCAACCAGCTGGAACAGGGCCGCCATGGCCAGAAGCCCGGTGCCGATCGCCAGAATCTGCGGACGCTCGGGGTTGTCCGCTTCCATGAACAGCGAAATCAACGGTTCGGCGCAGGTCAGAAACAGGATGATCGTCAGCACTGACACAACCAGCGACATCCCGGTTACGGCAATCGCGCCTTTTTCCAGGTGCGCACGATCCTTCCGGCCCAGCGCGTTGCCTGCCCTTATGGTGGCGGCGTTTGAAAGACCCAAATGAACCATGAACGTTGCCGAGGCGAGGTTCAGCGCAATACCGTGCGCGGCCAGGGGAACCTGCCCGATCCATCCCATCATCAGGGCCGAAGTGGCAAACAGGGAAACCTCGGCCAGCATGGTCAGGCCAATTGGAACGCCCAACCGCAGAACACTGCCGAACATTTCCCAATCCGGCCGCCAGAAACGCTGAAACAGGCTGTGTTCAGGCAAAACGCGTACCGCATAGTAGATGACGCAAATCAACGAAACGATCTGCGTGACAACCGATGCGATGGCGGCCCCCATGACACCAAGTTCCGGAGCCCCCCAATTGCCAAAGATCAGCGCGTAGTTCGTCACCGCGTTCACGAGGGCAGCGGCAACGGTAATCCACAAGACGATCTGTGTACGTTCCAACGCAGCCAGATAAGACTTCAGCACCATGACCAATAGCGCCGGGATGATCCCCCACCCTGCGACACGCAAGTACTCCGAGGCTGTTTGGGCAACCTCCGGCTCCTGCTTCAGAGCGATCAGTATGGGATAGGACCACCAAAGCAGCGGCATGATCAGGGCCGAGTAAATCAGCGACAGCCACAACCCCATGCGGGTTGATCTTCGGATGCTGGTTTCGTTCTCCTCCGCCGCGGCCGTTGCCACCATGGGCATGACCGCCAAGCCGAATCCTGCGCCGAACAGGAACAGAACAAAGTAATAGCTGCTGGCCAGCGTCACCGCCGCAAGCGCCTCGACCCCATACCATCCCAGCATGATGGTATCGGTCAGGCCAATCGCATACTGCGCAAGATGCCCGCCAATCAGGGGCAGACCAAGAACGGCAATCGCGCGAAAATGGCCGGGATATGACATGACTTTGCTCATCGCAACAGCCATAGGCCCGGCCATCGTCAGGGACAAGAGCCGATCAGCGAATTTTCAAACTGAGACTCCGAATTCCCCAAAGGCCAGATTGTTCATAAACGCGCTTCGGGATGCAGCGACGTACCCAGCACGTGATCCGAACGATGTATGACGTGATGCGCCTGCCCGACGATCAGCGGATCGGGCTCGTCAACCAATTCGTGATCCTTGTCCGGGTAATCCAGCGTCGACAAGAAATGCCGCATACAGTTCAGGCGCGCGCGTTTCTTGTCATTCGATTTGACAATGGTCCAGGGCGCATCGGCAGTGTCGGTGTAAAAGAACATCGCCTCCTTCGCCTCGGTATAATCATCCCATTTGTCCAGACTGGCCTTGTCGATTGGCGACAGCTTCCACTGCTTCAGCGGATCAGTTTCGCGGCTCTTGAACCGCCGCTGCTGTTCGGGCTGCGTAACCGAGAACCAGTACTTGTATAACTGGATACCCGATCGCACCAGCATCCGTTCCAGTTCGGGCGTCTGCCGCATGAACTCAAGGTATTCGTTTGGCGAACAGAACCCCATCACGCGCTCGACACCTGCCCGGTTGTACCAGGACCGGTCGTAGAACACCATTTCACCCACCGTCGGCAGTTCCTGCACGTACCGCTGATAGTACCACTGCCCCTTCTCTTCCCACGTCGGCTTGTTCAGGGCCACCACGCGGGCCTGACGGGGGTTCAGGTGCTCCATGAACCGCTTGATCGTGCCGCCTTTGCCCGCCGCGTCGCGCCCTTCAAACAGCAGAACAAACCGCTGGCCCGTCTCCTGCGCCCACAGCTGCACCTTGAGCAATTCAGCCTGAAGCTTCGCCTTTTCCGCCTCGTAGGTTTTGCGCGCCATCTTGTGGCCGTAAGGGTACTTGCCGCTCTCGAAAGCGTGCCGGATTTTCTCGGCGCATGGCTGCGCGGCATCCTGAACTTCAGCCTGTACAGTATTGATCTGAGTGGGTTTCAAGTCGGTCTGAACGATTGCCGCCATGCATATGCTCCTGGGTTTCAATGTTTCCCGGAACGCCTAGCAGAAACTCATAAAATTCGCTTTGATCGGCATCAAACTCTGACAGGCGCAACAGCCTGCCCACGCCCGCTTGCGCCCTTACCGATGGCCCCAATCGTCGGGGTTGTCGGAGTTGTTTGGCGACAGTCCCAAAACATCCCCCTTGGTCGAACACCCCAATCCCAAAACTGTCCGGTTGGCATAGGAAAAATAGGAACAGACCTGATTGATCTCGAGAATCTCTCCGTCGTCCCACCCCGCACCTCGCAAAGCGATCACATCGGCCTCGGTCAGTTCGGCCGGCGCTTCGGTCAGCTTGCGGGCATATCCCATCGCTGCCACCTGTGCTGCATCCAGCGGCGCCGTTTCCGGCCCTCGCGCCTCAATCGCTGCGCGTATGGCATCACCTCGCACAGTATCACCCAGCAACCGCTGCAACCCGTTGAAGTGATGTTCCACACAATAGCCGCACCGATTCAGCGAGCTGACCCAAACACCCAGGACTTCGAGAAACCATTTGGGAATCTGGTTGCCTGAATGGTGCAGCACGTTCTTGTAGATCGCCATGTGGCCTTCCATCGAATGCGGGCGCAGGCTGTGCGCCATCATGATGTTGTCCACGTTGTTGTCCGGGCCGGTCACTCGCTCATACAGCTTTCGCAACTTACCTTTCGCCTCGTCAAACGGAATGGTTTTGATCCAGCTCATTCGCAATCCTCTCTATGGGCCAAACGCCCTTGGCCGTGAACCCTCAGCGCTCTGTCGGGATATTGATGCCAAAGGAATAGGCGGAACAAAAGTCCTGAAAACAGCAGACTAAGAAAAGCCCGGATCTGTCACGCTTGGGTCTTGCGGCAAACAAATGTCGTAGCCGACAACGGCATCGTCATTTCGCTTGGGCCAAAAGTGCGGTGCAGAGCAGACGCCATTTCCCTGGCAACGTCATCCGAAGAAACTCCGCCTCGGGATCTGATTTCATCAATCAATGGATTCCCGAAAACCAGAGCTTTCGCAAATGTCTCGGGTGCCTCAATGCGTTTGTTCAGTCGAATGGTCTCGTACCTGATGTCACCCCATCCTGCCTCGGCAAGGTCCGCCTTGACCAACTGTGGATCACCGTAGTGAAAGGGAACCTTATAAAACCCGGGCGGATCATCCGGAAAAAACTGTCGGGCCACTTCGTGAGCCATCTGCGAAAACGGGTTCTCGGACATTGCGCTCCACACGTTGAAAACGTAGCGGCCGCCAGGCTTGATAACTCGGGCTGCCTCGCGGAACGAGGCAACTTTGTCAGGAAAGAACATCACTCCAAACTGGCAAACCATAAGATCGAAACGGGCTTCCTCAAATGGTAGATCCATTGCATCCGCGACTGAGAACCGGAGATTATCGCCCTCTTCGAGTTTCTTTTTTGCCACCTCCAGCATCGGCCCGTTCAGATCCGTCACCAGCAAACTGGCGTCCTTCGGTAATCTGTCGCGCAGCTTGCCACTGACAATTCCGGTGCCAGCCGCCAGTTCGATTACATTTGCCACGGCCTCTGCACAGCATTCGTCGACAAGCCGGTCTGCATAGTCGACAAAAATATTGGGCCCTAGCCCCTTGTCGTAATGCTCAGGAATCTCTCCAACAAAACCGGACGCGCTCGTGTTCATCAACCCACTCCTTTGCAATAAGGCCGTTGCTCGAACCCAGACTAGCAAATTACCGTCGATCAGGCGAAAACTCAGCCGCCAGCGCATCTATCCACAACACCTCGCGCCCCTCTTCCCCCCGCACACATCACCTGCCATAATGGGGCAAACCCAAAAACAAGAGCAGCACCCATGCCCGACGATCTGTTGACGCCCAGCGCCACCGCCGCCTATGACGCCTCCTCGATTGAGGTGCTTGAAGGGCTGGAACCGGTCCGCAAACGCCCCGGCATGTATATCGGCGGCACGGACGAACGCGCTTTGCACCACATGGTTGCCGAAATCCTCGACAACTCGATGGACGAGGCCGTTGCGGGCCACGCCAACCGGATCGAGGTCGAACTGCACTCGGATTACGCTTTGACCGTGCGCGACAATGGGCGCGGTATACCGATCGATCCGCACCCAAAGTTCCCGGATAAATCGGCGCTGGAGGTCATTCTTTGTACCCTGCACGCGGGCGGTAAGTTCTCGGGCAAGGCCTACCAGACCTCGGGCGGTCTGCACGGCGTGGGTGCGTCCGTTGTCAACGCTTTGTCGGATTCGATGGTCGTGCAGGTCGCGCGCGATAAGACGCTGTTCGAACAGCGGTTCTCGCGCGGTATCCCGCTGGGCCCTGTCGAGAAAATCGGTGCGGCCCCCAACCGGCGCGGCACCACCGTCACCTTCCACGCGGATGAGGAAATATTCGGCCATCACCGGTTCAAGCCGGCCCGCCTGTTCAAGTCGATCCGCTCCAAGGCTTACCTGTTCTCGGGCGTCGAAATCCGCTGGAAATCCGCCATAGACGATGGTGAAACCCCGACCGAGGCGTCCTTTCACTTTCCCGGCGGCCTGTCGGACTACCTGAAAGAAACGATGAACGGCTCGTCCACCTATGCCGAGCAGCCCTTTGCGGGCACCGTTGACTTTAACGAGAAATTCGGCGCCCCCGGCAAGGTCGAATGGGCGATCAACTGGACGCCCTCGCGCGACGGTTTCATCCAATCCTACTGTAACACCGTTCCCACGCCCGAAGGCGGCACCCATGTTGCAGGGTTCTGGGCCGCGGTCCTCAAGGGGATCAAGGCCTACGGGGAACTGATCAACAACAAAAAGGCCGGTCAGATCACCCGTGACGATCTGATCACCGGTGGCTGTGCGCTGGTGTCGTGTTTCATCAGCGAACCGGAATTCGTCGGCCAGACCAAGGACCGGCTGGCCACGGTCGAGGCACAACGGCTGGTCGAAAACTCGGTCCGCGACCATTTCGACAACTGGCTGGCTGCGGACACTAAATCCGCCGGGGCGATCCTCGACTTCCTCATCCTGAGGGCCGAAGAACGCCTGCGCCGACGGGCCGAGAAGGAAACACAACGCAAGTCCGCCACTAAGAAACTTCGTCTTCCCGGCAAGTTGGTGGACTGTTCCAGTTCAACACGCGACGGTACGGAATTATTCATCGTCGAGGGCGATTCTGCGGGCGGCTCGGCCAAAATGGGCCGGGACCGAAAAACACAGGCCTTGCTGCCCCTGCGCGGCAAGATCCTGAACGTGCTGGGCGCTGCCAGTTCCAAGCTGGGCACCAATGCCGAGATCAATGACCTGACGCAGGCTCTGGGTGTGGGCCTTGGCACCAAGTTCAACGTCGATGATCTGCGCTATGACAAGATCATCATCATGACCGACGCGGATGTGGACGGGGCGCATATCGCCTCGCTACTGATGACGTTCTTCTTCACCCAGATGCGCCCGATGATTGACGCGGGCCACCTGTACCTCGCCTGCCCGCCTTTGTATCGCCTGACGCAAGGAGCGAAACGCGTCTATTGCCTGGACGAGGCTGAGCGTGACGAATGGCTCGAAAAAGGTCTGGGCGGCAAAGGCAAGATCGACGTATCCCGCTTCAAGGGTCTGGGCGAAATGGACGCCAAGGACCTGAAAGAGACCACTATGGACCCGGCATCCCGCAAACTGATCCGCGTCACGATTGATGAGGACGAACCCGGCGAAACCGGAGACCTTGTCGAGCGCCTGATGGGCAAAAAACCCGAACTGCGGTTCCAATATATTCAGGAGAACGCGCGGTTTGTGGAGGAGTTGGATGTTTGACCGAAGTTAAGAATGTCACTTTGCAGAAGCAATTTGAAATTGAGAAGCCTAAATTTGAGAGACTTAGAACAACTGTCTGGGGGATACTGCAAAACAAGCTCTTGGAAGACAGCATAGAATTTCTTTCAATTCAATCACGTGTTAAAAACGCGACGAGTTTTCAAACGAAATGCGAAAGAAAGGAATATGCGGACCCCTTTAATGACTGCACCGACATTGCAGCTTTCAGAGTTATAGTCTTCTTAGATCGGGAAATCAAAAAAGCCGAACATTCTATAAGAGAGCTTTTCCAGATCGACGAAGAAAACTCTATTGACCGCCTTCATCCTGAAAGAGTTGATTCGGTTGGCTACAAATCATTGCATCTTATTTGTAGCCTCGGGAAGACGCGCGAAAAGCTGCCTGAATATAACAGGATAACTGGGTTGAGGTTTGAAATCCAGATTCGCACGGTGCTTCAACATGCTTGGGCCGAAATCGAGCACAAACGGAACTACAAAGGAGAACATGCTCTTCCCGCCGACCTTCAACATAGGCTTATGGTAACTTCAGGGGCTTTGGAGTTGGTTGATCGAGAGTTCTCATCCTTGGCAGATGCCGCAGATTTGTATGCGGAAGAACTGGCCGCAGGATCTGAAAGCGCCAACAGCGATCGCCTGTCTGAATTGGCGCTCATCGAGTTGATGTCCGATTTTCTAAAAAAGGCGAATCTTATTGAGCGACCTGAAATCCGAAACCTAAAGGTTAAGACCGACGATCTTATCAATGAACTCAAAACCTTCAATGTGAATAGTGTTGGTGATTTAAGAAATTTCATATCATCTCCAGACATAGCTGAGAAATTAATAACTTTGGGTAAAAAGCAAAGCTCACCTTACCACCTTCCCGGTTTCTACCGGTCCGCCATGATCATTTCTGATCCAAAGAAATTTTTTCACGAAAGCGTTGCATCACACCCAGGAATCTCGCTTAGTTTTTACCCACTATCGTTTCTGGAAAAAGTTTCCTCAGTTTTGGAAGGGACCGACGTAGTTGAGGTCTGTCGCGATGCTGGTGTTGGAATAGACACGCAAGGTTAGATGGATTGAAGACAGCGTTTCGCCTATTTTGTAACTGACAAAGGGTACTTAAGGCAGAGCTGACTTACAAAAGCGAACCACGCCCCCTTGCCTAACCTGTTGATCCCGTTCACACTTGCGCGCAATTGTCATCAAAGAACAAATTTTGAGGTTCCGAGCGTCCAAGACCCAATTTGAACGAACACAGATTTCGAACGGGAGGACGACATGAAATCATTAACCCTCGGGCTGGCCTTTGCCCTGCTGGCCAGCCAGGCAAACGCGCAGCAGGCTCTGCTCACCGCGTCACCGATTCCGGTCGGGGCAGAGTTGCGGTTCTGCTACTATCAGGGCATGGCCTATTCACTGGATTCCTTCGTGGTGATCTCGGGCGACAACACCGTCACCACTACCTCAACATCGCGAGAGGAACACCTGCTCCGCTGTGTCAAACGGGATGATGGCACGATGAGCTGGCGGCCACAAAGCAGCTTTCAGACCAGCCGGTGATGCAATGTCGGGCCTGCTAGCCCACCTTTCCATCCAACCAATCGGCAATCTGCCCGGCGGGTTTTTCCCAGCCGGGTTCCATGAACAGAAAATGCGCGTGATCCTTTACGGGCATAAAGGTCGCACGGTCTCCGTACAGTTCGGCCAAAGCGCGGCAGGTGTCAGGGTTTACCGCCCGATCCTCGGTGCCTGAAACGATCAGCACGGGGCAGTCGACCTTGTCGATATCCACCTTCATCGCGTGGTGGTCGTCGAACATCCAAAAGAACATCTCGAACATCACCCGGCCGCTTTCGGCGCCCAACTGGTCAAACACCGCATGTTGTTGCGCCTCGGGCATCTTGTTCAGCGCGAAGGGCGCCATCAGGTCGAACTCGACTCGCATGGGTTGCTTCCAGAACGCCCCGCCCTCCATCAGCGCGCGGGGGATGGCCCGTTCGTCGTCGGTTTCGGGCAAGGTGCCCCACGCTGCATTCGGGTTGATCAGCACGATGGCGCTGGCCAACCCGCGCGAGGCCACCTGCTGGGCCACCACGCCCGCAATCGCATGGCCAAGGAGAACCGGCTTGCTGTCCAGTCCTTTCACAAATTCCGCGATGTCGTCCGCATAATCCATCACGCTGGTATCGGTCAGGCCCGGATCAGGCTCGGCCTTCGGATCTCCACCATGATGCCGCAATGCGGGTGTGTGGACGGTCCAGCCCCTGTCGCGGAAGAAACCCGCGTAATCCTGCATGCACCACGGCCCGGCAAAGGCCCCGTGGATCAGAACAATCTCTTTGGTCATGAAAACGCTCCCTCATCACTCCGACTCAATATGAGAGATCGGGGGCGCACTCAGCAAGATGGTCTTGGGGGAATTAAACGGCCAGCCCGATCAGCGCCACGCCAACGGCCATCAGAACCGCGGCCCCCAGCCGCCGCATCCAGTTGCCTTCTTTCAGGAAAATGAACCCGATCAGTGCCGCGAAGATGACCGAGGTTTCGCGCAGCGCCGAAACCGCGCCCAGTGGGGCAAAGTTCTTGGCGTAAAGCACCAACCCATAGGCCGCCATCGACACCAGGCCGCCCAACAGGCCAACAACCCACACGTCCAAGGGATAATCCGCCAGTTTCTTTCGCCTGCGGATGCCGACGAATCCAGCAATAAACAGGTGCAGAAAAGCCCCCCAGGCCCAGTAGCTGAGCGTGTTTCCCGACAAGCGCACCCCGATCCCGTCGAACACCGAATAGATCGAGATACACGCCCCTGTGCCTATCGCGAACAACAGGGTCGAGCGCCCGAGCCCCGAACGCAATGCCCTCCAGTTGCTGAGATGGATACCAACCGCAATCAGAGCAATCCCGGCCCACGCCTGCAGGGGCAGCATTTCGCCCACCAACAGCATCGCCCAGAGGGACACCAGCGCGGGTACGATCCCACGGGCGATGGGATAGACGACGCTCAGGTCACCATGCTGATACGCCTTGCCCAGCATGAAATAGTACCCGAAATGCACGAAGGTCGAGATCAGGATGTAAGGGAAGCTCTCGGCACTCGGCATAGGCAGCGCGATAACCATGATCGCACCGGGAATAGCCTGCCCAAGAGCCACCAACCCCATCGTCGTGGTTCGGTCGGCCGCAGATTTGACTATTGCGTTCCAAACTGCATGCAGCATTGCAGCCGCCAAAGTGATGGCGATGACAAACGGGGTCACGTCCGAACCTTTCGTGAAACAAAACCGGCCCGCAAAACGGGCCGGTGTCCTATTGTCACAAAGAGAGGTGGATCACAACGCGGTGTTGAAGAGGTTTGTGAGGTTCTCTTGGGTAAGTTCGACTGGGTTTCCGCCGCAGGAGGGGTCGATGAGGGCGCCCTGGACGAGGTCTGGGATAGCGGCTTCGGTGACGCCCAGTTCGGAGAGCTTGCGCGGGATGCCGAGGCTGTCGTTGAAGTCCTGCACAAAGGCACGGAAGCCGTCAAAGCCGCCATCGATGCCCAGGTAAGCCGCGGCCAACGCGAACCGGTCGGCGATGGCGGGGGCGTTGAAGTCCAGCACGGCGGGCATGCAGACCGCGTTGGTGGTGCCGTGATGGGTGTTGAAGTGCGCGCCGACGGGGTGGCTCATGGCGTGGATCGCGCCCAGGCCCTTCTGGAAGGCGGTGGCGCCCATGGCGGCGGCGCTCATCATCTGGGCGCGGGCCTCGATATCGGTGCCGTCGGCATAGGCGCGCGGCAGGTAATCCTTGACCAGGCGCATCCCTTCCAAAGCGATGCCCTGGCTCATCGGATGGTAGTGCGGGCTGGAATAGGCCTCGACACAATGGGCAAAGGCATCCAGCCCGGTACCTGCGGTGATGAACCTGGGCATGCCCACGGTCAGTTCCGGGTCACAGATCACCACCGTTGGCAGCACTTTCGGGTGAAAGATGATCTTCTTCGCGTGCGTCTCGGAATTGGTGATGACGCTGGCGCGACCCACCTCCGATCCGGTGCCCGCGGTCGTCGGCACCGCGATGATCGGCGCGATCGCATCGGCGTCGGCGCGGGTCCACCAGTCGCCAATGTCTTCAAAATCCCAGACTGGCCGCGTCTGACCCGCCATGAAGGCCACCATCTTGCCCAGATCCAGACCCGAGCCGCCGCCAAACGCGATCACCCCATCATGGCCACCCGCGTTATAGGCCGCGACCCCGGCCCCGAGGTTCTTCTCATTCGGGTTCGGGTCCACGTCGCTGAACAGGCCGCGCCCCAGACCGGCGGCCTCCATGATATCCAGCGTTGCCGTGGTGATCGGCAGATCGGCCAGCCCCTTGTCGGTGACCAGCAGCGGGCGTTTCATCCCGGCGGCCGCGCAGGCCTCGGGCAGTTCCCGGATTCGGCCTGCGCCGAATTTGATCGCGGTCGGATAAGACCAGTTTCCTTGAAGGCTCATGTCCTGTTTTCTCTCAATGTTCGGGCCCGTCCCGCAGAGGGGGAGAACGGGACGGGCGGGTATCCTCAGCCAGTTACCTTTTTCAGGTGATACGACTTTGGACGGGTCAGGTTGTGATAGCCGATCACGGACAGTCCGCCGCCACGACCGGTATTCTTGCAGCCGGTCCAGCACAGGCCCGGGTCCAGATAGTCGGCCCGGTTCATGAACACGGTGCCGGTCTCGATCCGGTCCCCGACCCGCGCGGCGCGGTCCACTTCGCGGGTCCAGAGCGACGCGGTCAGGCCAAATTCGCTGTCATTCATCAGCGCGATGGCTTCTTCGTCCGAGGACACTTTCATGATGCCAACGACGGGGCCAAAGCTTTCGTCCCGCATCACCCGCATGTCGTGGGTCACATTTGTCAGGATCTGCGGCGTCAGATAAGCGCCGCCATCATCCTCGGGGAAGGTGTCGATATGGGCCACCGCGCCTTGAGCGACCGCCTCGGCAATCTGCGCGCGCACCTCGTCGGCAAAGCGCACATTGGCCATCGGGCCCAGGGTGGTCTCGGCGTCCAGCGGATTGCCCAGCTTGTAACCTTTCACGACCTCAACCGCCCTGGCGACGAAGTCATTATAAAGGCTTTTATGCACATAAATCCGCTCGATCCCGCAACAGCACTGGCCCGAATTGAACATGGCGCCATCGATCAGCGTATCCACGGCGGCGTCCAGATCGGCATCCTCCATGACATAGCCCGGATCCTTGCCGCCCAGTTCCGTGCCGACACCGGTGAATGTCCCTGCCGCCGCGCGTTCCATCGCCTGACCGCCCCCGACCGAGCCGGTGAAGTTCACGAAGTCGAAGGCATTGCCAGCGATCAGATCATTGGTCACGTCATGGCTCAGAAAAACATTCCGGAACACATCCTCGGGCACACCTGCCGAATGGAAGGCCTGCGCCATACGCTCCCCCACCAGCAGGGTCTGCGTGGCATGTTTCAGGATCACAGTGTTGCCCGCGATCAGCGCCGGTGCCACCGTGTTGATTGCGGTCATGTAGGGGTAGTTCCACGGTGCCACAACAAACACGACCCCGTGCGGGATGCGCTTGATATAGCGCCTGAACGTCTCATCCTCGCCCACCGCGATATCGGCCAGAGAGGTTGCGGCAATCTCGGCCATATAACTGGCGCGCTCATCGAAGCCGCCGAACTCACCGCCATAGCGCACCGGGCGACCCATCATATGGGCCAGTTCCGGCACGATCTCATCATTCATCGCGCCAACGGCGGCCACGCCAGCCATTACAAGATCAATCCGCTCCTGCAACGGCCGCGCCGCCCAGCCCGCCTGCGCCGCGCGGGCCTTTGCGGCCAGCTCAAACGCAGCTTCGCGCGACAGCACTTCCCGCTCGGCAAAAACCGATCCATCGACCGGAGAGATACACTTCAGTGTCTGGGCCATCCCAACCTCTTGACTGTTCGCAGGGCGCGCCCTGCTTCATCTTTTTCCAAATACTCTCACCGAAGGCACCCGGGCGCGCAGCGCCCGCTCTCCCCTAGCCTACGCCCGCTCGAAGCCCCGGGCCACTTCCCAATCCGTCACCACGCGCTCGAATTCCTCAATCTCGACCTCGGCCGCGCGGGTATAGTGATCCACCACATCATCCCCCATAGCCCCGCGCAACATCGCCGAGCCATGCAGCGCGTTGCGCGCATCCTTCAAAGTGCCGGGGATCATGCCCGTGTCGCCCTGATAGACATCGCCCCTTGCAGGCGGTTGTAGCTCCAGCCCCTCTTCGATACCCGCAATCCCGGCCGCCAACATTCCGGCCATCGCCAGATAGGGGTTCATGTCCGACCCAGGGATCCGGCACTCCACCCGAACCGCCTTGGTGCCATCCCCGCACAGGCGGAACCCGGCGGTGCGGTTGTCAACCGACCAGATGATCCGCGTCGGCGCAAAGGTGCCCTTCATGAACCGCTTGTAGCTGTTGATGTAAGGCGCCATGAAGTATGTGTAATCGGCAGCGTATTTCAGCAGACCGGCCATGTAGCTTTTCATCAGCGCCGACATGCCCAGCTCATCTTCCGCGTCATAGAAGGCAGGCTTGCCATCGGCCCAAAGCGACTGGTGCACGTGGGACGAACTGCCCACCTTGTCGTGATGCCATTTCGGCAGAAACGTCGCCGCATGGCCATGCTGCCAGGCGATCTCTTTCACCGCGTTCTTGGCAATCGAGTGATATTCAGCCGTATCCATCGCCGGCGCGTATTTGATGTTCAGCTCTTCCTGCCCGGTCTCGGCCTCACCCTTCGAGTTTTCGACCGGAATGCCCGCATTCCACAGATGGTTGCGGATCGGTCGCATCACATGCTCTTCCTTGGTGGTCTGCAGGATGTGATAATCCTCGTTATAGCCCGAGATCGGTTGCAGATCGCGGAACCCCTCCTTGCGGATCGCATCAAAGCTCTTCTCGAACAGGAAGAACTCCAGCTCGGTGGCGCACATCGCCTCATAGCCCATCGCCTTCAGGCGGTTCACCTGCTTCTTCAGGATCGAACGCGGCGCATGCGGCACCTCCTGATGCGTGTGATGATCCAGCACATCACACATCACCATCACGGTCCCTTCAAGCCACGGCACCGGCCGCAGCGTGCCCAGATCCGGCTTCATGACGTAGTCGCCGTATCCCCGCTCCCAGCTGGTCGAGGCATACCCGTCCGGCGTTCCCATCTCGAGGTCCGTCGCCAGCAGATAGTTGCAGCAATGCGTCTCTTCCCACGCACCCGCAACAAAATGACCCCCATGAAACCGCTTCCCCATCAAACGGCCCTGCATGTCAACAAAACAAACCAAGACTGTATCAATGTCACCGGATGCGACCTGGGATTTCAGGGTTTCGAATGTCAAAGTTGCGGTCATGAAACAAACCTCTAGCTGCTGACGGGGGCACCAAACGCGGTGCCCCCGAGTTTGGTATCAATCGAAGGTATAGGGAGCACCGGCCTGGTTGATGACCGAGTTGTACTCGCGGAAGATGCCAACAATCTTCTGGTGAATCTCGCCTTCCTGCGCGACCTCATCCCAGAATTCGATAGCTGCGTTTTCAACCTCTTTCCATTCCGAGGCTGGAACTTGCCGCAGTTCCAGCTTGTCGCCGTTGGCACGCAACGCCGCTTCGCCACCCCAGTACCACTGGTTGCGATAGGTGTGGCCCGCTTCGATCCCGGCCATGACAACCGATTTCAGGTGATCGGGCAGTTCCGCCCAGCGTTCCTGATTTGCGAACCACGAACCGATCCAGGCACCCGAGATGTTGTTGGTCAGGAAGTAGTCGGTCACATCGGCCCAGCCAACGGTGTAATCTTCGGTGATACCCGACCATGCCATACCGTCCAGCTCTCCGGTCTGAACCGCAACTTCGGCATCCTCATAAGGAATGTTCACCGGCACGACGCCAAACTTGGCCAGGAAGCGACCCGCCGTCGGGAAGGTGTACAGCTTCAGCCCGTCCAGATCGCCGAGCGTCTTGATTTCCTTCTTGGTGTTGAAGTTGCACGGGTCCTGACCCGCAGCAGACAACCACGCCACACCGACCTTTTCGTATTCCGACCGCCAGATATCGGCCAGACCGTACTGATTGAACAGTACGGGCACATCAAGGATATGTTTGGTCGCAAAGGGGAAGTAGCCGCCGAACTGGCGCAGTGGGGTCGGCGACGCCATCGAGTCGTCGTCTGAATGCACCCCGTCGATGGTACCGCGCTGCAGCGCCTGGAACAGTTCGCCGGTGGGAACGATCTGATCGGCAAAATACAGCTCGATCTCAAGTTCGCCATTTGCGTTGGCGTTGATGTAGTCGATGGCGGGCTTGGTCACGTGCTCGCCCAATGCGCTGCCAGCGTAGGTCTGGAACCGCCACTTGATGGCCGACTGTGCTTTGACGATTGCAGGGCTTGCCAGAGTGGCCGCCCCGGCCAGTCCCGCCGACCTTAGAAATCCGCGTCTTGTTGTCATTATCCTTCTCCTCTGTTTAGTCGAACTGAGTTTCGCCCCTTTGCGGGGTCTTCTGACTTATTTTCCATAGACATAATTCGGCAGCCAAAGCGCGATTTCGGGGAAGATGATGATCGTGGCCAAGGCGCAGGCCATCACCAGAACAAAAGGAATGATCGAGCCGTAGATGTCGCGCAGTGTAATTTCCGGCGGGGCCATCGCCCGCATCAGGAACAGGTTATAGCCAAACGGCGGCGTCATATACGCGATCTGCGTGGTGATGGTGTAGAGAACGCCGTACCAGATCAGATCAAATCCCAGTTCTCCGACCAGCGGCACATATAGCGGGGCCACAATCACCAGCATCGCGGTGTCGTCCAGGAACGTGCCCATCAGGATAAAGCTGAGCTGCATCAGGACAAGGATCATCCAAGGGGACAGTCCCAGCTTTTCGGTGAACAGGCTTTCGATGGCCTTGACCGCGCCCAGCCCGTCGAACACGGCACCAAATGCCAATGCCGCCAGAATAATCCACATGAACATGCAGGATATTCCCAGCGTATGCCGCATCGAGTTTTCAAACACTTCGCGGGTCAGGCGCCCTTTCAGCGCTGCTGCCAGCAGCGCCGTGATCGCGCCAATGGCCGAAGACTCAACCAGCGAAGTCCAGCCGTTCACGAAGGGGACCATCATCACCATGAAAATCCCGACCGGCAGTAACCCAGCCTGCAGAAGGCGCAGCTTCTCTCTCAGCGGAATATCGCGTTCTTCGGCTGGCAGAACCGGGCCCAGCGAAGGGGTGATCCGGCACCGGATGATGATATAGATGATGAACATGGCCGCCATCATCAGGCCGGGAAGAACCCCGGCCAGCCAAAGCTGACCAACCGGCTGACGGGCGATCATGGCATAGAGAACCAGAACCACAGATGGCGGCACCAGAATTCCTAATGATGACCCTGCCTGGATCACCCCGGTGACCATGCGTTTGTCGTAGTTCCGCCGCAGCAGTTCCGGCAGAGCAATCGTGGCCCCGATGGCCATCCCTGCAACGGACAGCCCGTTCATTGCCGAAATCAGTACCATCAGCCCGATGGTTCCGACCGCCAGCCCGCCCGACAGTCCGCCCATCCAGACATGGAACATCTTGTACAGATCATCCGCGATCCGGCTTTCGGACAGGATGTATCCCATGAAGATGAACATCGGCAGTGTCAGCAGCGGATACCACTTCATAACCTTGATCGCCGCTGCGAATCCAAGATCATAGCCGCCGCGATCCCCCCACAGGAACAAGGCCGACACCACAGCGACAAAGCCGATCGCACCAAATACCCGCTGACCTGTCAGCAGCATCAACATCATTGATGCGAACATCAGCAAGGCAATCATCTCGTAGGACATCAGATTACCTCTCGGGGGATGTCGTGGCCGCAAAGGCGCAGGATGTCTTTGAAGAACTCGGAAATGGCCTGCAAAAGCATCAGGAAGATGCCGACAACCATGATCAGTTTGACCGGCCACAGATACGGCCGCCAGATGGTTGCGCTGCGCTCTCCTCCGTATTGGAACGAGTACATCAGGCTGTCCCAGCCGCCCCACAACAGGATGATCAGATAGACAATAAGGAACATGACGGTAAACGCGTCAGTCCACGCCTTGCGCCGATGGGACCATTCTCCGTACAGCAGATCCATCCGCACATTCGACCCCATCTGGATCGAGTACGGCCCGCCAAGCATGTAGTAGGCAACCATCGCGAACTGCGCCATTTCCAGGGTCCACAGCGACGGAACAAAAAAGGTTTTCGAGATTGAAGACCACAGCAGGATCGCCATCATGGCGAACAACCCCCACATCATCACGCGGCCAACCCTGTGATTGACCGCGTCGATGACCCGCACATATATCTCCATCGCCCGGATCACATTTCCGTCCTTTCCCCGAAATCGTTCAACGTGCGGCTGATCCATGGCACAAGACACGCCGCCATCGCCTTTTGCTGATCTTCCGTTCGGATCAGATCATTCCGGATCTCGATCATCACATTCAAAAGCCCATTGGGCCTCGCCTGCGCATCCAGCGTATGCGCTACGCCGTCCGCGGCCGAGTATGGCTCGTTCAGGCGGGTTTCAAACTTCAGATCAACAGGTGCAGACGCCATCATGGCCTGCGCAAACCGGGCAACCCCAGCTCTACCGATCGGGGCTTGCCGTGATAGACCGGCGTGAAACTGTGGACCGTCACCATCAGCCGCAATGTCTTGCGATGCGATTGAATCTGATTGGATAAGCCGGCGCAAAAGGGCCTGTAAACACTGTCTATTCTGTCCTGCCGCTGCTGCGGGGTCAGATCGGCGTTGGCAGGGATACGGATATCTTCGCTTTTCACCACCATTGCCCCGATCGCTTCGGGCGGGCGGTTGCAATCATAGACAAGCCGAGACACTCCGCCATGAACCAATACCGCAGACATGTCCGCCGCGATCAGCCGGGCTACCGCCAACGCCCCCGGATCCCACGCGATGTGGCTTTCCAGCGCCGCAGTGGGCAAACCCAGATCTCCCAGCGCTTCGGGAACACGGTTCGACGCATGCTCGCACACCACAACCACGGCGGGAGCATCGTTTTTCGATTCGATATGAACGACCGGTCCGTAGTCCAATGTGAAATCCCGTGATTCCAGAAAGCGCCCCAGATTGGGCGTGTGGAAAAAATTCCACATCGGACATTCACCTGTCAATATTTTTCCTGTACAAATTTCTCCAGCCTTGATTGCAGTGAAAAAATATTCACATCACAGTCAACGTCATCAAACAGGAGGGTCCAACCGTGCGGGTAACGGACAGGCTGCTGACACACCGGGACAAGCTGACCCCATCCGAAAGGCAACTGGTCAGTGTGTTGCTGGATGACTATCCGATGGCCGGATTGGGCAGCATAACAGAACTGGCCAGCACGGCGGGGGTTTCCACCACGACAGTCGCGCGCATGTTGCAGAAAACCGGGTTTGACGGTTACCCGCAGTTTCAGGCAGCGCTGCGCCACGAGGTTAAAGAGATGATCTCGGGGCCCGAGGCCAAGCGCGATCTCTGGCAGAACGATCTGCCAGAGGAACACATCCTGAATCGCTACTCCGGGCGAACGCTGGAAAACCAGAAACGCACGATCGATGAAGTGGATCCGGCGGAATTTGACAGTTTCTGCCGGTTGCTGTGCGACCCGGACCGGCGCATTTTCCTGACTGGAGGAAGAATAACCGGCACTCTGGCGCAGTATCTCTACCTGCACCTGCAAATGATCCGGCCGGATGTCAGATTGTTGCCTGTAGCCGCCTCGTGGACACATGACCTGCTGGACGTGCGCAAAGGGGATGTTCTGATCGCGCTGGATGTCCGGCGGTATGAAAACTCGACCTTGCTGATCGGGCAGCTCTGCCATGAGCGTGAGGCGGAAATTGTGCTGTTCACTGACCAATGGCGCTCACCTATTCACAGGCTGGCCAAGCACACGTTCAGCGCACGCATATCGGTACCGTCAGCGTGGGACTCGATGGCCGCCATTCTGGTTTTGATGGAATGCGCCATTGCCGAAGCGCAAGAACGTCTGTGGGATTCGGTGAAAGCGCGGACCGACGAGCTGGAACAGGCCTTCGACCGCACGAAACTCTTTCGGAAATTCGGGCAGAGCTCAGGGTCTTAACATCTGCCGAATGGCGACCCATCCCAATCGGTACAACTGCCCGTGAACACTGTTGCCAGCCGGACGGCAGTCCGTACACTTTGAACCCATGACGTTCATTACGGAAAACCAGCTGCCACTGCTGATCCTGTTCTTTCTGGTGGGTTCGGTCGGAACGGCATTTTTGTTTCGCAAGCCGGCCGGGCACCGGGCCTGGAAACTGGCCGACTTGGTCTGGGTCGTGCTGGGCGGCATCGGCGCGCTGGTTGCGGTGCTGGCGGGCCTTTATACCTCGGACAGTTCGCGGCTGGACCGGCAGATCGACGTGGCCTATGCAGCAACGCTGGCCTTTGACCGCGACGCCGCGCGGTTCCGGCTGCGGTTCTGCGACCCGGCCTATGACCCGGATACAGCAGTTTTATGCGACAAGGTCGAGTTCCTGTCGGCCTCAACCGCCAGCAATGCCGACCTACCCCTGTTCATTGCCGTCACGAACGAGGTAGCGCCGCTACAAGGTCTGCATTTTCTGTTCGGAACCGGAGCCAAGGACGACATGGACGAAATGCGCGACATGGCCGCCACAGCCGACGCTTTCAACATCGACCAGTTTCTTGTCTTCACCTCGTTGGATGAAAAAACCCAGACCGCAATCGACAACATGCGTCGCAAAGTGCCTGCAATCGCCGGGGACTATCTTATTCTGGCGCAAAGCTATGATGATCTGATCGAACAGGTCGGCAAGCTGAAGGATGAATGGGAATACCTGCAGGCCAACGCGCATATTCTGGTTCTGCAGATCGTCGCTTTGTGCCTGGTCAGTTTCGCTGCTCCGTTCCGGCTGGGCAAATCGCTGATCGAACTGCGCACCGCATTCAACGCCGATACTGCTGTGCCAGTTGTTCCGGATCGGCCCCCAGAAAATAGCGAAACACCAGCCACAGGTTCCGCCCTCCCCGACGCAGCCAGCCCAAACGCTCATAGCGCTCCGCGCTCGTAACGGCACGCACGGGCAGGATGCGCACGCGCGGCAGCGCCCCGACCAGCGCGACATCCTCCATCAAAGGCTGATCCTTGTAGCCGCCAGCTGCAAGATAGGTCTTGCGCGGCACCAGCAACCCCTGATCGCCATAGGGTAAGCCAAACAGGCGGCTGCGCACATTGGCCCAACCGGCGACCCATCGGGGCGCGAACCCCCGGGCCTGAAACTGCAATAGAAACGCAGCCGGTGCACCGGTTTCCAGATGTGAGGCCACCGCGTCGCTCCACCCACTTTGCAGGGCAGTGTCCGCGTGCAAAACCATCAACCACTCAGCCGAAGCCGTTTGGCATCCGCGCCGCAATTGTCCACCGCGCGAAGGCGGGCCTTCTACGATCCTGGCTCCGGCCTCGTCCGCCATGGCCAACGTCTCATCCGTTGACCCTCCATCTGCAATCACTAACTCGCGGATAAGACCCGCCTGCACCCCCTCCATCAGCGACTGCAAGGTTCCGGGCAGCGAGCCAGCTGCGTTCAGGGTCGGGATCACGATGCTGATTGGCGCGGGCACGTCTGTTAACCTCTGGTCATGGTCACGGAAACTCCTATATCACGGAGCCCAAGGAAATGACGAGGACCACCCCATGCCCAATCGCCGCATTCTGCGCCTGACCGGTAAGGACACTGACAGCTTTTTGCAGGGGCTGGTCACGAATGACGTCAACAAGCTGGCCCATGGCCTCGTCTACGCCGCATTGCTGACGCCGCAGGGCAAATACCTGGCCGATTTCTTTCTGAAACGGGACGGAGCTGCCATTTTGCTGGACGTTGCCGAAGAATTGGCGGACGGGGTGGCCAAACGGCTGGGCATGTACAAACTGCGCGCCGATGTGACCATCGAAAACAGTGATTTGAACGTACAACGCGGAACCGGGCGTGCACCCGAAGGTGCCCTGCCCGACCCGCGCCATCCCGAACTGGGCTGGCGTGCCTATACATCGGCGGCGGAAGGCGATGATGGCACCGACTGGGACGCGATAAGGGTGCGGCACTGCGTTCCGGAAACCGGTGTCGAACTGACTCCCGACACCTTTATCCTTGAGGCCGGGTTCGAAGCGCTGAACGGCGTGGATTTCAAGAAAGGCTGCTATGTTGGGCAGGAAGTCACCGCCCGCATGAAGCACAAGACCGAACTGCGCAAGGGTCTGCGCGGGGTGAGCGTTGATGGCATTGCGGCGGTCGGAACCCCGATTACCTCAGGCGGAAAACCTGCCGGGACCCTTTTCACCCAGTCCAATGGCCTAGGGATCGCCTACCTGCGCCTGGACCGCGCCGGGGACGACATGACAGCCGAAGACGCGAAGGTTACATTGGCCCCTTAACATGTTGCCAAAGCGGCACGACTGCGCCCAGGAACTCTGCGCTGCCCTTTGAACATGGCCACCCGCGCTGTCACACTGGTTTGAGTTCAGCAAACCGGATGCTTCAATGTTTCAGCTATACAGAGCGATCTGGCGTGCCAGCGCCGGGCGGCAGATCTTCCTAATCGTTTTGTCCATTGCAATCGCAGGTCTGGCGGCAGTTCCGCTGGAGTTTCAGCGCGATATCATCAACCACCTCACCTCGGACGATGTCACGACGGAAAAGCTGATTTATCTGGGCACGGGAATGATGTCCGTCATTCTGCTCAGCCTCGCGCTGAAATGGCTTTTGGGGTTTCGCGCCGGAACACTGGGCGAGGACATGATCCGCATGATCCGCCAGCGGTTGCTGGTGCGGGCCTCGGATGTAAAGGCGGCAGGCGAGGCTGTTCGCAAGGGAACCATGACCACCGCCATTTCGGCCGAAGCCGAAGAATTGGGTAAATTTGCAGGCGGCGCGTTTTCAGACCCCGTGGTTCAAATCGGAACCCTGATCAGCGTGATCGGCTATATCTCATCGACCCAACCGGGTCTGGGCATGATCGCCTTTTCGATGATCGTGCCGCAAATCATCATCGTGCTGATCTCGCAGCGTAAGGTGAACGTCTTTGTCGCCGAGCGAGTTCATATCCTGCGAGGCGCAACCGACAAGCTGACCATCGAGGAGATCGACGCAGTCTCGAAAGAGGTCGACGCCTTGTTCGATGAAATTTATGAGACCCGGCGCAGAATGTTCCTCTGGAAACTGTCCGCCAAGTTTCTGCTTAGCGTCATCAATGGGGCCGGAACTGTCGGCGTGCTGATGCTGGGCGGCTATCTCGTGCTGAACGGCAAAACGGATGTCGGGACGGTCGTCGCAGCCACGAGCGGGCTTGGCCGAATTCAGGGCCCTACCGCGTTCCTGATCGCGTTCTACCGGCAGGTCAGCGCAAACCGCATCAAATACGAACTCATGCTCGAGCTTTTCGGCCCCCACCCCGAGCGCTATCGGCAGATCGAAAGAAGTAGGTAAGAAAAACCGCGCGGCACGGAACCGCGCGGTTTTTCACTTTTCGAACAAGGGGCACTTTATGCGCGCTCGGAATATTCCATGGTTTCGGTGTTCACGACGATCATTTCGTCCTGCCCGATGAAGGGCGGCACCATGACCTTGACACCGTTTTCCAGAATGGCCGGTTTGAACGAATTCGCGGCCGTCTGGCCTTTGACGACCGGCTCAGTCTCGACAATTTTGCAGGTCACTTTTTGCGGCAGCGTGGCGTTCAATGCTTCGCTTTCATAAAATTCGACAACAATTGTCATGCCGTCCTGCAGAAACGGGCGGCGCTCGCCCAGCAGATCGGCAGGCAGTTCGATCTGCTCATAGGTTTCGGAATCCATGAACACCAGCATGCCATCGGATTCGTACAGGAACTGCTGATCTTTCTGCTCAAGGCGGACGCGTTCGACCTTGTCCGCCGAGCGGAATCGCTCGTTCAATTTCGAGCCGTTGCGCAGGTTACGCAGTTCGACCTGGGCAAAAGCACCACCTTTACCGGGCTTTACGTGGTCAACTTTGACCGCGGCCCAAAGCCCGTCGTTATGCTCAAGCACATTGCCGGGGCGAATTTCGTTCCCATTTATCTTGGGCATTACATAAATCCTTCACAAACGGTTGATGCGTCAGTTCCCGTCCCTATATCTGGCGTGACCACACCTGACAAGACAACGACACCTAGTGCTGCACTTGCAGCAAGCCATGCACATGACGCAACGCAACTATGCATTTTAAGTGTATCCGAATCGCACCTAATAGGTCATAAGAGCCGCCACGCCGAAAATGCAAGAGCAAGAACAACAAGGATTGACGAGATGAGAGATTTCGTTGACGGCACTGCCTTTAACAACGAGCAAGGCAATCGTGCTCGCAAACTTTTTGCAGCCGTCGTTTTGGCTGCTTTGGACGATGCCATTGCCGATGACAAGAAATACGGCAACGGCCCGGAACAAATCGCCCGCTGGGCCCGTTCGCGCGATGGTCGCGAGGTGCTGTCCTGCGCGGGTATCGACCCCAACGAGCGGGTCGTCAGCGGACTGATGGAGTTCGTTGGCCGTGGCGTGCGCACTTCGGTCGCGCTGTCGCGTGAAGAAAGCGAGCGTCGCAACGCCGCACAGCAAGCTGAAGCCGCCTGATCAACGGCGTCTTCCGGTGAAAAAACGCGCCCCCAACTACGGGCGCGTTTTTCTTTTGAACGCTTCAGAAGAACAAAAGCCACTGGCGTGCGACCCAGATCTCGGCTGCCAGCATTGCCGCAAAGAACAGCTTGGCTGAAACCGACAACCCTCTTTGCCACAACAGCAGGTATGAACCTGCACAGACCGCGACGGACACAGGCGCGACCCATAGGGCGTGATGTGTGCTGTCCCAATAGCTGACCGGGCTATCAAACACCCAGTCCGTCAGGGGCCAGAGGTGCGGGCGACCATCCCCTGCGTGCAGCAGGAAATCCATCGTCACATGTAATAGCGCGGCCAGGGTGGCTACGATCAGTAAGCGCCAACCGCGCCAGATACCGATCAGCAACATCGCCGCGCACAGAAAGAAGGAATTGTCGATTGCAAAGACCGTTTGCCATGATTTCGAGTAGTAGAGTTGGCCGAAAACCACCTGTTCAGGAATGCCCAGAACAAACAGCGACACGCCAGCCATAAGATAGAGCGACAAATCCGGCAGCAGAGACCCCAGCAAAGCCGCGACAAGGTTCGGCCCCGGGCTGGTCGCGCAACTGCGGCCGCACCGATCAAAAGATGCGCGGGCGTGTTCATCCGGGCTTTCCCTTTGGCCTCAAATCAGGTCATCTGCGCCTCAACGTATAGGAGACGCCCATGGTTCGCGCCATCATGATTCAGGGAACCGGCAGCAATGTTGGCAAGTCGGTTCTGGTCGCCGGTCTGGCGCGGGCCTTCAAAAAGCGCGGGCTGAAGGTTGCTCCGTTCAAGCCGCAGAACATGTCAAACAATGCGGCCGTGACCGAGAACGGCGGCGAGATCGGGCGCGCTCAGGCGTTGCAGGCGATGGCTGCAAAACGACCGACGCATACGGATATGAACCCGATCCTGCTGAAGCCGGAAACGGATACCGGGGCGCAAATCATCGTGCAGGGCAAACGCGCGGGAACAATGAAGGCTGGCGACTATCGCAAAGACAAATCCAAACTACTGGGCGCCGCGCTGCAAAGCTTTGACCGGTTATGCAGCGACGCCGATCTGGTGCTTATCGAAGGTGCGGGCAGCCCGGCCGAAACCAATCTGAGAAAGGGCGACATTGCCAACATGGGGTTTGCCTGCGCAACAGGGGTGCCGGTGCTGCTGGTCGGCGACATCCATCGCGGTGGCGTGATCGCGCAGATCGTCGGAACGCAGGCTGTTCTGGAAGATCGCGATCTTGCAATGATCAAGGGTTTCGCCGTCAACCGGTTCAAGGGCGATGTTTCACTGTTCGATGAAGGGCGCGATGACATTGCCGCCCGGACCGGCTGGCCTTGTCTCGGCGTGGTTCCGTGGTTTCACGATGCCTGGAAACTTCCCGCCGAAGACATGATGGACATCCGCTCTCATGGTGGCGGGGCGTGCAAGGTAGTTGTACCGCAGCTGGAGCGGATGGCGAATTTTGACGATCTCGATCCTTTGTCGGCCGAACCCGGCGTAACGGTCGAGATCGTCCCTGCCGGGCGGGCCCTGCCCGGTGATGCCGATCTTGTGTTGCTGCCCGGCAGCAAGTCCACCATCGGCGACCTGGCCTATTTCCGGGCACAGGGTTGGGATGTGGACCTTATGGCGCATGTCCGCCGCGGCGGCCACGTTCTGGGCCTTTGCGGCGGCTATCAGATGCTGGGCAAAACCATTTCTGACCCGGACGGCGTCGATGGTCGACCGGGCAAAGTAGACGGTTTGGGCCTGTTGGACGTCGAAACTATCATGGCCGGGGACAAGCACGTCAGACTGCGCACTGCAAAGGCACTGACGGGCGGAGAAACCGTCACCGGCTACGAGATACATATGGGACGCACCGACGGGGCCGATTGTGACCATGCCTGGCTGGAGATTGACGGCCGCCCGGAAGGCGCTGCCAGTCGAAATGGCCGCATCCGGGGCAGCTATCTGCACGGCATCTTTTCGTCAGACACGTTCCGCGCCAGCTATCTGGCGCAGTTCGGTGTGAATTCAGACCTCAGCTACGATGACGGTGTGGAACAGACGCTGGATGATCTGGCGGATCATCTGGAACAGCACATGGACTTGGACCTGTTGCTGTCCCTGGCCGCACCGCCGACCCGCCAGTAACAGTTTATTCGAGGTTCTGAGCAGACAATGCGCGGTGGATCTCCCGCCGCACCAGTTTGCGCAGATTTCGCGTGATACGTTCCCCAAGAACACCCTGCAATTCCTGCCGGACCACATCGGCCACCAGTTCCCGCAATGCATCCTCGTCCAATGTGGGAACATCCAAATCGTCTGGATCATCTGCTTCAGGCTCTGCCCGTTCAGAATGTGACGCCTGCGAAGATCGTACGAATGTCGCCGAGAAGCTTTCGTCTTTAGTTTCGTCAATCTGGTCGTCAAGTTGCTCGGATCCAGCCCCGAACCCGCCTGCCCCATCCCAGCTCAGTGGGTTGACCTGCGTCCCCGAATAAGCGTCATCGCTGTTACCGTCAGGCTCCCACTGGTCCTCGGTCCGGGCTATGGCGGCCTCAAGCGCCTCGATCTTTGCGCTCAGACTGCCCGCGAGATCGTCCGCGGCCCCTGCTTTGGGTCCGTCTTGCAACACTGATGTATTGGCAGGCTCACGCTCACCGTTTTTGATGATGTCACTGGCGCTCAGCACCAGAGGTTTTGCGGTGCGTTCTGCTTCGCACCCGGGAACACCTTCCGGCGCTTCCTGCTTTCTTTCAACCCTGACGGGATCATCGACCCGTAGGGAATCGGTCAGAACCAGCCGGCTTGGCTTGCGTTTGGACGCCAAATCGGGAACCTTGCGGCTTTCTTCGCTGACCAGACGTTTGACCGAGGACAGGACGTCCTCGATCCCTGCTTTTACGACATTATCCGTCATTGTTCTCTACCGCTCTATCCTTACGGATAAGTGTAGCCAAACAATTCGAACCTCACAACCAATAGTATTGCCCGTCAGTCACGACGCAACGCTTTGAGGACGCGATCCAGGTCACGGCTTTGCTTGCTGACCTGTGCCGGAGCCTTTTTGACGAGGTTATAGTACAGCGTCGGATCATAAATCTGTACGGCCAGACCAAGGCGTTCTGCGGTCAGAAGGCCCTGAGCCTGCAGCAAATCATAGGCTGCGCGGGTTCGCTCTGTGCGCGATCTGACTTCGGCGAGTTGCGCATCCAACAGATCCTGCTGAGCGTTCAGAACATCCAAAGTTGTTCGGGCCCCCAACGTCGCTTCCTCACGAATACCATCGAAAGCAACCTGCGATGCACGTACCCGTTCGGTCGATGCTCTCAAGCTTGCGCTGGCCGCCTGAAAAGCCGCGTACTGGTTTGTTACGCCTTGCGTAATGTTCTTTTGAACATTCAGCAGATTGGCGCGCGACCCATCGCGTTGCGCCATGGCCCGACGGACGTTAGCTGCCAGTCGGCCACCAGCATAGATCGGCTGCCTGAAAGTTAGCGAGACACTGGCATCGTTGATGTAATCGCTGTTGTCATAGCGTTCTGTAACACCCGCGTCAGCATCCAGGGAAACGTTCGGACCCAAGTTTGCCCGCTGTTGCTGCACGATGAGATCCAGCGCTCGCACCTGATGCTGCGCCGACAGAATCGCTGGATGGTTACGTTGCGCCAGGCTGATCGCTTCCGCTTCGGAGCGAGGCAGGCTGGGCAAACTTGGCTGACCGGCTGTTCGTCCGGGAGCATTACCGACCGCATTTACATATTCAGCTTGCGCGATATCCAGATCGCCACGTGCAACAGCCAGATCGGCCTGTGAGCCAGCCAATTGAGCCTCGGACAGTGCCACGTCTGTCCGAGTGACTTCACCAACCTCGAAGCGATCATTTGATGCGCGAAGTTCCTCTGCCGAAACCTCGACGTTGTTCTGGCGAATGGCCACAGTCTCTTCCTGCAGCAACACATCCAGATAAGCACTTGCCGCCCGGCTCAGAACCCCCTGCTCAATATCAATCAGGCTCTGTCGGGTCGCCAGCACAGTTTCTTGAGCCGATTGTTTTCCCAAGATCGATGCACCGCCATCGTACACGAGTTGGTTTAGCGTCAGACCCGTGAAAAACCGAGAAGGTTCGTTGGTCGTGACCACATTATTGGTCCGTGCACGGGTGTAGTCCTGGCTTACCTGGACGGCCCAGTTGATGATCGGCCGCAGCGCTGACAGCGCAATGGCGACATCTTCGTCCGCCGCACGCAACAACGCCCTGTTCTGCTCAAGCAAACCGCTTGTATTGTACGCGCCGATGAACGCATCGGTCAGATTATCGGCCCAGACCGCGCGGCCGGGTATTGCGCTCAAGGCAATGGCGGTGGTCAAGGCCGCTGCCCTGACCAGTCTACCAGTTGGCGTACCACGCATAACCAAGTCCTCTCAAATCAAAATAACACTGCTCGTTGGGCAGTTTGCGCCTTTGTTTTCAACTAATCAAGGCAGCGAAATAATCTGCTTTCGGACTATAGCGAAAATGCACTTTCAGCCGAAAATGCCTTCAGAACCGGCGCGCTGGCATTGAATGCATGGCGCCAGGTGACACGCCCGCCGGATTTATAACCGATGCGCACCGCCCCCAGTTCACCCTCCATGAACAGGCAGGCAATCCGACCGTGATCCTTGAGTTGCGCCAGCAAGTCCTGCGGAACCTGTTCGACACCACCCTGCACCATGATCACGTCATACGGCCCATGTTCACCAGCCCCCTGTTCCAGAGGGCCGACATGCACGATGGCATTGTCGGCGTCAGCTTCCATCAAAAGCGTCTGCGCTTCGCCGGCCAGGCTCTCCTCTTCCTCGACAGCGACGACCAGTTGCGCCATGCACGCCGCAACCGCAGTCGAGTAGCCAAGCGCCGGAGCGATGTCCATCACCACCTCGTTGTTGGAAATGTTGAGCACATCCAGCATCTTGGCCAGCGTCCGCGGTTCGGTCATGTACCGCCCGTCGCCCAGATCGATCAGATCTTCGACATAGGCGGCTTCGCGCTGCGCGTGCGGCACAAAATTCTCGCGTTTGACGCTGAGCATCGCATCGATGATGGGGAACTTGGTGACATCGGAAGGCCGGACCTGAGTATCGACCATCGTTTGGCGACGTTTTGCGAAGTCTGTCATTGGATCGCTCACTTGCTCTCTTGATTGTTTGGCTTGTGCCACATCCCATGCCAGCCAGCAACGGCTCAAGCACTGAATCTTGCCGATGATGCCCGGTTTGCACACAATGCGGGACTGCATTTCCAAAGCCGGATGCCAAAATCGCAATCAATCCTCTGGACGCCCCAGACGAAAGCTGTTAAAACGCCTCTCACACCACGGCAAGTAATTGATTTTACTTAATAAGGCGAGTTGGCGGAGTGGTGACGCAGCGGATTGCAAATCCGTGTACACCGGTTCGATTCCGGTACTCGCCTCCATATCTTCCTGCGAACAACCGATAATTCTGACTGAGGGCGTTTTCACGAAGGTTCACTGCCCTTGCAGCAAGAATGGCTGGCTCAGGCCGCTGTCGCGCGTTGGGCCGTTACCCGATTGAACCAGCTGACGATCTCTTGCAGGTCAGGTGTGATTTCCTCAGCGGCGCCTCCTGTGAACTCTTGAAATTTCCGGTTGTTCAGGCCGTTGACACCGACCAGAACGGGAATATCCCGCGCCAGGGCTTCAGCGATGACAGGGCGGAAGCCGCGGCCGTCCGCCTCGTGTTTGCCGAACTTATTGACAATCAGAAGCTGCGGATTGTCGTCCAGAGAAGCAGTTACGTATCCGACGGCCTGCTCCAGCGCGGCAGGGTCAAGACGGCAACCGCGCGACTGGGTACCCAGAGACTGGGAAATCCGAATTGTCTCACCCTCGGGCAACACCCGGACGTCCATATCGCATTTGCTGCTGTCCGCGCATTCGGTGTTGGTCTGAACCACACCAGCCAGCCGTGCGTCAGCGTTCAGAAGATGCTCGGCCACAGCGCTCAGCAGGCGGTCGGTTGCGCCGCGATCGGTGGTGGTGACATAGGCCAGGTACATTCAGAGACCCTCTTCTTACAAATACATGACGTTTCAGATAGCACGCATGTCTGTGCTCGGCCACACCTCGCGTCAAGGCAAGGGGGAAAGGCCAATCACAGGTGTGTGCAGGTGAAGCAGAACCGCAAATACGACAAGCGGGACAAGACCGGACCATTTGCCCGGCCATGGGCGCGGTGCGCGTAGCGAGAAGCGCGCGGTATTGCGCGACAGACGCGTCCATTCGATACCCATCGCCCGCGCCTTGCGGCGGTCGATCAGTGCCATACCCATTGCAGCGAAACCCGCGAACAGACCAAAAAGGATGACATGGGACAGGCTGCCATTGGCAAGTAGGTGCGCGCTCGCCCACAATATCAACGCTGCCAAAACCGGATGGCGCGTGGTGCGCAGGATGCCCGGGTTCTCGGGGTCAAAGGCGCGGTGTCCCAGCCCTCCGAACGAAAACGGGTTCTGGATCGACAGCCCCACTATGGCCAGCCAGCAGGCAATTGGCATGATCAGCAAAGGTATCCAGCGAAAGAGCGCAAAAGGCGGTATGACTTCAACATACGGCGCCCGTGCGGCCGCGACGACAAGCCAGCCCAGCACCAGCAGGGACAAGGCGGAATAGGTCGCGAAATACCGCCTACGCCCCATCGTTTCGATCAGCCTGCCACGCACGGCGGGAAGTGCCGGGATAACGTGGGTCAAAAGGAAGGTGATCAGCGCTGCAAGGAAGAGGGCCCAACCGGTCATAATAAACTCCGAACATATTGCGCCCGGTTTAGGCTGCGGCGCGGGGGTGGTCCTTGTCCGAAATCAAGTCGGGCGCAGGGGCAGATACGCCGCCCCTGCCCTTGCTCACAAGCCCAGTGCCTTACGCCGTTCTTCGGCAAAGCCCTGCACCATGCGGTCGGCAATCAGCGCCAGGATTGCCATCGCGGCACCAGCCGAGATACCAAGCCCCACATCCGCCTGACCTAGCGCCAGATAGATCGACTGGCCCAGACCGGTCGTCCCGATCAGCGCAGCAATCACCAGCATGGCAAAGGCATAAAGGATGGTCTGGTTCAGCCCCAGCAGGATGGTCGGCGCCGCGTAAGGCGCACGCACGTCACGCATGATCTGCCACTCGGTCGCGCCGCTTGAAATGGCGGCCTCCATCATCTCTTCCGGCGTATTGACCAGCCCGTGCCGCGTGTAGCGGATCATCGGGACGATGGCATAGGCACAGATCGCAAGAAAGGCCGAAAACTCGCCAATCTGAAACACCATCAGAACCGGGATCAGGAACACGAACAACGGAATCGTCTGCAGCATATCACAAATCGGGCGGACGATTTTCCACACCGGCTCCCAAACCGCGCTGGCCAGACCGATCAGCCCGCCAACTACGGCGCAGGAAAACACCGCAGCACCGCTGAGGTAGAGCGACAGAAGCGCCCTCTCCCACAGGCCTGACACCAGAATGGTGCACAACAGCACAACCGACAGCGCCGCTAGACGCCAGCCGCCAGCGACCCAGCCAAGGGCGGCTGTTCCGGTCAGGACAAACGGCCAAGGCAGGTTGGCAATGCCGGTTTCCAGCATGCCAATCAGGATCAACACGACCAGTCCGCCGGTCAGGTGCCCGCGCCACGCCATCAGCAGGGTGATACCAGCACCGGCCGCGAACAGGCCGTAACTCATCCCGGGCGTCCACTGGAACCCCCAGGTAAACGGCAGAACCGCCTGATCAAGACCGATCCGCAACGGCAACAGAACATAGAACAGCGAGTTGTTCTTGAGCGCATCCAGCCACGGTCCGTTCGACTGCGTGAACGCCGTCAGACCACTGTCGACCGCTTCGGCCATGGGGTCCAGAAGCGTCAGTTCGGACGGATTCGGAAGCCATGCCCAAAAGGCGGCCGTGAACAGCACGGTAAAGCCCAGTACAGCCCAAACGACGCGTTGGTCATAACGTTTGCGCTCGGTCGCCAGAGTGCCGCTCATCCGGTCGATCACCACGGCGAAAACCACAATCACCAGACCGGCCAGCAGGGATTCACCGAATTGCGCCTTGCGCATGGTCAGCAGAACCTCCCAGCCGATATCGTTGAACCCGCCGATGACTGCGGCGATGATCACCATCGACAGCGCCGCCATCAGACATTGGTTCACACCAACCATGATCTGCGTCGCGGCGGCGGGGATTTCCACCTGAAACAGTTGCTGAAACCGGGTGCCGCCGGACATGATAGCAGCCTCTTTGATTTCGGGCTCGACCCTTTCGAGGCCCAGCATCACGTTTCGCGCCATCGGCGGTGCGGCGTAGATGGCCGAGGCGATCAGACCAACAACGGGGCCGAAACCAAAGAGCAGCAGCAGCGGCGTCAGATAGGCAAAAGTCGGCACAGTTTGCATCACGTCCAGCACCGCCTGCACAAAGGATTTCACCTTTGGCACCTCATTCGCGAGGATACCGATCGCTCCGCCAACGATCAGCGCGACCGGCACCGAGACAGCGACCAGCGCCAGGGTGTTCATGCTCTCGGCCCAGTAGCCTGAGGCCAGGACAAAGCTGAGGCCGAAGAACCCCAACGCCGCCATCGGCAAGCCGCCGAGATACCAGCCCAATGCCGTGACAAGACCGATGAGGATCGGCCACGGGGTATTGGCAAGCACATAGTTGGCCGCATTCATCGGATAGGTCATCAGATCGGAAAACAACCGCATGGCGGGTTTGATCCCGTTGAGGAACCAGTCCAGGAACGCGCCCACCCATTGGGTCGCAGGCAGTTCCCACGCGGTGGGCCATTTCACCAGCCACGGGGCGACGCCTTCCAGTGCAAGACACACGGCACCGACGATCACGGTGATCAGGGCAGCCTGCGCGCCTGCGGTCAGCCGCGCCCGATGCGCAGAAATATCCGTAGCCGCGGTCATGTGTCATCCACCTGAAGCGCGGCGGCCAGATCCGACGGGTGGACACTACCGACGATGTTGCCTGCCTCGTCACGCACAGGCACCGGTTCGTACAGTTCCATGCAATGTGCAAGGGCGGCGTCCAGCGTCATCGCCGTGGTCAGGCCCGGATCATCCGGCCCACACTCACTTTCGCCTCCGCGCATGACCGAGGCGACCTTGGCGTGCTGGCCCTTGGCCACATCTTTCGAGAATTCGCGCACGTAGTCGTCGACCGGGCGCAGCACGATATCCGTGGGCGTTCCGATCTGAACGATCTTGCCATCGCGCATGATCGCTATCCGGTCGGCCAGCTTCAGCGCCTCTTGAATATCGTGCGTGATGAAGACGATGGATTTCTTCAGCGTCGCCTGAATGCGCAGGAACTCATCCTGCAACTGGCGGCGGATAAGGGGGTCGAGGGCCGAAAACGGCTCGTCCAGAAACCAGATATCGGGATTCACGGCCAATGACCGTGCGATGCCAACACGCTGGCGCTGACCGCCCGAAAGCTGGCGTGGGAAACTGTCTTCGCGGCCTTCCAATCCGACCAATGATATTACTTCCTGCGCGCGGGCCAGACGTTCCTTTTTGCCAACGCCCTGCACACGCAGCGGATAGGCCACGTTTTCGGCAACGGTCATGTGCGGGAACAGACCAAAATGCTGGAACACCATGCCCAGTTTCTTGCGGCGCAACTCGGTCAGCGTCTTCTTTGATGCGCCAACGACATTTTCGCCGTCCACATGGATTTCTCCGCCCGTTCCGGGCAGCAACTGCGAGATACACCGAATCAACGTGGACTTGCCCGACCCCGAAAGCCCCATGATGACGAAAAGCTCGCCCTCCTGGACTTCGAAATTCGCGTCCTGAACGGCTGGAATCAACCCGTTTTCGCGCAGATCGGCGGCGGCTTTGTTAGAGTCGTTCCCTGACCGAGACAGCGCGTCGGTCAGGGCTTTGTCAGCACCAGGGCCAAAGACCTGCCAGAGATTCCGGCAGGCAATGGCTGGCGTGTTTGCGTCAGTCACTTATGCGGCTCACTTGGTTGCCGCGTCGACGACCGGACGCCATTTGCCTTCGTTCTCGGCCATCCAAGCGGCGACAACTTCTTCGACCGAGCCGCCGTCAACGTCGATCGCACCCATCATCGGCTGCTGGTCTTCGACCGCCAGTTGGTAGTTGGTCAGGATCTCGTACGCAGCCGGCCATTTCTCCTCCATGCCGCTCCAACCGGCTTTGAAGATGCGCGAAGGCGAGAAGTCGCAATCATTCACCGCGTTCGGGTTCGGACCCCAGGCCGGATCGTTAAAGCAAGCCTCTTCGCCCGCAGGCAGGTCAACGAATTGCACGTCATAGGCCGACATCGCCCAGTGCGGCTGCCAGAAGGTGATCAGCAGCGGCGACTTGCGTTCAGTCGAAGCGCGCAATTCCGCGATGAGAGCACCTTCCGAGCCCGCAGGAACCGCTTTGAAAGGCAGCTCAAGACCCGTCATACGATCGGCGCCGGGTGTACCCCAGTCTGCAGGATAGTCGACCAGACGCCCGCCGGGCAGTGTCTCGGCCGTGGCAAAGACCTGCGCGCAGTCTTTCAGCGCTTCCCAAGCAGGCAGGCCGGGGCACAGATCGGCCACATGGGCCGGGTATGCGATACCTTCTTTGGCATCCAGCCCAAGATCGCCGATTTCGACCACGGTGCCTTCTTCGATTTTCTTGGCATATTCGTCCGACACGTTGGACGACCAGATTTCCAGCGTTGCGTCGATGTCGCCATCGGCCAGCGCCTGGAACTGGTTCATCATGCCTGCCGTCACGTATTCAACGTTATATCCTGCGGCCTTCAGCATCTCGCCCGCGACATGCGTGGTGACGTGCTGACCGGTCCATTCGTTGATCGCCAGCTTGATCGGCTCGTCCACGGCGCCCATATCCGCCGCCTGTGCCGATCCCGCGACCGCAAGGGCCAAAAGGCTTACACTAATTTTTTTCATGATTTTTCTCCCTGTCTTCTTTGTTTTGCCCACCCCGACGCGTTTTTACGCCGGCCGACTTGTCTGGTGACAATACCATGTCGCAACATGCACAAATTTAGCCGGAAAAGGAAAGTGAACACTGACACCAGAGCTAAGCTAATTTCACTTTTTTGGCGCGATTTCCCCCACCCGCTTTGCAACGCAATTGCACCGTCCTGGCTTGTTGCTGAGGTTTGCCAGGGCACCGGACATTGATTGACGAGTCAATCACAAACCCGAATCCCCTGTTTTGTCGAGCATTTCTTTGCAAAACCGTCTAAATTTCTGCATTTCTCAATACTCGCAATCTATTGAACCCGGCCAACCGGGCGCCACTTGCCCTCTTGCCAGAAAGGAACAAAAAGGAAACACTAGCTCCGGAGGAACCGAATGATGCGCCATTTTGACGAAATCTACAGCATTGCCGCCGACCGGCATGGCGGCCCTGACAGGCTGGAGGAAAAGCTGAGCAAACCCAAAAGCGCCGCTGAGCTGGCCGCCATGCCGGACGACCGTTGGTTGTCGACAATAACAAAGACCATTTTTCAGGCGGGATTCAGCTGGAAAGTCATCGAATCCAAGTGGGATGGGTTCGAAACGGCATTTGACGGATTTGATGTCGGGCGGTGCGCCTTCATGGACGACGAAAAGTTCGACAGCCTGCTGCAGGACACGCGTATCGTGCGCAACGGAACAAAGATCGCCGCCGTTCGGGACAACGCCGCGTTTCTGCTGGAACTGCGTGAAGAAGGCGGAGCGGGTCAGGTACTGGGCGGCTGGCCTTCGTACGACTACATTGGCCTGCTGGCCACGCTGGCCAAACGCGGGGCGCGCCTTGGAGGGGCTTCGGCTCAATATGCAATGCGGTTTGCCGGGCGTGACAGTTTTATATTGTCACAGGACGTCACCGCGCGGCTGATCGCCGAAGACATCATTGACAGGCCCGCCACGTCGAAAAATGCAATGGCCGCAGTACAGCAAGCTTTCAACACATGGATGGAGCAATCCGGCCGATCGCTGACAGAAATCAGCCGCGTTCTGGCGATGAGCCTCTAAAATCACCTTGCAGGCGAAATGCGTCGTACTAGGCTGCAAGGCATGATCACTCGCGTTATGCTAGTCGCCCTGTTTCTGCTTGCGTCCTGCAGCCGCCCGCTGACAGAGACCGAACGCGCGTTTACCGATACCATTCAGGGCAAAAGCCTGAACATTGATCGCGTCAGACTTGTCGATGGCGCGCCCGTGCTGCCCATTACATACTACCGCGAGGCGCGACCGCGTCTGGCCTGCCGGGATCGCATTCTGCCACCGGCCGAAGAGGGGCTTGTTACCAGCACCCCTGCCGCAGTGGCCCTGTTCAACCGGGTCTATTTCTCGCGTGACTGGTATCTTGAGAATTACATGTCCGGATTTCCGGACGAAATGAACCTGATAGCCGCAATGCTTCTGGCGCATGAACTGACCCATGTCTGGCAGTGGCAGAACCGCGAAACCACCGGGTATCATCCATTACGCGCAGCGGCAGAACATGGCGGACGCAAGGACCCCTATTTGTTCGACCTCGCAACTTCGCCTGACTTTCTTTCTTACGGATTCGAACAACAGGGCGCGATCGTCGAGGAATATGTGTGCTGCCGGGCGCTGGATCCCCAAGCGGCCCGCACGCAGCGTCTGCACGACATGCTGGGTGTGCACTTCGACCTGTCACCGCTGCCCGAGAAGGGGCGCGAGCGCGACGTCGCCCTGCCGTGGCGGGGCGCGGAAATCAACGGCATTTGCAGCTAATCACCGTCACTTTTGCAGCGTTTCCAGATAGGCGACCAGATCGACAATTGGCTGGCTCGTCAGAATCGGCTGGCCATCATGCGTTTTGATCGCCGTGTCCTGCCCTTCGAAGAACGGCCCATACACAGGCATCGGGCTGCCGTGCGAGACCAGAGGATCGCGCCCGTCGATTCGTGCCACAACTCTTGCCCGTGGAAACATTCCATTTGCATCCGCCAATTTGGTCAGGTCAGTGGGCTGAATAACCAAGACACCGGCCATCGGACCCTGACCCGTTGCTTCGATCCCGTGACAGGTGGCGCAGTGGCGTAGGTACAAATGGCCACCATTTTCGGCATCCTGCGCTGGCGCTTGCGACGCCAGAAAGACGGCTGTCAGAAATGTGACCCGGGCGGCGGACATTTTCATCGTAATCTCCTGTCAGGATTGGCAATTGCAGGCTTGCCCGATCTGCGGCTGGGGGCAATGATCCAGATCAACGCAACAAGGGCAAAGGATCGGGCAATGACACAATACGCAGCCATCATGCTGGCAGCCGGGGTCGGTGTGCCTCTGCTGGCGGGTCTGAATGCGGCCTTGGGTAAACTGATCGGGTCGCCGACCACGGCGGCGGTGGTTCTGTTCGCCGTTGCCCTGACCGCTTCGGTGCTGGTCATGTTGGTGTTTCCCGGCTTCGACGCGCTTTCAAAAGTTTCAGAAGCCCCGAAACACCTGTTCCTCGGCGGCGTTCTGGTCGCTTTTTATGTGTTGTCCATCACCCACGTGGCCCCGCATTTTGGCGTTGGGAACGCAGTGTTCTTTGTCCTGCTGGGCCAGTTGATCAGTGCAGCCGCCATTGACCATTTTGGTCTGTTTGGCGCCCAGATCACACCCCTAAACTGGATGCGGGCGGGCGGGATTGCTGTTATGGCAGTTGGCGTGGCCATCACTCAACTGGCTTGAGAACACCGCCGTCCAATCGCACGATCCGGTCCATCCGCGCGGCCAGATCCGGGTTGTGAGTGGCGATCAACGCCGAAAGCCCCTCACCCCGCACAAGTGACATCAGCGCATCGAAAACCTGATCCGAGGTCTCAGGGTCCAGATTGCCGGTCGGTTCATCCGCCAGCAAAACGCGCGGCGCATTGGCCAGCGCCCGGCAGAATGCAACGCGCTGTTGCTCTCCTCCTGACAGGGCCGCCGGGCGATGATCGGCGCGGGACGCAACCCCAACCCGCGCCAGCAGTGACATAGCCCGTTCACGGGCAGCTTTTTCGGATACGCCATTGGCCAGTTGCGGAAGGGTTATATTCTCAAGCGCCGTGAATTCCGGCAGCAGATGGTGGAACTGATAGACAAATCCCACATCGCGCCGCCGCAACGCTGTGCGGGTACGGTCGCCTTTGCCCGAGGCATCCTGACCCGCAATTTCAACCGATCCGGCATCGGGGGCATCAAGAAGCCCGGCAATATGAAGCAGCGTCGACTTTCCGGCACCCGACGGTGCCACCAGCGCCACAGCCTCACCCGCGCGAAGTTCCAGATCTGCACCGCGCAGAACCTGAACCTCGCCCGGCGTGCCCCTCAGATAGGTCTTGGTCAGACCGTTCAGTCGCATCGTCACATCATTCATAACGCAGCGCCTCAACCGGGTTCAGCCGCGCCGCACGACGAGCAGGGAAATAGGTGACAAGAAAGGACAGACCCAACGAAAGCGCGACTGCCTTGAGCACATCGGTTAGGTGCAATTCGGCGGGCAAAGCGTAGATGCCGCGAATGGACGGATCCCAGACACCGCCTCCCATGACGAAGTTCACGAAGGAAAAAATCGGATCGATATAGATGGCGAAAAGGCACCCAAGGATCACGCCCATCACCGTTCCGATGATGCCGGTGAATGCCCCGCAAATGAAAAACACCCGCAGAACGGACCCTTCACTCAGACCGATGGTGCGCAGGATGCCGATGTCCCGCCCCTTGTTCTTGACCAGCATGATCAGGCCAGAGACGATATTCATCGCCGCGATCAGCACCAGGATCGACAGGATGATGAACATCACGTTGTCCTCGACCTCGAGCGCGCGCAGGAACCCACCCGAAGCGTCCTGCCACGTCCAGATCTGGCTGCGCTCGCCTGCGGCTTCGAGTATCGGGATCAGGATCGGGTTGAGAGTCTCGGGCTGCGCCACCATCACCTCGATCTCATCCGCGACACCTTCGCGGTTGAAAAAGATCTGCGCCCTGTCAAACGGCATGTAGACCCGGGTCCGGTCAATATCGTAGCGGCCGGCCGAAAAGACATAGACCACGCGGTAAGCATTCACCCGCGGCGACGTGCCAAAGGCGGTTTTGACCCCGTTGGGCGAGGTCAGCTTGATCGTATCGCCGACTGTCGCCCCGATGCTGCGGGCGACACCCGAACCCAGGGCAACTACTTCTTCTCCGTCCTGAAACCCGGACAGATCACCAATGGCTTGCTCACTTTCAGCAATACCCGGCAAATCACGCAGGTCGTCGGGGCGAATGCCAAAGACCTCGACCCCGCTGCTGCGGTCGCGGTTGGTGATCAGCACTTGTCCCTTGATCAATGGCGCGGCCCGCTCGACCCCGTCAACCTGCGCGATACGCGCGGCCATGCCGTCAAAGTCCGCAATCGTTCGGTCAACGCTGCTCTGCTGACTGATCTGGCCAACCGAATAGACGGTGACATGCGCGTTGGCCCCCAAAATGGTACCGACAAACTCGGACCGGAACCCGGACCGCACCGCCAGGGTCGCGATCAGGGCAAACACGGCCAGAGTGATCCCGATCAGGGAAATCCAGGTCATCACGCTGACGCCGCCTTCGGCGCGGCGGGCACGCAGATAACGCCAGGCGATTTTCCATTCAAAAGGGGCAAAGGGCGGGGGTGTGGTGGCCATGCCTGCTCCGGTTTTTCTGTTTGCGGCGACCCTTTCGGCATTTGCCCGGATGGTCAAGCGACTTGTCACCGCCAGTGTCTGTGCTAGCCGGAAAGGGCCGAAGTTTGATCCAATACAGCCTTTGTTCTGGCCGGTTCGCTGATGCCGCGGCTTTCCAATGCCTTGAATACCCGTTCGCGCAGATCTTCGGGCAGTTTCGAAACCGCCCGATTGTGCAATCCAAGGCTGAGTGACTGCGGATCGTCCAGTCGTGACACTTGCGCGCTCAGAACGTCCTGCGAATAGGTGGGCCACATACCGACGCTGTTGTTTTCAATCGGCTGAAACCAAGGTCCGTAACCTTCAGGTGAGCCCATACAAAACGCGTTAAGTAACATGAACTCGGAAGGCCGCCGCCGCGACGCAAAGAGAGCCTGCACCGAACCGTAACGCGCATTGATTTCGTCCAGCAGCGCCAATACAAGCGATCGTCGGACCGGGAACGGTGTCGCAAAGTTCGTTGTTTCAAGATCGGCGGTATCGGGCTTGTTAACCCCAAGTGCCTCCAAACTCTCGGACAACCAATTGCGGTGAAAATCGCTTTGAACCGGAATGAACGGGATTTGGGCAGCGCCATCCTGTGAAAAGAACTCTGATTGCTCGAAAGCACGCAAAAACACGTTCTTGGTATCCAAGATAACGATATTCTCGGCACCTGCCACGCGTGCGGCACCCAGTTTCAGCACCTGCTGAGCGCGATACCCGTTGTTGCCCCGCCACCCGCCTTTTCGGGCAAACGGAATCCGTAAACGGTTCTCGATCAGGACCCGGTCACGCCAGGGCCGTTCTGAACAATGCCCGGTGCCCAGCAATACGTCGTCGCCGCTTAGCACCTTAACCTTGGGCAGCAACGGACCATAAGACGGCAGGATTGGATCGATCTTCTGTCTGAGCGACGCCTCGTCAATGTCGTTCATGATAACATGGATCGATGCGACACTTCGGGGGTCAACAAACCGGGCAAATGACAACGCCTGCAATTCCAGCAAGGGATAGTCCTTGGAATACACAACCGTTGCAAAACTCAGCACGTCCGTATCCCCCGTCTGAACCAGACCGATTTACCACTCTGATATCTTGTGTCCAGCCCGGCAATTGCAATGCCGGAACGAATCAAACGCGGTCGGTTCGCTTGGAAGGGCTCGGGCTTAAGGCGACAAAGCAACAAGCGGGCTATACCAATAGTTGTGACATCCTTCACAGACAGCGCTGAATTGTTTCACCTATGATATCAATGCGGGCATTGCGTGAATTATTGAACTCAAAATGCAACATTTTCAGAGTAATTTTATTTCAAATTTTGATTATTCTGAGAAATTTTGACACCCTGTAATGGGGGAACACATTTCAGAGCGGGGGTCGCTCATGTTAATTAAGCGGAAGACTGAGGTGTCGGGATCTATTGTGGCCCGAACGGCATCCACAGAACTCGATTGCGAAACAGCGGCTCTGCTGCGCGCTGCAATCCGCCCGTTATTCGCCAGCGCGGCAAGCTGGGGTAGCCTGGCGGACATCCTGAAAGACAAAGGATACAGGTTGGCATTCCGAAAGGGCCGCCTGTGCATCACCGACAGAACATCCGGCGAGCGGGTCTGTGGACTGCGTTTTCTTGGGTTCGAATTCAAGGATCTGGTGCGTAAGCTTGGGCGTCCGATTGTCGTCGCCCATGGCGGGCAGGCAGATGGAGAAGTTCTTGCGGCACGCCCATCCCGGAACGGCACTTGACTTAAAAAAACTAGAACTTTCGCCAAAACTGCACCGAACGGCGCAGGGTCTTTAGCAGGCAATGGCGCGCGGCCCGTTTGATCGCCTCGGGCTTATCGGGTCGACGCAGAACTTCAAGCATCAGGTTGGCCGGCATGTGTCCGCGCCGATAGTATCCAAAGAAATCCTGCTGCGTCAGTCCATGGGCCGTTTTGAAATCCGCGTAGTATTGCATCCAGACACGGGCATAGTCCTGCCCCGTTGCCTCATCGTCGCTGGTCACACCTCTTTCCCAGAACAACGAGACCGGATCATCCATCCGCTCACCCTGATAGCCGCCACCGACCAGGCGCAGCATCAGGTCGTAATCGGCGGCAACGCGAAACTGCGTGTCATGTCCGCCCAGTGCAAGAAAGACATCCCGTTTTATGAAAACCGAGTTATGGCAGAACGGCATCCGCTGCAGGACCGCCGTAAGTGACATCCGTTTCTCCCGACTTTCCGATCCGTCCGCGTGCTTGCGCAGTGTCGACCCGAACAGGAAATCGGGCGCGGTTGCCTCAAGCCGATCCGCCGCCGTGTTAAGCACATCATGTGACGCCAGAGCATCGTCCGAGTTCAGGAACAGCAGATACGTTCCGCGCGCGGCCTGTGCCCCTTTGTTCATCGCATCGTACAGACCGGCATCCGGTGCACTGATCACACGTGTACGCGGGGCGTCTACCGTCGCCTCATTCAAAAACGCAGTGGTTCCATCCGACGAAGCGCCATCCTGAATGACGTGCTCGGCCCGAACGCAGTTCTGCCGCGCCATGCATTCGATGACGCCCAGAAAACTGTCCTGCCGCCCTTGGGACAGCAGGTTGTAAGTCGCCGTGATCACCGAGATCAGCGGCGTGTCGGTCTGCTCAGACGATCTGCTCATAAATCCCGGCGATCTTGGTGACCGCGGCCTCGGGGCTCAGTTCCTCACTTTCGCCGGTACGACGGCTGGTCAGTTCGACCACGCCGTTCTTCAGGCCGCGCGGACCAACAGTGATGCGCCACGGCAGGCCGATCAGGTCCATGGTTGCGAATTTGCCCCCTGCCCGCTCGTTGCGGTCATCATAAAGCGGCTCAAGCCCCAGCGCGGTCAGTGCCTTGTAGATATTGTCGCAAGCCGCATCCGCTTCTTCATCACCCTGTTTCAGGTTGACGATACCGCAATGGAACGGGGTCACGCCCTCGGGCCAGATGATGCCCTTGTCGTCATGGCTGGCTTCGATGATCGCGCCGATCAGGCGGCTGACACCAATGCCGTGGCTGCCCATGTGGACCGGAACCGGCTTACCATCGGGGCCTTGCACGGTTGCACCCAGCGGTTCGGAATACTTGGTGCCGAAATAGAAGATCTGGCCGACCTCGATTCCGCGCGCCACGCGGCGGCGCTCTTCCGGGATCTGGTTGAACAGCGCCTCGTCATGGGTTTCGTCGGTGCGCGCGTATTTCGAGGTGAACTCCTCGAGGATCGCCTGACACTGCTCGCGGTTGTCATAATCGATCTCGCGGTCGCCAAAGGTCAGATCGGTAACGGCGCTGTCATAGAAAACTTCGGACTCGCCGGTATCAGCCAGAACCAGGAACTCATGCGTGTCATCGCCACCGATGGGGCCGGAATCGGCGCGCATCGGGATGGCTTGCAGCCCCATACGCTCGTAAGTGCGCAGGTAGCTGACCAGATGGCGGTTATACGCGTGCAGCGCGTCTTCTTTTGTCAGATCGAAATTGTAGCCGTCCTTCATATAGAATTCACGACCACGCATCACGCCGAAACGGGGGCGGATTTCATCGCGGAATTTCCATTGAATCTGATAGAGGGTCAGCGGCAGATCCTTGTAGCTGCTGACATGGCCACGGAAGATGTCGGTCACCAGTTCCTCGGCCGTCGGCGTATACAGCATGTCGCGCCCGTGACGGTCCTGCATCCGCAGCATTTCCTGACCGTAATCGTCATAACGACCGGATTCGCGCCACAGGTCCGCCGATTGCAAAATAGGCATCTGGATGGCGATATGACCCGCCCGCGCCTGTTCCTCGTGCACGATGTTTTCCAACTTGCGCAGAACTTTGAAACCCAACGGCAGCCACGAATAAATCCCGGCCGCGGCCTGTTTGATCATCCCGGCACGTAGCATCAGCCGGTGGCTGACGATCTGAGCCTCGGAGGGGGTTTCCTTGAGAACGGGCAGAAAGTAACGGCTGAGGCGCATTGTATGACCTTCAAAGGTGAGAATTCGACTTCAAAGCTGCTTATTGCAAAGCCCCGCCGGGAGCAATCGGCCATTGGCGATTTTGCGACCTCGGAGCAGTCGGTTTTTTGATTGACCCGCCAGTCAGCATTCAAGATGGTAGCGGGAACATTTTCTCAGGAGGTCCCCGTGCAAACCATTCAGGAACCCGCCCGCCAGATCCCCGTAGTTCATCAGACCGACGTTCTAGTTGTAGGTTCCGGCCCCGCCGGCCTTGCCGCCGCACTGGCAGCGGCACGGGCGGGGGCGGAAGTGTCCTTGGTCGACCGCTTCGGTTGCATGGGGGGGAACATCACCGCTGTCGGGGTCGAAGGTTTCGCCTGGTATCGCCACGAACAGACGGTCGAAGCTGGCGGCATCGGCATGGAGTTCGAAACCCGTGCCAAGGAGATGGGCGCTGCGGTGCCGGAAAGCCAGTCGCTGAGCTATGAGATTGACAGCGAGGGCTTCAAGCTGGTGGCAGACAAGCTGGTCGAAGAGGCTGGTGTGCATCCGATGCTGCACCGTCAGTTTGTTGCGCCGATCATGGAAGGCAACCGGATCACCGGGATCATCACCGAATCCAAGGCAGGGCGCGAGGCGATACTGGCCAAGGTGGTGATTGATGCCACCGGGGACGCTGATGTAGCCCATCGTGCAGGCGCACCGACCCACAAGACCCCACGCGAAGACATGATGGCGGCCTCGGTCATGTTCCACCTGGCCGGCGTCGACAAACGCGCATTCATGGAAGGTGTCAAATCCGACCCGCAGACCTACAAGGACTGGGGCGGCGGCGGTGAGTGGAACATCGAGACGAGCGGCAAAGAAGACGACATGTTCTCGCCTTTCGTGCACAAACCGTTCCAACAGGCCATTGATGAAGGGCTAATCCCGCCGCATCTGAACACCATCGCCGGTACATGGGGCGCAATGCATGACACGGGTGAGCTGACCTACATGAACCTCATCCATCTGGCCGAGATAGACGGCACCGACCCCGACAGCCTGACGCGCGGCGAGATCGAAGGCCGACGTCAGTCGATGCTGGCCATCGAGGCGCTGCGCCGGTTCATGCCCGGTTGTGAAAACGCCCGTCTGCGGAACTTTGGGATGACGATCGGCATCCGCGACACCCGTAAGATCGACGCGATCTATAACATGACCGAGGATGACGCCCGCCATCAGGGTCGGTTCGAAGACACGATCGGCATCTACCCCGAGTTCATCGACGGCTATGGCATCCTGATCTTGCCGACCACAGGCCGGTACATGCAGGTTCCTTACAGATCAATGCTTCCAAAAGGCGTGCAGGGCCTGCTGGTGGCGGGGCGTTCGCACGGCGCAGACCGCGTCGCTCATGCCGCGACCCGAAACATGGCTTGTTGTGCTGTCATGGGTCAGGGCGCCGGAATTGCAGCGGCGTTGTCCCTCAAAAGCAATCAGGAAGTGCACGAATTGAACCTGAGCCCGGTTCACGCCGAACTTGAACGCCAAGGGGTGAGGATCAACTGATGGACCATATACCAACAATCGACATCGCCCCCCTGAACGACAAGGCTCATCCGGGCTTTGACGCCACCGTTCAGCAAATCCTGAACGCTTGCACCAGCATCGGCTTCCTATCGATTACAGGCACCGGTGTTCCCCCGAATATGGTCGAGCAGGTTCGGGACTGCGTTCGTGAGATCTTCGGCATCGATGACAGCAGCAAATGGGATCAGGCCATCACCCGTGACAATTATCGCGGCTATATTCCCATGGGATTTTTCACCCCGAACGACGGATCGGGGACCGCCGACAAATACGAAGGCTACAAGTTGCACTTCGAAACCTCATCGGATGCGCGTATCCGTCAGGACTGTGCCCTTTACGGGCCAAATCTCTGGCCGCGCGAAGTCCCGGGCGCACAGGACGTCATCCTGAAATACTGGGCTGAACTGGATCGCGTCACAGACCATTTGCTTGGGGCGCTGGAAGTCGGGTTGAAGCTTGAGCCGGACAGTCTGCGCGACGCGTTCCGCGACCCGATGACCAATATGACTTTGCTGCATTACCCGACTCAGGCCGCCGAGGAAGCGGGCTATGGCATTCATCCGCACAAAGATACCGACGCACTGACCATCATCGCGCCCGATCCCGTCGGCGGGCTTGAGGTTCAGACGCGGGCCGGAGACTGGATTACTCCGGATTGCCCGCCCGGTGGCTTTGTCGTCAATATCGGCGACATGCTGGAGCTTTGGTCGGGGGGACGGTTGAAATCAACTCCGCACCGGGTCGTCAACCGCTCGGGGCGGGAACGGTATTCCTTTCCGTATTTCGCCGTGCCGCGTCATGATGTTGTCATCCAACCCCAATTGCCACCCCTACCCGGCTTTGACCGGCCCGCAGTCCATTGCGGGCACTGGTCGGCAGAGATCTGGCGCACAAACTGGTCAGATGAAACGGCGGATGAGGAAACCCCCGAACTGGGAACATTGCACAGCTGACACCCCAAAATCTCAGCGGTCATGAACCACTTGCATCGCGGGCGCGCATGGGCCAAGAACACGTGCAAGAGCCAAACTCAGGGGACCGATATGGCCTTGCCCGTTAAGGATCAGCTCAGATACTGGGGCATCGCCGCAGTGGTGATTGCCCTTCTTTTGTGGGCTCTTGGGGACGTGCTTCTGCCCTTCGTCATCGGTGGTGCGATTGCATATTTTCTTGATCCGGTCGCGGATCGGCTTGAAAATCTGGGTCTCTCGCGCATGGCGGCGACGGGCATCATTACCGTAGTCGGTGTGCTGGGTTTCGTCCTGGCGATCCTGATGGTTGTTCCCGCATTGATCACTCAGCTGATCGATCTGGTCGAGATCATGCCCAGCCTGTTCAAGGAACTGCGCGGGTTTATCGAAAGACAATTTCCGTCCTTGCTGGACCGTCAGTCCAACTCGCATCAGTTTCTGGTTTCTCTTGGCGAGACCCTGAAGTCGAAAACCGGCGATGTCCTGCAAACGGTCGTCGCCTCGTTGGGGTCGGCAATAAACGTGGTCGTTTTGCTGGTCATCGTGCCGGTGGTTACCGTTTACCTGCTGCTGGACTGGGACCGCATGATTGCTCGAATAGCCGAGCTTTTGCCGCGTGACCATGCGCCGACAATCAAGAAACTGGCCGGGGAAATCGATGATGTCCTGGCCTCGTTTGTACGGGGCATGGGAACGGTCTGTCTGATCCTGGGCACGTACTATGCCATCGCGCTGATGCTTGTCGGCCTGCAGTTCGGGCTGATTGTCGGGTTCATTGCCGGGCTCGTCACCTTCATCCCGTATCTGGGGGCGCTGATCGGCGGCACGCTGGCGATCGGGCTGGCGCTGTTTCAGTTCTGGGGTGACTGGGCCCATATCGGGCTGGTCGCTGGTGTATTCGCACTTGGGCAAGTGACCGAAGGCAATTTCCTGACACCCAAACTTGTCGGCAATTCGGTCGGCCTGCATCCGGTATGGCTGCTGCTGGCGCTGTCCGTGTTTGGGGCACTGTTCGGTTTTGTGGGCATGTTGGTGGCTGTTCCGGTCGCCGCAGCGCTCGGCGTACTGGCCCGGTTTGCCACTTCGAAATATCTGGAAAGCCGCCTGTATACCGGGCTGGAAGGGCTGGATCAGGAAGACAATTGAATGGCACGCCAGCTCAGCTTTGACCTTCCGGCGAAAACCGCGCTGGGACGCGAGGATTTTTTTGTTTCCCCCGCCAACGCTCTGGCGGTGGCAATGATTTCCGCCTCGTCCTGGCCGGGCAACAAACTGGTACTCAACGGGCCGGCAGGTTCGGGGAAAACACATCTGTCGCATGTATGGGCGGCGGAAACCGGCGGACGGATCATTTCGGCCACCGATCTGAAGCACGGTGAGGTGCCCGAATTGGCCCGGACATCGGTCGCGGTCGAAGATGTCCCCATGATCGCAGATGACGCTGAAAAACAGAAAACGCTGTTTCATCTGCACAATCTTGTTCTGGCCGAAGGCCACGCGCTGTTGATGACCGGACGGCTGGCGCCGAAGCTATGGCAGCTGCCTCTGGCCGATTTGCAAAGCCGTATCGAAGGCGCCCATCAGGTCGCCCTGGACCCGCCTGATGACGCCCTCTTGGGGGCCGTGCTGGCCAAGCTGTTCGTGGACCGGCAGCTCAACCCCGGACCCGAGGTGATTTCCTATCTGGTCAAGCACATGGACCGGCGTTTCGAAACTGCGGCAGAAGTGGTGGCCCAGTTGGACAAACTTGCACTGTCGGAAAGGCGCGACATCACACGGGCGCTGGCGATCCGGGTTCTGAAACACCATGCCGGCGACGGCCATTGAAGAGATTGACCCGAATCCGGTGATTTCGCATCCTGAGACAGGAATATCTGGGAAAGACATGGATCAGACTATCGATACCACCATCCCCGACTGGGGACCTTTCGGAAGACCGCTATTTTCTGATCCCCGCGTCAGGGACTTGTCCCGGGTCGGTGTTGTCGATGTCGGGTCGAACTCGGTCCGTATGGTCATATTTGACGGGGCCGCCCGCTCACCCGCGTATTTCTACAACGAAAAGGTGATGTGCGAACTGGGCGCGGGTCTGTCGGAGACCGGGCACCTGAACCCCAGAGGGCGTGTTCGCGCCTTGGATGCCCTGCGCCGGTTCCAGCATCTGGCCGACAACCTTGATCTGCCAGGACTGCACGTTGTCGCAACCGCCGCGGTACGCGAAGCCAAGGACGGGCAGGAGTTTTGCGACGAGGTCAAAGCCGAAACCGGCCTGCACGTTTCGATCATCGATGGTCTGGAAGAGGCCCGTTTTTCCGCGCAGGGCGTGCTTCTGGGATGGCCGGGTGCATACGGTCTGATCTGCGATATTGGCGGTTCATCCATGGAACTGGCCGAGATCGGCGAAGGCCAGACCGGCCGCCGCGTGACATCGGCGCTGGGTCCGCTGAAACTGCGGGACATCAAGGGCGGGCGTCGTGCCCGCAAGGCGCACATCAAATCCACCATGGAAGAGCTGAGCGATCAGTTGGGCCCCCAGCGGGATCGCCTGTTCCTGGTGGGCGGCAGCTGGCGCGCCTTTGCACGGCTGGACATGCTGCGGCGGGGTTATCCGCTGAACGTTCTGCATGAATACAGAATGACCCACAAGCAGGTGCGCGAAACCATCCGGTTCATCGAAAAGGGCGACCCCGAGAAACTGCGCAGCCGGGCCGGTGTTTCGAGCTCGCGCATGGCGCTGATCCCTTATGCGATGGATGTGCTGTCCCGACTGATCCGGACGTTCAAACCCAAGGACATCGCCATTTCAAGCTATGGAATCCGCGAAGGGCTTTTGTACGAACAGATGCCGCAAAGCCTGCGCGATTGCGACCCGCTGATCGAGGCCAGCCGCTTTTCGGAAGCCAAGGACGCCCGTCTGCCCGGTTTTGGAAAACACCTGTTCGATTTCGTCATGCCGCTGTTCAAATCGGCCCCGTCAACCCGCGTCCGGCTGGTCAAGGCCGCGTGCCTTCTGCACGATGTCAGTTGGCGCGCTCATCCCGATTACCGGGCAGAGGTCTGTTTCGACTACGTGACCCGTGCCAACCTGGGTGGGCTGAAGCATTCGGAACGGGTGTTTATTGGTCTGGCGTTGCAGCACCGCTACCGCAACAAACGCGAAGGCAACCGGTTCGCGCCACAATATGAACTGCTGGATGAAAAGGGTCAGAAGCAGGCCGAGATTCTGGGCAAGGCAATGCGTTTTGGCGCAATGCTGTGGATGAAGAATGACGCCACGATGGGCAAACTTCGTTATTTCCCAAAGAAACGCCAGTTGGATCTGATTTTGCCAAAAGCCGCCGAACCGCTGTTCAACGAAACCGCCGAAGCACGCTTCGGCTCTCTGGCTCAGGCATTGAAGTCCGAGACCAAGGTTATCATCAAGGGGTAATCCCCTGTAAACGCTCAGATATCCGTTACACCTTCGTCCGGCTCTGGTTTTTCCTCAGGAGTTTGCGGGGTGTCGTCCTGCGGTTTCCGGCGGATGATGATATCGCCATTGGGCAGGATCTCCGGTGCCTCATAAACGCTCCAGTCCTGTATCTCCTTGGTCATTTCTGCCAGTGCCGGTCCCATTTCCTCAAAAAAGGACAGCATGGCAGGACCAAACTGTTCAGCCAGGTCGCGCAAATCTTCGAGCGTGGGCTCCATTTCCTTGCGCAGGCCTTCGAAGAAAAGCTCGGCGCCGCGCTCCATCAGGGACTTGCCGGTATCTTCCTGCGCGCTGGCTGGGAACGCAGTGGGCGTCACGATCAGACTTATCAAAAGAACTCGTTTCATGGGGCCAAACATAAGCACTGCGGGAAGGCGTTGAAAGATCACAGGTCAATATCCAGAGTTACGGGAAAATGGTCCGAGGCCGTCAGCAGTGCGTCCCGCAATTCCGCGTTTGAACGGATCGCGTCGTCCCGCAACGGATGCCAGATTCGCCAGACCGGATTTCGCTGGCGCAGTGGATCGCTGATCATGATGTAGTCCAGCAATGCCTCAAGAAAATCTCCCTTGTCCCGGCGCATAAACCGGGCCGTCGAAGGTGTTTCCCCGCCGACAGAGCCGTAGGCGGTTGCGGCATTGGGATCAAACAAACCGGACTGCAACAAAATCTCGACGGATGAGCGCCCGAACAGGTTCTCGAACTCGTCCAGGCCCGGGCCGTCATTCAGATCACCCAGCAAAATCACCGGTTCGTCCTCGGCAATGTGCTGTTCGACGCGCCGGGCCAGCCAGATCGCCTGAGCCAGTTGTTTGCGCCGGTTGGAAATTGAAATCCGGATCGCCTCGTCCCGGCTTTCCGCGCCGTGCGGCGCTTTGGATTTCAGATGTGCCCCAATCAGGCGAAATTTCGCACCCGACTTTGTTTCCACCGCCAATTCCATCGGTGGCTTTGAAAAAAGCACAACATCCTCGGTTGCGTCGATATCCAGATCAATCCGAAATTCGGTGTCAAACCGGGGTGCTGTCTGATGGTCGAATGGCTGCGCAGACCGCGTCTTTGGATCATGGCGCACCATCATCAACTGAGGATCAAACAAAAGTGCCAGTTCCTGATGGGTTTCATTGGCAAAGCCCATGACCGCATGAGTGGTGCGCAAATCGAAGGCTTCCGCAAAACCCTGCAACGCGCGGACGGTGTTCTGGGTTTTGCCGGTGTTTGGCGCCTCAACGATCAGAATGGCATCTGCGTCGATGGCCGTCAGAACCTTGGCGATCGCCTCGACCTGCTGGGCCCGGGTGACATCATAGCGGCCGGACCAGCCGTCATCGACGATCAGACGATCCTGGCGATCAAACAAGTTGGCGAACCATTCGATATTGTAGGTCGCCAAACGCATCTGTTCAGACCTTTGCACCGTTTATTTCGTCCCAGGCGCGGTTGATGTCGATCATCTTTTTCTCGGCCAGCCGGATTGCCTCCTCGGGCACGCCGCGCGCCATCATGGCGTCAGGATGGGTTTCGCGCACTAGCTTGCGCCAGATGTTGCGAATTTCGGTCAACGGCATGTCCCTTGTCACGCCCAGAACGGTATACGGATCGTTTGGGGCATCCGGCACGAACCGGGCGCGCAGCGCCAGAAACTGAGCGTTGGTTTGCCCGAATATCCGGCTGACTTCTTCCAGAAACTCGTTTTCGTTCGGGTGATAAAACCCGTCGGCCATTGCGATGTGAAACAGGCCTTCCATCAGGTCGCACAACGTCGTGCTGTCTTCGTCGAACATCCGGGCGATCTTGCGGGCATAGTCCTGATAGCCGGCCACGTCGGTTCGGGCCATGTTGAACACCCGCGCCGCGCCTTCTTCGTCTTCGCGGGCAATCTGGAACACATCGCGAAAGGCCGTAACCTCGTCCCGCGTCACCTGCCCGTCTGCCTTGGCCATCTTGGCGCCCAGCGCGATCACAGCGATTGTAAAGGCCACCGACCTTTCGGGCGGTGAGCGCAGTTTTTCAAAAACGGCAGTCAGGCTTTCACCTTTTGCCAGTGCGCTCAGCGCATCGGATATACGGGTCCAGATCGACATGGCCGCACCCTAGCGCCACAAATCGCGCGTGTCAGGTGCGACAGATCAGTCCTGACCAATAATTTTCTGCATCAGTACCAGATCCAACCTGCGGCCCCATTTGCAGCCCACTTGGGGCATTCGTCCGACTTCGGCAAAACCGATGCGAGCGTGAAAGGCGATGGCAGCCGGATTTTCCGAGGATATTCCCGCCACAAGCACGTGGACGCTGTCGGCCCGGGCCACCTCTTCCAACCGGCTCATCAACGCGCGGCCGATCCCCTTGCCACGTGCTGATGGAGCGAGTTGAATCGTGTGCTCTCGGCACTGGGCATACCCCGGCCCGGATCGGAACCGTGTATACGAAGCGAAACCGACAACCTCGCCATCCAGTTCAGCCACCAAAAACCCCGCACCGCGGGCTTCTATGTCGGCTGCAATTCCCGCGGCAGACCGCTCCTCGGTTGTGAACGTAACCAGGGTATCCCTGATGATCGAGTTGGTAATATTCGCAATCGCCTGTGCATCCGCAATCTGTGCCTGCCGAACCCTCATTCCAGAACGCGACGTCCGTTTGGTGTCTCGAATTCAGCGCGCAGACCCGGCGGGCCCTGTTGAAACTCAACACCCTTGACCGGCCCGGTGCTTTGGGCAAGCTTCGTGGCTTCGGGATGGGACACCAGTAGTTTCAACAACCGGCAACCACCGGCCTGCAACATTCCCGCGGGGTGCAGATCGCCCTGCCACTGTATGAGTGCGGGATAGAGGTTGTCATAAGGCAGGCGCCCGGACGATGGCACGATCATGCGCCAGCGCAGCGCCCCGCGCTCCAGATCTGTCGGGTCGAACGGGCCGCCCGGCACGGTGGCCGCCTCGATATCCTTCACACGGCAGATCCAGTTGGTCAGGCGCGGTGCACCCTGAAACCTGTCCAGATCGAACCACCGGGTGCGCTTAGGTTGCGCAGCATTCGGGTCAACGGCAATCGCTTCCAGATACAAGCCATCTTCAAGTCCGAGCAGCTTGTTATAAGTACCGAATTTCTCATGCTTGCCGCCTGTCTCAAGCCTGACCCCCAAGGCGTCCTCGACATGCGCGGCAGCAGCCTCCAGCGTTTCCCCTGCGACGGCCAGATGATCCAGTTCCATTTCCACCCCATCATAAAAGGCAGCGCAGAAAACGCGCTGCCTTTCCCAGTAAAGCTGTCCTCGGACATCTGCGCCACAAGATTCTTCGTCGAAAAATCTTGTCTGGGCCTTACCCCTTGGCTTCGCCGATCAGGCGCAGAATATCCTGTGCCGCTTCGGGGATATTGGTGCCCGGACCAAAAATCGCTTTGACGCCGTGGTCGTAGAGGAACTGATAATCCTGCTGTGGGATCACCCCGCCGCAGATCACGATGATATCCTCGGCACCGGCTTTCTTGAGTTCCTCGACCAGTTGCGGGGCCAGTGTCTTGTGGCCTGCCGCCTGAGACGAGATGCCGACCACGTGGACGTCATTGTCGACGGCATCCTGAGCCGCCTCGGCCGGTGTCTGGAACAGAGGGCCAACGTCGACGTCAAACCCGATATCCGCAAAGGCGGTCGCGATCACCTTGGCACCCCGGTCATGACCGTCCTGCCCCATCTTGACGACCAGCAAGCGGGGGCGGCGGCCTTCAGCCTCGGCGAAATCTTCGATGGATTTCTGGATCGCGGCAAAACCTTCGTCACCCTCATAGGCCGCTCCATAGACACCGGCCAGCGTTTTCACTTCGGCGCGGTGGCGGCCGAATTCCTTCTCCATTGCCATGCTGATCTCTCCTACGGATGCGCGGGCGCGGGCGGCCTCGACGGCGGCGGCCAGCAGGTTTCCGCCCTCTTGGGCAGTCTTCGTCAACGCGTCCAGCGCCTGTTGGCAGGCGGCCTCATCGCGGGTAGCACGGATGCGCTCCAGACGTGCAACCTGTGCCTCGCGCACGGCGACGTTGTCGACGTCGAGAATGTCGATCGGGTCTTCCTGTTCCTTGCGGTATTTGTTGACGCCGACGATCACCTCGTCACCCCGATCGATCATGGCCTGACGACGCGCAGCACTTTCTTCGATCCGAAGCTTGGGCATGCCGCTGGCCACGGCCTTGGTCATGCCGCCCATCTCCTCGACCTCGTCCATCAGGGTCCAGGCTTTTTCGATCAGCTCATTGGTCAGGCTTTCGACGTAGTAGGAACCCGCCAGCGGATCGACCACATCCGTCACGCCGGTTTCCTCCTGCAGGATCAATTGCGTGTTCCGCGCGATGCGGGCCGAGAAATCAGTCGGCAACGCAATCGCTTCGTCCAAAGCATTTGTGTGCAGCGACTGGGTGCCGCCCAAAACCGCGCTCATCGCCTCATAGGCGGTACGGATCACATTGTTATAGGGGTCCTGTTCCTGCAGCGACACGCCGGAAGTCTGGCAATGGGTACGCAACATCTTGGATCGTTCGGACTTTGCCCCGAACTCGGTCATCACGCGATGCCACAGGGTCCGCGCGGCACGCAGTTTGGCAGCCTCCATAAAGAAATTCATGCCGATCGCAAAGAAGAACGACAGGCGACCTGCGAACTTGTCCACGTCCATCCCGGCTTGCGTCGCGGCGCGAACATATTCGCGCCCGTCAGCCAGCGTATAGGCCAGTTCCTGCACCAGGTTCGCTCCGGCCTCTTGCATGTGATAGCCCGAGATTGAGATCGAGTTGAACTTGGGCATCTCGTTCGACGTGTAATCGATAATGTCCGAGATGATCTTCATCGACGGTTCAGGCGGATAAATATAGGTGTTGCGCACCATGAACTCTTTCAGAATGTCGTTCTGAATGGTGCCGGACAGGACGGACTTGTCGTGGCCCTGTTCTTCGCCCGCAACGATGAAGCTCGCCAGAATCGGGATCACCGCGCCGTTCATCGTCATCGAGACCGAGACCTTGTCCAGCGGAATGCCGTCGAACAGAATCTTCATGTCCTCAACGCTATCAATGGCCACACCAGCCTTACCAACGTCTCCGACAACGCGCGGGTGGTCACTGTCATAGCCCCGGTGCGTCGCCAGATCGAAGGCCACCGACACGCCCTGCTGTCCGGCCGCCAGGTTGCGGCGATAGAAGGCGTTCGACTCCTCGGCGGTGGAAAAGCCCGCATATTGGCGGATGGTCCACGGACGGCCTGCGTACATCGTCGCCTTCACACCGCGTGTAAACGGTCCAAAACCCGGCAAAGACCCCATATGCGGCAGTTCCGCCGTGTCCTCAGACGTATACAGCGGTTTGACGTCGATGCCTTCCAGCGTTTCTTTGGTCAGATCATCCAACGGACGACCGCGCAGCTCTTTCTCGGCAAGCGCTTTCCAGTCCTTCGTGTCGGTCATTTCGATTTCCTCTTATCAATTCGGGGCGCGGCCGGTTTGCGACAGCACGCGTATGTTCAATCCCGCCCTTCAATCCGGCCCGGGCGCGGAAAATTGAGCGTTGAGTGCAAATCGCTGGTCGCAATCGCCTGCACAGTGGCTATATTCAGTGGAACAGGAGGCCATATGATACGCACGCTTGCCCTTGTTTTCTCGGCACTATTCCCGCTGGCCGCGCTGGCCGCTGATGGCACAGCACCAGCAGATGACAGTTTTGTCCGACCCGCTGGCGACAGCGAACTGGACGAGTTCCTATGGGTCAGCCGACCCATTGTTGTCTTTGCCGATACACCTGCCGATCCACGGTTCCAGCAACAGATCGACATGCTGCTGGAAGGTGAAGACGCCATGCGCGACCGCGACGTTATCGTGCTGACGGATACCGATCCCAAGGCGCGGTCGCCCATTCGTTCACAACTGCGCCCGCGTGGATTCCAGATGGTGTTTGTCGACAAGGACGGGGTGGTGAAACTGCGCAAGCCCAGCCCATGGAGCGTGCGCGAGATTGGCCGCTCCATCGACAAGACCCCCTTGCGCGAACGCGAGATTCGCGAGCGGCGCGAGGGCGGCTGAGCACTTTCGCCAAGCCCATTGGCCCCGGCGATGATCGCCGGTGGCCCTTGGAGATATGACAAAAGCGCAGCCATGTTCACTCGAATTCCATGATCACGTCGTCCACGGCGAGACTGTCGCCGGGACCTGCGTTGATCTTCGAGACCACGCCTTTTTTCTCGGCGCGAAGGATGTTCTCCATCTTCATCGCCTCGACGGTGCACAGCGCCTGACCTTCCTGAACTTCCTGCCCCACTTCGACGTCGATCTTCACGATCAGGCCGGGCATCGGGCACAGCAGCATTTTCGAAGTATCCGGCGGCAGTTTTTCCGGCATCAGCCTGGCCAGCTTGGCCTGACGCGGGGTGCGCACGTGCACCTTGATATCCGCGCCCCGGTTTCGGATACGGAACCCGCCCGAAACCTTGCCCACCTTCAGCACCAATGGATTGCCATCCACATCCAGTACTGCCAGTTGATCACCTGGCGTCCAGTCTGAGGACACACGGTGCACGGTGCCATCTGCGAAGCTCACCGTTGAACCTTCAGGGTCGGCGGCAATTGTTGTGTCGAACTCCTGCCCCTGCAACGTCACCGTCCATTCGGTGCCAACCTTGCGTTCGTGGTTGTCCATCCGGCCCGATACGCGGGTACGGCGAATTTCGGCAACCCGGTGCATGGCAGAACACGAGGCCGCGATCCGCCGCAACTCGACCTCGGGCAGTTGAACCCCATCGAAGCCGTCTGGGTATTCTTCAGCAATAAACGCCGTGGTCATGTCGCCGCTGACGAATTTCGGGTGATCCATGACAGCAGACAGGAACGGCAGGTTGTGGCCGATGCCTTCAACCTCGAAACTGTCCAGAGCCACACGCATCGCCTCAATCGCCTGCTCACGGGTTGGTGCCCAGGTGCAGAGCTTGGCGATCATCGGGTCGTAATACATGCTGATCTCGCCGCCCTCATAGACGCCGGTATCATTGCGCACTGCAGCCTCGCCCGAGGGGGCCTCACCCTGCCATTTTCCATTGACCAGCAACGGACCGGCTGCGACTTCCTGCGGCGGACGATAGCGAGTCAGACGGCCAATCGACGGCAGGAAGTTGCGATTCGGATCCTCGGCATAAAGACGGTTTTCGATCGCCCAGCCTGTCAGGGTCACGTCACCCTGCGTAATCGATAGCGTCTCACCTGCGGCCACGCGGATCATCTGTTCCACCAGATCGACGCCGGTAATCAGTTCCGTCACCGGGTGTTCCACCTGCAAACGGGTGTTCATTTCAAGGAAGTAGAAGTTCTTTTCCCCATCGACGATGAATTCCACAGTGCCCGCACTGGCGTAGCTCACGGCCTTTGCCAGCGCGACCGCCTGTTCCCCCATCGACTTGCGTGTTTCGGGATCAAGGAACGGCGACGGTGCCTCTTCCACCACTTTCTGGTTCCGGCGCTGGATCGAACATTCGCGTTCGCCCAGATAGATGCCGTTACCATGGCTGTCGCAAAGAACCTGAATTTCGATGTGCCGCGGCTGGGTCACGAATTTCTCGATGAAAATTCGGTCGTCGCCGAAGGAATTCGCCGCTTCGTTCTTGGACGACTGGAAACCCTCACGCGCTTCTTCGTCATTCCAGGCAATCCGCATCCCCTTGCCGCCACCACCGGCGCTGGCTTTGATCATGACGGGATAGCCGATGTCGTTCGAGATCTTGACCGCCTCGTCGGCATCTTCGATCAGCCCCATGTAACCGGGAACCGTCGAAACACCGGCGTCCTGAGCGATCTTCTTCGAGGTGATCTTGTCACCCATGCTTTCGATCGCACCCACCGGGGGGCCAACAAAAGCGACGCCTTCGGCCTCAAGCGCTTCGGCGAATTTCGAGTTCTCGGACAAAAAGCCATAGCCGGGATGGACCGCCTGTGCACCGCTTTGACGGATGGCATCCATCACCTTGTCGATCACGATGTAGGACTGGTTCGCCGGTGGCGGTCCGATATGCACCGCCTCATCCGCCATCGAAACGTGCAACGCGTTCTTGTCGGCGTCAGAATAAATGGCGACCGTACCGATACCCATCTTGCGAGCGGTCTTGATGACCCGGCAGGCGATTTCGCCCCGGTTGGCGATCAGGATCTTGTTGAACATGAGACGTCCTTTGGCTTGGTGTTCTGGAAATGCAAAACGCCGCCGCAGGGGACTCCCCCCGCGACGGCGTTCTGCATGATGGCGGACGGGACGGTACGCGCCCCGAAAAGCTCTGAGTTAGTCGCAGGTGCCCTGCGACTTGCAATACAGCACGTTGCCCGCGGCACCGACCGCAGCGCCGACGACCGGGTTTGCGTCCAGAACGACCGCGCCCAGGGCGCCCGCTCCGCCGCCGATGACCGCTTGTTCGCCGGTAGTTTCGCCACAGGCCGCAAGGCCTGCGAAGGCCGCGACCACAAGGAAGATGCGTGAGGTTTGCATGGTTTCTGCCCCTTCAGATTTCTTGGTTTCCTTGCGGCCAGATGTCGGAAGCCCGCATTGTTATGCAATAACAACGGCGGCAACCAAACTTTTTGCGCAGTTTTTTGCCGCTTGTTGCCTACTGTCTGAGAAAAGAAAAACGCGGGCAGGATATTGTGGGGAACACAAGCCTGCCCGCGATAGGAAGGGGTACGGAATAGTAGGTGCTTGTGCGACGCAGGCAAAGTAGAGCCGCACGGCCCTTCCACCATGCACGGCACAATCCAGGCAGCAAACAAAGTATTGTTTCCACCCCGAATACCGGCTGGATTTTGCCCATCCTGCGTAATGCCGCGCAATTTCGCGCCGACAAGACCTTTGCCGTATCCATATTTCAGCACGCCAGAAGGTGTCACATTCCTGTTACAGACCCGGTTTCCAAGGGCGATTTGGGCAAAAGGCAAATCACGAACGCGATGGAATTCGAAGGCCAAATTTTCTCTCGATTTCCGTGCGTTACGACCCTCTTTCACCCACCCGTGAAGGTGCTTGGGATTTCCCGCACGATTGCTTGAGAAATCGGGCCCATCTTGTCCCGTTGTCGTGATTTCCATCGGATTTTGGGACGTGGAACTGTGCTTGTGCACACTCGCATACAAGGAATTACCCAAATGATAATAAAGAAAAAAACGGCCCTTCTGCTCGCCGTCTCGGCGCTCGGATCCAGCGGATTGAAGGCCAACGCCCAGGATGCCCAGACCCAAACCGAACTGGATGCCCTGCGCGCCCGTGTCGAAGCGCTGGAGGCCGCCAAACCCGGTGCGGGGACCGGCGATCTGAGGATCGGCAATACCACTCTGGACGTCTACGGATATATTAAGGCCGATTTCTTCTACGACTTCGACTACGACCAGGGTGACACCGCCTTCGTAAACAACATCGGTGAGCCTGCAAACGAGACCAGTGGCACATTCGGCGCGACTGTTCGTCAGTCCCGAATCGGGCTGCGTACCAGCACGCCTTCCGGTATCGGCGAAATCGGAGGCCAGCTGGAACTGGATCTGTTCGCCTCGGGCGGAGCGGCTGAACTGCGCCTGCGCCATGCCAATATCACGATCGGAGACAGCTGGCTGATCGGTCAGTACTGGACCATTTTCCAGCCGCTGGACACCTATCCGACCTCGGTTGAATTCAACGGTCCTGTCGGCATACCTTTCGCTCGTGTCCCACAGGTGCGCTACTCCAATACCCTTGGGTCCAACACCACATTTTCGGCTTCGATAGAAGAGAACGTTAGCGCGTCCAATTCGAGAGATCCGGTTTTCACCGGTGCCATCGAGTACGACGACGGCACATATATTGCCCGCGCATCCGCCCTCTATGGCAAGGCCGAATCCGGCACGGTCGAAGTCGATCAGACAGGCTTTACCCTCTCGGGCTCGGTCCGGCCGTGGCAGGGGGGGCTGTTTCAGGTCAACTACGTTGACGGTGAGGCGCTTGGCCCCTACCTGATCGGCCTGGGCGATGCCATCGTCAACGGACGGGCAAATGACGTCGACGGCTATACCATCGAGTTCCGCCAGGACATTGGTACGAAATGGAATGCCGGTATCGCCTACGGTCGAGAAGATTACGATCTGCCCACCTCGACCGGCACGTTGTCCTTCACCGAACTTGAGACGATCCATGTGAACGCCTTTTACCAGGCAACCGACAACCTGACATTCAGCGCCGAATACTTCTTTGGCGAACGAAACGATGCCCCCACTGGCCGGACGTTTGACGGCGACCGGGTCCAACTGGCGGCGCAGTTGAACTTCTGACATCCCATACCGGCCCTGCCCGGCTTCGGGCAGGGTTTTCCCTTGGCGGATATGGGACATGGCGGCAAACACGATCAGCGCACCCCGTCGAAGATTTCAGGAAAAGAATGGCGCGCGACTTCCAGATCAATCACCAGCAACGCGTCGTAGCTGGCAGGGTCGAACGGGTCTTCTGCCGCAATTACTTCGCGCCCGAACAGCCAGCTCAGCCGCCCTGCGTCCAGATTGCCACGCTCAAACGGTTGATCACCGAAATGTTCCCACAACGCTTCCATGAACGCCGCATCCGCGCGCCGGTCCGCTGGTTTGCGATCCCGGAAACGCTCGCGCCGGGTCAGAGGCGTTACACCTTTGGGGTTGGCGCGCCGGATGACGAACTGGAAATCGGTGCCGGACAGACGGCCGGGGAAACCACGATGCTTCAGCATACCTGAACCTCGGCCATCAACATGTTGAAAAGGAAAAAGGACTTACACCCAACCAGAGCTGGTTTCATTGCGCGCACCTCCACGGTCGCCGGTTTTTTCTGAAACGCACGGATGTCATGAAAATCACCAATCATGATCAGAGCCCTTCCCAGATACACCGGGAATCCTCCAACCGGTAGGCCTCGAAGAACTGCGTTGCGTCGGGCGCGGCATTACCGAATTCGGTGGCGCGGTCGGAAAAGGAAATCACGACGCGCGCCGGCTCAAGTTCATGCTTCGCCACATAGGGAACCGCCAGGATTTCACAAAGATGCGCCATATCGGCCGACGCCACATCATAACCGATCCGCCCAACTGTCGAACCGATCTTGGGGGCAATGAAGCGAAACCTAAGCCACAATTCACCAGGGTTGTTGTCCAGCAGAACATCGCTCAGCTCGACCGGCTGACCTGACGGAACAGGCAGAAGGCTTTGGGCCAAAACTTCCGCAGGGGATGCAAGCAATGCGCCAGCTAAAACAAATGCGCGACCCCGGCCCTGCCAGTGGCAGGCTCCTCTCTCCGGGGTCGCGGGCGCAGCGTTGACACGCCGCGCTAATCTGTTTCTGGCTGGTTGTTCCATAAACCTGTTTCGGCCTCAAAGTCGGATTTTCGGCTTCGCAATCGTTCCGCCATCAACTTCGGCAGACCGTCGCCAATTTGAGGTGGGCCGCCCCACCCCGGCGATCAAAGCGGGATATTGTCGTGCTTTTTCCACGGGTTCTTCAGCTTCTTGTTCCGCAAACTCGCAAATGCCCGCGAGACACGGCGACGCGTAGAGTGTGGCATGATCACTTCGTCAATAAATCCACGCTCGGCCGCGACGAAGGGATTGGCAAAGCGATCCTCGTAATCCTGCGTGTGCTGCGCGATCTTGTCCGCGTCGCCCAGATCGGCACGATGAATGATTTCGGTTGCGCCCTTGGCGCCCATCACCGCGATCTCGGCTGTCGGCCAGGCGTAATTGAAGTCTCCACGCAAATGCTTCGACGCCATCACGTCATAGGCTCCGCCGTAAGCCTTGCGCGTAATGACGGTTACTTTCGGAACCGTTGCCTCGCCGTACGCGAATAGAAGCTTTGCCCCATGTTTGATCACGCCGCCATATTCCTGGCTGGTGCCGGGCAGGAAACCCGGAACGTCGACAAGTGTCAGGATCGGTATTTCAAAACAGTCACAGAAGCGCACGAACCGTGCGGCCTTGCGCGAGCTGTCGATGTCCAGACATCCGGCCAGAACCATCGGCTGGTTGGCCACGACGCCAACGGTCTGCCCCTCAAGCCGGATGAAACCGGTGATGATATTCTTCGCGAAATCCTCCTGGATTTCGTAGAAATCACCCTCATCCGCGACCTTCGCGATCAGTTCCTTCATGTCGTAGGGCGTGTTCGGGTTGTCCGGAACCAACGTATCCAGCGAAGATTCAATGCGATCGGGTTCGTCAAAGAACGGACGCACGGGCGGCTTTTCGCGGTTGTTGAGCGGCAGGAAATCAACCAGACGGCGCACTTCGGCCAGCGCCTCGACATCGTTTTCAAATGCACCGTCGGCAACCGAAGACTTCTTTGTATGAGTAGACGCACCACCCAACTCTTCCGCCGTCACGACCTCGTTCGTTACGGTTTTAACAACATCGGGACCGGTCACGAACATGTAGGATGTGTCTTTGACCATAAAGATAAAGTCGGTCATCGCCGGGCTATAGACCGCGCCGCCCGCACAGGGCCCCATGATTACGCTGATCTGCGGCACAACGCCCGAGGCCATGATGTTACGCTGGAACACTTCGGCGTAACCCGCCAGTGACGCAACACCTTCCTGAATACGCGCACCACCCGAGTCGTTGATACCGATCACCGGGGCTCCGTTCTGCACCGCCATATCCATGATCTTGCAGATCTTCTGTGCGTGAGTTTCAGACAGCGAGCCGCCGAAAACCGTGAAGTCCTGACTGAACACATAGACCATGCGGCCATTGATCGTGCCCCATCCGGTCACAACACCGTCACCGGCAGGTTTCTGATTTTCCATTCCGAAGTCAGTACAGCGATGGCTGACGAACATATCGAATTCTTCAAAGCTGTCTTCGTCCAGCAGCAACTCGATCCGCTCGCGTGCCGTCAGTTTGCCCCGCGCATGCTGCGCATCGATCCGCTTTTGCCCGCCGCCCAGCCGCGCATCGTTACGGCGATCTTCAAGCTCGGAAAGGATGTCTTTCATGACGATAACCCCTGTAAAATTTGGCCGGACCTTATACGGAGTCATGAAAGGACCAAAGCAACTTTCGGCAAATTTGCAAACTATTGGCAATCAAGTCAGTGAATAGTGTAAATTTGCTAATTTTCCAATTGACGCTGCGAGGCCGATGGTAATCTCATCTGCGCCCCCTATACATGCACATCATGCAATTCAGCTCGACCTCGGTGCGCAGATCGCCGCCTTCAATCACGACATTGGTCATCCTATCAGGGCTTTCGGCCCTGAGCATGAATCTGTTTCTGCCCAGCCTGCCCAACATGGCAGAGTATTTTGAGACGGAATACCGGGTGATGCAGCTGTCGATTGCCCTGTACCTGCTGATAAATGCGGTGCTGCAGATACTGATCGGCCCGATAGCGGACAAGGCCGGGCGCAGGCCCGTTATGCTGTGGGGGCTCGGGCTTTTTCTGCTGGCGACTTTGGGTTGCATCTATGCCCCGAATGTCGAGATTTTCCTGGCGTTTCGAATGTCTCAGGCCGTTGTCGTGGTCGGGATGGTCCTTAGCCGGGCCGCAGTTCGCGACCTTTACGAACAGGACAAAGCCGCCTCGATGATTGGATACGTCACCATGGGTATGGCGGTCGTTCCGATGATCGGTCCAGCAATTGGCGGCATCCTGGAAGAGGTCTTTGGCTGGAAAGCCAACTTCTGGTTTCCTTTTCTGGTCGGCGCTCTTGCGATCTGGCTGACTTATTCGGATTTCGGTGAAACCAGCATCAAAAGCGGCAAGACACTGTTGCAGCAGTTTCGGGAATACCCGGAACTCCTCACGTCTCCGCGGTTCTGGGGATACTCTCTGTCTTCCGCGTTTTCGTCTGGTGCGTTTTTTGCCTATCTCGGCGGCGCCCCCTTCATCGGAAGCGAAGTCTTTGGCATGACCGCGGCAGAAATCGGCATCTATTTCGGCGCGCCGGCACTTGGCTATTTCTTCGGCAATTTCCTGAGCGGGCGCTACTCGGTCCGCTTTGGCATCAACAAGATGGTTCTGTGGGGAAGCTGGCTGAACGCGCTTGGTGTATTCCTGTCTGCCCTACTGTTCCTGGCCGGGCTGGGAACCGCCATCAGTTTCTTCGGGTTTATGACATTTGTTGGCGTCGGCAACGGCATGGCGATCCCCAATGCAACATCCGGCTCGCTGTCCGTTCGCCCCCATCTGGCCGCAACAGCATCCGGTCTGAGCGGAGCGATCATGCTGGGCGGCGGCGCAGCCTTGAGTGCGCTAGCGGGCGCGCTTCTGACACAGGAAACAGGCGCAATGCCGTTGCTGTGGCTTATGTTGACAACAGCGGTTCTGGCCATCGCAGCCATCAGCCTTGTCATTTGGCGGGAACGACAGCTGGGTCTTTGAACTTTCTTGCACGCAGCGGTTTGCAAAGTTAGCCTACGCTGAAAGAAAAGTTGCAAAGACACGCCATGGCCACTCAAAAGCTCTATGCCGGCGCAAAGCTGCGCGAAATGCGCACGCGCCTGACCCTGACGCAAAAGGAATTCGCAACCAAGCTTGGCGTTTCCCTGCCCTATCTAAACCAGATGGAGAACAACAACCGACCGATCTCGACAACGGTTGTTCTGGCTCTGGCGCAAGAATTCGGGATGGATGTCACCGAGCTCAGCACCGGTGACAGCGAACGGCTGGTGTCGGATATGCGCGAAGCGCTCGCCGACCCGGTCTTCGACGACGCAATGCCCCCTCTTGCCGACTTGCGACTGACTGCATCGAACGCGCCGGCGCTGGCACGCGCCTTCATCGCATTGCACCGCACGTATCGCCAGACGCACGAACGGCTGGCCTCGCTGGACGAGGCCCTGGGGCGCGAGGATTCCCGAATTCAGGCCAGCCCCTGGGAAGAAGTGCGCGATTTCTTCCACTATTGCGACAACTATATCGACGCTGTCGACCGGGCCGCCGAACGGTTTTCAACACGCGCGGAAGAAGCCGGAGGCATACGCGCCGCAGCCCTCAACAGCCTGTCCGAGCGGGGCATCCGTGTCGAGTTCACGGACATCTCGGAAACGCGCAAATATGACATAGCAAGCAAAACGCTTTCTCTGTCTTCACGCGCCGCGCCGCAAACGCAGGTCTTTCAGTTGCTGCTGCAGGTTGCGCTGATTTCTCAGGACAAACTACTTGAAGCAACCCTGGATTTCGCCCGCTTCCAAAGTGACGAAGCCCGCGCCATCGCCAAAATCGGGCTTGCGAACTACTTTGCCGGGGCTTCCCTGATGCCCTACGGTGCCTTCTTGGCCGCCGCGCAAGAGGATCGCCACGATCTGGAATTGCTCAGCATCAGATTCGGCGCATCGATCGAACAGGTTGCCCACCGCCTGTCCACTTTGCAACGGCCCGGAGCCAAAGGCATCCCCTTCTTTTTTGTTCGGGTGGATCAGGCCGGAACGATCACCAAGCGCCATTCAGCCACACGACTGCAATTTGCGCGCTTCGGCGGCGCCTGCCCGCTGTGGAATGTCCACCGCGCCTTCGAAACGCCAGGTCATTTCCTTCTTCAACTTGCCGAAACGCCGGACGGAGTGCGTTATATCTCCCTGGCACGCGACGTATCGAAATCCGGCGGTTCATTCGGAGCCCCGGTGCGCCGCTACGCCATTGCACTGGGGTGCGAAGTGCGCCACGCGCAGGCTCTGGTCTATGCCGACAACCTGGATATCAGCAATGCCAGCGCCTATGAACCAATCGGGATTTCCTGCCGGATTTGCGAACGTCAAACCTGTCACCAAAGGTCCGTTCCCCCGCTGGAACGCAGGCTGACAATCGACGCCCATACCCGAGGAACGCTGCCCTACGAGGTCACCTGAAACTTTTCCACGGGATCTTCATCTGGCTAAAAATATCCCGGGGGAGTCGCGGCCTGCCGCGACGGGGGCACAGCCCCCGATTTGTTCAGTTTTTCGACAGGATCGCCCAGATTTCGTCCTTCAAGGCCGCGCGCTTCTTGCGCAACTCAACTTCAGCCAGTTCCTCCATCGGCTCGACATTGGTCTCGGCCCGATGCACGGTCCGGTTGATCTCATGATATTCGTCCGACAGCCGGGCAAAATGCGCGTCGGACTGCTTGAGTTGGCTCATCGCATCGACTTTTTCCGGAAACTCTTCGGCCAGTTCATGTGGGGTGTGGGACATTCCTGTAAGCTCCTCAAAATGTTGTTGTCCCCACGGATAAACATGTTCCGGCGATACCGCTTTGACCCGGATCAAATTGGCGACATCAAAAGCCTGGATTCACCGCTTTGCAGGTCGCCAGCCCGCCAAACGCGCCGCCCTGGCATCACAGAACCAACGCTCGCCCTTTGCCTTGTTGATCTTTGTCGCCGAATAGAAAGCCTGCCCGGGCATGTGGTAGATCTTTTCGCCACGAGCCGAGATATTTCCCTTGATCTGGCACGTTTCCCGCCGGGGCAAACCTGCAGTCCCGGCGCGGTGCACCCAGGGCACCTGAAGCACTGTTGCGTGCAGACCCTTCTTTTCCGCCGCAGCCCTCTGTTCGAAGGGCACATATTCGCGGGAGTATTTGCGATACGCAAAGGCCAGCCCATCCTCGACCAGCGTAAGCGCTGCATCGCTCCCCGCTACATCACAACGAGCAACCACGCGGCCATACCTGTCCCGATCCACCGGTTCACAGGAGGCCGCTCGCCCATCGAACCTTTGTCTTGCAACCTGCGTTACCCACGCGCCACAGCGCCATTCGACACCTTGCGCGTCACGACATGTCTGATCCAATTCGGGGGCGTCAATTCCAAACAAACGGATCCTGATTCCGCCGACATCCCACGTATCCGCGTCCACCACCCGCACAGTCCCGGTTGGCCGGTCAGCGGCCAGAACCATCTGCGGCAGCATCAGAACAAAATACAAACAAAGTCTTAACATACCCCCGATATGCCCCTGACCTGCGGCGCATTCAACGGGGGATGTTAAGAAACGTTAACGCTGAGCGGTCTCCCACTCGGGATGGATCCATGGCCGGTCATTCGAACTGGGCAACGCATCCTTGCCCAGCAGGTGATCCGACATTTTTTCGCCCACCATGATCGATGGCGCATTCAGGTTTCCGTTGGTGATTTGCGGGAAAATCGAACTGTCCGCGACGCGCAGACCATCTACACCGATCACACGCCCCTGCGGGTCGACGACAGCGTTCTTGTCGTCTGCCCGCCCCATACGGCATGTCCCACAAGGGTGATACGCGCTTTCGGCATGTTCGGCGATGAATTCGTTCAATTCCTCATCGGACTGAACGCTGGCTCCGGGCTGGATCTCTTTGCCCGCATAGGGTTTGAAGGCGTCCTGACCGAAGATCTCGCGGGTCAGACGGATGCAGGTGCGGAAGTCGGCCCAATCCTCTTCGTGGCTCATGTAATTGAAGCGAATGACAGGCGCATCCTCGGCCCGGGCCGAGCGCAGTGTTATCGCCCCGCGCGAAGGCGAGCGCATGGGACCGACATGAGCCTGGAAACCATGCCCCTCGGCCGCGGTCTGTCCGTCGTAGCGCACCGCGATCGGCAGGAAATGATACTGAATATCCGGATACCGCACACCGGGTTTCGAGCGAATGAACGCAGCACTTTCAAACTGGTTCGAGGCACCCAGACCCGTCTTAGTAAACAGCCACTGGGCACCGATCAGCCCTTTGCTGAACAGGTTCCAGTGCTTGTACAGCGTGATCGGCTGCAGCGATGCCTGCTGGATATACAGTTCCAGATGATCCTGCAGGTTAGCCCCAACCCCGGGGCGATCCGCGACTACGCCGATCCCATGTTCAGCCAGATGTGCCGCGGGCCCAATACCGGACAACATCAGCAGCTTGGGCGAGTTTATCGAAGAAGCGGCCAGAACCACCTCACGCCGGGCGCGAATAATCTCCTTCTTGCCGCGTCGGACCAATTCGACGCCCATGGCGCGGCCGTTTTCCATTACGACACGTGTCGCAAGGCCACGCAGGATGTCGCAGTTATCCCGTTTGAGAGCTGGCTTCAGATAGGCATTCGCAGCAGACCAGCGCCGTCCTTTCCAGACGGTCTGCTCCATCGGGCCGAACCCTTCCTGCTTTTCACCGTTATAATCGCCGGTAACCTGGTATCCCGCCTGTTGTCCGGCATCGACAAAGGCCTGGAACAGTGGATTTTCGCGCGGGCCACGCGACACGTGCAGCGGCCCGTCAGTGCCGCGCCACGTCGGATCGCCCCCATGCCCGCCATCGTGCCAGGATTCCATTCGTTTGAAATACGGCAGGACATCCGCATAGGACCACCCGTCGGCGCCCATTTCCGACCAGGTGTCGTAGTCATGGGCATGACCGCGTACATAGACCATACCGTTGATCGACGACGATCCGCCAATCACCTTGCCGCGCGGACAGGCCAGCCGGCGGTTGTTCAGATGCGGCTCGGGTTCGGAACTGTAGCCCCAGTCATAGCGCGACATGTTCATCGGATAGCTGAGTGCGGCGGGCATCTGGATGAACGGTCCCGCATCAGTGCCACCATGTTCAATCACCAGGACCGAAGCCCCGGCCTCGCTGAGGCGATAGGCCATCGCGCACCCTGCGGATCCTGCACCCACAATGACAAAATCTGCTTCCATTTTCAGGTCTCCTGTTCCCGCCGGGCCAAGGTCTTTCGTTGAAAAACCTAATTGCCTCCGGCGGGAGTATTTTCAAAAAGATGAAGAGGTTATTCGCCGCGCGGGAAGCGGGCGTTTTCCTCGACGATATTCAGATCCATGTGATTGCGCATGTAACGCTCCGATGCTCTTTGCAGCGGCTGGTAATCCCACGGATAATATCCCCCCTGCCGCAACGCCTCGTACACGACCCAGCGGCGCGCCTGACTGGCCCGCACGTCTGCGTCGAAACGATCCAGATCCCAGCGCGCCTCGGATTTCGCGCGCAGGGTTTGCAGTGTGCCAGCGTGTTCGGGGTTCAAGGCAAGGTTGGTCAGTTCGTGCGGATCGGCCTCAAGGTCGAACAGTTGATCCGGGTCCAGTGTGCAGCGGTTGTATTTCCACTTGCCGTAGCGCAATGAGACAAGCGGCGCATAAGACGCTTCGGCCGCGTATTCCATGGCCACGGGCGCGGTGCGCTCACCGCCCTGAGCCAAGGGCACTAGGTTCTCGCCGTCGGTCCATGGCGCGATCTCTTCCATGTCGACGCCAGCCAGAGCGCCCAGCGTCGGTGTCACGTCGATGGTCGATACCGGGGCGTCGATACTCCCTGTTGGAAGATCAGGGGCTGAGATCATCAGCGGCACCCGTGCCGAGCCTTCGTAGAAGTTCATTTTGAACCACAGGCCCCGCTCGCCCAGCATGTCGCCGTGGTCTGAGACGAACATGATGATCGCCTCTTGCCGCGTCGTTTCCAGCACCTCGATGATCTCGCCGATCTTGTCGTCAAGATAAGTGATGTTGGCGAAATAGGCGCGCCGAGATTTGCGGATGTCTTCTTCGGTGATGTCGAAACTGCGCCAGTCATTGGCATCGAAGATCCGTTTTGCATGCGGATCCTGATTGTCGTAGCCGATATCGGCGATCTCGGGCAGAAGATGCTCGCAATCCTCGTAAAGATCCCAGTACTTGCGCCGGGCAACATAGGGGTCGTGCGGGTGGGTGAAGCTGACGGTCACGCACCAGGGGCGGTCGTCTTTGCCGCGCGCCAGATCGTAAAGCTTGGCCTTGGCGTTATAGGCAACCTCATCATCATATTCCATCTGGTTAGATATTTCGGCCACGCCCGCGCCTGTCACCGAACCCATGTTGTGATACCACCAGTCTATTCGCTCGCCAGGTTTGCGATAGTCCGGTGTCCAGCCGAAATCAGCCGGGTAAATGTCAGTGGTCAGGCGATCCTCGAATCCGTGCATCTGGTCGGGACCGACGAAGTGCATCTTGCCGGTCAGGCAGGTGTAATAGCCCGCGCGTCGAAGGTGATGCGCGTAGGTGGGAATATCGCTACGGAACTCGGCCGCGTTATCGTAAACACCGGTGCGCGAAGGCAACTGGCCGGACATGAAACTGGCCCGACCGGGCGCACAAAGGGGCGACGCGGTATAGGCATTTGCAAAACGGGTAGAACGCGCGGCCAGTTTCTTCAGGTTGGGCGCATGCAGCCAGTCTGCGGGACCATCGGGAAAGAGGGTTCCGTTCAGCTGATCCACCATCAGGATCAGAATGTTCGGCTTTGTCATTTTTCAGCCTCGAGCAAAGTGTTGAGGACACGCATTGCGTGGTTTACAGCCAGTTGCGGCTCTTCCGGTGCGCTGAGTGCGGCTCGGATATACAGCCCGTCGATCAGGGCAATCATGTTCTCGGCAGCTTCAACCGGGTCACTCATCAGCGGTCGCAGGCTGTCGATCAGGTTGGATCTGATCCGCGACTGGTAGATTTGCCAGAGACGCAACGCATCGTCGTTGGTTTGCGCCAGAACATAAAAGGTCATCCAGGCAGCGATCACATCAGGTGTGAAACACGAGGGTGCAAAGCATGCCCGGATAATGGCCTGCGGTCTTTCCCCTGCTTCCGCGCCTTTCAGTTGCTCGCGGGCTTCGGCACCGAAATCGGATAGAATGCGGCGCATGGCGGCCAGAAAGATCTGATCCTTGCCGCCGAAATAATGATGCGCCAACGCGCTGGACATGCCCGCCCGTTTGGCGATCTGGCTGACGGTCACGTCGAGGGACTTTTTCAGACCAAGCTCGGCAATCGTCGCGCGGACGATTGCATCCCGACGGATCGGTTCCATTCCGAGTTTTGGCATGCCTACCTCTCAGCAGCTGGGTTTACCAAACGCTAAGGGGGTTTTATTGACTCGTCAATCAATAACGTTCAGGCCGAGCGAGCGGCGTCAGTATTTCGGGCCGACTCCCGGCGGCGTTACGGCACTGCGGTTCAGGACCGCTTCGCGCCATGAGATGAAACTGACGGCGGCGAGGATCAGCGTTCCGCCAGCAACCACCCAGACATCAACCCGTTCATGAAATACCAGTGCACCCATCAAAGTTGCCCAGATCAGTTGCAGGAACGTGACCGGCTGGGTTACCGCAACAGGTGCCGCCTGAAGGGCCAGCGTCATGAAGTAATGACCAGCTGTCGCGAAACAGGCGATCAGAAACAATACACCCAAATCGTGCAGGCTGGGCGGGGTCCAGACGGCATAGGCAAACGGGATCAGGGCGATTGTAACCCAGATTGACAGGTGCGCGACCACGACCGAAGGCGGGATATCCCGGACCAGAAGCTTGGCCAACAGGTAAGACCCGCCAAGGGTCAGCGCCGTTCCCAACATGGCGACATGGCCTGGCGAAACCTCTCGAAACCCGGGGCGCAGAATGATCAGAACCCCGATCAGGGCAACCAAAATTGCGGCAATCCTGCGAAAGGCCAGCTTTTCCCCCAGAAACAGCGCGGCGCCCAGCGTGACGTAAATCGGTGTCATGTAGTTCATCGCCGTCACTTCGGCTAAAGGGATCTGGGTCATGGCAAAGAACCAAAGCATGACCGCCACGGCGTGGATAATCCCCCGCAGCCCGAACAAAGTCAGGTCTCTTTTGGTCAGATGCGTTGCCATGATCGTTCGCAAGGCTGGCAGGAGAAACACCAAACCAAGCGCATACCTCAGAAAGGCCGCCTGTATTGGATCCATGGACGAGCCAAGGGTCTTCACCAAAGCCGTCATCATGACAAAGGACAGCCCGGCGGAGAACATCCAGAACATACCTGCGATCGGGCGGATGGATACTGCTGCTGTTGTCATGTCAGAGGTTGAACACCGAAACCGGCGGCGGGACAACCCTTCACATCGCAACAAGTTTCAGTGCAATGGCCAACATGATGATCCCGATCACCACATCAAGAATTTGCCATGCCCGGGGGCGGGTGAAAATGGGCGACAAGATCCGCGCGCCGTAGCCCAGTGAAAAGAAGAAAACAAAGCTGGAAAGCATGGCTCCGACCGCAAATCCCAGTCGGTCGTCATACTGCGCCGATATCGACCCGATCAGAACAACCGTATCCAGATAGACATGCGGGTTGAGCCATGTGAAGGCCAGAACGGCCAGCAAAGCCGCCCGCAGGCTGGTACGGTGCCCATTTTCCACCTCCATCACTGCGCCGCCACGCCAGGCCGACAGCAGGCTGCGCAGGCCGTACCATGTCAGGAAGGTGGCACCACCATACCGCATTACCGGCTCGAACCAGGGAGCGGCCTGCGCCAGCGAGCCAAACCCGGCAACACCGGCGGCGATCAGTACGGCGTCCGAGACGGCGCAGGTCAGACAAAGGGTGAAGACATGTTCGCGACGCAAACCCTGCCGCAGGACAAAGGCGTTTTGGGCGCCAATGGCCAGGATCAGGCTAAAGCCCAAGGCAAAACCGGCGATCAGAGATGTGGACATGAACCCTCCTGCGTTCCGACCGTTGACTAAAACCAACAAGGCGATCTATCAAATTAAAGATGTTGAGCCAGATTAAGCGCAGCTAATGCTGCTGGACCCCAACCATCTGTCCGCCTTGTCGGCAATTCTGCGTCACGGCAGTTTCGAAGCGGCTGCGTCCGAGCTGGCTGTTACGCCCTCGGCCATTTCACAACGGATCAAAGCGCTGGAAGACCGCGTCGGTGCCGCTTTGATCAACCGCGGCACGCCCTGCTCGGGTACGCCTGCAGGTATTCGCATCGCCCGGCACGCTGAGGACATCAGCCTTCTTGAGGCGCAGTTGTCCCGCGAACTGACCCTTCAACAGGGTCCGGAACCAGCAAGAGTACGCATCGCCATTCCGGCGGACACTCTTGCGACATGGTTCATTGATGCAATGGTACAGACGCAGGGTATTTTGTTTGATCTGGTCGTCGATGATCAGGACCATTCGGCAGAATGGCTCAGGCGCGGCGAGGTCAGTGCAGCGATCACCGTGGGCGGACAGCCCGTGACCGGTTGCGATACCACACCGCTAGGCGTCTTGCGCTATCTGCCGACAGCCAGTCCCGCTTTCATGGCGAAGTGGTTTCCGAATGGTGTCGACGCGACGTCACTGGCGCGGGCCACGTGTCTGACGTTCAACAGAAAGGACAATTTGCAGAAGATGTGGATTGCCCGCCAATTCAGCGGTCGGATTTCACCGCCGTCGCACTATCTGCCGTCCTCGCACGGGTTTGTCGACGCAGCACTGGCCGGATTGGGTTGGGGCATGAACCCTGAGACGCTGGTCCGTCCGGCGATTGCCGCAGGGCGGTTACAGGAAGTCATTCCAGACACGCCTTTGGACATCCCGCTCAGTTGGCAGGTGGGCCGTGTACTGGCGCCAGCCTTGAAAACCTTAACCAAAGCGGTCAGACAAGCCGCCGCCCAGTGGTTGATCCCGGAATAACCACGTCGAATAAAGATTAAATACCCCGAGGAATACTATGTTTTCACGTGATAAAATCAACTACACCCCACTACCGCTGCCGGACCGCAGCGATATGACAGACGCTGAGATGGCAACGGCAGCCGAAGGCTTTTATGACGTCATGCGCAAGCGCCACACGGTCCGCGACTATTGCGATCGAACGGTTCCGCGCGCGGTGATTGAAAGTTGCATCCGCACTGCGGGAACGGCCCCGTCCGGCGCCAACCATCAGCCTTGGCATTTCGTGGCCGTATCTGACCCGGGGCTCAAACAGCGCATCCGGGAGGAGGCCGAGGAAGAAGAACGCCGGTTCTATGCAGGCGGTGCTGGTGATGAGTGGATCAAGGCGCTGGAGCCGATCGGGACAAACGATGTCAAGGAACACCTGACCGTCGCCCCCTGGCTGATTGTCGTCTTCGCCCAGCGTTGGGGGCAGTTCGATGACGGTACCCGGTACAAGAATTACTACGTCCCAGAAAGCGTCAACATCGCCACCGGGTTTCTGCTGGCGGCGCTGCACCACGCAGGGCTCAGCACTTTAACACACACCCCTAACCCCATGCGTTTTCTTAATGATGCACTGAACCGACCTGCATCCGAAAAGCCGACAATGATCATCGCAGTGGGCCATCCCGCTGCGGACGCGACCGTCCCATCCGTTGCAAAACTAAAGAAACCGCTGGAAGACATCTCGTCTTTCTTCTGACAACCCGTCAGACCGAGGGCACAAAAAAACCCGGCCTGACAGGCCGGGTTTTTCAATCAGTCATACGACGCCTTACAGTTGCGCCATAACCTCGTCCGAGGCCTCGAAATTGGTGGTGACGCGCTGCACGTCATCATCATCTTCCAGCGCATCAACCAGTTTCATCAGCTTTTGCATGTCCTCGAGGCCCAACTCGGTCGTTGTTGTGGGCTTCCAGACCAGCTTGGTCGACTCGGTCTCACCCAGCGCGGCCTCAAGCGCGTTGGACACGTCGTTCAGATCGGTATCCGCGCACCAGATGATGTGCCCGTCGTCCGAGCTTTCGACGTCTTCGGCACCCGCCTCGATGGCCGCTTCAAAGATGGTGTCCGCGTCGCCTGCCGAGGCCGGGTAGACCACTTCGCCCTTGCGGTCGAACATGAAGCCGACCGACCCGGTCTCGCCCAGGTTTCCACCGTTCTTCGAAAAGGTCGACCGGACGGTCGATGCGGTCCGGTTGCGGTTGTCGGTCATCGTTTCAACGATGACGGCCACGCCATTCGGGCCGTAGCCCTCGTACCGGATTTCTTCGTAATCGTCGCCCTCGCCCGCCTGCGATTTCTTGATGGCGCGGTCGATCACATCCTTGGGAACCGAGTTCGACTTGGCCTCTTTCACCGCCAGACGCAGGCGCGGGTTCTTGTCGGGGTCGGGATCGCCCATCTTGGCGGCAACGGTGATTTCTTTCGACAGCTTGGAAAACAGTTTGGACCGCGCGGCGTCCTGACGCCCCTTGCGGTGCTGGATGTTGGCCCATTTGGAATGGCCTGCCATGTTGCGTCCTCGTGATAGTGATTGCGTATTCGGCGCTCATATAGACGGTTGCAGGGTGTGGGATCAAGAGAGCGGCTTGTCCAACCCGTCAGCGTGGGTATGGTGGCCCCATGACGACTGACCAGATCATTCTATTCGCACTTTTCATAACCGTATTTGCACTGCTTCTGTGGGGCAGGTTCCGATACGATCTGGTCGCGTTTTCGGCACTTCTGATCGGTGTTGTGCTGGGCGTTGTGCCCGTTGACAATGCCTTTTCAGGCTTCGGCCATCCGGCCACGATCATTGTCGCTCTGGTCCTGGTGGTCTCTGCCGGGTTGGTGCGGTCCGGCGCGGTGTTCCTGATCACCCGCACCTTAGTCGATGCTTCGCGCGGACTTGGCGCCCATATCGCGTTGATGGGCGGGATCGGGGCTGTGCTGTCTGCCTTTATGAACAACGTCGCGGCGCTGGCGCTGCTGATGCCAGTGGACATTCAGACCGCCCGCAAGGCGGGCCGATCGGTCGGACTAAGCCTGATGCCGCTAAGTTTTGCCACGATTCTGGGCGGCATGGCCACGCTGATCGGCACCCCGCCCAACATCATCATTGCATCGATCCGGGCTGAAACACTGGGCGAGCCGTTCCACATGTTCGATTTCGCCCCCGTTGGCGGGTTGTCCGCGATTGCCGGGCTGGCCTTTGTTGCGCTGATCGGATGGCGACTGATCCCGGACCGGGGGCCGCAGACGGATACCTCCGAAGCGTTGGCCGAGTACATCGCCGAACTCACTGTTCCGCCCGATTCCCCTCATATCGGCAAACGGGTCAGTGAGCTTTACGAGGTGGCGGAAAAATCGGACGTCGCCATCATCGGGCTGATCCGGGATGGCAAACGCCGTTATGGCCGATCCACCCATGCCACGCTGCACGAGGGCGACGCGCTGGTACTTGAGGCGCGACCCGAGGCGTTGGATGAGTTCCGCACGGCGCTCAACCTGGATTTCTCGGACACGCGGCGACAGGAGTTGCTGACCGCCGAAGGCGACGGGTTGGAAGTGATCGAAGTCGTCGCCCCCGAAAGCGCCCGCATCACGGGCCGTACAGCGCAAGGGCTGGGCCTTGCCTGGCGGCAGAGTACCGTACTGATGGGCATTTCGCGTCAAGGCCGCAACATCACCGAACAGGTCCGGAAGACCCAGGTTGAAGCGGGTGACATCCTGCTTCTGCTTTGCCCACGGGATCGGGGGGCGGACGTTACTGAATGGCTCGGCTGTCTTCCGCTGGCCACGCGCGGGCTGAATGTCACGGCAAACGACAAAGCGTGGCTTGCCATCGGACTTTTCGCCGCCGCCGTACTGGCTGCCAGCGTCGGCCTGATTTACCTGCCGATTGCCCTGGGACTGGTCGTCGTCGCCTATGTATTGACCAAAATCATGCCGATTGCCGATATCTACAACCATATTGAATGGCCGGTCGTTGTCCTGCTGGGTTCCATGATCCCGTTGGGCAGTGCGTTGGAATCTTCAGGCGGCACCGAATTGATCGCAAACGCGCTTATACAACTGACAAACGGCTTGCCGGCCTGGGCCATTCTGACCGTGCTGATGATCGTCACAATGACCCTTTCGGATGTTCTGAACAACACGGCAACAGCCATCGTTGCGGCCCCTGTCGGCATCCAGATGGCCCGAACGCTTGAAGTGTCGCCGGATCCGTTCCTGATGACAGTCGCAGTTGCCGCCTCGGCTGCGTTCCTGACGCCCATCGGGCATAAGAACAACACACTGGTTCTTGGGCCGGGCGGATATCGTTTCGGCGACTATTGGCGCATGGGCCTGCCGCTGGAGATCCTGATTATCGCGGTTTCGGTTCCGGCCATACTTGTGTTCTGGCCGCTTTGACGGGTAAGGGCAGAACATGAAACGCTTTTTGATCCTGCAACTGCGCCCTGAAACTGATGCATCGGACGCCGAGTACGCCTCGATTCTCGAAAAAACCGGGCTTCACGCAGACCAGACCCATCGCATCCGGCTGGATTGCGAGACTTTGCCCGAGGGGCTTAGTGTTTCGGACTACGCGGGCATTATCGTGGGGGGAGGTCCTGGCTGCGTCAGTGACGATCCGGCTTCGAAATCGCCGCTGGATGCTCGTATCGAAAACACCATCATGGGATTGATGCCGCAAATCACCGCGTTGGATCATCCCTTTATGGGCTGTTGTTACGGGTTGGGCATTCTGGCCGCACATCTGGGGGGCGACGTCAGCAAGAACCGCTTTGGCGAGCCGGTCGGCCCTTCGATCTGCCGCCTGACCGAGGCCGGCGCGGCCGACCCGCTGACCGCGGGTCTGCAATCAGAATTCGAAGCCTTTGTTGGCCACAAGGAAGCCGTCCAGAAACTGCCGGATGGTTGCGTGCATCTGGTGGCTTCGGACCCCTGCCCCTTCCAGATGATCCGATGGGGGCAGAACGTTTATGCCACGCAGTTCCACCCCGAGGCGGATGCAGGGGACTTTGAACAGCGCATCAACATCTACAAAGACCACGGTTATTTCCCGCCCGAAGACGCGCAAACCCTGATCGACTTGTGCCACGCCGCCGACGTTACCCAACCCGGCGAAATCCTGCGGCGGTTCGCTCAGCGCTATGGCTGACCCAACGACGTGGTTGCCTGATCCGTCGCCCCTCGCATAGGTTGATCCGAACAGCTTTGGGAGGAGTTGTTCTTGGATCTGCTCATCAATGTCGGCCTGCCCGTTTCGTTGGCCATCATCATGCTGTCTCTTGGTATCGGACTGGAGGCAGCCGATTTCCGTCGCGTGCTAAGCCGACGGTATCCGTTCGCGATCGGTGCCTTGTCTCAGGTAGTTTTGCTGCCCGTCACCGCTTTTGCTGTCGTAAAGCTGTTCGCCTTACCGCCCGCAATAGCAGTCGGTTTCATGTTGCTGAGCTTTTGCCCCGGCGGCGTGACCAGCAACATCCTGTCCCGGCTTGCCAGGGGCGATGTCGCGCTGTCCGTCAGTCTGACCGCCGTAATCAGCCTGTTGTCCATCGTGACCGTGCCCGTAATGGCCGCATGGTCGATCAGCCATTTCATGGCCGAGGATGCGCCCGAGGTGTCGATCAGCGGACTGGCCATCGCCATGTTTCTGATCACCACCCTGCCCGTGGCCATTGGTGTCGGCCTGCGCCATTTTGCAACCGGGTTTGCCGACCGGGTCGAACCTGCGCTGGCCAAAACCGCTACTATCCTATTCATCCTGATCGTCATCGCCGCCCTGGCCGGAAACTGGCAGTTGTTCATCGACAACCTCGGCATCATGGGTGCGGGGCTGGTCACACTGAACCTGGCGCTGCTGCTGATCGGACTGGGACTGGCGCGCGCAGCCAATCTGTCGTGGAATGAAAGCAAGACGATTTCCATCGAAACCGGCATTCAGAACTCGACACTGGGTATCACGCTGGCGGCCTTGATCACTGGAACAGAAAGCGGGTTCAGCCCACTGGCCCTTCCCTCGGCCGTTTATGGCATCACAATGTATTTCGTGGCTCTTCCGTTTCTCGTCTGGTTCCGCAACCGCTGAAAGGACATTTCATGACCAACAATACTGCAGATGCAATTGTCGTTGGCGGCGGTCTTGCCGGTCTGGCAGCGGCGGCGGAACTTGGCGACCGTGGTAAGAAAGTGATCATCGTTGATCAGGAGCCTGAACACTTTCTGGGCGGTCAGGCGTTCTGGAGCCTTGGCGGGTTGTTCATGGTCGACACGCCCGAGCAACGCCGCATGGGCATCCGCGACAGTCAGGATCTTGCCCTGCGCGATTGGATGGGCAGTGCGCAGTTTGACCGTGACGATGACCTCTGGCCCCGCAAATGGGCAGAAGCCTATGTCGAGTTTGCCGCTGGCGAGATGCGCCCGTGGTTGCATCAGATGGGCCTGCGCTGGTTTCCGGTGGTGGGCTGGGCCGAACGCGGCGGATCTTTCGCGGATGGACATGGAAATTCGGTCCCGCGCTTTCACATTACATGGGGCACCGGACCGGGTGTGCTGGAACACTTCATCCGCCGGGTGAACGAACATGTCAGCGCCGGGTTGATCCGGTTGGAATTCCGCCATCAGGTCAGCCACATCATCATGCAGAACGGCGCGGCGAAAGGCGTTTCGGGCGAGGTTCTGGCCGACGACGACGCCCAGCGCGGTGGCAAGACCAACCGCGACGAGGTTGGCGAGTTCGAGTTCTATGCGCCGTCAATCATCGTCACGTCCGGCGGCATTGGCGGCAACTTCGAAATGGTGCGCAAAAGCTGGCCGCGCGAGCGTCTGGGCGCTCCGCCGCAGGACATGGTCGCGGGCGTTCCCTATCACGTCGATGGCCGGATGATCCCGATCAGCGAAAAGGCGGGCGGGCATGTCATCAACGGCGACCGGATGTGGCACTACACCGAGGGCGTGCGGAACTGGGATCCGATCTGGCCAGCCCACGGAATCCGCATTCTGCCCGGCCCCAGCTCAATGTGGTTCGATGCCAAGGGCAACCGCATGGAACCGCCCTGCCTGCCGGGTTTCGACACTCTGGGCACGCTGCGCGAAATCCTGAAAACGGGATACGAATACAGCTGGTTTGTCCTGACCCAGAAAGTGATCAAGAAGGAATTTGCTCTGTCGGGGTCCGAGCAGAACCCGGACTTCACCTCGGGCAGTTGGAAAGAGGTGATCCGGCAACGTGTCCTATCCGGCTCAAAAGCCACCGGGCCGGTCGAGGCGTTCAAGGAAAAGGGCGAGGATTTCGTCGTTGCCAACACCCTGACCGAACTGGTGCGGGGCATGAACCATCTGGGCGATGACCTGATTGACGAAGCCCACTTGCGCGCCCAGATCGAAGCGCGGGATTCGCAGGTCGACAACCCGTTTTCGAAAGATGCACAGATGATGGCCATCCTGGCGGCGCGCAACTATCGCGGCGACCGGCTGATCCGCACGGCCAAGCCGCACAAGTTCCTTGATCCTTCAAACGGGCCACTGATCGCCGTCAAACTGCATGTTCTGACACGCAAGACGCTGGGCGGTCTGCAAACCAATCTGGACAGCCAGATGATTGGCGCAGACGGGCAGACCGTGCCCGGCCTTTTCGCCGCCGGCGAGGTCGCGGGATTCGGCGGCGGCGGCTATCACGGATACAACGCGCTGGAAGGCACGTTTCTGGGTGGCTGCATTTTCTCAGGCCGCAACGCAGGACGGTCACGGGCCGTGGCCTGAGGATTTACTTTGCGCGGTTTAGCTGCACGACCGGTTCACCGGCACTGTTCAGAAAATTCAGCGTGTCGCCTTTGAACGCATAGGTGGTCACGTCCTGCAGTGCCTGGAAGAACTCCCGCTCGACCTCATCCTGTGGCGGTGGGCAAGCCCGCAGTGTGGCCGCCATGTTGTCTGGAAAAGCGATATCGGTGCCGGCTATCTCTGCCTGACCGGAAAAGCGATTGCATCCGCCGCTGCCGGAAAAACTGCCATCTTCAGCAAATGTTATTTCGGGGAATTTGTCCGTTTCCAGAACCGCACCGTTCAGACCCATCGCCACCCAGGTCGACCCTTGCAAAGCTTCCGCGCCCTGTGGGCGGGCCTGCACCAGCAAAAGGTCTGCGGTGTTACCAGCGTCTCCGGTCAACACGGGATATGCGGTATCGGTGGTGAACAACAACTTGTCGCCCAGAAAAATCGATCCCCGGACGACATAGCGCATTTCATCACGGATCAGCGCGTCATCGTAAGCCAGTTCATATGTCGCCGGTACGCCATCAAGGGCAAAACGCTGAGAGGCGAGCGTAAGCGCCGGGGCATCCGCACGCGAAACATCCTGCAATTGCACATAGAGGGTCGCATCGGGCGGAACCGCTATCCGTTCGCGATATGTGGCGGTTCCGGTCAGAGTTCCGGCGGAACTCTGACTGCCAAGCAGGGTCAAAAATACTGCGCAGGCGACGATGGCCTGCCCGATCCTGGGAAAAGGCATTGTTCTGTCCTTGCTTTGATACTCTAAGCAGAAAAGATTGTGCCCGGATCGGCATTTACAAGAGCAGCCCGCCAAATTCGGCGGTTCCACGCCGGTCCTACAATGGCCAGATCAGCGGGATCAGAAGCGAAGCCAGCAAACCAACTGTCAGGTTCAGCGGAACGCCGACCTTCAGGAAGTCGGTAAACCGATACCCGCCGGGACCATAGACCATCATATTGGTCTGATACCCGATCGGGGTCGCAAAAGAAGCGGACGCCGCCACCATGACCGCCACCACCAACGGGCGCGGATCGATACCGACCGCCTGCGCCAGTCCAATGGCGATAGGCGTCACCACAACTGCCACCGCATTGTTCGAGACCAGCTCGGTCAGAACGGATGTCAGCAGGTAGACTGCCCAGATAATCAGGAATGGCGGAAGGGCACTCAGGCCCGGCGCGATCGCCTCGACAATCAGGGACACGGCACCGGATTTGTCCAGGGCCGCTCCGATTGCCAGCATCGAAAAGATCAGGGCCAGCAGCCGGCCTTCGATAAAGGAAAACGCCTCATCCGCGTCGATGCATCGGGTGATCAGAACGACGGCAACCGCAAGGATCGACAACAGCAATATCGGTGCCACACCAAAGGCAGCCAGAGCGACGATGCCCACCAGAGCGCCGATGGCAATTGGCGCGTGACTGCGCCGGAACGCCCGCGCCGAAGGTTGGGAAACATCGACCATATCCATATCCGCCGCCAATCTCTGAATGTCCGCGGGCGCGCCCTCCAGCAGCAGGGTATCGCCCACGCGCACGATCAGATCATCCAGCTGACGTCCGATATTCTGGTTCCGGCGGTGCACGGCCAGCACGTAAACGCCATACCGGCGGCGCAGGCGCAGCGCGCCAAGGGTTCGGCCAACCATGCGGCAGCCCGGTGTGATCAGAACCTCGACCGTCTTGGTTTCGACAGCGGAAACCTGATCGACTCGCTTGAGTTCCTTGTTGCGCTGAAGGCTGAGCAGCTCGGTCATCTCGGTCCGCAGAACAACGCGATCCCCGACTTTCAGGTTCACGTCCTTCAGATTTCGCCGCAGCGACTCGTCCCCCCGGATCACGTCGATCAGGCGCACTCTGGGGCGTTTGAACAGTTGCACGCCCATCACTTCGCGGTCGATCAGGTTGCTGTCAGGCGGCACCACCGCTTCGGTGAAGAACTTCATCTTCGAACGGTCGCTGAGCATCGTGGCCATACTGTCGCGTGCAGGCAGCAGGCGCGGCGCAATGAAGCGCAGGTAGACCATGCCGTAAATCACCAGAGCGATCCCCAACGGGGTCACTTCGAAGATGGTAAAGGGGGTCATTCCCTGCGCCCGGGCAACGCCGTCGACCAAAAGATTGGTCGAGGTGCCGATCAGCGTCAAGGTTCCGCCCAGAATGGCAGCATAGCTCAGCGGAATCAGCAACTTCGAAGCGGGCATGTTCAGCGTTCGTGCGATCTGTACGAACACCGGGATCATCACAACAACCACCGGTGTGTTGGACACGACGGCCGAGGCCAGAATGACGAACCCCATCAACAGGCCAATTGCTATTCGTGGATTGACCTGCGCCTGTTTCTGCGCCGTCGATGTAAAGGCGTCCAACGCCCCTGTCCGGACCAGAGCGCCCATGATGATAAACATCGCGGCGATGGTCCACGGGGCCGGGTTGGACAAGACCGCAAGCGCGCTTTGGTAGGGCAGAATGCCGGTTACCAGCATCAGTGCGACCCCACCGATGGCAACGACCTCGGTCGGATAGATTTCGCGCAGGAACATGACGAACATGCCCGCGACAATCGCAAGCGCCAGTATCGCGCTGCCGGTGTCTGTCAATTGAAGGAATTGCATTCGTGGTATTCTGTCCGAACCCTAACCCGGCCTGAGCGCCTGACATGCAGTTTCACGCATTGCTCGGGGTTGAGCAAGCCTGTCATGCACCCGGCGGGCCTGCTTGTTGCAGCCGGCCGCCCACCCGCACCATGTGAATCGACTTGGCCTGACCGTCGCGATCATCGGTTTCGACAAAAACTCCGCTTAGCGTGGCTTCGCCATTCGCAGGTGTGAACCGAGCCTTGGGCATTCCGGTGATAAACCGCCTCATCGGCTCTTGCTTGTCCATGCCGATGACCGAATCGTAGTCTCCGCACATCCCGGCATCCGTCAGATAAGCCGTGCCGCCCGGCAATATCTGCGCATCTGCCGTCGGCACATGCGTGTGCGTGCCGACCACAAGGCTGGCACGCCTGTCGCAATAGTGACCCATGGCCATTTTTTCGGACGTTGCCTCGCAATGCATGTCGACAATGATGGCCTGCGCCTGCCCGCCACGGGGATGCGACTTGAGGATCGGCTCGATGGCCGAGAACGGATCGTCAAAGGGCCGCTTCATGAACACCTGCCCCAAAACCTGCACAACCAGCACCTTGCGCCCACCCGGCGCGTTGAAAAGACGATGCCCCCGACCGGGCGCACCCTTGGCGAAATTCACCGGTCGCACGATGCGCGATTCTTTCTCGATGAATTGCAGCATGTCTTTCTGGTCGAACGCATGATCGCCCAGTGTCAGGCAATCGGCCCCCGCATCCAGCAACAGCTTTGCGTGATCACCCGTAAGCCCCATCCCGTTCGAGGCGTTTTCACCGTTGACCACAACGAAATCCAGCCGCCATTCGTCGCGCAGACGCGGCAGATGCTGTTGTATGGCCGCGCGTCCCGCACGGCCCATGACGTCACCCAGAAAAAGTATCCTCATTCAAACCGTCCTAAGTGTGGCATCAGGCAAGCACAAGCGGTTAAACTGTCTGCATAATCCGTCAATACACCCAACACAGGAGAATTTATATGTTCCGCATCTTTGTGGCGATGTTTGGTCTGGCTCCGCTGGCAGCATGTGATCAGCCTTCTTCCGGCGAGTCTTCCACTCAGCTGGCCAACCCGGCCGCGACCTTTTGCGTGGAAAGCGGCGCACGGTATGAGATCCGGGACGGTGCTGACGGCCAGTCCGGCGTCTGCATTCTGGAAGACGGGCGCGAAGTCGACGCTTGGGAATATTTCCGCGAAAACAACCCGACCTGACGTTCAATCGGAAAAGGTCAGAACGCGGCTTTCAGTGATCACCATATCCAGCGGCTGATCTGTCGGTTCCAGAGGCAACCCCTCGGCCTGCTGTGCATCAAATGCAAACCCGATGGCCAACGTCGGGCGTTTGGCGCGCAGCCCCTCCAGCGTGCGATCATAGAACCCGCCGCCATAGCCCAGCCTGCCGCCCTGCGCGTCGTAGGCAACCAGTGGCACGATCAGGATCTCGGGGTCGAAGTAGTCGTCGACCTCGGGCACTTTGGCGCCAAACGGCCCATCTTTCAAAACACCATCGGGGGTCCAACGGGAAAACCTCAGTGGTTGCCCCGCGGCCTGAATCACCGGAACGCCGACCGGCCCGTACGCCGACGCCTCGGCCATTGCCGCCAGCGGGTCGATCTCGGTGCGGATCGGCATGTAGCCCGACAGCGGCACCCCGCGATACCCGGCCAGCACCTCTGACAACCGCCCTGCCGCGCCGGGCACGCGCGTGTCAAACGCCGTCTTGCGGCGGGCGAAAGCGGCCTTTCGGGCGGCGGCCTTGATTTCTGTCAGATCGGTCGTTTCGGTCACAATAGCACCACGCTGGCAAGCCCCAGAAAGATGAAGAACCCCATGACATCCGTGGTTGTCGTCACAAAGGTTCCAGATGCCAGCGCCGGGTCAACACCCATACGGTCCAGCAAGACCGGTACTACCGTACCTGCAAAGCCCGCGATGATCATGTTCACGACCAGCGCGGACCCGATCACGACACCCAATAGCGGCGAATCGAACCACAACATGCCAACCGTGCCGAGAACGACCGCAAAACACAGACCGTTGAGCATCCCAACCAGCAACTCCCGCCGGATCACGCGCCCAACGTTCGAACCCGTCAGGTCGCGTGTTGCCAATGCACGCACGGCAACCGTCAGCGACTGAGTGCCCGCATTGCCGCCCATCGATGCAACGATCGGCATCAGAATCGCCAGAGCTACCAGTTGGTCGATGGCCGCTTCGAACTGCGAAATCACCAGCGAGGCACAGATGGCGGTACACAGGTTCACCGCCAGCCACGGCAGTCGGCGCCTGCTGGTTGCAGCCACGCTGTCGGACAGCGAGCTTTCGTCGCTGACCCCGGCCAGACGCAGGATGTCTTCCTCGTGTTCTTCGTCCAGAACAACCATCGCATCGTCGATGGTGATTACACCCACCAGCCGCCCATCGTCATCCATGACCGGAGCCGAGATCAGGTGGTACTGGTTGAAGGCATAGGCCACATCCTCTTCGTCCTGATCGACGGGGATGGTATAGAATTCCTCGTCGGCGATTTCGCGCAGCGGAACTTCGCGCCGGGTTGCCATCAGTTTTCCCAGGGCGACCTGCGCCACCGGTTTCAGGCGGGGATCGATAAGAATGACGTGATAGAATTGCTCGGGCAGGTCGTCATTGGCGCGCATGAAATCGATGGCCTGACCCACTGTCCAATGCTCGGGTGCCATGACCACTTCGCGCTGCATGAGGCGACCGGCGGAATTTTCCGGGTAAGACAGCGCCTGCAGGGCCGCGATCCGCTCGGCATGCTCCAGCGCGCCCAGAATGGCTTCCTGCTGAGGTTCCTCAAGGTCTTCCAGCAGGTCGACGACATCGTCGCTTTCCATATCGCGGACAGCATCGGCCAGAACATCCGGGCGCAGAACGCCAATCACCTCTTCCCGAACCACTTCATCCAGTTCGGAAAGAATGTCGCCGTCGAACTCCTTGTCATACAAACGGATCAGCCGGGCGCGGTCGAACGGATTGATCTGCTCCAGAAGGTCGGCGATGTCAGCCGCGTGCAGCGGCTCCATCAATTCGACGAGTTTGTCGCGATCTTCTACATCGACAGCGTAAAGGATGGCTGCCACAGTCCGGCGGTCCAGCGCATAGACGTCTTCGTCCTCGGCGGACTCGGTTTCGGGTTCATCAAAGCCTGTTGTCATTTGCTGCCCCCGCGAATTTCCATTTGCCCCTAATTAGAAGAAGCAGCTACCGGAAAACAATGACAATGCGCCAATTTACCGGCATCTTCCGCGCGCTTATGGTGTTTCGCGGTCTCAGCCGGGCGGAGGAAAGCGGAAATGGCGAAAAAAACACTGTTGAAGGGACGTGTCCTGAGCTTTTCGGGCTCACCTTTCGAAGGTGAACCGACAGATGCCGTCACCATCAGCGAGGCGGTCGTCATCGATGAAGGCCATATCGCGACCGTAGGTGACACCCGGAGCCTGACAGAGGCGCATCCGGATGCCGTAATCGTCGATCACGGACAGCACCTGATCATGGCGGGCTTCGTTGACGCGCATGTGCACTATCCGCAGACAGCCATGATTGCCAGCTGGGGCAAGCGGCTGATCGATTGGCTGAACTCCTATACATTCCCCGAAGAGATGAAATTTGGTGAAATCACCTATGCCAGCGAGATCGCCAACCGGTATCTGGACCTGACGGCTGCGCATGGGACAACAACGATGTGCAGTTTCTGCACCATCCACCCGGAAAGCGTCGACGCCTTTTTCACTGCGGCGCAGCAGCGTGGACAGCGGGTCGTGGCCGGCAAGACCTGTATGGATCGCAATGCACCCGAGGGTCTGCGCGACACGGCACAGACGGCCTATGATCAGTCCGAAGCACTGCTGGAGAAATGGCACGGCATCGACCGGCTGTCCTATGCCATTACGCCCCGTTTTTCACCAACTTCGACCCCGGAACAGCTTGAAGCCATGGGGGCATTGTGGGCCGAGCACCCACATTGCCTGATGCAGACGCACCTGAGCGAACAGACAGATGAGATCGAATGGGTCCGGTCGCTGTTTCCCGACGCGCGCGACTACCTGGACACCTACGAAAAGTTCGGTCTGTTGGCCAGCCATGGCCTGTATGGTCACGCCATTCATCTGGAGCCACGGGAACGCGACCGGTTGCGCGAACTGGATGCGGCCCTGATTCACTGCCCGACCTCGAACACGTTCATAGGCTCGGGCCTGTTCGACATGGCCGGGCTGATGAAAGACGGTCACCGGGTCGGGCTGGCGACGGATACCGGCGGAGGATCGAGTTTCTCGATGTTGCGGACAATGGCCGCAGCTTACGAGATCGGCCAGTTGCGCGGATCGCCGTTGCATGCGGCACAATTGTTGTGGCTGGCCACCGTCGGATCGGCCCGGTCCCTACGGAAGGACAATTGCATCGGCAATATCGCCCCGGGGATGGAGGCGGACCTGGTGGTTATCGACCTGGCCTCGACCCCGGCCATTGCCCAGCGCGAAGCCTGCGCAGAAGATCTGTGGGAAGCCGTTTTCCCAACCATCATGATGGGGGATGACCGGGCCATTGCCGAGGTCCGGATTGCCGGCAAACCAGTCACGGTTTGAAGGAATACGCCTGAAGGCGTATTCCTCCGGCAACGGAATTTCTGAACAGACGACGAAATCGACGCTTATCCGGCAAGCGCCCGCGCAAGTTCATTCTGGCGTTCGATCACGCGGGGCATGTCCAGCGTAACTATATGCCCATCCCGCACGATTTGTCTGCCTTCGACGAATAGATGTTTGACCCGAACCGGCCCCGCAAGCAGCAAGGCGGCCGGATCCCAGCTTCCCGCGCTTTCTATGCCGGATACATCCCAGATCGCGATATCGGCGCGTTTGCCGGGCATAAGCCGCCCGCAATCGGGGCGATTGAGCACGTCTGCACCGCCACGGGTGGCAATCTCGAGCGCTTCGCGGGCCGACATGGCATCCGCGCCATTCGCGACCCGCTGCAACAGCATCGCCTGCCGGGCCTCGTCCACCAGATTGCCGCTGTCATTGCTGGCCGACCCGTCAACGCCCAACGCAACCGGAACGCCCGCGTCGCGCATTGCGCGGACCGGCGCGATGCCTGACCCCAACCGGCAGTTTGAGCATGGGCAATGCGCAACACCGGTGCGGGTTCGGGCAAACAGGTCGATTTCGGCACTGTCCAGCTTGACGCAATGAGCGTGCCAGACGTCCGAACCGGTCCACCCCAAATCCTGCGCATACAGGCCCGGGCGGCATCCGAATTGTGACTGGGAATAGGCAATGTCTTCGTCGTTTTCAGCCAGATGCGTGTGCAGCATCACGCGCTTGTCCCGTGCCAGCACCGCCGTGTCGCGCATCAGTTCACGACTGACCGAGAATGGTGAACACGGGGCCAGACCGACGCGGCACATCGACCCTTCGGATGGATCGTGGAATTTGTCCACAACGCGGATCATGTCGGACAGAATATCCTGCTCTGCCTCGACCAACATGTCCGGCGGCAGGCCACCATCGCTTTCACCGATACTCATTGCACCGCGTGTCGGATGAAAGCGCAGGCCCAGTTCGGCGGCGGCGGCGATGGTGTCGTCCAGCCGCGCGCCATTGGGATAAAGATACAGATGATCGGAACTGAGCGTGCACCCCGAAAGCGCCAGTTCTGCCAATCCGATCTGAGCAGAAACGAACATCTCTTCCGGGCCAAAGCGGGACCATATCGGGTAGAGTGTTTGCAGCCAGCCAAACAACAGCGCATCCTGACCTCCGGGAACCGCCCGGGTCAGAGTTTGGTAAAGGTGGTGGTGCGTATTCACCAGGCCGGGGGTCACGACGCAGCCCATAGCGTCGTGCACGTCACCGGTTGTGGTAAGCCCCTGCCCCAATTCAGCAATAGCGCCGTCCCGGATCAGGATGTCCGCGCCATTTAGTTCCTGCCGATCGTGATTCATCGTCAGAATGAAATCGGCATTTTTTATCAGAATATCAGTCAATTTGTGCCCTCCTGCATCAGTCCGTCTCGTGCAAGAAGTGCATGGGCTGGCGGAAAACGGACACAAGAACCAGCCATTGGCACTGTACCGACGGCTGCGGGTGCCATCAACAGGTTTCAGAAATTGCGAAGAATCTCTAGCGCAGAGGCGTGGATGTCCGGGTTGGCAGCCGCCAGTGCGCGGCCTCCGTTGTGGGCCGGTCTGCCCTGCCAATCTGTCACGATACCACCCGCCGCCTGAATGACGGCGATTGGCGCCTGAATGTCATAAGCGTTCAGTCCGGCCTCGATCACCAGATCAACCTGCCCTGCCGCCAGAAGGGCGTAGGCGTAACAGTCCATACCATAACGGGTCAGTCTGGCTTGCTGAGACACCGCTTCAAACCCGGCCCGGTCTTCAGGCGTTCCAACTTCGGGAAAGGTTGTGAACACCATCGCCTGATCCAGCGATTGCGTAGACCGGGTCCTGAGCTGTCGGGTGCCTGTCGGGCCTGTGACCTGCGCCGCATGTGCGGACCCCACGAACCGCTCACCGATATAAGGCTGGTCAATCAAACCCAGGATCGGCCCGTCCTGCGTGCTCAAAGCAATCAGAACGCCCCATGTCGGGGTACCGCTGATGAACCCTCGCGTACCATCGATCGGATCAAGAACCCAGGTCCGCCCGCTGGTGCCATCGGCATGGCCAAATTCCTCGCCAAAAACGCCATCCTGCGGGCAGCGCCGGGCCAGAATGGCTCGCATCGCTTTTTCCGCCTCGCGGTCAGCGACGGTTACGGGGTCAAACCCATCAGCCAGTTTGTTGGAAGTTTCAAGATCGGACTGCCGGAAGTAAGGAAGTATGGCCGCGCGCGCCGCATCGGCCATTTCCCCGGCGATTTCCAGATCGGTTGCTGAACTTTGATACATGCGCAACCCGTGCGGTCAGCGCGTTCCGAAGTCAAGCCTGCTGATCAGGCGACGTCACTGAGAACACGCGCCAGTTCGAACAGACGACGGCGCTGGTTTTCCGGGATCGCGTAGTACGAGCGAACCAGATCCAAAGCTTCCTTATCTCCCATCAGATCGGCAGGCACCGATTTCTTCCCGGCATCTTCTTTCTGGGTTTCTTCCAGACCCTCAAAGAAAAAGCTGACCGGCACATCCAATGCTTCGGCGATGTCCCAAAGGCGCGATGCGCTGATCCGGTTGGCCCCGGTTTCGTATTTCTGGATTTGCTGAAACTTGATACCAACCTGCTCGGCCAGCTGCTGCTGGGTCATGCCAATCAGCCAGCGGCGATGCCTTACGCGTTTGCCCACATGGACATCGACGTGATGAGTCATTGGTATTCTCCTCTACTACACACACAACTGCCGGGGGTTACGCAAAAAAACAAACGTGTTCGCCAACCTAGCGAGCCGCTGTTAACTATTCCCTAATTCAGGAATGTGCTCCCCCCGAAACAGCACCAGATTTCAATATCACCTCTTTTGTCTTTTTTTTCAAGAAGGTTGAATCAGTAACATCGTATAATGGTTTGTGGTTGTACAACCGCTGGTTTTGAGCGTTCTGTTTCCCGAACAGACACAATCCACGAAGCCCTATTATACATCATTCACGCGCTCTCTGGTAATTGATTGACATTCCCCCCGCATCGCTGGCCTATGCGAAAAACAAGGAGCGCGACGATGCTGGCCTTTCGCCTTCAATCCGGAGAATCAACAGCCCGGCTCTGCAACATCGACGTCCCAAAGCCGGGGCGGGATCAGGTTCGGGTCGCTATTAAAGCGTGCGGATTGAATTTTGCGGATCTGCTTATGCAGAACGGCACCTATCAAGACACCCCGGATACTCCGTTTACGTTGGGCATGGAGATCGCGGGTATTGTTGATGAAATTGGAAACAATGTCTCTCATCTGAAGCCCGGGGACCGTGTTGCGGTCTATTCAGGTCAGGGTGGATTGGCCGAGTTTGGCGTATTCGATGCCGAAAGGGCGATTCTCCTGCCCGATCAGATCAACTTCGAGGACGCCGCCGCCATTCAAATTGCATACGGCACCAGCCATATCGCGCTGGATCATCGTGCGCGCCTGCAACCCGGCGAAACCCTTTTGGTCACCGGCGCGGCGGGCGGCGTCGGCCTGACTGCCGTCGAAATCGGCAAACTGATGGGCGCGACAGTGATTGCGCAGGCCCGTGGTTCTGAAAAGCTTGCGGTGGCCCACACGGCAGGTGCGGATCATCTCGTGGATGCCTCCGAAGACCTGCGCGCCCGCGTCAGGGAACTGGGTGGGGCGGACGTGGTTTATGATGCGATTGGCGGCGACGTGTTCAAAGCCGCCTTTCGTGCCACAAACCCCGAAGGCCGACTGCTACCGATCGGCTTTGCGGGTGGAGAGGTTCCGCAAATTCCGGCCAACCATCTTCTGGTCAAGAACCTGACCGTAATCGGGCTTTATATCGGTGGGTATCTGAAATTCAGGCCGCAGATAGTGCGCGACAGCTTTGACACGCTGTTCCGTTGGCGCACCGAAGGCCGGATCAAACCGCATATCAGCCACACCCTTCCACTGAAGGGCGTGGAACAGGGCATGCGCTTGCTGAAAGAACGGAAATCAACCGGCAAGATCGTCATCACGATCTGAGGCCTGTCACCCGACCACCGCCTTCAAAGGGGTGCCGCCCACCATGCGGAAATTCTGACGAACCAGCGACGCCAGCTCCTCGATCACCGCGCCGCGACCGGGATCTCCTCCGTAAAGGTTGATCATGTGGGCAGGCAGCTCTGGCAATGCCCCGCCCGAGTCGATCTGCTGCAGATGCGCGGCCTCCGTTCCATCCAGCATTGCGTGAACGGCAAGATCGGCGCTGACGGTCGCTTCGATTGTACGGTCGTTTTCTGTTTCGACGGACAATTCCCAGGGGATACCGGCCGCGTCCAGCGCCGCAATGACCTGAGGCCGGAACAAACAGCGCCGACCAAGCGCCAAAGGCAATGGGCGCTTGCGCCACGCCGATCCGCCAGAAGCTCCAATCCAGCGCAACGGCAACTCGGCCACGGTTTCCGCACCTTCGGCCGCCGAGGCCTCGGTCGTCAGTATCAGATCACATTCGCCGCGCTTGTACATGTCTTTGAGTTGCAGCGAATAGGACGAAACCAGCTGGACGCGGACACGCGGAAAATCTGCGTTGAAACGCTGTAGCACGCGCGGGATGGCCGGATAAACGATGTCATGCGGCACGCCCAGCACGACTTCGCCTTCGAAAGCCTGATCGGTGAGTTTCGAGATCACTTCGTCGTTCAGGGCGATCATGCGGCGCGCGTAGGCCAGCAATTGTTCGCCCGACGCCGTCAAAGCGATGGTTCTGCCGCTGCGATCCAGTAGCTCAAGACCCAGAAGCTCCTCCAACCGCTTGAGCTGCATCGAAACCGCAGATTGCGTCAGGTGCAGAAAACCGGCGGCGCGTGTGACGCCGCCCTGATCGGCCACGGCAACGAAGGACCGCAAAGTCGTGATGTCCAAATTTCTCATTTCACGAATCCTGATGGTTCACGTCAAAAACATTCATTTTTAAAATGTGCCACAGTGATACATATAAATCAAGGAAGTTGATGCAAACTGCATTAATCATCACCGAGCAAGGAAAGGACAACCGTTATGACCCAAATTGCAGCATCACACGAGCACGTATGCAAACAGCCATCGAAGGGCTTCAAATTGCGGGATCTTCTTGGCCTTGCCCGGCAGCGTCGTGACCTTGCCAAGCTGGATGGCAACGCACTGAAAGACATCGGCGTGACGCACACCGAGGCCAGTCGCGAAGCAGCCCGCCCGTTCTGGGATGCTCCCGAAAACTGGCACAAACGCCTGTATTGACCGGCCAAGCATTGCGATCTGGCGGCAACTGAAACAATGCCGTCAGATTTGTCGAGTGTTTTAGCAGGTTTTGGGCGTAAAACTCTTGAAACATGTGCCTCACTCTCCGATATTTGCAGGGAAATCGGTCTGCAACTGCGGGCTGAACCAGAATCGCGAAGGGAGACCCTTAATGGCACAATTTGACACGATCCGGACGGCGACCGATGCGCGCGCCGCCCAGATTGACGAGGGCCTGCGCGCCCACATGAACAAAGTCTACGGCACCATGTCCGTGGGCATGCTGATCACTTTCCTGGCTGCATGGGCCATCGCCGGCCTTGCGACCACAACTGATCCGTCTGCCGCGGCAGCTCAGCTGAGCGAGACCAAGTATCTGACGTCGCTCGGATACGCACTGTTCGCTTCGCCGCTCAAATGGGTGATCATGTTCGCCCCGCTGGCCTTCATCTTTGGCTTCAGCGCCGGGATCAATCGCCTGTCCGCAGCCGGTGCGCAGACGGTGTTCTACCTGTTTGCCGCTGTCATGGGTGTATCGATCAGCTGGATTTTCCTGGTCTTCACCGGCCAGTCGATCATTCAGGTGTTCCTGATCACCGCGATCGCCTTCGCGGGCCTGTCGCTGTATGGTTACACCACCAAAAAAGATCTTTCGGCGATGGGTACGTTCCTGATCATGGGCGTGATCGGCCTGATCGTGGCGTCGATCGTCAACATCTTCATCGCCTCGTCTGCCATGGCTTTCGCCATTTCGGTCATCGGCGTTCTGATCTTTGCCGGTCTGACCGCGTATGACACGCAGAACATCAAGGCCACATACCTGCAGATGGCCCACTCGGGTGATCAGGAATGGCTGGGCAAAGCCGCCATCATGGGCGCGCTAAGCCTGTATCTGGACTTCATCAACATGTTCATGTTCCTGCTCCAGCTGTTTGGCAACCGCGAATAACGCGGCGCACAATCCAAAACGAAAGGGCGGGTCCGAAAGACCCGCCCTTTTCTTTTGCGGAAAGAAAACCAATGACGATCCAGGATATCCGGCCAGATCAGGCCCATCTGATTTTACCCCTGCTGCACCAGGTTCATGACCTGCATCTGGAACATCAGCCTGAAAGATACGCAGCACTGCCGCCGGATGCCGAACTGATCGACTACCTGCAATCCTGGCTAATGCAACCCAACCTGTTCGCTGTCGGCGTTTTCGAACGCGACAAGCTGCTGGGTTACGCCATTTTCGAGATTTCCCGGCGCCCCGCGTCACCCTTTCACCCGGTTGATACCCGCGCTGTTCTCCACCAGATCAGCGTCGACAGGGCCGCGCGCCGCCGTGGCATCGGCACCGCGCTGCTGGAAACCGTCAAATCGCGGCTGAGGCAGGTGGGCGGAAGCGTTCTCACGGCCTCGGTCGCCAGTTTCAACGCCCCGTCCCAGGCCCTTATGGCTAATTCCGGGCTGAACCCTTCACTGACCATGATGGAATGGCGCGATCCGATCCCTTGATGAGAAAGCCCCACCGAAAAGGTGGGGCCCAATCAAATTCGTTGTCAGTCCGAGTATCAGCTACAGTTCAGCGGCACCGCAAAACCGGAGCTGCGACTGTCAGACCCTTTCCGGTAAACTTCGCCAGCTGGCAGGCACCCGGTGAACCGTTCCGTGTTGGCGCCAAACGCCGCTCCGGTGGAACTGTCCACTTTTCCACCGTTGCTGGCGGTGCGCAGAACCCCGAAAAGCGTGCCGTTTACGCTGACAGTGCTAAGGTACAGGTTGTTGCCCTGGGTAGACAATTGAACCGCGCTGACATCGGATTGCCCGCCATTGGCAATCGCCACACCGGCGATTTTTGACAATTCAGTCTCATCCGAGACGACCGAAACGGTCGGAATTTTCGCAAGTTCCGCAGGTACATTGGTCGCTGGCGGTGCAAATGCAACTGCGCCTTCGACTTCCGAGACCGTGCGCGGTTCACCATCAATGCCGGTAAAACCAACGCCCTGGCGGTTGAACGGGTCCTCACAGGCCGACAGGCTCAGAACAAGGGTCGAAGATAACAAGATTTTTTTCATGGCGCTCAACGTTTTGTGGCGGTTTGCTCAACCGTAGCGGCAGGTCGCCACGAAAAGCAAGACGCCGGCGATGCGATTGGGCCATATGCTGATGCTCTGCTGCAACGGCCATGGACGTGCATAGGAAAGCACAAACGCGCTTGTGAAACGTTGAAAAACAAAAAAGGGTCCTGCTTCGCAGAACCCTTTAACTGTGTCCGGATGGACAGGCAAATTACTTGATCTTGCCTTCCTTGTACTCGACATGCTTGCGAGCGACCGGGTCGTATTTACGAATGGTCATCTTCTCGGTCATGGTGCGAGCGTTTTTCTTGGTCACGTAGAAGTGGCCCGTGCCCGCGGTCGAGTTCAGACGGATCTTGATTGTCGTCGGCTTCGCCATGGTTATCTCCTGCGTCCGAAAAGGCAGGGGCCTTTCGGTTGAATTCCTATGAGCGTGCGCTTTTACGCGCTGCACAGCCCATGTCAAGGGCTATCGCGCGCATCGAGGCAGCAGAAGTTGGGATGGCCTTATGCAGGAAGTGTCGGTGCCCCCATATAGGTATGAATCTGATTACATTCCGCGTCCGACAGCCCCAATGCGGTTGCCAGCTGACGCAGGTATGACGCCTCACGCGCGTTATCCAGACGAATCGCAGCCAGAGACGTGGCGTATATCTGTGTTTTCAAAGGTCCGCCCGCAGCGGCCGCCAAGCCCATGACATCAATCGGCGCGTTCAGTTGTTCTTGAACGAAGGCCCGCTCCTCATCGCTGATGTCGTCGCCCAACTCTCCCAGAATTGTTTCTTTCTCATGGGTGTCCAGTTCACCATCCGCCTTGGCCGCCTGAATCATCGCCCGCAGCATCAGTTTGGCCTGCTCCTCCATGACGGCGCCGCCGGGTGTTCCCCGGAACACGGTATCCATCATGTCCGCCGTTTGCTGGCTGCCCGATCTAGCCGCGCCCTGCATGGCGTTCATCAGACCGCCCAGCCCAGCGGCACCAGCCGGGTTGACCATACCCAGCTTGCCGATCATCTCCTGAAGTCCGGCGGCCCCGCCGGGCATGCCGAACTGCTCGGCCATCTTGCCAAGCTGGTCCATGCCAAATCCGCCCCCCGCACCCTGCATTGCATCCTGCAGGCCAGCCATGCCGCCCATCTGCTTGTATTTCTCCAGTCCTTTCGCGGCAGCAAACCCTACGGCCACCGAGGCAAGTGCTTTCATGAAACTCATAATCGTCCTCCCGATTCAAAAATTACTCCTTACCGCACCTACTCAGACGTCCTTGAACCCGGCTTTCGAAATTCGACGGACAACGGCTGGACTGTTGCGGACTGAAAACTCAGCAGACACAAGACTATACGAAAACGAAAAACCATGTACGCGCTCGTGCTTTTCCATCATTAAATTGGCGCTTTCCCGCACATACGGAGCTTCAATTGCCGGGATCACGAATTCGTGATACCGTGCCGCCAGTTCACAGACCCAAGAAGCCATCTAAGCGCTTAACGCTTGAGGCACCGAAAACAGGCGAAACCTCTGTCAGCAGAGTTTTAAGGCATGTTTTTCTGGGGGGCTATCATGACAGAATGGACTATTCAGGGGGAAGAGCTGGCCAATTGTAACTGCAATTTCGGTTGTCCTTGCCAGTTCAGCGTACTTCCCACACATGGGAATTGCGAAGCGGTTGTCGTCTTTGACATTGAAGCTGGCAAATATGGCGATACCGATCTGGCGGGCTTACGCGCTGCCGGCGTCTATTACTGGCCCGGACCGATCCACGAAGGCGGCGGTCAGATGCAGCTTATCATCGACGAAAGCGCCAGTCCCGATCAGCGGGCGGCCCTGCAAGCGATCATGACCGGCGAGGACACCGATGAAATGGCCACCATGTGGTACGTCTACAGCGCCATGGCCCCGCAGAAACACGAAACTCTGTACCTTCCGATCGAGCTGGACTGGGATCGCGAGGAACGCAAGGGGTTCGCGAAAGTCCACGGTATCTTCGACGTCGAGGTCAACCCGATCCCGCATATCGTATCCGGAGCGCCGCACCGCGCATCCATCCAGCTGCCGAACGGGTTCGAGTACCGCCACGCGGAATCCGCCGCAGGTACGACGAGAACATCCGGGGGTGCCATAAGCCTGACATTTGATGCCACCCACGCGCACTTGGCGCATCTCAACATTTCCGGCCACGGTGTTTTGGGCGCTTAACAGGGGCGTCGCATGACACGAAACTCTGACGCACCGCCCGTGGCGGTCGCTGAGCGGTTGCTGCGACAGGACAGGCTGATCGTTCTGGTCAGTGTCTTGGTCATCGTTCTCGGGGCCTCATGGTACACGATTGCCGGGATCGGCATGAACATGTCTGCCGTCGAAATGACAAGGATGGCCCGGCCAATCGGTGAGCCCATGCAGATGCCGGTCGACCGGCCATGGAGCCTGCCCTACGCGCTGCTCATCTTTTTGATGTGGTGGGTCATGATGATCGCCATGATGACCCCCAGCGCGGCCCCTGTTGTCCTGTTGTTTCTGGCCCTCAAACGTGTCGGCGCTGACAAGGCCAATGCGGCCCGCCTCAGCTTGCTGTTCCTCGCAGGATACCTAATCGCCTGGGGGGGCTTCAGCCTGCTTGCGACACTGGCGCAATGGGGTCTTGAGCATGTCGGCCTGTCTGATGGCCCCATGATGACCGTCCGGTCAAAGGCATTTGCAGGCTGTGTCCTGATTGCGGCGGGCCTCTATCAGCTTTCATCGCTCAAATCCGCTTGTCTGCGACATTGCCAAAGCCCCGCCCGGTTTCTTGCCGAACACAATCGGCCCGGCGCATCGGGTGCGTTCAGCATGGGCGTCATTCACGGGACATTTTGTCTGGGCTGCTGCTGGGCCCTGATGCTCTTGCTGTTCGTCGGCGGCATCATGAACCTCTACTGGATTGTCGCCATCGCAATTTACGTTGCGCTGGAAAAACTTCTGCCCCGAGCCCGTTGGCTGATCCCGGCGACGGGCATCGGTTTGATTGCAACAGGTGCCTGGGTGCTGGCAAGCGCGATATCTTCCGGCACCTAGGCGCTCAAACGGCCAGGGAACCGGCCGAATTCAGGGTTCCGTCACATTGATCCCAGGAGGAGAAAATGCCTTTATTCATAACGTACGCCACCTATTCCCAATCCGGCATCAAAGGAATGCTGCAAAAGCCATCGGACCGCACCGCGCCGGTCAAAGCCCTGCTTGACAAGGTGGGCGGCAAGCTGCTGGCATTCTATATGACCACCGGATCGAACGATGTGGTTGTGATCAGTGAGGCACCTGACGGCACCGACGCAGTTGCGGTCGGAATGGCCGTCGGCGCATCGGGCGCCGTCGACAAGATAGAGACGGTCCGCGCGTGGACGGCAGAGGATTTTGTTGCCATCACGGAAAAAGCGGCAGCCCTGACCGGTGCCTACACACCGCCCGGAGGGTAAGAGGATACGCGCGGAGGGCCTGTAAGCCGGATCTTGTTCCGGGGTTGCCCCCTTCGATGACCATTCCTCTAGGCCGCACATTGCTGCGCGGCTCAAGCTGCCAACCCGGTCCCTCTCGGCCAAGACGCGCTTAGCGGCGGTATCGGCTTGCGCCGACCGGCCCGCGCTGGGACCCTATTTGGCATTGCTCCCGGTGGGGCTTGCCGTGCCGCCGCTGTTGCCAGCGGCGCGGTGGGCTCTTACCCCACCGTTTCATCCTTACCTTGCAAGCAAGGCGGTTTGTTTTCTGTGGCGCTTTCCGTCGGGTTGCCCCGCCCGGGCGTTACCCGGCACCGTTGTCTTGTGGAGTCCGGACTTTCCTCTCGGGCTTGCACCCCAGCGGCCATCCGGCCCTCCGCGCTGGCGTTGGGTATGCCTTGGGGGCGGTGGCGTCAAGAGTGGACAGGGTGCGAAGGGGCCAGCCCCTTCTTGGCCTGCGGCCAATTCAACCCCGGGATATTAATAGCCAGATGAAGCCCGGACTTGTTCTGGGGAGACTCAACTGATCGGCGCAAGGTCAGCGGGTGTGAGCGGACCTTTGGCCCAGGGGCGGTATCTGAGCCGAACGGCGGTCAGGAGTGTTTCGTCATCCGTGTCAGCGGTATAGCCTGCCAAGCGGGCCTTGGTGCGGAACTCTTGTTTCAACGCGTTCAGCGGGCAGCTTCCCTGCCCTCGCCGCGCCGCAAACCCCTGACGTTCGAGCCGAGGCCAGTCAAAGCGGGGGCCGGGGTCTGATTTGCGGCCCGGTGCCATGTCGGAATGCCCGATCACGCCTTGCGGCGGGATCGACCAGCGCGTCATGATTTGGGGTAACAGGTGTTCCAGCACATTCATCTGAAGGTGCGAAAAGGGATGAAAGCCTGTATTGTCCAACTCGATCCCGATCGAGCGCGAGTTGATATCGCTTTGACCGAGCCACTCCCCTGCCCCGGCATGCCATGCGCGGTCTTCCTCGCGCACCATTTGCCAGAGGGTGCCATCATTTCCGATCAGGTAATGTGCAGAGACTTCGGCCTGCGGATCGCACAGACGTTCCAAGGCCGCCTGCGCGCTGTCCATCGCTGTGTAGTGGAGTACAACCAAAGACGGCTTCGACCCGTCGCGGCGCGGTCCGAAATTGGGGGACCGGAGCCAGATCGGCGTCAGGGGATCAGTTGCTGACGGCACTGCGGAACGGGGTTGGGTCCCAGTTGCAAGCATAGCCGTCACCGTCCGGGTCAAGCCCCTGACGATCCCGCTGCGGGCCGCCGTTTGACAAAAAATCGATCTGTGCTTGATCCGGGGACGGATATTTCGCGCAGTTGCGCTGCGCCTTGGCCTGCAGGTTGAACCCCGCGCGGCTGTAAAGCTGGGTCCCCACGGGATTCGACGTGTTCAGAGCATATTGAACGATGTTGGGCTGTCCGTCCGACCCGCGCTGCGGTACAGCGGTTGGCGCGACGACTTCGTAGGTCTGGCGGTTCTGTTCGATCAGGGCGGCGTCGGATTCGATGCTGCGGCGGTTGGATACGGCCGCAAAATCCTGTTCGTCGGAAATTCCCAGTGCATTGGACACCGGGATCGGAGTGGATGCGCCCTGCGGAGAAGTGCTGGCCAAGGCGGCGGCTGTCTGAGAAGCAATGTCCGCATTGGCTCCGGTCGCCACGGGTGTCACAGCACCCGGAGCGCCAAGCGGTTGTGCGGACACGTCCACCGGGCCAAGCAACGGATTGCCGCCCAGCCCCTGCCCGGCCAGTTCAGCCTCGCGTTGCGCCTGGTAATCAGGCGTGTTGAATCCCGTGTTGGCCACTGGTGCCACGTCGGTGCAAGCCGCCACCACGCCGATGGCGGGGATCAGAAGCAAAAAGCGCATGTGACTGCTCCGTGTCTGCTGTTCTGGTTGCCAGAGGCTTACCACCATTTCCCCGGCTTGGCCACGAAACCGGCCGCGTTTTCCAGCGCATAGGCGGTGTTGAGCAGATCGCCTTCGTCCCATGGGCGTCCGATCAGTTGCAGGCCAAGGGGCAGACCTTGTGAATCCAGACCCGCAGGCACCGAAATACCGGGTAGACCCGCAAGGTTCACTGTCACTGTGAACACGTCGTTCAAATACATTTGAACAGGGTCGGCTTCGGTCATCTCGCCCAGACCAAAGGCGGCCGACGGTGTCGCCGGTGTCAGAATCGCATCGATTCCGGCGGCAAACGCGTCCTCGAAATCTTTCTTGATCAGGGTCCGAACGCGGCGGGCGCGGTTGTAGTAGGCGTCATAGAAACCGGCTGACAGCACATAGGTGCCAATCATGACACGGCGCTGCACCTCATGCCCGAAACCTTCGGCGCGGGTCTTTTCGTACATTTCGGTGATGCCGTCACCCTGCGCCAGTTGCGCGCGGCGGCCATAACGCACACCATCATAACGCGCGAGGTTCGAGGACGCCTCGGCCGGGGCGATCACGTAATACGTTGGCAGCGCGTATTTGGTGTGGGGCAGCGAAATATCGACAATCTCGGCACCCGCTGCTTTCAGCATCTCGGCCCCTTCGGCCCAGAGCTTTTCAATCTCAGCAGGCATACCGTCCATGCGGTATTCTTTCGGGATACCGATTTTTTTGCCCTTGATGTCCCCGGTCAGCATCGCCTCGAAATTCGGGACGGCCAGTTCGGCACTGGTCGAGTCCTTGGGGTCGTGGCCGCACATCGCCTCGAGCATGATGGCCGCATCGCGCACGTTCTTGGTCATCGGACCGGCCTGATCCAGCGAAGAGGCAAAGGCGACGATGCCCCAGCGCGAGCAACGACCATAGGTCGGCTTGATGCCGGTGATACCGGTAAAGGCGGCAGGCTGACGGATCGAGCCGCCGGTATCGGTACCGGTTGCCGCTAGGCAAAGGTCGGCAGACACGGCCGAAGCCGACCCACCGGATGAACCGCCGGGTGTCAGTTGCGCGTCGTCATTGCCACGGCGCCAGGGGCTGACCGCGTCGCCATATACAGAGGTTTCGTTACTGCTGCCCATGGCGAACTCGTCCATGTTCAGCTTGCCCAGCATAACCGCGCCCGCATCGGCCAGTTGCTGCGAAACGGTGGATTCGTATTCCGGCTTGAAACCTTCCAGAATCTTCGAGGCCGCCTGCGAGGGCACACCCTTGGTGCAGAACAGATCCTTGATGCCAATCGGCAAGCCACACATCGACGGTGCGTCGCCGCCCTTGATCCGCTCATCAGCCGCCTTGGCGCGCTCCAGTGCAATCTCGGGCGTCTTGTGGACAAAAGCATTCAAAGCATCTGCCTGATCGATTGCTTTCAGGCAGGCTTCGGTCAGCTCGACTGAGGTCACGTCACCCTTGCGCAGCGCGTCTCGGGCTTCGGCCAGGCCCAGTTTGTTCAGATCGCTCATGTCTTACTCCACCACTTTGGGGACTGCGAAAAAGCCTTCGCGGGCGTCGGGGGCATTGGCCAGAACCTTGTCCTGCTGGTTTCCGTCAGTGACCACATCCTCGCGACGTTTCAGGCGCATCGGCTCGACCGAGACCATCGGCTCGACGCCTTCGACATCCACTTCGTTGAGTTGCTCGATGAACCCAAGAATGGTGTTGAACTCGGACGCCAGCGCCGGCAGCGCGTCGTCCTCGACCTTGATCCGGGCCAGTTTGGCCACCTTGGCGGCGGTGCTTTGGTCAATCGACATCGGAAAACCTCATATGCGTTAGGGGGCATTTACCCGTCTGCCGCACCGGTCGCAAGACCAACAGACTCGGCGTATGATCGAAGGTGATCATGGCAGGTCCGAAGCACCCCATTCAATTCTGAATATCTCATATGCAAAAAAGTGAACTACACGGTTCACTTTTCATCTTGAAAAACTGAACTGCGCTGTTCACTTTCTAACATGTGCAACAGCACAAAACCCGGAGAAAGATCATGAAAACCTTCATCACCGCCTTCGTTTTGTCCGCAACTGCCGCCATTGCACCAGCAATGGCTGCGGGCTTTGATTTCAACCCGTTGACCCGCACCCTGACCTTCCCCGAACCGGTTACTCAGCCGGTCACCAAAGACACCACAATTCGCGGAAACTAAATAGAAGGAAGCGCCGGATCAGATATGACGCGACTGATCCGGCGTTGCTGCAATTGCATGCTGCGGACCCTGCGACAAGCCGCTACCATAGGGCGAAAGGACCCGCCGGGAGATCCGGCAGGCGAAGACTTGCCAGACTATGGAGCCATACATGAGCGCACAAAAACAAGCCGTCCTGGACGCAATCGACGCAGTCAACATACAAGATCCCAACCAGGATGGCGGAGAGCCGGAGGCCCTGCTTTATGGCAAGCGGATGAGCGAGGAACTTGCGCGGCTGTTCCCCGACGCCTCTGACGCGCTGCAGATTGCGGCACGCGGTCAGCACGTGGAACGCTGGAAACTGGCACGCAGCGAATACCCCGAAGGGCGGTCCGGGTATCTGGCGTGGCGCAAGGCGCAAGGCGTTCACCATGCCGAGGTCGTCATGGGCCTGATGGAAAAGGAAGGCTATGGCACCGATCAGATCGATGCCGCGGGCCGGATGCTGCGCAAGCAAGGCATCAAACGCGATGCCGAAGTGCAGGCCTTGGAAGACGTGATCTGTTTCGTCTTTCTCAAATGGTACTTCCAGCCCTTTGCTGCAAAACACTCGGCCGAGAAGATTCAAAGCATCGTCGAGAAAACGGCCCGAAAGATGTCTGGCGAAGGGCGCGCGCGGGTGTTGCGGGAATTCGGCCTGCCCGATCATCTGGCCGATGCTTTTCGCGCCGATCAGACCTGATTTTCGGCCAGGTCCTTTCTGTAGACTTCGATCATCCAACCCAGCATCGTTGCGTTCAACAGATGCCACATAAAGTGTGTGCCCATCGGGAATTGGGCACACAGGGCCGGATCAAGCGCGCGGAACGTGATGGACAGGATCAGCAGTACTGCCCCGGCGGCCATGCCGCGCGCCAGAACAGGTTTTTTTGACCGCAACAATGCAGTATAGATCAGGATCAGCAACGGGACCGGCGCGTAGGCAGCGGACCCGCCAAGCCCCGGCACAAACCGAAACAGCGGGATTGTCGCAGCCGCATAAGGGATGAACAGCGCGGTGCCGACCAGCGCCCATACCGGAGACATCCGCCAGATGTCGCGGTTTACCGCATAGATGTAGACCAGAATGAACAGCAGGATGGGCGTTGTATCGGCAATAGCCGCCCAAACCTGTGCATGAGTATGAAACAGAAAACTGCCCACTCCGATCAGGGCGAGCACTGCGACCAGCACCATCGCCAAGGGCATACCCGGCCCTCGCACCCGGCGCCACATTACCCAAGCTGCAACCAGAAAGGCCGCGTTGGTCAGCGCATTGACCGGTTCTGCCCAATAGGCGGGCGACAGTCGTTCGCAATAGCCATCGATTTCCTGCATCCAGTCCATGGATTTTTACATAGCCGATGCTAGGCTGAGGCCAACAGTCTGAATGGGAGGATTTTCATGAATATCATCTGGTTGGGTCACGGCAGTTTCCGCATCGAAACCAGCGGTCAGGTCTTGCTGATCGATCCCTGGCTGAGCGGTAACCCCGTCCTGCCCGAAACTCAGCATGACGCGGCGGTCGAAGGGGCCACGCATATTCTGCTGACTCATACCCATTTCGACCATGTGGTCGATATCCTTCCCTTGGCGAAGCGCCTGGGCGTGCCGGTTGTCGGCCAATACGACCTGATGGGTTTTTGGGGCGAAACTGAAGGCATTGAAACGGTCGGGTTCAACAAAGGCGGCACGGTCGACCTGAACGGCGTCAAGGTTTCGATGGTACCTGCGTCGCACAGTTCAACCTTTTCGACGCCGGAGGGGCTGCGCACCGGCGGCACCGAGGTCGGGTTCATGATCGTCACCGAGGGCAAAACGCTGTATGTCTCTGGTGACACCGATATCATGGCCGACATGGACTGGATGGGCGACTATTACAAACCGGATATCGGCATTCTGTCCGCGGGCGGCCATTTCACCATGGACATGAAAGGCGCGGCATATGCGTCCAAGCGCTATTTCAATTTTCGGACCGTGATACCCTGCCACTACAAAACCTTCCCGATCCTTGAGCAATCTGCGCAGGATCTGAAAGACGGCCTGCCCGGCGTCGATGTGATCGAGCCTGAAGTGATGCAGGCGATTAAACTATAGGTCCGATGTGAGCGGCGAGGTTTCTCCTTCACCGGAATTGATCGCGGTTGTGCGGCGATGGAACAAGGCCGTGCAAGACAGGGACCGCGCGGTTTTGGAGAACATGCTCTCAACTTCGGAACACCTGCGTTATCAGGGATCGGCGGATGAAGAATCCTGGTCCGGGCAGGTGTTCCGAAAGGGTTTCGTCGATCATACGAAAGAAATTCCCGACTATGCCTGGCAGGAACATTCGCTGGAAGCCTTCGAGTGCGGAAACGCTGGTTGGGCACATTGTGAAGCGACGATGACCTTTGCCACGAACGGCAAAGCCGCGTTGCATCGATTTACCTTTGTTCTCCATCTGGAAAACGGCGTCTGGAAAATAGTGCAGATGCATGTCTCCAATCCGACCTCTAACATGGAAAAGATCGGGATCGAACATGAGGCCCTGAATGCGCTGATCGAAGCGGCACGGCGCGAGTTCACGCAGGAACAGAGCGAGGGCACCGCCTCGGTCATGTTCACAGACATTGCCGGATCATCCGAAATCACACGGCGACTGGGCGATCAGGAGTGGATCAAAGTCATATCGGATCACTTTGATCTGGCAGAGAAAGTGATCCATGCGCATCAGGGGCGTCTGGTCAAATCGCTCGGCGACGGCACCATGTCGATTTTTCCGTCCGTCCATGACGCGGTTCAGGCGGCCGTCAATTTCCAACGGGAAAACAGGTCGGCCACAGTCGACTCGGCGCTTGGCCTTCGGATTGGGATTCATACCGGCGACGTCATCCACAAAGACGAAGATTTCTTTGGGTCCGTCGTCAACAAGGCGGCGCGGGTTACTAATGTCAGCGGGCCATACGAAATCCACGTGACTGACGTGACAAGGCTGCTGGTGGGCAACACCGCCGGATTGAAGTTCAGTGCCCCAAAACCAGTTCAGCTCAAAGGGTTCGGCGGGCACCAGACAGTTTACCTTTTGGACTGGACCTAGACCCTTTCAAACCACGTCAGGATAAGGTCACTTGCCGGCCCGCTTATCGGCAAAGAACTCAAGCAGCAGGGTTTCGCATTCTTTGGCTGCGATACCATCATAAACATCCGGCTTGTGATGCGTCTGCGGGTGGGTAAAGACCCGTGCGCCATGTGCCACACCGCCCGATTTCGGATCGGCAGCCCCGTAATAAACACGCCGGATACGCGCGGCGGCCAAAGCGGCAGCGCACATCGCGCACGGCTCCAGCGTGACATAAAGGTCATGATCCGGAAGTCGCTCGGACGCGGCATCGGCGCAGGCAGCGCGTAGGGCCAGAATCTCGGCATGGGCGGTCGGATCATTCAACTCGCGCGTCCGGTTGCCTGCGGTCGCAACAATCCGACCGTCGGGCGCGATGATAACCGCACCGACCGGAACCTCTCCGCGTTCGCCTGCCAATCTGGCCTGTTCCAGCGCCGCGCTCATATGCGATCTGAATTCCATATCTCTGACTGCATCAGAAACCTGCCTTTCGCAAGCGGGCAGGATAGGTTATGGCCGGGTCCATGAGCAACACCCCTCCTCCCGGCGACCGGATCGCCAAGGTCCTTGCCCGCGCGGGCGTCGCCTCGCGCCGCGAGGCTGAACGCATGATCGAAGCAGGTCGCGTGGCCGTGAATGGCAAGGTGATCGAAAGCCCGGCGCTGAATGTCACCTCGAAAGACAGAATTGTGGTCGATGGCAAACCGGTATCCGAACCCGAACCCTCGCGCCTTTGGCTGTATCACAAACCTTCTGGGCTGGTGACAACCACACGCGACGAAAAGGGCCGCGCGACGATATTTGACAAACTGCCCGAGGACATGCCCCGGGTCATGAGCGTCGGGCGGCTTGACCTCAATTCCGAGGGGTTGCTGCTGCTGACCAATGACGGTGGCATCAAGCGCAAGCTGGAGCTGCCTTCGACCGGCTGGCTGCGCAAATACCGCGTCCGGGTGAACGGCCGGCCGAAGGATGAAGATTTCGAACCGCTGCGCAAGGGGCTGGTGATCGACGGGGAACGGTTTCAGCCGATGACCGTTTCCCTGGACCGCCAACAAGGGGCGAACGCCTGGCTGACGATCGGCCTGCGCGAAGGCAAGAACCGCGAGATTCGCCGTGCAATCGAGGATATCGGGTATGCGGTGAACCGCCTGCTCCGGGTCTCGTATGGACCATTCCAGTTGGGTGACTTGAAGCCCGGCGAGGTCGAGGAAGTGCGCCGCCGCGTGATGCGGGATCAGCTGGGGCTGGAAGGCGGCGAAAAACCCGAAGGCACCGCTAAACGGACCACGCGCCCACAACGAAAACGTCCCCCGGTCGGCAAGAAAACTCGCAAGTGACGCCTGTCGGACAACCTTCCCCCTAGCGCCAAGCCAGCGCATACACTAAATTTTCTGTGAACGCGGAAGTCCTTGGGGGTGCCATGTCCGGAAGCGGAGTGCAAAAACTGGCCTACGCGGCACTGCTGGTGCTGTTGTTTGGAGTATGCACCGGCCTGCTGGGAGGGTTATAGGCGCATGGCCAAAAAGTACGGTGGAAAATACAGCCCCCAGGGTGATACGATACCTTCGGATCAGCCCAAGCGCGGACAATTTGACAGTGCGCGGGTCGAACCTGCAGGCGCGCGGGCGAATGTTCTTTTCATTCCGGCAATCCCCCTGGTGTTTCTGTCTCTGAACGACGGTGCCATCGGCATGACGATGGGTCTTGTGGCTGCCGGTTTGCTGACAGCAGCTGCGTTTCTGCTGCGCGAAGGCCTGCGCGCCGAAGGGGCCTACAACGCTCGTCGCACAGCCCGCCGCCCCGCCTTTCCACGCAAGATTTTCGCCAGCATTCTGACCGGGTTGGGTGTGGCGCTTGCCTCGTACCGGACCGAGTATCTGGATGCCGAGGCGGTGTCGCAGGTCAGTCTGCTAGCGCCTGTTCTGTTTGGCGCGGCGGCGGCGGTTCTGCACTCGGTCTCGTTTGGTCTTGATCCGATGAAAGACAAGGGCATGGAAGGTATAGACACCTTTCAACAGGATCGCGTCGCACGTGTGGTGGAAGACGCCGAAGCCCACCTGTCCGAGATGACCGAAGCAATCAAACGTGCCGGGGACCGTACTGTCGAAGCCCGGGTTGAACGCTTTCAGGACACCGCCCGCGATCTTTTCCGCACAGTCGAGGAAGACCCGCGCGATCTGGCCGGTGCCCGCAAATACCTGACGGTTTATCTGCAAGGTGCCCGCGATGCGACGATCAAGTTTGCAGATGTCTACGCGCGCACCCGCGATGCGCAAGCCTTTTCAGATTATTCATCTTTGCTGGATGATCTGGAACAGAATTTCGCCGCGCGCACCCGCAAGATGCTATTGGATGACCGAAGTGATCTGACGGTTGAAATTGAAGTGCTGCGCGAAAGGCTGCAGCGCGAAGGCGTCCGGTTGGACTGACCGGCCATTATTTGAGCGAGGAATATCCCCATGTCCGATGAGATCAAGAAAAAGGCCGTTGAAGCTGAAACGATTGTTCAGGAAGTGACTGCCGTGGCCCTGCCCGAACCCAAGGCCGATATTGTCCCGCTGGAAGAGGCCGATGAACCTGTCGGCGCGGAAATTCGCAAACGGATGGAAGAGATCGACATGGGCAATACCAATTCGATCGTGTCCTTTGGTTCGTCGGCACAGGCCGAGTTGCAAGAGATCAGCCAGGCCATGCTTGCGGACGTACGTAACAAGGATGTTGGCCCAGCTGGCGACAGCCTGCGCGATATCGTAACCACGATCCGCGGGTTCTCGGTCAGTGAGCTGGACGTACGCCGCGAACGTAGCTGGTGGGAGAAACTGCTGGGTAAGGCTGCGCCCTTTGCCAAATTCACAGCGCAGTTCGAAGATGTGCAAGGCCAGATCGACAAGATCACCGACGATCTTCTGGGGCATGAACACACCCTGCTCAAGGACATCAAGTCTCTGGATTTGCTATACGAAAAGACGCTGGGCTTTTATAACGAACTGGCGCTTTACATCGCGGCGGGCGAGGAAAAGCTGACCGAACTGGACAGCCACGACATCCCGGAAAAAGAGGCCGAGGTTCAGGCCGCCGCTGAGGGCGAACAGGTAATGGAAGCGCAGGAGCTGCGCGATCTGCGCGCCGCGCGCGATGATCTGGAACGCCGCGTTCACGACCTGAAGCTGACCCGGCAGGTGACAATGCAGTCGCTGCCATCGATCCGTCTGGTTCAGGAAAATGACAAGTCGCTGGTGACCAAGATCAACTCGACCTTGGTCAACACAGTCCCGCTGTGGGAGACGCAGCTTGCGCAGGCCGTCACGATCCAGCGCAGCACCGAGGCTGCCTCGGCCGTGCGCGAAGCCAACGACCTGACCAACGAATTGCTGACCTCGAACGCGGCCAATCTGCGCCAGTCCAACAAGATGATCCGCGAGGAAATGGAACGCGGTGTCTTTGACATTGAGGCCGTCAAAAAGGCCAATGCAGACCTGATCGGCACGATCAACGAAAGCCTTGCCATCGCCGATGAGGGCAAAGCCAAACGCGCCGCCGCCGAAGAAGAGCTCAAAAAGATGGAGGCTGAACTGCGTGACACTCTGGCGGCGGCCAAGGCCCGAAAGGATGGCATCGGCGACAATGCCGGAACCGCTGTATCGGGCTGAGGCGGGTCGGGGCGTGCGTCCGTTGAAATGTCTCAAGGTCCTGCTGGGACTTGTTTCGCTGTTGGTTCTGGCCAATTGCGACGAAGCGCTGACGACCTCACTTGTACCCGAGGCTCGCCCGGCCGAACCGGCGCCGCAGCCCAATGCCTATGTTCCCCCGTCTGCGGCCAGTCAGGATCTGGCGCGTTTCTATCAGCGGGTCGAGCGCGATCTGCTGACACGCGGATTGCTTCGCGTGGACGGTGGCGGCCCGGATACGCCCTATGATGCCGACGATCTGGCTCGCAATTTCGAAGCCATCGCGTTTTACAGTGAATACCCTGATCACGCCGTGGCGATTGGTTCGGGACAGACCGATGGGCAGCTCAGTCGCTGGTCGGGGCCGGTGCGCATCCAGACCGAGTTCGGGCCGTCGGTTCTGCCCGAAACACGCAAGCGGGATGCGGAACTTGTCCAAGGCTACACCGAACGTCTGGCGAAACTGACGGGGCACCCTGTGTCGGTCGTCAGTCGCAAGGCCAATTTTCACGTCTTCTTTGCCGGCAAGGACGACAGCGCCTACGTCGTCGCCCGCGTGAAACAGCTGATACCGAATATCAGTCAGGCCTCGCTGGATCTGATCGCCAATCCCCGCGCGAGCTTCGACTGTTTCGTGCTGGCCTCGGCCACAAGAACATCACCGTACAAATACGTACGTGCTGTCACGCTAATCCGGTCCGAATTGCCTGATCTGGTGCGGCGCAGCTGCATTCACGAGGAAATCGCCCAAGGCCTGGGTCTGTCCAACGACAGCCCCACAGCGCGACCGTCGATTTTCAACGACGATGACGAATTTGCGCTTCTGACCAGCCATGACGAGAAATTACTGACTATTCTTTACGATCCGCGTCTGCAGCCTGGCGTGTCTGTTGAAGATGCTAGGCCCGTGGTGCGTATCATTTCACGCGAGTTGATGGGTCAGTCGCTCTGACCTCAAGGACAGGAGAACCCAGATGGGAATTTTCGATTTTCTGACCGGCGAATTCATTGACGTCATTCATTGGGTGGATGACACCCGGGATACGATGGTCTGGCGGTTCGAACGCGAAGGACACGAGATCAAGTATGGCGCCAAGCTGACGGTGCGCGAAGGTCAGGCGGCGGTGTTTGTGCACGAGGGGCAACTGGCGGATGTGTTCACGCCGGGCCTTTACATGCTTGAGACCAACAACATGCCGATCCTGACGACGCTACAGCATTGGGACCATGGCTTTCAGTCTCCGTTCAAATCCGAGATCTATTTTGTCAACACGACCCGGTTCAATGACCTGAAATGGGGCACCAAGAACCCGATCATGTTGCGCGATCCCGAATTTGGCCCGACCCGGATCAGGGCCTATGGCACCTATACGATCCGCGTGAAGAGCCCCGCTAAATTCCTGGTCGAAATCGTCGGCACTGATGGCGAATTCACCATGGACGAGATCAGTTTTCAGATCCGCAACATCATCGTGCAGGAGTTCAGCCGGGTGATCGCCGGGTCGGGCATTCCGGTTCTGGACATGGCGGCCAATACCGCCGATCTGGGCAAGCTGATCGCGGCAGAGGTGTCGCCGGTGCTGGATGGCTACGGGCTGGAAATGCCCGAGTTCTATATCGAAAACATCTCGCTGCCTCCGGCGGTCGAGGCTGCGCTGGACAAGCGGACATCGATGGGGCTGGCGGGAGATCTCGGCAAGTTCACCCAGTATTCCGCAGCCGAAGCAATGACGGCCGCGGCCAGCAACCCCGGTCAGGGAGGCGGTATGGGCGCGGGTCTTGGCATGGGAATGGGCATGGCGATGGCGCAGCAGATGTCGAACATGGCAGCGGGTCAGCCGAGCGGCCCTTGGGGTGCGTCCGCCCCCGCTGCTCCGCAACCGACGGCGCGTGTGGCACCGCCGCCCCCGCCGCCCGTGGAACATGTCTGGCACATCGCGGTGGACGGACAGGTCAGTGGACCGTTTTCCAAAGCCAAAATGGGCCGCATGGCCACGGATGGCGAAATCACCCGCGACACGCATGTCTGGACGGCCGGACAGGACGGCTGGAAAAAGGCCGGTGATGTGCAGGAACTGGCGCAACTTTTCACCATTCTCCCGCCGCCGCCGCCGGGTGCGTGACCCGATGGGAAGGTCTGTTGCGCCAGTCTTCATCGCCGTCGCCTTGCTGAGCGGATGTGCGGGACCGGGCCGCGAACCGGCCACGCCCTCTCTTCCTCCGCTCGCGGTGGACGCCGCGCGGCAGAGTTTTTTCAAGGCTCATTCAGGGGCTGCCGCCGATTTGTTCGATACCAAAGGCGACGGTTTCCGGATATTCCAGAATGGCCGGGCCGAATACCGGTCATTTGGGGCGCTATCCGATCTTCGCACGTCCACCTATGTGTCGAAGATGTCAGGCAACCGGATATGTCTGGCTGCGGCCGATCAGTGGTCAGGCGCGTGCCTTGACCTATTCGGCAATCCCGAAGGCACAATTCTGGTGCAGGTCGAGTTCGGCAATGGCGCCAGACGCAGCTACCAAACGCAGGTCGTTCCGGCATCTGATTTCTAAGACCAATTGGAAAGCAACTGAACACGCGCCTGTAAGAGACAGTAAACCCTGGTGAAATGGCAATGACCGATCCTGAGCAACTCACTGTTACACAAACAGACGAACACCGCTTTCCATGCAACCAGTGTGGCGCTGATTACCGGTTCAACCCCGGCGACGGCACGTTGACCTGCGATCACTGTGGGCACTCGGTGTCGATTGGTGCGGGTCCGTGGGGCGGTGCAAGCCTGCGTGAGTTGGATTTTGACGCGGCAGTTGCAGATCGACTGCCAGACAGCGAGATTGAGGAAACCCGAGTTCTGTCCTGCCCGAACTGTGCCGCACAGGTCGAATTCGATCCTGCCACGCACGCGGCGGAATGCCCGTTCTGCGCCACGCCAGTAGTCACGGATTCGGGCGTGAACCGTCACATCAAACCCAAAGGGGTATTGCCGTTTGCGCTGGATGAACGTTCGGCCCACAAGGCCATGGGTGATTGGCTCGGCCGGCTGTGGTTCGCCCCGAATGGCCTGAAAGAATACGCCCGCAAGGGGCGGAAGATGCAGGGTATCTACGTGCCCTACTGGACGTTCGATGCCGATACCAAATCCCGATATCGCGGTGAGCGGGGTGTGATCTACTATGAAACCATAACGGTCATGCGCGATGGGAAGCGGGTTCAGCAACAGGTCGCAAAGGTGCGCTGGTCGCCCAAATCGGGCCGCGTGGCGCGGTTTTTTGATGATGTTCTTGTGCTCGCCTCTCGCTCATTGCCGAAACGTTACACCGATGCACTGGAGCCCTGGGACCTGCCCGCGCTCGAGCCTTATCAGCCCGAGTATCTGGCAGGCTTTCGGGCCGAAGCCTACACGGTCGAGTTGAAGGATGGGTATGCCGAGGCGCGGGCGCATATGGCGCGCGTCATCGAACGGGATGTGCGATTTGACATCGGGGGCGACCGTCAGCGCGTGCATGCCGTCGAAACCGATGTGCGGGATGTTACCTTCAAACATATCCTGCTGCCGGTCTGGATGGCGGCCTACAAATACCGCGGTCAGACCTATCGATTCGTAGTGAACGGGCGAACCGGCCGGGTTCAGGGGGAACGGCCCTGGTCGGCCATCAAGATCACGATCGCGGTGGTGCTTGGACTTTTGGTCGCGGCCGGGGTTGGCTACCTGGCGGCGACGGGCCAGCAATAGACTTACAATCCGTCGTCCGGACCCTTGATCTTCGCCCAACCCGCAGCCATCCTGCGCGGCGTTGGGGCGAAGGAGATATCGGGTGACGCTATCGGCATTGAACGGCTTGCTGGAGGATCGACACTCCTGCCGCGCCTTTTTGTCAGATCCGGTACCGCGGGGTGATATCCGGAAAATCCTGACCAGCGCGTCCCGGGTGCCAAGTTGGTGTAATGCACAGCCCTGGCAGGTCGTTATCACCAGCGGCGCGGAAACCGAGCGGTTCCGGCAGGCCATGATGCATGAAGCCGCGACCGGCACCCCTGCCCCGGATCTGCCCTTTCCCAGCTCATATTCAGGAACCTATCAGGAACGCCGCCGTGCCTGCGGATGGGCATTGTACGAATCGGTCGGGATCGAGCGCGGCGACCGCGCGGCGTCGGCGCGGCAAATGAGCGAGAATTTTGCCCTTTTCGGTGCGCCCCATTGCGCCATTATTTCCAGCCCGGCCGAGCTAGGCCCTTACGGTGCGATGGATTGCGGTGGTTTTGTCACGGCGTTTACGCTGGCGGCGCAGGCTCTGGGCGTGGCCACCATTCCCCAGGCGGCGCTGGCCGCTTACAGCCCGTTTCTGCACCGGTTTTTTCAGATCCCGGATGATCGCCTGATCCTGTGTGCGATATCTTTCGGGTACCCGGACAGGGACCACCCTGCAAACGGTTTCCGAACAAACCGCGCAGGCGTGGATGAAATCGTGGACTGGCGGGGCTGACGCCGGTGTTCCTGAAAAGAATGGACTAGGAGAGAAGACATGCGGGCCCTTCTGCAACGCGTGACGCGCGCATCCGTATCGGTCGGCGGAACAGTGATCGGTCAGTCCGGCACCGGTCTGCTGATCCTTGTCTGTGCTATGCGGGGTGACGACGAACAGCAGGCGGACAAGCTGGCGCAGAAGATTGCCAAAATGCGTATCTTTCAGGACGACGCCGGAAAGATGAACCGGTCGCTGCTGGATATCGGCGGATCGGCCCTCGTGGTCAGTCAGTTCACACTGGCCGCCGATACGTCGCGCGGCACCCGACCAGGATTTTCTGAGGCTGCGCCTCCGGAACAGGGCAAACAGCTTTATGAAACGTTTGCAGACAAACTGGCGGCTCAGGGTGTTGCCGTCGAAACAGGAGAATTCGGCGCGACAATGGCCGTCGAACTGGTCAACGATGGACCGGTCACAATCTGGGTGGAAAACTGATGTCCCAAGCGGAAAAAGCACAGCGGATCTGGCAGGCCGGCGTTTCGGCGGTGGATGGATACACGTCTGTTAGACAGGCGTTGAGCGATATCCCGACGCCCGATCGCATCCTTGCCGTGGGCAAACCGGCAGCGGCCATGGCGCGGGCGGCGCTGGAGCATTTTGGTGCATTGCCGACACTTGTCGTAACCAAGGACGATCACGGCCGCGACCTGCCTCCGCATGTTGAGGTGATCGAGGCCTCGCACCCTGTTCCAGACCACCGCAGTCTTGCGGGCGGCAAAGCCCTGCGTGAAGCCGTCGAGAACATGGCGGACGGATCACATCTTCTGTTGCTGGTGTCCGGCGGCGCCTCGTCGCTGGCCGAGGATCTGGTGCCGGGCAGAACTCTGTCCGATCTGGAACAGTTGAACAAAAGACTGTTGTCCGAGGGGCTGGATATTGCCGCCATGAACGCCGAACGGCGCAAGCTGTCGCGGATCAAGGGCGGCGGTCTGTTGACTGGTTTTTCGGGCGCGCGCGTGACCGTTCTGGCCATATCCGATGTGCCCGGTGATGACATCAACGTCATCGGTTCGGGCATCGGCGCACTGCCCGATGATCACGCCTACCAGGCCACGGCCCGGATCGTGGCGTCGAATGCACATGCGCGGGGCGCAGCGGCCGAATTGGCGGCGGACGCCGGATACACGGTGCTGGCCAACGAGGAGTGTCTGCACGACGATTATCTGGAAATTGCCCGGACGCTGGGGCCGCGGTTGCGGTCCATGTCGACGGGGGCCATGATTTTTGGTGGTGAACCAACGGTTGTACTGCCGCAAAACCCCGGCCGCGGGGGGCGGAATCAGGCGCTCGCGCTGGCTCTGGCACGGGAAATCGCCGGGACCGAGGGGCTGACACTGGTGGTCGGCGGGACCGATGGAACCGATGGTCCCACACTGGCTGCGGGTGCGATCATCGACGGATCAACATGGGGCGAGGGCGCAGAGCAGGCATTGCAACGGGCCGACAGCGGGAGCTTTCTGGACAAAGCAGGCGCATTGCTGATCACCGGTCCAACCGGAACGAACGTTATGGACCTGCTTGTCGTGGTGCGCGCGTGAACGGGAATGATCTGGTCCCGAAGTCGCGCGATGTTGGTCGTTTCGGACAGAGGTCGGTCCGCAAAACCAGAAAAACTGACGTATTTTGCGCCCGCACATCGACAGTTATCAAACCTTTCGTGAAGAAAGTTTCACTGATGAGATACGCTTGGATCGCGATATAGTATTGAAGGACAAGTAATCTGGTCGCGTTCCCTCTGGATGAGCGACCGTCGAGACACAACATTTTTAGGCTGGGACGGCATTTCTTGAAATTTTAGTTCTTGTCGCCTGCTCTAAAATGCGCGAACTTTGACTCGTGCGTCAATAAAAAGCCCAGAAAGGGCCTGCAACTCTACCAACCGGGAGATTCTTGAATGAACGAACAACTCACTCACATGACCAAACAGGTTACAGCCGGCAAGCTGACCCGTCGCGAATTCATGGGGAAAGCAGCGGCATTGGGTGTAACTGCGGCAATGGCCAGCACCATGTTTGCAGATGCCGCGCGTGCGGCAGGCCCGAAAAAGGGCGGTGATCTGAAGTTCGGCCTGCAGGGCGGCGAATCCACGAACTCGCTTGACCCGGCAACCTATGCAAGTTCGGTTCCGTTCCAGAACGGCAAGCAATTCGGAGACCAGCTGGTCGAAGTCGCGCCGGACGGCACGATCGAACCGCGTCTGGCCGAAAGCGTTGAAGGCAGCGCAGATGCCAAGGTCTGGACTTTCAAGCTGCGTCAGGGTGTCGAATTCCACAACGGCAAGACAATGACCAGTGAAGACGTGCTGAAGACCATGCAGCGTCATTCGAACGAAGATTCGAAGTCGGGTGCTCTGGGCATCATGAAAGGCATCGAGTCGATGAAGGCCGATGGCGATAACTTCCAGGTCACGTTGAGCGAGCCGAATGCGGACCTGCCCTATCTGATGGCCGACTACCATCTGATCATTCAGCCGGATGGCGGCATGGACAACCCTGGTGCGGGTATTGGTACCGGCCCTTACAAGCTGGAAGTGGACGAACCGGGTGTCCGTCACCTGTTCACCAAAAATGAAAACCATTGGAACAGCGATTTCGGCAACTTTGACAGCGTCGAAGTCGTTGTTATCAACGATGCAACCGCACGGACGGCTGCGCTGCAATCCGGCCAGGTCCATGCGGTCAACCGTGTTGAACCCAAGGTTGCCGACCTGCTGGGCCGCGCACCGAACCTGACGGTGCACTCGACTGCTGGTCGCGGACATTATGTCTTCATCATGCATTGCGACACGGCGCCGTTTGACAACAACGAACTGCGCACCGCGCTGAAATACGCCATCAACCGCGAGGAACTGGTGGACAAAGTGCTGCGCGGCTATGGCTCGATCGGAAATGACATGCCGATCAACGCAGCCTACCCGCTGTTTGACGAGACCATCGAACAGCGCGAATTCAGTGTTGAAAAAGCTGCTGAGCACTACAAGAAGTCTGGCCATGACGGCTCGCCGATCGTTCTGCGTGTCGCCGACGGTGCCTTTCCGGGTGCTGTGGACGCCGCGGCACTGTTCCAGCAAACCGCTTCGCAGGCGGGTATTCCGCTGGAAATCAAGCGTGAACCCAACGATGGATACTGGTCCGAGGTTTGGAACGTTCAGCCGTTCTGTGCGTCGTACTGGGGTGGCCGTCCGGTTCAGGATCAGATGTACTCGACCGCATATCTGTCCAGCGCCGACTGGAACGACACGCGGTTCAAGGTTCAGGCGTTCGACGATCTGCTGTTCGCCGCGCGCGCGGAGTTGGACGCCGAGAAGCGCAAGGGCATCTATAGCCAGATGGGTCAAATGGTCCGCAACGAAGGCGGCCTGATCTGTCCGATGTTCAACGACTTTGTCGAAGGCGTGAGCAACCAGCTGGACGGCTGGGAATCTGACCCGACTCAGGAGATGATGAACGGCAACATGTCCCGCAAAATGTGGTTCGTCTGATACGGGCTACGGATAATGCACCCCATCATCAAACTGGTTTCCCAGCGCCTTGCGCTGGGAATCCTTTTGCTGTTCGGCGCTTCGGCCCTGATATTCGGCCTTACCGAAGCCCTTCCCGGAGACGCCGCGCAAGCCGTCCTGGGGCAGTCCGCAACGCCTGAAGCCCTGGCCAACCTTCGTGAGGAGATGGGCCTGAACCGCCCTGCCCTGACACGCTATTTCGAATGGCTGGGAGGTATCGTTCAGGGTGATCTTGGCCAGTCACTCACCAACAAGCTCGATATTGCCGAGAGCATTGGAAAACGTCTCGGGAACACTCTGTTTCTGGCGTGTGTTGCCGCAATCGTGTCCGTCCCGCTTGCGATCTTTCTGGGGCTGCTTGCCGTCCGGTACCGTAACCGCTGGCCAGATAAACTGATTTCCGCGGTGACCCTGACGACAGTTTCCATCCCGGAGTTCCTGATCGGCTACGTTGTCATCTACTATATTTCGGTCAAGCTGGGATGGTTTTCATCACTGGCGATGATCAATGATTCCATGTCCTTCGGGCAAAAGCTGAACGCAATTGCGCTGCCGGCCTTCGTTCTGACGCTAGTGGTATTGGCGCAAATGATGCGCATGACGCGAGCGGCGATTCTGAACCTGATGCAGTCGGCCTATATCGAAACCGCAGAACTGAAGGGGTTGAGTACGTTTCAAGTCATTGCCCGACACGCTTTTCCCAACGCGATTTCGCCGATTGTTAACGTGGTTATGCTGAACCTCGCCTATCTGGTTGTGGGTGTCGTCGTCGTCGAGGTTGTGTTCGTCTATCCCGGCATGGGGCAGTATCTTGTGGACGCCGTGACCAAGCGTGACGTGCCCGTTGTTCTGGCCTGCGGCGTGGTGTTCGCGGCGGTCTATATCGGCCTGAACATGGTTGCGGATATCGTGTCGATCCTTGCCAACCCAAGACTGAGGCATCCGAAATGATAAAGAACATTCCTCTTTCGGCATTGATCGGCCTTATGTTCACCGGCGCGTATTTCTTTGTGGCCATCGCTGCTCCATTGATTGCGCCTTACGGAATGGCTGAGGTCGTCGGCGACGTTTGGGAGCCCGCCAGCGCCGAGCATCTGCTGGGCACCGACAATATCGGACGCGACCTGCTGACCCGGATGATCTATGGCGGTCGGACAACGATCTTCATCGCCGCCGCTGCGACACTGCTCAGCTTCATTACCGGCACGTCTCTGGGCCTGTTGGCTGCGGTTCTGGGCGGATGGGCCGATCAGGCGCTCAGCCGGACGGTTGATCTGGTCATGTCGATCCCTACCCTGATCCTGGCTTTGGTCATTCTGGCAATCGTTCCGGTAACCGTCCCGATCCTGATCCTTGTGATGGGCCTGCTGGACGCAACGCGACCCTATCGCCTGTCACGCTCTGTCGCCGTGGACATCAACGTCATGGACTATGTCGAAGCCGCCAAACTGCGCGGTGAAGGCCGGGGCTGGATCATCTTTCGGGAAATCCTGCCGAACGCTCTGTCGCCTTTGGTGGCCGAGTTCGGATTGCGTTTCATCTTTATGGTTCTGTTCATCTCGACCCTGTCGTTCCTGGGTCTTGGCGTCCAGCCGCCGCTGGCGGACTGGGGCGGCATCGTGAAAGAGAACAAGGATGGCATCGTCTATGGCATTGGCGCAGCCCTGTACCCCGCTGTGGCCATCGCAACGCTTGCCATCTCGGTCAACCTTGTGGCTGACTGGATCCTGAACCGTACCACATCGCTGAAAGGAGGCCGGGGATGAGTGATACCCTTCTCAAGGTCCGCGACCTCAAAATCGGCGCGACTGTCTACCCGCCGGGCGAAAAGCCTCATGACATCGAAATCGTGCACGGGGTCAGCTTTGACCTCGCGCCCGGCAAGGTGTTGGGCCTGATCGGTGAATCCGGCGCCGGTAAATCCACCATCGGACTGGCGTCGATGGCCTACGGCCGGGGCGGTGTGAAGATCACCGGTGGTGAGGTCTGGGTAAACGGACGAGACATTCTGAAAGCGTCGCATGGCGACATACGCAAGTTGCGGGGGGGTGAGGTCACATACGTGTCTCAATCCGCCGCTGCCTCGTTCAACCCGGCCAAAAAGATCATGGATCAGGTGGTCGAGGCCGCAGTCGAACAGAAAAAGTTCTCGCGGAAAGTGGCCGAAGGCCGCGCACGGGAGCTGTTTGCCAAGCTGGGTCTGCCTGACCCGGACAATATCGGCGAACGCTACCCGCACCAGGTCTCGGGCGGTCAGTTGCAGCGTTGCATGACAGCCCTGGCTTTGTGTCCCGAGCCCGATCTGGTGGTGTTCGACGAACCCACCACCGCACTGGACGTTACCACGCAGATCGACGTTCTGATGGCCATCAAGGAAGCCATTGCCGATACCGGCGTTGCCGCGCTCTACATTACGCACGACCTTGCGGTTGTTGCACAGGTGAGCGACGACATCATGGTTCTGAGAATGGGCAACACTGTCGAATACGGCAATACCGATCAGATCATCAACAACCCGCAAGAAGAGTACACCAAGGCGCTGGTCTCGGTCCGTTCCATCGAACACGAAGAAAAGAAGCCCACACCCGAAGCGGTGCTGAGCGTCGACGGCATCACCGCGCGCTACAAGGGCCTGAATTTCGACGTGCTGCACAACGTCAACGTCGAGCTTCATCCGGGGCAGACCTTGGCGGTGGTGGGAGAATCCGGCTCGGGTAAGTCGACGCTTGCACGGGTGATCACTGGCCTGCTTCCGCCGCGCGACGGAGAGATCACCTTTGCCGGTCGCAAGCTGTCGCCCGACTTAAAGGGGCGTTCCCGCGAGGACCTGCGCGAGTTGCAGATGATCTATCAGATGGCCGACGTTGCGATGAACCCCCGTCAAACGGTTGGCACGATCATCGGCCGCCCGCTGGAGTTCTACTTCAACATGCGCGGAGCGGAAAAGCGCAAGCGGATCATCGAATTGCTGGATGAGATCGAACTGGGCGAGAAGTTCATCGACCGCTACCCGGCGGAACTGTCCGGTGGTCAGAAACAGCGTGTGTGTATCGCGCGCTCGCTGGCGGCCAAGCCCAAGATGATCATCTGTGACGAGGTGACCTCGGCACTCGATCCGCTGGTGGCAGACGGGATCCTTAAGCTGCTGCTGGATCTGCAGAAGATCGAGGACGTGGCCTATCTGTTCATCACCCACGATCTGGCGACAGTGCGCGCGATCTCGGATTCTATTGCCGTAATGTACCAGGGCCGCGTGGTCCGGTACGGTCCGAAATCCGAGGTTCTGAGCCCGCCGTTCGACGACTATACCGACCTGCTGCTCAGCTCGGTCCCCGAGATGCATCTGGGCTGGCTGGAAGAGGTCGTCGCCCACCGCAAGATGGAAAGTGCCGGGAACTGATCCCTGCCCTTTCCGTGACTTTTCGGTGAAAACCTGAAATCCCGGCACCTTGTTCAATGACAGGTGTCGGGATTTTGCCATTGGGGGCGCGAACGGGCAGAACCCTGACCGCGAATCTCCTAGGGTCGCCTGAAATATTCAATCAAAAGGCCAATGACATGGACCGCAAACTACTCCTCATCATTCTGGACGGTGTTCCGTGGCGCAATTTCCGGCGACTGTTCGGCAACCTTGAAGGCTGGGTTGAAAACGGCGAGGCACGGGTTTGGAAACTGCGCGCGGTTCTGCCATCCACATCGGCCAGTTGCTATGCGTCGATCCATACCGGAGTGACACCGCAGGAGCACGGCTGCACGGGCAACGGAAACGTGTTCCGGCTAAGCCACAAGGACGTCTTCAGCCAGGTCCGTGAGGCGGGTGGCGTGACCGGGGCTGTGACCCACAGCTATTGGTCGCAATTCTTCAACCGGCACCCGTTCGATTACGTCCGCGATATCGAATATGATGAGCCGGACAGCAAGACGATCAACCACGGTCGTTTCCACACCATGACCGGCTACGGCAAAGCAAATCAGATGACGCCATCTGACGTGGATCTCTATGCCACTCTGACCAACCTCTGTCTGCGTCACGGGCTGGATTACGGGCTGCTTCACGCCTGTACACTGGACAGCATGGGGCACCGCTTCTACCACGATTGCGAAGAGATGGATCACGCCTGTTTCGTCGCGGACGAAATGCTGGCCCCGTTCATCCCACGTTGGCGGCAACTGGGCTACGAGGTCATCGTGACTGCCGATCACGGTCAAGATGAGCGTGGCCACCACGGCGGGCGCAGCCCGCTGCAACAAGAAACGGCGCTGTATTACTTTGGGGACGCAAAGGGGCCCGAAGCCGATCAGGTGATCGACCAGCTACAGCTTGCCCCGACAATCCTTTCCCGTCTGTGCGCCCCCATCGCCGACACAATGAAGGCTAAGGCGTTTCTGAAATAAGGCAGGGGATCAGTCGTAAGACCAGATGCCCTGCCCCAGCGCCTCGATGGCGACGGAAATTCGCTCAAAGCTGGCTGCTGCGCGTGTGACAGATGTTCGGGCGCGCAGATAGCCGTGAACCAGACCAGGTTCGTTGATCCAACAGGCCTGCCCGCCAGCGGCTATGATCCTTTCGCAATATTCTGACCCATCATCCCGCAAGGGGTCGCAATCAGCGGTTACGACAACGGTTGGTGGGAGACCGGCAAAGTCAGAATCGTGCAAAGGCGCAAAAGTCGGATCATGATCCGGCACGGAACCGCCGCAGCGGACTTTTTCATAGAACGTCACTTCTTCCTGCGTCAAAAGCGGGGCATGCGCATGTTCGACATAGGACCCCTTTGAGATGTCCCCACCAAGAGCCGGATAAATCAGGACCTGCCCCAGAACGTCGTCCAGTCGCCCGCGCGCATAGTGTGCAACCGCTGCCGCCAGATTACCCCCGGCGCTGTCGCCAGCCAGTACCATGGGATCGCCGAACTCCTGCGCGGCCCAGGTGACCGCAGTCCAGCTGTCCTGAAACTGCGCCGGGTGCACATGTTCGGGGCAAAGCCGATAGTCGACGGCGACAACGTGGTAGCCGGTTTGCGCGCAGATTTCGGCGCAGACGTCATCGTGGCTTTCAAGGCCACCAACGACAAATCCGCCGCCGTGAAAATAAACCACGGTGCGGGTGGGATCTCCGGCTGTATAGACCCGGACAGGTACACCGTTGGCGGACCTGTCCTGCGTATTCACGCCCGGCGGCCGGGGTTGGCGAAAGTCCCGACACATCGCGTCATAGACGCGGCGCTGATCGTCAATCGACAACTCAACGGCATCTTCGGGATAGCTTTCAGCCGTTCGTCTTATGAACGCCCAGGTTTCTTCATCGATCAGACGTTCATAATCCATTGTCCCTCCGCGGTCAGGCAGCCCATTCCCATGGCCGGGTGAACGATCCCAGCACTTTGGAAACATCGTCCTCGGATGAGCCGTTCGCGTCAAGCTGTGCGACGAGCCCGCGCTTTTTGTCGTCGATCACGGAAACTACGCGCGCGTCGACGCCCGCCTTCTCGAGCGCACCGTTGTAGATTCGGGTAATCGCCTGTTTTCGCAGTTCGGGCTTAAAGACCTTGCCCACTGCCGTTTTTGGCAATTCGTCCAGAATTGTCATATGCTTGGGCTGCGCTGCACGCTCATGAACGTGAACCTTGCAGTATTCCAACAGTTCTTCTTCGGTCACGCTGGCCCCGTCGACCAGTTCCACGAAAGCGCACGGCACCTCGCCCGAATGCGCGTCCGGCTGTCCGATCGCGCCGGCAAAGGCGACCGCCTCGTGCCCCAGCAGTGCTTCTTCGATTTCGGCCGGATCGATGTTGTGGCCGCCGCGAATAATCAGGTCTTTGGCACGACCGGTGATCCACAGATACCCGTCCTCGTCAAATCGCCCCAGATCACCCGTCCGAAGATACTTGTCGAAATGATAGAGGTTAACGTTCTTGTCCGTTTCGGTATAAGTATTGCCCGCGTAGACACCGGGGTTCGAAACACAGATTTCCCCAATCTCGTCTACGTTGCATTCCGTCGGACCATCCGGCCCGTCGCGCAGAATTTTGACGTCCGTGTATGGGAACGGAATACCGATCGAGCCGATCTTCTTCTCGCCATCCACCGGATTGCACGACACAAGGCAGGTTGCTTCGGTCAGGCCATAACCTTCGACAATTGTAACGCCTGTTGCTTCCTCGAACCGGCGGAACAGCTCCACCGGCAACGGGGCCGAACCCGAAAAGGCGGTTTTAACGCTTGAGATATCAGCATCCACCGGGCGCTGCATCTTGGCGGAAATCGCGGTAGGAACGGTGATGATAAAGGTAACTTTCCAGCGTTCGATCAGTTTCCAGAAATTGTCGAACACCCCGTCGCCCCGATACCCTGCAGGCGTCGGGAAAATCACATGCGCGCCAGAGGACACCGCCGCCATCATGATCACATGCACGGCAAAGACGTGGAACATGGGCAGCGGGCACATGATGACGTCGTTTTCATCGAACAACAGCGTGTTGCCCAGCCAGCCATTGTAAATCAGACCGGAATACTTGTGCTGCGCGACCTTTGGCATACCGGTTGTCCCTCCGGTATGGAAGAAACAGGCGACGCGGTCTTCCTTGCTGTCTTCAAAGGTCAGCGTTGTCGGCTGTTTGGCCAGCTCTTGTTCGAAATCCTTGTAGTCCGCATGGGCAAGATGCTCCTTGTCACCCATTTTGGGACGCAGGAACGGCACCAGCCACGATTTCGGAGGCGTGAGATAGCGGTTCAGGTCAATTTCGAGAATGGTGTTGACGCTTGGCGCGTGCCGTACGGCTTCTTCCACTTTCTGCGCGACATCCGCCTTGGGGAATGACTTCAACGTGACGACAACCTTGGCACCTGTCTCCCGCAGGATGGCCGCGATCTGCTCCGGCTCCAGCAACGGGTTGATCGGATTCACGATACCCGCGACCGCCCCACCCATCAGAGTGACCAGCGTTTCGTTACAGTTGGGCAGCACATAGGCCACCACGTCCTTTTCCCCGATGCCAAGCGAACGGAACAGATTGGCCGCCTGATTGACCTTGCCCAGCAGTTCTGACCAGGTCAGGGTCTCCGCCTTGTCCTTCGGGCCAGACAACAACTGAAAGCTGATTGCCTTGTGGTTGGGAAAACGCCCGGCCGTACGCGACAGCAACTGATGGAAGGTAACCGGAACGTCGCGGTCCTCCCACGGCATCTCCTGCTCCATTCTCGCCTTGTCTTCCAATCCCACAAAGGCCATGTGGCTCCTCCCTTATCTCTCCCACGTCACGCGCGGGTTTGCTTTGCATGCAAGGATGCGGCCAAAACCGAGCGTTATCAAGCAACGGCTTATCGGGAGATACAGAAGATTTGTAGAATTACGCCACGGCGAAATCGGAATTGCCCATACGTCAGGCTATTCCGCAGCGACGCCATCCGTGAATTGCAGGCGCGCCAAACGTGCATAGAGGCCATCCTGCGCCATCAGATCCTCATGCGTGCCCTGCGCCACGATCCGGCCGCTTTCGAGCACAACGATGCGATCGGCCTTTTTAACTGTGGCCAGACGGTGCGCAACGATCAGCGTGGTCCGCCCCGCGCGCATCTGATCCACCGCGCCCTGCACCGCCCGTTCGCTTTCGGCATCCAGCGCCGAGGTCGCCTCGTCCAGCAGCAGAACCGGCGCGTCCCGCAGGATTGCGCGCGCGATCGCGATACGCTGTTTCTGCCCGCCCGACAGCATGACGCCGCGTTCGCCGACAAAACTGTCATAGCCTTCCGGCAGCGCCGATATGAAGTCATGCGCGGCGGCGGCACGTGCGGCGGCCTCAACCTCGGCATCGGTTGCGTCAAGACGGCCAAAGCGGATGTTTTCCCGCGCAGAGGCTGCAAAGATCACCGGATCCTGAGGCACAAGCGCCATGTGCTGGCGGAAATCGGCACGGCTCAGATCGCGCAGGTTCACCCCGTCGAGGCTGACATAACCTCCGTCAGGGTCATAGAACCGCTGGATCATCTGGATCACGGTTGTCTTGCCTGCCCCGGACGGACCAACGAAAGCAACCGTTTCGCCCGGCTTGACCTGCAACGTCAGGTGATCCAGCGCCACGATGTCCGGACGCGCCGGATAGCGGAAAGTCACGTCTTCGAACCGGATTTCGCCCCGTACGGGCTGCGGCAGTATATGGCCCTGCGCCGGATCGATCACGGTGTCTTCGGCGTTCAGCAGTTCAACCAGCCGTTCGGTTGCCCCTGCGGCGCGCTGAAGCTCGCTCCAGATTTCCGACAGCGCAGCGACCGAGCCTGCCATGATGATCGAATAGATCACGAACTGAATCAGAACACCTTCGGTCATGACCCCGTTCCGCACATCATTTGCACCCATCCACAACACGCCGACGATGCCGGAAAAAACAAGGAAGATAACGATGACGGTCAACACCGCACGGGTCTGGATACGGCGCAGCGAAACCACGTACGAAGTCTCGGTCATGTCACCGAACTGCTTGCGGCTGGCGTCTTCGTGGGTAAAGGCCTGCACGGTCTGAACGGCACCCAGCGCCTCACCCGCATTGCCTGACGAAGCGGCGATCCAGTCCTGATTCTCGCGGCTGATCACGCGCAGGCGCCGGCCAAGAACGAGGATCGGAACGACCACGATCGGGATCAGCAGCACAACCATGCCGGTCAGCTTGGCCGAGGTCAGCAGCATCAGCACCAGACCACCGAAAAACAGCAGCATGTTGCGCAGCGCAATCGAGACCGACGACCCCAACACAGATTGAATCAAGGTTGTGTCTGTGGTGATGCGGCTCAGAACTTCGCCGGTCATGATGCGTTCATAAAATTCCGGGCTCATGCCGATCACACGGTCAAACACCGCCTTGCGGATATCGGCAACCACACGCTCACCCAGCCGCGTCACCAGAGCGTAGCGAACCCCGGTTCCGACCGCCAACACCGCCGCGATGCCCAGTGCGGCCAGAAAATACCAATCGAGCAGCTCACCGTCTTCGATGCGGAAATTGTCCACCACCCGACGCACCGCCAGCGGCAGTGTCAGCGTCATGCTCGCGGTCAGCACCAACGCCAGAGTGGCCCCGATCATCAGCAACCGATACGGCTTCATGAACGGCCAGAGAGACGTCAGTACCCCAACCTTTCTCGATCCCTTACGCTCTTCGCTGGCACCGGGGGCCGGTGTTGTTGCTGGACTGGCGGTCGTGCTTCTTGCCATGTCTGGCCCTTGTGTCTTGATCGGGTTTGAGTGACCGCTTTCTTGGCGGCAGTGACCGGCAGGGTCAAGCCGCATGGCAAAATCAGCTGTCCACATGGGCCATTTGACGCAGAGTTTTCGGGGCTGATCTGGAGCGGGCGGCGGGAATCGAACCCGCTTCATCAGCTTGGAAGGCTGAGGTAATAGCCAGTATACGACGCCCGCTCAGCAGGTGGCGGTTTAAGCGATGCATCAGACCGCGTCAAGCGCAGTTCGCCGGGTGAAAATCAAAAAACCTGCCTCAGGCAGAGGGCAGGCTTTTGGACAACCACGTGCAGGATTTCAGGTCAGTAGATATCCGGATCATTGTATCCGCCTGCAAGGGCGCAAGCGGCAACCCGATCATCCGTGCAGGGGTTGTTGTCGCGGCCACAAGAGCGTCCTGCAAGGGCACACCGACCTGTTCAACCAAGGTTCTGACAGCGGTCGTCAAATCCACATCGGCGCCAGCCAAAGTTCCATCGCCAAGGGTCAGCCGCCCATCTGTGCGCGTTATGCGACGCCCCTCCAGTTTGAATTCGGTTTGATCCGTTCCAGCCACAGCCATTGCATCACTGACAAGAAAGATCCGGCCAGGTCCGGTTTTGGCAGCCCAGGCGGTCCGCATCACTTCGGGATGCACGTGGATACCGTCGGCGATCAGACCTGCAGACAAACCACCATTGGCCAAAGCTGTGCCAACAAGGCCAGGCTCGCGATTGCCCATCTGGCTCATCGCGTTGAACAGATGAGTGACGCAAGATGCCCCAGCTTTGGCATAGCGCTGGCAGGTTTCGAAATCCGCATCGCTATGGCCCAGCGACACCAGTGCGCCGACCTGCTTGAGTTCCATGACCTGTTCCAGTGTCACCGCCTCGGGGGCGAGCGTCACTTTCAGGCATGGCAGCAACTCGGCCGCCCTGATCAGCGCATCAAGGTCCGCATCCCCCATGGACCGGATCAAAGAAGCGTCATGCGCCCCTTTTCGGGCAACCGACAGGTGCGGCCCTTCCAGATGAAGGCCGGCAATGCCGGGAACCCCTGCCCGGATCGCCTGAACAGCGGCCTCGATGGCAGCCGCCGTCTTCTCTGCCGTGTCGGTGATCAGCGTCGGCAACAGATGCGACACACCAAGCCGCTTGTGTGCCGCAGCTATCCGGCCAAGAGTTTCGACGGAGGGGTCGTCATTGAACATCACCCCGTCCCCGCCGTTGACCTGAAGGTCGACATATCCGGGGCTCAGGATATCTCCTCCCAGATCAACGATGACCCCTTCGCCCGATGCATCCGATTCGCGCCCAAGAATAGTCAGGTTCCCATCGACGAGCCGCACCGGCCGATCGCTCAGCAAATGCGTACCGTCAAATATTTTTCCGTTTCTGAATGTTATCGCGCTGGCGCTCATACCGTCTCGGTCACTTTCTTCAGATGTCGCGGGGTATCGGGATCAATTCCGCGATTGTCAGCTACAGCTTCGACCATGCCATAAAAGGCCGTGATCGCCGTTATCGGATCTGTCAGCCAGTGATCGGTGCGCACAACCGGCAAAGGTTCGGCCCGTTTGACCTTGTCCGTCGCTGCAAACACGGTCGCTCCTTTTTCTGCCAGCGCATCGGCCGCTTCAGCCGCATTTTGCTCGGCGGCGTCGCGGGCGGCAAACACAATTGTTGGGAACCCCTCGTCGACAATGGAGACAGGCCCATGCAACACCTCGGCGGCCGAGTAGCTTTCGGCGTGGATCTGGCAGGTTTCCTTGATCTTGAGGGCCGCTTCGTTGGAGATCGCCAGCGAGGGTCCCCGGCCAAGAGTAAACAGCGACCGCCCGTCGATGGCCGCGGCTGCGGCAGACCAGTCACATCGCGCGGCGGCGGCCAGATGATCTGGCAGCGCGTGAATGGCGCGCAACAGCGCACCATCGCCCCTGATCTCGGCCAGCAGCCACAGCCCGGCAACAAGCGATGTCACAAATGTCTTGGTTGCAGCCACGCTCAGCTCGGGGCCCGCGTGAATCGGCAACACCGCGTCCGCCACCTCGGCCAGGCGCGATTCTGTGTTGTTGGTGATCGCCATTGTAAGCGCGCCTGACGCCTTGAGCGATCGGGTCATTCCGACGATATCCGGGCTTTGACCTGACTGGGAAACCGACAGGCATAGTGTTCCGTCTGCTTTCAGATCAACGCCATAAATTGAGCTGACGGAAGGCCCGACCGAGGCCACCGGCAAACCCAGCAGCAACTCGCTGGCGTATTTCAGATAGGTGCAGACATGATCGGACGAACCGCGCGCCACTGACACCAGAAAACGCGGATCGGCATCGCGCGCCAGTTGGGCCGCCGTCTGGATCTGGGCCGCGCCCTGAGACAGCAGCCGTTCGACCGCGTCGGGGATTTCCAGAATCTCCCGGCGCATTTTTGTGGTTTCTGCGGACATAAGAGTACCGGCCTTTCCGTGTTACAACCGCAATTCGGCTACGAAATCGTAGGCGTCACCGCGATAGAGGGATCGGGTCAGTTCCGCGACCCGTCCGTTTTTCAGAAATGATATGCGTTCTATGTTCAGCCCTGCCGCCCCTTCGGGAACAGCCAGCAAATCCGCCTCGCGCGCCGCCAGGTTGAGGGCTGAAATCTTCTGCACCGCACGAACCGGGCGATGCCCCAGATCGTCCAGCACTTCATACAGGGATGTGGTCACTTCGATCGGGTTGGGCAGGATGTCCAGCGGCAAGGCTGCCCGTTCCAACGCCAGCGGTCGGCCATCGGCCTCGCGCAGGCGATAGATACGGGAAATCTGCTCGCCCTCGGACAGGTTCAGGGCGTTCACTTCCTCGGCAGACGGCTCGAACACTCCGCGCTCCAGCCATTTCGAGGTGGTTTGCATGCCCCGGCTGGCCATGTCCTCGGTGAAGGATGTCAGGTGCGTCAGCGACTGCTCGACACGGGGCAATCGCTGACGGATGAACGAGCCCGAGCCCTGCCTTTGCTCGATGACGCCTTCCTGTACCAGCTCCTGAATAGCCTTTCGGATGGTCACGCGCGAAAGATCTGTTATTTCAACCAGTTCCCGCTCGGAAGGCAGCGAAGAGCCCGGCGGCAGCACGCCCGTATCGACACCTTCCTGCAATCTGCGTCGCAGTTGCACATAACGGGGACCGTTGTCGCGGCCCAGCCACGCATCGGGGCGCAGGAAATCAGTGATACTCATGCTGAACCTCCCTCGCCAGTTCCAGCGCCCCTGCCAAAGGCTCTCCCAATGGCGGGCGAATGCAGGATTGCATTTCCGGCGGCAGATAATCGGCATAGTGCTTTGCAATACCGCCGGTCAGGCAAATCGTGACGCCGCTTTGCCAGCCCAATTGACCAGCGGTTTCCGCGACATAATCCGCCCCTGCCCGCATGATCCGCACGGCGACGACGTCGCCGTTTCCGGCAGCTTTCGTGACTTGGGGCGCGAGTTCGCCGAACTGAAATGGTGTGGCCCTGCCGGCAAACTGCACGATACCGGGCGCGCCCCCAAGATCGGACAACAGGCTTCGCGTCAGGTCGGACCGGGGATGAACGCCATCAAGTGCGCTCAGCGTTCGGGACAATGCTTGCCGGCCCACCCATTGCGCCGATGCCTTGTCACCAAGAACGGGGCCCCAGCCACCCGCGAACCGCATGACGCGGTTCCGCTGCGACGCCAGGAACGAACCGGTTCCGCAATGGACCACGACGCCATCCTGCGCGCCCAGCGCGCCCCGAACCGCAGCAGGCCTGTCGTCTTCGACACGCGCGCAGGCAAACCCCACCGCATCTCTAAGTCTTTGTGCCAAAGCGGCATCTGTCACACCGGCGAGACCGACAAACGCAGGCAGGCCGATCAACGAACGGGGATCAACGCCAAGCTTTCCCGCCAACGCGTCAAGCCCGGCCCGAATCTGACCCACGGCACCATTAAAATCCGTTGAAACATTCGCAGAGCCAGCTTCAACCTGGCAGACACTTCCCGCAATGGCGCAGGCAACGCGGCATCGCGTTCCACCACCATCCACGGCCAAAACGGCATCTGCAAGGGACTCAGTCATGACAATACCATTATAATACCTTTAAGCTTTTTGAAAGACTGAATTGGACCGAAATCAACAAAAAGCCGCCAATTATCGCGCCAAGCGCCGGGAAATCATGAAAAAAATAAAGTGTTGGACAATTGGTATTAAATAGGTATTGTAAACCGATCAACAGGGGGAATCCTTTGACGCTGCCATCAACAGAACAAGTGCACAGCGCTGCCGCCAACCTGGATTCGGGCGACCTTTCCGCCTCGGCATTGCTGCTGGCCGAGGGTCAGATAGCGGCGGCGCAATCCGTACGTGACGCGGCCGATGCGATCGCAAAGGGTGCGCACGCAATGGCACGGACGATTCAGGCAGGTGGAGTTCTGCATTACACCGCCGCCGGATCTTCCGGCCTGATGGCCGCAGCAGACGCGCAGGAACTGGGCGGAACCTTTTCGATACCATCCAACCAACTGCGCATTCATATGGCCGGTGGCCTTCCAACCGGGGTGGAAATGCCCGGTGATGCCGAAGATCTGCAGGACGGTCTTGACCTGGCCTTCAGCGCGTTAAGCAAGCAGGACACGGTCATCGCGGTTTCAGCCAGCGGTTCAACGGCCTATACGGTGGCAGCAATCGAGATTGCCCGCGCGCGCGGTGCCTGCGTGATCGGTATTGCCAACAATGCCGGTAGCCCACTTTTGCAGAAGGCCGACATACCGATACTGCTGGCCACACCGCCCGAACTGGTTTCGGGTTCGACCCGCATGGGGGCCGGAACCGCGCAGAAGATCGCCCTGAACATGCTGTCCACGCTGATGGCGCTGGAACTGGGTCATGTTCACGACGGCATGATGGTCAACTTGCACGCTGACAATGACAAACTGCGCGCCCGGGCCAGCGGCATCGTTTGCCGCATCGCCCGCGTCGACAGCGAAACGGCCAACCGGGCGCTGGCGATTGCAAAAGGCGAGGTAAAACCCGCCATTCTGATCGCGGCGCTTGACCTGACATTACTCGAAGCAACCGCGCGACTGCGCAATGAAAATGGAAACCTGAGCGCCGCACTGGCGCAGAACACATGACTGCTAACCAACTGGGAGAGAGAAATGACATATAGAAGTCTGAAACTGGCCTTGCTCGGCTCGACGCTGGCCGCGACAGGCGCCATGGCCGAGGATGTGACGCTGACCATCGAAAGCTGGCGCAATGACGACCTGACTTTGTGGCAAGAGCAGATCATTCCGGCGTTCGAGGCCGCAAACCCGGGCATCAAACTGCAATTCACCCCATCGGCCCCGGCAGAATACAACGCGGTTCTGAACTCGAAGCTCGATGCAGGTTCGGCCGGAGATCTGATCACCTGCCGTCCTTTTGACGCTTCTCTGGCCCTGTACGAAGCTGGTCACCTGACCGATCTGTCCTCGGTCGAAGCGATGAGCAACTTCTCGGACGTGGCCAAGTCCGCGTGGCAGACGGATGACGGCTCGGCCAGCTTCTGCGTTCCGATGGCGTCGGTGATCCATGGTTTCATCTACAACAAGGATGCGTTTGCCGAACTGGGTATTGAAGTCCCAACCACAGAAGATGAATTCTTTGCCGCGCTCGACAAGATCAAGGAAGACGGCAGCTACATCCCGATGGCGATGGGCACCAACGACCAGTGGGAAGCCGCCACGATGGGCTATAACAACATCGGTCCGAACTATTGGAAAGGCGAAGAAGGTCGACAGGCCCTGATCGCCGGCGAACAGAAACTGACCGATGAGCCGTGGACGGCCCCCTACGCCACTCTGGCACGTTGGAGCCAGTATCTGGGCGACGGGTACGAGGCGCAGACCTATCCTGACAGCCAGAATATCTTCACGCTGGGCCGTGCTGCGATCTACCCTGCCGGTTCGTGGGAGATTGCCGGTTTCAACTCGCAGGCGGATTTCGAAATGGGCGCGTTCAAGCCCCCGGTCCAAAATGCGGGCGATACCTGCTACATCTCGGACCACACAGATATCGGCATTGGCATGAATGCTGCCACCGATCATCCCGAAGCGGCAGAAACCTTCCTCGCCTGGGTCGCAAGCCCCGAGTTCGCCGAGATTTTCGGCAACGCCGTGCCCGGCTTCTTCCCGCTGTCCAATACTCCGGTTGAACTGCAGGACCCGCTGGCCAAGGAATTCGTCGGCTGGCGCGACGAGTGTGAATCGACCATCCGCTCGACCTATCAAATCCTGTCGCGCGGCACGCCGAACCTTGAAAACGAAACCTGGGGCGCATCGGTCGCCGCCATCAAAGGCGCCAGCACCCCCGAGGAACTGGGCGCAGAACTTCAGGAGGGTCTGTCCTCCTGGTACGCGCCGCACCAGTAAGTCTGGCCTCAACCTTACCCGGGCGGCGATGATCGCCCGGGTATACCCGACACTCCATTGAAAGCAGTCCGATGAACCGCCCCCGCTTCCGCTGGCATATCGTTGTTTTTCTTGCACCCGCCGTGCTGGTTTACACCGCAGTGATGATCTTTCCGCTGTTCAACACGCTGCGTCTGGCGCTTTACACCGAAATCGATCAGAGCCGCGTCTTCGTTGGATTGCAGAATTTTCAAACGCTGTTTTTCGACCCCATCTGGTCTGAACAGTTCTGGAACGCATTGGGCAACAATTTCTGGTTCTTCCTGATCCACATGCTGGTGCAGAACCCCATCGGGATCGCTCTGGCCGCCCTGCTCAGCCACCCGCGCCTGCGGTTTGCTGCGCTTTACCGGTCAGCGATTTTCATCCCTACGATCCTGAGCTTCGTGATCGTCGGGTTCGCGTGGAAGCTTATCCTGTCCCCGATCTGGGGCATCGCGCCGTCCATTTTGGATGCCATCGGCCTCAAGTCTCTTTACGCACCGTGGCTGGGGAAAGAGGAATACGCGTTGACCACGCTGGCGCTGATCTCGGTCTGGCAATTCGTGGGCATCCCGATGATGCTGATCTATGCCGCCCTACTGACCATTCCGGAAGAAATTCTCGAGGCCGGAGAGATCGATGGCATCACCGCTGCGGCCGCATTCTGGAAAATCAAACTGCCGCTGATCCTGCCGTCGATCGGGATTATCTCGATCCTGACTTTCGTAGGCAATTTCAACGCGTTTGACCTGATCTATGCGGCCCAAGGTGCATTGGCTGGCCCCGATTTCTCGACCGACATTCTGGGCACATTCATGTACCGCACATTCTTCGGCTTCCAATTGCAATTGGGCGATCCGCATATGGGGTCCGCAATAGCCGGTGCGATGTTCGCCATCATCCTCGTCGGTGTCTGCATCTACCTGTTCGGCATCCAGACCCGGATGCGCCGGTATCAACTGTGAGGGTCAAGCGATGAACAAGGCACGTCATAACACCCTCAATATGTTCGCGATGCACGGCGCGCTGATCCTCTACACGTTGATTGCCCTGTTCCCGGTCTTCGTGATCCTGATCAACAGCTTCAAATCCCGCCGCGCCATCTTTCGCGAACCGTTGGCTTTGCCGAATTCGGAAAGCTTTTCGATGATCGGCTATGAGACGGTGATGAAGCAGGGGGATTTCTTCCTTTATTTCCAGAATTCGATGATCGTCACCGTGGCATCGTTGTTCTTTATCCTGCTGTTCGGTGCCATGGCGGCCTATGCGCTGTCCGAATACCAGTTCAAAGGCAACCTGGTGATGGGCCTGTACCTGGCGCTTGGGATCATGATCCCGATCCGCATCGGAACCGTCGCAATCCTTGAGATGATGGTGGCAACCGGGCTGGTGAACAGCCTTTGGGCGCTTATTCTGGTCTATACGGCGCAGGGTTTGCCGTTGGCGGTGTTTATCCTGTCCGAGTTCATGCGACAGGTCAGCGATGACCTGAAGAATGCCGGCCGCATCGACGGGCTGTCGGAATACACGATCTTCTTCCGGCTGGTGCTGCCCCTCGTCCGCCCTGCCATGGCAACCGTGGCCGTGTTCAACATGATCCCGATCTGGAACGACCTCTGGTTCCCGCTGATCCTTGCCCCGGCTGAAGAAACCAAAACGCTGACGCTGGGCAGCCAGGTCTTCATCGGTCAGTTTGTGACCGATTGGAACGCGGTTCTGTCAGCGCTGTCCATGGCGATCCTGCCGGTGCTGATCCTGTACGTCATCTTCTCGCGCCAGTTGATCCGTGGCATCACTTCAGGAGCTGTCAAATGACCCGAGTTCTGATTGCAGGCCTTGGCAATATGGGGCTGAGCCACGCGCTGGCTCACCACCACCACCCCGACGCCCAGATCGTCGGGGTGTTGAACCGGTCCGGCCGTGTGGATCACCCCGAGCTTGCCGGTTATCCGGCTTATTCGGACTTCGCAGCGGCGCTGGCCGAAACAAAACCGGATCTGGTGGTGGTCGCCACCTACTCGGACAGTCATGCCGACTACGCCTGCGCGGCGATGGAAGCCGGTGCGCATGTGTTCGTTGAAAAGCCTCTTGCCACCAACGTCGCTGACGCACGGCGCGTGGTTGAAACCGCCACTCGACTGAACCGCAAACTGGTCGTCGGGTATATCCTGCGCCACCACCCTTCATGGATGCGGCTGATTACCGAGGCGCGTGATCTGGGCGGGCCTTATGTGTTCCGCCTGAACCTGAACCAGCAATCTTCGGGCGCAGAATGGGAGACGCACAAAGCGTTGATGCAGACCACCTCGCCCATCGTCGATTGCGGCGTGCACTATGTCGACGTGATGTGCCAGATCACCGACGCGCGCCCTGTCCGCGTGCATGGCATGGGCTTGCGCCTGTCCGATGAGATCGCGCCTGACATGTACAATTACGGTCAGTTTCAGGTGATCTTCGACGATGGATCGGTCGGCTGGTACGAAGCGGGCTGGGGCCCGATGATGTCCGAAACCGCGTTCTTTGTGAAAGATATCGTTTCCCCCAAAGGGTCCGTTTCGATCACGGACGGCAACAAGGGCGCTTCCGCCGATATCGATGGCCATACGAAAGTCGGCGGGCTGCTGGTCCACACGCCGGAGGGAGACCGCACAATCGAAATGCCCGATGAACCCGGCCATCAGGAGCTCTGTGACGCCGAACAGGCCTATATGCTGCGCGCCATTGCCGAAGACATCGACCTGACCCGCCATATGACCGACGCCGTACAGTCGCTCGCCATCTGTCTGGCCGCGGATGAAAGCATCCGGACCGGCCAACCCGTTTCCCTTGAGGAGCCCGCACAATGACCGCTCTGACCCTGACCAATGTAAACAAGTCCTTTGGCAATGTGCATGTCCTGAAAGACATCACGCTTGAAGTTGAAGAAGGTGAATTTGTCGTCTTCGTCGGCCCATCAGGTTGTGGCAAATCAACCTTGCTGCGTGTGATTGCAGGGCTCGAGGATGCATCCTCGGGCGAAATCAGCATCGGTGGCCATGAGGTCAACCTTGTTCCGCCCTCCAAACGCGGGATCGCGATGGTGTTCCAGAGCTATGCGCTCTACCCTCACCTCAGCGTGCGCGGAAACATGACGCTGGCGCTGAAACAGGAAAAACAGCCCAAAGCGGTGATCGAAGAACGCGTTGCCAATGCCAGCCGGATGCTGAACCTGGAGCCGTATCTGGATCGTTTTCCGTCTGAACTGTCAGGTGGCCAACGGCAGCGTGTCGCCATCGGCCGGGCGATCGTCCGCGAACCCAAGCTGTTTCTGTTTGACGAACCGCTTTCGAACCTGGACGCCGCGCTTCGCATGAACACAAGGATCGAGATCGCCAACCTGCATCGCGCTCTGGATGCATCGATGATCTACGTGACCCACGATCAGACCGAGGCCATGACGCTGGCCGACAAGATCGTCGTTCTGCGCGACGGTCGGGTCGAACAGATCGGTAGCCCGATGGAATTGTACAATAACCCGGCCAACCAGTTCGTTGCTGGCTTTCTGGGCTCACCCTCGATGAATTTCCTGCCGGAAGATCTGGTCCATGGCGAAGGGCAGAACACCATCGGCATCCGTCCCGAAGACCTGTTCCTGTCCGACGGTGGTCCCTTGGCCGCGCGCGTGAGCCACGTTGAAAAGTTGGGCGGCGATACGAATGTCATTGCAAAAGTGCATGAGCATTCGGTGACAGCCCGGTTGTTCGGCCAACATGCCATATCGGAAGGGGAAGAACTGCACCTGTCGTTCTCTCCGGATAAAGCCTATCGGTTTGACAGCGACGGAATGCGCCTGCGGTGACGCGCGGTGCCAACAACGTGTTCGGATAACCGTCGAGTATAGCAATCGGTGCTATTCGCAACGGCCTTGTCCCATACGCATCGAAGAAGGCTACCGGGGCATTCAGTTTTTCAAGCCGCCCCAAACATTTTCACAGGATGACCAATTGTCAGATATCCTCGCCCGGGGGTTCCAGCGGTCCGCCCGGCCCGGCCAGATGACGCTCGGCCAGCCACGGATTTAAAACCAGCGCTTCATCCAGCGCTTCACGCGCCTGATCTATTCTGTGTAACCCAAGCAGTGTCAGCGCCCGGCCGCTGATCGCCGCGACATGGTTGGGCGAAAGCTCGATTGCCCGGTCAAGGTCAACCAGGGCCGCCTTGAAATTGGAACGCAGATAATTTGCGAAAGCCCGTTGATTGTAGCCTTCGGCGTAGGATGGGCAATAATCGATCAACCGATCAAATTCCTGTATCGCGCCTGACAGATCGCGACGTTGGATGCGCGCCATGCCGCGGTCCAGCATGGCTTGCGCATCTTCATCGGGCGCATCCCGCCACAACTCCCACATCAGGCCAGAAATCTCACGCGCGGCCTGTTCGCTTGGCGCCTGTTGAACCTGCGAGATCAGCAGGTCGACGTCTTCGACATGGTCGGGCGCTGGCGGACATTCTTCAGCGTTGGCAACCGTAGCGGCCAGTACGGCAATCAGAGGCAGGGCATGAAGTTTCATCTGCCAATGATGGTGCATCCCGGGGTTTCGTCAACCGATCCTTTCGATGGCCCCTGACAATCCGGTTTCCTTCACGGCCTCCATCGCGACAAAAGTCGATGTATTCGCCACGTGTGGCAGGGACGAGATCTTTTCCGCAAGGACCGCCCGGTATTCAGACATGGACCCTGTGCGGACTTTGAGAAGGTAGTCGAAGTTCGAGGCGATCATATGCGCCTGCTCGATCTCGGCCACCCGGCGCACCGCCGCGTTGAACTCGGCCAATGCCTTTTCTCGCGTGTCGGACATGCGTACCTCGACGAACGCAACATGATCCAGTCCAAGGCGGATAGGATCAAGCAAGGCGCGATAGCCCGTTATGATGCCTTCAGCCTCAAGCCGTTTCAGCCGCGCCTGTGTCGGCGATTTCGACAATCCGATCCGCCGAGCCAGATCCGCGACGGATACCCGTCCGTCCTCTGCCAGAATCGTCAGAATTGACTGATCGAACCGATCAATATCCAAAAAGTCTTTTTGCATCGCACTTACCCGAAAATACGGTCCATTTACCCAAGTATTGCCAAAAATCAGGCGATTGTCCCGAAATTTCGACGGTATACTCATCAAAAGCCCGGAGGAAAGATGTCACACAACCTGCGTTCTGTCATCGACAGCCAAACTTATGCCGATCAGGACACCGTACTGGAACGCCTGACCGAACAGGCAAACCTGACGGTTGCCGACCGAAACGCCATATGCGCGGCGGCGGCGCAACTGGTGCGTGATATCCGATCCAGCACATCGCCGGGCATGATGGAGGTGTTTCTGGCCGAATACGGCCTGTCCACTGATGAGGGCATCGCGCTTATGTGTCTGGCCGAAGCCCTGTTACGCGTCCCGGATGCCGACACGATCGATGCGCTGATCGAAGACAAGATCGCACCGTCGGACTGGGGCAAGCATCTGGGCCACTCCTCGTCCTCGCTGGTCAATGCGTCGACCTGGGCGCTGATGCTGACGGGCAAAGTGCTGGATGAAGACAAGGCCTCGCCCGTGGGTGTGCTGCGCAGTGCAATCAAGCGGCTGGGGGAACCGGTGATCCGAACCGCAGTCGGACGTGCGATGAAAGAAATGGGGCGTCAGTTCGTTCTGGGCGAAACCATTCAGTCGGCCATGTCGCGCGCCAAAGGGATGGAGACGAAGGGCTACACATATTCCTATGACATGCTTGGCGAAGCCGCCCGGACCGAGGCGGATGCGGCGCGTTATCACCTGTCCTATTCCCGCGCCATCACCGCGATTTCCGATGCCTGCACCCATGACGACATCCGTGCCAACCCCGGCATTTCAGTGAAACTGTCCGCTCTGCATCCGCGCTATGAGCTGGCGCAGGAACAGCGGGTGATGGATGAACTCGTTCCCCGCTTGCGCGCGCTGGCATTGCTGGCCAAAGCCGCGGGGATGGGTCTGAACGTGGACGCGGAAGAAGCAGACCGCCTGTCCTTGTCGCTGCAAGTGATCGAGGCTGTCATGTCTGAACCCGCATTGGCGGGTTGGGACGGCTTCGGCATCGTTGTTCAGGCCTACGGCCCCCGCGCCGGGCTGGTTCTGGATACGCTTTATGAAATGGCCGAACGTCACGACCGCAAACTGATGGTGCGGCTGGTAAAAGGCGCCTATTGGGATACCGAGATCAAGCGGGCTCAGGTCGAGGGCATGAACGGGTTCCCCGTCTTTACTCGCAAAGCCGCAACCGACGTCTCGTACATTGCCAACGCCCGGAAGCTTCTCGGCATGACGGACAGGATTTATCCGCAGTTTGCCACGCATAATGCCCACACCGTCAGTGCGATTCTGCATATGGCCGACGACCAGCCGTACGAGTACCAGCGCCTGCACGGCATGGGCGAAACCCTGCACCGGATCGTCAAGGACAAAAGCAACACGCGCTGCCGTATCTACGCCCCGGTTGGCGCGCATCGCGATCTGTTGGCCTATCTGGTGCGGCGGTTGCTGGAGAACGGTGCGAACTCGTCCTTTGTGAACCAGATTGTGGATGAGGACGTCCCCCCGGAAGAAGTTGCAGCCGACCCGTTCGGATCCATTGAACACGCTGTCACGCCGCTGACCACCGGTCCCGATCTGTTCCAGCCCGAGCGAAAAAACTCGGTTGGGTTCGACCTGCATCACACGCCCACGCTGGACAGGATCGACGCCGCAAGGGACAGGTTCCGGGCCCATCACTGGTACGCACGGCCCCTGCTGTCCGACAACGCTGCGCCCGAAATGGATGAGCCGGTCATTAACCCGGCGCAACCGATGGACCGGCCAGGAGCGGTTGCTCCCGCCAGCGCAGACGATGTCGAACTGGCCCTTGCCTCAGCGGCGCCGTGGCAGGCCCCTGCTTCCGAGCGCCGGGAAACCCTGAACAGGGCTGCGGATCTTTATGAACAAAACTTCGGGGAACTGTTTGCCCTGCTGGCGCGGGAAGCCGGTAAGACCCTGCCCGACGCGGTAGCCGAGCTGCGCGAAGCTGTCGATTTCCTGCGCTACTATGCGGCCAACATTCCCGATGCCAAACCGGCCGGAACCTTTACCTGCATCAGTCCGTGGAATTTTCCGCTGGCGATTTTCTCGGGTCAGATTTCGGCGGCGCTGGCGACCGGCAACGCCGTTCTGGCCAAGCCTGCACCGCAAACACCGCTGATCGCCCATCGGGCCGTGCAATTGCTGCACGAGGCCGGTGTGCCCCGCGATGCCCTGCAATTGCTGCCGGGTGGGCCGTCGGTTGGCGCAGCTCTCACCTCTGACCCGCGGGTATCCGGAGTGGCCTTTACCGGCTCGACTGCGACGGCACTGAAAATCCGCGCCGCCATGGCAGAAAACCTGCGCCCGGGCACGCCGCTGATTGCGGAAACCGGCGGTTTGAATGCGATGATCGTCGACAGCACCGCGCTTCCGGAACAGGCCGTACAATCCATCATTGAAAGCGCGTTTCAGTCCGCTGGCCAGAGGTGCTCGGCCTTGCGCTGTCTCTATGTACAGGAAGATATCGCCGACGACCTTCTGAAAATGCTCAAGGGTGCCATGAATGCCCTGCAATTGGACGATCCGTGGCTGATTTCGACTGACAGCGGCCCGGTGATCGATGAAACCGCGCGGCAGGGTATCGCCGATCATGTGGCCCGCGCCCGCGCCGACGGCCGCGTATTGAAAGAAATGCCCCTTCCGCCCGAAGGCACATTTGTTGCTCCGACCCTGATCGAAGTGTCAGGCATCACCGCACTGGAGCGCGAGATCTTTGGACCCGTTCTGCACGTCGCCCGCTTTAAGGCCGCCGAAATCGATCAGGTGATCGCGGATATCAACGCGACCGGCTATGGCCTGACATTTGGCCTGCACACCCGGATTGACGACCGTGTTCAACACGTGACCGAGGCGGTGCATGCCGGAAACATCTACGTCAATCGCAACCAGATCGGCGCGATTGTCGGCTCGCAACCATTCGGAGGAGAAGGGCTATCCGGTACCGGCCCCAAGGCGGGCGGGCCATACTACATGGCGCGATTCTGCGCACCGGACAGACAGAAACGCCCGGGTCAATGGGACTCAATCATGACAACGCTGCCCAAACCAGAAGGACAAGCCGCGCCAACTCGGACACGCTCCTTGCCCGGCCCGACCGGCGAATCCAACCGCCTGAGCGAAACACCCCGCGCGCCCCTGCTGTGCATGGGACCCGGTGAAGACGCCACTCAGGCACAGGCGGAGGCTGTAAAGGCCCTTGGCGGCACCGCCATCTGCGCAACCGGCAACCTGGACCTGCACCGGATCGAAAACCTGACCGGGATTTCGGGCGTGTTGTGGTGGGGTGACGAAGAAATCGCCCGGCAAATCGAACGCCTTCTGGCGCGACGGGACGGTCCGATCCTGCCCCTGATCCCGGGCTTGCCCGACCGCGCCCGCGTGTTGGGAGAGCGCCACGTCTGCGTCGATACAACCGCCGCCGGAGGAAACGCGGCCCTTTTGGGGGGGGCGGCGTAAGCATGTCTTGACGCTGGGCCGGGAAAAGCCCAGCGTCGCCCCATGTTTCCGATCCGAGATCATAACCCTTCGGGGCGCACGCCGTATGTCGTCTATATTCTGATGGCGGGCAATATCCTGATTTTCCTCAGCTATGTCGGCGTTATGGACAACGCACGACTGATCAACCAGCTTTACTACGACTATGCAGTCATCCCCGCGCGCATCACGGACGGGTTCAGCTTTGAAACCCTGGTGACCTCGATGTTCTTGCACGGCGGCTGGATGCATCTGGCGGGGAACATGCTGTTTCTGTGGATCTTCGGCGACAATCTGGAAGACGAGATGGGCCACCTGCCCTTTCTGCTATTCTATGTACTGTCCGGCATCGGAGCAGGCCTGATTCATGTCCTGACAGCGCCAGACTCCATCGTGCCGACCATCGGAGCCTCTGGCGCCATTGCCGGTGTCATGGGCGGTTACCTCTTGCTGTTTCCCAAAGCGCGGGTCGATGTTCTTCTGATCCTGATCATCTATTTCCGCGTCTTCACCATTCCTGCCTTTATCATGCTGGGCATCTGGCTGGGGATGCAGTTTTTGGGAAGCCTGGCCAACAACCCTGATGAGGGTGGTGTCGCCTACTGGGCGCATACCGGCGGCTTTGTGGTCGGATTGGTGCTGTGCATTCCGGTTTGGTTGCGCCGGGGCGGACCCGGTTTCTGGAACCGGACCCATGGCCACCCGCCCCACCCCGAACACAAGTACAAGCTGACCCAATCCCGCATTCCGAAAGTGCCTCGCAGATGACCAGAATGACAGCCACCTGCCATTGCGGCGCAGTGGAAATCGAGGCCGAGTTTCCTGAAGGCCTGTCCTCGGCCGCCCGTTGTGATTGCTCATTCTGCCTGCGGCGCGGAGCAGCGGCGGTCACTGCGACCACCGAAAGTCTGCGCGTATTAAAGGGTGCTGGGAACCTCAGCCTGTACACCTGGGGCACGCACACGGCCAAGCATCACTTCTGCAAGACCTGCGGCATCTACGTGTATCACCAGCGCCGGTCCGACCCCGCCGAATGCGGCGTCAATCTGGGTTGTATCGAAGGTGGCAATCCCCGCACGCATGGGCCAATACCTTGGAACGACGGCGTCAATCATCCGTCTGACAGGTCGGAATGATCCGGGGGGCGCCCCCGCTCAGGAACGTGATTTCAGCAGCGGCCTTTTTCACAAGGTCTGCAAGTTCCGGCGCACGTGTTTCGTCAAACCGCACCGACGGGCCAGAGACAGATATTCCCGCACAGGGTTCACCCCGGTCATTGTAGATCGCGGCACCGATGCAGGACATACCTTCATACCGTTCTTCCCTGTCCAGCGACCAGCCACGCCTGCGCGTTTCGGCCAAATCCAGCAACAACTGCGGTTCGGGCACGTGCGTATGCTGGGTGAAGGCGGTCAATTCCGTGCCGCGCAGAACTTTTTGCAGGGAAGCTTCCTTCATAGCCGCCAGAATGGCTTTGCCTGTTCCTGATGCGTACATGGGTGTTCGCGCCCCGGGCGGAAAGAAAGCGCGGATCGGGTTCGATGTTTCGACCTGCCCGACAAAGACGACCTCGGCGCCATCCGGTACCGCCAGATTGGCCGTTTCCCCACTGTCCTGCATGAGACGGCGCAAAATCGGGCGGCCGATCTCCAAAACACTGTTGCGCCGCAAAAAGGATGCGCCGGTCCGGTAGGCTTCGATCCCGATCATCCATTCCTGCCGTTCATCGTCAAAAGTCACATAGCCGTGCTTTTGCAGGGTCGTCAGAATCCTGTGTGTCGTGGCCGTGGGTACATCGATTTCACGGGCCAGATCGCTGAGGGCCGCGCGTTCGAAACGGGCAACTGCGCTCAGAACACCCAGCGCGCGGTCCAGCGATTGCATGGTCCCGGCCGAACTTTCCTTGAACAGAGATTTTGGTCTGCCGCGTGGCCGTTTTTGATTGTTCATTTCTGTTTCCTGTTCGCAATTTCGCCTAGCCATAGATTGGAAATTTTCAGGCCATATTCCGGCTTACAAGTTTGAGAAACTGAAAAACTCATAATTTCAGGGTATTACATATTTAATTTCAAAAATGAAAATATTTTTCAAGAAAATTGCAAGCTGACGCCTGCCCAGTCACAATTCTGACAAAGCGGAGGACTCAGTCATGTCAAACCAGAATCCGGTCTTCATACCCGGCCCGACCAACATCCCCGATCGTCTGCGTCTTGCCATGCATGTTCAGACACAGGATCATCGTGCGCCGGATTTCGTCGAAACCTTTGCCCCCGTGCTGGAGGACACAAAGAAGGTGTTCGGCACCGCCGATGGCAAGATCATCACATTCCCGGCCAGCGGAACCGGAGGGTGGGAAGCGTCGATAACCAACACGCTCAGCCCCGGCGACAAGGTTCTGGTCGCACGCTACGGCGTTTTCAGCCACCGCTGGATCGACATGTGCGAGCGGCACGGGCTGGACGTACAGGTCATTGAATGCGCCTGGGGCAGCGGCGCGCCGGCGGATCAGTTCCAAGCCGCCCTTGCTGCAGACACGAACCACGAAATCCGCGCTGTTCTGGTCACTCACAACGAAACGGCGACCGGTGTGCGCTCGGACATCGCTGCAGTTCGCAATGCTATGGAGGCGGTCGGCCATCCGGCACTTTTGATGGTCGATTGCGTCAGCTCGCTTGCCTCGATGCCGTTCGAATTTGATCAATGGGGTGTCGATATCGCCGTGTCGGGCTCGCAAAAGGGGTTCATGCTGGCGACCGGAATGGCGATCCTGTGCGCCAGCCCCAAGGCGTTGGAAGCGATGCAATCCGCGAAACTCCCGCGCACCTTTTTTGACTTCCGCGACATGCTTGCGGCCAACGCATCCGGCGGCTTTCCATATACCCCGCCCCTGCAACTGATCTACGGTATGCGGGAAAGCCTGAAAATGTTGTTCGAAGAAGGGCTCGAAAATGTCTACGCCCGCCATTTCCGTCTGGCCGAGGGCGTTCGCCGGGCCGTGGATGCGTGGGGGCTGAAGCTGGTGGCGCAAAGCCCGGATCTGTTTTCGGATACCGTCAGCGCGGTTTATGTTCCGGATGGGTTCGACAGTAACGCCCTGACCGACCACGCCTTCAACGCCTATGGTGTCTCGTTCGGAGTTGGTCTGGGGCAACTGAACGGCAAGGCGTTCCGTATCGGGCATCTGGGATCGCTGACCGACGTTATGGTTCTGTCTGGCCTCGCCACGATCGAGATGGCCATGGCCGATCTGAACTACCCCATCAAACTGGGCAGCGGTGTTGCCGCGGCACAGGATTACTATCGCAGTGGTCCGTCCGGCCATGCTCAGGCTGCAGCGTAGGAGGCGAAGATGCTGGATCAAGTCACCGCAGCCGATCTGACCATCGCCGACATGCGCGCGGCGCATGAGCGGATCAAACCCCATATCCGCCGCACTCCGGTCATGCGTTCGGTATATCTGGATGACCTCACCGGTGCGCAGTTGTACTTCAAATGCGAGAACTTTCAGGAAGCCGGCGCCTTCAAGGTACGCGGTGCGTGCAACGCCGTATTCGGGCTGAGCGAAGAGAAGGCAACCAACGGCGTCTGCACGCATTCCAGTGGCAACCACGCCCTGTCCCTGTCCTATGCGGCGGGCCGGCGAGGCATTCCGTGCAACGTGGTCATGCCCCGCACTGCACCGCAGGCCAAAAAGGACGCGGTGCGCCGCTATGGCGGTACGATCACCGAATGCGAGCCGTCGACTTCGTCCCGCGAAGCAACGTTTGCCGAAGTACAGGCCCGAACCGGTGGCGAGTTCGTGCATCCCTATAACGATCCCCGCGTCATTGCGGGTCAAGCGACATGTTCGGCGGAATTGCTGGAACAGACGGATGGCGTGGATGCCGTCATTGCCCCGATCGGCGGCGGCGGCATGGTGTCGGGGACTTGCCTGACCGTCTCCAACCTGGCCCCGGAAACCGCGATTTACGCGGCTGAACCGGAACAGGCTGATGACGCATATCGCTCGTTCAAAGCCGGTCGGATCATTGCAGATGACGCGCCCAAGACGGTGGCCGACGGCCTGCTGGTGCCCCTCAAAGAAAACACATGGCATTTCGTTTCAAACCACGTGACCGACATTTTCACCGCGACCGAGGATGAGATCGTCGATGCGATGAAACTGACATGGAAGTACCTGCGCGTGGTAATGGAACCTTCGTCGGCGGTGCCGCTGGCGACCATTCTCAAAAACCCCGAAGTGTTCCGGGGCAAACGCGTCGGGGTGATCATTACCGGCGGAAATGTGGATCTGGACAAGCTTCCCTGGCTGGCAGGGTAAGGAGGATGACAATGAACAAACCTTTGAACATGGACGAACTGGAAGTTGGTTTTGACGTCCCCGCCGCCATTGGCATGGATGAAAGCGAAATCCAGACCCCCTGCCTGATCCTGGACCTTGACGCGCTGGAGCGGAATATCCGCAAGATGGGCGACTATGCCAAGGCACACGGGATGCGCCACCGGGTGCATGGCAAGATGCACAAATCGGTGGACGTTGCCAAACTGCAGGAAGAGCTCGGCGGCGCGGTTGGCGTGTGCTGCCAGAAAGTGTCCGAGGCCGAGGTGTTTGCCCGCGGCGGCATCAAGGACATTCTGGTGTCAAATCAGGTGCGCGACCCGGCCAAGATCGACAGGCTGGCGCGGCTGCCAAAATATGACGCCCACGTCATCGTCTGTGTGGATGACATCGAAAACGTCGCCGATCTGTCCGCCGCGGCAGTGCGGCACGGAACGGAACTGAGTGTCTTTGTCGAAATCGACTGCGGTGCGGGGCGCTGCGGTGTGACGACAACAGCAGATGTGGTTGCGATTGCGCAAGCCGTCGATGCCGCTGACAACCTTAAGTTTCTGGGCATTCAGGCCTATCAGGGCGCAATGCAGCACATCGACAGTTTTGACGATCGCAAAGCCAAGCTCGATGTTGCAATCGCCATGGTGGCGGATGCGGTGCAGGGGCTGAAGGCCGTCGGACTGGAACCTGAACTGGTTTCGGGCGGTGGCACGGGGTCTTACTACTTCGAATCCAATTCTGGCGTTTACAATGAACTTCAGTGTGGGTCCTACGCCTTCATGGATGCCGACTATGGCCGGATCCTCGACAAGGACGGCAATCGGATCGATCAGGGGGAATGGGAGAACGCGTTCTTCATCCTGACCAGCGTTATGAGCCATGCCAAAGCCGACAAGGCGATCTGCGATGCAGGTCTCAAGGCCCAGTCAGTCGATAGCGGGCTGCCCTTTATCTATGGGCGCGACGATGTGGAATACATCAAATGCTCGGATGAACACGGGGTGATTTCCGATCCCGGCGGAGCGCTGAAGGTGAATGACAAACTGCGGCTGGTGCCCGGCCATTGCGACCCGACGGCCAACGTCCATGACTGGTATGTTGGTGTGCGCGACGGCAAGGTCGAAACCCTGTGGCCGGTTTCTGCCCGTGGCAAAGCCTACTGACCGGTATCCAATCTGACATACGGGGCAGTTTATAGTCTGCCCCGTTTGCTACGTTCTCCGCCAACATTCAGGAAAGGCGCAAACGATGTATATCGTTCCCGAAAAGGAAATCGGAGCCCTGATGGGCCGAAAGGAAAGCTATGCGGCTGTCGAACAGGTATTTGCCGCGATGGCGTCAGGGGATGCCTACAACTTTCCGGTTGTGCGCGAAGCCATTGGCCATGCGGATGCGCTATACGGGTTCAAAGGCGGATTTGACCGGGCAGGTATGACATTGGGCCTGAAGGCCGGGGGATACTGGCCCAACAATCTGGAAACGCACGGTGTGATCAACCATCAGTCCACCGTTTTCCTGTTTGACCCGGATACCGGACGGGCAAAGGCAATGGTTGGTGGCAATCTGCTGACCGCCCTCAGAACCGCAGCGGCCTCGTCCGTGTCGATCAACCATCTGGCCCGGAAGGATGCCAAGGTGATTGGCATGGTTGGCGCAGGGCATCAGGCTGCCTTTCAACTGCGGGCGGCGCTGGAACAGCGCAAGTTTGAAAAGGTCATCGGCTGGAACCTGCATCCGGAAATGCTGCCCAATCTCGCCAAGGTTGCCGAAGACGCGGGATTGCCGTTCGAGGCCGTGGACCTGCCGGGTCTGGCCGAAGCGGATGTGATCATCACCATCACGTCGTCCTTCGCACCTTCACTACTGTCGCAACATGTGTCGGATGGCACGCATGTCGCGTGCATGGGCACCGACACGGTTGGGAAACAGGAAGTGGAAACGGATCTGATCATTCGCGCCAGTGTCTTCACGGACGAAGTAGCGCAAGCGGTGACGCTGGGTGAGTGCCAGCACGCGGTCGCGGCTGAGGCAAAATCCGAAAAGGACATTCGGCAGATCGGCGAGGTCATCAACGGCACGCATCCGGGCCGCACCTCGGCAGAAGAGGTCACGTTATTCGATGGTACAGGCGTGGGCCTGCAGGATTTGGCCGTCGCCAGCGCGGTGGTCGATCTGGCGATCGAAAACGGCGTCGCCATCGAAGTCGACTTCTGAAACGAGAAACGCGCCCTGATTGGGGCGCGTCATCGAAAATTTCGCTGTGGCGGGATTGTTCCGTTATCCCCGGATCACCTTGGCGAAACTGTCAAAGATCGGCTCGTTGGCGCAGATGACTTCGCCGTCGGACAGAATTTCGCCCTCAGGGTCCAGCGCCTGAACCAGCCCACCCGCTTCTTTCACGATGATGATGCCTGCAGCCAAATCCCAAGCGTTCAGGCGGCGTTCCCAAAACCCTTCGTACCGGCCAGCCGCGACATAGGCCATGTCCAGCGCAGCGGCACCCCAGCGGCGTACGCCGGCGCACACCGGCATCAGCCGGGCCAAATCCTGCAACGTCGCAGGCAAATCGGAACGACCGCCAAACGGCAGACCCGTGGAAAACACGGATTCGATCATGCGGTGCCGGCCCGAAACCCGGATACGATGGTCATTCATCCATGCGCCTTCGCCCTTTTCGGCAAAGAACATCTCGTCCTTGGCCGGATCGTAGATCACACCGGCGACGATCTTGCCCTTGTGTTCCAGCGCGATGGAAATCGCCCAGTGCGGAAGGCCGTGCAGAAAGTTGGTTGTGCCGTCCAGTGGGTCCACAATCCAACGACGGGTCGGGTCTTCGCCGTCGATCGAACCGCCCTCTTCTGCCAGCCAGCCATAGGTTGGACGCGCGCCGAGCAGTTCCTCTTTCAGGATCGCCTCGGCTGCAATATCGGCCTTGGAAACAAAGTCTCCGGCACCCTTCATCGACACCTGCAGGTTCTCGACTTCACGAAAATCCTTGACCAAAGAACGCCCCGCCTTGCGCGCGGCCTTGATCATGATGTTGAGATTTGCACTGCCAACCATTGTGTATGGGCTCCTGTCCGGTCAAACCGCGCGTATACTGATGCATTGCGCCGTTGCCAAGAGGGTTGATGCGCATAGCAGCCCCACAGCTCGCGCCGTGGCTTGGACCTATTGCGCCTGAAGCCTGCGTGCCTCGGTCCGGGCCAGATTGACCAGTTCCTGCACAAACGGTTTTTCCAGATCTTCTGACCGGACCGCCGCGTACAATCTGCGCGTGATCCCTTCGCTGGTCAGGGGCCGGGTGACGTAGTCCGAGTTGTACTTGACCTCGCGCACGACCCAGTCCGGCAGAACCGAAATACCGCGGTTTGAGGCCACCAGCAGCAGGATGACGGCAGTCAGCTCCACCTGACGGATCGATGCAGGCTCCACGCGGGCGGGTATCAGCAACTGGCTGAACACGTCCAGCCGCGTGCGTTCGACCGGATATGTGATCAGGGTCTGACCGCGAAAATCCTCGGCCTCGATAAATTCCTTTTGCGCCAACGGATGGGCCGAGGCAGCGACGAAAACCGCGTTGTAGTCGAACAGTTCCACGAACTCGACACCCGGCAGGTCCTCGGGGTCGGAAGAAACAACCAGGTCGACCTCTTCTTTCTGCAAAGCCGGAAGCGCGTCAAAGGCCAGGCCCGGGCGAATGTCCACGTCGACATCTGCCCAGGATTTCCGGAATGATTCCAGCACCGGAAACAGCCATTCGAAACAGGCGTGGCATTCGATTGCGATATGCATGCGCCCGGTTCGCCCGTCCCGAAGCGATGAAAACTCGTGCTGGGCTGCCTCAACCTGCGGCAGGATCTGTTCGGCCAGACGCAACAGGCGTACACCCGCCGCCGAAAGCTTCATCGGTTTCGAGCGGCGCAGGAACAGTTCAACACCGGCCTGATCCTCTAACCCCTTGATCTGATGGCTTAACGCAGACTGGGTAATGTTCAATTGATCTGCAGCCCGCGCCAGTCCACCGCAATCATGGATCGCCTTGATCGTACGAAGGTGTCGGAATTCAATATGCATTACTGTTCGACTCATGTTGTTCTTGAATTATATGAGTTTGTCTCACATAGCGGGACGTGGCACAAGGGATCCAGGTTGTTAAGACGAGGCCACGATGACCAAGCCAGATATCTCATTCGAGTTCTTTCCGCCGCAGACGCTCGAAGCTTCCTTTCGGTTGTGGGACACGGTTCACATTCTAGCACCGCTGGCACCACGATTTGTCTCCGTCACCTATGGTGCAGGCGGCACCACACGCGAACTGACACGCGATGCCGTGGCGACCCTGCACAAGTCGCTGGATCTGCCGGTGGCCGCGCACCTGACCTGCGTCGATGCCTCGCGTCAGGAAACCCTGGAGATCGCCGACACGTTTGCCCGCGCGGGCGTTCAGGACATCGTTGCCCTGCGCGGTGATCCGCCCAAGGGTCAGGATCAGTTCGTTCCGCACCCGGACGGGTTCGCAAGCTCGGTCGAGCTGATTTCCGCGCTGGCCGAAACCGAGATGTTCTCGATCCGCGTGGGCGCCTATCCAGATATCCACCCAGAAGCCTCCAACGCGCAGGCGGATATCGATTGGCTCAAGGCAAAACTGGACGCGGGCGCGGAAGAGGCCCTGACACAATTCTTCTTTGAGGCCGAAACCTATTTCCGGTTCCGCGACGCGTGCGAAAAGGCCGGCATCGACAAACCCATCGTGCCCGGCATCCTGCCCATCGAGAACTGGAAGGGCGCACGGAATTTTGCCCGCCGCTGCGGAACGCGCATTCCGGCCTGGGTCGAAAACGCTTTCGAAAAGGCCGTGCGTGATGATCGCGAAGACCTGCTGGCGACGGCAATGTGCACAGAATTGTGCTCGGACTTGCTGGAGGGCGGCGTGGACAAACTGCATTTCTACACGCTGAACCGCCCCGAGCTGACCCGTGATGTCTGCTTTGCGCTGGGAATTACGCCGAAAACTGAATTGCAGAACGTCGCCTGACCCGGTTGGCACGTTCCATTCTGCCCCTGTTTGGCCACCGCCAGACAGGGGCTTTTTTTCGAAGGCTCCTTTATTTCAGACGGGATGCCCCTTCCGGGTGCGCCTGACGGACAATCCAAGATGGAATTGCCGCATTGTTCCCGCAACGCCTTAAATTTACCTGAAAATTTGACAAAGCCATGAAGCTGCTCAATGTGGTTTCAGTGTAGTGTTTTATGAGTGATTTGAGTATGGAGCCTGCTGACAAGATCAGGGCGCGCCAAGATGCTTTGGCACATCTCGGCCTGGACCCGTCTGCTAATTCCGATGACATCCGCGAGGCGTGGCGACATATCGCGTTTCATGCCCATCCGGACCACACCGAAGGTGACAGTTCCGGCTTTGCCAATGCCAAGGCGGCCTATGATCTGCTGCGCCGAGAAGGCATGGTTGCAAAAGGGACTGCCGGGTCAGCCGCCCGAAAGCCGCGCCGCCCGAAAATTCGCAAACGGGTCATCGAACTGGATGCAACCGCAATCGACGCCTGCCGGGATATGCTGCGCAACGTCCTGTCGCAATCGAATGAATCAGATGCTGATCCGGTTACCTCCGGAACAGGTGCCCAATCTGCATTGTCCGACCACATCCCCGAGGCTGTCGGGTGCAATGGTCGGCATCTGACTTATTTTGTGACCTCCTCAGTTTGCGAAGGGGCAAACCGCGTGGCCCTGCCAACAACGGTCCTGGCCGGTTGCCGGCACGCCGAAACCGAGGTTTTGAGTTTTCAGTCGAAAGAGTCAGGCGCAGGAGAGGTTGTGGTTCCTGACGCAATCATGGCCCGCAAGTTTCCCGGTGCCAAAAGTGTCAGGATCCGGTTCGAATCCGATCAGCGCACACGCGACGATTATTGCATGGCAAGTTGAGCCCTTGCCGCAAAGCCAAAGCCCGGCATCGGTGGGGAGCCGGGCTTTGGTGATTTTAACAGGTAAGGCTCAGTTTGTTACAGGGCCTTCCGAAGTGAACTTTGGGATTACACTGGTCGAGGCGGCGTCGGGTTCGATACCCGGCCAGTTGCCTTCGGCCAAATTGATGTTGCCAGGCACGTCCTCTTCCCAGAACCCGACCACAACATCGGTGATGTTGAGGTACAGCTTGTCATCCACGATGCGCCACAGGTTCGGATTGCCCGGAACCTTCCCGCCTTTGGAAACGCCATAGGCGCAGTGCCCGTCATATTGCGGAGCGTAATAGGCAGGATTTTCAAGGAACTTGTCGCGGTTTTCTGCGCTTGAAAAGGCCCACGTGGCACCATTGTAATCTGCCGTGAAGTTTGCGTTGCCTCGAACGGCTTCGGGCTGAGACTGCCCGACCGGAACCTGATCCAAGCCGTGATAAGCGACAACGTCGTAGCCCGAGACGGCAAATCCGGTTCCGTCAATATACTGATCGCCGGCAAAGGCGGGCACGGCCAGGGTCAGCGCGGTGGCAAGGGACAAGGCAAAGCGTTTCATGTCATAAATCCTATTGGGTCCGGGGTTAGCAGGATCGCCCGTTTTGCGGGTCTGGTCAGAGAATAGGCAATACACGGTCAAAACATAGCCCCGCTCGCGCCGCTGTGAGGTTGAATGAGATTTCGTGACGGGTTTTGCAGCCATTGTTACAAAACAGACCTGTTGACCGGGGTTGGACTCTGCCGATTGCAATATTAGCTGTTGGGATGTCGGACAATTCCTCCCACTTTGCTGAGAAAGGCAAGATAGAGATGAGCGAGCAACCCACCTATGAACCCCCGAAGGTCTGGACATGGGACAGCCAAAGCGGCGGACAATTCGCCAATATCAATCGCCCGATCGCAGGCGCGACCCATGACAAGGACCTTCCGGTCGGTCAGCATCCCCTGCAGCTTTATTCGCTGGCCACGCCCAACGGGGTCAAGGTCACTGTCATGCTGGAAGAACTTCTGGCGCTGGGGCACAAGGGTGCCGAATACAATGCGTGGCTGATCAATATCGGTGAAGGGGATCAGTTCAGTTCAGGATTTGTCGAGGCCAACCCGAACTCGAAGATCCCGGCCCTGTGGGACCGGTCGGGTGACAAGCCGGTGCGCGTGTTCGAAAGTGCCTCGATCCTGTTCCATCTGGCCGAGAAATTCGATGCGTTTCTGCCCAAGGAAGGGCCTGAACGCACGGAAGTCATGAGCTGGGTGTTCTGGCAGATGGGAAGCGCGCCCTATCTGGGCGGCGGGTTCGGCCATTTCTATGCTTACGCGCCAGAGAAATGGGAATATCCGATCAATAGGTTTGCAATGGAAACCAAGCGGCAACTGGACGTGTTGGACCGGGAACTGGCCAACAAGACCTTTATCGCGGGCGAAGACTATACCATTGCCGATATGGCAATCTGGCCGTGGTACGGGCAACTGGTTCTGGGCCGCCTTTACAGCGCAGCCGAGTTCCTGGACGTCGATTCCTACAAGAACCTGATGCGTTGGGCCAAGGCGGTCGATGCGCGGCCCGCGGTACAGCGAGGCCGCATGGTCAACCGGGCCTTTGGCGAGCCGCACACGCAGTTGCACGAGCGTCACGACGCCAGCGATTTCGAAACCCGGACGCAGGACAAACTGGAACCTGCCGCCGAATAGTCTTGCCGCCCTGCCCGTCACGGTAGGGAGCATCCGGCTAGCGAATTACTTCAGAATTGGCGGCCGTTCGGGATCACTACCGGGCGCAGAGCGCCCGACATCACGCTTTTCGGGCTGCGGCAGGTCAAACCGCAGCCCGACTTTTTCCAACCTTAACGTGACTTGGTCCCCGGGCGCGAAAAAGCCGACATCCATCGCGCCAGCTTCGATTCCGGAAAATGTCAGCGCTTCGGACGCGGCTTTGGCAAGGGCCGGTTCTGCGCCTTCGACCGCCCCGACAAAACCCAGCAAATGACCAGATGCTCCGCTGGCCGATCTGGTTCCGGCCAGGAAAGCAGCCTGCGCCAACCCCACCGCTGTCGCCAGTTTGGTATCAAGCGCCGTCAGCAGTTCATCCGGTAGACCCGCCGGGGGAAGGAACTCGGCCAGTTGTTCCTGAACCTCTTGCGGGGAATGCTGAAGCGTCTCCGTCAGCCATCCCAAAGCCTCTGGCGGGATCAGCATCGAGGACGGAGCGACCTCGAGGTTGAGCCCCAGACCAATTCGCTGCCCGGCCAGCAGCGATGACAGAACCCGCCCGGACAGGGCCACATAAGGAACGGGACGATCTGCAAACCGGGCAAGCCGGTCTTCGCGATCAAACGCCAGCACAAAACGTCCATCCGCCACATCGAAAACCTCGGGCGAGACGTTATCCTCCCGCGCTTCTTCCGTCAGCAGCAGGAACAGTTCAGCGTCTGCCAGCCGTTCAAAGAACTTCAGCCGGGCTGCGTCATCCTGTGGGGCAGCCTCCATCGCGGAATGGGCGGCATCCAAGGCCGTTGTCTCAGTCATTCAGAACCTCTTGCACCCTGGCGCGCAGAACCGGCAGCAGGTCTGCCTCGAACCAGGGGTTCTTTTTCAACCATGCCGTATTGCGCCAGGACGGATGAGGCAAGGCAAAGACCTGCGGCGCGTGGTCTCGCCAGTTCCGAACCGTCTCTGTCACGGACGTACGCGTACCCAGATGGTAGGTATGGGCATGGGCACCGACCAGAACGGTCAGCGGAACCGCTCCCAATGCCTGCATGACTCTGTCATGCCAAGTCTCGCCACAGATTGCTGGCGGCGGCAGATCGGCCTTGCGCGCATCATAGCCGGGGAAACAGAAAGCCATCGGAACGATTGAAACACGGGATCGGTCATAAAACACGCTCTCATCAATCCCCAACCAGTCGCGCAATCGGTCGCCCGAAGGGTCTGTGAAGGGACGACCTGAGTCATGCACCCGCGCGCCCGGTGCCTGTCCTGCAACAAGGATCGGCGTTCCGGGACGGAACCAGACTACCGGGCGTGGCTCATGCGCGGTCTGCGTCGCGGCAAAACGCGCTTCGCAGATCCGGCAGGACCGGATTTCCTGGGCAAGGGTGGTCATCTGGTGGCAGCAATTCCTAAGACAGGTTTCCAAACGGGCTTCGCTGAAAGATAGAGACCGCGCGCGCCTGCGCCAACTGCCGTTATATCACAAAAGCCACAGCACCTTGTGGGGCGCATTGATCATTTGTTTCACAATTCGACATAATGTAGCCAACAAGAACTCGTAAACGATGCGTTCTTTCATCGAGGAAAGACCGCAACTCCGAAGCGAAACAGGCCAGCAATGCTTGAATTCGAAAATGTCAGCAAGTCCTTCTGGACCGGCACCCGGCGCAAGGTGATCCTTGATCGTGTTTCCTTTCGGATCGAACTTGGCCGCTCGGTTGGGATACTTGCACCCAACGGAACCGGAAAAACCACACTGATCAACATGATGGCCGGTCTGGAAAAACCCGACGAGGGGGTGATCCGCCGCGAATGCAAGGTGTCCTTCCCAATGGGGTTTACCGGAGGGGTTTCCGGCAAGATGTCGGCGCTGGAAAACTCGCGCTATATCGCAAAGATCTACGGCATGGACCCCGACTATATCGAGGCATATTGCCAATGGCTGTGCGGTCTGGGCGAATATTTCAACCAACCGCTTGCGACCTATTCATCCGGCATGCGGGCCCGGTTCACGTTTGCGCTGATGCTGGCGCTGGACTTCGACATGTACCTGATAGATGAGGGCATGCCCGCCACAACCGATGTCGAATTCAACAAGAAAGCGGGCTCGATCCTGAAAGAGAGATTGCGCACCACAACGCTTGTGATTGTGTCGCATTCTCCAACCACTCTGGAAAAATTTGCGCGCCAGGCGGCGGTTCTTGTGGACGGGCAGCTTTACATGTTCGAAACCTTGGAAGAGGCAAAACAGTTATATGACTACCAAACCCAAGGCTAGAAAATACAACTGGCGCCGAAAACGCCAAGGCGAAGGTACACCAGATGCGCGCGCAGATGCGATTTCGCGTATCCGAAGTGCGACTCAACCACCCGAAGCGGCCAACAGCAAACAGCCCGGAACTGAACTGGACGAAATCAAGCGCGAGGGGCTGACCGGGCGCCAGTTGCGCATGGCACGACGGCTGGCACAAAAGAACGGGCTGGCGGCCACGTCGGATTATGACGCGGTTCGTCTGTTGCGCAAAAAGGGGATCGACCCTTTTCAGGGCAACAACCTGCTGGATCTGGCGGCTGCGGGTAACAAGGACGAACAGGGCACGGCTCAGGTCGAGGACAAGGTAACGGTCCACCTGCCACAAACTGTCGGAGATAAATCCCATCCCCTGCCCGGCCCGGAGTGGAGCCCGACTGAACGGCGCAACTATGAGATCAGCCAGATCCAGAAAGAGGTCGCCCGGCGTCGCAAACGGAAATTGTTTACCCTGTTTGCCCGTCTGGCCGCGTTTGTGCTGCTGCCCACATTTGTTGTGGGGTATTATTTTTACCGCGTAGCGACCCCGATGTATGCCAGCGACTCGGCGTTTTCGATCCTGCAGGCCGACGGCGGCGGCGGTTCGATTGGCGGCCTGCTTTCGGGAACGCAGTTTGCCACAGCACAGGACTCGGTCGCGACGCAGGAGTTTCTGGAATCCAAGGATGCCCTGCAACGTCTTGAACGCGATACCGGCTTTGCTGAAATCTTTAAGCAGGACTGGATCGACCCGGTGCAGCGTTTATCCCCCGACGCCAGCCTGGAAGAGACGTACAAACTGTACAAGCGCATGGTGACAATCGGCTACGACCCCACGGATGGAATCGTCCGGATGGAGGTTGCGGCCCCTGATCCGGATATCGCCGTTGATCTGTCGAACCGGCTGATTTCCTACGCCGAAGACACAATCAATGGCCTGACCGAACTGAAACGCGAAGACCAGATGCGGGACGCCATGAAGGGGTTTGAAACCGCTCAGGAAGAGCGGCGCAAGGCGCAAGAAAAGCTGATCGAACTGCAGCTGGAAGGCGCGGTACTTGATCCCGAAAACGTTCTGGCGGGACTACGCGGCCGGATCAACGAGATCGAGATTTTGTTGCAGGACAAGGAACTGCAGCTGGCCGCCCTTCTGGACAACCTGCGGCCCAACAAGGCCAAGGTCGATGGCGTTACCGCCGATATCGAACGGCTTGAGGTCGTGCTGGAGGAACTGAATGCCGAGATGCTGGATGCCTCGGCAGGCGAAAACTCGCTGGCGCGGCTCAGTGTCAGGATTCAGATGGCGCAGGCCGATCTGGCGGCCCGGGACATGATGCTTCAAACAGCCATGCAGCAAGTGGAAACAACGCGCACCGAAGCCAACCGTAAAGTTCGGTACCTGACAGTCTCGGTCAACCCCGTCCCCAGCCAGGAACCCAGCTATCCGCGCAAGTTCGAAAATACGATTTTGGCTTTCCTGTTGTTTGCTGGTATCTACCTGTTGATCTCGCTTACCGCGTCGGTCCTTCGTGAACAGGTATCCTCGTAAGACATATGAAACATGTAAAAATCTCCGACCTGACGGTTGGCAACGATCTTCCGCTGACCGTCATCGCCGGCCCCTGCCAGCTTGAAACCGCCGATCACGCCCGGATGATCGCAGGCACCATGAAAGAAGCCTGCGATGCCGCAGGCGCGCAGTACATTTTCAAGGCCTCCTATGACAAGGCGAACCGCACCTCGTTGTCCGGCAAGCGCGGCATGGGCATCGATGCCGGGCTGAAGGTGCTGGACGACATCCGCAGCTCGATGGGCATCCCGGTACTGACGGATGTCCACACCGAGGCCCAGTGCGCAATCGCGGCCGAGGCGGTGGATATTCTGCAAATCCCCGCCTTCTTGTGCCGACAGACCGACATGTTGCTGGCCGCTGGTGAAACCGGCAAGGCCGTCAACGTCAAAAAGGGTCAGTTCCTGGCACCGTGGGAGATGGGCAATATCGTCGACAAGATCGAAAGCACCGGCAACCAGAACATTCTGCTGACCGAGCGCGGCACATCCTTTGGCTACAATACACTGGTGGCCGACATGCGATCGCTGCCGCAAATGGCCAAAACCGGCTATCCTGTCGTGATGGATGCTACCCATTCGGTTCAACAACCCGGCGGCAAGGGCGGCTCGTCCGGCGGGCAAAGGGAATTCGCGCCGGTGATGGCCCGTGCGGCGGTTTCGTTGGGCGTCGGCGCCGTGTTCATCGAAACCCACCAGGACCCGGATACCGCGCCGTCCGACGGCCCCAATATGATTCCGCTGGACCAGATGGGACAGCTGATTGCCACATTGATGCGTTTTGATGCGCTGGCCAAAGAAAACCCGATTCAGATTTAACGATTGAGAAGAATTATGACCAAACCCACGCCTGAGGTGACCCCCAACACCTGGAGCTTTCTGCGCGATGCGATGATCAAACCCACCGGGTTCCGCGAATATGACGCCCGCTGGAAATACCCCGAAGAAATCAACCTGCCCGGCATGACCGCGCTTGGTCTGGGGCTAGGCACGCAGATGCGCAGACGCGGGATTGAACCGGTAATTGCAGTGGGCAACGATTACCGCGACTATTCTCTGGCGATCAAGAACGCGCTGATCCTAGGGCTGATGCAGGCGGGTATTCAGGTCAAGGATATCGGCCCGGCCCTCAGCCCGATGGCCTATTTCGCGCAGTTTCATCTGGACGTGCCTGCCGTGGCGATGGTTACGGCCAGCCACAACCCGAACGGCTGGACCGGCGTCAAGATGGGCTTTGACCGCCCCCTGACCCATGGTCCGGATGAGATGTCCGAGCTGCGCGATATCGTCCTGAACGGCGAAGGTATCCCGCATGAAGGTGGGTCTTATGAATTCGTCGATGGCGTGAAAGAGGCGTATGTCGATGATCTGGTTGGCGATTTCAGAATGTCTCGCCCGCTGAAAGTTGTGTGCGCCACAGGAAACGGGACGGCATCGGCCTTTGCCCCTGAAATATTCGAGCGGATGGGCGTCGAGGTCGTGCCTAGCCACAACCGGCTGGATTACACCTTCCCGAACTACAACCCCAATCCCGAAGCCATGGAGATGTTGCACGACATGTCCGACACTGTGAAATCCAGCGGCGCTGATCTGGCGCTTGGGTTTGACGGGGATGGTGATCGATGCGGTGTGGTCGATGACGAGGGTGAGGAGATTTTCGCCGATAAGGTCGGCGTCATCATGGCACGCGATCTGGCCAAGCTTTATCCCAATTCGACCTTCGTGGCCGACGTGAAGTCCACGGGTCTGTTCGCCAGTGATCCAGAGCTTCGGGCGTATGGCGTAAAGGCGGATTACTGGAAGACCGGCCACAGCCACATGAAGCGCCGCGTGAAAGAGATCAACGCCTTGGCCGGGTTTGAGAAATCGGGCCATTACTTTCTGGCTGAACCAATTGGTCGCGGCTACGACTGCGGCATGCGCGTGGCGGTCGAGATCTGCAAGCTGATGGACCGCAATCCTGATCAGAGCATGTCTGACCTGCGCAAGGCGCTGCCAAAAACGTGGTCGACGCCGACCATGTCACCCTATGCAGCAGACACCGAAAAATACGATATCCTGAACCGCCTTGTCGACAAACTGGTCGCCAAGGCCGACGCTGGCGAAAGCTTTGCCGGACGTGCGATCAAAGAGGTCGTTACCGTCAACGGTGCCCGTGTCATTCTGGACAACGGCAGCTGGGGTCTGGTACGCGCCTCTTCGAACACGCCCAACCTTGTTGTGGTTTGCGAAAGCAGCGAGAGCGAAGGCGAGATGCGCGCCATATTTTCGGATATCGACGCGGTCATCCGTACTGAACCGGGCGTCGGCGATTACGATCAGACCATCTGATGTAACAACCGGGGCGCGGAAAGCGCCCCGGGTTATTCTGACCTGGCCGTCATTTCAGTCCGCGCCCAGCAGTTTCAGCAGACCTTTTTTGGCCTCTTCCTCAAGCTTGTTCTTGATGGCATCTTCGATTTGGTCACTGTCCGTAATCGTTGTGTCCAGTTCGCCGCCGACTTTTTCAAAGACCTTCTGCTTGGCGTCATCTTCAAGCTTTTTGAGTTCTGCATCAGCCGCGGCCTCGACCACCTTGCTCAGGTCCGGCCGGATCGAGGGGTTGCTCCATGGCCCCTGTATCCGCACCGGCACGGCAATGCCCTGACCCGAATTTGCCCGCAATGCGACCGGGGTGAACAGGTAATCGATGTCCCGGGTACCCAGCCCGACGCGACCTTTTCCATCCGCCCGGTAGTTATCCAACAGCATCAGGAGATCGTTGTTAGTCAGCGTGCCCTGATCCATCGTGAACGTGGCCGACAGGCTGTTGAACACCGTTGTGCCGCCCGTGCCCTGCCCCCGGCCCATCAGACGGTCGAGATCGATACCTGCGATTACCCCTTTGCCAACATTGACACCCCCTTTTCCGCTGAGGGATCGCATGATCTGGTCTTCGGTTTGCCCGACGCCCAGAAACTCGAGCGTTCCCGATCCGGTGCCCGAAAGCCGTTCTATCCCGGCCAGCGTTGAGAGCATCTGCTTCAGGTCAATCCCGTCAGCCCTAAGATTGCCGCCCACCGACAGCCCGTTCCGGTTGTTGACCACCATCTGCCCGTTCAACTGTCCTGAGAACAAGGTTGCCGGGTGCATTTGAAACACAGCCCGCGCGCGATCAAGGCTCATGGTCAGATCGCTTTGGCCGAATGTCATTCCAGGAACCGCAATTGAGGTGGCCGTCAGGCGGATATTGCCGTTGGCCAAAGCCAGGGCTGATGCATCAATCGGGTCTTTGGACCAACCCGTGTCAGGCGCAGATGCACTGGTTGCTCCACCACCGGTGGAGGCATCGGTGCCAGCAATCTGAGACAGATCCAGATCACCCGCGCTCAGCCGCGCCGTGATCTGAGGCGGATCGGAAATGACAATGTCCGCCTCGCCAGTCAGGCGGTTGTTGTCCAGAATTGCGGTCATATCCCGCAAGGCGACCCGACCGTCGCTGGTATAGGTCATCTGACCGGATACATTCGCCACGCGCCCCAGCCCCTGCAGCACATAAGTTCCGGCCTGCCCGAAGGCCGCCAGCATTTTCTCGGTGTTTGACGATCGGACCTCAAGCTGGCCGTCCATTTCCCCGGCCAGGTTGACCCGGCCGTCAAACCCAATCTGGCCACCCGGTGCCTTCAGCAACAACTCCAACGCGGTCACGTCTCCGGACGAAAATGCGGGTAGGTCGGGTATTTTCAGATCGACCTTCACGGTGCCGCCGGGCACCGCCATGCTGGCCTCCATCACCATTGGAGCGGTGACTTCGGGCCAACTGGCCGACAAATCGACATTCGCGAAATCCATCGTTGTGACACCGTTTTCGACGTAGATCAGCCGCACACGGGTCAGTTCCAGAAACTCCAGCGTGACCGCGCCAGCTTCGGCATCCGGCGCAGATCCCCCGGGATCGCCACCCGAAGTGGCAGCCGTCGCAGTGCCAAGTTCCCAGTTTGCGCGCCCATCCGACACTTCCAGTCGAAGAACCGGGTTTTCTGCCACGACCCGTTTGATCCTGATGTCACCGGACAACAACGCCGCAGCGTCGACACCGACCATCAGACGTTCCGCGCTCAGCATTGGTTCTGGCCCGGCCCATGCAGCGTTACCAAACGTGACGGGCCCGGTTTCCATTCCCAGAACCGGCCAGAAGGACAGGTTCACGTCTCCGGACAGGTTCAGGTCGCGACCTGTCTGCGCCCGAACCTGCTCGGCCAGAATTGATCCCAATTTTTCGCCCGGCATCAGCAGCAACGCGCCAATCACCAGCCCGATTACGGCAACGAATACGAACAGGATCCGCAACAACCACTTCATCTTTCTGCTCTCCGCCTTTTTGGCTTTTCTTTGCTTGGGATCATTCAAATCAAAAGCGGGATTTGCAAGGGGAAGCGTTCCCCACTATATGCCGCGCCATGAGCACGAACCCGCCAAACCTCCGCCCCGACCTGGCGCCTGCCGCCCGGATCACCGATACGCCCCGTCCGAACCAGCCGACCATCGGTATGGTGTCCTTGGGCTGCCCCAAGGCTTTGGTCGATAGCGAGCGTATCCTGACCCGTCTGCGTGCCGAAGGGTACGGCATTTCGCCCGACTATTCAGGGGCCGATGCCGTCATCGTGAACACATGCGGGTTCCTGGACAGCGCCAAGGCTGAATCGCTGGATGCAATCGGCGAAGCGTTGGTGGAAAACGGCAAGGTCATCGTGACGGGCTGCCTAGGCGCGGAACCGGACTACATCCGCGAACATCACCCGCGGATCATGGCCGTCACCGGGCCGCATCAATACGAACAGGTGCTGGATGCCGTGCATTCCGCTGTTCCGCCCGATCCGGACCCGTTCGTCGACCTGCTGCCTGCCTCGGGCGTCAAACTGACACCACGCCACTACAGCTATCTGAAGATTTCGGAAGGCTGTAACCACAAATGCAAATTCTGCATCATCCCTGACATGCGAGGGAAACTGGCAAGCCGCCCCGCCCATGCGGTGCTGCGCGAGGCGGAAAAGCTGGTTGAAAGCGGTGTGCGCGAGTTGCTGGTAATCTCGCAGGACACCTCGGCCTATGGGCTGGATCGCAAATACGACGTCAACCAATGGAAAGACCGCGAGGTACGCAGCCACATCACCGATCTGGCGCGCGAGCTGGGACGGCTAGACGCCTGGGTACGGCTGCATTACGTCTATCCCTACCCGCATGTGCGCGAACTGATCCCGTTGATGGCGGATGCTGGCTGCAATGTTCTGCCCTATCTGGACATCCCCTTTCAGCACGCCCATCCGGATGTTCTGAAACGCATGGCCCGCCCGGCCGCCGCGGCCAAAACACTGGATGAAATCGCCGCGTGGCGCGCGACCTGCCCCGACATCACCCTGCGTTCGACCTTTATCGTGGGTTATCCGGGCGAGACAGATGCCGAATTCCAGACCCTGCTGGACTGGATGGACGAAGCCCAACTGGATCGCGTTGGCTGCTTTCAATACGAAAACGTAGACGGTGCCCGGTCCAACGACCTGCCGGATCACGTTCCTGCTGACGTCAAACAGGACCGTTGGGAGCGATTCATGGAAAAGGCACAGGCAATTTCAGAGGCCAAGCTGGCGGCCAAGGTTGGTCAGACGATTGAGGTCATCGTCGACGAAATCGACGAAGACGCCGCCACATGCCGCACGAAGGCAGACGCGCCCGAGATCGACGGCAACCTGTTCATTGACGAAAACTTCGAATCCCTGAAACCCGGTGACATCGTTTCTGTCGAGGTCGACGAGGCCGGGGAGTATGATTTGTGGGGAAAACTGGCCTGACCAAAAGACGTCAATCGCCGTGACGACCGGCAATTGGGACATTCAGATCAGGGCGCGGATTTGCAGGCGGCCCTGAACAGGACCGCCTGCGAAAGGCTTATTGGGAAACTGGATTACAGACAGTCTGACCCGCTTCGGTTGTGGCCAGTTCATAACCTGCCGGACAGCTCGGAGAACCGTATTTGTCATAGTCAGGCTGGATATAGACCGGGGCCGGCTCTTCCTGCTGAGAGCAGGCGGTCAGAATAAGGGCAAACGCACCTACGGCTGCGAGTTTCAGTTTCATGTCCGTCAATCCTCTATTACTTTTCTGATATTGCCCGGTTTTTCGGGCCAATCTCAGAATAAGAGTTGGCGGGCGTTCTGGCAACTAAACAGATCACAAATTCGTTATTTCGGGCAGAGTTACGCTGGTAAAGGCGACCACGAGCGCTGAAAATTCCACAACTGCTACCCTTTTCAGGCCTATGTTCTAAACTATTGAAATGACATCAGCCAACAACGGAGCAGCCAAATGTCCGACAGCCCGATCATTGCCCAGAAAGGCCCTTATCCGGTCGAAGTGACCGAGGGAAAAAACTATTTCTGGTGCGCCTGCGGTACGTCCAAAAAACAACCTTTTTGCGACGGATCTCACAAAGGAACCGGGCTGGAGCCGGTGAAATACACTGCCGAAGCAACGAAGAAGGTGTTCTTCTGCGGCTGTAAGCAGACATCGAAACCGCCATTGTGCGACGGCTCACATTCGCGTCTGTGAAGACTTTCTAAGCGCCTCAAGAGCAGAGGCGTTTGCGCAGAAATCGGGCGCCTTTTCCGGAGTGGACTGCTGCGTTGCCAGCCATAACTCACATTTGCTGCTACAATCCGCTGCCCGGCACCGAGTAACGATTTCGGCAAATCCGTGGGGCGACAGTTTCCCTTCGGCCATCGCATCCGAGAACGAAACCCCGATGATCCGTGCGGTCGATCGGGTAAGCCAGAAATGCTTGTCGATATCTCCCAGTCTGTCCGAATCCATCACTTGCATCCTTTTTGCCGGGCTTTCAGCACCGCAAACTGAGCCTTGTTCACACAGATTTCAGGGGCGTTGGACGCGTCTTCGCAACGGTCCAGCCATTCAGGACAGGCACTGGCCCAGTTACAGCCCCGGCATCGCTGCACCATGTTGCTCCAGTCCCGCTGGGTCAGGTACCCGCCCTTATGCGCTGCGGCGATGTCTACGCCGGTCGCCTGTCCCATGCGCAGGACCAGTCGAAGATGGGTCATGATGTGTCCCAGTGGTGACATGGTACATCCGGCCGCTCAGGGTTTCAGTTTGTTCAGCAATTCCTGATTTCGGCAGTATTCCGGCGTCTGGCTTGTGGTTACCGCTTTGGTCAGGAAGTTCTCGCAATGGCCGGGATTGGGGCAATCGGTGCAGCGCAGAACGGCATCGGAAATCGCGTCGATCGAAACCTGGCCAGCGATGGCGGCTTCTTCCAGATCAACTCCGACAGTTGTGGCCATCTGGTCCAGAAGACCGGCATGGCGTCGCAATGTGTTACGGCTGAGCATCACGCATCCTTTCCCGTTCGCGTTACAAGAAAGGATATCGCACCCAGTCGCGCCAGCCTTTGACTCAGGTCAAGGTGCCGCCGCCTGATGATCCAGATAGGCGCGCGTCGCATCCTGCACGCGCCGAAAGCGGTCGCCCCCCAGTTTTTTCCCGCCGTACCAGCGCGTTACTACGATCAGATGACTGTCCAGACCTGCCCGCTCCATCATTCGCAGGATCACCATTCCAGCCCCGCTTTCGCCGTCATCCGCCTTGAGCGCACCGGTCGGCAATATTGCAGCCCAGGTATTGTGCGTGGCTTTCGCATAGCTCTTGTCAGATTTCAGCTCACTCAAAACCGCATCGATTTCATCCCTGGTTTTAACTGGCGCACCGGATACCGCATATTTCGAACCGCGATCTGTCAGGATCACGCCCATCCGGACAAGCGATGTCATGGGGTCAGCCCCAGTTGCCGGGCGGTTTCCTGAACTATCTGCACACGCTGCGCGTTAGGTGGATGGGTGCCAAGAAACTTGTCACCCGGATCAGGAATGCGATTGAAATACACTGCTCCCACCAGAGGGTTGTATCCCGCCCTATAGGTAATGACGGTGCCCAGTTGATCGGCCTCAAGCTCGAAATCCTTCACATAGGCCTGCACACCGACCTGTGCCCCCAGTTTCTGCCAAGCTTCGACATCAGCGTCATCTCCTCCGTCGAGGCGCGCGAGGTCACCGAAAATCACCGCGCTTTCCTGCGAATTGTTCGACTGCCTGGCAAGGTGACCCAAAACGTGATGCGCGGCCTCGTGCCCCATGACAAACGCCAGTTCGTCGGCGTTCTTTGCTGAATTGATCATGGTCTGTGTGAAAATGATCACCGGTTGCCCGTCATCATCCAATGTCTGAAACGCGTTTTCTGGGGCCCGTGGGTTCAGATCAACCATGATCGTAAAGTCGCAGTTCCGGTTTCCCGACTGTCGCAAGCATTCAGTGCGCGCCGCTTTGCCGACTGCTCGGCTGATTTCGCGGAACTCTGCGGACGAGACCTGAGACCCCGGGCTTTCGCTGTCCCAATCCTCGGCAGGCAAAACGCGCAAAGTACCGGCTTCGCAGGCCGCCAACAGAACAGAAACCAGCAAAAATGTCAGGCGGCGCATCAGTAATCCTTTGGACCGGTCATACCGTATCGCAACCATAGCGTGCCACGCCGGGAACGGCCACGTCTGATTGGCAGTCAATGGGTTGCATTACCTGCGTTGGCCCTGCACTTTGCTTTTATGTTTTCGATTGAGCATGAATTCGACTCGACGGTCATTACCCTGGTGGACGAAGGCGAAAAGCCTTTGAACGAAGATGTCGTTATCAACAGTTTCGCAGAATGTGTGACGCTTGAACAATTGGATCCGCGCACGGACCAGGTTCAGAAAATTACCCTGTCACCCGAACAGGTGCGCGACTTGGCGGCGGCGCTGGACCTGCCCGAGGGGGTCTATCAGATACGCGAAACGCCACCTCAGGGATCATAGACAAAGGTTTTGTCACGAGCGGTCTGACCGTGCTTCAGGATCAAGGCAGACGCCGAAATCCCCATGGAGCGCGCCAAAAGATTCCGAACCGCCTTGTTTGCCCTTCCATCTTCAGGTGCGGCGGTGACACAGACACGCAGAATGGTGCCGTCCACCGCAATGCTGTCACGCGCCGCTTTAGGAGTAACCCTGACCGAAATCTGTTTGCCCGGCACGGCAAGTGCGCTCAGATCCGAAAAATTTCGCAGTTTTGCTTTGGCCATCCTGCTTCCCTGTTCGCAACACCCTTGCACGAACGGGGACAGAGTGAAATTGATCTGACACCAAAACAGCTTGCCCTTGAATCAGAGGCAGTGCCACCCAAGATACAAACTGCCTATGTAAAGGAAGTTAACATATGCCTCTCAAGAATCCGGCTGCTCTGGAGTTTCTGCAAATTCGCCGCTCACGTCCGGCCAAAACGCTGATCGCGCCGCCCCCCACGCGGGAAGAACTGATGCCTCTGCTTACGGCCGCGGCTCGCAGTCCGGATCATGGCAAGCTCGAACCCTGGCGTTTTCTTGTGTTGGAAAAAGGGGCGATGGCCCGTCTTTCGGAGCTGACCGGGGACTGCGGCGCTCGACTAGGGAAATCGCCTGAAGATATTTCCAAGGCCCGCAGCCAGTTCGACATGGGTCATCTGGCCGTCGCGGTAATCGAAATTCAGAAACCATCGGAGAAAATTCCCGCGATCGAGCAGACCTACTCCGCCGGAGCGGTCTGTCTGGCGCTGTTAAACGCGGCGCTGGCCGACGGCTGGGGGGCGAACTGGCTGTCAGGCTGGCAAGTCCATGACCGCAAGTTCTGCAAGGACGCTCTGGGCCTGGCCGATCACGAGCGTGTAGCGGGCCTGATTCACATCGCGACTGAAGGAGCGGAACCACCGGAGCGCCCGCGCCCGGATGTGATGGCACTGACGCAATGGGTTGTTGAATGATTATTTTTCAGTCGTTCTTTCTGGCGCTCGGCCAGATCGGAGATCCGAGATTCCGCAAGGTCCTGCTGCTGGGCGTCGGCTTGACTTTCGCATTGCTGGTCGTGGCTTATGCCGGTTTCCTTTGGCTGATCAATGCGCTTGTCGGCGACCAGGCCACTTTACCCTTGCTGGGTGAGGTCACGTGGCTGAACGATCTGCTCAGCGTGTCCTCGCTGCTGTTGATGATGGTACTGTCCGTGTTTCTGATGGTGCCCGTCGCCTCGGCCATCACGTCGATGTTTCTGGATGAGGTCGCGCAGGCCGTCGAGGACAGGCACTATCCCAATCTGCCGCCGGTTGCAGGAATTCCGGTATCCGAGGCGTTGAAGGATACGGTGAACTTTTTGGGCGTTCTGATCGCGGCCAACCTGCTGGCGCTGGTTCTTTACGTGATCTTCACGCCGCTTGCCCCGTTTATCTTCTGGGCGCTGAACGGATTCCTGTTGGGGCGTGAATACTTCACTCTGGCCGCGATGCGCAGGCTGGGCCGCGATGGCGCGCGCAAGCTGCGCGCCAGGCATTCCGCAACCATCTGGATAGCCGGCACGTTGATGGCAATTCCGCTGTCAGTGCCGCTTGTAAACCTGCTGATCCCCATTATCGGAGCAGCCACGTTCACGCATATCTACCATCAACTGTCAGCCACGGACTTGTAAGGGCTATCCCTGCCGGTCAAGCTGGTTCAGCCAGTCGAAATCCTGCACCGAGATCACGCCGGACACGATGATACCGGCGATGACGGCCCACAGGACGGCCGAGATTCCGGTGGTGATCCACATCTTTTTCTTCATGTGATGCACTTCCGGAGCACCCGCATGGGTGCCCGGAACGATCTCGCCCAGATCGCCCTGCGTTTTGATCCGGATGGGCAACACCACCAGCAAGGTCATGAACCAGATGACCGCAAACAAAACTATCGCTGCCGTGATCGTCATATCAGATCCTCCGAGGCTGTGGTCAGACCTGCTCGAGTTCGACCAGACATCCGTTGAAATCCTTAGGGTGCAGGAACAGAACAGGTTTGCCGTGGGCACCGATCTTGGGCTCTCCCGACCCCAGAACACGGGCACCGGTTTCCTTCAGGTGGTCACGAGCGGCAATGATATCTTCGACCTCGTAACATACATGGTGAATGCCACCTGCAGGGTTCTTTTCCAGAAACCCGTTGATCGGGCTGTTGTCGCCCAGCGGATAGAGCAGTTCGATCTTGGTGTTCGGCAACTCGATGAAAACGACGGTTACACCGTGGTCCGGCTCATCCTGAGGCGCGCCAACCTTTGCGCCCAGCGCGTTGCTGTATTGCGCGGATGCGGCTTCGAGGTCCGGAACGGCGATGGCGACGTGGTTCAAACGTCCGATCATTGTGCTCTCCTGTCGTTTCTGCGTTGCAGCGTTTATGGGCGCAGGCGATCAAAAGGGCAAGGCGCGACGGCCCTGCCCCGGTATTGCCCTCCGGCGTCAAACACCCAGACACCAGCGCATGACCGCCTTTTGCGCGTGAAGACGGTTTTCGGCCTCATCAAAAATGACCGAGTTCGGGCCATCCATGACCTCGGACGTGGCTTCCTCTTCCCGGTGCGCCGGCAGGCAGTGCATGAACAGCGCGTCGGGTTTGGCGTGGGCCATCAGTTCGGCATTGACCTGATAGGGGCGCAGCAGGTTGTGACGGCGTTCCTTGGCCGACTGGGAATCGTGCATCGAGACCCAGGTGTCGGCGACCACCAGATCGGCACCTTCAACCGCTTTGTAGGGATCACGTTCGACCACGATCTTCGAGCCCTTCTGACGGGCAAAGCCCATGAACTCTTCTTCCGGATCGAATTGAGCGGGTCCCGTGAACGTCAGATCGAAGCCAAACTGGCCTGCCGCATGCAGGAAGGAAGCACACACATTGTTGCCGTCGCCCGTCCAGACCACCTTCTTGCCGGCGATGGGGCCGCGGTGTTCTTCAAACGTCAAGACGTCCGCCATGATCTGGCAGGGATGGGTGCGATCTGTCAGACCGTTAATGACGGGGACATCCGAGTACTCGGCCATTTCGGTCAGGATGGTTTCGTCAAAAGTCCGGATCATGATCATGTCGACATAGCGCGATAGCACACGGGCGGTGTCGGCGATGGTTTCGCCATGGCCCAATTGCATATCCTTGCCGGACAGAACCATGGTCTGCCCGCCCATCTGACGCACGCCCACATCAAACGACACGCGGGTTCGGGTCGAAGGCTTTTCGAAGATCAGCGCGACCATGCGATCCTTGAGAGGCTGTTCATCGTCGTGAGCCGCCTTGGGGCGGCCGAGGCGCGCCTTTTTCATGGCGTCGGCTTGGTCGATCATGCTGCGCAGGGCTGCCGCATCGGTTTTATGGATGTCGAGAAAATGGTTCATTTCATTTCGCTTTTGGCTGTCGGACGCCGGGGGCCAGCCCCCGGACCCCCGGAGTATTTGGGAAAAGATTAAGATCAGGCGGTTGCGAGACTGGCTTCGACCTGTCCGGCGGCTTTTTCCAGGCGGATCATGGCCTGCGCGATATCGTCCTCGGTCAGCGTGAGCGGTGGCAGGAGGCGAATGACGTTATCGGCGGCAGGCACGGTGATGACCCCGTTGTCATAGCCGGCATTCACCACGTCTATGTTTGTCGGCTTGCATTTGAGGCCCAGCATCAGACCGGCGCCCCGCACTTCTTCGAACACGTCAGGATGATTGGCGATCAGGCTTTCGAGTTTCTGGCGCAGCAGGCCGGCCTTGCGGTTCACGCCTTCGAGGAAGGCCGGCGTGGCGACCTGATCGATCACTGCACAGCCTACCGCGCAACCCAGCGGGTTGCCGCCATAGGTGGACCCATGTGTGCCCGCTGTCATGCCGTTCGCCGCATCCTCGGTTGCCAGCACGGCACCCAGCGGGAAGCCTCCGCCAATACCCTTGGCAACCAACATGATATCAGGCGTAATACCCGCCCATTCATGAGCAAAGAGCTTTCCGGTACGGCCGACACCGCATTGCACTTCGTCCAGGATCAGCAGGATTCCGCTATCGTTGCAGATCTGGCGCAGCGCCTTGAGTTCCGCATCCGGAACCGGGCGAATGCCCCCTTCGCCCTGAACGGGTTCGATCATGATCGCGGCTGTATGTTCAGTGATGGCGTTTGTGACACCGTCAAGATCGCCGAAGGCTACATGAACAAAACCGGGTAGCAGCGGACCGAAGCCCTTGATCATCTTCTCGGACCCGGCGGCGGCGATACCTGCCGAGGATCGCCCGTGAAAAGATCCCTCGAAGGTGATGATCTCGATCCGCTCCGGCTGATCTTTGTCATAGAAGTGCTTCCGAGCCATCTTGACGGCCAGTTCACAGGCTTCGGTGCCGGAATTGGTGAAGAATACGGTATCCGCGAATGTGTGTTCGACCAGTTTGTCGGCCAGCGCCTGCTGTTGAGGGATCTGGTACAGGTTCGAAACATGCCACAACGCGTGCGCCTGATCCGTCAGAGCCGCAACCAGTGCCGGATGCGCGTGACCCAGCGCGTTCACCGCGATCCCGGCGCCGAGGTCCAGAAAACGTCGGCCGTCCGCCTCGGTCAGCCAGGCACCTTCGCCTTTCACGAATGAAAGCGGTGCGCGATTGTAGGTCGGCAGAACGGACGGGATCATCGGATCATCCTTTTCAGATTGGTTAAGCCCCGTGAGTGATACACGAAGGCCGGTTTCGTCAACTGATTTGGTGGAGATTGCGCTGATTTGAACAGCACAAAGGATCAACAGGGCCGGTTACGCGGTCAGGCGTCGGCGTCGGAGGCGCAGGATATGTGCGTGTTTGATCATGCGGGCCGTATAGCGGGACCTTCGATTTCTGAAAACCCCGAAATTGAGTGGATCGCATAATTTCACTCTGACACAAGCATTTGGCACTTGTCATTTCGCCCTGCGTCGCGCACCGCTGAACCATGACCCCGGCGCGCCAGAACCCTGCCCTTGCGGCTATTCTCATCTTTGTTGCAAGCGCGCTGATCGCGGGCACAACACTGCTGGCCAAGGCGCTGGGCACCGATACGCTTGGTCCGGCGCTGCATCCGATACAGATCAGCCATGGGCGGTTTCTGTTTGCCTTTGTCGTGATCATCAGCGTGGTCTTCGCGCTGCGTCCGAACCTGCGGCGACCGCATTGGGGGCTGCATGTCGGGCGCACCAGCTTTGGCTGGTTGGGGGTCACGCTGATGTTTGCCTCGGTCGCGTATATTCCAATAGCGGATGCGACTGCGATTTCCTTCCTGAACCCGGTCTTTGCGATGATGCTTGCTATCCCTCTTCTGAAAGAGGGGGTCGGTCCCTGGCGCTGGCTGGCGGCCGCGGTGGCCCTGACAGGCGCGCTGATCCTGTTGCGCCCCACGCCGGCCAGTTTTCAGCCCGCAGCACTTTTGGCGTTGACGGCGGCTGCGGTGATCGGGATGGAGCTGATTTTTATCAAGAAACTCTCGGGTCGTGAAATTCCGATCCAGATTCTGCTGGTGAACAACTCTATGGGGCTGGGCATCGCAACGGTCGCGGTAATTGCGGTTTGGCAGCCGCCCACCGCAGCACAATGGGTCGCTCTGGCGGGGATCGGTGGGCTGATGGCCTGTGCGCAGGCCTGTTTTGTCAACGGTATGGCCAGGGCTGACGCCTCATTCGTGGCGCCGATCAGCTACGCGACCTTGATCTTTGCCGCCCTGTACGATTTTGCTGTTTTTGGCGTAATTCCGGATGCGGTCAGCTTGGCAGGCTCGGCCATCATCCTGACCGGCGCCCTGATTCTGGTCTGGCGCGAGGCCCGCGCGCGGCAATAATAATATCCGGAAACTTCCAACGATTTGGCCCGAGGGCGACCTCGGTGTCGCAAATCTTCACGACACCTGATCCGAGACCCGCATTCTGGTCGAAGTTGTTTGTTGTTTAGAGAGATTACGCGATGCACGAACGCCGAATCCCGGAATGGGTCCGCCATGCTCCTGCCCCGTCGGTTCGCGAGTTTGGACTGCTTGCGGGTTTTGAGGCGATTGTTCGGGGCATTTTGATTTCGGTCTTTCCGCTGGTGATGTATCGCGCGCTGGGCGACGCGTCTTCGGTTTCCTTTGTGTATTTTCTGGTGGGGATCGTGTCACTGACGGCCGGTCTGATGGTGCCATTCATCATTCGCTTCATTCCGCGGCGCTGGGCGTACACCATCGGCTGCGTGATGTTCATGGTCAGCGCTGTTCTGGCCATCGAGGGCAGCCCGACCGCCGTGGTGGCTGCCTTGGCCATAAACACGGTGGCGACAGTTGTGACATTTGTCTGCTTCAACGCTTACGTGCTGGATTACATCAGCAAAATCGAACTTGGACGCTGCGAAACCAGCCGCATGTTTTACAGCGCGCTGGGCTGGACTGGCGGACCGATGGCCGGCGTATTGCTGATGGAACTATGGGCACCAGCGCCTTTCGTGATCAGCGCGGTCGCCTCTTTTGGCATGCTGATCCTGTTCTGGAGCATGCGCCTGGGCAATGGAAAACTGATCACCAAAGCACGCGGACCGGCAACGAATCCACTGGCGTTTCTGCCTCGTTTCTTCTCCCAACCCCGGCTGGTGGCCGGATATCTGTTTGCGATGATCCGCTCGTGCGGCTGGTGGATCTATGTGGTCTACCTGCCAATCTTTGCCATTCAGAACGGGCTGGGTGAGCAGCTTGGCGGCATTCTGCTGTCGGGAACCAATGCAATGCTGTTTGTCGCCCCATTGATTCTGCGCTGGGTCCAGGCGCGGTCTTTGCGGGCTGCGGTTCGGACGGGTTTTGCCGCCTGTGGGGTCTGTTTCGTCGTCGCCGGGGCGGTGGCGGGATGGCCCACCGCGTCGGTTGCGGCGCTGGTTTTGGGGTCGGTCTGGCTGATCGTGCTGGATATCTGCGCCGGGTTGCCATTTCTGATGGCCGTGAAACCGTCGGAGCGGACCGAGATGTCAGCTATCTATTCCAGCTATCGGGACGTATCGGGCATTCTGACGCCGGGCGTGGCCTCACTGGTCCTTCTGGCTACGCCGGTTGCAGGCGTGTTTGCGGCCGGCGGCGTTGCCCTGTTTGGGGCATGGGCGGTAGCTGCACGGTTGCACCCCAGACTGGGACGACCCCGGGTCCCGTTGCAGCCGGGTGCGCTGGCCGAAGCCGCCTAGGCCTTTAGCCGATACCCTGTGCGCAGCATCTGCCAGGTCAGCGCGCCTATCAGGCCGGTTGCGCCTGCGCAGACGGCCATGCCCAGCCACGGCGAACTGTCGGACACGCCGATCATCCCGTAACGCAACCCGTCAATCAGATAAAAGACGGGATTCAGATGGCTCAGGCGGTTTAGCACCGGTGGCAAGGCTTCGACCGAGTAGAAGGTGCCCGACAAAAAGGCCAACGGTGTGACAATGAAATTGGTGATCGCCGCCATCTGGTCGAATTTGTTGGCGAAAATTCCGGCAAGCAGCCCGAGTGCCCCCATGAAAGCGCCGCCAAGCAGCACAAAAATCAGCGCTGTCAGCGGATGGTGCGGCACCAGCCCCAGGACCACCGCCAGCGCGATGGCGACAACGCATGCTATCAATACGCCACGTGCGATGCCGCCGGCCAGATAGCCCAGCAAAATCTCCAGCGGCGAAAGCGGAGGCATCAGAGTGTCGACAATGTTTCCCTGCACCTTGGCGATCACCATCGATGATGATGTGTTGGCAAAGGCGTTCTGAATGACTGTCATCATCATGATTCCGGGGGCCAGGAAGGTCAGGAACGGCACACCCATCACGTCCGGCCTGCCGGGGCCGATAGCGATATTGAAGATCAGCAGGAACAACCCCGCGGTCACCAGCGGGGCCAGCAAAGTCTGCGTCCACACCGCCAGAAAGCGCAGGGTCTCGCGCTGCGCCAGCGTGTAAAGGCCCATCCAGTTCACTACTCCGAAATGGCGCGTATTCTGATCTGCGGGAATTTGCATCATCTGACCTCAAACTGATTCGAAGACAGCTTGTAACTCGGGCCGCAGTGATTAGAATAGGGGGCTGAGACGAATTCCCAAGGCGGCCCGAATCCGGGGCCGCTTTCCGCTTTTGAAAGGCAAATGATGTCCTGGACTGACGAGCGTGTAGAACTGCTGAAGAAGATGTGGGGCGAGGGCCAGTCGGCCAGCCAGATCGCCAAGGAACTGGGTGGCGTGACCCGCAACGCCGTGATCGGTAAGGTGCACCGTCTGGGCCTGTCGAACCGGACCACGGGCGCGGCACCGGCCAAGGCTGAACCCAAGGAAAAACCAGCCCCCGAACCCAAGGTGGAAGCCAAGCAAAAACCTGCACCGAAGACCGAGCCGGCACGCCCGGCCCCTGCCCCGTCAGCCGAAGCCAAGCCCGCCATTCCGGCCCGTCGTCAGATCATCCCGGCCGGTCAGCCTCTGCCGCCGCAACCGTCGGCCAACGAGATCAGCCCCGAAGCGCTGGCCAAGGTCAACGAGGTCGAAAAGAAGGCCAAAAAGCTGACCTTGATGGAACTGACCGAGAAAACCTGCAAATGGCCGGTCGGCGACCCCGCAACCGAAGATTTCTGGTTCTGCGGTCTGCCAGTTGAACAGGGCAAACCCTATTGCGAGGCGCATGTGGGCGTGGCCTTTCAACCCATGAGCGCCCGCCGCGACCGCCGTCGCTGACCGGGATGCGCCAGGATCCGACCGCGCTGGAGGATACCTGGCTTGCGCGGGCGAAACGTCTGCTGGCGCTGTCCGAGACCGGGCAGCACTTTACCACGGATGGTTTTGACCGCGAACGCTATGACGAGATCGCCGCGTTGGCGCGCGCCATGCTGGCTGATCTTGGCCACGTCCCGCTGTCACGGATCGAAGGGCTGATATCCGACCATACCGGTGGTTACGCAACGCCCAGCATTGATATTCGCGGCGCAATTATTCGCGACGGCCGAATCCTTCTGGTCCGTGAACGCAGCGACGGGCGATGGGCAATGCCGGGCGGGTTTGCCGATATCGGCAGTTCCCCGGCGGAAAACATTGAACGCGAAGTCTGGGAAGAAGCCGGGTTGCAGGTCCGCGCACGTCAGCTTTACGCGCTGCGACACAAGGCACGCCATCCGTATCCGGCGGACATACGGGATTTCTACAAACTGTTCTTTCTGTGCGAGGAAAGCAGCATCACAGCACCAGAACCCGGAATGGAAACAAGTGAAGTCGCGTTTTTTGCGCCCCAGGATCTTCCGGAGCTGTCTTTGGTTCGGAATCTGCGGTCAGATATCGAAGCCGCATTTACGGCACTCACGAACGGGTCGACTGTGACCCTGTTCGATTGACATCAACTTCCCACCGTAATCAGTTGTTCTGGTAGAAGAATGACAGCTTGCGGCTGGTTCCGCTGGGCGGGCGTGGGAACGGTGCAGCGCGCCTGACCTGTTCGCGGGCTGCGCGTTCAACTTCGAGCGAGCCGGAACTGTCCACGATTTCGACCCAGGCCAGTGAACCGTCGGGATCGATCTGGAAAAACACCTGCGCAAAACCTCGGGCCGAAACAAACACAACCGGTGCGCGATTCAGATGTACCAGAACCTGCCCGGCATAGTTGGTTACATCGGAATTCCCAGGCCCGCGCCCGCCCGAGCGCGATCCCCCGCTGCCCTGCCTGAACCTATCGATGCCTTCGCGGCGATAAACGGTCAAAGGCGAATCGACTACCTGATCAGGAAAGCGCAAGTCGCTGAAATCCCTCGATCCCTTCAATACACCTTGCCGTTCCGTTGTTGGTCGCCGGTCCGGAAGGCGTGGCCTGATTGAGGTGGACACGGCGAGCTCTGAATCTTCAGATTCTTCCACTGTTTCCGCCGCATCCGGTATCGGTGACAGAGCGGCGATCTCCGGTTCCACCGCTTCCTGCACGGGTGGAACAATGGCCGTGACCGGCGGGGTGGCGGCCGCTTCAGGCACGACAGGCAGAGCGGCAGGCTGTTCGGGTTCTGCCGCTGCCTCGATTGCATCAGGATCGCCCTGAGGCGCTTTGGCCGCGGTTTCCGCCTCAATGGGGTCGGAGTTGGCTTCATCGGCGCTGGGTTTGTCGTCGCCATCGGCTTCTTCGGCAGTAATTGAAGGCTGAACCGGTTCTGCGATCTCTGGCTGAACGATTTCGGCTTCGCCGGTATCAGGGGACGGCACCGGCTTTGGGTCGTTTGAGGCGACCAGCGCCTCGGTGATCGGAACCGGTTCCGTCCGTTCGGGCTCGGGCGGCGTTTCCTCTGGCGGCTCGGGCGTTTCAGCAGGCTCGGGTTCGACGGGTTCCGCCACGGGCTCGACCAGATCCTCGAAGGCATTGCCCATTGCCACCCTGTCAGGCCGGGTATCCGGTGTCTCAGATCCGGGCAGCGCCGGTGTCGTCAGAGTAAGCCCCATCAAGTGAACCATCACGGAAATCGCGATCGCCACGGCGGCAATCAGGGCAGAACCGCGGATCATTCGAGCGCCTGTTCGGTCACGACAAAGACCGATGTTGCCCCCAGACGGCGCAAGGAAGTGGTGATTTCGATCAGGCGCTGACCCTGCGCATTGCGGTCCGGAACGATCCGTACCGGACCTGCATCATGGGTTTGCATATAGGCCTCGGCGCTGGATGGAGCACCGCGAAAACTAAGTGTTCCGTCGCTGTGCAGCACCAGCGCGTCGGGTGGTTCGCGCCCGGCCAGATCGAACGTGTTCACCAGCTCAAGATCCCCGTCCATTGGTGGTGCCAGCGTGCCCGTTATCAGAAAGAAAATCAGCATCAGGAAGATGACATTGATCAGCGCGATGGTGGAATCACGTTTACGGCTGGGGCGGGTACGGCGGATCATGGCCTTACTCCAGCACCAGAACGCTGAGGTCTTCACGGCCGCGCAGCAGAGCCAAAATATCAACTAGATGCTGTGCTGTGGCGTCGTTGTCCATGCTGATCAGAACCTGACCCGCTTCGACCCGGGCCGCCAGTTCCTCGGGCGTGACCGGCGCGCCGTTCAGTACTAGCCGGGTCGCCCCCAATTGCACGAAAGCGCGTTCCGACGGCGCATCCGAGGCCGCCCCACCGCTGGTTGCGCTGCTTAGTTCGATCTCGCCAAAGCGGGAAAAGGTCGAGGACAGCATGAAGAACAACAAAAGCAGGAAAATGACGTCAATGAGTGGCGTCATCGACAACGGGCGTCGGACGAAGGGTGCGGTATTACGCATGCTCGGGCGCGACCGAGGTATGCGCTCTGCCCGTCGCGGCCTGAATGCCCTGCCCCGGAACTAGCACGGTCCGCAGTGCCTTGTCAGCGAACACACGCTCGCGTGCTGTCCGGCTTTCGAACCACGACAAAACCATCGAGGTTGGCATAGCGACCGCCAGCCCGACTGCCGTGGTGATCAGCGCAACCCAGATACCGCCAGCCAAAAGCGAGGGATCGACCGAAGCCCCGGCGGATTGCAGGCTCTGGAACGCTTCGATCATACCCAGAACGGTTCCGAACAGCCCCAGCAGCGGCGCGAGTTGCGCAACGGTATCAAGCAGGCGAAAACCCCGCTCTAACCCCGCCAGCGCCAGCCCGGCCTCGGCATCCAGCCGCTCGGACAGGCCCGGTGCATCCGGTGCGTCCATCGCCGCATTCACGAGCGGAGCAAGGTAGCTGTGGCTTTGGGTCAGACGGTCACGCGCAAGCTGCCGGTCACCCGCATCCCAGGCCGCCAGCGCCTGAGACAACACCCGATGCCGGCCCACGCCGCACGCGGCAAACTGCCAGAGCTTGTACAGCGTGACGGCGAGCATCAGCACCGACATCACGATCAGGATCGCAACCACCGGCCCGCCCAGGGCCACGATCTCGCTTAGCGCAACCAGCGGGCTCATCCCAGTAGCTCCACGTCGACACGGCTGCCAAGCGTCAGCGTTTCCCGGCATATGTCGCTTTCTGCCCCGTTGACCTGACAGGAATTCGTACCATTAAAAAGAACCTGACCGATCTTCTCGCAGGACAATCCGGACAGGTTGAACTGGCGCACGCGCATACGGCCCTCGGGAAGGTCCCTCAGAAGCAGGAGCGTCAGGCGATCCACGCCTCCGGAGGTGTCGAAAATCACGGCTTCAAACGAAACAGCGTCAACACCTTGCCCCGTGTCATTTCGCACCACGAAAGTCATCTGGCAGGCGTCATCAATATCCTGAAGTGTGTTGAGTTCGACAAACAGTTCCGCCTCAGAGCTTTCATCGGATTGCGCCAGCGCCATTGCGGGCAACATTCCCAGAAAGAGCCCGGCTAGCGCGAGACGTCGAATTAACATGTGCGGGCTCCCGAAGGTTCAGCAGTTACTATAATGACCCGGGGATCGCCCCCCCGGGTTGTGGTTTTCATACCCAAGATAGGTACGACGAAAAAGACTTGCAGGCGGCCTTGTGCAAATTCGTGCATTTTTTGGGAAAAGCCCGACATGCCCGATCAAACAGACCCGTTGGGCCAACCGACTGTTGCCCCGCTTGGCGTCAGCGCCCGAATGCGCTGTTCGGGGTCCATTTCATTTTTTCTCCCGCCTTGCCCCATTTCATCATCAAGCAGGATGTTCCGTATTTCTGGAAATACTTAATATTCAGCGGGTACCACCCGGCCTTTGGCACTTCGACCTCTGTGCGCTGGTTGGCTTCGCAGCCCTGGCGTCCGTTGACATACCCGATCTGTTGACCGCCGACATAGGCGTCAATTCCATCGTTGGACCAGGTTTCCAGCTCATAGATACCGGGGGAGTCAAAACGGATAAACCCGGTAACCTCCGCCGCCACATTATAGGCTTCGTTGAAAGTCATGACAGGATCACCATCCGATGTGTCACGGTAATCCAGCCCCCTCAAAGGCGGACCCGCCTTGGCCTTTTTCAACAGGAAATCAACTTTGGCGAGGTTCTGAATCTTGCGCGGTGGATTCCCCTCCCATGCGTATTTCACATTCAGTCCCGCCTTCGCGTTGGGCTGCGGGTTTGCGGGTTGCAGTTTCAATGGCGCGGACATGGCCGTGCTGCCGATTACTGCCGCGACTGCGGCCAGCGCACCGATCCGAAAGAGTTTCATGGTCTTCTCCCTGAGTGTGGTCTTTTGGGGTTTCTCCCCTTCCGACCTTTTTATTGCGAAGACACTAGGACGGGAAAATTCACCTCGCAAGTCGGTTGAAGTTCACAATCTCAACGTCAGGCCCTTACGTCCTTTGGTGAATCCATTACAACATAGGACGTAATTGAGGTCACATGCGGCAGGGTTCCCAGCACCTCGGTATGAAAAGTCTTGTAGGACGGCAGGTCGGCGCACTCCACCCGCAGCAGATACTCGATTGTTCCGGTAATATTGTGGCATTCAACCACTTCCGGCGCACGCTGCAATGCGCGCTCGAACCCTTCCTGCGCGGCTTTGGTGTGCTCGCCCAACCCTACGCCGATATAGGCCACAAACCCCACTCCCAGGGCTGCGGGGTTTAGAACCGCCCGATAACCCGTGATGACACCAGCACGTTCCAGCTCCTGCACCCGGCGCAGACAAGCAGATGGCGACAGACCAACACGGTCAGCAAGGTCCAGGTTGCTGATGCGACCGTCCCGGGACAACTCTCGCAATATATGGCGGTTTATTTCGTCAATCTTGGTCATTGGTTGCAAAACTAAGGGAAACACGCATCAAAACGCAATTTCATTTGCCGGTTTTGCCGCAATTATTCGCTTCATGACCTATGAACTTCTACTCGCCCTGATCGCTTTTGCATTCGTTTCCTCGATCACGCCGGGGCCGAACAATCTGATGTTGATGGCATCGGGTGCCAATTTCGGGTTCCGGCGCACCGTCCCGCATATGCTGGGGGTCGGGCTGGGCTTTACTTTCATGGTTCTGCTGGTGGGAACCGGTCTGGTTCAGATCTTCGACCGTTATCCGGTCAGCTATACGATACTCAAAATCGCATCCGTGATTTATCTGCTGTACCTGGCCTGGAAGATTGCCAATGCCGCGCCCACGCAAGATCAGGCCGCGAAGGGTACACCAATGACGTTTCTTCAGGCCGCCTCGTTTCAATGGGTCAACCCCAAGGCGTGGGCCATGGCCCTGACAGCAACTGCCGCTTATACGCCGGATCAGACATTGGGTGCGATCATGGTGGTTGCGCTGGTTTTCGGAGCGGTCAACCTTCCCTCGGTCAGCGTCTGGACCGTACTTGGGCAACAGATGGCGCGCGTTTTGACAAACCCGCGCCGATTGCTGGCCTTCAACTGGACCATGGCGGTGCTGCTGGTGGCCTCGCTTTATCCGGTGCTGTGGCCGAGTTGAGCTATTTCAGTGGCAGACAGATTTCAGTCAGCAGGTCTTCTGGCGCGGTGTCGCGCGGATCGTTGAGGTAAATTTCATAGCAAGGCCGATCCGCCGGTTCCTCGCCAGATTCAGGCAGCCAGTTGCCGAACAGGCTGTGATAGGCAGCGTGAATACCTGAATACGGGCCCTTGTAGGTCAGCACAGCGGTATTGCCGCCGGGGATTTCCAGCGCTTCCATACCATCGGGGGTCGCACCGCCGCGATGTTCGGCACCGGCATAGCTGCGCAGTTGATCTTCGGGCACGTCATCGGGACTGTCGAGGTAGACCCCGATAACAGGACCCATCTGCGGCCACAGTTGGCGGGATTCGCACAAGGCACCAAAGGCTTCAAAGCTTTTGCCGATCTCGGCATACGCGCCTTTGTGAGGCAGCGCGACAACGCGGCGGGCGGGTTCGGTTCGTTTCGTGACAGGGTGCATTGGATATTCTCCGGTTCTGAAATGTGGGTTGGCTGGCAGGCATTGCCCGGCCTTCCGAAAACCGGCGGGGCTGCTGCCATAGGCCTCGGAAAAGGCCCGCGCAAAGGATTTCAGGTTGGGATAGCCGATATCAGTGGCCACCTGCGCAACCGGCTTGTCGGATTGCACCAGCCAGCACGCCGCCCGATGCAGCCTGATCCGGCGCACGGCCTGCGCACAGGTCTCGCCCGTGATGGCGCGAAACACACGATGCCAGTGAAACCGCGACATGGCCGCGACATCGGCCAGCGTGTCCAGTGACAAATCGCCTGCCGGGTGGTCATGAATGTAGGCCAAAACGCGCAGGATGCGATCTTCGTAACTGGCTGCCATCGGTTCCCTTCCTTCTTCCTGCCTAACCGGGGTCGCATATTCCGCGACCACAAATCTTGCTGAATTCTCACCAACCAATACACACTGAAACGCTACGATCTTCGCTTGGACCAATCCTGAGCCCGAACGATGGCCCAAAACAATGGACTTGCATGACATGTCTCACTCACTAGTTTGGCCGCGGTTATGCTGCTTCCGCACTTTTTGACTTCTCGCAGAGAAGCCAAAAACACTCTTCTGCCGACGCAGGGCATGATCGCCGGGCATTTGGCTCAGAACGATCCCAAGTCTGAAACCCTAATTGAAGATCGACCAAGCCTTGGTCGGAAACTGATCAGCGATCCGTTCAGTGACATTCCGGAGGCGATTCATCAACATCTGGGATCCGTCGATGCCACGAGCGATAGTCAGATCTGTTGAGCCAAAAACACGGGATGAAAGCGAGAAAGGTGTCTAAATGCTGAAGGCGGGCGCCAATGGCCTTGCGGCTGTGAAACAGCCATACCCGCTACGGATCAGGTTCAGGACCCGGCTTGCCTTGTGTTGCATTCCTCTGGCGGCAAGTTCATATAGCGGGGAACTTCCGCGTTGAGAGGCGTCATGACCCAGTATCTGGATTTCGAAAAACCCCTGGCCGAGATCGAAGGCAAGGCCGAGGAACTGCGCGCGCTGGCCCGTGCCAACGAAGAGATGGACGTGGCCGAAGAAGCTGCTGCTCTGGACGCCAAGGCGGCCAAACTTCTGGATGAACTGTACGGCGATCTGACCCCGTGGCGGAAATGTCAGGTGGCGCGCCACCCGGAACGCCCCCATTGCAAAGATTATGTCGACGCGCTGTTTACCGAGTTCACGCCCCTGGCCGGTGACCGGAACTTTGCCGACGACCTGGCCGTGATTGGCGGTCTGGCGCGGTTCGACGACCAGCCGGTGATGGTGATCGGGCACGAGAAAGGCTCGGACACCAAGTCGCGGATTGAACGCAATTTCGGCATGGCCCGCCCTGAAGGCTACCGCAAGGCCGTACGTCTGATGGAGATGGCTGGCCGTTTTGGCCTGCCGGTGATCACGCTGATCGACACCGCAGGCGCCTATCCCGGCAAAGGCGCCGAAGAACGCGGCCAGTCCGAAGCAATCGCCCGGTCGACCGAGATGTGTCTGAAAATCGGTGTACCACTGGTCTCGGTCATCATCGGCGAAGGCGGTTCGGGCGGTGCGGTTGCGTTCGCTACGGCAAACCGTGTCGCGATGCTGGAGCATTCGGTCTATTCGGTGATCTCGCCCGAAGGCTGCGCCTCGATCCTGTGGAAGGACTCCGAGAAAATGCGCGAAGCGGCCGAGGCCCTGCGGCTGACCGCGCAGGATCTGCACAAGCTTGGCGTCTGCGATCACATCATCCCCGAGCCCAAGGGCGGTGCCCATCGCGATCGTCCGGCGACGGTCGAGGCTGTGCGCGCATCAATCACGGCCATGCTGGCCGAACTGGCAGGCAAAGACGCAGCGGCCCTGATTAAGGACCGCCGCCAGAAATTCCTCGACATCGGATCGAAAGGGTTGGCGGCCTGAGCCGTCAGCCCCCAAGCCTGCGCAGCAAGTCTGCCGAGGGTGTCCCAGTTACCGCCAGACCACTGGCCCGCTGGTAGTCGCTGATGGCGGCTTCGGACTTCTTGCCGATCACACCATCCGCCCCTTCCGTATCATACCCGGCCGACGTCAAACGACGCTGCAACTCCTTGCGGTCCTCGAGGGTCAGGCCGTTCTCGTCCGGACCGAATGAGGCCTGAAACGGCGCGCCGCCGGCGATCCGGTCGGCCAGATGCCCGACACCGATCGCGTAGCTGTCCGAGTTGTTGTAGCGCTTGATCACCTGAAAATTGCGGAACACCGCGATGCGCGGTCCGGGCGTCTGCGGCTGCAGCACTGCGACAGGTGTGCCTGACACCGTTCCGACCTCGCCACCCCACTTCTGGCCCCGCACCCAACCGGCGCGCGCCAGATAGGCCGCGGTCGAGGCCAGTGAGTCGGTCGGATCGTCCGACCAGATATCCCGTCGCCCGTCACCGGTGAAATCCACCGCGTAAGCCAGATACGACGTCGGAATGAATTGCGTATGCCCCATCGCCCCGGCCCAGCTGCCGGTCATATTGTCAGGGGTCGTATCGCCGTTCTGCAGGATCTTCATCGCTGCGATCAACTGCTTTTCAAAGAACTCCCCGCGCCGTCCGTCGTAGGCCAGCGTCGACAGTGCCGATACAACGGGCACATCGCCCCGACGCGCGCCATAGCGACTTTCCAGCCCCCAGACCGCCACCACGATTTCACGGTCGACGCCGTATTGGGCTTCAATTTGCGACAAGGTTGCGCCATGGCGCTGCAGCATCTGCTTGCCGGTGCTGATCCGCTCGTCCGAGGCCGCAATGGCCAGATAATCCTCGAGCGAGCGCTTGAACTCGACCTGGTTGCGGTCGCGTTCGATCACGCCGGGCAAATATCCAGCCCCCTGAAACGCACGATTGAATGTGGTCTGCGTAATACCCTGAGACGCCGCGCGTCCCTTGAACCCGGCAACCCAGGCATCCCAGCCTGCATTGGGCACAGCCTGCATCCGTGTAGCCGGCGCGCGCGCAGGTGAACTGATATCGGAACAGGCGGCCAGCAGCGCCGACCCAAGCCCCATAGAAAAGGTCCTTCGATTGATCATGTCTGAAATCTGCTCTTGTTGTGGTTTTGGCCAGAGTAACGCAGACCGCGCTTTTGAGCCAGAACGTCGCTGGCCTGCGCCTGTCGCGAATGGGGCATCCGAGATGTCGTCGGCAATAAGCCGCTTAGCTGACCAGCAACCGCAAGCCCTGCGTCACATCGGACCGTACCGCCAGCCGTAATCCAGGCTCATCGCCAGCTTTGAGCGCGGCAATGATCAGCTTGTGGTAGTGCGGCGGCTCTGTGCGCCGGAGCCGCCCATAGAGCGCGCGCATCGTCGGACCCAGTTGCAACCAAACGGTTTCCGCAATTGCCAGCATCGCCGGCGCCTGCGCCCGAAGGTACAAAGTGCGGTGGAACTCAAGATTGGCGCGGATATACCCGACCGCATCCCGTTTGGTTACCATTTCCGCAACCGTCATGTTGATGCTCTGCAGCCGGTCAATCAGCGCCATGTGCGCCCGCGGCAGTGCCCGGCTTGCCAGTTCAACCTCAAGCAGGGCGCGCAAGGCCGCCAGTTCCTCGATCCGGTCATTGCCGAGTTCCGGCGTCGATACGCGACCTGACGACGACAGGGTCAGGGCCCCTTCGGCTGCCAATCGGCGCACCGCCTCGCGGGCCGGCGTCATGGATACGCCAAACTCTTTGCCGATCCCGCGCAGGGTCAACGCCTGCCCCGGGGCAATATCCCCATGCATAATACGGGACCTGAGCGTCCGATAGACGCGGTCGTGCGTTGCAGTCTGGGACTCGGTGGAACGTGCGGTCAACATACGCCCATGTGATCACAAATATCAGCCGGGTCAACTCGTCCCGGCTTCAAATCGGTACTGATGCAGCCGCGCCCCGTTGTCGCGCAACCACCGCCGCTGATCCTTGCAGGGTCCGAAAATCCGCTCGACCTGCGCCCAGAAGGCCGGAGAGTGGTTCATCTCAACCAGATGAGCCACCTCGTGGGCCGCGACATAATGCAGAATTTCTGAAGGTGCCAGAATCAGGCGCCACGAGAACATCAGCGCACCGGCGGAACTGCACGATCCCCAGCGTGACCGCGTATCCCGAAGGGTCAGGCTTTTGTAAGGACGGCCCAACATGGCGGCATAGTCATCGCAGGCTTCTGTCAACCGGTCGCGCGCGAGTTCCTTTAGGAATCGGGCCAGTCGCCGCCCCTCGGCCCCCGAAGGAACCGCGATCTGGTCGTCATGCATCTGGATCCTTCGCCCCGTCGCGGCAACGATTTTTCGCTCGGACCCTTCGATTGGAATGAAACCGCCGATTTCCACCGGCGTCCGGCCGGGCTGGTTCTGCAGATGCTGCCGGATCCAGTTTTCCTTTGTGCGGGCGAAACTCAGCGCTTCGGCCTCGGGCACGCCTTGCGGGAAGGTCAGCGTGACCCGCCCGTCCAGTTGGGAAATCCGCAGACTGATCCGCCGTGCCCGCGCCGACTTGCGCAATGTCAAAGGCACCGGAGGCGTCCCGGGCAATGCATGTTTCCCCATATCCCAACTTCTCCTGCGCAAAGGCTTTGACAGTGCCCGCCGCATGTGGCACGTGACCTGAATCGTTGATACGACTCACCTGATATCAAGGGGATTTGACATGCCCAAGGAAGAATGGGGCGTAAAGCGCGTTTGCCCGACCACTGGCAAGCGGTTTTATGACCTGAACAAGGACCCGATCGTAAGCCCCTACACCGGCGAGATCGTGGTTATGGAAACCGGCAAAAGCCGGATGATCGCCGCCGACGCCGAGGATGCTGCATCCGCCAAGGCGCGTGAATCGCAGTCTGACGATGACATCGCTCTGGACGATGACGTTGATGTCGATCTGGACGATGATCTGCTGGATGATGACGATGACAATGACAACGTGTCGCTGGACGACATCACTGACATGTCATCGGAAGACGAAAACTGAATTCGTCCCGAGGCGGCCCCCGGCCGCCTCGTTTCATTTTTGCGGATCAGCGAGACGGCAAAAATTTTGCAAAACCGATTTTTTGGACTTGCACTATCCGGCACCGTCTCATAAACGTCCGTCCATCGCACAGGCGGTACCTGCATGGGGCCTTAGCTCAGTTGGGAGAGCGCTTGCATGGCATGCAAGAGGTCAGGGGTTCGACTCCCCTAGGCTCCACCAAACCTTCTTGAAGACACTCCGGTTATCCCCCGTCTCACCCCCCAGACCCGCACAGAAGTTGGACGCTGATGGCGCTCAATTTGCGGCGCGTACCGGTGGCCGTGCAAATTCGGGGCGCATGGGCGATGCACTCTATTACAGCTAGTTGTTCAGTTTCCGGGCAGCCTGCTTTGCTTCATATCGCTCCCATAGCCCCATATGTCCATTTTGCCGCGCGTTTGCGAGCCAGAGCATTTTTCGAGCATCAGGCATTTCCAAAGATCGATATTTCCCGCCCGAGTACTTTCCCCAGTCTATCGCAAGCCCAAGTTTGACCATTTCTGCCGATAAATCACGACCGTCCTCCAAAAAGCATCTGGCGACAGTTCGCCCGTGGGTGTCCTGCTCGGTTACTTCCGCCCTGATTTTTTGTCCTTTGCAGAGGGACACCAGCGCCCACTTCGCTTTCTTTCCATATGGGTGGCTCATCTCTGGTGCATCTACACCAAACAAACGGATCTGGGTTTTTTTGATCACCAGAGTGTCGCCATCAACTACATACGCGCAACCAGTCAATACCGATACCTCTGGACACGGGACCGTATGGCTTGGGTCGAAACGCGGCAGCTGCGAAGAGCTTTGCTGCGGGCCGGTGGTTATCTTGAGCTTTTCGCCCACTCGAGGCTGCCAGGGGCGCGCAATCGTGTTGTCAGGTTTGTTGCTGCGAAGCGCCAAAAAAACCGCACCTGCCAGAACAAGACCCAATACTATCAAGATTTCCACGAAACAGGTCTCCCATAGTTTGTCAGAAAATGCCTTCACTAGAACTGGATCAACTCAAGCACACGCCAAGGTTGAATTTCTAGAGCCTGTCATATTCACCCAATGAGATGTGACATCATTGCCTCTCCAAAAAGGTCACTGGGTGCGCTTTGTGACGGTTCATCTCCGCTTCTTCATAAGGCCAAATAACTTACCGGATTTCAGTTAGTTCCTGATTTCCACGTCTTCTAGGGCGCTAAAACAAGATGGCAGGAAATCCAAAAAGAATGGCGACTTCGCGTAAGCAGTCGCTTCGATGCGGTTCGATGTGCGTTCCGGCGTGAAGAATTCAGCGGATTTTTTAGTAGCAAAGGGTCGCGTTATGAGTGTGGAGCCAAAGTTAAGATGACAGATAGATCAGGCCCCCAAAAAGCCTGACAGAAATAGGATATTGTTGCTGACCTTGCCGTTTACGGCAAAGCCCTCCCTCTCAACGAGTTGGGCCTCAATTGAAGACCAACGCCTTGATGGGCAGCAAAATTGTCTGTGCGCGCAAAACGATCGCGTTTGCGATACCCATCCCGTCCACAATCCGTGCAAGAAAAGCCGAAAAACCCGTTATTTCACCGGCATCAATTTCCTTCGCCCGGCTTGTATAGGCAACGCCGACGCATGAACTTCCCGGGGGGATATCTTCCAGATGTTTCGGGAAGATTGGCGCAAGAAAGGCCGTCACAGTGCCGGGTCGCGCCCGATCCTGCTGATCCAGCAGCGCGTCACCCGGTCGGAATTGTCCCGCAGCAATCGCGTCTTGCACCTCGTCCACGACCATCGGGATTATGGTCAAGGGTTTGGATGCGCAGGTGATTTCCACCAGCATGCCGGGCTTGAGCACGCTGGCTGAAATCTGACCGAAAGCCGCTATGAAACGCCCTTGTCCTGAGACGTCTGGCACCAGAATGCCAGCGGGACGCAGAATTGGGTTAACGATGTCACCCGGCTTCAGGAGGAATTGCGTCACAACCCCGTCCACCTCAGCGAATACGGTTGACTTCGAGATCTCGTTTTCGGCCTCCCGAAGCACGGCGCGCGCGCTTTCAAGCTGCGCAGGAAGAAGTGAGGTCTGACGGAGTTTGGCACCATCGAGTGCCGCGAGTGCGGCTGCGCGGCGGCTCTCCGCCCCGGACACTGCCGTCTGCAACCGCTCCAGCTCCTGCTCGCTCACGACGGTATCGTTTAGCTCGGCAAGCTCTAGGCGTCGATCCAGATCACTTGTGGCCTGCGCGAGATCTGCTGCTGCCGCATCAACACCAGCGGCGGCTGCCGCGATTTCTGTTGCGGTCAGGCCCAAAGCAGCCTCGATCTCTTCTATACGGCGTTGAGCGGTATCTGCTGCTGCTTCCTGTCGGGTCGTGTCCAACCGGAAAATGGCGTCACCGGCACTAACCGCATCATTGTTGGCGACATACACCTCTGAGACGCGGCCACCGCGATCTGACAGTATGGTAACCGTGCGAAATGCGGCGGACACGTTCCGCGTTGAGGGGTGAAAATAGAAGATTACTGTGATCAACGTAACGGCCAGTATTGCGCAGGCGGTCAAACCCCACCGCAATTCATACCAGACGTTGAACAGGGTTATTTCATGGCCCCATCTCTTGCCCTGCTTGTAGCGGCGGTACAGGTAATCCGGGACAATCGTGATCAATGCAGAGAATACCAACTCAAGCATCGTGGCTCTCCGAAAGGTCCACTTCGGTCCTGAGCGGGAATATCTCGTGCAGAGGCACAGCCGCAATCAGAATGGCGGCGATCCAGAAGGCATTGTTCAGCGTGAACAGCGAGATCAGCCCAAGCACACCAACCAGTTGCATTTGAACCTTGTGCGCGCCTGCCGCCATGCGGTCGGGAATGGCTTGCACGGTAAAATACAATGCGCCGAAACCCAGCAGGACAACGACAAGAAGAAACCCAACAACGATCAGAAAGCCGTCTGTTTCCCCAGGAGGTGTCACCCAAAACGGGAGCCGCGACATCGCCTCATCAGAGATAGAGCTGTTCACGTGAACCTCCTGTTTCCAAATGATCCCTGGCAAGGATAAGCGATTGAAATCAAAAAAACCAATCCCGCACGAGGCGGCGCTGATCAGTCCTGCACCCGATGGCGCGAATATTATGAAGGATCGGTGCCCGATATGACGTTGCACGAAATTTAGTTCTAGGTTCTCAGGCTTCCTGAGAAAGTGATGCGCACGTCACTTCAAGCCAACTCAGGAAAGCACCTACCTGGCCAGAGATGCGCCCCTTTCGGTAGACCGCAAAGTAGCAGGCCACCCATTTCGGCGGCACGTCGATAGCTTCCAGTCTGCCTTCATCCAAGTACTTTTTGACGGTCACTTCAGGGCTCAGATGCAATCCGTAGCCTTGCAAGGCGGCGTCGAGCTCGAACTTCGATCCCCCCGGATCAACAAGCTGAAGGTCGTCGACGCGCAGGCCGAAGTCCCGGACGACACCTTCAAAGACACGGGAACCGATGCTCTTGTCCTGAATCCACGGCACACCGGCCAGGTTTTCCGCACCCAACCTGACAAGCTCTGGTGTGCCGCATAATACGAACGGCAACTTCAGAAGCGGTTTCTGGGCCGCGCCGCTCCAAACATGGTTTGGCGGGCCTCCGCGTATGGCGATGTCAAAGGCCTCGAGATCGACGTCCCAAGAATTTCCTTCCGCAGCGAAGGACACCTGGATGCCGGGGTGTTCCGCCCAGAAGCCGCCAAGACGTGGCATGATGACCGCGTCGACAAATCGGACAGTCGTGGACACACTCACACCGCGAGCGGCCTCCTGAGCCGTCACATCATCAATGCCTTTTGCGATCTGCTCGAATGCGTCGTTGAGCGTGCTGGCCAGCGTCCGACCGGCCTCGGTCAAAGCAAGTCCACGTCCCTCTCGGCGCACAAGTGGAATCCCCAGATCAGCCTCAAGCTTTCGCACCTGTTGGGCAATTGCGGCAGTGGTTACGTTCAGTGAACGTGCCGCAGCAGAATAGCCGCCTAAACGGCCGGTCGCCTCAAACGCCCTGAGGGTCGAAAGCGGCGGCAACTTATGCCAGTCAATAAGGTTCATTCAGTAGACATACTTAATGATTGATATTTTTTCCTGCCTCGCAAGGTACACCAAACGTAACTATTGTTGGGAAATACACCTGATGCAAAACGAGCAATCAGTAGTGTAAATATCTGAAATTGCGATTGCCCTAAAAGCCTGTCGATTGCGTTGCAATGCGATCGTCCTGCAATGCGTTTTGCGTTGACAGGCGGGTTTGAACAACCGGCAAGGTCCAATCGCCGCAAATGCTTGGAGGCCGATATGACTATCAGGATGACAATGCTTTTTACTGGAATAGGGTTGGCTATCGCGGCACCGGCGCTGCCCGACACCAGAGCCGACACTCCGCAAGCCGCACACACTGCGTATCTTGCAGCGATCAACTCGAACAAACTGGATCAATTCCTTGAGACGGTCACTGATGACGTGGTCTTCATCGCACCCGGCACGCCAGTCATGGAAGGCAAAGCCAAGGTCGGGCCCTGGGTGCGCGGGTACTTCGACGCCGTTCACACGAGTTGGAAAAAGCAATCAGTGGAGTTTGTTGTGGCGGCGAGCTGGGCGTTTGAGCGTTATGAGTTTACTGCCACCGATGTTCCGCGTGACTCGGGCCCTGCCACTGTTTCCACCGGCCATGGCATCAATATCTACCATCTTGAAGATGACGGAACATGGCGCGTGGCGCGGGATATCTGGTCCAAAGCGAATACCTTCAGCGCCGGTAGATCATTCGCGCCCGCGTGTTCGGGGCGTGCCGAACCTTGCTGATCAAAAGATTTGATTGGTTGGCACGCTGCCCAGATGGCTTGGACACATACTGAATCGGCCGCTTTTAACCGGGTTCCCTCCACGGCCAACTACATTGGCCTCCGGACGGAACCAGGCAAATACATTTCTCGGCAACCGAAAGGCCCAACCCGCAGACCGGGCATTAGCGAATTACTGGGCCACAACTTCCTTGCAGCTGCCTTTGCCCCATCCGGATTTGCTGCCCGAAGCCGAATAGTCAAACGTGCCAGTCTTGAGATTCACGTTGTAATTCAGGGTAAAGCCGTCACCGATATACAGGTAAGTCAGGGTGTCGAGGCCGGGATACACCTCAGCCTTATTGTCGATATCCCCAATGGTAATATGCCCTTTGTTCTGGCCTTCGTATTTGACCAGCGTGGCCGCCATTTCCGGATATTTTGCATCCGGCGCTTCACACTCGAACACCCGGTCTTCCGCAACTGCAGCGACGGGTAAGAACACAAGAAAAGCTGCTAACTTTTTCATTTTTTTGTTTCCCGGCATATTCTGTTCGCCGACGCCCGCTAAGGACAGTTTGAGGCATAATTTTGCAAAAATTCTGGCGACTCTGTGCACGGCAAGACGGCCATCAGATTTGATCTCGAAGCGGTCGTTTTTGCCGGGTCTTGCGCGAATACTGAAATGGAGTACCCCGAGCCGGTCGGAACGGTGGCTACTTAATCAACGAAACCCCAATCCCTCGGTTTAGCGATGCTCGGAGATGACGGTCGATTGGTCGCCGCAACGTCCACACACGGCCTGCCCCAGTGGCTCTGAAGCCGAATCTGCCCCGCCTGGCCGGGTCCCGCCGACCCCTTCCAAAATCAGCGAACATCACACTGAACCCCTCAATCACGCAGGATTTCCGGCGCAGCAAGCGCCCGGCGATGCCGCTGAGTGACCACCTCAGGTCGCTTTTCCCTTCCGGCGGCAAAACCGCGCATCCTGAAGCTTGACAAGTCCCCCGCCTGTGCCGCATGTCCGACCCGTTGGTGTCCATCCCTGGATGGATGAAAAGGGAATGCGTCAGCGGTTTTTCCGTCAAACGCAGCCGCCCCCGCGACCGTGACCGGAGAGGGTGCCCATAGCCACTGGCCGAAAGGCCGGGAAGGCGGGACATCTGCCAGAGCAAGCCTCTGACATCCGCAAGCCGGGAGACCTGCCAGCACCCGAAGAAGAAACCGGGCGGGGTGTTCCGGTGTCGGGTCCATGTGCAGACGCGTGGCCCGCATGAAACCCCGTCCCCCGCGAAGAGGATTGGGGGGATGAGAGACATGACCGAGACCGCACCAGTCGAGTTGCTGGTCTGTACTACGTGCCGCCGTGGACTGCCCGTCGAGGATGATGAAAAACGCCCCGGCACATTGCTGCACAACGCGCTGCAACAAGCCGACCTGCCCGAAGGCATCACGCTGAAACCCGTCGAATGCCTGTCGAACTGCGATCAGGGCTGCTCGATCGTGCTGCGCGGTGGGCCGGGTCGCTGGACCTTTGTCTATGAGAACCTGAACGAAGCCGAACACGTTGACGTCATTGTCGACGGTGCGACCAAATATCTGGCGACCGAGGACGGCTTGGTCAAATGGCGTGAGCGCCCCGAACATTTCCGCAAAAACTGCGCCTCCCGCATTCCCCCGATTGGAGCCCTGAAATGAGCACTCTTGAGAAATTACCCGTCACTGTGATCACCGGCTTTCTGGGCTCGGGGAAGACGACGCTGGTCAAGCACCTGATGCAGAAGCCGCAGGGCAAACGTCTGGCGGTCGTGGTCAATGAGTTCGGCGACGTGGGCGTCGATGGCGATATCCTGAAATCCTGTGCCATCCCGGATTGTCCGGCGGAAAACATCATGGAACTGGCAAACGGCTGCATCTGCTGCACCGTGGCCGATGATTTCATTCCGACCATCGAAGCGCTGATGGCGCTGGACCCGCGCCCCGATCACATTCTGATCGAAACCTCCGGCCTCGCCCTGCCCAAGCCGCTGCTGAAAGCCTTTGACTGGCCCGATATCCGCTCGAAAATCACTGTGGACGGCGTGATCGCTCTGGCCGATGCCGAGGCGGTCGCGGCAGGTCGCTTCGCTCCGAATGTCGAGGCGGTGGATGCCCAGCGCCTGGCCGATGACTCGATCGACCACGAAACGCCTCTTTCCGAGGTGTTCGAGGATCAGATATCCTGCGCCGATATCATCCTGCTGACCAAGCCCGATCTGGCAGGGCCAGAGGGTGTTGCCAAAGCCAAAGAGGTCATCGCAGCCGAGGCCCCGCGCCCGTTGCCCGTCGTAGAGGTTGCCGAAGGCGTCGTAGACGTCCGCGTCGTGCTCGGTCTGGAAGCCGCAGCCGAGGATGACATGGACGCGCGTCCGTCGCATCACGACGGTCACCACGACCACGAACATGACGATTTCGAAAGCATCATCGTCGAACTGCCGGAGCAAAGTGACCCACTCGATCTGGTTGCCAAGATCGAACGTCTGGCCAGGGAACTGAACATCCTGCGCGTCAAGGGGTATGCGGCAGTTGCCGGCAAACCGATGCGTCTGCTGGTTCAGGCTGTCGGTGCCCGGGTGCGTCATCAGTACGACCGCCCCTGGGAACCCGGCGAGGAGCGCCGCTCGCGTCTTGTGGTCATTGCCGAGCACGACGACATCAAAGAGGCCGAAATCCGGGATATCCTCGTGGGTGTGACCGAGGCCGCCGAGTAAGCCATGCACGTCGTCTTCCGCGAAAGCCACGGGCTTGAAGAAACCGAGACCCCGACCGATCTGGGCCAGAGCCCGGCGGATCTGGTGATGTTGTCCTTTTCGGACAGTGATCTCGGTGCTTTCGCGGCAGGCTGGCATCGCGGCGGTGGGCCGGAAGGGCGAATGCCGACGATGCGGTTGGCCAATCTGACGGCGCTGAAACACCCTCTGTCCGTTGACACATATGTGGAACAGACGCTTGACGGCGCAAAAGGTATCCTGATCCGCCTGATTGGTGGGGTGCCTTACTGGTCATACGGGCTGCAACAGGTTCTTGCGTTGGCGCAGGCCAAAGGCATCGCGCTGGCGGTTCTGCCTGCCGACGGGCGTGAGGATACCCGGCTGGACGACTATTCCACCCTGCCCGTCTCGACCCTGCGGCGACTGGCGCATCTGTGCGACACCGGCGGCGAGGTCGCGGCGCAGGCCGCTTTGGCGCAGATGGCATTGGCGGCAGGTCTTTATGCCGGGCCGGTGATGGGGGCCAAAACCCTTCCGGAATGCGGTGTTTGGTGCCCTGACCGCGGCGTTATCCCGGTAGAAACCGCATTTACGAACGATGCGAAACGCATCATCGTCACTTTCTATCGCGCCTACCTGACCTCCGCCGACACCGCCCCGGTCGCCGCCCTGATCCACAGCCTGCGTGCGCGTGGGTTCGAGGCAATGGGCATGTTCGCCCCTTCCCTAAAGGCACCTGCCGCCGCCGATTGGTTGCGCCGAAACATCGTTGCACTGGAACCTTCTGCGATCGTCAATGCCACCTCCTTCTCGGGCAAAGGCGCGTCGGGAACCTCTCCGCTTGACGCGGCGGGTGTGCCAGTGTTTCAAGTCGCTCTGGCAACTTCACGCCGCAAAGCGTGGGCCGAGGCCGAACGCGGTCTTTCCCCCGCCGACCTTGCCATGCACGTGGTGTTGCCCGAAGTGGATGGGCGGATCTCGGCGGGCATCGCCTCATTCAAGGAACCGGGCAAACGCGATCCGCACCTGGAGTATTCCCGCTTTGCCCACCGCGCTGAACCTGAACGGATCGAAGCGATCATTGATCGTGTAACCGGCTGGCTGAACCTGAACGACCGGCCCAAAGCGGAACAGGTGCCGGTTCTGGTCCTGTCCACCTATCCCGGCAAGGACTGGCAGATGGCCCATGCGGTGGGCCTTGATGCGCTGGCATCAGCCGAAGCGATGCTGTCAGATTTGCAATGCGCCGGGTATGACACAGCCCCTGCCGAACCGATCGCCGACACATTGCTGGACGCCCGGATTGCCTGGTCGCTCGAAGATTATCAGGCCGCGCTTGCACACTTGCCGGATCAACTGAATACGGACCTGCAAACAGTCTGGGGCAAGCCCGAGGATGATCCGACCTTTGTTGATGGCGCGTTTCATTTTACCGCACTGCACCGGGGCAAGGCGCTGATCGCGCTGCAACCCGAACGTGGCACGCCTGAACTGCGCGATGACGACTATCACGACCTTTCGCGCACACCGCGTCACAGCTATGTCGCGTTTTATCTTTGGCTGCGCAAAAGCCTGCACGCCGACGCACTGATTCATATTGGCGCCCATGGCACTCTGGAATGGCTGCCGGGAAAATCCGTTGCCCTGTCCGCCAAGTGCTGGCCCGAGGCGCTGATCCGTGATTTGCCGGTGATCTACCCCTTCATTGTCAACGACCCAGGCGAAGCCGCACAGGCCAAGCGCCGGATCGGGGCCGTAACATTGGGCCATATCCCGCCCCCTATGAAGCAGAGCGGCACGCCGGGCAGAATGGTGCGGCTTGAATCGCTGCTGGACGAATTCTCGAACGCAGACGGGCTTGACCCCAAACGACGCGACCGCTTGCAGGAAGATATCCGGGAAGAAGCGCAGGCCATCGGGCTGGAAAGCGATCTTGGTCTTGACCAGGCCACCTGTATCGCCGAGGCAATCACCCGCATCGACCGCTTTGTCTGCGACATCAAGGAAAGCCAGTTTGGCGACGGGCTGCATATTTTTGGCCGCGTGCCTGAAGTGACGGGCAATTTCGACCCCGCGCCATCTGCACACGCCGAACGCACCGCCTTGCTGGACGCGCTGGCCGGAAAGCGGATCGAGGCTGGCCCGTCGGGTTCGCCCTATCGCGGACGATCGGATGTGCTGCCCACTGGGCGGAACCTCTTCACCACTGATCCCCGGTCGGTCCCGACCCGCGCGGCTTATTCACAAGGCGTGAAACTGGCCGAGGAACTGGTTCGGCGGCACCTGCAGGAGGAAGGCGATTATCCGAAAGGCCTGATCGTCGATCTATGGGGGTCTGCCACCATGCGCACGGCGGGCGAGGAATTCGCGATGGCGCTGCACCTGCTGGGCGTCAAACCGGTCTGGGACAAGGGATCAGAGCGGGTATCAGGCATCGAAGTGCTTCCAATCACCGACCTCAGCCGTCCGCGTCTGGACGTGACCCTGCGTGTTTCGGGCCTGTTCCGGGATGTATTCCCGACGCTCTCCGCTCTATTTGGCCAAGCCGTTCGGGCGCTGTCCCAGCGGGACGAAGCGCCGGACTGGAACCCCTTCGCAGGGCAGACCCCGAACCCTCGGGTCTTTGGCCCGGCTCCGGGCAGTTATGGCCTGAACATGACACACTTGTCGGAAACCTACACCGACGAGGCCCGCACGCAGGCGGGTGAGGCCTGGCTACAGGCCAGTTCTTTCGCACTGGAAGGCGAACACGTCGCACAGGATATCGACGGCATTACCCGGCAGGTCGCCAATGCGGACAGCTTCGTGCACCTTCAGGACCTGACCGAAACCGACCTGCTGCTGGCCAACGACTATGCCACGCATGAGGCCGGTTTTGCGGCGGCCAAGAAGATTACCGGCGGCAAGGGGCAACTTTACCATCTCGACAACACCAATCCGGATAAACCCCGCGCCCGCACCCTGCCGGAAGAGATCAGCCGCGTCGTCCATGCCCGGGCCGCCAGTCCCGCCTGGATCGCGGGGATGCAGCGCCACGGTTTCCGCGGGGCGGCCGAGATCGCGGCGACGCTGGATCACATGGCTTCTTTTGCGCACCTGTCCGGTACGGTCGGGCCACATCTCTTTGACCTCTACCATGACGCGACGCTGGGCGATGCCGAGGTGGACGCGTTCCTGCAACAGGCCAACCCGCAAGCGCATCAGGCCATGCAGGACCGGTTCCGCGCGCTGCTGGAGGCCGGGCTTTGGAACACGCGCCGGAACTCAATCCGGGCCGATCTGGAGGGTCTGAGATGAGCGCACCGATCGTACAAGGCTGGTGCCCCGGCGCGCATCGACCGATGATGTCCGGCGACGGGCTGGTCGTTCGCATGCGCCCTCGGCTGGCGCGGCTGGATGCCAAACAGGCATTGGGCCTGTGCGAGCTGGCAGGGCAATTCGGCAACGGCACCATCGATCTGACCAACCGGGCCAACCTGCAATTGCGCGGCGTAAGCGAAGCTGATCACCAGCCTCTGCTCGAAGAACTCTCTGTGCTGGACTTGCTGGATGCAGAGCCCGGCATTGAGGTGCGGCGGAACATACTCGTCTCGCCGCTGTATCAAACCAGCGATCTGACCAGCCGTCTGACTACGGAGTTGATTGACCGGCTGGGTCAATTGCCCGACTTGCCCGCCAAGTTCGGCTTTGCCATCGACACCGGCCCGAACCGTCTGCTTGCAGCGGATTCAGCGGATATCCGGCTGGAAACCGGTCCTGACGGCCTGATCCTGCGCGCGGACGGGTCTGACACCGGGCGACGTGTCACCGAGGCCGAAGCGATCGACCAATTGATCGCGTTGGCACAATGGTTCTCAGGGAACTTCACCCCGGAAAATCGCCGCATGGCGCGGGTCGTGGCAGCACTAGGCCTGCCGCGGGAGTGGCAGGGCAGCAACCCTGCCCCAACTGGCGAACCGCTTCAGCCTGGCACTCACGATCTGGGTACATTCTATGGCGCGGCGTTCGGGCAACTGCCCGCCCAGCCACTTGCCGAACTGATCGCGGTGACCGGCGCGACTGCTCTGCGTGTCACTCCCTGGCGGCTGATCCTGCTGGAAGGCGGGGCGTCGAAACCTGCTGCAGACTTTGTCACCGATGGCGCCGACCCACTCATGACCACAGCTGCCTGCCCCGGTGCGCCATTCTGCCCTCAGGCGCAGGCAGAAACCCGCGACATTGCCCGTGCCCTGGCCCCCCGCGTGGCCGGCACACTGCACGTGTCCGGCTGCGCCAAGGGATGTGCCCGCATGGGCCCGGCCGACGTCACCTTGGTTGGCCGGAACGGCCGATTTGACCTTGTAAATCAGGGCCGCGCGGGGGATGAGCCCAGCCAGCGCGGGCTGAGCCCCGAAACACTCATGACTATGGACCTGACCTGATGCCCTATGAATACGAAACCGATGGTGCGGCGATCTACAAGGAAAGCTTTGCCACCATCCGCTCTGAGGCAGATCTGGCCCGGTTCGACGCCGACGAGGAACAGGTCGCCGTTCGCATGATCCATGCCGCCGGAATGGTGGGCCTGGAAGAGTTCGTGCATTTCTCGCCGGGATTCGTGACCGCGGCCCGCACGGCGCTGGAAAGCGGCGCCCCAATCCTGTGTGACGCGCGCATGGTCAGCGAAGGCGTGACCCGTTTTCGCCTGCCCGCCGACAACCAGGTGATCTGCACCCTGCATGACGAACGCGTGCGCCCGTTGGCCGCCGAGATGAGCAACACCCGGTCCGCCGCCGCGCTGGAATTGTGGCGCCCTCATCTGGAAGGCGCTCTGGTCGCCATCGGCAACGCGCCTACCGCCCTTTTTCATCTGCTCAACATGCTGGAAGACCCCGGCTGCCCACGTCCCGCCGCCATCATCGGCTGCCCCGTGGGGTTCGTCGGCGCGATGGAATCCAAGGACGCCTTATGGGAAGCGCAGCCCGTGCCGTCCTGCATTGTCAAAGGCAGGCTGGGCGGCAGCGCCATTACCGTGGCAGCGATCAACGCCATCGCAAGCCGGGCGGAATGAAGATGGGCACAATATACGGTGTGGGCCTTGGCCCCGGCGATCCCGACCTGATGAGCGTTCGGGCGGATCGCCTGCTGCGCAACGCAAAACACGTCGCCTTTTTCCGCAAGCCGGGCCGCAGCGGTCAGGCCCGCAAAATCGTAAACGGGATGATCCCGGAAGGGGCAGTTGAATTCCCGATGGAATACCCCGTCACCACGGAAATTCCCGTCACGGACCCGCGCTACAACGAATTGCTGTCTGAGTTCTACGAAGACTGCACCGCGCATCTTAAGGCGCTGTCTGAAAATGGCGAAGACGTAGTGGTTCTGTGCGAAGGTGACCCGTTCTTTTATGGCTCGTTCATGCATCTTTACAGCCGGTTGCGTGACAACGCTCCGGTCGAGGTGGTGCCTGCAATCACCGGCATGTCCGGCGCGTGGACCGCAACCGGCGATCCGATCACCTGGGGCGATGACGTGCTGACAATACTGGTCGGCACCCTGCCCGAGGACGATCTGGCCCGACGCATGGCCCAGACGGATGCGCTGGTGGTGATGAAAATCGGCCGCAATATCGACAAGGTCAAACGCGCACTGCAGACAGCCGGGCTTTATGACCGTGCCTGGATCGTTGAATACGCGCAAATGCCGAACCAGACAGTGACGAAGCTGTCCGAGGCGTGCGGCAAGATCACGCCCTATTTCTCGATCATCGTTGTCCATGGCCAGGGTCGCCGTCCATGAGCGGCTGGGTCAAAATCGCGGGGCTAGGCCCCGGCAATGAGGATCTGGTCACGCCCGAGGTTTCGGCTGCATTGGCCCAAGCGACCGACGTTGTCGGGTACATTCCCTACGTCGCCCGGGTGGCAGAGCGCACCGGCCTGACGCTGCACGGAAGCGACAACCGGGTCGAGATCGACAGGTCGCAGCACGCGTTGCAGATGGCGTCAGAGGGCAAGCGCGTGGTAGTTGTGTCTTCGGGCGATCCGAGTGTCTTTGCCATGGCCGCCGCCGTGTTCGAGGCATTGGAAAACGGCCCCTCGGAATGGCGTGAAATTCCGATTGACGTGCTGCCCGGGATTACGGCGATGCTGGCCGCTTCGGCCCGCGCAGGTGCGCCGCTGGGTCACGATTTCTGTGCCATCAACCTCAGCGACAATCTCAAGCCGTGGCCTTTGATCGAAAAACGTCTTCGACTGGCCGCGCAAGGGGACTTCGCGATGGCGTTTTACAACCCTCGCTCCAAGTCCCGTCCAGAAGGCTTTGTAAAGACACTGGAAATCCTGCGCGAGGAATGTGAGCCAGAGCGTCTGATCCTGTTCGCCCGAGCGGTTACGCGGCCCGACGAGGCCATTCGCATCTCGACCCTTGCCGAGGCGACACCTGACATGGCCGACATGCAGACCGTGGTGATAGTCGGATCTTCACTGACCCGTGTGATTGACAGGGACCGCGGGCCAATTGTCTACACTCCAAGGTTTACTCAGGCCAGGGATCAGGAATGACCCAGCCAGTCCAGAACGTCTGCAACATTCGACAATTCGGTTCGCTGCGGCAGGACCGGACGGTCGATCATCAGCACCGGCAGGCCCAGCGCCCGCGCGGCGTCCAGTTTGGCCCGTGCGCCGGTTCCGCCCGCGTTCTTGGACACCACCAGTTCTGTGCCGTGCTGCGCCATCAGCGCCCGGTCATCTTCAACAGTAAACGGTCCGCGGGAAACGACGACGTCGCAATCCGGCAGCGGCAGGGATTCGGGCTTATCCACCAGCCGCAACAGGTAATGATGCTGGGGCTGGGCGGCAAAATCCCCGAGATGCATCCGGCCTACCGCAAGGAAAACGCGCTGAGACGCCCCGGACAGGGCATCCACCGCAGCGGCGATGTCCGCCACGTGTGTCCAGCAGTCCCCGTTCTGCGGGGTCCAGGCTGGCCTGGTCAGCGCGGCCAGCGGAATACCTGTTTCATCACATGCCTGAACCGCATTCCGGCTCATCTGCGCGGCAAAGGGATGGGTGGCATCAACCACATGGCTGACACCGTGATCACGAATGTAACGCGCCAGCCCTTCCGCCCCGCCAAACCCGCCCACCCGGACCGGCAATGGCTGCGGTCGCGGATTGTCCACCCGGCCTGCGTAGGAGTAGTTTGCAGCTATGCCCCGGTCGGCAACCGCCTTGGCCAACGCGTTGGCCTCGGTCGTGCCGCCAAGGATCAGGAGGTGGGACATGCATGAAGCTCCGTGGCTGACCGTTCTTGGACTGGGCGAAGATGGACTGGATGGCCTGTCGCCGGCAAGCCGTCAAGTGCTGGACCGCGCCGAAGTCGTCATGGGGCCACCGCGCCATCTGGCGCTGGTTCCCGAAAACGGGGCCGAGCGGATCGCGTGGCCCGTGCCATTTGCCGATGGTTTGCCCATTCTGACCGGGCTGCGCGGTCGCGCCACCGTGGTACTGGCCTCGGGTGATCCGTTCTGGTTCGGTGCCGGGTCGGTGATCGCGCGCAATTTCGATCCTGGTGAGTGGTTGGCCCTGCCGGGTCAGTCGACCTTTTCTCTGGCTGCCGCGCGGCTGGGCTGGCCCTTGGAAAGCACTTTGACCTTCGGGTTGCATGCCGCCCCTCTGACCCGGCTGCGCCCACATCTGTCCCCGGGATTGCGGGCAATCCTGCTGCTGCGCAATGGCGCGGCGGTGGCCGAATTGGCCAATTACCTGACCGAGACCGGCTTTGCCGACACGCAACTGCACGTGATGGAGGCGCTTGGCGGCCCGCGTGAACGGGCCCGCAGTGTCTCGCTGACCGAGGCGCTTCTGGGAACCTTCGAGCACCCGGTTTGCGTCGGACTTGACGTCGCGGGTGCGGGCCGCGCCCTGCCCAAAGCCTCGGGCAAGCCGGATGAGATATTCGAAACCGACGGGCAGATCACCAAGCGCCCCATCCGCGCGCTGACCCTGTCTGCGCTGGCCCCACAACGCGGCGAACATCTGTGGGATATCGGAGGCGGCACAGGCTCGATCAGTATCGAGTGGCTGATGTGCGACCCGAGCCTGACGGCGACGACGATCGAGCCTCGCGCCGACCGGGCCGAGCGCATCCGCCGGAACGCAGATACATTGGGGCAGGACCGGCTGAACGTGGTTCACGGTACGGCCCCCGGGGCTCTGGATGGCCTGACCCCGCCTGACGTTGTTTTCATTGGCGGCGGGCTGAGTGTTGACCTGCTGGAATGGCTGCAGAGCAATTTGCCCCAAGGTACGCGATTGGTGGCCAACGCCGTCACGCTGGAAAGCGAGGCATTGCTGGCCCAATGGCACGAGGAACGCGGCGGCGACCTGTTGCGCATAGAACTGTCTCATGCAGCGCCACTTGGCCCGCGTCGCGGCTGGAAGGCCGCTTATCCGGTCGTGCAATGGAGCGTGACACTATGATCGTCGCGGGCCTGGGCTTTTCGTCATCCGCCACGGCGGACAGTTTGCAGGCGGCGTTCAAGGCTGCCGCATCCGGGCATCGTGTGGATGCGCTGGCCACTGTTGCCGACAAGCAAGGCCACCCTGCCCTGACTGATTTTGCCCAAAAGCTGGCCGTGCCCGTGCATTTCATCGCGCCCGCCGATCTGGCCGGGCAGCGGACCCTCACCTGCTCGAACCGCAGCCGGGCCACGTATGGCACCGGCAGCGTGGCCGAAGCATCCGCCCTTGCCGCCGCCGGTTCCGGGGCGCGGCTTCTCTCACCCAGACTGATTTCGGACGACCGGCTTGCGACCTGCGCCGTCGCCATCGGAGGACAAACATGACCGTTCATTTCATTGGCGCCGGACCGGGCGCCGCAGACCTGCTGACGCTGCGCGGGCGCGATATCATCGCGTCCTGCCCGGTATGCCTGTACGCCGGATCACTGGTGCCCGAAGAAATTCTGGATCATTGCCCCGAAGGCGCGAAGATCGTGAACACCGCACCGATGGATCTGGATCAGATCATGGCGGAGATCGAGACCGCGCATCAGGCTGGTCACGACGTGGCGCGGCTGCATTCCGGCGACCTGTCGGTCTGGTCGGCAATGGGCGAACAGATCCGGCGCCTGAAACAGATGGGCATCCCGGTCAGCGTCACCCCCGGCGTTCCGTCCTTCGCCGCGGCCGCCGCGGCGCTTGGCACGGAACTGACCCTGCCCGGACTGGCACAATCTGTTGTTTTGACCCGTACGCCGGGCCGCGCATCGTCCATGCCCGAAGGCGAGACGCTGGAAAACTTTGCCCGCACCGGCGCAACACTTGCCATCCACCTGTCGATTGGCAATCTGGACAAGGTGATCGCCGACCTTACACCGGCCTATGGCGCGAATTGTCCTGTCGCCGTCGTGTATAGGGCAAGCTGGCCGGATGAGAGGATCATCCGCGCGACGTTGAACACATTGAAAGAGTCGCTGGACGAGAGCATTTCGCGTACCGCGCTGATCCTTGTCGGTCCTGCATTGGCGGGTGAAGGGTTTGACGAAAGTTGCCTGTATTCAAAGACCTATGATCGTCGCTACCGCCCGCAAAGTGCGGAAAGCCCCTGGTCGAGCTGGAGCCACGGCGATGACTAACCCCCCGGGATTGCTGATTTCCGCCCCTTCTTCGGGAACCGGCAAGACAACAGTCATGCTGGGCCTTTTGCGTGCGCTGGCCGAAGATGGTTTGTCAGTTCAGCCGTTCAAAAGCGGGCCGGATTATATCGACCCGGCGTTTCATCGGGCGGCAGCCGGGCGGGCCTCGTTCAATCTGGACAGTTGGGCGATGGGCGACCCCTTGCTGAACGCGATCTCAGCCCAGGCCGAAGGCGCGGATATCGTTGTGGCCGAAGGCTCGATGGGCCTGTTCGATGGCGTCGCCAAACCAGGAGAACTCGGGCACGGGTCCAGCGCTGAGACAGCGCAGCGCATGGGCTGGCCCGTTGTACTGGTGCTGGATGTAGGCGGTCAGGCGCAATCTGCGGCGGCGACGGCACTTGGGTTCCGAATGTACAATCCGGACCTGCCCTTTGCCGGAGTAATCCTGAACCGCTGTGCCAGCCCACGGCATGAACGCCTGACCCGTCTGGGGATGGAACGCGCGGGTCTGCCGGTGCTGGGCGTCCTGCCGCGGCGCGGTGATCTTACCTTGCCTGAACGCCATCTTGGCCTGATTCAGGCGGTCGAACACCCGGATCTGGAAAGCGCCATTGCCGGGTATGCAGCATTCCTGCGCGAACATGTGGACCTTGAAGCGATCAAGGCTGCAGCTTCCTCAGGCCCGAAAGGGCCATCGTCAGCCGCGCTGCCGCGCCCTCCGGCGCAACGGATCGCATTGGCACAGGATGCGGCGTTTTCGTTCACCTACCCGCATCTGCTGGAAGGGTGGCGCGCAGCAGGGGCTGAAGTTCTGCCATTTTCGCCATTGGCGAACGAAGCTCCGGCCGCGGATGCTGATCTTGTGTGGCTGCCCGGCGGGTATCCGGAACTGCACGCCGGAACGCTGGCGGCGGCTGATACGTTCCTGTCCGGGCTGCGCAAACATGCCGATACAAAGCCCGTTCACGGGGAATGTGGGGGCTACATGGCCTTGGGCGAGGGGTTGATCGACAAGGACGGCACCCGGCACCGGATGGCCGGATTGCTGGGTCTGGTGACATCTTACGAAAAACGCAAATTCAATCTGGGCTATCGGCGCGCGGAATTGCTGTCGCCGATGCCGGGGCTTGCCGCTGGTACGGCACTGCGTGGGCATGAGTTTCATTATTCGTCGATTGTCGAACAGCCAGACCCCCCTTTGGCGCGCGTGTTTGATGCAGAAGGCACCGAAGGACCGCAGACCGGATCGGTACGCGGACACGTGACAGGCACCTTCTTTCATCTGATAGCCGAGGCCTCGGTATGAGCGGTTTTGTTTCCTTCATCGGCTCTGGCCCCGGCGATCCTGAGTTGCTGACGCTCAAGGCGGTGAATCGGTTGCAAAAGGCGGACGCGGTGCTGTTTGACGATCTCAGCAGTGGCCCAATCCTGTCCCATGCGCGCGATGATGCCGATCTGGTTGGGGTAGGCAAACGGGCTGGTCGCCCGTCGCCGAAACAGGATCATGTCAGCCGCTTGCTGGTGGACTATGCCCGCACAGGCCAGCATGTTGTGCGCCTGAAATCCGGTGATGGCGGCTTGTTCGGTCGTCTGGAAGAAGAGCTTGTCGCGTTGCGGGATGCTGGTATCGACTATGAAATCATTCCCGGCATTCCGTCAGCCGTTGCGGCCGCGGCAGCAGCTGGCATCCCGTTGACCCGTCGTCTGACCGCCCGCCGCGTGCAATTTGTGACTGGTCACGATGTCAGCGGCCAGTTACCGGAAGATCTGAATCTGCCCGCACTGGCGGACCCTTCCGCGACGACAGTGGTTTTCATGGGCAAACGCACCTTCCCCTTGCTGGTCCAGGCACTACACACCCATGGCTTGCCGCTGGATACTCCGGCGTTGATGGCCGAGTCCGTCTCGACCCCCGACCAGAAGCTTCGCCGTGCCACCATCGGCGCTTTGGCGGAACAATTGCAATCCGAAATCGGCACAGCCCCGGCCCTGATCCTGTATGGCCCGCTGGCGGAGTTTGACAATGTATGAGCTGTCCCTGATCGGCATTGGCACGGGCAACCCGGATCACGTGACTTTTCAGGGGGCAAAGGCAATCCGTGAGGCCGATCTGATCCTGATCCCGCGCAAGGGCGAGAACAAGGCCGATCTGGCAGGATTGCGTGAAGAGGTCATCGCGCAGGTGACAGATACCCCGCCCCGGATCGCTTATTTCGACATTCCCGAACGCCGGGCCGAGGACGGCTATCTGCGCGGTGTTGATGAGTGGCACGACGCCATCGCCCTGCGTTGGCAGGAGGCGATGGAGGCTGATCCAGAGGCCCGGAATGTGGCGCTACTGATCTGGGGTGATCCGTCACTATACGACAGTTCTTTGCGAATTGCCGCGCGACTAACCCCGCAGCCACAGAAACGGGTAATCCCCGGCATCACCGCGTTGCAAGCTCTGACCGCAGCGCACGGAATTCCGGTCAACGATATTGGCGCGCCTTATGTTGTCACGACTGGCCGAAGGCTTCGCGAACAGGGCTGGCCCGAAGCCGCGACCAAGGTGGCGGTCATGCTGGATGGTGAATGCTCGTTCCAGTCTCTGGAGATGAAGGATTATGACATCTGGTGGGGCGCGTTCGTCGGCATGAAGGAAGAGCTGCTGATCCATGGCCAACTCTCTGAGGTGGCGCAGGAGATTCTGGAGACTCGCGCCAGCGCACGAGCCGAGCATGGCTGGATCATGGATATCTATCTGCTGAAAAGGCGGGCGGTCTGACGCAAAGTGGCATAGCAGGTGAGTTTGTTGATCAGGCGGAACGCTTCGATGCGAAAAGCCTCATGGCTCAATCGAACGTCTGATGGACGGTGCACTCCTCTGACGGGCCACCCCACAAGAATGTGAATGCGTCGGTGCTGAATTTCTGGCATCACAAGGTCATCCACACCAAATGAGGCAATGTTATGAGATTGCTCCGGGTCCTGTTCTGTCTGCTGGCCTATCCCGTTTGGGCTGATGATCCCGACATCCCTGAAGGCTGGGCGGTTTATGTGACCGACAAATCATATGAGGACCTGGTGGACGCCACCAAAACAGCAGTCAAGGAAAATGGGCTGATCGTGGTGACGCAAGCCGGGCCGACAAAGGCCGCCGCTGCGCGCGGGATCACCATTCCCGGCAACCTGGTGATCGGCGCATTCAACAACGATTATGCGGTGCGTGTTTTGGAAACATCGACCAACGCGATGATTGAGGCGCCGATCAGGTTATACGTGACTGAAAACGAAGATGGAACTGCCACCCTGTCCTATAAAACGCCCGGATTTGTGTTTGCTCCTTATGCCTCAGAAGGTGGCGCAAAGCTGGGCGAAATTGCCACGGAACTGGACGAAAAGTTTCAGGCCGTGGCCGAAGCGGCAGTAAAATAGTCACACTGCCGTGATCTGCCTTGCGTCCGACGGCGTCCTCCGCAATCTGCTGTGCAACTTGTGTATCGGAGCATGACGGATGCAGGACCTTTCACCCCGCGCGGCGGATATTCTGGCCCAACGCCTGTACGAGGCCGGTTGTCGCCATGCTTTCGGTATGCCCGGAGGAGAAGTTCTGACGCTGGTCGACGCGCTTGAGAAGGCGGGTATCACCTTTCATCTGGCCAAACACGAAAACTCGGCCGGTTTTATGGCCGAGGCGGTACATCATCGCGATGGTGCGCCTGCGATTCTGGTGGCAACATTGGGCCCCGGTGCGATGAACGGGATCAACGTGGTGGCGAACGCACTGCAGGACCGGGTTCCAATGATCGTGCTGACCGGCTGCGTCGACGCGGACGAAGCGCTGACCTATACGCATCAGGTTATGGACCATTCCCGGGTCTACCGCTCGATCACGAAGGGCACGTTTGTAATGACCGCCGAGGGCGCGGATATCGTCGCGGACAAGGCCGTGTCACTTGCCAATCAGCCGCGTCCTGGCCCCGTGCATATCGACGTGCCGATCTCGGTTGCCGATACGCCTGTCAGCAGCACGAAACGGCGCCGGCTGACCAAGCCCGCCGCCGTTGCCCCCGAAGGGAACTGCCTTGAAAAGGCCCGGCGCTGGGTCGCCGACGCCGAGCGACCGCTGGCCATCATCGGGCTCGATGTTCTTTATGACGACTCGCGCTGTGTAGTGCGGGCCTTTCTTGAGCACTTCCGAATTCCCTTTGTTACAACCTACAAGGCCAAGGGCGTGGTGCCCGAGGATCATCCCCTGTGTCTGGGCGCTGCAGGGCTGTCCCCGCTGGCGGACAAGCATCTGGTGCCATTGGTGGAGCAGGCCGATCTGGTCCTGTGCCTGGGTTATGACCCAATCGAAATGCGTCCAGGCTGGCGCGAGATCTGGGACCCCGAGGAGAAGCGCGTGATCGACATCTCGGCGGTCGTCAACGATCACTACATGCATCAGGCCGGGCTCAATCTGGTTGCCGACACAGCGGCCACGCTGGAGGCCATCGCCAAGGGCAATCCCGCGCGCGCGACGTGGCCTGGTGGTGAGCCCGAACAGGTGAAAGCGGCACTGGCGCAAGCGTTCCCGATGGATGACGACTGGGGACCCGCCGCAGTGATCGCGGAATCCCGCGCAGCGCTTCCGCCAGAAACCCTGGCGACTGCCGACAGCGGCGCGCATCGCATCCTGCTCAGCCAGATGTGGGAATGTTCCGAGCCGCACGGGCTGATACAATCCTCGGCGCTGTGCACCATGGGCTGCGCCGTGCCGATGGCCATAGGCCTGAAACTGGCAGAACCGGACCGTCCCGTGATCAGCTTTTCCGGCGATGCCGGTTTCCTGATGGTCGCAGGAGAGCTTTCGACGGCTGCTGAAATGGGTGGCAATCCGATCTTTCTGGTCTTTGTCGATGCCAGCCTTGCGCTGATCGAGCTAAAGCAGCGCCAGCGTCAGATGGGCAACCGGGGCGTTGACTTCGACCGCCACGATTTTGCCGCCATGGGGCGCGCCTTTGGCGGCAATGGCCACACTGTTCGCAATCGCGCCGAATTGCGCGCGTCACTGGATGCCGCCGTAAAAGCCGACACATTCACGGTCATCGCCGCTGAGATTGAGCGCGGAGGTTACGATGGCCGCATCTGAAGGGCCGCTGAAAGGCGTCAAGGTTCTGGATCTCAGCCGTATTCTGGCCGGGCCGACCTGTACGCAATTGCTGGGCGATTTGGGCGCCAGTGTCATCAAGATCGAAAACCCGGCAACGGGTGGCGACGACACACGGCAGTGGGGCCCGCCATATGTCGAGGATGCGGACGGAAACCACTCGGACCTGAGTGCTTATTTCATGGCAGCCAACCGCAACAAGAAATCCGTGGCGATCGACATCACGACCGCCAAGGGTCAGGCCGAAATCAAACGGCTGGCATCTCATGCCGATATCCTGATCGAAAATTTCAAACCCGGCGGGCTGGCCAAATACGGGCTGGACTATGTGTCTCTGTCACAGGAGCTTACGGGGCTCGTGTACTGCTCGATCTCGGGATATGGGCAAACCGGACCAAATGCGAGCAAACCCGGCTATGATCTGATGGCGCAGGGCTATGGCGGGATCATGTCGCTGACCGGCGACCCCGAAGGCGCGCCGATGAAAGTGGGTGTCGGCGTTGCCGACGTGATGTGCGGCATGTACGCCACCGTCGGCATACTGGCGGCTTTACGGCACCGCGACCAGACCGGCGAAGGACAGCAGATCGATCTGGCGCTGGTCGACGCGCAGATCGCATGGCTGATCAACGAAGGTGTGAACTACCTGACATCCGGCAACGTTCCGCAACGGCGAGGCAACGGGCATCCCAATATCGTGCCCTACGACGTCTATGAAACGTCAGACGGCCACGTCATTCTGGCAGTCGGCAATGACACACAGTTTCAAAGGTTCTGCCGTTTCATCAACCGCGAAGACCTTGCCGACGATCCCCGTTTTACAACAAATCCGGCCCGCCTTGAAAACCGCGATGCTCTGAACGCAGTGCTGCGGCCTGCCCTGGAAGGCATGGACACCGCAATGGTGATCGCGGGTCTGGAAGACCTGAAAGTTCCCGTTGGTCCGGTACAAACATTGGATCAGGTTTTTGCCACCGATCAGGCGGCGGCCCGCAACATGCAGATCGCCATGCAAGCGCAACCCGGGCCGGTGCAACTGATCGGAAATCCGCTCAATTTATCGCGCACGCCGGTCACCTATCGTGCGGCTCCGCCAGTATTTGGCGCCGATACCCAGGCAGTTCTTAGCGCCGAAAATCCCTTCGACGATTGAAACACAGTGCCCGTTTCGGCGGCATGTTGCTGAAACATGCCCTTGAATCGGCGGTTTTTTTCGCGTTTTACACACACAGCCTTTCACCAATTCGAGAGCAGGGTCGATACTGTTACGTCCCGTCGGCACACTCTGATAAATCGAACAGTGTCAAATATCGCAATCAGATTGGACCCAAGTATGAAACAAGACGTTTTTGGACAAATGAACACTTTGACCCAGCCGGCAAGCGTCGAAGCGTGGAATGGTGTTCTGCTTGGTTTCATGGCGCATTCAGCGGTCACGCCCCAACACTTGGGCAAAGTGCTGGAGCTTGAGCCGAACTTTGCGCTGGGTCATGCCATCAAAGGTTTGTTCATGGCGTTGCTGGGCCGGCGTGAAATGATGCCTGTCGCAGTCGAAGCGCTGACGGCTGCAAATGCCGCAATGGCGCGGCAGCCGATCTCGGCCCGCGAACGTCTTTATGTCGATGCACTTGCGCTTTATCTGGCCGGTCAGTTGGAGCAGGCGGTTCAGAAGTTCGAAGCGGTGCTGCGCGACCATCCGCAGGATACGCTGGCAATGAAACTCAGCCACGCAACCCGATTTGTGCTGGGCGATGCCCCGGGCATGCGCCGGTCGATCGAACGCATCCTGCCCGCTTATCCGCCGGATCATCCAGGGCGCGGATACCTGCTGGGCTGCCACTCGTTCGCGCTCGAGGAAACTGGTGCCTACGAAAAGGCCGAAATCGCGGGCCGTCAGGCACTGTGGATGGTTTCGGACGACGCATGGGGGCTGCATGCGGTCGCGCATGTGCATGAGATGACCGGTAACGCGCAGCTGGGTCTGGACTGGCTGGCCGGTCGCGAAAACGCCTGGTCGCACTGCAACAACTTCCGCTATCACGTGTGGTGGCACAAGGCGCTGATGCATCTTGATCTGGGCCAGATCGATCAGGTGATGGAGCTGTATGATCACCATATCCGTCAGGACAAGACCGACGATTACCGCGACATCTCGAACGGAACCTCGTTGCTAATGCGGTTGGAGCTTGAGGGCGTAAATGTCGGAAATCGTTGGGAAGAACTGGCCGATTTGTCCGCCGCGCGAACCGAAGATGGCTGTTTGATTTTCGCGGACCTGCATTATCTTCTGGCGCTGACCGGCGACAACCGCGCAGACGCCACGGCAAAGATGCTGAACCGCATCCAGCAAGACGCAAAACGCGCCAAAGATGACACTACCCGCCGCATGGCCGATCCCGGTGTTGCCGCGGCACTGGGTCTTGAGGCATTCGCCGACGGCCAGCATGGCACCGCCTTTGACCATCTGTGTGCCGCGCGCGGATCAATGCAACTGGCAGGTGGCAGCCATGCGCAACGCGATGTTTTTGAACGTATTACAATCGATTCCGGCCTGCGCGCCGGACGTCTGGATGAGGTTGAGCACATTCTTGACGACCGTCGTGCCAAGCGGGCCGGAGGCGAGGACAACTATGCCCTCGCGCGTCGGGCACTGATCGCAGCAGCACGCGACAGCGGTGACATGCAAAGCGTGCCCGCCGAATAACAATAATAAGACCAGGAAGGACAGAGAACGTATGGCGACTGTTTCGCCCGCTACTGATTTTGCATCGGTTGCAGCTTCGGCTGCGACCCCTGCCAGCACGCGCGATCCGCGGCTAGATTTCTATCGCGGCATCGCGATGTTCATCATTCTGATCGCGCATATCCCGAACGATCCGTGGGCCAAATGGATTCCGGCACGCTTCGGCTTCTCGGATGCGACAGAGATTTTTGTGTTCTGTTCCGGCATGGCCTCGGCGATTGCCTTTGGCGGGGCCTTTCTGCGCAAAGGCTGGTGGCTGGGCACCGCCCGGGTCGCCTACCGTATCTGGCAGGTCTATTGGGCACATATCGGCCTGTTTTTCTTTGTCGCCATGACCATGGCCGCACTGGACCAAACCGGCACGTTCGAGAAAACCTATGTCTCGTCTCTGAACCTGCAGCATTTCTTCAACGATCCTGCGCCGCAGATGGTCGGGATTTTCACTCTCACCTATGTACCGAACTATTTCGACATCCTGCCGATGTATCTGGTGGTTCTTGCGATGATGCCCTTGTTCATGGGCCTTTCCCGGATCGGTTTCTGGGCGGTTGCGGCAACCTCGATTGCGATCTGGCTTGTCGCCCAGTTCGGAGTGCTGGCCCTACCCGCCGAGCCGTGGTCGGATCGCCAGTGGTTCTTCAACCCATTTGGCTGGCAACTGCTGTTCTTTACCGGTTTTGCATTCATGCGCGGCTGGATTCCCGCGCCGCCTGTGTCGAAAACACTGATCTGGATCGCGGCGCTGTTCCTGATCCTTTCCGCGCCCTTCGGCTCGTGGAAGGTTTTCCTTTGGGTGAATTCCGCAGCACCGGAACTGGGCGCGCTGATCCGAAAGGCCTGGCCCCTGACCGAGGAATTGCGGAGCAAAACCGAATTCGGACTGTTCCGTTATCTCCATTTCCTGTCACTGGCCTATCTGGGCTGGGTCGCCGCCGGGGAACACGGGCATCGCCTGATCGCCTCGGGACACGGCGTGGCTGCGCGGATCTGGCAATGGCTGCTGACCGTCATCACCAAGGTGGGTCGGCAATCGCTGGCAGTCTTCGTATTTTCGATGGCAGCGGCACGACTTATCGGCGTCGGGCTGGACCAGACCGGGCGGGATTCCGCCGCTGTCTTTGCCGCCAACATAATTGGCTTTGCCATGATCATCGGTGTGGCCTATCTGGCCGCATGGTTCAAATCGCAACCATGGAAATCTAAGAAATGATTCTTACACGCCGCGCATTTCTGACCTTATCGACGGCACTGGCATTTGCCCCATCCGCGTTTGCGACTGGCGGTGAGGTTCCGTTTGACCGCAATGATGTGATTAAGCTTGCCCGCGATCTGGCCAGCCGCCCCTATGCGGAACGCGAGATGGTGCCGCAGGAATGGCAGGACCTGACATATCAGCAGTATCGCTCGATCCGGTTCCGGCTGGACCGGGCGCTGTGGTACGAGACCGAGACACCCTTCAACATCGATTTCTTTACCCCGGGCCTTTATTTCCCGCGCACTGTTCAGGTCTCGACCGTTGAAAACGGCATGACGACACCGGTCGCCTTCGATCTGGCGATGTTCGACAAATCCGAAGACGTGCCACACCTGCCCGTGGACGACACTCTGGGATTCTCCGGTCTGCGCTTGCGCACCGAGATGCACCGCCCCGGTAAAACCGATGAGTTCTGCGTCTGGCAGGGTGCCAGCTATTTCCGCGCCATTGGCCTGCATGAGGTTTATGGGTTATCGGCGCGGGGACTGGCGCTGAAGACCGGCGACCCGGATGGCGAGGAATTCCCCGAATTCATCCGTTTCTGGCTGGAGCGCCCCGCGCCGGGCCAACGCAACATGATCGTCCATGCGCTGATGGACAGCCCCAGCGTAACCGGCGCGTACCGCTTTGATGTCACCGCAGGCGCGGATTGCGTGATGGAGGTCGAGGCGACCCTGTTCCCGCGCGAGGATCTGACCCATGTGGGCATCGCGCCCGGAACTTCGATGTTCCTGTTCGATCAGACCAATCACAGCCGGTTCGACGATTTCCGGCCCGCTGTGCATGACAGCGACGGGTTGATGGTGCGCAACGGCGCGGGTGAAGTGCTGTGGCGGCCGCTGGCCAACCCGACGCGGTTGCAGATTTCCTCCTTCGTCGACACCAACCCCGTCGGCTTTGGCCTGATGCAACGGAAACGTGAGTTCTCGGATTACGCTGATCTTGAAGCGAACTATCACAAACGCCCCGGCCTGTGGGTCGAACCCAAAGGCGACTGGGGCAAAGGCTCGGTCACGCTGGTCGAAATTCCTGCCGATCAGGAGATCTACGACAACATCGTTGCCTATTGGCGACCGGCTGCCCCGTATGCTGCGGGCAGCCAGATCGATATATCCTACCGCCTGATCTGGGGCGACAATCCACAGCGTACGCCGATGGCCCGCGTAATCAACACGGCAATGGGCGAAAATACGTTCGGCGAAGGGCGTCTTGCCGTCATCGACTTTGAGGCCAGCGACTTGTTCGACGACCTCGAGGCGATTTCGATCTTTGTGGATTCGCCTCATGCCGAAACCTCGGACGGTGTGTTGCAACGCAACCCCGATACCGGCGGAATGCGGTTGGCATTTTCATTTGAACCCGCCGAACGGGATCATGTCGAACTGCGCGCGCAGTTGCTTGTCGGAAAACAACCGGCCTCCGAGGTCTGGCTGTACAGATGGACCACATGAACCGCGATCTGCATATCATGCCCCCCGAGGCGCCTCTGGCCATGCCGGCGCAGGATTTCAGCGCCGGGTTCCGTGACGCACAGGTTCCGTCCTGGACGGACAATCCGTCTGCCGGGTTCTGGCGCGCCTTGGCTTTTTCACCCGCGATGGCCGCAACGCTGGGCCTGTTGTGGGTGATGTCCGACTGGTTCGGGGCCGAAGGAATCAACCTGATCGAGGGCATTCTGCTGACGCTGATCTCGTTCAATTTCTTCTGGATCTCGTTCACGGTCTGCACCGTTCTTCTGGGCATGGCGTCGCTTGCGCGACAGGAGCAGCCCAAACACCAGACCCGCCCGACCCCGCTGCGCGTCGCGTTGTTGATGCCGGTTTATAACGAAGTGCCGTGGTTCGTTCTGGGCAATGCCCGGACCATGCTGGAAGAATTGCGCGCGCGCGGCGACCAGCATCACTATGCCATGTTCATCCTGTCCGACACGCGCGACCCCGAGATTGCCGCGCAGGAACAGGCCAGCGTCGAGGCGCTGCGAACCTCGCTCGCACCCGGGCTGGAGTTGTATTACCGCCGCCGCGAACAGAATACCGACCGCAAGGTCGGCAACATCGCCGACTGGGTTAGCCGTTGGGGCGCGGACTGGGATGCGATGCTGGTGCTGGATGCCGACAGCCTGATGACCGGCCGCGCCATCGCCCGCCTGACGGATTCGCTGGCGCGTGATCCGGGCGCGGGCCTGATCCAGAGTTATCCGCAACTGATCGGTGCGCAGTCGGTCTTTGCCCGGATGCAGCAATTCGCCAACGGAGTTTATGGCATTGCCTTTGCCGAAGGACTGGCCCGCTGGTGCGGGCAGGAAGGCAACTACTGGGGCCACAATGCCATCATTCGAACCCGTGCCTTTGCCTGCTGCGCCGGGCTGCCCAAACTGCGATCTTTCAGCGGGCAGCACCAACTGATCATGAGCCACGACTTTGTCGAGGCCGGGTTGCTGCGCCGCGCCGGCTGGGGTGTGCGATTCCTGCCGCGTATTCGCGGATCGTATGAAGAGACACCGCCCACCCTGATTGACCACGCCATGCGCGACCGCCGCTGGTGTCAGGGTAACCTGCAGCACCTGAAACTGCTGGGCTCTGCCGGATTCCGCGCGGTGTCCCGCTTCCACATGTTTCATGGTGCGGTCGGCTATCTGATGTCGCCGCTGTGGTTTGCGCTGCTGGTCATGTGGGCGCTGATCGGTCAGGGCGAGGATGCGTCGGTTCTGCATTACTTCAGCCCCGACAACCCGCTGTTTCCGCAATGGCCGGAAATGACTGAAACCCGCCACGTGCTGATCATTCTGGTCATGTATGCAATGTTGCTGGCGCCCAAGGTACTGGGCGTCGTGGCCCTGCCCCTCAGCGGTGTTCGCTATTCCGATTTCGGTGGCGGGCGGCGGTTTTTCATCTCGTTCCTGTCCGAGGTGATCCTGTCGATCCTCTATGCCCCGATCCTGATGGTACAACAGATGATCGCAGTCTTCCGAACCGCACTGGGCATCCAAAAAGGTTGGTCCCCGCAAGCCCGTGACGGCGGTAGCTATAGCCTGGGCACCCTTGTTCTGTGCCACGCTCTGGAAACGATCAGCGGTATCGCACTAAGCGTTGGGATTCTGGCCGGGCTGGTATCGATCTGGCTGGCCCCGATCGCCATCAGCCTGGCCCTGGCCATACCGTTGTCCGCGCTTAGCGGTGTGTCCGCAGGAACGGCCCGGCGCATGGTCGGTATGCGCGAGGACTTCGCCGAACCCGCAATCACCCGTTCCGCCCGCCGCCACCGCGACGAACTGAAACGCCTGATTGAGGGCAAGGGTACGATGACCGCGGCGGAATGATCAGCTTCCGGGCAGGCCTTCGTACCAGTCCACCATCATGTCCGCCCACCCTTTGGGAACACCGTGACCACCAGGAAACAGCGCAAACTCCAGCGCGCTGTTTTCGGCGCAGCCTGTCCAGTTTCGGCGCATGAAATTGCCCGTGATCGAAAACCCGGATGGTTTGGTATCCGGGCATTCATTGGCTTCACGCCAGATTTCAAACCCTGCAAAGATATCCCCCTGATGGAACCGGCCCCCACCCAGTATGCGCCCCTCCAACGGGACTACATTGTCTGCCCAGCCATGGGTGTGAAACAGTTTGACCGGCCCGGCGCAGCTTTCGGGATTTGGCCGCCAAAAGCCTCCTGACACGGGCACATAGGCCGAAAACGTCTCTGGTGCATCGCAGGCCAGATAGTTCACCATGAACCCGCCTGCGGAAAACCCGCCCAGCACGACCCGGTCACTGTCGATGCCAAATCGGTCGGCTGCGTCCTGCACCACTTCGGTCAGAAAGGCGGTATCGTCCCGCCCCTCCCAGCCGGGATAGAAGTTCCAGCTTTTGCGCCCGTTGCTCATTGCCCCTTCGGGTGCCATCACCGCATAGCCACGCGCGAGCAGCGGATCGACCATATTGCGGTTCTTCATCGTACCGCTGCCGCTGCCGCCATAGCCATGCAGGAACACGACCAGCGGCGGGTTTTCGGCCTTTGGCAATTCGATGTGGTATTCGCCGGACGTGGTCTCGCACGGACCTTCAGATTCGGCACAAGTGGCCAAAGCCGTTTGTCCGGCGAATGAAAGGCTCAGCGCCAGCCAGAATTTCGCTTTCATCAAATGTCCTCTTTGTAAGCTTCGACCGGCAGCCCCGCGCGCAGCCAACCCGGCCCGGCGGCCGAGCCCAGCATGCCTTCGGGGACGTCGATAATATTGGTAAAACCGGCAGCCGTCAGTTGATTGCTCAGCCGCGCCGACCGGACGCCGCGGGCGCAGATCAGCGCAACAGGCGCAGACCGATCGCCATCTGCAAGCTGCGTGAGCGCCTGCAAGAAGTCCTCGCGGCGCATATCAAGCGGATGCGCGCCCCTGCCAATCCCGGTTGCGCGCCATTCCCGGGGGGTGCGGATATCAACCAGCAGGATGTCCCCTGAAACTGCCTGTTGATACGCGCCGGCGACCTGAATCTGCCCACCGGAATAATCCTGTGGAATCAGACGGTACTGCCGTATCGCAAAGCCGGCGGAGATGGCGGCACCAACACCCAAAACTACCCGCCTTCGCGTTCGGTTCACTTTTCCTGCCACGCCGCGCGCTCCCATGTCGACAAGTCGGTATTATCACAGGGCGAAGCGCATTGCCGCGTCGAATTGGCATCGGCCGGATCAAGTTCGCGTCATTTTCGCCCCAATGGAAAATCCGCGCGCCCTTCACGCCGAAACGGGCGCATAATCTTGCAATCGCTGGACAGTCAGAGAATTATCCTTACAAAATCAATACCACTTTGACCGCCCAGACCGGAGTATCGCACTTGTCCCTATTCCTTATTGCGGCCCTTCCCTTCCTCGGAGCTGTGTTCCCAGCCCTTCTGATCCGGGCGGGACGAAACGCGGCGGCCTCGGCTGCCGGACTGACCACATTTCTGGCACTGATGGGGCTGCTGATCCACATTCCGTCCGTCATGCGCGGCGAGGTGGTGACGGCCAGGTTCGACTGGATACCGGGGCTGGGACTGAACGCGAATTTCATGCTGGACGGGCTGGGGTTTCTGTTTGCCCTGCTGATCCTGGGGATCGGTTTGCTGATCATCCTCTATGCGCGGTTCTACCTGTCCCGCGAAGACCCGATGGGGCAGTTCTATACCTATCTTCTTCTGTTCCAGGGCGCGATGGTGGGCATCGTTCTGTCCGACAACATTCTGCTTTTGTTGATTTTCTGGGAACTCACGTCGCTCAGTTCCTTCCTGCTGATCGGATACTGGCGGCACCTGCCCGAGGGGCGTCAGGGCGCGCGCATGGCGCTGGCTGTCACCGGATCAGGCGGGCTGGCGATGATCGCCGGGATGCTGATCCTTGGTAATATCGTGGGGTCTTACGACCTGAGCGTTATCATCCAGAACAAGGAGCTGATCCAGTCGTCGCCCTACTACATGCCCGCGCTGATCCTGATCCTGCTGGGCTGTTTCACCAAGTCAGCGCAGTTCCCGTTCCATTTCTGGCTGCCGCACGCGATGGCCGCACCAACACCGGTTTCGGCCTACCTGCACTCGGCCACAATGGTAAAGGCCGGGCTGTTCCTGATGGCGCGGATGTGGCCGGTTCTGGCCGGGACCGAGGCCTGGTTCTACATAGTGGCCACAACCGGTCTGGTAACGATGTTGATCGGTGCCTGCATTGCGCTGTTCAAGGATGACCTCAAAGCCTTGCTGGCGTTTTCGACCGTGTCGCATCTGGGTCTTGTGACCATGCTGCTGGGTTTTGGCACCAAGATTGCCGCCGTGGCCGCCATCTTCCACATCATCAACCACGCAACGTTCAAGGCCGCCCTGTTCATGACCGCAGGGATCGTCGATCACGAAACCGGAACCCGTGACGTCAAACGGCTGGGCGGGTTGCGGCACCTGATGCCGATCACCTTCACCATCGGGACGATCGCAGCCCTGTCGATGGCTGGCCTGCCACCGCTGAACGGGTTCCTTTCCAAGGAAATGATGCTTGAGGAAACAGTCCATACAACATGGCTGAACTCGCATTATCTGGTGCCCGGGCTGGCCCTGTTGGCGGCGCTTTTCTCAGCGGCCTATTCCTTCCGCTTTGTGGGCCACGTTTTTCTTGGCCCCGAGCGGGACGATTACCCCGCACATCCGCATGATCCGCCCGTCGGGCTGTGGTTGGCCCCCGCATTTCTTGTGGTTCTGGTTGTGCTGATCGGTCTGTATTCCGCCGCCATCGTTGGCCCGCTGGTCGCCGTTGTCTCCAGCGCGGTGATCGGCGGAGAGAAGCTGCCCTACTATTCGCTCAAACTGTGGCACGGCTTTACTCCGGCGCTGTACATGTCCATCGTGGCAACGCTGGGAGGTCTTTTCCTGGTGTCGCTGCACAAGCGCGGAGAACAGGTCTGGAATGCGCTGCCCCGGCCCGAGGCAAAAGACATCTTCGACGCAGTGATCGGCGCGCTGACAAAGCTCAGCCAGTGGGTCACGGACGAGCTGCACAATGGCGTCATCTCGCGTTATGCCGTCATCATGATCGCCTTTACCGTGGGGATGGGTTTTTACGCCTATTCGACCGGCACAATCGGGCTTGAGACCCGGGTGCCGCTGCCCGCACCAATCATACCGATTATCGGCTGGATCTGTCTGGTGGGCGCAACGCTCGCGATCATGTGGTTCCACCGCAACCGCCTGTTGTCACTGGTGCTGATCGGTGTTGTGGGTCTGATCGTGTCAATGGCGTTCAACTACCTGTCCGCCCCGGATCTGGCGCTGACGCAGATCTCGGTCGAAGTGGTCACGATGATCCTGCTGTTGCTGTCGCTGAACTTTCTGCCAACCGAAACCCCAAGGGACAGCAGCGCCCAGCGCCGCTGGCGGGATGCAGCGATCTCTGTCGTGGCGGGGATCGGCAGCGGCGCCTTGATCTATGCGCTGATGCTGCGCGATTTCGCTTTTCCGACGATATCGGATTTCCATCTGGCGAACTCGTACAAGGGCGGCGGCGGCACTAACGTGGTCAACGTCATTCTCGTCGACTTCCGGGGCTTTGATACTTTTGGCGAGATCATCGTTCTGGGCATTGCCGCGCTGATCATCTTTGCCCTGACCGAGGCGGTTCTGAGCACAAATGTCCGGGCCTATCTTCTGAACCGCAAACCGCACTGGCCGCAATCGGGCGACTCGCACCCGCTTATGATGGTGGTTGCAACCCGCGTGATGATGCCGATTGCCCTGATGGTGGGTGCCTACATCTTTTTCCGCGGCCACAACCAGCCCGGCGGCGGCTTTATCGCGGGTCTGATCGTCGCGATCGCCTACCTGATGCAATACATGGCCAGCGGATACACTTGGGCCATTGAAAGGCAGAGGTTCTTTTACCACGGAACAATCGGCTGGGGCGTTCTGATAGCCGCTGCGACCGGACTGGGCGCGTGGTTCAATGAAAGGCCGTTCCTGACCAGCGATTTCGGCTACATTCACTGGCCGCCGCTGGAAGAGTTCGAATGGGCCACTGCCATCCTGTTCGACACCGGCGTATTCCTCGCCGTTCTGGGTGCTGTCATGCTGGCGCTGGACAGCCTGTCACGGTTTGCATGGCAACCGGGCATGGCGCAGGAGTTCCCGATGGATATCAACCCGCTTCGGGATGATCCGCCAGAAGAAGACCAAGAGAAGGAGCAGGCCTGATGGAAGCGCTCGTAGCCTCTGCCGTAGGCGTCATGACCGCAGCCGGGATCTTCCTGATCCTTCGTCGCAGGACTTTCCCCGTCATTCTGGGCCTGTCTTTGCTGACCTATGCAGTCAATGTGTTCCTGTTTGCCACCGGGCGGCTTGCGCTGAACGCGCCGGCGGTTCTGAACAAGTACAAGGACGTGCCCTACACCGATCCGCTGCCGCAGGCACTCGTGCTGACGGCCATCGTGATCTCGTTCGGTATGACGGCGGTGATCGTGATGATCGCCCTGTCCGCCTATCTGTCGTCCATGGATGACCACATCGACATGAGCGCGCAGGACAGCGTGGACGGCGCAGGAGAAGACGCATGAATCACTGGATCGTTGCGCCGATCGTCCTGCCCGCGATCCTGGCCCCCTTCATCATCATGGTACTGCGGTTTCATCTGGACCTGCAGCGCATCTTTTCGGTCGCCGGTGTCGTAGGCCTGCTGGGTATCGCCCTGACCATCACCGCAAAAGCGTCGGGCGGCGACATTCAGGTCTATGAACTGGGCAACTGGCCCGCGCCATTCGGGATCGTGCTGGTGCTGGACAAACTGTCGGCCATGATGGTGCTGCTGACGGCATTGCTGGCCCTTCCCATCGTGCTGTATTCCATTGCCTCCGGCTGGGACGACAGGGGAAAGCACTTTCACGCCCTGTTCCACTTCCAGCTTATGGGTGTTTGTGGCGCCTTTCTGACCGGAGACGCGTTCAACCTGTTCGTTTTCTTCGAAGTTCTGCTGATCGCCTCTTACGGCCTGATGACGCACGGAGGTGGTTCTGTACGGCTGAAAGCCGGGGTTCAGTACGTCACCTACAACCTGCTTGGCTCGACCCTGTTCCTGTTTGCACTTGGCACCATCTATTCCGTGACCGGCACTTTGAACATGGCCGATCTGGCGCTGCGCGTGGCCGAAATTCCACCTGAAGATACAGCTTTGCTGCGGGTCGGCGCGGTACTGCTGCTGCTGGTCTTCTGCATCAAGGCCGCCGTTCTGCCGCTGCATTTCTGGTTGCCCGCCAGCTATGCCAACGCGCCTTTGCCTGTGGCCGCACTGTTTGCGATCATGACCAAGGTGGGCGCATACTCGATCCTGCGGGTCTATACCCTGGATTTTGGTCCCGACGTCGCAGTGACAGAAGGTCTGGTCGGAGCTTGGCTGCAACCAGCTGCATTGGTCACTCTGGCGGTCGGAGCAATCGGCATTCTGGGAGCACAGCACATCGCGCGCCTGGTCGCGTTCTGCGCGATTGCGTCGATGGGCACTTTGCTGATTGCGATTTCGCTGTTCTCGCCCGGCGCAACCGCTGCCGCGCTATATTACATTTTCCACTCGACACTGGCGACGGCGCTTTTGTTCCTTGTGGCCGACCTTGTGATGCAGCGGCGCGGCGGTGCCATTGAGCCCGGCACTCCGATGCCGCAAAGCGGGTTGATTTCGGCGCTGTTCTTCGTCGGCTCAATTGCGCTGGCCGGTATGCCGCCACTGTCCGGTTTTGTTGGTAAACTGCTGGTACTGGACGCCGCGCGGGATGCCCCGGACGCCAACGCAATCTGGGCGGTGATCCTGATCGGGTCTTTTGTGACCATCGTCGGACTGGCCCGGGCCGGTTCGCTGATCTTCTGGAAAAGCCACGACGCGCAGCTTAACACCACAGCAGAGACCGAAAATGAAGATGAAGATGAAGATGAAGACGTCGTTCTGCCTGCGCCCGAACCTCAACCGGCGCTGGCATTCACGGCGGTATTCGGATTGGTCCTTGGCCTGATGCTGTTGACTTTGTTCGCTGGCCCCGCGCTGACCTACGCTGAAGGCACGGCAGGACAATTGTTCTCGCCCGAAAATTACATCTCGGCCGTCATGGGAGGTGAAGAATGATCAAACTGCTACACCGGATATTTCCGCACCCGCATCTGACCATTCTGCTGACGTTTGTGTGGATGTTGCTTGCCAACCAACCCTCGCTGAATTCGCTGGTGTTTGGTCTGATTCTGGGGATCATCATCCCGTTCATCACGCAGCCCTACTGGCCGGACCGTCCCATACTGCGCAACTGGCCGATGATCGTGGAATACATGCTTGTCGTTCTATGGGACATTGTGATGGCCAATATCGCGGTCGCCCGGATCATCCTGTTCAAGCGCGACAGTGATCGGCAACCAAACTGGGTCTGTATTCCGCTTGAACTGCGCACACCCGAGGCGATTACCGTGCTGGCCGGAACGATCACCATGACGCCGGGCACCGTCAGCTGCGATCTGTCTGCGCAGGGGCACAACCTTTTGGTCCATTGCCTTGACGCCCCGAACCCTGACGAGGTTCGGGACCAGATCAAGCAACGCTATGAACGTCGCCTCAAGGAGATTTTCGAATGATCACCTATGCCATCTACTTTACTTTTGCCTGTTTTGGCGCGGCGATCATGATGTGTCTGTGGCGGATCGTAACGGCCGACGGTGTCGGCACGCGGGTACTGGCGCTGGATACCATGGTCATCAACACCATCGCGTTGATGATCCTTTACGGTCTCAGGCTGGGAACCGAGATCTTCTTTGAATCCGCCATGATCATCGCCATGCTGGGCTTTGTTTCAACGGTGGCTTACGCACGCTTCATGCTGCGTGGCAACATTATCGAGTGAGGGCGACATGGGTTTCATTTTCGAATTTCTCATCGCTTTCTTCCTGATCGTCTCGGGCATATTTGGTTTCGTGGGATCGTTTGGCATGATCAAGCTGAAGGATCCGATGTCCCGGCTGCACGCGCCGACAAAGGCCACAACTCTGGGCGTTGGGGGCGTTCTGCTGGCGTCGATCTTTCATTCCGTCCTACTGGAGGATCACGCGTCGCTGCACGAGCTGCTGATAACGCTGTTTTTGTTCCTGACCGCGCCGATCACGGCCCTGTTCATTGCCAAATGGCACATTCATCGCCATGAATCGCCCGGCGATCTGCCGGATGCAGGCGAGGATGAGCTTTGGGCCACCCACGCGGTCGAGCAGGTCGAAGACGTCCCGGATCACACAGCGAACTGACCCTGATGCATACACCTTCGTTGCCGCTGACCCGCGATCTGGTTCTGATCGGCGGGGGCCACACGCACGCGCTTGTCCTGCGCAAATGGGGAATGAACCCCTTGCCCGGCGCGCGACTGACGATCATCAATCCCGGCCCGACCGCGCCTTATTCCGGCATGTTGCCGGGTTATGTGGCCGGGCATTACAGGCGGGACGAGCTGGACATCGATCTGGTAAAGCTGGCGCGATTTGCCGGGGCGCGCATCATTCTGGGCGCGGTAAACGGCCTGGATCCAGCAAGCCGGGTTGTTCACGTATCAGGACGCCTGCCTGTTTCGTTTGATGTTGCTTCGGTCAATGTGGGCATAACTTCTGACATGCCCGCCTTGCCCGGATTTGCAGAATACGCGGTGCCGGCGAAGCCTCTGGGCCTATTTGCGGCACGCTGGGCCGACTACCTCAAGACGCCCGGGTCCGCGTCAGTCGCGGTCATTGGCGGCGGTGTTGCCGGGGTCGAACTGGTCATGGCGATGGCACAAGCGTTGCGGGTGCAGGGCCGCGACGCCCGAGTCGCGCTGATCGACAACGCCACGGCTTTGACGGCCACAGGCCCCAAGGCCGGGGAAACCATCCGACAGGCGATGGAAAGCCTGGGGATCGAGATCTTCGAAAACGCCTCCATTCGCCAGATCGGCAAAGATTATGTTGAACTGGAGGATGGCCGCCACATCCCAGCCGCGTTCGTGACCGGAGCCGCAGGTGCGCGACCCTATGACTGGATCGCTGAAACAGGGTTGGAGGTGCAGGATGGCTACATCAGCGTCAACGCGCATCTGCAGTCCAGCGACCCCTTGATCTTTGCCGCCGGTGATTGCGCACACCTGTCCGACAACCCGCGCCCCAAGGCCGGTGTCTATGCGGTCCGTGAAGCGCCGGTTCTGTTTGACAATCTGCGCGCGGCATTGGGAGCGGGACGGATGCGGCGGTACGTGCCGCAGAAAGATTATCTGAAACTGATTTCGCTGGGCAGGAAGTCCGCCCTTGCGGAAAAGTTGGGAACGTCATTCAGCGGTCCGTTGATGTGGAACTGGAAAAACCACATCGACCAGAAATTCATGAACAGATTTCGCGACTTGCCGCAGATGGCAATACCGAAACTGCCCGGGCACCATACGGACGGTTTGCGCGAAGCAATGGGTGACAAACCGATGTGCGGCGGTTGTGGTGCCAAGGTTGGGCGTGGCGCCTTGCAGCAAGCCTTGCAGACGTTGCCTGCGCCCGAACGCACGGATGTCACCCCCCTGACCGGCGATGATGCGGCCCTGCTGACAACGGGTGGGGCGCGTCAGGTCATCACGTCGGATCACTTGCGCAGCTTCACCGCAGACCCCGTGTTGATGACGCGCATCGCAGCCGTGCACGCGCTTGGTGATATCTGGGCGATGGGTGCGGCGCCGCAGGCGGCGACTGCAACTGTGATCCTGCCCCGCATGTCCGCCGCGTTGCAGCACCGCACAATGACCGAAATCATGACAACCGCCAGCGACGTTCTGCGGCAGGCTGGTGCCGAGATTGTTGGCGGCCACAGCTCTATGGGCGATGAGATGACCATCGGTTTCACCATCATCGGTCTTTGCGCCCAGGAACCTATTACTCTGGCCGGTGGTCTGCCGGGGGATGCGTTGATCCTGACCAAACCCATTGGCAGCGGTGTTTTGATGGCCGCTGAAATGGCTGGTCAGGCCGATGGCGCGTGGGTCGCGGCCGCATTTCGCCACATGACCCACCCACAGGGCACAGCCGCCGAAATCCTCAGGCACGCGCATGCGATGACGGATGTCACGGGTTTTGGTCTGGCCGGCCACCTGAAGGGAATGTGCGAGGCTTCGGGTTGCGGTGCAGCACTGGATCTTGAGGCCGTGCCTGTAATGGTCGGCGCTGAAGAGTTGTATTCGAACGGCATCCGGTCGAGCATTTTCGCTGACAACAGGGCAATAGCTCCGGAACTGCCCGCGGAAGGTAAAGCAGGCTTGTTATTCGACCCCCAAACCGCCGGAGGATTGCTGGCTGCGGTCGCCCCGGACCAGGCTCAGGACCTGTGCGCAGTACTTCGTGATGCGGGATATCCGGCAGCTATTGTCGGTCGGTTAACCAAGGCTCCGGTCTTGCGTCTTTAAAGCCGGGCCATAACCTGTTCGATCCGGGCGGCGACATCGGCAAGACTGTCGGTATCCAGCCGGTCGGCCTGAAGCTCCGCAATGACCTGAGCACCCCTACCTTTCTGCGACTTGGCGTAGGCCGGATCATAGTGCTGATCCATCAGCGCCCGCGTCAGACCACGTTTATCTCCGGCCTCCATCAGGGACAGCCAGTTATCGACGACGTCATGGCCGCGATGAAAGCGCAGCGGTGACAGCCGGTCACGCATCCGCTCGTGATCTGAAAGAATGTCATCATAGGCAGCGACCAGATAATCTGCCCGCGCCGCAAGCGGGGCATCAATTCGGACACGAGGAGCCGCTCGCAGACCGTTCCAAAGGCTGGGCGGCAGGATCAGACTTCCGATTTTGGAAGACTCGGCCTCGACGACCACTGGCCGACTGGCGTCCATCCGACAAAGCACGGCGGATAATGCGGACTCAAACCCTTTCTGGCTGGGTTGTCCTCCGGGCATTTCACCCAGCAACGAGCCGCGATGATTGGCCAGCGCCTCAAGGTCCAGAACCTGCACGCCTCGCTTTGCGAGAAGCGCGAGCAATTCGGTTTTTGCCGTTCCTGTATATCCGTCCAGCGCCACAAAGCGGTGCGGCAGGACGTCATCGTACAGATAGCGGTTCACCAGCCGGCGGTAGGTGCGGTAGCCACCTTCAACTACGTCGGCACGCCACCCGATTTGCTGCAGCATCCAGGTGAAAGACCCTGACCGCTGCCCTCCGCGCCAGCAGTAGACCAGAGGCCGCCATCCTCCCTCGTGATGGCTGAGGCTGTTTTCGATATGCGCGGCAGCATTGCGAAACACCAGAGCCGCGCCCAGCTTGCGGGCCAGAAACGGGCTTTCCTGAACGTAGATCGTGCCGACTTTCGCCCGTTCTTCATTGTCCAGAACCGGCAGGTTGATGGCGCCCGGCAAATGATCCTCTGCGTATTCTGCAGGGCTTCGCACATCGATCACGGTATCGAAGTCGTGTGTGTAGAGGTCAGGCAGGGTGGTGAATTTCAGAACCATATCTGCGGTCTATCTTGGGCTTGGCTGAAAGAAAAGCCAGCTCACTCCTCGACTGGTTCGATCAGTTCTGCGCCACTGGCCCGGTTCGAGTTCACCGCAGGATCAACCCGATGGTAGGTCAACACATCTTCCGCACCGGGACGCATCAGCCGGGCCGCCCCTTTACCCGCCTCACCCAGCCAAAGCGCCCAGTCGTCGGGTTCAAGGATCAATGGCATCCGATGATGGATTTTGCCCAGATTTTCGTTGGCCGCAGTGGTGACGATGGCGCAGGTGCTTTGGCGTTCACCGTCAGGGCCCCAGTCCTGCCAGACACCGCCGAAGGCAATCGGTTCGTTGTTGCGGCGCGAGATATACCAGGGCAACCGCTGTCCTTGGTCGGATTTGGTCCATTCATAAAACCCTGTCGCCAAAATCAGGCAACGCCGCTCGCGGCAGGCCGCGCGGAACGCGGGTTTCTGGGCCAGGGTTTCAGCGCGCGCATTGATCAGCAACGGGCCATCATTTTGCGCCTTGTACCAATGCGGCAGAAACCCCCAACGCATCGGATCAAGCTGGCGGCCTCCTTCACCGGTCCGCACGACATGCACCTGATTGGTCGGGCACACATTGAAATTGGGAACGCCCGGAAGGCTGTTCGCCGGGCGCGCAGAAAACAGCTGCGCCATTGCGTCGTTGGGAAGAGTTATTGCAAACCGTCCGCACATAGGTAATGAACCACTGACATTTTTTTCTACAGGCTCAGGTTCACACGAGGTCACATGGCAAATCAAACAGCTAAATCCCTGAAGGGCAAAGCGCTTGGTGATCTCGAGGCAGGTAAGTTGCCGCAGGCACTTAAAAAAGCGCAGTTGGGGATCAAGAAGTTTCCAAAGGATACGGACTTTCAAGCCATTGCGGGTTTTGTTTTCACCGAATTGAAACAGTACAAGAAGTCCATTCCCCATTTCGTCGAAGCCGCGCGTCGCAAACCCGATGACCCTCAGTTTGCTGAAAACCTTGCAAACGCTCTGATGCAGACGGGCCAGATCCCGCGCGCGCTGGCTTATGCCGAGAAAATGCTGGAGCAGTTTCCCAACAACGCAGAGCTTGTTCGCGTTGTGGATGAGATCCAACTCAAAGGATCCAACTGGCGCGAGATTGTTGAACATGCGACCGAAAAACTCAAAAAATCTCCGGACGATGTCACGCTGTTGACGACCCGAGCCCGCGCTTACGACAGAATTGGGTTCAGCGACAATTGCAGGCAGGACGCCTATCGCGCTTATGAACTGGCGCCAGACGACAACGCAGTCGCATTCCAAAAAGCCTCGATTCTTCATCAGGAAGGCAAGAAAAAGGATGCCGCCGAGATTCTCGACCGGATCATAACCAATGATCCCGCTCACGTGGCGTCACTATTGCAGTTGTCCAACATGGCCGACGAGGACCGCGCGCGCGACCTGGAACCGCTTGTAGCTACTGCCATCGACAACAGCGATCATCCTGTCTCGCAGCTTGAGTTCGCCAAGGCGCAAATCACATCCGTTCTGCATGGGCTGACTGCCGCAATGCCCGGGTTTGCGCGGGCCAACGAATTGCAACACGAGTTGAATCCGTACAAATTCGGCGACGAAAGCCAGAAACTTCGTCGCATTGTGCAGTTGTTCCCCGAAATTGACACTCCGATCTCCTCCGAGGTGGTCGATGGGCCGATCCCGATTTTTGTCATCGGCCAACCGCGCTCCGGGACGACGCTCATGGAAATGATGCTGAGTTCGATTCCGGATGTCGCAGGGTGTGGGGAACTGACTGTAGGGCCGGACTTGTCCTATGACTTTATCCATGAAGGCAAAGCCTATGACGCGAAAGACGCGGAGGAGTTTGCCCGAGATTTCCGCCGCCTGATGCCACCGGTCCCGGAGACATCAATCGCGTTTGTCGACAAGTTGCCTCATAACTACCAGCAGGTAGGATTCTTACTTTCCGCATTCCCGAATGCGAAAGTTATCAACATGATGCGCGATCCGCGCGATGTCGGTTTGTCGAAATGGATCAGGCGCTTCCCGGCACCGGGTATGAGATATGCGTCCAATCTGGAAGCAATCGGGCATTCCGCGAACATGTACCGCAAATACATCGCCCATTGGGAAACCATTTTCGGCGACCGGATTCTGACCGTGCCGTATGAAAAACTCGTCGCTGACCCCGAAACCTATAGCCGGCAGGTTGCGGACTTCCTTGGCCTCGAATGGCACGAGACGATGATGCACCCGGAAAAGAACAAAAAGCAGGTGCGCACAGCCAGCATCGATCAGGTTCGAAAGAAGATTTCGACCAAATCAATCGGCGGCTGGCGTCAGGTCGCAGACCACATCCAACCGATGCTGAGCGGCTTCGATCCCGAGCTTTGGCCGGAATACGATCTCAGCTGACACAAATCACACCGAACAGAAAAGGCCGCATCGGGGATGCGGCCTTTGTCGTTGGTGCCGGGATGCTTACTTCTGCTTGATGCGTCCGTCCAGATAGGGCGTATACGGCGCGTTCGCGGCCAGATATTCAGCGGTGACATCCGCCAGATCCGGCCCGAAGTCATAAGCTTTCTTGTCGTCGCCCTCGAACATGGAATAGCCGTCACCACCGTTGCGGACATAGTTGTTGGTCACGACCAGATATGTCGCCGCCGGGTCAATCGGCACGAAGCCATCGCCATCGGCCACCATCACCTCAGTTACGCGTCCCTCGTTCGGGGCAACCGACGGATCCCATGTGAAGGCCAGACCGGCCACCTGCGGGAAGCGGCCTTTGACTTCTTCAACCTGGCTCACGCCGTTTTCCAGGGCGTCGATGACCCCCTGACCGCTGATCTGGAAGGTCGACAATGTGTTCTGGAACGGCAACACCGTCAGAACCTCGCCCATGGTCACCTCGCCCGGATCGATCGAGGCCCGCAAGCCACCGGAATTGGCGATGGCGATCTGAACGCCCTGATCCGCCACACGGGCCAGCATTGCATCGGCAACCAGATTGCCCATCTGGCATTCCTGCACGCGGCAGATCGCGCGGTCGCCTTCAATCGCATCGGCAGCATTGGCCACAACCTTGTTGCGGATTTCATCCAGAGGAACCGCCAACTCGGCGATCCGGTCCAGCGCGGACTGATCCTCGGTCACGGTGTTGTCCATGATCAGCGGCTCACCAACGGCCTCGATCACATTTCCGTCGTCGTCGAATGTCACATTCAACTCGCCCAGGAATTTACCGTAGGCGTAGGCCTGAACGATCTGAACGTCATTCACGACGGTCGGGTAAGGCCCGACGGCCCTGTCGGACACGTTCGACAGGTACGTGTTGGAATGCCCCCCTACGATCACGTCAACGCCGGTGGTTTCCTGCGCCACGCGCTGGTCCACGCCATAGCCCGAGTGGCTTAGAACAACGATCTTGTTGACGCCTTCGCCGATCAGCTTGTCCACTTCTCCCTGCACGGCCGGGACCGGGTCGGAAAATGTAACGTTCGGCCCGGGTGAGGCCAGTTCGTCCGTATCCCGAGGTGTCAGGCCGATCAGGCCGATCTTTTCACCGCCAACCTCGATAACCGTCGACTTCGCGATCTTGTCGGTCAGCAGTTCTTCGTCCGCAATGTTCGCGTTGGACATCAGAACCGGAAAATCGACGGAGTCGACGAAACCGCGCAGCACTTCGGGGCCGTCGTCAAATTCGTGGTTGCCCACGGTCATCGCGTCATAACCCAGCCGGTTCATGAACTCGGCCGCGACTTTGCCCTTGTAGTAGGTATAAAACAACGAACCCTGAAACTGATCTCCGCCATCCACCAGAACCGAATTCTCAGCGCGGCCGCGGGCTTCTTCCACTGCGGTCACAAGGCGCGCAGAACCGCCGAAACACTTGCCTTCGGCATTGTCTTCGGCATCGCAGCCGCTGTCATATTTGTTGATCGGCTCAAACCGGGAATGGAAGTCATTGGTGTGCAGAATGGTCAGTTTGTAGTCGGCGGCCGCAACACCTGCGGTCAGGCCCACAATGGCAGTAGATGCCAGAAAACGGATCAACATTAATGAAACTCCCTGTCGTTGATTGCAGGGATCGTGCGCCGACTGAAACAAAGAGTCAAAGGGGGAAATCCGCCTTGATTCCCCACGCCGTGCAAGGCATCACCACCTAATGCTGATTTACAAGATTTTCAGGTCCGATGAATGGACCACGCTGCAGGATCAGGGCGCGTCAGACGGCGCGCCGATTGACGTTACCGACGGATTTGTCCATTTCTCGACGGCCCAACAGGCCGCCGAAACCGCCGCCAAGCATTTTGCAGGAGTTGATGGCCTTGTCCTCTTGGCCTGCGACGCCGACGCCATGGGCGATGATCTGAGATGGGAAGTTTCGCGCGGAGGCGCCTTGTTTCCCCACCTTTACCGGCAGATCCGGATGACCGATGTGATCTGGACCCGCGCCTTGCCCTTTGACGGGGCGCTACACCAGTTCCCCAAGGAGATGGTATGACCGGCTTCATCGATCCTGACCGCAAGCAGTTCGAGGCGTTCAAGGCACTGGATCGCAATCAGCCGATCGAGATGCTCAACCTGGTCAGGTTTCGCGCGCAGGCTGAATATCCTTCCGGGCACGCGCTGGCAGATGCCGGCCTGACCGGCGCTGAGGCCTACCAGAACTACGGATCGGAAACCGCGCCCATTGTCGCCCGCATCGGAGCGTCCATTTTGTGGCGCGGTGGATTTGAAACCACTTTGATAGGCCCCGCCGACGAAATCTGGGATGCCGTGTTCATCGCCCGATATCCCAGCGCGCACGCCTTCCTTGAGATGGTAACCGACCCCGTTTATCGCACCGCCGTGGTGCATCGTCAGGCGGCTGTTTCGACCTCGCGGCTGATCCGTTGTTCGCCAGCACAGGTCGGAGGGACCTTCGGATGAAACTGATCGAAAAGCTTGGGCTGTCAGCCCTGCACCGGCTGGACCCCGAAACTGCCCATGGGATGTCGATCCGGGCCTTGAAAGCCGGATTGGTCCCGGCTGCCGGCCCTGTCACGTCACCACGCCTGCGTACGCAGATCGCCGGTCTGACGCTGGCCAATCCGGTCGGCCTGGCCGCTGGATTCGACAAGAATGGCGAGGTTCTGGGCCCTTTATCGCGGGCCGGGTTCGGATTTATTGAAGTCGGTGCGGTGACACCGCGTCCACAACCGGGCAACCCGAAACCGCGCCTGTTTCGCCTGATCGAAGACAAGGCAGCCATCAACCGTTTCGGCTTCAACAACGAAGGAATGGACGTCATGGCCCGCCGCCTTGCGAGCCGTCCCCGCGATGCGGTCATCGGATTGAACCTTGGCGCCAACAAGGACAGCGACGACCGCCCCGGTGATTTTGCCAAAGTACTGGCCCATTGTGCCGCCCATCTGGATTTTGCCACGGTCAACGTGTCGTCCCCCAACACCGAGAAACTGCGGGACCTGCAGGGTAAGGCCGCGCTTGGCGCTTTGCTGGCGGGTGTTGTGAAAACGCGAGACGCGCTGCCTGCACCGATTCCCGTATTCCTGAAAATTGCTCCGGACCTGACGGCACCAGAGATACAAGATATCGCAGATATCGCGCTGGAAACCGGAATTGACGCGGTCATTGCCACGAATACCACCCTGTCTCGCGACGGGCTGAGAAGCGCACACAAGGATGAGGCTGGTGGCTTGTCTGGCGCGCCTTTGTTCGAAAAATCGACCCGCGTACTTGCGCGGCTCAGCCAACTGACCGAAGGACGCATTCCCTTGATCGGCGTGGGTGGCATCAGCAGCGCGGAACAGGCCTATGCCAAGATTTGCGCCGGTGCCTCGGCCGTCCAGTTCTATACGGCCATGGTTTACGGCGGCATGTCGCTGGCATCGGAAATCGCCCGGGGTCTGGACGAACTTCTGGCCCGGGACGGGTTTGAAAATGTCGCACAGGCGGTTGGCAGCAAACGAGAAGATTGGCTGTGATGGAATACTGGCACAACCCGCGGTGTTCGAAATCGCGTTCGGGGCTTGCACTGCTTGAAGAAATCGGCGCAGAACCCCGTGTCCGGAAGTATCTGGAAGATGCACCGTCAGAAGACGAATTGTGGGTCGTGCAGGCGAAACTGGGCATTGCTGCAATCGACATGATGCGCACAGGTGAAAAGCGCTTCAGGGAACTGGGGCTGAACAAAGCGACGCCGGACGATACCTTGATCCGTGCCATGGCCGAAAACCCGATCCTGATCGAACGCCCCATTGTCATTCGCGAAGACAAGGCCGCAATCGGGCGTCCGCCCGAAAACCTGCTGACCCTGCTTTAAGCGACTTGCGCCTCTAGCTTCGGATAGCGCCATCCCAGCGTGACGCCACGCGCAATGTTCAGAACCATCAGCGCGGCCCAAAGCCCGTGATTGCCAAATGCAGGCACCAGAATGAACAGGGACAGGACGTAGATCCCGACCGAGTGGATCATCGCCTGGCGCATGTCCCGGGTCCATGTCGCGCCGATGTAGATACCATCGAACATCCAGCTGGCCACGCCAATCACCGGGGCAATCGCAGCCCAGATCAGAAATTCGCGCGCGGCCTCACGCACCTCGGGCGAGGTCGACATCACATCGATCAGCGCGGGTCCAGCCAGATAGAAAACCAGGCCCAGCGCGAAAGCGCCGCCTACGCCCCATTGTGACGCCATCACGGACGCGCGCCGCACCTGAAAGCGGTCCTTTGCCCCGACCGCCCCGCCGACCAGCGCCTCGGCCGAAAAGGCGAAGCCGTCCAGCGCAAAGGCCGTGATTTCCAGAAACTGCAGCAGAACCTGATTGGCGGCCAGATTGACGTCGCCAAGATCCGACCCGACAAAAAGAAAAGTGGTGAACGATCCGGTCAATAGGACGGACCGCACCATGATGTCTCCGTTCACCTGCATCATCCGCCGCAGCCGTGCGCCGTCGAAAATACGCGGCCAGTCTCTCCACTGATTACCGGCAAATGCCTGACGGCAGAGCCATAGCCCAAGGGCCAACCCGGTCCATTCGGCGATCAGTGTCGCCAGCGCGACGCCCTCGACGCCCCATCCCAGCCCAAGCACGAACCACAGATCCAGCAGGATATTCAGGCCATTCATCCAGACCTGAAGCACAAATACGCCCCGCGTCCGCTCGATCGCGATCAGCCAGCCTGTAACGGCATAAAGAGCAATTGTCGCCGGGGCACCCCAGATCCGGATTTCCAGGTATTGCCGGGTCAGCGCTTCGACTTCGGGGCTTGCGGGGGACAGGGCAAATGCCCCCCACAGCACCCAGACCTGCGTCAGAATGAAAAACAGCCCCGCCGCACCGCCCAACAGCAAACCGCGCATCAGCAGCGCACCGGTTTCCGCCGTGTCTCCGGCCCCGCGCGCCTGTGCAGCCAAACCCGTGGTGCCCATCCGCAAAAAGCCGAATATCCAGTAGATGGCCGACAGGATGACTGCGCCCATTCCGACAGCGCCGATCGGGGCGGCCAACCCCATCTGCCCGACAACACCAGTATCCACCGCCCCCAGTATCGGGACAGTCGCATTGGACAGAACGATAGGTGCTGCGATCTTCAGCACCCGTCTGTGCGTGATGGGCGCCGAGGCATCCCGCATCCAAAGCTACCCGTCGTCCGAATCCGATTGCGGCATCAGGAAATGCCCCGAAGCCTGCGCGAACAGGCGCGCATGGTTGTCCTGCCACGCCTCGACCCGGACAGAAGCATAACGTCGTCCGGAACGGCTGATGTAAGCGCGGGCGTAAGCATCGCGCGGCAAGCCCGAACGCAGGTAGTCGACCGTGAAATCGATGGTTTTCGGGTATCGGAGCAAACTGGCATCCCGAATGTCTTCGACACTCATCTCTCCGCTTTCGATGCGGGGAAACACGGTCTCCCAGCACAGGGTGATCACGCCGGTCACCTCCAAAAATGCGGCAGTGACCCCACCGTGCAGCGCGGGCAGCAGCGGATTGCCAATCAGTTTGTCGTCAAAATTCAGAACACCCGTCAGTTCATCCCCACGCCGGTCGAAGGCGATGTTGAGAAACCGGATATACGGCACCCCATCGACCATGGCGTTCAGTGCGGCGTCCCGGCGGTTCTTGACCACCTGCATCGGCTCCGGTCGATTGCGCGCCATTTACCTGCCCTCCACGGTGAAAGACCCCGATGCGGTTGCGACAGGATGTTCCTGATCGTCATCCGTTGCGGTCGCACGCACGAAGGCCACATTGCGCGTGATGTGATAGCATTTGGCGCGCGTTGTAATGTTCTGCCCCGGCGTAGCCGCCCGCATGTAGTCTATGCGCAGGTCAATTGTAGCCGTGGCACCCGGCGCGGACGGATGGCTCATGACAGCCGCACCGCTACAAGTGTCCAGCAAAGCGAACACCGCCCCACCATGAATAACGCCGGTGCGCGGATCCCCGACAAGGTCCGCGTTGTACGGCATGGTGATCTCGGCCTCTCCGGCACCGATATACGTCAGCTCCATGCCCAATGCCCTGGCATGTGGAATTGCCTCGATGAACTGGCGCGCGAAACCCAATTTTTCTACCATTCGGTCTTTCCCTTCTTCCGCGCCCTTTATGATCGCCAGTTCAGCGAAAGGGCAAGCCCGACTGTTGCGCTTGCCGCCACGACTCCATAGGTTGCAGGCAAGGAGATGAGGAATGTCCGACACCCGTTTGTCATTCAAAGAAATGTGCGCCGAGTTCGACGTAACGCCCCGTACCCTGCGCTACTACGAATATATCGAGTTGCTGCAACCTGACCGCGAAGGCCGCTCCAGGTATTACGGCCCCCGTGAGCGAGCACGCATGACGCTGATCATGCGCGGACGCAAGTTCGGGTTCCCGCTTGAAGAGATCCGGCAGTGGCTGCTGATCTATGAACATCAGGGCAACCAGGCCCAGATGGCAACATTTGTGGAAATGGCTGACCGGCAAATGGAGGAGTTGCGCCAGCAAAGGCAGCAACTGGACGAAGCTATGGACGCCCTCAAGCAACTGCGCGACCAGACGGCCAATTCTCTGGGCTGACAACCTTTCAAGCCTCATTTCGATCGAAACTTTAGCTCCCGTGGTCCTGCCGCTGGGTTTTTCTTGTGGGGAACGGCGATGCACGCAGCGTGGAATCGCGAGATTTCCCCTTACCCAAGGGAAAGAAGATTACCGAAACACGGATTTACGCGAACGGATGTTACGTCAACTTTTTTGTGACGTAGCGTTCGCATTACGTAAACGTCATCTGCATGTTGTAAGAGGCCCATCAACTGCGCAAATCTTTTTCACGACGCCAGTGATGAGAGTTTGAACCATGACCGAAGACCTGATGACCATCCGCGAAATGTGCGAGACCTATGATGTCACACCACGTACCTTGCGGTTCTACGAGGCCAAGGAACTTTTGTTTCCTATCCGTGAAGGCCAGAAACGTCTGTTCACCAAACGCGATCGTGCCCGTCTGAAACTGATCCTGCGTGGCAAGCGCTTTGGCTTCAGCCTGGAAGAAATCCGGCAGCTTCTGGACCTGTATCACGTCGGTGATCAGCAACTGACACAAATGTCCCGCACCTACGAGATCGCGTGCGAACGTCTGGCAGACATGGAAGCACGCCGTGAAGAACTGACACAGGCCATCGACGATCTGAAAGAGCAGTTGCGCTGGGGCGAAAAGGTCATCGTCTCGATGAAACAGGAAAAGAAGGCGGCCGAATAATCTCGCCCGCCCCCGGACATCTGAATTAAGGGAGCTTCACATGCCCGCCTACAACGCGCCAATCAAAGACGCACAGTTCATTTTGCATGATGTACTGAAAGTCTCGACCTCGGACATTCCGGGATATTCCGATCTGGAGGCCGAGTTCACCGGCGCCGTGCTGGAGGAAGCGGGCAAGATCGCCACAAATGTTCTGCACCCGCTGAACGTGGTTGGCGATACCGAAGGATGTCGGCTGGAAAACGGTATCGTCTATACGCCATCCGGGTTCAAAGATGCCTTCGAGCAGATGAAGGAAGGCGGTTGGACGGGCCTCGACATGCCGGAAGAATATGGCGGTCAGAACATGCCCTATGTTCTCGGAACTGCCGTGGGCGAGATGTTCTCGGGCTCCAACCAGGCATTCACCATGTATCAGGGCCTGACGCACGGCGCGGCGTCTGCGATCTTGGCGCACGGAACCGACGAGCAGAAGAACATGTACCTGCCCAACATGGTCAGCTGTGAATGGACTGGCACCATGAACCTGACCGAGCCGCATTGTGGCACCGATCTGGGTCTGATGCGCACCAAGGCGGAACCGCAGGGCGACGGCAGCTACAAAATCTCGGGCCAGAAGATCTTTATCTCGGCTGGCGATCACGACATGGCCGACAATATCATCCACCTGGTACTGGCCAAAATCCCCGGTGGCCCCGAGGGCATCAAGGGCGTGTCACTGTTCATCGTGCCCAAGTTCATCGTGAACGAGGACGGCACCCCGGGTGAGCGTAATGGCGTTTCGGTCGGCAAGATCGAAGAGAAGATGGGCATCCATGGCAACTCGACCTGCGTCATGAACTATGACGAGGCCACCGGCTGGCTGCTGGGAGAGGAACACAAAGGCATGCGCGCCATGTTCACCATGATGAACGAAGCGCGTCTGGGTGTGGGCATGCAAGGCCTGTCGCAGGCCGAGGCCGCGTACCAGAACGCTGTTGAATACGCAAAAGACCGCCTGCAGGGCCGTGACGTAACAGGTGTGAAGAACCCGGACGGCCCCGCCGATCCGCTGATCGTGCACCCGGACATCCGCCGCAACCTGATGGATCAGAAAAGCTTCACCGAAGGCGCGCGCGCATTCATCCTGTGGGGCGCCACAATGATCGACAAGGCGCACCGTTCGGGTGATAAGGATGCGGACGGGCTGATTTCGCTGCTGACCCCGGTCATCAAAGGCTTCCTGACGGATGAAGGCTACGACATGACCGTTCAGGCCCAGCAGGTCTATGGCGGCCACGGCTACATCGAAGAATGGGGCATGTCGCAATACACACGCGACGCCCGGATCGCGATGATCTACGAAGGTGCGAATGGCGTTCAGGCGCTGGACCTTGTGGGCCGTAAGCTGGCACAGGATGGCGGCAAGCATGTCATGGCCTTCTTTGAAATGGTCAAATCTTTCTGCAAGGAAAACGGTGGCAAGAACGAAGCTTATGAAAAAGCCTTCATCGAACCGCTGAAAGCTGCGTCGAAAGACCTGCAAGCCGCTGGCATGTACTTCATGCAGGAGGGCATGAAGAATCCGAACAACGCGCTGTCCGGGTCATATGACTTCATGCACATGTTCGGCCATGTCTGCCTGGGCCTGATGTGGGCGAAAATGGCAAAGGTTGCACAGGAAGCCCTAGACAGTGGCGCATCGGACAAGAACTTCTACAAGACAAAGATCAACACCGGTCGCTTCTATATGGCGCGCCGTCTGCCTGCCACATCCATGCATCTGGCCCGGATACAAACCGGCGCGGACACTGTAATGGCGCTGGACGCGGCAAATTTCTGAACTCAGTCTGGTTCCGGGTACTTTCGCCCGGAACCAGGTCCCCGGAGGACAAGACATGCCGAAACGCTTTCGCTTAACCCGCCGCTTTCCGGTTGCAATGACCGAAGACGGGTATCGCCGTCTCAAGGGTTTCGCCCGCGAAGCGGGGCTGGACGAGGGTGAAGCGCTGTCTTTTCTGTTCGAGAATTTCAACAGTGTTATTGACGAGGAGAACCTGACCCATCGGCTGCGCATATTCAATTCCGAACTGGAAGCGCGAAAGCGTTGAGGCAATACGCCAATTCTTCGCCTGCGATCGCATCGAGGCCAGACGCCTCCGGCGGGAGTATTTTTGAAAAGATGAAGGCCTGATGCGCCCCTGCCATTGGGCGCACTCGCCATCAGGACAGGGACGACTTCACCTTTTGCGGTCATCGGCTCTCCAGCCTGTACCGCATGTTGATTGAAACAGACCAAGGTTGATCAATGGTAAACGTCGGCTCTTCATCTTTTCCAAAATACTCAATTCCAACCTGACCACATGCGCCTTGGGAGGGGTAATCGCATGACTATCAAACTGCATTGTTTCGGAGAAAGCGGGAACTCCTACAAAGCGGCGCTGGCCTTGGAGATGTCGGGGCTGGAGTGGGAGCCGGTCTTTGTCGATTTCTTCAATGGCGAGACCCGCACGCGAGAATTTCGCGCGGAGGCCAACGAAATGGGCGAAGCGCCCTTTCTGATCGATCGTGATTTCCGCACCAGTCAGTCTGGCGCGATTCAAGCATATGTGACTGAGAAATCAGGGAAGTTTGGCGGCAGGAACCGGGAAGAAAATTACGAGATTTTCCGTTGGGTGTTGTGGGATAATCACAAACTCAGTTCAATGGCTGGCCTCACTCGTTTTCTGATCAATTTCCTGCCGGAAAAGCACCGCAACCCGGATGTGATCGCGTTCAATCAAGGTCGGCTTAAGGCGGCATACGAAATTCTGAACCAGCATCTGGCCGGTCGTGACTGGATCGTCGGCGACGGCGTGACGAATGCAGATCTCAGTTGCTGCGGCTACCTGTATTATCCGGAACCATTCGGCTTCGACCGCGCCGACTGGCCAAATATCGACGTCTGGCTGACACGCCTCAGCGAGCAGCCCGGCTGGAAACACCCCTATGACCTGATGCCCGGCAACCCGTCGGATCGAGCTTGAGGAGAAGACCCATGACCGAAGCCTATATCTATGACGCTCTGCGCACCCCGCGCGGCAAAGGCCGCAAGGATGGCAGCCTGCACGAGGTAACCTCGGTGCGCTTGTCCGCCCTGACCCTGAACGCGATGAAAGAGCGCAACAACCTTGAAGGCCACGCCGTAGAGGACGTGATCTGGGGCAATGTCACGCAGGTGATGGAACAGGGCGGCTGTCTGGCACGCTCGGCCGTGCTGGCGTCCGATCTGGACCAGTCGATCCCCGGCCTGGCGATCAACCGTTTCTGCGCCTCTGGCATGGAAGCGGTGAACCTGGCTGCGAACCAGGTGAAAGGCGGTGCTGGCGACGCGTACATCGCTGGCGGTGTCGAAATGATGGGCCGCGTGCCCATGGGCAGCGATGGTGCCGCCATCGCCGTTGATCCGTCTCTGGCGATGAGCACGTATTTCGTCCCGCAGGGTATTTCGGCCGACATCATCGCGACGGAATATGGCTTCAGCCGGGATGACGCCGACGCCCTGGCGGTTGAATCCCAAAAGCGCGCAGCAGAAGCATGGGCAGACAACCGGTTCGAAAAGTCGGTTATCACCGTAAAGGACCAGAACGGGCTGACCATTCTGGACCGCGACGAATATATGCGCCCCGGCACGGACATGCAGAGCCTTGGCGCGCTGAACCCCTCATTTGCGATGATGGGTGAGCAGATGCCCGGCTTCGACAAGGTGGCCATGCTGAAATACCCGCATCTGGAAAAAATCAACCACATCCACCACGCAGGAAACAGCTCGGGCATCGTGGACGGTGCAGCGGCTGTTCTGATCGGGAACAAGGAGTTCGGTGAGAAGTACGGCCTCAAGCCGCGCGCGCGCATCAAGGCAACTGCCAAGATCGGTACCGACCCGACAATCATGCTGACCGGCCCGGTTCCTGTGACCGAGAAAATTCTGGCCGACAACGGCATGAAGATCAGAGATCTGGACCTGTTCGAAGTGAACGAAGCCTTTGCCTCAGTCGTGCTGCGCTTCCAGCAGGCGTTCGACGTCGACCCGGCGTTGGTCAACGTCAATGGCGGCTCGATCGCGATGGGTCACCCACTGGGGGCAACCGGCGCAATGATCATCGGCACGCTTCTGGATGAGCTGGAGCGTCAGGACAAGGAAACCGGTCTGGCAACGCTCTGCATTGCATCCGGCATGGGTGCGGCAACGATTATCGAGCGTGTCTGATGCCCAAGCTGGATCTCTCTCAAATCCCTTTCCGGGGCGGTTCGGGTTACCCCGGCAAGCTGGCCAAAGCTGGCGATGGCCGCTTTGTTCAACCGGTCGGAGATGCCGGCGGGCTGTCCCAATACGGGGTCAACATCGTGCGGCTTGAACCGCAGGGCATGTCCTCGCTGCGCCATTATCATATGGAGCAGGACGAGTTTGCCATCATGCTCACTGGCACCTGCGTGCTGATCGATGACGATGGCGAGCATGAGATGCAGCCCGGCGATTGCGCCGCTTGGCCCGCAGGTGAGGCCAATGGCCATCACCTTGTAAACAAAACCGATGCGCCCGCGACCTTTCTGGTGGTGGGCACGCGGACCCCGACCGAGACCGGATATTATAGCGACATAGACATGATGGTGAAGTTCGATGCCCACGGCTTTCGCTTCACCCGCAAAGACGGCAGCCCGCTGACGGCTGACCAGATCGGAGACGAGACATGACTGATTTCACCATGAAAGTGGACGCCGACGGCGTTGCCATCATCACCTGGGACGTACCCGAGAAAAGCATGAATATCCTGCGCGTCGAGGCGCTGGCCCTTATCGAAGAGATGATCGATCAGGTTCTGTCAGATGACAACATCAAGGGTGCGGTCATCACCTCGGCCAAGGACAGCTTTGCCGCCGGTATGGACCTGAACGTGCTGGGATCGATCCGCGAGAAGTCGGGCGATGAACCAGCGCAGGCCATGTTCGATTTCACAATGAACGGGCATCGCATTCTACGTAAGATCGAACTGGCGGGAATGGACCCGAAGACCAAAAAGGGCGGCAAACCGATTGCCGCCGCCCTGCCCGGCACCGCGCTGGGGATCGGGCTTGAGGTGCCACTGGCCTGTCATCGCATTTTCTGCGCCGACAACCCGAAGGCCAAGATCGGCCTGCCCGAAATCATGATCGGCATCTTCCCGGGCATGGGCGGAACCACCCGCATGGTCCGCAAGCTGGGTGCCGTTGGTGCGGCTCCGCTATTGCTGGAAGGCAAAACACTGGAGCCGAACAAGGCCAAGGGTGCGGGAATGGTCGATGAGGTCGTCGAAGACCCGCTGGCCGCCGCGAAGGAATGGGTGCTGAACGCCAGCGATGCGGATCTGGTCAAGCCTTGGGATGCAAAGGGGTACAAGATGCCCGGTGGTGCGCCGTACCATCCGGCTGGCTTCATGAACTACGTTGGCGCTTCGGCGATGGTCAACGGCAAGACACAAGGCGCGTTCCCGGCCGCTCAGGCCCTGCTGAGCGCGGTCTACGAGGGTGCTCTGGTCGATTTCGACACAGCCCTGAGGATCGAGGCGCGCTGGTTCACTTCGATCCTGATGAACCCGTCCTCGTCAGCGATGATCCGCAGCCTGTTCCTGAACAAGGAAGCGCTGGAGAAAGGCGCAGTGCGACCTCAGGGTGTGCCGGACCAGTCGGTTAAGAAGATCGGTGTTCTGGGCGCGGGCATGATGGGCGCGGGCATCGCGCTGGTGTCCGCTCAGGCCGGGATGGAAGTCGTTCTCATCGACCGCGATCAGGAGGCCGCCAACAAGGGTAAGGCCTATACCGAAGCGTACCTGGACAAAGGTATCAAGCGCGGCAAGGTCACGGCTGAAAAGAAAGAAGCCATGCTGGCCCGCATCACCGCGACGCATGATCTGGAGCATCTGAAAGGCTGCGACCTGATAATTGAAGCGGTATTCGAAGACCCCGCAGTCAAGGCCGACATGACCAAAAAGGTCGAAGCGATCATTCCCGAAGATTGCATCTTTGCCTCCAACACCTCGACCCTGCCGATCACCGATCTGGCCAAGGCCAGCGTGAGGCCGGATCAGTTCATCGGCATCCATTTCTTTTCGCCGGTCGAGAAGATGTTCCTTGTCGAGATCATCAAAGGCAAGGAAACCGGGGATCGTGCGGTTGCCAAGGCGCTGGATTACGTGCGTCAGATTCGGAAGACACCGATCGTCGTCAACGACGCGCGGTTCTTCTACTGCAACCGCTGCATCATCCCGTACATCAACGAAGGTGCGCGCATGATTACCGAGGGCGTCAGCCCTGCATTGGTTGACAACGCCGCACGTCAACTGGGTTTCCCGGTCGGGCCGGTACAGCTGACCGATGAGACCTCGATTGATCTGGGCGCCAAGATTGCCCGCGCAACCAAGGCGGCGATGGGCGATGCCTATCCCGAAAGCCCCTCGGACGATCTGATCTTCTGGATGGAAGAACAGGGACGTCTGGGCCGCAAGGCAAATGCAGGCTTCTTCGACTATGACGAAAAGGGCAAGCGCGTCGGGTATTGGAAAGGTCTGCAAGACAAATACCCGCTGGCCGAAGATCAGCCCGACCTGATCGAAGTGCAAGAACGCCTGATGTTCGCACAGGTTCTGGAAGCGGTCCGCGCGCTGGAAGAAGGTGTTCTGGAGGATATCCGCGAAGGTGACGTGGGTGCCATTCTGGCCTGGGGTTTTGCCCCGTGGTCCGGTGGCCCACTAAGCTGGCTGGACATCATTGGCGCACCTTACGCCGCCGAACGCTGCGACCAGCTGGCAGCGCAATACGGCGAACGGTTCGCCTGCCCGCCGCTGCTGCGTGAGATGGCCGATAAGGGCCAGACGTTCTATGGCCGCTTCGCGCCCGAGGCCAAGGCCGCCTGAACAAGTGATGCAGGCGCGTAATACGCGCCTGCATCGTTTTCTTAGTGTTTGGTTAGGTCTGCCATTCAGGCCGCAAGAACAGGGCTGGCACATTCGGCCTGCCGGGTCTTCCCGGGCGGCGCACTCCCAACTGTGGCCTGACGGGAAAAATCGGTTCTTGCGGGATGGGCGCGGGCAGCGCACCCAACGGGTTTGCAAGGGCTGATAGTTCGCCCTTGTATGCGATCAGATCGACAAGGTGGTCGGCGTCCTGCGCCTCGGCGATCTGGTATGAAGGCTGATCCGGGGACCCGCGCGATCCAAAGCGACTTGCCGGGCAATAGGCCTGCAACCCGCCTTCAAGGAAGACCACCTCGTCACAATCGAAAAAAAACGTGCTGACATCGAAGGTTGTGGACGGTGCTTGCGAGGTCATCCGGCACATTCCGCTGAGCATCCGGGCCGGGATCACAGACACGCCTTCGGTGCCCGGTTCAATCCGGCTTATGTCCAGCGCCACCCCCTGTTCTGGCATCAGCCAGACAGGACGCCCATTATACGCCGCACGCGACGGCACGTAGACGGGCAGATATTCTGCGCGCGTTTCGCCCGTTGCGATGCTCACCCTGTCAGTCGCAATTCGGCGTACTTCCTTGAAACCATGGTCCAATGTTCGGACAAGATCACCTGCCGCAACGCGTTCCACCAGCTTCCAGCCTCGGGTCGTCGCAATCTTGGTGCCGTGGACAAACCCGCCCCGGCGCGACAACGTTGCATTGCGCGACAGGACGTCGTCCATCTTCCGCGCATGATCTGATAAATCAGTAACACTCACTACTTCAAACACGTGCCCAGCCCCCCTTGGCACAGATAATCATTGAAACCGGGGTATCATGTGATCAGGCGCGCTGTCTTAGTTTTGACATATTTTAGCCCAAATTGAGCCTGTTCCGGCCCAATTGACCCACAACCAGCAAACAATGCGACTGTTTTTCGCAGGCTTGCCGGAAATTCGGAAACGGTGACGGGATCAGAAGTGGAACCGGTAGTCGAATCTTCCGATATCTTCCGCGCAGGCATCCGCCACCGCATTTCGGGTTCGCGTGGAATAGTACTGCCGATAATCCACTTCTCTTTCGGACCCGTTGAGATGCGGAAGGGTCAGCCTGAAACCGAGATGCGTGAACAACGGTTCAGCATCCTCCTCGAACTTCTCAAGCCGAATAAAGGCTCGGCACTGCTCGTGCCCATCTGCCCGCGTCATGTAGCGCCGCGCGGGATGCGCCTGAATTGACCTAAGCGTGGCCGGTTTCAGCAAGAATGCTTCAAATGATGACACCTTTGCCAGCGACACTGCGGGGTGGTCAAATTTCTGGTCCCGCAGCCAGTAGTAGTAACTTACAAGCCGATCCCATGGGTTGCGGACTAGCGTGAAAGTGAACATGCGTTCCAACGCCTCGGGCGAAACAAGTCCGTCGATATCCGCCAGCGTGGAGTGTTTCCACAACCGCCCCCTGGCCTGTAAGCCCTTTTGCCGTCGATGACGGTTCCGCGCCTTGGGCGTGTCACCGATCAGGATGTCATCCTTCGTCGCCCTCTGTTCCAGCGCCGATGCAAGCGACGTGCCGCCCGTTTTGGGGATGTGAACAAACACATACGACCTGCGCCGAGAAACGATCACGCCACGGCCTGTTCCGCCGACGCGCGCATGGAACGCCAGCCCAGCAAGGCACCGGCCAGCACGATCAGCCCGATGCCGACGATCTGAACGCCGTCGATTGATTGGCCGAAGGCCGCCCACGCAAACGCAGGACCGAAGATCATCACCGAGTATTCGAAGATTGCGACATAGGATGGCTCACCAACCTGATACGCCTTGATCAGCATGAAAACGGCTATGGTTGACCCTACGGCCTGGACCACCACCCAAAAAAGCGAGGGTTGTATCTGCCAGACCACGCCACGGGTCACGAACCCTTCCGGGCCCGGTTCCGCACCGACCGGAAAGATCGAGAACCCCGTCAGCCCCAGCGCGCCAGCAATACCAAGTGTAATTACCATCCCCCCCAGCATGACGACCGTACTTTCCTGCGCGCAGTGGGACCGTGTCAGGGTCGCCCCAAGCGCATAGAAAAACCCGCCTGCGACCGGCAATAGGGTTCTGGCATCGAAGTCCGCCGGATTGAGTTGCAGAACAAGAAGTAATCCTAGAAACCCGAGCAGCGCAGCCAGAATTCGCCAGGGCCCGATTTTCTGCCGCAGACCAAAGGCCGAAATCAGCAACACAAAAATCGGGGACGTAAACAACCCCGCCAACGCCTGAGCAACCGGCATCAAAGCAAGCGACGAGAAGTAAAACAGCATGGCCAGCGTCATCAGGACGCTTCGCAAAAGAACAATGCCCGGGCGGATCGGGCGCAATCCGCCCAACCCAAGCAGTGACAACAGAAGCACCAGCGGCAGCATCAACAATGCGCGGCTCAGGTGGAATTGCCACAGACCGATCGTTTCGGCCACCAGAACCACGACATTGTCGATCACCCCGATGATGGCCATTGCGCCAATCATGAGGCCAGCGGCCAAAACGGGTGAAGATGGGTTGCCTGCCTGCATTCTGTTCAATTTTCGCCTTCGCTGCCGGACCCGCGTATTTCCCCGCATCCGGATACCGGGCGCAAGTGCCAAATACGGTTCAACAGGTTTGCGCCGCGTAAATTTATCATGCTAAGCTGGATCAAAATAATTTTGAGCAGACCTCGCCCCGATGACGGCCTTAAAACAGTACCAGCGGATCGAAGCCACCGGTCTGTGGCGGCCCTCGCCCGATATGCAGCGGCGCGAGGTGGTTGTCTCGATTGGCGAGGCCACGCTGACGATATCGGATTTCAATGACCGTGCGCTGACCCACTGGTCCCTGGCCGCGCTGGAGCGGCAAAATCCGGGCGGCTACCCGGCCATTTTCAACCCTGACGGCGACCCGGATGAAACGCTGGAACTGGCCGAATCCGAAACCACGATGATCGAAGCGATCGACAGGCTGCAACGTGCAATCGACCGGTCACGTCCGCACCCTGGCCGACTGCGCTGGCTGAGTGTCGGCGGGGTAGTCGCCGCCGTGGCGGCCCTGCTGTTGCTCTGGTTGCCGGTTGCCTTGCAAAGCCACGTTGTTTCAGTCGTTCCCAAGATCAAGCGGCAGGACATCGGCGATACCATCCTGCAACGCATCGAAAGGGTTTCCGGGCGCGCCTGTGCATCGGAAGATGCCAAGGCCGCGCTGGATATGCTGGCAAAAAGGACCGGAGTGCGGCAGATCGTGATCCTGCCTGCCGGGGTGCAAAACAGCCTCAGCCTGCCCGGCGGCACGGTGCTGCTGAGCCGAACGCTGGTCGAGGATCATGAAGACCCGGCCGTGGCGGCAGGATATGTCATCGCCGAACGCGCCCGGGCCGAGGCACATGACCCGCTTGATGACCTGCTGGACCGCACCGGCCCGACAACCGCATTCCGGTTGCTGACGACCGGTGAACTGACACCGCAGATCATCGACAGTTACACCGAGCAGGTCCTTTCGGAACCGCGCCCATCCCTGCCCGATCAGGAATTGCTGGCCGTGTTTGCTCAGGCAGCCCTGCCCTCGACACCTTACGCCTACGCGCGTGATATCACTGGCGAAACGGTTCTGGGCCTGATCGAGGCCGACCCGATGGCGGGCCGATCCCAGGAGCAGGTCCTGCCTGACCGCGACTGGGTCCGGCTGCAAAACATCTGTGGTGAATAAGGCGTTTCGGGATTTACCTGAACACTCTCCGACACGAATACCCCGAAAACGCCGTAGGCGGGGCAGGGATTTCGTGCCTCACCTTACACCCGAAACGCCGCAGACAGCTTATTTAGTACCGAACATCCGGTCGCCGGCGTCGCCCAGTCCGGGCATGATATAGCCCTTGGAATTCAGTTCGCGATCCAGCGCGGCCGTCACGATATGCACATCCGGATGGGCCTCTTTCATCCGCGCGACGCCTTCGGGCGCGGCCAGCAGACAGAGGAAACGGATATCGGTCGCGCCTGCCTCTTTCAGCAGGTCAATCGCGGCGGCTGAACTGTTGCCTGTGGCCAGCATCGGATCCACAGCAATGACCAGGCGGTCTTTCAGTCCTTCGGGCGCTTTGAAGTAATACTGAACCGGTTTCAGCGTTTCTTCATCGCGATACAATCCGACAAAGCCCACCCGCGCCGACGGGATCAATTCCAGCACACCGTCGAGCATCCCGTTGCCAGCACGCAGAATCGACACCAATGCCAGTTTCTTACCGGCCAGAATGGGGGCGTCCATCTCCTCCATCGGGGTTTCGATGTTGCGGGTCGTCAGCTTTAGTTCTCTCGTGACCTCATAGGCCAGCAAAAGGGTGATTTCCCGCAGCAACTGCCGGAAAACGGCGGTCGATGTGCCCTTGTCCCGCATGAGCGTCAATTTGTGCTGCACCAGCGGATGATCAACGACGGTCAGATGTTCGCTCATGTTTTCTCCAGTCTTTTTTGGACCCGCGAACGGGTGTCTTCATCACAGAAGGCCGCATTGAGGGCCGTGTCATTCATTGCGCTGAAATCCTCGGCCTGCCAGCCGAAAGCTGCGTTCAGCATCTCATATTCACGCCGCATGGTAGTATGAAAAAACGGGGGATCGTCGGTTGAGACGGTGACCTTGACGCCCGCATCGCGCAACTTTGCGATCGGATGGGCGCTGAAATCCGGATACAAGCCCAGCACCACATTGGACCCCGGACAAACCTCAAGCGTGATGTCCCGGTCGACCAATTCATGCATCAGGTCAGGGTCTTCGATGGCGCGCACACCATGTCCGATCCGCTCGACCCCCAGGTCGCGCACCGCATCGCGCACGCTGTCCGGTCCGCCAAACTCACCCGCATGGGTGGTCAGCCGCAATCCTGCCTCGCGGGCGCAATCAAATGCCCACTTGAAATCGCACTGCGCGCCGACCCCTTCGTTGCCGCCCATGCCGAAGCCCGTGATCCAGTCGCCTGAGGTTTCGGCCGCGCAACGGGCGCTGAGTTTCGCCTTGTCCGGGCCAAAATGGCGAACACACGTGACGACGCCGCGCAGGGTGATGTCGAACTTGCGCTCGGCCTCATCCGCGGCGTCCTGAATGGCATTCAGGTAATCGCGCCAGGCGTGCACATCGCCACCGCCGCAGAAATCGGGGCTCAGGAAGGTTTCCGAATACACCACACCATTGGCAGCGCTTTCCTCCAGAATTGCCAGGGTCAGTCGACGGAAATCCTCGGGCGATTTCAGCACTTCGCAAGCGGCCTCATAAACGCTCAGGAAATGGGCGAAATCGCGGAAGTCATAGGAGCCGTCGGGCTTGAAAATACCGCTCAGATCAATGCGTTTTTCATGCGCAAGTTGGCGAATAAAGGCGGGCGGGGCCGCGCCTTCGTGATGCAGATGCAACTCGATCTTGGGCAGGTCTGCGACAGTCATAGAAAACTCCGTCCCGGTCCATGTGCCGGAATGTTCAGGTGATGCGCGATGCTGGCGGCGACATCGGCGAAATTGACCGCACCGATCTGCCCTACGCCCCGCCCTGCGATCAGCACCGGCACCTGTTCGCGTGTGTGGTCTGTGCCGGTCCAGCTAGGATCGTTTCCATGATCGGCGGTCAGCACCATGAGGTCACCCGGGCGCAGTTTTATCAGGATCGCGCCGATTTCGCGGTCGAACCATTCCAGCGCGCGGGCATAGCCGCTGATGTCGCGGCGATGTCCATAGAGACTGTCAAACTCGACAAAATTGGCAAAGGTCAGACTGCCGTCTTCAGCTTCGTCCACCAGATCAGACAGGTGCCCCATCAGTTCGGAGTCCGAGCCCTTGCGCAAAGTATCAATCCCCTGCATCGAGAAAATGTCGCCGATCTTGCCCACAGCGTGAACGCGACGTCCGGCATCCTGCGCCCAGTTGGTCAAAACCGGCGCGGGCGGCAGAATGGCAAAATCCTTGCGGTTGGTGGTTCGGGTGAACCCGCCCTCGGGCGAGCCGATAAACGGGCGCGCGATAACGCGGCCGATCTTCATGTCATGCAGCATCGGGGCCAGCGTCCGGCACATCTGCAGCAGACGGTCGAGGCCAAAGCTTTCCTCATGCGCGGCAATCTGGAACACGCTGTCTGCCGAGGTGTAGCAGATCGGCCAGCCCGTCCGCATGTGTTCGGCTCCCAGTTCGGCAATGATTTTCGTGCCCGAGGCGTGGCAATCGCCCAGTATCCCGTCTGTTCCAGCTGCCTCTGCCGCCGCGCGGCTCAGATCAGCGGGGAATGCGGGCGTGGTGTCCGGGAAATAGTGCCAGTCCCACGGCACCGGCAGTCCGGCCAGTTCCCAGTGGCCCGAAGGCGTGTCCTTGCCCAGCGAATGTTCGTGCGCGCAGCCCCAGAGGCCGGTTGGTTCGACCTCGAGCCCCGGTGTTTCATCGCCCGAGGCCAGACGCACAGACGCTCCCAACCCCAGCGCGTCGAGGTTGGGCAGGTGCAGCGGACCCGATCGACCATCTTCGGCGCGCCCTTCCGCGCAGGCCTGCGCGATATGGGCCACGGTGTTGGCGCCCGTATCCGGGACCTCGCCGTTAAAAAACTGATCCGCATCCGGTGCGCCGCCAATACCGACAGAGTCCATGACGACAAGGAAAGCCCGTCTCATGCGGTAATCCTTTCATGGACGAGATCGGGGGCCGGTACGGGCGCTTCGCTGATCGTGATGGCCTGCAAAATCGCCTCTGCGGCTTGCCGGGCCGCGTCTTCGCGTGCGGCGTGCACCACGGCCAGTGGCTCGCGCTGTGATACCTGCTGCCCCAATCGCACGATGTCAGAAATGCCCACTGCCGGGTCAATGACGTCGGCTTCGACCTGCCGCCCGCCACCCAGCGCGACGACGGCCAGACCCAGCGCCTCGCCGTCTATGCTTGTGATATAGCCGCTGTGTTGGGCCGCAACTTCCTGAATGACATTCGCTTCGGGCAGAAAGCGTTCCCAGTTTTCGACAAGATGGACCGGACCGCCCACCGCCGCCATCATGCGGCCAAATCGATCCGCCGCCCGACCATCCCTGATCACATCGGCGATTTGCCTGCGCCCCTCGTCAATCGAGGCAAACATCCCTGCATCTTTAAGCAGCACACCGCCCAGTTCGGCGGAAAGCTCGGCAAGAGGCGTCGGTTGGCCGCTGGTCATCGCCTTCATCACCTCGGCTATTTCCAGCGCATTGCCCAGCGCCGAGGCCAGAGGCTGGTTCATATCGGTGATCACTGCCGAAGTGCGACAACCGGCGGCGTTTGCTGTTTCGGTCAAGGCCCGCGCCAGATTTCGGGCATCATCCAGCGTTTTCATGAACGCACCGGAACCGACCTTCACGTCCAGCACCAACGCATCCGGGCCCGCTGCCAGCTTTTTTGACAGGATCGACGCCGTGATCAGGTCGAGGCTTTCCACCGTCGCCGTCACATCGCGCACCGCATAAAGACGCTTATCCGCAGGTGCGATCTGACCGGTCGCACCGACGATGGCCGCACCGGTTTCGCGCAATATCTGCTCCAACCGGTCCTGACTGATTTGGGTGCTGACCCCTGGAATGGCCTCAAGCTTGTCCAGTGTCCCGCCGGTATGGCCAAGGCCCCGCCCCGAGATCATCGGAACATAGGCCCCGCATTCGGCCAGCGCCGGCGCCAGCACAAGGCTGACACAATCCCCGACCCCACCGGTCGAGTGCTTGTCGATCACCGGGCCGCCCAGATCCCAGCTCAGCACCTCTCCGCTGTCCCGCATCGCGACGGTCAGATCGGCGCGGCCCTGCGCGCCCAGACTGCCCATGCAAACTGCCATGGCAAACGCCCCGGCCTGCGCGTCACTGACGGCACCATCGGCCAAACCCTGGGCGAACCAGTTCAGCTCTGCACTGGTCGGAACGTCACCCCGGCGCAGTTTCGCGATGATCGAACGGGCGTCCATAGGCTCAGACATCCTCCATATGAGAGGCGTCGAACGCGCCGGGCAGAAGCTGTCCCATGGTTGTCTCAAGCTCAGTTCCGGTTGCTGTCGCAAGCGTCACTTTGACGTCCGGCTTGCCGAATTCCGCCAGCTTCTGACGGCATCCGCCACAAGGCGGTACCGGTTGCGGGCTTGAGGCGACAACATAAACCTCGGTCAGTTCCTGCTCACCCGCGGCCACCATCGCGGCAATCGCACCCGCTTCGGCACAGGTGCCTTCCGGGTAGGCGACATTTTCCACGTTGCAGCCGGAAAAGATCACTCCGGACTTCGACCGGATCGCCGCGCCCACTTTGAACTTCGAATACGGCGCGTAAGCGTTTTCCCGGACGGACAGGGCGGCGTCTTTCAAAGGCATGGTGATTCCCAATTTTTGATCATCTGGTCAGAATGCCATACCCTAATGGAAAGAGCCGGGGGATTTGAAGCCCCCGGCGCATGTTTCCTGATCCGATCTTGACCTAACCCAGCGTTGTATTGAAGGTCCCGGGCAATGTGACCTCCAGCAGCTCGACATCATCGGACGGGTCCGCAAGGCGCGTGCGCATCCCCGGCGGGATCACAAAGGCGTCGCCCTGTTCCAGCGGATAGGGCTCACGTCCTTCCCCTTCCAGCGTCACCTGACCGTTCATCACGAAGGTGAAATGGATATCGGTATCATGGCTCGCCCAGTCCGGTTCGCCCTGCCCCCGTTTTACCACCTGAACCCCGGCAACTCCTTTCGTGTTTTCGGCAATCGTGGTGTCCCGGCAGATATATCCCGGCAAGCGGAACTCCCCCCACTCGGCATCTTTGGCCTGATTGTACACAAACCGCTGCCCCTGCCATTCCCGCGCGGGCCGGTAATGAGGGGTGGGCAGATCCATGTCATGATCGATTTCCGTGACATGTTCCGCGGGTACACCTATCTCAATCACCTGCACATTGTTCGATGCCTCGAGCACGCGGTGACGGATTTCCGGAGGCTGGATAAAGCAATCCCCCGCCGTCAGGCGCATCTTTTCGCCCTGATCCTCGTACACAACATCGACCCAGCCGTGGATACAGAAGATCAGCTGAAACCCGACCTTGTGAAAGTGCACCATGTCGGGCACCGGGCCGCCATCGGGGATACGGATGTGGCTGGCGATGATCGACCCGCCCAGCCGATCAGGCACCAGATCGCGATAGTGCATACCCGCCCGTCCAATGATCCACGGCGCCTGGTCCTTCAGCCTGCGCACGACAAAGGAATGCACCGTTTCCGGCATCACCAGCGGCGGGTTGCGGTCGTCAATTTCTATGCGAGTTCCATTGGGGGCGACCAGCACACGCTCGCCATCGGCAAACCGATCCGGATCCTCGGTCAGGATTCGCAAGGTCCCGGGTGCCTCGGGCGCGTCCTTTTCGATGCGCAATCGCAAGCCATGGCCCGAAAACACCGCAACACGGGGGTCATCGGCGGGATAGATCATATCCATTCGCATCCCCAGCGTTCTGGTATAAAACGGGATGTCGTCGCGCAGTTCGTTCGTGGGCAGACGGAATTCAGCGAGTGTCGGACTTTTGCTGCTGGTCATCAGGCTTCTCTTCAATATTCGATTTGGGCCATCCGATCAGAACAGAGGCCAAAATGCCAATCGAAAAGAACATCTCGAGCGTTTCTTCCAGCGCAAACAGACGGATCGCCATAATCGGGGACAGCGTCTCGTCAAAAAGTCCCGAGACCTCTTCCAGAAGCTGGGCCACCACAGCCGACAGCCCGGCAAGAACGAAGATCAGCAAAAACGGCGCGCGCTGTTTCAGCGCAAGCCGTGCGTTGGGCACCCCGTGCCAAATGGCACCGCCCAGTATGATGACCGCAAGCACGACCCGGATCAGCGTCATGTCCAGAATGTCATCCAGGCCGCTCAGTATCATAAACGGCACGGTTCCTTCGGAATAAATGTCTGCTTCCAGCTCTCGCTCGGCCAGAAGCAGGCAGGTCACACCGATGTACAGACGTTTCAATCCGGGAAACCGCACCAGTGCCGCCAGCCCGGCAGCAAGCAGCGCGGCGGCCGAAATCGTTTCGAACGGCCCCCCTTCCTGGTTGAGCTGCTCGGCCTGCAGGGGCCAAATCACAACGGCGCACAGGATCAGGGCCATCAGCGCGATTGCCACGCGGAATCCGGACTTTTCCATTCCAAATGAAGATTGGTTGCCTGAAACGGCCTTCTCCGGCCGTGTGTTGTCTTTTATGCTCATGCCTGATTTTGCGCTTCGCTGCAGTGAAAGTCCACTCCGTGTAAAAGAACCACGAACAATTTCAACCAGCCTGTCACTCTCGGCCAATTCCGGCCTACGCATTAGACCGCATAGCCAAGTCAGAAAATATAGTTTAACACTAAACCAAATTCCGGGAAGGAGCTTGTTCACCGATGTCCGACACACCCAGCCTGCGGCAGGCCGCGCTTGACTATCACGCCCACCCGAAGCCCGGAAAACTTGAGATAAAAGCGACCAAACCGCTGGCCAATGGCCGCGATCTGGCGCGTGCCTATTCGCCCGGTGTGGCCGAGGCCAGCCTTGAGATCAAATCGGATGCCGCCAATGCCGAGCTTTATACGTCGCGCGGGAACCTGGTGGGTGTCGTGTCAAACGGCACCGCGGTTCTGGGGCTAGGCAATATTGGCGCACTGGCCTCAAAACCGGTGATGGAAGGCAAGGCGGTTCTGTTCAAGAAATTCGCCGGTATCGACTGTTTCGATATCGAAGTGGACCAGCCCGACCCGGAAAAGCTGGCGGATATCGTCTGCGCACTGGAACCGACCTTCGGCGCCATCAATCTAGAGGACATCAAGGCACCGGATTGTTTTGTTGTCGAAAAACTGTGCCGCGAGCGGATGAACATCCCGGTATTTCACGATGACCAACACGGAACGGCCATTGTCGTTGGCGCCGCGGCCAAGAACGCCCTGCACGTTGCCGGCAAGAAGTTCGGAGACATCAAGGTGGTGTCAACTGGCGGCGGTGCGGCGGGCATTGCCTGTCTGATGATGCTGGTCAAACTGGGGGTCAAGCGTGAGAACATCTGGCTGTGCGATATTCACGGGCTGGTCTACGAAGGCCGGGCCGAAGATATGAACCCGCACAAAGATCAGTTCGCGCAGAAATCGGACCTGCGCACACTGGATGATGTAATTGGCGATGCAGATCTGTTTCTGGGACTCAGCGGCCCGAATGTCCTGAAGCCCGAGATGGTCGCAAAGATGGCCAAGCGCCCGATCATCTTTGCCCTGGCCAATCCGACCCCTGAGATACTGCCGGATGCCGCCCGAGAGGTTGCTCCGGACGCGATCATCGCAACGGGCCGCAGCGATTTTCCCAATCAGGTCAACAACGTGCTGTGCTTTCCCTTCATTTTTCGCGGTGCCCTGGACGTCGGCGCGACCGAGATCAACGATGACATGCAGATTGCCTGCGTCGATGGCATCGCCGAACTGGCCCGCGCCACAACCAGCGCGGAAGCCGCTGCCGCCTATCAGGGAGAACAACTGACGTTCGGGCCGGATTATCTGATTCCGAAACCATTCGATCCGCGTCTGGTGGGCGTTGTATCGTCATCGGTTGCCAAGGCGGCAATGGCCAGTGGCGTGGCCAAACGGCCGATCTCGGATATCGAGGCTTATAAGGAAAGCCTGAACCAGACCGTTTTCAAATCGGCCCTGCTGATGCGTCCTGTTTTCGAGGCCGCAGCCGCAGCGTCGCGCAGAATTGTCTTTGCGGAAGGCGAAGACGAACGGGTTCTGCGCGCGGCACAGGCGATCCTGGAAGAAACTACGGAAACACCGATCTTGATTGGCCGACCCGAGGTGATCGATGCACGCTGCGAAAAGCTGGGCCTGACTGTCCGGCCGGGGCAGGATTTTCAGATCGTGAACCCGGAAAACGACCCGCGTTACTACGACTACTGGAACTCTTACCATCAGGTCATGCAACGCAGGGGCGTCACACCGGATCTGGCCAAGGCGATCATGCGGACCAACACGACCGCGATTGCCGCGATCATGGTCCAGCGTGAAGAAGCCGACAGCATGATCTGTGGCACATTTGGCGAATACCGCTGGCATCTGAACTATGTAGAACAGGTTCTGGACGACGGAAATCTTCGTGCGCAGGGCGCGCTGTCCCTGATGATTCTGGAAGACGGTCCCCTTTTCATTGCCGACACACATGTTCGGCAATTGCCCACACCTGAAGAACTTGCCGAAACGACAATCGGGGCGGCCCGCCACGTGCGGCGGTTCGGGCTTGAGCCGAAAATCGCGTTCTGCTCGCAATCTCAATTCGGCAATCAGGCCGAAGGTTCTGGCAAGCGTCTGCGCGCCGCGCTGGATATTCTGGACTCCAAACCTCGGGACTTCACCTATGAAGGTGAAATGAACCTGGATGTTGCGCTGGACCCCGAGCTTCGCTCGCGTATCTTCCCAAATTCGCGCCTTCAGGGCGCCGCCAACGTATTGATCTTTGCCCACGCGGATGCCGCCAGCGGGGTGCGAAACATTCTGAAGATGAAAGCGGACGGAATCGAGGTCGGCCCCATTCTGATGGGCATGGGCAACAAGGCGCATATCGTGACGCCCTCGATCACGGCGCGCGGCTTGTTGAACATGGCGGCCATTGCCGGAACTCCGGTTGCGCATTACGGTTAATGGGGTGGCTCTGACATAGGCCGCCGTTTTCGGGAGGGGGCACCATGAAGGGGCATTGTCACTGCAAGGCCGTCCGTTGGGAAAGTGACGGCAACATAGCGTGGAGTTGCTATTGCCACTGCACGGATTGCCGCCGCAACTGCGCCGCCCCTGTTACCGCATTTTTCGGATTGCCGCATGAATCGGTGACCTGGTCTGGCAATGCACCTGCGGTCTATCGGTCATCCCCGGATGTCGAGCGGCTGTTCTGCGCGGCCTGTGGAACTCAGATGGCGTACCGCAATGCAGGGGACACGGTGAACATCCACCTTTACATCGCGACGCTGGAAAACCCGGAAACAGTTTCGCCCCGGTTTCACGTGTTCCACACAGATCACCTGCCGTGGCTGGATATTCAGGACAGCTTGCCCCGATACGCCAAGACCGGAAACTGAACGCTCCGTGATTCCGCGGCCATTTGCAACTAATAATTTGCAGTTTTGCAAAACAAAGGCTTTGTTGCCAATTCACCTTGATCGGGAAGGCGATTTGCAAAACTTTGCAGCCCATTTTCCCGGTATCTGCAAATAATTCGCGGTAAACTGACGCTTCGTCATTTCAGCCGCTTGTCCGACAGGCGGCAGATGCCTAACACACTGGCAAGGGATTTTGAGGAGGACGATGCCGTGGCTTATCAGGACATCTATGAGAGTTGGAAATCCGATCCGGAGGCGTTCTGGATGGGCGCCGCCAAGGGGATCGACTGGGTACAGCCGCCAAGCAAAGCGCTGTTTGACGACAATGCCCCGCTCTATGAATGGTTCTGTGACGCCAAGGTCAACACCTGCTGGAATGCGGTGGACCGGCATGTTGAAAACGGTCGGGGTGAGCAGACGGCCATAATCTACGACAGCCCGATCACCCATACGAAACGCGAAATCTCATATGTCGAGCTGCGCAACCGGGTTGCAACGCTGGCCGGGGCGCTGCGGGCCAAGGGGATCGAGAAAGGCGACCGGGTCATCATTTACATGCCCATGATCCCCGAAGCGCTTGAGGCGATGCTGGCCTGCGCGCGGTTGGGGGCTGTTCACTCGGTCGTGTTTGGCGGTTTTGCCAGCAATGAACTGGCCGTTCGGATCGACGACGCGAAACCAAAGGCAATCATCGCGGCGTCTAGCGGGCTGGAACCCGGTCGGGTGGTGCACTACAAGCCGCTACTGGACGGCGCCATCGAGATGGCGAGTCACAAGCCCGAATTCTGCGTCATCTTCCAGCGCGAACAGGAAGTGGCGCAGCTGATCGAAGGGCGCGATTTCAACTGGCATGGCTTCCAATACGGCGTTGAACCGGCGGAATGTGTGCCGGTTGATGGCAACGATCCGGCCTATATCCTTTATACTTCGGGAACGACCGGCGCGCCCAAAGGTGTTGTACGCCCTACCGCAGGGCATCTTGTGGCGCTGAACTGGTCAATGAAGAACATCTACAACGTCGATCCGGGCGATGTGTTCTGGGCCGCCTCGGACGTGGGCTGGGTCGTCGGTCACTCCTATATCTGTTACGCACCGCTGATCCACGGCAACACGACGATCGTGTTCGAAGGTAAACCGGTCGGCACCCCGGATGCGGGCACTTTCTGGCGGGTGATTTCTGAACACAACGTGCGCAGCTTCTTCACCGCCCCAACGGCCATCCGCGCTGTCAAGCGCGAAGACCCTTCGGGCGACATGCTTAAGAATTACGACCTGTCCTGCCTGAGGGCACTGTTCCTGGCAGGTGAACGTGCAGACCCGGACACGATCACATGGGCGCAGAACGCACTGAAAGTTCCGGTGATCGACCATTGGTGGCAGACCGAAACGGGCTGGACCATTGCCGGCAACCCGCTGGGGATCGAGGAACTGCCGGTCAAGCTGGGATCACCCGCCAAGCCGATGCCAGGATATGACGTGCAGATTCTGGATGAGGCAGGCCACCCGGTTCAGGCGGGCGAGCTTGGGGCCATCGCGGTCAAACTCCCCCTGCCGCCCGGCACTCTGCCGACCCTTTGGAACGCCGAGGACCGGTTCCGCAAATCCTATTTGGATCAGTTCCCCGGTTATTACGAAACCGGTGACGCGGGGATGATCGACGAGGACGGCTATCTCTATATCATGGCGCGCACCGACGACGTGATCAACGTGGCCGGCCACCGCCTGTCCACAGGCGGGATGGAAGAGGTCCTGGCCGCCCATCCCGACGTCGCCGAATGCGCGGTCATCGGCGTCTCGGACCAGCTGAAAGGGCAGATGCCAGTTGGCTTTTTGTGCCTGAACGCCGGCTGCGATAAAGATCACGCCGAGGTCGTGCAGGATGTCGTCAAAATGGTGCGCGATAAGATCGGGCCTGTTGCGGCGTTCAAGCTTGCTGTCGTGGTCGACCGCTTGCCCAAGACACGGTCGGGCAAGATCCTTAGGGGTACCATGGTCTCGATTGCAGATGGCAAGGACTACAAGATGCCCGCAACCATCGACGATCCGGCCATTCTGGATGAGATCGCCGAGGCCCTGAAAACCATCGGTTACGCTCAGTAACCCGGAAATGGGCGACAAACCGTCGCCCGCTTTTCGCCTTTCGCTTGCAACCTGTTACCGGCCCCCTACTGTCACTCTGAGACAGAGAGGGCCCATGACAGATCAAGAACTCTGGCGACTAAGCGCCACCGAATTGTCCAGCCAAACCCGCAGCGGCGCACTGAGCGCCGAGGCCGCCGTGCAAGGCGCACTGGACCGGATGCACGAGATCAACCCGGACCTGAATGCGGTCGTAGACGACCTGAGTGTGCAAGCCCTTGAACGCGCACGAGAACTGGACAAGGCCCGCGCCAAAGGCGCGCCTGCAGGCCCGCTGCACGGTGTTCCCGTCACCATCAAGGTCAATGTGGACCAGAAGGACCAGGCGACAACAAACGGCGTTTCTGCCCTGAAGAATGTTATCGCACCCGACGACGCCCCGGTGGTTGCCAATCTGTTGAAGGCAGGCGCGGTCGTGATCGGCCGGACGAATACACCTGAATTCTCGTTCCGCGCGGACACCGACAATCCGCTGTATGGTCGCACGCACAACCCCTGGGGCAGGCACATCTCGCCCGGCGGGTCGTCTGGCGGTGCAGGCGCTGCAGTGATGGCCGGTATAGGCGCACTGGGCCATGGCAACGACATCGGTGGCAGCCTGAGATTTCCGGCAGCTGCCAACGGCGCGGTGACGGTCAAACCCGGTCTGGGCCGGGTACCAGCCTGGAACCCCAGTCAACAGGCCGAACGCGGGTTACTGGCACAGTCCATGTCGGTGCAGGGGCTGATCGCACGTTCTGCTGCCGACCTGCACCTGTCCATGCCTTGTCTGATTACCCCAGACCCGCGGGATCCGTTCCACGTTCCCCTGCCCTGGCGGACCGAGAACCCGGATACCCCGATCAGGGTTGCATTTACGAAGAACACATACGGCTACGACCTGCACCCCGAAGTTGAAAAGGCGCTGGAAACCGCACGCGATGCGCTGACGGACGCGGGCTATCAGGTAGACGAAGTCGAAACGCCGGATGTGTTCGACTGCGGACGCAATGGGTATCGCGCACTGATGGGCGAGGTTCTGACCCTGATGAAAAGCGACATCGAAGCGGTCGGGTCGCAGACCATCCGGGATGTCTTTGAAGTGTATTTCCAGGAATTTCCGCCGATCGTGGGAACCGAGTTGATCCGCATGCTGGCGGAACGCAGCCACTATGCAAGGCAATGGTCACTGTTCATGGAGGACTACGCGCTGGTTCTGTCCCCATTTCTGCCGCAACCCTTCTTTGGACCCGATCGTGACACAGAGGGGGCCGAAGGTGTTCACGAGGTTCTCGGCTGCGCCGTCTACTCGTACGCAATGAACTTTCTGGGTCTGCCGGCCGGATGCGTTCCCGCCCGGCTTGCCAGCCTGCCTAAAGGCCCTCAGCCGATCAATGTGCAGATCGCTGCGCGGCGGTGGCGTGAAGACCTGGCGGTTGATGCCGCGGCCGCGATCGAAGCCCGCGTCGGACAGATGTGTTTTCCGCTGTGGGACGGAATGGAATCAGGGGCCCGCTGAACCTCGGCCTAAACCCTGACAACGCAGCTGACAAAAATAGACCCCGGGTTTTTGTGCCCGGGGTCCGCATACTAAAATATGCCCGAATTTCTGATGACGAGCGTAGCACCACCCACCCTCGCCAGCGCGAAAACTGCGCAATCATTTCGAATACGCTGTTGGCGGCCACTCACTCCCGCCTTAGCGTGTTCTCCGGGCAAGATCAGATTAACGAAAGATAAAGCACTTTCCTGTGAACTGGTTCACATAAAACGAAAAAATGTTCAAACTGGACAGCTTAGGTAAACTGCTCAGAAATCAGACGCTCCTCCAGACCATGGCCGGGATCGAACAGAATTCGGTGTGTGATTGACGGCTCGGACCGGATTTCAACCCAATCTATGTCAGGGAATGAGTTCGAATCCGCATCCGCCATGACCGGGCGTTTATCCGCTTCGATCACATCAAACCTGACATGCGCGATCTTGGGCAACAGAGCGCCGCGCCAGCGGCGCGGGCGAAATGCGGCAATCGCGGTCAGCGCCAGAACATCCGACCCGATCGGCAGAATCGGGCCGTGGGCCGAGTAGTTGTAGGCAGTGGATCCAGCAGGCGTGGACAACAAAGCCCCGTCGCACATGAGTTCAGCCATGCGAACCCTGCCATCCACGCTGATTTTCAAGCGCGCGGCCTGCGGTCCGGCGCGCAGCAACGACACTTCGTTGATTGCAAGCGCTTCGTGCATCTTGCCGGACTGATCCATGGCGCGCATGGCCAGCGGGTTGATGACCTCCTCCTCGGCGGCGGCCAGCCGCTCCATCAGGTCACCTTCACTGAACTCGTTCATCAGAAAGCCGATGGTTCCGCGGTTCATGCCATAAACCGGTGTATCCAGATGTTGCATGTTGTGCAGGGTGTGCAACATGAACCCGTCGCCCCCAAGCGCGACCACAACATCTGCGTCCCGAGGCGCGGCATTGCCGTATCGGGCGACCAGCGCATCCCGCGCAATCTGGGCCACCTTGGCGTCGCTGGCAAGAAAGGCGATTCTCTGAATCATGTAAACGGGTTTCCGGTGCTGCACATTTGGTTCCGAAACAAACATACCTTTCCCCGATAGGCCAGACTTGACGCCATAACGGGCCAATTCGTCGCTTTACGACTTTTGCATGTATGTCGTTTCCGATAGGAAATCCGCAAGATTATTCCCAGCCATGTGGAGCCCCCATGAACGCCAATCTTCGTGACACCGGTTTTTTCACCCAGTCTCTTTCGGATCGTGATCCTGAGCTTTTCGGCTCGATCTGGTCCGAATTGGGGCGCCAGCGCGATGAAATCGAGCTGATTGCGTCCGAAAACATCGTCAGCGCCGCAGTGATGGAGGCGCAGGGCTCGGTGATGACCAACAAATACGCCGAAGGCTATCCCGGGCGACGCTATTATGGCGGCTGCCAGTTCGTGGACATTGCCGAGAATCTGGCCATCGACCGCGCCAAGCAGCTGTTTGGCTGCGGTTTCGCCAACGTGCAGCCGAACTCAGGGTCTCAAGCCAACCAGGGCGTGTTCCAGGCGCTGATCAAACCCGGTGACACCATTCTGGGCATGAGCCTGGATGCCGGCGGTCACCTGACCCATGGCGCGCGCCCGAACCAATCGGGCAAGTGGTTCAACGCGGTGCAGTACGGCGTCCGCAAGGAAGACAACATGCTGGACTACGATCAGGTCGAGGCGCTGGCGAAAGAGCACCAGCCCAAGCTGATCATCGCCGGTGGCTCGGCCATCCCGCGCCAGATCGACTTTGCCCGCATGCGCGAGATCGCCGATATGGTCGGCGCCTACCTGCACGTGGACATGGCGCATTTCGCCGGTCTGGTGGCGGCGGGCGAGCACCCCAGCCCCTTCCCGCATGCGCATGTGGCAACCACCACCACGCACAAGACCCTGCGCGGTCCGCGTGGCGGCATGATCCTGACCAATGATGCAGATATCGCAAAGAAAGTGAACTCGGCCATCTTCCCCGGCATTCAGGGCGGCCCGCTGATGCACGTGATCGCGGCCAAGGCCGTGGCTTTCGGCGAGGCGCTGCAGCCTGCGTTCAAGGACTACATCAAGCAGGTCGTCGTCAATTCGCAGGCGCTGTCGGATCAGCTGATCAAGGGCGGTCTGGACACGGTGACCCATGGCACCGACACCCATGTGGTGCTGGTCGACCTGCGCCCCAAGGGCGTCAAGGGCAACGCCACCGAAAAGGCCCTGGGCCGCGCGCATATCACCTGCAACAAGAACGGCGTGCCGTTTGACCCGGAAAAGCCGACGATCACGTCGGGCATCCGTCTGGGCAGCCCCGCCGGCACCACCCGCGGCTTTGGCGAGGTTGAATTCCGCCAGATCGCGGACTGGATCATCGAGGTTGTCGACGGCCTCGCCGCCAATGGCGAGGACGGCAACAGCGCGGTCGAAGCCAAGGTCAAGGCCGAAGTCGCAGACCTCTGCGCCCGATTCCCCATCTACCCGAACCTGTAATCGGCTCGAAAAAACAAGGCAGCGGCGCCCCAGTGGCGCCGCATCTGCTTTGGGAACATTTTTTTTGCGCCAAAGACTTAGTTCAATATTGGCAAGGTAATCCTGCCTCAGAACCTACCTTCAGATCAGGCCGCGCCACCACAGAAACAGCAGCAGCAGCGCGCTCAGTGCCAGAATGTTGAACGCCAGTCCGCCCAGCATCCCCAGAAACCAGCCCCATCTTCTGTCCGCCAGATCAATACTGCCGAGATACGCCTGCACCTCGTCGGACGCGCTGACAAGTTTTGGAGTGTCCAGAACCCGCCGCAACCTTGGATGCGCCGCCATCTGTTCCGCATTCGCCAGCAGAAGCGCCTGTTTGTAAATTCGGCGAGGCAGACGGCGTTTGGCTCTTTTGACCGAGGCCAACAGGGTTTTGTCCCGCACACCCAGCTTTTCGCGCAGCAACGCAATCGTGCCTGCAATCCGGGTCTGAATATCAGTGTCCTGCGACATTGGTGCCTCCTGACCGGGAAATGTAGCGCGGCCAGAGGCAGGCTACAATGGGACTGGTCGTTTCATTCGCTGCCGGGTATCACGCATTCATGTTGAACACGATCGTACATGGCGAACCGACCGCGAACCCTCCTCTTCTGATCGCGCACGGGCTTTATGGCTCGGCCCGTAATTGGGGCGTCATTGCGCGGCGGCTTTCGGACGAAAGACAGGTCATTGCAGTGGACATGCGCAACCATGCCTACAGCAAGTGGGACGCCTCGCATGGTTATCCGGACCTGGCCGATGATCTGGCCGAGGTCATTGCGCAGGTCGGCGGTCCCGTGGACGTTGTCGGCCACTCCATGGGCGGCAAGGCAGCAATGAACCTGGCCCTGATTCATGGTGCCCTGGTGCGTAAACTGGTAGTGGCCGACATTGCGCCGGTGACCTACAGCCACAGTCAGATTCAGTTCATCGAAGCCATGCGTGCGGTCGATCTGTCCCGCATAACCCGGCGCTCGGATGCCGAGCAGCAACTGGCAGAACTGGGTGTCGAAAAAGCGTTGCAGAGCTTCTTCACTCAGTCACTGGATGTCAGCGGGCAGCGGTGGCTGTTGAACCTGGACGGTCTGGCAAACGAAATGCCCAAAATCATGGGGTTTCCGGAACTCGATGCCACTTGGAACGGTCCGGTCCTGTTTTTGTCCGGTGGCGCCTCGGACTATGTTCTACCGCTGCACCGCGGCAAGATACGCGCCCTGTTCCCCGCCGCGAAATTCGCAAAGATCCCGGGCGCAGGCCACTGGCTGCACGCCGAAAAACCGCGCGAATTTGAAGCGGCCGTCAGAACCTTTTTGAACGCCTGATCAGATCGAACCCTGATACAACCGTTTGGCGACAAGCCATGAAACCGGTATGGCGGCAACAAATCCTGCGCCAGCGGCCCCCAGAATAGCGCCCGTCGTAACCAGGCCAGCAGACAGTACAGCTATGACGGCCGAGCCAGCCAGGGCAGTTCCAATCAGTGAATACAACATCGAAGCAAGACGCATCATTGGGTGTGGTCCTATTTTGGAATCTGACCACATATTGGTTTCACAGGATATGGTTGGCTTTGATTCAGGTCAGGTCATTCCCGGGTCAACAGGCTCGACTGTCTGGCCGCCCCCTTCGACCCAATCAGTTAGGCCCCCAAGGTTGTAAACCCGGGAATAGCCCATGTCCTTCAACAATTTGCCTGCCAGCGCCGCGCGCCCGCCCGACGCGCAGTGCAGGACGATTGGCCGGTCGATGCGCAATTCAGGATCATGAGTTGGCAGCCCGCTATCGGCCCTGAACTCCAGCATCCCGCGTGGAATGTGATGAGACCCGACCGCCCGGCCCGCCCTCTCCAGTTCCGGCGTATCCCGAACATCCAGCAACAACCCGCCCTCGCGTAGCAATTCCGTAGCTTGGGCAAAATCGATACGCGCGACCACAGCGTTGGCGGCCTCCATCATGTCCCTGACTGTCAGTGGCATTCCGGTTCTCCTGTCCTTGGAACTCCAGCGGTTAACATGCAAAATAAGGAATGCGTTTTCCGTGTAAAGGTACAATAGCGGTAAATCGCGAGCGGGGATATTATCCCGTTCTAACTGTGACTTCGAGTGGCGACAATTTTGGTTACATTGCTGCATCTACAAACACGAAAAAAGGAAGTCCGGGCCACGCCAAACATCAGGACCGGGCACTTTCGCACTTGAGCTGGAAAGCAGCATCCACCCCAACTGCGCTCGGCGAATTGGAGGGTGTTCCAATCACACGACAAGCTCCGGTAACGTGGGCTTGACGGCGTGCAAGATTAGACCAAGACACAAATTGAGGCGGAAGCGCATTGTATTCATGGCCTCATGGCCTTAGTGGTTTCTTCAGGCTCAGGAAGGGCCAAACGCACTGTGCCCGCGTGGTGGAATGGTAGACACAGGAGACTTAAAATCTCCAGGCGGAAACGCCGTGCCGGTTCGAGTCCGGCCGCGGGTACCAGTTTGTACGAAATTCGAAGCTTGAGCATGCTAAAAGGCGCGATGCTTGTTGGGTCAAACATATCAAATGACTTAGGAAGTCATCGTCTGCGTCTCGGCATGAAAAGGACCGCAATGTGACCTGATACAAGGTATTATCGCTCCGGTGCTTGCAAATGCTTCGCGGAACTTGAAACCTTTATCCCGAAGGATCACGGGACAACGATTCACTAACATCCAAAATGGACCAGTCAGATGGGTCTGCTCAAGACATTTAATGGTGCCGGGGGCGGAATCGAACCACCGACACGAGGATTTTCAAGACAGGGTCATTTCTTTGTCTTTACTAGATAATTTCTCAAGGACCGGGGGTAACGAGGATAAATCTTCCGCGTTTCTACCCCCAAATATACCCCCACTTTCAGTTGCTTGCCTTTTCAAGGGGTTATCCCCAGAGAGGTGAGACAAAAGCGAGACAAAGTGGTAGTTTAATACCATATGGAACAGACAAATAACTGGTTGGGCAAAGGTGTCGTTGAAATGCACTCCGAAGCCCGAGAAGCACAAATTCAGCTTCTACTAAACGAGTACGGGCTCACTATCGAGAACATGCGAGAGCGCGGTTACATCCTCAACATCGAAGAACGAGATGGATATGACTTCGCGGTTCTCTCCAAAGTCGCCGAAAGACGTGCTCTACCAATGCTCATGACAGGTGTCTCAGCAAGCGTCGATTAAGTAAGTTTCGCGAGACAAAAACGAGACAAAGCCCCGTCGGGCGTTTTGTCTTACTTAGAAAACCGTTTATTTTCTGAGGTTTAAGTGGTGCCCGGGGGCGGAATCGAACCACCGACACGAGGATTTTCAATCCAATGTGGTAGAAACGCCCACTTGGAAGCAATAGCCTATTCTTGTTACGCTTCCGATAGTCATCTATCTGTTTTTATTTGAGTTTTTAACTTTGTTAAAGGCTGCTTTAAACTCCTGTCCGCGAAATTCTCAACCAGAATCGAGCTTTGTCCACATTTTTTGCAATGGTACAGAAGTGGTACGGGAAGAAACATCCGCATATTCTAACGGTTTCACCATTGGCTCCCGTTTCAGAGATACGTTACGCTTCGACCGAAGTCAGGAAGAGGGCGGGAATTTGAGCTTGTTCAAGAGCCACATTGTATTCTGGGGGTCCGCGGTGGCAGTTACGGCCTCTGTAGCTTGGGGATACTACGAAGGTGGCTTCGAGCCCTGGATCGTTGCTTTGCTTGGCATTGTGGGGATCGTCGCAAATTCTGAACTTCTTCCATTTGTCGGACGCAAGATGAGGGTTCTAACTCCAGAGCAAAAGATTGCAGCCCGCGACAAGTGGCGCCCAGAGTTTGAAGGCTATTTTCTAGAAACCGCGAAAAACGGCTATGTAGGTGATACAATCATCCACGATGTCGGCCGCCTTGATACATACCCCAACTCTGGCGATGAAAAAGGTATTTCGTCTTGGTTTCGAGTTGGCCTAATGGGAACCTACCACAAGGGAATTCTTCTAGGGCTGCGATGGACTTACCTTAAAGAAAAGGAAGGGGGCTGGGTCGAAAATTCTACGGGTGAGGAAGATGGTTCAATCAAGGTAATGTTGCTTGGCGAGGTTCCCTATGAGTGCATTGAGTCTGTGAATTTTGACGGTGATGACTTCTACAACAAGCCCCATATCTACTGCCATTTTGACTTTCAGGGTGAGCCATACGAGAGGCTATTTTACGGCGAACAGTTTCAGTTGAACGCTGGTTTACGTTATCACTATCGGGAATTGGCAGAGTATGATCGCAACCCAAGCCGCCGACGAAGTATCCTGAGCCGCCGCTCGAAGAAATAGTCAAATAAATCATATGCTTCCAGCCAACCCTCGGCTTCCCAAGTTGGACGCGGCTCTTGACAGGGGGCAAATGCATTCCGAAACAACTAGAGCTTTCTCGCGACGCGCGGCGCCGCTTGCTTGTAGTTGTATGCCGTTAGGGCACTGATCTTAACCTAGGTGAATCAATTGGACCGCGAAAACGGAGGTGAGATCTTTCCAAATCACGTCTGGCTATGCTCAAATCGTCTTGGCTTGATAGGCAACTTGGACCGCACAGATGCTAGACGAAGTAATTGAAAAATTAGCGATAGCTGAGCAGTTTGCGCATAACGCCCAGTACGCGGGAGTAGCACGACAGGCGGTTGCGGATGGATACTCTTGCGTTGATGCAGTGTTCTCAGCGCTCTTGATTTATGCGGGCCAAGAACCGCCGCGCAACCATAAACAGAAACTTGCTAAGGTTAAGGCCAAGTACCCAAACGCCTTTGAAGATCGGACTGAACACTACCCTACAGGATTCTCTTTTTCCGGCGGAGTAGCTTGGGACAGAATTGAAACCTTTTATGAGGAGTGGCTCGCGAGTCGCTATGAGAAGTTTGAAATGGAAGCAGGCGCAGCTCGTCAAAGAGTGGCAGAAACGCTACGCATAAAAGATTTGGCCATGACGCTGATTTCAGATGCTGAAGGTGACTCAGTTGGTAACATCTCAAACAGAGTTCAGGTGGCAGCCTTCGGGTATCAGTTTTCCGAAGTTCACAAGGCGGTAAGTTTGGCTCATGACCACTTATTTCATGAGGCTGAAGTCGCCGGTGAAATGAGCGGATCGAAGCTTGGGACAAAAATGGCGGCCGCGACTAATTTCTGTGATGCTGACTTTATTGGTGGCGATGAAATCACAAGAAAAATCATTGAAGAGGACGATGAAATTGCAGGCCACGCTGCTGACGTTTTCTTAGGCTTCGTCAGGCTCGCGGAGGAAATAAGGAAGAAACGGCTAGAGCTTCTGTCAAAGAATCCTGGTGAACCGACACCTGAAGAGGCGAATGACTCTACGAATTTCATGCTTAGTTTGAAGGCCAAATACCACGGAGAGCCTTTGTTCGACACTGCCGCAGGCATAGTCGAAATGCTAAACGGCGTATTGGCTGGGTCTTTATCGAAGAACAAGGACGACCTACACTAGCAACTGTATTTCTCAGGTGGGTTTGGGGCAAGAGAGCGCGAATTTCGAAGGCATCCCGCACTACAGCTTTTCGTGCACAAGTGGCTCCAAGCCCCGATAGTTAACATAAATGGGATCGCCCCGGTGGATTCTACGGGTGACGTGTACTTCACGGTTGTCAAACTCGTCGTTCGCACTGGTTATCCTGACGCTTGCGAACATCGGCAAGATATTCTTAGATTTAAGTGCCTTTGAAAAACTGTCCACGTCATCGGGTCGTTGTGCTCCCACATTCACCTTTCGTGAAGTTCTCACGACAACGCCGTAAACTCGACCGTTTTTTTCACAGGTGATCGATGGATTGACCCTAGGGTTCGGCTGCCATGATATAACTCTGTAGCCATCGCCTTCAATTTGTGAACGCACAACTTGCAATCCGAAATCATGCACTTCCCAATCCGACATCACGGCTTTGGAATTTGGAATGTAGTCGTCGGGGTTTAACGGTAATGTGTCCGTTCCAATTAGGCCCCAGCCGCTGTATGCTGCCCTCCACTCACCATGCGAATTAATCATTGGAAGTAAGCACGCAATCCCATTTGCCTCGTTTGCCAAACGGTCAAGCGCATCAGGGTTTAGTTCAGGGTGTTGATTTTTCGAAACATCAAAGCACTGAACAAAAAATATCTGACTTCCCAAGCGAAAGGAGAAATGTTCACAAAATATCGGAGCTTCATTCCGCAACCACCCACCAAATTCTGTATGAACTTCTCGATCCGCTGATTGTTTACGCAACCAAGGCCACATAGAGCTCTGCAAATGACGGCCTGCATGTGTTAACAGATCGGCAAAGTTTTTTGTGATCTCCACGGGAGTCACTGGATAAAGCGATTTCTCTGACCTGCCTTCACCCGCTTTGGCGTCGAGAATTTTCTGAATTTTCTCGTCAATCGAATTTATTGCACGCTTCATTTCAGAATTGCTATGCAGAACTTGCGAAAGCTTGGAACAAATGAACCTGGACTGATCTTGGATCAGAATTTTGTGGAAACCCTCATCTTTTCTCACCTCTTCATAAACAATGTTAAGAATTTCCTCCAAAGCCTCTGGGACTTGATCATCCAGCGGAACGGGAGCGCTTTCTACAAGTCTTTCCAATAGATACTGAGGAATGGAAAGCTCCCCATCAGCCCTTGCCAATTCAACTGGATCAAGTTCAATCTTTTCACTGCACTCAGCAAACAATTGAAGTGCCGCCGCAGCCCCCCGCTCAGAGATCCCAAGTTGGGAAAGTCGCTTCTCCGCTTTGCGAACGACTTTCTTTCTTCGAGAAAGCTCACTGCTTTGCCAGATCTGCGCTCCGAGACTAACTAGGCCTACCAACGGAACTGCAAGCGGAAGAGCGGACGTTGCGGCACCACATAATCCGATTGCCCCTACCGCAAGATCCGTACCCTTTTCGACCAGTTCATGTCTCACACTTGTGTCTTTGCCAAGTATTTTTCCTAGCAACTTCAATACCTCACTGCTCGGTTCGACATAGATAGACTACAACTGATGGACGGCATCAATATGGTTTCAAGAAAATGCAACTCCGCATCGCCCCGTCCAAAACGCATCCCCAAAAGGCGAACTTGCTGGCCCCCTTGCGCAGTGCTGTGGTCAGTTGTTCCAGTGTCAAGCGCCGCAAGCCATTTGCTGGCGACAATTGGCGAAGGACCTGCCTCATTCCCGGGTCGCAGCGTTATGTCGGACGAGGACTGGACGTTCCTTTAACGGTTCATCCTACCTATCTGGGCCCCGAATACCCCCAATAACACCCCCAGATTCAATTGCTTCAAATTTCAATTACTTAGCTCAACAGTATGATTCCGCTTTTGGGAATCCAACCAGAGCGCCTGGAAACGAAGCGTCCGAGCAAAGCAGCTCAAATCAGATTAACCCCAACATTGCTGCGGATATGGCGTACGACCAGTTTCGAGCGAAACGGTGGTTCAGGGCGATTTCTTTATTTTGGTTCTGAGCCTTTAACTGCTAACTGAAAAATGCAGCCCGAAGCCCAGCTCGCACAAAGTTGGATTCACCTGTATGCGATACGCATTCGCATGCAGGTGTTTTTTGCAAATAAGATTAGGATCGATAGACTGGCGCTAGAGTCCTCTTTCCCGGGTCGCGATCAAAGTGGTCGACACTTTCTTTTTGCTCAGGCAGAGCGGGATGAGCTCCGCCGATTGATACAGCGAGTTGAGGGTAAAACGGTTCAATCTCGGGGTATGCTTCTCGCAATAGCTCAGGCATAGCTTCTGCCAGTTCAAGTTTTAACCGTTTACCGTCCAGTTCCAGTGGCTTGGAAGTAAGGTCTTTGACGATGGGTAGTTGCGCTCCACCGCCAGTAGGGACCAAGAATGCTCTTCCCGTTCCTTCACTAACGGCAAAAGCTGCACGTACTACCATCTCGTTTATCGCCGAAAAAATTTTCTGTACATTTGGATCAGCCAGAAACTGGTCGAGGCTAACATCGACTAGCTCGTCCGTCACGAGATCTACGCTAATCTCACCGGCGTCAAAAAGCCGTTCTTTTTCGGCGCGAATGCTCTTCCTAAGCGCCCGATCACATTGATCATATTCTGAACTACCCTTAGCAAGACTGCTTTGATCCAAAATGTGCTTTCTTAGCGCATTGTCGAGCATATTACCTGCCAAGTTTTTCGCACCACGAGCGCTTTGGATTTCCCAAACACTCACATGATCTTCATCGCGTTTTACGCAAATGCACCCGCCTACGTCGGTCGTACCAGCACCGATATCCAAGATCACATAGTGTTGGCGCCCATTTGGCCGCGCGTCCATCAAAGCGCCTGCGCCTGCGGCAGTTGCCTCCAATACTGGTTCTTCAAGAAGAGCGAACGGTAGGTTTTCGTTGGAAGCATTCCTGGCTGCAAGGAGCAAAGCGGCTGCTCGGTGTGCATCTAGTTCACTTTCGAAAGCGTTGGCGTAAGCCCGTGCCAAAGCCATAGCTTCGGACACGATCCTTTCCATTGCCTTAGCATTTTCCGCAGCAACGCGTTTGTCCCAGGCTGGATGCGTATAGCGGGTCAACAGAGAGTTACTAACACCCATCTCATCAAGAGAAAGATCCACCATTCTGATCAAATGGGACAAGTATAAGACAAGAACATCTCTCTCCGAAAACAGTCCCGTTGGGTCCTTCTTGTCAGACAGCATTCGCTTTGAAAGGTTAGCGACCTCTTTGGTTAAGGTCATGTACTGCTTGGGGTTATCAATTAATCTGTCCTGCTCGGCGGCCAAGTCCTCAAAAAGTTTGCGAGCCGTTCTGCCAAAATGAACTTTTCCTTCGTGAACTAGAAGCTCTGAAGGCATTAGGTACTTTTCGGCTCCCAGCGCATCCCGCGAGAGCGCAATGTCGATCAACTCTGGGGTCTCAAGTGGATCATTACCTTTACACGCAAAAGCTTTAGAAAATGACGTCCCAAAATCGATGCAGAGATGAATTTCGTCAGCGATTTCCTGCGCTGGATTCCATTTCACTACAAAATGCTCATCTTCGCCCAGATTTTCGCTATCTTCAGCAATCTCGTTATCTTTCTTTAGCTCTTTAGCAATAGCGTCCTTCCCAAGGAGTACGCGTAGTGCATCAAGCTCTACTTCCGAAAGAAATGTAGCCTGTCGATTTACGGACGCTCTTTCCGCAAGACCCTCTAGGACCAAATTGGCAAGTTCTTTGTTCATATGCTGCGTACTCTCGGCTTCAAAAGGATTCGTTCAGGGCGACCCGGTTCTTTCAAACGTGTGCCGGGTCGGGAAACAATAGAATTGCTTCCAATCGCAATTTCCCCAATTGGTTCGTGTTGAGCTGGGTCAAACTCTACTGTGTCGCCGACGCGACCGAATAATTCCAGGTGTCGTCGTTTTGCCATTGAACCAACGATCTGGGAAACTTGCTTAATTCGCTTTCCTATCTCCAAAACACCATCGCCTTGTTCTGGCATAAGGTCTTCGATTTCCCTTGAAAGGCTAGTGATTTCAGAAGAGTCCAATTCGGCCGAAGCCAGATAGATAAGAAGCCTGGAAACGTCTTCGTTTGTGCGCTCAGTTGAAAGAGCGTCCACAACTTCGCTTGAATGCCTGCTCTTGGCCGAACCACCTGTAACCAACCAAGTCCCCATTTCCTCGGACAAGGTGGCATCCAAGTTTACCGTCCTTTCAGCAAGTCGTTGAAAAGCGGAACGCCCGACAGCCTCCAAAATCCCCTTGCGCAAAGGTTCGTTCTTGTGACCTTGTCGGGCGAATACTAGTAGAGTTTCTACGCCGGTAGCGGCGAGTTTCGCGCCCAAGCGTTCAACCTCGACTGGAGCCGAGGCGGGGCGCCACCAGTCTTTCATATCACTGACAGCAATGTAAGTACGCGGATCGGATGAAATCGAGAGCGAAAGGCGGGCGACATCAGCCAAGACAGCAAGACTATCCTGCACATACTCTTCTCGTAGGGTCTTTTCTTCCGGCCCGTCGTCAGAGAAGTGTCCAGAAAGCAGAATACGAAGCTGGTTTCCGTAATCTGGCCCGGCTGGCAGCTCAGACAGGATCAGTTCGTCTTTTAGCGCCGGGACAATACGCCGAATCCGACGTGCCAAAGAGTTGGACCTTGATCTTTGAGCACCGAACACATGACTTATTGACGAATTAATTTGCCTTAGTAGGTCTTCGCGGGAACTCGCAGCCGCAAACGCGATCTCGACCCAAGTCTTTCGCGCCTTCTCACCTACGTCTTCGCGGACAATCTCAGTGAAGGCTATGTCGGCAACTCTACTGGGATCTGCAAGCTGCATTGCCTTTGCTAGATACCAACGATCCTCACCGTCATGAAGTGCAACAAAAGGTGGCTTTGATGTCTTGAGGCACTCCACCATGTGCGGGTTAAAGATTTCCTCCATTGGCTTTGAGACGGAAGCTGCTCTGCTGGACACGGAGAGACCAGAGCAAACCGTGTGTGCAATCTGGCTATGAAGAACCTTCGAGATTTCGGATACTAAGGCTTGAAACTCATCGGTTTCAGCGAACTCCTTTGTTAACTTTCGGTCTTTGATTAGCGCCCGTAACCGACGCACAGGCAAAGGATCTTCAATCTGATTCTCCGGATCGTCGTTTTTTTTTGCATTTTCTGTCATCTGATCCTGCTCTTTTTTGTCTGAACGGCATCGCCTGTCCAAAAAAATGTTTGGCTGACCTAACTGTCGCCTTAGTTTTTCAACATGTTGATCGATGCGCGGGTTCCGTTCAAGTTGCTTTGGAAGCTGAATCTTCGGCGTTGGCGGCCAAGTTCTTACTATGAAGTGCTCCCAATCATAATTCCCATCGCGCTTTCGCGCTTGAAATTGCCGTCTCTGATCCCTTGTTTCGCTACCTGTGCCCGAAACCCTGCACCACATCGGCATCTGTCCTTCGCAACCCGTGAGGCGCCTCAGATTGAAACGCATTTCTTTGTGTAGAGAAGATCGGTTCTTAGCATTTATATTCAGTTTCTTTTTCAATTTCTTTCTAAGTCCACACACGTAACCCCGCGAGCGTGTTGACCAACCGCATCTGTTCCAACGTTGCACATGGCGTTTCAACCAGTCTTGGGGAGGCAAAGACAAGGCTCAGGCCTTTTGCCCGGCTCACGGCAACATTCAGACGTTCCCTGGAGAGAAGAAAATCTAGTCCGCGCTGTGTTTCCTCGGCGGACGAGGCGGTCATCGATACAAGAGCAATTGGCGCTTCTTGACCTTGAAACTTGTCCACTGTGCCCACCCTGACACCGGGCAATGCCTCTGAGAGCGCATTGACCTGTGCGTTGTAGGGCGCAACTACGATGATATCGTGACGCTGGATTTGGCGCGTATTCCCAACCTTGTCAGTCCAACTGCCTTCCAGAAGCCGCTCGACCATAGCGGAGATGGCAGCGACCTCCTCTTCGGCTTCCTGCGCGCGCCCTTCATGTGCGATGGGCACCAGAAATGCTCCTGCATGCGGTAACCCGTCTACGTCGACCTTTTGCCGCGTCGTTTCCTCGTGTGCTTGTAGCGTACCTTCGTAAATCTGCTCCGAGATATATTTGCAGAGATCTGGATGCATACGTCGCGTTGTATCGAGATAGACCCCACAGTCCGCTGAAACGACAGCCTGGTCCCCGATAGTCCAATCGAGGCAAGACAGGTGTGCCGGGGAAGGATGCGACCCTTGGATGACTTGCGGCAATTGTCTGGGGTCTCCCACTAGAACCAGATTGTCTGCTGCTCGCGTCATGGCAAGCGCATTGGCTAAGCTGACCTGTCCCGCCTCGTCCACAAAGAGGTAGTCGAAACTATTTTCCAAGTCCGTGCGTGAGAACAACCAAGCTGTCCCGCCAACGATATTGGCACCTCTATGGCGACTGTCGTCGGCCTTTGAACACACCTGAATAGCCTCATAGCCTTCAGGAAAAGGGTCATCCCCAGCCTTCCCCTTATAAACAATCTCAACACCATCGCCGTCTAGATTGCTACCTTCCATCGCCTCGACACACCCCATTAAGACGTTCTTGATTGCCTCGTGGCTGTTGGACGCTACACCGATCCGCTTGCCCTTTCGTACCAGGTGCAAGATCGCGCGTGCCGTCACATAGGTTTTGCCTGTGCCAGGTGGCCCTTGCACCGGCAGTACCGTATTATCCATGGCATCAACGGCAGCACAAAGCCGATGCACTGGATCACCTGATGCAACCAGTGGTGAAACCCCACGAAAACGTGGCGCTGAACGGGTTAAAAGATCTGTTGCTGAGTGATTGATCCTATCGCTGCATTGATCATCGATCACAGCGGCAATTGCCTCTTCAATCGCCTTGGTCTGAAGTGCGAAGGCTGGCAACAAGTCCAGCTGCTCAGGCAGGTCAAACCCTTGCCTCAAAGACACCTTAACCGTGACTTCACGCCGTTTTTTGTCAATCGCAGTGATTGTAAGGCCAACTACCGTACCATCTCCTCGCGCAGCAGAAACACTGCTTCCCTTGCGCAGTTTCGTGGTCTGATAGGGGTATTTGTAGAGCCGTTCAGTAGACTGTTTGATAATGTGACTTGGCGCTTGAGCCCGTAAACCAGCAAGACACTCCAGATCATCTGCCAGTTCGTCAAAAGTTTTTTTGACGGAATCAAACACCGCCCAGGCAGCAGGTTTTTTCTCCCGTGGATGAAACCGGCCCAAATCAAAGAGAACCTTTTGGCGATCCTCCGGCAGGTCGCTTGCCGCTAGCTGCGCTTTAAGGCTTTCCTCTTCCGGGTCGGAAGGGTCTGTCTCTTGTTCCAATTTGGGCGCAGATAGAGAGTTCCATATCGCATCACCCGGCCGTTGCACCAAAAGCCAATCCCGAAGCTCCTGTGTCGAGATGCAATCGATGCGGTTGTAATCCTCAATCTCGTCCAGAATTTTCTGATCATTGCTCTCCCGCCACTCTTCATAAGCTACCACCGACCCGCCGGCCGTGGTTACCTCACCACTCCGTTCCACGGCGTAAAATGCCTCCATGTCCTTGATCGAATAGCTTTTCTCCGACGCTACGATCCCGCCGCGTACCACAGCGTATAAGTCCACGAAGCGCCCCTCACGTAGCCATTGATCCAACTGCGCCTCACCCACGCCGTAGCGCGTGCAGAGCTTCCTGAGCGCGGTAATCTCATATGGGGCGTAGTGGTAAATCCGCGCCAGCGGATATGCTGCAAGCCGGTCAGTGAAATAGGCAAACAGGTCTATCAGGGCCTGCCTTTCCTGCGCATGATCATGGGCCCAGAAGGCCGTGAAAACCTGCCCGTCCCAGATGCCGTGCAGATACTCTAGACCATCAGCCTGTCCCTCGCGATAGAACGGGTCACCTTCGATATCATAGTATAGATCGCCCTCCTGAGCCTCCGGCAACAGGTCAAACCCTTTGCCTTCAACCCGTGGACGCAGTTCTGCTCGCGGCTCACCCAATTTGCGCGCCTCTTGCAATCGCGCCTGCGCCCGCAACCCACCCAGCGTCTCGACAGCGATGTTCGGCACATGTCCATCGCTTTCGGCCAAGCCCCGCATGGTATTGATCCCAGCACTTTCCAGCCTTTTGACCTGCTGTTTTGAGATCCCTGCCACTCGGAACAGACTGTCTTCAGTCTCCCAAACCTCGGCACAATGCTCGCGCCACCGACATAAGCCGCAACTGCTGCACGGCACAGGCCGTGTCGCACCCGGTTCGGCAACAAACCTCTCCAGCCTTCGCCGCGCCGCCCGCGCATAGGCTGCATACTCACTCAACCGAAAACTGAACCGTTCCCCTGTGCCAAGTTCCACATGCGCCCGGTCAGGCGCACGACCCTGCACCGTTGCTATCAAATCGGAATAAAGAACCAGTTGAAGAATATGCCCTGGCGCGGGTTTGCGCTTCAACTTGGTATCCGTCACTTCATAGGAGAATGATCCCAACTCGGATGGCAGGTCGACTCGTTCCAAAAAGTCTGAATACCCACCCCACATCCCGCCTTCCAAGGCACCTTGAAACACAACCTCAGGCCCTTCGGCCAGGGCTGCAAGTGTCGCTTCCACGGCTTGACTGAACGGCACGCCTTCGGTTGCGACCTCAATGATCGACCGGCCTTGAGACCGCAACCGGTCCAGATGCGCGGCCTCATGAGCATCGCCATGAGCTTGCAACAAAGCGGCATCGGCACTGTCTTGAACTGGCTCGGCCCCCCCGCCCTGCAAATACGCCAAATCCAAGGCGCTTGCATGCGCGCAGCCCATGAACCGCATCAGGTCCGAGGCCGACAGCCGTATGTCCGCTCCGTCCCGCTTCAAGCCGCATCGTCCGCCCGGTTGATCGACAATAGATCACCGCCCAATCCGCGGAATGCCCGTTGCCGACAAGAAAACACAATGATCTGCAAATTGCTCGACCGCAGGGTCAATGCGTTGAACATCTGCTCAATACGGTCGTCATCCGTATAAACTATTGCGTCATCGAGGATGAGTGGCGCTGGCCGACCCTGCTTGGCAAGGATATTGGCAAATGCCAGTCGCACCATTAGAGAGATTTGCTCTCGCGTACCGCCCGATAGCACCTCAAAGTCCTCTTCCACGCTGCGTCGGGTGATCCGGATTATTGTACCGCTTTCCGCATCAATCTCGGGTTCTGCGTCCGGCCACAGCATCCTTAACAGCGGTTGCAATTCATCTGTCACCGGTTTGACATGGGCCTCCAACGCCGCTTTACGCGCCGCATCTAACGCCGCCTTGAGGCGCCGGTTCACTTCCACTTCGAACTCAATTTCGGCTAACCGCGCCTCGGCAGTTTCCAACTGGCCCTCGACGAAGGCGAGTTCCTCCTCCGGCGCATCCGAACTGGACAGCCGGATACGTTCACTCAGTCCGGCGAGCTCACGCTCCAATTTCTCGCCAAGGATGCGGCTGTTCTCGATAACGCTTCTGGCGCGATCAACGGCAACATTAGCAGCGTCCAGGTCGATTACAGCCTCCCGCAAAGTGGCCAAACCATCCCGCGCCGCGGTCAGCTCTTCGACGAGCTTCTTCAAGACCTCATCTTGACTGGCAACCTCAGCCTCTGGGTCTTTCACACCATCCAGAATCGCTTCTGCCGCCTGCAACAATGCTTCCGCCGATACCGAATCCCTCTGTTCTGCCTCTAGCGTATCCCGAACGGTTTCGAATACTTCTTCCGCAGCGCTCAATTCTAAGGCGGCGTTGTGCAGCGCCTCTTTGGTCTCAGCTTCGGCATTCTCTGCATCCGCACGAACCGGTAAGTCTACGTCTGTTTCTTTGACCTCCGGAAGCTCCACCAGAGCTGCACGCAAACTTTCGACACCTTTCGGCGCAATCGCTTTGAACTCAGCCTCCCTCGCGCGCAGTTGATCTTCCTTTGACGTTCTGATTTTTGCCGATACGCGCGCCACCTCAACCGTGGTATAACCGGAACTGGCCAAAGCTTGATCTAGTGCCTTCTGCGCAGCATCGACACCACCGCCATCAGTGCTGTCATTGGGCGCTATCGACATACACCCGACCCCCGAAATCTGAAGGTCCGTGACTTCGGTGATGGGATGATCGCGGTCCCCCTCAACGACTTCTCCACGCCACAGAACTTTACCTGCACCTGCCCCGTCGTATGTGATGCGCAAAATCGGCGCCGCAGCTTCTCGCGTCCGTTCTGCCACTGAAAGCGCAGTTGCAAGCCCTTCCAGCTGTTGCAGCCCCGTCGTCGAAATCTCCTGACCAATTTCGGCGTTCAAGGTTTCGATCTCACCGCGCAGCGTCTCGGCATCGGCAATCTGGCGCGTCAGTTCCTCGCGCCGCGCGACAGCCCCGGCTGAAGCCTCGGACTGCATGACCAACTTCAGCTGTTCTGTCGCCTTGTTGTGCGCTGTCTGAGCCTTGCTCTGGGCCTTCTTGGCCTTTTCCCGACGGCCCCGCGCCGTGTCAAATGCCCTCTGCGCTTTCTCTGTTCGCTCGGCGGTTCTTTTGACAGAACTTTGGGCTTTGGCCAGTCCTACAACGTCCAACCGCAACTTTTCGACCTTCTCTCGCGCTCGGGTCTCCTTAGCCTCGAAGGTATCGACTCGGCCTTGTGCAAGCTGCACATCCGCATCCTGTTTTTCCGCCTCAAAGAGGCGCTTTTCGGCCTCTTTCAACCGGCCCAATCGTGCTGTTGTATCTTCTTCGTCCCGAAGCTCTGCCAGCTCCGCTCTCACAGCACGACGGCGTTTTAGTGCCTCCTCCAAAGCAGTTACCCGCTCCAGCACAACATCGCGATGGCTGGTAAGGCCGGCGACGGTCTCGGACGCCATTTGCAACGGCCCGCCGGTTCTAGGCTTACCAGTTGCGGTTACATTCGCCTTCAGAACCTCCACGCAAGCCTTGGCAGCTCTGTCCATTCGCCGCCCGACCGTCATGGACTCCACTTCGCCGGTGACCAGCTTCATGATACCCTGACGGGCGGTGTTTTCTGCACTGTCGCTCGACACTTCAACCACGCCCTGGCGGACCCAAAGCAAGGCTGCCGGACCACCCTCTTTTGGCGCAGCGACCATGCTGGCCAGGGTATCCTCAGCCTGCTCGCCCTGCGCAACCAAGACCCCGTCTTTCGTAAGGCTCGCTTGCTTGCGCTTGCCAGAGGAACTCCACCGCTTGAACAGCGTCCAAGAGGCGCCATCCAGATCGAAACAGATCGTCACCTCCGGATCCCCCCCGACCCTCGGGGTCAGCCCCATGATCCGTTGGTTTTGCGACCGGTGACTTTCAAAAAATCCGGCCTGTAACGCATCGAAGAACGTCGATTTTCCGCTCTCGTTGGGAGCCGACAACACGTTTAGCCCCGGTCCAATGTTGTCGATGGTCACAGGTTCAACAAAGCGGCGCACATTTCGTAAGGATATGGATGTAATCATCATAACTCAGCCCTCCCGAACCAGTGACCACAGCCGGTTCAGTGCCGCCTGCGCCACGCGCGCATCGTGCTCTGACACTCCCTGACCTTCTGCTTCGACTTGCAATTCCTCGGCCGCAACTCGGAGCGCCCCACCGGTTGCAATAAGGTCCAAGTCACCGGCCTGGTACTCCGTCGCGAGTTCGTCATCGAGCAACACAAATCGCCCAAAATCTGGTGCGACTTTGGCCGCCGCATCCTCCAGCGCTGCACGCTCTTCCATGTGCAAGTAGCCTTGTGCTTCGATCCGCAATAGTTGGTCGCGCCGCTGTGCCGTTTCGGGATCAAGCAATGCTTCAAAAGCTCCCACGACGTCCATGTTGGGCGTCAGGCTCAATTTTTTGGCACTCCAATAGAACCGTCCTGTTTCCACCCGTTTAATCGACGGTACAGCCCCTGAGCCTGCAATCGTCACGACATGGCATGACCCGCGCCCTTCATGTCGGTACGAGTCTCGTTCCGGTGTGCCGGAAAACTGGGTGCGCGGGTTCACGTCAACAACGCCGTGCCAATCCCCCAACGCCAGGTAATCCAGCTGTGCACTCTCGGCTCGGTTCGGCGGGATTAAAGTGGATGCGTCGTAATCGTAGCCAAAATCAGTGATTCCGCCATGCGCCAATCCAATGCGCAGCGCATTCTCGGGGGTCTCGGCCTCAAGCATCCAAGCAGTCAGGTCTTGGCCAGGAAACTGCCGCGGCCATGGTGAAGGCAGCACCCAAACGCCCGCCTCGACTTCGACGGGTTCGGCCTCACGGAGGACATGAACATTTGGCCCCGCCTCCTCCCCAAAGAGCCGCCAAAGTTCTTCGGCGGCTAACGAGTCATGGTTGCCAGGAATGATCCACCAATGCACATCGCCGTCCGCCGACATCTCTGTCGCCGCCTGACGACGCACCCCATCGCTCGGCCCGGTTGTGTCAAATGTATCCCCAGCGACCAGAATATGCCGCGCTCCATGGTTCCGCGCCGCTTGCACCAAACGCGACAACACCTCGTGACGTGCCTCGATCAGCCGGCCTCGTAATTCTTCGGGCATCGTCCCGAAACCGCTTCCCAAGTGCAGATCTGACGTATGAACAAATGTAAAACCAACCATCTCTTACCCTCATCGAATCGAATTGACGTGGCCTCTCCCCAAACACCCAACTTATTTGACACCTAGGAGTGTCAAAAGCTGTCATGCCCTCGCGACTGAACCTAAACCAAGAACTTGACGCGCCGAACAAATTAGGAACAAACTTACGGTAGCGCCTCGAAATCAGAACGCCGCGCGACATGGACCAGATCCCGCAACGCCTTTGGTGAGACCACCTCGACCTCATCCCCCCATTGATAGAGATGCCACGCCATTTCGAGCCACCCTCCTGCTCGAAACCGCACTTCGAGCCGACCATCGCCGAGCCGTTTTACGACTTGTTTGGGGTGAAACTGCCAGTTTGCTGCTCGATCCGCAGCTGCCTTGCTGAAGATCCAAACCACTTCAGTAACCTGATCAGGATTGTGATAGGAGCCAAACGCCGCCTCTGCATAACTCGAAAGGTCGAAATCAGGTGCTCGTTCGAACCAATCCTTCGTCACTTCAGCATCTTCGATACGGTCCAGCCTAAAATGACGTAGATTGTTACCTTTAGCCGGTTGTCGCGCCACGAGATATCGGCGCGCTCCCAAAAGAACGCCGTATGGCTCCACCAACCGCACTTCTCCACCATATACGATACGCATCACGTTGAAGCCCCGGATCGCCTTTGCTATCGCTTCGACAACCTCACGATCTGCATATGCAACAGGCCCCGGCCTGGCAGCCATGCCAAAGGCCTCGAGCGCCGCCTCGGCGTCTGTCTCCGCTATTCTCGCCTTTGCAGATGGCAACGCCGCCAACAACCGATCTCGCAGCGCTTGCAAAGCCTGTCTTTGCCTTACGTCCCCCGGTTCGTCTAACCGCGACAAAGCGACTTCAATCGCCTCTAGTTCCTCGGCCCCATTCAAGTGCAACCCGGCTAAAGCTGATGAAGTTATTTTCCATCGTCGTATTCTGTCGGGATCGGCGTCATTGACCGATACGCTATCGCCAAAAATCTCATGTAGCGCCTGCGTCATTCGCTGTGCCGTTCGCTTTGCGACACCAAATTCTTCTTCAATCTCCCTCAGGCTAACACCCATGTGTCGGGACATTGCCATGTCCGCCAATCGCAAGATATCCCGCGCCTTTTCAAAAGACATTTGCCCTCCTCATGAGTGAAACAGGAGCATTAGTGGAAGCGCGCAGCGCGGTTAAGCGACTGGAGTACTAGTTCGGTGCCGGCCAGATTTCAGTCGCCAGATTCGCGAGATACTCACCTCTCGAGCGAATTTCTTCTTCGTCCCAAGACGCTTTCTCCGCCACTTTTCGATTAAGCGTTAAATTGGAGTGCTCTACAAGTTTCAGGGCTTTTTCTTCAAATCCAAGGTTACCGAGCGATTGGTTCAGTCTGTCCGTTGTGATCGTCAAGTTCCCAAGTGTTTGGATAGCCTCTTCACGCTCAAAATACCCCGGCACATCACTGTCCAACTCAGCGACGAAATGGCCGTCCAGCGGCCAGTTCGGTTCCCAAGTTTGCGGCATGATGTGTTCGACCCACAACGATTGCGGTCGCATTGTTTCTTCAGTCATTGATGTGCGGCTTGCCAGCTCTAGTGACCAAAGAATATCAGTGAGAATACGAGACGGCACGCGACCGTAAGCGCGTTTTTCAAGAATACTGCTTACTAGTTCCGCGTCACCTGGGAACCTCGTTGTATCCATGGTCATCCCTGCAAAAAATTCTCGCATGACCTCGACTGAGACTCCTTCCCGATGGAACGCGTCAGCTAACCTTGCGAACAGCTGATTGAGGTTCTTGGCCGTCAAGTCGCATAGGATCCGACGAACCAAAAAACTGTCCAACCATTTTGCAACCTGCCAACGTTCGTCTGAATCTAGATCAGAAGCGGCGATCTGAAACGCGATTGGGTATGCTGTCGTGTTTTGCCAAAGACGTAGCCGCTCGCCGAGCCATGCAACGTCTTCAGCTCCTTCACACCGATCTTCCAAAGTTTCATAGGTTGGTACGTGCTTCTGTAGGACGGCCAGTTCTTCTTCAACTCTCTCATACCGGGGTCGTCTATTGGGCGCGGCCCAGGCTCTGTACTCGGCGTAAAGCTCACGGACAGTTATCCTGTTTCCGGTCTCAGCTGTCAGAACCCCTGCGAGGAAGTGGTCAATGCGTGGGCGAGCCGGGCGCGCATTTGGAGCGTTCTCTCGCCACCATCCATCGTCAAATGGCCTCCAAACCTGATTATATAACGCTTCGGCAAGTTCGCGGGCATTATCTTTGCCACGGTTTTGAGCCTCAGCCCGGTGAAAAATGTTGTTCCTAACTAGGTCCATGGCCAGGAGTGGCTGACCTTTAGAGTTCAAGGTTTCGAAGATTACTTGTGCATCGTCCTCTGGACCCAGCGTGATCACAATGAGCTTGAGGTGGAACACGAGCGCCTCCAGGAGCGCATCGAGTCTTCTTTTTTCTTCCTCTGGACCCGCTTCGTCGCCTTCAAAGGCAGCTTCACTCTCGTTCTCTTCATCTATGTCTACTTCGAAATCATCTCCCGCTCCGCTCGCGGCGAACTCTTCAATTTGCGCGATAAAATACTCATAAGCCCGAAGTGCGCGGACGGGAGTATTTTGTGGCACGCTTCCTCGCCAGTAGTACCCGTGATGTTCGTTTCTCACATCCTGGTAGGGCATTTCTAGAATGTCCAAAAAGACCAAACGATCTACTGGAGTTGGTGTCAGCTTGAAACGCGCAAGGGGATCCGTATCCGCTCTACCGGTCTGATTGAAAAGGTACTCTTCAATTTGATCGATGAGCGCGACATATCCTTTATTGCGAGCGACCTCGCGCATTGCAGAGAGCAAAATCAGAAAGGTGGTCAAACGTTGTTGACCGTCCACAACCTGCACGGTCGGCGTGGCTCCAAAAGATCTTGCCGTGGCGTCAGGTGCCAACAGCAACGCGCCCATGTAATGGTCAAACCTCGCATGTCCCTCCAAGACCTCAGTGGCCTTGGCCACTACGTCCAACCAAAATGCGCTGGTTCTACCATCGTAGTTCTTATGGTCGTGCCATTGATATTGCCTTTGATAGAGCGGAACAACAAACCGTTCATTTCGGCTCAACACATCTGTCACTTTAAATTCGCGTGCATCCATTGCTGGCCCACTACCTCTCGTTCACACCAAGGCTACTCGCCTTACTAAAACCTATATTGGGTTCGTTGACTTCCATTGAAGGAATTGAAACCGTCGCTATGTGGCAAACCGGCACTGGATCCAGCTCTTCTTGTTCCAAGGTGAAGGCATCCTCGCTAGCAAGCCACGCGATCAGCTCCCGCGCCGGGGAGTTCTCGGAAACTGAGATTGCCTTGGCGGAGCGGGGTTTTCCATGTTTGCGCGCCAGATCAGGTGACATTTGATGCAGAGAAACAGGAGCTTTTGAACAGCATGCAACAGCATCTGCAATTGCAGCGCCAGCCATGTCGATATCCCCCCAATGAAACACGCCTTGGGTGACATGTTCTGAAAGCTTCGCGATCAGCTGCTTCTCTCCGAATCCCGGCCAGCCGCCCGTATAGAGTACTGCTGTATTAGGGGTGAGGGCTTCTGCGACATAACGATTGAAGCTTGCGTAGTTTTCAATGGTCACGAGCGCGCGTAGTGGGCTGACCTCAAGCGTGTCGATCATTGAAGGGTGAATGCCCAAATGCAGCTTTCTGTCGAAGTGCGACTGCGCAAAGGGAATATCCGCAGTAAACTGAACGAGGTGTGCGAACTTTTCTAAACCCAGATCTGAGTGGATCATTTCGTCTTTGACATCAACGCCGTAGAGATCGATTGCGCGGAGCTCTGCAAGGATTCTCGTCAAATGGCGCTCAATCAGTTTCGAGTCTCCGCATTCCACTCGGGAATACGTTCGTAAGTCTCGACCGTCGGTCACATCTTTCGAGAGCGCCGCCCCATAGGCCTTGAGGTATTCTTTCACGGGCTGAAGGTCATCTTCACTCATACGGTGAGGGCGCTTGTTCAATTCCCATTTCTCCAATAGTCGCTCCATGGCCTCTGACGCATTTCCTCGGTGTTTTTCGGGCAATGTTTTCAGAAATCTCTCCAGAGTGCTCCTGGCACCTGCCAGCTTGCCTGCTTTAGGTGTCCGGCCTGTCATATTGTAAAGAACATCCGCGTCAGCCAATACGACGCGCTTCATCAGGTGCGATAGGTCACCCTTGTCCATCTCGACATGGACAGCCCCTATACGCTGAGCATGCTGGATAGCCTCTTGAAACTGTCTCTGCTTGTCGGGGTCCCGGAAGGCCTGGAAAACAAACTCTCCGATCTTGGGACCTAGTCGGCCATCCCGCTCAGCCGCCTCATGACGGTCGAGCAGTTTGGCAAACAGTTCCCCTGCAACCCGGTGTCGCTTCCTGGCGCTCATTCAGCTGCCTCTGTCGCCGCGTTGAGAGTGGGAAGGCGACCGATATGTCCGGACTGCACCTGCTGGCGGAAACCATCGATCCCAAGATGCTCGGGATTGGCTTGTCGAAGTTCCTTCTTGGTCCGGTTTCCAATCTTCTCCACGTCAATGAAGAGTTCCGGAACGCCCGGGGCCTTGGAAATGGTGACGATGGTGTCGGCCACTTCCATGAAGCTGGTCCGCTTTTCTTCGGGTGCTGCAATCAGGATTTGCAGATTTAGGTCACGATAGAGGCGAATAAGTTCCTGTGTGCTGCGGATATCAAGTTTATTGAATGCCTCGTCGAAGCATACGAGACCCATCCCCATGCTCTCGCCCGGACGCGCATTTGGGTAGTAGGCTGCGGCCATGGAGGCGGCGATAGCCACGTAGTAGGGGGTCTGCTTCTGTCCGCCTGAACCCTTGCCGATCCGGTCTGTCAGATTTCCGGTCACGGCAATGTCTGTTTTCAGGCCATCCACACCCTGGTTGTCGATATCAACGTCAGTGACCTCATCCCGGGTCATGACGAGTTCGAACTCGAAATACTGGCGATAGTCCTCGAACTTGGCGGCACCTTCTTCGGATTTGAAAATCTCCCGAATAATGTCGACGGCCTGGTTCAGGATTTCGTCTCCGCCTTCCATCAGTAGGGTTTCCGCTTTGTCAGCCTCTTCCGAGACGCGTTGGGCCATCTGGTAGAGAGGTTTCATGGTGGGGTCGATCTTCCAGTCGAAGACATAGGTCATACCTTCAAACTTGTGGCGCCGGATCCGCTTGTTAAGTTTGCGCATCTCTGAGAGTGCGCCTTTGAGGTTATCATTAAGCTTGGTCATGAAGACCTCACGCACCTCAAGGCGGGTCACCTCCCGGAATTCGCTGATCTGCTTTTGATATTTCAAAAGCTCGTTGTCCTCCATGTAGAGAACATGGGTCACCAACCAGTTCAGAATGTCTGGTTCTGATTTCTTGGCGAGCTCGATATCTTCATCAAAATCCGCCAGGTAGGAGGCAATGCCCCGCATCCGGCGAGCCCGGCGCCCAGCGGCTTCACTGTTGGCATCAAGCTCCTCACGCTTCTCCTTGCGAAGCCTTTCTACATTGTCGATATGCCAAGCTTCGTCTTGTTCCGAGATCCTGTCGAGTCGCGCCTTCAACGAAGAAATTGAGCGGCCCTTCGCATGGTGATCCATGTGGTAAAGGGCATGTCTCCACCGCATATTCTCTGAGCCCTTGTCGATCTCGGCAATTTCATCGCATTCCGCCTGATGGCGAGCGCGCGTGTCGTCCTCTTCTCTTGCCTTCTCACTGGCTTTGGTTTGCTGTCTGATCAGCTTGTTCTTGCGATCTTCCAGCTCTCCCTCCCGATAGACCTTCAGCTTGTTGATGTTCTCGCCATGTGCCTTGATATCTGCGATCAGCTCACGGACGTCATCAGACACTTCTTCATCCCGCCGACGCTCGAGGTCTTTGAGGGTATTCAGACCTTCTTCGATTTCAGCCACACGTGCGCTGGCTTCCTGGGTATCGAGTTGCCCAACAGCCTGAAAGAGTGCCACGCCGTTCTGAAGTCTCTTCATGTCGGCTTTACGGCGATCAATCTCTGATGTGAAATCCTGAACTTGGGTCTGAAGCTCGTGGACAAGGCTCTCCTGAGCGACCCGTCCGAGAATAGGAGATCCCATCCGGTTCACACGAACGGAGAACCCCTGGCTTTGTGAGCCATCTTTCATGATTGCGTCAGAGTGCTGCTTCAGCTCGTCAAGGGTGTCGACCATGACCGTGCCGCCGAACTGTGAGTCCAGGAACTTTCTGATCAGATCGTTGTCTGTCTCCAGGACCGACACGATGGCATTTGGTGCTGCATTACGCAGACCCTTTCCACGAGCGAGTTTTTGCGTGTTGATCAGTCGCACTTTCCAGTTGCGATGCTCGCGCTCATAGCCCTGACCTGTTGCCTGCTTTCGGTCTCGAAGCACTCTGTAGGCTTCATCAAAATTTTTCGGATCGACATAGATCGCCTCCTTAAAGGCGCCCAGGCGGGTCTCGAGAGCACGAACCCAATCTTCCATGCCGGGGACGACATCAACCATCATCGGCAGGGCCTCGGCGACAATACCTTCACTCACCAGGTATTCGATGAAGTCCTGCACCTGTCCGTCCAGGCCTTTGCCACCCCGTTCGCGAGACCGAAGCTGGCGAAGCTTTTCTGTCCGCTTCTCCTCAGCCTGCCGCTGCTGATAGACCATGTCTTCATACTGCGTGTTCAGCGAGACAACGACGCCTTCAGTATCTTTGACGGTCGCAATCAACCGTGAAATTTCGGCAGTATCTTCAGGGAATTTTCCGCTACCGGTAAATTCCCGGCGGATCTCCTCCAGGCGTTCAGCGGCAATCTTCATGTTGCCCGTCGATATCGGAAGGAAGCGTTTCAGGTCATCCGTATGGCGCAGAGAGGATCCCAGTTTAAGAATGTCGTTGAGCTTGCCGGCAGAGGTTTTGATAACCAGCTCCTGGCTGCCAATCTTCTCCTGCATGAGGGCTTGCGACTGAGAATAGCCGGAAGCCATCTGCTGTTCTTTCTTGGTCTCTCGCAGGCGTTCTTCACGTTCGATCTGCTGATCTACCCGGGTCCGCTCCTGGGTCAATTCCGCCAAATCAACCTCAGCTTGGCGAGTTTTGTCACTGGCTTCTGCGCTGTGGATGGCAGCGATCTGAGCCTTAGACCAGGCGGTCTGGAAGGCGTTTTCCTGAGCCGTAAAAAGCCATTCGGCGTGGCTGGCATAGGCTGCACGAAGGGAGCGCGCCTCTCCGATCTTCTTTTTCAGTGTTTCAATGGACGCAGAGATTTCATCCCAAGTTTGAAGATTGGCACGCAGTCGGTCGGTCTGGATGGGATCTTCATCCAGCACGAAGGTTCGAACGAACTCGGTCGGGTCCTTGATTTCCTGGAAGGCGATGGCATTACGAAAGCGGCGGATGTAGTCATCTGCGTTCGGCGTCGCCCCTTTCGGGCGCATCGCTCTGAGGTAGTTTTCGATAAACCCGCGGGCGGAGTTGTTGTGAACCGAATATCCGCGGCCAGATTTCTCCCGTACGCGTTCCAAAATGATTTCCGGGCTGCCGACGACCAGGGTTCCGTCAGGCTCCCGATCTGCGAATTCCTCAAAAGAGAACATAGTGCCTTCCGCGATGAAACGGCAGGTCGTGTGTTCCCGGGGCTCATCCTTGTCGGCATAGATCGTGAGACCAACGGCGCATTCGGCATTTAGGGTGTCGTCCCGGTAGCTAAGGACCAGTATGCTGTGACACGCGTCCCGCGTCAGGCCGAGGCGGATGGTGTCTTCCGTCACTCCGAGGCAATATTCTTTTACTGACCGGGTAGATTTGATCGAACTTGCGGCACGGTTCAGACTCAACTTTGAAACCTGGTTGCCCGTTTTGACGGTTTGAATGGCGTCCAGAAGCGTCGATTTTCCGGATCCCATCATCCCGATGATGGCAGTGATCCCATCAATTTCGATATCCTCCAGCTCCAGGAGGTTCCAGTTCATTGCACTGATGCGTTTCAGTTCAAACATCGGGCAGCTCCTCGGCAACCTTGGAGTTGCTCGTCACGGGGTCTTTGAGGTCTTCTTTTTCAGTCACGTCAGCATGCAGACTGTCAAAGAAATTGGTTTCTTCAGCGTCTTCTTTTCTTGAGGCATCCAGAGCTTGCTGTCGGGCAGCCTCTTCAGCTTCAACACGGTTTTTCTCGATATTGGCGAACACGTCGCTCTCTGGATCTTCGGCATCCAAGAAAGCTTCGATCTCCTTCACGAGATCTGGTGTCACCAGGTGCTTGATTGCCGGCATGATCGTGACGGGAATAATCTCTTCTTCGCGATCTTCCTCGCCAACTCGGACAAACCCTTTAGCCCGCCAGAGATCCAGCATCTCTTTCAAACGGCTTTTGCTCGGTGTATCGCCACCCCCAAGGGCGGTCAGACGATCAAGAAGGGCGTCTGTATCGATCAAAATACGACCTAGGTCGTCCATTTCGCCATCTCGTGAGCTTTCCTCCCACATGATGCGCAGGGTCAAAAGAAGAAGGCTCTCATCCTTTTTCAGTTTCCCGCGGCGCGTGGCGCCATCTATATTGCCGGGCATCACGATGATGTATTCGTAGATTGAATCGATCAGCAGAACATAACCCAAACCGTGCATCAGCCGGTCGAAATAGGGCTCATGCCGGCAGATGAGCCGGTAGACACTTTTCATGCGGTCGTCAGCGTGCAGGACCTGCTTTTCGATGAGTTGACGGGCAGCTTTCTGGAACTGATCAACAATCATGTCGTCATCATCTCGTGAGACACCGTCGCCTTCGTTCTGGCGATATTTGATTTCGCGATCCAAGGCGCGCTCGAAGTCGTCCAACATCATCATTTTGAAATCTCCAGTGTTTCGGCGCGTTTTTTGATTTCGAAGTCGGAACAGCTGATCCATTCGTTCTCAAGAGACGTCGGAAGCCTCGTTATTTCCACATCATTCAGGTCATCAGGGAAGATCGTCTTGATGATCATCAAGCGCTCGAAAATGAAGAACTCATCCAGCGAAACGATTTCGATGTCGGAAGCCCTGATGGAGATCTTCTGACCCATTTTGGTATCCAAAAAGCTTCGAACGCGCTCGGGATTGACCCGTATGCGATCAATGTAATGTCGTTTGGCTGCCTCATAGGCTACCAGTGCGGGGTCTTTAAGGCGCTTTCTGGCGACAACGGGTGGCGGCACCTTGCGCGGCGGCCGCGATTTGTGGAGGGAGCCGCGATCAAAATGTGCATGGACATCCAAAACGTCGTATTTGACTGGAAATTTACTGTCGCTGGCGAGTTTGGATCGCCCCAGGCGTTTGGCAGCATCAATATACTGGCCGGTTTGGTCATCTCCCATGCGGCTCAGGAAGCGGTTGATGTTAAGCACGCGCCGCTCGATCCGCGAGTTTGTCGCCTCGATCATATCGATGTGGCTGTCGATACTGCTGAAGACATCTGAAATCGTGCTGAGTGAGCTGATGATGTTGTGCTCAGCCTCTTCCAGAGAAGGGGCCCGGCCTTCACGGACAAAAGCTGTGGCCAGCACATTGACTAGAACGGCATCCTCCATCATGGCGCGTACATCCTCGACGAGATCGTGGCGGAATCGGTAGGGGCTGTTTTCACCGCGCAGCTTTCTGTAGTCGGCGATATAATTGTCGGTGATGTAATTGTGGAAAAATGTGTCCATCATGCCGGCCACACTGGATTGCCCTTTCATGCTTTGCTCGACTTTGCGTAAAGCACCCACGATGGCCCGCAGGTTTGTCATAAAACGTTCTGCATGGGCCCCGGCCCAAGTCAGATTTTCTGATGCGCTTTCAGGGTCGCGACGCACGGCGTCGACCAGGGTTTTCACTTGAAGCACTTCCCCACCAAAGGAGCGCACCTTTCCGGATTTGATGTCCAGCAACGCTTGGAGCAGCAGTCGCGCTTCACTGTTGAGATCGACAACGGTTCTCAGACCGTCTCTGCTTTCTTCCAGCCATTTGGATTTCACTAGATGGCTATAGACCGCGTAGTGCACAGGGCCGTCACGGAGACCTTCTTCTCCAGTCAGGCTGGCTTGCCATTCCCGAGCCAGGATGAAGTCTTCGATTGCGCGTTGAACCTGCTTCTTCCGCATAGTTTCCGCCGCATAGCGAAATACCTCGGTCGCCAGATGTTCGAGCAGGTCGGCATAAAACATCGCGTTCTCGGTACTGAAGAGCCTGAACTGGCTTGGCTCCAAGGAACCGAATATTGAATTAACCATCAATTGGCCTCATCGAATCGAAGTGACGTTGCCTGTTGCCAAGCGCTCGACTTATTTGACATTTCAGGGTGTCAAAAACTGTCACACCCCACCGGCTGAACTTGAACCTAAACCTTGACAATTAGAACAAATTGGGAACGAATTCGCATTGGCGCCGTAAAATCAGAATTCAGGGTGATGTCGACCATGTGATGTCAGCAACTTGTTCCGAAATGACCTGCCAGTTGAAAAATACCCGCCGTCAGAGGTATCAAAGCGAGCCTAGATATCAACCTCTGCTAGAAATTCTATTCCATAACAAATCCAGAACGTCAGAGAACGGGTGTTATGTGAAGCGCCCTACAGTTGAGTGATTGGCTACAGCCAGCTTGACCGGCCGTGCCTTCCTGCCAGAAATCGACAGCCGTTAACCAGCCTTAAACGACATAGGCCCTGGAGCATGCAATGCCCTTCACATCATTATTTGAGGGACAAATCATGCCGACAGAAGCGTGCGAAATTGACAGACGCATTGTAAATAGAGCCGAGAAGATGGCTGAAGTCGGATACAACGGCACCTACACATTCAAAGACTACGGTAAGCTGGGCTTGCTGTTGCGCGTGCGAGGCCATCGCGCCGTTTGGCTGGCAAAATACAAGCAAAGCACCAAAACCATCGGGCAGCTTTACCCGCGTCCCACAGAACGGCCGATCACCAGCGTGAAAGTTGCCCGGGAGAGAGCGGCCAACGCGAGGTCTGTACTCATGTCTCAGCCAGACAAATTTGATGAGTACATGACACATCGAGATCAAGGGCACGATCACGAGGCAGCGGTGTCAAAGCTGGTGGAAGTTCCATCAGGATGGACCTTGCGACAGTGCTTTGAAGCAACTCTGGAAGACAAGCAATCTCTAAACGGCAAAAAACAGATCAAGTTCTCAACCGTCAAAGATATCAGATCTATGATGTCACGCCCCACCTGGGGAAACATCTTGGACCAGGAAGTCACCCGCCTCACCCAGGGCGATCTTGAGAAAGTCAGGGATGATACCCGAAGAGCTCACGGTGTTTCCACCTCGCTTAAAGTCGTGACTTATACAAGAGAAGCTCTCACTTGGTGTGCCAGGGAGCACAACGGCGCAAGCGGTCTTGGAGAAGTAAACCGTTGGTGGCCCAACTTGTCATCGCCAGTGATTGTGAATCCCAAAACTCGGATGCCGGCACTGGACAAAGCGGTGAGAACCCTATGGATCGCCGAGCAGTTTCTGAACCATCCATTGCCCAAACGCCAATGTAGGAAAAATGGCGTACACCCTTGGACGCTTGCCGCCTTGTGGTGGGCCGTACTGACCTGTCAAAGAACCGGAGCGGCCTTCTCGCCGCTGAAAAGCGACCTCCTGACGGACATCCATGCGCCGGAGAAATGGCAACTGGCGTCCTGGGATGTGGACAAGGTTAAAGGAAAGCAACGCGTCATCCTGCCTGTACCGAAACAAGCCGTTGACCACCTGAACAGGTTCTTGAGGATGTCCAAACATTACGATGGCTCCGCAGTGTTTCTGCCTTCCGCGCAAGACCTGACCAAAAACGTCACTGGGTCAGGGGCGTATCAAATCCTGTCCCGCCTGGCCGGCAGAGACCGAAACAAGCCCGAGACCGATAGACGGGTGAGCCCGAAAAGAGAGCCCTGGCCGGATTTGCTGACGGAAGAAGGGATCGATTGGTGGTCGCCACATGACATCAGGCGAACCCTTTCGGACTTTCTCAGCGACGCAGGATATCCCGGTGGCGCCTCAGCAGTTCTGACACATTCCATCAAAGATCCCGCGATCCTCGCTTTCAGCCAAAACGACCAGCGTGTTTTTGATCGAATGAGGCAAAGCCCGGCAAATGTAACCGAGAAGTCATATGGTGCGCATTCAGCTTACATGGAACTGAAGAAAGACTCGATGGAACTCTGGGTCAATGCCGTCTTGCAAACCTACGAGGAGCAGAAGCAAATTCCATGGAAAGGGACGTCTCTAAAGAAGATGCAGAAATCCCGAAAATAGAGACCACGTGACCTAAGAAACTCTTTCAGTGCTGTCGTATGGGTTGCAAGGTGTCGCCCAGATCCAATTTAAGAACCAAGTGTAACTCCCTTTGGCCATCGCGAGAGGAGCCTTGATTGAAGACCAAACTTGACCAGGTCAGTCGAGATGCATACCGGCGCGTTTCACAAAGGCCCGTTTGAAGGCTTTTTGTTTGAGTTGGTCCTAGATATCCGTTGCTTTCTGCAAATTTCAACGTGAGAAGCGCCGCCAGCAAAAAGGGAAAACGCCAAAATTGGGGTAATCGTTGGTCTGCTGGCGAAACTCGATCATATTCGATGTGCGCCTCAATACCCATCCGTTTTATGTCCGAAGAATACCTTTGTCACATCCTCGATAATGTGCCAGGTAACACGGCTTCCATCCCGAACGAAAAGACTGTCTCCCGGTTCAAGCACACTGACCTGACCGCTCTGCATATCAATCAAACGACAGCTCCCGGATAAGATGGTCATCAATTCATCCCCCTGTTCCGTGCACTCAAAAGAACCCTTTGTGCATCGCCAAATACCGGCACGGGTCGCATGTCCAGGACCTCCAGCATCCACACGACCTGAAGCACGTGGGTGGCCTTCCTTGATTTGATAGTCGCTAAGAGGGTTATCGAAGGGCCAGTCATCTAGGTGCCCCACATCATCCCCGGGTTTGTATTCAAACATCTCTAAACCCAATCGTCCTCATGTCCTGCTCCGGATATCCAATGTAAGTTGCACTAGGTCGCGCACTTCGTTGTCGGTTAACAATGGTCTTGTTTGTCTGTGACAGTGGCGTTACGTGCTTCGGCCAAATGAGCGCTCCCCACGGCGCGCTTGCACGTTACCGGCAATAACCGGCCCGCTTTAGACGCGACCTCGCCGCCGAGGTCTCCAATTGCCTGTAGCGCCCATTCGAGTACCTCGCGCAATCCAGAGCATGTCCAGCCGCTATCACGGCCGCCCCAATGTCTTCCCCGTCCGCAAAACAAACACCGACCCAGCGATCATGCGTGCGCTCACCATTTAGTTTGCACTCTACGTCCTTGCCTCGAAGGAAATTCACCATCCAGCGTTTTGCGTCTTGACCAGAACGAGTGCCAAGCTCGGGCGCATCCACGCCGTTCAAGCGCACGGGAGTGCCATCGACAACAATTGTGTCTGCGTCACGTACTTGGAGACCACCCGCAGTGGCAGTCGTAGCGAACAGCGCCGCGGCAATGGTTAGCTTCTTGAACAAGGCAAAGTCCTCGGTGTCTGGTGTTAATCGATTATTTGGGTTGCTATGCGGGTATCTACGAGTTCATCCTCGACAAGCGCATAGATCTCCTCCGGAGGAGTATTCAGCGAATACAACATGAGCGCCGGTTCCACACCCATGTCGATGAGATGCTGCATAGTTTCTCCTTGCCCTTTTTGGATACCCTCGACGGCGAAAACGACTGGAATCAGGCGGGGCTGCTCGTAGTAGTGTTGGTGCATACCCACAAGGCCGCGCAGCGAGACAATGCGATCTTCTCCGCCTGCTAGGATGTAAGGGCATGAGGACACGCACATCGCGCCAGCGAGAACGGCAGAAGCCAGCTCAGCCTCTCTAACTTTCTTACCGATGGACAATGCCTCTGAAACCACTCCTCCTGGGCTGTGAAGAGCTACCAGGTCAGGCTTCTCCTGCATGTCCGACAAGTACGAAGCGAAGCGAGACGAGTCATCCACCTCTATCTGACCGCTGAGTAGAAGTACCCTCCCCAGTCCTTCGACTTCCTGAACCGTGAAGTCCAATCGGCTTGGAAATGCTTCAGGTACGGGGACGTCTAGTGGCCCGTCTTGAGGCACAAGCGATGGATCACTGCGGTCAGTGCGATACTCTCGACGTTGATCGCCGGGGGTTATCGGACCAGTCGGGAGTTGAACACGCTTCTTGAACGGGCTTGGTATTACACCAAGAACGTCCGACGCTATCAGAACGCCTGCAATAGCAAGCTGTAGGATGAGAACGTAGCGCAGCCCTGAACGAGGATCGAGACGACTTAACAGGCTCATCACGTTTCATCTTTTTGTGGAGTGGCGCGGTTGAGGATAGCTGCGTCTGCCACGCCCATAGTCGCCTCTACGTCCTTCATGGCGTTCATTGCCGCTCTAAGGTCAGAAAGCGTCAGAGTATCCTCAATGCTCATGCCGTCCTTACCACTGCGGATTGCGGCTTGAGTGATAGCCAGCACAAACACCAACACGGCGGGCAACAAGTCGATGGCTATAGCTCCAGCCCAAGAAGGTACGAAGTTGTGGGCGTACTTGATTACTGCATCGGCGCTGGAAATCGGGTTATATGCCGTCTCGATGGGCGGCTCCATGTCCAACACCTCGTCAGCGGCGTTCTTGAGTGTCTTGCTGCGCTGGTCCAGCGCATTCAAAACGGAGTTGATTGTGGACGATTGCGCGTCTCGCACGTCGGAACTGCGCCCATCAAGCTCTGGAAGTACGACCGAGGATGGCAGGTCCTCAGCAGCACGAGCAACAAGTGGTGCTACGCTGTACTGGTTGAGGCGCGAGATAACACCCGCCAGCTTCACGCTTTCCTCGGAAAACTGAACCGAACGGCGATCCACTGGACCGGGGGCTACAGTAAGCTCGCGCATCTTTGCGAGGATTTCGTTGCCTTGTTGGAAGGCTTCCTCGATAGGTTCTTGCTGCGCCGCGATCTGCTCTTCAAGGTTCCGCAACTCCTCAGCTTTTTGTGTTAGAACACGAAACACGGCACCCCGACCGGCGGTGCCTGAGAGGTCTCCGGACTGCTCGAGTTCAGCCAGTTCTTCAAAACTCTGGCGGGCGCGTTCCACTTCGCGACCCAACGCTTGACCGCTGAGGGCTATGTCGTGGGCTTGCTCGAGAGCAGCTTGGTAGTCACGAACAGTGTTCTCCAAGTGTTGTTCGACTGCCGCCGAGCCTGCGAGTGCGGCTGCGTTCAGCCAACTAGACATGGCGATAATTGCGACAGAGCCAACAATCGTGGAGATCGTCAAACCAATGAAGCCACTAGCCGTACGCATTGAAGGCAGCAGACGGAGCATGTAGCTCCAAAACACGAAGATGCCCACAGAGACAGCGATTGAGTACGCAACGGCTGCGAAGAAAGAAACCGCACCGTTGTCTTCGAGCAATGAGGACACGCCGAGATAGGTGTAGATACCAGATGCGATGGCTAGGACACCCAAGGCTGCGGGGGTAAACGTGTCCAACCACGCAAGATGACCTTCTAGTTCTTTTGCGGTCCTAAGTCCCTTAGCTTCCTCAGCCGTCAAGCGATCCTTGTTCTCCGTCATACTACAACATGCTCCACACTCATCACGCGATAGTTCGTCACTTAATCATTTATTAAGACTTTTCACCCTGGGTTGCACATCTGAACGATACGAATTGATTGCTTTTGCGAAGCTGCCATTCTTCTGCGATTTTCTGCCAAACTGCGCCGCCAGCTCTAGAAGACAGGAAAAACATCAACCAATTGAAATTCCGATAGCTATTCTGGGAGTGGCAATGAGCATGGATCATATGCCTCGTTGTCACACGCGTGAATTCGCTCAGCGGGGTAAATCCGTCACATCTCCCTGCGTGAATATGAGGTGTCCCTAGCGTATCAACCCGAACGTGTGCTTGGTTCGATCCTGATCCAGTGCGAAAAATTTGATTGACCTAGCTCTTGGAGACCTAGCTCATGGAAATCTTGATAGTTTTGGGTTTGGTTTTGGCTGTTGTTGCGTATTTGGCAATTCGCAGTAACAGGCCAGTCGATACAACTACTCCGCCGAGTCAGTCAGGTAGGCATGAGAAACCTAGATTGACTACGAACCAACGGCAGCGCACATCGCAGCCAGAGCGTTTTGATCCAGACCATACGGTCCCGAGACCCGACGTCACGATACTATCGGGTTCAGCCTACGTTGTAGATGGCGATACACTGGTCATTAAGAAAACACAGGTCCGTCTGTTTGGTGTCGATGCACCCGAGATGAACCACCCCTATGGCAAGAAGGCAAAATGGGCGCTCGTTTCGCTCTGCAAGGGTCAAAAAATTAGGGCGGAAGTGACCGAGCAAGATACCCACGGACGGACTGTTGCAAAGTGCTACCTCGAGGATGGCCGTGATCTATCCGCAGAAATGGTCAAACTCGGCCTAGCGATAGATTGGCCGAAATTCTCAGGCGGAAAGTATCGATCAATGGAAATGCCTGATGCCCGAAAGAAGCTGTGGCTGGCAAATGCACGGCAAAATGGACACATGGGTCTTTGGAAGCAATATGAAGCAAAGCAAATGGCTCGGAAGATGAACGATTGAAAATATCTACCAGCAAACCTTAACGCACAGCGATCACGGCACAGAATCACCGGATGCAAGCTTTTCATTGATTCTCTACTTAACAAAGCTGGCAGCATTGCGCGATCTAAATTTGCCCTATTTTGCGTCCTATTTTTCCCGAACTAATGCAAATGACATAGCTTATACGACAAAATAGGGCAAAATAGTGCCATCTTGATACACCAAGATATGCCCTTCAATATATGTCCAGTAGGTAAGCAAAGGACAATGTATGGCACTCGATCACAAGCTGCTGAAAGAAACACTAAAGAGCAGAAAACTCACGCAGTCTCTAATTGAAGACTGGACTGGGAAAAATATCCGAACTGTCAGGAGGTGGTTGTCTGGGCAGAACCAACCTGGAGAGGAAGACATCAGGACAATTGCGTCCAAACTAAATATCGAACCCGAAAAACTCGACCCTCGGCTGGAAGAGCAAAGTGCTGGTAAGATTCAAGTGAGCGCCAGGCTGTCTGTGTCTTCCCACAATGCTTATCAAATATTGAAGAACCGTTACGGCGTAAGCCAGACGGAAGTAATCGAGTTGGCACCCATAATGTTCGCGGCAATCGCAAAGTTTTCTGACACGCTTGCAAGGCAAGAGGCCAGCGAGCTCGAGAAGGCGAGCCAACGCTACCCGATTGATCCAAGTTCTGTACAACATGTCGCGGTTGAACTGGCGTTTGCAGAAAGCGGACTGATATTTGGAACGGACAGTGAAACCGGCGACTACTTAGACTGCATTGGAGTTGGTAACCCGTTCGCGAATTGCATTGACTATTTGGCAGGTGGTTCGTCTAGAACTCGGGTTACTCCTCTGGGTGAATGTCCTGGAAGCAAGGACTTTGTTGTCGACGAAACCGCTCTCCTTGAATTGACCAGCGGAGACAAAGAGCTCGCGACTGCAATAGCAGACGGTAAGATTAGGCTCGATTTGATGCACAAAGATTTGTGGAACGAGAACCGCACCGATGAAAGGTTAAAGTGGCTGAAGGACAACTTGCCGCCCAAGGCCGACATGAAGAAATTCATTGAGCGTTTTAAAGACAGGGACCCAAAAGCAGCGGCAACATTCGAGAATTTGCTGTTTGAGGAAGGGGATGAAGGATGAACCACTCACGCTCAAATCCAATTGCCCTCACAAAACACGCAAAACAACGTGCTGCTCAACGCTGTATAACAAGCAAAGCGCTTTTGTTGCTGCTCAACTTCGGGGACGAATCTGACACACGTGACGGCTGTTATAGCTACAGGCTGAGCAGAAAAGTGGCGAGAGAATTGGTTGCGGAAATGGCAGACCAAGCTGTCCTTGATGAAGCATGCAAGCTGCGAGTGATCGTGTCACCATCCGGGGACGTAGTCACTTGCTACTATTGTTCTGAGCGCACGCTGCGCGCGCACAAGCGTCGTAGCAGGGTGGCCAAGCGCAAGCGAAACTTGCGCTAAGCCCAAAACCTACAACGAATTCAATGAAATACTTCAAGGGCGGCGCTCTGCGTGGTCAGGGGACAGGTATGTTCCGGGAGGAAAAAATGTCATCAAGTAACAAAGCAATTCTTATCGGAAATCTGGGTGCAAAGCCTGAGGTCAAGGTCTTCGAAAATGGCGAATCCATTTGTCGGTTTTCGCTCGCCACGAATTCAAGCTGGAAAGACAAGAAAACCAACACGTGGCGAGAGCTGACGCAGTGGCATCAAATCGTTCTACGAGACGAATACCTGGTGGACCTAGCCAAACGGCGGCTAACCAAAGGTACGAAAGTGTATGTCGAGGGAGCGATTGAGACGCGTACCTGGGAAAATCTTGAAGGCCAGACCGTGCACACCGTCGAGATAGTTCTCCGAAAATTTCGAGGCGAAATGAAAGTGCTGAGCGGAGGTATTCATCAATCGGACCTAGTGAGCGGCTGGCCTAAGCCCGCTGACTCACCAATGCGTAACCTGGATGACGACATCCCTTTCTAAGTTCTAAAAGGTGCAGAACAATGGCTAAACTGACCCAAACGGAAAAACAGGCTATTGCAGAATACGAAGCAAGCCATGAGGTGAAAAAACTACCAGACGGAGAAGCGGACTGCGCCAAAGCATTGAGAAAATGGAGAGTTTGGCCGCTTGGTGGAGGATGCGTACCATCTTACAGAGAAGAAATAAACGATTGTCACTAAACCTCACATCGCCAGCAGTTCCCGATGAATTGCGACCATTGCCCAGGTGTCGCGCGTGCAATAGGCCACAAGATCAGAATAGACCTTCTCGCGCGCTGGATCGTCCGGTTGGGTCAGTGTCACTCCCTTCCAAAGACGAGACGCGCTTGCCCCCTCTTTGATATCCAGATCATCGTATGAAAGTTCTGGCAAAAACGCAGGAAGAACGGCCTTGATAGAGGCGCTTCCCTTGAGCGCGGGATCGTTGATCACTTCATCCGCAAACGGCTTCATCAAATCTACAACACGAGCATTTAGGCCTTCCAGAAACTCAGCGTGCTCTGGATAAGTTTCCGCCATTTCCGTATTGCGCGATTTTTCGAACGGCGCATACCAAACCACTATTGAGCCGACGTCTCCCATGTCCTCACGAAGTCTGTTAAGTAAGGCTGGCATCGGATTACTGGCGTCTCGGTGGAGATACTCCCTGTGCTCGATTTCTCCGCCAGGCTCATGCTGGATATGCAACGAATACTGGAAAGCCACTTGCTGATAGGGACGCGTTCCGTCCCAGGGTGGCAGCAAACTCTGAGATGTCTCGTAGTCAAAATAATAAACTGGATAGACAATCTCGCTCAGAAACCTGCTCAACTCCTGATGATCGATAGTGCGTGCATCATTCGCCAGAGCTCTCAAGTAGCGCTGTGTCGACTTGCCCAACACAGATGGATCGCTGATCTCGTCAATCTTTGTGATCCCGTTTGCGATGAGTTCGGAGGCTTTTTCCGCGTTCATGAACGGAAGGCGGTGGATGCTGTCTTGCACTAAAGGAGGGTCTAGCTTTTCGCGGATCTCCAGCCATTCACCGTAGGATTTAAGGCGCGCACGTTCAGGGGACGGATCAGGCATCGTAACGCTGGCAACGACGCTTAGTGCCTGATCGATACGCGTGCGTGTTTTTTCGAGCTGCTCAGTCACCGCATCCGTGATGTCGGTGATGCTGACAAGCTCTTGCGGATTGATTTTGCAGTTTCTGACGTAATCACGGTTCACATGTGCCACTTCGCAGCGCGCAATGGGAAACCCCGCTGCCTCAAGCACGACACGCTGGAATGCGAGATCAAAAGTGTGTTCGGGCTTTGCAGATGTCCCGCTCTTGATCTCTGTCAGAACGTACCCATCGTCACTGCGGCTCACGATGTCGGAGATGCAAGTTATGGTTCCATCTTCAAAGCGTCCCTGCGCCACGGCGTTCGCACCATCTCTCCAAGCCTCCAAAGTACGCGCGGGCAGAGCCTGGTATTCTGAAAAATCTGAAAAACCGAGGCGAACGAGATCACCAAATAGCTCCTCTGCATAAGGCTCAAACGCGTGCCCCTCGTCAAAGCGTGCTTGCAATGAGGGGTCAATTGGCGGCAACAGATGCCTGGCGTGTTTTTTGACCCATAGCCAAGCAGGGTGCCTGAGAAACATCATGTAATCTGATTTGGATAGCATCGTATTATTTGCATTCCAGAGTGGGCCCTACAGGTAAACGAACACCATAACCCTCATTTGTCTACGCCTGACTTTTCGGAGCGATACCGCGACCACGTTCGTTCCTGAAGGAAATAGCACTCAATCACACCAACGACCGACCGAAGTTCCTCCTAACTTTCGAGACGGCTACGCATCACAGCGGAAAACAGTGATTTCTTTAAACTGCAAAAAGCCGTCAGTGGGTTGCGACGCGCGCGTGGTGTTCGGGAAAGGCACTCTTAAATGCAGCATCCATTAGGAGGCGCGCCTTGTCGTTCTCAATAGACTGCGCCGCCATCTCCCTGATCAAACCCTGTGTGGTGAGAAACACTGCTTCGCTCAAACCAATGTTATTTGTTTTTGCGGCCAAAATGGCCGCTTCGATATATCCATCAATTTTGATTTTCAGCAGAGTCTGGCGCTGCTTGTTCAAGTTTTTGAAGTCGTTCATCGATCAATCCTCCAACTTTTGCTCAATTTCGATTTGCAATCAAATTGCATCTTGGTTGGCCGCCGCGCCTGCAACTAACAGCGCCTCAGCAAGGTCTAGTGCATCGTCCGGCCAATAGGTTTTGGCTCGTGGGTGATGGATGTCATCCGCTACAACTGGTCGACAGGTCAAAACGGCATTTCGCCATTGCAACGGTACGGCATCGCGTCCCTGTGACGCCCCCAGAAGAGCACCGCAAATTGCAGCATTTGTATCGGTGTCTCCGCCACAAGCGACAGTTCCAACCACCGCATCCCGAAGCGATTGCTCGGCCATCAAGCAATAGAATGCGTTCTGAAACGCCGTGAGTACCCAACCCATTTGATGCTGGAACTCGGTGGGACGTTTCGTTCGTGCTGCCAGAAGCCGGCCGCGTACAATAGCCGCGCCTTCATCCTGACCCGCATTGGCATAAGCGGACGACCACATGTCTTCCTTGCTCCCTCCAGCCACACCCGTAGATACCGCCGCAGCAAAGGCAGCATTGGCAGCAACGGTCACCTCATTCGGATGGGTGAGAGAAGCGTCTTGGCGTGCGATCTCTGCGGCCAGCGCAGGCGTTCCGCTTGCAAAGACCCCAATAGGGCTCACACGCATCAATGCCCCGTTTGCTTGGCTATCTGAGGCGACGGGGTCACCTTGTGCCAGCGCAGATATTGCACTGCTGGTTGTCATTCCAATGTCGAAGGGTCGGGACTTCCGCCATTCGACGTAAGCATTCGCCACGTGATCTCTGTCGAAACGATCCATTGCGCACAGGCTCCGGGCCAGTGCCAAAGCCATTTCACTGTCATCTGTGGGTTGGCCAGCAATCAGGTTCCAAGTGCCGCCATCCTGAAGACTGTCGACAACACCTGGATGCCTGCGGGCAATCGTCTCTGCCTCCAGAAATTCCACGAATGACCCCAACGCGTCGCCTGCCAATTGTCCCAACAAGACACCATGTGCACGCGCGAGGTTCGTGGGTAGATTTGTACGTCGCCTTGGAACGGCAGGTCTACGGTCAGCTTTCGGGTGCGCGGTCATTTGGGCGCCGGACAATCCGCGTACCAAAGCTTCCGCGCCTGCGACAACGCCATCGAAGGAGGTTTGACGGTAGTCGATAGGACTTCCGTTTCTCTGTGCGATGACCTTGCCAGCACCAATTATCAGGGCGTGTCCACCAGCAATATCCCAAGAAGACAACCCGCCTACCAAACTCATGGCAGCGTCGAACTCCCCTACAGCGGCGAGCGCCAACCTATAGGCGGGGCTAGGCATTGTGCGCACACGGAGCCCTTTGAGGCTAACGTGGCTAGCCAGGGCAAAATCCGCTGCATCTGCATTTAATCCAACAATTGGCTTATCGTGGGAACCGGCCGGATTGATAACCTTTCCATTGCGTTTCAGGTTGCCCCCTTTAGCCCAAGTTATCAGATCGCCCGCATCGTCCGGAGCTGTGGGTGCATACACCACGCCCAGTATGGGCGTATTGTTTTCAAGCAGCGCCACGGACACAGCGGACCCGCGCAAGCCCTTCATAAAGTCCGCCGTCCCGTCATGAGGATCAATCACCCATGTCAGAGACCCGTCGATCAACGAGCTTTCAGTCTCTTCTCCAAGCCAGCTTGCCGGCTGAAGGCGCATCAGATTTGTTTTCAAAAAGGCTTCTACTTCGGTGTCGACGATGGCCTTGTGAAGGGTTCCGCGCGGCCCCTCTGGTAGATGAAACTCGGCGCGGATCATTGCACCGGCCGTTTTTACCAATTGGATGATTGCTGGCAGTTTTTTAGAAATCGGGTTTTTGGTCTTATTGATCATTAAAGGTTCTCCGTGGGTTCTTTCGATTGACGCCAACTTAACCAACCGTCAGACCTGAATTTGGATCCCTCGGGATTTTGCGGAATTCGAACTAAGGGAGTGTAACGCGTGGAAAACGCTGTAGGTTTCTATTGGACACTACCTGTTACTTGGGCGCATTTTGTAGAACTACCGAAAGATTTGGGAGCTGCGGCCACTGTCAGCAAAACTATTCGCTATCAGATGGAACTGATCAGACGATACGCGAAAGACCATGACTACAATCTCATACATGAAGAGATTTTTCTCGAAATCGAACCTGACAGGGGCAGCGTACACATCCAATCAGCTCTGGACTTCATTGAGCGCATGTGTCGAACCAGTAGTGCAACCATTCTAGTCGTCGATTTTTCAGTTGTGCAGAACTGGCGTCGGAATGGGTATATGGACGAATGGTTTGAAAACACTGACATGCCATTTATTCGCATCCCGCCTGATCCGCTCCTGTCTGCTGAATGGACTTTCGATCCCGGCCAGCATTTTGGCGATTGGCGCAAGCGGCACTCGGACTGGATGAACTCCAAGCGTGAACGAGAAGCGTTTGCATTGCGTCGAAGTTTAGAGCTTCAGGAAACCGGTCTGAGCGTGAACGCAATAGCCGAACAATTGAACATGGAAAAAACTCCCTCACCAACAGGGAAACCATGGCGTGAGAGCAATCTCAGAGCCTTCATGAAAAAGCACAAATGAGGTTGCTCCCGTTCTTCCTTGAGTCGGAGTTAAGCGCCATTAAACTTTTGAAATGATGCCAGGGGTCCTGTGACCGCTTCCAATTTTGTTCGTGCCCTTCTGTCGTCGCCGAAAATCAGGGCTGACTTTTCCCGCGATGTACGCCCAGCATTGTTTTTTAATCGAAACGTGACTTGGATCGCGCACTTACCGTCAAAGCCCCCACCATAGATAAATCTATATGGGTCTTTTGACATTTCTTTCGCGGTGGGGAGGTCTTGCGCAGCGAGCTGTTTGGAAGCCCAGATATCCGGCATGAACCTGGCACAGTCAGTCGGTGAAAGAAATATCACATCATGGGATTGAACGGCACGTTGGATCCGTGTGCCGCCCTTTTTGAAACTCCGCCATTGTTCAATGCGGTCAACAGTGGCATCCACAACCACGGGTGAAAGCAGATACACGTTTTTGGGGCATTCATTGTGGATCAACCGGATGCGATCCATCGCCTGTAATATCTCCATTTCCCGGATTTGCCTGAGAATCCTATCCCCCCAAGCATCGGGATGTGCAACGACCTCTAAGGGCGAAACCCCTCCTTTCAGCCGGATACCTCTAGATACTTTAGTGTACTCCCCACTTTGGAAGGCATCACCTGTAGCGGCAGCATAGGCTCGCGCGATGCGCTCTATGTCCTGACAAGCCGGTTGCTCACGGCCAATTACAAGCGCTGAAGGGCAACCCTCCCATCTGTTCTGCCCCCTTAGAGCACCAAAGTGCCCTGCTCGTTCGGTGTTGATAATGTCGAGTGACTGGAGAACACTTTTGTTTGCAAACACCGCGGCGTTAGGCTGGCGTGCAATGACTTGTTCAACCCAGGCTTTGAGTCTTTGGTTTTCTTCTAGGATCTTTGTGCTTAATCCTTGACGAGCTTGGCTTTCCTGACACAGTCGACGCTTAGAAAAATTGCATCCTACTACCTGTGTAATTTTGGCGTTTCGCTCCACCGGATGGTGATGGCATTCAAGATCTGACCCAAAAGCTATACGAGACAACTCTTGATCTGCCGTGCCATCAAGGTACAGAAAGGGGACGTCGTTTCCATGCTTAAGCGACTTAACCCTTACAGCTGTCAAACTCGGCTCACGTTTTGGGTCGCGCCAATCAGGGCCTTGTTTGAAAACACCTACGGCTTCTTCAAGACCGTAATCGAATTCGGAGCGAAGGCACTCGAGCAAAAACTGAAGCGACTGAGCTTCTTCGGTGGGCAGTCTTTGCAGCCTACTGCGCAAGAGCGCAATGTCGCGCGCGTTCCATGTTTGAGTGCCATAGCCCAGAGCCTTTCGAAGAATCACTGACACCGATTTCGAGTTAAAGGCTTCGAGTGCCGCGATAGCTTGTTCGAGGAGTATGGACGTTATGCCAGAGGCTCTGAGTGCATTCAGAGACACACTGGAAGACTGCCCAAGCGAACTTAAAAGGGCTCGTTGAACACGGGTAACGGGATGCTCATCGACAACGGGAGCAACTCCTTTCGTAGCGCCGTGTTCTTCCGAAAATGACCGGGCCTCAGGAAGAATGAAGTCCCCGAGTTCTTCCAATGTGACATCTACACTTTCAACGGCGAAATCTCTCGGGCGCTCATCAAAGATGACAAGGTCAGGTTTCGCTTCACCCGGCAGCGGTAAATAGCCAAATTCGTGTGGGGCAAAGACAATTAGACCGGTCTTGTCCCTCAAAGCTCGTTTGATCTCGGCCTCTTGGCGAAGATATCCGCAAGTGTCTTGATGTGGACATCGCTTGCATAGCGATGAACGAACCGACCAACCTCGAGCCGACACGTGCCGGGCTGTCTCAAATACCCGGCACATTTTTACCCCGTTTTCCATTGGGTCGGTCTGACCCCGCCCACGTAGGCCTATCGCGAGGGGAGCACCAGCCGGCGCATTGACGATATAGTCGTCGAGCGCTTCTTGAACTTTTGCATGATCCGGCAAGAGCATCAGTGAAACCAGGCCATGTGTTTTGTGAAGAAAGCCTGGCGCTCCCTCTCTGCCAACGAGGAACGCTGTCTTCCCAACGCCTTGCGCCCCGGACAGAAGAACACGCGGCGCTGTTACAGGTTGAGGGCCATCTGTGAATTGCCAAGACTTGGCATGGTAAGCCAAGGCTTGTCTTCCCCAGTCTTCCAAAACCTGGGCATGCTTTGCGATGGCCTCTTCACGATGGAGGGTCGGCGCTGGATAGAAAGGTACTGTCGCGACTTTAATGTCGCTTTGGCTGAGCGGTCGCTCCAAGCCAGTTTTGAGACCGTTCTCAACTACTTCGTCCGCACGTTTGTATCCAACAGATCGCGCAGCTTCGACAAGGCTTTCTCGAGCTTCGTCGAAGGAAATGTGTCCACCTGCTACGTAGCCGCCAACGAGTTGAACTTCGTCGAAGATCCGAGGATTGGATGCCCCCTTCAGTACAATTCGTTTGCAGGCCTTGGACAACTGCTGTCGTCCAAAATTGGATGTCGACGTGCATCCTTTTGAAGACTTGGTAAGAGAACCCTTGTCGTTTCTTCTATTGGACTGCCTTGGATTGGCATGCCTTTTCTTGGCTTCGATTGGAAAAGCAATGAGCGAGGCATCGACGGCATCTTTGTACCCTCTAAACACTCCTGACCTGGGGCACCCTGCGAGTGGATCAGATACGCCCTGAAAGATCGGGAAGGCCGTATAATTGGGTTGAGCAATGCCCGCGAGAGACTTGTCGCTTCCGGCATGTTCGAACAAAAATCGACGCTCGTGTGCAAACAGAGGACGGTTTGCCAGACACCAGAAGTGAAACTTGGCCAAGTCATCTTTCCCGGGGGCTGCCGCGCTGGAAGACGCTTGCCAAACTACGGATACACCTTGCAACACAGGTATTTTGCGACAAAGTGCGCTCCAGGCCCATTGCGCTAAGGCCGCCGGATCTTCCCATCCCAAATGGCCGGGACGTACGAGATCATCCACATCGAAATGTAAAAGGTAGGAGCCTCTGTCTTCCAGCGTCGCAGGCGCCCCGTCACGTGGATTGGCCAATCTTCGTATTTTCTGTTGATTGCGGTATGCCTCGGTGACTGAGCCCATCACGACCACTTTGGATGGCTCGTAAGCCAGCTTAGTGAGCAAAGCTGCAAGACCATCAAACCCTGAGATTTCGGCTTCATGAGGTTTGAAGTGTTTTGCTCGACTGCTGCGCTCCACCCCGCCTGGATGAAACACCTTCGTTTGAGGTTTATTGGTGCTGGCTTCTAAGACAGTTACTTTGAATACATTAGTTTTGGCGGCGACCTTAGTTGTTCGCTTGGCATCAATTGCCATGGGTGTTTCTCCGGGAGCACATAGCCAGGCGCGTTCAGTTTACGTAATGCGAAAATTCTCAAATTGACTGACACTACTCGGGTCCTGCCGTTGGGCTCTCATCCATTGGCCAGCGAAATTGCTGACATGCGGAGTGTCCCGAACTTTGGTTTAGCGGTGGTTTCTAAAGCCGAGACTCAAGGCTGGCGTTCAGGTTTTGTTAACTTCACACAACACCAGGGCTTACCCGAGGATAGGAAGGGCTTGGAAAGGCAAGCCTAAAACAGCCAAGTCTTGGTATGGCAATCCTCGTAAACCCAAGACAAAGAATGCCAATCTGAGACTTGGCCTCCAAATTCTTGGTTTTCCAAAGCATCCTTAAATTTTCCGAAAGGTCGATCTGCCAATATGGAACCAGGCAAGAAAAAGGAGTCTATAAGTGCCTGTTATTTCGTTTCTTTCTCCAAAGGGTGGTTGCGGAAAGTCAACCGTCTGTGCGTTGATTTCACAAGAACTCTCTAGGCTGGACCTATCCTCAATCATCCTGGACACTGATCCAAAACGCTGGATTTCCAGTTGGGCGAACCTGAAACAGCTGAACAGCAATATCGATGTGCGCCCCATTGACCAAGAGAACCTTACGGATGCCGTCTTCAAATCCGCAGTAGAGGCGGATTTTGTACTGGTGGATGTTGAGGGTTCAAATGATGCTAGCCTGATTGACGCAGTCTTGGTTTCTGACTTTGTAGTTGTACCATGCCGGGCAAGCAGGATGGATGCGCTAGGAGCCGTACAGGTTCTCAAGCAAGTAGCTCAGAAAAGCCAGGTTCTGGGTCGGAAAATTCCGGCTGGTGTACTGCTCAACCAGACTGAACCCGGGGCAGTAGAGTTCCGGATCACAGGCGCTATTAAAGCCATTCTCGAAGAAGCCGGTGCACCGATTTTCAAAACGCAATTGGCGGCTCGACCCGTTTTTCAGGCGATGATGAGTCTGGGTGGAGACTACGTCGATCTACCGCGTGCGTTTCAAGGATCTTCGCCAAAATCAGCTTACGAAAATGCGAGGGCACTGGCTCGCGAGGTTCTACTGCGCGCCACAACACCTGGCTACGAACATGTATAAGGAGAGCCGGATGAGCACGCACACTAAAGTACCGAATATTGGCAGCATTCAGGAACACACACCAGACGACATGAGTTTCGAGCGCAAGGCACCAGTATCGCCGTCACAGTTGAAATTGGCCCAGATGAGCCCAAGCCGACGAAGAGCAGCACTTCGGACAAAAACCTTTACTTCAGATGTAAACCCGGAGCTATACGCTGCATGGGACGAACTCCGTGAGTTTAAAGAGCTAACAGTCGTTCGAGCTTTCGAGCTGTCGCTAATTTCTTTCCTCAAAACCAATGGCAAGGACTTCAAGCTCTAAATCCAATCTCCGGTGTGCTTTGCCCCGGAGATACCTTTAATTGGTACGACTATCCTGCCTTACCCGTGCGTTGTTTTCTTTTGAAAAAAGAGATTGGTAAGGCAACCCTTAACCCAAAGAGACGATCACTCTCAGGACAAAACCCTTTCAGTTTCTGTAATTCGAAGACTAACTATTTGCCGGTCAAAAATCATACCGAAGCAATCGTTTTGCTAACGGACTTGGGCGACGTTGCGTAATTGACAAATTGATCTTGCGCGAAGCGAAATGAAGCTTTTTCATGCTTTCGATGACATCGAAAGGCGGGCAGCATATTGGCAAAAAAACCCCTTCACATCTACCCCAGCGGGACAAAAATTGCTCCGGAGTGTCTCGAGAACCCAAAGGCATACCTAAGCGTTGAAGGGACGATCACCTACTGGGAGCAAAGGCTCAAAAATAGCCAGTCTAGCGTGATCCAAAGACATGCCCGAAACGCGCTCGATGCATGTAAGCGATATAAGAAATTTACTGCGGGAGCACTGACGCTAGTTGAAAAGCCCACCGGTGCAGTTCCTCTATCTAATACAGAAGCAGGAAACGCCCCGACCACGGTTCAAACAGCGACCAAAAGGAAGTCAAAGAAGCTCTCCAAAAAAGAAGTAAAAGACGCTTTGCTTCGAGACCGCAGAGCTCGTGAGCAAAACACGTTGCGCCTCAGAGCATTAAGAATGGAAAAAGAAGCCAAAGAAAAGGCGGAGCGTGATGCTGCGCAAAGGCTCACTGAAGAACAACAGCGGATGCTAAATGCAATGCGCGCGAACCACGAAGCTTGGTCTGTCGCGTTTAGAAAAGCGAGAAAAGAAGGACCTATCCCGTTCCGTGAAGAAGACTTCACGAAAGACCAACTAGTCTTTTGTATTCAGCAGGTCAGGCTTGGTTTGTATCCACTTTGGACGGCTCGTCGCGCACATTGGCGTGACAGAGGTTTAACATACGTGCATGCCCACAGCATGATTTCCTGGGTTACAAAAGAAAAGTTTGAACATGCCGGCTTCGACCCTGTTGCATTTGAGCGCCGCGCTTTAGGACGCACCATGTAAAGGCGAGAACGAAGTAATCTCAGCTGTTCCAAGTTTCGCGTCTACGAGGCAACTACCTTTCGCAAACTGCGAACTTTTCTCTTTATTGTTTGTTCCACACAGTAAGCTGATAGGTCGCCTGAGGAGTCATTCATCAAATTCTTCTGAGAATTCAATGACTAGGTCTCTAAGGATTCCAATGGCCTTGTCTCGATCCGGATGCTCAAACCCCGCTTCATCGCAAGTTTCGGTTACGAACTCCCACACCCCGTCCAACAGCTGTTCAGCAGCCTCAGGATCGACCGGCTTTCCAACGTAGCGGATGCCGTCCATTGCGCAAAGTGCAGCCCACCGCTCCAAATCGTTTTTGAAAACAAGAATATTGTCATTCAACATGCACGCCGTCCTTCTTCCAAACGCCTTAGGGATCGTCCAGGCCCCTAGCTCCTAATCTTAATCCAGATATTCATGCTTTTGCCCATCTTCGATCAGATTTACTGACAAGTTGCTCGACGAGATGGAAAGTCGGCTAGTCCAAGGGGTTACCCCCCCTTTTTCTGTACCAAGGAAAAAAGGGGGTAAACCGGGGGTAGCCCAAGCGAGTCTTCAACGGTTCTTCCCAAGTTTCTAAATTGGCGGGTTTAGTTACCTGCTCTAAACGGAGCTCATCGGCGAACACCGGTTATCTTTTCTATATTTTCTCTTTTCTACAGTTTCTCATTTCTATCTTTTTCACTTTTCTATCTTTTTGCCTTCCAAATTCATATCTGGCCTCAAGCATGCATCTTAAAAAATTTAATATTTACAATATGTTATGTCGATTTTTCGTTGACATGTAGTTTTAGACATGTCAAAAGAACTGCGTGAAAACAATCAAATGGAGATGCTCATGCTTGAGTATATTCGAACCGCCTACCATCAACTTCACGTCGCAGCAGTGATCATTCATGTTCTGCTTGTTTTCGGCGAACTGCTTCACATCCTGCCACATGCATAAGGACCCCCAAATGACCTGTACGCACTTTGATATAGCCATGCAGGTGCAGCCTCTCCTTCGACACCGTACTATTTCAGCCTAACGGGCTTGATACGCGGTCGGCGTCGAATGACAGGCTGCACCTGCTTCTGCTCCTCGATCATAGAAAAAGTCAAAAGAAAGTACCTTTTCCCGTTCGTATCGCGGCACATCCAACATCCGACCGCAAAACGTTTCTGGTGGATTATTGCCACTCCAAAAAGGTGTGGCTCGCTCTCCTCGGTTCTTTTGTGAAAGACCTCAAGCTTTGCTTTTTGGCTGGTTCGAACACCAGAGCGCCTTTCATGAATCTCTAAAAAAAGTGCTGCGTCGGATGGAGAAAAAATCTCAACAAACGCTGTTACAAGATATCTTTTGCCGCAAATATCCAGCACGCCAACCCAAGCAGAGCATTCATTGTGATTGGGGATCCCATTTGGGTACAGCTTTGCAGATCCTGTCTTTGTCATATTGCGTAACCTCATTTGCTCGATGGCAAATGTATGTGCGGACGCAAGCAACAACGGCCCGTCCCGCGGTTGGTGATAAGTTGTTTCTTGCAAGGTCGTTACCAAACTTTTGGCCAAGCGAACGTCCAACACCCAAGTTGTGCCGCTAGCCAAATGGAGTTAAAGCGATGAGAAAAGCTGCCCGGAGTTCAAAGACCCGACAAACTGAACTCATTGGAGTTAGGTTGAATTCGGATTTGAAAAGCCTGCTGGATGAACGGGCAAAGGAAAATGGTATCTCGCCTACTTCCCAAGCTCGCGTCCTGCTTGCACGTTCACTCGGGTTCTCAAACGAAGTGGAAACGCGGCCACCATCTCGGCGTTGCACTCAAAAAACGATCTCGCAAGATCTAAAACGCGCCATCTGTTTTCTTGATCTTTTGCAGGACATGCGCAGAGAATTTCGATACCTCACGCATACCCTAACGCGCACTCCTCACGATCCTTCTGAAAGCCCCGCCATTGCTGCCGCTCTGGCTAAAATATCTGCTTCCCTGCATGGCATCCAAATCCATGTGACAGGAGGCAAAACGTGATCATCAGAACATCTCGCGTCCCTACCGGTCATACCAACAAGATTGCCAAATACCTTGCCGCCAAGGGCGAAAACGAGCGGGTTGATTGGCTCTGCGGTCATCCTGACGACATCCAAATCATGGGTGAGATTTCGAAGCTCTCGGGACAAGCTTTCGCAGTAAGACACGTGGTTCTGGCACCCCAGGTCCGTTTAGATCACACTCAGCTCGCGCAAGTGATCAAGGCATATTGCCAAGAGTATCGAGTACCCAATTCCAGCGTAAGACGCCTTTGCCTGATCAAGCATATGAAACAGCGTGCTTCCATGGAGTGCACAAATGTTCACTGGCATCTTGCGATACCGGAGACAGATCCCCTCAGTTTGAGAGTACTCAACAGTTCCTTCACACGAATCCGAGACGAGAAGTTGTCCCGAATGTCCGAATTAATGCTCGGTCACCCTATTGTGCCAGGGCGTTTCACGACACAGGTTTTCGAAGTTTTACAGAAGGAGCGTCCTGACCTCGATCTCTCCGTACACAGAATTGCGTTGTCCCAGGCTCGCCCGAAGCCTGATCACTATAATTGTGTTCTGAGCACAGGTGAGGCTGCGCGACGTTTCGATCTCTGATCTCCAGCTTCATTGCATCAGCATCGCACAGATCGTGGCATAATAAATGAGACCTTTTTTAGTCTTCAGGTGCTACCAAACGTCCTTGATCATCCAGTTTCAGCGCCGCGAATTTGCGTCCAGAATACCCAGGCCACTTGTCCGCATAATCTAAACAAATGATCAGAACGTCTTCGCCCCGCAGTGACTTAAGCTTGCCTTGCTGTGTACCGGGAACCCTGAATATTGCCCATGCGCCTTTCGTTTGAAGGCCGTATGTTCGGAAGTCACTTGTAAAAATCAAACCCTTGTGCTGCTGGACCAATTCACGAATGCTCTCCAGCGCTTCGCGCCGAGAAGCCGTCCAGGATCCGTCTGAGTTCACCGTCTGGAGAAGATTCTTGATTTCTCCGTGCGGTTTTGAAGTAAGCTTTTGGTCTAAAATTCGAACCATTATTCTCTCAAGTCTGGTGTGTGTTTGCCCAAGTGTCTAAGTCAAAATCTCGGGGAAACGCAAATCTAAGAGAAATTGCCTCCAAAGCCGCTTCTTTCGTTGAAAAACAACCGTATAACTCGCGACGCGTGTCCCACTCGCTTCCCCAACAAACAACAACAGCCACACGTTGGCTCTGCTTTGGGAAGGCAAACCAAAGACCAGGTGTAATGTCATCGTCTGGACCGTCGAGTGCACTTTCAACACGGCGCTTTATCAGCAGATTCAATTCGTGTGGTAGAGGCCCCCCACCTGCCTCTAGCTCTTCCAAGCGATCTCCTCTGAGAACCTAATTAAGGAGCGTCCACTCCCAATCTTCAAATGACGCTTCATCATACAAAGGTGAATTGAAAGGCAATATGTGCGAAACAAACTCTCCCGACTCCGAAACAAATAAGTTGGGATCCAGGGAGGTGATTGTTTGCGGGCTACGAGCTTTTTCCATAGGCACTCTTGGTTCTTTATTAGAAGCGGCTTTGCTCAAGATATCTTGATGGGTGACAGGGACGTTTCAATAACGCTGAATTCGCCATCTTCATCTTTTGCAGCTGCCAAATGCTCCCCGCGATACGTCACCTCTTCGGACCACCAGGGACCACCAATGCCACCTGGTAAGTCGGCCCAAACATACCACTTTCCATCTTGGTCCTGCTCCAGTGTCCAATCGAAATGAGGCTCACCAAAAGGCCCCTCAAAAAGGCCGGCGGATTTCGCAGCCCCTTCCCTCAAGGCGACTTTCCCAAGGCGCAGCAGATCAGCGATCCGCAGCTCGCCGGTTAGCTGAAAGGTTTCAAAGTTATAGGGGCAAGAGGCTTCCCACATAACAGTCGCCCATTCAGCGTCGGGTACATCAATAAGACGATCAGCGGATGAGATACTTTTTGTCATCAATCTTCTTGACTCAGAATAACGTTGCAGGCGCGCCTATCCTCGCGAAGCGACAGTCGCATCGGCACTAGATCAAGATTTGGACGCGATGCGTCAAACATATCAAAGTCTATCCTCATCGATCCGCCGAATGCTTTATACGGCGGCTATTTATACTCGTGCGCGGGGCTGCTCAAGACACCATGGCGCCCCTTGTAAGGCTTCGAACATTCATGTTTGTCCAATACCTCTTCGATCTCTGATTTGCAGATCTCACGTTTCTCAACCAGAAGAGAGCTTAAATCCTGGATGGCAGCTCGGTTTTTCTCAATCACAAACTTCGCCCGAGCACTGGCCGCTTCCAAACGTTGCGACACGTTATGCCGAACTTGTTCATCCTGAAGGATGTTACTAAGGTTCGTCACTTCGACTGGCCGCCACAGCAAAGGATTTGCGCCAAGTCCAAACATCTCTTCCAGGCGCGTCGCAAGAAGTGTCGCTTGCGCAAGGTCACTTTGCGCACTGCCGCCAGAGCCAGTAGAAACCGATCCAAGAAAAGCCATTTCCGCTTCGCGCCCTGCAAGAAGCATTGCCAGCTTCGCTTCAAGCTCAGCGAGCAAAGGAAATGGGCTCTTGTTCGCAAAGGACACGACCCCACCTCCAGTTCGGATCTCGGCACGATCAGGCACCCCAAGCCCGAGAAGGCTCCCGGCAACAATGTGACCCGCTTCATGATAAGCTGCCCGCAGCAAATCCGATTGCGAACTCTCAGGTACAATAGTCTCTGCGGCAGCCCACAGATGAGCATCTTCTAGCGTGGCTCCTTTGTATCTCGCCAAACTGCGGGCTTGTCGCACAATCGCCGCCGCATCCGCGCCTGTGTAGCCAATAAGATGTGCAGCCACGTCCTTAATCGTTCGCGACGTAATTTCATCACCGCAATGATCTGAAAGAATGTCGGCAAGTGTGTCTTTACCGGGCAGTGACATTTCAATCTTCAGGTCAAAACGCCCCGAGCGCACCAAGGCTGCATCCAGTTTTTCTGGATGGTTACACGCCCCAACAACCAAGACACCTTGACGCTGATTGGCTTTATCCATTGCCTCAAGCAGGCCATTGAGCGCCGATCTAGTATAGTTTGCGTTCTCACCGCTTGCGGTTGCGCGATCTTCAAAAGAGTCGATTTCATCGATGAACAGTACCGTTGGCGACCTTCTGCACGCTTCATCGAAGGACTTGTCCATTGCCCCCAGAAAGTCGCCCAAATGGCCATGTCGCTGCCAGTCCGCGTAGCTCGTCGCAATGAAGTGCGCACCGATCTGACCGGCAAGCTTCGAAGCTGCAAATGTCTTACCTGTGCCCGGGGCGCCAAACATGAGAACACCCCTGGGAATTTCCGACCAATCCAATTGACCGCCTCTCCATGTTTGAATGTCGGCAGACAGTTGCTTCAGAACCGCTTTGGTCGAACCCAAGCCCTTTACTGCGTCAAGCGCTGACTTATCGGCCGCAACCGAGTTGTCATCAGCAAATCGAACAAGCGCTTCCACCATCTTCTTGGTGTCCGACTGTCGCACTGCGGTGGTCAGCTGTTCCAGCGTCAAACACTGCAACTCCTGTGCTTGAGGCAGTTGGTCAAGGATCGGTTGGATGTCCGGGTTGCAACATGGACTGTGCAGTACCTGATGGAGTTTTAGAACGATTTGCGGGGAGATTTCCGCTAGCCGCACAACTTGTGTTGCCGCCTGTCGGATTGTTTCAGGAATTTCCTCCAAACTCTCGACAATGCACAGGAGCGGCTGTGGCTCCGCCATGCGATCAGACAAGCTTTTCTCAAATTCATCTTTCCCTTTGGTCCGGCGCGATGAATAGGTCCTGGAATTCCGAGAAATAAGACTGATCTTTGGAAGGTGCTTCTGAGAGTTCTTTGCGGCCGGCATGAGGCCGCGTTCGAAAGCGTCCTCGACATGCTCGATCCATGCTGGATCACCGGTTTCAACGACGGTGAAACCATAGGGAGCATACAAGCTTTCAATGACGGTCTTTTGGTTCTTGGGGAAGCTTGCAAACAGCCGGATCAAAGCTGCCGCAGAGTGGATATCGAGTTTTGATGAGCAAGCGAACCACTTCGTCCCCGCGCCCGCTTTTACCTCTTCTGCTCCCCAAGCGTTTTCTTGAAAATCGGTAGAGCATAGTTCACGCAGTGCGTCATCGAACCAAGTATTGAGTAGTTTGAGAAAACTGGAAGAAGTCTTAGATCCTCGTGGCATCGAGCACCCCTTTTGTCGGATTCAATCTGAAGCGGCTTGGAACGGTCGAACTACGACCAGGGACTATCCAAGCGATATCAGCCGCACGCTGGGACGGCAGAACAGTTCAGGTTGTTTCACAACAAAAGTCATCGATATTTCCAATTTGGGATCAGCAATTTAGCGCTGTTTGGCTACGAGTACAAGACCCGACTAACTACCTTCGTCAGGGTTCAAGAATCCGGATTTTTGTCCATAATTTTGTCTCATTGTTTAGATACCCAGACATGGTGCCAGAACAAGGTTAACTTGGGATTAACGTTTTCAGCAGAGTTTGTCGTTGAGCGTTGACAGAGGCGATAAGGCTCAAGCCTTTTGGGGTACTTCGCCGGGGCCATGCACAGTCAAAAAAACTAATTTGAGATATACTTTTTATATAAAAATTATATAAATTGTTGCACTCGGATTTTCCCTGGGTAATATCACCTTGAGATTGAAAGGTTGAACTCCCATGCCTACGACCATGGTCATTTTCACAAGCAAGAAGCCAGAAGACGTCGCGAACTTGGGCGGGACTGGGTGGTGGAAAGTTGACCCCGTAAAGGCACGGGGCGCGACCCATGTTGTCCTTACTCACAACGCCTTCGACAAGAGGCGACCTGGGGATCCAGAGCATCACGGTGAATCGTTCATGGTAGCAACGATAAAAGATGTCTTGCAGGATGAGGACGGTCGTTGGCTTATTCAGTTTGATCAGTATGCAATGACAAGTGCAGGGCTGAAGTGGCCCGGCTATAGAAACCCTGTCAACTATACGGACACTGAGATAGTTCTCGATCAGCTTGAGATCGGCGATTGGCAAAAAGTACAAGAGGTCTCGTTCAAAGACGCGCAGGCAATAAGGCGGCGTGACGATGCTTCCGCAGCGCGCATGCAAGCAAGACAGGCTCCAACATCAGGCACAGGCGAGCTGACATTTGGCGAGATCATCGAACTGTACCGCGAACGCATTGCAGTTGATCTCGGTGTAAAGCCGACGGCCGTAAAAATCACGATAGAGACCTCAGAATGAGCACCGCTCTTGGCACGAAATCACAAATCTATGTCAGCAAAAGATTATCCGTGAGCGGACTTTATGCATACATGAAGGCTGGCTTTGCATGATCATCTACGAACGGGTTGATCATAGTCGATCAAACTACTTTAACGCAACAAATCCGCCACTTAACTACCGCCAGGATTGCTTGGCGAAACTGAAGATACCTGGAGGACTCCAACAAGTGTTCCGAAGAAGACTACTTAGATTTTTGCAGGGTAGACTTACGCCACACGTACAGCCTGGAACCTGGTCGATTGTCGCAGAGTAAGCCGCTACGCCCAACTCAACGCACCAAACACACCGAAGCTCGCTGGTGAACGTTTAAGCCAAGCCAAAAAGCAAGACTATTTTCGGAGCCCCAAATGAATCCCATCCCACAACCCGGTTCGGTCGTCAAAGTACGCTCAGCCATCTGGAAAGTATTGGGTCTTACACAACTAAAAGGCGGCGACAGCGAAGTCCACTGTCGCGGGGTGTCCGGACTTGTCAGGGACAAAGAAGCTCGCTTTATCTGGCGGGTTGAAACAGGATCTCAAGTTCTAGATCCGGCCGAGGTCAGGCTCGAACATGATAGCTCACCGGGGCTCATGGACACAAAACTCTTCCTCGAAGCGGCCTTTCGACAAACCGCAACAACGACAAGGCAACCGTTGACCTTTGGGCAAGCCGCCATCGATGACCTCAGTTTCCAGCATTTACCTGTTGAAAGGGCTCTTTCTCAGGACCGCGTCCGGTTGCTTATTGCTGACGATGTTGGCCTTGGGAAAACACTTGAAGCTGGACTTATCACCTCGGAGTTAGCACTCCGAGGGCGGGCCAACAGGATTCTTGTTGTAACTACACGCGCGATGCTAACGCAGTTTCAGAAGGAATTCTGGACACGATTTTCCATCCCGCTTTCAAGGCTGGATAGCGCAGCAATTCGCCGAATGCGGAACAAAATACCGGCGCATTACAACGTTTTCGACCAATTTGATCGCTCTATTGTATCCATCGATACTTTGAAGCGAGATGCGCAAATCCGGGCCGCAATCGATGCATCCTATTGGGACCTGATTATTATCGACGAAGCCCATAATGCGGCCCGCCGCAAAAACACAGCTGGCACCAACTCTCAACGGGCTGAGCTTGCGAAACTGCTTTCGCGACGAACAGACTCACTACTCCTGCTAACAGCAACACCGCATGATGGGTCACACGAAAGCTTTGCAAGCTTGATCGAAATGCTTGATCCAACTCGCGTGCCCGATCCTACTAAGCTCAAGCGCGAAGACATCGAAGATTTGGTCGTCAGGCGCTTTCGATCATCACCCGAGGTCATAGAAGATCTGGGAGAAATCGTGCCGCAGAGAAAACTGGTCAGAAGAGATTTCCCTCTCAGCCCTGAAGAAGAGGCTGCATATCAATCGATTGCGGATCTTCATCTGGATCTTGACGAAGAAAACAAACGCGGTCGCGCAATTGATCTCTTTCGAACAACCTTGGCTAAGGCCATTTTTTCTAGCCCTGCCGCCTGTCTGGAGACACTGAGCAATCGCATACGGGGTATCGAGAAAGGAACGTCTCGCGGCACCGAAGAGGATCAAGAACGCCTGCAAACGCTTGCCGATCAGGTTGAGAAAATTGGTGTTGGCGAATTCAGCAAGTATCAGGATTTGCTGGAGGCTTTGAAGGCGGCAAAATGGACTGGAAGCAAGAAGCGTGACCGCCTTGTTGTTTTCTCAGAGCGCATCGCCACTGTGTCCTGGCTTGCCGAACGGATGCGAGAGGATCTAGGGCTCAAAGAAGATCAGATTGCTCGAATTGACGGCGGTAGCGTTGAAGCCGACATCAAAACCCAGAAGGTCATTGAGGATTTTGGTCAAGAAAACTCATCTATCCGGGTTTTGATTGCATCCGATATGGCCTCCGAAGGCCTTAACCTCCACTTCCAATGTCACCGGCTTATCCATTTTGATCTGCCTTGGTCTCTACTGCGGTTTCAGCAACGCAACGGTCGGATCGACCGTTACGGGCAAGACCGTGCACCGCAGATCACATATTTTGTCGGCGAAAGCAGCCACCCAAAAGTTCGCCAGATGTGGGTTTTGGATAAGCTCGTTGAAAGAGATGAGAAAGCCCAGGAGGGTGTAGGTGACCCTGCTGTTTTCCTTGGCCAAGGGGATGCCGAAGGTGAGGAGGTTATCGTCGCAGAGGCTGTCGCGTCAGGGGTCGGCGAAGATGCCTTTGCTCGAGATATGGATGAGCGTGCTTCGCAAGCAAAGGCTCTTGATGATGCATTTGACGCGATCTTTGGGGACTATGCCGACAACGTGGAAGAACAAACGAGTGCCGCCTCAACTACAGAGGCGAAGCCTCCGAGATTGTTTGAAGACACCTTCTCTTATACAGGCAGCATGTTGGAACGGCTCGGTCGACCTGAAGAGCAGGTTTTTGACACACCCCCAAGCATCTCTGAGGCTCAACGCATCATAAAGTTCCAGATACCAGACGATATGAAAGCGCGTGACGGCTTCGGCTATGCAAGTGCTGGGGCGGTTGATGGGCGATACATGCCGGAAGAGGCAGTGGACCGCTCTGGCAAGGTCGAACTGACAGATCAGGCGGATACAATTACTAGGGCCATTGATGAAGCTAAAATGAGAGAGCGGTCCTGGCCAGACGTCCAGTATCTTTGGGACGGCCACCCAATTCTGGAATGGTTTGCCGACCGCTCAAATACGTTCTTTCCTCAACACTCGGCGCCGATTGCCTCGCTAAAGGGCCGACTTGCTGATGGTGAAATAGCTTTCGTCATGCACGGAGCCGTACCCAATTCGCTGGGCGCACCTGTCGTCGACCGGTGGGCCGTTGTTGTTCGGAGCGCGGATGGCGAATTATGGATTGAAGAGATAGCGGAATTTCTCAGCCGCACCCAACTTAATAGGAACACACCAAGTCAGCCAATTTCGCGCCAAGAAGACGCACAAAACGCACTGCGCTCGGCCGTTGATTGCTTCCAAACGCATCTACGTCAACTTCGAAACCAAAAGGCACAAGACATTGAAGCAGAAATGAATTCTGTTTTGGCACGCTTGTCAGACTTGGAAAAACGCCACAAAGCCCAGTTGGGTTTTGATTTAGGGGAAATCACGTTCAATGAAGGCGCGTTAACTACGACACAAAAGCGCGCACAGACCCTGCGGCAGAATAAAGAGAAGAGAATAGATCGCCTTTTTGAGGACTGGATCGAGTGGTTCGAAAGAACGCGCAAGGTTATTGATGACCCCAATCCGCATGTTGACCTCAAAGCAGTGTTCGTAGGGTAAGCTTATGGAACTCATTGGAATTGAAAACGAAGCAGAGTTTTTTCCTTCCGGAACCCTGTCAGACGTTCTGAAAGAAGAGTTGGCCGATATCACTGCCCGTTGGTCTGAGTTGGATAAAAAAAAGCACCCCGTTGAACGTTTGCAGGGTGTTACCGGCACTACATTGGGTGCTTACCGACAAATTCGTGCTTCAAATGAAGCGTCGAAAAGGTTTGGGCTCACTCAGGAGGCTCGCTTCAAGGTTTTGGAAGCGCTCGGCTATGAGTGGAAACGGGAAGTTGTGCCCGCGGGCTTGGATGGCCAAACACTAATACCGCTTCTCGGCAGAGTCTCAAATGCAGATGGAAAAGATGCGCTTTGGATAATCGAAGCACCGGTTCCAAGTAACGAAGACGAAGCGTCTGACCCATTGGATGCGAAGTTTTCCAAAGATCAGTTTGCAGAAGAGGACAGGGACGCGGCTCTATTGGACCAGACAATCGGCGAGTTTCTAGCCAAAGGCGTGTTTGAATTGCCGGATGGACCTAGAAACGTACTGATTGTTGGTCTTTCCCAACTTGTCCTTGTCGATAAACGCAAATGGCCCGCGCGGTCGGTACTTCGCTTCAATTTGCAGGAGATCTTTGCACGATCCGAACGTGACACGCTGGTTTTGACGGCTTGCCTGATTGCAAGAGAGGCTCGGGTGCCTGAGCAAGGCGTGCCGATTTCCGACAGACTCGAAGAAGAAGCTCAGCGAAACGCCAATGCGGTGACATCATCGCTCAAGAAAACAGTGCGAGATGCTATTGAGCTGCTGGGGCAAGAAGTTCTCGAAGTCACCGAAGGCAAGTTTCCGTCGAATTATCCCATCAAGTCCAAACGCGGTGTCTGGATCGAAGGTCCAGACCTGTCTCGTGAATGTTTGCGATACATGTACCGCTTGCTGTTCATGTTCTATGCCGAAGCCAATCCGCGGCTCAGCCTGCTTGATTTGAAAAACCCGATTTACAACTCTGGGTACTCTCTGGAAGGCCTGCGCGATCTGGAGTCCGTTCCGCTTAGAACCACCGCGGATCGAACCGGGACGTTCCTCTGGGAGAGCCTGCAAACGACATTAGACTTACTCTACACGGGCCTTGATTTGGAAGACGCTGACAAGGGGACGGGGCTCCGGCTGCCGGCTGTAAAGGTGTCTTTGCTTGATCCACAGAGCACTCCGCTTCTGAACAGCCTCAATCTGCGCAATGAGGCGATTCAGAAGGTCATTCGGCGTCTGTCACTGCGATCAACCAATAAAAGCACGGGGCGCATTTCCTACGCCAAGCTCGGCATCGGACAGTTGGGCGCTGTCTATGAAACCCTGATTTCATTCACTGGGGTTGTCGCCAAAAATGATCTGATTGAATTGCTTCCCAGCAAAGGCAAAAAGTCTGATGCCGATCCAGACAATCCAGTAAGCCGCGTAGATGATGTCGATCCGCTTGCACCCAGTTGGTTTGTGGAGCGCCGTCGTCTTCTGAACGGTGAGTTCACCTCTGAAGAAGTGGTGTTCAAAGGCAGCGAAGCACTCATCTATCCGAAGGGGACATTCATCTATCGCCTTGCGGGTCGGGATCGAGAAAAGTCAGCGTCCTACTACACTCCTGAACCGCTGGCCCGATTGCTGGTCAAACACGCTCTAATGGAGCGCTGCAAAGACCTCACCGCAGATGAACTGCTTGAGCTCAAGATCCTCGAGCCCGCGATGGGATCGGCGGCCTTCCTGGTCGAGACCACAAACCAGCTTGCCGATCTCTATCTGGACCGCAAACAACAGGAGTTGGGCAAGACCATTCCGCAAGACCAAATCGTCGTCGAGAAGCAAAAGGTCCGCAGTTTCATCGCCGACCGAAATTGCTTTGGCGTCGACTTGAACCCTATTGCGGTTGAACTTGGCGCGATCTCGCTCTGGCTCAACGGTCTGCACAACAGCGCGTTTTCGCCGTGGTTCGGAGACCAGTTGCATGCTGGGAACTCGTTGCTGGGAGCGCGAAGAGCATCTTATAGTCCAAAGCTCACGACAGCATCTAGCGCCGCAGATCTATGGCTAAATGCCAAGCCACAGGAGATCGGCTGGCGCAACAAGTTGCCAGAAGGCCAGATCTGGCAGTGGCTACTGCCGGCCAAGGATATGGCCAAATTTGATGGCGACAAGACCATCAAACCTTTTGCCGAAGATGGGCAAAAGCGGATCAAAGATTGGCGCCAAGGAGGGTTCTTCAAAAAACTTGAAAAGCACGAAATCCAATTGGTCCAGAAACTCAGCAAAGTTGCTGAAGCATTGTTCGAACAAGTCGCCGATGACCTGGAGAAGACCCGAATTTCTTCCAACGACGAAATTACCATCTGGCCCGATCATGAAATGGCTGGCAACAAGCGAATGGATTTCCATGCCAAAGCAAAACTGACCGCGCATTTGGTGGGCGATGATCACGCCACGAATACCCTACCTTACAAACGGCTCAAAACGGCGATGGACGCGTGGTGCGCTCTGTGGCTTTGGCCGTTGGATCAGGCGGACAAACTGCCTACGCGGCTAGAGTTTTTGAACGGCATGGCAATGATCCTTGAGGGCGGGTTTTCTGCGGATGGATCCCTTGAAGCACCAAGTATGTCAGAGTTCTCAGACCCGGAACGTGATTTCTTTGACCAGCTTGAACCGGATGCCCCCGCGCGTGATCTGTTCAAAGTGGCGGACAAGACCCAAGACTTGCTGTTCCGCGAAACCAATGTCGAGGCGTTAATCGAAACCTTCGACTGGCTTGGCGTAGCAACCGAAGTGGCAGAGCGGGAACGCTTTGTCCATTTTGACCTGATATTTGCCGACGTGATGCGCGCCCGTGGTGGGTTTGACGTGATTGTCGGGAACCCGCCTTGGGCAAAGCCTTCATGGAACGAAGGCTTGGTGCTCGCGGATATCGACCCTCAATATCGCGGGCTTTCCGCTACGGAGGCAAAGGCCGTACTCGGCGAAGCACTTGAAAAAGCGCGTGGCGTTGCGCGGTTCTCGAAGGAGTATGTTTCGACAAGGGGAGCGATGGCAATCACAGCCTCGGAAGTGATGCAGCCTTTTGCCGGCGGCGGGTCCAACAACCTCTATCGTTGCTTTGTCGACCTCTCTTTCCGCCTAACAGCACCTAAAGGGTATGCCGCACTCATTCACCAAGATGGGCATTTGGGTGATCCAAATTCGGGGGACTTTAGGGCGCATTGGTATGCAAGGGCGGTCAAACACTTTGGTTACATCAACACGATGAAAACCAAGAACTTTGCTGATGCGGCACACTACATGCGCTTCAGTCAAAACATCTATCGCGGGACCCCAGGGGAAATTGGTTTCGAACAGTTCACTAATGCGTTCGTACCCCAACAGGTCGAAGACTCATATTCTCATGATGGACTTGGGGAAGTCCCGGACATCAAGAACGAGGAAGGCAACTGGGATACACGTGGTCACCGTGATCGGATCATGCGGATTGATCGTGAAGCGCTTTTGGTCATTCATGCTCTGTCAGAAGAAGCAGATGTACCTGTGGAACAAGCGCGGTTTATCCAGCCGTTCTCTGCCCGAACGCTGGACGTGTTCAAGCAGATGGCAAAGTTCCCGAAACTGGACGCCATCGTTCCTAAAAAACGGATGACAGGCGGCGAAGAGATGCCACTGTGGCAGATGAACCGTCTCTGGGACGAAACCAACGCGCAAAAAGACGGGACCATCAAACGTGAGACAGGTTTTCGCGATGCTGATGAAATGGTGCTGCAAGGGCCGCTCTTCCATGTGGGTAACCCGCTTTACAAAACGCCTCGCACCGTTAATCGCACCAAAGCCGACTATGACGTGATCGACCTGACCACCGCACCCGATGACTATCTGCCTCGCACGAATTACGGTCCAGCAGTCGAGATGCTCGAATACCGCCGCCGCATGACCCGCTGCCGTTGGGATCCAACCAAAAGCCACGCAGACTTTTATCGGGTTGCCGTTAGGCGCATGCTCGCGCTCAACGGTGAGCGAAGCTTAATTGCGGCTCTTCTCCCTCCTGGAATTAGCCATGTAAACACGGTAGAAAGCGTTGGGTTTGCGGACAATGCCAACGCACTGGAACTGCTGTGTTTTTCGCTTTCATTGACTGGAGACTTCATGATCAAGGCTGCTGGACGGGCTGATCTGTTTGAGTCCACAGTCTCAGGTATCCCGTGGGTAAATTTTGGACCGACAACTCATCATAGAGCTCTCCGCCTCAATTGTCTGACGTCCGCCTACAAAGACCTTTGGAATTGTATCTCCTCAAAACTGCACCCGATGCCGTGGTCCTCCGATGACACGCGCCTGGTGCTAGAAGGCCCAGTCCAAGGCCCAACAAATTGGGACCGAAGCGCAGGTCTGCGAACTGAATACGCCCGACGCTTGGCTCTTGTTGAAATCGACGTTTTGGTGGCCCAAGCCCTCGGCTTGACGCTTGATCAGTTGATCGAAATCTACCGCATCTATTTCCCCGTTCTTCAGGAGAACGAGGCGGGCACGTGGTACGATCAGCAGGGGCGTATTGTTTGGACCTGTTCCAAAGGTCTGCCCGGCGTGGGTCATCTGGTGCAAGACAATCATGGCAATTGGAAAAGCCCCGGCCGTACTGCGTGGGAGGCGATTTTGGCCTCAGACCCCGATGAGTTGGTCAGCCAAGCGATTGACGACACCCAACCCGGTGGCCCCCGCGAGGTCACCCGCCGCTTTGTCGGCCCCTTCACTCAATGCGACCGCATCGACGACTACAAGCGCGCCTGGACGCATTTCGAGGCGCTGAAGGCGCAAGGGTGCAGCTGATATGAACCCGATCCTGCTCAACCGCCATGTGCAACAAAGCCTGCGTGAGCTGGTGCATTCAACGCTCAACACCTCAAGCAAGTCGTTTGAGGGTATTGTGGAGCGGTTTCTTGAAACACCCGGCAATTTCATCAAGGGCCCGTGGATTTCGGTCGATATGCCCTTCCGTCAAATTGACGGAGCCGCGGATGGGTCATGGGATCAGCCCTTTCCCGAGGTGCCGCTGAAATTCCCGCCCTACCAGCATCAGATGGACGCCTTTGCTCGGCTGAGCGGTGACAGGAAGCGCTCGACCCTCGTGGCAACGGGCACAGGATCTGGCAAGACAGAAAGCTACCTCTGGCCAATTTTGGAGCATTGCCGGCAGAACAAGAACGAGCCGGGGATTAAGGCGATCCTGATCTACCCGATGAACGCTTTGGCAAGTGACCAGGCGCGGCGCATCGCGGCGGCGATCAACGATTTACCCGGATTAGAGGGCGTTCGCGCGGGGATATACGCTGACGCAGAACCCAAGAACGCTACGATGGAGGTGACGCCAGACAGCGTGATCACACATCGCGAAACCATGCGTCAAAACCCACCCGATATTCTGCTCACAAACTACAAAATGCTGGACTATTTGTTGTTGCGTGGACGAGACAAAAGGCTGTGGGGCGACAATGACCCGGAGACACTCAGGTTTCTGGTCGTAGATGAGATACACACCTTCGACGGAGCTCAAGGTGCAGATCTGGCGCTTTTGATACGACGTCTGAAGTATCGTCTGGACACGCCGGAGAAGCATCTGGTCTGTGTCGGGTCTTCTGCAACACTCGGTTCCGGTGAAGATGCAAAAGCCGATTTGCGCGACTACGCCAGAACGATTTTTGGCGAAGAGTTCGATGACCAGGCCGTCATCACCGAAACCCGCAAAACCGCGGTAGAAGTCTTCGACGATCCAGAATATTCCGACCGCCCTTCTCCGGACGACATACGCGCAGCCCTCAGTGCGGCAGAAGGCATGAACCAGGCGGAAGCAGCCAAGCATCTTGCAAGATGCCTGTTTCCGAAAACGACCGATCCAGATCTTGAAGCGCTGCATGCAGGTGACTCCACCTCTCTTGATTGGCGGTTGCTTCTCGGGCGCCTGTTAATGGAGCAGCAACTGGTTCAGAGAACGCTGAAAACTATCGCAGAACATAGTGGGCCTGCTTCGCTCGAGGACGTAGCCGCTGGCCTTTCCCTGGTGAAGGCAATCCGCAAGTGGAGGCCAGAAGACCATCAAGCCCTGGCGGAGCTGACTGTCGCACTGGTCGCATGGGCTCGGTCAGAAGGAAATCGCCCGCTATTCAATGTCAGGCTTCAGCTCTGGATACGCGAGATGGCACGGATGGTGTCAAACCTTCCAAGGCTTGAGGCAGGCTTGCAGAAATCTCACATCAATCTGCTGCATGGTATGGATCTGGATATTTCAGCGCTCAGGAAAACTTTGCCCTTGGTTAATTGCAATCGATGCGGGGCAACAGCGCATCTGGGACGCCAGAATGCCAGTTCGGATTCTTGCTGGGCACCACTCGACCAACTCTACGAAGAGTTCTTTTCCCATAACAACAGCGGCAAACTTCGACTGTTTTACCACGACAATATAGACCGCAAGGTGAGCGCGACCGCTGGTGGCGGGCGTATCGTCCAAGGCATGTTGGATTCGGAAAGCCTGGAATTCAGTCCTTCGAACCATGACGAGCTCGACGTCGGGCCAGCATCGCCTGTCTGGATGTACGATCCCACAGATAGCAATGGAAAGTTGGATGCGACATGCCCGTCGTGTGGGCAAGCTCAAGGCGTTTTGTTGTTTGGAATGCGTGCAGCACGCCTGACACCGGGCATTACAAGTACCATGTACTCGTCCGAGCAGAATGAAGAAAGTCCGGACGCAAAACCCCGTTTCCTGATGTTTTCGGACTCTGTTCAAGACGCCGCGCATCGCGCTGCCGTTGCTGAGACCCGCAACACACTCTCGGTATATCAGAAGTCGCTCTATCAGGTTTTGCAAAAGACTGATACCGGCAAACTCAATCTTGAGGAGGTGTTTCAGGACGTTCCAAAAGACTGGCTTGCAAACCTGGGCGCGGACAGTTTCACCGCGATGTTCATTCCGAAGGAACAGGCGTGGCGGTCTCGTTATGCGGATTTGATTCAACACGGTATTTCTATCAGCGACCCGGTTTTTATAGACCACATTTGTATGCGCTTGGGGTGGGAATATTTCATTGATCTCAGCTTTCGCGCGCATTTCAATCATACGCTGGAGATCAATGGGATCGCTGCCGCCGATGTATCTGGTGAAGCGGTTCGCGACAGCGCAGAGCGTTTGTCGCGACAACTCAGGAATGAGTTTGCTGGCGCGCCTGAGCTCGACAATGACCGTGTAGCCCAGTTTTTGCTTGGTTTCATGCAACGTATGAGGCGCCAAGGTTCCGTCGCCCACCCATATGTCGAGCTTGCGGCCCGGGCATCGACTGGATCATATGGAATGAATTGGTTTGCAGCGGGTCGTCAACTGGGACTTGGACAAAGCGGCACTTTACCCATTCCAGATACACCCAGAAGACTAGGCCCCATCCCGATTACGCTGAGCAATGCTCTGACCGGTGTTGAAAAATTGACGCGTAAACATATCGCAAACTGGTATCGTGATTGGGTTTTCAGAAGTTTTGCAGATGTAGACCTTAGAATTGGAACTGATCCAGACACGGTTTTCAAACTGGCGCTCGACAGGTTGCAGGCCGACAGTCTCGTCAAGCGCGTTGACGGCCCAGATGGGCACCGGCACGTTTGGCTGCTTGAGCCAAGTAAAGTTATAGTCTCCTTGGACACGCATGGTTTGACCTGCGATGTTTGTGGGCGGCGAGAGGTAACACTGGCGGTAAACGAAGACATTGTCGTCGGTTCGCGCTGTACAAAAATCGGATGCCAGGGACATCTACAGGATGCACGACTCCCAATTCGCCCTGCGATGCGCAGGTCATTGTCCTCAAATCGCAATCATAGAGTTGTCGCCCGGGAGCACACCGGCATCCTCGATGCGGATCAAAGAAACCATATCGAAACGGGTTTCATAACCGAGGAAACCCGATGGGCACCGAACCTGATCAGCGCAACGCCGACACTGGAAATGGGTATCGATATTGGCGATCTGTCGACCTTGCTTTTGAGCTCGGTTCCACCTGAAGAGGCGAACTATGTTCAAAGAATGGGACGAAGCGGTCGTCGGGACGGCAATGCTCTAAATCTGGTTCTGGCCAACGCCAGGCCACACGATATTCAGTTCTGGGAAGATCCAACACCAATGCTGGCGGGTCAGGTCAACCCTCCGGGCGTGTTCCTATCGGCAGAAGAAGTGTTACTGCGCCAGGTAACAGCGTTCACCCTTGATGCATTCGTCATCACCACCTCCGAAAGCAGCGACTACGGAAAGGTCAGAGATGTCCTGAAACGGAGAAATGACGGTGCTTCGACAGGTTTCCCAGGGGAATGGCTCGATATGGTCAAAGCCAACGGCGCAATGCTCGCTGACCAGTTCTTGGAAGGTCTTCCGGAGGCCATAAAGGCGCGATCCGATTTGACCGCACGGATTCGAGATTACTTAACCCAATCTGACAACCACTCGCTCCCCTGGCGCATCACAGCCGTCTTTGATGAGGCAGAATATGACAGAGCACGCCTGGTGGACAAGCGAGAAGAAGCAACGAAAGAGCTGCAACGTCTACGCCAGCGTCAGGCTGAGTTTACCGAAGAGGAATACGACAAACGCAGGGGCGACATCGAGCGCAACCGAAAAGAAATCAACAGCATGATCCGCAAGGGTATCGACGACGTTCCCGTAATTAAATACCTCACAGATAAAGGTGTTCTGCCAAACTACGCCTTTCCCGAAGAAGGAGTAAAACTGACGTCGATTCTATTCCGTCGCGACAATGCAAAGGGTGAACCGGAGGAGCCGCTACAAATCGAATATTCGAGACCTGCCAGCTCCGCGTTATCCGAGCTCGCGCCCGGCCAGTACTTTTTTGCAAATGGCCGACAGGTTCAGGTGGAGCGACTTGAAATTGGCAAGGAGGATCTGACGTCGTGGACATTTTGCCAGTCCTGTTCTCATATTGCCCCACGGCACGAGGGGGACGCGACCAGCAATTGCCCTAAATGCGGGGACAACATGTGGATCGACAGTGGATCCGAACATGAAGTGGTCAAACTGAAATCCGTTATTTCCGCCAGCAGCGAGGAAAAGGCTGCTATTCGCGATTTGGACCAGCGAGACCAGCGTCAATTTGATAGAGAATTGACACCGTTTCATGCAGAAGCTGACGTTTTGTCCTCCTGGTTTACGGATCAGGATTCTAGCGCACCATTTGGATTTGAATTTATTCCAGATTGCACCTTCCGTGATTTCAACTATGGCGTAAAGTCATCGGTTCCGGTGGGTTCAATCATCGCGGGCGCCAAGCGCGCTTCTCAGCCTTTCAGGATCTGCAAACACTGCGGCACTGTGCAAAGGCCTCCGCGCAATGAAGATGATGTTGGTGTTCACCCGCCAAGCTGTAAAACCTTGCGAGACAACATCAACCGCGAACATTGGGAAACGGAAGTCTTCCTGATGCGGGAATTCGAAACGGAGGCGATGCGTGTTATTATCCCAGTGGTGGGAGATGCTGACGACAATGATCTGAAGAGCTTTGTTGCAGCGATAAATCTTGGCATGCAACGTCATTTTGCAGGCAAGGTTGATCATATTCGCTCCACGATCTACGAAGCCCGGCTCAACGATCATGTTTCGGTTCGAAGCCTCTACTTGTACGACTCGGTGCCTGGCGGATCCGGTTATCTGCGCCAAGTAGGCGAACATCCAGATACAATGAAGTCGATTGTCTCTAAGGCGATTGCGGCGCTCTCCCAATGTCGGTGCAACACGGCCGACCCGCCCAGAGACGGATGTTATCGATGCGTAAAACCCTACAGGTCACAATTTGGCCCCGGAGAGCCAAGCCGGGACCGTGCACGTGCTCTAATGGAAAGCACACTCGGGAAATGGGACACCCTGACCCAGACCTCGAGTAATATTGATGCGTCTATTCTTGGTGCGTTGGTTGAAAGCAAATTGGAAGCCAGGTTTCTTGGAGCCCTATCCAAAACTTATGGTGACGACGCGCTGAAACCCCAGGTGTTATCAGGCGGGCGGCGCGGATACGTCCTGCGTGCAGGGAGTGCAGACACCCCAAGACTCTGGACGATAGAACCACAGGTGCAAATCGATGCCCGTTTCAAAGGATTACCTAAAAAACGAGTGGATTTCCTGGTTTCTCCAGTCAACGCCGCCGACCAATTGCCGGTCGTCGTGGAAATGGATGGGTACGATTACCACGCCAACACCATCGACAAGGACCTGCTGGACCGTATCGAAATGATCCGATCCGGAAAGGTTCGTGTTTGGACGCTCAGCTGGAACGACCTTGATGAGACCGCCGATTTGCCTAGGAACCCCTTTTCGGAAGCGACTTACACGTCCAAGCAGCGCGGAACGCTTGGACGGGTTCTGGCAAATGAACATTTTGCCGGTTTGTCCGAGCCGATAAAGAGCTTGCAGTCACTTCCAAATCTGAACGCGCTGATACGCGTTTTGGATGGCGTGGATACTGACCTAGAGCGAGCTTGGTCGGTGCTGTCTCGCACATTCGTACAAGCAGAAAACCGCGCGTTTGAAGATCTTCCAAGTGTTGGCGACCTACGGAGCGAGAATCTGGAGTTTTTGAAAGAGGCGTGGCGCGCGGCCCATTTTGGTCAAAAACCACTCGACGTGTATGTCGCTTGTGACCAAGTGAGCCCTATTCAGTGGGCAGAAACCAACAGGGACGTGCGCGTTGTTCTCCACGCCACTCTTCCAGACGTGTCAGATGTAACAACAACCAAACCGGTTCTTGAAGATATTTGGCGCGGGCTATGGCGTGCTGTGAACCTGCTTCAATCCTTGCCCGGCTTCCATGTGCAGGTAAACGGGTTGGACACACTGCTACCACCGGAAACCAGTTCGTCCAGCGCCGCGGATGAAAAAGAAGATACCGCTTGGCTAGAAACACGATCTCTTTGTGATGAAGTGTTCCACCCTTTAATAGATGCGCTTATCGCGGCCGGTGTAACGGGGCCGGATAGGATCGGCGACGATCTCATGGTGTCCGGCCGAGTCGTCGGTGCAATGGAGTTTGGCTGGTCCAAGTATAACTTCTGCGTGTCTGAAGAAGCTCACGACAAAACGGGGTGGACACTTCTGACCTTTATTCCGGAAGAAAGTCACGTAAGCGAAACCATCGCCGAAATCCTGAAGGCAATTGAGGAGACGAGCAAATGAACCAACCAATTGCGAAACGGGTTTCGTACGACATCGGCTGCATGAAGAGCCTCAGGAAACTACCGGACAAAGTTTCGCTTAGATTCATGGATATGATGACTCGTTACATGTCGTCCCCCGAAAGCAACGGGTTGAACCTTGAGACGGTCGAAGGTTCAAAAGACAGTTCCATTAAGTCTCTGCGGGTGGATCAAGGCTACCGGGCTATAGCCTTCGAGCTGGGCCGTGACATCATGTTTGTGCATGTCGGTGAGCATGACAAGGCATACCGATGGGCGACAGGGCGACGGGTGAAACTTGACCCTGGGACCAATCGTGTCCGTATCATTCAGGAAATTGACGCTGAAACGGAAAAGCAGACCACTGCTGCTCAACTTGGATTGTTTGATGATTTTGCGGATAAGAAACTTCGCGCTCTGGGCATACCGGACGAAGAACTACCCGCCATTCGGCAAATTGCCTCGTTGGAAGAACTTGAGACAGACGAAGACAAATTTGATCCCCTCAGCTATCAGGTCATTTACGCACTAGCAGCAGGGTACTCCGAAGAAGAAGTCTACGCGATGACGGGCGTTGCCGAGAGTGGTGAGGAAGACGCTGAACAGGGTGACGCGGACGTTTCGTTTGACAAGCTCATTGAGACCGATGAAAGCCGGCAGACCATTTTCATTCCTGAAAGTGAAGCGGAGCTGAGGCGCGTTTTCGAAGAAGGGCTGGAAGGCTGGCGTGTCTTTCTGCATCCCGAGCAGCGAAAGCTAGCATATCGCGATTATAACGGCCCAGCCATGGTACGCGGAGGTGCTGGCACCGGTAAAACGGTTGTCGCAATGCATCGTGCGAAACATCTCGCGGATCAAATCGCGGCTGATCCCAGGCGGGTAGGAGAGAAGATATTATTCACAACGTTCACGACAAGCTTAGTGCAGGACATTCTAAACAATTTGCGCACACTTTGCCCTGAACACTTAGATTCAAAGCCGGCAAGGATTGAAGTTATTAATCTGGATCGTTGGGTGTCGCAGTTCCTGCGACGAAAAGACTTTGGCCGGCAAGTTGCGTATTTCGGCGAAGCGCGTAATCAACTTGAAGAAATTTGGGAGGAAGTTTTTGATGCGCATGATTTACCAGAAAACCTGACCGAAGATTTTGTAAAAGCTGAATGGGGTCAGATTGTTCAAGCAAAAGGTCTGACGGACAAAAGGGCTTATCTGAAGATTTCAAGAGCGGGGCGCGGCACGCCGCTTGATCGCCGAAAAAGAGCCGCTTTGTGGGACGTTTTCTCGGATTACAGAGCCCGCATGGTCAGCGCAGGCCTGGCCGAACCAGATGATGCTTACCGCGAGGCGACCGAGTTGTTGTTGTCTGAAGCACCAAATCTCCCTTACGTCGCCGTCGTTGTGGATGAAGCACAGGACATGGGTGAGCAGGCTTTCAAACTGATTAGAGCCATTGTCCCGGAAAAATCGACCGGAGATAAAAACACGATCTTTATCGTTGGAGATGCGCATCAACGAATTTATGCGCGTCGTGCGAGCATGTCTGCTTGCGGTATAAACATCCGCGGCCGCTCACGCCGACTGCGACTGAATTACCGTACAACGCAGGAAATACGAGCCTGGGCCGTATCAATCCTGGAAGGGGTGAGTGTCGATGACCTCGATGAAGGCACTGATACACTGAACGGATACGTAAGTCTGTTGAAAGGGCCAAACCCTGAGCTTGCGTCCCATCCATCAGAAATTGAAGAACTGAAAGGTCTGGCCGATTGGGTAGGTAAGGTGATTTCTTCTGGCACTGCTCCTGAAGAGATTGGAATCCTTTGCAACCGGAGAAAGGACATTGCGCGTGTAGAGGATGCTCTTCACGGGATTGAAGTTCAAACAGTTGAATTGAAGGCTGGAGAAGCTGACAGCCGCGACAAACCCGGGGTGAGAATCACTACAATGCACCGCGCCAAGGGCCTGGAGTTTTTTGCCGTGGCAATTCCGTTCATGTCGGAGTCTGCTTTTCCACCGAATGTTGCTTTAGAGTCTGCCGTTGATGCTGCGGACTTGAATGACATCGTTGATCAGTACCGCTCGCTTTTGCACGTGGCAGCCACTCGAGCCAAAAAGGAACTTCGTGTCTCCTGGTCAGGGGACGTGACCAACTTGGCAGTAATCGGCGATAACGAATAGATTGGCTTCTTGCAAATTGTTGGTTGAACTCATTCGACTCTAGTTGAAATTGAGGAACATCGGCGATTGCAATTTATTGGACAACTCTTTCCTCACCAGACTATGTAGAAATCCAATTTTGCCGCCCGCTTTCAAGATCATCGGGCGGCAATAAGTGGCGTACAAAAAATAGGGGGATCTGCGTTGCGACTCCTAGCACTAAGCATCCAACCGCACGCACAGCCACCTAAGAACTATGCACGTGGAAAACAGTAGGCTTGTCGGGATCTGATTTGCCTCTCCAGTGAGGTCGTCTAAAAACCATTTTGCCGTTTCTCGCCATGAACAGATGACCACGTACAAGATGCCTGCCAGGTCCCCTTCGAAGCCCAGTAGAAACTTTTTCAGTCGGCTCCCCAGAGTATAGCTTTTCAACGGTTTCGTCAGAAACATTTAGCTTAACTACATTGACTACCCGGGGTTCCCTGTCTTTTTGTGAAATTGCTCTTCGTCTAGTTCCTTGCCTTACAAGGCCAGCAAAGACAGGCTTCTCTTGCCGAACGACGGCATCTCCATCGTTGGCCAACAAAATGGCCAACATGGCTGCGATGTTCGAAATCTCTCCACTTAGATCCTCAGGGTCGTTATGGTATAGTTCCTCTGCTGCGAACGGATTGCTCTTCATTAGTTCGTTTAGGTAACTTCTTCCTGTCTCGCTAAGTGAGATTTCTTCCATCAAGGCAGTGTTGTAGACCCAAGTTGCAAAGCCTAGTTTCCTTTTGTGAGGAACCCTAAGAAACTCTCGGTCTGTTGGCCCAAACAAGTCCTTGAAATTATTGCGAAGGTCTTGATGACCGCTATTGTATCGTTGCCAGAGTTCCTCGGGCGTAATGAACGAAGGTTTGTTCCTGACATCGATCACACCGTCGTAGCAATTGAGACCCAAGCGCCAGAACTCAAACAATGCCCTTTCCTCCAGCTTAGTTCTACTCACCGTGTATGAGGCATCCATTGTTTCCTTGGCAAATGCACGAGCCCGCCGAGATTCCTCATGCGAGACCGGTAAATTCCAGCATACCGAGTACTTTGCCAGACCGGGCGCGAGAACCTTGACCTGAATCCCAACCCGGTTCGCGATTGCTTCTCCGGGAAGCACATCTTGAGGAATGTGTTCGCGCAGAGGATTTAGTAGAAGGTTCCTTTCACGGCCGCCAGCTTCTAGAAAAACCGTCTTTGGTGCGTCGAAAACCGAAAGCAGTACTCCACGGAGGCCCTCGGGGTCTTTAATCCTGAGATCTGAGGCCATGGACAGAGCGGAACCTTCAAAAAAGTAGGATTCAGCATTCTCCGTCACATCCCTCGCAAACCGCAGGACGTGACGCAGATGGCTTGGAGGAAGCACATTCCTATCTGCCTCTGACATGCGAGTGATACAGCCAAGGCTCTCTGTCAAATAGTTTGTCATTAAACGACCGCTCCAGCTTGAAGTCCGGACAAACCAGCAGACTTAAATTGCGAAAGCCCGTTTAGCTCAAACGACTTGATTACCAGTCCAGCGAAGCCCTTCCGCACGGTCGACCTTGAAGCCTGAGAGCTTCTTTGAGCCCAGATGTGAACCCTCACATACGAGTGTTGTAGTTTTTCAGTTACCATTGGTGTGCTGCCCATAACGTTTCGAAGTTACGTTATGATTTCCAAAAACCGAGAGATTTTCAACGCTGAAAGTTCACATATCATATTGATTTTATTAATTAAAGAATAGATGCGCTTTCTCCAAGGATAGCCAAAAATAGTGACAAGAATAGATGCTGAGAACCAAGGATAGTGGCGTTGCGCTTTTGCAACATGTTGGTGATCTATCCTTTGCTGACTAAGCGACAGCCCCATTCGCAGCAGCGCTTCTGTTCAGCTTGAAGGCCTTTAAACAGTCTACATATAAGCCCGTTTCAACGAGCAATTCACATTGCACGAACGTACATTTTGCACACATGAAGAAGCGATTAAGCTTTTTGAAAAACATCTTAAGTTGGGGTCAAATGGTACAGATATGGTACGCAGACCAATTCCGGTAAAAGCAAGCAGCAGCAATAATCAAAATTCTTAAATTTTTTCAATGCTTTAAATGGTGCCCGGGGGCGGAATCGAACCACCGACACGAGGATTTTCAATCCACTGCTCTACCCCTGAGCTACCCGGGCACGGGAACGACTTTCGTCGTTGGGTGGAGGCCTTCTATGACTTGCACCACGCAGTGTCCAGAGGCTTTTTGAGATTTTTTCAATGCGGCCTTGGCGGCTCGGAATTCTCGCCGGAGACATCTGCCTCTTCGTCCTCTTCCCGCTGGGAAGCGACCGCATAGGAGCCGTTCAGCCACTTGGCCAGATCGATGTCGGCACAGCGCTTTGAACAGAAGGGACGGAACCTGGTCACGGTGTCTTCACCACAGATCGGACAACTCATTTCAGCACCTCGGACAGGGGAATGCGTCCGCGTTTGCGTTGCAATTCGTAGTGGCCCAGGGGCGTCCAGCCCGCCAGAGTGGTCTCGATGCCATCGGCCTTGAATGCAGCGCGCAAAGCCCCTTCGAAGCCTCTGCGGTCCTTCTTGGGCATGGGGGCGAGATCCAGCGTGATCTGCCCACCTAGACCGCGTACGCGTAATGCGCGCGCCAGTGTCTTGGCACAGGCGAAGTTTGCTTTTGTTCCGGCGGCCAGCGACGTGTCGGCCCCGGTATTCACATCCACCGCCACCAACGCGCGTGTCGGCTGAATGTACAGATGACCACCACCTGGAAGTGGTTCGGAAATACCGCGCGCTACATCCAGCGCGTCAAGCACACCATGGGTTTCGAAGCTTCCGAACTGGGTCACAACCTCGGCCGGATCAGTCCAGTCGCGCCATGCCAGAACGTGTGGGCTGTCGCCTTCCAGCAGCAACTCTGGCTCGGCCCCGGGGTCGTTCATGACCTGGTCGGCATTGGCCAGCATGGCGCTGATGTCTTCTGCGATTTCCTCGGCGTTCTCGCCCTGGCAGCACGAGCGCAGGATTAGGCCGTAGTCACTGCCGTCCATATTTTCATGCGCGATCTCCAGAAGCCGGTCGCGCTCATCCTCGTCCCGGATCGAGCGCGAGATGTTCAGGCCCGGCGCATCGGGCGTGATGATCGCATAGCGGCTTTTGAACAGGACACGGTCCGTAACCGGCAGCGCCTTGCCCGGTTCCGCATACCCTGTGACCTGTACCAGCATCGAAGTGCCCGGCGCCAGACCTTTGACCTGACGCAGAAACGCGGGGCCGTCGGGTGTGGTCAGGAACATTCCGCCCTGCCCTTTGACCGGGCGGTCGGCACGTGCGCGGTAAATCGTACCCGGCGCGGGGGCGTCTGCGGCAATCAGGAAATCGTCCAGCTTGCCATCCACCAACAGAGCGGCGGCTTCGCGGTCGTCGATGTGATCCAGAACGATGGTACGACCCTTCATGATACCTCACGATACAGGGGATATCCGATGCCCTGCAAAAGGGCGGCGGTTTCGGAAAGGGGCAGGCCGACGATACCGGTGAAAGAGCCGGAAATCCACGGGATGAACGCCCCGGCAGGACCCTGAATGGCGTAAGCGCCAGCTTTGCCCTTCCAGTCTCCGGTCGCCAGATAGGCGTTGATTTCAATGTCAGACAAACGCTTGACCTTGACTTGGGAAACCACGTCACGCTGCAGGATCCGCTCTCCGCGCCGCACAGCGACCGAGGTGATCACGCGATGGCGCCGACCGGACAGGGCGTGCAGAAATTCAGCCGCCTGCCCCACATCCTCGGGCTTGCCCAGAATGCGGCGGCCCAGCGCCACGGTGGTGTCCGCGCACAGGGTGACGTCATCGCTATCCGATTGAACTGCCTGTACTTTTGCGCGGGTGATGCGGCTGCAATAGGGAATCGGCAATTCGCCCTTCAGGGGCGTTTCGTCGATATCGGGCGCGCGGATGGCATCGGGCTGCACGCCAAGCTGGGCCAACAGGTCCAGCCGTCTTGGGCTGCCCGATCCGAGAATAAACGCCATTGCGGCAGGCGTTATTTGAAGCGGTAGTTGATCCGACCCTTGGTCAGATCATAAGGGGTCATCTCGACCTGAACCTTGTCGCCGGCTAGAACACGGATGCGGTTCTTGCGCATCTTGCCTGCCGTATGTGCGATGATCTCATGGCCGTTTTCCAGCTCGACCCGAAACGTCGCATTAGGCAGGAGTTCCTTCACGACACCGGGAAATTCGAGCGTATCTTCCTTGGCCATGTTGTCTCCATCATTACGTTGCGCCTGCAGAATCTACAGGGATGTGCGCTTAAATGAGCCTATTTCGGCCTTATTTCAAGGGCGGAATCATCTAAAGGCTGGATATTGTGACCGATTCGGCGCGGGGTGGCTGTTCGTCCCAGTGGGTTCTGTTCAGAACATGGCCATCGGCGCGAACCTCGGCAATGGCGCACAGATCGATATCCGCATAGGTCCAACCCGGGTGGTTCAGGGTGCCTTCGGCCAGCACTCCGGTCTGGGGAAAGCCCTTGTCGGGCGGGCCGAATATGCCACCTGTGCCGGTGTTCATGTCGACCGCCTCGGACCAATCGTTACGTCCAACCAGCGACGACATAACCGTAACACATTGATTTTCCAACGCTCTTGACATCGCGCCGATGCGAACCCGCCAATATCCCGAGAGCGCCTCGGTGCAGGATGGCACAAGGATCAGGTCGGCCTCCCGCAAGGCCCGGCCCAGCAGGGGAAACTCACTGTCATAGCAAATGAGGATGCCGATTTTGCCAAGAGCCGTGTCGAAAAGCCTGAGCGGACCACCGGGGGCAATGTCCCAAATCTCTCGCTCGAACCGGGTCATGATTTGCTTGTCCTGATGCGCGACGCCACCGTCCGACGCATAGAAAACGGCCCGGTTCACGGGGCGGCCCGAACCGTCAATCACCGGTGCCGATGCGCCCAGAATGTATGTTTTGTACGTCTGCGCAAGGCGGGTGTGCAGGTTTTTTACGTCCTCCATCCGCCCGGAAACCGCCTGGATCGAGCGCTCCAGATCACCGGCCACCCCGGCCCCGTCCAGCGTCGACAATTCCATCGCGCCGTATTCGGGAAAGACCAGCAGGTCGGCGCCCTGCCCCGTGGCCTCGGCGACCCAGCGGTCCAGCTTGTCCTCGTACTGGCTCCAACTGTCGAGCCAGTCGAGATCGTATGCGGCAGTTGCGACTTTCATCGATGTGTCCCCGGTTCAAAGTTGCTGGGACATTAGAGGCGGAGGTGGCGGACTGTACAGCGCAATTCCTTCGAATAGTCGAACTACGCAACCACTTAGAGCCGAGACAGGAAGGCAACCATTAGCGGTCAGATCACCCGACCCCGCCATAGCGCGCTGTACAAAGGTGTCGGCCATTCCGAAAAGAACCCACTGGATGCCGGGTTCGGCCTCATGATCTGGCGCGGGGTGGCAAATGAGACGTCGGCTGCCTTCCACGAAGGCATAGCGGCGATTTGGACGAGTAAGCTCAGCCTGAACAACTGCTCATTCACCGCGTTGACACGATGAATGGCTGTTTTGTCGGCAAGCGATCAAAACGGCCTACAAATCCCTGATCCAGAATTGCAAAGGCTTCTGGGTCTCGCCCTTTTCCCCGATATCCTTCCACGAAAACTGCGCTATGACGCCGGGAAGCGGTGCGTATCCGCGCGCGTGCCAGAAGGCGTCGAGCGGCCGGTATGTTTCGGGGCGCATCGGGTGGTCGGCAGGACGCTGGACGCCGCAGAACGCGCATTTAGAAAACCCGTGGCTGCGGGCGTGGGCTTCGCGCAGGTCGAAGAACTTGTGGCCGACGCCCTGCCCGCGATAGTCGGGCAGCAACACGGATTCCGCGCAATAGAAGATGTCACCCAGATCCAGCCCGGTTCCGTCGAACGCCGCCGCGAAATCGTCGGCGTGGTCAATCAGCGGTGCGCCGGTCGATGCGCCGATCAGGCGGTCGCCGTCGAAGGCGCCGACCATTATGGCGCGGTCGCTGTCGCGGTAGGATTGCAGATACTTTCGTTCGTAATTCAGATCGCCGTCATAGAGATAGGGCCAGGCGCGGAACACTTGGATCCGAAGGCGCGCCACATCATCCAGCGCGGCCTCCAGTGCCGCGCCGGTCAGGGTGCGGACCTCGCTCACCTCAGGCATTTGCGACCTGACGGGTCCAGTCGGCAAGATTGTAGAAGGTGGTAACGCGGGTGATTTTGCCGTCCTTGAGGTCAAAGAAGGACCCTGCAGGCAGGCGGTAGGTCTGGCCGTTGGCTTGCGGCAATCCTTCATCCGTTTCCAGATAGGTGCCGTTGACGATGAACTCGGCGGCGGCGCGGGTGCCGCCCTCGGCCTCGAACACCACGATATCGGTCAGGTTCTCGCGGTAGCAGCGGTTCATATGAGCACAGAAGGCTGCAAATTTTTCCTTGCCCACACGGATCTGGCCTTCGTTCACATGATGGGCCACATCATCGGACAAACAGGCCAGCATGCCGTCCACGTCACCGGCGTTGAAGGCTTCAAAATAGGTTTTGACGGTCGCGTTCATGATCTCTCCGTTGGTTCGCCCCAGCGATCTTTCAGATGCTGAATGATCTGATCGCGGGTCTGACGGTAGTGATGTAGCTTTTGTTCGCGTGTCTCGCCCAGTCCGGTAGGGTCCATTATTGGCCAATAATCGACATCGAGGTGAAAAACACGGGTCAGTTCCAGCGCCTTACGCTGACTGGCAGGCGACAGCGCCACCACCAGATCGAAGGAACTGAGGTCATCGCCCCATTCTTCCATCTCGTCGAACGACCGCGAGCGGTGGCGCGACAGTTCGACATCGATCTCCTGACAGGCGGCAATGCAGAACCCGTCGATTTCCAGATCGTTATGCACGCCGGCAGACTGAACATAGGTGCCGGTGCCATAGAACTTCTTCATGATCCCTTCGGCCATGGGAGACCGGACCGCGTTGTGGTCGCAACAAAACAGGACCGACTGCGGCAACGGCTTCACGCGTCAGCCTCCGAAATGCAACACGCAGATCAGCGTGAACAGGCGGCGGGCGGTATCGGTATCAATGTCGGCCTTCCCTTCCAGCCGTTCCTGCAGCACGCGGCTACCTTCGTTGTGGATGCCGCGCCGGGCCATATCGATGGTTTCGATCTGGCTGGGCGGCAGGGTCTTCACGGCATCGAAATAGCTTTCGCAGATCTGGAAGTAATCCTTGACCACTTGCCGGAACGGACCCAGCGACAGGTGAAACTCGGCCGCCTTTTCGCTGGCCTCGGTTTCGATGTCGAAAACCAGCCGTTTGTCGCGGATCGACAATTGCAGGTGATACGGGCCGTCGGGCACGGTGCGACCGTCGCGCTGGGGCAGCGTAAAGGTGTTCTCTTCGAGCAGATCATAGATCGCGACCTTACGCTCCTGCTCAATCTCGGGGGTCGGCGGAGGCAGGTTTCGGTCGTCCAGTTCGATATGCGAAATGCGGGTCATAGATCATTTGGTCCGTTCAGGTCTGGCCAGACTTATCGTAAGAGTTCTGAATGGGCAATGCGTGGGTTCGGATGCCGCGGGCCCTGTCACAAAGGGTGGTCCGAAGGGTCGATTCCGTGCTTGCGCAGAAGCGTGTCGACCAGTGACCCCGGGTTGATCGGGCGCCCCGAGAAAATCCTGCGGAACCACGATCCAAAGAAATGGACCGACATCTGCTGCTGCCAGTTCAGGGTGTCCAGTTTGGACAGGTCCGGCTCATTCCACAGCGACCGGTGGCGCAGCGGGATCGGGTAGAGCAGCGTACGGGGAACGCTCATCTCGTGTTCGGGTGTCGGGAAGATGTAATGGAACAGCATGGGCGGGCCGAAGCTGAAGATGGGCAGACTCCAATGCGTGGATTTGCCGTAGAGTTCCAGGTAGGTGGTCTTTTGCTGATCGCTCCACCACGGCGGAACCAGATCGCTGTCGAAGGCGAAATCGCACATGTTGCACAAGGCCGGGCTGTCGCCGGGCAAGGCCAGCACGCCGTTCATGATGCGGCGGGTTTTGCGGTTCGCCTTGGGGAACAGGTAGCCGCTTTCGGTTTCAAACGGGCGCAGGGCGTAGGCGTCGGTGTCCACCCAGATGTAATCTGTCTGCTGCAGCAGTTTCAGCCGGAACAGATCGGCATGCACGGCCGCCGACCGGGTGACGGGGTCGCGGATAATCTCGGGGGTATCGAATATCTCGCGCGCGTCGCGGGCTTCGATATAGTCCGGAATGTCCCGCAGATCGCCGTAATGGTAGACGATCGGCGTCTGATCCACGTCGGCGAAGGATTTCAGGCACAAATGTTCCAGAAAGCTGAACCGTTCTCCGATCCAAAGGGTCGCCACACGTTCCAATAGACTGATCCTTGCTGGTCGGTGAACGGTTTAGCGGTCAATCGAGCGCCCCGGAACCCGTCCCCGGCCAGGGTCGGGTCGGCTGTGGCCGGCAGGCCATAGCTTTACCCGTTCAGCCGCCTGAGGCGGGCCGTGACGGACAGCCCGTGCGCCTCAAGGCTTTCCGATGTGGCCAGTTGCTCGGCGGCGGGTCCGATCGCGCGCAGGGCTTCGGGCGTCATGTGGCTGAGCGTGGTGCGCTTGAGGAAATCCATAACACTGAGACCCGAGGAAAACCGGGCGGAACGCGCAGTCGGCAGCACGTGGTTGGGGCCGCCGACATAATCGCCTATGGCCTCGGGCGTGTATTGGCCAAGGAAAATGGCACCCGCGTGAACGGTTTTGGCGCTCAGCGCCACCGGGTCGGCCACGCAAAGCTCAAGATGTTCGGGGGCGATGCGATTTGACAGCGCGGCGGCCTGTTCCAGATCGCGGACGGTAATGACGGCACCGAAATCGCGCCAACTGGCCCCGGCAATCGCGCGGCGCTGCAAGGTCTGGAGGCGCTTTTCGACCGCCTGCGCGACCGCCTGCCCGAATGCGGCGTCGTCAGTGATAAGGATCGACTGCGCGCTTTCGTCGTGTTCGGCCTGGCTGAGCAGGTCCAGCGCGATCCAGTCGGAGTCATTGTCCTTGTCAGCGATCACCAGAATCTCGGACGGGCCCGCGATCATGTCGATGCCGACCTTGCCAAAGACCCGGCGCTTGGCTGCCGCGACAAAAGCATTGCCCGGACCGGTGATCTTGTCCACCGGCGCGATGGTCTTTGTCCCGTAGGCCAACGCGGCAATCGCCTGTGCACCGCCGATGCGATACACCTCGTCCACTCCGGACAGTTGTGCGGCCAGCAGGACCAGCGGGTTCACCTGCCCGTCCGGTGTCGGCACCACGATGGCCAAGCGTTCAACCCCGGCAACCTTGGCGGGGATGGCGTTCATCAGAACAGATGACGGATAAGACGCAAGCCCCCCCGGCACATAGAGCCCCGCTGCCGAAACCGCCGTCCAGCGCCAACCCAGCGTCGCCCCGGCCTCATCGGTCCATTGTGCGTTCTGTGGAAGCTGTTTTTCGTGATAGGCACGGATGCGATCCGCCGCCAGTTCCAGCGCCGCGCGGTCGTCGGCCGAAACCTGTGCAACCGCTGCTGAGATTTCAGCCGCAGAAAAGGCCATGGTTTCCGGTGTCAGGTCCAGCCGGTCAAACCTTGAGGTCAGCTCGATCACCGCCGCATCGCCCCGGGTGCGCACATCGTCGATGATCTGCGCAACCACCGCATCCACATCCGGACTATCCTCGCGTTTGGCGGACAGCAGGGTCTGAAAGGCGCTTTCGAAGTCGGGCGCGGTCGTATCGAGGAAAACGGGCATGATCTGGCACTCCGGACGTTTGATGCGGGACATATCGCCGGGAGGGGCGGGCCTCAACCCTCAGTCGCCGGGGTGCAGTGATTTGCGCATGGCAAAGCAGGACAGATCCATGCGGTCACAACACTGCCCGGTGGCCTGCCAGCCTTGGCGCAAATAGAAATCCTGCGCGGTTTGCGTTGCCTCAAGTCGGGCATCGGAACATCCCGCAGCGATCAGTTCTTGTTCCATGCGGTTCAACAATGCCGAACCAAGACCACAGCCGGTATGATCCGGATCGATGTAAAGCAGAGTGATCTCTCCGGTTTCAAACAAACCGCCAACGGCTGCCACCTGCCCGGCCCGCTCGGCCAGCCAGATCTGCGAACCGGGTTTGATCCAGCCTCGGATCGTGGCCGGGTCCTTGTTTTCCGTCCATTGCGCGATGGCCCGGGGGTCGTTCTGATGATCTGCCGTGCAAAGCTGGGTGATCGACCGGATCAGAACCCGGCTGATGTCGAACACGTCAAAAACGGTAGCGCGGCGCAGAATGACACCTTCAGGCGCGGCGGAAAACGCCTGAGATATGCCGCGCTTGTTCTGCATCTATTCGGGATGGCGCGGGGCATGCCCGGACGGGGCGCGGTAAGGGCGCGTGACGTCCTTTAGCGTGGCATCCAGCGCCTCGACCGTCAGACGGATCGCACCGTCTCCGGCCAGCGTCAGCAACACCTGACCCGCGCCTTCTTCGCCCGGTTCAAAATCGACCGACAGCAGTGACATCACCGTATCCTTTTCGCTGCGGTCGACACCCTGGCTGGCAACAGACAGTACCGAGTCGAACACCAGCACCGACTGAACGCGCTCAAACGGGCGGCCCCGGCGGTCGGCTGCGTCCTTGTCTTCCCAGCGGAAGCGATTGAGCAGCAGGCCAAAGCGGCGCTGCGAAGGTTGCCATTTCATCTCGGTCGCAAGGAAAATCGCGTCCTGTGCAAGGGTCGAGATCACCTGCAGGTCATCGCCGTCCTCGGCCCCCAGATTCAGCGGCGCCTCGCGCCCGTCTTCGAAACTTGCGTCTGTCATTCGCCCTTGATCCGTTCAATCTTTGCGCCCACGCCTTCCAGCTTGCGCACCACATGTTCATATCCGCGGTCCAGATGATAGACCCGGCTGACCGTTGTTTCGCCTTCCGCCGCCATTCCGGCAAGGATCAGCGACACCGAGGCCCGCAGGTCGGTCGCCATGACCGGCGCCCCTTTGAGCTTTTCAACACCAGTGACGGTCGCCGTGCCGCCATGCACCTCGATATGCGCGCCCATGCGGACCAGTTCGGGGGCGTGCATGAATCGGTTCTCGAAAATCCGCTCTTCCAGGATTGAGGTGCCTTCGGCCGTGCACATCAGCGCCATCATCTGCGCCTGCAGGTCGGTGGGAAAGCCCGGGAAAGGTTCCGTGACAACGTCCACGGCGCTGACGCGGCCATTCTTGCGCGCGACCTTCAAGCCCTTTTCGGTCTCACTCACGTTGATGCCGGCCGCATCCAGCTTGGCCGCGAAGGATTCGACCAGAGACATCCGGCCGCCAAGCAACTCAACCTCGCCACCGCAGATCGCGGGGGCCAGCATGTAGGTGCCCAGTTCAATCCGATCGGTCACCACCTGATGCGTCGCGCCATGCAGCCGGTCGACGCCCTGGATTTCGATGTTCGACGTGCCCTCACCCGAGATTTGTGCGCCCATCTTGCGCAGGCATTCGACCAGATCGACGATCTCGGGCTCGCGGGCTGCGTTTTTCAGGACCGTGGTGCCCTTGGCCAGCGTCGCGGCCATGACGATGTTTTCCGTCGCACCGACCGAGGCGAAGCGCATCTCGTGCACGGCGCCCTTCAGGCCACCCGGCGCGCTGGCGTGCAGGTAACCGTCTTTCAGCGCGATCTCGGCGCCCAGCGCTTCTAGCCCTTCAACGTGCAGATCCATGGGCCGCGCACCGATCGCGCAGCCGCCGGGCAGCGACACGACCGCCTCGCCAAAGCGGGCCAGCAACGGGCCAAGCACCAGGTTCGAGGCGCGCATCTTACGCACGATATCGTAGTCGGCGACATGACTGGTCAGGGTGTGACTGGACATCGCGATCACCTGACCGTCCTGCAGCGCGGACACCTCGGCCCCCAGCGACTGCAGCAGCGTGGTCATGGTCTTGATGTCGCTCAGCCGCGGCGCGTTGGTCAGCGTAAGCGGTTCTTCGCTCAACAAAGTAGCGGGCATCAGCGTCAGACACGCGTTTTTGGCCCCCGCAATCGGTATCTGACCATTGAGAGGGCCGTTGCCCGTCACCAGAATCGAATCCATCTGCTCTTATCCCTCGTCCTTGTCGGCCTTGTCATCGGATGCCGCACGCGCCTTGGCCTGCGCCTTGCGCCGCGCCATATTCGCCTTGAGCGCCGCTTTCAGTCGCTCTTCCCGCGCGTCCCCGGAATTGCCGCGTTTTTTGGGTGATTTGTTGTCTGCCATGACCTTTCTCTACAGGAGGCGAAAAAAACCGTCCAGACACCCTTGCGCAGCGTTTCGTTTGAGTCTAATCACCCGCCCACAGCGCTGCTGTAGCTCAGAGGTAGAGCACTCCCTTGGTAAGGGAGAGGTCGAGAGTTCAATTCTCTCCAGCAGCACCATATTTTTCAATAAGTTACAGTGAACTCAGCAAATCGCTTAGCTTTGTGGCGACCACATGGCGACCACCACGCGAGCCTTAGAAGACGAGATAAGTCCGCGTAGTTCATTCAGCGCGAAGAGATCATTTCTAGCACTATGCTTTTTTTGTATTCCGACTAGCGGCTGCTCACGCGTTATCTACCCCCTGGCACCCCTTCAGCAGATCGTGCACGTGCTCGCGAGGCTTCCGTATCATACGGGACATATTTTTTTCTAATGAGGACCCTCACTTATGGGGGGGGACCAAACCCCAGCCTTATAGCTCACCAGCCATACGGATAAGTCAAAACAGAGTTTTTCAACAAGTCAGGCCTATTTGCATTGCGATCGACGTGGGACAATGGACTTTACTCCAACGCAAACAACGGTCTCAAGGCGTCGGGTAAAGGCTCGGCGAGATCCCATTGAACAGTAATCGGAGTTTCGCCCTCCCATCCGGCAAAACTGACAGGTCCGGCGTAGCGAAAGGGGGCACCGCGGCCGTCACGCAGTTTGGACTTCCTGACGAACAAGTGGACCGTCCATCCAGGTTCTTCACCCGAAATGATCTTTCCGTGGTTGCTGGCGCGGCGTGTCCTAGTTTGGGTCTGCCAAACGAAACGGGTTGGACTTGCGAATTCGTCAGCGTAGTGATCGCCGACGGACATGCTGCTCTTGTCCATTGTAACGAGTAAGACCATGGCCTTGACGTCTCTGATCACAACGATGCCCGAGTTCCAGGATCCAGTGTTGAAGACAGCACCGAAGAAAGATGGGATCCTGTCGCGTGGGTATTCCTGCCACATCTTGAGTTCCAGAACGGGCGGCGTCGGCTGGTCGACGGGGGGTGCTGTGGGATCGGTAACATGAGAGTTGTTCGACTGATCGTGGGTTTCACTGCGAGTCTGGAAATGTCGCAACAGGCGCCAATCGACGAGCTCTGAGGCGAGTTCCGACAAATGGGCAACGTGGTCATTGCCAAACGTGGTTTCAACGAAGCCAGGACCCAGATGGAACCATTCGGTTTCCCCAAGCAGCTTCAAAGGGTATTTCGTCAATAAGCTGCATATCGCTGCTGTGTCATCCGGGTCCACGCTGAGTTCAGCTTTTATTTCGGGGTTACGTCTAGCCAGCCGTGCAATTCGCTCGGCGAGATCTGTAACGGCGATACGGCCAGGGAACTGGCCTTCCTCGATCATTCCGCGCAATACAAGCATCTTGTAACTGCGGTTCATCCGGGTGGTTTCGATCTCGTCGAGCAGGTCTTTGTGAGCCGTCCAAGCGGAATGCATGCCACCTGTAAGGTCGCCCATGTCGTTGACGAAACCCAACCAGCCAGCGTGACCTGTTCTACCTGGATTGAAGCCGGCGTGTTGAACCTCAGAGGCGGTGGGACGCACCCCGTGACGGTCACGAAAATCGCGATAGAATGCTGTCAACTCCTCACCGTCGCGCGGTTGGCGGATCAAGGCCTTGAGTATGTTCAGAGCTTCCAGTTCATATGTTACCTCGCAGCCTGTCGGAAAACTGATATCCTGACCCTCGAGTTTTTCTAGCGCGATCCGAAGTGCGCCTTCGCCTGCACCAACTCGCAACAGAGTTCTTGCTTTGGTTAGGAATATCCTGTGGTTGCCAATGTAGTCGATTACAGACAGGTGCGTCTTTTCGGCGGATCGGCGCAACCCTCGCCCAAGTTGCTGCAACCATATGACCGGGCTCTCGGTCGGACGTAGCATCATTACAGTATCGATCGAAGGTACGTCTACGCCCTCATTGAACATGTCGACCGCGTAAACGATATCAAGATCGCCATCTTCGAGCGCCTTCAACGCGCTAGCACGCGGGGCTGATTTTTCGCCCGAATGGACCGCCACGGCCCGCAAGCCGCGTTCCCGCGAGAACTCGGCCATGAAGTCCGCGTGGCGGCGGGAAACACAAAAGCCAATGGCCTTTCTACCCCCACGCCGCTCCAGTTGTTCCAGTGCGTTTTCAGCGCGCGCCTGCGTGGCAACAGCTTGGGTCAAGGCGGCTTCGTCGAACCTGCCGCTGCGCCACGGGATCTGTGCATACTCCACCGGGTCGGGCACACCGAAATAGTTGAACGGAGACAGTAGCTCGCGGTCGATGCCGGACCACAGATCGCATTCATAGACGAGGTTTTCCTCGCATAGCCCCAGCAGATCACCGCCATCGCTACGATCTGGCGTCGCCGTTAGACCTAGCAGGAACCTAGGCGTGAAATGATCAATCAACCGGCGGTATGTAGTTGCAGCAGCGTGGTGAAATTCATCCACAACGATGTAGTCGAAGTTGTCCGGCGAAAAACGGTGCAGGTGCGCGGTTCGTGAAAGCGTCTGGATCGAGGCAAATAGCACATCCGCGTCAAAATCCTTCACTCCACCTCCAAAGCGCCCGAGCCTTGCATTAGGTCGGACGGCGCGAAAGGCAGCCATAGCTTGCGTCAGGATCTCTTCACGGTGGGCGACGAATAGGACACGCTTAGCTGGTTGACTATCGAATGCGGCGAGAAAGGTCTTTCCGAGGCCTGTCGCCAGCACGACTAAGCCTGCGCGGTAACCTTTGGCGCGTGTGGCAGCCAGCGCTTGTAGCGCTTCTTTCTGGATAGCATGTGGCTCAGGCGTGTCTTCGTCTGCTTCCCTATGCACGCCGGATTGCATAGGCAAGGGAGCGATCCGGCGGGCCTCGTAGCTGTCGACCCAGTCGGGAGAGAGATCGACAACCTCGGGTCGCGCAAGGAGTTTTTCAAACGCGGCGCGGGCCGACCTTAGCGGCAGGGCGTCTGAGCGGTCGAAATGGCGCAGGTTCCATTCGACACCTTCCGTCAGCGCCGACCTAGACAAGTTCGAGGATCCAACGATAAGCGCTCCAGTGCCATCTGCGAAGGAAAACATCCACGCCTTAGGATGAAACGGAATATGGTCTGCCTGGAAGACGTAGAGGTGTCTGTCGTATTCGAGATCTTGCATCATCCGCAGGGCCGCCGGCTCTGTCACGCCCAGATAATCGCCGGTGAGCAGCCGAAGTCGCCCACCGCGCTCCAACAGATTTCTGAGATGGGGCAGAACGAGCTGCGCGCCTGAAGTCATCAGAAAGGAAACGGCCAAATCGACGGATTGCGCTCGGTCAATCAGGGGGCGCAGATGGGCTTGCAAGGCGTCCTCACCGCCGGAGATTAATGGACTTTCATGAGGCGCGTCGGGGATCAAAGTGGCCGTTACAGCCGGGGCCTCAATGCGAAGATGGAAATGTGGCTCTGTTTCAACGAAGGAGACTGGCGCCAGGACCTCGCCAGTTTCTAGCAGTTTTTGTGCTGCGGTGATACGCGCGATGAGCGCGGTTTGTTCTTCCTCAGTCAGATCACGCCAGCGCTTTACATGCCGCCGCGGGGCAAGGACGAAGCCCGCGCCACTCCAGATCAGAATGACTTGAGCGTCGCATTCGACCACAAGATCCATGGTAGGAGCGCATAATGGACAAAGAATATTGTCAGATGTCTCGGGCGGCACGCGTCAGGTTTTTCTCAGCAAGGCATTGAGCCAAATGTCTTCTTTTCGATCCGGACGGCAGTCTGACGACCGCCACACCTCAACCTGCCGCAGATCTGGGCATTCGTCTAGGAGCGACGATAAAGTTTCTTCGTTCATGTCGGTGAAGCTTCGTCCGTCTTTTTGCCGTTCGCCGGTTCCTAGCTTGAATGAGACATAAAGAATACCGTCTGTGACCAAGTGATCAGCCAAACGGCGCATTACACCAGACAAGTCTTCGCGTGCGACATGAAGTAAGGACGCACATGCCCAAATGCCTTCAAATGGGTTGTTCCAAGCAAAGTCTTCGAAACGCAAATGCTGAACAGGCAATCCCGCAAAAACAGTGGCTGCTTCCACCATAGCAGGAGACGCGTCAAATGCGGCAACCTGGTACCCGGCTCGACGAAAGGCTAGTGCGTCACGGCCCGATCCGGTTCCAGCGTCAAGGATACGCACGGTGTCTGCAGTGGATTGGGGGAGTACTGCGAGAAACCGGTCGCGGAGTGCCGTCATGTCGACATCCCGTGTGTCTTTTACGAATTGCTCAGCTTTGGCTTCGTAGAAATCACTCATCAAATCGCCTGGTTACAGGAAGCAAGGCAAAATTCAAGGGGTTGAACTTCATTATCAATCGAGCGCAGCGCAAGCTATGTCACGTCAGATGCGGGCGTCGGATCAATAAGGCGCCACTAGAAGGTTCGCCGCCTACACTTCTTCGTCCGTTTGCTCGCAAGCCTGAGCGGCTCGCGCTTCATAAGCTTGTCATTTACTTGTAGACCACCAGCTCTGCAGGAGAGCTGCTAGGGCCAACCAAAGGATTACCATGGCAGCAGCCAGACTGACCTTGTCAAATTGGCCAATAAACCAATGCAATTGGCAAAAACTCGCAAGCACGTTTGAAACTACCTAACCAGTTAACTCTTGAGAATACAGGTCTTTAGCCTACGAGCCGCCACCACGCCAACGTTGGAGGCCCCATCATGATTTTGGAGCTCTTTAAAGTGATCAACCTAACCAACATCGTTATCGTCGGTGCCTGCCTTTATGGCGGCACCCATCTCCTAGGCCTTACAATTGTTCAATCTGGTTGGTTGGCTGCCGCAGTCATATTTGCTCAGTATTTGTTAGCAATACCAGTGGCGATTTGGATACGTCGCGTAGCACGGAACGACAAAGGAGTTGAGAAAGGGATCGAGTGGTATCAAGCCATCATAGCCGATTTAGAGTTCGCTGAGCGCAGCTTAAAGGGTCCAGTCGATGATGGGGGCTACCTGACAATTTACAACGAGTACGGAGGATCGGCGTCCTCGGTCCTTAGTGATATCGGCGGTGATTACTCATCCCTAGAAGCGCAAATAAACAGCACAAAGAGCAACGGCTGCTATTCCCAGTACGTCGGCAGCGACCTGCCGGTGACAATCAATAGCATCGAGGCCGCAACGACGCACGCTGATCTGGCACCAGCAGTACTGGTCGCACGTCACTTCATAGAACAAGCGCACCGCGCCCAGTTGCAAATTTTTGCCAACACCAAGGAAATGCTCGATCAACCCATCCTAACTACCATGATCGTAAACTGGATTTCTTCAATCAACGACAACGTTGCAAAAGACAATCGAGAACTGCTTTTGGTTGAAAGTCGCGCCAATGACGCGGCCTATACAATCTTGAAAGCAGCGCATGAGCGATGCGAGGCAATCTTTGAGGCTGATCACAACGCGTGGGTTGAACGTGTGGCCATAAAAAGTGCCTAGCACATCAAAACCGGACCAATTCGGCCGCAAGACTAATGCGTTTTTGCAGTCCTAGTCTTGCAACAAGTAAAGGTGAATGCCGATATTTGGATCAGATTTTCAGGAAACACAATTGCATGACAGAGCCACGCAGTCTTTTGAGCACCAATCACAAGACTTGCACGCCTTATCCACAGCGTTCACTTTGTCAATTGTACAATAAACCGAGTATTTACCAGTGTTCTCTCTTCCAAGTTGGCTCCGTTCGAAACCGCGAAAAATTGAAGAGCTGGATCAAAGTATCCCCGAAAGACAAGGTGATGATGTTGTTCCAAAGTTCGGGACCAACATCGACCGATCTGTTATTGATCTCTACAGGCCACACATCCACACTAGAGATTGCCTTATTGTAACCGGATACCAAGATTTCCTTTCATCGCTCTCGATTTTGATCGCAGAAATACCTGAACTAAAGGAACCAAATTTCGAGGGAGAGCTGAGAATTCGTGTCTCTTTTGGCGTCGACACTGCAAATGCCAAGAGAGTGGGAAGAACTGGATCGGTTAAGCAAGAAACCAAGCTTCGCTGGCTAGAAAAAACAGGGCTTGAAGTAGAAGACAATCAAGACCTGATGGCCATTCTAGCGCGGCGCGCTATCGAACGCGGGAACATCCAGCTACGCGTTTTTGACCCTATTCTCGCCCAAAAGAACCTCGGGATACGAGGGGATCGGCTTATGCACTCAAAGATTGTCAGCTCTCCGATCGGGGCTGCCGCTGGGTCCGCCAACTTTTCTAGGTCGGGTCTCTACCGAAACATAGAATACGCTGACACATTGGAGGCTGGATCCAATGATTTGCAAATTGAGCGAACTCGTACTGCAGAAAAAATCTGGGAAGCGTCTGTCGATTGGACCAATGAAGCGCTTGAGATTTTGGATAAGCTTATCAAGCCGGTAACTTCAGAGGACGCAATGGCTCGAATGATCTCTGAGCAAAGAGGCTTTCGACCCTGGCGTACTCGTTATCGAAAAGGAATAACTGGGCATACACTTTTCAAGTACCAAGAAGAGCTAGTTTATGAAGCGTGTTCCATTGTCTACGAGCATGGGATAGCATTTGTTGAAGCGCCAACCGGTTCTGGAAAAACGGAAATCGGTTGTCATTTGGCAGAAGCGCTGTCCGAGACTTATTCACGTGTAATCCCTCGATCTCCGATCCATGATGTTGCCCGCAAGAACGCGGCTGTGATTGCTCCACCAAAAGTTATCCCAAGCTGGGAAAGACATGCGACAAACTCGCTCAAAGCAGTGGCAAACACCACGCTTTCCAAGCGCAATTTGAGAGGCGCAGGAGACGACAAGAAGGCAGGCCTGCGCCTTGACCAGTTTGGTGTGCTGATTGTGGATGAGAGCCATACTGTTACGCCGAGCTTCGAGGAACCATCAAAAATGGCTGCGGCGATCGAGCTTGCTCCTCCCAGCTGGAACGTCTGTTTGTCGGCGACACTTCTGGGGAACCGTGACGTTGATTGGCTTGCACACATGCAAGAAAAACGTGCCTCCATTTTCATGACACCGGACTACATCCAAACCATGGGAGAACTTTTCGACAAGGAGCGGCAAGTCCTTTCCGATATCTTTGGCGAGAGCCTCAACCACCCAGTTATCAAGGAACCAAGAAACGTAATCTCGAGGGAAACTCGGTCCGAGCTGGCGGCACTAATCTCTCCGTTTTTGACGCGCAGGCAGCGGAATTGCATTGGTCAGCACAGAGATCGTTCAAAGCACGGCTACCCAGTTTTGGCCAATCATGGCAGGCCAAGCACCCTTAAACCAACCAAACCGCAAAGGCAGCGTTTAGACGAAATTGTTGCATTATGCAGAGATCTTTCACCTGGCGGAATGATCGCCGACACAGAGCGGAGTAGATTTGGTCTTTCGCAGACGCGTCAGAGTACGCAAGACCGGCTTTATGTCCGCAACCTGTTGAACGTTTTGAGGGTAAGCGCCACCCAGGCAAAATGGGAAATGTCACACGGAGCAATCGGCAAACAGCTAAGAGGATTTGAAAAGGGAGCCAAGTCACGAAAGCGTACGGCAGACGCAAATCAAACCGACATGTTTTCGATGCTAGGCGTCGATCCCCTGCTACAGGCAGTCAAATGCGATGAACTCACCAAGAAACTTAGCTCGCGCGCGATGCACGAACTGGACGAGAAGAGATACGAAGCGTGTTTGAGGATCCAAGAGAAGCATGAGCGGGTTGTTTTTTTGGCCGAGCGAACGGACACCCTGGAGATTTTCGCCGAAGCGCTTTCACGTAAGGGCAATCACACCAATTTTGTGGTCGGGCAAGAAACCAAAGGTGAGGATCGGGCAGTCAAATTCATCTTTGGCACCGGCCCTGATAGCTTCGAACGGATAGACGAAGGAAAGTCAGTAGAAAGCTATTTCAGACCAGGCGGCCGGAAAGCACCAAAAGGCCCCGCTTCTATTTTTATGACGTACAAAATGGCGGAAGGCATAAACCTACAATCCTCAGATACCTTGGTCTTGCTCGGGGTGACTTCAAACCTGAAGGAACTCATTCAGGGATTGGGACGGATTGACCGTATCGATAGCGCTTTCGGAAAAGTTAACTATCACCTTGTCGACGTGCCCGTTGGCTTTTTCGCTTCGGACGAAAAAGTTACGAAGCGCATCGAGAACTACAGAACGCTCGCTGGCGAAAATATCGTCGATGCCGTACTGGAAGACAGCGCAGAAGACGCTGAAGCCATTCTCCAGAGCGTTGTTGAATACCTTCGGTCAAAGCGCAACTTGCGCGACAACAATTTTCACGATGTCCTATCACGGACGAAAGGCTCCATTAATCAAAAACGGTATCAACTAATCGAGAAAGCCAACGTAGAAGGTACCTGGGGAGCTGAGCTGGCACTTCTTCCCGTTAAGGAAACCTTCACCGCGTTACACTTGAAGGGAACCAATAAATCTTCGAGCTTCCTGCCGCCCCGGCTGCTCCTTTTACGACCGAGCAAGAAAAGCCTACTGTTTGTAAGAGATCAAGTTGCTTGTGCTCGGATGCTTGAAGACGCCTACAAGAAAACGCGGAGCATGGGCAGCGAACTCAATCGAATGAGTACGAGAGACCTTTCCGAAGCGCTTGAAACAGTCGCTGGTCACCTTTCCGTACTGACTGACTGGGACTTGCGACCCGCCAGGGTTGAAAGCCTTATGAAAGCATGCGCTGAGTTTGTTTCACGAAGGAACGGCCTAGATCAGGACGATCAGGAAATGTTTGGCCATCTGTCACTTCCCGCAATCGAGATGATCTGCGAAAGTTGGAGCCGCCTACTCGACCCCTATTGGGATAAAGCTAAACAGGAAGTGAGAAATAGCTTTGCGTATGAAGATCTTCCAAAGGGTTACATCGCGCTCAACGTAATACTGGAAGCACTGGAACACGATGTTGGTCAAGCAAATGACGTGTACAGATTGATGACAGAGGTCATTGAAGAGGCAAACGAGGCTTCCAAAGACCATGAGCCGGAGATCACGAAACGGATTTCTGTTGTTTTCTTTTCAAGTGGCGGCGGCGATAATCAATCCTAGAGGCTGTTTCCTTATTGCTAAATCGGTGAGAAGCTAAATGACCCAGTTCAGGTTCTCTCCAACGGCGTACCCGCATCTGCAGTGTACGGCTAAATCGAAACGAAGTGGCAAGCGCTGCAAAAGGTGCCGACGTCCCGGATGGAACGTGTGCCGAATGCACGGCGCCGGAGGGCGCACCAAATCTGCCCGTCAAAAGCCCGAACCTCCTACAGGACCTACCAATGAGCGAAATCGGATGGTGAAGATGGGACGACGGCTTGCACGCGATGCAGCCCGCGATGTTCCACAAGAGGTTAGAAGAGAATTTGCTCGGAACTGGGCTGCGCAGGTGCCGCGATCGGACCACGAAAGGTTTCTACTCGCACTGTGGGCTCGCATGGAAGGTCGCCTCGACACACGCGCCTGGATCGATGCGCGGAGGCAAGTAGGCCTCTTGGACGAGCGTTAGGGTTCGCGGAGGGGCACTGATGAACAATGTTGTGCCGTGAATTTTGAATTTGTAGCTACCACGGCGCGTAAACTTCAACGATCCCCTCCAATTCTTTGTATTCCAAGTGGCCGCTGTTCGATGGCCAAGTAATCTCTAGAGTGAGCTTGCACCGAAAACCTGCAAACGATTTTCATGTCCATCGAATGCTGCGGTGCTTTGACCGGTGAAGTTATTTCTCACAAATTCACACACAGAAACTCACACACAAAACACGTAAGTGTTTTTGTGTGTGTGAATGTTTTTGTATCATGCATCCAGTTTCCTCGTTCGATAGATATCAACCACGTTTCCACCTGACTTAGCTTTTGGCCTGCCCCCCCTACCGTCGCCTTTTACGATCTCAATCCTTTTCGCTTTCAGTAACTGGTCTATTCCAACGGAAATTTCGCCTCTGGTTCGCTCGGGCGTGCGCTGCAGAACTATTGCAATCAGACCTTGGTCGGCGCGGGGTTGCGTCGTCGCATATTTGCCAAGGCTCTCTTGTTCGGCGAGGAGATCGTAGATTTTGTTCGCGAGTTCTACGCGCCGGTTTTCCAAGTGCATCTTTGTGTCTTCTGGGAGCATTACGTCGATGACACCATCTTCCCAACGGGCGACCAGCCCCTTCGCTTGCGGCGTGTATTGATGTTTCCGCTGATGGATCTCGATGGTTCCAGTGTCACGATCGAGCTTAGCCCAAATACGGTACCGCGACTTATTGTTCCAAGCCGTCGACCCCGAATATTCACTGTCGTCCGACTTTCCGGGATGCCCAATCAGGATTATCGAAATATTTTGGTCCAAGGCTAGATTGTGCAGAAGGCGCAGGAAGCTGCTGACCTGCATGCGGTCGTTTTCGTTCAATTCAAACAAGTCGCTCAAGGGGTCGAGAATTACAACGTCAGGCTTTTCTTTTTCAATCGACATTGCCAATGCATGGTAAAAAGCCGAAGGGACAATGGCAGCGCGTTTGTCCTTTCCGAACGCCTCCTTTACCAAGCTCATCTCGACACGTTCGACATTCGGCAATCGGAGGTTTTCTTTCAGTGTTTCAAATTCATCGACGTCGAGCCCTAGTCGGGAGATAATTGCTTTTAGCCTACGCCCAGTATGTTTCTGGCCGTCTTCCGAAGAGAAGAAAATTACCTTTGCCGGTGGTTGCGGCAACTCGTTAAAGACTGGGCGTCCTACAGCTAGGCGCACGGCTGTTGTGAGCATCAGCGACGTTTTTCCCGTACCGCCTGCGCCATAAAGTGTCGTAAGGCACCCGCGTGGCACCCAGGACGGAACAACGAATTCTTGAGGTTCACTTCCTTCCGCAAGGACTGTATCCAGATCAGGAATTTGAAACGATGTACCAAGAGCATCCACTGGATTTTGCATCCGCCTTGACCGTCGCTTGTCCATTCTTTCCTGATAGTCAGGTAACGCAGTTAGGCCCCCCATGGCTTCGTTAATAAAGGTGAATTGTTGCCCTTCTTTGTTAGTCACGTTGATGGTTGGTCGCCCCTCATACTGCCCTATTCGATGCGTCCATCCTTCAGGTAAACCACGTCCTCTACGGATCTCACTGACGACGTACTCGGGCTGCTTCCATTGCTCTAGCGGGTAGTTTTTCTGATCCATTCTCTCACTCCGCTCAGGTCGAGTTTAAGATCGTCTCTACAGTGAAATTTTTACGGGATAAGTCGACGATCCCAACAGGTTCAGACTGCGTTCGCTTTGACTACATCGCCGGTTGGCAACTCGTCTGCCCATCGCAGAATGTCCGTACCGCGGTACCTGATCCTGCGCGCACCTATGCGCACAAATTCCGGACCGGTACGGTTGGCGCGCCAACGTCGCACGGAATGCACCGACACTCCGCAAAAGGCAGCTACGTCGTGATCAGAATAGAGATGGTCAGGTTGTATCGTCATGACTGTCTTCTCCCGGGAGGAAGCAGACAATTTCGGCATACCGCTCCTCCCCTGGTGTTGGGGATGGGTGAGGATGCCGAACGACCTCTACAAGCTATCTAGACTTGACGTTAACGCTTCATATCCGGTTGTCAATGCGCGGAAGAATACAATCAGTAGCGCTGCAATCGAGGCCGCCCGACCACTACTCATATGAATACCCTGGACGTAAGTTCGATGGTCGCGCCGCTCAGGTTGGGGAACGAGTGCGACATGGACAATCCGGCTACGCCCTTGAACCATGATGGCGTCACCGATGGAATCAGATATACAATGGCCGCTCAGAACGGCGACCCCGTCATCTGAAGAAAATCCTTAGATGACGGCAGTGAACCCATATCAACCATTTCAGTCTCTACGGAGGTCCATTATCATTTCATGCCACCTCACCCCACCGTGATCAGATGCGGATGGCCGAGTGTACCGATAGCCAAACTTCTCATAGAGGGGGACGTGGTGTTCTTTGCACATAAGATGGATGGTTTCTTTTTTCGCGTCAGTCATACGCTTAACGAATTCAGACATTAGCGCGGTGGACAAGCCAAGGCCCTGATGTGCCGGATCTACTACCACTGACATAATCACGACATTTGGAGCAACCGGGTCATGCCCGATGAGTTCTTTGAAGTCTTCGTCAGACATTTCAACATCATACGCGCATCCGCTGTTTATGAAGCCAACGATTTGGTTGTCGACTTCCAGGATTAAAAAGCCTTGCGGATACTCAACGATGCGCTTGGAAATCTTTTCATGTGTCGCTGCCTCATCGCCGTCGTAGGCTAGCGTCTCAATTTCAAAGCAGCGGGTTGCATCCGTTGATGAAGCGTTGCGAAAATTTTGGTTGCGCATGCCGATAGTCAATCTGTGAATAAATCAACGATAAGGCTAGTCGATTGTTCGGTTGAAAGCCAGTTCATGAGGAACGGCAGCATTGTCCGCGCAGCAGACGTTGAATGACTTCTGCCGAACGTCTGCATCGAGCCCAAAACGGGCGTGCTCGCACTGTGTCTATCTCACCAAGTGTATGAATGCTTTCGCTCTAAGTTCTGGCCCCGCCAAAAGGTACGGTCTTAAGTCCGGTGACTGCTCCACGTCGCGAGCGGTTGCGGTGCCATGCGTCGTAAAGTGTCGTGTCGAGAGGAAAATATGTTTAGAAAGAAGGCCTTTTCGTGCGAGCATTGTCATCAAATGATCGCTTGAAATCAGGCTAGGATTAAAATGAACGGCGCTCAATCACTCGTAAAAACCCTTTTGAACAATGGTGTGAATACGGTCTTTGCAAATCCCGGCACCTCGGAAATGCACTTTGTCGCTGCCTTGGATGAACACTCGGAGATGAATTGCATTCTTTGCCTGTTTGAAGGCGGCACGACGGGTGCTGCAGACGGGTATTTTCGCATGAAGCGAAACGTTGCGGGCACGCTCCTGCATCTTGCACCAGGCTTTGGCAACGCCTTTGCCAATCTGCACAATGCCCGAAAAGCGGGGTCCGGGATCGTGAATGTTGTGGGCGATCACGCAACGCATCACCTGCATTATGAAAGTCCTTTGAAGGGAGACATCCTAGGTATCAGCCAGGCGGTCAGTCATTGGACGCGTGTGTCGTCCAATGCCACTGACGTAGCCACGGACGGAGCGGCTGCGGTTCAGGCGGCCCGCGCGCGCAACGGTCAGATTGCAACGCTGGTCCTGCCTGCCGACACAGCTTGGAACGAAGCCAACGCAGCGGCAAACCGATTGGACAACCGAGAAAGCCTCCATCGACCGTCAACAACCGATATAGAGGCCGCGGCGGCCCGGCTTGTAACGCCGAACGCCGCGCTGATGATTGGCGGATCAGCTCTGTTTGGACCCCAGCGTGAACTGGCTGGCAAGATCGCTGCCGCGACGGGGTGCCGTTTGTTGGCTGATACTCTGATACCGCGCATTTCCAAAGGCGCAGGAACAGCAAGGCTAGACCAACTGGTCTATCCGATATCGCCCAAGATCGCTCAGCTTGAAGCAACCTCTTCGATCACTCTGCTTGGCACAGATAGGCCAGTCGCCTTTTTTGCCTATCCCGGGAAACCGAGCGTGCCCGAACCTCCGCATTGCCCCATTACGGACTTGTGCAAGCCCACAGATGATATCGAGTGGTCGCTGCAAGCGCTCGCCGACGCGGTCGGGGTCACAAGCAAAACGGCGACAGAAACCCATCCGCTCGACCTGCCAGACATTCCCATCGGACAGTTGACCCTCGAAAAAGTTGGTTTGGCGTTGGCCGCGCTGATCCCGGAAAACGCGATCATCTGCAATGAATCCGTGACGTCCGGGTTTCATGTCATACCACCGACAGCTACCGCCCACCCGCATGACCTACTCGCAGGCACCGGCGGCGCGATTGGGTTGTGTTTGCCTTGTGCGACGGGTGCGGCTATCGCCTGCCCCGACCGAAAAGTCATCGCCCTAACCGGCGACGGGTCCGCCATGTATACTCTTCAATCATTGTGGACCATGGCCCGCGAAAATCTGGACGTGACAATCGTTGTGTTTGCGAACCGCGGTTATCAAATCCTGCGCGATGAACTCACAAACGTCGGCGTGGCGAGCTATGGTCAGAATGCTCAGGCTATGTTTGACGTGGTGAACCCGACGTTGGACTGGGTTTCGCTGGCGAAAGGCCATGGTGTTCCGGGGACACGCGCAGATGACATGGACAGCTTCGCAAAGGCGCTTTCCGCCGGTCTCTCCAGCGAAGGGCCATCGCTGATTGAAGTTGTGTGCCCACCGCCCGCATGAGTATTCTGACACGGAACCTGAAAAGCAGATGAGACTAGGGGTGCAAATTGAGGATCAATTTTATTTGATAATGTGAAATGACTTTGCGATGGACCAAACGGCGGCCAAATTACCGCTTTGTACACAAAGCAGCCATTCACACACCGCACAGCGAACGACTGGAACGAGCCCAAACTACCCAATGCTGCACTTTGCACAAATGTCGGCTTTTTGCGAACAGTAAGGAAAAGCGGCCCCAACGAACTTTGATTAAAGAGTGCTAAATGCACAGAGTTCGGTCGGCACAGTGTGTGTGACATGCGTGGAGAAATTTGGCACGCTAGTTTGAATTGGGATTGCGGGGGAAGGTCATGAAGATAGATGGATCATGCCATTGCGGTGTAATCACCTATGAGGCGGAGCTTGATCCGGCATCGGTGGGGATATGTCATTGTGCGGATTGTCAGGCCTTGTCCGCTTCGGCTTTTCGTACGCTTGCCATTGTACAAAGTGATAGTTTTGAGATTTTGACGGGTACGCCAAAACAATACGTAAAGGTGGGAGACAGTGGCAATCCGCGCGTCCAGGCCTTCTGTCCTGATTGCGGTTCCGGCCTCTATTCCTGCGGCGTCGAAGACAAACCTGCCGCGTATAACCTTCGGGCTGGAACGATAAGGCAACGAGCTGAACTAGCTCCGAGTTTCGAATGCTGGACGCGTTCCAGACTACAATGGGTCAAAGAAATCCGCAGTGCTAGGCAGTTTGAGGGAAATCCAAATGCTTAAGTTTGATGCGGAGATTACTCGGATATTGAACAATGCTTATGAAGGTGCCGACCTGACCCGGCGACGGCAGGCATCCTTTGACGCGCTCAAACCTAGCCCGGGTGACACGATCATTGATATTGGGTGCGGCAACGGCTTGCTGACCGCCGAGCTGGCTAGAGCCGTCGGGCCGACAGGCAAGATCATTGGCGTTGATCCCAGCGAGGACATGCTGAAGGCTGGGCAAGTCCGCTGCCAGGACCACGAGAACGTGGAGTTTGCAGAGGGTTTGGCGAATAACCTCCCGGTTTCAGGTGGTGCCGCCGACAAGGCCGTATCGGTTCAGGTTTTCGAATACATAGAAGACGTGGACAGCGCACTGGATGAAGCGATGCGATGCCTGAAACCGGGCGGGCGGCTGGTGATCAGCGACCTGCACTTTGGCAGCCTCATCTGGCGTTCCGATGATCCTGAGCGCATGTCCAAGTTGGTATCCTCTTGGGATAAACATTTCGTTAGCGGCACGCTGCCGGAACGGATTCCCGGTATCCTCAAGACCAAAGGGCACGAGGTTGATGCAGTAATACCCGTTACCCTGACTGATCACGAACTCAAGCCCGACGGTATTGCCGTAATGATGATGCATCTTATGAAGCAATACGCAGTTGCCAATGCGCATGTCGAAGAGACGGAGGCGCAGGCTTGGTTCGATGAACAGCAGGCGCTGTCGGATGAGGGGCGCTTTTTCTTCTCGCTTACGCAATTTGTCGTGGTTGCTAGGAAATCAGCATGATCTCGTGCTTGGATATTGGTTGTGACCGAGCCAAGCCGACCTTGACTTACTATCACTTAACTGCAGCAAGGTCCGCATGTGAGACGTCCGTTCAAAATCCAGGGAACTTCTGTTGCTGCAAATTTCCAATGCGGCCCAATCTGAAACAGAGTTTTCAGGACATGTAGGCAATCGAACGCGCGGACATCAGCGCCTTTGAGATTTCACCCGTTCGCGTTAGGCTGCGTTCGCCGAAAGATTGCACCGACAGGACAAGATGGCCGATATCCACTATCCCCCCGATTTCGTCACTGGATTGCAGATGCAGTGGGGTAAGGGATTTCTGTCGCCAGGTGGACCCGAGGAAGTGGCGGAAATACTGAGGACAGTCGATGTTGCGGGCAAATCCGTTCTTGATATTGGTTGTGGTGTAGGCGGCCCAGCAATGGTGATCGCCGAACAGTTGGGCGCGTCTGACGTCGTCGGCATAGACATTGAAGAATACCTTATCGAAACGGCCCAAGAAAATGTGTCGGCGGCAGGCTTGGGCGACCGCGTTTCGATAAAGTTGGTCGAAGAAGGCCCGCTTCCCTTTGCGGACGGACGTTTCGACATTGTTTTCAGTAAAGATTCCCTGATCCACGTGCCTAATAAGTCCGCACTTTACAGGGAAGTTCTCCGTGTCCTTACGCCCGGTGGGGTCTTTGCTGCAAGTGACTGGCTGCGCGGAGAAGATGCCGAGAACTTGGATGGCTACAAAGAATGGCGTTCACTTTCGTCTCTCGACTTCAGAATGCAGACGCCTGCCGAAACAGAAACCGAAATGCGAAATGCGGGGCTTACTGGCATTCGGACAAACAACCGCTCCGAATGGTACGCAGATGTTGTTGATCAAGAAGTCGCCATGATGCGCGGCGATGCTTGGCGGGATCGCTTTGTCAGCGCGTTCGGAGAAGACGCATACGAGAAAAAGCTGGCCGTGCGCATCGCTAATGCCCGGGCGGCTGCATGCGACGGTCTACAACCCACTCACTTGTTTGGCCGAAAGCCGACCTCTAGCTAAGTGAAGCGAGCGGCGGCATGGTCCGCAGAGCGGTCACTAAGACTGAACGCAGCGAACGGCTGCTCTGAGCCCAATTCGACCGACGCCGCGAAGTCGGCGAATGTCGGCTTTATGAGGATGGAATCGGAAAGGTCGAAAAAGCGTCGTCCTGCGGTGCGTACCCAAGCACTTTGCAAGTTTCGGTTAGATCAAGCCGCTTAAATCGATTGTTAGAGATGCCGTGCGCGATAAAGCTCCCTTTGATTTCGGCTTGAATCGCCCGGTCAATCAGATGCGTTGCGTCTCGATGACTGAGCCACGCGCTGAGATCACGTAGGGTTTCAAGTGGCGGGCCGTCGGCAGGCTCAAACGCCCCTATTCTCAATGAGACGCAGGACATGCCGTGCCGCGTCGCATAAAGCGAACACAAGGCTTCCCCATAACACTTGGAGACGCCGTACAGATTGGCCGGGGCAACAGCCATTCCCGGAACGATTTGCCGGTCCACGGGGTATCCTTCGATGGTTTGTGCACTGCTCGCGAAGACGAAGCGGCGGACGTTCGCCTGACAAGCAGCTTCGATCAAGTGGGTTGTCGCCAATATGTTGGCAGGCAGCACATCGTCAAATAGTGCGTTCGGGTCGGGTACGCCTGCGAGATGCACAACGGTATCCACGCCTTGGCACAAATCCGCTGCGGCATTTGCCTCTGAGAGATCAGATCGCACGAAATGATGCTGACCCGAAACAGAGTACGTGGGTTCATTCAAATCGGACAACACAAACTGATACCGCTCGTGATATGCTGCAAAAAATGCCCGCCCAATCCGACCCGACGAACCAGTTACAAGCACCTTCTGCATGGTCTGTCCCCCCAACCTCTGCGACACGGTGGTTAGCTCTAAAGCGACCGTAAGCCGAAGGAAAGCAAACATTCAGTTCGGTCTGCTTTTCGGTAACTTTGTCCGCATTGCGGTCTTTGCCCCGTTTTCAGCCAACGTCCGCTGCTTAGTAAAAGCCGCCGTCGACGTTGAGCTCTTTTTAAAAGTCCTCATCCTAGCGAACTAACTAAAACTCACCGAGTTCAGACAGCATATGCTCCCATCGGTATTGGGCTTCGAAACGCCGGTCGATAATGGTGGATTTGTCATAAGTTCCAGCTAGCCCGGGGCGCTTGTGTCCGATCATTCTTTCGGCAGTGTCAAAGTCGATCCCGAGTTCGCTCAAGCCGGTACGGTATGTGCGGCGCAGGCCGTGGATAGACAAACGGTTGTCGCCGTATGCATTACGGACCGGAATGATCCGCTTTGACCAGCCGGACATTGGCGATCCGGGTTTGCGATGGCTGGAGAAGATCAAGGCGCCGGTTTTTCCTATGGTCGCGCAAGCAACCTCCGCGAGATTTTCCAGCAACGCGCGGGACAGAAGACCGAGCGGGACCGTGTGTTCGGTCCCGGTCTTGGTACGGTCTGCGGGGACTGTCCAGATCGAGAGTTTGGTGTCGAGCTCCGCCCAGCGCATGTGCGCGACTTCGTTGCGGCGTTGGCCGGTCAGAAGTGTGAAGCGCAAGAAGGCTTGGAATATCGGATCATGAGAGGAGCTGACAGCCTTCAGAAACCGCTGGATCTGCTCTGGGGTGTTCATGGTCCATTGGTTGCCCGAGAGGCGTTGCGCGCGTGTCTGGCGCGGTCTACGGTAGCCTGCGAGGGGCGAGACAGGGATATGTCCCTTGTCTGCTGCGAAGTTCAGAAATCCAGTGGCGTTCTTGCGGAAGTAGTCGGCAGCGCCGGGACGACCGGATTTCTCGATACCGTCAATGACCGCCGTCAGGTCGAGGCGTGTCAGATCACCGATTGGACGCGTGCGGTGCGGGTTTAGGTTCGCGCGCAGCGATTGCATCATGTCGGTCGTACGGACGATTTGGCGCGCGATCAGGTCCTGTTCGTAAAGGTCCAGAAGCTGGGCGGTACGGATCGCCCCGATCCGAGGGACGCGCGGGTCGATACCGTTGCGCAGATCGAGGATGTTGGCGCGTGCGAGGTCGCGCGCCTGCTTGAGAGTGGTTGTGCGGGTGTCACCGATCTTGATCTGGACGCGCTTGGCTTCACGACCGGTCCCGAGGCGTGAGCGGAGGATGTAGACCTTGGTGTCGGTCCCGATGCGCAGCGCGAGGCCGGGGACATCCGTGTCATTGATTTCGTATCGTTGGGCGCATGGCTTTGCTGCGCGGACCTTGGCTTCGGTTAGGGCCTGGCGCTGGGCGCTGGGTTTGGGGCCGACCGGAACGATCTTTAGGGCAGTTGGGGTCATAAACCGGTTTCCCTTTTGGCGACCACATGGCGACCGCCGTTATGCTCATTCATCGCAACATGACATAACCTAGCATAACTAAATTTTAAAGGTTTCAATTGGTTCTAACTACTCAGCGTGACCCAGCGCATGTTAGAGCACTCCCTTGGTAAGGGAGAGGTCGAGAGTTCAATTCTCTCCAGCAGCACCATAACTGCCTGATAATAATTAAAAATTAGGCTGCTCCCAAATAATCAACCCGCAAGAAAGCACAGCAAAGTGCTGCATTCGCCGGCAAGGTTGTTTCTGCAACGTGCAAAATGCGTGCAAATGCGGTGCAGCCAATAAGCGTCATTTCGAGAGGGGAATCCGTAATTTGCGGCGCTTCCAGAAAATGGAGAGTGCTCAAGATAGCAGAAGTCCTTTTAGCGGGCGTTTCGTTCGCCGCTTTGCTTCAAACGGCGTGCAGGCTCTGGACCTATTAAACGATCAGAATAAGCCGCCCGCCAATGGTGCTGCAACAACCAAGCTGACCTTCTTTGCTTCCGGCATTAGGGTTTATGTTGGCAAAGTCCGGTTATTCCACGGATTAGTCGGGGGTTAATCAGGAACGCATGGGCTGACGAGGTTTCTATTTCATGTTCAGGAAACAGCTTCACAGAAGCGATGGCAACAAAAGATCCGAGTGACTCATGGTTTTCTGGCTATAAGCCAGTAGGTTACGCCCAGCGCAAGACCGATTGCTGCGTAACCAAGAAAGTACTGAGGTTCCAAATTTTTGTCGTCTAGCGTGATGATTTTTCGAGCTACAGCCATCAAGGCTGTTGCGACAACAAGCTTGATGTGGATGACGTCGGCGGTCAAATATAGTGTAATATTTGTATAGATCTCTATCGCAATGAGAACGACCAGCACGGCGCTGAAAACCGTGAGAAGGTCACTGACTTCCAAGATGTAGACAGGCGGTTCCAGCAACTTTTGGTAGGTTGTGAAACCGGCGTCAATAATTGCCATCAGAATGATTCCGAGCATCAGCACCGACAATGCCCTGACACCGTGGCGGATCATGCGGTTGCACCACCGAACAATGGCATCTTCGTGATCGGGGTCTAGTTCCACATGTGCTGGGATGGGTTTGTTCTCTTCACCACTCACTGTAATCTCCAATTCCGACTTCATTCGCAAGCGTGAGAAATTTCATGGTGTTGCATCGCTCACTTCGGCTTGGACCGAGTTTTCCCATGAAACGCGTGTAGTCTTCCAGGCCGATCTTTAGGTCTTCAAAGCACTCTGTTGGGCTCTGTGAGTTCATTTTCTAATCGGGGCAAATGCCTCTTTTCGGGATAAGCGGTCGACGAGCCTCGGTTCATTGACGGCGGTTCTTCATTGTCACCGCGTCTGGTTGGATTTTTGAGCCCTCTCACTGCTATTCACTGCCAAACTTTCGTACTGAGTGTGTACACCTACCACGGACTTGACTGAATCTTGCGTTCAAATCGTACATTGCGTCTGAGGGGCCGCTTCACTCAAGACTGTTTTTGTAGATCACACCATCCTTCATGATAACCGAGAAGTTGGTCTCGGGATCAACCATCAGAGTGATATCCTCCACCGGGTTGCCATCCACCAGCACAAGATCGGCATAAGCCCCGGGCTCAATAACTCCGAGTTTGCCTTCGTGGTAAGGGTTTCGTGGCCCGGAGAGGGCAAGGAGTTCGGCGGTATTATATGTCGCTTGCTGCAAAACTTTCGCTCCTGACCACCATCTTCCGCGACGCTCGAACTCCAGATTCTGCATAGCAAGAAGCGCCGGTGAGCCAAATAGGTCGACCCCAAAGGCAATCGGCAAGTCGTACTTCTGGATGAGCGAGACGAAGGTCTCCACATTGTCTCGGACTGGAGCGCCCTTGGCGATGGTGTCCGGGTCTCCTCCTGCAAGCATCTCATCGTCTGGTGTGAAGATCAGGAACTGTGGATTGAGGATGGCACCCGCATCTCGAATTGCCGCGATGGTCGCTTCTTCCTTGATCAGATTGCCATGATCAATGCTTTTTACACCGCCGGCCAGCGCTCGCATAACCGACTCGTCTGAATATGCGTGCACCAGAACATAGGTATTCCAATCCTCGGCCGCATCCACCGCAGCACGGATTTCCTCGACTGAGTAATGCGTGGTATCCAGTGGGTCATAGGGGCTGGAGTTGCCACCTCCCAGGCTTAGCTTGATTTGGGTCGCCCCTAGCCGCAACGCCTCGCGGGTCATGGCACGAACTTCCGGCACACCGTCTGCGATGAATGACCACTGCGTCTCGAAAAAACTACGCTCGCCACGCTGCCTCGGGTGGGTTTCGTTGTACAAACGAAAGTCAAAATGCCCGGACGTCTGCCCTATGAAATGCCCGGAACAAAATATGCGCGGCCCAGGTATGATGCCTTCATCAATGGCCTGAGCAATACCGTAGCAAGGCCCTCCGGCGTCCCGCAGGGTCGTGAAGCCGCGCATCAGCATGGCCTCAGCCTCCCGCGTCGCCAACGCGCCGACATAGGTCCAATGCAGATTGTAGGCGAGTGCAATGGGACTGGCACCCAGCATGATGTGATTGTGCCCATCGATCAGACCGGGAACGAGCATGCGCCCGCCGCCGTCAATTACAGTTGCGCCTTCGGGTGGCAACTCAGTGGTCGAAACCTCGGCGATAAGGTTGCCCGTGACCCGGACGTTAGCATTTTCGATCACAGTTGCATTTCGACTGTCAAAAACATCGACGTTTAAAAAAAGAGTCGAAGACTGAGGGGTTTGCCCGATCGCAGGCGAAAAAGCGGTCACCGCGGTAAGTAGGCTCAATACATGTGCAAGCTTAATCAGCATTATTTCCCTATTTTCCAGTTCACAGAGCGCGAGTGTCCCCGTTCGCACACCATGATACACAGTTTTTCGATGAGCATTCAAAACTGGCCTGGAGTGCACCTGACATGCTGCTCCAGATCCGTCAGAGTTTCAGACCTGATCCTCCTTATTGTTGGTCAGCGTTTGTGGGATTGTTCATCAGCTCGGCGCAGTGCAACTTTTTCTGCTTTGCGGCGGTGAATATTCTCTAACTCGGCCCTGATCCATTCTACGGCGCCCCACAAACTCTGGGCAGGAATATCCCGGCAAAAGAAATTGAACTTACAGGCCAAATCTTCTTGCTCGTCCGAATTTTCCTTAGCCGATATAGCAGCAGTTGCCAGGCCTGTCAGAAAGCTTGGTGGCAGGTTCCAATTCTCTCCCACTGAGAGCCGCTCATAACCACCCTCAAAACTAATGCGCTTACTGAACTCACCTTCGTGCACGATGGGGTTTCTAGCCAATTTCCACACCGCTTCCGGCATCGTAAGGCCTTCAAATTTTGTGCCAATTACTCTAACGCGGAAGGCAAACTCCCAAACAATCTCCTCTTGATCAACGAGCAGCTTCTTGAACCTCGCACCGGGGCCTTTTGACGGGTATCGTTTTCTCGCCGTCGCATCCAACGCCTGGAAGATTGCTGTCGCCGCGTTCTCATAATCGCCATCGGCGATGTCCCTTACTGCTCTTTTCAAACGCCTATCAATTCCACTCATGATTAATACCTACTTCGGCCTTCGCGCGCTCGACCCGGTCGCCTTGATAACCTGATCGCTAACCAATGGTCGGGCACCTCAGTGCCACGACTTCACGCACTTGCACCACAAAAGAGCTGCGCTTCGTTTCGGGAGATCGCCTCAGCGAAACAATTGTATCGACCTGCTGAAATCAGAAGCGAAATTTATCCGCCCCACACAGGAACACCTAATTGAAAGCGTATGTCGCGCCGATCAGCAGGCCGGACTGGCTGAAGTCAAAGTCGTTACCATTCACTTTGTGATCAAATGAAATATGGCGGTATCCGCCTCTGATCATCCATCGGTCGTTTATGGCATAATCCGCCGTCAGCAAAATCTGCCAGGTCTCGCTGTCACTTCGGAACCCTCCGTAGTCCAGAAAGGCCGTACCGGACCAGCGATCAGAAATCGCGTAGCGGGCGCGGAGGCCTATGACAGGGTCCGTCCAACTCGCGTCTACGGTACTGGTCGTCCCAGGCAATGCCCCCGGGGACAGCGTGAATTCGGTTTCCGTGTTGAACCACCTGAAACCACCTGCCAGGTCCAATTTCAAAGTTGGGTCTTCGTAGACGCGGTAACCAACGTAGCCGCTCAGGAACTGCGTCTTGAGGGACGTTTCCACGCCGGAGAACGCAGGCCCGGACAGGTCGTTGTCAATGGAAAGCTTGGTGTAGTTGTAATCGGTCAACAGGCTCCACCGGCCGTTACTGGCCGCGAAGGCACCCATAAAGGCGAGGTCCAGCTTGCTGAGCGCGTCCGAAAAACTGAGCGTTGCGTCGATGTTGCCGTTCGGGGAATCCAGTGACGTCTTGGTCTCAGGCATGAACAGATAAATCGTAGCTTCGTAGTTCCAGTCGCTCGACTGGGCTGCGACGGGAAGCGCGGGAACTGCCAGACTGAGGACCGCGGCTGTCCACGTGGGTAATCTTTTCATAAATTCCTCCTATCACATGCCGACTGCATAAACTTTCACAGCAGGGAGGGGCCAAAATCGCATTCTGGTATTCTTATGTGAATGATGGCGATGGCGGTGATCCGAGTCAAAAGGATTATCTGATCGGGCTTCGTTCAATCAGCATTTCAACCAATGGCTTATCTGGCGGGCTACTCTTTAACCTGCCTATCTGAGCGGACCCACGGTTGTGCTGAAGAAACGGAGAACCAAGAGGGACGTCTATTGCCCGGAAAGATTCTCTCTGAGCGCTGAGGTTGAAGCTTCGATAGTGTCCGGGATGTTTCGATCGGGCGCAACCTGCAACCGGACGTCCGATGCCTGGCATATACACTTTGTTTTGGGAAAGGGTTGAGGGGCTGGCATGAGTGAGGGGGTCTATTCGGCCAGCCCCCCGTGTAGTGTTGGACGGAGGTGTGTGTGTGGTTGCTCCGTTGTCTGATAACTAACAAATCGAGCGGGGCTGCGGTATTGGGGGTTCCCCGTAGTTGGGCAATTTAATCCTTCCAACATAATTCAGACAGAGCGCGCGGCTAATCGGCAGATGTGGCGCGTCCTGGTGTGTTCTGCGATGCTGATGGGTACGAGTTTGGCGCGTCACACCGCAGCACCCAGGGCGACATGACACTGCGTGGAAAATTCGGGTGGAAGCCGGAACAGGTCAACCCTTGGGCGGCGTTGGGCGGGTCGATGCAGTTTGTGGTATTCTGAAGGCATCCACCGGCGGCATTTTATTGAGTCCGCTTGGGATCCGTTCTTGTTTCGGAGTGTCCTATGAAATCTATTATTTCTTCCACACTCATTCTTTGCGCCACCTTTCTGCCGACATCTTGCAGCACCATTTTTCATGCGGATTTCGAGAGCGGGACGCCCGGACAGTCGCCACTGTCCAACCCGCCAGGGCCACCCGCCGGCGACAGTATCAGTGTCGGATCAGAAGAGTTCTTCTTCGTATCCGCCGAAGACGCCATTGCCGGCGATCTTTCCCTGAGCATCCGAGAGCGGCCACCTGCGACAGAGACGTCCGGCGACCATATCACTTTCCGGACGTCACCGATCAGCGAAGAAACCGCGCCGATCTACATCACGTGGCAAGGGCAGATTCTGGATGATGGCGGAATGATCGTAGATAGCGGTGTCGTGGGGCGGTATTTCGGCCGGGTCGTTTTCAACAATGGCCAGATTTCCATGTTTGATACACCGGTGGGCAGCTACAGCATCGGCGACAGGCACACGGTTCTGATCTCGATGTTTCCGGACGACATGGTTTATCGCCTCGCCGTCTATGGTGACGCTTCATTGGAGGCGCCATTTGCCGAGGCGAACCTGCGCGACCTTGACGGCACCCTTGACAATGAAGGGTTCGTCGATGTTTCCGTCAGCGCCTCGGCAGATCAGAACAGGTTCTATGTCATGGATGACTTGACAGTGTCGCTGCGTGATCCAGGCGATTGATTAGGGGCATTCAACATTTTGCAGCGCCGACGGCGGTGGATGGCCGGTCGCGGTTATTGCGCCGGATGAGAGGGCAAGTTGGGCATGGGCACCCAGCGCGGCAGATCATCCGGTGAAACCGAGACGTGCAGGTGCTCCGAGCGGTCCCGACCGACTTTGCGATGCTTGCGCAGAAGGAAGATCTTGCCCCAGCCCCTCCATGTCCCGACTGATCTGGCGGACGCATCGACCGGGAAACGCTCGCGCCAACCGTACGGCAAGGGCAGACCATGCAGTTCTGCCTTGTCCAGCATCCAGATCAGGGAGATGTTGCTGAGTGGGCGCGCCTCTTCAAAGCCGTTCAGTTGCCCGCCGACATCGCCATGGGTGCCGCGGAACCAGACCTGTTCGACATGGCCGCGGAACTCGGGCGTACATTTCCACAGGACCGGTTCGAACACTTCGCGCGTCTCATCCAGCGCCAGGGCGTGATAGCCGTGGCGGGTCGAGGGACCAAGCTTGTGGTGGTGAAAGGCATGCCGATCCTCGGCCCAACGCCACAGCATGGGCAGGCGCAGGCCCAGCGCCTTGACCGTATCCCAGACGCCAACCATTTCTATCGCAATTTCGTCATGGCAGAACTTGCGCCGGAAATCACCTGCCGCTGCTCCGCCTGGATTGCATTCATAATGGCGATAAGCCTGTTTGATGTTGCGTTCGGTGGCATGCTCGGCCTTGAGTAGGCCAATCATGTCGATGACACCGGCAAGACTACGCACACCGTACGCGCCACGGGAATATCCGATGAAGTAGATCCGGTCGCCGGGCTTGTACCGCGAGGCAAGATAGCCGTAGGCACGCCTGATCTGGCGATTGATGCCGCGCCCCATCATCACATCCAGCGAGGACTTCCAGCTTTCCCATTGCACACCGGATTCGTAAAAGACCGAGACTTGGCTGCCCATTTCCCGGCACAGGCGGTAGGTCTGACCGGCATGTGTCTCAAGGCCCGGCTCCAGCGTGGACATGGTGCCGTCCAGAATGATGACATGGCTGATTGGCTCGCGATGCAGCGCCTCGGCCGAGTGCTCGGAGCGAAGCGGCCGTCCGAGCCATCCCAGAACCTTTCTACTCAGCCGCGACAGAACCATGTGTCAGCATCTCCCATACTCTGTGAGGTGTGAAAGGCATGTCCGCCTGCCGTACCCCATGATCCCAGAGCGCATCCTGAACCGCGTTTGCAACAGCGGCCAGCGCGCCCACGGTCCCGGCCTCACCGCATCCTTTCATCCCCATCGGGTTGGAAGTTGACGGAACCGGCGCCGAGGTAAACTTAATCATGGGTATCCCGGCGGCACGGGGCAAGGCGTAATCCATCAACGAAGCCGTGAGCAGTTGCCCCTGCGCATCATGCACCACTCGTTCGTTCAGTGCCTGGCCAATGCCCTGCACCACCCCGCCATGCACCTGCCCCTCGGCCAGCATCGGATTGATAAGGTTGCCGAAATCATCAACCACCGTATAGCGGTCGACCCAGGTTTCCCCGGTGAAAGAATCGATCACGACTTCGGCAACATGTGCGCCGTTGGGATAGCTGCGCGCTTCCAGATCGGCGCGTGCCGTGTGTTGCAACAGGTCGGTACGGCCATCGGCGCGGGCCATCTCGGCGGCCTCGATCAGGGTGGGTGTCAGGTTGGACCCCGGCGCCCGAAAGGTTTCGTGGTCAAAAATCACTTGGGTTTCCTCGACCCCCATCTTACCGGCCAGATAAGGCGTGAATGCGGCGATCATGACGTCGATTGTGGCCAGCGTTGCCGTGTTTTGCACCGTCACCGAGCGGGATCCGCCCGTCCCGCCGCCATGCGCCAGACGGTCGGTATCGCCCTGGACCACCACGATCCGGTCCATTGGTATCCCGGCCTGATCCGACAGAAAGTGAGTGTAGGCCGTCTCGTGTCCCTGCCCATTCGATTGAGTGCCAACGCACATGTTCACCATTCCATCCTCGCGGAACTCGATCTTCGCGTTTTCGGAAGGGTCGCCCAGAATGCTTTCGATATAGTAACAAAGCCCCTGCCCCCGGATCAGGCCTCGTTCAGCATCGGCGGCCTTTCGGGCGGCAAAGCCTCGGGTCTGCTCGCCAGCGCGGCTGAGAACCATGTCGAAATCGCCGACGTCATAGGTTTCCCCTGTTGCGGTTTTGTAGGGGAAGTCCGCAGGTTTGATGAAGTTCCTGCGCCGCAGTTCCCACGGATCGACACCCAGTTCGCGCGCGGCGCGGTCCATGACCCGTTCGAGGACATAGATCGCCTCGGGCCGGCCCGCGCCGCGATAGGCGTCGACCTGCGTGGTGTTGGTGTAGAACCCTTCGACCCGCAGATATATGGTCTGAACATCATAGACACCCATCAGCACCTTGCTGAACAGGCTGGTCTGGATGGCCTGCCCGAAATGACTGTTATGGGCGCCAAGGTTGACCTTGCTGTGGACCCGGTAAGCCGTGATCCTGAGATTGTCGTCGAAAGCCAGTTCGGCCAAAGAAGTCAGATCGCGGCCATGATGATCGGACAGCATCGCTTCGGACCGGTCGGACATCCAATGCACGGGTTGCCCCAGTTTCATGGCGGCAACGCAGACACAGAAATATTCGGGATAGGGCATCACCTTCATGCCAAACCCGCCACCCACATCCGGCGTGGTGACACGGATCGCCTCGGTTTCAAGCTTCAGTTTCTGCGCCAACTGCGCCCGCATCGCCCAGACACCCTGACCGCCATAGGCGAAGTGCAGCCGGCCGTCCGACCAGCTGGCCTGACAGCCGCGCGGCTCGATCGAGTTGATGATGACCCGGTTGTCGGCCACATTCAGCGCCACGGTATGGGCGGCGGACTGAAAGGCGGCTTCGGTCGCGGCTTCATCGCCCAGCCCCCAGTCAAAGGCGCGGTTATCCGGGGCTTCGGGATGCAGCGGCTCTCCGCCCGCATCCACATCCAGCTTGGCGGGCAGATCATCGGTCTCCATCCAGATCAGCTCAACCGCGTCCTGCGCCTGAAGCTGCGTCTCGGCAATCACTGCAACGACGGGCTCACCCACAAAGCGCACACGGTCTTTGGCAAGCATGTGCCGCTGTGGCGCCGCGCCTTGCGAGCCATCCCGGTTGGGCATGATCGCCGCGTTCATCACAGTGTCGATCCCGGTTGCGGCCAGATCGTCCAGCGTCATGACCAGGCGGACCCCATCCGCCTGCCGCGCAGCATCCAGATCCAGCGCTATGATCCGCGCATGCGCAACCGTGCTGCGGAAGAAGGCCGCATACAGGGCATTGTCCGGCACGGCATCGTCCATGTAGCGCCCCTGCCCGGTCAGAAAGCGGTGATCTTCGGTCCGTTTGACCGGCTGGCTTTTGCCGAACTTTTCCATTGCTATCCCTTTCAGGCTGCTGTGGGTGCGAGGTTAGCCCCCGCATATGCGTTGTCCAGTCGATCGCGAAGAAATTCGATTTTCAGCGGCATCCCAATGGTATAGCGTTGGCTCCATGACCTGGACACATGACGCCGTATTCCCGTTCACCGCCCCTATCAGCGCCGGCACAGAAACCACGCACGACGTTTATGTCGGGGGCGAAGGTCCACCGATCATGATCCTGCAGGAACTGCCGGGGATCGGGCCCGAAACGCTGGAACTGGCGCAGCGGCTGAACGACTCGGGGTTCCGGGTGTATCTGCCGCACCTGTTCGGTACGTTCGGCAAAACCCAGACGGGCAGGAACTTTGCCCGGCTGTTCTGCGTCCGGCGCGAGATCAACATGTTCATGAAAGGCCGCCAAAGCCCGGTTGCGGGCTGGATGCGGGCGCTGGCGGGTCATATCCGGGATCAGGAAGGCAGCGCGGGCGTTGGTGTCATCGGCATGTGCCTGACCGGCAGCTTTGCCCTGACCCTGATGGCCGACGATGCGGTTCTTGGCGGCGTGGCCAGCCAGCCCGCATTGCCGATCTTTGGCGGCGACAAGCTGCATATGAGCGCGCAGGACATTTCGGATGCACGTTTGGGCATGGCGCAAAAAGGCCCCGGTCTGGCCATGCGGTACGCCAAAGACAACCTGTCGCCCCAAAAACTGATGCAGGCGCTGGAAAGTGCCTTTGGCGAGAACCTCGAAACGGTTGAGTATCCGGGCAAGGACCATTCGCTGCTGACGCTGGATTTCCACGATCCGGCCTATAAGCGCGTTGAAACCTATTTCAAAGACCGGTTTGGGATGGCAGGGTAGCACAGACGCCCTTCCCCTTCCTGCGTGCATTCGCTATTGCAAGCGCTGACCCGATTTTGTTGACGCAGGACGCATCCCATGGCGATGGAAAAGACATTCAACGCGGCCGAGGCCGAGGCCCGCATCTACAAGGCCTGGGAACAGGCCGGAGCCTTCAAGGCAGGCGCGAACCGCTCGCGCGACGAAAGCTTTACCATCATGATCCCGCCGCCCAATGTCACCGGCGCGCTGCATGTGGGTCATGCGTTCAACAACACCCTTCAAGATATTCTGACCCGCTGGCACCGGATGCGTGGCTTTGACACGCTGTGGCAGCCCGGTCAGGACCACGCCGGCATCGCCACGCAGATGCAGGTGGAAAAGATGCTGGCCGCCACCCAGCAGCCGGGTCGCCGCGAGCTGGGGCGTGAAGCATTTCTGGACAAGGTCTGGGAATGGAAGGGCGAATACGGGGGCACGATCATCGAGCAGCTAAAGCGCCTGGGATCATCCTGCGACTGGTCGCGCAATGCCTTCACCATGGCAGGCGCGCCGCGCGACCCGCGCACGGGGCACGAAAACTCTGCGAATTTTCACGACGCGGTAATCAAAGTCTTTGTCGACATGTACGAAAAGGGCCTGATCTATCGCGGCAAGCGGCTGGTCAACTGGGACCCGCATTTCGAGACCGCGATCTCGGACCTTGAGGTCGAGAACATCGAGGTCGCGGGTCATATGTGGCACTTCAAATACCCGCTCGCCGGTGGCGAGACATATGAGTATTTGGAAAAAGATGAAGATGGGAATGTGATCCTCCGGGAGGAGCGGGATTACATTTCAATTGCGACAACCCGGCCCGAGACCATGCTGGGCGATGGTGCGGTTGCGGTTCATCCCTCGGACGAGCGGTATGCACCCATCGTTGGCAAGCTATGCGAAATCCCGGTTGGCCCGAAAGAGCACCGCCGCCAGATCCCGATCATCACCGATGACTACCCGGACCCCGATTTCGGCTCGGGAGCGGTGAAGATCACCGGTGCGCATGACTTCAACGACAACATGGTCGCCAAGCGCGGCGGGATTCCGATGTATCGCCTGATGGACACCAAAGGCGCGATGCGGGCCGATGGGGCTCCTTACGCCGAAGAGGCAGACAAGGCGCAGGAATATGCGCGCGGGCGTGAGTTTACCGAGAACGAGATCGACGCGATCAACCTGATCCCCGATCACCTGCGCGGGCTCGACCGGTTCGAGGCGCGCGCGAAAGTGGTGGAAGAGATCACCAACGACGGTCTGGCGGTGATGACCCGCGCAGATGACCCGCGTCTGGGCTCGACGGCGCTGAAGCCCGAGCACGAAGGCGCGGACAAGCTGGTGCCGCTGGTCGAGAGCAAGCCGATTATGCAGCCCTTCGGCGACCGCTCGAAAGTGGTCATCGAGCCGATGTTCACCGACCAGTGGTTCGTCGACGCCGAAAAAGTCGTCGGCCCCGCGCTGGATGCGGTCAAGGATGGCACGGTGAAGATCATCCCCGAGTCGGGTGAGAAGACCTATTACCACTGGCTGGAAAACATCGAGCCCTGGTGCATCTCGCGCCAGTTGTGGTGGGGCCATCAGATTCCGGTTTGGTATGGTCTCGACCTGTCCGCCGAAGACTTCATCGACGACGAAAACAACGGCAACCTTGATCTGGTCGAGATGGGCCGATTGCTGAACGAAGGCGGCATGCTGCACCGTGGCAACGTTATGGAATGTGCATCCAGCCTTGAAGCGGTAACCGAGAAATTCCTGGACGACAATGCCAACATCCCCAGCCCACTAAGCCACGCAACGGTTATCGAAGTCGCCGACAAGCAGGAGGCGATTCATCAATTCGCCGAAAGCCTTGCACAATATGCAATCGAACAGGATCCGACTAAGCTGGTTTACCCGGTCTGGCGCGACCCTGACGTCCTGGACACCTGGTTCTCCTCCGGCCTCTGGCCCATCGGCACGCTAGGCTGGCCCGAACAGACCGAGGAACTGGAACGCTACTTCCCGACGGACGTTCTGATCACCGGCTTCGACATCCTGTTCTTCTGGGTTGCCCGGATGATGATGATGCAACTGGCCGTGGTCGATCAGATCCCGTTCCACACCGTCTACCTGCACCAGCTCGTCCGCGACGAGAAGGGCAAGAAGATGTCCAAGACCACCGGCAACGTTATCGACCCGCTGGAGATCGTGGACGAATTCGGCGCCGACGCGCTGCGGTTCACCAACGCCTCGATGGCGGCGATTGGCGGCGTGCTGAAACTGTCCCGCGAGCGCATCACCGGTTACCGCAACTTTGGCACCAAGCTGTGGAACGCGGTCCGCTTTGCCGAGATGAATGAAGTGTTCACCGACGCCGTGCCGCAACTGGACGTAGCCGACCTGAAACCCAAGGCCGCCGTGAACCGCTGGATCATCGGCGAAACCGCCCGCGTGCGCGAAGAGGTCGACGCGGCGCTGGAAAGCTACCGCTTCAACGACGCGGCCAACGGGCTCTACGCCTTTGTCTGGGGCAAGGTCTGCGACTGGTATGTGGAACTCTCCAAACCGTTGCTGCAGGGTGATGATGCTGCGGCTCAGGCTGAAACCCGCGCCACCATGCGCTGGGTTCTGGATCAGTGCATGGTTCTGCTGCACCCGATCATGCCCTTCATCACCGAGGAACTCTGGGGTCTGACCGGCGACCGCGCGAAAATGGTCGTGCATGCCGACTGGCCGACCTACGCCGCCGCTGACCTGATCGACGCCGATGCAGGTCGAGAGATGAACTGGGTGATCTCGGTGATCGAAAGCACCCGCTCAGCCCGTGCTCAGATGCGGGTGCCTGCTGGTCTGTACGTGCCGATGCTGGTGACCGAGATCGACGCGAATGGCCAAGCCGCGTGGGACCGCAACGAAGCGCTGATCAAACGACTGGCCCGCATCGACAGCCTGACCAAGGCAGATGAGCTGCCCAAAGGCACCATTTCGATTGCCGCCCCGGGCGCGTCCTTCGGCCTTCCATTGGCGGATATCATCGATATCGGCGCGGAAAAGGAACGGCTTGAGAAAGCTAAGGGCAAGCTGGCCAAGGAACTGGGCGGCCTGCGCGGACGCTTGAACAACCCCAAATTCGTGGCCTCTGCCCCGGAGGAAGTAGTTGAGGAAGCCAAAGCCAACCTCGCCGCCCGCGAAGAAGAAGAAGCAAAGCTGAACGAGGCCCTTGCCCGTCTGGCCGAAATCGCCTGATCTTCATCTTTTCCCAAATACTCAATTCCTGAACCCCGCCACCTGTCGGCGGGGTTTTCTTTTGGCGACACGGCTTTCCCCTTGTTCCCGAGTGCTTGCAATTGTTAGCAATTTGCCCAAACAACCCTGAGGCAGAAATGGCGCATTCCCATCCCCCCGTGCAGACGATTTCGACCGGCCTGGTGGTGGCGGTGGTCGGGTTTTTCAGCTCGTTCCCGATTGTGTTACAAGGCCTTGCCGCTATGGGTGCCTCGGCAACTGAGGCTGCCTCCGGCCTGATGATGGCTGCGGTTGCGATGGGGCTGGCAGCCATAGTCCTCAGCCTCTGGTATCGGCAGCCGATCAGCGTGGCCTGGTCCACGCCCGGCGCTGCGTTGCTGGCGGTTTCTGCCACCCCTGCCGCCGGTTTTTCAGGGGCTGTCGGCGCGTTTCTGTGCGCCGGAGCGCTGACCGTTCTGGCAGGCCTGTGGCGTCCTTTGGGGCGGTTGGCGGCTGCGATCCCGACAACGCTGGCCCAAGCCATGCTGGGTGGGGTTCTGCTGCCGCTGTGTATTGTGCCATTCAAGGCGGCGGTTGAGCTGCCCTGGCAGGCATTGCCGGTCATCGTAACGTGGTTTGTCGCCGGCCGGATCAATCGGTTGATCGCAGTTCCTGCTGCGGTTATCGCGGCGGCGATTGTCGTTTTTCTGAACGCGGGCGACAGCTCGGTCCGGCCCGAGCATCTGGTGGCTGCCCCTGTTTGGACAATGCCGACGTTCTCAGGGGCCTCGGCCATAGGCATAGGCCTTCCGCTGTTCATCGTGACCATGGCCACGCAGAATATCCCCGGCATCGCGGTGATGCGCAGTTTTGGTTATGCACCCGAAGCTGGCAGGCTGTTCTCGGCCGTCGGCGGGGCCAGTATTCTTTCCGCGCCATTCGGAGCCCCTGCCACCTGTCTGGCCGCCATCACCGCCGCCATGTGTTCGAACGAGGACAGCCATCCGGACCGGAATCTGCGCTACTGGTCCGCGGTCATGGCAGGCTTATTCTACTGTCTGTTCGGCGTTTTTGCCGTGGCGATCACCGGGTTTGCCGCCCATGCCGACCCGCTGCTGATGGGAACGCTGACCGGGGTTGCGTTGATCGGTGTCATGGCAAACGCGACCTCTGCGGCGCTGGAAGTTCCTGCCGAACGGGAAGCGGCGATCCTGACATTTGCGATCACTGCTTCCGGTATCACCGTGTTCGGCTTGGGCGCGGCGGTCTGGGGTCTGGCGGCAGGCGGCATTGCGTATCTGGTTACGAAACGGACCCGGTAAATGCTTTCGTCTGCAACAATGGTCGCGTATAGTCCGACCATGCTTGGATCACTTGGAAAACTGGTGGAACGCCAGATCAAAAAGGCGCAGGCGGAAGGTCAGTTAGAGGGGCTGGACGGCGAAGGTCAGCCCTTGCCCGATCGTTCGACCGAGGCCCAGAGCGATCCGGCCATTGCGGCCGGGCACCGGATCATGGCGCAGGCCGGTGTGCTGCCCGAAGAATTCGGCATCAGAAAAGAACTGGACGCGGCCCGACAGGCCTATGCCGGTCTGACCGATGCCGCAGACCGAAAAGCGGCCATGGCGCGCATCGCCGATCTTGAGATGCGTTACAACATGGCCCGTGATGCGCGCCGGGCGTTCATTCGGTGATCACTTGAACTCGGGCTTGCGGCCCTGCATCTGGGCCGAGATGACCTCGATCTGATCCGGTTTGCCGATCAGTTCCACCTGTTCCGCCGATTCCTCTAGCAGCACCTCGGCGCGAGCCTTGCATTCGGCCACTTCGATCAGTCGCTTGGCGGCACGGATGGCCGAGGGGCTTTTGCCCGCGATATTTTCGGCCAGAGCCAGCGCCTCGGTCATTGGATCATCCGACAGTCTGGTAACAAGCCCCCAATCGGCGGCTTGCTGGGCACCGATGGGGCGGGCTGTATAGGTCAGCAGGCGCAACACGTCCGAGCGGACGAGTTGCGGCAACAGGACCATCCCGCCCATGTCGGGGATAATGCCCCATTTCATCTCCATCACGGCCAGCTTGCTTTCGGGATGGGCGATACGGATATCCGCGCCCAGGGCGATTTGCAGACCGCCGCCATAGGCCACGCCCTGAATGGCGCAGATCACCGGCACCGGCACCCGCCGCCAGATTAGCGCAAGCTCCTGCATCTCGTTGGCGTCATGGTGGCTGCGTGTCATCAGCCATTCAGTCGGGTCCATATGGGCCATCTTGGCAAAGCTTGCCATGTCGAGACCTGCGCAGAAGCTTTTGCCTTCGCCCGACAGAACAACGGCCCTTGCGTCAGAGGCCGCGACTTCCTGACCGGCGGCCAGGATCGCCTTGATCATCGCATCATCCAGCGCGTTCATCTTGTCGCCCCGGGTCAGCGTGACGTGGGCAATGTGGTCTTTATATTCGACGGATACGCGCGCCATGCGAGGCCTCCCAGATCCTGTTTCGCCGATCATGCCCTGAAAGGCATGGCCAGTTCCACCACGACGTGAGGGCAGATCATCTGACCTGATGCTTGCCCAACCCGCCGCCCTACGCTTATCTGCGCATATGACTGATCCGCGCTACACCCCGCTTGCCCGATCCCTGCCCGCCACCGTCCCGTTTGTCGGGCCCGAAACGCAGGAGCGTGATCGCGGTGCCCCGTTCGTGGCCCGACTGGGCGCGAATGAGAGCGTGTTTGGCCCCTCGCCCCGCGCCATTGAGGCGATGCAACGTGCCGCGAGCGAGATCTGGATGTATGGCGATCCCGAAAACCACGAGCTGCGCCACGCCCTGGCCGATCACCACGCCGTGTCCGTGAAGAATATCGTGGTGGGTGAAGGGATCGACGGGCTATTGGGCTATCTGGTTCGGCTGCTTGTCGAGCCGGGGGATGCGGTTGTGACCTCGGACGGGGCCTATCCGACCTTCAATTACCATGTCGCAGGCTTTGGCGGCGTGCTTCACAAGGTGCCTTATGCAAAGGATCAAGAAGATCCGGTGGCGCTGTTTGCCAAGGCGGCAGAAGTGGATGCCAAGCTGGTCTACCTGGCCAATCCCGACAATCCGATGGGAAGCTGGCATGCGGGTGCCGATATCGTGACCGCTCTGGACGGATTGCCCAATGGCTGCCTGCTGGTGCTTGACGAGGCCTATGTCGAATGTGCGCCGGAAGGAACAGCGGCACCGGTCGCGGCGGATGATCCGCGCGTGATCCGGTTGCGGACTTTTTCTAAAGGCTATGGCATGGCCGGCGCGCGGGTCGGGTACGCCATCGCGGCACCGGGGCTGATTGCGGCCTTCAACAAGGTGCGCAATCATTTCGGAATGAACCGGGCGGCGCAGGCCGGGGCGTTGGCGGCGTTGCGGGACGGCGCATGGCTGTCCAACGTTCAGGGGCAGATTGCCGAGGCGCGCGACAGGATTGGCGCGATCGCGCGAGAGAACGGGTTGGGCCCGCTGCCCTCAGCCACCAATTTTGTTGCCATCGATTGCGGGCGGGATGGGGTTTTTGCCAAAGCGGTTCTGGATGCGCTGGTGGCGCAAGGTATCTTTGTGCGGATGCCCTTTGCCGCACCACAGAACCGCTGCATTCGGGTTAGTTGCGGCGCGGCGGCCGATCTGGATGCCTTTGCGGCCGCGCTGCCCGGGGCGCTTGCAGCGGCTAGGGCGGAACCGGCCTGAAGCGCTGTGCCGGGGGGCTGTCTGCCCCCCAATCGCGCCCTAGGCGCGATCCCCCCCGAGGATATTTTTGGCCAGATGAAGAGACGGTTCTTTTCGGACTAGCCCGCCAGCGTTGCTGCCGCAGCTTCGAGCGCCCCTTTGCCGCGCGGGATATTCAGGGCGGCCATGGCGGTTTCCATTCCGCCCAGCATCGCCATAACCATCTGAGCGTTCACATGGCCCATGTGGCCAAGCCGGAAACAGCCGTCCCAGTCCTCCATCCCCAGACCGATTCCCAAGGTCAAACCCAGCTCTCGCTCGGTAAAGCTGCGCAGCGTCGTGCCCTGACCGTCGGTCAGGCGCAGGGCCGTGACGGCGTGGCTGCGAAAGGCGCGGTCGGCGACATTGAGCTGCAGCGCACCGCCCTGCGCCCAAATCTCACAAGCGCTCCAGATCGCCTGTGAAAGGCGTTCGTGGCGGACCCACACCTGGTCGAGCCCTTCGGCATGGATCAGGTCCAGCGCGGCGCGCAGGCCGTAAAGGTGATGCGTCGGCGCAGTGCCGTTGAAATACTGGTAGAACAGGTCGGGATTGGCGCGCGGCTGCCAGTCCCAGTATTGCGACACGCGAGGCATGGCTGCGCGTTTGGCCTGTGCTTTGTCATTGAAGAAAACAAAGCCCGTACCGGCGGGGGTCATCAGGCCCTTCTGGCAGGCCGTGACCATGACATCGACCCCCCAGTGATCCATCTCGAACCGTTCGCAGCCCAGCGAGGCGATGCAATCGGCCATAAGCAGCGCGGGGTGGTCAAGTTCGTCCAGCAGAGCGCGAAGGGCAGGGATGTCGTTGCGCACCGAACTGGAGGTATCGACATGAACCGCCAGCACCGCCTTGTAGCGGTGTTCGGTATCGGCGCGCAGGGCCTCGGCGATGCGGTCACAATCCCACGGCGAGGCGGTTCCGAAATCGATCAGGTCGACCTGCGCTCCGATGCCCTCGGCCATTTCGGCCCAGCCATGGGTAAACCGGCCCGACGCAGGGGCCAGAACGGTTTCTCCCGGTGCGATCACATTGGACAGCGCGGCCTCCCACGTGCCGTGGCCGTTGGCGATATAGATGGCCACGTCATGTTGCGTGCGCGCGACGCGGCGCAGGTCGGCGGTCAGCGCCGGCATCATGTCGATCAACTCGCCGTCGTAGATATTGGGCGATGGGCGATGCATGGCCTGCAGCACCGCATCGGGCATGACCGAAGGGCCGGGAATGGCCAGGTATTCGCGCCCCCGCGCGAGGGAAACTTGCTGTGTCATGAGGTCGCCTTGCCTGAATTGGCGCCTAACCTAACGCAGGTTGCGGCCGCGTCAATCCACCAGTTGCGAGGCCTCGCGCGCAAGTGACTCGACACCTGCCCAGTCGCCATTCAGCACCATTTGCTTTGGCGCAACCCAACTGCCGCCGGCGCAGACAACGTTGGACAGCGACAGGTAATCGCGCGCATTTGCGGGCGAGACGCCACCGGTCGGGCAGAAGCTGATCTGCGGCAGGGGCGCACCGATGGCTTTCAGCGCAGGCGCGCCGCCCGAGGCCTCGGCCGGGAAGAATTTCAGCATGTCGTAGCCCTGTTCCAGCAGGCGCATCGCTTCGCTGGCGGTGGCGGCGCCGGGCAGCAGGGGCAGGCCTTCGGCCTCGCAGGCGGCAATCAGGGCGTCGGTTGCACCGGGCGAGACGCCGAACTGCGCGCCCGCTTCTTTCGCCGCACGAACGTCATCGGGTGTGACCAGCGTACCCGCGCCAACAACACCGCCGGGCACCTGCGCCATGGCGCGGATGGCGTCCAACGCGGCAGGCGTACGCAAGGTAACCTCGAGCGCGGGCAGACCACCGGCCACGAGCGCTTCGGCCAGCGGGCGGGCCTGTGCCGCATCGTCGATCACAAGTACCGGGACAATGGGTGCCAGGGCGCAGATTTCGCGGGTACGTTGGGTTTTGGATGTCATGGCTCAGGCTCCGAAAATACTGGCGCCAGCATCGGCTGAGCCGACGTTGCCGCGGAACGCCGCAAACAGGTCCCGCCCGGTGCCGTGTTGGTTGGCCGAAAGGTCGGCGGTGACTGGTGTGCGGTCCAGAACGCCGGGCGTCAGAATCTCCAACTCCCCTTTCACTGCGTCGACGCGCAGCAGGTCGCCGTCCTGCAGATACGCGATGGCACCGCCATCCAGCGCCTCGGGGCAGACATGGATCGCAGCGGGGACTTTGCCGGACGCACCGGACATGCGGCCATCGGTGACCAGCGCCACCTTTTGTCCCCTGCCCTGCAGGATCGACAGGATCGGCGTCAGCGAGTGCAGTTCGGGCATGCCGTTGGCCTTTGGACCCTGAAAGCGGACGACGACAATGACGTCACCGGTGAATTCTCCGGCCTTGAAGGCGGCTTTGACCTCGTCCTGATCGTGGAACACGCGGACCGGGGCCTCGACCACCTGGTGTTCAGGGGCGACGGCGGAGACCTTCATGACGGCAGTACCCAGATTGCCGGTCAGGCGGGACAGGCCGCCAGTGGGCTGGAACGGGTCTTTGGCCGGGCGCACGATCTTTTCGTTCAGGCTGTGGCCCGCGCCGTCTTCCCAGATCAGTTCGCCACCGACCAGCTTGGGTTCTTTGGTGTAGTTGTGCAGCCCCTGCCCCGCAACGGTCAGCGTATCGGGATGCAGCAGGCCGTCTTCCAACAGGGTTCCGATGCAATAGCCCAGACCGCCTGCGGCGTGGAAATGGTTCACGTCGGCCAGGCCGTTTGGATAGACCCGCGCAACCAGGGGAACGACGGCAGAAATGTCGGAAAAATCCTGCCAATCCAAAACTATACCGCCTGCCCGCGCCATCGCGATCAGGTGGATCAGCAGGTTGGTCGAGCCGCCGGTGGCCATCAACCCGACGATGCCGTTCACAAAGGCACGTTCGTCCAGGATCTGATAGACCGGCGTGTAGTTGTTGCCCAGCGCACTCAGCGACAGGGCGCGACGGGCGCCTTCTTCGGTCAGGGCGTCGCGCAGGGGCGTGTTGGGATTGACGAAGCTGGAGCCCGGCAGATGCAGGCCCATGAACTCCATCAGCATCTGGTTGGTGTTGGCGGTGCCATAGAAGGTGCAGGTGCCAGGGCCGTGATAAGCGGCCATCTCAGCGGCCATGAGCGCATCGCGCCCGACCTCTCCGGCGGCGAATTGTTGGCGGACCTTGGCTTTTTCGTCGTTGGGCAACCCGCTGGTCATGGGACCGGCTGGCAGGAAGACCGCCGGCAGGTGGCCGAATGACTGCGCACCGATCACCAGACCGGGGACGATCTTGTCACAAACACCCAGAAAGACGGCAGCGTCAAACGTGTTGTGGCTGAGGGCCACACCTGTGGCCAGCGCGATGACATCGCGGGAAAACAGCGACAGCTCCATTCCGGCCTCGCCCTGCGTGACGCCATCGCACATGGCCGGTACGCCTCCCGCAACCTGCGCCGTGCCGCCTGCTGCGCGGATCGCATCGCGGATCAGCGAGGGGTAGCGCTCGAACGGCTGATGGGCGGAAAGCATGTCGTTATAGGCCGTAACGATCCCCAGATTCCCGGCGGTTCCGGTGACCATGGCCTGTTGATCCGGCCCCGCGCCCGCATAGGCGTGGGCCTGACCGCTGCAGGACAGATGTGCGCGGGCCGGGCCTTTTGATCTTGCCTGCTCCATCCGATCCAGATGCGGGCCGCGCAAGGGGGCGCTGCGGTCAATGATCCGTTGGGTGACATCGGTTATTACAGAGTGAACCATGTTTAACCTCCGATCTGACGCCAGCGGCGGCCATCGCGATGCATCAGCATCAATGCTTCCTCGGGGCCAGAGCTGCCCTGATCGTAACGCGCCGGGCGGTCGCCGCGGTTTTCCCAGCCCTGAATGATCGGGTCGACCCAGGCCCAGGCGGCCTCGGCCTCGTCCCCGCGCATGAACAGGGTCTGGTCGCCGCGGATGACGTCCATCACGAGACGCTCGTACGCGTCGGGCGCTTGTGCTTCGGCACCCAGGGCGTCAGCAAAGCTCATGTCCAGCGCCACATCCGACAGGCGGAAACCGCCCGGGCCGGGATCCTTGATGGTGGTACGCAGGGTGATACCTTCGTCCGGTTGCAGGCGGATTACCAATACGTTGCCGCGCAAGTGACCGACATTGGGGAAAATCGTGTGTGGCGGATCGCGGAAAAACACCGCGATCTCGGATTCACGGGCGCGCAGGCGTTTGCCGGTGCGCAGATAGAACGGCACGCCCGCCCAGCGCCAGTTGCCCAGATGGACCTTCAGCGCGATGAAGCTTTCGGTGCGGCTGGCGGGGTTGCCGACATGATCGACATAGCCGCCTTTGCCATGAACCGCCCGGTATTGACCGCGGGCAATGTCGGCCGGTGCGACAGGTTCCAGTGCCTCGATCACCTTGACCTTTTCGTCGCGCACCGAATTGGGCGAGAATTTCGAGGGCGGCTCCATCGCGGTCAGGCACAGAAGCTGAACCAGGTGGTTTTGGATCATGTCCCGCATGGCGCCGGACTGATCGTAGTACGCACCGCGCCCCTCGACCCCTACCGTCTCGGCCACGGTGATCTGAACGTGATCGATATGGGTGGAGTTCCAGAGCGGCTCGAACAGGGAATTGGCAAAGCGCAGGGCCATCAGGTTCTGCACGGTTTCCTTGCCCAGGTAATGGTCGATCCGATAGATCTGATGTTCCTCGAAACAGGCGCGCAGCCCCTCGTTCAGGGCGCGGGCCGAGGCCAGATCGTGGCCAAAGGGTTTTTCCACCACGATACGGCTGTCCGGTGTGGCCAGGCCGTTATCCTGCAGCCGCTGCGCAATCCCGGCAAACAGGCTGGGGCCCACCGACAGATAGAACGCCCGGACAACATCGTCGCGCAGGACCTTGCCCAGCTTGTCCCAGCCCTTTTCGCCCAGCGCGTCGACTGGCACGTATTCCACCCGCTCGAGAAAACGGTCCAGCGTTTCTGCTTTGAACTCGGGCGCGAATTCCTGCATCGATGCGCGTACCTGATCGCGGAAACCGTCGCTGTCCATTTCCGTGCGGGCGGTGCCGATGATCCGCGCCTCGTCCGGCATCTGCCCGACTTCGAAACGGTGATACAGGCCCGGAAGAATCTTGCGCTGCGCCAGATCCCCTGATGCACCAAACAGCACAAGGTCGAACGGGTTGACGGGAATTACGCGTGAAACCATGACCGGGCTCCTTCAGAACACATTCGGATCACCTTAGCACCAGATCGCTGCAATACCGGTATCGTAGGTTATGTTATCGCTAACACTCGTGAGGTGAATAGGCAAAGCAGGCGCAAAGATCAACCCTGATTTCGCAACCATTCCATAACCGAGGGCCGCACCGACTGTTCGCCGCGATGCCGGGCATCGGCGATGATCTTGCGCACTTCCTGCAGGTTTGCCCGCAGCAGAACGCTTTTGACCGGGCCGATCGAGGCCGGACGCATCGAAAGCGACCGGATGCCCATGGCCGCAAGGCACAGCGCCTCAACCGGGCGTCCGGCGTCCTCACCGCAGAAACTGAGCGGTGTGTTCGAGATGTTGCAACGCTCGACAATACGTTCGATGAAGCTGAGGAAGCTGACGTTCAGCGTGTCATAACGGCGGCGCACCAGTTCGTTTTCGCGGTCGGCCGCAAAGAAGAACTGTTTCAGGTCGTTGCCGCCGATCGAAATGAAATCGACCTCGTCAAAGAATTTTTGCGGGGCGAAGGCCAGCGACGGCGTTTCAAGCATCGCGCCCACTTCAAGCGTCTCAGGCAGGACATGACCCAGACGTTTCTCCCGCTCGATGGTTTTGTTGACCTCCCAGCGGGCTTCGCGGAACTCGTCGGCCTGCGCCACGAACGGGAACATGATGGTCAGCGGGCGGCCGTTGGCAGCTCGCAGCAGCGCCTGCAGCTGCATGCGCATCACACCGCGCTTGTCCAGACCCACGCGGATCGCACGCCAACCCAAAGCCGGGTTCGGTTCGGCCACGTGCTTCATGTAAGGCAGAACCTTGTCGGACCCGATATCCAACGTGCGGAACACAACGCGCTTTTCCCCCGCCGCATCCAGCACACGCTGATATTGCGTCACCAGCTCCGATCGTTTGGGCATCTGGTTGCGGATCAGGAATTGCAGCTCGGTCCGGAACAGTCCCACGCCTTCGGCCCCGGAATTACCCAGCGACGGCAGGTCGGCCATCAGGCCCGCGTTCATCACCAAGTGTATTCGCTCACCATCGCGGGTAACAGTCGGGGTGTCGCGAATCGAGGCATAGCGTTCCTGCGCTTTGGCCTGCATGGCAATCTTGTCGCGGAACGCGCTGACCACTGTATCTTCGGGGCGCAGATGCACGACGCCGTTGTCGCCGTCGACCAGAATGTGGTCTCCGTTCAGGGCCTCGGTCGTGATGCGACCGACATGCACCACAAGCGGAATCGCCAGTGCCCGGGCGACGATGGTGGCGTGGCTGCCGACAGAGCCTTCCTCGAGAACGATGCCTTTCAGCGACCGCCCGTATTCCAGAAGATCGCCTGGACCTATATTGCGGGCAATCAGAATCGGATCGGGCGGCAGGTCCGCCCCGTTGGTATTGCCCTGTCCGGTCAGAATGCGCAGCAGCCGATTGCTGAGATCGTCAAGGTCGGCCAGCCGTTCACGCAGGTACGGGTCGGTGACCTGCTCCATCCGCGCGCGGGCCTGAGACTGTTCCTTTTCCACCGCAGCTTCGGCGCTGAGACCGCGGGCGATGTCTTCCTCCATCCGGCGCATCCAGCCCTTGGAGTTGGCAAACATGCGATAGGCTTCCAAAACCTGCAACTGTTCCTTGTCGCCGCCCTGCGAAATTTCGAGCATCTTGTCGACGCCCACGCGCAATTCATCGACCGCTTCGGTCAGGCGCTCGCGTTCGCGGTGGGGATCGTCCGCGATCGGGTTTGTCACGACAACGCGCGGTTCATGCAGCCAGACATGGCCTTCGGCCGATCCTTCCTGCGCCGGACCACCGGTCAGCTGGACCGATTGCTGGTGCAGCGGCGACAGGGCCGCGCCCTCGCCGACAAAGGCGCCAAGCTCGGCCATTTCGGCCAGAACCATTGCGACCACTTCCAGCGCATAAATCTCGTCGGCGGAAAACTCGCGCGCCTCGCGTGATTGCACGACCAGCACACCCAGTTTTTCGCCAAGCCTTTGCACCGGAACGCCCAGGAAGGACGAAAACCGCTCCTCACCCGTTTCCGGCATGTAGCGGAAGCCCTTCGCCGAAGGGGCGTTTGCAGTGTTGACCACCTTGCCCGACTTCGCCACCCGGCCCACCAGACCTTCGCCCATGCGCATGCGGGTCTTATGTACCGCCTCGGGCGACAACCCTTCGGTGGCGCACAGCTCCAGCGTTTCCTGATCGCGGAACAGGTAAATGGAGCAGACCTCGGCGCGGATACTGTCGGCGATCAGATGCGTGATCCGGTCAAGACGTTCCTGACCGGCGGCCTCGCTCGCCATTTCTTCGCGCAGCCGCCCCAGCAGCTTGCGGGATTCAGTTTCGGTGCCGTCCGCCATGGCCAAACCAATTTACGGTGTCAGGCAAAACCCTTGGCTGAAATGCTCAGGCCGCCTTGTCCAGTTCAAAGGCATCATGCAGTGCCTGAACAGCAAGTTCCATGTATTTCCGGTCGACCAGAACAGAAATCTTGATCTCGGAGGTTGTAATGACCTTAATGTTGATCCCCTCATCCGAGAGTACCTTGAACATTTTCGCAGCCACACCCGATTGCGAACGCATACCGATACCGACAACCGATACCTTGCAGACGTCATTGTCGGTGACCAGCTCGGCGTAGTTCAGCTCGCCCTTTTCCTTGATGGCATGCAATGCCTTTTCGGCGCGGGCAACCTGGTCGGTCGGGCAAGAGAACGTCATGTCGGTCCGGCCTTCGTCCGAAATGTTCTGAACGATCATGTCGACATTCACGCCTTCGTCGCTGAGCGCGGTGAAGATGGTCGTGGCGATGCCGGGGCGGTCGGCCACGGACACCACGGTCATTTTGGCTTCGTCGCGGGAATAGGCCACACCGGCCACAACATTGGATTCCATGATATCCTCCTCGTCGCAGACCAGAGTGCCGGCCTCGTCGGATTGTTCTTCGAAACTTGAAAGAACGCGCAGTTTCACCTTGTAACGCATGGCCAGTTCGACCGAACGGGTCTGCAAGACCTTCGCCCCCAGCGAGGCCAGTTCCAGCATCTCTTCGAACGCGATCCGGTCCAGCTTGCGCGCTTTTTCACAGATGCGCGGATCCGTGGTGTAAACCCCGTCCACGTCCGTATAAATGTCGCAGCGTTCGGCATCGAAGGCTGCGGCAAAAGCCACTGCCGTGGTGTCCGAACCACCCCGGCCCAGCGTGGTGATCCGACCCTCGGGGCTGATGCCCTGAAAGCCCGCGACCACGGCAACTTTCATGCCTTCGGCGAATTTCTGGTTGATGTTGCCGGTCGGAATGTCTTCGATCCGGGCCTGGCTGTGTGCACTTGTGGTCAGCAGCGGAACCTGCCAGCCCTGCCAGCTGCGCGCGGGCACGTCCATTTCCTGCAGTGTCAGCGCCATCAGGCCAGCAGTAACGTTTTCCCCTGACGATACGACCGCATCATATTCGCGCGCGTCGTACAACGGCGATGTTTCGTCGACCCAGCCCACCAGTTCGTTGGTCTTGCCCGACATGGCCGAGACAATGACGATCACGTCATAGCCCTTTGCCACTTCAACGCCCACGCGCTTGGCCGCGCGGCGGATGCGGTCGAGATTGGCAACCGAAGTGCCACCAAATTTCATCACGAGTACGGGCATGGGGGCAGGTGTCTCCGCGCCTTTTATTTCTGGTCCCGAGCCTCATAAGCGAGGGGGGGCGCAAGGGCAAGGGCGCAAAGTTGTCCTGATTGGCGTGCAGGCCGACTTTACAATGGGTTCCTGCGGTGCCAGCCTGCGTCTGACACATCCTTCACGAGGTTTTTTCATGTACCGTCTTGCTGCTGCCTTTGCCCTTTTGTCCTCGTCCGCTCTTGCTCAATCCGCGACACTGGCCGGAACCGATGGCAAGAACGCACTGGGTACCGTTCCCTGCGCCGCCATTGCCGGTGAACCTCTGCGCTCGTGCAACGCCGAGCTGCGTCGCCGAGACGATGGAACCGCGACACTGGCCGTGCAACTGAGCACCGGCGAAGTGCGGCAGATCTATTTCACCAATGGCGAACCGGAATCCAGCAGCTCGACATCGAAAATAACCTCCGAAACGCGTGGCGACATGATGGTGATCTTCATCGATCCCGGCGAGGTTTACGAGATTCCCAAGGCGGCACTGGCCACTCAGTAAGGGTGCGCCTGACCGTCATAGGTTTCAAAACACCCTGAACTGTCCAGGTTCAGCGTGTCGAAACGTTCGATCAGGCCCTCAACGGCCTGATCCACGGTGATGGCGGCCGCCGAGCCACCCATATCGGTCTGCACCCAGCCGGGGTGATAGATGCCAACGGCAATGCCCTCACCCTGCAGATCTGCCGCCAGATTCCGCCCCAGATTCAGCGCAGCGGCCTTGGATGCACGATAGATATAGCTGCCACCGGGTGCGCGCGTGTGCGAAGCCATTTGCGAGGACAGAATTGCGATCCTGCCTTTGGCCGCACGCAGGTTCGGCAACAGGGACTGGACCGTCAGAAAGACGCCGGTGACATTGGTCGCGAATGTCTGCGCCCACATGTCTACCGGGTATTCTTCGATGCCATGTCCTTTGTCGAGATAGACGCCTGCATTGCAGATCAGCAGATCAACAGGTTGACCAATCAGCCGTTCAGCCATGGCAGCGTGATGAGCGGGTTCTGCGACGTCCAGCTTAATCTGTGCACTGTCATCGCGCGCGGTTCCGATGACGTCATCACCCCTGCTCCGGTACCTTTCGGCCAGAGCCTTTCCAATACCGCGACTGGCCCCGGTGATCACAACGCGCACGGGTCAGTTCGTCTTTCGGCTGGGAACAAATGGCAGCGGGGCGACCGGAACGCCGTCTTCGATCAGGGCTTTAGCCTCTTCCGCCTTGGCCTCGCCATAGATGGCACGGTCAGGCGCTTCGCCCAGGTGAATCTTGCGGGCCTCGGATGCGAAGTCCTTACCGACATAATCCGAATTCTCTTCCACCTGGCGGCGCAGTTGCGTCAGGATCTTTTCGATCTCAAGCGATGGTTTTGCAACATTGATCGGCGCGGGCTCGGCCGGCGCGGGTTCCGGGCGTACCACGGCATTGCGGGCGGGCCGGACACGGGGGGTCATGATCGCCTTTTCCACCTGCACACAGCCGCAAACCGCGCATGTCACCATGCCCGCAGCTGCAAGTTTGTCGTAGGCGGCGGCCGATTGAAACCAACTTTCAAATGTATGGCCGTTGCTGCATTTCAATGCGTACTGAATCATGTTTCGCCCAAAATACGTGTTACAAAATAGATACCGACCAATACCGTAATATCAAGCCCTTCCGGCCAGAAGTTGGCAGGGGTATTGCCCAAAATCTCGCAACAATACGGAAAGTTCCGGTGACTTGACCCTCATAGCTGCCTTTTTCGGAACGCACCATTCCCGCTTGCGCTCGTCGCTTTCCGGGAAATCCGAAGCCAGTGAGCTTACCAGCATCGCGAACACATCAACTTCGCACAGAAGTGTCCGTTTCTTGGAACGGTGCTTGATGTAAGTATACCGCCCCATCGCCTTTTTGTCGCACCGACCGACAGCGCCCGCTTCTTCCCACGCCTCCCGCTCGGCGGTTTCTGACGGGCTGAGCCCCAGGATTGGCCAGCCTCTGGGTATGATCCAGCGCCCGGAACGGCGGGTGGTGATCAAAAGGATCTCGGGCCGGTTTTGATGGATCCGGTAGCACAGTGCTGCCGCCTGTGAATGCACAGGACAAGCCCCGGCCGTGCGCCGAGAAGTTGGCGAATGCTTCGCGTTGTTCACGCTACCGCCTTTCAAATGATATTAACGCCTGTTTTTGAGACCGAATTTCTGCTCTTATTTTGGGTCTGCTGAGGGTAAACATACCACATGATGCGGTACTTACCAAGCGGGACTGCAAAGGTCGGGCGTTATTTCATTCGCGAAGCCAAGCGGCGCACAAGTTCGTCATGCGGGATGTCGGCATCCACCGCCAGTCGGCGCAATCCGAAATGGACACGGGCAATCTGCTGATAGTAGCGGGAATAGACATAGTTCGTGCTGCCTCCGGCCAAAGCACCCAGAACCGGAATGGATTGGGCCGCCAGTTTCTGGCCCAAAACCACCGACAGGCGCGGTGCAACCGCCGCGATCAGGCGCTGCATGGCCGGTCCGGTCAGCGTCAGGCGCACGGAATAGAATCCCAGATCAGCCCCGTCATCATCTGACAGGGGCCCTGCGGCAGATAGGACCCGGACGCAATCGAATTTCACACCTTCTTCGGACGGGTCAAATCCTTCGCGGGCAGCAGCCCCCTGAATGGCACGCAGCAGCATGGCCGTTGTCGCGGGCAGCTCCATCAGGGCCGTCGACAGACCGCCCATACCACCTGCCGCTCCCATGGCCGTGCTGACGACGGTATTCACCCAAGGTTGCTGGTCGGGTATCGCCCGGCGTGATCCTTCTGCGGCATGCATGGCAATCCAAAGCGCCTGCTCCGTCGCGCCGGTCAGACCCAGACGCACGGGCTCAGGCAACTGATCCAGCAGAGATTCTGCTGATCCGCCAAGCGCATTAAGCAGTTTCACCCCCGCGCCACCGGCGGACCGGTAATGCGCTGCAAGCCGATCCAGTTCAGCGTCGGCATCCAGTTCTTCAACAAGAACCACGTTCTGCATCTGCCTCCTCCTCAGTCAGAAAGATCGGCATTCAGCAGGGCCGTTTCAATAGTTCAGCGGGTCCAACGTGATACGAGGCCCTGCACCCCGCCCCATTTTCCGGGCACAAGTTCCAGCCCCAAAACACGGTCAGGATTGGTTGGCGGCGGCATTTCCACATGCTTCAGCAGCGAAAAACCAAACCGCGAGTAATAGGGCGCGTCCCCCACCAGCATGACCCGCGCCCAGCCTTTCTCACGCCCGGCCTGCAACCCCTCGTGGATCAGGAAACCGCCAAGACCCTCGCCCTGATGGGTCGGGTGAACTGCCACCGGACCCAGCAACAATGCATCATGATCGCCGACATGGACCGGCCAGAACCGGATCGCACCGGCCAGAATACCCTGCCCGTCGCGGGCAACAAGCGACAGGCCCGCCACCGGTGGCACATCATCGCGCAGACGATAGGAAGACAGAGCCTCGCGACCGGGGGCAAAGCACAGGTCATAAAGCGCCTCGACCTCCCACCAGTCATCCGGCTGTTCCGGCCTGATCTTGAATTGCTGCACGCGCGCCCTCTTTTCCTTGCTGGAATTCGCCCTAGCACTTCGATACGCCTTGGGCAAACGCTTGGAGACCTTGATGTTCTATCGCCCCGAAGACGGCCACGGCCTGCCGCACAACCCCTTCAACGCCATCATCACCCCCCGCCCGATCGGCTGGATTTCGACGCGCGATGCGGAAGGGGTCAACAACCTGGCGCCTTATTCTTTCTTCAACGGGGTCGCCTATACGCCGCCTCAGGTAATGTTTGCCACAACCGGCACCAAGCACGATCAGGACGGTGGCAAGGACAGTATTGCCAATATCGAGGCCACCGGCGTTTTCTGCGTGAACGTCGTGGCGCATGCCCATCAGGATGCCATGAATGCCAGTTCGGCAGGTCTGCCGAAGGAAATTGACGAATTCGCCCATGCCGGGCTGACACCGATCGAGTGTGAAACCATCCCCTGCGCCCGGATCAAGGGCGCGCCTGCGGCTCTGGAATGCCGATTGACAAAGATCGTGACCCTGCCCGGAGAGGCCAACCGGGTGGTGTTCGGAGAAGTCATCGGTGTTCATCTCGATGACGCGCATATCCGCGACGGGCGATTTGACGTCACCTCGTTCAAACCGCTGGCCCGTCTTGGATATCGGGACTACTCGGTTGTTACTGAGCTGTTCGCGCTCGAACGCCCGGACGATTGAGGGCGCAGAACAAGGGGGGCGCTGCCCCCGCCGCGGCAAGCCGCGACTCCCCCGGGATATTTTCGGCCAGATGAAGAAACGGATCCTTCATTCATCTGGCCCCAAATATCCCGGAGCGCGAGGCAGAGCCTCGCAAAAATCAGTGGCCGCCCAATATGCCGGTACGGACCGAATAGTCGACCGCCAGTTCGTAATCCGGGTCGTCGTCGCTATCGACCATCAGATGTCCGGCTTTGTTGAGCAGTTTGTGGCAATCCCGGCTCAGGTGGCGCAGCATGACCCGCTTGTCTGCCGCCTCGTATTTGGCCGCGATATTCTCGATGGCCTGCAAGGCGGACTGATCCACAACCCGGCTGGCGGCGAAATCGATAATCACGGTTTCGGGGTCGTTCTGCACGTCGAAGATTTCAAGGAAGCCTTCCGACGACCCAAAGAAAAGCGGCCCCTGAATTTCATAGACCTTGGCGCCTTTTTCAGTCTCGGAATCGCGGGTGACCGCATGGATGCGTTTGGCGTTGTTCCAGGCATAGGCCAGCGCCGAGACAATCACGCCGACGACAACGGCGACCGCAAGGTCCTCCATCACTGTCACGACGGTGACCAGTACGATCACAAACGCGTCTGTCAGAGGCACTTTGCGCATGATGTTGAACGAGTTCCACGCAAAGGTGCCGATCACGACCATGAACATCACACCCACCAGTGCCGCCAGCGGGATCTGTTCGATCAGGGGGGCGGCAAACAGGATGAACACCAGCAGGAACAGGGCGGCAGCGATCCCCGCGACACGTGTGCGCCCTCCGGATTTCACGTTGATCATCGACTGGCCGATCATTGCACAGCCGCCCATGCCGCCGAAGAAACCGGTCACGACGTTGGCTGCGCCCTGCGCGATACATTCCTGCGATGCGCCACCGCGTTTGCCTGTTATCTCGCCCACGAGGTTCAGGGTCAGAAGGGATTCGATCAATCCGATCGCGGCCAGAATGACTGCATAAGGCAGAATGATCTCGAAGGTTTCCCAGTTCAACGGCACCATCGGGATGTGGAAGGCGGGCAAGCCGCCTTCGATCGAGGCCAGATCGCCGACGCGCGGCACGTCCAGCCCAAAGCCGATCACCAGTGCGGCGACAACCACGATGCCAGCCAGCGGGGCCGGCACAATACGCGTGATACGTGGCATTACCCAGATGACCGCCATGGTCAGAGCAACAAGGCCCAGCATGGTATAAAGTTGCATGCCCGACAGCCATTCACCGCCGCCCATGCCATGGCCGGTGTTTTCCATGGTTCCCGGCACCTTGAACTGCCCCATCTGGGCCAGAAAAATCACAATCGCCAGTCCGTTCACGAAGCCCAGCATCACCGGATGCGGCACCAGCCGGATAAACCGCCCCCAATGCATCGCCCCCGCAATGACTTGCAGGATACCCATCAGAACAACCGTGGCGAACAGGTACTCGACCCCGTGCTCCGCCACCAGCGCGACCATGACCACGGCCAGTGCGCCGGTTGCACCCGAGATCATGCCGGGGCGGCCGCCGATCAGAGCGGTGATCAGACCGACAAGGAACGCGGCGTACAATCCGACCAGGGGGTGTACGCCGGCAACGAAGGCAAAAGCCACGGCCTCGGGCACCAGTGCCAGGGCGACGGTCAGCCCCGAAAGCAGCTCGATCCGGATACGCGACAGGGTGAAGCCTTCGTCCGGCATCCAGCGCAGATCGGGTATGGCAAGGCGATTGGCAAAACTTGCCAGCAAGGCTCGGGGCATTGGACGGTCCTGTCGGTTTTGATTGGTTCGCGCGAAGCGCGCCTTGTACCCGCCATTTCCCCCGCGAGGTACAGCATCTGGCGGGAACCTGCCATGCGCTGAGCACATAGCGAGATCACGGTCCACAGGGTCAGGCGCACAATCGGTTGAAACCACTTGTCAAATGGCCGCTGGCGGCTCAGAAATTTCAGGAATGAAATTTTGGATCGGAGAAGCGACGTGACCCAGACAAAGATTGCCGTCATTGGCGGATCGGGCATTTATGACATTGACGGGCTGGAAAATGCACAATGGGTCAGTGTCGAAACGCCATGGGGGGCACCGTCGGACCAGATTCTGACCGGATCGCTTGAGGGGATCGAGATGGCGTTCCTGCCCCGGCACGGACGGGGGCATGTGCATTCGCCGACCGAGGTGCCCTATCGCGCCAATATCGACGCGCTCAAGCGGCTGGGCGTGACGGATGTGATCTCGGTGTCGGCCTGCGGTTCGTTTCGCGAGCACATGGCACCTGGCGATTTTGTTATTGTAGATCAGTTCATTGACCGAACTTTTGCGCGCGAGAAGAGCTTTTTCGGAACCGGCTGTGTAGCCCATGTCAGCGTTGCGCACCCCACCTGCCCGCGCCTGGGCGACGCGTGCGAGACCGCAGGCAAATCGGCAGGCATCACCGTGCATCGCGGCGGCACCTATCTGGCGATGGAGGGGCCGCAGTTCTCCTCGCTGGCGGAATCGAAGATGTATCGCGAGCACTGGGGCTGTGATGTCATCGGCATGACCAACATGCCCGAGGCCAAACTGGCCCGCGAGGCCGAGCTTTGTTACGCATCCGTTGCCATGGTCACGGACTATGACAGCTGGCATTCCGATCACGGCGAGGTGGATGTGACCACGATCATTGCCACCCTGACCGGCAATGCGGAAAAGGGCCGCGCGCTGGTCAAGGGGTTGCCAGCCTTGCTGGGGGCCGAGCGTGCGCCCTGCCCGCATGGCTGCGACCGGGCGCTGGAGTTTGCGATTCTGACCGCACCGGAAAAGCGCGACCCTGTGTTGCTGGCCAAACTGGATGCGGTCGCCGGGCGGATCCTCTGACGTCAGTTTTTTGTCAGGCTCTGTTCGACCACGTCCCAAAGGCCGCGCGACCAGAGATCGTTATGCGTACCGTCGGGGATCATATGAAGCTGCGCCGTATCCCCGGCCAGAACCGCCAATGCCTCGGCGTGATTCAATGGGATGGTTTCGTCCATCGTGCCGTGGAAGATCAGGGTCGGCACGGTAACATCGTCGATGATGTCCCGCGTCGCGAACTGATCTTTCATCAGGGTTGAGACCGGCAACCAGGGATACCGTTCGGCCGCGACGTCGACCGTTGCGGTAAACGGCGCCTCAAGCACGAGCAGTCTGGCATCCGGGCGCTGTTCGGCCACCGCGGCCGCGACCCCGGTTCCAAGGCTTTGGCCGTGCAGGACAACGGTCTCGCCAGCGCTGCTCAGCCTGTCGAACAGGTGCACCCCGTCGGAAATCAGCGCCTGTTCGGATGGCTCGCCCCCGCTTCCGGGAAACCCGCGATAGCTGGGCGCCAGCAGCCCGTATCCGCTGTTCAGGATTTCGCGAAACCGTTCGGACCGGTCACCAAGATTCCCGGACTGGCCATGAAAGAACAGAACGGTCGGCGCGCCGTCGATGGCCGGAGGCGCGGACCAGATTTTCAATACCGTGCCGTCGGACATCGGCAGCGAGATCACATCGACATCCGCCAGCCCGATTGCAGCAGGTTCGGGCAGTTCGCCCTCGGGCTTAAACAGCAGTGACTTCTGGTTGAGGTACATGTAGCTGACCGCGCCGATATACAGAACGGCCCCGGCCAGAACGAGCCCGGTCAACGCGCGCCGGATCCGGACGATACCCGGTACAGCAGCTTTTGCATCCGGTTTTGCGTGTTGCGTCTGTACCATTGGCCCCTCCGACACTCAGGCTTGCATTACAGGTCTGACGCTTTGAGCCGTATTTCAAGGCTCGAGTACAGTGCTTTATTGAAACTTAATCTGTTGCCACGAAGCCAGCCAGCGCAGGTTTCGCACTTTACATGGTTGAAACGCGCGGCGACCTCTCCATGTTGACGAAGATTATCGTGTGGCGGCAAATATTTAGCCGGCCACCGCCAAATGTGAGGACCGATGACACGTCTCAAGGCGCTGGATGCCGCCCGCTACTTGGCCTTTTGCGGCATGGTGCTGGTCAATTTCCGCATTGCAGCCAGCGTGGAGCCGGGCCGTGACTGGGCCTCGGCCCTGGCCGACGCGCTTGAGGGGCGCGCGGCTGCGCTGTTTGTGGTGCTGGCCGGGATCGGCATCGGGTTGTCACAAATTTCTTCCAGTAGGCTGTTGCGCCGCGCGGCATTTCTGTTCGGGCTGGGCCTGATCAACATGACCGTGTTTGACGCGGACATCCTGCATTTCTACGCGCTGTATTTTGTTGTCGGCGCGGCGTTCCTGACCGCCACGACGCGCGGCTTGTGGCTTGGCGCGTTGGGGATTGTCGCACTGTCGGTGCTGGCGATGCTCGGCTTCGACTATGACCGGGGCTGGGACTGGGCCACCCTGACCTACACTGACCTGTGGACCTTGCCCGGGTTCCTGCGCAACGCGCTGTTTAATGGCTGGCATCCGGTCCTGCCCTGGGCCGCGTTCTTGCTGATCGGGATGGCGATCGGGAGGACACAATTGCAAACCCTGTGCATTCAACACCGCCTGATCATCTGGGGTTTCGCCGCCGCCGTTCTGGCGCTGTTTCCGCAAATGCTGATCCACGACCCCGAACTGAAGGCCTGGCTGGGCACCGAATCCATCCCGCCCGGTCCGTTCTATATAATGGCGGGCGCGGGGACGGCATGTCTGATTATCGGGCTGTCACTCAAACTATGGCCCGTGATCGAGCGGGCAAAACTGGCCCCTGCCCTGGTGGCGCCGGGCAGGCAGAGCCTGACCCTGTACATGGCACATATCCTGATCGGGATGGGCATTCTTGATGAGGCCGGATTGCTGGACGGTTCCCTGACCGCGCCGCAGATCGTGGGGTACGCACTGCTGTTCTGCGCCGCATCGACACTTTTTGCACTGATGTGGTTCCGCCGCTTCAAGCGGGGCCCGCTTGAGGCGCTGATGCGATGGGCAACCGAACCACGTAAGGCTTGACGGCAACCGCGCGGCAAGTCTTTCTGTGAGACGAAATTACAGGATGCATCATGTCGACAGATCTATGGCTGGCCTTTGTCGCCGCTTCCACCGCCCTGCTGCTGATCCCCGGGCCGACGGTTTTGCTGATACTCAGCTACGCCTTGTCGAAAGGGCGCAGTGTCGCCGTCGCCTCGGCCACAGGCGTGGCGCTTGGCGATCTGCTGGCGATGACGGCTTCCTTGCTGGGACTTGGGGCGCTGGTTCTTGCCTCAGCCACCTTGTTTTCCGTTCTGAAATGGGTCGGGGCGGCCTATCTGGTCTGGCTGGGTATCAAACTGCTGCGCAGCGCCCCGTCAGGCGGGCTGAGCACCGTCCGCACCGAGCGCGAGGTGACGGCGCGCGGCGTTTTTGGCCATGCGGCGGCCGTGACGGCTCTGAACCCGAAGTCTATCGCCTTTTTCATTGCTTTTGTGCCGCAGTTCCTGCGCCCGGATGACCCGCTGGGCCCGCAGTTCACGATCCTGATTGCTACATTTGTCGGGTTGGCCTGGCTGAACGCGCTGGCCTATGCGCTGCTGGCCGACCGACTGCGCCTGATGATCGGACGTGCCAATGTCATCACCGCAATGACCCGGTTCGGCGGATTGGCGTTGATCGGAATGGGATTTGCAACCGCCGTTCTGCGCCGCCCTGCCTGACGCTACCCCTCGGCGTGTTCCTTCATGAACCCACGAATGAAGCGTCGGATTTCGCGCGCGGCCGAGGTGTCCAGCTCTTTGCATAACTTGACAAAAGCGTCACGCTCTTCCCTATCCAGCCGCAGGACCAACTGACTGTTTTTCCTGGTAGAACCTTTACCGATTTTCTGTGTCACGCCTCTGGACCCCGTCAAATTCTCGATTCCTTTAGCTGCGCATTGTATATACATTGCATAGAGAATGTAGATATCGTGGGCATAACAATAAAGTAGGGCTTGTAGCAATGGACCTTAACGTCGCTCAGGCGTTTCTCCTGAAAGATCAGCGCAACTGGCGCAAGCCGCATCTGTCGTGGCTGCCTGTGGGACGTTACTGCTACTACGGCCTTCCCATGGCGCTGCCAAAGCGCCGCAGGTGAGCCCGAAAAGCCAAACTTTGCTTGCGTGAAAGGCACGGATAGGCCAAACACCCCGCGTAGCACGAGGCAAGGGGTCGCGCATGCCCAAACACACTACGGTCAAGGATTATATCCGCACCATCGTTGATTTCCCCCATGAAGGGATCATGTTCCGGGACGTCACCACCCTGTTTGCAGATCCGCGTGGGTTTCGCATGGCCATCGACCAGATGCTGCACCCTTATGCGGGCGAACAGATCGACAAAGTCGTGGGACTTGAGGCGCGCGGATTCATCCTGGGCGGAGCGATAGCGCATCAGCTGAGCGTCGGATTTGTCCCGATCCGCAAGAAAGGCAAGCTGCCCGGTACCACGATCAGCCAGGACTACAAACTGGAATACGGCGAGGCGATCGTCGAAATCCATGACGACGCCATTCAGCCCGGTGAAAAGATCCTTGTCGTCGATGACCTGCTGGCCACCGGCGGCACCGCCGCTGCCGGCATCAAGCTGATCGAACGGCTGGGCGGCGAGATCGTGTCATGCTCATTCATCATCGACCTGCCCGATCTGGGCGGCCGCAAGGTGCTGGAAGGCATGGGCATGGATGTCCACGTCCTGTGTGAATTCGAGGGGCTGTGAGCCTCGATTCAATCACAAAACCGTGAATGGAAATATGCGACCGCGCCGGCTTAGCGCGGTTCACGTTGTGTTCAACCCAAACTTATCGACATATTCAGTGATCTCTTCTTGAGAGCGGCGCGTAGCCCGGTAGATGCCAACAACGGCATTCCATCAAGGGATCACAGACCATGTTTCGCAAACTCGCAATCGCCGGTGCAGCAAGCCTTTTCGTCGGAACAGCTGCTTTCGCCGACGGCCATTCCAAGGACATCGTTGACACAGCGGTCGGCGCCGGAAGCTTTGAAACCCTCGTTGCAGCCGTTCAGGCCGCCGAGCTTGTCGACACGTTGAAAGGTGAAGGGCCGTTCACCGTATTCGCCCCCACAGACGAGGCGTTTGCTGCCCTGCCCGAAGGCACGGTTGAGACCCTGCTAAAGCCCGAGAACAAGGACCAGCTTGTCGCCGTTCTGACCTACCACGTGGTGCCCGGCAAGGTGATGTCCGGTGACCTGTCCGACGACATGAAAGCCGCAACCGTTCAGGGTGGCGAGGTCACGATCGATCTGGACAATGGCGTGATGATCAACGATGCGAATGTTGTTCAGGCCGACATCGAGACGTCCAATGGCGTCATCCACGTTATCGACAAGGTCATCCTGCCTGACTCGTAAGTGCAGTTCGCGGCCCGTATCACGCGGGCCGCAGCTATGCCTTCAGGACAGCGCCCGGGTTCATGATCCCCTTAGGATCAAGCGCCGCCTTGATCGCACGCATCGCTGTCAGCTTGGCGGGATCTCCATAGCGTTCAAGATCACCCGTTTTCAGCCGCCCCACCCCGTGTTCAGCGCTAACCGATCCTTCGAATTCGTGCACTAGCTCATGCACCGCATTCTTGACCTCGGCCCGTTGCGCGTCGAAGTCGGACCTGTCTCGGCCCTTTGGCGGGAACACGTTATAGTGCAGATTCCCGTCCCCGAGATGTCCAAAACAATTGATCCGGTACGGCCCAAGCCCGGCCACAATCTCCGCGCCGCGCCGAATGAACTCGGGCACACGCGAAATCGGGATCGAGATATCGTGGCTGGAGACCGAGCCGATCATCCGGTTTGCCTCGGGAATGTCTTCGCGCACTGACCACAACTCGTGACGCTGTGTTTCGTTCTGGGCAATCACACCATCGCTGACCAAGCCGCGCTGACTTGCCTGTTCGAAAAGATCTGCAAGCGTGTCTGTCGGCGACAGCCCGCGCGACAAGCCCAGTTCGATCAGCACACACCATTCCGGCGGCACCGCAAAGGGTTGCCGGATGGCGGGCAGAACTTCGGACAGAAACTCCAGCCCCTGCCGGTGGATCAGTTCGAACGTTGATACCGCTTCGCCGACCTGGTCCCGCGCAAGCGCCAGAAGATCGATGGCGGCCTGCGCTGACGTCACCTGAAACATGGCGGTTCCAATACCGGCCGGGCGCGGAAACAGCTTCAGTGCGGCCGCCGTGATGATCCCCAGTGTCCCTTCCGACCCGATCATCAGGTTGCGCAGATCATAGCCGGTGTTGTCCTTGCGCAACCGGCTCAGCCCGTTCCAGATGTCGCCATTCGGCAGCACCGCCTCAAGACCCAGGCACAGATCACGCGCATTGCCGTAGCGCAGCACGTTCACCCCGCCTGCATTGGTCGCGAGATTCCCGCCGATGCGACAAGACCCCTGCGCGGCAAGGGACAGAGGGAACAGGCGGTCGGCGCTTTCGGTAGCTGCCTGTACATCGGCCAGAATCGCCCCAGCCTCGGCCACCAGCACGTTCTCGGACGGATAGACCGCCCGGATGGCCGTCATCCGCTCAAGCGATATTAGCAGCGGCGGCGGTCCGTCCGGCATCACTTGCCCGCCGACCAGTCCCGTTCCGCCGCCATAAGGAACAACCGACACCCGTGCGTCGGATGCGATGCGGATCAGGCCCGCCACCTCGTGAACAGTGCGCGGCGCGGCCAGCAGGCCGACATGCCCGGCAAACCGGCGGCGCGGTTCTTCCAGATATCGCGCCGCGACAGGGCGCAGGATCGCGTCACCCAGTTCAGCCTCGATCCTTCGGGCAAGGGTTTCATCGGCGGGATTAAATATCATGCCCCTTCCTTGCCCAACTCACGCGGCTGCAACAAGTCTTATTCCAGATCAATCAGGTATTGCGGCTCCAGCACCACGACGGTTGGCCGGTCGGGGAGCGTTTTGAGCGACACCGTGATCTCGGAAACCCCGTCACGCTCCACCGGGAATGTATCCCGGATGTCAATCAGGAACCGATCCAGCGAAAACCCCGAGAACCAGTGCATCGGTATGATAACCGAGCTTTTGAGGCGCTTGAGGACAGTGATCATCTCGGGCAGGGGCATGGTCGTGCCTCCATCCACGGCCGCCATCACCACATCCAAACGTCCCAACGCGGCAAACTGCTCGTCCGAGGGGACATGGTGCAGATGCCCCAGATGGCCGATGCACAGGCCTTCGACCTCGAATACGAAAATAGAATTGCCCTTTGTCTCGACCCCACCCAGGGTCGATCGGATATCGGTCGACACGTTGCGCACCACCAATTCACCAAGATCAAGATAGTGTTCGATCCCCTGCCCGAATTCGCCCCAACCCGGCAGGACATGGGGGATGGCAGGATCCGGATGCGCCGTCCAGTGCGTGTTGTGGGCGTGGTTCATCGTCACCACGTCGGGAATCAGATCGGCGCTGCCGATGAAACCGGTGAAATCGGTGACCGAGTTCAAACCGCCGCGCGTCTGGATCAGAAAGGATGCGTGGGCGATGTAACTGATGCGCACCGAAAACTCGGGCACCGGGTCGGTCCACGCCGCCTTGTGCAGATACTCAATGCCCGGTGCCGCGTCTGCAATAGCAATACAATGGCTCGGCCGCCGCTCCTGCGCCGACACCGCTCCCGAGATTACCATCAATGCCAGAACCACCCAGCGCATGAGGAGAGTGTAGCGCAGAACGCCACCAAGTCATGCCCCTTGTTCATCTGGCCAAAACTATCCCGGGGGAGACGCGGCATGCTGCGGCCGGAGGCAGAGCCCCCGACGGCCCCTTTGGGGCCACCTACCCGGCGTCGGTCTTGCCGCGCCGGTCCGAACGCAGGCTGGCATAAAGAACATGCGTCCGCCAGCGCCCATTGATCTGCAGATACGACTGCGCCACGCCTTCGTATTTGAACCCCGAGCTTTCCAGCAACCCGCGCGAGGCATTGTTTTCAGGAAGGCAGGCAGCCTCGATCCGGCTCAGGTCAAGGCGGGTAAAGGCGTGGTGCACAACCGCGCCGATGGCCTCCCGCATGTACCCCTGCCGGGCAAACGCCTGACCCGTCCAATAGCCAAGCGTTCCGGCCTGCGCCGGGCCACGTCGGATGTTGTCCAGCGTGATCGCCCCCAGCAGTACGTTGTCGCTGCGGCGAAACAGGAACAACGGGATCGCCGTACTGCTGCCGACCGAGCGCTGCGCCCAGTAGACCCGGTTGGTGAAGGATTTGCGGCTCAGGTGATCCTGGGCCCAGATCGGCTCCCACGGGGTCAGATAATCTCGCGACGCCCGCCGCAACGCGGCCCAGTCATTGAAATCGGAATGCACAGGCGGACGCAGGCTCAGCCGCTCGGTTTCGAGTTTCAGCTTGCGTCTGCCCAACAGCATCACGCCGCACGCCTCTCCTGCAATTGCGCCAGCGTGGGCGCGCCCGAGACCGGACCATAGAGCGCCAGCGCTGCCGGGGCCTGTACGGCCATCTGTTCGGCAAAGACGCGGACGTCCTCGGTGCTGACGGCGTCGATCTTGGCGACGGTATCCTCGAGCGAGGGCACCCTGCCCCAGATCTGCACCAGCCGCGCCAGACGTTCGGCGCGGTTCGAGGGGCTTTCCAGCCCCATCAGCATCCCCGCCTTCATCTGCGCACGGGCACGGGCGACCTCTTCCTCGCTCATGTCTTCGGCGGCGCGCTTCATCTCGTCGATGGTGATCAATGCCAGTTCGCCAACCTGATCGGCCGATGTTCCGGCATAGATCGTGGTTGTCCCGGTATCGGCATAGGCACCTGTCTGCGCGAAAATCGTGTAGCAAAGCCCGCGCGTCTCGCGCACTTCCTGAAACAGACGCGAGGACATGCCGCCACCCAGTGCGGTCGAGTAGATCTGTGCGGTATAGATCGCATCGTCACGATAGCCGGGGCTTTCCAGCGCCAGTGCAAAATGGGCCTGTTCCAGCGCTTTTTCCTGCCGCGCCTCACCGCCGGTGAACCGCGCAGGCTCGGCGATCAGGCCGGTTCTGGGTGTCAGATGGCCAAACATCTCCTCGGCCAGTTTCATCAGCGCATCGTGATCCACAGCGCCGGCGGCGGACAGGATCATCTGATCCGGGCCGTAATGCTCTGCCACGAAGCCCGAAAGATCCTCGCGCGAGAACGAACTGACCCTTTCGGTTGGCCCAAGGATTGTCCGGCCAAGGGGCTGGTCGTGATAGCTCTGCTCCTGCAGCCAGTCAAAGATCACGTCGTCGGGCGTGTCATAGGCCTGACCGATCTCCTGCAGGATGACGCCGCGCTCGACCTCGATCTCGCGCGGGTCGAAAACTGGGTTCAGAACGATATCGCCGATCACATCCATGGCGAGCGCCACGTCATCCTTCAGGACACGCGCGTAATAGGCCGTCACCTCGCGCGAGGTGTAGGCATTGATGTAGCCACCCACGTCCTCGATCGCTTCGGCGATCTGCAGCGCGGTGCGCCGCTTGGTTCCCTTGAACGCCATGTGTTCAAGGAAATGGGCGATGCCGTTCTGTTCGATCCGCTCGTGCCGCCCGCCGGCGGTTACCCAGATACCGATGGCCGCCGATTGCAGCCCCGGCATATGTTCACTGACGATACGAAACCCGTTCTTCAGTTGGTCCTGTCTGACAGTCACTCAGCAATATGCCTTCTGATATGATCCTCGAGGGCACCCAGATCGTTGGCAATGCGGGTCACCCGTTCCGGACGTTCATACAGATCAGACATGCGGGATGGAAGAGGCGGATGCACGCCGCTCGCTTTCTCAACCGCTGCCGGGAATTTCGCCGGGTGCGCGGTGGCCAGTGTGATCATCGGCACGTCCGCCGTGCGGGGCGCTTCAGCGACCTTGATACCGACGGCGGTATGCGGGCAAACCAGCTCGGCGCTGTGGGCGAGCGTGTTCTTGATCGTCGCAAGCGTTTCTTCTTCGGACACACGACCGGAGTCGAAGCTTTCACGCAAGGTCTCCATCGCGCCCTGGCTGACGTTGAAGCCGCCCGTCTTTAGTTCGTCCATCAATTGGGCCACTGCGGCGCCGTCTTCGCCATAGGCATAATACAGCGCGCGTTCGAAGTTCGAGCTGACCTGAATATCCATCGACGGGCTAATAGAAGGGATCGTGTCGCCCTTGAAATACCCCTCGCCCGACAGGCAACGGTGCAGGATGTCGTTCTGGTTCGTGGCCACGACCAAGCGGTCAATGGGCAGACCCATGCGCTTGGCCAGATAGCCCGCGAAGATGTCACCGAAATTGCCGGTGGGGACGGTAAAGCTGACTTTGCGATGTGGTGCTCCAAGGCTGACGGCGGCGGAGAAGTAATAAACGATCTGCGCCAGAACACGGGCAAAGTTGATCGAGTTCACGCCCGCCAGTTTCACACCATCGCGGAAGTCGAAATCGTTGAACATATCCTTCAGCGCGGCCTGGCAATCGTCGAAATCCCCATCCACGGCAAGCGCATGCACGTTGTCATCGGCGGGTGTGGTCATCTGACGGCGCTGCACCTCGGACACGCGGCCATGCGGATACAAGATGAATACGTCCACGGCATCCAGACCCCGGAACGCCTCGATGGCCGCCGAACCGGTGTCGCCGCTGGTCGCGCCCACGATGGTCACGCGATCTCCGCGGCGTTTCAGGGCGACCTGAAACAGCTGACCGATCAGCTGCATTGCGAAATCCTTGAACGCCAGCGTCGGGCCGTGGAACAATTCCAGCAGGAAATGGTTTTCGTTTAGCTGCTTCAATGGTGCCCGGGCATCATGGCCGAAACCTTCGTAAGCACGGGCGATGATTTCCTTAAATTCATCTTCGGCAAACGAGCCGCTAACATAGTGCCACATCACGCGGAACGCGATTTCTTCATAGGGCAGACCGGCCAGAGCGGCGATCTCGTCCTGTGACATTACCGGAATTTCGGCAGGCAGGTACAGGCCGCCATCGCGGGCCAGTCCGGTCAGCATCGCCTCTTCAAAGGTCAGTTCGGGCGCCTGCCCACGGGTCGAGATGTATTTCATGTCGCGTCACTCTCAGTATTGGCACGGCTGCGCCACAGGAAGTACCCGGTCATCGCGGCCCAGACCAGAGCCAGACCAAACCAGGTGATTGCATATTGCAAATGATCGTTCGGGATACCCGCCGCATCCACCGGCAAAGGCGTTACATTCGGGTCGGTTTTCGTACGGGCAATCAACAGCACCGGCTCCGCTCCCAGCGCTGCGGCCAGATTTGGCACATCCCGGGCAAACCAGATGTTGTCATCGATGTCCGGATCGGGCGTATAGCTGTCGATCTCATCGGGCCAGTGCAGATTGCCGGTGATCTCCATAGGCCCGGTCGAACGCTCCGCCTGCTTGGCAGTGGTCCGGACAAAACCCCGGTCCACCAAAATTGTCCGATCCGCGGTACTGAAGGACTGGATGATGCGATACCCGGCCCCAACCTGCTTGACCGAAACCAGAACATGGATTTCGCCCGGTTCCATTTCGCCAGAGACAGTGACCGGCAGGTATTTGTCGGCATCCTCCGAAACCTGCGGAGGCAAAGCAACGGGCTCGGCTGAGATCCGGCTTTCGATCTCGGCCAGGATACCCTGTTTCCACGCAAGTCTCTGCACCTGCCAGACGCCCAGCGATACCAGCACGCCCAGTCCGGCAAGGCCGAAGATCAGCAGAAAAAGAAAGCGGCGCATGGCTTGGGCAATCCTCATTGCAGGAACCGGCGTCTTGTTAAGGGCCGTGCGACCCGAATTGCAACCACGCAATTGTATGGGGCGCAATCTTGCGCCCCGGATAGAGAAAAAGCCGCCCCGAAGGGCGGCTTTTGCAATTGGATCACCAAAGCGGAGTTACATCAGCGGGGCCTGCCCCCAGATGTAGACGGCGAAGAACAGGAACAGCCAGACGACGTCCACGAAGTGCCAATACCAGGCGGCCGCTTCGAAACCGACGTGTTTCTCGGGCGTGAAGTCGCCTTTCAGTGCGCGGATCAGACAAACCGTCAGGAAGATGGTGCCGATGATCACGTGTGCGCCATGGAACCCGGTTGCCATGAAGAAGTTCGAATAGAACTGATCGCCGCCGAATTCCCAACCACCGTGGGCCAGCAGTTCGTAGTATTCGAAACCCTGCAGGAAGGTAAACGCAATACCCAGCGCGATACCGATTGCCAGACCCTGCACCAGCGCCTTTCGGTCATTGCCGTGAACAAGCGCGTGGTGCGCCCAGGTGATGGCGCAGCCCGACAGCAGCAGAACCAGCGTGTTGATCAGCGGCAGGTGGAACGGGTCAACCGCGTGGATGTCCGGCTGGATGTATTCGGTGCCGGCATAGTCGTACATCGGGTACATGCGATGCTTGAAGAACGACCAGAACCAGGCAAAGAAGAACATCACCTCGGACATCACGAACAGGATGAAGCCATAGCGCAGGCCGATACGGACAACCGGCGTGTGGTCGCCCTGACGGCTTTCTACCACCACTTCGGACCACCAGGCGAACATGGTGTAGAGAACGGCCACCAGACCGGCCCAGAATATCCACGGAGTGATTCCGTGCATCCACAGGACGGCTCCGAACAGCATCACAAAACCACCGACGGCGCCAACAAGCGGCCAGATCGAGGGGTTCAGAATGTGGTAGTCATGGTCTTTAGCGTGTGCCATCAGTGTCCCTCACCTTAAGGCGTTAGTTCGTATTTGTGTCTGCCTGCACGTCAAGGGCGGCATAGCCCTCGGGCAGGTCGATTTCGTAGAATGTATACGACAGAGTGATCGTATGAACATACTGTGCTTCGGGGTCTTCGACGATTTCGGGATCGACAAAGAAGGTTACGGGCATCTCGACCCGCTCACCCGGCTGCAATACCTGCTCGTCAAAACAGAAGCAGGCGATTTTCTGGAAATACCCGCCCGCCGAGTACGGCGTCACGTTATAGGACGCCTGCCCGGCAATGGGTTTGTCGGTCGGGTTATATGCCTCGTAAAAGGCCAGCCCGGTTTCGCCGATGCGGACCTTCATCTCGCGTTCGACAGGCTTGAACTCCCACGGCATGCCCTTGGCCTTGGAGCCGTCGAAACGGATCGTGACCATGCGGTCGAGAATGTCATCAGGGGCTTGCTGGGCGACGCCAGTGGTGCCGCCAAAGCCGGTGACCCGGCAGAACCAGTTGTAAAACGGCACAGCGGCCCAGGCCAAACCGCCCATCAGGACGACCACACCGACCAGTTGCACAACCGTTTTTTGAGGACCCGACATCGCCATCAGTTCTGCACCTCGACAGCGGGACCCGTGAAGGAACTGCTGGAAACCTTGGCGATGGTCAGGCCGAAGATGATCACGATGAATGCGGCGAGGGTCAGCCCCACGCCCAGATTGCGGCTGAAACGGCGGTGGTGCAGTTCGTGGCTCTTGCGCAGGCTCATGACCAGCCTCCCAGCCCAAAGGGCTTGAGCAGCGCTTCCACGAGAATGGCGCCGAAATGCAGGAACAGATACAGCAGCGACAGTTTGAAAAATCCACGCTCGACCTTGAAATTGTCCGCCTCGGCATCTTCTTCGGTGCGGCGGGAAATCCGCCATGCGCCGCGCAGGAACAGCGCATTCAGAACAAGGGCGACGGTCAGATAGACCGGGCCGCCAATGCCCGAAAAGGCCGTGCCAACCGCCAGAATGGCCAGCAGCGCAGTATAGATCAGGATATGCACACGGGTCGCGCGGCGGCCATGAGTGACCGTCAGCATCGGAACACCGGCATCGTCGTAATCCGTGCGCATGAACAAGGCCAGCGCCCAGAAATGCGGCGGCGTCCACATGAAGGTCAGAGCGAACATCAGCCACGGCTCAAGCGACATGGAGCCTGTGGCGGCAACCCAGCCGATCACCGGCGGGAACGCTCCGGCCGCGCCGCCGATCACGATGTTCTGTGGTGTCAGGCGCTTCAGCCACATCGTATAAATCACGACATAGAAAAATATGGTAAAGGCCAGAAACGCACCGGCAAAGATGTTCGTAGCCAGCGCCAGCATGATGACTGACATGCCCGACAACGCTAGGCCTAGCGCCATCGCCTCGCCCGGTTCAACCTTGCCGGACGGGATGGGACGACCCTTGGTGCGTTTCATCACCTTGTCGATATCCGCATCCCACCACATGTTCAGCGCGCCGGACGCACCGCCACCGATGGCAATGAACAGAATGGCGCAAAAACCGACCACGGGATTCACGGAAACCGGAGCCGCCAGCAGACCGACCAGCGCGGTGAACACGACCAGAGACATCACACGCGGCTTCAGCAGGGCGAAATAATCGCCAAAGCTGGCCTCGTCCGCGTATCCTTTCGCGGTCACGGTGCTGGCATTGAAGCTTGCGTCGCTCATTTCCGGTCCTTTGTGGGCGAAAGCTGCGCGATTACCGCGCAGCCTGCATATTATTTCAGGCGGGGCCAGCCCGCCCTGTCGCGTTTACTTGGCAGCAATCTGATAGGATTGCGGCAGGCCTGCGTATTCGTCGATCGCACTCTTCAGCCATTCATCATAGGCTTCCTGGCTGACGACCTTGACGGTGATCGGCATATAGGCGTGGTCTTTGCCACACAGTTCCGAACACTGGCCGAAATAGATGCCTTCCTTGTCGGCCTCGAACCACAGCTCGGCCAGACGACCGGGTACACCGTCCTGCTTCACGCCGAAGGACGGGATCGTCCACGAGTGGATCACATCGGATGCGGTCACCTGCATGACGACGACCTTGTTCACAGGAACGACAACCGCAGTATCGGTGGCCAACAGCCATTCATCGTCGCTGTATCCGGAATCGGCCAGCTTGGCGCGCATCGCGTCGTCCAGAACAAACGGCGTTACGTCAGCGTCAGCTGGGCGGACACCTTCGTCCAGGGTGGCCGGGTGGCCCAGCAGGTAGCTGTCGAACGCAAAGTCGTGATCGACGTATTCATAGGTCCAGTACCACTGGTTGCCGACAACCTTGATCACCACGTCGCCTTCGGGAATTTCCTGCTGCTTGAACAGAACCGGCAGCGAGAAGGCGCCAATGAAGACCAGAATCAGGATCGGGCCAAGCGTCCAGGCGATCTCGACCGGGGTGTAGTGAGAGAAACCGGCAGGCTTCGGGTTAACGCGCTGATTGTAGCGCACGATGCAATAAAGCAGCAGGCCGCCAACCAGCAAGCAAACGGCGGTGATGATGACCAGAATCATCCCATCCAGATCCCGAATCCCTTCGGCCAGGCTGGTGGCGGGGGGCTGGAAACCCATGCCACCATCGACCGGCTTGCCGATAATCTCAAGCTCCTGAGCCATGGCGGGAAGGCTGGAGAGGGCTGTCATAAACCCCGAAAGCATCAAAGCATTCTTCATTTTCTGTCCTGATCGTTTGATCTTTGCGTCCCTGGCGAAAAGGTGTGAATCGGCCACACCTCTCCCGTTGTCTTTGGCCGCGTTAAAAACCATATTCCTGCGGGTAGATAAAGCAAAATGCTTGCGTCAAACAGACGCTATTTTTGATCTGGATCAAACCGGAAAGGTCCCAAGCCATGTCAAACGACCCGTTTCGCCCCTTTGAAACCGCAATTCCGCATGATGAAGCGCTTGCGGTGCTGCAATCGGCAACGGCGGGCGCCGAGGATGGCGAGCTGTTCGTGGAACGCCGCAAATCCGAATCTCTGGTCTTTGATGACGGCCGACTACGGACAGCGTCCTACGATGCGTCCGAAGGGTTCGGACTGCGGGCCGTGCAGGGTGAAGTTGCCGGATATGCGCATTCAACGGACGTATCGATCCCCGCACTAAAACGAGCAGCCGAGACCGCGCGGCTGGCGGTCGGGGATGGCGGCGGCACGCTGGCCGAGGCACCGCGGGCGACCAACAAGCGGCTTTATACAGATGAGGATCCGATCGAAACCGCCAGCTTTCCGGTCAAAATCGAGACGCTGCGCGAGATTGATGCGTTTTCCCGCGATCTCGATCACCGAGTGGTTCAGGTCAGCGCAACCATCGCAGCCGCAGTGCAGGAGGTTGAGATTCTGCGCCCTGATGGCGTTCTGGTGCGCGACGTGCGCCCGATGACCCGTCTGAACATCTCGGTCATCGTGGAGCAGAACGGACGCCGCGAAAACGGTTCGGCAGGCGGCGGCGGCCGTGTCGGTCTGGATGGGCTTATTGATCCGGCGGACTGGCAGGACAAGGCGCGCGAGGCATTGCGGATCGCTCTGGTCAACCTGGACGCAGTCCCTGCCCCGGCCGGTGTGATGGAAGTGGCCCTTGGCCCCGGCTGGCCCGGTATCCTGCTGCACGAGGCGATTGGGCACGGGCTTGAAGGGGATTTCAATCGCAAGGGCAGTTCGGCCTTTGCCGGGCTGATGGGGCAACAGATCGCGTCCAAGGGTGTAACTGTCGTCGATGACGGCACCATCGCGGACCGGCGTGGCTCGATCACTGTGGACGACGAAGGTACGCCCAGTTCCCGCACGGTTCTGATCGAAGACGGAAAACTGACGGGATATATGCAGGACCGCCAGAACGCACGGCTGATGAATGTCGCGCCCACCGGCAACGGGCGGCGGCAAAGCTATGCGCACAAGCCAATGCCACGCATGACCAACACGATCATGCTGGGAGGCGATGCGGACCCTGCGGCCCTGGTTGCGGACATCAAGGACGGTATCTGGGCCGTGGGCTTCGGCGGTGGCCAGGTGGATATCACCAACGGCAAGTTTGTTTTCTCCTGCACCGAGGCGTATCGGGTCGAGAACGGCAAGATCGGTGCACCGGTCAAGGGCGCGACGCTGATCGGGGATGGTCCTTCGGCCTTGAAGCGCATTCGCGGGCTCGGCAATGACATGGAGCTGGACCCGGGCATGGGAACCTGCGGCAAGGACGGGCAATGGGTTCCTGTGGGGGTCGGCCAACCAACCGTTCTGATGGATGGCCTGACCGTGGGCGGATCGGCCGCCTAAGCGGGAACCATTTGGAGACTCAACGGCGCAGGGTTAACACTGCGCCTTATTTTTTGATTTCTGCATTGGAATGACCGCGAACTGCGCAAGGAAAGCTATCGCGGTTTTTCTTTTTACTTTCCAATGGTTATCCTGCAACCAAAGCACGCCACCTGCGCAAATAGCATCTAATTTTCAACGATTTACAGGCTGTTAACCCCGCATCCCGTAAACCAGTTCTGCAATCAGGCGGAGCAACGGATGACTGAAGAGCAGCTTTCTTCCTATCACCCCCCACTCCCACCAACCAAGGAAGAGGACCGGTTTTCCTGGCTCCGTCTGTTGCGCTCACGCAAGGTTGGCCCGGCAACATTCCGGCGACTGTTGCGCGAACATGGCTCGGCGCAGAATGCGCTGGCCGCGTTGCCGGAAATGGCACGCGCCGCCGGGATCGAAGACTATGAAATATGCCCACCCGGCGTGATTGAGGCGGAGCTCAGGGCTGCAAAAGCCGCAAAAGCGCGGCTTCTGTGCCTTGGGGCCGCTGACTTCCCCGCTTCCCTGTCGACCCTGTCTGACGCACCCCCGATGCTGTGGGCAATCGGTGACATCAGCGTACTGGCAAAACCCGCAATTGCTTTGGTCGGCGCGCGCAACTGCTCGTCCCTCGGGGGGCGCATGGCCCGGAACCTGGCGAAAGAGCTTGGGGCGTGCGGTTATACGGTCGTCTCAGGCATGGCGCGCGGCATTGACACATCCGCGCACATCGCGTCGCTGGACACCGGGACGGTGGCCGTTTTGGCAGGAGGGGTCGACGTTATATATCCAGCGGAAAATACCGATCTTGCGAACGATATTGCACACACGGGCCTGCGATTGTCCGAACAGCCGATGGGGGTGACGCCGCAGGCACGGCATTTCCCGCGGCGCAACCGCATCATCTCGGGCCTCGCGCAGGCAGTTGTGGTGGTAGAGGCGGCGGCAAAATCCGGCAGTCTGATCACGGCGCGGGACGCGCTGGATCAGGGGCGCGAGGTTCTGGCCGTACCCGGCCACCCGTTCGATGCCCGCGCCGCCGGGTGCAATCTGCTGATCCGCGATGGCGCGACGCTGGTCCGTTCCGCGCAAAACGTGATTGACGCGCTGCCGCCGCAACAATCAGTGGCGGAGGCGCCGGAACTTCCGCTAAGCCTTCAACCTTCGTCTGACGCCCCTGCAATGCCAGAGGCGTCAGTCTTGCAGGCCGAAATTCTGGCGCGGCTGAGTCCTTCGCCAGTGGCCGAAGACCAGTTGATCCGGGACATTGCCGCCTCGGCCGAGGCCATCGCCCCGGCCTTGCTGGATCTGGAACTGGACGGACGAATCCAGCGGCAGGCGGGCGGCCTGCTTTCGCGAGTAGCCTGATCACCGGCTTTTGCTTGGCCCCGTCTGTTTGAAGAAATTTGGCCCGGCCAGAGTCCTGAAATTGCGGGAAAAACTGGATGCGGTAAGGTACGCATTGACAATTCGATCTTGCCGCACACATTTTGCACCGCCATACAAAGCGCAAAGCCTGTCGAGCAAGGATTCATCTTAAATGCCTGTAGTTGTTGTAGAATCTCCGGCCAAAGCAAAAACGATCAACAAATATCTGGGGCCCGACTACACCGTTCTGGCCTCGTACGGCCATGTACGCGACTTGCCGCCGAAGGACGGATCGGTTGATCCAGAGCATGAATTCTCGATGAAATGGGAAGTCGGCAATGACAGCCGCAAGCACGTCAAGGCCATCGCCGACGCACTTAAGGACGACAATGCGCTGATCCTGGCCACTGACCCCGATCGCGAGGGCGAAGCAATCAGCTGGCACCTGCAGGAAGCGCTGACCAAGCGGCGCTCGATCAAGAAAGACACACCGGTCAGCCGGGTTACATTCAACGCCATCACCAAAGAGGCTGTGACGCAGGCGATGCAGAACCCGCGTCAGGTGGACATGCCGCTGGTCGAGGCTTATCTGGCCCGCCGTGCGCTGGATTACCTGGTGGGGTTCAACCTGTCACCCGTTCTGTGGCGCAAGCTGCCCGGCGCGCGGTCGGCTGGCCGGGTGCAGTCGGTCTGCCTGCGCCTGATCGTCGAGCGCGAGATGGAGATCGAGGCGTTCAAGCCGGTCGAATACTGGTCGGTGCGGGCCTTGTTCGAAACGCCCCGCGGCCAGACCTACGAGGCCCGGCTGGTCACGCTGGCCGGAAAAAAGCTGGACAAGCACGACCTGACCAATTCGACACAAGCCGAATTGGCAGTTCAGGCCATCACCAGCCGCGCGCTGAGCGTGACCTCGGTCGAGGCCAAGCCTGCCGCCCGGAACCCAAGCGCTCCGTTCATGACATCCACGCTGCAGCAGGAAGCCAGCCGCAAGTTCGGCATGGGAGCCCGCCACGCGATGCAGGTGGCGCAGCGGCTGTATGAGGCGGGTTACATTACTTATATGCGGACTGACGGCATCGACATGGCGCCAGAAGCTGTGACTGCCACCCGCGACGCCATCGCCGACCGATATGGCGCGGACTACGTGCCAGACAGCCCGCGCATGTATAAGAACAAGGCCAAGAACGCTCAGGAAGCGCATGAATGTATCCGCCCGACGGATATGACCCGCGATGCCAAGGCGCTGAAGGTCACGGATGAGGATCAGCGCAAGCTTTATGATCTGATCTGGAAACGCACCATTGCCTGCCAGATGGCGGCCGCCCGGATGGAGCGGACCACGGTCGAGATCGGCAGCGCCGACGGTCAGGTCGGTCTGCGCGCCACCGGGCAGGTGGTTTTGTTCGACGGATTCATGCGCGTCTATGAAGAGGGCCGCGATGACGTCACGGATGACGACGAAAAGCGCCTGCCCCAGATCATGAAGGGGGACCCTGCCCCGTTTGCCAAGACCTCATTGCTGGATCAGCACACCAAGGCCACGAACGATGACAAGGCCGCCATCCTGTCCGAGAATGAAGCCGTTCTGGCCCTGCAACATCACACCCAACCGCCCCCGCGCTATACCGAGGCTACCCTTGTGAAGCGGATGGAGGAGCTGGGGATCGGGCGCCCTTCAACCTACGCCAGCATTGTGACGACGATCCAGGACCGGGAATATGTGCGCAAGGACAAGAACCGGCTGATCCCTGAAGAAAAGGGCCGCATCGTCACCATCTTCCTGCTGAATTTCTTCCGTCAGTACGTGGGCTATGAGTTCACCGCCAATCTGGAAGAACAGCTGGACGACGTCAGCGCCGGGGATCGCGACTACAAGGATCTGTTGGGCAAGTTCTGGCGCGAGTTTTCGGCTGCAATTGGCGAGACCTCGGAGCTGCGCATTTCGGAAGTGCTGGACAAGCTGGACGAAGCGCTGGCGCCGCAGCTTTATCCGCCGCGCGAGGACGGGTCGGATCCGCGGATCTGCCCGAAATGCGGTGTGGGGCAACTGCACCTGAAGACGTCGCGCACCGGCGGATTCGTCGGGTGCGGCAACTACCCGGAATGCACGTATACCCGTCCGATCGCCGGTGAAGGCGCGGAAGGCGACGAACGTCTTCTGGGCGAGGATGCGGGTGATGAGATCTGGCTGAAATCCGGCCGCTTTGGTCCTTATGTCCAGCGTGGCGAGCCGACGCCGGAGAACAAGAACCCCCCCCGTGCGTCGCTGCCGCGTGGCTGGAGCAAGGATGACATGAATCTGGACAAGGCGCTGACCCTTCTCAGCCTGCCCCGCCAGATCGGCGAACACCCCGAAGGTGGAATGATCAGCGCGAATTTCGGTCGCTTCGGGCCTTACCTGATGCATCAACTGGCCGATGAAGCCAAACCGGTTTACGCCAACCTCAAAGACCCCAATGACGTGTTCGAGATCGGGATGAACCGGGCCGTTGAACTGCTGGCCGAAAAACGGGCCAACCCCGGTCGGGGCCGTAGTGCGGCAGCCAAACCGCTGAAGGAACTGGGCGAGCATCCCGATGGCGGCGCGATGCAGGTTCTGGACGGGCGCTACGGGCCTTATGTGAAATGGGAAAAGGTCAATGCGACCATTCCCAAGGACGTAAAACCCGAAGACGTGACGCAGGAAATGGCCGTTGAACTGGTCAACGAGCGGGCGGCCAAGAAGGGCACCAAGAAAAAAGCTGCGCCAAAGAAGAAGGCCGCTGCCAAGAAGACAGCCAAGAAGGCGGGCTGAGACGGGGCTAGGTAGAAATACCATTGCCCTCTGGTTTCATTGACTTCCCCGTGACGTGGCGGCACAACCTGCCGCATCACCATGTCATTGGGGGAGTTTTCCATGAAGAAAATCTATGCCAATGCCACTGAAGCGCTCGATGGGGTGCTGTCGGATGGCATGCTGATTGCGGCGGGCGGTTTCGGCCTGTGCGGTATTCCCGAACTGCTGCTTGAGGCGATCCGGGAATCGGGCGCCAAGGATCTGACTTTTGCCAGCAACAACGCCGGGGTCGACGATTTCGGTATCGGCATCCTGCTGCAGACGAAGCAGGTCAAAAAGATGATCAGCTCGTATGTCGGTGAAAACGCCGAATTCATGCGCCAGTACCTGAGCGGCGAGTTGGAGCTGGAATTCAACCCGCAAGGCACTCTGGCCGAACGTATGCGCGCAGGCGGCGCGGGCATCCCCGGCTTCTACACCAAGACCGGCGTGGGTACCGTGATTGCCGACGGCAAGGAACACAAGGACTTCAACGGCGAGACCTACATCATGGAGGAAGGCATTTTTGCCGATCTCGCCATCGTCAAGGCCTGGAAGGCCGATGACACCGGCAACCTGATTTTCCGCAAGACTGCACGCAACTTCAATGTACCTGCCGCGACCTGCGGCAAGATCTGCATCGCCGAAGTTGAAGAGATCGTGCCGCGCGGCTCGCTCGACCCGGATGGGATCCATCTGCCCGGCATCTACGTGCACCGCATCATTCAGGGTAGCCACGAAAAGCGCATCGAACAGCGCACCACCCGCAAGAAGGAGGACGCATAATGCCCTGGGACCGCAATCAGATGGCCGCACGCGCGGCGGAAGAGCTGGAAGACGGCATGTATGTGAACCTCGGCATCGGCATTCCGACGCTGGTGGCGAACTACGTGGGTGACAAGGACATCACACTGCAATCCGAGAACGGCATGCTGGGCATGGGTCCATTCCCGTTCGAGGGTGAAGAAGACCCCGACCTGATCAACGCGGGCAAGCAGACGATCACCGAACTGTCCCGCACGTCCTACTTCGACAGCGCCACGTCCTTTGCCATGATCCGGGGCGGCAAGATCGCTGCGGCGATTCTGGGTGCCATGGAAGTGGACGAAAAGGGCGATCTGGCCAACTGGATGATCCCCGGCAAGCTGGTCAAGGGTATGGGCGGCGCGATGGATCTGGTCGCCGGCGTCGGTCGTGTGATCGTGGTCATGGATCACACCAACAAGCATGGCGATTCAAAAGTGCTTAAGGAATGCACCTTGCCGCTGACAGGTAAGGGCGTCGTTGATCGCATCATCACCAATCTGGGCGTGCTGGATGTGGTTGAAGGCGGCCTGAAGATTGTCGAACTGGCCGACGGTGTCAGTGAAGACGATATGCGGGCCTCGACCCAGGCCACGATCGTCGGCTGATTGGCCTGATATTGAATGGCCCGCCAACACGCGGGCCATTTTCAGTTTAGCGTCTGAAAAACGCAGCCATCCGAGATCAGTTCCGGCGGGGTCGAACACAACGCGCGCGCCACCTGAAACGCCGCAAGCACTTTTGGCACGTAATCGCGGGTTTCCGCATAAGGCGGCACACCACTGTGTTTGCGAACGGCCCCTTCGCCCGCATTATATCCGGCCAGCACCAGAATCGGGTCGTTTTTGAATTCCCCCATCAGCCAGTTCAGGTATTTCACACCGCCCGCGATATTCTGCGAGGGCTGAAAACTGTCCTCGACACCGAACCTTTCGGCCGTAGCGGGCATCAGTTGCATCAGCCCTTGCGCACCGGCTGAACTGACAGCGTCCGCCCGACCGGCCGATTCCACGGAAATCACCGCAAGGACAAGTGCCGGGGAAACCTTCGTTCCCACTGTCGAGCGCAGAATGTCGATCCCCTGGAGCTGTGCAATGTTCTGAAGGGTCTGCAAACGTGGCGAGGCAACATTTGTGGATGAAAGCGCATTGATCGCCATATCCAGCCGCCCTGCCCCGGCTTCAGCCAGCTCCGGCGAGATCTTGTCCCAGAAGGCTGTGTAGGAACCGACGGGCTTTTCAGGGCTGTTCGACCCCGGCAGGTTCTCAGGCGGAAGCGCGGTGCGCTTGACCACTTCAGGCGTTTCAAGCTCCGCCCCGGTGCTGGGGGCAAAAGGCTGGGATGCATGTTCTTCAGCCGTGATCTGAACGGTGATGCGCGGGCGCGTTCCGGGCTTTGGCGCCTTGATCCTTTTATAGACGCCTCTCGGCTCGATATCGGCGGCGATCACCGGAACCGTGCCCGAAATCAGAAATGCCGACACGCCGGCGCATGAGATTGCGTACCGGAGATTCATTTTTTGCCTGCCTCTTGTTTTCTTTTTATGAATTTGAACCTCGAATCCGGCCGCAAGGCCAGAAAAACAAAGCGAATTGGGGCAATTTCGCCTCATTTGGCGCAATTTTGCATCTCTTGCGAAGGTCATCACCGTCACTTTGAAATATTTTTTTGTTCTTTTTCAATTAGATGTCGAATTCGTCACCAAAAAGTTAAGAGGAGGCGCAAAAAAACTGTGTTTGGCCCAATTCCTGCCACGCACAACAGTCAAACATATATCCATACCGAGACGGTCATGAGCGGACTGAGAGAGAAAGCTCTGAAAGACGCCAAGGTTAATTGACTTAGATCCTTTAGGAGGGACGTAACATGATCAAGTTCATCAAGAACTTCCGCAAAGACGAAGACGGCGCCGTAACAGTTGACTGGGTTGTTCTGACCGCAGCAGTCATCGGTCTGGGCACCGTGGCTTACCAGCAGATCGCCAACGGCGCACAGGGCATGGCAACCGACGTGAACACCGCGCTGAGCAGCGCAACCCTGAACACCGGCACAAGCGATGGCACCCAAGCCGGCGGTATCACCACTTCGGGTACCAACTAAGCCAAATAGTTCCCGGAACGGGAAACAGGCCGCGCCAAAATTGGCGCGGCTTTTCTTTTGGAACCGTGAGTTTAAGGACCGGCCAGACAAGGCACCGGCGATTTGGTAACCGAGCGAAAATCAGGCGTGGTCACGGCCAGGCGCACCTCAAAAAATCCAAATACGTCCTATAATTCAATGTTTTGCCCAATTCCTGCCACTCCGGCAAAGCAAAACATAATGAGTGCATCAGCAAAGGTTGTGCACAAACAGATTCTATTGGTCGGTTATGCCCCGACTCGGCTTTACTGGAGTGACCCGGAATGATCAGGTTCACGAAAACCTTTATCACCTCTGAAGACGGTGCTGTCACCGTTGATTGGGTCGTTCTGACCGCCATAATCATTGCGCTTGCGACACTGATTTACTTCGGCATCCAGACAGCAACCATCAGCCTGAGCGGGAACACCAGCTCGGCGATGTCCAGCGCGACCATCAGTACCGGATCCAACAACGCACCTGGCGGGATCGTTGTTTCAGGGACCGCGGGCGGCGGTAGCTGAGCTACTGTCTAAGGTTTCCAAGCATAGTTCAGCCAACTCTGGGCTCTTCAAGCTGGACGTTTGAAACGTAGCCCCCCCGGGCCTGCGCTTGACCTGAGTGTGTTGCCAACTCGCCCTACAATCGTGGAACAGTGATAGAAATGTCTTCTTTGTCCTACATTTCGACACAATTCCTGTTTAGGAAATAAGCTGTTTCAAAGTTTCCCACTGGCCGAAATGACTCTGGCCATCGAAAATATGAGGTGCGCGCATGCGAGCTGTGTTTGGTCTTGTTCTGATCGTCGGGGTGGCTCTGGCCGGCGGCGCGGTTTACATGGCGCGCAACTATATCTCCGCCTATCAGGATGCTTTGGCGCGCGAGCGGTTGGCGGCCCAGGAAGCTTTGGCAAACGCGAACGTCAATGTAATTCCGACCGTCAGCGTCATCGTGTCCAACCGTTCGCTAAAGTATGGCGAACGCGTAAAGGAAGAAGATGTGCGTATCGTCGATTGGCCGGAAAACGCGATCCCCGAGGGCACATTCACGGAAATGACCGTCCTGTTCCCCGAGACCGGAGACAATGAGCGTTATGTCATGAGGGCCATGGAAAAAGACGAAGCGATCATGGAGGTCAAGATTACCCGGCCGGGCGAAGCCGCGGGTCTGACCTCGCGCCTGGAAAAAGGTAAGCGGGCCTTTGCCATCAGCGTTGATGTTGCGTCCGGCGTATCCGGATTTCTGCGCCCAGGAGACGACGTCGACATTATCTGGACCGGCTCGTTGCGGGGCGCGGTCGAGGGCGCCAGCGGTGAACTCACACGTTTGATCCTTCCTAGTATCAGACTGGTTGCCATTGATCAGTCCGCAGGCTCGGACGTCACGGGTACAACAATTGCACGTACAGTTACGGTTGCCGTTACACCGGAACAGGCGATCTCGCTGGCCCAGGCCCAGAGCACCGGCCGCCTGTCCCTCGCCCTGGTTGGGGTCGAGGACGAGGCCATCACCGCGGCAATCGAAGTCGACCAGCGAAAACTGTTGGGTATTAAAGAGGCGGCGCCCGCTCCGAAGAAAGCCCAGGAAAGAGTGTGTACGATCCGGACCCGCCGCGGCGGAGAGATCGTCGAAACCCCAATTCCCTGCACAAACTGACGTTATATCAGAGCGTTACGGACTTGAGCCGCGCAGTCTGCGCGGCTCTTTCTATTTTGATTGTTGCCCATTCCCCACATAAGGAACAATCCGGAAACCATTGATTATTGCAATAAATTCTGAATTCGCGCAGTGTTTCGTATCAGAGGGCGATAGACCCAAAAACGAGGCGTGATCGGAGAGGCAGGTCACATGACAATACGTTCCTGGATCAGCGCAACCCTGCTGGGGTTGGCGCTTGTTGTGAGCCCGGTCGGCGATGCCGCCTGGGCGCAGAATCTTCGCGTGGTGAAAAAGGGCACGGCGGAAACGCTGGATGTCCCTATGAATCGCGCAATTGTTGTTGAGAGTGAAGAGCCGTTCGCAGAACTGAGCATCGCCAACGCGGGTATCGCCGACATCTCGTCGCTTTCGGACCGCACGATCTATGTTCTTGGTAAGGCTCCTGGCATCACAACGCTGACGTTGTTCGATGGCGTCGGCAATCTGATCACGAACGTTCGCGTTCGTGTGGCACCGGATGTGACCGAATTCAAGGAAAGGCTGCGCCAGATCCTGCCCGATGAGCGGGTCGAGGTGCGTACGGCAAATGACGGCATCGTGCTGTCCGGCACCGTGTCCAGCTCAGCAAAGCTTGCCCGCGCGCTGGAACTGGCGGAACGTTATGCCCCGGATCGCGTTTCGAACCTTATGAGCGTTGGCGGCGTGCAGCAGGTCATGCTGAAAGTCCGCTTTGCAGAGATGAACCGCTCGGTCGCCAAGAGCCTGTCAGCATCGCTGGGCTTCGGTGGCGGCGATGTGACCGGCGGCATCAACACGCTGAACAACTCGCTGGCATTGCAGAACGCACTGAGCAACAACATTCCCGCCGTGCAGTCCAACACGGGTGCCATCCTGTTTGGATTTGGCGCAGGTTCGACCCAGGTTCGCCTGTTGCTGGAGGCCCTAGAGGCCAAAGGCCTGGCCCGCAGCCTGGCTGAACCCAACCTGTCTGCACTGTCCGGGCAAGAAGCGACATTCCTGGCCGGCGGCGAAGTACCCATCCCTGTTCCGCAGGACGACGGTGTCGTCACCATTGAATACAAGGCCTTCGGTGTCGAAATCGACTTCATCCCACGTGTTGTCGACGGCGAGCTGATCAATCTGGAGATGGCCGCGTCTGTCTCGGCGATCGACAACAGCTCGAACTTCACGATCAATGGCGACAATGTTCCAAGCTTTATCACACGCCAGACCAGCACGACGGTTGAACTGCGCGACGGTGAGAGCTTTGCCATCGCCGGGCTGATCCAGGACAACTTTGCCGACCTAAACAACCAGATCCCGTGGCTTGGCGACGTACCGGTTCTGGGCGCCCTGTTCCGCAGCGCCGAATATCAGCGCGAACAAAGCGAACTGGTTATTATCATCACCGCACATCTTGTGTCGCCGACGCGAGGTGAAGCCCTGGCTCTGCCCACCGATCGGGTCAAACCGCCCAGCGAATTCGATCTGTTCGTGAATGGCAAGACCGCCCGGACAACACGTGCCGGTGCAGGTGCCGCAACAGAAGTGGCCAAACAGGGCTATGGCAGCTCTTACGGCTACGTCCTGGATTGATGAGGAGGATAGGACCCATGCAAAAGTGGATGATGACACTATGTCTGTCGGTCGCTGTCGCAGGCTGTACACGGGAAGCGGGATACGAAATTGATTCGGGCGCTTTCGGCAACGCAACTCTCAACAATATCCAGGTGATGAACGGTGAGTTGTCCTATGCCCAGATCCTGGCTCAGCGATTTGCGGCAGAGGTTCCAACCCAGATCAACTTTGCCTTCAACAGTTCGCAACTGGATGCTTCGGCGCAGCGGATCCTGGCGCAGCAGGCGGCCTGGATCAAGCAATTCCCCGAAGCCCGGTTCCGCGTCTATGGTCACACCGACAGGGTCGGTTCCGCGTCCTATAACCAAAGCCTGGGACAGCGCCGTGCAAACTCAGCGGTTGCATTCCTGGTCAATCAGGGCGTTTCCCGGTCCCGGCTTGAAGCTGTGGTCTCTTTCGGCAAGTCACGTCCTTTGATCGACACGCCGAATCGCGACCGCCGCAACCGGCGTACCGTCACCGAAGTGTCCGGATTTGTAGATAACCACCCCAACCTGCTGGACGGCAAATACGCCGAGGTTATCTATCGCAGCTACGTGGAAAGCGCCATTCCACCCTCGGGCCTGGCATCCGAGACGAGTGTTGGCACCACATCAGAACAATAAAGCGCAATTGGGCGGCATCGTCGCCCAATTCCCTACAATTTGTTCTTTTACGCCCAATTCTCGCCCAACTTCCAAGAGACGTTGTCAACAATTGGGTGACCTGCGGCCAGATTTGACCGCATCGGGGCGACAGCCAATCCGACCAGACCACTTGTGTTTGTAAGATTTGCCAAGCCCTCACTACGAGGATTGTGTTAATGACAAGCGCCACGCCGCAAGACGAAAATGCCGCCATTCTGGCCTGCACAATCAGCCGTGATGTCCAGAATTTCGATCTGTTGATCGAAGACATGGAAGTTGCGCTGGGTGAACGCTGGGGCGATCTTGGATTTGCTGAGGCACTGGCTTTTTTCAGCCAACCCGAGGCAAATTCTCTTGAATTTGTGGCACTTGCAATCGACGGGGAAGACGAAGACAACCTGACGCTGATGGGTGAAATCATCACCCGCGCCAAGGACAAGAAAATCAAAGTTGTTCTGATCGCCGAAGATGTCACACCTGCGTCGCTGCATCAGCTGTTGCGCAAAGGTGCCGATGAATTTGTCCCCTACCCGCTGCCCGAAGGCGAGTTGCAGGAAGCCATCGAGCGCATGAAACAGCCCGATCCGGTTGCCGCGCCCCAGGCGGCGGCAGTTCCGCTGACCCAGGGCGAATCAAAAGAAGGCGCGCTGTTTGTGGTGCACGGCCTGGCCGGAGGCGTAGGCTCGACCACTCTGGCGGTCAATCTTGCCTGGGAACTGGCTACGGTTTCGGACAAAGAAGCACCGACCGTCTGCCTGATTGACCTGGATCTGCAATTTGGCACAGTTTCCACCTATCTGGACCTGCCGCGTCGCGAGACAGTGTTCGAAATGCTGTCGGACACGGCGTCCATGGACGACGATGTTTTTTCCCAGGCGCTGCAGACATATGAAGAAAAACTGCAGGTTCTGACCTCGCCTTCCGACATTGTACCGCTGGACCTGATTACGCCTGAGGATATTCAGCGCGTCATCGACACCGCGCGCAAACATTTCGACTATGTGGTCGTGGATATGCCAAAAACACTGGTGCACTGGTCCGAAACAGTGCTGGCGGCCGCGCATGTCTATTTTGCATTGATCGAGCTGGATATGCGGTCCGCCCAGAACGCACTGCGTCTGAAGCGCGCACTGCAGGCCGAGGAACTGCCGTTCAACAAGCTGCGCTTTGCATTGAACCGGGCGCCAAAATTCACGGATCTGAACGGCAAGGGCCGGGTCAAGCGCATGGGCGAAAGCCTGGGAATCTCCATCGATCTGCAACTGCCCGAAGGTGGCAAACCGGTTCTGCAAGCTGGCGATCACGGCCTGCCGCTTGCAAAATCTGCTGCCAAGAACCCGCTACGTCGGGAAATCGCCAAACTGGCCAAGTCGCTTCACAGCCTGGGCTCGAGCAACGCAGAAGCCGCGTAACAACTTCTCAAGGGGACAGCCGTCATGTTTTCGAGATACAAGAAGCAGCCTGATGCGCAGCCGGTCAAGACAGCGGCCAAAGCCCCCGAGGCCACCCCGGCCGCGGCAAACGCTCCTGCCTCTGCCACAACGGCTGTTGTCCGCAAACCGGTGCAAAAAAAGGCCGCCGAGGCCTCATCTTCCGACCGTGACCGCAAGCGCAAGGAACGCTTGAGTGAAATCAAGATCGATCTGCATCGCGAATTGCTTGAAAACCTGAACCTCTCGGCGCTGGAATCAGCCGCCGAGGCTGAGCTTCGGGCCGAGATCAGCGCCATTGCCAGCGAAGTTCTCGAATCCCGCAACATCGTTCTGAACCGCGAAGACCGTTCGCAGCTCAACAAGGAGCTTTATGACGAGGTCACCGGGCTTGGGCCTTTGGAGACCTTGCTGCAGGATGACACGGTCAACGATATTCTGGTGAACGGTCCGCAGCAGATCTTCGTGGAACGCGACGGCAAGCTTCAACTCAGCGACATCACCTTCAAGGACGAAAAGCACCTGATGCGGATCATCGACAAGATCGTGTCCGCCGTGGGTCGCCGGGTCGATGAATCAAACCCTTACGTCGACGCCCGTCTGGCTGACGGATCGCGTTTCAATGCCATGGTGCCGCCGATTGCGGTGGACGGTTCGCTGGTATCCATTCGTAAGTTCAAAAAGGACAAGCTGGGCATCGATGATCTGGTCAATTTCGGCGCGTTCAGCGAAGAAATGGCTGCCTATCTTCAGGCTGCGGTGTCTACGCGCCTGAACGTTATCGTCTCGGGCGGTACCGGTTCCGGTAAAACGACCACCCTGAACGCCCTGTCCAGCTTCATTGACGACGCCGAACGCATCCTGACGATCGAGGATACAGCGGAACTTCAGCTGCAACAGACCCATGTTGGCCGGATGGAAAGTCGTCCGCCCAACGTGGAAGGTAAAGGCGAAGTCAGCCCGCGCGACTGTCTCAAAAACGCCCTGCGGATGCGTCCCGACCGCATCATCGTGGGTGAGACGCGTGGAGCCGAGGTGATCGACATGTTGCAGGCGATGAACACCGGCCACGACGGGTCAATGACCACGATCCACGCCAACTCAGCCCGCGACGGGATCTCGCGTCTGGAAAACATGATCGCTATGGCCGGGATCGAAATGCCGATCAAGGCTGTCCGCAGCCAGATCGCAAGCGCTGTGAACCTGATCGTACAGGCCAGCCGCTTGCAGGACGGTTCGCGCCGCATGACATCGATCACCGAGATCACCGGGATGGAAGGCGATGTGATTTCCATGCAAGAAATCTTTCGTTTTCAACGTGTTGGCCTGACACCTGACAACAAGATCATCGGTCACTTCACCGCAACCGGCGTGCGCAGCCACTACTCCGAGCGCTTCCGCCTGTGGGGCTTTGACCTGCCCGCGTCCATTTACGACCCAACCACAATGTAGGAGATCAAGGATATGCAACTGCCTATGGAGGCATTGATCTATGTCGCGATCTTCGTGGGCGTTCTGGCCCTGGTCGAAGGTATCTACCTGGTCGCGTTCGGCAAATCCATCAGCCTTAACAGCCGGGTAAACCGCCGCCTTGACATGCTCGACAAGGGTGTCGGGCGCGAACAGGTTCTGGAACAGCTGCGCAAGGAAATGCAGCAGCATATGAAATCGCAGAGCATCCCGCTCTATTCCCTTCTGGCCGACAAGGCACAGAAGGCGGCGATTGCGTTTTCGCCCCGGCAATTGATCATGATCATGTGCCTTGTATCCGGGGTTGCGTTCATGGGGCTGAGCATCGGCACAGCCACCGATACCGCGTTACGGGCGGCCATTTCCGTCGCAATCGGTGTTGGCAGCGTTTATGCGTGGGTGAACCAAAAGGCCAAGAAACGCATGGGCATGATCGAAGAACAATTGCCCGAAGCCGTGGAACTGATGGTCCGCTCGCTGCGTGTCGGTAACCCCTTCGTCTCAACGATTCAGGTTGTTGCTACCGAGGTTCAAGACCCGCTGGGAACCGAGTTTGGCGTCATCGCCGATGAATGCGCCTATGGCCGCGACGTTGGCGAGGCCTTGAAAGACATGGCCGAACGTCTAGACATGCAGGATATGCGCTTTCTGGCCGTTGCTGTGGGTATCCAGCAGCAATCCGGTGGTAACCTTGCGGAAATTCTGGCCGGTCTTGCACAGGTTATCCGTGCCCGGTTCCGCCTGTTTCGCCGCGTCAAGGCGATCACGGCCGAGGCACAGTGGTCCGGCAAATTCCTGTCGGCCTTCCCGCTGGGTTGCCTGGCTTTCATCCTTGTCAAGGATCCCGGCTATTATGACGATGTGCTTGACCACCCCTGGTTCATTCCGATGTGTTTCTTTGTCGGGATCACGCTGACGCTGAACCTGATCGTTATGAAAATCATCACCAACATCAAGGTTTGAGGGCACGGCAATGGAATTCCTGACCCGCATCAATGACTTGCTGACCGAGCATCTGGGCGAGTTCGGACCACTGATCGTGGTCGGAGTACTGGGGATGTTCATGATCCTGGTCACCATCCCGCTGATGCTGAACCAGCCCGAGGATCCGCTCAAGAAGCTGCAGCGTTCGAATGCCGCGCCCAAGAAGGAAAAGAAGGCCAAGAAAGACCAGTTGCGGAACGCCGGTCGGAACGAGCAGCTTGAAAAATTCGCGACCTTTCTGGAACCGAAAGATCAGGAAGAACTGTCGGCAATGCAGCTCAAGCTGCGGCAGGCAGGGTACCAGACCAAGGACGCGGTGCGGTTTTTCCACTTTGCACAGTTCTCCCTTGGGATCATCGGCATCATTGTCGGCGTTCTGCTGGTAACGGTGTTCGCGGGAACGCAGGAGTTCACCACCCAGCAGATCCTGGTGCGCGTGCTGGTGCCCGGCGGTGTCGGCTACATGATCCCCAAATACTGGATCACGCGCCGCATCGAAGAGCGGAAAGAGAAGATTACGCAAGCCTTTCCCGACACGCTTGACCTGATGCTGGTCTGTGTGGAGGCTGGTCAGTCCCTCGATCAGGCCATAGTCCGGGTGTCCAACGAAATGAAAGCCTCGTACCCCGACATTTCGCAGGAGTTCGAGATCGTCGCTTACGAAATGAAAGCGGGTAAGGACAAGGATACCGTCCTGCGTGACTTTGGCACCCGTTGCGGCGTGCAGGACGTCAACTCGTTCGTCACGGTGATGATCCAGTCGGCAACCTTTGGTACATCAATTGCTGAAGCTCTGCGGGTGTATGCGGGCGAGATGCGCGACAAGCGTGTCATGCGCGCAGAAGAGGCTGCGAACAAGCTGCCGACCAAAATGACGCTTGTCACAATGGGACTGACAGTTCCGCCTTTGCTGGTTATTCTTGTCGGGCCTTCGGCAAACGTCATTTCGAATTTCGGCCGGTAGTAACCTGATGAACCCATTTCGATGCTGCGCCCGGACCGGGCTCCGCCGCATCTTTCAGGCCACCCTGGTTTTCGCCATGGTGGCCTCTTGCACAGAGACCGATCGTTCCGGCGATCTGGAGGCTCCGGGCATTGACCGCGGGGGACAGGCCGAAGACGAAATTGAGGTTGGAAACCGCTTGATGGCCGCCGGCGAGTACGAACTGGCGCTCAAATCCTTTACCCGCGCCGCTCTGGAACAGGGGATGACGCCGCAAATCCTGACATCGATGGGCACGGCAAATCTGGGCCTGAAGCGCATTGGCCAGGCTGAAACCCTGCTGAGACGGGCCGTCAAGGATGATACCGATTGGCCAGTGGCCTGGAATAATCTGGGCGTTCTGCTGATGGAAACCGGGCAATATCCCGAAGCGGCTCAGGTGTTTCAGCGCGCCTATGCGCTGGACAATGGCGAAAGTGACGCAATCCGCGACAATCTGCGGTTAGCACTCGCAAAAATGGAAAATCCTGATAATAATACCTCACAAGAACAAGAATATACGCTGGAGCAGCAAGGCGACGGGCAATTTACGCTTCGCAAGCTCCCGTAACCAGAGGCAAGAGCAGTAAAGGACGCAAAAATGCGCCAACAATTCTTGATTCCGTCGATCGTAATATGCGGATTGATTGTATCGGCATGCGCCAAGGAGACCGAAGAAGAAAAGGTCGAGCGTACATTTCAGGAAGTAAACGTTATTGATGAAACCAATCTGAATGACGTGTTGCTGAGTGCGGCCGACCCCAACGAGGCGGTCACATATTTCCACAATGCGGCCACCAAGAACCCTGATCGCATCGACCTGCAGCGGGGTCTGGCGATATCCCTGTCACGCGCCAAACGCACAACCGAAGCTTCTACCGCCTGGAAGAAGGTCACAGGCATGAAAGGCTCGACCAACGCGGACAAGGTCGAGTATGCAGACGCTCTGGTTCGCGGCGGCAACTGGAAAGAGGCCGAGGCTGTGCTGGATTCAGTCCCACCCACATTTGAGACATTCAAGCGCTATCGTCTCGAGGCGTTGGTGGCGGATTCGCAGGAAAGCTGGAAGCGGGCGGATCATTTCTACGAAACCGCCGTGGGCCTGACGACGCGCCCGGGCAGTGTGATGAACAACTGGGGTTATTCAAAGCTGACACGCGGCCAGTATGCCGAGGCCGAACGCCTGTTTACTGAAGCGATCCGGCACGACAAATCCCTGTTCACCGCCAAGAACAACCTTGTCCTGGCCAGATCGGCTCAGCGAAACTACACCATACCGGTTATTCCGATGACCCAGATCGAGCGCGCCCAGTTGCTGAATACGATGGGGATCTCGGCGGTCAAGCAAGGGGATGTGAACACGGCCAAGAACCTGTTCCGCGAGGCCATTGCCACCCACCCGCAACATTTCGACGAAGCCGTCCGTTCGCTGCGTGCGCTCGAGGAAGCCTGATTGATGCATATCCCTGCGGTTGCAGCTGCGTGGTTCCTGCCATTTGTGCTGCCAATCTGCTTTTACGTCGCTTTCACTGATATGCGTGAAATGCGGATCAAGAATCACGCGGTTCTGGCGCTGGCGATTGTTTATGTCGTCATCGGTCTGTTTGTCCTGCCGCCGTGGTCGCAGGAGTGGTTAAGCGGGAATATTGGCCCCCTATCCGTCACTTTGCCCCTCTATCTGTGGCAGCTGCTGCACATTGTCATTGTTTTGCTTGTTGGCATCGTCCTGAATGCAGCAGGTGTCATGGGTGCGGGAGACGCCAAGTTCCTTGCTGCGGCCTCTCCTTTCGTCTGGTTTGCCGACGCTTTTATCCTGTTGGCCGTTCTGACAGCGACCCTTCTGGCCGCCGTGGCAACCCATCGTCTGGCCAAGAACACCCGTCTGCGCAGTATCGCACCGCATTGGGAAAGCTGGGACCGTGGCCGGCAATTTCCAATGGGTCTGGCCTTGGCAGGCGCCTTGGCCATGTATCTGATTTTGGGAACTGTTTACGGTTCGTGAACTATCATCAGCGCGCCTTGCCCCCGCCTTGGTCCTGCCACAAAGGCGGGCCAAATTTTCCGCAAGCGGCCCGTTCAGGGCCGGTTGACGTGAAACCGGGATAGACGAGCCACGCTCATGAATATGCAGACCACTTCCGTTATGGCCCCCCCTGCCCCAAAGGGGCTGGGTGAAATGCAGCTTCCGCTGGTGATGATGCGGGACATTTTGCTCAAGACGATCTTTCGCAAGAACGTCGACACCGTGTCCGAGATCGCCGCAGCCATCTGTCTTCCGGGTTCCGTTACGCAGGAACTGGTCGATATCACCCGCGATCAGAAACTGCTTGAGGCGACCGGCACCCTGAACGCCAACAGCGGCAACGAAATGGGGTACCAACTGACCGACGCGGGAAAGGCACGTGCGTTGGACGCGTTGAGCCAGTCGGAGTATTTCGGCGCCATGCCAGTACCGCTGGACGTGTATCGCGAGCAGGTCAAGCGCCAGTCGATTCGCAACATTCAGGTTACGCGTGAGCAACTGACCGGTGCGATGGGTCATCTGGTTCTGCCCGACAGCCTGCTTGACCATTTGGGCCCGGCGGTCAGCGCCGGCCGGTCGATCCTGATGTATGGACCGCCGGGCAATGGTAAATCCTCGATCTCGAACGGTATCCGCGACGCGCTGGGGGACAATGTCTATGTGCCCTGGGCCATCGAATATGCCGGGCAGGTGATCACCGTCTACGACCCGATCGTCCATACCGCGATCGAACAGGAACCCGATGACCCCAACAGCCTGCGCCGCCGCAAACGGTTCGATTCGCGCTATGTTCAGTGCGAGCGCCCGACGGTTGTGACCGGGGGCGAACTGTCTCTCAGCATGCTTGATCTGGTCTACAACCCGACCGCGCGCACCTATCAGGCGCCGCTGCAGTTGAAATCGACGGGCGGCATCTTCATTGTCGACGACCTTGGCCGTCAGGCGGAACCGCCTCAGGCGCTGGTCAACCGCTGGATCGTTCCGCTGGAAGAAAACAAGGACATCCTTGGCCTTCAATCGGGTGAAAAGTTCGAAGTACCCTTTGACACGCTGGTCATCTTCTCGACCAACTTCCACCCGAACGAGATCTTTGACCAGGCCGCCCTGCGCCGGATCTTCTTCAAGATCAAGATCGACGGCCCGAACCAGGAAAACTTCCTGAAAATCTTCGCCATGGTTGCCCGCAAACGCGGCATGCCGCTGGACGAGGCCGCGCTGGTGCATCTGTTGAAGGTCAAATACCCGACGATCAACAACATCTATGCGAACTATCAGCCGATCTTCCTGATCGACCAGATGATCGCAATCTGCGAATTCGAAGGCATCCCATATCAGATGAGCCCCGACCTGATCGACCGGGCCTGGGCAAACATGTTCGTCAAGGACGAGAAAATCGTCAAATAACGCCGTGCCAATCAGGCGCTAGGGCGGTTAATCTGCGCAAATGACGCAGATTCCCGCCCGGATCACCGACTGGTTTTCAGCCAAAGGCTGGTCCATCCACCCGCATCAGCAGGACATGTTCAACCGGGCACAAGACCCGGCGACATTGCTGATCGCACCCACAGGTGGCGGCAAGACCATGGCCGGCTTCCTGCCGACGCTGGCGGAACTGGCCGATGGCACGCATGAGGGCCTGCACACACTCTATGTCTCGCCGCTCAAGGCGCTGGCGGCCGATATCCGGCGCAATCTGCGCGGCCCGGCAGACGAAATCGGCCTTCCGATCCGAATCGAAGACCGAACCGGCGACACCTCGGCCACGCAAAAGAAACGCCAGCGCGTGGATCCGCCGCATATCCTGCTTACGACGCCCGAAAGTCTGGCGCTGCTGACCTCGTACGAGGACGCGCCCCGCATGTTCAAAGGCGTGCAGCGGGTGATTGTTGACGAGATCCACGCCCTTTCCGAAAGCAAACGCGGCGATCAGTTGATGCTGGCACTGGCACGACTGCAAAGCCTGTGCCCTGCCCTACGCCGCGTGGGCCTGTCAGCAACTGTCGAAGACCCCGATGCCATCGCCCGGTTTCTTGCCCGCCACCCTGACACCTGCCGGATCATTCAGGCCGACCCCGGCCCTGACCCGGATATCTCGATGCTGGAAACAACCGAGATGCCACCATGGTCCGGCGGCGGCGCGGCCTATGCCATTCCGGCCGTGCTAGAGCAGGTCCGGCTTCACACGACGACACTGATCTTTCACAACACCCGCGCACAGGCGGAAATCTTCTTTCACAACCTGTGGCTCGCAAATGACGAGGGTCTGCCCATCGGCATTCATCATGGCAGTCTGGACCGGCAGCAACGCGAAAGGGTTGAAGCCGCAATGGTGCGCGGAGAGTTGCGCGCCATTGTCTGTACCGGCAGCCTGGATCTGGGCATCGACTGGGGTGATGTGGATCTGGTGATCCAGATCGGCGCGCCCAAGAACGTCAAGCGACTGGTGCAACGCATTGGTCGCGCCAATCATCGATACAACGCCCCCTCCAAGGCTTTGCTGGTGCCTGCCAACCGGTTCGAGGTTGTTGAATGCGTCGCAGCGCTTGAAGCCGTCCAGGCGCATGATCTGGATGGCGAACCGCGCGGGCGCGGCCCAAGGGACGTGTTGTGCCAGCACATTCTTATTGCCGCCGCCGCAGGGCCGTTCGATGCGGACGACCTTTATGCGGAAATGACGATGGCAGGGCCTTTTGCCCAACTGTCGCGTCCTGAGTTCGACGCCTGTCTGGAGTTCTGTGCCACTGGGGGATACGCCCTGCGCGCCTATGACCGCTGGCAACGACTGCAGCAGCGCTCCGATGGCCGTTGGCAACTGCGCGACCCGCGCGCCGCGCAGCGTATCCGTATGAATCTGGGCACGATTCAAGATACCGACACCCTGAAAGTGCGCCTGAAACGCAACCGGGGCGGCAAACCCCTGGGTGAGGTCGAAGAGGGCTTTGCCGCTTCGCTGACGCAGGGTGATACCTTTCTGATCGGCGGGCAAATCGTCCGCTATGAAGGCCTGCGCGAAATGGTTGTCGAGGTCAGTCGCCGCGCTGATCGCAAACCCAAGATCGCAACGTTTTCCGGCACGAAATTTGCCACTTCCACGCAGTTGAGCGACCGCATCCTGCGGATGTTCGCGCAGGACGACTGGCCGCAATTGCCGCCACACACCGCCGAGTGGCTGGCCCTGCAAAGCTACATGTCCCGACTGCCCCAACGCGACAGGCTGCTGATCGAAAGCTTTCCCAATGACGGGCGCGAAAACCTGTGTGTCTACGGATTTGCCGGGCGAAACGCACAACAAACGCTGGGCCTGCTGCTGACCAAACGGATGGAGGAAACCGGGCTGGCACCATTGGGCTTTGTCGCCACCGACTATGCCACGCTGATCTGGGGACTGGATGCGGTGACCGATCCGCGCCCCCTGTTCGAACATAGAGCATTGCGGGCGGGGCTCGAGACATGGCTGGCGGGCAACGCGGTGATGAAGCGTACCTTTCGCGCATCGGCGACAATCGCTGGGCTGATCGAACGGAACACCGGCGGCCAGCGCAAGAGCGGGCGGCAAGCAACGTTCTCGTCTGACATACTGTATGACACGCTGCTGAAATATGACCCGGACCACCTGCTGATGCAGATCACGCGCGAAGAGGCCATGCGCGGTCTGGTAGACTTCGGACGGATCGAGGAAATGATTGCGCGCATCGGCGACCGCATCGATCTTCTACGGCTGGACAGAGTTTCCCCCCTGGCCGCGCCGCTGTTTCTTGAGGTCGGCAAAGTGCCCGTCAAAGGGGCCGCCGAAGAACGGCTATTGGCCGAGGAAAGCGCGCGGCTTTTGCAGGCTGCGGGATTAGAGAGCGGTTAATCCGCTTGCCTTGGGTCGGGAAAAAGGCAAAGAACGGATCATGAACAGCCTGTTGTTTACCTTTGCCGGTCTATCCCTGCACGCTTTGGGGTCCGGGGCGTTGTGGTGGCCCGATCGGAAATTGCTGTGCGTGTCCGACCTGCATCTGGGCAAGTCCGAGCGGATGGCCCGGCGCGGCGGGGCCGCGCTGCCGCCCTATGACACACAGGACACGCTGACGCGGCTGGCGGCGGACCTGCACCACACCCGCGCCGAGACGGTCATTTGCCTGGGTGACAGCTTCGACGATCTGGACGCCGCACAGTCATTGATCCCGGACCATCAATTGCAGATCGTCACCCTGCAGGCCGGCCGGGACTGGATCTGGATCGAAGGCAACCACGATCCCGGACCTGTCGAACTGGGCGGAACGCATCTGTCCGAGTGCTCCTTTCGACCGCTGGTATTCCGCCACATCGCCGAACCCTCTGGCCGGGCCGAGGTTTCGGGCCACTACCACCCCAAGGCGAGCTTACGCGTGCGTGGCCGGTCGATCACCCGGCCGGCGTTCCTGCTGGATCAGGCGCGTTTGATAATGCCGGCATACGGTACGTTTACGGGCGGTCTGCGCAGTACCGACGCGGCCTTGGCCAGCTTGATGGACAAACAGGCCAAAGCCATTCTGACCGGGCCACAGCCACAGGTCATTCCCATGCCGCGCTAGTTCAGATCAGCCCGTCCTGTTCCAACATGGGTCTGTATTTTCGGCTGACCGGCACAAGGTCGCCGTTACGCAGCCGGACGAAAGCCTTTCCGTCGGTCCGTTCGGTGCTGACAATTGCATCATCGGTCACCCAATGGGATCGGTGTGTGCAATGACCGGGGATCGGCTCCATCTCGTCGATCGCATCCGTAAAACGCGATCGAATGGTAAACGTACCCTCAGAGGTGACGACATCCACATTGTGATCCCGAACCGTCAGACGATAGATCCGGCCCTGAAAACCCGCCGGAAGACGTCTGACCAGACGCGGCATCTGCTCTGGCACTCCGGTCGGCTTTGGATATCCGGGTTCGGTCCGGCCGACCAGAATCAGACCGGTCGAGAACAGCACCCCATAAGGTAAGACCGCCAGCGCACCTGGGGCTTCCTGTCCGCCAATCGTGAACAGCAGCCAGGCCAAAAGCCACAATGCCGGTGTAAACAGGATCAGGATGACGGCAGAGAAGACAACGTCTCGGGCCGAAAGATAGTCCTGAGACAGATGTTCATAGATGAACTTTCTGGAAAGCCATGTTGCGGCGATTGCCAGTGCCATGACACCGGCCCAGAATGTCAATCGCATGCCGAACGGCAATGCGACGTCCAGAAAAGGTGGAAAAGTGTAAGCCAGCAGCGGAACGAAAACCAATCCAGCCACCACGCGTTGAAGGGTGCAAGCGGCTATGATCAGGTTTAGTTTTAACTTCATATTGTTCCGACGGGCAATCCGCTGAGGTCCGTTACAATCACTTCGGGCGGCATGCATTTCGCATTTAACTAACTGGATTTAATAACTTATCACCGATTTGATCACATTCAAACCCGTTTATTCAAAATTAATGTTGTCTCTCAATGAGGAAACGGCCGGGAAGGTTTCCCCTGCCCGGCCGTTCCAAATCATCAGTCGCGCGCAGAATTTGCGCGGATTCTTCCGCGATCAGGCGGTCAGGCCCTCGGGTTCAGGTAATCCGTTCGCGCGGCAGCACGCTGTCAGCGTGTTGGCCAGCAAGCAAGCGATGGTCATCGGGCCAACGCCGCCCGGAACCGGCGTGATCGCACCGGCGCGTTCGGCCGCGCTGGCATAGTCGACGTCTCCGACCAGCTTGTTCTTGCCGTCGCGCTCGATTCGGTTGATGCCCACGTCGATGACGGTCGCGCCTTCCTTGATCCAGTCGCCCGGTACCATCTCGGGGCGGCCCACGGCGGCAACCACGATATCGGCGCGGCGCACGACGTCCGGCAGGTCCTTGGTGCGCGAATGCGCGATGGTCACGGTGCAGCTGTCACCCAGCAACAGTTGCGCCATCGGCTTGCCGACGATGTTCGAACGGCCGATCACAACAGCATCCATACCCGACAGTGACCCATGGTGGTCGCGCAGCATCATCAGGCAACCCAGCGGGGTGCAGGGCACCATCGACTTCTGACCGGTACCCAACAGGCCCACATTCGAGATATGGAACCCATCCACGTCCTTGGCCGGGTCGATCGAGTTGATCACCAGATCCTCGTTCAGATGCTTGGGCAGCGGAAGCTGAACCAGAATCCCGTGCACGGCGGGATCGTTGTTCAGCTTGTCGATCAACGCCAGCAAGTCTGCCTCAGAGGTCTCGGCATCCAGCTTGTGCTCGTACGAGTTCATGCCGACCTCGACGGTCATTTTGCCCTTTGAACGGACATAGACCTGACTTGCCGGATCCTCGCCCACCAGAACCACGGCCAGGCCGGGCGTGATGCCGTTTTCCTCTTTCAGCTTTGCAACCTGATCGGCCACCTGCGCGCGGACTTTGGCCGCAAAGGCCTTGCCATCGATGACTTGAGCTACCATCCTTTGATCCCTTCTTTCAAAAGCGGATCGGGCGCCAGAAGCGCCCGGTCATTCAGTCAGGGCCGAGCACACTTTCTTCGCGTGCAATCGACCAATCAATCAAGATACGCCACAGATTTTCGGCAAGATCAGGGTCCATGCCCAGTCTGTCCGAGCTCACACGTACCTTTTGCACCACATCTTCAACTCGCTCAGGAATTCGGGCCGGAAGACCCTCGCCCGGTTTCAGCTCGGACGCGCGGTCAATGTAAGTTGCGCGCGTCACCAACATCTCAATCAGTTGGCGGTCCAGCTTGTCGATCTGAACCCGCAATTCCTGCATGGAAAGACAGTCTTGCGGCAGTGTCAGAGTGGGCATCGCAATCTCCTCATGGCCCGGGGATTCCCCGGACCACGAGATGTCTCATTCAGCGGCTTAGAACAAGCCCTCGATCTCACCTGCGTCATTGAGGCAGATGGTTTCCGCGGCGGGTTTGCGCGGCAGACCGGGCATGGTCATGATCTCACCACAGACAACCACGATGAAACCGGCACCAGCGGACAGGCGAACCTCGCGCACCGGAACCGAGTGGCCGGTGGGCGCGCCACGCAGGGACGGATCGGTCGAGAACGAATACTGGGTTTTTGCCATGCAGACCGGCAAGTTGCCGTAGCCGGCGGCTTCCCATTCCTTCAGCTGGTTGCGGATCTTGGAATCCGCCAGCACCTCGTCAGCGCGGTAGATGCGTTTGGCGATGGTCTCGACTTTTTCGAACAGCGGCATGTCGTCCGGATAGATCGGCGAGAAGTTCGCAGTGCCGGCATCGGCGATTTCCACAACCTTTTTGGCCAGATCCTCGGATCCCTCCGAGCCCAGTTCCCAGTGACGGGACAGAACCGCCTCAACCCCGTGCTCGGCACAATAGTCCTTGACGGCCTGCACTTCAGCGTCGGTGTCGGTGACGAAGTGGTTGACGGCAACGACAACCGGCACACCGAAAGACTTCACGTTCTCGATATGACGGCCCAGGTTAGCGCAGCCCGACTTCACGGCATCAACATTCTCGGCACCCAGATCAGCCTTGGCAACGCCGCCGTTCATCTTCATCGCGCGCACGGTGGCAACCAGCACGACGGCAGACGGGGCAATGCCCGCCTTGCGGCATTTGATGTTCATGAACTTTTCGGCACCCAGATCGGCACCAAATCCCGCTTCGGTCACGACATAGTCGGCGACTTTCAAAGCGGTCTTGGTGGCGATGACCGAGTTACAGCCGTGCGCGATGTTCGCGAAAGGACCGCCGTGAACGAAGGCCGGGTTGTTTTCCAGCGTCTGCACCAGGTTCGGCTGCATGGCGTCCTTCAGTAGAACGGTCATCGCGCCCTCAGCCTTGATGTCGCGGCAGTAGACCGGCGTCTTGTCGCGACGGTAAGCGACGATGATGTCGCCCAGGCGTTTCTCCAGGTCCTTCAGATCGTTTGCCAAGCACAGGATCGCCATGACTTCAGATGCCACTGTGATGTCATAGCCTGCTTCACGCGGGAAACCGTTCGAGACACCGCCCAGCGAGCAGGTGATCTGACGCAGGGCACGGTCGTTCATGTCGACCACGCGGCGCCACACGACGCGGCGCATGTCGATAGCCTGCTCGTTGCCCCAGTAGATGTGGTTGTCGATCATGGCCGACAGCAGCGAGTGGGCAGAGGTGATGGCGTGGAAGTCACCGGTGAAGTGCAGGTTCATCTCCTCCATGGGAACAACCTGCGCGTAACCGCCACCTGCAGCGCCGCCCTTCATCCCAAAGTTCGGACCCAGCGAGGCTTCGCGGATGCAGATCATCGCATTCTTGCCGATGCGGTTCAGGCCGTCGCCCAGACCAACGGTGGTGGTGGTTTTGCCTTCACCTGCCGGGGTCGGGTTGATCGCGGTCACCAGGATCAGCTTGCCATCTTCACGGTCCTGCACCGAGTTGATGAAGTCCTGGCTGACCTTTGCTTTGTCGTGACCGTATGGCAGCAGGTCTGCGGACTCGATGCCGATTTTAGCGCCGATTTCCTGAATCGGCTTCTTGTTCGCTTCGCGGGCGATTTCGATGTCGGATTTGTAGCTCATTGGGCAGGGTCCCTGGTTGAATGCCGTGCAAAACCGACGCTGAGCGTCGGCGCTGTGCAATCCATACCGTCGTGTACAAAACGGATGGCTATGGATTCCGACATAATTGTGCCGCGAAACGGCGTCGGGGTGTTTACCGCGTTTCTAATCGGAAACGCCGGTACCGGAAGGTGCCCAGGCCCGCTGATCCGGCACGAACAGTTTCATGCTGTCACCCAGCTTCAATTGACCCGGACGTTCGACCCAAGCGGTCACGCCCCTGCGCCCCTGCGCCGCCGGTTTGAAGGCAGGGCCATGTCCCGGCAGGTCGGCTTCCACCTCGCGTCCCGGAATGATGCAGGGACGGTTTTCCATATCGATCGTTAGCGTCAGGCCATTTGCGGCCTGCAGACGGGAACTTGGCGGCACATGGGTGAAATCGGGAATTCCGCGCAACACCAGGCTGGCGCCCAGATAGGACGGGTCCAGCCGGGTGAGGCTCATCTCGGCGGCAATCTCGTCCAGTTGCTCGGCTGACAGTACCGACAACTGCCGGACATTTCGAATTTCCGTTCCCTTCGGATAGAGGTTTGTCATGCGAACGCAGGAGGCCCGGTTCACACCTTCGTGCCGCGCGCCGGGATCACCCGCGAAAGCCAAATCCAGCGTCTCGACCGACTTGGCCCGAATACTATTGCCGGCAGGAACGTGCCCCAGCCAGGTAACTTCGGCGGTGTATTCGGTTTGGCGCAATACGGGCATGTCACCCCTTTCAGGCTGTGTGCGATAACGCGGCACAGAAACCCAGTTTCAGGTGATTGGAAAGAAAAAAGACCCGGGACATTGCCCGGGTCCGTGTTCTTAAGCCGAGGGTTCCGGCTCCATCCCACCTTCGGGTGGAGACTTCTTGACCTTGGTCTTCGGGATCGCGGTGACGCTGGGCGCGCTTCCCTCATCGGTGTTGTCGCCTTCGTCATCCCCCTCGCCGGGCGATTCGCCGTTCATGACGCGCTTGATCTCGTCACCCGTCAGCGTTTCGTATTCCAGCAAGCCCTGTGCCAGGCGTTCCCAGCTTTCAACGTTCTCGTGCAGGATTTCGAGCGCACGCTCATAACCCTGCTGAATCAGGCGCTTCACCTCTTCCTCGATCAGTTCCTTGGTGTGCGCGGAAACCGAGAATCCGGCCGTGTTGCCTGAATACCCCTCATGCGCCTCGGCATAGTCGATATTGCCGACCTTGTCGGACATGCCCCAACGCATCACCATGGCGCGCGCCAGCTGGCTGGCCTGCATGATGTCACCGGCCGGACCGTTCGACACATGGTCTTCACCGTATTTGATCACCTCGGCGGCTTTGCCCGCCATGGTCATGGCCAGCTTCTGCTCACACTCATCGCGGTGATAGTTCAGGCGGTCCATTTCCGGCAGCGAAACCACCATACCCAGCGCACCACCGCGCGGGATGATCGTCGCCTTGTAGACCGGATCGCACAGCGGCAGGGTCAGGCCGACCACGGCGTGACCGGCCTCGTGATAAGCGGTCTTTTCCTTCTGGTCCTGTGTCAGAACCATCGAGCGGCGCTCGGCCCCCATCATCACCTTGTCTTTCGCGTTCTCGAAATCTTCCATGGTGACAAAGCGGCGGCCCACACGGGCGGCCATCAGTGCGGCCTCGTTCACGAGATTGGCAAGATCAGCACCCGAGAAACCCGGCGTACCGCGTGCAATGATACGCAGGTCGACATCAGGGCCCAGAGGCGTCTTGCGGGCGTGGACACCCAGGATCTTCTCACGGCCTTTGATGTCCGGATTACCCACAGTGACCTGACGGTCGAAACGGCCCGGACGCAGCAGCGCGGGGTCCAGAACGTCCTTACGGTTGGTGGCCGCCAGAATGATTACACCCTCATTGGCTTCAAACCCGTCCATCTCAACCAGCAACTGGTTGAGGGTCTGTTCGCGTTCGTCGTTACCACCGCCGTAACCGGCACCACGATGGCGACCCACAGCGTCGATTTCGTCAATAAACACGATACACGGCGCGTTCTTCTTGGCTTGTTCGAACATGTCGCGCACACGGGATGCGCCAACACCCACAAACATCTCGACAAAGTCGGAACCAGAGATAGTGAAGAACGGCACGCCCGCCTCACCCGCAATCGCGCGGGCCAGCAGCGTTTTACCGGTTCCCGGAGGGCCAACCAGCAGCGCACCTTTCGGGATCTTGCCGCCAAGGCGGGAGAATTTCTGCGGATTGCGCAGGAACTCGACGATCTCTTCCAGTTCTTCCTTGGCTTCATCGATGCCCGCCACGTCGTCAAATGTAACGCGGCCATGCTTTTCGGTCAGCATCTTGGCCTTGGACTTGCCAAAGCCCATCGCACCGCCTTTGCCGCCGCCCTGCATCCGGTTCATGAAATAGACCCAGACACCGATCAGCAGCAGGAAGGGCAGCAGTGTGATCAGGAACGACTGGAAACCCGACTGTTGCTGCTTTTCAGCGCGCACGGGGATGTTCTTGTCGATCAGCAGTTTGGTGACTTCGGCATCGCCGGGCTTGATGGTGACATAGCTGGCACCACTTTGCGTGGTATAGCGAATCTGCTCGCCGTCCAGTGTCACATTCTTGACTTCGCCGCCCTCAACTGCGCTGACAAAGTCGGAATAGGTTCTTTCGTTATTCTGAAGCGATCCGCCAGGACCGCTGAACAGATTAAACAATGCCAGGATCAGCAGAAAAAGAACGACCCAGAAAGCGATATTACGAGCGTTGCCCAAGAAAAATCTCCCAACAGATTTCGGCAGGTGAGGATCCGCCGCTTGCTCCTTAAAATAGAGAGGATTGTGGCAGGTTCAATGCGATAAAATCATAGCATAAAACTCGGGCCAATTTGGCATCATTTCGGCATGCCAGCCATTTGGGGATCCGGAAAGCGGGGCAGACACGACCGTATCGCCTGTCCAGACCGCAGGCGTGGACATCAGTGCGCGCCGGGGCATGCGTGCTTCACGCCAATCCGGCAATTGTTTCAGCCCGTCCTCGCCCAGCGCGCGGATTTCGGCATCTGGAATGGTGGGGCCGGACACCACCCAGCGCCCGTCCCAAGGCTGGTTGCACGCGGCTGATACACCCTGAACCGCCTTTAGTTCCCTGCAAATCCACGCATTATCGCGTTCTGTGAAGACCAGACAGCCTCCGATGGTGCTGGTCCGGCGATTCAATAATGCTTCCAGCGCCTGATCCACATTTGACTGGCGCGGAGGATACCCCTCTCCCGCGATCCAGTTGATGGTCGCGACCAGAAGGCGGCGCTGGATCTCGCGCGGCAAAGCCGCAAAGCCTGCGGGATCAATGCAGACAGCGCCGTCTTTCACTTCGGTGATCTTGCGGGCGGATTCCTGCGTATACCGCGCCAAGGCATCACGGGCTTGTGCAAGATTTTCAGCCACCCGGGCCAGAGACTGCGCGGTGATGCCAATCGGTTCAAGGCTTGCCAGAGCCTGCCGCACCTTGATCCGGTCAAATCGGGTATCGTGATTCGACGGGTCCTCGATCCAATCAGCGCCGATCTCGCGTAGATAAGTGCGCAGTTCCTGACGCGAGATATCCAGCATCGGCCGAAGCAGCAAAACCCCGTCTCGTGCGCGAACAGACGGCATCGATGACAGGCCGGTGACGCCGGCCGCGCGCGCCAGCCTCATCAGAACGGTTTCGGCCTGATCGTCCGCCGTGTGACCAAGGGCAATTGCCTCCACCCCATTGCGACCGGCCCATTCCGTCAGCAACGCGTAACGCGCCTGACGGGCCTGATCCTGCAGGTTTCCGCTGCCACCCCACCCTTGCCAGACCAGAGTATCATGCGACAGCCCAAGGTTTTCTGCCTGCGCGGTCACGGTTTCCGCTTCGGCAGCCGCTTCCGGCCGCAGGCCATGGTCGACGGTTGCTGTCAGAATTGTCGCGCCTTCAGCCCGCGCGATGTCTTGCAAGAGGTGCATCAGCGCAACCGAGTCGCCGCCGCCCGAAACCGCCACACCGATACGGCGCGGCAGGGTTTTCGGCAGTCGCTCGCGGATCTGAGCTGTCAGAGAAGCTGCACTTCGGGTCAAGAACAACCCAGAGACGCCATTTCCTGCGTGGCGTCCGAGACCGTGCTGGAGGATGGGAAACGCACCCCAACCTCGCCCAACGTGATACAGGCCTGATCGGTTTGTCCCAATCGCCCCAGCGCGGCGCCCAGTTCAAACAGCGCTTCGGGGGCAAAGGCCCCTTCGGAATCACCGGTAAAGCTCGCCAGGAATGCCCGGGCGGCTTCACGGGTATCGCCCAGACCTTCCAGCGCCTGGCCACGTTTCAGATGCGCCTCGGGTGCAAGCGGACTGCCGGGATACGAGGTGTCGAATTGCGCGAATCCATCGGCGGCAGACTGAAAGTCACCATCAGCCAGCGCCTGCGACGCTGCATCAAAATCAGCGCGTTCACCCACGGCAAGTTCACCCTGACCCGAATTGGTCGGCTCAATTGGCGCAGGAGCGACGGCGACATCGGTCGCGGTTTCCCCGCCTAGGGTCGACGTTTCGCCCAACGTGCTGAGATCGCCCCCTTCCAGTTCGACCAGCCGGAATTCCAGGTCACCAATTCGATTGGTGCCATCGGTCACAACGCTCTGGATACGTTGGTTCAGCTTTTCGGTCTGCCGGGTCAGGCGCTGTAACTCGGCCTCGATGGCGTCAACGCGTTCCAATACGGAACTGCCGGACAGGTTCGGAGCCGGGGAGCCGGTGGTCGAAAACTCGCGCTTGAGGCGCTGGATTTCCACGTGCAGCACTGTCAGTTCCTGCCGGATATCCGCCAGCGTCTGCTGATCCTGCGCCTTTGCCACGCCGGCGGTCAGCACGACCGCCGCCAGAACCCATCCTGCAATTCGCATCATCTTACCCCAGTGTTGAGCCGGTCAGCACCGTCACCGCGCGGCGGTTCTTGGAATAGCAATCCTCGGTGCTGCAAATCTCGATCGGGCGTTCCTTGCCATAGCTGACCGTGGTCAGACGGCTACCCGCCACCCCCCGCGAGATCAGATATTCACGCGCGGCGTTCGCCCGGCGTGCGCCCAGCGCAAGGTTGTATTCGCGTGTGCCCTGTTCATCGGCATGACCTTCGATAATCGCCACAAAATCCGGGTTTGCCATCAGCCAGTCGGCCTGCCCCTGCAGAACGGTCTGCGCCTGCGCGGTCAGGGTGGACTGGTCAACCTCGAACAGCACCCGGTCCCCGACCGTTTGCTGGAAATAGGCAGGCGAGCGCGGGTCGCTTGGCGATCCCGGCAGGATTGATCCGCTGCCGCCTGCGCCGCCGCCCAGTGCCGATGGATCATTGTTGGTACAGGCCGCGATCACGCTCAGCGCGCCCAAGGCCAGGATTTTGCCCAATACGTTCATTTCAGGTGCCTCGTGGATTTGTTTGTTTATTGCCGTCTCTTTAGCACAGCCAGAGTTTCATGTGAACTTTGCCGATAAGCTGCCCCGATCAATTCTGCAAAGGCCCCCAGGACGGGTCGCTGCCGCCATCCGGCGTGCGGACCGGGCGCAGGTTCCGGCCCGAAATATCCACCGAATACAGCGTCGCCCGTCCGCTTGCGCCCTGGGTCTCGCGGGTGAACATGATCACGCGACCATTGGGCGACCATGTGGGGCCTTCGTCCAGGAAGGACGAGGTCAGCAAGCGTTCTTCACTGCCGTCCGTACGCATGACACCGATGTGGAAACGGCCCTTGTTCTGCTTGGTGAAGGCGATCAGGTCACCACGCGGCGACCAGACCGGCGTGCCATACCGGCCCTGCCCGAAACTGATGCGTGTCGGCTCACCCCCGCCGGCGGGCATGATGTAGAGTTGCGGCGTGCCCGAGCGGTCGCTTTCGAACACGATCTGCGAACCGTCCGGCGAATAGCTGGGGGCGGTTTCGATTGCTGGCGTGTTCGTCAGGCGGACGCTTTGGCCCGACGCAAGGTCCATCTTCCAAAGGTCGGTATTACCGCCCTGAATCAGCGAATAGACGATCGAGCGCCCATCCGGCGAGAAGCGCGGCGAGAAACTCATCGTGCCGTCCTGCGTCTTGAGTTCACGCCGTTTGACCCGGCCCACGTCCAGAACGTAAATCCGGGGGCTGCCGCTTTCATAACTTGTGTAAAGCAACTGCTCGCCGGTAGGGGAAAAGCGCGGGGCCAGAACGATGGCAGAGCTGTCGGTCAGATACTGAACATTGGCTCCGTCGTAATCCATGATCGCCAGCCGTTTCAGGCGCTGGTCCTTGGGGCCGCTTTCCGACACAAACGCAACCCGGCTGTCGAAATATCCGCCCTCGCCTGTCACCCGGCTATAGACCTGATCGGCCACTTTATGCGCCATGCGCCGCCAGCCATCCGTGGTGCCTGCAAACTGCAACCCGCTGCCCAGTTCCTGACCCGAGAATACATCCCAGACCCGGAAACGGACGGTCAGCTTTTTGCCTGACACATTGACCGCGCCCGTCACCAGCGCTTCGGCATTGATGGCCTTCCAGTCCGCAAACTGAAGCGGGGCCTCGAAGCTTGTAACCTGGCTGATGAACGCATCCGATGAGATTTCGCGAAACAGCCCGGTGCCGGTCAGATCCGCCGCAACAACGCGCGAGATGTCCTGCGCGTATTGCGCCGCGGTAGGACTGTCCGGTACGAAATTTGGAACGGCAAATGGCAAGGGTTCAATAATACCCTGATCCAGTTCCAGCCGCAGCGGCCCGCTTTGTGCAAAAACCGGCGCCGACAGAAGCGTCAGGCCAATAAAGAGGCTGGTCAGAAGTTTCATCATTTGATCCGCATCCTCTCGGGATTGAATGTAATCTCAATATCCTGCCACTGCGCGTATTTGTCAGCAGGCAGGTCGTATCCTTTGGCTCCGCAACGCAAAATAGCGCGCCGAGCGGCCTCGTAGGCCTGTTTTGCAGCCCCTGAAGAGCCGCCTGAGCTGTCGAGCAACTGCAAGCTGCCGCCAACAACCTTACCATCCGGGGTCAGAGAAAAGCCGACCACAACGACGGTCTGCAAGGCGTCCGTCGACAACGATCCGACATTCCAGCATTTCGATACCGCCAGCCGCATCGCGTCCTTTTCACCACTGGTCAGTGGTGGCCCCGATGGCGCGTCATCCTGTCCCAACGCATCGGCCAGCGCATCCTCGATGGCCTGCTGGTCACTTTGCGCCGGTTCTTCGGGGGCTTCCGGGGCTTCGGCCACCACGGGTTCGGCCGGAGGTTGCGGGCGGCTGGGACGCGTTCGGGGGCGCGGGGAAGTCTGGGGCGACAATTCCTGCGTCTCTTCCGCCTCGGTCACGATCTGATCCGTGGCTTCCTCGGGCGCGGTCTGATCCTGTTGCTCCTGCTGGGTCTCGGCCCCTTCATCCAGGGATACGGCGGGGGTTTCGATGTCATCCGGTTTTGCCTCAGGCGGCGGCGGGGCCACCGGCTCGGGCGCAACCTTGTCAGCGGAATTGGGCAGGGATTCCGGACCCGGCGTCGGCAACGCAGCGACTTCCGTATCAGGCTGGTCCAGCGTCGGGGGTTGTTCGATCACTTCCGGCTCGGGCGGGGCTTCCACCGGCTCGGGCAAAGGATCAGGCTCGGGCTCGGACGGGACAATCGGCTCGGGTTCTGGTTGTTCTTCGGGTGTCGGTTCAGGGGCGTTGGCCACTTCGGGCTCTTCAGGCGACTGCAAATCAGCGGGCGGCGACGGAACCTGGGGCGCGTCGCGTTGCGCGGTCATCGCAGCAAACTGTTCAGCCGTGACCACAGATACCTCCTGAACGGCCATAGGCAAAGGCTCGGACCGGAACGTGCCGCCAAACAGCGCCCATCCGATCAGACCTACGTGGGCAATCGCCGAGATCTTGGTGCCGGTATCCACCGCGCGGCCTCACTCTCCACCTTCGCCAAATGTCGGCCCGCCGGTATCGGTCACAAGGCCCACATTCGAAAACCCGCCGGCATTCAGCGCCCCCATCACCTGCATCACTTGCGCGTAGGGAATTGCGCCGTCCGCCCGCAGGAACACCCGGTCACTGGTACGTTCAACCGCAATGGCCCTGAGTTTTCCGATCAGATCGGCACGCGCGACGTCCGTGGTCTGGATCTGCACCCGCCCGTCTGCTGTCAGTGTGACGGTCAGCGGTTCCTCATTGTCACCCGGCAGGGCACTGGCCGCCGTCTTGGGCAGGTCCACGGGCACCCCCACGGTCAGCAGCGGGGCCGCCACCATGAAGATGATGAGCAGCACAAGCATGACATCTACAAATGGCGTCACGTTGATCTCAGCCATCGGCTGGGCGCGACCACGCCGCCGCCCCCGCCTGCGGCCGTTTCCGCCCGAGGGTTGCTGAACCGCCGCACCCATCTCAGCTGTCCAACTGCCGCGACAGGATGGTGGCGAATTCGTCGGCAAAGGCTTCATACCCGCCAACGATCCGATCACTGTCCGCGCTGAGCTTGTTGTAGAAAATCACCGCCGGGATCGCGGCCAGCAGGCCCAGACCGGTGGCCAGAAGCGCTTCGGCAATACCGGGCGCAACAACGGCAAGGTTGGTGTTCTGCTGCTCGGCGATCTCGATAAAGGCGTTCATGATGCCCCATACGGTGCCGAACAAACCGATAAATGGCGCGGTCGAGCCGACCGTGGCCAATATGGGCAGACCTTTTTGCAGTGTTTCCGCCTCTTTTGCGATGGCCACATCCATCGACCGGTCAATCCGTGCCGTCGCGCCGGCAATCAAGCCGCCGTCATTTCGGTGTGACCTGCGCCACTCGATCATGCCGGCGGCGAATATCTTCTCGGAACTGCCGTCCGGTCGCGTCCCGATCTGTTCGAACAGCTCATCCAGCGGATTGCCGGACCAGAAGGATTCATCAAAAACCTGCGCTTCGCGTCGCGCTGCGCGGTAATTGATCAGTTTCTGAATGATGATCGCCCAGGACCAGAACGATGCGACGACCAGTATCAGCATCACCAGTTTGACGATAAATGTCGCGCGGGCAAACAGCCCCCACATGGAGAAGTCGATCTCCTGCGCCAGCGCCAGCGTTTCAGCTTCCATGAACCTGCTCTTTGTTTTGCCTGACAGCCATTTGGGCTTGTTTTGCCAAACGCTAACGCAGTTGGTATCGAAAAGCCAACAGAACCACCCCGGCTGAGTAAATTGTTACATCAATGCGCGAATCTCTGCCGGAAGACGGATCGGCCTGCCCTCGCTATTGATGCAAACGGCGGTCACGGTGGCGCGGAAAATCTCGGTTTCGCCGCGCCGGACATGCTGCGCCATGGTCAGGCGCACTCCTGAAATCGAAACCATCTCGGTTTCGACGATCAGTTCATCATCAAACTTGGCCGGCGACAGATAATCCGCCTCGATCCGGCGCACGACCCAGACAATCCCCTGATCCCGCATCGCGTTCTGGTCATTGCCGAGGTTGCGCACCCAGTCCGACCGTGCCCGTTCAATAAAACGCAGGTAATTCGCATGATAGACAACACCGCCCATGTCGGTGTCTTCGTAATAGACCCGGATGGGAAAGACGTGCTTCATTGTGGCTGCTCCAGACGCGCAAACAATCGCAATGCGTGAGACGCATCCTGCGCCATTCCCGGCAAAATCGGATCATAGGCGGCCCGGATAAGCGCGGAGATTTCAGGGCGCAGAATTGTCGTTCCGCCAGCTACGGCCAGCGGAGACTGCGACCGGAACGCAGCATCGGACCACAACAAAACGGTCTGTACCACCTGCCCCAGCGCAAGCGTTTCGGCAGGAATTTTGGACAATTCGCCATCCATCTTCAAAAACACGAACGCCGCCCGGATGGTCCCGTCCTCCTCGAACCGGAATATACGGTACTGGTTGGCATCCGCCTCCATCAGCCGCCCGACCAGAGGAGCCAGATCAGGGATCAGACGGTCCAGATCGGGCACCTCCAGCAATTCCTGCCAGTCGCGAAAAAAGAAGACCATGCAGTTCGCGCCCAGTTCCGGATCGGTCTCGGCCATCTTGTGGCCAGCTAGCGCGACAACCGCCTCGAACGCGCCCTTGATCACGGAAAGCGTATCATCTTCGACGCCAAAGACGATCGGCACGATCGGTCGCCCCCAACGCGCGAACAGGAACTCGCCGCTTTCCCGCGTAAAAAGTGCTTCGATTTCTTCCGGTGCCACGGTCAACCCTTCATCTTTTCAAAAATACTCTCGCCGAAGGCATAAAACCCATGGCGCACCGCATCAACCAAACAGATCGCTCTGCCCCCGGGGCGCTGCCATTCCCAAATGGGTCCATGCCTTCTGCGCCAGCATCCGTCCACGCGGAGTGCGCTGTATCAGCCCCTGCTGCAACAAATAGGGCTCAATCACTTCTTCAAGCGAATCCCGGCTTTCTGACAGCGCCGCCGACAAGGTTTCGATTCCCACAGGGCCGCCCTGGTAATTCTCGGCGATCAGCTTCAGATAACGCCGGTCCGCGCCATCCAGCCCCAAGTTGTCCACACCCAGACGCGTCAGGGCACCATCGGCCAGATCGCGTGTAATCCGTCCATCGCCCTCGACAATGGCAAAATCGACCACGCGCCGCAGCAGCCGCCCGGCGATCCGGGGGGTTCCACGCGAACGCCGGGCGATCTCGCGCGCGCCTTCATCATCAGCCGGAGCACCCAGCTTGCGCGCGTTACGGGTGACGATCTCGTGCAGTTCGTCGACCGTGTAGAACTGCAACCGCGTTGGAATACCAAACCGGTCGCGCAAAGGCGTGGTCAGAAGCCCCATGCGGGTCGTAGCGCCCACCAGAGTGAACGGCTGCAATTCGATCCGAACGGTGCGCGCCGCAGGACCTTCACCGATCACCAGATCCAGCTCGAAATCCTCCATCGCCGGGTACAGCACCTCTTCAACAGCCGGGTTCAGACGGTGGATTTCGTCGATGAACAACACGTCCCGCGATTCCAGATTGGTCAGGATCGCCGCCAGATCGCCCGCCTTGGCCAGCACGGGGCCCGAAGTCATGCGGAAATTCACCCCCAGCTCGCGCGCCATGATCTGCGCCAGCGTGGTTTTCCCAAGCCCCGGCGGGCCATGGAACAACGTGTGATCCATCGCCTCGCCCCGCTGGCGGGCAGACTGAATGAAGATGCGCAGATTGGCTCTTGCCTCGGCCTGACCGATAAATTCGTCCAGCCCCTGCGGACGCAGCGCACGGTCATTGTCTTCCGGCAACGGGTCAGGGCGCAGGGCGGGATCGGCGTCTACCATTCATTCACCCTTTCGGAGCAAGCAATTTCAAAGCGGCCCGGATCAGTTCCGCCTCATCCGCGTCGGGCAGGTTGGCTGCGGCTTCGGCCACGGCCGATGCTGCCTCGGACGGTCCATACCCCAGATTGGACAAGGCCGACAAAGCCCCCGCAGTAGCAGCCGCCGAACCCGAGACTGGCCTGACCGTCGGTTTGGCGACTGGTGCAGGTTCGGACGATTCGACCACTTCCAGTTCGGGACCGTTCATCGCCTCTGTCACCGTGCCGCCCATTGCCATCACGCCCGGTGCCTTGTCCTTGAGGTCCAGCACAATTCGCTGCGCCGTCTTCGGTCCGACACCCTTGGCCGCCTTGACCGCACCCCAGTCACCCAACGCAATGGCGCGGCTGACCCCGTCCGGTCCCAGTGCGGACAGGATGGCTAGCGAGACCTTGGCCCCAACGCCCTGCACCGAACACAGCAGGCGATGCCATTCCTTCTCGACCAGCGACAGAAACCCGTAAAGCTGCATGAGGTCCTCGCGCACGACCATGTCGGTGTAGATCGAGACGCCCTCACCCACACCCGGTAGTGCCGCCATGGTCCGGTCCGAACAGTAGACGATATAGCCGACCCCGCGCACATCAATCAGCACGTGGTCTGCCGCGCGATAGTCCAGCCGCCCGGTCAATTTTCCGATCATGCCCGCACCTCTTTCATGCGCGCCTGAGGCGCCGCGCCGTAATAGGAATGACAGATAGCAATCGCCAGCGCATCCGCCGCGTCCGCCCCTTTGGGCTGACACCCCGGCAGTTGCAGCTTGACCATATGCAGCACCTGCTCTTTTTCGGCGTGACCCACACCGACCACGGTTTTCTTGACCCTGTTGGGCGCGTATTCCCCGACCGTCAAACCGGCCTTCGCCAGCGTCAGCAACGCCACGCCGCGCGCCTGACCCAGTTTCAGCGTTCCAGCCCCGTCCTTGTTGACGAATGTCTGCTCAATCGCGGCCTGATCCGGTCGATACTCGGCTATGACCTCGACGATCTGGTTGTGCAGGGACAAAAGGCGTTCGCCCAGATCGTCCCCGTCCGACTTGCACAACCCGTTGGCGACATGGCTCAGACGGCTGCCATGCGATTCGATGATGCCCCATCCCAGGGTTCTCAGCCCCGGATCAATGCCTAGAATTCGCATGTTGTGCCTTTGGCCTGCTCGGGTTCGTGTGATTTTTTTATCAACTAGCACGAAGCAAGAACATTTTCCAAGCGAATTGACCCAAAGGCCAAAAACGACAGACCTGTCTCAACGACGACAGATGGACCCTTTTTGCGACCCGGAATGTCCTGTTTCCGCCACCTAATGAAAGAGAAATTCATCAATGATTTAAGGGAACTTAATGAAAATCGAGCTCTGCAGAAATTGCATAGGACACATGCAAATTCCGCTCTTGCGCTGGCGATATGACATCACTAGATGCCCGGCAGATCGCAAGATCAGACAGTAACACAAACCAGAAGGAAACAGGATATGGCTGCACTGGACACAACCCGCACCGCCACTGGCTCGTTCGGCCTCGTTGGCCGTATCGGCGAAACTTTCGCAGCGGTCGTCAACGCCGTTGTCGAATGGAATGACGCCCGCGTTACCCGAAACGCGCTGAGCGGTCTGACCGACCGTGAACTGGAAGATATCGGCCTGTGCCGCGGCGACATCGACGTCGTTGCCGAAGGCCGCCGCTAAGACGGCAAACGCCCACTCACAGCTCCTTTACGGAGCAAAAAAAACACCGCGCAGCCAGAAGCAGCGCGGTGTTTTTTGATTCAGGCCAAGTCAGTAGAGGACTTTGTTAAGCTGAACCGAGAGAAACTCTGTCATCGGGTCCACCTGCATGATCCAGGCTCCTGCCTGCTCAACCGAGGTGCCCTGGCTTAGTGTGTCAATGCGGTGGTCATAACCGGTCGGACCAAGGCTGGACAGCAGAAACGCCTTGAAGGCAAAGAACCCGCAGATGCAGAACAGCAGAACCTTTGCAGGGATCGCCGATCTGACGCGCTGTGGTTTCATCACCACCAGACCATCCTTGCGCATCGTCGCACGATAGCCGTGGCTCATCTTGCTGTGCTTCTTGTTCAGGCGATTGACGCGCTGATCGAACTCCAGTTGTTTTACCGTCATGGCAGCCTCCTAAAACCGCCCCCCGCTGACTTGAATGACGGTAGAAACAGATTGCGACAAAAAAGAGGCAAAAAACCACAAAACTCCTGCAAATGGCCCTGAATTAGCCCTGTTTGCTTAAGATCAGCGTCGTCCAGTCACCAATCTGGCCGCGATGATGGGTATTGAACCCATTTTGTAAATAAACGGAAACGACGTCATCGGCCTGTTCGTTCAGAATCCCTGACAGAATCGCGTAGCCTCCAGAGCGGAGATTCGCTGAAATTTCCGGTGCCAGAGCCACCAGCGGACCTTTCAGAATATTCGCAAAGATCAGGTCATAGGGCGCATGCGATTGCAGTTCGGGGTGATCGAAGCCCGCCGCCTCGATACAGAGCACCTGACCGGACATCCCGTTTGCCTTCAGGTTGGCCTCGGCCACGTCAACCGCGACCTGGTCAATATCGCTGGCCAGAAACTGCCCGTCCCAGACCCGCGCGGCGGCCATTGCCAGAACAGCAGTGCCACAGCCGATATCTGCCACTTTCGCCGCCGAGAACCCTTCGTCAAGCAACCGATCCAACGCCTTGAGGCATCCAAGGGTCGTGCCATGGTGCCCCGTGCCAAACGCCATCGCGGCCTCGATCAGCAGAGGGATACGGCCTTCGGGCAGCTTGTCCGCATCATGGCTGCCATAGACAAAGAACCGCCCCGCCTCGACAGGTGCCAGTTCCCGGCGGACATGCGCGACCCAGTCGGTTTCGGGCAGTTCCGAAACGACAAAGGGCTTCGCCCCGAACGCAGCAGCCAGAACGGCCAGCGCGGTTTCATCGGGGGCTTCGGTGAAGTAACCGCCAACCTCCCACAGGCCCGAGTCGTCTTCGACCTCGAACACGCCCACGCCAGTTGGTTCCGGGTCCAGACGCTCCATCGCTTCGCCCAGGCTTTCGGCGGCTTTCTTCCCGTTCAGTGTGGTGAGCGCAGTGAATGTGGGCATCGGGGCCTCCTGTCCAATCTCGCACTGCGCCTAGGGCCACCGGCCGCCAAGGTCAAGCGCTGGCGCCTATTCGGCGGGGGCGGGGGCGTATTTCGACAGGATGGTTTCGTTGCCCGGTTCCGGGTGACGCGGGATCAGCAAGGACAGACCCAGCGAGACCAGCGCCATGGCAGCAGCCAGCCCGAAAACGGCGCCGGGCGAGACAACCCACAGGAGCCCCAGCAATGCAGGCAGGAACACAGCCGCGATATGGTTGATCGTGAAAGCCACCGCCGCCGTGGGCGCAATATCCGCCGGGTCGGCGATCTTCTGGAAATAGGTCTTCAACGCCAATGCCAGCGCGAACAGTACGTGGTCGATCACGTATAGGATTGCGGCCAACAGTACGCCCCAGCCAAACCAGTAGATGCCGCCATAGGCCGCGAACACGATCGCCAGACCGGTATATTCAAAGATCAGCGTGCGGCGTTCGCCGAACATCGCCACCGCTTTGCCCAACATGGGCGCAGCGGTCATGTTGATCAGCAGATTGATCAGATACAGCCCTGTCAGTTCGTGCACGTCAAAACCGAACTTCTCGACCATCATGAAACCGGCGAAAACAATGAAAATCTGCCGCCGGGCCCCGGCCATGAATTGCAGCGCATAATACAGCCAATACCGGCGGCGGAGTATGATCTTCTTTGTCTGCGGCGTCGGCGCATCGAATTGCGGGTAAGCGACCAGGCACAACAAGCCGAGCAGCGCCGTCAGCCCCCCGGCCGCCATGAATACCGTGTTATAGGACAGATCGAACCGGTCCCATGTCAGAACGATCAGGCCGTAGACCACCAGAGTCGAGGCAGACCCCATCGCCACCAGCCATCCAAGCACTTGCGGCGCGCGGTCTTTGGGCAACCATTGCAGTTGCAGCGACTGGTTTACCGTTTCGTAGTAGTGAAAGCCGATCGAACTGAACAGCGTCACAAACAACAACCCGCCAAGGCTGGGAAACCAAGCGGTGACGGCCGTTGCAACACCCAACAGGATCAGCGAGATCATCGCCAGCACCTGTTCGCGAATGAACAGGATCACGGCAATCACGCCGACGGCCAGAAAGCCCGGAATTTCCCGCACCGTATGCAGCAGACCGATATCCGCACCGTCGAAATTCGCCACCTCGATGACAAAGTTGTTCAACAGCGCGCTCCACGCGTTGAACGCGATGGGCATGGTCAATGCCATCACGAAAAGGAGCGTGACCGGACGGCGCCAGAACGGAAGGCTCTGCGCCTCAGAAAGCGGCATGGGTTTCAGCATGGGACTCCCTCTACGCCCATTTGAACAGTTTGGCGAGAGGGAAGCGGCATGCGCACAGCAGGCCTGCGCAGATGCAGACGTCAGTAGAAGCTTTGCGGGTCGATATCCACGGAAAGTCGGATATCGCCTTTCAGGCGCAAAGGCGCGATCCAGCGCGCGATCGCGTCCTGAATGGGCGCGCCCTTCGGCGCTTTGACCAGCAGCCGCACCCTGTGGCGGCCCCGGATGCGGGCGATGGGCGCCGGGGCCGGACCAAACACCTGCGCGCCCACGTCACGCAGCGGCGCGTCATTGCGGGCCATGGCATTGCCGATGTCGAAAACCGGGCCGACCTCGGGGCCCGACAGAACAATTCCAGCCATGCGGCCATAAGGCGGCACGCCTGCCGCCTGCCGCCCGGCGGCCTCGGCCTTCCAGAAACCTTCTTCATCGCCGGACAGAATGGCGCGGATGACAGGATGTTCTGGTTGAAAGGTCTGCAACAGCGCCTGCCCGGGCTTGTCGGCCCGACCGGCCCGACCCGCAACCTGCCGCATCAACTGGAAGGTCCGCTCGGCAGCCCGCAGGTCTGCGCCAAACAGGCTGAGATCCGCGTCGATAACTCCGACCAGCGTCAGCTTTGGAAAGTTGTGCCCTTTGGCCACCAGCTGTGTCCCGATGATGAGATCCGCGTCGCCTTCGGCAATCTCTTCAATCTTGGCCTTCAGCGCCCGCGCCGAGCCGAACAGGTCAGAACTGAGCATCGCGATCTTCGCCTCGGGAAAGGTCGCTTCGGCCTCTTCCGCCAGCCGCTCGATTCCCGGCCCGACCGGGGCCAGCTTGCCTTCGACCCCGCAGGACGGACAGGTCTCGGGCATCGGTTTGGTTTCGCCGCATTGGTGGCACATCAGGCGTTTCAAAAAGCGATGCTCGACCATCCGCGCGTCACAGTGATCACAGGCAATCTGTTCACCGCAAGCGCGGCAGAGCGTCACCGGCGCGTAGCCACGGCGGTTGATGAACAGCAGCGATTGCTCACCCTTCTCGATCCGCTGCCGCACTGCCTGCCGCAGGGACCGGGAAATCCACGTTCCCGCCTGCATCTGTTCGGCGCGCATGTCGATGGGCTTCATCTCGGGCAGGACCGCCGCCCCGAACCGCGACGTCAGATCGAGACGCTCGTATTTCCCGGCCTCAGCGTTGGCCCAGCTTTCCAATGAGGGCGTGGCACTGGCCAGAATCACCCGCGCGCCACAGATGGCCGCGCGCAGGACCGCCATGTCGCGGGCGCTGTAGTGCACGCCGTCCTCTTGCTTGTAAGAGGTATCATGTTCCTCATCTACAACAACCAAGCCCAGATTGCGGAACGGCAGGAATAGCGCCGACCGGGCGCCGACCACCAGTTGCGCATCCCCCTGCCCGACCATCCGCCAGACCCGGCGGCGTTCGGTCATGGTCGCACCCGAGTGCCATTCGGCCGGCCGCGCGCCGAACCTTGCCTCGACCCGGGTCAGAAACTCGGCAGTCAGGGCAATCTCTGGCAGCAAGACCAGCGCCTGCCGCCCTTGCCGCAAAGTCTCGGCCACCGCTTCCAGATACACTTCGGTCTTGCCGGACCCGGTCACGCCCTTCAGCAACGTCGTGCCATAATTCCCCGTCCGCTGCCCGGCTTGCAGCCGTGCGACCGCCTCTGCCTGATCATCTGTCAGCTCCTTTCCCGGCAAATCCGGGTCCAGACGCGGATAGGGCAGATCTCGCGGGCTGTCCTCTTCCCGAACCGCGCCTTGCTTGACCAAGCCCTTGACGACCGAGGACGTCACCCCCGCCTGTTCAGCCAGTTCCTTCAGCGTAAAGGCCAGCCCGCCATAGTCGCGCAACACTTCCAGCACGCGGGTACGTGCATCCGTCATCCGGTCAGGTTGACCTTCGCCAAGGCGATAAATCTTGCGCATAGACGGCGGATCACCCAGCCCCGGCGCGCGGGTCGCCAGACGCAGCATCGCGGGCATCGGCGTCAGCGTGTAATCGGCCACCCGCCCCAGAAACACGCGCATCTCCTCTCGCATCGGCGCAACCTCGAGCACACGTATGACCGACCGCGCCTTGGCAAGGTCAAAGCCCCCCTGCCCCGGCCCCCAGACCACGCCAAGAACCTTGCGCGGCCCCAAAGGTACTTCGACAAACGCCCCCAGAAAGCACCCACCCTCGGGCGCCTTATAGTCCAACGTCCGGTCCAGCGGCTGCGTCGTCAGCACCGCAACCAGGTCTCCTTCGTCGAAAAATCCGTTAGCGCTCACGGCATATCCTTCGCAGGGGGTTCCAGCATGGGTCTCTTTGAGGTAAAGCCATCCGCAACCAAGGCCAACCCATCAAAGGACTGCCCTCATGAAATTCTTTGTAGACACCGCCGAGATCGATGCCATCGCCGAACTGAACGATCTGGGCATGGTGGACGGCGTAACCACCAACCCGTCGCTGATCCTGAAGTCGGGCCGCGACATTCTGGAAGTGACCAAGGAAATCTGCGATCTGGTCGACGGGCCTGTGTCTGCCGAAGTGGTCGCAACCGAAGCCGACGACATGATCGCCGAAGGCCGCAAGCTGGCCAAGATTGCCCCCAACATCGCCGTAAAAGTGCCGCTGACATGGGCTGGTCTGAAAACATGCAAAACGCTGACCGACGAAGGCCAGATGGTCAACGTGACTCTCTGCTTCTCCACCAACCAGGCCATTCTGGCAGCCAAGGCTGGTGCGACTTTCATCTCGCCGTTCATCGGACGTCTGGACGACATCAACCTTGATGGCATGGATCTGATCGCCGACATCCGTCAGGTTTATGACAATTACGGGTTCGAAACTGAAATTCTGGCCGCCTCGATCCGCACCGTGAACCATGTGACCGACAGCGCGCGCATCGGTGCCGACGTGATCACAGCACCGCCCGCCGTCATCAAGAAACTGGCCGATCACCCGCTGACCGACAAGGGTCTCGAGACCTTCCTGGCCGACTGGGCCAAGACCGGCCAGAAAATCCTCTGATCCATTGCACAACCGCGCGGCGCCGTCAGGCGCCGCGCCCGGCCCAACGGCCGAGGCCTGATCCCCGATCAGGCGCAGGCAGGCGGGAGCCGCCGCATCAGACCTGAGAAAACCCGTCAAAGCTGCATTTTTTCCAAGGCAATCGCGGCAAGCCATGTTATAGTCCGGCACAACAAAAAAAAGACCGGACGGGATATGAGCAGCAACCCCAAACTCGAGGATAGCCTTCGCGCCGCGATTCTGGCTGAACCAGACGCTGTGCTGGATGACAAGGACCTGATGCAGGCCCTGGTGGCCGCGAACGAACAGGCGCGTGGCGAAAATGTCATCGACCTGCGCGGCATCGCGATGCAGCGGCTTGAAGCGCGGCTGGACCGACTGGAAGACACCCACCGCTCGGTCATCGCGGCGGCTTACGAGAACCTTGCGGGCACAAATCAGGTACACCGCGCCATTCTGCGCCTGCTGGAGCCCGTCGAGTTCGAAGAATTCCTGCGCGCCCTGGGCAGTGACGTGGCCGATATTTTGCGCGTGGACCAGATCACTCTGGTTCTGGAAACCACAATCGAACAAAACGATCCCGCCATCGAAAAGCTGGGGGGCGTTCTCGCTGTGGTCGAGCCCGGCTTTGTCAACGCGTACCTCAACAGTGATCGCAGCAGATCCACGCGGGATGTCATTTTGCGCGAAACCCGGCAACACAGCCGCAGGATCTATGGTGCGCAGGCGGGGCATTTGCGGTCCGAAGCCTGCCTGCGGCTGAACCTGGGCACGGGTCGCCTGCCGGGCATGATCGTTATGGGCGCCCGGGATCCACGACATTTCACTCCACAACTGGGCACCGACCTTCTGACCTTTTTTGCCGGCGTATTTGAACGCTCAATGCGCCACTGGCTGTCGTGAGCCTGATTTCTCCGGCCTGCCGCGATGCGCTGCAGCACTGGCTTGACGGGCTTGCCGCGCTGGCCGGACTTTCGGAGAATACGCAATCCGCCTATCGCGGCGATGTCACCGACTTTTTGTCCTTCATGACCCTGCACCATAACGGGCAGCAGGGGCTGGCCGCGCTTGAACGGATCACGGTTTCGGACATGCGGGCCTGGATGGCGGATCAGCGCGGTAGCGGCGTGGGGGCACGGTCGCTGGCGCGCAAATTGTCGGCCGTCAAAAGCTTTTATCGCTGGCTGGCCGAGCGCGAAGGCTTTGAACCCACCGCCGTTCTGTCGACCCGCGCGCCCAAATACACCCAAAAACTGCCCCGTCCGCTTGCCGAAGATGCGGCGCGCGCGATGATTGATACGGTCGAACTGCAATCCAGCTCGGATTGGGTCGCGGCCCGGGACATGGCGGTGGTCACACTGCTTTACGGGTGCGGATTGCGAATATCCGAAGCCCTGTCCCTGACGGGTAGGGATGTGCCTCTGCCAGCAACACTGCGGATTCTGGGCAAGGGCGGGAAGGAGAGGATCGTGCCGGTTCTGCCAGTCGCCCGTCAGGCCGTGGAACGGTACACGTCGCTTTTTCCTCATTCCCTGTTGCCCTCAGAAGCTTTGTTTCGCGGTGTGCGGGGCGGGCCGCTGAACCCACGCGCAATCCAGGGCGTCATGGCGAAGGCTCGGATGCAGCTGGGCCTGCCTGCCACAGCCACCCCACATGCACTTAGGCACAGCTTTGCTACACATCTTCTGTCGGCGGGTGGTGATCTGCGCGCAATTCAGGAGTTGCTGGGGCATGCGTCGCTTTCAACCACGCAGACCTACACGGCAGTCGACAGCGCGCGCCTGATGGAAGTCTACAACCGGGCTCACCCCAAAGCCTGAACCGGATCACCACAGCCATTCCCCCGCGTTTGATAATTGGAGACTTTTTGCTTTGCATCTCGTGGCCGCATCGTCCATGACACCCCCATGACATTGAGATTCAAAGCCCTTAGCGTTCATCTGTTCACCGCCACCGGTGCCGTTTTTGCAATGCTTGCCATGCTGGCCGCCGTCGAAGAAAAATGGAGCCTGATGTATCTCTGGCTTGTGGTCTCGTTCATCGTGGACGGTATCGACGGCCCGCTTGCCCGCCACTACCACGTCAAGAAAAACGCGCCCGAGTTCGATGGCGTCCTGCTAGACCTGATCATCGACTACCTGACTTACGTGTTCATTCCCGCCTTTGCACTTTTCAAATCGGGGCTGATGGATGGCTGGACCGGCTGGTTCGCAATCATTGTCATCACATTTGCCAGCGCGATGTACTTTGCCGACACCCGAATGAAGACCAAGGACAACTCCTTTTCCGGCTTTCCCGGCTGCTGGAACATGTTCGTCATCGTGATCTTCGCGCTCGAACCGAATTTCTGGGTGATCCTGCTGCTGGTCACGCTGCTATCATTGGCAATGTTCCTGCCGCTGAAATTCGTTCACCCGGTCCGGACCGAACGCTGGCGCAACCTGACTTTGCCAATGGCCCTGGCCTGGACGTTCTTTGCCGGATGGGCGGCCTGGGTCGATTTCCATCCCGAAAGCTGGGCCCACTGGGGGCTGGTCGTCACCAGCCTGTACCTGACCTTCGCGGGCATCGCTCAGCAGATGGTACCCGCGCGCGATAGCTGAAATTACAGGACCTCCTGCACTTCGAATTCGGTCCCATTATGGGTGAACACATCGCCCTCCTGCAGGCCGGCCATGGCCAGATAGATCGGGCTTTGCATGGAAATGCCCATGTAGGTGTTGCCGTCGACGTCAAACCGCGTCGTTGAAACACACACAACAAACCGCCGGTTGTTGAATTTGATCACCGCGCCGGGCTGCACCGTGTCGGTCAGGCTGAAATCAGTGTTTTCGATCACGTCGATCTTGGCATGATGGGCATGGACCGGCGCGTCGAAAGCTGCCGCCAGATCTGCATTCTCGCGCGAGGCGGCGATGTCATCCTTGTCGTGTCCTTCACGGTCATCCAGCTGCGAATCTTTCAGAAACGCATCATAATGCGCCTGCGCCGTGGCAAGCTCCTGCGCTTCAAGCGACATCAACCGGTCGATAATTGCCTTCTTGCGGGCTGCAAGGTCTGCTTCAGTGGTCATTCAATGCGGTCCTTCAAATTCAGTATCGAATATAAGTTGGGCCGCAATCCGGGCGATTGCAACAGGTTTCCACGGTTCAGATAAGCAGGCTGGCGGCTCCTTCATGGCGCAACAGGGCAACCTTGGTCTCGACGCCCCCACACCCGGAAAACCCGACCATCCTTCCATTTGCCCCCAAAACGCGGTGGCACGGGATGATCACCGGGATCGGATTGCCGCCACAGCCGCGCCCCACCGCCTGCGCCGAATAGCCCAGCTCCGCCGCCAACTCGCCATAAGTCCGGGTCTCACCCAGCGGGATGGCGAACATTGCGTCGCAGACCCGGCGCTGAAACTCTGTTCCCTTTATACGATAGGGCAGATCGAACCTTTGCAGGCGCTTCTGGTCGTAGGCCTGCATCTGCGCCGCCGCCTCGCGGAGCAACGGCGTATCAGGGGCATCGTCGGACCCGTCCCAAATCAGCCCCGTGATTGCCTCGTCTTCCTCGACGATGCCGAGGCGCCCGAACCGTGTGTCTACCGCAATCGTTCCCATGCGGTCATGCTGACAGACAGGTCACAGCCACCGCAACCCGAATCCAGACAATTCGCCCGTCTTTTGTTCAAAATACCTTTCGGAGAAAGGCAGAGCCTCACTAAAGGCCCTGCCCCATAGCCGCCGGTAACGGATCAGCCCAACGCTTCGTCGCAGCGCCCGCAAACGTCGTCATGCGCGTGGCGGCCCACGTCAGGCAGGATCTTCCAGCACCGTTGGCACTTGGCGCCTTCCGCCTTTTCGAACACCACACCGACGCCCTCGATCTCGGGCACGCGAAACGCCTCGGCCGGGGCCGGATCGCCGGTCACCGACAGGCCAGAGGTGATGCACATGTCATCCACATCAAACGTTGCAAGCAGATCGCGCGTTTCGGAGTCTTCGATATACACGATCGGCGCCGCCTCCAGGCTGGAGCCGATGACCTTGTCCTGGCGCTGTACTTCCAGCGCAGCGGTCACGGCACGGCGCACCCGGCGGATCTTGGCCATGGCTGTCTCAAGCTCGGCGTTGCGCCAGTCGGCAGGCGTCTCGGGGAAGTCCACCAGATGGACCGAACTTTCGTCGCCCGGGAACCGTTCCAGCCAGACTTCCTCCATGGTGAAGACCAGGACCGGCGCCAGCCAGGTGGTCAGGCGGTGGAACAGGGTATCCAGAACGGTGCGCGCGGACCGGCGGCGCAGCGTGTCGCCATCGCAATACAGCGCATCCTTGCGAATATCGAAATAGAACGATGACAAATCGACGGTCGCAAAGGTGAATACGGCACTGAACACGCCCTGGAAGTCGAACGCGGCGTAACCTTTGCGCACTTGGCTATCCAGATCGGCCAGACGGCTGAGAACCCAACGCTCCAGTCGCGGCATATCCTCGGGCGCGACGCGATCCGCCTCGGAGAAGTCAGCCAGCGAACCCAGCATGAACCGCATGGTGTTGCGCAGGCGGCGATAGCTGTCGGCGGTACCTTTCAGAATCTCCGGCCCGATCCGCTGGTCGGCGGTGTAATCGGTCTGGGCCACCCAAAGGCGCAGGATATCGGCGCCATATTGCTTGATAACCTCTTCCGGCACGATGGTGTTGCCCAGCGATTTGGACATCTTGTTGCCCTTGGCATCCAGCGTGAAACCGTGGGTCACAACGTTGCGATAAGGCGCACGGCCCTTGGTGCCGCAGGCCTGCAGCATGGACGAATGGAACCAGCCACGATGCTGGTCGGTCCCTTCCATGTAGACATCGGCGATGCCGTCTTCGGTGCCGTCCTCGCGATCACGCAGAACGAAAGCGTGGGTCGAGCCCGAGTCGAACCACACGTCCAGCACGTCGAACACCTGATCGTAGTCATCGGGGTTGGCGATGCCGTCCAGGATCTTCTCTTTGAAGCCCTCGGTGTACCAGACGTCCGCGCCATCTGCCTCGAACGCCGCTTTGATACGCGCGTTCAGGTCTGCGTTGCGCAGCAGATAATCTGCGTCGGTCGGCAGAGCACCCTTTTTAGTGAAGCAGGTCAGCGGCACGCCCCAGGCGCGTTGGCGGGACAGAACCCAGTCCGGGCGCGCCTCTATCATGGAATACAAGCGATTGCGGCCCGTTTGCGGCGTCCACTTCACCAGTTCGTCGATGGACCGCAGGGCACGCTCGCGGATGGTGTCTCCCATCTCGCCCATGCCATCATCCAGCTTGCGATCAACGGATGCAAACCACTGCGGCGTGTTGCGATAGATGATCGGAGCCTTCGAGCGCCACGAATGCGGGTAGCTGTGCTTGATCTTGCCACGCGCCAGCAACCCGCCGACCTCGACCAGCTTGTCGATCACGGCTTTGTTCGCATCACCCTCACCGCCCTTGCGGGACAGGATGAATTTGCCTCCAAAGAACGGCAGATCAGCGCGGAATGAGCCATCGTCCATCACGTTGTAGGTAATGACTTGTTCGAGCATGCCCAGATCACGGAACAGCTCGAATTCCTCCATCCCGTGGGACGGTGCACAGTGAACGAAACCTGTGCCTTCGGTGTCGGTTACGAACTCAGCGGCGCGGAAGTCACGGATGTCGTCCCATTCACCATTGCCACCTTCGGCGCCGGCCAGCGGGTGGGTCAGCTGGACACCTTCCAGTTCATCGGCAGTCACATCGCGGACGCGGGTCCATTGGTCGTCGTTCAGGCGGGCGCGGCCAAGCACATCGGCGGCCAGATTGTCGGCCAGCAGGAATTTGTCGCCCACATTGGCCCAACATTCCTCTGGCGCTCCGGTGACTTCATAAAGGCCATAAGAGATGTCCTTGCCGTACACGACCGCTTTGTTCGACGGCATGGTCCAAGGCGTCGTGGTCCAGATCACCACAAAAGCGTCATCCAAATCACCGGCGTTTACGACCTTGAACTTCACCCAGATGGTGAAGCTTTCCTTGTCGTGATATTCGACCTCAGCCTCGGCCAGCGCAGTTTTCTCGATGGGCGACCACATCACGGGTTTTGAGCCCTGATAGAGAGTGCCGTTCATCAGGAAAGTCATGAACTCGTCGGCGATCACCGCTTCGGCGTGATAGTCCATGGTGATATATGGATCGGGCCAGTTGCCGGTGATGCCCAGACGCTTGAACTCTTCGCGCTGGACGTCGATCCAACCTTCGGCGAACTTGCGGCATTCCTGACGGAAGTCGACGATGTTCACCTCATCCTTGTTTTTGCCCTTCTTGCGGTATTGTTCCTCGATCTTCCATTCGATGGGCAGGCCGTGACAGTCCCAGCCGGGCACGTAACGCGCGTCGAAACCCATCATCTGATGGGATCGCACGATCATGTCCTTGATGGTTTTGTTTAGCGCGTGACCGATATGCAGGTGACCGTTCGCGTAAGGAGGGCCATCATGCAGCGTAAAGGGCGTGCGGCCCTCTTTTTCACGCAAGCGGTCATAGACGCCGATGGTTTCCCACCGCTCCAGCCATGCGGGCTCGCGCTTGGGCAGGCCGGCGCGCATCGGGAACTCGGTTTTGGGCAGGTTCAGCGTGTCTTTGTAGTCAGGTGTCTGGATCGTGTCGGCGCACATTTGGGGCGTCCCTTGGATGATCTGGTCTTACTAGGATCGAAGCGTTCGGTGCGAAGTCTCAAACACCTTTGCCCGGCGTCTCGCGATATCAGAGCGCCGGGGATATAATTCGAATAATGATGGCCAGACGGTCATGCATGGCAGGCTTATAAGACGCCTTCCCGCAATGGTCCAGAGGTTCTGCCGCCCGGGGTGAAGAGCGGTGAACTTGTCGTTTTCAACACCAATTCCACACGGCCAAACGGACCGTCAGGGGTGAAACAGGGACCCGACAAGGTAGGCAATCAACGCCGCCGTTCCGCCGATCAACAAGGTTTCAAAGCCCGACCGCCACCAAGGGGCCAGCGACCATCGGCTTTTCATCGCACCGATGGCGAAGAAAACCGCAAGTGTCAGTGAGACCGAGACCGCAAAGGCATTCTGGACGGACACCAGGAACGGAACCAGCGGAACCATCCCGGCCACCAGAAACGCGAGGAACGTCGCCATTGCAGCCTTAAGCGGATGAGGCTCGACACTGCCCAGACCGTATTCGCCTTCGATCATCAGGTTGATCCAGTTTTCCCGATTATCGGTGATGGCATCCGTCGCCTCATTCAGAACGCGGCCCGAAAGTCCTTTCTGAGCCAGAATCTCACGCACTTCGCCGCGCTCGCCTTCGGGATAAAGGTCGATATGGCGTTCCTCGACCGCGCGAATGCGGCGGATATTGTCCAGTTCGGCCTTGGTGCCCGAATAGTTCCCCGCCGCCATCGAAAACCCGTCGGCCAGCACGTTCGCAAGGCCAAGCGCCACGATGACAAAGGGCGACAGACCCGCCCCGGCGACACCGGACACGATGGCAAAGGTCGTGACCGACCCGTCCAGCCCGCCATAAACAAGATCCCGCAGGACGCCGCGGCCGGGCGGGGCATTGATCCGGGCGGAAATCTCTTTCTGGCTGTGACCGTGGTCGATCATGGCTGGCCCTCCGTCGCCATTAGCTTGGCGGAAGGATAGCACTATGGCCTTGCGTCAGATCAATCTTTCGAGAACAGGCCGCTCAGTGCACGCCGGATCATGCCGCGGGTCGACGGCTTGTGCCGTTTGGAAAAGGGCAACGGACGGCAGACTTCCATCGCGGCCACGCCAACACGGGCGCTGAGCGCGCCGTTTACCAGACCCTCACCAAAACGGCGGGACAGTTTGCTGAGGACTGAGCCGCCCAGAACCGGCTCCAGCAGATCATCACCCACAGCGACGGCACCCGTGGCGACCAGATGCACAAAGACTGCCCGCGTCAAACGCCATCCGCCAAAAAAACCGGCGCGGCCTCCGTAGATTTCGGCAATGCGCCGGATCATCCGCAGGGACGCCAGCATCGCCGTTGCGACATCCGCCAGCGCCAGCGGTACAAGCGCGGTCACGGTGGCCACCTGCCTGGCCGCGGCTTCGACCTCACGGCTAGCGGCAGCGTCGAGCGGGGCAAGCAATTCGTCCTCGGCAAGGGACAGCAGACCGCTGGCATCGAATTGCTCACTCATGCGCTCGGCCAGCCTGTCGCGGCCCCATCTCGTGTCTTCGCGGCCCTTGTAGAACGCGACCAGCCTGTTCGTGACCGACCGCGCCTGCGCCAGATCAGCTTCGGCCAGCGCGGCATCGGCGGCGCGGCGCATACCATCCACGCGCGACAACCGTCCAATAGCCGCCAGTTCACGGATCACGATGATCAGCGTCACCAGTACCAGCGCCGCAATAAGCCCGGTGACGATCCACCCCAGAACAGGCGAACGCGCCACCAGCGACGTTGCAAAATCCCACGCTGCAATCGAAACCGCCGCGCCCACAACGGCCAGCGCCAGCCCCCAGAACCACCGGGACAGGGCAGAAGGTTTTCGGGCCGCAAGCCGGGCCGCGGCCTGCATTGCCTGACCTTGCGGCTGCGCAACATCGGGAACGGGCGGCGCCTGTGCTACGTCGGCAGCGGGTTCATCCGCTTCCAGATCAATCAGAACCGGGCCTTTAGCCATTGTTGCCGTTCTCCGCATTCCAGACAAACCTGATATCCGGCAGGTTTTCGTCGTTGTCCGATCCGTCGCCGCGCGCGACCTCGACAAATCCGTGACGCTCATAAAACCTGAGCGCGGGCCTGTTTGCCTCAAATGCGTACAGCGACAGCTGAGATCGTTCGATTTTAGCCCGGTCCAGCAATTTCCGCCCAATCCCCTGCCCCCGCGCCGCAGCAGCAAGATAGAGGGAATGAACCTCGTCACCATGACGCGCCAGAAACCCCACGACGCCCTTGTCCGTCTCGGCAACTGTGACCCAACCCTGATCGATCATCCTGCCGCAAAACGCGATGGTTTCAGCGCAGGAATGCAGCTCGGGCATCCAGTCGTTTTCGCGCGCGAATCCATGCAGGATTTCACCGGTTGTGCCGGCATCCGTACTGCGGGCGGGGCGGAGTTTTACGGTCACAGGCGGTCTCCGATCAAAAACTGGGCGGCCCGGTCCAGCCGGATGTGCGGCGGCCCGTCCCCGGGGCGAAGGGTTAGATGCGCCGGGGCAAATGTCATGAAACCGAAATCATCGTTCAGCCAGTTCTCAGCCCCGTCGCGGGCCGGGCCCAGCAGATGAGCGGGATCCGACGGCAGATCCCCGGCATAAAAGGCAGCCTGGTTCCCGGTATCCAACAGAGTGCCACGCACGCAGGGCAGTTCCGACCCGTTGTGATTGCGCATTTCTTCCGTCGTGGCACGCAGCGACGCCAGCGACAGGGCGGCGGTCTCGGCTCCGGCGAATTTGGCCCTGTCCTGCGCTTCGCGCGTCAGCGCCTCCATGATCGCGGTCAGGCGTGGGTGTTGCAAGTGGTGCAGATGATCGGCCTTGGTGGCGGCAAAGAGAATACGCTCGACCCGTTTGCCCAGCAGCAATTGGCTGAGCCACGCATTTCGGCCTGGACGAAAAGCGGACAGGATATCTGCCATCGCGCGGCGCATGTCCTCGACCGCCTTCGGGCCCTTGTGAATTGCGCCCAGCGCGTCGACCAACACAACCTGCCGGTCGATGCGCGAGAAGTGATCACGGAAGAAGGGTTTGACCACCTGCGACTTGTACGCCTCGAACCGCCGTTCCATCTCGCGGTGCAGCGAGCGCCTGCGCGACGGGCCGTCAACCGGCAAAGGCGCAAAGGTCAGAACCGGTGATCCGGCCAGGTCGCCCGGCAACAGGAACCGCCCCGGTGTACAGTCGTAGTAACCACTGTCCCGCGCCCTATTCAGATAGTCCGTGAACGCCGCCGCCAGCGCCTGAGCCGTCGGTTCATCGTGGTTGTCATTGGGATCGGTTGCCCCGATCCGTGACAGGAAATCTGTTGCTTCGGACCGGTTTTCGATGCGGGTCAGCGTGCCCTGCGACCATTCCGCATAGGATTTCTCCAACAGGGCCAGATCCAGCAGCCATTCCCCCGGATAGTCCACGATATCCAGATGAACGGTACGTGGCCCCTGCAACCCGGCCAGCAAACCGGCGGGGCGCGCCTTGAATGACAGGCGCAGTTCGGACACCGCGCGCGTGCTCTCGGGCCAGTGCGGCGCGGGGCCGGTCAGGTCGGACAGATGAGATTCAAAATCGAACCGGGGAACCGTGTCATCAGGCTGTGGGTGCAGATAAGCGGCGTTGATCCGCCCCTCCTGCTGGGCGACCAGCCCCGTCATGCGGCCCCGATCCAGAAGATTGGCCACAAGCGAGGTGATAAACACCGTTTTGCCGGACCGCGCCAGTCCGGTGACGCCCAGACGTATGACAGGCTCGAACAGGGTTTCAGACACGCGGTCGCCCACGGATTCGACACCGCGAACAAGACTGTCTGCCAGTGATGAGATGACCAATCCGCCGCCCCGCATGGTTGTTTTGCTCAAGATAGGTAGCAAGCCCCGAGGTTGCCAGAGCTTTTCCCAATCCGGCTCTTGCCCGGACCGGCGCGGCGCGATACCAGCGCCACATGCCTAGATACGCGCTGAAAGTCGAATATCACGGGGAACCGTTTGCCGGATGGCAGCGGCAAAAGGACCTGCCGTCCGTGCAGGGCGCCATTGAGACCGCACTGTCGCGTATCCAGCCGGGTGAGCACACAATTGCCGCCGCCGGGCGGACAGACGCGGGCGTTCATGCGTTGGGACAGGTGGCGCATTGCGATCTGGTGAAAGACTGGGATCCGTTTCGCCTGTCCGAGGCGCTGAACTATCACCTCAAGCCTCAACCCGTGGCCATCGCGCAGGCTGCGCGGGTGGATGACGATTGGCATGCCCGGTTTTCAGCACTCGAACGGCAATACCTGTTCCGCATTCTGATGCGCCGCGCCCCGGCTACCCATGACAGCGGGCAGGTCTGGCAGATCAACCACCAACTGGATGTCGACGCGATGCAGGCGGGTGCGGACATGCTGATCGGGCGGCACGACTTCACAACCTTCCGCTCGTCGATCTGTCAGGCGGCCAGCCCGGTCAAAACTCTGGATGAGTTGCGGGTTGAACGGGTTCAGGGCTTTTCAGGGCCCGAAGTGCACTTCCACGTGCGCGCGCGGTCGTTCCTGCACAATCAGGTGCGCAGCTTTGTCGGCACGCTGGAACGGGTCGGCGCGGGATCGTGGACACCAGAATATGTGCGCGATGCGCTGCAGGCCGCTGACCGTGCAGCCTGTGGCCCGGTCTGCCCGCCGCAAGGCCTTTACCTGGCGCGGGTCGGATACCCTGAACGGGTGTTCGACTGATTTAGAGCGCGCGCATCAGTAACCCGCTTGCGATCACTGCAATGATAAGACCCGCCACCAGTTCGATGGTCGGGGCCAGCACGGAAACGAACCGCGTGGCCGAGGCCGAAGCCAGCAGCCCCCCGCGCAAGCCGAAGGATGTCCAGCCCACAAGGGTTGTGACCGTCGCAGTGCCCAGCGCCATGGCAAATGCCCCGGCGATGCCGACCATTGCGATACCCATCTGCCAAGTCAGGATCAGCACGAACAGCGCGCCGGTGCAGGGACGCGCAGCAATCCCCGCGATCAGCACCAACGCCTCGCGCAGGCTGCCAACATTCGCCACTTCCTCGGGGCTTGGGCCATGGCGGTGACCGCACTCGGAACACTCCCCGTGATTGTGGTGGTGGTGATCATGGTGGTCATGATGACGGTGCGCGGAAGACTGTGAGTTTCGATGCTGTCGGGCAAAACTGCGAACCGCACGCAGGACAAGCCACATCCCGATCGCCGCAATGGCCCCATAACTGATCGGAGCCATCACCTGTTCTGTTGTCCCGATCAGAGACTCGCGCGACATCTGAAACACCAACACCCCGGCATAGACCAGAACGATCGCCGTTACCGCCTGCCCCAGGCTGGACAGAACACTGATTGCCGACAATCGCCAGAAAGCGACCTGACGGCCCAGCCCGTAGCCGCCGATCAGAACCTTGCCGTGTCCCGGGCCGATCGCGTGGAAAAACCCATAGGCGAAACAAACCGTCAGCAGGGTTGCGACAGCTTCCGGTTGCTCCGCGCGCGCGGCGCGCAGGGAGCGCGCGATCTGGTTCTGGAAATCCCGTTGTTCACCGGCAGCCCAGGCAGCAAGATGGTCGAACCCGCCGCTGCCCCAGAACCACAACAGCAAGGCACAGGCCAGCGCGACCGGAATGATCAGGAATTTGGACATGAAACGCGGATCTCGGTCGCAAAGCTTTCCCCGACAAGCGGGATATCATTTTCTTCAAGGTCGACATCTGCATCCAATGTCAGCAGAAAGGCCTGCATCTGCGCCAGTTGTCCATCGATATCGGGTTCCCGGCGATCGATCTGGCAGCCATCCGGCCCGGAAATTGTCACCGGGCGCGTGACCTCGTAAGCCGTGTAGAAGGTTTCATCGAAAGGTTTGGCGGACAGGTCCGCCGCCGATACGCCTCCAGTTTCGACCGCGCGCAGATGAGTTGTCACGATACGCCCGTCTTCGGTGGTCGCGGACGGCTCTGACGGCCCCGTCAATGAAACCGGCGTTCCACCTGCGGTGACGACAAGATCGCCGTTGTAGCCTGCGACCCATTGCATGTCGAAACCGGTCAGAACTTTCTGCTCGGCCTCGGACAACACGCCGTCTGCATCCTGATCGAGTTTCAGGTCTTCCAGAACCAGAAGGGAATAGAATTCGTCATAAACCCAGGTCACGCGGACATGAGTCAATTGGCCTGTCTCATCGACAATGAATTCCAGCCCGGTGTCGATATAGACATGCGGGTGCGGAATTGCCGAAACCGGCAGGCAACAGGTTAACAGTGTAATCAGCCAGCGCATGGCCAGAACATAGGGGCCGAAGGCCGCTGCGGCAATGCACTTCCAACACGGATCGAAACATCCGAAGGGTATGCGCTAGCGCGGTGGAAGCAGAACGAGTGTTTGCAACGCCGTACCCACTGGCCCCTGCGTGTCATACAGGATCGCTTGCGACATTCCGATTCCGTTCGGCTGCCAGTGCGAGACTGACTCGGCCGCCAACCAGTCCGAGACAGGCTCGCGGTGGATGTGCAGCGTCAGGTCCGTGTTCATAAATCCCATGCCGGACGGTTGCACGTTGCACGAGATACCGTTGCCGCAATCGGCCAGCGGACACAGCGACTGAACAGGCGAAGGCTGTTCAGTGCCAAGCAAATGCGGCGTTCGCAACCAGATCGTCTTGGGACCAAGGCCCTGATTGCCGCCTTTTGGATAGGCCACGTCCACGGCCTGCGCAAAACAGTGCAGGTCATGCCGCAACTCCATCAAGGGAAAATCCCCGGTCACGAGATCATGAAATGCAGGTGCGAGAACCTCAGCCGTGGAAACCTGGCCCAGATCTTTGCGCACAAGATGCATTGTTATTGCCGTTGCGCACAGCGTGTTGTCCAGATCATGCACCGTGACCCGTGTTGTCGCCAATGTGCGTGTGTGCCGGGTGGTCTCGGCGGCAACCCGCAATCCCGCCAGCGGCAATGGCCGGATCAGGTCCACCGTCAGCCGGGTCAGCATCTTTTCGGGGCCTGTTTCAGCCTCGGCCGCGCGGACAATCAGGCCGGCAACGGGGCCGGCATGACAATGATCGGCGGACCACGGTCCGCGCGCCGGGTCGTTGCCGACAAACACGCCATTCGGGTCAACGTCAAAGAAAGCCTTTTGGCTGGGCATGGCAGTCATCGGTGTCGGATCCCACGGGTCATTCGTCGATCATGTTTCCGCGATCCGAATGCGGACCGGGCTTTACCTTTGGACCGAGAATGACTTAGCTGCCCGAAAGATGTCCAGTTGAGTGACGGAACGTCATTCGTTCAAATCGAAACACATGGGGGTGCGAAATGGCATTGTTGGTTGAAACCGGATTGTCCGACTGGATCAGCGATGATGATATAGCGCGCGAAATCCGGCGACACCATCCGGACGCGGACGTGCGCACCCAGGATACGATTGGCGATGCCGCAGACATCACGATGATCGCGCTTGTCGGCCTGCGCCAGGATCAGCCGAAGCGCTATCCGAATTTGAAACTCGTGCAGAAACTCGGCGCCGGGGTTGAGACAATCGTCAGCAATCCTGGCCTGCCCGATCATGTCCGCATTACCCGCCTGAAACCCGATGCACCGGCGCAGGGCATAGCCGAATGGTTTCTCGCGTATGTCCTGCGCCGGCAGCGGCACATGGCAATCTATGAAGCCGCCCAGCGCCGAGCCGAATGGACTCCGCGCGCGCCCGGCTTCAGCCCTGATACGGTGGTCGGAGTGTTGGGGCTGGGCCATATCGGTGCGCGAACCGCCCGGATGCTGCGCGATGTCGGGTTCCAGGTCATGGGATGGAGCCGTTCGCCAAAGCAGATTGAGGGCGTGACCTGCCTGTATGGCGAAAACATGCTGCCCGACCTGCTGGGCCAGTGCGATCATGTCTGTGCCATCCTGCCATCGACACCTCAGACAATCGGATTGTTCGATGAAACGCTTCTGGATGCGATGAAGCCCGAAAGCCAGTTGCTGAATGCCGGACGCGGTGATCTGATCGACGAAACCGCGCTGATGGCGGCGCTGGATCGCGGCACACCAGGTCATGCAGTTCTGGACGTCACCTCGCAAGAACCCCTGCCTTCGGACAACCCGTTATGGCGGCATCCCCAAGTGACAATCACCCCGCATGTGTCGGGCTGGCATCTGGGCAACGCATTGTCCGATGTGGGCGAGAATTTCCGGCGCCTGACCAGCGGTCAGCCTCTGCTGCACGAAGTCGACAGGGCGCGCGGTTACTGAATAGTCGGTGACTGTCAGGGCGTCAGAATCCAGTTGCCGTTGGCGTCCTTGCATCTGCGCGTTCTGACCTCGCGGGAACTCTCGGCACCTTCGGGCTGAATGAAATGCTGCAGATGTACGCAGTTGCCGCGAACATCCCGGACCCGGATCGTTCCCTTTGATCCCGTGGCGTCATTGACCCAGCTGCGTTCATCTCCGGCCCGCGCGCTGCCGGTCAGCAACTGGTCCGCCGTGGCATTTACCACTTCAAAATCCGCAGGGGTCAGCCCCATCTCCGATATGATGCGGGACAGCGGTTTGGCGTCTGCGGCAACGCCCAGACCAAAACTCATGACCGCTGCGAAGGTTGCCAATTTCCAGGGCTTCATATTCGCCTCACCGTTCTGAAATAGATTTAGTCCCAAGACTATACTCGCGCTGGTCCGTGGCCAAGCCCCCCACGGCGCGCACCTTCAAATTATCCCGAACAAACCTATCGCAACACAGGCGCTAGGACCGCCGGTTTATTGCCAGCATAGTGCGACCGATACGAACCAGAGGCATTCGATGGCACATCCGACTTATTACGCCCCATCCGGCGGGCATCCCGGCCAGGACCAGATTCTGACAGACCGCGCCATGTTCACCGACGCATACGCGGTGATCCCCAAGGGCACCATGCGCGACATCGTCACCAGTTACCTGCCATTCTGGGAAGGCACGCGTCTATGGGTGCTCTCGCGCCCGCTCAGCGGATTTGCCGAGACCTTTTCGCAGTATATTATGGAGGTTCAGCCCGGCGGCGGATCTGATCGCCCCGAAACCGACGCGCAGGCCCAGGGGGTGATCTTTGTGGTCGAGGGCACGGTCACACTGACCCTTGGCGGCGATGTTCATGTCCTTGAAACCGGTGGCTACGCCTACATCCCGCCGGGTTCGGACTGGACGCTGCACAACCGAGCAGATGAAGTGACCAGATTCCACTGGGTCCGCAAGGCTTACGAGGCCGTCCCCGGCCTGCCCGTGCCCGATCCAATCATCACCAATGAACGCGACGTGGTCCCCATCGAAATGCCCGGCACCGAAGGGCGCTGGTCGACGACCCGCTTTGCCGACCCGCAGGATCTGCGTCACGACATGCATGTCAACATCGTCAACTTCGAACCCGGTGGCGTGATCCCCTTTGCCGAAACCCACGTGATGGAGCACGGGCTTTACGTGTTGGAGGGCAAGGCGGTCTACAGGCTCAACCAGGACTGGGTCGAGGTCGAGGCCGGAGACTACATGTGGCTGCGCGCCTTCTGCCCGCAAGCCTGTTACGCAGGCGGCCCGGGGCGGTTCCGCTATCTGCTTTACAAGGACGTAAACCGGCACATGCCGCTGAACCTGTCGCGGCGTTAAACGGGTAGAATGGTCATTTACCTGTCAGGGGTTCACAGAAGCGTCTGAATCTGGTGAAATATCCTCGGGTTATAGTACTGGAGATTGCACCATGTTATTTCGCGGAACGGTGTGTGCGCTTGCGGCCGTTATCGGCCTGACGGCGTTCGATGCCGCACCTGTTGCGGCCAGGGAAGAAACCAAATCCGTATTTGTCATGAGCCGTACATGGGCTGTGACGCAGGTTTCAGACGCTCCGGTCATTTACCGCGCCACACGGGACAACAACAATCTGAACCCCTTTGGTCCGCCGCCGCGCCTGCGGACGATACAAGCCATAGCGGCGATCCAGCAGGCAACGGGTTGCAAGGTTATCCGCTCAAGCATGTATCAGAACATCTCGGGCCAGTTTTTCTCGCAGGTCTCCTGCGGTTAGAACGGTATCGAAACGGGCATTGAGATCGCCCGGTCAGCCTGCCATAGCTTGCCCATGAAACTCGCGATCAACGGATTCGGCCGTATCGGCCGCACAATTCTGCGGCAGGTTCTGGCCCTGCCGGAAGACAGCAATGTCGAGCTGGTGCTGATCAACGATATCGCCCCGCTTGAGACCTGCGCCTATCTGTTCAAATACGACAGCACCTTTGGCCCTTACGCCGGAACGGTCTTGGCCGAAGTTGACACCCTGATCGTGGACGGGCACCGGGTTCCGATGACCCACAGCGAGGATCTGACCCGTGTGGATCTATCCGGGGTCGATGTCCTGCTGGACTGCACAGGTATCGCACGCACGTCCGATGTGGCCAGCCGAGGATTGACTGCCGGTGCCAGCAAGGTGCTGATCTCCGGCCCCTCGCCTGCGACCGAAGTCACAATCGTACTGGGCGCAAACGAAGACCAGCTGGGCAACGCCCGGATCGTTTCGAACGCATCCTGTACCACCAACGGGCTGGCTCCGCTGGTGCGGGTATTGGATGGGATCGGCGGCATCGCCGCGGCCCATATGACAACAATCCATTGCTACACAAACAGCCAGCCGATGGTGGACGCGCCGCGCGGCGATCTTGCACGCTCGCGTGCGGGTGCGCTGTCCATGGTTCCAACCACAACCAGTGCCACGCATCTGATTGACGAAGTCATGCCTCATCTGGCCGGTCGCATCTCGGGCGCTGCGGTGCGCGTACCCACCGCCAGCGTTTCGGCCGTAGACCTGATCGTGACCCTGAAAAACCAGATGAGCCCCGAGGTGTTTGACGCAAAGCTGCGCGCAGCGGCCGAACACTCGCCTGTTCTGGGCTGGACGGACCTGCCTCTGGTCTCATCCGATCTGCGCACGCGACCCGAGTCGCTTGTGATCGCGGGCCCTGAAACTCGCATGGTGGGAAACAGACAGGTCCGGGTGTTTGGCTGGTATGACAATGAATGGGGCTTTTCGGCCCGAATGCTGGATGCCGCCCGCCTGATGGCGGCAAGCTGAAGTCGACGCAGCCCGCCAAACCGCGGGCTGCGATTCACGGATCAGTCGTGGGGCAAGCTGCCCGAGCCATGCCCGGCCATTCCGCCTGACACCTCTTCGGTGGCCTCTTCCGCCAGTTCTTCGGGCAGGATCAGATTCAGCGCAATGGCGATGACCGCAGCAGGCAAAAGGCCACTTTTCATCAAGATGCCCAAAGTTTCCGGCAAGTGCTGGACCGCATCCGGTTCCAATTGCAGCCCGAACCCGATGGACAACGAGATGGCAAAGATCACCATATTGCGCCGGTTCCAGTCCACATCGGACAACATGGATATACCAGCTGCGACAACCATCCCGAACATGACGATCACACCGCCGCCCAGCACTTCGATCGGAACGGTGCGGATGATGGCCCCGACTTTGGGGACCAGCCCGCACAGGATCAGAAACAGCGCACCAATGGTCACGACATTGCGGCTCATGACGCCGGTCATGGCGATCAGCCCGACATTCTGGCTGAACGACGTGTTGGGCAACCCGCCGAACACTCCGGCAACCGCCGAGCCAAAACCATCCGCATAGGTTGCACCGGCAATCTCCTTGTCGGTGGCTTCACGCCCGGCACCGCCCTTGGTCACACCGGACACATCGCCCACGGTTTCGATGGCCGAAACAAAGGCCATCAGACAGAACCCGATCACGGCAGCGAACGAAAACTCGAACCCGTATTTGAACGGCATCGGCAATGCGAAGGCCGAGGCGCGGCTCCAGCTTGAACCGATTGCCTCAAATGTCACCATGCCAACCATCAGCGCGTATACGTAGCCGGCAGCCAGACCGATCAGCACCGCCGAAACCGACAGCATCCCGCGTGTAAAGAACTTGAGCGCAAGGGTCACGAAGATCACGACCAGAGCCGCCGACCAGTTCAGGGCCGAGCCGTACTCCGGCGTGCCAATCGCCGGAACGCCGCCAGCCGCGTATTGAATACCTACCTTGACCAGCGCCAGACCTATCATGGTTACGACCAGCCCGGTCACCAGAGGTGGCAGCGCAAACCGGATCTTACCGATCACCGCCCCGAGGCTGGCGTGAAACAGGCCACCGATCAGAACGCCGCCGAACAGGGCAGCCAGCCCATCGACGCCCTTACCGGCCACAAGCGGGATCATGATGGGCAGAAAGGCAAAGCTTGTTCCCTGAACGATGGGCAAGGCCGCCCCGACCGGACCAAGTGTCACCGTCTGCAGCAGGGTAGCGACCCCGGCAAACAGCATGGACATCTGGATCAGATAAAGTAGCTCCGGGAAATCGGGCGAATTTGATCCAAATCCGAATCCCGCCGCGCCCGCGACGATGATCGCGGGCGTCACATTGGACACGAACATCGCCAGAACGTGCTGTATCCCAAGGGGAACCGCCTTGTGTAATGCGGGTGTATAGTTCGGATCCCGAAGCTGTTCGGGCGTACCGATCGAAGTGTCGGCCATGAGTACTGTCCTCCCTGTCAGATTTCATGGGGGTCTTACCGCTTATCCTGCGGCTTCAACTGGCTACGGCACGACCTGATAGGGCGTGTCGAACCAGAATTCTTCAAGATTTGCGCCTGCGCCGATCCTGTCGATGACGGCAAACAGGCCGGGGGCGTGGAGCGGCGTCAGGACCCCGTGCCAGGTGCCGCGATGGTAATTCACCGCCTGCCCCGGCCGGGTCACAAAAGCCAGCGGTCGCCCGGGCTTGCCATCGGCGTCCGGCGCGACGATCACCAGAAAGGGCTGGTGGGTCATCGGGATAAAGGCCTGGCTGCCCTCGGGGTGCCGTTCGACCATGTCGAGCTTATAGGGCAGTGCCCGTGGGTTGGCGTTGAACAGGCTGATCCCGGCGCGCCCGTCGGCAAAATCCAGAGCCGCCCGGTCGTGATACCGGCCGCATTGGCCCTGATTTATGATCTTGTCCGGCTCACCCGCAACGTCGATCACATCGCCGTATGGGGCAAACGCATCAGCGGTCAGCGGCTGAAGGCCGATCCGATTGCTCATGACGGCAACACATCCCGCAGGCGGAATTCGGCGATCCGTTCGACTTGTCGACAGGCTTCCGCAAATTCAGTGTCCCGGTCCTGCCCGATCCGCCGTTTGAACGCTTCCAGAATCGATGCCTTGTCGTGATCCCGAACCGCGATGATGAACGGAAATCCGAATTTGTCCGTGTAGGTCTGATTCAGATCCGTGAAAGTCGCGCGTTCATCGTCGGTCAACGCATCCAGCCCGGCCGAGGCCTGCTCGGACGTGCTTTCCTGGGTCAGACGTTTAGCCTGCGCAAGCTTGCCCGCGAGATCGGGATGCGCTGTCAGCACGCCAAGCCTTTCCGTTTCAGTGGCCGAGCGAAACATGCGGGCCAGGGCATTGTGCAGGCCGCCCGCCGTGTCATGCGCCGGACCCAGTTCCAGATCAAAGGCGCGCTCGGCGATCCAGGCTGAGTGTTCGAAAATGCCGCCATAGCTGGCCACAAAGTCCTCCCGGCTCAACTCGGTCGGCCTTGCGCGCGGTATGGGTGGGTAATGCGCGGCCCAGTGTTCTGCGATCTGCAGGCGCGTGGCGAACCACACATCCGAAAACCCGCGCGCGTAATCCAGGAACCGTTTAAGGGCCATCACCCGACCCGGACGCCCGATCAACCGGCAATGCAGGCCAATCGACAGCATTTTTGGCACCCCGGCCCCGCCTTCGGCATAAAGCGCATCAAAGCTGTCCTTGAGGTAGGAGAAGAACTGATCGCCTGAATTGAACCCTTGCGGCGTTGCAAAGCGCATATCGTTGCAGTCCAGAGTGTAAGGCACGATCAACTGATGCCGATCACCGAACCGAACCCAGTACGGCAGGTCATCGGCATAGGTATCCGCGACATAGGCCATCCCGCCTTCTTCTGCCGCCAGCCTTACTGTGTTTTCCGAGCACCGACCGGTGTACCAGCCGCGCGGGCGCTCACCCACGACTTCGGTATGCAGGCGCACGGCTTCGGCAATCTGGGCCCGTTCCTCGGCCTCGGGCATGTCCTTGTGTTCCACCCATTTCAATCCGTGGCTCGCAATCTCCCACCCTGCCGACTTCATCGCGGCCACCTGATCGGGTGAGCGGGCCAGTGCGGTAGCGACCCCATAAACCGTGATCGGCAAATCTTTCATCAATCGGTGCAGGCGCCAGAACCCGGCCCGTGATCCGTATTCATAGATCGATTCCATGTTCCAGTGACGCTGCCCTGGCCATTGCGCAGCGCCGACGATTTCGGACAGGAAGGCCTCGGACGCGCTGTCGCCGTGCAATACGCAGTTCTCGCCGCCCTCTTCGTAGTTGAGCACGATCTGCACCGCGATCCTTGCACCACCGGGCCAATTGGCATTGGGCGGGGTGGCTCCGTATCCGATCATATCGCGGGGGTAACGAGGGGGCTGCATGTCGTCTTCCGTTCCGGGTTTAACTTCCTGATTAATGCAATAGCCTAAAAATTCGTATCCGATTATCAAATCAATCCGAACGCTGTTTCCGGTTGTTTCGGCATTTCCACCATTTTGATGTTTGCGCCACACTGTGGCAAACCCGATGAAACAGTCAAAGGAGATCACTGTGGCAGGCTACCTGACAACCCATGTTCTGGACACGGCGCGCGGGTGCCCGGCGGAAGGTCTGAAAATCGCACTGTATCAGGTGTCGGGAAACTCCCATCGCAAACTGGTCGAGATGGAGACAAATTCCGACGGGCGCACCAACAGCCCCATCCTGCCGCAGGAAGACTTTGAAACCGGAACTTACGAGCTGATCTTTTTTGCCGGTGACTACCTGCACAGAACCGGGCAGGCGGCAGAGGATCCGCTTTTTCTGGATCAGGTTCCCATTCGGTTCGGCATGTCCGATGCCGAGGCACATTATCACGTACCGCTGCTGCTTTCCCCCTACGGGTATTCGACTTATCGGGGCAGCTGACCGCTTTCCGCGCGCCTGCAGCCCGTCACCGCCCCTTTCAGGGCCGTCTTCCGTTAGGCCGGGCACTGCCCCTTGCAGGCGCTGTGCGGATTAGCCCTGAAACACTGTTACCCGACTTGATAGAGCTCGCAACCGCGCCCAACGCTGTGCAGCGCCTGCAAGGCGCAAACCGTTGCGGGAGCATCGGCTCATCCCGTCGCTTGCGAGCTGCGCACGACCTTGCCGATACGCGAGATCATGAAATCCATGAACAACCGCGCCTTGGGGTCCTGATGGCGGCGATGGGTATAGAGGCATGCCATCTGTACAGGCACCGGCGGCGTCTGCGTTGCAACGGCCACCAAACGGCCCGCTTTCAAATGCTCAGCCACTTCAAAGGCGGGTTTCATCGCAATCCCCTGCCCGGACAACGCCCAATCGGTCAATACATCGCCGTCATCGCATTCGAATCGGCCTGACACCGCATACCTTTTCGGGCCCTCGGGTGTTTCCAGCATCCATTGGAACTCTGTCGCGCCGGGGAAACGAAGGTTCAGACATTCATGCTTGTCCGAAACCAGATCCGCACCGGTCTGCGGCATGCCCCTGCGTTCCACGTAATCCGGCGCGGCGCATAGTACCCGCTGGCAATCCGCGATCTTTCTGATCCGCAGGGTGCTGTCCTCGGGCTGGCCAATGAAAAATGCCAGATCCAGGCCTTCGGTGGTCAGATCAACCGATCTGTCCGTCAGCCGCAGGCGCACGTCAATCTCAGGGTATTCCGACAGAAAATCAGGCACATGCGGGGCCAGCAACCGGCGGCCAACCCCCAACGGCGCCGCAACGAATAGCGATCCCCTTGGCGCTTCGGTCAGATGGACAACCTGCGCCTCGGCCTCATCCACCGCATCCAGAACCGCGACCGCACCGGGATAAAAGGCGCGACCTTGTTCGGTCGGACTGAGGTTTCGCGTGGTGCGTTGAAACAGACGCACGCCCAGATGATCCTCAAGCTGCGAAATCCGGGCCGAGGTTACGGCAGGGGAGATCCGCAGGTCTCGACCCGCAGCGGACATGCTGCCCAGATCATAGACACGGACAAAGGTACGGATGTTCTCGAGATAGGACATCTTATCGATTTTTTTGATACAGTTTGACAATATACGGGAATACCGAAGAAAATCCCTTTTGCCTAGTGTGACGGCAAGCAATCGGAGACTTCTTGCATGTATGACCTCGCCGTGTTCTGGGACTGGATGGCCTTTGCTGTGCGCTGGCTGCACGTGATCACTGCCATCGCGTGGATCGGATCATCCTTTTATTTCATAGCGTTGGATCTTGGACTGAACCGCGACATCCCTGGCCCCGCAGATGGCGAGGAATGGCAGGTGCATGGCGGTGGCTTCTACCACATTCAGAAATACCTGGTCGCGCCAGAGCGGATGCCGGACCACCTGACCTGGTTCAAATGGGAAAGCTATGCGACCTGGCTCAGCGGGGCGGCGCTTCTGATGATCGTCTATTGGGTCGGCGGCGAGCTGTATCTGATCGACGCGCAAAAGGCCGATCTGGCGCTGTGGCAGGGGATTTTGATCTCGGCCGCCTCGCTGACCGTGGGCTGGCTGGCCTATGACTACCTGTGCAAATCCGGTCTTGGCGAACGCCCCACCCTTTTGATGGTACTGCTGTTCGTGCTGCTGGTGGCAATGGGTTGGGGGTACAACCAGATCTTCACCGGCCGTGCAATGATGCTGCATCTGGGGGCCTTCACGGCCACAATCATGACGGCGAACGTGTTCTTCATAATCATGCCCAACCAGCGCATCGTGGTGGATGACCTGAAGAACGGGCGCACACCGGACCCGAAATACGGCAAAATCGCCAAGCTGCGGTCCACGCACAACAACTACCTGACGCTGCCGGTCGTGTTCCTGATGCTGTCAAACCACTATCCGCTGGCCTTTGCGACCGAATACAACTGGATCATCGCGGCGCTGGTCTTTCTGATGGGTGTCACCATCCGGCACTATTTCAACACCCGCCATGCCCGTGCCGGTAACCCGACCTGGACCTGGCTGGTCACCGCGCTGCTGTTCATCGCCATCATGTGGCTGTCCACCGCGCCGATGTACAAACCGCTGGAAGAGGCCGAAGCGCAGCCGCTGACGCCTTATGAACAAAAGTTCGCCGCCGCAGACGGGTTCGAAGAAGCGCATGACATTGTTCTGGGCCGCTGTTCAATGTGCCACGCTCGAGAACCGGTCTGGGAGGGTATCCTGTGGGCACCCAAGGGCGTGCTGTTGGAAACCGAAGGCGACATCGCAAGAAACGCAAAGCAGATCTATCTGCAGGCAGGCGTCAGTCATGCGATGCCGCCTGCAAATGTCACCTTCATGGAGCCCGAGGACCGCGACGCCCTGATCCGCTGGTTCCGCAATGCGGGTCTTTGACCCCACAAAAGATTGCCACAAATCGCAATTCGCACGTCATTTCCCTTTTCCTGCACCCCATCAGATGGTCTAACATGAAGTCGAACAGCCGCCGAACCGTACAAGGCGGCCAAAGTGATTTCGAGTTGGGGCAGTTGGAGCCATTTGATGCAGGGAAGAAGGCCGCGCGCCATTCTTAAGTGCTGGCTGTTTGGCGTTGTCGTGGCCATCGCGCCGACAACATTGGCGGCGCTGGAAACCACGTTGACGGCGCCCGGAGCGCCGAAAGAAGTGGTGGACCGCCTCAAGGAAAACTCTTCGGTAACAACAGCCAAATCGCGCGGGCTGGACACTCCGCTGGAAATTCTGTCTGCCGCTCTTTCGGATTATCGCACCATCGTCCAGATCCTGTATGACGAGGGGTATTTCAGCCCGGTCGTCAGCATAAAACTTGATGGTCAGGAAGCGGCCGATCTCAGTTCGCTGAGCGTTCCAAGCCAGATCAAGCGCGCTGTCATCACTGTGAACACGGGCCCGGTCTTTACCTTCGGAACAGCGCTTGTGCAGCCGTTGGCCCCACTGACCGTATTGCCCCAGGAATTTGCCACCGGCAAACGAGCGACAACGGGCGCGATCCAGCAGGCTACGTCCACAGGTGTTCAGGCATGGAAAGACGCCGGGCACGCAAAGGCGGACGTTGCTGGACAAAAGGTCGTCGCCCGGCACACACAATCCAAGCTGGATGCCGAGATCGATCTGGCGCCCGGCCCGCGCCTGACATTCGGCAGGATGTTCATTGATGGCGACACCACCGTGCGTCACAGATCGATCGAAAAGATCGCGGGTTTTCCCACGGGCGAAGTCTACTCCCCGCAAAAAGTGCAGAAAGTCGGCACCCGTCTGCGCCGCACCGGGACGTTCAATGTTGTCTCGATCAAGGAGCGGGAAGAACCCAACCCTGATGGCTCGCTTGATTTTGATGCCACGTTCGAGGACCTGCCCCCGCGTCGCATAACACTCGGGGGCGAGCTTGCCTCACGCGACGGCCTTGATCTGACTGCGACATGGACCCATCGAAATGTGTTTAGACGCGCGCAGCGATTGAGGTTCGAGGCCGCGATCCGCAACATTGGCGGAGCCGAGAATATCGATGGGCGGATTGGCCTGCGACTGGATCAGCCAGACAGGCTGGGCCCCGACGATAGCACCTTTTGGAGCGCCCTGCTGGAGCGGCGGGATACCGAAAACTACAACGTTACCGTGGCCTCAGTGGCATATGGTGCGCGGCGCACCTTCTCGGACCAGCTTTATGCCGAGGCGTCGGCGGGGTTCCAGTATTCGGATGCGGATGATGCCTACGGCTCAGGGCGCAAGTTCAGATATTTCATCCTCCCCTTCCGGTCGGAATGGGACCAGCGCGACAGCAAGGTCAGTGCCACTCGGGGGTTCTATCTGGATGCGAATGCCATGCCTTTTGCCGGACTGTCCGAGACCGAGTCCGGCCTGCGCATTTTTCTGGACGGGCGCGGCTACACCAGTTTCGGAACCGGCGGCAGGCTGGTGCTTGCGGGCCGTGTGCAGCTGGGGTCGGTTCTGGGGCCGTCACCGGACGGGGTAACACCGGATTTTCTGTTCTTCTCGGGCGGCGCGGGAACCGTGCGCGGACAACCTTTTGAAAGCCTCGGCATCCCGGTGGGAACCGGCGTGGCGGGCGGCAAGTCCTTTCTCGGCCTGTCCGGAGAGGTGCGTGGCAAGGTCACCGACTCACTGTCTCTGGTCGGGTTCTACGACTACGGCACGGTCGACACGTCATCCTTCATCGGCAGCGGTGCCGAGTATCATGCCGGTGCCGGTATCGGTGCCAGATACGATCTGGGTGGGTTCGGCCCGTTGCGCGTTGATCTGGCATGGCCGGTTCAGGGCGACACCGGCAGCGGGTTGCAGTTCTATATCGGGATTGGACAGGCATTTTGATCCGGCGGCTTTCATATCCGGTTCTGATCAGCGCGGTGCTGATCACATCGCCCGTGACCGCGCAGGAAGATGGCGGCGGCAGCATGCTGGAGAATTTCCTGCAGGACACCCTGTCAGGTGACGACCAGAACGTCCGGGTCAAGGGCCTTCAGGGCGCGCTGAGTTCACGGGCGACCATCGAAGAAATCACCGTGGCCGATGACGAAGGCGTCTGGCTGACCATCAAGGATGCAGTGCTGGACTGGAACCGGCTTGCATTGATCCGCGGCCGTTTTTCAGTCAACGCCCTGACTGCGCAGGAAATCGACATCGCCCGCGCGCCTGGAGCAACCACCAAGGACACCCCCGCGCCTTCGGCTGAAACCAAGCCGTTTCAGCTGCCTGAATTGCCCATTGCCATCCAAATCAGCGAAATCCGGGTAGACGAGCTGTCGCTGGGCCAACCGCTGATCGGCGTCGCGGCCGAGCTTGCCGTGAACGGAAATCTGTCGCTGGCAGACGGCACGCTGGATACCAAACTGGATGTGACGCGACTGGACCTGGCCGGCGACCAGATCAGCCTGTCCGCCGGGTTTCAGAACGCGAGCAGTGAAATCCGACTGGACCTGAAAGTGGTCGAGGATTCGGGCGGGCTGATCTCGACGGCGCTGAAGATACCCGACAGCCCACCGATCGGTCTGACCGCCACCGGGTCGGGTCCCCTTACAGATTTCACAGCGGATATTGGCCTGAGCAGTGACAACCAGCAGCGTGTCGCAGGACAGGTCCGGTTGCGGTCGGCCACGGAGGCAGGTGGCGCGTCAGGTGACGGCATTGCGTTTACAACCGATCTGAAAGGCGACCTGACGCCGTTTCTGGCGCAAAACATGGACACGTTCTTTGGCCCTGACACGCGTCTGTTTGTCGATGGCCAGACGCAACCGGACGGCGCGCTGGACATTTCCGATCTCGAGTTTTCCTCGCAGGCGCTTAAACTTAAGGGAGAGCTGCAACTGGCCCCGGGCGGTGTGCTGCAACTGGCGGCCCTGCAAGGGCGGATCACGCCGCCGGATGGCGAAACTGTCGTGCTGCCGATTTCGGGCGGTCAGACATCTATCGAAGCGGCTCAGATTTCAGCGCTGTTCGATCAGAAGAACGGCAACCTCTGGGATTTGAGCCTGACAACCAACGCTTTCAAATCGCCGCAAATCGGGTTTCAGCGGGCGCAGATCACCGGCCAGGGAACACTGGAACAAGGTGCATCCTTACAATTCGAAGGTGACATTCAGGCCGCACTGGACGGGATCGATCTGGCGGATGCCGGGCTGAACACGGCACTCGGCGATCGCATCACACTGGACGGATTGTTCAGCTACGGCAGCGATCAGTCGTTGACCCTGTCGGGTGCGGAACTGGTGGGTTCAGACTATACGCTTGGGGCAGACGCATTAATAAGCGGTTTGGCCAGCGGTCTGACGGTTGACGGAACGGCGACCCTGGACGCAACGGACCTGTCCCGGTTCTCGGAACTGGCCAAGCTTGATCTGGGCGGACAGGTCTCGGCCCTGGTCGAGGGAAACGGATCACCGCTGGAAGGCAGCTTTGACGGCAAGCTGAACGTCGAGGCCCGCGATCTGTTGACGGGCCGGGACGATATCGATCCGGTGATTGCCGGCGAAACGACCATTGTGGTGGATGCAAAGCGCGACACGGACGGCGTCACCATCCGTGACCTTACAGTAAACGGCGAAACCTTGCAGGCAGCGGCCAGCGGTGAGGTCACGACTCCGGACGGAAACCTGACCATCGACGGTCAGGCCAGCGTCAACGCGCAGGATCTTTCCGTCTTTTCGGGTCTGGCAAAGCGCGAACTGAGCGGCGCAGTTCAGGCCACCCTCGACGGGCAGGGAACCGTGCAAACGCTGGAGTTTGACGGAACAGCCAGCGTAATCGGACAAGACATCACAACAGGGCTTTCGGACATCGATCCGCTTTTGACCGGTCGGACCACTATCGAGTGGGATGGCTCCCGGACCGCCGACAAAATTGATATCCGTAACGCCACGGTAAACGGCACCGCACTGAACGCGCAAGTCTCGGCGATTGTGCAGGATCCGACAGGGGATCTGTCCGTTGACGGACAGGCGCAGTTGAACGCGCCGGATCTGTCGCTGTTCTCCGGCCTAGCCAAACGCGATCTGGAGGGTTCGGTGCAGGCCGACGCCAATGGGACCGCCGCGCTGGCCAACCGGACTTTTGACATCAAGGGCGATCTGGATGCGCGCGACATCCAGACCGGTATCGAAGCGCTGGACAAACTGATTCAGGGCAGCACGACTTTGACGGTGGACGCCGAGAAAACCGAGGAAACCGTCGATATCCGGGCATTCCGTCTGCAGGGAACGGCCTTATCTGCGGAAGCATCCGGTGAACTAAACCGCGAAAACGGGGGATTGACCTTCAACGTCAGACTGGATGACCTGGCCAGGTTGGCAAGCACCCTCTCCGGTCCTTTGACCCTGACCGGAAATGTGGCACCCGACGGTTCAGGGCTGGAAGGCACCGTTAGCCTGCGAGGCCCTGACAGCTCCTATGCCAGTCTGGACGGCAATGTTGGACTGGACGGAAACGCCGATCTGGAATTTGACGCGCGGTTCAACAAAATCGAACGGTTTGTGCCCGAGTTTCCGGGGACTATTGCGGCCAAGGGTACGGCAAAACGTGACAACGGCGTCTGGACCATCAGCGCCAAGGCCGATGGACCTGCGGAAATCAGCGGCGATGTCTCGGGGACATTTAGCGAGACCACCGGTCAGGCCGACCTGACCGCGCAAGGTGGTTTGAACCTGGGCATCGCCAATGTGTTTATCACACCCAACAAGATCGATGGTCAGGCGCGGTTTGATCTTGCTTTGAACGGCGCGCCGTCACTTGCAGCCTTAAGCGGAACGGTTACAACCTCCGGTACAGCTCTGGCCATTCCCGCGGCTGGACAGACCGTGACGGGGATCAGCGGTTCGGTCGACCTGGCGCAAAGCCGCGCTACCGTCGCGCTGAACGGTGGGATGCAGGCTGGCGGGTCCTTTACGGTCAACGGCCCAATAGACCTGACGCCACCCTTCAATGCCAACATCACGACCGTACTCAACAGCCTCGTGCTGACGGACAGGCTGCTATATGAAACGACGCTGAACGGCCAGGTCGCCATGACCGGCGCTTTGGCGGGCAACAGCTCGGTTGCCGGGCAGACCACATTCGACGAGACCAATATCAATCTCGCAGCAGCCTCCGGCGCGGTGGGCGCGGCACCCATTCCCAACATCACGCATGTCAACGAAAGCGCGGCTGGCTTCCTGACCCGGGAACGCGCGCAGCTGGTCGTGACCGGCGACAAAGCCAAAAGCGATTCGCGGATTGCGCTGGACGTCAGCCTGCTGGCCCCAAAAGCCGTGTTTGTGCGCGGCCGCGGTGTAAACGCTGAACTTGGGGGCAGAATCAATATCGGTGGAACCACGGCATCCATCGTGCCGTCCGGTCAGATTGAGCTGATCCGTGGCAACTTCGACATTCTGGGGCGCAGGCTGGCGCTGACCAAGGGTGTCGTGACACTTCAGGGCGATCTGACACCCTATATCGAGTTCGAATCCTCAACCAGCACGTCGGACGGCACCGCCACGATTGAAATTGCGGGGCCATTGGATGCGCCTCAGGTCGACATATTTTCCGACCCTGAACGCCCTGCGGAAGAGGCCCTGGCGATATTATTGTTCGGCAATCGCTTTTCCGAACTTTCACCCTTTGTGATCGCGCAAATGGCGGCGTCGCTGGCGCAACTCAGCGGTGCAGGGGGGGACGCAACCAAAGGTCTACGCGATGCAACGGGCGTGGATACCGTCGACATCGGCGCCTCGGAAGGCGGTGCGGGCCGTCTGGGCGCAGGCGCTTATCTGAGCGACAACCTTTATACTGACTTTACCGTCAACACCGAAGGCGACACCGAAGTGAACCTGAATCTGGATGTTACTGACAGTTTCACCGTGCGAGGAACGGTCGACGGGCGTGGTGAAACAGGTTTGGGCATCTTTTTCGAACGCGACTACTAGGGCCAGGTGCGGTTCCAGAACCATCGGGACAACTGTGTAAGTTTGTTTTGTCCTGTGCCAAAGCGCTTTTTTTCGCCTTCCTGCCTTGCTCCTTGGCGACTGCGGCGCGTCGAGGCGCAACTGACGTTGCACAGTTTTGGACAGGCATGACCGGCACAGGATGGTGTGAAACACGAAAGGGCGGCTCTGATCAGAACCGCCCTTGAATTTTTGTCGTGCGCGGCGCCTACTCCGCTGCGATGGCATCCCCAATCTTTTCAACGCGAATGGCCGAGAATTTGAACTCGGGGATTTTCCCATAGGGGTCGATCGCCGAGTTGGTCAGTATGTTCGCCGCCGCTTCGACATAGGCAAACGGAATGAAGACCATGTCTTCAGCGATCGCCCGATCGGCTCGAACCATGATGTCAATCGTCCCGCGCCGGGTGGTCAGTCGGATCATTTCGCCCGGTTCGATCCCCATCAGCTTGAGCGTGCGAGGGTTCATCGAACAGTTCGCTTCCGGCTCAACAGCGTCGAGAACAGTAGAACGGCGGGTCATCGACCCGGTGTGCCAGTGTTCCAACTGACGGCCGGTGGTGGCAATCATCGGGTACTCGTCATCCGGCGCTTCATCCGGCGGGATGACGCTGGCCGGGGTGAACCGGGCCCGGCCATCCGCGCGCGGGAATCCGTCACCGAACACAATCGCCTGCCCCGGATCGGTCTCGCTGAGCGACGGATAGGTGATGGTTTCAGTCTCAAGCCTCTCCCACGTGATGTTGTCAAGCGACGCCATGGTCAGCTTCATCTCATTAAATACCTGAGACACGTCCGTGTAGTCCCAGTTAAGCCCGATCCGCTGCGCCAGATCGACGGTGATCTTCCAGTCCTCGCGCGCCTCGCCCGGAGGTGTCACAGCAGGCCGCACCCGCTGCACCTGACGGTTGGTGTTCGACACCGTGCCGTTCTTTTCATACAGCGCCGAGGCGGGCAGGATGATGTCAGCATAGTTCGCCGTTTCGGTCAGGAAGATGTCCTGCACGATCATCAGGTCCAGCTTGGCCAGCGCGTCACGCGCGTGATTCACATCCGGGTCGGACATGGCCGGGTTTTCGCCCAGAATATACATGCCCTTGATGTTGCGCGCATAAATCTGGTCGATGATCTCGGTCACGGTCAGGCCCTTCTCGTTCGAGAAGTCGTCCGAGTTCCAGACCTCGTTGAACTTGGCGCGAATGCCATCGTCCGTCACGGTCTGGTAATCCGGCAGGAACATCGGGATCAGGCCCGCATCGGATGCACCCTGCACGTTGTTCTGACCACGCAGCGGGTGCAGACCCGCGCCGGGTTTACCGACGTTGCCGGTCATCAGAGCCAACGAGATCAGGCAACGCGAGTTGTCGGTGCCGTGGATGTGCTGGCTGACGCCCATGCCCCAGAAGATCAGTCCGGCCTTGGCTTGCGCAAAGGTGCGCGCGACACGGCGCAGTTGGTCCGGTTCGATGCCACAGATCGGCGACATCGCCTCGGGCGTGAACTGGCGCAAATGCTCTTTTTCGGCTTCCCAGTTCTCGGTCCAGCGGTGGATGTACTGGCTGTCGTAGAGTTCCTCTTCAACGATCACGTTCATGATCGCGTTCAGCATCGAGACATCAGCACCCGGACGGAACTGCAGCATTTCGTCGGCGAACTTGCGCATGCCGACGCCGCGCGGGTCCATCACGATCAGCTTGCCGCCGCGCTTGGCGAACTGCTTGAAGTAGGTTGCCGCAACCGGGTGGTTCTCGATCGGGTTCGAACCAATGATGATCGCCACATCCGCATTTTCGATCTCGTTGAAGGTCGCGGTCACAGCACCTGAACCAACATTCTCGATCAGCGCCGCAACGGAGGACGCGTGGCACAATCGGGTGCAGTGGTCGACGTTGTTGTGTTTGAAACCCTGGCGGATGAATTTCTGGAACAGATAGGCTTCTTCGTTGGTGCACTTGGCCGAACCAAAGCCTGCAACGCTGCGCGGGTCTTCGTCGCGAAGCGCCTTCAACTTGGTGGCGGCAAGATCCATCGCCTCTTCCCAAGTCGCTTCGCGGAAATGGGTCGACAGGTTGCCCGGATCGACGTTCAGGCCCTTTTCTGGCGCATCCTCACGACGGATCAGCGGCTTGGTCAGACGGTGCGGGTGGTGGACATAGTCAAAGCCGAACCGCCCCTTGACGCACAAACGGCCTTCGTTTGCCGGGCCGTTGATGCCTTCGACATACTTCACCTTGCCGTCTTTGACCTTCAGCGAGACTTTACAGCCCACACCGCAGAACGGGCAGACGCTTTCGGTTTCGCTATCGTAGTCTTTACTGTCGCCGTGCTGCTGATCGTCCAGCACGGTCGCAGGCATCAGCGCCCCGGTTGGGCAGGCCTGAACGCATTCGCCACAAGCCACACAGGTCGACGCGCCCATCGGATCGTTCTGGTCGAACACGACCTGCGCCGTATGGCCACGACCGGCCATGCCGATCACGTCATTGACCTGCACTTCGCGACAGGCCCGGACGCAGAGGTTGCAGTTGATGCAGGCATCCAGATTGACGCGCATCGCAACGTGGCTGTCATCCAGCAGCGGGATTTTATCAGCCTCTTTCGCCGGGAAACGGCTGTCGCTGACATCGTTCAGCTTGGCCATGTCCCAGAAGTGGCTCGAGGTGTCGTGTGCCTCCTCTGGCTGATCGGCTACCAGCAGCTCCATGACCATGGCGCGCGATTTCTCTGCGCGGTCACTGTCAGTCTTGACGACCATACCGTCCGCCGCCGGACGGATGCACGAGGCGACCAGCGTGCGCTCGCCTTCCACCTCGACCATACAGGCGCGGCAGTTGCCGTCGGGGCGATAGCTCGGCTGCGGCTTGTGGCACAGATGTGGGATGGTGAACCCCTGCCCTTTCGCGGCTTCCCAGATGGTCCAGCCCTCGGGCACGGTGACATCTTCGCCGTTCAGGTTGAAGGTGACGGTCTTATTTGGGCTTGCATCAAGCATGGCTGTCTCCCTCAGATTTCGTCAGCGAAGTGTTTCATTACAAGGCGGATCGGGTTCGGGGCAGCCTGCCCCAGACCACAGATCGAAGCGTCGCCCATGACCCGGCACAGATCTTCGAGCAGGTCCTGATCCCATTTGTCGGCCTGCATCAGCTTCACCGCCTTTTCGCAGCCCGCCCGGCAGGGCGTACACTGACCACAGCTTTCATCCTCGAAAAACCGCAGCATGTTCAGCGCCGCATCGCGGGCCGTGTCCTGATCAGACAGAACCACCACGGCGGCGGACCCGATGAAGGTGCCCAACGGCTGCAGGGTGTCAAAGTCGAGCGGGACGTCGTCGATACTGGAGGGGAGAAGACCTGACGACGGCCCGCCCGGTTGATACGCCTTGAACGCATGACCTTCGGCCATGCCGCCGGCGGCATCAATCACGTCAAGAATGGTCGAACCCGCGGGCAGCAGGCAAACACCCGGCTTCGCAACCCGGCCCGAGACCGAATAGCTGCGCAAGCCCTTGCGGCCATTCTTTTCAACTGAATTCAGAATCTGCGGCCCCTCGCGGCAGATCTTCGAAACCCAATACAAGGTCTCGACATTGTGCACCAAGGTCGGACGGTTGAAGACCCCAACCTGCGCCACAAATGGAGGACGGTGACGCGGCAGACCCTTTTTGCCTTCGATCGACTCGATCATCGCGGATTCTTCACCGCAGATGTATGCGCCAGCACCGCGACGCAGGTCGATGTAACCTTTTTCGACGATCCCGGCCTCTTCCAGCGCGGCAATCTCGCGGGTCAGGATTTCCAGTACCGCTGGATATTCGTCACGCATGTAGATGAAGCAGGTCTCGGCCTCGACCGCCCAGGCAGCGATCAGCATGCCTTCGAGGAAGACGTGCGGTGTGCGTTCCAGATAGTAGCGGTCTTTGAACGTGCCAGGCTCGCCCTCGTCCCCGTTCACGGCCAGATAGCGTGTGCCCTCGTTCATTCGAACAAAGCCCCACTTCTTGCCGGATGGGAAGCCAGCACCACCCAGGCCGCGCAAGCCCGAGGACAGGATGCCTTCCTGCACTTTCTCCCAGTCACCAACGTCGCGCAGCTCTTTCAGCTTGGCGTAGCCGCCATTGGCCTCATAAGCAGCGAAGGCTTCGTAGTCGGGCAGATGGGCGTGAGTGTCGCCCGCAGCAATCGCAGCCTGAACCTTTTCGGGGGTCGCATGGTCGATATGGTTGTGGCCAATCTCAAGTACCGGAGCGGTATCACAACGGCCCATGCACGGCGCGCGCACCACACGCACCTCAGACGGATCCAGACCGCCTTCCAGTGCCTTCTGCAGCTGCTGGGCACCAGCCATTTCGCAGGACAGGGAATCACAGACACGGATCGTCAGTGCAGGCGGAGGCGTCTCGCCTTCTTTCACCACATCGAAATGGGCATAGAAGGTTGCGGTTTCGTAGATTTCTGCCTGACCAATCCGCATCTCGACCGCCAGCGCGGCAATGTGATCGGCGCTGACATGGCCGTGTTCGTCCTGAATCAAATGCAGAAATTCGATCAGCAGATCGCGGCGGCGCGGGCGATCGCCCAGCAGGCGATGAATTTCCGCCTGCGCCTCATCCGTGAACTGACGGCCTTTGGGCGTGTGCCGCCCTTTGCCTTTACCTGACTTCCAGACGCCCTTGGGTGCGCCTGATGGCTTGGTGTCTAATGGTGCCATGATGCCCTCCGATTGAGGCTCCGTGTCTCATCAGAATAGCATATCGTCAAATCGCCAAATTCAATCGCACGATAACGACAGTTTATCACCGTAAAGACATCACCACGGCACGCAAAGCCTCGACAGTTGGCAGTTCCGGGTCACGACTGAGGGTCGCCAAACAAATCGGTTTGCTGACAATCGGGTCGACCAAAGGTAGCACTTTGGTTCCCTTCAGATCACCCAAAGCGCGGATCAGAACCCGAGGCACAACCGTAGCTGCCAGCCCCTCGCGCGCCATCACCATCGATGCGGTAAAGCCACTGGTTTCGGCGACGACGTGGGGATGCAGGCCCTGTTCGGCGAAAATCCGGTCTAGAATACGTCGGTTCTGCATCTGCGGCTCCAGAAGGCTGATCGGAAATTCAGCCACCCGAGCCCATGGAATCGGGCCGGTTTCCTCGGTCATGTGGGACGGGACAAGCAGCACATAGGTTTCTTCATAAAGCGGCTGCACCTGCCGTAAGTCAGTGCCGATACTGTCGCCGTAGGTAATGCCCGCATCCAGACTGCCTTCGTCCAGCCGGTGCTGAATGGCCGAGGCCGACATGGTTTCGATCCGCGACAAAATGCGTGGATGAGCTTGCTGGAGGCGTTTGATCAGGCGTCCGGTAAAGGCAATCGCGGTGGGGATCACGCCCAGAATCAACGTGCCCGTAATCTCACCCCGCGCGGCCAGCACCTGCTGTTCCAGCGCCTTTGCGTCATCGAGGATACGCCGCGCGCGGCGGACGATCATCTCACCCTCTTCGGTCAGGCCCTGAAACCGGTTGGCCCGGCGTACAATTGAAACGCCCAGCCGATCTTCGAGATTGCGGATGCGCATGGAAAACGCGGGTTGTGAAATCCCGCATTCCTCGGCCGCTTTGGCGAAATGGCGTTGCCGCGCCAGAGCGCTGAGGAGTTGAAGGTCGCGGATTTCGATCATGCTTGAGCATTCCAACGTCGGGCAAAATGACACTCTAACCGCATTTTTCCAAAGGAAAAGCGCCGTCTCTGCCTGCGACCCGGCAATACAGAGTTCTTGCCTCGCTTGGTCAACTTGCCTCTAATGAAACGAGCGTACTAACGCACGGAGCGCATAATGACGGCAAAGGACGTTTTTCAAGAATTGTATGACGGATACGTCGATAGGTATCGATCAAATGATGCCGCCGGATGCGCGTCGTACTTTGCAGAAAACGCAGAGTTGTTTTCACCGTATGGCCCTGCAGCGATCGGGCGACAAGCCATAGAAGATATCCATTCGGAGTGGGTTGAGGAAGGCGGCGAAGACAAAGTCATCGAAATTGTGCACGCTGATATCAATGACAATGTCGGTTGGTGCCTCGCACGTTACAGCGAAGGTACGACCGGCCAGGGCACCTCTTTGAATATCCTATATAAGCAAGCTGACGGCAGGTGGCTGATCACCCAGTGCAGCTTAAACGAAGCGCTCTGAAAACTTGCCGCAGCCTGATTGATTTACGTGTTGAACAAGAAGTGCATTACATCGCCGTCCTTGACGATGTAGCCCTTGCCCTCGGCCCGCATCTTGCCTGCTTCTTTCGCACCCTGTTCGCCATTGGCAGCGATGTAGTCGTCATAGGCGATGGTCTCGGCGCGGATGAAGCCCTTTTCGAAATCCCCATGGATCACGCCAGCGGCCTGCGGCGCGGCGGTGCCGGTGCGGATGGTCCAGGCGCGGGCCTCTTTCGGGCCGACGGTGAAATAGGTCTCTAGCTTCAGCAGGTCATACCCGGCGCGGATCAGACGGTCGAGGCCAGGCTCTTCCAGACCCATCTCTTCAAGGAACATCTGGGCTTCGTCCGCTTCCAGCAGGCTGATCTCTTCTTCGATCTTGGCGCTGATGATAACGTGAGCATTACCCTGAGCGGCGGCCATTTCGGCAACTTTGGCCGAGTACTCATTACCTTCGGCGGCTTCTTCTTCGGACACGTTGCAAACATAGAGCACCGGCTTGGTGGTCAGCAATTGCAGCATCTTCCAGGCTTTGGCGTCTTCGTCTGACACTTCAACCAGACGCGCGGGCTTGCCGCTTTCCAGCATCGCTTGCGCTTGGGCCAGCAAGCGGTCTTGTTGCTGTGCCTCTTTGTCACTGCCTTTCAGCTTGCGCACCAGATTGGCGCGGCGCTTTTCGATGCTTTCCAGATCGGCCAGCATCAGCTCGGTCTCAATCGTGTCCGCATCAGCTACCGGATCGACACGGCCATCCACATGGGTCACATCTCCGTCTTCGAAACAGCGCAGCACATGGGCAATGGCGTCGGTTTCCCGAATGTTGGCCAGAAACTGGTTTCCAAGCCCCTCGCCTTTCGAGGCTCCCTTAACCAGACCGGCGATATCCACAAAGGTCATCCGCGTGGGAATGATCTGTTTCGAGCTTGCAATCGCCGCCAGCTTGTCCAGCCGATCATCGGGCACGGCGACATCGCCCACATTGGGTTCGATTGTGCAGAACGGGAAATTCGCAGCCTGTGCAGCCGCGGTTTTGGTCAGCGCGTTGAAGAGGGTCGACTTACCCACATTCGGCAAACCCACGATTCCCATTTTAAAGCCCATGACGGTCTCCTGATGCCATTCGAGGGGTGCTTCTATGCAGGTCCGGGTCAATGCGCAAGCCAGAGCGAAAGATGGCGGCCTGGTCCAAAATGCAACATCACGAAATCGTTCGACATCCGTGATCTTGCTCGCATTGAATCCTGCGCTCTAAGCTCACCATGTAAGACGTTGCAAACAACCAGATAGTGATCAACAGTTATGAAGAGTTTTGTTGCAGCACTGGTGCTGATAATGGCCGCTCCGGCAGCGTACGCTCAAACCATCATCTTTGGCGCTGGGTATTCGGATTTTTCCGACAGCGACGCAGACGATGAAGCCGCTTTCTCGCTCGAGTACCAGCACCGCCCCTTTTACGAAGCCACCCGCGTGTCCGCCACTTGGGGCAGCGCCCTGACGGTGGATACCGCTGGTGATGTTCATATCGGGATCGGGTTGATCGGGTTCTACACCTTCGCTGACCGATGGTTCGTTGAAGGCAGCGTCATGCCAGGGTACTTTTCCGAGGGCGACTCGTTGAACGATCTGGGCGGAGAGTTCCAGATCCGCAGCCTTGTTGGCCTTGGATATACGTTGAACAATGGCAACAAACTGTCCTTCGCGATTACCCACAAATCCAACGCCAGCACCCATGACGACAACCCGGGAGTCAACTCGGCCCTGGTCAGATATCATTACGCGTTCTGAACCATTCAGCCTTGGCGGGATTGATTTCCGGGCAAAGTTTCTGCACATCAGGTTCAAACCTGAATGCAAGGACAGAAGATGACCCGTATCGACGCCAAGTTCGCCGCCCTCAAGGCCGAAGGCAGGAAGGCCTTTGTTTCCTACGTCATGGCCGGGGACCCCGATTTCGACACCTCGCTTGAGATCGTGAAAGGTCTGCCGGGCGCCGGTGTCGACGTGATCGAACTGGGCCTGCCCTTCACGGACCCGATGGCTGATGGCCCTACGATTCAGGCTGCAGGCCAGCGTGCGCTGGACGGGGGAATGACCCTGCAGCGCACTCTGGATCTGGCGCGGGCTTTCCGTGAAACAGATGATACGACCCCGATTGTCCTGATGGGATACTACAACCCGATCTACAGCCGAGGTGTCGACGACTTTCTGGCCGAGGCTAAATCCGCCGGAATCGATGGCCTGATCGTTGTAGACCTGCCCCCGGAAGAGGATGCCGAACTGTGCCTGCCCGCGCAGGCCGCCGGCCTTAACTTTATCCGGCTTGCAACGCCCACAACCGACGATAAGCGCCTGCCCCGCGTCCTTCAGAATACATCGGGCTTTGTGTATTACGTCTCGATCACCGGCATCACCGGCGCTGCCGAGGCGCAGGCCACCAATGTCGGCCCGGAGGTAGCTCGGATCAAGTCGGAGACCGATCTGCCGGTTATCGTGGGCTTTGGCATCAATACGCCCGAAAAGTCGAAGGCAATCGCAAGCATAGCTGATGGCGCCGTGGTCGGTTCAGCCATTGTCAGCCAGATTGCCGAGGGAAAGCCGGTCGGCCAGATCCTGAGCTTCGTCCGGTCACTGGCCGACGGTGCACATTCGGCCTGATCCGCCGACAAAACTCGTCTCATGCGTCAACCGCAGCCCGCCTTTGCGAGCTGCGGTTTTTTTGTTGCCAGAGATACGTTGCAGAGCGCAGGAGAAATTGGTAAAGAAAATTAACCAAAACTACCGGGGCCCGGATTCATGCCAGTCATTACAACGATTGAAGACCTCAGACGCATCTATGAACGCCGCGTGCCACGGATGTTCTACGACTACGCTGAAAGCGGCAGCTGGACCGAGCAGACCTTTCGCGAAAACACCTCGGATTTCAAGGACATCCGCCTGCGCCAACGGGTTGCAGTAGACATGTCCGGGCGTTCGACCGCGTCACAGATGGTCGGGCAGGACGTAACGATGCCGGTCGCGCTGGCGCCAGTGGGGCTGACCGGCATGCAACACGCAGATGGCGAGATAAAAGCGGCCAAGGCAGCGGAAGATTTCGGCGTACCCTTCACCCTGTCGACAATGTCAATCAATTCTATCGAAGATGTGGCCGAGAACACGGGCAAGCCGTTCTGGTTCCAGCTTTATACGATGAAGGATCAGGACTACATCAACCGCCTGATCCAGCGGGCCAAGGACGCCAAATGTTCGGCATTGGTGATCACACTCGACCTGCAAATCCTCGGCCAGCGGCACAAGGACCTCAAGAACGGGTTGTCCGCCCCGCCGAAATTGACGGCCAAAACAATCGCCAACCTGATGACGAAATGGGCCTGGGGAATCGAGATGCTGGGTGCCAGCCGACGCGAGTTCGGCAATATCGTCGGACATGCGCATGGCGTTTCTGACGCATCCTCGCTGGGGGCCTGGACTGCCGAACAATTCGACCCAAGCCTTGATTGGGGCAAGGTCGAAAAGCTGATGGAGCAATGGGGCGGTAAGGTTATCCTGAAAGGTATTCTGGACGCCGAAGACGCGAAAATGGCCGCAAAGCTGGGGGCGGATGCCATTGTGGTCTCGAACCACGGCGGTCGTCAGTTGGATGGTGCGCTCAGTTCTATCCGAATGCTGCCGCAGATCATGGACGTCGTTGGCGGAGACGTTGAGGTACATATGGACAGTGGCATCCGTTCGGGTCAGGACGTTCTGAAGGCACTGGCGCTGGGGGCCAAGGGTACATATATCGGCCGCGCGTTTGTCTATGGCCTTGGGGCGATGGGTCAGAAAGGCGTAACCACGGCGCTGGACGTCATCCACAAGGAACTGGACACCACCATGGCGCTCTGCGGCGAACGCAATGTTGGCGATCTGGGGTGCCACAACCTGCTGATCCCAGAAGACTTCGGTGGTCGCTGGCAGAACTGAGAGAGCCGCTGTTGTCAGGGGCTCTGCCCCCGCCGCCCTACGGGCGTCTCCCCCGGGATATTTTTAGCCAGATGAAGACCGGATCCGTTTTTCATCTGGCCCCAAATATCCCGGAGCGCGAGGCAGAGCCTCGCAAAATGACAATCCGTCAAAAACCCCTTTCCAAACCCAATGAATCAAGCTAAGGACGCGGCTTCACGCGGGCATACAGCCTTGGAGGATGCCCGCCCTAACATTGGAGAATTATCATGGCTGGAGAGATTCCTGATCTCGTAGCTCTGGAACGGACGGGGACAGGCAAGGGCGCCGCTCGTCAGGCACGCCGCGACGGCATGGTTCCGGGCATTGTTTTTGGTGGTGACAAAGAGCCGCTGCCGATCCAGATCCCGTTCAACGTCCTGTTCAAGCGCCTGAAAGCAGGCCGTTTCAAGTCGACCCTGTGGAACCTGAAGGTTGAAGGCCACGAAGACGTTCGCGTCATCTGCCGCGACGTTCAGCGGGACGTCGTCAAAGACCTGCCGACCCACCTGGACCTGATGCGCCTGCGCCGGACCACCAAGATCGCGCTGTTCATCCCGGTTGAGTTCATCAACGAAGAAGAAGCGCCCGGCATCAAGAAGGGCGGCGTTCTGACCGTTGTTCGTCCGGAAGTCGAACTGATGTGCACCGCCGGTGACATTCCTGAAAAGATCACCGTCGATCTGACCGGTCTGAACATCAACGACGTTGTGACGATTTCGTCGGTTGATCTGCCGGCCGGCACCAAGCCGACCATCGACCGTGACTTCGTGATCGCGAACATTTCGGCTCCGACCGGTCTGTCGTCCAGCGACGATGAAGACGGCGAAGAGGGCGAAGTTGCAGCCGACGAAGTCGAAGTAATCGGCGCTGAAGAATAATTTCGGAACCTTTTGGTTCTGGATATGAAACGGGGTTCTTTCAGAGCCCCGTTTTTCTTTTGGCCGAGCGGGACTGGAAAGGCGGTGGCGAACCGTGCGATGAACCTGATACGTATTCAGGTATTGGCCCGCGACATGTAAGGACGAAATGATGAAGCTGTTTGTCGGCCTGGGGAATCCCGGTTCAAAATACGCTGGAAACCGTCACAACATCGGCTTCATGGCACTGGACCGTATCGCCGAGGATCACGGGTTTGGTCCCTGGCGTTCAAAGTTTCAGGCCGAGGTCTGCGAAGGTCGTCTGGGCACGGAAAAAGTTCTGCTGCTGAAACCGCAAACCTTCATGAACCGGTCCGGCCAGTCCGTTGGTGAAGCGATGCGGTTCTACAAGCTCGAGTCGGTTGACGTGACCGTCTTTCATGATGAACTGGACCTGGCCCCCGGAAAGGTGCGGGTCAAGGCCGGCGGCGGTCACGCGGGGCATAACGGGCTGCGATCCATCCACGAACACATCAGCCCTGCCTATGACCGGGTTCGGCTGGGCATTGGCCATCCGGGGCGCAAGGAAATGGTCTCGGCCTATGTGCTATGCGATTTTGCCAAGGCTGACGCCGACTGGCTGGAAGACGTCCTGCGGGGCGTTTCGGACGGGGCCCAATATCTTGCCGAAGGGGAAAGCGGGAAATTCATGAATGCCGTCGCTTTGCGGACGGCGCCTGCGCGGTCATCAAAGACACCGGAAAAGCCCACACCAAAAGCCGCGACCAACCCTGAGCCTTTTCCGGCTCCGGATGACCGATCACCGATGCAAAAGCTGTTGGACAAGTTTCGGTAAATCACCTGCTGCCGCAACGTTCGGATTGCGAAAGGTCCCGGACCTCTTTTCTATTGTGTTGATCAGGTGGAGGGGACGAATGAGAACTGTATTCAGATGGCTGTTGCGCATTGTTCTGGCGCTGGTTTTGGCGGCCGTCGTCGTTGGCCTGTGGAAACGGGAAGAGATCGAGCGGCTTCTGGCGGTCAATTCCCTGTTCTCGGAAGAGCGGATCGTTCACAATTTCTCGCACATGAGCGACGCCTTTCTGACGGTCGATCTGCCGCGCGGGAGCGGCCCGACATGGGAACTGCCCTATGGATCGGGCTTTGATCTGCCTGAGGGAACCGATCAATGGATCGGGGAGCGCGCTGTGACATCCCTGCTGGTGATGCAGAAAGGCCAGATCCGGTTCGAAGAATACTATCTGGACACCCGCCCGGACGATCGGCGGATATCGTGGTCCGTCGCCAAAAGCTATCTGTCCGCCCTGTTCGGCATTCTGTTGGCCGAGGGGGCAATCGATTCGCTGGACGATCCCGTGGTGAAATATGCGCCCAAACTGGCCGGCAGCGCTTATGACGGCGCCACGATCCGCAATGTCCTGAACATGGCCAGCGGCGTGACATTTGACGAGGACTATCTGGATTACAACTCGGACATCAATCGGATGGGCCGTGTCGTGGCGCTGGGGGGGGAGTTGGACGACTTCGCCGCGTCCCTGAAGGACAGCTTTGCCGCGCCGGGTGACACCTGGCAATATGTATCAATCGACACGCATGTGATAGGTATGGTCATTCGCGGCGCGACCGGGCGCAGTGTTACCGAGCTGTTGACCGAAAGGATCATTCAGCCTTTGGGGCTGGAACGCGATGGGTACTACATCACGGATGGGGCCGGTGTCGCGTTTGTTCTTGGCGGGTTGAACTTTACAACCCGCGACTTTGCCCGGTTCGGACAGATGATACTGCAAGACGGTTCCCGAAGCGGCGAGCAGATTGTTCCCTCCGACTGGATTGCCGAGTCGACATGGCCAAGTGCCCCGACCGAAACCGGCAAGATCGGCTATGGATATCAATGGTGGATCCCCAAAAACGCGCATGAGGGCGAATTTCTGGCGCGCGGTGTCTATGGGCAATACATCTATTTCGATCGGCCGCGGGATGTCCTGATTGTCACCACCGGAGCCGATCGCAAATTCCGCGAACCCGGTGTCAGCGATCAGAATATAGAAATGTTCCGCAAGATCGCCCAAACCCTGTAGGATGCCTCTATGCAAAAACAGGACAGCATCAATGTGCTGGGGGGTGTCCTTGCCCCCTGTTCGCGTGATCCGCTGACCGGGTTCTTCCGGGACGGGGCCTGCAATACCTGCCCCGAAGACCAGGGCAGCCATACGGTTTGTGCTGTTATGACAGCCGAATTCCTCGCCTATTCCAAATATGTCGGAAATGACCTGAGCACCCCACGCCCCGAATTCGATTTCGCGGGCCTCAAGCCCGGCGATAGCTGGTGTCTGTGTGCGGGTCGGTTCCTTCAGGCCCATGACGAGGGCTGCGCCCCGAGGGTTCATCTTGAGGCCACGCATCAACGCGCATTGGACATTGTGCCGCTGGACATCCTGCAGCAGCACAAAGTCGGGTCCTGACCCTTCGTCGGTCTTTAGAATCCGTTTCGGCTTATTTTTTAGAAAAAGAAGTCCCGGACGGATCCGGGACTTTAAGGAATGTGTCGGTCAGAAGTTGATCTGCCACGTCAGATCGACGCTGTAGCTTTCAAATCCGCTTTCGCCGATGCCGTCGTAAAACACACCTGCCGCAAGCAGGCTGTTGTTCTGCAACCTGTAATCAAGACCCAGATCGACCCTGCCGCGTGTGGTGTCCCCGATCGGGGCGACGCCCGGCACGGTGCCGGTGCCTGATGTGCTGCTCCAGACGCCGGACAGACCGCCCGTCAGAATCATGCTGCCACGTGCGACGGAGATCGGGTGGCTGAAATCCATTCCCAACTGAACGGTCGTCAGGCTGAAATCCTGGGCCGAAATCGGATTGCCCAGACTGTCCGTATAGGCCTCGGCATCATCGCTGACATAGCTCAGATCCAGAAGCGGCATCAGGGTCAGCGCCCCGCGCTGGATTTCGCCTGTGACCCGCGACTGCACCAGCCAGCGGTCACTGTCGAATTTGTCCGAGTATGTGCCCAGAGGCGAAACCTCATTGTCAGCTTTCCCGTAAAGCGCACGTCCTTCGAAATAGATCGGATGCTCGGGCAGTTTCGCCACGACATACGGGCCAACAAACCACCCGGTGCCGTCAATCTCGGACGCGCCGTTTTCGGTTTCGGCATAGTCCAACTGCAGCATCGCACCGACCAACAGGTTCTGATTAACCTGATGGTGCGCCCCGAGAACCGCCAAAGCATAGCTGCTGTCAAAGTCGTCCTGCGAACTCCAGTTGCCTGTAACGTTCAGCCAGATGGGCAAGGTCGGATCGCTGGCAAAGTTCAGAAACCCGGCGCCCTGAGATACGGACGCATCGAACGCTCCCGCGCCGGACTGTTGCAGAAACCGCGTCAGGTTGGGCTGGTTTGAGACTAGGCTGTTCGCGCGGGCATTCTGAAAGGCCTGAATCAAACGCTGCGTGTTTGTTGCGGCCTGCACGGTTGTAACAGTGTTCGACGCCAGATTGAGATTGCCTGCGGCGTCGGTGAAAACTCCGGCCGGAACGGAAAGCTCGATTGTACCGTTGTTCTGCGGGGTCAGCGTAGCAACGTAATCCACACCCGAACCGGTCATGGTCGCGGTTGCGTTCACCACCAAGAGATCACTGGCAACAAAGTCGGTGCTGGGTTCGCTGAGGGTGATTGTCGCGGTAAAGGTGCCGTTCCCGGTCGCAGTCAGCGCCCCGACCGAAGCCGTGGGCTGGGTCGTATCCACCAGCGTCCGGGTGCTGATGATCTGCGTGTTCGTCACACCCGACAGGGCCAGTTCGTATCTGTAAAGCGGCCCACCGGGCGCTTCCTGAGCCGTGAAAATGATCCCCATGTAACCGTCGGCGGCATATGTGCTGTCTGCGCCGTCCTGACTGAGAATGGTTGGGTTCAGCCAACCGAGGTTGGTCAATCCGGCCGGAGTGATGATCGGAGACGGCGTGATCCCGCCACCAAAGTAAATCGCACCGCCCGGTGCCTGGCCGCTGCCGCTGAGGGCGACAAATGCAGTCGTTGCGCCGGGGATGTTGGTAAACTGGACGGAACCGCCATTAGGTGACGCAATGGGTGTATTGAAGAAGGTAGCCCCACCAAAGGCCGCGCCTTCCTTACTGCTGCCGAACAGAACGACTGAAACCAAACAGACAAGGCCAAGCAGCCTGCGAAAAAAGGAGTTAACCATCCCAACCTCCAACAAACCCGATAGGGGCATAACACATGGATATGCGCCTTATGACATGCCATTCCGAACGCGCAACTGAGTTCTGACACCGTCCGGGGCACATTATGATTAGCAACCAGAAGTTGCGAATTGACAGTGAGTTTATTCAAATTCAAAACGCTGTACAGATTCACCAAATCTCAATTATTTCGCGTGTATCGAATTTGCCAGATGCGCCGAATCTGGCGCTTGCGGCGAGGGTCATCCCGGCACCTATTTGACAAATAATTCTGAGGGTTGGAAGAAAAATCCTGGGAAAACACAGCAGCTTTCTAACCAGACCTTACAGGAGGGCTGTTTCGGCACTGCAAGCTAACCCGGTAAAAGCCAGACAATCCGCACCAAAGCGCTTCATTTTCCGCAATTGCGAGACAGTGAAAGCAGTATGGCGACCGGGGCAGGTCCAATGATTCTCGGACCCACCGCCGTGCAACATCTGTCTGGCTTACGCTGACGAAATCAGAGGCTTAGATTGCCTCGCGGCCTTCGGTATCGGACATGTCAAAGTTCAGGTATTTCGCAACCGTCTGAACATCCTTGTCGCCGCGTCCGCACATGTTCATGCAGATCAGGTGATCGTTGGGCAGTTCCGGGGCGATCTTCATCACATGGGCCAGTGCGTGGCTGGGTTCCAGCGCCGGGATGATGCCTTCGGTTGCGCAGCACAGCTGGAACGCTTCCAGCGCCTCCTTGTCCGTGATCGAGACATATTGCGCACGCCCTACCTCGTGCAGCCATGAATGTTCTGGCCCGATGCCTGGGTAGTCCAGACCAGCGGAAATGGAATAGCCTTCAAGAATCTGGCCGTCGTCATCCTGCAGCAGATAGGTTCGGTTGCCATGCAAAACGCCCGGACGACCACCGGTCAGCGAGGCGCAATGCTCCATCTTTTCGTTCACGCCTTTACCGCCCGCCTCGACGCCGATGATATTCACGGACTTGTCGTCGAGGAATGGGTAGAACAGGCCCATCGCGTTCGACCCACCACCGATGGCGGCGATGATCGTATCGGGCAGACGGCCTTCGGCCTTCATCATCTGTTCCTTGGCTTCCTTGCCGATGATCGACTGAAAATCGCGCACCATCGCCGGGTACGGGTGCGGACCAGCAACCGTTCCAATGCAGTAGAACGTATCGCGCACATTGGTCACCCAGTCGCGCAGCGCGTCGTTCATTGCATCTTTCAGTGTCCCGCGACCCGAAGTCACAGGGATCACCTCGGCCCCCAGCAGGCGCATGCGGAACACGTTCGGGGCCTGACGCTGCACGTCATGGGCCCCCATGTAGACCACACATTTCAGGCCGAACTTGGCGCAGACGGTGGCGGTGGCCACGCCGTGCTGCCCTGCCCCGGTTTCCGCGATGATCCGGGTCTTGCCCATGCGCCGCGCCAGAATGATCTGGCCCAGCACGTTGTTGATCTTATGCGCGCCGGTGTGGTTCAGCTCGTCACGCTTCAGGTAAATCTTTGCACCACCCAGATGTTCGGTCAGGCGTTCCGCGAAGTACAGCGGCGACGGGCGGCCAACATAATTGGCCCACAGATCGTCCATCTCGGCCCAGAAGGTCGCATCGTCCTTGGCCTTCTCATATTCCTCTTCCAGCGACAGGATCAGGGGCATCAGCGTTTCGCTGACGAACCGTCCGCCGAAGATGCCGAAACGGCCCTGTTCGTCGGGCCCGGACATGAAGGAATTGAAAAGATCGTTGGCCATGGGTGTCTCCCTCGTCGTACCCGTTGTTCATAGGAGGTGGCGGCAGGATTTGCCATGGCAAAACGTATCATTCAGCCGCATGAACATGCTGAGACCAAACCCGCAGGGCCTGGTCCCTGCTAGGCACGGCAATACAGTTGAAATGATGGAACTCATGCACCTCCGCCAACCGGGAGGCCGCCTGCACAACGCGCCGATGCGGGCCGGAATGTGCGAATGTCAGCATGGCCTCGGCGTCGTGCCAGACGCTCAGCGAAAAATACAGGCCCTGATGTGGGAACAGTTCCACCCGCAGGCACAGCGGATCGTCACGGGCCTGCAAATAAGCCTGGCGCGCGCGCCAGAAGAACTCGGGCGCGTGATACCAGTTTTTCAGGGCAACTCCACCGATTGCGGCCAGCATCCATTCATACTCCTTAACAGGAGATACGCGATGGCGGCCTGATCAGATCACCGGGTGGCTTCGATAAAGGCGTTGATCAGGCCCGAATCCTTGATCCCCGGAGCACTTTCAACACCTGAGGCGACATCAACCTGCCGAGCTCCCGTCATCCGAATGGCCTCGGCCACGTTTTCCGGGTTCAAACCGCCGGCCAGCATCCATGGCTTACGCCAGTATTTGCGCCCAGCCAGCAACCGCCAGTCAAACGCCAGCCCGTTACCGCCCGGCAAGACCGCGTTCTTGGGGGCTTTGGCATCAATCAGAAGCTGGTCCGCGACGTTGCTGTAGATATCGATTGCGGCCAGGTCATCGGCGTCTGCCACACCGATGACCTTCATCACCGGCAAGCCGTAACGTTCCTTGACCTCGCGCACACGCTCGGCACTTTCGCTGCCGTGCAATTGCAACATATCGAAGGGCGCGGCCTGAGTGATACTGTCCAGCAGATCGTCCGAAGGGTTCACCACCAGGGCCACCTTGGCCACGCCGACCGGCACGTCAGCCATCAACGCAGCCGCCTGTTCAGGCGTGACATATCTGGGCGACTTGGGAAAGAAGTTGAATCCCAGGTATCGTGCACCGGCATCTACGGCCGCGCGCACCTGAGGCGGGGCGGTCAAGCCGCAGATTTTCACACTAATTTCAGTAGGCATGCCGCTTAGCTGGCCTCGTCCAGCAGAGCCAGAACCTCGTCCTGGCCTTCATTCTGCTTTTTCTTGAGCTTCTTGACCTCACGCTCAAGTTTGCGCACTTCGCCTTTACTGGCCGTCGCGTGGCGGCGGTGCTTGTGTTCGCGCAGCCACTCCCAAAGAAAGCCTATGACCAGCCCGGCAACCACGCCCCCAAGAACAACTAGGAACAGCGGCAACGAGGTGCTGAGGTTGAAGCCAGCCAGCTCGGACAAGGCATCCGGCATAAGCTTGAGTTCAACCATTTCGCGATTGGCCAGCGAAATCGAGATCAGGGTGATCCCGAGGACCGCAAGAAAAGCATATCGAATGTAGCGCATCATAAGGTCAGGCTTTACCGTTCAAACGGTCCCTTAGCAGCTTGCCTGTCTTGAAAAACGGTACACATTTTTCCTCGACCTGCACGGTCTCACCGGTTCTGGGATTGCGGCCGACTCGCGCGTCCCGCTGCTTGACAGAAAAAGCGCCAAATCCACGCAGTTCGACCCGGTCGCCGCGGGCCATAGCATCGGTCACTTCCTCGAAAACGGTATTCACGATCCGTTCAACGTCACGCTGATAAAGATGCGGGTTCTCGTCGGCGATTTTCTGAATCAATTCTGAACGGATCATAGGCATTACCCTCCCAGGCGACCGGATTACCATGTCTATTGTTTTGGACAGTATAAGAAAAAACGCTGAACGGGGGAACGCAAACTCCGCGTGCCGAGGCATCATTTTGCCATATTCTCACGCAATTTTTTGCCTGCGGGCCTGATTCCGGGCTCCAAGGAACGCCTGTTGCCCGAGTTGGGCCTGGAAATCAGAACATATTGATTCGCAACAAAAACGGCCCCGCACTGACGTGCGGGGCCGAAATTCGACTGCTTCGAACAGCCTGAGGTTTAGTCGCCGGATTTCAGCGCTGCACCCAGGATATCGCCCAGCGATGCGCCCGAGTCGGAGGAACCGTACTGTTCCACGGCCTCTTTCTCTTCGGCAATCTCGCGTGCTTTGATCGACAGGCCCAGACGGCGGGTCTTGCTGTCAACGTTGGTGACGCGGACGTCGACCTTGTCACCAGTCGAGAAACGCTCGGGGCGCTGCTCGGCACGGTCACGCGACAGGTCCGAACGACGGATGAACGACTTCATGCCTTCATATTCGACCTCGATGCCGCCATCTTCGATCGCGGTGACTTCAACGGTGATGACCGAGCCACGCTTCACGCCGCCCACGGCTTCGGCGAACTTGTCACCGCCCAGGGCTTTGATCGACAGCGAGATACGCTCTTTTTCCACGTCAACTTCCGAAACGACGGCCGAAACCATGTCGCCTTTGCGGTAGTTCTGGATCGCATCCTCGCCACGCTCGTCCCAGGACAGGTCGCTGAGGTGAACCATGCCGTCGATGTCGCCTTCGAGGCCAATGAACAGACCGAATTCGGTGATGTTCTTGACTTCGCCTTCGACCTCGGTGCCCTCGGGGTGTGTTTCTGCAAACACTTCCCACGGGTTGCGCTGAGTCTGCTTCAGGCCCAGAGACACGCGACGCTTGGCGCCGTCGATTTCCAGAACCATGACGTCGACTTCCTGGCTGGTCGAAACGATCTTGCCGGGGTGGACGTTTTTCTTGGTCCAGGACATCTCGGACACGTGCACCAGACCTTCGACACCAGCTTCCAGTTCGACGAACGCGCCGTAGTCGGTGATGTTGGTGACGCGACCCTGATGGACCGAGCCCAGCGGGTATTTCGCAGCAACCAGATCCCACGGATCTTCCTGCAGCTGCTTCATGCCCAGGCTGATGCGGTGGGTCTCTTTGTTGATCTTGATGACCTGAACCTTGATGGTTTCGCCGATCGTCAGGATCTCGGACGGGTGGTTCACACGGCGCCATGCCATGTCGGTGACGTGCAGCAGGCCGTCAACGCCGCCCAGGTCAACAAATGCACCGTATTCGGTGATGTTCTTGACGACACCCTCGACGGTCTGACCTTCGGACAGGTTGCCGATGACTTCGGCACGCTGTTCGGCACGCGATTCTTCCAGGATAGCGCGGCGCGAAACAACGATGTTGCCACGGCGGCGGTCCATTTTCAGAATCTGGAACGGCTGCTTCAGACCCATCAGCGGGCCAGCGTCGCGCACGGGGCGAACGTCAACCTGCGAGCCGGGCAGGAACGCAACTGCGCCACCCAGATCGACGGTGAAGCCACCTTTGACGCGACCGAAGATTGCACCTTCGACGCGCTGGTCGTCGGCATATGCTTTTTCCAGACGGTCCCATGCCTCTTCACGGCGGGCCATCTCGCGCGAGATGACGGCTTCGCCACGGGCGTTTTCTGCGGCACGCAGGTATACTTCGACCTCGTCACCAACAGCGATTTCAGGAGCTTCGCCGGGATTTGCGAATTCTTTTAGATCAACGCGGCCTTCCATTTTGTAGCCGACGTCGATGATGGCCTGACCGGCTTCAATCGCCAGAATCTTGCCTTTGACAACAGAACCCTCTTCGGGTGTGTCCATTTCGAAGCTTTCATTAAGGAGGGCTTCGAATTCCTCCATGGATGCGTTAGCCATGTGGCGTTGTTTTCCTTTACATACGTTTTTACTGGCCGAGCGGTTGTCTCCGCCGGTCTTGTTTAATGACGTCTTCGGACGTGATCCGGGGCGCATCCGATTACACAAACACAAAGGGCCGAGGTGACCCGGCCCTGCTCAGATACGTCATCCGGACGTTGACCGCCCTTGCTCAGACAGCGCGCGTATAGGCGGATTTGCTGACCGGTGCAAGTGAAAAGCCCATATTTCCAAGGTAAATGGCCTATTGGGCGTGATCCTGCCGACCCGGCTGATCGAATTTTGACCTCCAGATCCGGGCGTCCCGCTTCAGCATTGCCCGTTCAATTGCATCCAGCCGGGTTTTCGCCGCTTCCGGATTATGGGTTCCGCCTGCCCGAAGCCAGATTCGTTTTGCGGAAGCCGGGCTCCACGGAAGGCAGGCGGCTGCAAGCCATTGACGCAATTCAGGCGGCAGCGCGTCGTAAGCCCGCATTGGTGAACCGCCTCTTATCCTGCAATGGAGACTGGTGTTTTGATTTCGCCGCCTGTGCCTGCCCCGACTGACACCCCCAGAGGAAGTCGCGCCCATATTTCCGCCTTTGCTCAAAAAAAACGATATGTTATGACATTACATTTCGTGCAGAAGGACACAACCGCGCAAATGACACAAATCACTTTCCCGGAATGTCGCAATCAAACCTGCGACCAGGCCCGACCCGACGGTATGAAGTGAGGCGGAGGACCCCATGACTCGGCAAAATACGAATTTTCTTGTCATCATTTCGGACGAACATCGCAAGGATGCCATGGGTTGCGCAGGGCACCCGATCGTAAAAACTCCGCATCTGGATGCGCTGGCCGCACGGGGCACGATGTTCCGGGCCGCCTACACGCCGTCGCCAATGTGTGTCCCAACCCGCGCAGCGCTGGCCACCGGTGAATGGGTGCACCGCACCGGCAATTGGGACAGCGCCTCGCCCTACGCCGGAGAGCCTCGCAGCTGGATGCGGCAGTTGCGCGACGCCGGGCGCGAAGTGGTTTCCATCGGCAAACTTCATTTTCGGTCGGCCGACGATGACAACGGGTTTTCGAAAGAAATCATTCCAATGCACGTGGTCGGCGGCGTCGGATGGCCCGTCGGTCTGCTACGGGAAAACCCACCGCCTTACGATTCAGCCGCTGAACTGGCAGGCGACGTAGGTGCCGGCAGCAGCACCTATACCGACTACGACAGGGGCATCACAAACGCCGCCGAGGCTTGGCTGGCGGATCCCAAGCGCCGCGAGCAGCCCTGGGCCGCCTTTGTTTCGCTGGTCAGCCCGCATTACCCGCTGACCTGCCCTGAGGAATGGTACAACCTTTACGACCCCGCCGACATGGACCTGCCGGTCGGTTACGGCGAAGGCCTGCCTGACCATGAAGAGCTGCGCAATATCGCCGCCTTCTTCAACTACGAGGACTATTTCGATGAACAGAAGATACGTGAAGCAAAGGTTGCCTATTACGGCCTGACCTCGTTCATGGATCATTGCGTCGGCCGCGTGGTCGCCGCGCTGGATGCCAGCGGACAATTGGACAATACCGTTATCATATGTGTGTCGGACCATGGCGACATGATGGGGGATCAGGGATTCTGGACCAAGATGGTCATGTACGAAGCCAGCGCCGGTGTGCCTATGATTGCTGCCGGTCCCGGTATTCCCGCAGGCCGCACCGTTTCGACCTGCACAAACCTGACCGATATAGCCGCCACCGCCCGCGAGGTCTGTGGTGTTGCCGACGATGAAGGGAACGCCGGCCAGCCCGGCCTGTCGCTGCGTACCATCGCTAATGCGCCAGACGACCCGGACCGTACCGGTTTCAGTGAGTACCATGATGGCGGTTCAAAAACCGGCAGTTTCATGGTGCGCTGGGGCCGCTGGAAATATGTCCACTACGTTGGTCAACCACCGCAGTTATTCGATCTGGAAACCGACCCGAATGAACTGGTGAACCGCGCGGTGGATCGGGTAAACGACCCCGACGTTGCCGCCGCGCTGGCTGAGGGTGAGAGCCGTTTGCGCGAAATCTGCGATCCGGAAGAAGTCAACGCCCGTGCTTTTGCCGATCAGCGCCGCAAGATCGAAGCGCTGGGAGGGGAAGACGCTTGCCGCACGGCCTTCGTCTTCAACCATACGCCGACGCCGACCGAACAGGACGAGTTGCGCGAGGGATCCGCGCTGTAGCGTCGGATCACTTCGCTCGGCGGCTCCGACAATGGCGGTCCTCATAACACCCGAGTGACCACAACAGGGGCAGAGTTTCGAAGCTCTGCCCCTGATAAGTCCCTCCAACCCCTCTTTATGAGAGGCGGGGAAATTTAGAACAGCTGCAAATCCTTCGCGCCGCTTTGGATTTCGGCGAAATTGGGCATGTTGTGGATCACCGCCGGAGCAGGGACCGCACCCGGCATGGCCACTGTAGGTTTCACTGCAGCTGCCTTTCCAAAGGCTGGTCTCTCCAGTTCTCCCCGGATATCGCGCAGCAGCGTTTTGTGATCCGGCATCGTTTTGAGGATCTGTGCAAGGTGCCCCTTCGCGCCCTTCCACCACTGGAACCAAATCGGTCGGTTCAACGGTCGCAACCGATCACGGATACCCTCACCATACCCCGTATCATAGACCTGCTTGCCCAAAAGAACCGTCTGATAGACCCGGTGGTCAAACAGCGTTGCAAACTCGACGTCGTGCTGCATCGGAAGGCGGTGCTGCCACAATTCCAGGTTCTCGGCCAACCGATCCGGTACTTTCATCTCGGTGCGTGCATCGATCCAGTATTGGTCGTCCGTGCGGTTGCCCAGTTGGTAATGCAGACAGATGAATTCCAGAACTTCGCCATAAAGCTTATCCATCTGCCGGTTATATCTGGCGCGCAAGGACGGCTCCATGTCGCGTGTGGGCAGGTGTTCGGCGAACCAGCGTACTGCATGATCAATCATATGGATCGCGGTACTTTCCAATGGCTCAATAAAACCACCGGAAAGACCGATCGCCACACAGTTTTTGACCCAGGCGTTGCGGGCGCGACCGATACGCATCGGGATCACCCGTGGAGTCGCCCCCTTGCCGCTGTCCCCCAGCCATTCGAGGTATTCATCCGCCGCCTGATCATCCGTGCGGTGTGCCGACGAGAAAACATAACCGGTGCCCACACGGTTGTAGAGCGGCACCCGCCATGTCCACCCTGCGCCCAGTGCGGTAGACCGCGTAACGCTTTCGATCTTTTCGGGGTTGGGATGCTCGATCTGCAACGCCATGGCACGGTCGTTTGGCAGATAATCCGAATAATCCATAAACGGCTCGCCAAGTGCCTTGTTGATGATCAACCCGCGAAAACCGGTACAATCGACGACCATCTCGACGTCATGGCGGCCTTTGCGGTCCAACATCAGGTGGCTGACATTGCCCTGTTCATCCAGCTCTACTGACTGCACTTCATCCTGGATATGCTCCACACCACGCTTGGTGCAGACCTTGGTCAGCATGCCTGCGAACTTTACGGCATCCAGGTGATATGCATAGCCAAAGCGCTGCTCAAATTCCGGCTGACCCAGTTGCCGTGCGCCTTTACACAATCGGGCCAGATCATCGTGTGGCGAGATTGATTGCGTAAAGTCCCGGTCCCCATTGCCAAAGCGCAGGAAATACTCGGCGGCCTCCAACCCCTCCAGCATCTGACCATGGGCAAAAGGGTTCACGTAGTCGATGCGATTGCCCTTGGCGTCCTTGTTCCAGTTGCAGAATTTCACACCCAGCTTGAACGATGCGTTGGTCTCGCGGAAAAAATCCCGCTCTGATATGCCGGCCTGGCGGAGCGTGACGGGCATGCGCGGAACCGTAGCCTCGCCAACACCGACGGTGGCGATATTCGGGCTTTCGATCAAGCAGATGCGGGGGCGATCCTTGGGTGCTGACGTGCGTGAAAGCACCATTTCCAGGATCAAGGCGGTCATCCAACCAGCCGTACCACCACCTACGATGGTGATTTTACTTAGACGATTATTCATGTATTTCTGTCCCTGTTGGCTTGGGGGATTTTTTGGCTGCCTGCCCTTTTTTGTTTTTGGGCTTGTGTGGCAGCCTTCCCTTTTCGCTGCGGGAAACTATAACAGTTTTCCTGCTTTCAGCTAGACCCTATGAAAATATGGCATTCAGACCCGTCCATGCGTCCGAAATCGCAACAGAAAACACTCATCGTTTTGTCCCCGCCACCACATGAAACCATGGCGCACCAGTCGCCAGGGTGCTTCACATCGTCTTCAGAACGTGGGTCCCTGCGAAACAGGGCAGTATCAGGAAAAACCCCAGTTTCGGGCGCGGATCAGATTTCCTCGCCCTTCTTCAAAAGCTCTTCGATCAGGGCGCGCTGCAGGTCGGTACTGTCGCCGCCTCCGAACTCTGCCGCACCACCGGTATAAAGGGTGCCGTAGGTCGCGGCGATGTTCACGGTCTGGGCCAGCCCCGAGATCAACTGGTCTTTTCTCAGTGAAGACAACGGGTGGATGAACGCAGCCCACAAAGTGCCATTGGCGATTGCGTAACGCGCATCCAGCGTACTGTCGAAATTGGCCTGCATCATGCGCCGCAGATCATCATCCGACAGCCCCTCGGCACTGCGGATTGGGACCATGGCGCGCATCCGATCGGCATGAATGTCTGTCACCACCAACATCGGATAATCCGCAACCGTCATCTGAAATCCGGGACCCTGCGGTTGCGCTTCTGGGTCAATCGCAAAGATGATCTTGCCCAGACGCTCGTAATCCATTGCCGGCTCAGGCGCCTGCCCCTCCTGAGCCGCCAGTCCTCCGGCCAGAAAAATCAGCAATACGGCTAGTCGGATCATGGCATTTCTCCTGCAGGCTATTCCTTCACAATAGAAAGCCACCTTTTCACTGGCCAAACAAAGCTTGGTGAAGAGTATTCCCGGCAAGCCCTATCTTTGAACGATCTGCAAAATCTGACGGCCTTCCTGCGATAGTTCGTACAAGAACAGCCGCCTATCTTTGTTTCAGCGGTTGGCGCAGCAGCCAGCCCGAACCTGAACACGAAAGGAAATGCAATGAAAAATCTGGTCCTGACCACCCTGATCGCAACCCTGCCGCTGATCGCTGCCCCGGCCTTTGCCGCCGATGAAATCAACGTTTCGAACGGCATCTCGGCAGCGGGCGCACCTTTGGCGGCCCATGGCGTCGATCTGGTCGCGCTGGTCAATGACGGCAACCCGGTAGAGGGTTTTGCAACCCATTCCGCCACCTACGACGGAGCGTCGTACTACTTCACCAGCGCCGCGAACCGCGAAGCGTTCGAGGCCAACCCGGCCGCCTATCTGCCGCAGCATGGCGGGTTCTGCTCGTATGGCGTGTCCGTGGGCAAGAAGTTCGACGGCGACCCGGATCAGTATCTGGTGGCTGATGGAAAACTGTACCTGTTCCTGAACGCCGATACCCGCGCTGCGTTCCTGAAGGACGTCCCCACCACGGCAAAAACGGCTGACGACCAGTGTGCAAGCATCAAAAGCATTGCCGTCGGTGAACTGTAATCAGGCAGCCCGCGGCACTACGGTGTCGCGGGTCGTTTTTGTTTGATGACCTCTATGGCCTGTTCCAATGCAGCTTCGATACTCAGATCAGAGGTATCGAGCAGAACCGCGTCATCTGCGGGCTTCATCGGCGCCGCGCTGCGTTCCGCATCCCGCGCGTCACGCTCCCGTACATCCGCCAGGACCTGATCGCGTGTGACACCAGCCCCTTTCGCGCTGAGTTCAAGATAGCGACGCTCTGCGCGCACCTCAGCACTGGCGGTGACGAACAGTTTCACTTCCGCAGCCGGACATATCACGGTTCCGATATCGCGACCGTCCAGCACGGCCCCCCCCGCCCGGCGGGCAAAGGTGCGCTGGAAATCCACCAACGCGGCGCGCACTTCGGGGATCACCGCAACTTTCGAGGCCGCCTGTGCAATCTCGGCCGTTCGCAGATCACCCTGAGCCAGTTCTTCAGCGGTCAACGCAAGCGCCGCCGCAACCGGGTCCACACCAACCAGCGTGTGCCTGCCCACGGCACGATACAGCAGCCCCGTGTCCAGGTGCGCAAAGCCAAAGTGTTCAGCGACACCCTTGGAAATCGTGCCCTTACCCGCCGCCGCAGGACCGTCTATGGCGACCGTAAAACTCATGTACGCTCGACCTTCGCCCCCAAGGCCGCCATCAGTGGTTCGAAAATCGGGAACGAAGTTGCAATCGGGCCGCCGTCATCGACAGATACCGGTGATTTCGCACCCATGCCCATGACCATAAAGGACATGGCAATGCGGTGGTCGAGAAAGCTCTCACATGTGCCGCCGCCTGGGACGTTACCGATGCCGAGGCCCTCGACCGACCACCAGTCGTCGCCCTCGTCCACTGTCACGCCATTAGCGCGCAGCCCGCGCGCCATGGCGTCGATGCGATCGCTTTCCTTGACGCGCAGTTCCTTGACGCCGCCCATCATCATGGTGCCGGTGGCATTGGCCGCTACCACAGACAGCACCGGGTATTCGTCGATCATCGAGGCCGCGCGTTCCGGTGGCACGTTGATGCCCTTCATGTTGGGTGAATATTTGGCGCGCAGATCAGCGACTGGTTCGCCGCCCTCTTCGCGCTCATTCTCATATGTCAGGTCGGCGCCCATCTCGCGCAACGTCGTGAACAGCCCCGCACGGGTCGGGTTCAGACCGATACCCGGAACCAGTACGTCAGAACCGGGCGTGATCAGCGCCGCGCAAACCGGGAAGGCCGCGCTGGACGGATCCCGCGGAACGGCAATAACCTGCGGCTTCAACTCGGGGCGACCGGTCAACGTGATCACCCGACCCTCATCCGTGTCCTCAACCGTAATCTCCGCTCCGAAACCGGCCAGCATCCGCTCGGAATGGTCGCGGGTGGCTTCTTTTTCAATCACAACGGTCTTGCCCGGTGCGTTCAGACCGGCCAGCAGGACGGCCGACTTGACCTGAGCCGAAGGGACGGGAACTTCGTAGCGAACCGGCACTGGCTCGGCCGCGCCCACGACTGTCATCGGCAGACGCCCGCCGGAACGACCGACAGATTGCGTGCCAAACAGCGCCAGCGGATCGGTGACCCGCGCCATGGGGCGCTTGTTCAGGCTGGCGTCGCCAGTAAAGGTCGCGGTGATAGGCGACGTCGCCATCGCCCCCATGATCAGGCGCACTCCGGTGCCCGAGTTGCCACAGTCGATCACCTGATCGGGCTCGGCAAAGCCGCCAACCCCGACGCCATGCACGGTCCATTCGCCGCCGCCGTGATCCGTGACTTCGGCCCCAAAGGCCCGCATGGCCTTGGCGGTGTCCAGAACATCCTCGCCCTCCAGCAAACCCGAAATTCTTGTTTCGCCAACCGCCATCGCGCCCAGAATCAGCGACCGATGCGAGATCGACTTGTCGCCGGGCACCTCTGCCGTGCCGGTCAGCGGGCCGCAGGGATGCGACGTCATCGGGATGGGCGTTCCGTGTCCGGACATGGGGGCTCCTTTTGCGCTATCAGTGCTCAAGCCGATTAGCGAATTGGGGCCGGTTGGTCCAGCGGCAATGCGACCGCAAGATTGAACAGAATTTGGGGCATCAGCAGGTTTCAGGCTATTATGGCGACATTTAGGACGCATTCGTTTTGATTCACACAAATCACTCCGAGGTCTAATCATGTCACAACTTCGATCGATGCTTTCCAAGGGAACCGAAACCTACTTTCAGCCCGAAGACCCCTTGAAGACTGACAGTGTTCTGCAGATGCGCCTGGCCTTTTTGGTCGGGTTGGTCGCCTTCGGCCTGCCAATAATTCTTGCCAGTGGCGCAATATTTGGCGGCAGCTGTTTTCGTGACAGCATCAGCCACTTTTATTACGCCCAGTTTCTGGGGGCGATTTTTGTCGGATTACTGATATTCATCGGTGGTTTTCTGATCGCTTATACCGGTGACCACTGGCTTGAGGATCTTGGGTCCTTTATTGCCGGATTAGGTGCCTGCTTTGTTGCGGTATTCCCGACAAGCGGGTCTGGCTGCGAAGAACCGGTCAGCTTCCAGTCGCGTATTTTTGCCGATGTGAACCAAACACCGCCACCGGTCTTGTCTGACCCCGATCCCGAAGCATTTTTTATGCTGTTTTCAGGCGCCCCGCATTTGCATGCCTGGTCTGCCGGAATTTTGTTCATCTATCTGGGCCTTTATTGTCTGTTTGTTCTGCGCCGCGTGGTTCCCCAACGTCACATCAAAAACGGTCAATTGATCGAGACAAAAAGACGGCGCAACACGTTGTATACGTTGTGCGGCATCACGATCCTGTTGTGCGTTCTTGTGCTGGGAATCGTCGCGTTTTCCGGCGAAGGCGCCCAGAGAGGGTGGAAGTCCCACAATCTGACCTTCTTTGTGGAATCCATCGCGCTTTGGGCGTTCGGGCTGGCGTGGTTTGCCAAAGGCCGCGCCTTTCCCAAACTACGGGACCCCGCACCTTAGCGCTCAGGTTTTGCGGAACGTCAAATAATGCGGCGTACGCCCCTCGCGCAGGGCTTTTTGTTCATACCGGGTGGAAATCCAGTCGTCCCATGGCGTACGCCAGTCCTGCGGGCGTTCCGCCAACCATTCGAAACCGGCGCGCGGAACTTCCTCGAGTGTCTGCCGCACATAGTCCGGAATGTCGGTCGCCACGCGAAAAATCGACCCCGGCTTGAGGGTGCGCGCCAAGGGTTCCAGATGTTCAGGCGTGACGAAGCGGCGGCGGTGGTGCCGGGTTTTCGGCCACGGGTCCGGGTAAAGCAGAAAGGCGCGCGAGATGCTTGCCTCGGGCAGCACGTCGAACAAATCACGCGCATCGCCGGGATGGATGGCGAGATTCTCAACCTCGGCCCGGCGAATTTTCCCCAGCAGCATGGCAACGCCGTTAATGTAGGGCTCGGCCCCGATGATGCCGACACCGGGGTTGTATTGGGCCTGATGAACCAGGTGTTCACCGCCGCCAAATCCGACTTCTAGCCAGACGTCCCGGCCGCCAAACAGCGCCTGCAAGTCCAGAGGGTTCCGTTCGGGGTTGGTGTCCCAGTCAACCGCACCAGGTGACAATGCTGCGAGGTCTTCATTCAGATAGGTCTTTTGGCTGGGCTTCAGGGTCTTGCCCTTGAAGCGGCCATAGAAGTTTCTGCGCGGGCGTTGCGGGGTCTCGGTGCTCATGGCGGTGCCCATACTGCCCGCGCACGGGCATTGCAAGTGGCAGGGGCCAGAAGACCAGCCCCCACACGCCCGAGGTGTCTTCAAACAAGAAAGAACGCGCCCTGATGGGCGCGTCCCCCAGTAATTTCCGGTCAGACCGCGGCTTTCAGCGCATCCACCAGGTCGGTGCGCTCCCAACTGAAACCGCCATCCGCTTCCGGCTCGCGCCCGAAATGACCGTAGGCCGCGGTGCGTTGGTAGATCGGTTTGTTCAGCTCTAGATGCGTCCGGATACCGCGTGGCGTCAGGTCCATGACCTGCCCGACAGCATTTTCGATCGCTGCATCCTCGATCTCGCCAGTGCCGTGAGTATCGGCATAGATAGACAGGGGTTTTGAAACACCGATCGCATAGCTCAACTGGATTGTGCAGCGCTCGGCCATTCCGGCGGCAACGACGTTTTTGGCCAGATAGCGCGCGGCATAGGCTGCCGAGCGGTCGACCTTGGTCGGATCCTTGCCCGAAAACGCCCCGCCCCCATGCGGCGCGGCGCCGCCATAGGTGTCCACGATAATCTTGCGACCCGTCAGCCCCGCATCACCGTCCGGTCCACCGATGACGAATTTACCCGTGGGGTTAACGTGCCATTCTGTGTCAGCCGACAACCAGCCTTCGGGAAGGGTTTCCCGGATGTAAGGTTCGACGATGGCGCGGATGTCGTTCGAGGACAGCGCCTCGTCCAGATGCTGTGTCGACAAAACGATGGAACTGACGCCGACCGGCTGGCCGTCGCGATAAATCACCGACAATTGTGATTTTGCATCGGGCCCAAGCGCAGGCTCGGTGCCATTTTTACGAACCTCCGCAAGACGACGCAGGATCGCGTGCGAGTACTGGATCGGTGCAGGCATCAGCGCAGGCGTTTCGGTGGTGGCATAACCGAACATGATCCCCTGATCGCCGGCACCTTCATCCTTGTTGCCCGACGCATCCACGCCTTGCGCGATATGCGCGGATTGTTCGTGCAGCAGGTTGGTGACTTCGACCGTTTCGTGGTGAAACTTGTCCTGCTCGTACCCGATATCCTTTACGCAGGCGCGCGCGATCTCGTCGATACGGCCCATATATTCGTGCAAACGGTCCTGATCTGAAAGACCGACCTCGCCTCCGATTACAACGCGATTGGTCGTCGCGAATGTCTCGCAGGCGACGCGCGCTTCGGGTTCTTCGTTCAGAAATGCATCAAGCACAGCGTCGGAGATGCGGTCGCAGACCTTGTCCGGGTGCCCTTCGGAAACAGACTCCGAAGTAAAGGTATAGTTTTGTCGGGACATGAAAGTGCTCCATTAAGATTTCCCCATCACGCCAGGAAGCCGTTGTGACAGGCATCAGGATGCATAAATCGCCCGGCCAGAAGGGTCAATCCGCATTTATGATCCGGCCCGCCTGGCAAGCAGCCAGGACACCGAAAACATGGCCAATAAAGCCAAAAGCACCGGACTATCCCCAATGCGCGAATAAAAAGTTTCCGTCAGGGGGGCCGGTAGCCGTGCATCCACGTAGCCTGCCTTCCCCAGGGGCAATGCGCTTGTGATGCGTCCCAGCGGGTCAATCATGGCCGATACTCCGGTGTTGGCTGACCGCATCATCGGCAGGCCCGTCTCAATCGCGCGCATCTGGGCCTGCGCCAGATGCTGGTAAGGGCCGGATCGTGTTCCGAACCACGCGTCGTTGGTGATTTGCAGCAGGTAATCCGCGCGCCCCGGGGCCGACAGGACGTCCTGAGTAAACACCGCCTCGTAACAGATAAGCGGCAACGCCCGGCCGAGCATGCCCGTATCCAACAGGGCTGGCCCGGGTCCGGAACTGAAACCGTTGCCCGTAGTCGTGGCCATGCCGTGAATTCCGAAACGAGCCATCAGATTCCCGAAAGGCACATATTCCCCGAATGGCGCAAGGTGATGCTTGTCATACAGCCCCTGCTGCTGGCCATCCTGATCCAGCAAGATCATGGAATTGTAGATACGGGCACCATCACTGCGCTGGATACCCAGAACAACCGGAACACCCTGGGCGGCATCTGCGACGGCGTTCAGATAAGGTTGCGCCCCGCTCAACCACGCCGGTACGGATGTTTCGGGCCAGACAATCAGATCGGGGCGCGGTTCAGCGGCGGTAAATTCTACCTGCCGCGCAAAAAACAGCAGCGTGAAATCCGGATCCCATTTCTGGTGTTGCGGTGCATTGGGCTGCACCAAACGCACGACGTGATCGGTGTCAGTCACATTGGGCCTGCTGAGCGCATATACCCCGGCCAGAATCGCAAGCCCAGCCGTCATCGCGATTGGCACTGCCAGATCCCGAGTGTCTTCGCGCTGGGTCAGGCCCGCGCCAAAAGGCAGGGTGGCAAAAAGAGTCATCGCGCCCAAGCCGTAGGGCCCGATCAACGACAGCAGTTGCGCCACAGGTGTACCGACCCAGATCTGCGCCAGCCCTGCCCAGGGAAAACCTGTGAGCACATATCCGCGTGCCAGTTCCACCAATGAAATTGCGGTCGCCAGCAAACACGCCTGCAAAATCGCCGGAGCGCCGGGGTGCCGCGAGACACGAAACGCCAAAGCCCAGAACAACGCCAGCCCGCCGGCCAGGAATACCAGCGCAAAGGGCGCCATCCAGGCGTGGCGCGCGGCGTCAACCTGAAACGGCTCGACAATCCAGGACAGCGCGTGCGCGAAATAGCCGGTGCCAAAGGCCCATCCCATCCAACAGGCGCGCGCCTTTGTTTCTGTTGTCAGAAACAAAGGCGCGATCAATATCAGGGCAACCAGAGTTGCCAGCCAATATCCGAAAGGCGCCAGGCCAAACGCGGCCAGCGCCCCAAGCAACCCGGCCAGCGCCACCCTCAACAGGAAGGGCCAGCCTTTGGCAGGGTTCATGCAACCTGATCCGGCAACATGACACGCAATCGCTTGATGCGCCGGGGATCGGCGTCGATGACTTCAAACTCGGGGCCTTCGGGATGCAGTACGACCTCTCCCCTCGTCGGAACACGCCCCGACAACATGAAGACCAGACCGCCCAGCGTATCGATCTCTTCTTCATCGACATCTTCGTGGCTGGTCAGAGAGCATCCAATTTCGGCCTCGAAATCCTCAAGCGGGACTTTGGCCTGAACGACATAGCAGCCGGGCTTCTCCTGAACCCACAACTGACTTTCATCGGCATCATGTTCGTCGGCGATCTCACCCACAACCTGTTCGATCAGGTCTTCGATGGTCAGCAGGCCATCAACCCCACCGTATTCGTCGATCACCAGCGCCATATGGCGTCGCTCTGTCTGCATCTTTGTCAGCAGAACCCCAATCGGCATCGATGGCGGCACAAAAAGAAGCGTGCGCAGCATCGAAACAAGGTCAAATTCAGACGATCCGCCATTGAACCCGTGGGTCAGAGCAAAATCCTTGAGGTGCACAAACCCCAAGGGCGTATCCAAGGTCCCGTCGTAAACCGGTATCCGTGACAAACCGCTGTCACGAAACAGCTGCGCCAGTTCATCCTTGCTGATCGTTGACGGGACCGCGACGATATCCGCAGACGGGATTGCAACATCCTCGACTCGCATACGGCGAAGGTTGATCATGCCGCGGGGCTGAATCATGTCGGTGTCATGTCCGTTGGCCACGCTAGCGGTGTCGTCACTCTGCGATGTAAATGCATCCACGATCCGGGAAAAAAGTCCGGATTTATCTTTACTTTCAATGTTGCCATCCTCTGGTTGCGCGCTTTGCGCCGCCATAGAACTGCCGTCTGTATCGCCCATTATCCTGTTCCAACTGTGCGGACCCGAGGCCCCATTCATACATTATATGGGTCATCAATACCCATTTTGCCAAGTATCTCGACCTCGACCGCCTCCATCAAAGTGGCGTCGGGGTCACGAATGTGATCATACCCCAGCAAATGCAACACACCGTGAACGATCAGATGTGTCACGTGATCGCCCATGGATTTGCCCGCCTCTGCGGCCTCGCGCTGGCAGGTCTCGAAGGCTATGGCGATATCCCCCAGCACGATCTCACCCGTGAAGTCCGGACTTGGTTTCGCGGGGATTCCGCCTGGGTCCTCCGGTGAAAGATCCTCGGCGGGCCAGCTCAGCACGTTTGTCGGCACCGGCTTTCCCCGAAATTCCGAATTCAGATCGGCAATTCGGGCGTCATCACAACCCAGCAGGCTGATTTCACACTCATCGGACTCAAGCCCGCAATGGGTCAGAGCGCCAATGATCGCCCTCTGGGCCAAAGGCTCCAGCCCTGACCAGCGTGCGTCTTCGACCGTTATTTCCAGGTTCATGCCTTTCACCCAATGCCTGTGCAGCGGGCGCCTAGGTCACTCTGTGTCCCGGCCCGCGTCGGCCTCATACGCTTCGATGATGGCGGCGACAAGCGGGTGGCGGACAACGTCCTTGGAAGTGAAATAGTTGAAACTGATGTTGGGAATCGACTTGAGCAGCCGTTCCGCATCCCGCAAACCCGACTGAACACCGCGCGGCAGGTCCACCTGAGACCGGTCCCCGGTGATAACCATGCGGCTGCCTTCGCCCAGTCGGGTCAAAAACATCTTCATCTGCATGGTGGTCGCGTTTTGCGCCTCGTCCAGCACCACAAAGGCATTGGCCAATGTGCGACCCCGCATGAACGCCAGCGGCGCGATTTCGATTCGCTTTTCCTCGATCAGCTTGGCCAGTTGCTTGCCGGGCAGGAAATCATTCAGCGCGTCGTACAGAGGCTGCATGTAAGGATCTACCTTGTCCTTCATGTCGCCCGGCAGATAGCCCAGCTTTTCACCGGCCTCGACTGCGGGTCGGCTGAGGATGATCCGGTCGACCTGCCCGCCGATGAACATCGACACCCCGGCGGCGACAGCAAGGTATGTCTTGCCGGTTCCCGCAGGCCCGATTCCAAAGGCCAATTCGTTGTTGAACAACGAGCGGACATAGGCTTTTTGGGCATCAGTGCGCGGTTCGACCAGCTTTTTGCGCGTCTTGATCTCGACAGTGCCGCCTTTGAACATTTCAAGCTGATCGCCGTCGCGCGTTCCGGTCTCGGCCTCGGAATTGCCCATCCGCAGTTCCCTGTCGACATCGGCTGGCATGACCTCGCGCCCGCCCTCCAGCCGGGTGTACAGGGCCTGCAGCACCTCCAGGGCTTGCTTTTGCGCATCTTCATCGCCCATTACGACCAATTGATTTCCCCGGCGCACGATCTGAACAGAAAGCTTCTGTTCGATATCGGCCAGATTGCGGTCATATTCGCCGCAAAGATCAATCAACAGTCGGTTGTCGGGAAATTCAACAAGCGCCTCGTTACGGGGCATGTCATTTTGCGGTGGGTTCAGGGCACCGATGGCCAATCCGTTCTCCTGTCTTGGCGTTTCAAAATCAGCGTAGACAACAATTCTTGTCGGGCGCAAGACAGAGTTTCAAATTTTCCCCCACGCATTGCAAAAGCGCCGCCGACCGTCCCCTTGCGCCTTGGGTCGCGTTTGGTGGAATGCGCCCTCAGAACCGGTAATTCAGACCAAACCGAAGCCCCTGGTACTTGGGCGTGGATTTTGTGGAAAAGCCCGAGTCGAACGTCACGTCTTTCGACTGGAACTGAACAAATTCATATTCACCGGTAATCGACCAGTTATCGGACAGGAAGTGCTCTGCCCCGACACTGACCGAGAACCCGCCGCGCTGGTCGCTTTCCTCAAAGGACTGAATGCGGGATACGGGGCCAAAGCTGTTGGAGGTGGTCACATCGCCCTGCACGTACCCGAGGGACACAAAATACAGAATATTTCCGCCCCGATTTGTCACGCCATTACGAAACCGGACTGACAGGATATCGGAAATTTCGGAGCTGCCCGTGACGGCAACGGACCCAACTTGAGTGGAAACACTGTCTTCCAATGATCCGAAATCGTACCCGAGCTCTAACCCGTAGACATAGTTGCGCCGACCGCTAATAGGCAGGCTGCCGCGCCACCCGCCCCGAATTCCGCCATAAGAACCGCTCAGGGTGAGATCGCCGACAGTCCTGGTACCAGCAGGAGTTCTGAGGCCAAACCTGTCATCCCCCTCGCCCCCGTATCCGGCGCTGAGCCCGAGGTAGAACGCGCTGACATCATCGCCGTACCGTTTTGCGCTGATCACTTCAGCATCAGCAACATCGCCGTTGCGATCGCTGGCGGGGCTGGAACCGGCTTGAAACACCATCAAAAGGGCCAAAGGCAATGCTGCCCAAAACCTGGGTGAAACCGAATGTGCTCGCTTTTTCACTCGTACCCTCCTTTGCGCCGAACGAACCATCGGACCAACGCATATCCGCTCCAAAAAGGCGCGTGGGAACCGCCCCAAGGAAAGACTGGGTTTCCTCGACCATAGTTCGCAACGATAAATCAAGGGTAAATTTTGGAAACAAACACCAGTTATGGTGTCTGCGCCATGGATTACGACGGCCTCAGATCACTTCGCCCGCAAGCGAGTTTGCACCGGATTCGGTGATCAGCACGTCCCTCAGATCGCCCGCCATAATATCGGTGCCCGTAACGTGAACCGAATGCAGATACTCGGATTTTCCGACCATCTGGCCCGGCAAACGCCCTGGTTTTTCAAACAAAACCCGTACTTTTCTGCCGACCATGTCATCCTGGATCTCGCGCTGATGCCGGGTGATCAGCGCCTGCAGACGCTGCAGACGATCATCCGCCGCTTGCGGGTCGACCTGTTGCCGCTCGGCGGCCGGTGTGCCGGGGCGCGTCGAATACTTGAAAGAATAGGCATATCCATACCGGACCTGCTCGACCAGTTCTATGGTCTCCTGGAAATCCTGTTCGGTTTCCTCCGGAAAGCCCACGATGAAATCGCCGGACATGACGATATCCGGCCGCGCAGCGCGGATACGTTCGATCAGGCGCAGATAGCTTTCGGCGGTATGGCTGCGGTTCATGCGCTTGAGGATCCTGTCCGATCCCGACTGCACTGGCAGGTGCAGATACGGCATCAGTTTTTCGCAGGTTCCATGCGCCTCGATCAGGTCATCCGCCATGTCATTGGGGTGCGATGTGGTAAAGCGAATACGCTCCAGCCCGTCGACCTTGTTCAACTCCCAGATCAGGTCGGCAAGCGACACATCCCCGTTCGGGCCCGCACCGTGATAGGCATTGACGTTCTGTCCCAGCAGGGTGATTTCGCGCACGCCGCGGTCAACCAGATCCTGCGCCTCGCGGATGATACGGTCCGCAGGCCGGCTGACTTCGGCCCCCCGCGTGTAGGGAACAACGCAGAAGGCACAGAACTTGTCACAACCTTCCTGAACGGTCAGAAATGCAGTTGGCCCACGGCTGGCCTTTGGACGGTTCTTGAGCTTCTCGAACTTGTCCTCTTCCGGAAAATCCGTATCCAACGCCTTTTCGCCCGCGCGGGTCTTCGCCTCCATCTCGGGCAGGCGGTGATAGCTTTGCGGCCCCACAACCAGATCGACCAGAGGCTGGCGGCGCATGATCTCTTCACCCTCGGCCTGGGCGACACAGCCCGCAACGCCAATCTTGAGATCGGGTTTTTCGGCCTTCAGCCCCTTGAACCGGCCCAATTCGGAATAGACCTTTTCGGCGGCTTTTTCCCGGATATGGCAGGTGTTCAGCAGGATCATATCCGCGTCGTCCGGGCTTTTGGTTTCGACATAGCCCTTCCCACCCAGAGTTTCGGCCATACGCTCGCTGTCGTAGACGTTCATCTGGCAACCATAGGTCTTGATGTACAGCTTCTTGGGTTCTGACATGAAAACGGCCTTTGCATTCGCGGGATCGGCGTCGTCTATACCCATAGAACGCCGCTTGCAATGCCGACGCGATTAACCGATTTTGGCCGGCAATTCCAGCACGGCGGATCAAGACAGGCGATGCACTACAAGACCCTCGACACATTTCTGCAGTCCGGCAGCGCCGCCCTCGCCAAGGGACCCGTTGCCCTGATCATCGCCGAGGACGACGTCGAACTTGACGGAACCATCCGCCACCATCTGAACCTTGGCTTCAAATCCCTGATCGCTTTGATGCCGCCGGAGTTTCAACTGGACCCGGAACTGTCCGAACGCATTCACCGGGTGGATCAGACCTGCGCGCCAAGAACCGTTGTCTTTGACGCCCTCAATCGGATCATCCAGGCCGCGCCGGGGTTGTGGCTGTACTACTGCTACAACGCCGAGTACCTGTTCTTTCCGTTTTGCGAGACCCGAAGCATCGGCGAAATGCTGACGTTCCACACCGAAGAGCGCCGCAATGCGATGCTGTGCCATGTGATCGACCTTTATGCCGAGGACCTGACCGTATATCCCAACGGTGTCGCCCCCGATCACGCCATGCTGGACCGAACCGGATACTACGCGCACGCCCGCCACGATGCTGACGGACATCCGCTTGAACGCCAACTGGACATGTCAGGTGGCCTGCGGTGGCGGTTCGAGGATCACATCCCCTACGAACGCCGCCGCATTGACAGGATTTCCTTGTTCAAGGCGAAAAAGACCCTGACGCTTCTGCCGGACCACAGCTTTAACGAGGCGGAATACAACACGTATTCGTGCCCCTGGCATCATAACCTGACGGCCGCGATTTGTTCCTTCCGCGCCGCCAAGGCCCTTAAAAGCAATGCCGGTTCCACATTCGATATCCCGACCTTCCGCTGGCAGAATTCAGTGCCGTTTGAATGGACCTCGCAGCAATTGCTCGATCTGGGCCTGATGGAATCGGGACAATGGTTCTGACAAGCTTTTCGTCTGTTTGAAAATGCCGCAGTGGAAGCGCGGCATTGTGGCGATGGGGGCAGAGTCCCCTACCGCTGCAACAAGACCGGAAACCAGTCTTCGCGCAGACGTTGCCCCGGCTGCATGTCATGCCCCGGAAACGGGGGCGAAGTCCGGCCCGGGCGCTCGACATAGCGTGCGTCGTCACCGACCAGCCGCAACGAAAACGCCCGGCGGCGGCTGTCCGACTGATTGCCCCGCGCTCCATGCAGTGTGCGGTAATTGAAGGCGACCGCATCTCCCGGCTCCATCTCGAACTCGACGATCCGCATGCCTTCGGCATCCGGATCGGGCACGGGGATGTACTGGCCTTCATCCGCAAAGAACCCTTCCTCGGAAACCCATCGTGTCGGCAGGACTTCTTTTTCCCACCGGTGCGACCCGGCAACGCAGCGCAAGGTTGCCTGCTTGACCGGATCAAGTGGCGACCAGAAGCTGATCGTTTGCTGGCCATCAACAAAGTAATAGGGACCATCCTGGTGCCATGGGGTCGCCATCGAGGTTCCCGGCTCCTTGACCAGCACGTGATCATGAAACATCTGAACACTGCGCGACTGCATCAGGTCTGCAGCCACCTCGGCAGCCGGCGAGTTGCGGATCACGTCTTCAAACTGTCCGATTCGCGACCAGTTGCAGTAATCGTCGAAAAACAGTCCGGTCTCGCCCTGTTTATGGTTGTTGGACGCATACGGTCCAGGCTCGGCCATGTTTGCGGCCACCCCGTCGCGCAGAACCTCTACGTGATCGGCAAATAGCCCTTTGATCAGGACCACGCCGTCTTCCTTAAAGGTGTCAATCATTTCCTGTGTGACAAGGGGGTGTGTCATCTCGGTCTCCGTGCGTTCCCTGCCCGATCTGCACATGAAAATTAATTCTGTTCAAATAATATCTTTCGAACTTAGAATTAAGGACATGTTATACGTTACACTCCGACATTATGAATATATCTGCGCAATCGGCCGCTACGGCAGCCTGTCTGCGGCGGCTCAGCAACTCAATGTCTCGCAACCCGCGCTGTCCACCGCCCTGACGCGGGTCGAGTCGCTATTGGGGTATCCGCTTTTTGCCCGCAAACGAGGCGCCGCGATGGCCGTCACGCCACAAGGCCGCCGGTTTATCGGCGAGGCTGAGGCGCTGCTGGACCGTGCCGCGCGGCTGGAATCGTCGGACCAGACCAACACCGGTGCAGCGACGCTGCGGATCGGTTGTTTCTTGGACCTGGCCCCTTTCCTCATGGCTCCGGCTTTGCACCTTCTTCGGACTGCCCTGCCTGACGTCGCGATCACTTATCAGGTGGACGGATTCGAGGGACTGATTTCGGGAATGATAGATGGGCGCATTGACGTTGCCCTGACCTATGGGCTGAGCATGGATGCAGGGTTCTCGCGGCGCGTCCTGTTCGACAACATCCCCCACGCGGTGATGCCGCCCGAGCATATTCTGACGGGCAACGGCACAATTTCACTGAAGGATTTGGAATCGCATCCTCTGATCCTGTCTCAGGAGGGTTTGTCGGCGCAGCATGTTCTGGGCCTGTTCCGGCAAAACGGGTTGTCGCCCACCGTCGCGCACCGCGCGGCCTCGCTGGAAATCCAGCGCAGCCTTGCCGCCCACGGTGAGGGAATCGCGATCAGCTACGCCATCCCGCACAGCCATTTCAGCTATGACGGGCGACCGCTGACCAGTAGGCCGATATCCAACCCGGAAGCGGCAGAACCCGTGGTTCTGGCACGTCACGGAATCGGTCCGGCGGACAGCAATGTTCAAAAGGCGGAACAGGCTCTGGCTGAACTCGGCGATTGAGAGGTGTTACTGTGTTTTGCGAAGGCGGATAACAACGTCGACCGACGCGATCTCGACCCCTTCAGGCGCTTCGGGAAGGCGCTGGATCACCAACTGATCCGAGGGCGCATCGCTCAGCCGGCCTTCGTCTTCCCAGAAGAAGTGCGGGTGGTCGTGCGTGTTGGTGTCAAAATAGCTTTTTGACCCGTCCACGGTGATTTCCTGCAGAACACCGGCGTCGCAAAAGGCGCGCAGCGTGTTGTACACGGTCGCCAGCGATACGGCGTCGCCATTTTTCTTCGCCGCATCAAACAGGCTTTCGGCGGTTACGTGACGGTGTTTTCCGTCGCCAACAAGCAACTCGGCCAAAGCAACACGCTGGCGCGTCGGGCGCAATCCGGCGTCTACAAGCCAAGTCGTGGCTCTGTTCTGGCTTTGAGGTGTCATGATTTCCGATACCCGCAATTCTGGCTGACTTACATATAAGTGCTTCGCCCCCACAATTTCAAATGAAATTCATTCGCAAAGAATGGGCTGAGCGCGACATGATATGGACCAGAACTCTTGCAGGCCCTTGCAAACGGGTGCTAGACGAGGCCAGATATAACCAACGGACCCCTGGCAGGAGAGGCGGCAGAATGGCCCAATTCCCGAGCAGTTTTGACAAGGATGATCTGCTGAAATGCGCCCGTGGCGAATTATTCGGCCCCGGAAACGCGCAATTGCCTGCCCCACCGATGCTGATGATGGACCGGATCACCGACATTTCCGGCGATGGCGGCGAACATGGCAAAGGCCATGTGGTGGCAGAATTCGACATCAATCCTGACCTGTGGTTCTTTGACTGCCATTTCCCCGGCAACCCGATCATGCCAGGCTGTCTGGGTCTGGACGGGCTGTGGCAGCTGACCGGCTTCAATTTGGGCTGGCGCGGCTGGCAGGGGCGCGGATACGCATTGGGCGTGGGTGAGGTCAAGCTGACCGGAATGGTGCGCCCCGACCGCAAGATGCTGACATATTATGTGGATTTCACCAAAGCCGTGCAAACCCGCCGTCTGACCATGGGTGTGGCGGATGGCCGTGTCGAAGCCGACGGCGAAGTGATTTATCAGGTCAAGGACATGAAGGTTGCGCTGTCTGAAAGCTGAACCCGGCTGACGGACTGGTAACAAGGAACGGAATACAGGAGTACGCATATGCGTCGCGTCGTCGTCACCGGTCTGGGGGTCGTTTCCTCGATCGGCAACAATGCCGAAGAGGTCCTCGCCTCGCTCAAGGCAGGTAAATCCGGGATCGAAGCCAACGAACAGATGGTCGAACACGGATTTCGCAGCCAGATCGCCGGAACGCTCAAGATCGACGTGGCCGAGCATGTGGACAAGCGTACCCTACGTTTCATGGGCCCTGGTGCCGCATACGCGCACATCGCCATGAGCCAGGCGATCGAAGACGCCGGCCTGACCGAAGACCAGGTCGTCAACCCGCGCACGGGTCTTGTCGCCGGCTCCGGTGGACCATCGACCAGCGCCATGCTGACGGCGCATCAGACTGTGCTGAAAAACGGTGCGACAAAGCGGATCGGCCCCTTTGCAGTGCCGAAATGCATGTGCTCGACGATTTCGGCGAACCTTGCGACAGCGTTCAAGATCAAGGGTATCAACTATTCCATTACGTCGGCCTGCTCGACGTCGCTGCATTGTATCGGCAACGCGGCGGAACAGATCATGCTGGGCAAGCAGGATGTGATGTTTGCAGGCGGCGGCGAGGAACTGGATTGGACCCTGTCCTGCCTGTTCGACGCGATGGGCGCGATGTCCTCCAAATACAACGACACCCCCGAAAAAGCCTCGCGTGCATTCGATCAGAATCGCGATGGTTTCGTGATTTCCGGCGGCGGCGGCATCGTGGTTCTGGAAGACCTGGAACATGCACTGGCACGCGGCGCGAAGATCTATGCCGAGGTCACGGGTTATGCCGCGACATCCGACGGACATGACATGGTTGCACCGTCCGGTGAAGGCGGCGAGCGTGCGATGCGCCTGGCCCTGTCCACCCTGCCCGAAGGCCGTAAGGTCGATTACATCAACGCCCACGGCACCTCGACCCCGGTCGGCGATGTGGGCGAGGTTGAGGCCGTTCGCCGTATCTTCGGTGAGGGCAGCGTACCGCCGATTTCGTCGACCAAATCGATGACGGGCCATGCGCAAGGCGCAGCCGGCGCGCTTGAGGCGATTTTCTGCCTTTTGATGCTGCAAAATGACTTCATTACTCCGTCGATCAATGTCGACACACTTTCCGACGGCATCCTGCCCGGTGAAATTGCAACTCAGGTGGTTGAAAACGCAGGCCTGGACAGCGTGATGACCAACAGCTTCGGCTTTGGCGGCACCAACGGCTCCATGATCCTGTCCAGGTATAACGGGTGATTATGATGTCGGATCTTCTCAAGGGCAAACGCGGCCTGATCATGGGCGTGGCAAATGATCGCTCGATTGCGTGGGGCATTGCCAAGGCGATGCATGAGGCCGGTGCCGAACTGGCGTTCACCTATCAGGGTGAGGCGTTCGGAAAGCGTCTGGAGCCGCTGGCACAAAGCCTCGGCAGCGATTTCATGGTAGATGCGGACGTCACCGACGACGCCTCGCTGGACCGAGCTTTTGGCGAGCTGGGTGAGCGATGGCCGACCATCGATTTCGTCGTGCACGCCATCGCCTATTCCGACAAGAACGAACTGACCGGCCGGTTTCTGAACACGACCCGCGCGAACTTCAAACACTCGCTGGATGTCTCGGCCTATTCCTTTATCGAGGTCGCGCGCCGCGCATATCCGCTTATGAAGGACAATGGCGGCACCTTGCTGACCCTGACCTATCAGGGGTCCAACAAGGTTGTTCCCAACTACAACGTGATGGGTGTGGCCAAGGCGGCACTGGAATCGGCGACCCGCTACCTGGCCAATGATCTCGGCCCTGATGGTATTCGCGTCAACGCAATCTCTCCCGGGCCGATGAAAACGCTGGCCGGGGCCGCAATTGGCGGCGCTCGCAAGACCTACAAGTTCTGCGATCAGAACGCGCCGATGCGATCGAACGCGACGCTTGAGGCTGTGGGCGGCACTGCGGTCTATCTGGCGTCGGACGCCGGGTCCTGCACATCAGGCGAAATCATCCGTGTTGATGGCGGTTTCCATATCCTTGGAATGCCGCAGCCCGAGGCGATGTGACCATATCTTTCCCTGCCGACGCCTAGATTTGACCATCTTTCGGCGGCAGGGATTGGCTTATGAGCAAGCTAGACCAGATCATTGCAAACAACGCGCGCGGACCTCAGGTCCGGCGCAAGTCGGGACTCCTGACCAATCGGGGTCGTGTCATGTTACTGACGCTGACATCCCTTCTGGTGCTGTTTGTCTTTTTGACTCAGCCACCGGTGCGTGAAGCTGTGGATCGCCTTATCGACATGATTGCAGGCTGACGGTCTTTTCGCCTTTTCCGGTCAGTTTACCGAAACCACCTCAATCTCAAAGATCAGGTCCTGTCCCGCTAGGGGATGGTTCCCGTCAAGAGTAACAGTGGCCTCATCTGCATCGACAACGGTAACAGGCAAGGCTTGCCCGTCAGGCGTCTGCATCTGCAGCTGAGTACCAGGCTCCAGCGGAATATCATCCGGGATGCCTTCGCGCGGGATGGCCTGGCGCATCGCCGGGTTGATCGGCCCATAGGCTTCCACACAGACGATTTCGACCCGTTTCTTGTCGCCTGCCGCCAGACCCGGCATGGCCGTGTCGAGGCCGGGAATGATCTGGCCCGAGCCAACGACGAACTCAAGCGGATCGCGCCCCTCGGAACTGTCGAAGACGGATCCGTCCAGCAAGGTGCCGGTATAATGGATGCGCACTGTGTCGCCTTGTTTGATTTCAGTCATATTGAACTCCGACCGGGTAAGGAATGAACCGGTCAACCTAGGGTATGACACGATAATGTAAACCCTTGCCCCTTTAACCCACGAAACTCCTGTGCCAACCTGCCGCCGAATGGCAGTGAGGGTCCGATGGCAATTTCCACCTGTGTTTTTGATGCCTATGGTACGTTGTTCGATGTCACCGCCGCCGCAAGGCAGGCCGCAGGTGAACCGGAGTTCAAGCCGCTGCAGCAGAAATGGCCCGAGCTGGCCAATTTCTGGCGCCTGAAACAGCTGCAATATACCTGGTTGCGGGCGATAACAGACGCGCATGCCGATTTTTGGGACGTGACGCAGGACGGGCTTGATTGGGCATTGGAAGCCACGGGGCTAGATGGCAATGCCGCCCTGCGACAGAGGCTACTGGATTTGTACTGGCAACTGCAGTCCTATCCGGAAGTGCCCGAGATGCTGAGGGCATTGAAAGCGGGTGGTTTACAGACCGCCATCCTGTCCAACGGATCCCCGCCGATGCTGGAAGGTGCTGTGCTGTCGGCCGGCGTCGGCGATCTGCTGGACGACGTGCTGTCGGTCGAAACTGTTGGTGTCTTCAAACCACATGCGAAAGTCTACGACCTTGTGCAGCAACGCTTTGGCTGTGAACGCGATCAGGTCCTGTTCGTCAGCTCCAATGGCTGGGACGCCGCCGGAGCCAGCGGATACGGGTTCGTGACTGCCTGGGTCAACCGCGCAGGCGAACCCCAGGACCGATTGCCGTGGGCTCCTGCTCATATTCTGTCCGACTTGACTTCGATCCCAAAGCTGGCCGGTTTTTGATGGCGTTTTTTACGACCTCGGACAACAAGCGCATTTACTATGAGGACAACGGCACAGGCGCTCCGATCCTGTGTCTGGCCGGATTGACGCGCAATGGTCGGGATTTTTCTTTCCTTGCGCCCCATATGGCCGATTGCCGCATGATCACGATGGATTATCGCGGGCGCGGTCACTCCGATCATGACCCGGACCACACAAACTACAACATCCAGCGCGAGGCGCTGGACGCAATCGAATTGCTGGATCATCTGACCCTCGACCGGGTGGTCATTCTTGGGACGTCCCGCGGCGGGCTGATCGCGATGGCGCTGGCAATCAGCCATCGCCACCGGTTGGCCGGAGTTATCCTGAACGATGTCGGCCCGGTCATTGAACCTGCAGGCATTGCCAAGATCATGGAATACGTCGGCAAACCGCCGGTTTCCAGAACACTGGATCAGGCGGCACGGCAACTGAAACAGGCTATGGACCCTCATTTCCCCGGTGTCCCTCTGAGCATCTGGCGACGGCAGGCCGAGTTTCAGTACGAAGATCAGGGCGGGCATCTGTCGTTGCGCTACGACCCCGCCTTGCGGACCGCGCTGATCGAACAGGCCGCTGCCGGGGTGGTGCCGGATTTGTGGCCGTTGTTCGAGGCCTTGCGCGATTTGCCGGTTGGTGTCATTCGTGGCGCAAACTCCGACATTCTGGGAAAGGAAACACTTGCCCAAATGCAAAAACGTCACCCCGGGCTTATCGTGGCCGAGGCGCCGGACCGTGGGCATGTTCCCTTTCTGGACGAGCCCTCTTCGCTGACCGTCATTCGCAAAGTACTGGACGCCGCATGAGCACCATTGATCTGATCGAAGCCGCCGCCACCCGACTGCGTGGACATGTGCTGGAAACGCCGATCCTGTCCTCGCCCTTTCTGGACGAAGTCGCAGGCCGGCGTGTGCTGGTGAAACCCGAATGCCTGCAACATACCGGCAGCTTCAAGTTTCGCGGCGCGTGGTCGGCAATCTCGGCGCTGGAAGATAGTGACCGGCAGCGCGGCGTCATTGCCTATTCCTCGGGCAACCATGCGCAGGGGGTTGCGCTGGCCGCGTCCCGGCACGGGATATCATCGGTCATCATCATGCCCTCAGACGCGCCACGGCTGAAGATCGAAAACACCCGCGCATTGGGGGCCGAGGTTGTTCTCTACGACCGCACAACAGAAAGTCGCGAGGAGATCGGAGAAGGTCTGGCGCAGGAACGTGGGCTGACGCTGATCCGGCCCTACGACGAACCGCAAGTAATCGCCGGACAGGGCACCACGGGGCTTGAGATTGCTCGTCAGGCAGCCGAAGCCGGGGTTGCCAATGCGGACGTTCTGGTGTGTTGCGGCGGCGGCGGCCTGTCATCGGGCATTGCCTTGGCTTTGGAAAAACACGCGCCTGACCTGCGGGTTCGCCCGTGCGAGCCGGAAGGCTTTGATGATGTCAAACGATCGTTGGAAAGCGGCCGCATCGAAAAGAACACGGCGGCAGCGGGCAATCTGTGCGATGCAATCCTGACCCCCCAACCCGGCCGGATCACCTTCCCGATCCTTCAGCGTTTGTGCGGTCCCGGGCTGGCGGTATCCGAGGAAGAAGCCCTGCGGGCAATGGCGCAGGCTTTTTTGCGCCTCAAGATCGCGCTGGAACCGGGCGGGGCCGTGTCATTGGCGGCAGCCTTGTTCCGAAAGGACGAGATTCAGGGCGACGCGGTCATTGTAGTGGCATCCGGCGGAAATGCCGATCCGCAAGTTTTTGGCCAGGCGTTGGAATTCCTGACCTGACAGCAGGCGGCAATCCGTGCAAGTTGACCCCGAACTCTGAATCGACAGGGACCGAAATCATGCAAATCGCCGATCTTGGTGACGTGCAACTGCATTACCAAACGGACGGCAACCCGGACGGGGCACCGATCGTGTTTGCCAATTCCCTTGGGACCGATCTGCGCCTTTGGGACAGCGTCCTGCCGCATCTGCCGGATGGCCTGCGGATCATCCGTTTCGACAAGCGTGGTCACGGATTGTCTTCGCAGCCTCCCGGCCCGTATTCGATGGGCGCCTTGATAAGGGATACCGAGGCCCTTCTGGACCATCTTGGTGTCCGGGATTGCGTATTCGTCGGCCTGTCCATCGGCGGCATGATCGCCCAAGGCCTGGCCGTCAAAAGGATGGATCAAATCCGCGCGCTGGTTCTATCAAACACCGCCGCCAAAATCGCGATCCCGGCCATCTGGCAGGATCGCATGGCCGCGGTGCGAGCTGGCGGGATCGAAGCACTGGCCGACGCAACGATGGAACGGTGGTTTTCGAAGGCCTATCGCACATCGGCGGATCATCTGCTGTGGCGCAACATGATGGTTCGCCAACCGGTCGAAGGTTATCTGGGGTGCTGCGCCGCCATATCGGGCACCGATTTCTATACGCCGACCAGCGGATTGCGCCTGCCCACATTGGGCATCGCCGGCAGCGAGGACGGCTCGACCCCGCACGATCTGGTCAGAGAAACAGTTGACCTGATCCCCGGCTCCCGGTTTGAACTGATGCGCAAGGCGGGACATCTGCCCTGTGTCGAACACCCCAAGCAATACGCCGCCTTGTTGCGACGCTTCCTGTCCGATGTCGGACATATCTGAAGGAGAGACGACTGTGGCGGATTTTTTGCTGATCCACGGGTCCTGTCATGGCGCATGGTGCTGGCGCGATCTTATCCCCGCACTTGAACGTCTGGGGCATTCCGCCCATGCCATCGATCTGCCCAGCCACGGTTCCGACCCGACCCGCATCTGCGACGTTACGCTGGACGGGTGTCGGGACGCTGTTCTGGCGGCCACAACACCGGAAACACTCATCGTCGGGCATTCCTGGGGCGGATATCCGATCAGCGCCGCCGCCGAGGCTCAGCCAAACGCGATGCGGGGCCTGATCTATCTTTGCGCGTATGTGCCGCATGACGGCTTGTCGATGGTCGAGATGCGAAAACGCGCGCCCCGGCAACTGATTGTTGACGCCGTGGACAAATCTGCCGACGGCCTGTCCTACACCGTTCATCCAGACCGGGTGCAGGATCTGTTTTATCACGACTGCCCGACCGGCACGACCCAATATGCGCTGGCACGAATGTGCCCTCAGCCAATCCGGCCTCAGGACACCCCTTTGCCGCTGTCCGAAAGATACGCCGGCGTCAAAAAGGCATATATCCGTACAACCGACGATCATACGATACCGACCGAATACCAGGAAACGATGAGCCACTGCGCGCCGCCGAACCTGCGTCACACCATCGACAGTTCGCATTCACCGTTTTTCGCGCAGCCGGAAAAGCTGGCCACCCTGCTGAGCGAGATCGAGCATGGGTTCTGAACCCGGCTGACCGGACGTCACGACACTGTACAGGGATGTTCCCTTCCCTGCGGCCGGTCGCTAGGGTCCGCGCAGAAACCAATGAAACCGGTACTCATGCGTCTGCCATTTCTGTTTGTTCTCAGCATCGTGATGATCGACGCCATGGGCATCGGTCTGGTGATGCCCATCATGCCCGAACTGATCCTTGAGGTTCAGGCGGGAACGCTGGCAAGTGCTGCGATCTGGGGCGGGATTCTCAGCACCGCGTTCGCTGCAATGCAGTTTGTGTTCAGCCCCATTTTGGGAAATCTTTCGGATGCTTACGGGCGGCGCACGGTTCTTCTGGTGTCGCTGTTTGTCATGGCGCTGGACTACGTGGTCATGGCGGTTGCAGGCAGTATCTGGCTGCTTCTTGCCGGGCGCATCATTGGCGGCATCACCGCCGCCACCCACGCAACCGCGGCGGCTTTCATGGCGGACGTGTCAAAGCCACACGAGAAAGCCGCCAATTTCGGGCTGATCGGGGCGGCCTTTGGCGTTGGCTTCGTGCTTGGGCCGGTACTGGGCGGTGTGCTGAGTGAATACGGAACCCGCGCGCCGTTCTGGGCGGCGGCGGGGTTGTCTGCGCTGACCTTCGTCGTCGGTTTGTTCGTCATGCCTGAAACGATCACCGACAAGACCCGGCGCGCATTCAGCTGGCGACGTGCCAATACCGCAAATTCGTTGCGCGCCATCGCCGGACTGCCGGGAATTCGACCGTTGTTGTGGGTCTATTTCCTGTATTCGGTGTCAATCTATGTCTACCCCGCAATCTGGTCGTATTTCACGACTGAGCGCTTTGGCTGGTCACCGCAGATGATCGGGGTGTCGCTTGGGGTCTACGGCATGGCCATGGCGGCCGTGCAGGGCGGTCTGATCCGCCCGGCCACGCGATATCTGGGCGAGCGGGCAACCATCATCTACGGCATGGGATTCGAGATAATCAGTTTCTTGCTGTTGGCGTTTCTGACCAACGGAACTGTCGCCCTGATCCTGATCCCGATCACGGCCTTTGGCGCCGTGATCACCCCGGCCCTGCAGGCCATGATGTCGCGGGCCACTCCGGATTCCCAACAGGGCGAACTGCAGGGCGTTCTGACCTCACTCCATGCTCTGTCGATGATTATCTCTCCGTTGCTGATGACCGGCGTATTCGCGCATTTCGTGCGACCGGACACAGCTATCTATTTGCCCGGGGCGCCGTTTCTTCTTGCCCTAGTCCTGATGATTGCAGGTTTCGTGTTGTTTTCCCGGGCGCGCCCGCTTGTGGCGTAACAACGACATCGCAATGACGGATTCCGCCTTGCAGCCTGCGCGCCATAACGCCACCGTGTGCGAAAGGGAGAGTTAACAACAATGCAAACCATCAAAGCCGCTGTATGCCATGCGTTCGGGGAACCGCTTGTTATTGAAGATGTCCGGATTTCGGCTCCGGGCAATGGCGAGGTCGAAGTGACCCTGCACGCCGTCGCGATCTGTCATTCCGACATAACATACGCCAGTGGCGCGTGGGGCGGGTTTCTGCCTGCCGTTTACGGGCACGAGGCGGCTGGCATCATATCGGCGGTGGGCAAGGACGCAGGCGGATTCCAGGTGGGCGACCCGGTCGTTGTCACGCTGATCCGGGCCTGCGGGTCCTGCCCGTCCTGCGCCGGCGGCAAACCCACGATCTGTGAAACCCCTTACGACACGGTCAAGGGACCGCTGCGTACAGCCGACAACGGTCCGCTTGAACAGGCCATGGCCTGCGGCGCTTTTGCGGAAAAGGTGGTCGTCAGCCACAGGCAGATCGTCAAAATCCCGGAAACGCTGCCCAAGGACGTTGCCAGCCTGTTGTCCTGCGGCGTGATCACGGGCGTTGGCGCAGCCGTCAACGCGGCCGGTTTGCGCCCGGGTCAGGACGTGGTCGTGATAGGCGCCGGGGGCGTAGGCCTGAACGCGATACAGGGCGCACGGCTTGCCGGGGCGCGGCGCATCGTGGCTGTAGACATGACCGAAGAGAAACTGGAAATCGCCAAAGAGTTTGGCGCGACTCATGGCGTGCTGGGCAGCCTGGGCGAGCCGTGGAAGGCTGCATACAAGGCTTTGGGCGGGCGCGGGGCGGATGCGGTTCTGATTACCGTCGGCGCGATACCGGCCTATGATCAGGCCCCGCGTTACCTTGGGCGCGGCGGCAAGGCAGTCATGATCGGCATGCCGCATTCCGGCGATCAGTCTACCTACGAACCCGTCATCCTTGCCGCATTGGGACAGGGCCTGGTCGGATCGAAAATGGGCGACGTGGTCATTCAGCGCGATATCCCTTGGATGATCGACCTGTACGAACAGGGGCGGCTGAAACTGGATGAGTTGATCTCGGGGTGCTGGGCCCTGGATCAGATCAACGAGGCGATTGCCGACACGAAGACCGGCTCGGCCAAACGCAACGTCATTATCTTCGACCAGAACTAACACGACCCGGCAGGAGGGCAGCTGATGAAACTGCAGGATCTCGACATTATTGTCACGGCACCTCCCGCTCCTGGCTGGGGCGGACGGTACTGGATACTGGTCAAGGTCACGACCGATACCGGGATCATCGGCTGGGGGGAATGCTACGCCTCGTCGGTTGGCCCGGAGGCCATGAAACATGTCATCCGGGACGTGTTCGAACGGCACATGCTGGGCGAGAACCCGGAAAACATCGAGCTGATGTTCCGCCGCGCCTATTCAAGCGGCTTCACCCAGCGTCCGGACCTGACGGTCATGGGCGCGTTTTCCGGGCTTGAAATCGCGTGCTGGGACATCTTGGGCAAGGAGCGGGACCGCCCGGTTTACGCCCTGCTAGGCGGGCTGATGAATGAACGCATTCGCGCCTATACCTATCTGTACCCCCTGCCCCGGCACAATCTGACCGATTTCTGGACGTCACCCGAACAGGCGGCGGAAAGCGCGGCCGAAATGGTCCGGCGCGGCTTCACCGCGGTCAAGTTCGACCCGGCTGGTCCTTACACGATGCGCGGCGGCCATATGCCGGCGATGTCCGATATCTCGATGTCGGTGGCGTTCTGCAAAGCCATACGCGAGGCGGTCGGGGACAAGGCCGACCTGCTGTTCGGCACCCACGGCCAGTTCAATACGGCGGGGGCCATCCGACTGGGTCAGGCGCTCGAGCCGTACTCGCCGCTCTGGTTCGAAGAACCCACACCGCCGGACATGATCGAAGACATGGCGCGCGTCGCCCGCAACGTCCGCATTCCGGTGGCCACAGGCGAGCGGATGACTACAAAGGCCGAGTTCGGGGCCGTTCTGCGGGCGGGCGCGGCGGAAATCCTGCAACCCGCGCTGGGGCGCGCAGGTGGGATATGGGAGATGAAGAAAGTTGCCGCCATGGCCGAAATCTTCAATGCACAGATGGCACCGCACCTATACGCGGGGCCCGTGGAATGGGCCGCGAATATCCATCTGGCCGCATCCATACCCAACTTGTTGCTGCTGGAAACCATTGAAACCCCGTTCCACAACCAGTTGATCAACGGCAGTTTGCAGGTGGATAATGGATTCGTGATCCCGCCCACTGCTGCCGGCCTCGGGATCGACGTCAATGAAGAACTGGCCCGCGCGCACCCCTATACCGGGGATGGCCTGCACCTGCAGATGCAGGAGGCACCTTGTGACTACGTCAACGGCAACGCCTTTCAGGGCGGCGCACCGGCTGTCGAGGGGTGACAATCAGGACTGTAATCAGGCATAATGCTGACAATACAGACTAGTAGACAGGTCACGCGTGACGTTCAAGGAAGTGCAGTCCCAACAACTGAGCCTCGAAAAACCTGCGGATATGAGCGAAAGCGCCGCCCGCGCGGCCGCATTTCTCAAGACGCTGGCCCATGAAGGCCGATTGATGATCCTGTGCCATCTGGGCGATGGCGAAAAATCTGTAGGGCAACTGGAGGAGCTGTTGCAGCTGAGGCAAGCGGCAGTCAGTCAGATGCTTGCCCGCTTGCGCGAGGAAAACCTAGTCTCGACCCGCCGGGATGGCAAAACAATCTACTACACACTGAAAGACGGCAACACCGCACAGGTCATCACGTTGCTCTATGACCTGTTCTGCAACCCCGACGGCGGCATCTAGTTCGAAACGTAACCGGCAATGACCTGCAACAGCTTGAACGCGGTTGCGGCATCGTTTTCGACGACGGCAAGGAATTCTTCTTCACCGATACGCAGGCAGGACAGATCGGTTTCGGCAATCATGCTCAGCGCGCGCGGCTCTTTGCGGATCAGGCCAAGTTCGCCAACCAGCGCGCCGGGTCCGACCTTGGTGATCAGCTGATCCGGTTCGTCCTTTTGCGGCAGATACAAACCCGCCTCGCCCTCAAGAACAACGTAGGCCCCATCCGTCGGCTGGTCGTCCTTCAGAAAGATCACCTCGCCTTTCGCGGCCTCGAACCAGCGCGCACCAAACGCAAGCAGGCGCAGCTGTCTGCGGTTCAGACCCGAGAATAGGGGAGTCTGCTCCAATGCTCGCAGTTTGCGCGCAAGGTCGGCTGAGGCGGCGCTGTCTTCCTCCACGTCGATCGGTCCCTCCCCTGAAACGACACGACCTTGCCTGATTTCCACATGCATGTCGAATGCATCCGGATTCTGGAACTGATCATTCAAGTAGACAACCGTGGTCTCCGGCAGCAACTCGCGCAGGTTCTTGTAGACCGCCACTTTGGTTTTCATGTCATAACTGGCCAGCGCGTTCTCAAGAACCAGAACGTCCGGCTTCTTGATCGTTGCACGGGTAAAGGCCAAAGGTTCGGCGAAAACCGCCGGAAGGTTTTGCCCGCCGAGGGCGACCGGAACGTTGTAGATCAGTTCGATCACCAGTGGACGCGCGCCGTTTTCGGACAGCACATCGACAATCACCTTGCGCAACTCGTCGGACCGGGCCCCTCCAACCTGGCTGACCTTGCCAAAAAGGGCGTTCTCCATCACGGTCAGACCCGGTGCAAACTCGCCCTCATCCAGCGGCACGAAGACGTCATGCAATGTCTCAAGCAGCTTGTCAGAATGACTGTGACGCAGCTCGAGAATCCGGTCCTTCAGTTCATTGGTAAAGGCCGGCCCGATCTGTTCGGCCGAGATCACCAACGGCACCGCCAGCAGGTTTGCCAGCTGTTCATCGTTCAGCCCTGTCGCGCCTTCGTCCCGGGTGCGGTCTATCAGCTCGACCGCGGCCTCATAGGTCTGGGCTTCAAGGCCAAGTTTGCGGAACAGAGGGTGATCGGTTCCATCCAGCCCAAAGATCTGGCGCAGCATGTCGATCACGTCACGGGTCAGGCTGACCAGCGTTTCATCCAGCCCGAGTTCACGCAATTGCCCAAGAAACACGGATTGGCGCGCCAGAAGATCCTGCGTGACCCGGACGCGCGGGGTGGCAAACAGCAGGTTTTCGGCCACAGGCAAAGCCGGGTTATAGGTATCTCGACCGAAAATCAGCGCCTGCTGTTCCAACCCATTCTGCCGAACGGCCTGCTGCACCACCGGGCGCAATTCGACCAGTTTTGCCGCCAACTCAGGGTGCTCGGCTGCATCAAATGTCTGCTCGCTGCCCCGCTGGAACAGGGCCGCACCGGAGCCCATGCCCTCGACCAGTTGCAGCCACCACGCACGCAGTGCCTGCGCATTGTCCAGACCGGCCAGTGAGGGATCCAGCCAATCTGCCCGGAACGGATCCGGGCTGTTTCCGGCACGCTGGGTTTCGGCAAATCCGGGATCGGCCGGCCCTTCCGACAATGGCTTGAACCGCATCGGCATCATGACGTTGTCGCCCAGCGTTCCCTGAAACATCACGGGCCGCGACGTGGCATACCCGATCCGAGCCGCCACAACCCCCTGATGCATATCGGCCAAGTTCTGCCCCCCGATTTCAACCCGCCCGGCACTTGGCAGGATTTCCCGTGTCAGCAGTTCCGCCAGTGCGCGCCGGTCTTCCTCGCTGGGGGCGGAAATACCAACCGTCTTTCCGCCGGGAAACGTCAGGTTCAGATCGTCCAGCACCTGATTTCCATCCATATCGCGCACCGAGACATGGTTCAGATGGACATCGCCGTTAAGATGCGGGCGTGTTTCAGGTTCGCCGTCGAATAGGCTTTCATCCAGCATTCCCGAAGGCGCAAAGCGTTCGACCACCACGTCCCAGCGCAGGGACATGTCCTGCGTCTGGTTGTAATAGGTCAGCAGTTCCTTCCACGGGGAACTCAGGTCTTTGTAGGCAGCCAAGGCCGCGACCAGCGCCCCCAACGAGACCGACCCCTGAAGCACCAGAAGCCCGCCAACCAGATAGAACATGAACGGCGTCAGCTGCGAGATGAAGTTGTTTATGAATTTCATAAAAAACTTCTTTTGGTAGATCTCGAACCGGATGCCGAACAGCCGCCCCAGCTGATCCGAGACCATCGCGCGACGATACCGCCAGCCGCCGTTTGACCGCAATGTCGATGCGCCCGCCGCGTTTTCACCGATCTGGGCCGCAAGCACGCGCACTTCCTGAATGCGTTTCTTGTTCAGCAGGTTGATCTGCTGTTGCAGGCGCGGGATAAGCCAGGCCTGCAAGGGGATCAGCGCCACTGCTGCCAATCCGAACCAGACGCTTTGCAGAAACAGGAACGACAGGATCGTGATCATCTGTCCGGCCTGCAACACCGGCTGGCTGATCGCATCGCCCATCAACCCGCCCATCGGCTCGCTTTCGGCTGTGACCATCGAGACCAGTTCACCTTGGCTGACCCGCTCGAAATAGGGTTGCGGAAAACGCAGCGCGCTGTTGATCAACTGATAGCGGAACCGGCGCAACATCCGTTCGCTAAGGATCCCCTTCATCGTGTTGATGCGCATCTTCATCAAACCATGCGCCAGAACCGATGCCAGAAATGCAAAGCACAGGATGATCAGAAAATTGGTCTGCGTCAGGCTGTAGCCCCAGACCTCGACCACGCTGCTGGTTGCGCCGATGGCGTCATTGATGATGCGCTTGGGCAGTTCCAGCGTCAGATAAAGCAATGGAAACAGCGTCGCCGTCACGGCCAGCAACACCAGCTGATCGCGTTTGGAGTACTTCCAAATAAACCGGAAAATCGTTCTTTCTATTGAACCCGCCCCTACTTCAGGTCATCGACCCGTACGTCATGGTAATCTTTAAATTCAGCAGTACGAATTTACCGCAATCCCAACAAAAGACGCAAATAGTTTCCAATTGATCGAAAATTCCCCCCTTGTGTGAACTAGTTCATTTGCGCAAGCCCAATTTAGCACCTAGAGTTTGAGACAGACTGATATGGGGAAGGCGATTTTGACTGCTACACTTGGCGCGGTGTTGCTGATGATCTGCTTATTGCAGGTCAAACATATGTTCGCGGATTTTTATCTCCAGACAGCAAAAATGCTGTCGGGCCGCGGGGAATATATGCATTTGGGACGCGCGCAGCATGCAGCGGTGCATGCGGCGGGGTCTGCTATTGTGTTTCTGCTGTTCGGGACTCCGATAGCTTTCATCCTTGTGATCGCCGTTCTAGAATGGTTCGTGCATTTCAACATTGACTTTGCCAAGGCCCGGTACTCGGACAAGCGGCAACTGCAACCCAATCAGGCGGCATTCTGGCGGGCTGCCGGGCTGGATCAGTTCATGCACAACCTGACTTACGTCGCCATGGTCTGGGCCTGGGTGGTCTACGCTTCCTGAAACCTTGGCTTCAAAGGTTGGCGCTGGGTCGTTCGTTGATCCCCTCGAACCATGCCAGCGTCGCCGTGTTTTCCTGAGGTATGCGCGTTCTGATGACCCGCGCAAAATCGACAAAAACAAAAGCCGAAATATCCGCCAGTGAAAACTCTGCCCCGGCCAAGAATGCGCTGTTTCGCAGGCGCTGCTCCAGAAGATCGAAAAACCGTGCTACGCGGCCGGCGCCGCGCTGCGCCAGTTCGGGGATCTGCGCGTAATTGACCGGCCCCGGGATAGCCCTGTCCTGAAAGAAGGGATTGGTGTTGCGCAGCACCTCGGCAATCGGGGCGCCGCCCTGTTGCTCGACAATACTGTTCCACATCAGAACAAGACCCTTTTCGTCCGGATCACGGCCCAACAAAGGCGGATTGGGAAAGCGCGCTTCAAGATAGGCAGCGATTCCAAGGTTTTCGGTCAGGACTGTGCCGTCATCCGTCACCAGAACCGGCACCGTTGCCCATGGATTTACCGCTTTGAAATCGTCGCTCAACTGCTCTCGATCAGCGATCGAGATGTGCCGGGTTTCAATATCAAGCCCTTTTTCAGCGATGAACATGCGGGCCCGGCGCGGGTTGGGGGCGGTTGAGCAGTCATAAAACAGCATTGGCGCTCTTTCCTGTGACCCGGATCAGCGGCGATAAATGAAACAGCGGCCTTCCACAGCACCTGCCGGCAGCGGCACTTCGGTTAGGGCCTCGAAATACATGCGATCACTGGACACCATCAATCCGCCCTCGGCCAGCAGCGGCTCGATCAGCGGCGATACAAATCGTGCGAACGCATCGTTCTTGGCCCTGTTATGCCCGCCCAGATCCGCATGTATCAAGCTGGCCGATGCGCCAAAACGGTCGACCGACGCGGGCAGAGTTTCCCGCACATCGCCAAGGATCACCCGATCGTCGGGCGGCGTGGACTCCGGGTGCGACGCAACCGCCCGTTCAAAAACATAAACCGGGCGATCCTGAACACGACCGATCATGTGATGATAGGTTCGCCCGTTGCCCAGCCCGAGCTCAAACACGGGACCCGGCATGCTGCGGGTTTGCGCAATGGCAAAATCCAGGCAGGCGCGCTGTGACACCATGCGGTCGATGAACAGATCCAGACGGCTTTGATTGTCGGACACGGGGCAAATCTCTCCTTGATGGCAGTCGACAGACAAGATGTGGCCGACACTGCCCTAGATGACAAGAACTCAAGACTTTGTGTAGATAAATTGCCCCCGGTTTCACGTTTCCGCGACGTTTGGGCCCAAGAACGGTTTGACTATGCGGCACTAACCGCGCGAAACTGAGCCAAAAAACACAGGGAGTTGAACAAGCCGATGCCGACCTACGGTCAAACAGGTGGTAAACCTGCATGAATGCGTTGTTGTCTGTCCAAGACCTCAGCATTGGCTTTGGCAGTGCGGAATCTGTTGTCAAAGGCGTGAATTTTGACGTCGAGGCGGGGCAAACGCTTGCTTTGGTCGGAGAATCCGGATCGGGCAAAACCATTTCCTGCCGGGCAGCGTTGCGCATTCTACCGCGCACGGCCCAGATCCGCAGCGGAACAATTACCTTGAATGATTCCAAGGGTGTGGTGGACCTGACCCGAATCAACGAACGCCAGATGCGCGATATTCGCGGCAATCGCGTTTCGATGATTTTTCAGGAGCCGATGCGATCCCTCTCTCCATTGCACAAGATCGGCAATCAGGTCAGCGAGGTTCTCTGGCTGCATCGCGGTGCGTCCGAGGCGCAGGCTCGCAAAGAGGTTCTGACCCAGTTCGAGCGCGTCGGGTTCCCCGACCCTCAGCGGGCGTATGATTCTTACCCTTTCGAATTGTCCGGCGGCATGCGGCAGCGGGCGATGATCGCCATGGCGATGGTCTCGAAACCCGAATTGCTGATCGCAGATGAACCGACCACCGCGCTGGACGTGACGACGCAGGCGCAGGTTCTGGGGCTGATCAAGGAGCTACAAAAAGAAACCGGCATGGCGCTGATCCTGGTCACGCATGACTTGGGCGTTGTCGCCAACATGGCCGAGCAGGTTGTCGTCATGCACAAGGGTCGCGTGATGGAGGCCGGTCCGGCCGAGCCGATGCTGAATGCGCCCGCGCACCCATACACGCGGCAACTATTTGATGCCGCACCGGAAATACCGGACAAGGATGCCGTTGGCCTGCCGATGCCGCAGGATGATCTGATCCTGCAGATGAAGGACGTCAGCAAGACCTACACCATGCGTTCAAGCAAGGGTTGGAAGGACGACAAGAAAATCTTCGCCTGTCAGGGTGTCGATCTGCAGCTGGCCCGGGGTAAAACGCTGGCCGTTGTAGGCGAAAGCGGGTCAGGCAAGACCACCGCCGCCCGCATCGCCTTGGGCGCCGAGCTACCTGATCCCGGCGGCGAAGTGCTGTTCCGCACTTCGGCAGATGCCGATCCGATCACGGTCCACAAGATGACACGCGCACAGCGCACCGCGTTTCAACGCAATGCGCAGATGGTGTTTCAGGATCCCTACAGTTCGCTTAGCCCGCGCATGCGCATTCAGGACGCCATGACCGAGCCGTTGGAAATCCACCGCATCGGGTCTGTTTCCGAACAGCGGGACAAGGCGGCCGAGATGCTGAAACGGGTGGGCCTGAATGCGGACATGCTCAAACGCTACCCGCATGCGTTTTCCGGTGGCCAGCGCCAGCGCCTGTCGATTGCCCGCGCCATGATGCTGGACCCGTTGCTGATCGTCTGTGACGAGCCGACCTCGGCACTGGACGTGTCGGTGCAGGAACAGATCCTGACATTGCTGGAGAATCTACAGGACAGTCTGAACCTGTCCTATTTCTTCATCTCCCACGACCTTGCCGTCGTGGCACGCATCGCTGATGAGGTCGCCGTGATGCGACGGGGACTGATCGTCGAACAAGCCCCGCCTGAGACCCTGTTTTACAATCCCCGCCACCCTTACACCAAAGCGCTGATTGCCGCTCAACCGGAACCTGACATCAACCGTCCCATCGACCTGAAACTGGTCGCTTTGGGCGCGGGGGCACCGAGCAGCTGGGAAGAAGCCTTTCGTTTCTCTGACACCGTGGTACCCTCGTTGATAGAGCTGGAGCCCGGCCATAAGGTACGTTGCCATGTTTAAAACCACTCGTCCCCTGTTTCTGGCCGCGTCGCTGGCCCTGACCTGGATGCTGCCCGCCACGGCAGAGACCGTTCCGACACCACAGGAAAGCGCATTCTGGGCCACTGAAGTCAACGCCGGCAACCTGCCCCCGGTTCAGGAGCGTTTGCCGAAGGACCCCCTGATCGTTGATCTGGCCGCGAAGGGGCGTGAATTCGGCACACCCGGCGGAACTTTGCGCACGATGGTGACGCGGTCCAAGGATATACGCCAGATGGTCGTCTATGGGTATGCCCGCCTGGTCGGTTTCGACCAGAATTATGAAATTGTCCCGGACCTGCTGGCCTCGTTCGACAACGAAGACAACCGCAAGTTCACGCTGCATCTGCGCGAAGGGCACAAATGGTCCGACGGCTCACCCTTCACCTCGGAAGATTTTCGCTACTGGTGGGAGGATGTAGCCAAAAATGAACTTCTCAGCCCCTCCGGTCCGCCGGATTTCCTGCAAGTCGAAGGCAAGTTGCCGACCGTGACTTTCCCGGACGAACGGACAATCGTGTACGAATGGGACGATCCGAACCCGAATTTCCTGCAGTCTTTGGCGCAGGCCCGCCCCCCCTTCATTTACCGCCCGTCCGCCTTCCTCAAGCAATATCATGAGAAGTTTGCAGATGCCGAAGATCTGGCCTTTCAGGTTGACGATGCAAGGGTCAAAAGCTGGGCCGCGCTGCACAACAAGCTGGATAACCTCTATAAATTCGACAATCACGAACTGCCAACCCTGCAGCCCTGGCTGAACGCGAGCTCGGGCAAGAAGATCCGGCACAACTTTGTCCGAAACCCTTACTATCACCGCATCGACTCCAAGGGCGTGCAACTGCCCTATATAGATGTGGTCGAGATGGAGATCGTCGCCCCCGGCCTTGTTGCAGCCAAGACCAACGCGGGTGAGACAGATTTGCAGGGGCGCGGGCTGGCTTTCCGTGACGCATCAATCCTGAAAAAGGGCGAGGAGAAGGGGAACTACAAGACACTGCTTTGGAAAACCGGGGTGGCGTCACAGATCGCAATCTACCCGAACCTGAATTACTCGGATGATGGCTGGCGCGAAGTGTTGCGCGATGTGCGCGTGCGCCGCGCCCTTTCACTCGCAATTGACCGCCAGACGATCAACCAGGCGCTCTACTTCAAACTGGCCCAGCCCGGTGCGATGTCGGTGCTGCCTGCCTCACCTTTCTACAACGAAGAAAATGCACAGGCCTGGGCGCAGTTCGACATCGAGCAGGCCAATGCCCTTCTGGACGAGGCCGGGCTGGACAAGCGGGACAACAATGGAATCCGATTGCTGCCTGACGGACGTCCGATGGAACTGGTGATCGAAACCGCTGGCGAACGGCAAGAGGTTGAAAACGCACTGCAGATCGTCACCGACACCTGGCGCGAAGTTGGCGTCAAGCTGGTCATGCGCCCGCTGGACCGGGACATCCTGCGCAACCGTGTCTTCTCGGGCAATACGATGGCATCCGTCTGGTTTGGCTGGGATGACGGTATCCCGCAAAATCACACTTCCCCCGCCTATCTGGCCCCGACCGATCAGGTGTTTCTGGCGTGGCCGAAATGGGGGCAGTATCATCAGACAGGTGGCGAAGCGGGCGAGTCACCAGACATGCCTGAGGCAGAGCGGTTGATGGAACTGGCCCACAAATGGGAAATCGCCACAACCGACGAAGAGCGTCAGGCCGTCTGGACCGAAATGCTGAAAATTCATGCCGACCAGCTTTACGCCATCGGTATCCTGAACGGCGCACCGCAACCGATCGTGGTTTCGAACCGTCTGCGCAATGTACCTCAGCAAGCCATGTGGGCGTGGGAACCCGGTGCGCATTTCGGCGTCCACCGGCCAGACGAGTTCTTTTTCGCCGACTGACAGGAGCAGCTAAATGATCATGCTGCGCTACGCGGTGTACCGCTTTTTCACGATGCTGCTGACACTGCTGGTGGTGTCGGTTTTGATCTTCGTGATCATCAACCTGCCGCCCGGCGACTATCTCAGCAACCAGATTGCTGAATTGCAGGCCTCGGGCCAGTCGGCCGGCGTGGCCAAGGCCGAGTTTCTGCGCAAGGAATACGCGCTGGACCGGTCGATGCCGGAGCAATACCTGATCTGGATGGGGTTCTGGCCCGGTCCCCACGGGTTCGAAGGATTATTGCAGGGCAATTACGGCTGGTCCTTTGAATTCGACCGCCCCGTGTCCGAAATCGTGGGTGACACGCTGTGGCTGACGGTCGTGGTCAACCTGGCCGCGATCCTTTTCGTCTATGCAGTGGCGCTGCCGCTGGGTGTTTTGGCTGCTGCAAAGTCGCGGACCTGGATCGACTACACCTCGGCCTTTGTTGGCTATCTTGGTCTCGCCACGCCAAACTTTCTTCTGGCGCTGATCCTGTTCTATTACGGCCACCGCTATTTCAACCTGCCCATCGGCGGGCTGATGGACCCATCCTTCGAAGGCCAGCCGATGAGTTGGGACAAGCTGAAGTCCATTCTTGTCCACCTGATTGTTCCGACCTTTGTCATCGGCACCTCCGGGGCATCCGCAATGATGCAGCGTTTGCGGGCCAATATGCTGGACGAGTTGGGCAAGCCTTATGTCGAAACCGCCATCGCCAAGGGCATGGCCCCGTCGCGGATGCTGACGAAATACCCATTGCGCGTTGCCTTCAACCCGTTTGTGGCGGACATCGGCAACCTGCTGCCCTCGATGGTGTCGGGATCGGTTCTTGTGTCGGTCGTTCTGGGCCTGCAAACCATCGGCCCTACGCTGCTGACGGCGCTTAAGACACAGGATCAGTTCCTGTCGGCCTTCATCCTGATGTTCGTCGCCCTGCTGACCCTGATCGGGACGATGATCTCCGACATCCTGCTGGTCATGCTGGACCCGCGCATCCGATACGAGGGCCGTGAAGCATGAGCAAACTTCCTGACGGCCGCTATGTCGACGACGCCCCGTTCGATCCCGAAGCCTCGATCCAACAACTCGAACGCGCGGATCTGGACGCGCCGAACTGGGTTCTGGTCTGGCGCAAGTTCCGGACCCATAAGCTGGGCCTGATTTCGGGTATCTTCCTGCTGCTATGCTATCTGATGCTGCCCTTCGCCGGCTTCATTGCGCCTTACGGGCCGAACGACCGCAATGGCGAACACCTCTATGCCCCGCCCCAAAGCGTCAACTGGTTCCACGAAGGTGAATTTGTCGGGCCTTACGTCTATCCCATTGTAGCCGAAGCTGATCTTGAGACCTTTCAGTGGAAATTCGTCCCCGACACCGAAGACCCACGCCCGATCCGGTTCTTCTGTGAAGGGTCCGAATACAAGCTGGCAGGACTAATCAAAACAAACAGGCACCTGTTCTGCGCCCCCGAGGGCGCCACGCTGTTCCTTTGGGGCTCGGATCGGCTGGGCCGGGACGTGTTCAGCCGCATCCTTTACGGCGCGCAACTGTCGCTGACCGTGGGCCTCATCGGTATTTCGGTGTCGTTCTTTCTGGGTATCCTGTTCGGGTCGATGGCGGGGTATTTCGGCGGCAGGATCGACTGGACCATCAACCGGGTGATCGAAATCCTGCGCTCGCTGCCGGAACTGCCTCTGTGGCTGGCCTTGTCCGCTGCGGTCCCGTCGAACTGGAGCCCGGTGGCGGTGTTCTTCATCATCTCGATCATTCTCGGCATTCTCGACTGGCCCGGTCTCGCCCGATCCGTTCGCGCCAAGTTCCTGTCCCTGCGCGAAGAGGAATACGTACGCGCGGCGGAAATGATGGGCGCAAGCTCCGGGCGGGTGATCCGCAAGCACCTTTTGCCGAACTTCATGTCACACCTTATCGCCTCGGCCACATTGTCGATCCCGGCAATGATCCTCGGGGAGACGGCGCTCAGTTTCCTCGGCCTTGGCCTGCGGGCTCCGGCGGTCAGTTGGGGCGTAATGCTGAACGACGCACAGAACCTCGCCTCGATCGAGATCTACCCGTGGACCGCCATCCCGATGCTGCCGATCATCGTCGTCGTGCTGGCCTTCAACTTCCTCGGCGACGGGCTGCGCGACAGTCTGGACCCCTATCAGCAATGAGCCTGCTGTCGTCCCTTCCCGCCGCAGACAGCTATCGGACTACCGGGAACGGCGCACTTTCAAGCGTGTTTGCGGTGTCAGAGCTGGCCACGGCCAGCTTTGCCGCCGTCGGGCAGGAGCTTTCTTCGTTGACTTCAGCCCTGAACCTGTCCGCGAAGCCACCGGAAATCACCGTCGATCACCGCCTGGCATCGCTCTGGTTCGGGTTTTCATTCAAACCCGATGGCTGGCAGATGCCGGACCTGTGGGATGCGGTTGCCGGCAACTACAGGGCATCGGACGGTTGGATCCGTTTGCACACCAACCTGCCGCATCATCGCAGCGCGGCCCTCAAAGTTCTGGATACACCCGCAGATCGGGACGCCGTATCCCAGGCGGTCAGGCAGTGGGCGATTTCGGAACTTGAAAGTGCGATTGTTGCCGAAGGCGGTGTTGCGGCTGCCATGCGCAGCCGGGTGGAATGGCTCGAACATCCTCAGGGCCGTGCCGTGTCGCGCGACCCGCTGATTACCTGGGAAAACCCGCGAAACGTCACCCTGCGCGACCGGCCAAATGCCACAGCAGAACGGCCACTCGCTGGCTTGCGGGTCCTTGATCTGACCCGCGTTCTGGCTGGCCCGGTTTCCACCCGAACCCTCGCCGGATTCGGCGCTGAAGTGCTGCGGATCGATCCCCCCGGTTGGGACGAGCCCGGGGTCATTCCCGACATCTCGCTGGGCAAACGATGCACCTATCTGAACTTGAAATCTCCTGCCGGGGTTCAAAAGTTGCATGACCTGCTGGCCGAGGCGGACGTCTTTGTTCATGGCTATCGTCCCGGCGCACTGGACGCGCTTGGATTGACCAAAACCAAACGGGATGAACTGGCCCCGAACCGGGTTGAGGTGACACTGGACGCCTATGGGTGGCAAGGCCCGTGGTCGACCCGACGCGGTTTTGACAGCCTTGTCCAGATGAGCGCCGGGATCGCCGACGCCGGGCGCATCTGGGCGCAGGCGGACGAGCCTACCCCCCTGCCCGTGCAGGCGCTGGATCACGCCACCGGTTACCTGATGGCCGCATCAATCCTGTCGGCGCTTGCACAGGCCGCGCGGGGGAATCCGGTGATGCACGCCAAACTGTCGCTTGCACGCATCGCAGAGTTGCTGGCAGCACTCAGCAAATCCGACCCCGAGGTTGAGATGCAGGGTGCCACCCCGCAGGACTATGCCCAAGCTACCGAGGTTTCGGGTTGGGGGCCTGGCCACCGCCTGAAACCCGCGCTGAGCGTCGGGACTGCCAGGATGCACTGGCCGCTGCCCGCATCAAGACTTGGCACCTCCCCGCCGCAGTGGGCTGGTCTGTCTGCCTGACGCTTTTCCGATAGACCCTCGCTCGAAAAGACCACAACCCTTCTGCACGTTCTCGGCCCGCCGTGGCTCAAAGGCGTGTCAGTTTATCCCACTCATCCAAAAAGCCACCGCCGCGCGGGACTCGCGGCCCGGCCCAACACTTTGCTGGCGTCTCGTCAGAGACGCCGGTCAAACGGGCGGGAGGATGCGCTATCTGTCATCGCCGCCGCCCGGGCCGATATCGTCAAGATAGTCTTCATCAATCGCAGCCTGCACAGCGCCGGTTACGGCCTCGCGCTGCTTGGGCGTCAGGTCCTCGGCATTCTTGTCATCGGCCAGACGCACGGTAACCTCGCGGTGGGCGAAACGAATGCCCTCGCGCGCAAACAACTCGCGGATTTCCTGATAGACCTTCTTGCGCACCAACCACTGGTCGCCCGGCTTGGTCATGAACTTGACCCGGATGATCATCGCTGAATCCTGCATTTCAATCACGCCTTGCGATTTCAATGGCTGAATGAAGTTCTCGCCGATCACCGGATCGCTCAACAACTGCTGGCCCAGCTTCTTTATCAGCTTGCGCACCTTCTCGACATCGGTGTCATAGGTCACACGCAGCGGCAGCTTCATGATCACCCAGTCGCGCGAGTAGTTGGTCAGCACCTTGATCTCGCCAAACGGAATGGTGTTGAGCGCCCCAAGATGGTGGCGCAGCTGGAAGGACCGGACCGAGATTTTCTCAACTGTCCCCTTCACGTCGCCGATATCGATATATTCGCCTTTGCGGAAGGCATCATCCATCAGGAAAAACGCGCCCGAGAAGATGTCCCGCACCAGCGTTTGCGAGCCAAACCCGACGGCCAGACCAACAACACCGGCGCCCGCGAACAGCGGACTGACGTTGATGCCCAGCTCCATCAGCACAATCAGAATGATGGTCACGACGACAACTGCAAGGATCGCACCGCGGAACAGCGGCAGCAGGGTGGCCAGACGGCTTTGCCCCCCTTCGCCGCCTTCATCGCCCAGTTCCGCTTCGCCGACATCGACCTCTTCTTCGGCGATTTTGGAATCGATCCAGATGCGGAAGAAATGGAACAGGATATAGCCCATGAAGATGATTACCATCACATCGAGCACCCGCTCGATCGGAAGATCCTCGCTCCAGTTGGCGTCCGGGTTCCAGATCACCACCAGTGCGTAGGCACCAACCACGAAGGCCAGAATGCCCGCAACGCGCCGGGCCAGATCCTCGTAGGTCAGGATGGTGTGCTTTCTCTGCTCAGCTTCAGGTGTTTCCGCTGCGCCCTGCCCCTCTTCGGTTTCGGCCTCTTCCGCGCGGGCGTTCATTTCCTCGATCTGCCGGTTACGGTCGAAATACCGCTCCAACAGATAGTTCATGGCGCCGTAAGCAATCACGACGGACATGAAAATGAGATAGCTGCTGGCGACAATCGGTATGGAGTTCTGGTTTTCCAGCAGCAGGTCCACGGCCAGTTTCAGCCAGCTGAACACCAGATACACGATCAGCACCGGGGCCCAGGCGAACGAGATGAACCGCAATATCCACGATACCTGATCCGGCGCGCGTCCGCCGCGAATGGCGTTCGAGATCGCACGGGCATTGAACAGGATCATGAAAACATTGGCGATAGCGCCCAGCATCGTCAGACTTCCGTAGACCATCGCATAGACGTTGTAGTTCAGCCCGAAATCGGCGACCCAGGTGGAAAACAGAACGACCGAAATGTCATAGGTCGCGATGGCCGAAGCCCAGATGTACAACCGCTTCGCGTCCCTGTCGGAAAAGGGTGGCAGTCGGTATTGGCTCAGGTAGGGCGACAGGACCATCCGCCACAGATCCGACACTGTCCGCGACAGGAAGAACGCCGTGAAGATGGCTGTGACCGTGAACTGGATAGAGATATCTTCGGCCTCGCCAAGAAACAGATACCCCACGATCAGCGCCAGCAACATGGCAAACACGGTGGCCCCGATCCCCATCAGGAACCGGAACACCAGGAACGGCATCTTCTCACGGTACCCCTGGGGGTTGTCCTTGGATCGCGCCACTACGATACGCCGCGCGATACGCTTGCCGTAGATCTCGATGGACAGCCACCGTCCCAGCAGCAGGAACAGGACATTCCAGGCCAGAACCTCGACATAGGTCATGATCCGCCCGTCCGGGCTGGTCTGGCGCAGAATGTACTGTACTTCGAAGATCGAATAGGGCAACGCCTCCAGCCGCGACTGAACCGACTCCCGGAAAGTCCTGAACCTCTCCTGCGCCTTCATCAGTTGCGAGCCTTCACCCATCGGGTCGTTCTCAGCACCCGCAGCCGCACCGGCGACTCCGGTGGTTCCGGCAGTTGCGACCTGCCCGGCGCTGTCGATCACGATCACGCTTGCGCCAGCTTCGGTCGCGGCGCGGATGGCTGCGGCTATGTCTCCATCGGCGCTCGTCTCGGCACTGGTGTCGCCAGCAGTCGGGTATCCCGGAATCAAAGATGTCTGAGCGACGGCCCCCGTTCCGGCAGCAAGCACTGCCCAGAAAGTGAAAACCAGCGCGGCAAACAGTTTGAAGTGCATGGGTTTAGGTCCAGTTCGCATGTTGCCGCACAGAATACTCAAGCGTTTACAGGTGTTCAAATTATCCAACCTTCCCATCTCGATAAAGTGTCCAGCCGTGTTCCTGGCGCACAGTTTTGGACAAGGCTGTTTTCAACCTGACAAAAACTGAATATGACCAATCCTGTAACAAGTGAACACCGTCAGACCGGTTTGGGCGGGACAATCCGGTGCCACGCGCCTGTTCTGCCCTGGAATTGATGTTGCCAAATCGCAATGCATGGCGCATTTGCAGGTCGGGCAGCGCTCGTTTGGCGGGCAGAGACTGAAATAATAAGATACGGGTGCATTTGCGCGGATACTGCACCGAAATGACAAAAAACGGGCGAAGGCATGAGCCTAGAACGACATAGTGAGATATCCGGCCGCGCGCCGCGCATTTTGTTTTACAGCCACGATACGTTCGGGTTGGGCCATTTGCGCCGTTCCCGTGCGCTGGCCGCCGCAATCACCCAAGCAGATCCGACGGCCTCCGCGCTGATCCTGACGGGCTCGCCCGTGGCGGGGCGGTTTACGTTTCCACGCCGCGTCGACCATGTGCGCCTGCCCGGCGTCACCAAACGGGCCGACGGTTCATATGCCTCGCAGACCATTGGCATGGGCATCGAAGAAGTCACGGAGCTGCGCGCCCGTCTGATTCAGACCGCAGTCGAGCAGTACGATCCCGACGTCTTTGTCGTGGACAAAGAGCCGACAGGGTTTCGGGGCGAGTTGCTGCGCACACTGGAATCCCTTGAACGTTCGCGCCGGACACGGCTTGTCTTGGGTCTGCGGGATGTTCTGGACGAGCCCGAGGTTCTGGCCGCCGAGTGGGCCAGAAAGGACGCAGTGGCCGCGACCGAGCGGTTCTACGACGAAATCTGGGTGTACGGCTTGCGCTCGGTCTACGATCCGACCAAGGGGCTGCCGCTCAGCCCGGCGGCGCAGTCCCGTATTCACTGGACAGGTTATCTTCGGCGCGATCTTGGCCCCGTTGGCGACCCACCCAAGCAGCCTTACGTGCTGATCACGCCCGGCGGCGGCGGAGACGGCAAGGCGCTCGTCAATCTGGTGCTGTCCGCTTACGAAAGCGACCCCGACCTGTCGCCAAGGGCGGTGCTGGTCTACGGACCGTTCCTATCGGGCGAATTGCGGGAAGAGTTCGAAACGCGCGTTGCCGCGCTTGATGGGCGTGTTACCGCGGTAGGATTTGAATCGCAGATTGAAACCCTGTTTGCCGGCGCCACCGGAGTTGTCTGCATGGGCGGGTACAACACCTTTTGCGAGGTTCTGTCCTTTGACAAACGCGCGGTCATCGTACCGCGCACGACACCGCGCCTGGAACAGTGGATCCGGGCTTCCCGGGCCGAAAACCTGGGCCTCATCCGCATGCTGGACGAACGCCGGGAAGGGCTGACAACCGAGGCAATGATCCAGGCCGTTCGCAATCTTCCACACCAACCGCTGCCGTCAGAAGCCATCCGGGGCGGATTGTTGGGCGGGCTGGATTATGTGACCGATCGCATTGAGGTTCTGCTGGGCCGCAAACGGGAACGGGCCACCGGATGACCGCAGACCTGCCGAAACTGGCGGTGCTGGTCAAAGGTTGGCCGCGCCTTTCCGAGACGTTCATCGCCCAGGAACTGGTGGCCCTGCAAGAGGCCGGCCACCGTTTTGACATCTGGTCGCTGCGCCACCCAACGGATGTCAAACGCCACCCTCTGCACGACCGTTTTCGGGGTCGGGTCCATTACCTGCCCGAGTACTTGTACGAAGAACCCGGCCGTGTCTGGGCTGCCCGTCATGTGGCGCGGGCTTTGCCTGGCTACAAGCAGGCGTATCGGGCCTGGCGCGATGATCTGCGCCGCGACCCTAGTCACAATCGCATCCGGCGCTTCGGGCAGGCCTGCGTTCTGGCCGCCGAACTGCCGGAGCAAACGCTGGCGCTTTATGCGCATTTCATGCACACGCCTTCCTCAGTCGCGCGATATGCCGCGATCATGCGGGGAGTGCCGTGGAGCTTTTCCGCCCACGCCAAAGACATCTGGACCTCACCTGAATGGGAAAAGCGGGAAAAACTGCGGGCCGACACGTTTGGTGCCACCTTCGGGGCCACTTGCACCGCCATTGGCGCAAAACACCTGCGTGGGCTTTCTGATGATCCCGCACGAATCGAACTGATCTATCACGGGCTGGATCTGTCGCGCTTCCCGTCCCCTCCTGACCGAATGATCCGGGCCGCAAACGACCCGTTTCACATGCTGTCCGTCGGCCGGTTGGTCGAAAAAAAAGGGTTTGACCGACTGATCGACGCATTCGCCTTGTTGCCGGATGGGCTGGATTGGCACTGGACCCATATCGGGGGCGGTTCATTGAACAAAAAGCTGCAGGAACGGGCCGTTGCTGCGGGTTTGGCGGACCGGATCACCTGGAAAGGTGCCTGCGATCAGCCCGAAGTGATCGAGGCGATGCGGCGTGCCGACCTGTTTGTACTGCCCAGCCGGATTGCGGTGGACGGCGACCGTGATGGTTTGCCCAACGTGTTGATGGAAGCGGCCTCTCAGCAGTTACCAATCCTGTCCACCCCGGTTTCCGCCATTCCCGAGTTCATCGAGACCGGCGTGCACGGTATTCTGGCGGACGATGATCCCGCAGCGCTGGCATCCGCAATGTCCGGTGTTGCCGCCGATCCGGAAGATGCGGCCAGAATGGCTGCGGCGGCATACAACCGCCTGATCACAGAATTCCAAATGGATCCCGGCATTGCCCGGCTGTCTGCCCGCCTGAACGCCATGTGTCTGGAACCTGCCTGATGGCACGGGTTGCCTTTTACGCTCCGATGAAATCTCCGGACAGCCCGGTTCCCTCGGGCGACCGCGAAATGGCACGCAATCTGATGAAGGCGATCGGCGCGCAGGGGGACAAGGTCGACCTCATTTCCACGCTCCGCATCTATGACAAGACCGGAGATACCGTAACCCAGCAGGCGTTGCATACCGCGGCACGGGTCGAAGTGGAACGCGTTCTGGACACGATGCCAGCCGAAATTGCGCTGTGGGTGACCTATCATAATTATTACAAGGCCCCCGATCTGCTGGGCCCACAGGTCTGCAAGGCCCGGGGAATTCCGTATGTGCAACTGGAAAGCACCCGCGCCTCCAGCCGGCTGAACGGCCCATGGGCCGATTTTGCCAGCGCTGCGCACCGGGCCTGCGATGCGGCGCGGGTGATCTACTATCACACCGCCAACGACCTGATCACGCTGGAGCGGGACCGATTTGGCGATCAAATCCTGGCCGAGCTGCCGCCGTTTCTGCCCATTACAGATCTGCCCCCCGTTTCGGAATGCAACGGCCCCATGCTGGCGGTCGGCATGATGCGGCATGGCGACAAGCTGGCCTCGTACCGGGTTCTTGCCGACGCACTGGCGCGGTTAAACGGGGAATGGGCCTTGAATATCGTTGGCGATGGGCCCGCCCGGCCCGATGTTGAAGCCTTGATGGCCCGGTTTGACGGGAAGGTGCGTATTCTGGGTCTGCTGGACCGGACCGGGGTCCAAGCTGCCTACCTAAAGTCGTCCTTTCTTGTCTGGCCCGGCGTGAACGAAGCCTATGGCATGATCTATCTTGAGGCTCAGGCCTGTGGCCTTCCGGTTGTTGCGCAGGACAGACCCGGAGTGCGCGATGTTCTGGCCCCCTCGGACCACCCGACTGTCGAAGCGGGCGCCCAAGGCCTCGCCGACCGGATGCAGCTGTTGCTGAAAGACCCGGTCGTGCGCCGCACGCTTGGAGAAAACGCGCGCGCGCATGTGGCAGCGCGCAACCTGATGCCCGAAGCCACCAGGCGCTTCTGGCAACACGCCCGCCCGTTATTGGGGGCGCCTACATGACCCGGCTCGCCCTTCTTCGCCATGGCCACACGCATTGGAACCGTGCGGGGCGCATTCAGGGGCGCAGCGATATTGCACTGGATGACGACGCGCAAGCCGAGCTTTCGGGTTCCGCCCTCCCTTCCCCGTGGGACACGGCCGAGCTGTGGTCCAGCCCTCTGATGCGTGCAAGCGAAACGGCGCGACTGGTGTCCGGACGCGCGCCGCAGACATCAGTCGCCCTGATCGAAATGAACTGGGGGGCCTGGGAGGGTAAGCGTGGCGTTGACCTGATCGCAGATGCCAGCAGCGGTTACCGTCATATCGAGAACTGGGGATGGGACTTCCGCCCTCCGAACGGAGAAAGCCCGTCCGACGTCCGGGCCCGTCTGGCCCCCTGGCTGTCATGCCTGCAAAGGGACACACTTGCCGTCTGCCATATCGGTATCATGCGGGTCATTCTGGCGCAGGCCTGGGGTTGGGACTTTAACGGCCCCGCACCCTTCAAAATCAAGCGCAACCGGCTGTATATCGTCGACATGAAAAACATGCACCCAGATCCCGAACCGGTTCGCCTGCTGCGCCCGGAGGGAAATTCATGAAGGTCATGATCGTAGTCACGCACCTTTTGGGCACCGGTCATCTCAGCCGTGCCCTGACACTTGGGCGGGCCTATGCGCGGGACGGGTCTGAGGTGTTGGTCGTATCAGGCGGGATGCCCGCACCGCAACTGAACAGGGCGGGCCTGACGCTATTCGGGCTGCCGCCCCTGCGGTCGGATGGAACGGACTTCACGCGACTTCTGACCGAAACAGGCTCTGTTGCGGACGACACATATCTGTCAGCCCGGATCGTCGCGCTGACGCAGGCCGTTCAGCGTTTTCAGCCGGATGTGCTGATCACCGAACTGTTTCCGTTTGGTCGGCGCTCGCTGGCCCGAGAGTTCACGGCTGCCCTTGAAGCAGCACATGGCCTGCCGCGCCACCCGCTGATTCTGGGATCGATCCGCGACATCCTTGCGCCGCCCTCCAAACCGGAGAAAGCTCATAGCGCACTTGCGATGGTGATGCGGTACTATGACGGCATCCTTGTCCACTCGGACCCAAAATTCACGAAACTGGATGTCAGTTGGCCTGTCACGGCTGAGCTGTCCGAGCGGTTGCACTACACCGGTTTTGTTGCCCCACCGGCACCACAACCGCACACGGACGGCGTCGGCCGGGACGAGGTCATCGTCAGCGCCGGTGGCGGATCGGTGGGCCAGCCGATCTTTCGCTCGGCCATCGAGGCCGCCCGAAAGATGCCAGACAGGCGCTGGCGCCTGCTGGTCGGCGGACGGGACGCAAGCGCGCGCATCGCCGATCTGTCGAAACAGGCCAAAGGCACCAACATCACGCTGGAACCGGTCCGGCCGGATTTTCGTGAAATGCTTCCAATTGCCGCCGCTTCGGTCAGCATGTGCGGTTACAACACTGCGCTGGATATTCTGCAAAGCGGAACGCCGGCGGTTTTCATACCCTTTGACGACGGCAATGAGGTCGAACAGGGTTTGCGCGCTCAAAGCCTTGCGGATCTTCCGGGCATCGGGGTGCTGCCCAGCGCCCGGTTAAGCGGCACTGCTCTGGCCAAGGCTGTCGGCACAGTCTTGTCAGACGGTGCACGTGTGGTTCCGACACAAGGGTTCGATGGCGCACGGAAAGCCGTCGAGATCACGAAAACGCTGCTGGAGCGGCGCGGATGACCGTCGACTGGGGCCCTCTGACACACGAGCTGAAACTCTGGTCGGATGCAGAGTTTACCCTGCCGCTTTGGTGGCGGGACGACGATGCGGTAACCGTGACGCCGCAGCTTGAAACCCTGTCGGCACTGTCTTGCCGCATCGGCCTGCCCGTACATCTTGCCGTAATCCCCCGCGACGCAGACCAAGCCCTGGTCGATTATGTCGCGCAGCATTCCGAGCTGGTGCCGGTGGTGCACGGGTGGTCCCATCAAAACCACGCTCCGGCCACCGAAAAAAAAGCTGAATTCCGCCTGCATCGTCCAATGGCGCAAATTGCGCAGGACGCGGGGGCTGGGTTTTCGACTCTGCACAAACTGTTCGGCGACCGGCTCAGGCCCGTTTTCGTTCCGCCATGGAACCGCATCGCCCCCGAAGTGGCGCAGGTTTTGCCCGATCTCGCCTATCGCATTCTGTCAACGGCAACGCCGCGTGCGTCAAGGCTGGCCGCGCCTGGTCTGGAACAGGTGAACACACATCTGGACCCGATCGACTGGCGTGGGACACGGGGACTTGTTGATCCGGACATACTGATCACCCGAACCGCAGGCTTCCTGCGCGACCGGCGCGAAGGTCGCGCGGACAATGCCGAACCGTTTGGCGTGCTGACCCACCACCTGGTGCACGATCCAGACATCTGGCGATTTACCGAAACCCTGCTGGCCAGATTGCTGGACGGACCCACAGAGATCTGGGTCGCGCCCCCCATCCGAAACACCCACGGAGTACCCGATGAGCCGACTTGATTCCATGCTGCGCCGCCTGACCGCGCAACGCGACGGTCTGAACTGGGCTGCAGCCCGGATCGCCGAAACACCTGGGGATATTCTGGATATGGGACTTGGCAATGGCCGGACCTATGACCATTTGCGGGAGATCCTGCCCGACCGGCGCATCTGGGTCATGGATCGCGTGTTGCAATGCCACCCCTCCAGCACACCCCCGGCCGAAGATTTTCTGCAGGGCGAGGCAGAGCCGATGCTGGAAAAGCTGGCAGAAAACGGCCCCTGCATCGCCATGGCCCACTATGATTTCGGACGCGGCATCAAGGAAGAGGATGTTGCCGAGGCCGCCCGCCTCAGCCCGCTGATCGCGCGGGTCATGCTGCCGGGCGGATTGCTGATCTCCGGCCAGCCCCTGGTGGGATTCAAGCAATTTGCCGGACCCGAGACCATAGCCCCGGACCGCTATCTGTTCTACAGGACCTGAGCGGCCTTTACCCTGCCGCTCTAAGCGGCGCGGCGCCCTCGCGACCAGGCCGCGCTCAGCGCCGGAATACCATCGCGCAGGCGAAAGCGGATCAGATCGGCACGCAAACCCGCGCGCAGTTCACCCCGATCGGCCAGACCGGCGGCCTGCGCGGGGGTCTGTGTCACTGTCTTCAGGCCCTGCGCCATGTTGCCCCACAGCTCACCCAGCATCGTGGCGGACAGCAGCAGCGCCGACGGCACGTAATCCGAAGACAGAATATCCAGATGCCCAAGCTCGGCCAGATCCCGAGCGGCCACATTGCCCGAATGCGACCCACCCCGGATCACGTTCGGCGCGCCCATCATGACCTTGATGTCATGCGCATGGCAGGCCTGCGCCGCCTCGACCGTTGTGGGAAACTCGGCCAGACGAATGCCGTGACCGGCTGAGATACGAACCTGATCTGCGGTGGTGTCGTCATGGCTGGCAAGAACCGCACCAAACCGGCGCGCAGCCTTGACCGCCTCGGTTTCGTGTTTTTCACCATTGCGTTCCCGCAACCCCCTGAGCTGGGCCACGTGCCGCGTGAACATCGCGTCATCCATCGCGTATTTGCCCTTCAGATAGGCTTCAAGCTTGTTCATGTCCCGGAACTGTCGCTGCCCCGGCGTATGATCCATTAGCGAGACCAGCCCGACACGATCTTCGGGGCCGAATTCGGCCAGTTCCTCGATCAGAGTTTCTGAACAGACCTCGGCCCGCAAATGCAGAAAATGGCTGATCTTCAATGCGTCCTGCTCGCGCAACTGCCACAGTTCACGCGACAAACCCCGGGCATATTTCCCGTAACGACCCGCGCCCGAAGGGATGGAACCCACGCGCATGGCATCGAAGACGGTCGTAATGCCGGTGCTGGCAAGTTCCGCATCATGGGCAATGATGGCCGCGGCATGCGGCCAGTGTACGTTTGGACGCGGCTGAATGTGACGCTCCAGATTGTCGGTATGCAATTCGACAAGACCGGGGCTGACGTAATCGCCTTCGCAATCCGTCGCCCCCTTGGGGACTGCCGCGCCAGTGTCGACCTGAGCAATGGTTTCGCCGAGGATGCGAATGCTGCCCGTAACCGTTTCATCGGGCAAAACAAGCGTCGCATTGGCAAGGATCAATTCTTCTGTCATCTGAACTTCACGCAGTTTGGGCTATGGATCGGCCACACAGGTAGGAGGCCAATGTGACATTCACGCGATACGCGATCTATTTTGCGCCATCCGGCGACGCGGACTGGACAAGGTTCGCAACCAACTGGCTGGGTTGGAACATGGAAACGGGCTCCGTGGCGGCGCATCCCGACGTCGACGGCGTAGACGTAGCCGCCGTGACCGAGGTTCCGCGCAAATACGGCCTGCATGCGACGATGAAACCGCCCTTCCGCCTGCACAAAAACCGAACAGCCGCAGAACTGCAGGACGCCTGCATACGACTGGCGGCATCCTACGCTCCGGTCACGTTGGAGGGTCTGGAGATTGCGCGGCTCGGCCGCTTCCTCGCCCTGTGCCCCTTGGGAGACACCGCGAAACTTGGCGAACTGGCCGCCGCATGTGTTCGCGATCTCGACACGTTCCGCGCCCCTGCGACCGACGCGGATCTGGCCCGCCGTCGTGGCAACGGCCTGACACCGGAACAGGACGCCAATCTGGTCAACTGGGGCTACCCTTATGTTCTGGACTCGTTTCGCTTCCACATCACGCTGAGCGGCAAACTGGACAAACCCACGTTGAGCAGCGTTCAGGCGGCACTGGAAACCCATCTTGGTCCGCTGATGCCCACCCGGTTCCGGATCAACGACCTGGCATTGGTGGGCGAGGCTGAAGACGGTCGGTTCCACCTGATCCATCGCTACGCCCTTTCCGGCTGAAGCCGGGACAGGATCTCATCCACTGTGGCATCAAGGGGCCCTGAGTTGTCGATTTCGATCACCCGGTTCAAACCTTCGGGCAGCGGAGCTTTGGCCCGCCCCAGACGACGCGCCTGTTCCGCGGCACTTTCACGTCCGCGCGCCGACAGGCGTTGTGCCAGAACGTCCGGATCCGCGGTCAGCGACACGACAATCAGCTCACCAAACACATCCTGCGCCTGCAACAGAACCGCGCGCGACAGGTTGACCAGCAACGCCTCAGCCCTGCGGCGCTGATCCGCGACACCGCCCGGAATTCCGTACTGCAACCCATGGGCGCGCCAATGCAGCGCAAACGCGCCATCTTGTGCCATCTGTCGGAACATCTCGACCGGAACACGTTCGAAATCTTCACCGCCTTCGCCTTCGGGCCGCGTGATCACCCGCCGCACCCGCTGAATGCCGTCCACCCGCGCCTCCAACGCCTCCATCACACTGTCCTTGCCCACACCCGAAGGGCCGACAATCGCTATGACGGGGGCCAAGGTCATGCAGCCACCCCCGGCGTGAAATCCGAGACGTTGACCTCGCGATCGCACACCCGCTCCCGCGCCGCGACATCGTGGAAAATCCCGACAATCGCAGCGCCGCGCTCCTTCGCCTCCTGGATCAGCGACAGGACGGTTTCACGATTTTGCGCATCCAGACTGGCTGTAGGTTCGTCCAGCAGCATGGCAGGATATTCATGCGCAAAACCACGCGCGATGTTCACCCGCTGCTGTTCGCCGCCCGAAAATGTCGTCGGGCTGAGTGTCCAAAGGCGTTCGGGAATATTCAGACGCCGCAGCAACCCGGCCGCGCGGTCCAAGGCCGCCTGCCTGTCACTGCCAACTGCCAACAACGGCTCGGCCACAACGTCAAGCGTCGGCACCCGCGGCACCACGCGCAGGAACTGGCTGACATAGCCCAACGTCTCTCGCCGTAACGCCAAAATCTCGCGCGGTTCAGCCCGCGCCACATCCACCCCGCCGACCCGCACCTGACCCGAGGCGGCCAGATAATTTCCGTAGATCACCCGCATCAGGGTCGACTTGCCCGCTCCGGAGGCTCCGGTCAGGGCCACGCATTCACCCGGTCCGACTTGCAGACAAGCACCTTCCATCACCGGGATCGCAGCGCCCCCCTGATTGTGTAGGGTGAACCTCTTGCTCACGTTGACTAACTCAATCATCGCACTTCATCTTTTCCCAAATACTCAAACCTGCAGAACGCTCGACACAAGCAGCTGCGTGTAGACGTGTTGCGGGTCGTCCAGCACCTGATCCGTCAACCCGGCTTCGACCACGCGACCATCCTTCATCACCATCAGCCGGTCTGCCAGCAGGCGCACCACGGCCAGATCATGGGTGACAATAATGGCGCTCAGCGCCATTTCACGCACAAGCCCACGCAGCAGATCCAGCAGACGCGCCTGAACCGAGACATCCAGTCCGCCGGTTGGCTCATCCATGAACACCAGCCGCGGTCCGGTCACCAGATTCCGCGCGATCTGCAACCGCTGCTGCATCCCGCCCGAAAACGCGGTCGGGCGGTCATCGACGCGCTCTGCCTCGATTTCAACCCGGCCCAGCCAGTCGATGGCCTTGTGGCGAATATTGCCGTAGTGACGATCGCCGACTGCCATCAGCCGCTCGCCGATATTGCCGCCGGCACTGACCGACATGCGCAAACCATCCCGCGCATGCTGATGCACAAAAGCCCAGTCGGTACGGCCAAGCATCCGACGTTCGGGTTCCGACATGGTAACGGTGTCAACCGGTCCATTCGCCCGAGTTTCAAAGATCACCTGACCCGCATCCGGTTCCAGATGCCCCGCCAGGCAGTTCAGAAGGGTCGACTTGCCCGACCCGCTTTCGCCCACGATCCCCATCACCTCGCCAGGGTAGAGGTCGAAGCTTACATCCGTGCACCCGATCCGCGCGCCATAGCGTTTCCCGATGCCTTTGACCTGCAACAAAGGGGTCATGCCGCGCTCTCCTCAGCCAATCGGCCCACATGGCCTGCCTCACGGCGTGACCGGCAATAGTCAGTGTCAGAACAAACAAACATCCGGTTGCCCGCATCATCCATGATCACCTCGTCCAGATAGCTGTCCTCGGCCCCGCACAGACTGCACGGATGGTCGGCCTTCGTCGCTTCAAACGGATGGTCTTCGAAATCGAGGCTCACGACTTTGGTGTGCGGCGGGACCGCGTAAATCCGCTGCTCCCGGCCCGCGCCAAACAGCTGGATCGCATCCATTTCAAGCTTGGGATTGTCGAATTTCGGGATCGGCGACGGGTCCATGACATAGCGGCCCGACACCTTGACCGGGTAGGCATACGCGGTCGAAATCGCGCCGTGCTGGCTGATATCCTCGTATAGCTTCACATGCATAAGCCCGTACTCCTCAAGGCTGTGCATCTTGCGCGTCTCTGTCTCGCGCGGCTCCAGAAAACGCAGCGGTTCCGGGATCGGCACCTGATAGACAAGTATCTGATCTTCGGTCAGCTTCGCCTCGGGGATGCGGTGGCGGGTCTGAATGATTGTGGCCTTGGCCGTCTCTTCGGTTGTCGCGACGCCGGCCGTATTCTCGAAGAACTTGCGGATCGACACCGCATTCGTCGTGTCATCCGCGCCCTGATCAATCACTTTGAACGTGTCATCCGGCGTCAGCGTCGCCGCTGAAACCTGCACACCACCGGTGCCCCAGCCGTAAGGCATCGGCATTTCACGGCTGGCAAACGGCACCTGATAGCCCGGAATGGCAAGGCCTTTGAGGATGGCCCGGCGTATCATTCGCTTGGTTTGTTCGTCCAGATATGCGAAGTTATACTCAGTAATTTGGCGTATCATTTTGTTTTTTGGTGTTTTTGTGGACGTAATGTTAATTGGTTCGTTCTTATTGATCGTTTTCTTCTATTTGCTTTGGCACACGCGCCATGCAAAACGGCGACGTGAGGCGCAACAACGTGACCCAACAGACGAATGGAGCGCGATCGGCGCGCCGACGCAGACCTCTCTCGGCAAAAATCCGCCAGCCCGCGCGGATACACCGGAGCGTTCCCCAGCTCACTTCGCCCCGGACGGACAATCCTGAACCCCGTCACAGGAAACCCCTTTCGGTCAGTTCTGCCTCCAGCGCCCGCGGCGTCGTAAAGTGAATACCATCCATGCCAACCGCACGCGCGCCTTCGACATTGTGCAGACCGTCATCGATGAACACACACTCCTCGGGCGCAATATCGGCGCGAGCGCAAAGCAGTTCGAAAATTCGCGCATCAGGCTTCATCACGCCCTCCTGCCCCGAAACGACCAATGTTCCGAACACCTCGCCCAGACGCGGGTGCACCTTCAGTCCTTCAGGCCAGGTTTCGGCTGACCAGTTGGTGATGGCATGAACCGGCGTACCCTGCGCCCTGAGCCGGTCCAGAACATCCCAGGTTCCATGGATCGCGTTTTCAACGGTACGCGTGTACAATCCTACATATGCTGCAAAAAGGCGCTGGTCCTGAGGATCGTCAAGCTCCTGTGCCAGATCGGCAAAACGCTCGCCATTGTCTCCACGCGCATTGCGCGCCAGGAAATCCGTGCGTTCGATAAACGCATGTGCGGCGTCTTCCGACCCAAGCGCCTCGGCCCAGGCCAGATGCGGTTTCCAGTCGACCAGTACACCGCCAATATCAAAAACTACCGCTTTCATTCTGCTGCCTCCTTCCCAGTAATCCGTTCTTCGGCTTCCCGGCGCAGTTTCCGCACCAATTCCAGTTCAGACTGGAAATCCACGTAGTGCGGCAACTTGATATGCTCGAGAAAGCCCGTGGCCTGAATGTTGTCCGCGTGGCTCAGAACAAACTCCTCGTCCTGGGCCGGGGCGCCCAGATCATCCTCGCCCAATTCTTTCCAGCGCAGGGCACGGTCGACCAGAGCCATTGCGATGGACTTTCGCTCGGACTGACCGAAGACCAGACCATAGCCGCGCGTGAACTGCGGCGGTTCGGTTTTTGACCCTTTGAACTGGTTCACCGTTTCGCATTCGGTCAGTTCGATCTCTCCGATCTCAATGGCAAAACCCAGCTCGGTAATGTCCATCTCAACCGCGACCTTGCCAATCCGCAACTCTCCCACGAACGCATGATTGCGGGCATAGCCGCGCTGGGTCGAGTAAGCCATGCCCAGCACAAACCCCTCATCCCCGCGCGTTAGGGATTGCAGGCGCAGTGGCCGGTTCGACGGGAACTCAATCGGCTCGCGTGTCAGGTCTCCCGGTGTCTCGTCGCTGGGCGGTTCATCCTGAATGATATCCTCACCCTTCAAGAATTCGGTGATATGCGGTGTTGGCTCCTGTCTGGCAGAACCTTCGGGCGCGGCAGCCACCTCTCCGTCAGCGGCCAGTTTGAAATCCAACAGACGGTGCGTGTAATCAAAAGTCGGGCCCAGCACCTGCCCGCCCGGCGCATCCTTGAAGGTGGCCGAGATACGGCGATCACATGCCATGCCACCCGTCTCAACCGGATTGGAATAACCAAACCGCGGCAGTGTCGTGCGATAGGCCCGGATCAGGAAAATCGCCTCGATCAGATCACCGCGCGCCTGTTTGATCGCCAGCGCCGCAAGATCTGGATCGAACAGGGACCCTTCCGCCATCACGCGGTTCACGGCGAGGCTCAGTTGTTCCCGGATCTGCGCAAGGCTCAGCTCGGTAACATCCGTTGATCCGCGCCGTTCCTCGGCCAGCCAGGCATGGGCGTTTTCGATGGCTTTCTCGCCACCTTTGACAGCAACATACATCGCTTAACCCTCTGCCCTGATCTGCGTGCTGCGCGGCAATGCCGCGACCTGGGTGCCACAGGTGAAAAAGAAGTCACATCCCAGCGGGTAGAGCGCTGCATTGCCTTGCAGGATAGCGATATCCGGAAGCGAAAGATGCGCCACCTCCTTGATGCCCGGCCCGCTGAGTGCCGCACCCTTCTGTTCGAGCGCGTCGCATTCCACGATCAGCGTGGCAGACCGGTCGGGATATTCCGACGTACCGATCCGGTAGGAGTTCAGCGGCATGAGATCCTCCCAGCGGCCAACCGAGAAATCGGCCTCGGCCGCCGGAACAATCGGCGCGCCAGTATGGAAGGTCAGCCATTTCCGCACCGCCTCGGCATCAGCCTCCCCGGCAAGATGAACGCGGGTTTCAGGATCACATAGAGTCAACAGCAACGTCCCCGCCGCTATGGACAAAGGCACGGGGGCCTCAGCACCAGTCAGGTCACGAATCTCTCCAGGTCGCGCCATGACGATCATTGCCGCACGAAAGGCATGTGCGGCATCAACCGGCGCATTTCTGAACCCACCTGAGAATTGGGTTTGCGCGGTCATTGATCTTCTCCGCGTACCATGGTGAAGAACTCGACTTTGGTGGCTGCTGCCTTGGCCGCACGTGCCGTCTTTGCGGCCTGCATCTGCATCGTCAACGGATCTATCACTTTTGCCCGGACCATGTCGGCAGAACCGGTTTGCATCAGCGCATCGACCAGAGCTGCCATCCGGGCCTTATCCCGGGACCTGCCCTGCACATAGCCGTGCCCGACCGTGCCATCCTCCAGCACCAGTGAGCATCGCGTCACTGTCATCTCACCCAGATTGAACGGGGCACCCGTGCCACCCGTGCGACCGCGCACCATGACTCCACCGATTTCGGGCGCTCGCAGCCATTCATATGTCGGGTTCAGCTGCGGGTCGTCCCATAGTGCCATCAGGGCATCCCGCGGCGCCCGGGCCAGTACACCCATCCATGCCTGCCGCGTTTCGGCTGATTTATCTGTCTGTTCCACCATCATAGCCTCTTGGCCAGGTTGTCTATTTTTACTATACAACTAGACAAATAATATACTTATCGATCTCCAGTCGCAATCTCCGCAGCCGTGAAGTTTTTATGACATGAGCAAAACACCGATCTGGAAAAGCATCGCCCTGACCCTGACCTCGGACATAGCCGAGGGCCGCTACAACACCGGCGACCGCCTGCCCACCGAGGCACAACTGGCCGCAACCCATGGCGTAAACCGGCATACCGTCCGACGGGCTTTGTCCGATCTGGCCGAGCACGGGTTGGTCCACGCCCGGCGCGGTGCAGGCGTGTTTGTTTCGGCCCGCCCCACCGATTACCCGATTGGCAAACGTGTCAGATATCACAAGAACATCTCGGCCAGCGACAAGATCCCAGGCAAACGGGTACTGGCCCTGACGACCCGCGCATCTGATGAGGCCGAAGCGGAAGCGCTCGGCCTGCAAACAGGTGACCCGGTTCATGTCTATGACGGCTTGTCTCTGGCTGACGGGCAACCTGTGGGTCTGTTTCAGAGCGTCTTTCCGGCAGAGCGATTTCCCGACCTAATGGACGCCTTGTCCGAAAACGCATCGGTGACAAAGGCCCTGCAAACCTGCGGTGTGCCGGATTACACCCGCATCTCGACCCGCCTGACCGCGCGATCCGCCAGCGCAACGCAGGCACTGCATTTGCAATTGACCGAAGGTGCCCCCGTGCTGCATTCGCTGGGGATAAACGCTGATCCTGACGGACAGCCCGTTGAATATGGCAAGACCGTATTCGCAGGTGAGCGCGTAACACTAACCCTAAGCGAAGAATAAAACGGGATTGCTCCCGCCCGTCTTCAACCTCCTGACGGAGGCCTCATCCCGTTGGGCATAGCGCCGCGCTATGCGCCGCGCCGGGCCCAAGGCCGCCAAGGGGTATCGGCGCAGCCGATGTCCCTACGGGCGCGGGAGCCGTCTTGGCTGACTTGATCACGCCTCGTATTTTTCCAGAAATGCTCCGGCAGACATGGCACGGAAATCTGGCAGGGCAATACGAAGCCTGCTGTTGTCCCAATCCCACCAGGCCAGTGCCATCATGCGATCTGCAATATCCTCGGGAAAGCGACGACGCACCGGTTGTGCGGTCAAACCAGCAACAATCGTGTAGGGCGCTACATCCTTGGTGACAATCGCACCAGAGGCGACGACCGCGCCATGGCCGATGGTAACCTCGGGCTTGATGATCGCGGCATGCCCGATCCACGTGTCATGGCCGATAAACGCCGTGCGCCCCGCGCGATGGTCTTGTTGTCCTTGTTCTCAGGTCACGGCAACGGGAACGGCTTGCCCTTGCGATCCCGCGGCTTGCGCGTCTTTCCGGTTTCACCCTGGATCAGACGTCGGCGCAGCCAGCCCGAAAACCAATCCATCAGCATTACCATCAGGATGATCAGGACGATGTAATAGGCGACCTCTTCCCAGTCTTTTTGCGTGATGATGGCCTGTGTCAGCAGCAGACCGATCCCGCCGCCGGTAATCGCACCGATCACAGTGGCACTGCGGGTGTTGGATTCGAGGAAATAAAGCAACTGGCTCAACAACACCGGAGTGATCTGCGGGATCACCCCAAAGCGATAGCGCTGTGGCGCGTTCGCTCCGGTGGATTGCACACCTTCGATCTGCTTCTGATCCACATTTTCCAGCGCCTCCGAGAAAATTTTGCCGAATGTGCCGGTGTCCGTCACCAGAATGGCCAGCGCCCCTGTCAGCGGACCCGGACCAAAGGCCCGGGCCAGAACAACCGTCCAGATCAATGCGTCCACGCCACGGACAAAATCGAACACCCGGCGCGTGAAAAAGCGTACCGACCGCAACGGATTGAAATTGCGCGTCGCCATGAAGGCCAGCGGCAATGCAATCAGGCCAGCCCCAAGGGTTCCCAGAAAGGCCATTAGTATGGTCTCAAAGATCGCCCAGGCCACATCCTGATGCCGCCACATCTTGTTGGTCCAGAAGTCATTGAAGATCGCACCGGCCTCACCTGATGCGGCACGCCTCATCAACTCCGAGAAGGATTTTCCGTAATACGGGCTATCCAGCGTAAACCAGAACAGCTCCCAACCGGTGAAATAGCGGAATACCTCAGAGCGATTGCGGGTGACCGTCAGACGGCCCGCATCCGTCGTGATCGCCAACCGATTCTTCGAGACATTGATCCATTCAGGCACATCCTCTGACGGCAATTCCGCCTGCACGCCAGCGGATCGGCTGGGTGTCGCGCGTACCCTACCATAACCGGGGATGTCGTACTCGACCGTCTCGGGACCAAATCGTACAACGTGCCCGTCTTCCAGATCGATTACGGTCGTCTCACCCAACGCGACCCAATCCGGCGCGGTCCCCTCGGGATAGGCACCCTTCCGCTCGCCCTCGATGGCAACCGAAACTTCACCATCGCGGTTGTCGCGCTCGACATGGGTCTTGTAACTGTAGCTGTCCGAAACCAGCGTCTTGCCGTTTTCCCAATTGGCGCGTTCGGCCAACCCGGGCACGTCAAAGGCGAAGAAGACATAGATCAGGTACAGGACAACCAAACCAGGCAATCCAAAGTTCACGATACGCTTGCGGCTGAACAGGCGGTCAGCCTCGGCCTTGAGGTCATCAATCGACAGGTCGGTGGCAAAGGTACTCATGCCGTGGCTCCTTTTTCCGACCCGTGGGTCAGGCGGTCGCGCAGCAGCCCTGACAGCTGATCCACGATAACGATGGTGACGAAAAGCAGGATGAAGATGGCCGCAGCCTCATCGTAACGCCCCTGCCCCCAAGACATGGCGTTACGCAGCTCATAGCCCAGACCACCCGCACCGACGAAGCCCAGGATGGCTGAGGCGCGGATGTTGATTTCGAACCGCAATAGCGCATAGCTGACATAGTTCGGCCCGACCTGCGGGATCACACCCAGATACATGCGCTGAGACCAGTTGGCCCCGACCGACTGCAACCCTTCAACCGGTTTGAGCGAGGCGTTTTCGTTGACCTCCGAGAACAGCTTGCCCAGCGCGCCCGCCGTGTGAATGGCAATGGCGATCATCGCCGGGATCGGGCCACCACCCAGAATGAAGATCAGAACCAGTGCAATCACGATCTCGGGTATGGCGCGGAAGATGTCCGAGATACGGCGGAAGACCGGGATCAGGGATGGCCAAAGCGCCATGCCCCGCGTCGACATCAGCGCCAGAAAAGTTCCGCCGATGGTCCCGACCAAAGTCGCCGCCGCCGCGATGTTCAGCGTCTCGATCAATGCGGGAAAAAACTCGACAAGATTCGCCGGCATAGCGCCGATCTTTTCCCAAGCTTCCGACAACACCTCGGCGGGATAATCCAGAACGCGATGCCAGCCGTCGGCGAAGCTTCCCGCATTGCGGCTGTCAGCGGTGCGGAATCCCGCCGCCATCAAAGCCACGAACAAGATCAGAAGGATACCACCATAGACCCTCTTGCGTCGTGTCATCGCTGTATATTCGTCGCGGATCTGATCGACGCTTTGGGACCCTGCAGTCAGGTCTGTCATGGAATGCTCCTGAGGGGAAAACGGGGTCCGGTTCAATACCAGACCCCGATCATTGGATAGGCAGGCTTAGTTGGACTTCAGCTTGCGTGCTTCGATGATGATTTCGTAGGCGTCATGCGTGATCGGCTCGAACGCTTTTGCCTCACCCGCTGCAACACCGTAGAAGCAGTCGCGGTCTTTCTCGTGCAGGCCAGCCATCAGGGCAGTCATCTTTTCTTTGACATCCGCAGGCAGCGCGGTGCGCAGAACAACCGGACCTTCCGGAATCGGCTTGGATTTCCAGATTTCGACCATGTCGTTCATGTCGACCAGGCCGGCATCAACCGCGCGGCGCAGAGCGCCTGAGTTGTAACCGTCTTCCCAGTTTCCCAGACCGTCAGCCCAGGTAACGCCACCGTCTACATCGCCATTGTTGACCGCAACGATGGTCTGCTCGTGACCGCCGGTGAACTTTACTTCACCAAAGTAATCGCCCGAATCCATGGTCGCACCCGTGGCCTGCGGGATTTCGATCGACGGGATCAGATAGCCCGAGGTCGAGTTTGGATCGCCGAAACCAAAGGTCTTGCCCTTCATGTCGTCCAGCGAGGTGATGCCGCTATCTTTGTGGGCAAACCCGATCGAGTAGTAGCCGTAGCCGCCGTCGACATTCACTTTGACCAGAACCGGCTCAACCGCCTCAGGATCGCTCAGATAGGTTTTGGCGTAGCCCGACGCGCCCAGCCACGCCATGTCGATGGTGCCGCCCAGCAAACCCTGAATAACGCCGTTATAGTCGGCAGGGGCAAACAGCTTGGTCTCAACGCCCAGCGCTTCTTCGGTGTATTCCCGCAGACACTCGTTGTTGTTCAGACGGTCCTGAGCGTTTTCGCCGCCCAGAATACCGATGCGGAATTCGCTGATGTCCTGAGCCATTGCAGGTGCGGCCATGGCAGTGGTCGCAACAAAGGCAGCCATTATTTTTTTCATTTGTCTCTCTCCAGTTTGGTTACCCCGACCTCTCATCAGGCCGGGCGATGAAAGGTCGGGGGGGGGGGGGGCTCAGATGGTGGCCTCGGCTTCCATCAGGGCCTTCTGGGTGGCGTCGAGCGTTTTGATCTCGGTCGATGTCGCCTCTTCCGTGAAGCTGGCGTCGGCGCCATAGATTTCGCGGGCAACCCCGGTGGTCAGCTGCTCGGGCAACCCGTCAAACACGATGCGCCCGTCGCGCATGCCAACCACGCGGTCGCAATAGCGGCGCGCGGTGTCCAGCGTGTGAAGGTTTGCGATGACGGTGCGGCCGTCCTCTTCGTGGATACGGCGCAGGGCCTGCATCACGACCAGCGCATTCATCGGGTCCAGCGAGGCGATGGGTTCGTCGGCCAGAATAATCCTGGGATCCTGCATCAGGGCACGTGCGATGGCGACGCGTTGCTGCTGGCCTCCCGACAGGGCCTCAGCCCGCTTTGGCGCATGTTCGGCAATGCCCAGACGGTCCAGTATGTCGATGGCCCGGTGGATATCCTCCATCGGAAACAGGTTGAATATCGTCGCTAGTGTCGAGTGTCGGTTCAGCGTCCCGTGCAGCACGTTCGACACGACATCCATGCGCGGCACCAGATTGAACTGCTGGAAAATCATCGCACACTCGGCCTGCCAGGACCGTTTTTCCCGGCCTTTCAGCCGGGTAACATCGCGGCCTTCGTACAGGATGCGGCCATCGCTGGAATCGGTTAGCCGGTTGAGCATTCGCAGCAGCGTCGATTTACCCGCCCCGGACCGGCCGATGATCCCGATCATGCAAGGTTTGTCCACATCCAGCGTTGCCGCGTCGACGGCAACGTTGTCACCAAATCGCTTGGTCAGTTTTTCGATACGCAGCACGTGCCACCCCCAAATCGTGTTGGTGGCCAGCTACAGACGGCACTCAAAGGGGATGTGTCGGTTCGATGAAAGTTTTGTAACTGCGATCCGTGCTGCAAGTATCGGCCACCCGGCTCCAAGCCCCGCAAACGCGGGATTGGGCCTACCCATTGGCATCAATCGCGGCTATATGCGCGGGCAACACCCTACCTGCGCACGAGGCCAGCCATGAGCTTTGACCGTTCCATCAAGATTGCCCCATCCATCCTGTCCGCCGATTTCGCCAATTTCGGACAAGAAATTCAGGCGATCGAGGCCCAGGGCGCCGACTGGGTGCATGTCGATGTGATGGACGGTCATTTTGTGCCGAACCTGACCTTTGGTCCGCCTGCGGTAAAGGCATTCCGCCCGCATGTGAAGACAGTGATGGACGTGCATCTGATGATCACGCCGGTCGACCCCTACATTCAGGCTTATGCCGATGCGGGTGCCGACATCCTGACCGCCCATGTCGAGGCGGGCCCACATACGCACCGCACCTTGCAGGCGATCCAGGCCGCCGGGATGAAGGCTGGCGTTGCGCTGAACCCGGGAACCCCTGCCGAGGCCGTCGAGCATCTGCTGGACCTGACGGACCTCGTTTGCGTCATGACGGTGAACCCTGGATTTGGTGGCCAGAAATTCATCGATATGACCGCAAAGATCCGCCGCCTGCGGCAGATGATCGGCGATCGCCCGGTTCACATCGAGATTGATGGCGGCGTTGATCCCCAGACCGCACCGCTGGTCGCTGCCGCCGGGGCGGACGTACTGGTCGCCGGTTCCGCCGTATTCAAGGGCGGCTCGGTCTCCCGACCCGAAGTATACGGTGCAAACATTCAGGCAGTTCGGGCGGCCGCAAACTCCACACTCTAGCCGTCATCGCGGCCAGAGAACCCTGGGGAACTCTTGGCAACGAAACCCAAGCCCGCATGTAACAGGCTTGGGACACCTGCATTCGGCCCTGACAGCAAGAGCCTTTACACAGAAAGGCTCTTGCAGGGTGATCAATCTGCGCCGAACGCCCCGATATAAGACACACCGTTCGCGCCAGTGGTCTGAAAGGTCCCGCCAACTTCTTCTGCATTGGGACCGTAGAATACACCATGAGCCTGACCGCTGGTTCCCGAACCGGCGACATTCGCCACGAAGCCCGAGTTCGAAACGCTGCCGGTACCTGCGAAATCCAGCTCTGGGGCGAGACCGGTGCTCCCTCCGGCCAGCAGGCTGTCTGCCACGGTATTGGTGCTGCTCATCGAAACGGTGGAGAAATCTGTCGACACATTGACTTCGGAAACCGTCTGATAGTGGGTTCCATCGGCGCGACGTGCAATCCCGGTGCTTGCACCCTGATAGCTGGCGGTCTGCCCGCGCGGCATGTCGGCGGTCGGCGTAACCGAACCATAGGACCCGGCGCCCGCGGTACCGGACGGCTGGTTCCGGTCATGCAACCACGCGCCAAAGGTCTGATACTCAAACCGTGTTCGGGTTGGGTCCAGAATGGTTGCGCCGGAGTTCAAATCCGGAGAGTTGAAGGTGACCGCCGCCGTACCCTGATCAATCCTGTCACCATTGCGGCTGTCCAGATTGAAACTGGATCCCCCCGAAACACCCGTCGCCGCAACGATGTTTCCGCCGCTTGTAATCAGCGTCAAATCCGATGGAATGGGGCCAGTCTGGTTTTGAACGATGACCTGACCATTGGCCTGATTTGACGAGTACGCCTGCACGACTGCCCTGCCGTTCAAGGTTGCGGTGCCATCCTGTGGCAGATTGATTTTCTGCGCCGGCGTTGTTGAAATCGGCCCTTCGGCGGAATTTCCACCACCAGAGGACGAATCACCACCGCCGCCGCCATCAAAATCAAGACCGGCGGCTCCGCCGCATGCGCCAAGGAATAATACGGGGATGAATGCTGCAATCAGGCAACGTGTTTGGGAATTCATAACTGCTCCATAGTCAAATCTTTAACGGCACATTAGTTACTCACCCATACGGCGCAAGTGATGCCGCCCGTGCAATCTATAGGAAATGTTTTTGTTGTTGAAAATGCGACAGGCACCGTGGGCCGAATTGACGCACAAGTTTGTTTTCAAGGCAAAAATGGTTTCCCGCAACAACAATAATAGACCGCGCCGCTCAATTTCGTTTTGGCGTCGGATGACGTCCAAAAAGGCTTGTTCTTGACCCGCATTCTGCTTACCGCCCTCACCTTTCTGTTTGTCCTGTTACCCAATAACGAGGTCCGCGCCCAGTCAGAAAACAAAGTTCCAGTCGCTGCGTTCGTCGACGAAACGGAAATCGAAGCTTTGTTTCTAAGCGGCCTTGCGGATCTGCAACGCGGACAACCGCAAGCTGCAATCGAAAAGTTCTCCTCGATACTCGCGGCCAATCCGAATCTCGTGCGGGTCAGGCTGGAATTGGCCCGCGCATTCTTTCTGGCCCGTCAGTGGGACCGGGCACGAAACGAGTTCTTTGTCGTTCTTTCTGGCGATCTGCCGGACCCTGTGCGCACCCGTGTTCTCAGCTACATCCGGCAGATCGACGCCCGCCGGGGGTTCGACTGGGATCTCAGCCTCGGCCTGACCACCGTCGGCAATCCGCGCAAATACGACACGGACCAGATCACACTGAACCTGTTCGGGCTGAATCTGCTGTTCACGTTGGACCGCGACACCTCGACTGAACTCGGCCTGCGCGTCACCGGAGCTGCGAATTTCCGAAAACCGGTCGACCTTTCCTTTTCCAACCTCGATACCGTTGCATTTGCATCATTGGCGTTTGACGTGACCGAGGCGCGAACCTCGAACTACGATGACTACATTTTCGTTGGAAGGTTCGGTCTGCGCACCCTCGCCCCGTTGACCACCGTGTCTTTCGGGCCGGCCCTCTCGACCCGACTTGTCGGCGGCAATGTGTTTGAGAACAGCATCGCTCTGGAAACCGCATTCGAACGCAGAAACCTGCTCGGGGGATCTGTCTTTGGTCTGCTGTCCGCGTCGCGCCTGCACAACCCGACTAACAGCGCGCTGGACGGTCATGAGTTTCAGGCCGAACTTGGTGTTCGCCGGTCCATCGGCGGGCGGGGATCCATCGGGTTGAGCGCACTGATCCAGGACAAGTCAGTCGAAGGCGATCTGGATAATTATTTGCGCAAGCGATTGACCCTGTTTGGACAGGTGGACACTCGCGGCGGCTTCACGTTTCGTCCGTCCGTCTATCTTGAAAACAAGATATTCCAATCACCCAGCCCGATCCTCACCGCCTCGCCGGACGAGACGTCGTGGGGTACGGCAGTCAGGGTCGAAAAAAACGATCTGTTTTTTGGCAACGGCTTCTCGCCATTCCTGCAACTGGAATACAACCGAACTCAGTCTGATATCAGGGCCTACAGCTATATGGAAACCGAGTTTGAGCTGGGCTTCGAGCGGCGTTTCTGAGGTCGGGCGGTCACGTCCGCAGGACAAGCCGCTTGCAGGAGTGGAATGGCCTTATGTTCAGCAGAGTCCGCACCCCGAGATCATTCGCGAAGAAGTCTCGGCCGTGCACAAAGCAAAAAAGGGCGTCCCGCAGGGCGCCCTTTCCGTAGCATTTCGCAGATGCGATTTACTCGATGATCTTCGACAAAACGCCTCAGCTTTCCGCGAAAAAACTCATGTTAATTCCGCACGAGCCATGGGGTTTCGACCTTCATCCCTTGATAAACCGCATGCAGAAAAAGGTGCGCGATTACTGGATCATTCGAAAACGGCGAGAATTGCAGATTGCTTTCCCTGATACCGTCTTCGGCCTCATAGACAACCTCGTCCCCCTTTATGGTCACAAGTACTTCAAGTTCGGCCAGCTTCTCGGGATCAACAGCAGTTGGATCGTCGGACAAAATGACGAAATCGGCGACTTTTCCAACTTCGATTGAGCCCTTCTGATCTTCTTCGAAATGTTGCCAGGCGGGCCAAATTGTCATGGCTTTCAACGCAGTCATCACATCAACCCTCTGATGCGGCCCAAGAATGTCACCAGACCGTGTTCGACGTGTAACCGTCGCCGCAAGGACGCGCATACTGTCCGGAAAGGCGACCGGGGCATCGTGATGCGTGCCGAACATCATGTCCCGCTCATGCAGCCACCCTGTTGGAGAGATATTGTCGGCATTCACTGGACCGACTGTATGTTCCCGGTGCCAATCACCCCAGTAGAATGTGTGCATCGGGAAAAGCGTCGGGAACACTCCTAACCGTTTAATGCTGGCGACCTGATCCTCTCGCAGAAATTGACCGTGAACCAGAACAGGCCGGTTGCTCGGATCCCCATACTTGATCTGCGCCTCTTCGAGGGCCGCAATCAGCATATCCGATGCCCCTTCACCGTTGGAATGTACGAGGATCTGGAAACCGTTCTCGAAACACCAGTTCACGGCATCCTGGAGTTGCTCCATTGTGATAGCGGCGTATCCTGCATACCCAGCGGCATAGTTTCCAACCGGATCGTAATAGGGTCGGTCCCGCAAAGCTGTGAAGCCCTGCGGCGATCCGTCAATTGTCAGCTTGCAGCCACCTACCCGAACCCGGTTGTCATAATCCGCCGAGGTGTTTGCGCCAATATACTCCCTCGACTCGAGAACATCTGGAAACGCGACAACGTCGATAGGAAGCCCTTCTTCTGCGGCAACTTTCTTGAGAGCTTCGACGATTTCACCCGATGACCGGCCTTCTTGCCCGGTCGTGTATCCAAACTTTGCCCAAAGTTTGGTTCCGGCTCGGGCAAAAGCCGCCAGACCTTCCTCGCCCAGATTCCCCAATATCGGCACCAGAACCGAAAAGAACGCGTATTCTTCCAGAACACCATTTGGTTCCCCGGCCTCATCGCGTTGAATGACACCGCCCGGAGGAGCCTCTGAGGCGGCTGTGATGCCTGCCAACTCCAGGGCTTTCGAGTTTGCCACACCCAGGTGCCCCGACTGATGAATAATGACAACGGGCAAGTCTTCAGACACCATGTCCAACTCCTGCCGCGTAGGGTGGCGCAGTTCCTTTAATTGCGCGTTGTCGTAACCGAAGCCGATGATCATTTTGACCTTTTCAACAGCCCGCGCATTCTCCTTGGCCCAGTCTGTCAGTGTGGATTGCAGACTGGCGATATCAGTGACCTCCCCGTCCGGTGGCGCAAGAAGGTTGGCGGACAAAGCCTGCACCCCCCCCAAAACGACATGCCCGTGGCTGTCTACGAAACCTGGAAGCATCGCGCGCCCTTCCAGATCATAGGTTTCGGTTTCTTCACCCTGATGCGCCGACAAGTCAGACAGCGACCCAACGGCTAGAATGCGCCTGTCTTTAACTGCGACAGCTTCGGCGGACGGAGCCGTATCGTTCATCGTTACAATGGGCCCTCCGAGATAGATCTTATCCGCAATCTGTTGTGAAGACGCTGAAGTAGATGAGAAAACAACTGCTGCGACAAGACAAAATGAACGCGCCGAAAAATGCATCTTATGACTCTTTCTAATTGCAATGTCTCAATACGAAAGAAGTTAGCATTACAGAAGGCTTAGCAAAAACAAAAAAGGGCGTCCCGTGGGACGCCCTTTCCGTAGCTTTTCGCAGATGCGAATTACTCGATGATTTTCGACACAACGCCGGCGCCGACGGTGCGGCCGCCTTCGCGGATGGCGAAACGCAGACCGTTCTCCATCGCGATCGGTGCGATCAGCTCAACGCCGAACGACACGTTGTCGCCGGGCATGACCATCTCGGTGCCTTCCGCCAGGGTCACGGTGCCGGTCACGTCCGTCGTACGGAAGTAGAACTGCGGACGGTAGTTCGCGAAGAACGGGGTGTGACGACCGCCTTCTTCCTTGGTCAGGATGTAGGCTTCGGCTTCGAACTTGGTGTGCGGTGTCACCGAACCCGGCTTACACAGAACCTGGCCACGCTCAACACCGTCACGGTCAACACCGCGCAGCAGGGCGCCGATGTTGTCGCCGGCTTCACCACGGTCCAGCAGCTTGCGGAACATTTCAACGCCGGTGCAGGTGGTTTTCGCGGTGTCGCGGATACCAACGATTTCGATCTCGTCGCCGACGTTGATCACGCCACGCTCAACGCGACCGGTCACAACGGTACCACGGCCTGAGATCGAGAACACGTCTTCGATCGGCATCAGGAACGGCTGGTCAACAGCACGCTCGGGGGTGTCGATATACTCATCAACAGCCGCCATCAGCTCGCGGATCTTGTTCTCGCCGATTTCCGGGTTGTTGCCTTCCATCGCCGCCAGAGCCGAACCTGCGATGATCGGAATATCGTCGCCGGGGTAGTCGTAGCTGGACAGCAGTTCGCGAACTTCCATCTCAACCAGTTCCAGCAGCTCTTCGTCGTCGACCTGGTCAACCTTGTTCATGAACACGACCATCTTCGGGATGCCAACCTGGCGGCCCAGCAGGATGTGCTCGCGGGTCTGCGGCATCGGGCCGTCAGCTGCGTTCACAACCAGGATCGCGCCGTCCATCTGGGCAGCACCGGTGATCATGTTCTTGACGTAGTCGGCGTGGCCGGGGCAGTCAACGTGCGCATAGTGGCGCGCATCGGTCTCGTATTCCACGTGGGCGGTCGAGATGGTGATGCCGCGCGCTTTCTCTTCCGGTGCACCGTCAATCTGGTCATACGCTTTGAAGTCACCGAAATACTTGGTGATTGCCGCCGTCAGCGTCGTCTTGCCGTGGTCAACGTGCCCAATCGTGCCGATGTTGACGTGCGGTTTTGTACGCTCAAACTTTTCCTTTGCCATGATGGCCTCCTTTTTCGGTAATGAAGGGAGCGTGATACCCACGCTCCCCCAAATCTTCGCTTATGCGTATTTCGCCTGGATCTCGTCCGAGATGTTTTGCGGAACCGGATCGTAGTGGTCGAACTGCATGGTGAACTGGGCTCGGCCCGACGACATCGAACGCAGGGTGTTGATGTAGCCGAACATGTTCGCCAGCGGAACAAACGCGTCGATCGCGATTGCGTTGCCGCGCGGCTCTTGTCCAGATACCTGGCCACGACGCGAGGTCAGGTCGCCGATGATACCGCCGGTGTATTCTTCCGGGGTGATCACTTCGACCTTCATGATCGGTTCCAGCAGCTTCGCGCCAGCTTTGCGCATGCCTTCACGCATACACATCCGCGATGCGATTTCGAACGCCAGAACGCTCGAGTCAACGTCGTGGAACTTACCGTCCAGCAGGGCAACCTTGAAGTCGATCACGGGGAAGCCAGCCAGCGGGCCGCTGTCCATGACCGAGTTGATGCCTTTTTCAACGCCGGGGATGTATTCCTTCGGAACGGCACCACCAACGATGCGGGACTCAAAGGAATAGCCTTCGCCGGCTTCGGTCGGCTGGATCTCCAGCTTGACTTCCGCGAACTGGCCCGAACCACCCGACTGTTTCTTGTGGGTGTAGGTGTGCTCGACAGGCATCGAGATGGTTTCACGGTAAGCCACCTGCGGCGCACCGATGTTCGCCTCGACCTTGAACTCGCGCTTCAGACGGTCCACCAGGATGTCCAGGTGAAGTTCGCCCATGCCCTTCATGATGGTCTGACCCGATTCCAGGTCGGTTTCCACGCGGAAGGACGGGTCTTCGGCGGCCAGACGGGCCAGACCCTGGGACATCTTCTCCTGGTCGCCCTTGGTTTTGGGCTCGACCGCGATCTCGATCACCGGATCGGGGAAGGTCATGGTTTCCAGAACCACCGGATCCTTCGCGTCACACAGGGTGTCACCGGTGGTGGTGTCTTTCAGACCCGCCAGCGCGATGATGTCGCCTGCAAACGCTTCTTCGATCTCTTCCCGGTTGTTGGAGTGCATCATCATCATACGACCGATGCGCTCTTTTTTGCCTTTGGTCGAGTTCAGGATCGAGTCGCCCTTGTTCATGACACCCGAATAGATCCGGGTGAAGGTCAGCGAACCGACGAAGGGGTCGTTCATGATTTTGAACGCCAGGCCCGAGAAGGCCATGTTGTCGTCGGCACGACGTGCGATGTTACGAACTTCTTCCTCGTCACCGGGTTTGAAGCCCATGTAATCGACAACGTCCAGCGGGCTGGGCAGATAATCGATCACAGCGTTGAGCAGCGGCTGAACGCCTTTGTTCTTGAACGCCGAACCACCCAGAACCGGAACGAAGTGCAGCGCCAGCGTGCCCTTGCGCAGAAGATTGCGCAGGGTCGGAACGTCGGGCTCTTCGCCTTCCAGGTAGGCCATCATCGCGTCGTCGTCTTCTTCGACGGCCGCTTCGATCATCTTGCCGCGCCATTCATCGGCCATGTCTTTCAGGCTGTCACGGATCGGGGCCTTGACCCAGCTTGCGCCAAGGTCTTCACCCTGCCACAGCCACTCTTCCATGGTGACCAGGTCGATCAGGCCTTCCAGTTCGGACTCGGCGCCGATCGGAATACCAACCGGAACAGCGCGTGCGCCGGTGCGGTCTTCGATCATGCGAACGCAGTTAAAGAAGTCTGCGCCGATCTTGTCCATCTTGTTGACGAAAACCATACGCGGAACCTTGTAGCGGTCAGCCTGACGCCACACGGTTTCGGTTTGGGGCTCAACACCGGCGTTTGCGTCCAGAACGCAGACGGCACCGTCGAGAACCGCCAGCGAGCGTTCGACTTCGATGGTGAAGTCGACGTGGCCGGGGGTGTCGATGATGTTCAGGCGGTGCTTGGGGGTATCGGCGGTCTGACCGTCCTCGGTGCGCTCCCAGAAGGTGGTGGTCGCAGCCGAAGTGATGGTGATGCCGCGTTCCTGCTCCTGCTCCATCCAGTCCATGGTGGCTGCACCATCGTGCACCTCACCGATGTTGTGGGATTTACCAGTGTAATACAGGATACGCTCCGAGCAGGTGGTCTTACCTGCGTCGATGTGCGCCATGATACCGAAGTTGCGGTATAGTTCGAGCGGATATTCGCGTGCCATTTGGATAAGCCTCTGGGATTACCAACGGTAATGGCTGAAGGCTTTGTTCGCCTCGGCCATCTTGTGGGTGTCTTCGCGTTTCTTGACGGCGGTACCGCGGGACTGAACGGCGTCCAACAGTTCGCCTGCAAGGCGCTCTTCCATGGTATTTTCGTTGCGGCCGCGCGCAGCAGTGATCAGCCAGCGGATGGCCAGAGCTTCGCGGCGCTCGGGGCGCACTTCGACCGGAACCTGATAGGTTGCACCACCAACCCGGCGCGAGCGAACCTCGACCGACGGTTTGATGTTGTCGAGCGCTTCGTGGAACACTTCGACCGGGGCGCGCTTGATCTTGTTCTCAACGCGATCAAAGGCGTTGTAAACGATACGCTCTGCGACCGACTTCTTGCCGTCGATCATCAGGTTGTTCATGAATTTGGTCAGTACCTTGTCGCCAAATTTGGCGTCAGGCAGGACTTCGCGTTTTTCGGCGGCGTGACGACGTGACATATCAGCCTCTCCTTCTTACTTGGGACGCTTCGCGCCGTATTTCGAACGGCGTTGCTTACGATCTTTGACGCCCTGAGTATCCAGAACACCGCGCAGGATGTGGTAACGCACACCGGGAAGGTCTTTCACACGGCCGCCACGGATCAGAACAACCGAGTGCTCCTGCAGGTTGTGGCTTTCACCCGGGATGTACGAGATGACCTCGAACCCGTTGGTCAGGCGCACCTTGGCAACCTTACGCATAGCCGAGTTCGGCTTCTTCGGTGTGGTGGTGTAAACACGTGTGCAGACGCCGCGTTTCTGCGGGCACTGCTCCAGGTGCATGGACTTCGAGCGTTTTACTTTCGGCTGCCGCGGCTTGCGGATCAGCTGTTGAATAGTTGGCATTCCGGTTTCTTCCCCGTTTTGCAACACACATGACATGCACGCGCGTTGCGTGCGGTTAAACTTGCTGCACTCATGCGTCCACAAGCGCAAAACCCGCGAGCGTTCCCATTCCGAGGTGAACGTCGCGGTTTGTTATCAGAGGGCGCGAACTGCAAAATTGTCCGGGCCTTGACCAGTTCATTACTGAAATCGGTTATGGGGCGGCCCCCGGTACCGAGATGACGCGCGTAATAGGGGGAGTCGGCCCAAGTGTCAACAGTGCCCTGTCCAACCGGCTTTCGCGGCCGCGACAAAGGAGCGGGCTACCGCTTGCGATACACCTAATGCAGGGGCATAGTTCCGGCAAGATCCTAGTTCCCGGACATCCAATGCAAGTCATCGGCCTGTGCCGCTTTTCCTATCCAGCCCTCGGCGGTTTTCAGATCGAACACAAGACCCCGGAGGACAGGCGGCGTTATCTTTACAGTCCCAGGCGGCTGGAAGAACGGTTCAGGCTGTTCGAATCCAGCACCCTGCCCTGTTTTCGGGAACAGACCGATGAAGATTTCCAGCTTCTGATCGTAATCGGGGATTGCCTGCCCACGCAGGCCCGTGACCGGCTGCACGACCTGACGGCCAACATCCGTCAGGTCCGGATCATCGAAAGAAAGCCTGCGCGACATCGCAGGGTCATGCAGGATATCCTGAACGCTGCACGTCAGGACCCGGACCAACCCTGCCTGCAGTTTCGCCACGATGACGATGACGCCGTTTCCGTCGACTTCGTCGAACGCCTTCGTCTTGCAGCGCAGGATTGCCGGGGACTTTTTGAAAACAACCCTGCGGTCGGCATTGATTTCAACAACGGATTTCTGGCCCGCATGGATGCGACAGGTATTCGGGCGTTGAATGTATACAGCGATCTCGTCACCGCCGGTTTGGGAATGCACGTTCAGGGCGGTTGCCCGCTGACGATCATGAATTTCGCCCACAACAAGATCGCTCGGCGCACGCCCGTTGTCAGCTATCCGGACGCGCCCATGTGGGTGCGCTCACTGAATCAGTTCAACGACTCGCCCCAGACCCGCAACAGCAAGGCCGGTCTGTCAGACCTAAGCCCCGAGCAGGAAGGCGAGTTCATTGCGCGATTTGCCATTGACCAAAACGTCGTTCGGAGGGTTCATTCCGCCGGTTGATGCGACCGCTCGCGGAACAGTGTAAACAGGCCCGCGCCCACGACCAGAGCCGCGCCAAGCATTGTCACGGCATCCGGCCAGTCGCCGAAAACGGTCCACCCCAACGCCAGCGCCCAGATCAGGCTGGAATACCGGAAGGGCGCAACAAATCCGACCTCACCAACCCGCATCACCATGACGCTCAACAAATACCCCATCAGAACAAATACCGCGGCCGATGCAACCAGCAGGCCAGAGCCGGCCGTGACAGGCCCCCATCCTTCAACGACCGAAGCAACCGCAGCCGCGGTCGTGATCGAAAACGATGTCGCCAGTGTCACAACCATCGATGGCACATCCGCCGACATACGCCGCGTGATCAGATCGCGCGCCGTGACCGAGGCAACAGCGATCAGCGCATAAAGCGCATAGATACTGAACCCGCCCGGGCCGGGACGGACGATCAGCAACATTCCGGCAAAGCCCATGGCGATCGCGGTAATTCGCCGCCAACCGATATGCTCGGAAAAGAAAAGCGCGGCTCCAAGGGTGACCGTCAGCGGAAGCGCCTGCAGCACGGCAGTGACATTCGCCAGCGGCATATGCTTCAGCGCTGTCAGGAAAAAGAACGTTGCCGACAATTCGCTGAGACAGCGCAGCGCGACCAGCCACTTGTCATGGTGCGAGAAATTCAGGTGCAACGCCCCAAGATGCCGGGCGAGAATGAACACCAGACACGAGGCCAGCAACCCGCGCAACGCAACCAGTTGGAACAGCGGCAAATCATCAAGCGCCACCTTCACCAGCGTGTCATTCACGGTAAACGCGGCCATGCTGCCCATCATCAGCAAGGCGCCTTTTAGGTTTGGGGTCATTTCAATCAGGCCCGGTCTCAAATCAATCGAAGCATTGGCGCTATTGGGACCAGTTTTGTCAACTCATACCAGTGCCGGCGAAAGGTCATCGGGCTGCGTTGGCAACCAGGGTTCAGCATGCCCCTGCAGAGGCTTGAAAAACACACCAATTGATTACAGCCCAAAGTTGGAGCCCGCTTATCGACGTGTGTGTTCATGCGACGACCGCGCGCGCTCGCACTCAATTTCACGGTTCAGCTTGATTTCCGCGCCACGACAACAAACTGCGTAACCGAAAAGAAAAAGCGACCCTGCTCCGCAAGTCTGACTTGTTCGTCGAACCAAGCTTGTGCGACAGCTGACTCAATTTTTGCACTGTTCACTACAAATTGTTTCATGAGATGCATCATCATGATAGCAATCCCATCCGGCTTTAACTGATGATCCGTCATCGTGATCGATACGACATCCTCCACACTATGCCCGCTTTCCCTGATTAGGGCTGGCAGTCGTTCCGGAACTGTTCCACTGGCGAAGTGTTCGTTCCAGATGGAAAGCACAAGCTGCATTCTTTCCGGTTCATCGCTGAACCAAATGAGACTGCCGAAATGAAGATCGCTGATCACAAACCGCCCTGCAGGTTTGAGGCAACGCATCGCCTCGCCGAAGGCCGCCCCTATATCTTCAACATACTCAAACACTTGAACAGAAACAGCTTTATCAGCGATTTCATCCGCTAGTGGCAGATTACCGGCAACACCTTCAAGAAACTCAACGCAGGAGTAATCCAGGCATCTGTTCTTTCCGACCGCCAGCATATCTTTACTTGGATCCACGCCCACGATCCGACCCGACGGGCCAACTGCGCGCGCGAGCTCTGCGGTCAGCAGACCATTTCCGCAACCAATATCCAAGATGGTCTCGCCCGGACTTGGATTGAGAGCATCAAAGGAAGCGCGTCTTCTTCGAATAATGTCGGCACCCTGATAGGCAACGTCCAGTATCTTGGCGGTTTCCCGGTCAAACTTGAGCATTTTCGCCCCCAGCATCAAGTCTTAAGCTTACCACATTGCAGCGCGGCCTTATTGAATATCTGCAAGACCACCCAAAACTTAGAAAAATTTTGCCAGCGCCAAAGCCCGACGCTTTCTTGAGACTTAAGTAAAATGGCGGTGGTGGCCTCACAAAGAAAAAGGCCCCGCGATTTCGCAGGGCCTGATCTTCAGCATTTTATGGCGCTCACTCGCGGCTTTCCGGTGTTTCCACCAGCACGTCCAGCTCGTCGCCAACCATGTCGTCGTCGATCATCGGCGCTGCCAGGGCAGCGGCCGCTTCGGCCTCTTCCCGGCGAGCTTCGATCACGACATTGTCGCGCGACTGGGCAACCTGACGCACTGCCTGGGTGGCACCACCGGTACCGGCCGGGATCAGGCGGCCGACGATGACGTTCTCTTTCAGGCCAACCAGCTTGTCCTTCTTGCCCTGAACCGAGGCTTCGGTCAGCACGCGGGTGGTTTCCTGGAACGACGCCGCCGAGATGAACGAACGCGTCTGCAGCGAGGCCTTGGTGATCCCCAAGAGGATCGGCTCGCCCTGTGCCGGACGACCACCGCGGGCGATGGTCTTCTCGTTCGCCGCGTCGAACTCCTGCTTGTCGACATGCTCGCCCTTCAGCAGGGTGGTGTCGCCTGAATCCAGGATCTCCCACTTCTGCAGCATCTGGCGCACGATAACCTCGATGTGCTTGTCGTTGATCTTCACGCCCTGCAGACGATAAACGTCCTGCACTTCGTCGATCATGTAGTTCGCCAGAGCCTCGACACCCATAATGGACAGGATGTCATGAGGTGCCGGGTTGCCGTCCATGATGTAGTCACCCTTCTGGACGAAGTCACCTTCCACAACCGGGATGTGCTTGCCCTTGGGCACCATGTACTCGATCGGCTCCAGTGACTCATCAGCCGGTTCGATGCTGATGCGGCGCTTGTTCTTGTAGTCGCGTCCAAAGCGCACGTAACCATCGGCTTCTGCGATGATCGCGTGATCTTTCGGACGACGGGCTTCGAACAGTTCAGCCACACGCGGCAGACCACCGGTGATGTCCTTGGTCTTGGCGCCTTCGCGCGGGATACGCGCAACGACGTCACCGGCTTCGATCTTCTGACCGTCTTCGACCGACAGGATCGCATCCACCGACATCGGATAGTGAACCGGGTTGCCCGCATCGTTGCGGACCGGCTCGCCATCTTCACCGACCAGAATGATCTCGGGCTTGAGGTCGCTGCCTTTGGGGGCCGCGCGCCAGTCGATCACGATCTTCTGGGTCATGCCGGTTGCTTCGTCGGTCTCGTCGCGGACGGCAAGGCCCGAAACCAGGTCGACGTATTTCGCGGTACCGGCTTTCTCGGCGATGATCGGCAGGGTGTACGGGTCCCACTCGAACAGTTTGTCGCCGCGGGCCACCTTGGTGCCGTCCTTGACGAACAGCTTCGAACCGTAGCCCAGTTTGAAGCTGGCACGCTCTTCGCCATGTTCGTCGTTGATCACCAGCTTCATGTTCCGGCCCATGACCAGGCTTTCACCTGCGGCATTGATCAGAATCTGCGGGTTCTCAAATGTGACAACACCTTCCTGGTTGGCTTCCTGGAACGACTGCTGGCCACCTTGCGCAACACCACCGATGTGGAACGTCCGCATCGTCAGCTGCGTACCGGGTTCGCCGATGGACTGGGCAGCGATGATGCCGACAGCTTCGCCAGTGTTCACCATGGTACCGCGCGCCAGGTCACGACCATAGCAGGTCGCACAAACGCCTTCCTCGGACTCACAGGTCAGAGGCGAGCGGATGCGGGTCGACTGAACGCCGGCCTCATCAATGGTGTCGGCCATGCGTTCATCGATCAGCTGACCAGCAGCCACGATCACCTCTTCCGTACCCGGACGCAGGATATCGTCAGCAGCCACACGGCCCAGAATACGCTCGGCCAGCGAGGCGACGACCTCACCATCGTTGACGGCTGCTTCGGCAGTGATCGCGCGGTCGGTGCCGCAATCGATCTCGCGCACGATGCAGTCCTGCGCCACGTCCACCAGACGACGGGTCAGGTAACCGGAGTTCGCCGTCTTCAGAGCGGTATCCGACAGACCCTTACGGGCACCGTGGGTCGAGTTGAAGTATTCAAGAACGGTCAGACCTTCCTTGAAGTTCGAGATGATAGGCGTCTCGATGATGTCACCGTTCGGCTTGGCCATCAGGCCGCGCATACCGCCCAGCTGTTTCATCTGAGTGACCGAGCCACGCGCGCCCGAGTGGGCCATCATGTAGACCGAGTTCGGCTCCATGTCCGACCCGTCTTCGGCCTTGGCGACGTCCGAGATGGTGCTCATCATCGCCTCGGTGACGCGGTCGTTACACTTCGACCAGGCATCGACAACCTTGTTGTACTTTTCGCCCTGAGTGATCAGGCCGTCCATGTACTGCTGTTCAAAGTCTTTCACCTGGTTGCGGGTGTCATCAACGATGCCCCACTTGTCGTTCGGGATGACCATGTCGTCCTTACCGAACGAGATGCCCGCCTTGAACGCTTCCTTGAAGCCCATCGACATGATCTGGTCACAGAAAATGACCGACTCTTTCTGACCGCAGTAGCGGTAGACGGTGTCGATCACCTGCTGCACTTCTTTCTTCCGCAGCAGGCGGTTGACCAGCTCGAACGGCGCTTTGTTGTTCATTGGCAGCAACGCACCCAGACGCAGACGGCCCGGAGTGGTTTCATAGCGCTTCTGAACTTCGTTGCCTTCGTCGTCGATCTGCGTGATCCGCGCGGTGATTTTCGAGTGCAGGTGCACTTCACCCGCGTCCAGCGCATGCTGAACCTCGTCGATCGAACCAAAGACCTTGCCTTCGCCCGGCATGCCTTCGCGTTCCAGGGTCACATAGTACAAACCCAGGATCATGTCCTGCGACGGAACGATGATCGGCGCGCCGTTTGCAGGCGACAGAACGTTGTTGGTCGACATCATCAGAACACGGGCTTCCAGCTGCGCCTCAAGGCTCAGCGGGACGTGCACAGCCATCTGGTCACCGTCGAAGTCGGCGTTAAAGGCCGAACAGACCAGCGGGTGCAGCTGGATGGCTTTACCTTCGATCAGGACAGGCTCGAACGCCTGAATACCAAGACGGTGCAGCGTCGGCGCACGGTTCAGCATGACAGGGTGTTCGCGGATCACCTCGTCAAGAATATCCCAAACTTCGGGACGCTCTTTCTCGACCAGTTTCTTCGCCTGTTTCACGGTCGAAGACAGACCCTTGGCTTCAAGGCGCGAGTAGATGAACGGCTTGAACAGCTCCAGCGCCATCTTCTTGGGCAGACCACACTGGTGCAGCTTGAGTTCCGGGCCGGTCACAATGACCGAACGGCCTGAGAAGTCGACGCGCTTACCCAGAAGGTTCTGACGGAAGCGGCCCTGTTTCCCTTTCAGCATGTCCGACAGCGATTTCAGCGGGCGCTTGTTGGCGCCGGTGATCACGCGGCCACGACGGCCGTTGTCGAACAGAGCATCCACGGATTCCTGCAGCATCCGCTTTTCGTTGCGGACGATGATGTCAGGTGCACGCAGTTCGATCAGACGCTTCAGACGGTTGTTCCGGTTGATGACGCGGCGATACAGATCGTTCAGATCCGAGGTCGCGAAACGGCCACCATCCAGCGGAACCAGCGGACGCAGTTCCGGCGGGATGACCGGGATCACGGTCATCACCATCCACTCGGGGCGGTTGCCCGACTCGAGGAAGGATTCAACAACCTTCAGACGCTTGATGATCTTCTTGGGCTTCAGCTCGCCGGTTGCTTCGGCCAAATCAGCGCGCAGCTGCTCGGCTTCGGCTTCCAGATCGATCTGGGCCAGCATCTCACGGATGGCTTCGGCACCGATATTGGCGGTGAACGCGTCCATGCCATAGGCATCCTGCGCATCCATGTACTCTTCTTCGGTCAGCATCTGGCCGTAGGTCAGGTCGGTCAGACCTGGCTCGATGACGACATAGTTTTCAAAGTACAGAACGCGTTCCAGATCGCGCAGCGTCATGTCCAGCATCAGACCGATGCGGGACGGCAGCGATTTCAGGAACCAGATGTGTGCGACAGGCGCGGCCAGTTCGATGTGGCCCATACGCTCGCGGCGGACTTTCTGCAGCGTGACTTCCACACCGCATTTTTCGCAGACAACGCCGCGATACTTCATCCGCTTATATTTGCCGCAAAGACATTCGTAATCTTTGATCGGGCCAAAGATACGCGCACAGAACAGGCCGTCACGCTCGGGCTTGAACGTCCGGTAGTTGATGGTTTCGGGTTTCTTGATCTCGCCATAGGACCAAGACAGGATCCGCTCGGGCGACGCCAACGAGACCTTGATCTCGTCGAAGACTTTCGGGGGCGTCAGCGGGTTGAACGGGTTGTTGGTGATTTCCTGGTTCATTTGTTACCTCAAATCTTGCGGAAGGGGGGACGGGAGAAAGGGCAGCGCCCTTACTCCTCAACCTCCGCATCCAGGAGTTCCATATTCAGGCCGAGGCCACGGACTTCTTTAACCAGAACGTTGAACGATTCCGGTACGCCCGCTTCAAAGTTATCCTCGCCCTTGACGATCGACTCATAGACCTTGGTCCGGCCGGCGACGTCATCCGATTTCACGGTGAGCATCTCCTGCAGGGTGTAGGCGGCGCCGTAAGCTTCCAGAGCCCAGACTTCCATCTCACCAAAGCGCTGACCACCGAACTGCGCCTTACCACCCAGCGGCTGCTGGGTAACCAGGCTGTACGGCCCGGTCGAACGCGCGTGGATTTTGTCATCCACCAGGTGGTGCAGTTTCAGCAGGTACTTGATGCCTACGGTTACCGGACGCGCGAATTGCTCACCGGTGCGACCGTCGAACAGAACCGACTGACCGCTTTCCGAGAAGCCCGCACGCACCAGCGCGTCGTTGACGTCAGCCTCTTTGGCGCCGTCAAAGACCGGAGTCGCGATCGGCACACCGCGGGTCACGTTGCCCGCAGCCTCGATCAGGCCATCCTCGTCCAGACCGGTGATGCCTTCTTCGTAGACATCTTCGCCATAGGCCAGCTTCATCGCTTCGCGAACCGGGGTCAGGTCGCCGGAGCGACGGTATTCACCCAGAGCGTCGTCGATGTTCAGACCCAGACCGCGCGCGGCCCAACCCATGTGGGTTTCAAGGATCTGACCAACGTTCATACGCGAAGGCACGCCCAGCGGGTTCAGACAGAAGTCAACCGGCGTACCATCGGCCAGGAACGGCATGTCTTCCATCGGTACAACCTTGGAAATCACACCTTTGTTCCCGTGACGACCGGCCATCTTGTCGCCTGGCTGCAGCTTGCGCTTCACGGCGATGAAGACTTTGACCATCTTCATCACACCCGGCGGCAGGTCGTCGCCACGGCGGACTTTCTCGACCTTGTCCTCGAAACGGGCGTCCAGAGCACGCTTTTGCACTTCGTACTGTTCGTTCAGAGCCTCAACGATCTGTGCATCCTGCTCGCCTTCCAGTGCCAGCTGCCACCACTGACCACGGGTCAGGGTTTCCAGCAGTTCCTCGGTGATCACCGACCCTGCCTTGACGCCTTTCGGGCCTTTGACAGCGGTTTTACCAAGGATCAGGCCTTGCAGACGCGCATAGATGTTGCGGTCAAGGATCGCCAGCTCGTCGTCCCGGTCACGGGCCAGACGTTCGACTTCCTCACGCTCGATCTGCAATGCACGCTCGTCTTTCTCGACACCGTGACGGTTGAAGACGCGGACCTCAACGACCGTACCGTAATCGCCCGGCTTCACGCGCAGCGAGGTGTCGCGCACGTCAGATGCTTTCTCACCAAAGATGGCGCGCAGCAGCTTTTCTTCCGGGGTCATCGGGCTTTCGCCCTTCGGAGTGATCTTGCCGACCAGAATATCGCCCGGCTCAACATCCGCACCGATGTAAACGATGCCAGCCTCGTCGAGGTTGCGCAGCGCTTCTTCACCGACGTTCGGAATGTCGCGGGTGATCTCTTCCGGACCCAGCTTGGTGTCACGGGCGGCGACTTCAAACTCCTCGATATGGACCGAGGTAAAGACGTCATCACGCGCGATACGTTCCGAGATCAGGATCGAGTCTTCGTAGTTGTAACCGTTCCACGGCATGAACGCGACGACCACGTTCTTACCCAGAGCCAGTTCACCCATATCGGTCGACGGACCGTCGGCAATGACCTCGCCCTTCTGGACGGTGTCACCTACCTTGATCAGCGGACGCTGGTTGATGCAGGTGTTCTGGTTCGAACGCTGGAACTTGCGCAGACGATAAATGTCAACGCCAGCGTCGCCCAGTTCCAGATCTTCAGTGGCGCGGATAACGATACGCTGGGCATCGACCTGGTCGATGATGCCGGCGCGTTTCGCCTGGATCGCAGCACCCGAGTCGATCGCAACCTTTTCCTCAATCCCGGTACCGACCAGCGGTGCCTCGGCGCGCAGCAGCGGAACCGCCTGACGTTGCATGTTCGAGCCCATCAGAGCGCGGTTGGCGTCGTCATTTTCAAGGAACGGGATCAGCGATGCAGCGACCGAAACCAGCTGTTTTGGCGACACGTCGATCAGGTCCACATTCTCGCGCGGGGCGAGGGTGTAGTCACCGGCCTGACGGGTCGAAACCAGATCGTTGATGAACTTGCCGTTCTCATCCAGCGTCGCGTTCGCCTGCGCCACGGTGTGGCGCATTTCCTCGGTCGCGGACATGTAGTGAACCTCATCGGTCACCTCAGCGTCTTTGACGACGCGGTAAGGTGTTTCGATGAAGCCATATTTGTTTACGCGGGCAAAGGTGGCCAACGAGTTGATCAGACCGATGTTCGGACCTTCCGGTGTTTCAATCGGGCACATCCGGCCATAGTGGGTCGGGTGTACGTCACGAACCTCAAAGCCTGCACGCTCACGCGTCAGACCACCGGGGCCAAGCGCCGAGAGACGGCGTTTGTGGGTGACTTCCGACAGCGGGTTGGTCTGGTCCATGAACTGCGACAGCTGCGACGAGCCGAAGAATTCACGAACAGCAGCCGCAGCCGGTTTCGCGTTGATCAGGTCTTGCGGCATGACGGTGTCAATCTCGACCGACGACATACGCTCTTTGATCGCGCGCTCCATACGCAGCAGACCGACGCGGTACTGGTTTTCCATCAGTTCGCCGACCGAACGCACACGACGGTTGCCGAGGTGGTCGATATCGTCCACGTCGCCCTTGCCGTCACGCAGTTCAACCAGCGCCTTGATGCAGGCCACGATGTCTTCGCGGCGCAGGGTGCGCAGGGTGTCCGGCGCATCCAGAGCCAGACGCATATTCATCTTCACACGGCCAACGGCAGACAGGTCATAACGCTCGCTGTCGAAGAACAGGGTGTCGAACAGGGCCGACGCAGCCTCGACGGTGGGCGGCTCGCCCGGACGCATGACGCGGTAGATGTCCATCAGCGCGCTTTCGCGGCCCATGTTCTTGTCCTGCGCCATGGTGTTGCGCATGTAGGGGCCAACGTTGACGTTGTCGATGTCCAGAACCGGGATGTCTTTGAAGCCCGCATCCAGCAGTTCCTTGACGGTACCGCCGATCAGGTCGCCGTCCTTGTCGTATTCCAGGGTCAGTTCATCACCGGCTTCGACATAGATCGCACCGGTTTCTTCGTTGATGATGTCCTTGGCGACGAATTTGCCAACGATATGATCGAACGGAACCAGCAGGTCGGTGACGGCGCCCTCGTCAATCAGTTTCTTGACCGCGCGCGGCGTGACTTTCTTGCCCGCTTCGGCAATCACTTCACCGGATTTCGCGTCGATCAGGTCATAGGTCGGACGGGTGCCACGCACACGCTCGGGGAAGAACGGCGCGATCCAGCCCTTTTTCTTGTCCAGCTTATAGGACACGGTGTTGTAATACGCGTCCATGATCGCTTCCTGATCCAGACCCAGCGCATACAGCAGGGTTGTCACAGGCAGTTTGCGGCGGCGGTCGATACGGGCGAACACGATGTCCTTGGCGTCGAACTCGAAGTCCAGCCAGCTGCCGCGATACGGGATGATGCGGCAGGCAAACAGCAGCTTGCCCGAGGAATGGGTCTTGCCCTTGTCGTGGTCAAAGAACACACCGGGCGAACGGTGCATCTGGGACACGATCACACGCTCGGTTCCGTTCACGATGAAGGTCCCGTTCGGTGTCATCAGGGGCATGTCGCCCATGAACACGTCCTGTTCCTTGATGTCCTTGACCGACTTGGCGCCAGTGTCCTCGTCGACATCAAACACGATCAGGCGCAGGGTTACCTTCAGCGGAGCGCTGTAGGTCATGTCGCGCTGCATGCACTCTTCGACGTCGTATTTGGGTTTTTCAAGATCGTATTTCACGAACTCCAGAACGGAGGTTTCGTTGAAATCCTTGATCGGGAAAACCGACTGGAACACACCTTTGATGCCTTCGCCGTCTGTGGGCTGTTCTGCATCGCCGGAGCGCAGGAAAAGATCATAAGAAGATTTCTGGACCTCAATGAGGTTCGGCATCTCCAGCACTTCGCGGATTTTGCCGTAATATTTACGAAGACGTTTCTGGCCAAGGAACGTTTGAGCCATGTCAGATGTCACCTTTCGATGTTCTCAGCGGGCAAAGACACCGTCGGGCCCCGGCATCTTGCACATTCGAGACGACACGTCCGGATCAATTCATGGCCACCGTCCCGAAGGCGGCCTCCCGATCCGACAACCGTGTCTTAGAAAACGCCCCAACCCATGAGGCCCTTTCTAAGACAGGTTCGGCTGGACCCGGATTTCTCCGGACCCAGCCAAATTTTCAGGCGCATCAGCGACGCACCAGACAAAGGGCTTAGGCCAGTTCGACCTCTGCGCCAGCTGCTTCCAGCTTGCCTTTGACTTCTTCGGCTTCGTCTTTCGACACGCCTTCTTTGATCTTGCCGCCGGCTTCGACCAGTTCCTTGGCTTCTTTCAGGCCCAGACCGGTGATGCCGCGAACTTCTTTGATCACGTTGATTTTCGAAGCGCCGGCGTTCTTCAGAACGACGTCGAATTCGGTTTTTTCTTCCTCAGCTGCGCCACCGGCGGCGTCGCCACCAGCTGCCATGACAACTGCGCCGCCTGCTGCGGGCTCGATGCCGTACTCGTCTTTGAGGATGGTTTTCAGTTCTTGTGCTTCCAGCAGGGTCAGACCCACGATGCTTTCTGCGAGTGCTTTCAGATCAGCCATTGTATTAGCTCTTTCCGTTTTACAGTGTGTGTTCCAACGTCAGGGCAAATGCCCCACGCAGATCATTCAGTGCCAACCGCTTACGCAGCTTCCGCCTTCTCTTCGATGGTGGAAAGGATGCTTGCGATGTTGCTTGCAGGTGCGCCAATCGCGCCGGCGATGTTCGAAGCAGGTGCGCCAATGCAGCCCACGATCGAAGCAATAAGCTCCTCACGCGACGGCATTTTCGAAACGGCTTCAACGCCTTTGCGGTCCAGAGCGTTCTCGCCCATTGCACCGCCGAGGATTTCAAAATTCTTGTTATCCTTGGCGAAGTCCTCGGCCACCTTGGCTGCTGCCACGGGGTCCTCGGAATAGGTCAGAACGGTCATCCCTGTCAGCAGGTCGGCCATGCTTGCACACGGCTTACCCTCAAGGGCGATTTTGGCGAGCCTGTTCTTGGCAACACGCACGGAGCCACCCGCGTCACGAGCACGTGCGCGAAGGTCCTGCATCTCGGCAACTGTCAGACCGGCGTAGTGCGAAACCACTACGACGCCAGAGCTTTCGAAGATTTGGCCGAGTTCCTCGACCACTTTCTCTTTCTGGGCTCTATCCACAGTTCTCTCCAAGTTAGGGATGTCAGACATCCCGGCTCATATTTGCCGCGGCTTGCGCCCCGGCGTTCAGGTCCGTTGTTACGGGATTGGCCAAAACTCGCCCGAGGGTGGGACCCTCAGAATTCTTTGGTCTTACCCGTCTCAGGCAGGGAATTAAGGAACTGTATGGCCCCACCCACCGTCTTGGACGAAACAAAATAAAGCGCACGACGAATCGCACGCTTTACTTCGTAGCCTTACTTAGGGCAGACACGCTCGGTTTCCAAGAGGTAAATTGCACAAAAAACGGGTTTCGCGGGCTGTGGCGTCATCTGTTCTAACACGGATAATTCGCGCCCGTCACTCATTGACACCAAGGACGCGCTGCGGTCCTGTCAAAGTCGATAACCCCGATCCCGATCCGAACTGGCGCGCGCCCTTAAAATGCTGACCCTTTCTCAACAAGAACGGGACCGGACATCCCAATATCTGGATCAGCTTTCCCGAAGCGGCACGATCGACCCCATTCGCGAACATTCCTGTATCTACCGGTCTCACGATTTCCCCGAAACACGGCTTGTTCTTAAGCTTGAAACCCAAGGGGCGATGTACGCGCTGAAGGCCGACACCCAAGCCCCCATAACCGACCGGCTGCGCAAGGAGTATAATTTGCTCTGTCAGCTTGCCGAATACTTCGACGACAAGAAGACGTCGCAGGTTGTGCGTCCGATCTACCTCTCATCCGCAGGTGACTTCATGGTCACCGAATACATCAAACGCCCCACCGCCGTCGATCTGATCTACAACAGCCCCGACAACGATCAGGTCGCCCAGGTCTATCGCCGCGCCGGAGCATGGCTGAACGATCTGCACGGGTTTCGTCCGCCAAAAGACTATGGGTTCCGGCCGAAATGGATGACCGACAGCATCCGGGACCTGTCGAAAAACCTGCCCGCCAATCTTGCCGGCACAAGTCAGCGAATGATCAACACGATGCTGGCCGAGGCCGCGCGCCTGAAAGGGACGCCGGATATTCAGGTGTTCGCGCATGGCGATTTTCACGGTCTCAACCTGATCATGGGGCAAGGGAAAACCATCGGGCTGGATTTCACCGAGGCACGCGAAAAGCTGGCCGTATACGACATCGTCGACTTCCAGAAGGCCGACATATTCCGCAACAGTCAGCCGTCAGATGTGGATCGCAGCGGCATCCTGAAGCGAAACAAGGACATGTTCTTCCGCCAGTACCGCCATCCAATCAATATGGAAATTCTGGATTTCTGCATTCGCGGACGCCTGCTCAAGGATTGGCTGTTTCTTAGCCAGCCAAGCCATGTTTGCAGCGAATTCGAAGACCACCGGCGCACCCGGCTGGAGATACGGCTGAAACAGGCATTCAACCTGCCCCGAAGTTCAGGTTGATCCGGCATCTACTGGAATTCAAGCGACCCAAAAACGAAAGAACCCGGATGGCTGGCACCACCCGGGTTATTTCGTGTTTTTGCAGAGGCTGAGGCTTATTCGCCCGAAGCCTGCGCAACATCAACAGTCACGCCCGGGCCCATGGTCGAGCTCAGCGCGATTTTCTTCATGTAGGTGCCTTTGGCGCCCGACGGCTTGGCTTTGGCAACAGCCGAGACAAATGCGCGGACGTTTTCGACCAGCTTGGCTTCGTCGAACGAAGCTTTGCCAACACCGGCGTGCACAACGCCGCCTTTTTCCGCCTTGAACTGAACTTCACCGCCCTTGGCTGCTTCCACGGCCGCTTTCACGTCCATGGTCACGGTGCCGACCTTCGGGTTTGGCATCAGGTTGCGGGGACCCAGAACCTTACCCAGACGACCGACGATCGGCATCATGTCCGGGGTGGCAATGCAGCGGTCGAATTCGATGGTGCCGCCCTGAATGGTTTCCATCAGGTCTTCTGCGCCAACGATGTCTGCGCCGGCTTCTTTCGCTTCGTCAGCCTTGGGGCCACGAGCGAAAACAGCAACGCGCATGTCTTTGCCGGTGCCGTTCGGCAGGCCGACAACGCCGCGCACCATCTGGTCTGCGTGACGGGTGTCAACGCCCAGGTTCAGAGCGATTTCGATGGTCTCGTCGAATTTCGAGGTTGCATTGCCTTTGACCAGGGCAACGGCTTCTTCGACCGACAGGTTTTCCTTGCCGGCGACAGCTTCGCGCGCAGCGCGGGTACGTTTACCGAGTTTTGCCATCTTACTTCACCTCGATGCCCATGGAGCGGGCCGAGCCCAGGATGATCTGCATTGCGCCTTCGACGTCGTTGGCGTTCAGATCTTTCATTTTGGCTTCGGCGATTTCACGAACCTGCTTCGAGGTCACGGTTGCCACGGTCTCACGACCTGGGTTTTCCGCGCCGCGGGGACGGTTACGCTTGCCGACCGGCTTCAGACCAGCCGCTTTTTTCAGGTAGTAAGACGCGGGCGGCGTCTTGATGTCCATGGTGAAGGACTTGTCCTGATAGTAGGTGATCACGGTCGGGCACGGAGCGCCGGGCTCCATGTCTGCGGTCTTGGCGTTGAACGCCTTGCAGAATTCCATGATGTTGATGCCGCGCTGACCCAGCGCCGGACCAACTGGCGGCGACGGGTTCGCCTGACCTGCAGGAACCTGCAGCTTCATTGTACCAGCAAGCTTCTTGGCCATTTGGTTTTCCTTTCAACTTAGGTGGAACGCGTTCCACCCGGTTTCTGTTGCGTGGTCCGATCCGGGATCGCGATCCCTGCAATCTCCCACGAGAGAATCTCGCCCGAAGACGATAGAGGCGGCATGTACAGCGGAACGGAGGGGTTGGCAAGTGGCTGGCACCCTATTCCCAAGTGACCCATTTGTATACCGGTCGGGCTTCGGTGAGGCCCGGGATCTGACGGAACAAAATGATTTTGTTGAATACATAAGTTGCGTCGAAGACGCAGGTGGGTATCTTGGTGAAACTTGGACACAAAAGAGGTGGTCAGGGATGGGATCATCTCGGCTGAACAAGGGATTACTGATCTGCGTTCTTTTTGCCATGCTGCCGGGCTGTGGCAGCAGGGCTCAGGATCAGGGCGAAGGGTCTGGATCGGCAACCCAAACCGACGGCATCAACAGCACGGCGTCCTCCGGCGCAACAGGGATCGACCCCGCCAGTTACGCCGGTCGGTTTCAGATCAAGTTCACCAAGGAAGTCCCCGTTCGCGACATTCCGGTGCCTTTCACGGTCTACAGCGGCCTAGAAGAAGCCAGCCCTACCCGCTTGCGGTTGAGGGCGTTCATGGACTTGCGCGGCTTGCAGGAAAAGGCCCCCCAGATACTGACGGGCCCGCTTGAAGAAAGCTGCAAACGCCAAATCTACCTCGAGATTCGGGATGTCACTGCCAAGGATGACACCGTCAGGGTCGAAGGCTCGGCCCGTGCACGGTTTACAACCTGCAACCGGCGCCAGGAACCGGGCTTTCGTTATTTCGGGGGAACCGTGGACGCGGTTGCGGTCGCCAAGGCAGAGGTGAAAGGCCAGTGCCTTACATTCAGTATCGAAGACGTTGATCTGAACCCGCGCGGGTTCATCGGCGCTGTCTCCAACCTCTTCGGCCTGACCAGCCGCATCAATGAAGCCGTCCTTGAAAAGGGTGGCGAGTTTTTGGCGGCCAATCCGGTCTGTCCGCCCTTGCCCGAAGAATTCACGGTTCTCGACCCGAATTACGAATCCGGAGGCACGCGCGAGATTGCGCCCGGCGGGCTGGGCGCAGCCATCACCGGATCGGCTGATGTCAGCGCAGAGACCATCGTCAAAGTCCTTGGTGGGCTGCAGGACCTCGGCGTATTGGAGTTTGCCAAATGAGACGTTGGTTGGTTTTCCCGGCCCTGATGGCCGCTGCGCTGGGTGCCCATTCGTCCGGCGCACAAGAAGTGACTTTTGTCATCGATGCAACCCAGCAGGTCCGGGAAACCGAACTGCCATACAAGCTTGATCTGAGCCTGAACGCTGTTGCGCCCACTCGGATCGGGGTGGGCGCCCTTCTCGATCTTCGCGAAATCCAAAAAACGGTGCCCGAGCGATTGGCGGACAATGCCATAATCGACAATTGTGGTCTGCAAGTGCGCCTGGACGATTTGAGCCTGCAAGCTCTGGACGATGCGATCAATCTGGATGGCGACGTGACCATCACGATTTTCGAATGCAGCCGGACCAGTGAACGCGACTTTCAGCGGGGTGAACAGAAAAGGGCAATCCTGGCGAACATGGCCACCCAAGCGACCGTCGAACTGCGTGACAATTGTGCCTACTTCAAACTCATCGATCTGACGCTTGCGGCCCCGGAAGAACAGCGCGAACAGCTTCTGGAGGATGACACGCTCGAATCTGCCAAGGAACTTATGCTGGCCGCTGTTGACCTTGTATTGAACGAAACCCCCTTGTGCCCGGAATTACCCCCCGAACTCGCGTCCCTTGACCCCACTTACGACAATGGCGGTCCAAAGGAGATCGGAGAGGGTGGGCTTGGTGTTTTTCTGGAAGGATCGGTGGATGTCAGCCCTTCGACCATTCTCGACATTCTGACGGTTCTTCAGGAACAACAACTGATCCCCGGCCGACCATAACCGAAAAGCGCTTTCATTGCCGGGGAAGTAACCTGCAGTTTTTGCCTGGGCCTGATTCACTGGCCCGGCACAACAAAAAAGCGCCACGTTGCCCAAGGCATCGCGGCGCTTCGGAACGCGTTGGCGAGCTTGTCAGCTCTGCTTGGTCACCTGTGTGAAGTCCAGCTCGACCGGGGTTTCCCGGCCAAAGATCGAGACCGAGACCTTCAGCTTCTGGTTCTCGTCGTCCACGCCTTCGACCATGCCGTCGAAATCCTCGAACGGGCCGTCGTTGACCTTGACCTTTTCGCCGATCTCGAAAGTGATCATCAGCTTGGGCGCTTCTTCACCTTCCTGAACACGGTTCAGAATCTGGTTCACCTCGGCGTCGCGCATCGGCATCGGGCGGCCCTGCGGACCGAGGAAACCGGTGACGCGGTTGATCGAGTTAACCAGGTGGTAGCCCTGATCGGACATTTCCATATGCACCAGCACATAGCCGGGCATGAAGCGGCGCTCGGTCGTAACCTTCTTGCCCCGGCGCACTTCGATCACCTCTTCGGTGGGCACCAGAACTTCGTCGATATCGTCCTCAAGGCCCTGCTCGGCCACCGACGTGCGGATCTGCTCTGCGATCTTCTTTTCGAAATTCGAAAGAACGCTGACCGAGTACCACCGTTTCGCCATGAACCTGTCGTCCTTGTTTGCCTTAGGTCGCATCCGCACATCCGGATGTACCGTCATTGAAATTCTGTCGCGAGACCCGGAACAAAAAGCGGCGCGCAGCCCGAATCGCCGCACGCCCATTCCGGATAGTTCCGCGTGAACTACTCTGACATTGCGCGCGGCGCAAGGGGGCAGCCGCGTTTCCGCACTGCCCGTCCCGTCTTAGCTGAACGCGCCCAGAATCAGCTGCAGCCCGCCGCGAATGCCAAGATCCACCAGCGCAAAGAACACGGCCGTCAACGCCGCCATGATGAACACCATGACCGTGGTCAACAGCACCTCGCGCCGGGTCGGCCAGACGACCTTGGATACTTCGGCACGGACCTGCTGGATGAACTGGATCGGGTTTGTGGTGGCCATGAGGCTTTGTCTCTCTGCTAGCGGATGCGCCCGACATAGCCGGGCATTGCGGCAATTTCAAGGGCGGTTAGGGCTTGGGCTTGTCGTCCCATTCGTCGCTCAGAATCCGCCGGGCATCGCCTTCGGGATCGTCGTACTGGTTCGACCGCACGGTATAGACAAAGGCTACAAGACCGACACCGCCCAAAAGCAGCGAAATCGGAATGAGATAGGCCAGAACTTCCATCAGATCACCTCAGCCGCAAGGCGTTCAGGGACACGGTAATGGACGAGGTCGACATCGCCAGCGCCGCGATCAGTGGCGTCGCCAGCCCGGCCACCGCCAGGGGCACCGCGATGACATTATACACGGTTGCGATCTGGAAGTTTTCACGAATCCGTCTGGTCGCTTTTGTGGCCGTGTCGCAGGAATCGGCGATGGGCGACAGGTCGTTGCCCAACAGCACGATATCCGAGGCAACCCGCGCAGCATCCAGCGCCGAGGCGGGCGAGATCGACACATGCGCCGCCGCAAGGGCGGCGGTATCGTTCAGGCCATCCCCCACCATCAGAACCTTTTTCCCGTTGTCGCGCAGTTTCTGAATCTGTTGCGCCTTGTCCTGCGGCAGCGCCTCGGCCACCCAGTTTTCGATACCCAGATTGCCAGCCAGTGTTTCCACCGCAGCCCGCGTATCGCCGGAAATCAGGATCACATCCTTACCTGCTTTCCGGAACGCCTCGACCGCGCTAGCCGCGCCCGGTCGCAGCGCGTCCGCAAACAAAAACGCCACCGGTTGCTCTGAACCGACCGCAAGCCATGCCGATGTCTGGGTGCCGGGTTCGGCTCCGACCCAATTCGCCCGGCCCAGCCGAACGCGCTGTCCTTTATGTTCGCCTTCTGTGCCAAAACCGGGCACTTCGACCACAGCGTCAAGGTAGGCCGGCCTGATACCCGCGTCACGCGCCGCTTTGGCCAGCGCGACGGAAAGCGGATGCGCCGACGCCTCGGCCAGCGCCAGCGCAACTTCCAGATCGGAACGGGTATGATCCGCCAGATTGGTCAGTTCAGGCGCACCCGATGTCAGCGTGCCGGTCTTGTCGAAGACAACAGTGTCCACCTCGGCCAGACGCTCCAGCGCTGTGGCGTGTTTGATCAGCATGCCCTTGCGGAACAGCCGCCCCGATGCCGCCGTCGTCACCGCAGGCACCGCCAGCCCCAGCGCACAGGGGCAGGTGATGATCAGAACCGCCGCCGCGATGTTCAGTGCGGTGCGGATATCGCCGGAATAGATGTACCAGCCCAGAAAGCTGAGCGCCGACAGGATGTGAACCCCCGGCGCATAAAGCTTGGCCGCCTTGTCCGCCAGCGACGTGTATCGTGAGCGCCCCGATTCAGCGATGGCCACCAGATCGGCCATCCGGTGCAGCGAAGTGTCTTCGCCCACCGCTGTCGCCCGGATCGTCAGGGGGCCGGTCAGATTGACCTCGCCCGCGCTGACTGTCAGCCCGGCTTCGGCAAAAACCGGCAGGGTTTCCCCGGTCAGCAACGAGCGGTCAAGTTCCGACCGACCCGAAATGATCTCTCCGTCCACGGGCATACGGCCACCGGGCCGAACGAGGATCAGGTCACCGACGGTCAGCGTCGCGACGGCCACTTCCTCTTCTGTGCCGTCGACCAGCCGGATGGCGCGCGGCACCTCAAGCGCCGTCAGTTCCTCGGCCGCGGACCGGGCAGCGGCGCGCGTGCGATAATCCAGATACCGTCCGGCCAGCAGGAAGAATGTCAGCGTCAGCGCAGCGTCGAAATAGGCATGTTTGCCGCTCAGCGCAGTTTCCCAAAGCGAGGTGATCAACGCCAGCAGGATGGCGAGCACGATCGGCACATCCATGTTAAGTCGGCGCACGCGCAGGGCGCTCCAGGCATTGGCGAAAAACGGCTGCGCCGAAAAGGCGATGGCAGGCAACGCAATGGCCGCCGAAATCCAGTGGAACATGTCGCGCGTCGCGTCCGTGGCCCCGGACCAGACCGACACCGACAGCAGCATCACGTTCATCGACGCAAACCCGGCCACCGCCAGCCGCATCAGCAAATCCCGGCCCGCCTTGTCGGTCTGCGTTGCCGACAGCGCACCAGTGTCCAGCTCATGCGCCTCAAAACCTGCCTGTTCCAGCACCGGGATCAGATCGGCGGCGCGGATATCAGGCGCGGCCTTAATCATCGCTCGCTTCAGGGTCAGGTTGACCCGCGCATCCTCGACGCCCGGATGCGCGTTAAGTTCCCGCTCGACCGTCGAGATACAGGCCGAACAGTGAATGCCCGGCAAGGACAGGGCGATCTGGATATCCTCGGGAACCGGACGGGCAGGCTCGGCCGGGGCCGCGACGCAGCCGGGACAGGCCATGGTTCCGGGTGAGGTTTGCGCCGTCATCAGCTTAGCCTTTGACGTAAAGCGGAATACGCTGCGAGAAGGTGGCCCCTTCGCCATCCTTGGCGACAAGCCGGATGTTCCAGTTGCCCTCGCCAAGGGTCGCCGGGGTGGAATATGCGGTTCCGTCAAACACAAAGTCGGGGGTGAAATCCTCGCGCACATGGGTCGCCCGCCCCACAACGGCCTGCAATTGATCGACCCTGACCGGCTCGCCTTGCGCGTCGTTGATGTGCAGGATCAGCAAGCCGCCCTTGGTCTCGGCCCGCACGTCCCAACCCAGCGCCTGCTGTTCCTGCAGACGCTCGTTGAACTCCTGGCTGGCGACATACGAGTTTTTGACCTCGAGCCCGGGAAAGGTTTTGACCGCACTGTAGGCCAGTACAAGATTAACACCGATGATCACGCCGAAGGCGGCGACAAACACGGCCAGCGCGTGCTTTCCGGTAAACTGTCGTTCTGCCATTCTCAGTTCCCTCGTCCGTTGAACGTGGTGTCCTTGTACGCGCGTTCACCGCTGATCAGATCCTCGACCCAGATACGAACCGGCGTCGCGTCGGTATTGGCGGGGTCGGTGTCCTTCAGGGCGGTGATGTAAACGCGGCTCAATTGTGCCGTATCCGCGCTGACATTCACAGTGTCTATGATCGTTCCTTCAATCTCCAGCCGCATGGCCGGGTCTCCGGTCAGGGACAGTTTGAACAACCGATCCTCGCCATGTTTGTTGCGCAGACGCACGTCATAGGTATTGCGGATTGTGCCGTCTGACAGGGTGACAAAGGTCGGATTGCGTACCGGCGCCACGGTCAGGTCGATGTCGGAACGGATGAACAGGGCAAACAACAGGCCGAACCCAACCAGCGCCCACAGCGCGGTGTACATGATCGTGCGCGGGCGCAGGATGTGCTTCCAAACATTCATGGCCGGCTGGCCCGAGCGTTCATGCGCCTCGTCGCTCAGCGCCATATAATCGATCAGGCCGCGCGGCTTGCCGATTTTGGCCATCATGTCATCACAGGCATCGATGCATAGGGCACAGGTGATGCACTCCAATTGCTGGCCGTCGCGGATATCGATGCCAACCGGGCAGACATTCACGCAAGCCATGCAGTCGATACAATCGCCCAGTTCGGTGTCAGCGGTCCGCTTGCCCTTGCCGCGCGGCTCGCCCCGCCATTCGCGGTAGCCGACGACCAGCGTGTCTTCATCCATCATTGCCGCCTGAATACGGGGCCAGGGACAGGCGTAAATGCAGATCTGTTCACGGGCAAACCCGCCGAACAGAAAAGTCGTGCCGGTCAGGATCAACATGGTTGTGTAGGCGATCGGATGCGCGTTGCCCGTCACCAGATCGCGCGCAAGTGTCGGTGCATCCGCGAAGTAAAAGATCCAGGCCCCGCCGGTGGCCAGACCGATCAGAAACCACGCCCCCCATTTCGTCGCCCGCAGGCGGGCCTTGCGGAAATCCAGTTTCTTCTGCCGATGCAGCCGCAAACGCGCGTTCCGGTCGCCCTCGATCCAGCGCTCGACCAGAATGAACAGGTCGGTCCACACCGTCTGCGGGCAGGCATATCCGCACCAGACCCGGCCCAGGGCCGAGGTGAACAGGAACAGTCCAAGCCCTGCCATGATCAGCAGACCGGCGACAAAATAGAACTCGTGCGGCCAGATTTCGATCCAGAAGAAATAGAATCGCCGGTTCGCAAGATCCAGCAACACGGCCTGATCCGGCAGGCTGGGACCCCGGTCCCATCTGAACCAAGGGGTGATGTAGTAAATCCCCAGGGTCACAGCCATGATGATCCATTTCAGGTTACGGAATGGACCCGACACGCGCCGCGGGAAAATCGGCTCACGTGCTGCATAAAGGCTGGGGGCAGGGTCGGAATCGCTCACGGGCTGGCTCCACATCTGGCTTTGATCAGGCGTCTTTTTCCAGATCATGCGCTGACCAACTTTGACATGTGTCAAATGCGCATCGGGCAGACACCTTTTGTCACACCTAGCACATTTTCGGTCGGTTTCAGTGAAGAAAGGATAGGCCGCAAAGCGGAAAACCGGCAGGTTAATCGGTGACATCCGACGAAGATGGCCACACCCGAAACTGGACCCGGGCAAGTCCTGGTTCTATTCTCGGGAAAGTCGGCACCGGCTGTTCAGGAAACGCGCGAACAGATGGAACAGCCGGTGCCTAGGCCTTCGGGCGGCGAACCGCCCGAAGGTGTTCACTTATCTTTATTGACCGCCACCCAGCTGGTGGACGTAAGCCGAAACGGCGCGGATCTGTGCCTCGGTCAGGCGGTTTTCCCACGCGGGCATGACCCCGAAGCGGCTGTAGGTAACCGTCTCGGTCAGCGCCTCTTCCGAGCCGCCGAACAGCCAGATCGCGTCGGTCAGGTTCGGTGCACCTTGCGTGACGTCGCCGGTCCCGTCCTCGCCATGGCAGGACGCGCAGTTGTCCTCGAACACGACCTTGCCAGCCTGTGCCGCAGCATCGTCGGTCTGGGCGTTGGTCAGGGACATGACATACTGAACCACCTGCGTGATCTCTTCCGCTTCGAGAATTTCACCAAAGGCAGGCATTTCGGAATAGCGCGCATCGTCGCTTTCTTCGTTTCGAATGCCATAGGCTACGGTGTACTCGATATCCTCGAGCGAACCGCCCCACAACCAGGCGTCATCCAACAGGTTCGGGAAACCCGGCGCACCCTGCGCACCCGAGCCGTGGCACTGCGCGCACCAGGTGCGGAACACGGCGCCACCCGAGTTGACGGCGTATTGCTGCAACTCGGCATCCTTGGCGATGTCTTCCAGCGGCGTTTCCACCAGCTTGGCGTTCCAAGGCGCATTTGCTTCTTCGAACGCAACCATCTCCTGCTGCACCAGCGCCCGAGAAGACCAGCCCATGACACCGGCGGTTGCCGACTGTACCAGAGGCCATGCCGGATACATGATCGTGTAAATCACACCCCAGACGATGGTGGCGTAGAAGGTCCACAGCCACCAGCGCGGCATCGGATTGTCGAATTCCTCGATCCCGTCCCAGCTGTGGCCGGTGGTGTTCGGATCACCCGGCTGTTTTTCAGGTGTCTTGCTCATTGCCGCGCCTCCTTGGATGTGGCGGGTTTGTCTTGATGCCGGAAGGGGATGTTGGCGGTGTCATTGTATTCCTTGCTGGCACCGGGGCGGAAAACCCAGATGATGATGCCCACAAAGAAGACAAACAGCACAAGCAGCATCCAGCTGTCCGCGAACTGCCTGAGAAGGGTGTACTCTTCCATCACGATCCTCCCTTAGCGGCTTGCGTCCGGGGTGAAGGTCGAGAAATCGACCAGCGTTCCCAGCATCTGCAGATAAGCAACCAGCGCATCGGCTTCGGTCAGTTCGGGCTGACCGTCGAAGTTCCGCACGTTGACCTTGTCACCATAGCGTTCCAGCAGCCCGTCATAGTCGCTGTCCGGATCGGCCTGAGCGCGGAAGTCCGCCACGGCGTTTTCCAACATCTCCTCGGTATAGGGCGTGCCGACCATCGCGTTCGCTTTCATGATGTCGCCAATGTATTTGCCATCGATCTTGCGATGCTCGAGGAAGCCGTATTTCGGCATCACCGATTCCGGCACCACCGACTGCGGATCACGCAGGTGGTCCACCTGCCACTGGTCCGAATACCGGCCGCCGACGCGAGCCAGATCGGGCCCGGTGCGTTTCGACCCCCACTGGAACGGGTGGTCATACATCGATTCAGCCGCCAGCGAGTAGTGGCCATAGCGTTCGACCTCGTCCCGCATCGGACGGATCATCTGGCTGTGGCAGGTATAGCAGCCTTCGCGGATGTAGATCTCACGCCCCGCCATCTCGAGAGGGGTGTAAGGACGCATGCCCTCCACCTTCTCGATGGTGTTCTCAAGATAGAACAGGGGCGCGATCTGCACGATGCCGCCGATGGTCACGACCAGAAAGCTGAAGATCAGCAGGAGGGTCGCGTTGGTCTCGAGGATCTTGTGTTTGTCGAGAATTGCCATTGCTCCGGCCCTCCTTATTCAGCCGGGACCGCGACGGTCAGGCTGGCCTCTTTGGCCGGCGCTTTCCGCACAGTCATCCACAGGTTGTAGCACATGATCACAGCGCCAGCGACGAACAGAACGCCACCCAGAGCACGCACCACATACATCGGGAACTTGGCGGCCACGGTGTCGGCGAACGAATTCACCAGGAAGCCGTTGGCATCCACTTCACGCCACATCAGGCCTTCCATGATACCGGTCACCCACATCGACGCGGCGTAGAGCACGATGCCGATAGTCGCGAGCCAGAAGTGCCAGCTGACCATCTGCAGCGAGTACAGGCGTTCCCGCTTCCACAGAACAGGCACCAGGAAGTACAGCGCACCAAAGGTAATCATGCCGTTCCAACCCAGCGCACCAGAGTGTACGTGACCAATGGTCCAGTCGGTGTAGTGAGACAGGCTGTTGACCGCGCGGATCGACATCATCGGGCCTTCAAAGGTGGACATGCCGTAGAAACCGACCGAGATCACCATCATGCGGATCACCGGGTCTGTACGCAGCTTGTCCCATGCACCCGACAGGGTCATCAGACCGTTGATCATGCCACCCCAGGACGGCATCCACAGGATCACCGAGAACACCATACCCAGCGTCGAGGCCCAGTCGGGCAGCGCCGTATAGTGCAGGTGGTGCGGACCGGCCCAGATATACAGGAAGATCAGCGCCCAGAAGTGGATGATCGACAGTTTGTAGCTGAATACCGGACGCTCGGCCTGTTTCGGGATGAAGTAGTACATCATGCCCAAGAAGCCTGCGGTCAGGAAGAAGCCCACGGCGTTGTGGCCATACCACCATTGGATCATGGCGTCCTGAACACCCGACCAGACGATGACCGATTTCGAACCCCAGATGCTGACAGGGATGGTCATGTTGTTGACCAGGTGCAGCATGGCGACAGTGACGATGAACGCCAGATAGAACCAGTTGGCCACGTAGATATGGGGCTCTTTCCGCTTGATGATCGTGCCCAGATAAACCGCCAGATAGGCGACCCAGACGATGGTCAGCCACAGGTCAACATACCACTCGGGTTCGGCGTATTCCTTGGATTGCGTACCGCCAAGGACATAGCCGGTTGCCGCCAGCACGATGAACAGCTGATAGCCCCAGAAGACGAACCACGCCAGATTGCCACCCCACAGGCGCGCGGCGCTGGTGCGCTGAACAACATAGAACGAGGTTGCGATCAAGGCGTTGCCACCAAACGCAAAAATCACCGCCGAGGTGTGCAGCGGACGCAAACGGCCAAAGTTCAGATATCCTTGAGCCCATTCGAAATTCAGCGCCGGAAAGGCTAGCTGAAACGCAATGAAAGTTCCTGCAATAAACCCGACCACGCCCCAGAAGGCAGTTGCGATCACGCCATAGCGGATCACGTCATCCATGTACTCGGCCGAGCGGTCTACGAGAATATCTGGCTCATCTGTGTTTCGAAGCGTCCAGATGAACAATCCAACGGCGATCAGCATCACCAGAATCGCGTGCACCTGATACGCCAAATCCCGTGCATAGTTGGACCCGATCGCGGCAAAAATCACGATCAGACCAAGCACGATCAGCTTGATGTAATTTGACATATTGCGTCCCTTTGCATGCCCCGTGCGATTCTTGACGCCGCACGAAACCCATTTGACTGGCCGCTGTTCTGTCTGACAAGGGCCATAGCTGCTTTGATCTGTGTCAAGACAATAGCCTGTTTTCCGTGGCAGTGATAAACAATTGAGTGGGTTAACTGGTCGCAGCTTGCCCCCGCGCAAATCGAGTGAGGTCAAAATGGCTTACAAATCCCTTCTAACAGTCATGACAGAGACAAAGCAGGCGAACGCGGCACTGGCCCAGCTTGTAGCTCTGGCAAACGCGCAGGACGCGCATGTCGAAGCGCTGTGTCTCGGCGTTGATCGCAGCCAGACCGGCTACTATTACGCTGGCGCAAACGCCTTGATCCTTCAGGAGACGCTCAGCCGCGCCAATGCCGATTCTGACGCTGTTCTGGAGTATGCAAAGAACTACCTGGGCAAAACCGGGATCCGCTGGTCCGCGGAAAACGGCGTGGCCCAGATTGCCGATATCGGCCGCCACGTGGCCCATCGCGCACGGTTTTCCGATCTGGTTGTGCTGCCGCAGCCTTATGGCGAGGATCGCGCGGCCGAGGCTGAGCCCATCATTGAAGCCGCCATGTTCGAAGGCCACGCCCCGGTTCTGGTTGTGCCCGATGATGTGACGCCGTTCGAGAAACCCAAAACCGTTCTGATCGGATGGAATGAAAGCGTCGAGGCCATGCGGGCCATCCGCCGCGCCCTGCCCTTCCTGAAACAGGCGGACCTGGTGCGCATCGTCGTCATCGATCCGCCGCGCCACGGACCAGACCGCTCGGACCCGGGTGGATTGTTGTCACAAATGCTGGCCCGGCACGGGGTGAAATGCGAAATTGACGTGCTGAGCAAAACCATGACCCGCGTCTCGGACATCCTCAACCGCCATGCCGGCGATACCGAGGCTGACCTGATCGTCATGGGCGCTTATGGCCATTCGCGGTTCCGCGAGGCCATTCTGGGCGGTGCCACCCGGAACATGCTGGAACAAGCCGTTGTGCCGGTCTTTTTGGCCCATTGATCCGAAAAGACGTGCGGCTTGCAGATACTGCCCCTTTCATCGGGGCAGTATTCTAGACTAGTTGCGCCGGATCAGGCCGATCACGAACAGCAGGATCACCGCACCGATGGTTGCGAAAAAGATCGACGAGAACAGCCCGCCGCCAACCGAAAAGCCCAAGGCCGGGAAAATCGCGCCCGCAAGAAACGCGCCGACGATCCCGATGATGATATTGCCGAACAGACCAAAACCCCGGCCTTCCATGATCTTGCCCGAAAGCCATCCGGCGATTGCGCCGATGAACAACATTGCAAGCAGGCTGGTGAACTCCATCCGAATCTCCTTTTGCGTATCGGGTGTCAGACCAGAAAACCGCCGTCCGCATCATCGCCGGCCTCATCCATGAGGCGCGCCATGTCCGGAATGGTCACGTGGCGTTTTCCGTCCAGTGTAATGACGCCGTCCTTTTTCAGCGCCGACATCTGGCGGCTGACCGTTTCCAGCGTGAGCCCCAGATAGTCCGCCATCGCCTCACGCGTGAGCGGCAGATCAAACACCATTGGACCGGAATTGTTTTTCTGGGCCACCGAAGCATCGCGCCGCGCGATGATCGACACCAGGCTGGCAATCTTCTCGCGCGCGGTTTTGCGCCCAAGGACAAGCATCCACTCGCGGGCCGCGTCCAGCTCATCCAGCGTCATCTGCAGCAGCCGGTGCGCGATATGCGGGGTTGTGCTCATCAATTCTTCGAACGGTTTCTTGCGGAAACAGCACATCACCAGATCAGTTGTGGCCTGAACGTCATAGGGCGCAGTTTCGCGTCCCGGACGGCCCACAAAGTCGCTGGGCAGCAACAGGCCTACCATCTGGGTCCGGCCATCCTCCATCGTCTGCGTCAGCGAGGCGATGCCCGAAACCACGGAGCCGACAAAATTCATCTGATCGCCGGACCAGATGATTGTCTGCCCGGCCTCGAAACTGCGGTAGAACTTGATCTCTTCCAGTTCCACAAGCTCGTCGGGTTCGCAATGGGCACACACGGCACGATGCCGGATCGGGCAGTCCGCACAATTCGAGTGGTCAAATTGGGAATTCAGGTTCATTCGCGTTTCCACTTGATCTCAGTCAAGGTCTTGTTGAAGGCCGTCCCTTAACGGTATCGCCATGATAGTGAAACCACAATTAGCACAGCTTGGACTATTTGACGCTAAAGTTCCGCGTTACACAAGCTACCCGACAGCGCCCCACTTTAGCAACGACGTGGGATCAGGCATGTTTGGCGACTGGATTTCGAGCATTCAGCCCGGAAGCGCCGTGTCCCTTTACATCCATGTCCCCTTTTGCCGCAGACTGTGCTGGTTCTGCGCCTGCCGGACCCAGGGAACACAGACCGACAACCCCGTCATCGCCTATGTCGACGTTCTGAAGGCCGAGCTTGATCTGCTGGCGGCGCGCCTTCCCAAGGGCGTCACCCTGTCGCGGCTGCACTGGGGCGGCGGCACGCCAACCCTGCTGAACGCCGATTTGATGCGCGATCTGGCAGCGCGGATTCTGGACATCGTGCCGCTGGGCCCGGACGCCGAGTTCTCGGTCGAGATCGACCCGAACGAAATTGACGAAGCACGGCTGGACGCCCTAGCCGAGGGCGGCATGAATCGCGCCTCGATCGGGGTGCAGGATTTCGACGACGAAATCCAGAAAACCATCGGCCGCATCCAAAGCTATGACACCACGCGCAAAGCAATCGACATGATCCGCGCGCGCGGCATCACCAGCCTGAACGCCGATATCCTGTATGGGCTGCCGCATCAGACCAAGACCCGGATGACCGAAAGCGTACAAAAGCTGCTGTCGCTCAGCCCGGACCGCGTGGCGCTCTATGGCTATGCCCATGTACCTTGGATGGCCAAACGCCAGCAGCTTATCCCCTCGGACGCGCTGCCGACGCCGGAACAGCGGCTTGACCTGTTCGACACCGCGCGCCGCCTGTTCATGTGGGACGATTACGCCGAGATTGGTATCGACCATTTCGCGACGCAGGATGACGGGCTGACCCGTGCACTGCAGACCGGAAAACTCAAACGGAACTTTCAAGGTTATACCGACGATCAGGCCGAGGTTCTGATCGGCGTTGGGGCCAGCTCGATCTCAAAGTTTCCGCAAGGGTACGCCCAGAACGCGCCGGCGACGTCAGTGCATACCAAGGCCATCCGGAACGGCCAGTTCTCGACCTCGCGCGGGCACCTGTTCAAGGGGCAGGACATCCTGCGCGCACGGCTAATCGAGGCTCTGATGTGCGATTTCCGGATCGATTCGGCTGAAATCCTGCGTGACCACGACATCTCGGCCGGGGAATTGCAGGACATGTTCAACACGGCCAACGACGCATTCGACGGGTTGCTGCAGGTGACCGGGGACGGTCTTTTCATACCGCCCGAGGCCCGTGCCCTGACCCGAATGATCGCCCGCAGCTTTGACGCCTATGACCTCAGCAAGGCAGGCCACAGTTCGGCCATCTGATTGACTTCGGACAGAGGGGGGGTTGACGCAGACAGGGGGTATTCCGCAAACTTAAGAACGCGGGCGGCAAGCCGCCCCAACCCCGAGGCAGATCCGTTTTCAGGCAATTGACCCCTGCGCGTCAGCGCAAGGCAGCCGATATCGCGCAGTCGTTCTTAAACCTGAAAGAGGGACAGCACTCATGCGCGTTTTCACCGTCCTCGGCCCCAGTCAATCGGGCAAATCCACCCTGGTCGAGGCCATCAGCCGCCTTGATGGTCGGCCAACAACATTCGACGTATCCGGAACCGTGCATCTGCACGGTTTTTCTTATTTGGACGAGCCGTGGTGCGCCATCGACGTGGATGGCGGCGGGGATTCCCTGGCCTATGTCGGTCCTGCCATGGCAATCTCGGACGCGGCGGTTGTGGTGGTTCCGCCCGACCCGGACGCCGCAGTGCTGTGCGCCCCCTATCTCAGACTGGTCGAAGAAGCCGGGATTCCCTGCTTCCTGTTCATCAACCGGATGGACAACCCCAACGGCCGCATCCGCGATATCATCGCGGCCCTGCAAACCTATTGCACCCATCATATCGCGCTACGGCAGGTGCCCATTCGCGACGGCGAGGCCATTATCGGCGCAGTTGATCTGATATCCGAGCGGGCGTGGAAGTATCAGGAAGGCCAGCCCTCGGCCCTGATCGAACTGCCTCAATCGGTCGAGGACCGCGAACAGGAAGCGCGCACGGAATTGCTCGAAACCCTGTCCGACTTCGACGACAAGCTGCTGGAACAGCTGATTGAAGACAAGCAGCCTCCCAACGAAGAGGTTTTTGAACTGGCTGCACAGGTTCTGCAGAACCACCAGCTGATCCCCGCCTGCCTGGGCGCCGCCAGCCACGGCAACGGCCTGACCCGCCTGATGAAAGCCCTGCGCCACGAAGCGCCCGAGTTCGACATAGCCGCCGGGCGGGATGAGGCCGCAGACAACGCCCGCGCCATTGCCGGGTTCGCCGACGTGAAAAAACACATCGGCAAGATCATCGTGCTGCGCGGTCTTGGCGAAGGCGTCACCGCGCATGAAGCGTTGGGCGGCGAAACCGTCGGCAACCTGACCACGCTGGACGCCAAGACCCAGATCGGCGCGCTTGAGGCCGGTCAGATCGGTCTGGCCGTCAAGTCCGATCACCTCAATCCGGGCAACATATACGACAGTTCCTCCGCCACGCCTCTGCCGGACTGGGCCACCTCGCGTCCCGCAGCGCATCGGCAGATCGTCTCACCGGCGCATGAACGAGATGACGTACGCCTGTCCAACGCGCTGAGCCGCCTGGTCGAAATCGATCCCGGCCTGACCCTCGAACAGGACGAACTGAGCGGTCACGCGATTCTGGGCTCGCAGGGCCCTCAGCATATGCGACGCGTCACCGCCAAGCTGGCAGAAGACTTCGGGATCGAAATCGAGGCGGATCAGGTCGAAACTGCCTATCGCGAAACCATCCGGACACCGGTTGAACATCGTCACAGACACCGCAAGCAATCGGGCGGTGCCGGTCAGTTCGCTGACGTCGTGATCACGGTCGCGCCCATGCCGCGCGGATCGGGCTTTCAGTTCGAAGAGGTTGTCAAAGGCGGCGCGGTCCCAAAGAACTACATTCCGTCGGTTGAACACGGCGCGAAAGACGCGCTGGTTGAAGGCCCCGAAGGCTTTCCCGTTGTCGATGTCAAAGTCACGCTGAGCGATGGCAAGCACCACAACGTGGACAGTTCGGACTATGCCTTCCGTACTGCCGGCAAGAATGCCGTGCGCGAGGCACTGCCGCAGGGCAAACCCGTTGTCCTGCAACCGATCCTGAACGCCGAGATCCATCTGCCCTCGGATTTCGTGGGCGATCTTGTACCCACGATCAGTTCGCTACAGGGTCAGGTTCTGGGATTCGAAGGCAATCCCAACGCCTCGGGGTGGGAGATCTTCAACGCCCAGCTTCCCGCCGTGGCCGAGGATGAGCTGCACCGCACCCTTGCCAGTGCCACGCGCGGTACCGGCTGGGTCAAACTCAGCTTCGATCACTATCAGGAACTGCGCGGACCGGTGCCGAAATCGGCTTCGCGTGAAACGGCCAACGCCTGACGCACCGTGGCGGGCTGCTCTCAGCCCGCCGCCGCGATCAGTTCTCGGGTGTAATCGGTCTGGGCATTCTCGAACAGGTCCTCGGCCCTGCCCATCTCGACCACGTCGCCATTTCGCATAACAATGACGTTGTGGGACATGGCGCGCACCACCTTCAGGTCGTGACTGATGAACAGATAGGCCAGCCCGTATTTCTTTTGCAGATCGCGCAGCAGATCAACGATCTGCACCTGCACCGTCATGTCCAGCGCGCTGGTCGGCTCATCCAGCACCAGCAGTTTGGGCCGCAGCACCATGGCGCGCGCAATGGCGATGCGCTGCCGCTGACCGCCGGAAAACTCGTGCGGATACCGGTCCATCGCCGCCGGGTCCAGACCGACTTCGGCCATCACCTCGGCCACCAGTTCGCGCGGCGCGCGGTGCGGGTCAACGTTGTGGATCGCCAAGCCCTCGGCAATGATCTGCTGGCAGGTCATGCGGGGGCTGAGGCTGCCGAACGGGTCCTGAAACACGATCTGCATATCCTTGCGCAGGCGGCGCAATTCACGCGTGGACCAGCGGCGCACGTCCTGATCGCGGAATGTAATCCCGCCTTCAGAGGCAATCAGCCGCATGATCGCCAGCGCCAGCGTCGTCTTGCCCGACCCGCTTTCACCCACGATCCCCAGCGTCTCACCCGCGCGCACCGACAGCGTCGCATCGTTGACGGCCTTCACATGGCCCACTGTCCGCTTGAAGAACCCGCGCTGAATCGGAAACCACACTTTCAGGTGGTTCGTCCGGGCCACTTCCTCGGCATCGGCGGCCACCGGATCGGGTTCGCCCGACGGTTCCGCCGCCAGCAGCTTGCGCGTGTAGGGATGCTGCGGGTTGTCGAAGATTTCGGCGGTTTCGCCGGTTTCGACAATCTCGCCGTCCTTCATCACGCACACCCGGTCGGCGATCCGCCGCACGATACCCAGATCGTGGGTGATGAACAGCATCCCCATGTTTTCCGATTTCTGCAGGTCAGCCAGCAACTCCAGGATCTGCGCCTGAATTGTGACATCCAGCGCGGTTGTCGGCTCATCCGCGATCAGGATGTCCGGCTTGTTGGCCAGCGCCATCGCGATCATCACCCTTTGGCGCTGTCCGCCAGACAACTGGTGCGGATAGCTGTCCAGCCGATCCCTCGGGTCGCGGATGCCAACCTTGATCAGAAGTTCCACAATCCGTTCGCGCGCTTCGTCGCCGGTCACGCCCTGATGCAGGGCCAGCGACTCGGCCATCTGCTTCTGGATCGTGTGCAGCGGGTTGAGCGAGGTCATCGGCTCCTGAAAGATGAAACTGATATCGTTGCCGCGCACATCCATCAGTCGATCCTCGGACGCGCCGATCATTTCCTGACCTTCATACGTGACCGAGCCTTCGACAATCGCGCTGTCACCCAAAAGCGAAACGGTGCTCAGCGCCGTGACGGACTTTCCCGAGCCCGATTCCCCGACCAGCGCAACCGTTTCGCCCCGGTCGACAGTGAAGGACACACCCCTGACCGCCGCGGAAACCTGCCCGTCCTGCCGGAACGAGACCCTGAGGTTATTCACATCCAACAAGCTCATGAGAACGTCTTTCTGGGGTCAAACGCATCCCGCACGCCTTCGAAGATGAAGACCAGCAGCGACAGCATGATGGCAAAGGTGAAGAACGCGGTGAAGGCCAGCCACGGCGCCTGCAGGTTCTGTTTTGCCTGCAAGGTCAGTTCGCCCAGTGACGGGGCCGAGGACGGCAGGCCGAAGCCCAGAAAATCAAGGCTGGCCAGACCCGCGATGGTGCCGGTCACGATAAATGGCATGAAGGTCAGCATGGCCACCATCGCGTTGGGCAACATGTGCCGGAACATGATCGTCATGTTGCCAACGCCGAGCGCCTTGGCAGCGCGGACATATTCAAGGTTGCGCGCACGCAGGAATTCCGCCCGCACAACCCCGACCAGCCCTGTCCAGCTGAACAGGATCATCAGGATGACCAGCAACCAGAAACTTCGTCCCAGAACCGCAAACATGATGATGATGACATAGAGCGACGGTGTCGCGGACCAGATCTCGATGATCCGCTGAAAGATCAGATCCAGCCAGCCGCCGAAATAGCCCTGGATGGCCCCTGCAAACACCCCGATCAGGCTGGCCGCGCCGGTGACGACCAGCGTGAACAGGATCGACAGTCGGAACCCGTAGATCACGCGCGCCAGAACATCACGTTTGGTGTCGTCGGTGCCCAACAGATTCTGCCCGTTCGGCGGCAGGGGTGCCGCACCCGGCCGGTCAACGCTGGTGTTGTAGGAGTACGGAATTGGCGGCCAGATCGCCCAGCCCCGCTCGAACCCGTCCGCCTGAAAAGTGCCGACATCGATCTCTTCTATGATCCGCTCGGGATCGTCAAAACACTGATCAAGGCCACCGCTGTCGATCAGGCATCGCACTTCGGGATCGCGATAGATGGCTTCGGTCTGAAAATCCCCGCCAAATTCGGTTTCGGCGTAGAAATTGAACACCGGCGTGAAGAACTCGCCCCGATATTTCACCAGAATCGGTTTGTCGTTGGCGATGAACTCGGCGAACAGCGACAGGCCGAACAGTACCGAGAAGATGATCAGCGACCAGAACGCGCGACCATTGCGCCGGAAGTTGCGCCAGCGGCGCTGGTTGAGAGGGGACAGCGCCATTTACCCCTCCCGCTTTTCGAAATCGATGCGCGGGTCGACCACCACGTACATCAGATCGCTGATGATGCCGACCACCAGCCCCATCAGACCAAAGATGAACAGCGTGCCGAATATCACCGGATAATCCCTTGCCACCGCGGCCTCGAACCCCAACCGGCCCAGCCCGTCCAGCGAGAATATGGTCTCGATGATGATCGAGCCGCCAAAGAACACCCCGATGAACACCGCCGGAAAGCCCGCAATCACGATCAGCATCGCATTGCGGAACACATGACCGTACAGAACCTTGCGCTCGCTCAGGCCCTTGGCGCGGGCGGTCATCACATATTGCTTCTTGATTTCATCCAGGAACGAGTTCTTGGTCAGCAGCGTCAGCGTTGCAAACGCCGAAATCGTCAGCGCAATGATCGGCAGGGCAATGTGCCAGAAATAGTCCGCAATCTTGCCAATCAGGCTGAGGCTGTCCCAATTGTCAGATGTCAGCCCCCGCAGCGGGAAAACCTGCCAGTAGGATCCGCCCGCAAACAGCACCAGCAGCAGGATGGCGAACAGGAAACCGGGAATGGCGTAGGCCACAATGATGGTTCCGCTGGTCCAGGTATCAAAGGTCGATCCGTCCTTGATGGCTTTGCGGATGCCGAGCGGGATCGACACCAAATAGGCGATCAGGGTCGACCAAAGACCCAGCGAGATCGAAACCGGCATCTTTTCCAGCACCAGATCGATGACGCTGATGGACCGGAAATAGCTCTCGCCGAAATCCAGCGTCAGGTAGTTGCCCATCATGCTCAGAAAGCGCTGGAACGGAGGCTTGTCGAAGCCGAATTCTTTCTCCAGTTCGGCAATAAATTCGGGCGGCAGTCCCCGCGCGCCGACATACTTGTCGTCAAAGGCGCCCCCGGCAGGTTCCGAGGCCGCCCCAGCATCGCCACCGCCTGCAAATCCGGCAAACACATCGCCCTGCCCTTCGATCTGGGCGATGATCTGTTCAACCGGGCCGCCCGGCACGAACTGCACCAGCGTGAAGTTGACGATCATGATGCCCAGAAGGGTCGGAATGACCAGCAACATGCGTCTTAGAATATACGCGCCCATGTTATCGCAGCGCGCCTTTCGCTTTCAGAGCCGCCTCTTTTTCCGGATTGATCCACCACAAATCCAGATAACCAAGGCTGAACGGAGGCAGGTTTTCCGGGTATTCATACATGTCGTAGTAAGCCGTCCAATAGTCCGCAACGTATCCATCCGGGATCACGAAGAACTCATACCGCAACACGCGATCAAGTGCCATCAGCGCCGCGTCCTGTTCTGCCTGATTCGTGGTATCGAACGAGGCTTCGATCACCGCATCCACCAATGGGCTGGCCAGACCGGCAGGATTGAAAAGGCTGAACGCAGCCTCTTTCGAGCCGTACATTTGGCTGAGCCCGCCACCCGTGGACAGGAATGCCCCGTACTGGGTGGAATGGATCATGTCATAGTCCCGCTCGCGCCGGCGCAACGTGTATTGCGACGGATCCACCTTTTCCGCCGTTGCATCCACCCCAATGGCCTGCAGGTTCTGCACAAAGGTCTCGATCATCGTCGCGGTCGAGGTCGGAATGCTGGAAGAATAGGGAATGTTCACCTTCAGCGTCTGACCCTGTTCGTTTCGGCGCAGATTGCCATCTCCAACCGGCCAGCCAGCCTCATCCAGCAACTTCGAGGCCGCCCGCATGTTTCGCCGATCGTTCAGGCGCGCCGAACTGGACTCGTGCATCACCAGGGCCGGTTCGCTCAGAACCTCATCCGGCACGATATCGCCAAGGCTTTCCAGAAAGGCCAGTTCAGCCCCCTCCGGCGGCCCCTTGGCCTCAATATGGGTGTCCTGAACAAAGGAATTGCGCGGTGCGTTCAAGCCGAACATCAGCGATTCATTGGCCCATTCAAAGTTGAAGGCCAGCGCCAGCGCCTGCCGCACTTTCTTGTCTTCGAATTGCGGTTTACCCAGATTGAACACAAACCCGGAAGGCGTCGGCGGGCTGCCATCCGCAATCTCGTCGCGGACAACCGTTCCTTGGGTCAGCTTCGGAAAATCATAGCTCGAGGCCCAAAGCTTGGGGTCACTTTCGATCCGCATGGTGTATTCACCGGCCTTGAACCCCTCGAAAGCGGCAGTCTGATCGGCGAAATACTCGATACGAATGGTGTCGTAGTTGTTGCGGCCAACGTTGATCGGCAGATCCTTGCCCCAGTAATCGTCCCGGCGTTTGTAGACGATGCGCCGGTTGATGTCGTAACTGTCCAGCTTGTAAGGCCCGGACCCCACGGCAACCTCAAGCCGGGGCTCGTCCAGACGGCGGGATTCGTCAGCCTCGAACCAGGCTTTCGAGAATACCGGCGTCGACCCGACCGTTTCGATCAGCCCGCGGCGCGTCACTTCCGGGCTGAAGGAAAATTTCACCGTATGATCGTCCAGCGCTTCGGCCCCTGTCACCATGCGACCGACGGCCTGCGCATAAGATGGCAACCCCTGCTCGATGAACAGGCGATGGCTGTAGACCACATCCTCGGCCGTCACCGGTGTTCCATCCCAGAACGTCGCCTCCGGTCGCATGTGGAAAATCACGTAATTGCGCCCTTCGTCATATTCCATGCTGTGTGCCAGCAGACCGTAATACTGCCCCACACTGTCTGACGCGCTGTCGATCAGCGCATCATATTGGATCGACGTCAGCGCCCCGGCGCGGCCCCTGCGCGAATAAGGATTTAGCGAGTCGAAGGTGCCGGACCCCGCCAGCGACAGCTCGCCCCCCTTGGGGGCTTCGGGATTGACATAGTTCAGATGCGGATAATCGGGCGGGTAGTCGAGATTGCCAAAATAGGAATACCCGTGGCTGCGCGTCACGCCCTCCTCAACGGCCCCGGCCAGATTCGCGGCCCCCACGACCAGAGCGGTAGAAACCCCCAGAACAGCAGCCCAGGACCGGGCGTGCAATTTGAGATTGCTGGACAGAAGGGATTTCATGGTGCTCATCCTCTTGGTCGTTTCCGTCTTCATTGTTGTGACCGACAGCTAAAAGGCCAGAACTGTCAGTTGCAAGTTTAGAACGCGTGAACGGATTGTGAAGTTGTCCTTAGACAAAAAATAAAGCCGCTGCACGGGGCAGCGGCTTTGAATTCGGTTCATCCGATCGGCCGATCAGTTGCCGATGGTCTGCAGATAGGCAATGAGGTCGGCACGTTCCTGCGGCTTCTTCAGGCCAGCAAAGCTCATCGAGGTGCCTGAAATGTAGCTGCTGGGTCTTGTCAGGAAGGCATCCAGCGCCTCTGGCGTCCAGTTGCCGCCATGCGCCTGCATGGATGCGGAATAGCCGGTAAAGCCCTTGGCGGACGCAACCGGACGATCCACAATCGCGTACAGATATGGGCCAGTGCCGTTGGCGCCGTCTTCCAGCTTGTGGCAGGCGGTGCACTTGCGGAATACCTTCGCACCCTTTTCAGGATCGGCGGCTGCCAGCATGTCCTCGAATACCACTTCTTCGCCGTCGGCGCTTTCGCCCGAGCTTTCGGTTTCGATGACATAGGCGGCTTCGGCGCCATGGGCATCTACACTATAGAGAACATCTGCCCCCCATTTGGCCAGAAGAAGCACCAGGAAGGTGCCGAACAGGCCTGCGGCGGCCTTGGTAACTGTCATCGTGTCGAACATTGATCGCGAGTCCATTTCAGCTGTCTGCGGGGTGTCTAAGGCTTCCCCTTGCAAGAGGCAAGGTATAGACACCGCGACTAAACGCCCAAATCAAGAACTTGTTGCACGGAATCGACCAAATGACCAATCGCATCGCATTTCAGGGTGAGCCCGGCGCCTACAGCCACGAAGCTTGCCGCAACGCGCGCGCCGATATGGAGGCCCTGCCCTGCCGCACTTTCGAAGATGTGATCGAATCGGTTCGCGCCGGTGACGCGGATCTGGCGATGTTGCCGGTCGAGAACACGACCTATGGCCGAGTGGCCGACATTCACCGGCTGCTGCCGCACAGCGGGCTGCACATCATCGATGAGGCCTTCGTGCGCGTCCACATCAACCTTTTGGGCGTTCCGGGCGCAAAGCTTGAAGACATCACCGAGGCGCATTCCCATCTGGTGTTGCTGCCGCAATGCGCGGGATTTCTGAAGGAACATGGCATTCGCGGCCGTGTCAGCCCCGACAACGCCCGCGCCGCGCGCGAGGTTTCAGAACAGGCCGAGCTGCATTCGGCGGCCCTTGCCAGCGAGCTTGCGGCAGAAATCTACGGCCTGAACGTGCTGGCCCGCCATATCGAGGACCGCGACAACAACACCACCCGGTTTCTGGTCATGTCCCGGCAGTCCGACCTGACGCCGCGCGGGGATCACGGCATGATCACCAGCTTCGTGTTTCAGGTGCGCAACATCCCGGCCGCCCTTTACAAAGCGATGGGTGGTTTCGCGACAAATGGCATCAACATGACCAAGCTGGAAAGCTACATGATCGACGGCTCGTTCACCGCGACCCAGTTCTACGCCGACATCGTTGGGCACCCCGAGGACCGCAACGTGCAATTGGCCATGGACGAGCTGGAACACTTCACGACCAACGTTGAAATTCTGGGCGTCTACCCGGCGGCGCAGCCACGCGGCTAAGGATCAGGGCCGCCCAACGCTAGATCGCGAAATCTGATTTGCGCGTGCCACTGCGCCACGCCGCAAGGATCGCGTCCACGTTGGCATCCACCCCGTCCATCGCGTCGACCTCCAGATCGTATTGCCGGCCTTTGTGAATTGTCCGCTGGTCCTGTTCCGCGCTGCCGGGCGGACGGTCACCACGGGCGGCCTCTCTGCGGATCAGCTCAGGCACCGGGCAATGCACGCCGATAAACAGCACGTCATGGTGCTTCAGCCCCTGTTTCATGGCTTGGGCCCAGTCCGGCGGGTGCAGAATATGATCTGCGAAAAATCGGAAGCCCGGGCTTGTTGGGTTTGTTCACGATGATCTGTATCCCGGAACACCGCTTAGATGCGACTTGCCCAGAACACCGGCCCTTGGGCAAGCCACGATTTATCTGATTCACTAGGACGCCTCATCCCTAGACGATGGCCGCAATCGCCTTTGCCACCGCCGCGCGTGTGTGTTCCAGATCAGCCTCGGTCACGGCCAGCGACGGGTACAGCTTGCCCGGCGCCTTGAAGATACCCGCCTCGCGCAAGGCGGCGTTGTAGACGGCGTTGCGCTGGGGATCATCATGTTTCGCGCTGCGGTAGTCCCGGCAAGTGTTGGCGGTGAAATAGATGTCGAACAGTGTCTCATCGCCGCAAATCCGGTGTGGGATACCGGCGGCGCTCAGCGCTTCGGACTGCATGGTCTGCAGCGCCTTTCCGGTTGCGCGCAGCTTGTCATAGACACCGTCGCGGCGCAGAACCTCCATGGTTTTCAAACCGGCCACGGACGCGATCGGATTGCCGGACAGCGTGCCCAACTGCATGAGCCAACCCCCTTCGCCCACCTTCGCCTTGTCGAAATGCTTCATGATCTCGGCGCTGGCACCAAGAGCCGCCAGGGGAAAACCGCCACCGGTGATCTTGCCCAGCGTGCAGATATCGGGCGTCACGCCGTATTTCTCCTGCGCACCGCCATAGGCCAGACGAAACCCGGTCACGATCTCATCGAAGATCAGCAGAACACTGTGCTTCTCGCACAGATCGCGCAACCCCTGCAGATAACCTGGCTCGGGCGGGATGATCCGCTGCAGCGGCTCGACCATGATGGCTGCAATGTCGTCATGTTCATTCAACAGGTTCGACACCGCCTCCAGATCATTGAAAGGCGCGATCAGCATCTGGTCGGCCACGCCCTGCGGGATACCGGCGCTGTCGGGCACGGCCTGCGGGAAGTTGACCTCGCGGCTGGGGGCTAGGCTCATCTGCGCCTCGGCGCTCATCCCGTGATAACCGCCTTCGAATTTCAGGATCTTGTCGCGACCGGTATAGGCGCGGGCCAGCCGGATCGCATACATATCCGCCTCACCGCCCGAGGCGACAAAGCGGATCTGCTCGCAACACGGCACCGCATCAACAATCGCTTCGGCCAGCTCGACACCCTTTGCATTGTTGGCAAAAAAGGTCATGCCCTTGGGCAATTGCTCCAGCACGGCCTCCATCACCTCGGGGTGGCCATGGCCCAGCAGCATCGGCCCCGAGCCGATCAAGTAATCGATATACTCATTGCCGTCCTCATCCCAGACTCGGCTGCCTTCGCCGCGGGCGATGATGATACCCGGATCGAAATTGCCAAACCCGCCGGCGGGAAGAACCTCGTTCGCGCGGGCGATCCATTCGGATTGCGTATTGATTTTCAGCATCTCAAACGATCTCCAATATTGGGGAGCCAAGAACCTCCGGGTTCGGGGTAACACCTAACCCCGGACCCTCAGGTGGGGCAATCCGGCCATTTTCACGGTTTGGTGCGTCCGGGCAGACGCGCGGGGAGACATAGGAAGACAGGTCGCAGGTATTCATCAGCGACGCAGCCGGTGTCGACGCCGCGAAATGCAGCGCTGCCGCCGTCACGATATCCGACCCCCAGGTGCATTCGGCGCAAATCTCGGCCCCCAGATGCACGGTCAGATCCCGCGCCCGGCGCACGGCCGACAGCCCACCGAATTTCGAGATTTTCAAAGCGACGGCATCCATGCAGCCCAGCGCATGCGCCTGCAACAGCGAGGCCAGATCATGAGCGTTTTCGTCGATCTTCATCGGCAGGCCGGTGGCCTGGCGCACCGCCGCGCAGTCCTCTAGCGTTTTGCAGGGCTGTTCCAGCATCACATCCAGATGCGCCACCGCCCGGCCCGTGCGCGTCGCCTGCAGCCGCGATGCCCCGCAATTCCAGTCGCCATAAACCAGCGGTCCCGGGCCCACAGCCTCGCGCACCTTGATCAGGCGCTCGGCGTCGGCTTGCCAATCGCCCTCGACGCCCAGCTTGACCTGAAACTGGCGAATTCCGGTCTGGTAAGCGGTCTTGGCGATCCGCGCCATGTCATCTGGCGCGATGCAGGTAATCGAGTGGTACAGCGGTATATCCGCCTGTGTCCGCCCGCCCAGCAGCGCATAGACCGGCTGACCCGAGGCCTTGCCAAACAGGTCCCACAGCGCCAGATCCACAATGGATTTGGCATAGAGATGCCCCTGCAGAAACCCATCCAGCTTGCGCATGGGCGCATCGACCCCGAAGGGAGACATGCCAAGAATTTCCGACCCCATCTCGGCCACAGCTGCGGGAACCCCATCGGCATAGGCGGGAAGGTAATGCGGGATCGGGCAGACCTCGCCCCAGCCTTTCAAGCCGGCATCCGTGTCCAGACACAGGATATGACTTTTGACTGTCGCGCAGGACTTGCCTTCGGCCATGTGATAGGTTTCGTGACTTGTAAGGTCGACGGACCAGAGCGTAATCTTGGTGATCCTCATTGGTAGGCTCCGACCGGATCGCCCAGCGCATCTTCGTCCGGCGCAACGCCAAGGCCGGGCGTTTCGGGCAGATGCAGGTGGCCATCAATGTTACGCGGGCCGCGCCCGCCAGCGATGTCGAGGGTGATCATATCCTGACAGGCCCAGACCGCGTGGCAGTTGTCATCCGGGATGGACGCGGCCAGATGCAGCGCTTCGGTGTCCGCCAGAACCGACCCGCCCGTGGCCATCACGAACATGTCGATACCATGGGCCAGCGCGATATCACGAATCCGCGCCGCCTTGGTCAGGCCGCCGACGCGGTTCAGTTTGATCCCGAAAACCTCGGCAAGCCCATCCCGGGCGATGCGCGCCGCATCCTGCAGGGTGACCAGGCTTTCATCCACCGAAACGGGCGAGGCATGTCTGCCCGAGATCGCAGCAATGTCGTCCAGCGTCTCACCGGGTTGTTCGAACGTGACGTTCAGGTCCTCGCAGGCACTCATCACTCGCAGCGCCTGTTGCCGGGTCCAGCCCCGGTTGACGTCATAAAGGATGATCTCACCCGGTCGCCGGATGCTTTCGACATCGCGAACACGGGCAATGTCGCGTTCGACATCTCCACCAATTTTCACCGAATGGGCGATGTAGCCACGGCTGCGATAGCACTCGATCACCGCGCGGGTTTCCTCCACGGTCTTCGCACCCACGGACGAAGCAATCGGACGCGGTGTTCGTGATCCGCCGCCCATAAGGTCGGCAATGGGCAGGCCCGCCGCCTGACCGGCGATGTCCCAGCAGGCCATGTCGATCGGGCTTTTTGCATAGAGATGTCCGGGTAAGGCAAGATCCATGGCACGTTCCACATCCAACACTTTGCGCGGATCCAGGCCCAGAACGAAGGGCGCCATCGTCTCGATTCCCGCGCGGATACCCGGCCCGTGCGCGGGCACGTACGTGTGGCCCCATGGCGTGCCCTCGCCCCAGCCGGTCAGGCCCTCATCCGTTTCGACTTTGACCAGCGTTGCATCCAGCACCTCGAACTTGAGCCGCCCGCCGGACAACCAATAGGGATGCTCCAACGGCAAATCGACGTGATAGACCGATATCCGGGTGATCTTCATTTCAGTTCCACTTCGACAAAGGACATGGGGCTGTCCCCGTTATTGATAACGTTATGCTCAACCCCTTCATCGCGCCGATACGCGGATCCGGCCGGGACCATCACGTCATTGACCGAGCCATCGGGCAATTCCAGCCGCATGTGGCAATCGGAGATGGCGGTGATTACATAGTCCATCTCGTGCCGATGCCACCCGGTTTCCCCACCGGGCGCAAAGTCAAATCGCGTCACCCGAACACGGGCGTCGTCAATCATTTGAGTTGCCGTTGCTTGTGGTCTCATAGGCGGAACTCCTCTATCGGCGCGCCGAGGCTTTCGAAATCAGGGGTTACGCCCAGTCCTGGCGTATCAGAGGCGTAAAGCTTGCCATCCCGCGACGCCGGACCGCCGATTCCGGTCGACCGCGTGTTGTAGTTCATCAAATCGGTGGTGTTCTGCAGATATTCTGCCGGGGTCGAGGCCGCGAAATGCGCCACGACCGAGGATGTGATCTCACCACCCCAGGTATCCTCACTGACCACCGGAATTCGGTTATCGACCAGATAATCCCGCACCCGCCGCGCCTTGCTGAGCCCCCCGAGGTTCGAGATCTTCAAACAGCAGATCTCGGCCCCGCGATCCGCAACGATCCGCTGCACCATGTGGATGCCGGTCAGACATTCGTCCAGCTTCATCGGCTGCTCGGCCACACGGCGCACCTGCTGGCATTCTTCATAGGTGCGGCAGGGCTGTTCCAGAATGAAATCTAGATCACACGTGGCGCGAGCCACCCGGATCGCATTGTCCACGCGCCAGCCTTGGTTGGCATCGGCCATGGCCTTTTCGCCCGGTTTCAGCAAAGGCACCGTGCTGCGTATGCGGTCGATGTCGCTGGCCCAATCGCCCCCGACTTTGACCTGAAACTGGCGATAGCCCTGATCCCGATAGCGGTCCATCTCGGCCACGGTCTCGTCCACCGCCTTTTGTGGGGCCACCCGGTACATCGGCGCACCGTCGGTCAGCTTACCGCCCAGCAGCATCCACACCGGCTGATCACAGGCCTGCCCCAGAATATCCCAGCATGCGGCATCGAACGGGGCCTTGGCATAGCCGTGCCCCTGCACCAGATGATCCAGAAGCCGTTCGATCCGCCCGACCTGACGCGGGTCTTCCCCCAGCAGCTTTGGTGCCACCAGACGTGCGAGTGCAGGAACACCTTCGGAATGCGCCACCATGTAGTTCTCGCCACAGGGCGTGAACTCCCCACAGCCCTGCAATCCGGCGTCGGTGTCGATCACAACAACCGAGGCGGTGGCCCTTTCGATTGCATTGCCCGCGCCCCAAACATACGCACCGCCCACATAGGGCAGCCCGGTCTGGAAGACGCGGATACGGTTGATCTTCATGCAGCGTCCATTCTGGGCAGATCGCCCATCCCGTCGCCGCGCCACAGGACAAAGGTCAGGATCGGCTGTTCTGTCGTGGTCATGGCGTGGCTTTGCCAGCTTTCGTGATGTCGCGTTTCGTTAGGGCCGACGAAGGCCTCGTTTCCGTCGACCCGGAACACCGCCCCGCCCGCCAGAGTCAGATACAGCTCCTCAGCCTGATGGCTATGCCAATCATAGTTCAGGCCGGCACCCCAATACGCGACGTAGCCCCGCAGTTGAGTCGAGTGGAAATGTCCTGTCGGACCAAAGAGTTCGTAGTACCCAAAGCGGTTCAGGAAATCTGCGCCGACCTCCTCTTCGGTATAGGTCAGCTTCCACTGCGCCAGATGCGCCGTCGCCTTGATCGCCGCGACCAGATCGCGGGTCGGCTCCCCGCCGTCCTCGGCAAAGTCACGCACTAGATCGGTCGCCGGTATCGGCGCAGGCTGCAGACCTGTGGGGGTCAGATCATCGGGCCAGACCCCGAAAGCGGCAAGATCAGGATGCGCCTGATGCACCAGCCGGGCCGCTTCCAGTACGTCATCAAGTGTCATGGGATCACCACAATATTGCCGGTGTGTTGTTTGGCGATGAAGGCGGCCTGCGCCTCGCGCAACTTTTCCAGCGGAAAGGTCGCGGCCAGAGCGGGCTTGATCTCACCGGCTTCGATATACTTCACGAGGTTCCGCATTACCTGCGGGTCGATCACGGTCGAGCCGGTAAAGGTCAGGTCGCGCAGATAGAAAGTCCGCAGGTCAAACTCGACCATCGGGCCCGCAATGGCGCCGGAACAGGTATACCGACCACCTCGTTCCAGAATGTCGATCAGGGTCGGCCAGTAGGGCCCGCCCACCACATCGGCAACCACGGTGATCTTCTCGTCGCCCAGCGCCGCCCGCAGGTTTTCCGGTCCGCGGGGCAGGGTCACGTCGGGGCCAAGTTCCGCCACATCGGCATGCTTCGCCTCGGACGCCAGCGCGATCACGCGCGCACCGCGGCGCTTGGCCAACTGGACCAAAGCGCCCCCAACACCGCCGGACGCGCCGGGCACCAGCACCGTGTCTTTTTCGGTCACGTTGGCTCGGGTCAGCATCCCTTCGGCCGTCGAGTAAGAGCATGAAAACGTTGCCAGTTCTGCATCTGAAAGATCCGAAGTGATCGGCGCCGCATTCACTGCCAGTGTCGTGGCATATTCCGCAAAACCGCCATCCCGCTCGGATCCGAAATACCCGGTCTTGTCCATATTGCCCGGGTCCGCCGGGTCGCGCAGCCATCCATCGGTAATAACACGTTCGCCGATCAATCTGGGGTCGACACCTTCGCCCACGGCCACGATGTGTCCGCAGATATCGGCACCCTGAATACGGGGGAAAGTGATGGGATTGCCACCCCATGTGGGGTCCTCTTCACCAACCTCTTCGAACGCGCCACCGGTTGTCGCATCAGTCACTGTCTTGGAATACCAGCCGGATCGCGTGTTAACGTCAGTGTTGTTCAGACCGCAGGCGGCGACCTTGATCAGAACTTCTCCGGCGGCGGGATTGGGGCGCGGCCAGTCCGTGTGCAGCACCATCTGCTCGAGCCCGCCGTGGCCCATCGTGACCATGGCTTTCATCGTATCGGGCAGGCTCATCACGCGGTCTCCATTATTGCGTCTGTGCGGGGCAGCAGGCTTTCGGGGTCATAGGCCGGCTGACCAAGAATACGGCCCGCGCGGGGCTTGCCGTGGATCACGACCTCTACTGCGGTTCCGGGCGCGGCCGCGTCGGGTTTGACATAGGCAAAGGCGAGGATCTTGCCGACTGTGTGACCATAGACCACCGAAGCTGTCGACCCCACGACACGCCCGTCCAGCATCACAGCTTCTCCGCCATGGCCATCCGCAACACCATCCGGCTCGATTTCGAGATATGCACACACCCAGGGCAGGTCAGTGTTCAGGGTCTTGTCCTTACCCAGGTATTCCTTGTCCGTCTGGGCAAAGCGCAGCACGTCTGCCTCGGCCAAGGTGACCTCGTTGGTCAGTTCACCCGCGCCCTTGAAGGCCTTCTCCATCCGCATCACGTTCATGGCAAAGCTGCCATAATCGGTGATGCCATGGGCCTCGCCTGCCACCCACAACGCGTTGTAGACATCCAGGCAGGCCGCGTTGGGCATGTGCAGTTCCCAACCCAGCTCTCCGGCATAGGACATGCGGAAGGCCCAGACCTTGTGGCCCGCGATGGCGATCTCCTGCGCTGAAAGCCAGCGGAACCCGGCATTGGTCAGATCGGCGTCGGTGCAACGCGCCAACACGTCCCGCGAGCGGGGGCCATTCAGCGACAGGGCCGACCAGTCTGCGGACAATGCGGTGATCTGAACATCCTCACCTGCGCGCTGTTGCGCCAGATGATCCAGCAGGCGCTGTTCGAAGAACGCCGCGCAGACCAGATAGAACCGATCCTCGGCCATACGGACAATAGTCGTCTCCAACTCGATCCGCCCACGCCGGTTCAGCATGTGGGTCAACGTGATCGAGCCGACCTTCTGCGGCATCCGGTTGGCGGTCAGCCGGTCCAGCAGGGCGTAGGCATCTGGCCCCGAAACCTCGACCTTGGTGAAGGCGGTGACATCCATGATGCCGACGCTCTCGCGTACCGCTTTGACCTCGGCCGCGACCATGTCATCGGCAGGCGAGCGGCGGAAGGAATAGTGATCGCGCTGCTCCACGCCGTCCCGCGCGAACCAGCGGGGGCGTTCGAAGCCATAGACCTCCTCGTGCACAGCACCCTTGGATTTCAGCAGCTCATACAGTGGCGACGGCTTGATCGGGCGCCCCGCCAGACGGTTGAAATGCGGAAAGGGAATTTCGTGGCGCAGGCAGTAATCCTCTTCCGCCTTGATCACCTGCCAGTCCTTGGTCGCATAGCTGCCAAACCGGCGCGGGTCATACTCGCGCATCGAAATATCAGCAGCGCCATGCACCATCCAGCGCGCCAGTTCGCGGGTCAGACCCGGCCCCCAGCCGATCCCGATCTGGGTCCCGCAGCAACACCAGTAGTTCCGAACACCGGGCGCGGGCCCGATCAGAGGGTTGCCATCCGGCGGATGCGAGATCGCCCCATGCACATCGCGCTGAATGCCCAGCTCGGCAAAGATCGGCATGCGATTCAGGCTTTCCTCCAGCCACGGCATCACCCGGTCGTAATCCGCGTCGAACAGCCAGTTTTCGTATTCCCACGGGCAATGATCGTGCCAGACCGAGTTCGGGTTTTCCTTCTCATAAATCCCGATCAGCCCGCGCTTCTGCTCCATCCGGATATAGCCCGAGACCTTGCGGTCATCGCGGATCACCGGCAGCTCCTTATCCAGGTTCTGGAACTCCGGCACCGGCTCGGTCACGAAGTAATGGTGGGTCATCGAAGTCATCGGCAGTTGCAAACCGGACCATTCACCCATCTGCCGGGCATAGGTACCGCCCGCGTTCACCACATGCTCGCAGGTGATTGCGCCCAACTCGGTCTCGACCACCCACTCGCCATTTTCGGCCTGCGTGATGTTGGTGGCGCGGCAATTGCGGAAGATTCGCACGCCTTTCTGACGCGCGCCGGTCGCCATCGCCATTGTTACATTGGTCGGATCCACATGCCCGTCATCTGGCGTATAGAGCGCACCCAGAACGCCCTCGAGATTATAGAACGGATGCAGCTCGGCGACCTTCTCGGGGCCGACCAGCTCGATATTGAACCCCAGCGACCGGCCCACCGACAACGTGTGGCGCAACCAGTCCATCTCGTCCTCGGTATAGGCCAGCCGGAACGAGCCGCAGCCATGCCATGTGACGGGTTGGCCGGTCTCAGCCTCCAGCTGGCCGGAATACAGGCCGATGTTGTAGTCCACGCATTTGCCCAGCCCAAAGCTCGAGGTCGAATGCGTGATCTGGCCCGCCGCATGCCAGGTGCTGCCGCTGGTCAGTTCAGCCTTCTCCAGCAGGACGGTATCACCGCCCCACCCTTCATGCGCCAGATGATAGGCCAGACCGACCCCCATAACACCGCCTCCGACGATGACCACACGGGCCTGTGACGGCAATTCATTCCCGGACATGATTTTTCCTCTTCCCGAGTCGCGTTTCTGCTCGACAGGCTAATTCCACAAATGTACCATCGTCAATCATGAATGACACAAATGTATCATCAATCGTTCTGAACCTCCTGAGTCAGGAGTGGGACGCCCTCACCCCCGAGGCGCAGAAAGCCGCGCGTTATGTGCTGGAAAACCCAAGCGACGTTGGGGTTTCGACCGTGCGCGAGATTGCCGAAGCGGCGAAAGTGAAGCCCAACACCTTTGTCCGCATGGCGCGTCAGGTCGGCTTCGATGGGTACGAGGATTTCCGCGCGCCCTTCCGCGAAGCGATTCGCAAGGGCAGCGTGTCGTTTCCCGACCGCGCCCGCTGGTTGCAGGACATTGGCAAGTCAGGCGAACTGGGCGGGCTTTACGCCGATATGGTCGGCGCCGCGATTCGCAACATCGAAGAGACCTTTGCCGGTATCGACGCCACAAAGCTGAAAGCTGCCGCGGAAGACATCTGGAACAGCCGCCAGATTTTCACGCTGGGCGTCGGCGTCAACAACTCGAACGCGCGCAACTTCACGTATCTGGCCTCGACAGGGATGAAACAGTTCCACGCCATCCCGCGACCCGGCTCGACCCCGGTGGATGATCTGGCCTGGGCCGATGAACAGGACGTTTTGATCGCGATCACCTGCCGCCCCTACCGGACCGAGGTGATCGAAGCGATCAAGCTGGCCCGCCAGCAAGGCCTGACCGTCGTCGGCATTTCGGACAGTCCTGCCAGCCCGGTGATCCTGAACGCCCATCACGGTTTTGTCGTCGCCGCCGACACACCACAGTTCTTCCCGTCCTCCGTTTCGACCATCGCTTTGCTGGAAACACTGCTGTCTTTCGTGATCGCGGTGTCCAGCGATGAGATCGTCGAGCGGGTGGAACGGTTTCACCAACGCAGACACCAACTTGGCCTCTACGCGGAGGAGCCCGAATGAACGCCCCCCTGACCCATTCCCTTGACGCCCGATACTATACCGATCCCGCCATATTCGGGCAGGAGTTGCAGGGTCTGCTGGCCCGAACGTGGCAGTTCGCGGGCCACATCGCGCAGGTCCGCGAGACCGGAGATTACTTCGCCTTTGGGATCGCCGGGCAAAGCCTGTTCTGCATCCGCGGCCGCGATGGCGAAATCCGCACCTTCTACAACGTCTGCCAGCATCGTGCGCACGAGATGGTCACCGGTGCGGGCAACACGCGCGTCGTCGTCTGCCCCTATCACGCCTGGACCTACGAGTTGTCCGGCCAACTGCGCGCCGGTCCCAACATCAAATCCGTCCCCGGCTTTGACCGCAGCGCCATCTGCCTGACCTCTGTCCGCACCGAGGTCTTCAACGGCTTTATCTTCGTCAATCTCGACGATGACGCCGCACCGATGGATGAATGGTATCCCGGTGTGCGCGAAGAAATCCGCGCCTTTGTTCCGAACATCGACAATCTGGAAGCGCTGGAATGGGTCGAGATTTCGGAAAACTGCAACTGGAAGGTCAGTATCGAGAATTACTCGGAATGCTACCACTGCCCGACCAATCACCCGACCTTTGCCGAAGGCGTGGTCAAGCCCGAGACCTATGACATTCAACCCGACGCCGACGGCGGCTATGTGCTGCGTCACACGACCGAATGTCAGAGCCTGGAAAAGATGACCTACCCTATTGACCTGTCAGTACCGCATGCGGGCGATTACCAGTCATGGTTTCTGTGGCCGATGTTCTCGTTCCAGTGCTACCCGGGCAACGTGCTGAACACCTATCACTGGCGCGCCAACGATGCCGATCACTGCACCGTCTGGCGGGGCTGGTATACCGAGGGCGGTTCGGAAAGCGCAGTGATCCGACAACTGGCCGTACAGGACCGGGAAACCACGGTCGAGGAAGACATCCGCCTTGTCGAATCCGTGCACCGCGGGCTCAAGTCGCGCGGCTATCGTCCCGGCCCGCTGGTGCTGGACCCGGGTTGCGGCGTGATGTCGGAACATTCGATCGCCAAATTGCAACAATGGATGCGCGAGGCCGTCGAATGACGCCGGTGCCTTTGTCCCAGGGAATGCGTCGAATTTTATCAGTCTTCGAAAGGACAGGCCGATTATGCTGATGCCTGGAGAATGGCGGCCTGAACACAAGCTTTTTCCTTATCAGGTCGGCTTTACCTCTCCGCCGTTCGATTTCGATGCCGCGCCATCGGACTTCCTGCGCATGTGCCCCGAAACCGTCGGCGTTCATGGCTGGATGCTGCATGTCCCGGATTACGTCCACGGGCTGGATCAGCGGAAAAAGAACTTCGGCATGCTCGAAGACTTCGTGCATTGCATGTCACGCAATGGCGTGGATGTCTGCGGTCAGGTCGGGTCGAACTGGGTCCATGCCTGCGGGCTGGGCGTCGACGGGGTGCGGCAGCACTGTGCTGATTTGTCCGACAAACACGGCACGGAGTTTCACATGGCAGGCTATGCCATGGTCGAAGCGCTTCGGGACATGAACATCGAGAAGGTCGCCCTTAACGCGGCCTATCACTGGCCCGAATGGTGGCAGGGCACCGTCGGCTTCCTGCGCGAGGCCGGGTTTGACGTGGTCTGGGCCGGCAATTTTCACGATCAGGGTTGGTTTTCCAGCCAGGAAGAGGTCAACAGTCATCGCTGGGTGTTCGACGGCGATCTGGCCCGCCGCAGTTTCGAATATGTTGCCGAAAAAGCCCCGAAGGCCGACGCGATCCTGATCAACGGCATGTGCAATTTCAGAACCGGTCCGGGCGGTATTCCGCAACGTCCCTTGCATCTGGCCGATGATCTCGAGGCCGCAATCGGCAAGCCCGTGATCGGCCACGACATCGCGCTGTATTGGCGCATCTTCAAATCGCTTGGCATCGCACCCCAAACACCTCACGGGCAGCTTCTGCGGCGTCTGTAGCCGGGATTTTGCCTTGTACAAAGACAAGAATGGCAGTCGAAAGGTCGTTCAAATGCACCAAATCTTCGCGCTCTGGGCTGTACCCCGGTCAACCTCGACGGCCTTCGAGTGGATGATGCGCCAGCGCGGCGATCTTGATTGCCTGCACGAACCCTTCGGCGAAGCGTGGTATCAGGGCGAAGAACCGCTTTGGCATCGCTTTCGGGCGGGCGAAAAGACCACGCCAGGCCTGACCCTTGAAAGTGTCTGGGAAGACGTCCAGGCGCGCGCCCGCAAGGGGCCGGTGTTCCTCAAGGATTTTCCGCATTATATCAACCACATGTGGGATGCTGAGCTGCTGTCTCATTTCACTCACGCTTTCCTGATCCGCGATCCTGCCAAGACGATCACTTCCATGTACCGGCAGTGGCCGGACTTTGCCGAAGGCGAAGTCGGCTTCCCCGAACAACGCGCCCTTTTTGATCTGCTGACAGCGCTGAACGGCACCCCGCCGCCCGTGATCGACAGCGACGACTTGCTGGAAGATCCGCACAGCATGACGCAAAAGTTTTGCGATTCCATAGGAATACCATTCATTGAAGACGCTCTGACATGGGAGGCTGGCGGCGATCCGTCTGCCCATAGCTGGTGGGATGGCGGATCGTTTCACGCCAATCTGGCCAACTCCACCGGCCTTGCGCCACAACCACGGAAGCACATCTCGATCGAAGATGCACCCGAAAGGGTCCGGCAGGTTCATCGCCGGATGAAGCCGCATTATGATCACCTGTACAGGCATCGCCTGAAGCCCTGAATTCACCCAAACCAACCGGAGGTTCCGAATGGCGAACATCTTTGACGAAGACCTTTTTCGGATAGGACTGGAACAGCGAAAAGCAACGCTGGGCGCTGAATATGTCGAGAAAAATCTGGCAGCCGCCGACGATTTCACCCGCCCTTTTCAGGAAGCCATGACCGCGTGGTGCTGGGGGTTCGGTTGGGGTGATGACGTCATCGACGCAAAGACGCGTTCGATGATGAACCTGTCAATGATCGGCGCGCTCGGAAAGATGCATGAATGGGAAATCCACTGCCGGGGTGCCATCAACAACGGGGTCACCACCGAAGAGATTCGGGCAATCATTCACGTAATCGGCATTTACTGCGGCGTACCGCAGGCGCTGGAGTGTTTCCGGGTGGCGCGCAAAGTCATAGAACGAGGCTAAGTCCGTCAGCAGTGTGGGGCCGGTTTGCCCCACACCTTCGACACCGAGGTTCTTACGCGGCGGCCAGGTTTTTCTGACGACAGTAGCAGGACGCGCGGATCGGAACGTCCGCACGTGCGACCGCCTTGTCGAGCTGGAGCTTGATATGCGCTGCCTCCACCGTTTTGCCACGCCGCGTCAGACATTCATGCAAACCATGCAGGCTCCAGACATTGCCCGGATGCTGACAGGCCCGGCTGAGCGTTGCATCAAGCCCCAGATCGGCACGATAAACCGCCTCGGCTTCTTCGACCTGCCCCTGTTCAAGTAACAGCGCGCCCAGCGCATGGCGGGTCGGCTGCATCCAGCCCCACGGCTCGTCATATGGCAGGTTATCGTCGATCCCGACCGATCTGCGCAGGTGTTCAAAGGCCGTTTCAAGTTGCCCCTGATGATAGGCCAGCTCGCCCAGCATCATCTGTTCGGCCACCTTCAGGATATCGCGGCAGGTGTTGTTGAACAGCATCCGGCTGTCCGGCACCCGATCCAGCGCCTGATAGAACAGATCGCGTTCGGTCTCTGCTTCGTCCAGACGCTGAGTATTGGCCAACGCCACCGTTCGCGCGTACCGCATCATAGCGCGCGTGACGCTGTACAGCTCTTCATCGTCGGGCAAGGACTGATCCAGAATATCCTGCCATCGCCCGAACCGGATCAACACGTGCTGCTTCATCGGGATGAAACCCTCGAACCAGTCTGCCATCGGGCGCAGCGTTTCTGACGGCAGGGTCGCGATCAGTTCATCGGCCGCTTCCAGCGCGGCAGAGGGCTGACCCAGAAACATCGCGCCGTAGATTTTGAAATGGTAGTTGTGACATCGGTAGACCGAATAGAAATTGTCCGCCCCCTCGCGTTTCAGAAACTTCCGGTCCGCCACAATTGCCGCTTCGTTGCGAAGCACCACATTCATGTAATCCCCGCAAAGCACGTCCACATGGGTCGGCATATGCAACAGATGGCCCGCGTCAGGTACCAAAGTGCTCAGCGCATCGCCATGGCGCAATGCCCGCTCGGGGTGCGGGGACATCTCCATAAGGTGAATATACATGTGCAACAGCCCGGCATGTGCCCAGGCACCCGGAAGCGTTTCGAATGCCTTGTCGAGAACGGCGATGGCCTCTTCGGTGTCTGCACCCTCGGCCGGTTGTCCTGTCGGCAAATCCCAAAGCTGCCAGGGTGTGCGGTTCATGATCGCCTCGGCAAAAATCGCGCAGATATCCGGATCGTTTGGGTGCTTTGCATGGACCTCGCGCATGGCATTGGCAAAGGCGTCATTCCAAGGCGCAAAGTCCGCAATCTCTGCCGTCTCGGGATAGCGCACCGACAACGCTTCGATCAGGGCTCGTTCGGCCGGAGTAACATCATCCAGCAACCCCATGGCGGTCTTGACCGAGGCACCGGCCACATCGATGCAGTCAGGCTTTTCCTCTTCCTCGAAAGCCTCCCAGGGTTTGTTGTAGTTGGGGCCGATGCAATAGGCGATGCCCCAATGGGCCATGGCGCAACCGGGATCAGCGCCCACGGCTTTACGAAAACACGCGATTGCTTCTTCGTGATTGTAGGCATACGTCCAGGCCAGGCCCCGGTCGAACCAAAGTTGCGCCTCGTTTGACGTGGTCGAAACCGGCCGGGAGTAATTTCCAAGGTCGTAGTAGTCCATTGCAGCGGCCTCCTTCTTCCCATTGGCGCAGACTACTACATCGGGCGTTTTGAAGAAAGTGAGCCGCCAGACGCGCGCTAACGCTCCGGTCGATCACAACTTGTCGATGGTTCCGCGCTGCCCAGATACTGTCCCCTGCGCCTTTTGTCGAAAGTCGGGCCGCCCAGCGCACAGGCAATCTCCAGGCTCAGCCTGTCCCAGATACGGACGGTTCCCTCTTCACCCGATGTCGCAAAGGTCTGGCCGCCGGGCGCCAGAGCGATACGCCAGCTTGGTCCCTTATGTACCCGTTGGACAGGCATGAGCCGCCAATTGGCAACCGCATCCCACCAATGAAGCTCACCGGATCTGTCGATGGCGACCAATGTTGCGCCATCCGCCAGAAAGGCAAGATCGGTCGCGCCGCCCTTATGGCCACCAAATGACGCCAGTTCAGCGCCGGTTTGCACGTCCCAGATCTTGACCACCTCGTCGCTCGAGGCGGATGCGATCCGCGCGCTGTCGGCACTGAAAGCAACGCTCCACACGGTATTATCATCCGCTTCGATAACCCGTTCCAACTGATTATTGGCCGTCGTCCAGATGTAGAGTTTTCCGTCCGGTGACGCGGCAGCAACGCGGGTTTCGTCGGGCGAAACCGCGACGCGGTTTAGGGCGATTTCGCCCGGTTCAACCGGGTTGACGGCGATGCTCTCAGACACATTCAAGCGAAACAGTCCGGACCCTGTTGCCGCGAAGAACGCGGAAGGTCCCGCAGCCGCTACCGACCAGACCGGTGTTTGGCCCAGGTTAAAACGCTGCTTTGACTGCATGGTCGCAGTATCCCAGACACGAATGTCGCCGTCTCTGTCACCTGTAACAAGCATCTTTCCATCAGCTGAAAACGCCGCGGCCCAGACCTGATTGCCGTGCCCTCTTAGCGACATGGGTTTCATCGCCGACCCGACATCCCAGATCCAGACATTGCCGTTGTCGTCGCCCACCGCAATCGACTTGCCATTCGGGCTGTACGCTACCCCCAGCGCTTTCGTCCCGTCCGGCAAGACCAGCACATCACCATCGCCAGGTTCCGGGTTGACCCGCCACAGACGAACCTGCTGATCCCGGCCCAATGTCGCCAACACCGGCGTTTCGCGCGCCACTCCGATATCCACGATGCTCTGACTGTGCGCCTGCACCACGTCACCCAATGGCGACAGGGCTGCACTTTCAATGCGCAGTGTTCCATCGGCACCGGCACCTATCAAAACGTTTTCAGGACCCGAGAAAGTGCCTGCAACAATGGGTCCCGCATCTGGGAACCGTTCGATGATCGGCGCGCCTTGCGGAAACCCGATTGTCGAAACCTTGCCGTTTGTGTGTGATACGGCGAAGGAACTTCCGGTGCTGTCAAAGGACAGATGATCCGCATCAGGTCCAAACGGGCCGCCCGGGATGGGCAGAAACGCCGGGGCGCCTTCCTGGTCCACCCAGCCGAAAATGGCACCATCCACATTTCCCGCGACCAACCCGTCGGACACAGGCGAAAACGCCACCCTTTTGAACCCCAGCGGCATTTTTGCCAGCGGTGCGCCGATCTGCGTCCCCGTCAAGACATCCCACAGCCGGACGGTGCCGTCGCCGGTGGCCGAGGCGACCCGTTTGCCGGTTGCATCGAAAGCCACGCCAAATGCCACGTCATCGCCGGAAAACAGTGTCGTGACCGGGCCGTTCCGGGACGGGGTGACATTCCACAGGCGGACATCCCCATCGGTCGCCGCAGAAACAAGCAACGTTCCGTCGGGTGAAAAAGCGAGGTCTCTGATACCACCCGAATGCCCCACCAGTTCCGCCAGAACACCCTCGTCTGCGCTGGTACTGTGGAGAACGATACGCCCGTCGCGCAGCCCCACGGCAACTCTCAGGCCCGAAGGGTCAAAGGCCATGGTCTGAGCATCGCCAACTGTCAGCGGGCTGCCCAACGGGATCAGGCCGGGTTTTTCCAGTTGCTGCCGCGCCATCAGCATTGCGGTCCGCGCCTCGGACGTGGAACCGGCGGATTTGGCGCGGGCGATGGCCTCGGCGCTTAGGGAAAGGGCAAGCAGCGGATCGGTTTGCGACAAGCCGTTCGCGGCCGCACCCAACGCGCGGGCAAACCGCTCGTTGGCTTCGGCGGTGGCCGCAACGGCCATCTCACGGTTGCTTTCCGCAAGCTGCGAAGCGCGAAGCGCCAGAAATGAAGCTGCCGTCGCGCCTGCGGCGAGCAAGGCAAGCGCGCCCACCGCAATCTGGTTGATACGCCGCCGCCGCATCCTGCGCTGGTTGGAGACGGCCAGAGCCCGTTCGCGCGCCTCCCGTGCCGCGTCCAGAAATTCGCGCTCCTGACCGCCCAGCACGTTTTCATGGCTTTCGGACCATTCCAGCGAAGCCAGCAACCGGGTTCCGCGATACAGCAGATCCGGTTCTCGGTTTTCCACCTGCCACTCTGCCGCGTCGTGCTGAATCCTTTGGCGCATGCGCAGATCGTCACGGCTGTCCTCGATCCACGAATCCAATCGTGGCCAGGTACGAAGCAGCGCTTCATGCGCGATCTGCACGGACTTTTCATCCACCGTCAAAAGCCGCGCATCCGTCAAAGCCTCGACAACCCGCCGTGTCGTTTCCGGGTCAATGTCACGCTCGACATCGTCTATCGGCAGCAACCGGCGCGTATCGGGTGTGCCTTCGCCCGGAGTGACCAAACGCAGAAACAGCCGTTGCGTTGCCGCCTGCTGTTTCTTGTCAAAACTGCTCGAATAAAGCGTCTCGGCCGTCTGGCTGATCGCGCCCGTAACCCCGCCAGCCTGCCGATAGCCGTCCAGTGACATAACCGCGCCTTTGCGCCTGCTCCACGTTTCATAGAGGGAATGCGCCACAAGCGGCAGCGAACCAGCTTCCCGCCCGGCCTCGTCAACAATGGCGTCGATCAGAGATCTGTCCATATGTAACCCGGCCGCGCGCGCAGGTTCGCTGATCGCCCTGCGCAACTCGGGGCGCGTCATGGGGCCGACCAGCAACTGGTTCTCGGAAATGCGATCTGCAAGCCAAGGGATTTCAGCGCAAGACGCATAGAAGTCCGCCCGAATTGTCAGCACGATGCGCACGCGGCTGTCGGCTGGATCGGTCATCGCCGACAGGGCTTCGATGAACTTGCCTCTGCGCTCTTGCGTGACCAGCGTGAACAGTTCTTCAAACTGGTCGATACAAATCAGTAGCTCGCCCTTTTTGGCGGTTGCCAGACGGCGCGCGGCGCTGGGATAGGCGATAAAATCGTTCAGGGAAACCTGGGCCGTCAGATGCGAGTTGTCCCCGATCAGCTGAAAATACAGATCAGTCATCGGATCCCGACCTGGCGTAAAGATGCAAACCCGCCAGTTTTCACTGCCCGATATCGCATTTGCAGCAACCGCCGGCAGAAGACCAGCCCGCAGGACCGAGGATTTGCCACTGCCTGACGAACCGCCCAACACCAGAATGCGACTTTTTTGAAGCCGGCTGACGAGGTCCTCGACCAGATCCTCTCGCCCGAAGAAGTAACCAGAATCTTCGGGCTCAAAGGCAGCAAGCCCTTTATAGGGGCATTCCACCCGGCTTTCCGAAATCTGGGTCACAGCTTCGGATGCAGCCTCGCGCCGGTCGCGATCCAGCGCATCGTTCATTGCACTGCGCCAGGATAACATTTCCTGAAACCGGGCTTCGGGGTCCATCGCCATGCCGTGTTCAATGCAGTCGCGCCACATGTCCGGCAGCCCGGAGATATGTTCAGAAACACGATGGAACGGCGGTGGCGGCCTGCCGGTCAAGACATGCCACATCAACGCGCTGGCGGAATATATATCCGTCATCGGCGTGACAGGATGCCCATGTTCTGCCTGTTCCGGGGCCTGATACAGCGGGGTGCCAGCCATCATGGTCGCGCCGGTCACATCGATCGCAAGATCCTTGGCGATGCCGAGATCGGCTAAAAAGACGCGTTCGTCCGGCTCTACCAGTGCGCCAAACGAGGCTGAGGTACCATTGTCCCTGCTGCGTTTGACCCTTTGCAGCAGAACATTCGCGGGTTTGACATCACGATGAACGACATTCGCCTCGTGAACCGCCGATAAGCCATCCGCCAGTGCATCGATCAGAGTGCCCAGACCCTCGCGCCTTGCCAGCACGGCGGGGTCCAATTGCTTTAGCCGCTCGGCCAGAGTCCCACGGTCCGCATAGTCCATAACAAAATAAGGACGACCGTCTTCCAGCCGCCCTACGTCATGAACCGACACGACACGCGGTGACCGGATGCGCCGCAGCAAGCGCGCCTCCTCAAGAAAATGCGCTATGACGCTTTCATTGGCCGCCAGATTCGAATGGAGGATCTTGAGGGTTACAGGAACCTCCAGCTCCTCATCCCGAGCGAGGACAACTGCCGCAAAACCTCCGCTGGCTATTTCCCTTTCGACGGCATACCGGCCAATGAACGCAGGAAAACTCATGTTGCGGTCTGCGTCTTAGAGGTGCTCTTTCACGTCAACGCAATGGAACTTGGTCGCATCCAGGATATTGTGGTCCCGATCGGCGGCAGTCACGCACATCATCGTGCCTCCGTCGCGCGCTGCCGTGGAAGCCGCCTCTTTGGTGACATAGCTCGGGTATTCGTCATGCCGGTGCCAGCGGCCCTGTTCTACGTTGAAATCGCTCTGGGCATTGCGGCCAACCTGCTCGACCGAATAGCTGTCACCCCACCAGGCGTGAAAGTGGTTCTTTGAGACATCAGGCGTGAAATTCGCCTCGTAGGTAACCACCAGTTCTTCACCGTTTTTCTCGACCGAAATAATCTGAACCTCGCACCCGTCCACCGGGCAGGCGTTGGGCATCGCGGACTGCGCATAGGCGGTCACGCTCCCAAATAAGGTGATCGCCCCAAAGATAAGACAGCCCCGGCGCACTTGGTTTCCAGAAGAATTCAATGACATCTTTCCCTCCTGAAGTTTGCTGAGAACAACCTTTCGCGCCGATCCTAACATAAATGCAGGTTTCCTTCTGAGACATTCGCCACAGAAGCGGGAATACGGTGCACAGATCATCTTCAGCGGCGGACGATTTCAAACTCCAACGGGCGCGCATCGGCGTGCAGGACAGGTAGCGCCGGCGATATAAGCCCGCTGTCCGCCAGCATGACGGTCTCTCGCTTCAGCTGGATTTCCCGTGCGTTTTCGATCTGAACATAAGTTCCGGACGAACTTCGGTCGGTCAGCGTAAGCTTGCCGCTTTTGACGCTGAATACGGCATGCAGCCGCGAAACCCAGGGCTGAGGCAATATCACGTCGCACTGGTTGGACCTTCCGATGCTAAGCTCTTCGCCCTCCCTGCACCTCCAGGATTGGTCGTCGTGATACAGCACAAGCGTGAAACTCTCGCCCTGATGTCCCAGCGGAACATCGCCGGATCGGGTCGGCGCATGCATGACCGTACTCAGACCGTCTGTAGCTGCAACCAAGGAATATGCCCTGACCGGATCGCTGACGCCTTTCAGGCGCAGCGCTCCAATCGGGATCACCTGCTTTCGGATGTTCGATCGCAATCCGATCACAACGGTTTCGCTGAGACAGGCCTCGCCCGGGTTGGCCGCCGCCGCCAGCCGCGCCGTCAGGTTTACGGTTTCGCCGAATATATCATTCTCGGCAATGACGATGGGGCCCTTGTGGACCCCTGCATGAACGGACAGCACCGTTCCCGGGGGCTTGCTGACCATCTCAAGCGCCGCGTGAACGGCGGCGTCGTGATCGAAGAAATAGCAAAGGACGTCATCCCCTTTCTGCCCCACGTCAATTCCGCCAAATTTTCTTGTCACTTCGCTCAGCCTGTCGATCTCGAATTGTATCAGCTTCCGCGCCTGATCATCCTCCATAGACTCGTAGAACGGAGTGCTGTCCGAGATATCGGCAATAATCGTGGTGGCGAGCTTGGTGTCCAATGGTTAGATCGCATCTGAGTGACTGTGGTCCGAGATATTATGGCACATGGCGGCCTGAACCGAGCGGGTCTGTTACGCACCCGATCGATTTGATTATGAGGCGAACAAGTTCCGCCTTCCCATGGCGTTTGATTTGATCCCCAATGGTCGTTTCAGATTGGAGTTTGGCCGCGTGTGTTCACGCACGCCAAGCTGACAACGGCACGCTGCGTGCAACTGATGAACCAACACAAAAAACTGCACCACCCGGAACCTGCCACGATCAACACCAGGATGTTTGGCACAATACCCAACCAACAGAATTACCGAGACTTTCTGTGAGACATCTGACCAACCAGAAAACGTGAAGGTGGAAACCTGTTGTTGTTCGGGTCTATTCTTTGGTTGTTGAAAGCGTCGCGCGTTCTTGCAAAGGGATTAGCGCTGCGGCGCCATAAGTGAAACAGTCAACCTATGTGAGACCGTTAGAATATGGCGCTTGAGGACCCCTTCACAGACCTCAAAATAGAAACGCAGCGGACCGGGTTTTACAAAGGATATAACCTGCCGATTGCGCTGTTCAGCAAATTCTCGGTTTCGCTGCTGGTCCTGTGGGCGTTGGTTTGGCCGCTATCTGCAAACGACACGTTGCGTTCTTGGAAGTCAGGGTTGCTGGCCGAATTCAACGCCTTTTACAACATTTCGGTCGGTCTGTTTGTATTCTTCCTTTTTCTTGTTGCGCTTGTTCCGGCGACCGGGCGAATGCGGCTTGGGGCAGAAGGTGAGACGTCGGAATTTTCTAATTTTTCATGGTTTTCGATGATGTTTGGCGCGGGTCTGGGCGTGGGTCTTATGGTCTACGCAACCGCTGAACCACTGGGTTTGTGGGAGACAAATCCACTGACCGTTTCCGGGCAAGTTGCTCCAAAAAGTGAGGAGGCAATTGAAGGCGCTTACCGCTATACGTTTTTGCACACCGGCTTTCACGCTTGGGCAATTTACGTGGTCACCGGCCTGAGCCTTGCTTACTACGCCAATACCCGGGGCATGCCGCTGACAATTCGGACGGCGCTGACACCGTTGCTCGGAGAATACTCCAACGGAATTGCAGGCCATGTGATCGATATACTCGGCGTCGTGGCGACGATACTCGGCGTGGCTGTGACGATCGGTTATGGCGTTTCTCAACTGGTCGATGGCGCGTTTCTGATTACCGGCGCGAATTGGCTTGTGGAAAGTGCGCCGACCGCAATGAAGCCGTCGACCGCCGGACTGATCACGGCGCTGGTTCTGGTCATGATGATGTCGACACTCTCGGCCGTTTCTGGTGTGGGGCGCGGCGTCAAATACCTGTCGAACATCAACCTGCTGTTGTCCCTGGTATTGCTGGCAGTGTTCATTGTTTTTGGCTCGTTTGCGTTTGCCGCAACGACTTATGCAACGGCGCTGGTCGACTACGTCGAGAACTTCATCTCGCTGAGTTTTCAGGCTTATCGCCCAATATCGGAGATCGAGTACGCGTCCGTACTGCCGGCCGAGGCGGCTCCCTTTGCCGAAGAGCTGTTTGCGGGCGCAACAGATGCCTGGGGTACAAAAGCTGCCTTCCTGGAAGGGTTGAGAAACGATACCGCCAATCTTTCCGACGCAACCAAGACTGCGGCTTATGACGCGGGCACACAGGGGCGCTTGTTTGAATGGCAGGCCGGATGGACGACCTTCTATTGGGCGTGGTGGATCGCGTTCTCGCCTTTCGTGGGTCTTTTTCTGGCGCGTATCTCGAAGGGGCGCACGGTGCGCGAATTCATCCTTGGCGCGGTTATTGCTCCGTCCCTTGTGTGCTTCGCCTGGATGGCCATTCTGGGTGGGGCCGCTATCGATATGGAGCTGAATGGGGACGCCAACGGGGCAATTCTTGCCGCATCAACAACAGCGACACTGTTTGTCACCTTGGGCGAAATGATTTCGGGCGACTTCCTTATCATCATAAGTGTCATGTGTGTGGTGTTGACCATGACCTTCCTGGTCACGTCCGCCGACTCCGGCATTCTCGTGATGAACACGATCATGTCCGGCGGGTCTGAAGACACCGGTTTGCTTCATCGGGTTATCTGGGGGGCGCTGCTGACGCTTGTCATTGGAACCTTGCTGATTGCCGGTGGCGGCGGGTTAGAGGCTTTGACCAATTCGATGATCATTGGCGCGCTACCGTTCAGCGTAGTGTTGCTGCTCATGTGCATCTCGCTGGCCAAAGCAATGATAAACGACCTGCGCCGCTTGAACCACGAAACGCAACCGGAGGGGTCGGCGGGTCCGTGATTGCCTTTCCTTGTGGATTCAGAACCCGAAAAAGGGTGGTTGGATTTGGCAAGTCAGTGGGCGAGTTGAACCAGGCGTTCGGCCTTCTCGAAATTCGAGGCTGTCTGGCAATCGAAGACTTGACGCACAAGGGCGCGTTTTGGACTTAGGCACTACCACGACGCGGCATCGCAATCCTGCACGTTGCGATGCCTTTGCTGTTAACCGCAGAGTTCACCCCGCCCGCATCGCCTCGGGCGGCAGTTTGATCGGGAACCTTGAACGCACTTCCGCATCGGCCTTGCTGCCAAAGTAGTTCGGGTAGTGATTGGACAGAATGTCATCCACCACCGAGCGGCTACGTTCAAACATGTCCTGACGCCCGGCTTTTTCCCATGTGTCGGTCAGTTCCCGGTCTAACAGGGTCGGATAGACATATTCGGTCTCCATGTATTGCAAGGTCTGCGCGTTGCCGAGGAAGTGGCCGGGGTCAATCGCACATTCATGGATGACGTCGACGGAAAGCGTCTCGTCACTCACCTCGATTCCACGGAGCGTTCGCGAGATCATTCCGGCGGCCTCATTGTCGATTACCATGGACTCGAAGCTGCACCCCATCAGGCTGCCGACCATCCCGCCAAATTCGCAGAGCCGGTTGGCCCCGGCATGGGCCGCCAACGCGAAGGTCAGCGCCTTTTCCAGACCATATTGCGCGTCGGGGATCTTGGAATCCGTCATGCCACATCCGACGCTGGTCGGCAGGTTGTAAAAATTGCCCATCTGAATGGCTGCGGCCGAAATCAGCGCCTGTTCACCGCTGCCGCCCGTGAACGACCCGGTGCGCAGGTCGGTGATGAAGGGCCAGGCCGCGAAGACGACCGGTGTGCCCGGGTTGATCAGGTTGGCAATGGCGACGCATGACAGGGTCTCGGCCACCGCCTGCGCCAAGGTCCCCGCCAGCGGCGCGGGTGATGTCGCCCCAGCTTGCGGCGGAACTGCAAGATCGCAAACGAGACCCATTTTCGCGGTATCGATCAGGATCTCCAGATTATCCCGCCCGAAGCGAAGGGGAGAAACGATTGGGCAGCCACCAAAGATGACTGAGGGCTTTTCAAGGAACTTGCCCTCCCCGCCCGAGGCCAGATCGAACAGATGGATCGCGTCCTGAATATGCTCGCGCGTGCGGAAGGTCAGGCAGGACGGTTTTTCGCTGCCCGCCAGGATGGCATAGAGCATGCTCATGTCATGCTCGTAATCCTGCGGAACATCCGTTGCCAGAACCGTGTCGCCGGTCATGTGAATATTGTCGAGCCGATCCACCAGACGGGTGAAGTCGTAGATGTCCTTGAGGGTTGATGGCCGGTAACCGCGCGTTTCGGCGTCGAACGTTGTCACAGCGGTGCCGGAGTTTGCGTAGTACACCTTGTCCTTGGTGCAATGCATGTCGTCCTTGCCAGCCCGCGATCCGCGTGCGTGAACATAGAATTCACTGGCCGCCTTGGCCAACAGGTCCTCCATCAGGGCGCGCGGAAAGCACAGCCTGCCGTGCTCGTTCACTGTCGCCCCCTTGGGCATCACAAGATCAAGGACTTCCTGCGTGGGATCGCCAACGCCAGTGCGTTCCAGAATGCCGAGCGCGGCTTCGTGGATGCGTGCCATATCGGCGTCTGACAGCGGCTTGTACCGGCCACCGGGGATGCCGGGCCAGATTGCCTGCGAGGCGGTATTGCTGGTCCGCACGGCTGCGCGTGCTTCACGCCCGCCCCCGCGCCGTCTCGATCTGCGCTGCGTAATTTCTGTCATCGTTCTTCTCCGAATTTTGCGCGTCTCAGATCATGCTGAAGTAGTTGCGATAGAAGCCGGGAATGCTCCATTCCATCTCGGACAGCGGCCCCGGGACGAAATGGTGTGAATTCACACCTTCCTGATTGTGCCGGATGATCCGTTCGTCATCGAGCGACGTGACATGCCAAAGCCATGTCAGCGCATACTTGTCATAGTCGCGAACTTCTTCAGCGTCGCCGCGCACGTACCAGACGATCTGAATATCCGTTTCCTGAAGGGCGCGTGGGACGAACCGGTACCCTACCACGTGGTCCGCGTAGATGAGGAAGTAGTTCAGCGTCCCAACCCCCAGATCGGTGGCGCCCCCATCGTGAGTTTTCAGATCACCCAAGGGTGGCGCCAGAGGCGCGCCATCCTTGCTGCCCGTCATGTAGCCGGGGAACAGCGGGTAGCGCCGCCAATAGACATCTGCGCCGGGCGCAACTGCATTTTCCCCGGTGAGGTCCAGTTGTTCAGCGGGAATTCCGGCTTCTTCCATCCGCTCGTGAAGTGCCCCGCTGAATTCCAGAACTTGCGCCGGGTCTTTCAGGGAATGACTGCGGGAATAATCCTGATGGGATGGTGCGCAGTGATAGCATTCTAGATAGTTCTCCAAGGCCAGCTTCCAATTTGCCGGAACCGGATATGAGGCTTCATGCGCGACCTTCAGGTTCTCTAGGTCGAATGGCTTTGAAAGCGGGGCCAGCCTTTCCAGCGCAGCATCCAAAGGCGGGGCGTCTTCAGCGACACAGACAAAAATCAGGCCCTGGAAAATCTTCACCTGAACCGGGAACAACCCGTACTGGCCGGGATCAAAGTCCGGGCCCATTGATCGCCCGTTTCGCAGCTTGCCGTTCAGGTCGAAGGTCCACGCGTGATAGGGGCAAATGAAACTGCGCGCCTTGCCTTTCTGTTCAATGCAAACCCGCGATCCCCGGTGACGACAGACATTCAGATGCGCGCGCACCTCACCCTCGCGATCCCGAACGATGATCACGGACTCGGGGCCGTAATCGAACAGGAAATAGTCACCCGGTTCAGCGATCTGGGTGACATGCCCGACCCAGATCCAGTTGCGGTTCCAGAACGTACTGATGTCGTTGTCATAAACCGCCTGAGAGGTATAGAAATGGCGAGGCAAGGCGAACTCTTCCCGCTGCGCCTCCATCAGTTCGCGCATTACTTGCAAGTCATCGTTTGGCATGGCGCACCTCATTCAGCTTCAAGGGAAACGATTTCCCGGCGAAAATACTCGCGGTCGATGTCGCCCTCGTCGCGTTCGAAATTCCTGGCAGCCATGTGACCCGAGAATACAGCATCCGCGATCAAACCGGGGTTTGCCGCATCGCCGATCAGTTCCAGCTTTGTCAGCGGGCTGTCGGTCAAACCACGAAGTTCATCATAAAGGCCGGTTTCTCGCGTTCGCTGCGTGATCAAAACCACAGAACTGCATTCGATGGATTGTTCTCGGCCGGTATAGGCGCATTCTACTTTTGCCTGACCGGGCGCGATGCTGGCCAAGGTCTTGGACAGAACCAATCGAACGCCCTTTTCCAACAGACTGCGCTGAACTTTGATCTGTTCCAACGTCAATTCGGTAAATGGCGAAACCATCGAGGCCGGGGTCACAAAAACAACCTCATGCCCGGCCTGAGCCAGATGATCCGCCAGCACGCCACCAAGATAGGCCTGATCATCGTCATAGATCAGAACAGGACCGCCCTGCGGCACCTGCCCTGACATGATGTCGTCCGGTGTGAAAACCCGGGTGCCAGCCTCTATAGCTATGCCGCGAAATGCGGATTTCCCGCGACCATCCCGCCGCCAAGTTGAACCGGTTGCCAGAAAGACGTTGGGAATGCCCAGTTCAACAACTTCACTCGCCGACAAGCGGCTGTCGGTGAACAGTTGAACGTTCCCGCGTTGTTGCAGGTCGTAGATCCTGTGATCTGCCACGCGTTTCCAGGCAGACAGGCCGGTCAGGCCGGACTCCTGCAACACGCGGCCGCCAAGCTCTCGCTTTGCTTCGGCCAGAGTTACGTCGTAGCCACGCCGCGCCAGTTGCTTGGCGCATTCCAGCCCAGCTGGCCCGCTGCCAACAACAAGCGCGGCTTCCTCTTTTCCCCGCCGCTCAATGATTTCAGGGTGCCAACCACGCCGCCACTCTTCGCCCATTGTCGGGTTCTGAGTACACCGGATAGGCACACCCAAGGAATCCGCTGATACGCAGATATTGCATCCAATGCACTCGCGGATTTCTTCGATGCGACCTTCCTTGATTTTGTTGGGCAGATACGGGTCGGCAATGGACGGTCGTGCCGCGCCGATGAAATCAAGGATACCTTTCCTGACCAGCGACACCATCAGGTCCGGAGACGTAAAGCGCCCGACACCAACAACCGGCTTGGACGTGACCTGTTTGACGAATTCGATATACGAGGTTTGAAAGCCGTCGCGGGGTTCAAAACGGGTTGTCGCAGAATCATTGCTCCAATTCGCGACGTTGACGTCCCAGAGATCCGGCAGCTCTGCCAGCAGTTCAACAACGGCACGGCCTTCTTCCTGCGCCTGCATCCCGTCGGGTCCCAGCATTTCGTCGACCGCGAACCGAAGGGCGATGGCACAATCATCGCCGACCTCTTCTTTGGTTTCTTCCAGAAGCTCGCGGGTCAGGCGCACCCGGTTTTCCAACGAACCGCCATATTCATCGGTCCGGTCGTTGAACTGCGGCAACAGAAAGTGATGCGGCAGGGTCATGTGATGACCGGCATAGATATAAACAATATCGAAACCCGCCTCACGCGAGCGTCGCGCCGCCGCACGGTGCCACTTGCGAAACTCGCGAATGTCAGACTTGTCCATCGCACGGGCCTGCTTGGGATAAGCGGTTTGCAGGGCGAGCTCTGATGGGGCCAGTAAGGGCGCGCGGCTCAGATGGTTTTGCGCATGGTGGCCGTTGTGCGCCAGTTCGATGGCCGCCAGCGAGCCCTTCTCGTGCACCGCCTCGGTCATCAGGCGCAGGGCGGGAATATCCCGCTCATCCCAGAGCCGGTTTTCGGCGAAAGGCGACAGGTCGGACGTCGGATGGATTTCCGTCTCTTGATTGGACACGACAGCCCAACCACCCTCGGCCTTCATCGCCCGCATGGCAGCTTCGGCCTGAGGTCTGAGATGCCCCATGCCGTTGCAGTGGGGCACCTGGTAGAACCGGTTTCGGGCCATCACTGGCCCGATCCGAACCGTTTCGAAAAGAACAGAATATCCGTCAGCGCCTGACATTACTGCGCTTCCTCCAGAAAATTGGAAATGTTGCCGTGGGAATGGAGGGACCGTCTGTCCCGCCATTCCCGGTTGTGTTGTTAAGGTCTTCTTAGAAGCCTGCTTTGATGCGCTCGAACTCTTTCAGCATCTTGGCTTCCAGCTCGGGGTTGACCGCGTCGAAGAACAGGCTGCCCTCAAAAAAGCTGTCCACGTCCGAGAACCCGTAGGTTTCGATCAGCTCCGGATCTGCTTGTGCAAACGCGTCCTCGTTTGCATGGGCATACCCCCAGCTTTCGATGATGTACTTGCCGCTGGCGGCAGAGCTGAGCGCGTTCAGCATGTCATAGACCTGCTCATCCGACTGCTTGGCGGATTTCAGATGCACATAGCCGCAGACCCACGTGGCGATACCCTTGTCCACATCACGCATCATGACGGCCGGGGTTTCGTTCCAGATCAGGTTGAGTTCCGACTGGTTCCAGCCCCAACCCAGTGTCACCTCGCCACTGGCAATCGCCTGGTCCAATTGTCCCGCATCGGACCAGTAGAAGCGCACATTGGGATGAATCGCGCGCAGGTAATCCGCCGCCTTCTGGAATTCCTCGTCGCTCATATCGGTATAGCTGGAGGCCCCTGTCGCCAATGCGGCCATGGCAAATGCGCTGGAGGCAGCATCCGGAATGGCAACCTTGCCCTGATAGGCAGGATCCGCGAGCAGTTGCAGCGAGACATCGTCCGCCGAAATCATGTCAGTACGATAGATCAGGCCGGTGTTGCCCCATTCGAACGGCACCATATAGGTCTGTCCGTCGATCGTGATGCCATCGACTTCCTTGATCTTGGGCATCAGCTTGTCCCAGTTTTCAAGTTTGCTGGTGTCGATCGGCTTTAGCATATCCGCCGCGACCCATTTCCTCAGCGCATCCGTGCAGGGATGGGCCAGATCGGCTTCAAACCCGGACTGAAGCTTGGTGAACGCTTCTTCCACGCTGCCGAAATAGGTATAGCTGGGCGCGCCGCCGTACTTTTCGACATAGTCGCCGTAGAACCCCTGATCCTCGTATCCGGACCAGTCGAAGACGGTCAGGTCCGCCGCGTTAGCCAGCGCTTGGCCGGCGGTAAAAGTGGCAACCACGGCTACCGCGATTGATGCTGCTTTACTCATTTCTCTCCTCCCAAAGATTCACGTTTGCCCAAGTCGATCACTGAGGCGCTTTGAACGCCAAGCCAGACAGTATCGCCCCGGTTGTGATCGACTGTGTGAAAGTAGTTTGGCACTGCAACGGCAATGCTTTCCGGCAACCCGTCGACGCGCACATAATAGTGGACGCTTTCGCCATAGAAGGCGACGTCCGACACCTTGCCCTGAACATTCGCGTCATATCCATCCGGTTTTTCCGCGCTGATTTCCAACTGCTCAGGCCGAACGCCGACCAGCAGATCTTTGTCATGCACCTGAACATTCGGGTTCACCCCAATTGTCATCGAGCCAAACCCTTGAACATTCACGTCCAGCGTGTCGGCGTTTTCAGCAGTCACGTCAGCATTCAGGAAATTCATGCCGCCGATGAAAGCGGCCACTTCCCGGTTGCATGGCTGCGAGTACAGCACCTCGGGCCTGTCGACCTGTTTGAGCTGACCGGCGAACATCACACCGATGCGGTCGGACATGGTCATCGCTTCGTATTGATCATGCGTCACCATCACGAAGGTAATGCCAAGCTTCTGCTGCAGGCGGCGCATTTCCAACTGCATCGCTTCGCGCAGGTTTTTGTCCAGCGCGGACAGTGGTTCATCCAGCAACAACACCTTTGGCCGCATGACCAGCGCCCGTGCAAGCGCCACGCGTTGCCGCTGACCGCCCGACAACTCGTTGGCCTTGCGGTCCTGCAACCCGCCGAGTTCCACCATCTCAAGCGCTTCGGCAACGCGTTCCTTGATTTCCTTCCGCGACAGCTTTGTCTTGCGCAAACCGAACCCGACATTGTCGCCCACATTCAGATGCGGAAAGATCGCATAGCTTTGGAACACCATATTTGTCGGGCGTTTGTTTGCGGGCACCTCGCCCATGGTGCGTCCATCGATCCGGACTTCACCTTCTTCATGATCCTGAAATCCCGCAATAATGCGTAAAGCCGTTGTCTTTCCGCAACCCGATGGCCCCAGCAGCGAAAAGAACTCACCCTCTTTCAAAGTCAGGTTCAGATCGGACACCGCCACAAAGGACCCAAAGCGTTTTTCGACGCCCTTAATCTCGATGATGTTCTGTTCGCTCATCTTGTTTGTTCCTTTGGCTTCAATCCGAAGATTGGGTGGAGCGGCGGCGGTAGTATTCGGCAATCAGCAGCAGCAGGACCGACGAGAGCAAAAGCAGCGATCCAAGGGCCAGCGTGTTGGGCAGCTTTGCGGGGAACCGGATCTGGCTCCAGATATAGACCGGCAGTGTCGGGCTGTTGCCGGACAGGAAGAAGGCCAGCACGAATTCGTCAAAGGACACGGTGAACGTAACCAGCAAGCTGGCGATGATGCCCGGTGCCACAATCGGCAGAGTGACGCGCCGAAACGTCCCGACAACGCTTTCGCCGAGGTCGAAGGCGGCCTCCTCCAAAGACTGGTCGAAATCGTCAAAGGCGGACTTCATGATCGACACTGCGAAGGGCAGAGCCACGAAAACATGGCCAAGAATTACGGTTGTCAGCGATGGTTTCAGCCCGAGACTGATGAACAGAACCAGCATCGAACTGGCAACGATGATGCCGGGGATGACCAAAGGAAGCATGACCAGTCCCTCGGACAACTCCCGCCCCGTGAAGCGATACCGGACATAAGCGCGCGCGGCGAACAGGCCCAGCGACGTTGCCAGCAGGGCGGTCACGCTGCCCACGATCAGCGAGTTCACCATCGCCTGCAACAGCGTGTCCTGCTGACCCAACTGCGCGTACCATTTCAGCGTGAAGCCCTTTAGCGGGAAGGCCACGATGGTTCCGTCATTGAACGAAAACAGCGGCAAAAGCAGAACCGGCAGGTAGAGAAACACCAGGTAGGCGATGGCATAAACAAGCAGCCATGGGATACGAAATGCCTTGGTCATCGAATCCTCCGCCCCAAGGCGGTGACGACCACCACGAACAGGATCGCGACGCAGCCGACCGAAAGCATTGCCAGCAGAGACAGGGTTGCGCCCAACGGCCAGTTATTGGCGGCGCCAAACTGCACCTGGATCAGGTTCGCCACCATCTTACCCTGCGATCCACCGACCAGAGCCGGGGTGACATAGTCGCCCACAGTCGGGATGAAAATGATCAGGCAAGCCGCGATGATCCCCGGCACCGTCAGGGGCAGTGTCACGCGAACAAACCTTTCAAGTTTGCTGCAACCCAGGTCGGTCGCGGCCTCCAACAGGCTGCGGTCGATCTTTTGGAGCGACACATAAATCGGCAGGATCGCAAATGGCGCCCAGGCATGGGCGAGCGTAAGAACAACGGCAAACTCGTTGTAGAGCAGGAATGTCAGCGGTTCCTCTATCAACCCCAGAGAAATCAAGGCCGAGTTCATCACGCCGTTAAATCCAAGGATCAGTTTCCAGCTGAACACCCGCAGCAGGTAACTGCTCCAAAAGGGGATGGTGATCAGCAATAGCCATAGGGTCTTCTTCTGCGTCCGAAACGCGATGAAATAGGCGATGGGATAGGCCAAACACACCGTCGCCAGTGTCACCGCCCCCGCTATTGCAATCGACCGGATCATCAGGTGCCGCACCAAGGGGTCGGTGAACGCCTCTTGGTAGTTCGCCCAGGTTAGGGTGCGGTCAATCTCGACATAGGTCTGGGTCCAAAAGCTGTAGGCCACCAGAATGCAAAGAGGCGCAGCGACAAGCAGGCCGACATAGAGCGTCGCAGGCGCGCTCAGTGCCAGGCCCTTGCCCGTTTCGCTTCTTATGACTCCAGCCATGCTTCCCTGCTGAGTTTTGCTTGCGGTGGTACGACGACATACATCACAAAATGGACAATCGTCCATTTAAATCTGGAATTTTCAGGCCAGCTGTGTCAACAGATAATTTCACAACTAGGGCTGGCCAAATTCACAATGGCCACTAGAAGGCACCGCAATAGGCTGAAAACAAACAGAACCGCCTGACCAGATGACCGGAAGACGACAAGAAATACGCGAACGAAATCGCCTGTCCCTGATCGAAGCGGTGCTCGACTCGGTCGCAGAGAAGGGTATTTCGGAGACATCCGTAAGCGAAATCATCCAGCGCGCCGAGCTGTCCCGCGGCATGATTCACCTTCATTTCGGCGGCAAGGACAACCTGGTTAACGAAGCCGCCCGCTATTCGTCCGAACAATACTACAATGGCATATATGCCTTGCTGGAAACGACCGGGCAAACCGGCCAAGAGCATATCGAGATGATTGTTCGGGGTGATTTGGGTGAAACCATCCTCAACAAGAAAAGCGTTTCAATTTGGTACGCGTTTCGCGGTGAAGCCAGAAACCGAGCGGCGATAGCCGCCTTCTCCGACACGCGCGACGCGAAGCTACGGAACCTTGTTTTCAACGCGTTCGCCCGGATTGCAAAGGAAGCTGAAATCGAACACCCCAATCAGGTTGCACGTGACGCAACTCATGGCACGCTTGCTATGCTGGAAGGGATGTGGACCGATTACCTGCTGCACCCGGATTCTTTTGACCGAACCGAGGCAATAAGGATCATCTTCCGCTTCTTGAGCTCAATGTTTCCAAACCACTTCGACCTTGGCGGCGCATTGTCGCCAAAATGATTGTTGCGACCAACTGTGTGTCAGCTTGCAGTCGATAGGAATAGTCCCCGACTGGCAAGTCAGAGCGTGAACCGGGTGCAGAAGGTCAATCTAAGCAAAATTGGATTCAATTTTGGCTCATCTAACGACGACCTTTCCCCTTGAGAAAAGACCCTCCGCAAGGCAATGCGTAGCAGAAGCTCACGCATGGCGAGGCGAGCGAGCAACTAGAGACCAATGCATGCGCGAGTTTGGACCCGGAAGCATCTGATAAGCTGCTTCCAGGTCCAAACTGAAATTCTGTTAGCTGGGGACTTCGGTGGGCACCAGAATCGTCATTCCAACCCTGTCGGCTACGGCCATGATTGCGGGAATATCCGGTGGTCCATCCGGGGCAGGAATGTCTGTTGTTCCGTCGGGCATGGCTTCACCAGCTTCAGTGAAGAACGTGTCATGCATAGCGCCAGGGGCATTAATGCAGAGCAATCGACCGGGCCTCGCTCCGGTACATGTAAAGGCGTGAACGGCACCGTCCGGCACTTTTACAAAATCACCACTCTCTACACTGTGGGTTTCGCCGTTCACAAGAAACTCGAATTCCCCATCAAGCACATAAAAGCTTTCATCTTCACCGGCATGATGGTTGGGCGGTGCGCCGGCCCCCGGCGCCGTTTTGATCTCGACAATAGTACATCGATTTCCTGTTTCGCTGGGGAAAGCATGGAATGTCAGAAGATTTCCAAGAAGATGATAAACCCGAGGGCGAGGTTCAGTCATTGCAGCTACTCCCTTTACTCGAAATTCAATACCATTATGATACATAAATCCACTTATGAGACAAGTGTATTATAAAAGGAGTTAACTTGGCGCGCCGAACAAATCAAATCAAACGAACTCGTGATGCACTTCTTTCGGCCGCCCGTGAACTGATGTCGGAGGGACAGGAAGTGACGCTTGCAAAAGTGGCTGAACATGCCAAAATCAGTCGTGCGACGGTCTATCGATACTTTTCCGATCCGGGCGTATTGGCTTTGGATGCGACTCTGGACATTGAAGTCAAACCAACGTCTGAGCTGCTTCAGGGGGTTCATGATGTCCGGGATCGAGTACACGCTGTCGCGCGTTACTATCTGGATTTCTCACGCGAACATGAAGCTTATTTCCGGCAGTTTCTTGCAGAGTCTCTGAAAGCATCGCTTGAGCAGGGTACGACCAAAATGCGGGGCGCAAGACGGGTTGCTGCTTTTGCTGAGGCACTTGAACCAGCGCAAAAATCTATGAAACCCAAGGAAATTAAAGACTTGGCGATGCGGTTGTCCATGACGACTGGCATGGAGCAATTTATAATCATTGAAGACATTCTGCGTGTTGACCGGGCGACAGGCTACCGCCTTCAAGAAGGTCTGGTAGATGCTCTGCTTGAACGATATTTGCCAGACTAGAAAGTTCTCGACTTTTCTTTGTGCTTTGATGATGGATGCGTTGGCCAAGCCAAATGGGCAACGTCAGGCACAAATGAATTGCGCTCCCATTCTCACAGCATTGATTGGGTGGCCGATCATTATTTCCGTAAAGACAGGCCATTGTGAAATAGATGCACCTTGCCCGGATCAGCGTTCAGTTTGACATTTTGTCCGCGCAGATTTCGTTCGACACCGGGAAACTTGGCGACGATGCCATCGGCCCCTGCTCTGCTGGCGAAATAAAGTAGGGTGACTTCTCCCAAGGCTTCGATGAAATCGACATTGCCCTCTAGAAAACCAGAGGCTTCGTCGGCGAAAAAGTCCTCGGGGCGCACGCCAACGTTTACCGGCAGACCCATTTGATCGGGATTGGTTGGAATGGATGAAACTGCCGTGCCGCCCGCGTCAAGTTTGACCGATGTCTGTTCTCCGGTGCCGGATATTTTGCCGGGCATCAAGTTCATGGAAGGCGAGCCGATAAACTGCGCCACGAATTCATTGTCCGGTGTTTCATACAGTTCCAGCGGTGTACCAACCTGCGCAATGCCCTTGTTGGCCAGAACCACGATCCGACTGGCCAGGGTCATCGCCTCGACCTGATCATGGGTCACGTAGATCATGGTGCTGTCGGGCATTGCCTCTTTCAGCCGCGCGATCTCGATACGGGTTGCGACGCGCAACGCAGCGTCAAGATTTGAGAGCGGCTCGTCGAACAGATAGACCTTGGGGTCCCGTACAATGGCCCGCCCGATGGCGACACGCTGGCGCTGACCTCCCGACAGGGCCTTGGGCAGTCGATCCAGAAGCGGGTCCAGCTGAAGGGTCTGTGCGGCGCGTTCGACGGCAGCATCGATCTCGGCGGCGGGCATCTTGGCGATCTTGAGCGCAAACGCCATGTTCTCGCGCACGGTCAAGTGTGGATAGAGCGCGTAGGACTGAAACACCATCGCGATGCCTCGCTGGGCGGGCGGCACATCGTTCATGACCTGCCCTTCGATTTCCAGCGTTCCTCCAGTAATTTTTTCCAACCCGGCAATCATCCGCAACAAGGTAGATTTGCCGCACCCCGAAGGGCCGACGAAGACGATCAACTCGCCTTTCTCGATGTCCAGATCGATATGCTTCAGTACATCGACGGGACCATAGGACTTCGCCACATCTGTAAGCTTGAGTTCCGACATGGTTTACCCCTTGTCCTTAACCATCAGGCAGAAATGCGAAGGTTGCAGCATCACGACGCGTTCGCCATCAACACCGCCCAGGTCTTGCCCGATGACCCGCCAGTTGCCTTCAGGCAGGTCGATCTGTCTTGCTTCCGTTCCAAGGTTGAATGCGCAATACACCGTTTCAGAAGCGTCTTCGCGGTAGAACGTCACGGACGGACCGACCTGTTTCATCTCGGATTGCGTACCCGAGGCGAGCGCAGGATGAGCATGGCGCAACGCAATTGCGCGGCGATAGTGGTGGAGCATCGATTGGTCGTCCACCTCCAGCCGGTCCACGGCCCGTTCGGATTGCATGGTACTGACCGGTAGCCACGGCTCACCCGTACTAAAGCCCGAATGTTCGTCTTGCGCCGTCCAGACCATCGGCGTACGGCAGCCATCCCGGCCCTTGAATTCGGGCCAGAACTCAATGCCATAAGGGTCTTGCAGTTTTTCAAACGGAACATCGGCCTCTTGCAGGCCCAGCTCCTCGCCCTGATACAGACAGGCGGAACCGCGCAGGCACATCATCAAGACTGCGTGCTGTCGAATGGCCGCATCGTCCAGGCCCCAGCGCGAGGCGTGGCGTGGCACGTCATGGTTCGAGAACGCCCAGCACGGCCATGCATCCCCGGCTTTGGCCTGAAGCTGATCAAAAACCTGTTTCGCATAATCGGCCGACAGTGCGCGTTTTTCGAGAAACTCGAAGGCGTAGCACATGTGCATCCGCTTGTCGCCGGACGTGTACTCTCCCATGATTTCCAACCCACGCTGCGCATCGCCAACCTCGCCCAGGCAGGCGCGACCATCATATTCGTCTGTCAGCGCCCGCAAGCGTTCAAGGAAGGCAATGTTTTCAGGCCGACTTTTGGAATACAGGTGGTTTTGGTGGTTATAGGGGTTCACCGCTGGCGCGATTGACGCGTTGCGCTCTTCGATCGGAAGCGCCGGGTTGTCGCGCAACTGTTTGTCGTGGAAATAGAAATTGATCGTGTCCAGACGAAACCCATCCACGCCCATCTCAAGCCAGAACCGGGCAACATCCAGCAAGGCGTCCTGAACGTGTGCATTGTGGAAGTTCAGGTCCGGCTGCGACGTGAGGAAATTGTGCAAATAGTATTGCAGGCGGCGCGGATCCCACTGCCACGCTGAACCGCCAAAGATCGACAGCCAGTTGTTGGGCGGTGTGCCATCCGGCCTCGGATCGGCCCAAACATACCAGTCGGATTTCGGGTTTTCCCGGCTTGCACGGCTTTCGATGAACCACGGGTGCTGGTCTGATGTGTGTGAAAGCACCAGATCGATCATCACTTTCAACCCTTTGGAATGGGCCTGATCGAGCAGTTCGCGAAAATCCTGCAATGACCCGAACATCGGATCAACGTCGCGGTAATCGCTGACGTCATAGCCGAAATCCTTCATCGGAGATTTGAAGAAGGGCGAAATCCAGATCGCGTCAACACCTAGCGAAGCGATGTAATCCAGACGCCGGGTGATCCCTTTCAGGTCTCCGATGCCGTCGCCATTGCTGTCCTGAAAACTGCGCGGATAGATCTGATAGATCACTCCGCCGCGCCACCAGTCTGACCTGGCCTTTGTTGGTTTGGAAAGTTCCACAGTGTTCTGCACGTTCATCAGACGCCTCTATTTAACGGACCCGGCCAGCAGGCCCCGGACCAGGTATTTTTGCATTGCGAAGAAGACGACCAAAGGCACGAAGATCGACACAAAGGCCGCAGTCGCCAGAATTTCCCAGTTGCCGCCACGGGTGCCCAAAAGCTCGACAATGCGGTTGGTCATCACCGTGGTCTGGCCGGTTGCGTCGATCAGGAAGACCTTGGCCACAAGAAGGTCGTTCCACGTCCACAGGAACTGGAAGATTGCGAAGGACGCGAGCGCCGGGAAGCTGAGCGGCAGGATCAGCTTGGTGAAGATCTGGAACTCGGTCGCCCCGTCGACCCGCGCATTCTCGATCAGATCACGCGGCAATCCAGCCATGTAGTTGCGCAGAAGGTAGATCGCCAGCGGCATGCCAAAGCCCGTATGCGCTAACCAAACTCCCAGATAACCTTTCCCAACCCCGATACTCAGGTGGAATTTCAACAGCGGAATCAACGCCAGTTGCAACGGAACCACCAGCAGGCCAACCACAGCGGCGATCAGCAAGGCCCGGCCCGGAAACTCCATCCACGCCAGGGCATAAGCTGCAAAGGCTGCAACAAGGATTGGAATGATCGTCGCGGGAATTGTGACCGTCAGCGTGTTGAAGAACGCCTTTGCCATACTGTCCGTACTGCTTTGGTCCAACAGAACTTTTTTGTAGTTGTCCAATGTAAACTCAGGCGGCAATTCAGCCGTCACAAATACACGCGCGCCGCGCTTGCCGCTGAATGCTTCGGCATTCTCCATCCGATAGTTGCCGTCTGCATCCACTGTTATTGTGCCGCCTCCGCGCAGCTCGGCGGTATCACCGGGGGCAAAGGCGTCAATTTCGCGCGCGCTGATGCCCCAGCCTGAAATCCTGATTTGCTCTTCATCGCCAAACAGCTGCCCCTGGATTACGTAAAGCTCATTCTCCAACACCTGCGTTTCGGGTGCCGCGCTGCGCAGGGTCAGGTTCTGCTCGGACGGGAAGAGAGACCGCCACCAGCCGCTGCTGGAAATCTGGTCCGCCGTCCGGAAGGATGAGATCAAAAGACCAAGCGTCGGAATGATCCACAGGACCACCAGAAAGACGACCGAGGCATGAACGACCCAGCGCAGCGCCGGCCTGGTTCCCGCAATATCGCTCATGGCCTACTCCATCTCCTTGCGCGCATTGCGCACGTTCCAGATCAGGATCGGTGTGACCAGCAACATGATCACCATGGCCGAGGCCGAGCCCACCCCCCAGTCGTTGGCGCGAAACAGCTTGTCATACATGTAGTTGGCCAGAACCTGTGTCTCCCACTGGCCGTTGGTCATGGCAAAGACGATGTCGAAGACCTTCAGCACGGTAATGGTGATCGTCGTCCAGACGACCAGAATCGTGGTTTTGATCTGCGGCACTTTGATCTTGAAAAAAATCTGAAACGGGTTCGCGCCATCCAGGATGGCGGCTTCGACAGTTTCTTCGGGGATGCCGCGAAGGGCGGCCGACAGGATCACCATGGCAAAACCGGTCTGAATCCAAACCAGAACAATCATCAGGAAGAAACTGTTCCAGAACGGAACCGTCAGCCATGTCTGCGGTTCGGTGCCGCCAAAGAAGATATAAAGCGCGTTCAGGATGCCGATCTGGTCCTGTTCCGCCGGGCGCGCGTCATAGACGAGTTTCCAGATCACCGAAGCGCCGACGAATGAAATCGCCATTGGCATAAAGATCAGCGATTTGGCAAAATTACCCCATCGGATGCGGTCGGTCAGTTGTGCAACCAGCAGGCCGAAAGCGGTGGACATGGCCGGCACAACGATCAGCCAGAACATGTTGTTGCGCATGGCCTCCCAGAATTTCGGCTCTTTGGCCATCTGGGTGTAATTATCAAGGCCTACCCATCTGTATCCACCGCCGGGCACGCGTTCAGTGAGCGACAGGCGCAGCGTCTCGACCACCGGGTATGCCAGGTACAAGCCCAGCGCAGCAAGTGCCGGGAACAGGAACAACCAGGGCCGGATCATGTTCGCCCGGTTGATGTTGCGCCCTGCGTTGGGCCCGCGCGGCGGGAACAGGACTTTGTCCAGAAACTGGTTGGAGAGGTAGAAGTAGCCCACGCAACCCGACACACCGATGGCGATGGTCAGCAGGCCCTGAAGTGCCGGTGTCATGATGGCCTCGTCGGTTTGGAAATTGGGGCGGCGTCAGGGCCGCCCCAGCCGTCACTTACTTCGCAGCATCCCACGAAGACTGGATTTCTCCGGCAATTGTGGCTGCGTCCTTCGCACCCGAGGAATAGTCGACCATACCCGTCCAGAACGTACCCGCGCCGACCGCGCCCGGCATCAGGTCCGACCCGTCAAAGCGGAACGTGGTTGCGTTGGTCAGGATTTCACCCTGTCCCCGCTGGGTGTCATTGGCGTAATTCTCGGGATTTGCCCCCAGATGCGGCGTCAGGAATCCGTCCTGAGACATCATGATCTCATGCGCGAAGGGCGTTTTGAGGAACTCCATGAACACCTCGGCCGCCGGGTTCGGGTTCGTGATCGTGAACAACGTGCCCGCACCCAGAACCGGAGTTCCCAGATCTTTCTCGGCATAGGCCGGGAAGTAGAAGAAATCGGCATCTACACCCAATTCGGTCCCTTCCGGGAAATAGGCGGGAATGAACGACGCCTGACGGTGCATCATGCAGGCAGGCGGGCTGTCGAACAGACCCTTGGGGCTGTCGCGGAAGTCAATCGCGGCGGTGTCGTCGGCGTTGCCCACGACATAGTCGTCGTTGCGGGTAAAGCTGCCGTATTCCTCAATCGCCGCGATCACGCGCGGATCATCGAACTTCATCTCATTCGAGACCCACTGGTCGTAGACTTCGGGCGGCTGTGTACGCAACATCAGGTCCTCGACCCAGTCGGTCGCGGGCCACCCGGTCGCACCGCCGGATGCAAGCCCCACGCAAAGCGGCGTCTCGCCATCCTCGACCATCTGATCCATCAGTGCCTTGAACTCTTCCATGGTCTGCGGGACGTCGTACCCGAAGTCTTCGAAGTTTTCCGGGATGTACCAGACCAGCGACTTCACGTTGACGTTGAAGAAAAAGCCGTAGAAATCTTTGGCGCCATCGGCGTTTTCAAAGGTTCCCAAATCGACCCAGGACTGGCCGGCAGCGAAATTGTCCTTGATCCAGTCCGCCGACCCTTCGGCAAGCGGCGTCAGGTATCCGTTCTTGGCCATGTTCGCGGCGAGACCCGGCTGCGGAAAAACCGTCAAGTTCGGAGCGGAGCCAGCGGCCGCATCAATCAGGATCTGCTGCTCCAGCGAGTCCGATCCGACATAGCTGGAATTCGCTCCGGTGGCCTCATCAAAATAGGCGACCAGATTTTCGAATGACCTCCCTTCGCCCGCAAGCCACGGCCCGAAAATGGTAAGGTCCTGACCGGCCAGGTCATGGGCGTCCGCAAAGGCTTGAAAGCCGTCCCAGTCAAAGCCGCCCTCGCCCACGGCGTGGATCATCTCGCCCTGCGCCTGGACGCCTCCGGACAGCAAAGCAAATGTGGCCACACCTGCATAAAGCGCGTTTCTCATGAATTTTCCTCCCAACAGTTCCTTGCGCCACAGAGACTCAGCATCCAAAGCGCTTTGGATATGCAGTTTATCCGCTAACATTTCCCGCCTGTCAATATTCGCGTTGCAAAACGCCAATAATCAAACGGCTGATTGAAACGGGTTGACGGAACGAGCATTTGACCACACAACAGGTAACAGCCAAAACTTGAAGGCGCTTTGAATCAATCATGAACCTGAAGCAGCTCTCGGAAATTCTTACCCTTTCACAAACAACGGTCAGCCGCGCGCTGAACGGCTACCCCGAAGTGAGCGAGGAAACCCGGATGCGCGTTCAGGCTGCTGCTGCCAAACATGGCTATCGCCCGAACATCCGCGCCAAGGGGTTGGCGACCGGCAAATCCATGGTGATCGGGCACGTGATCCCCAGTTCGTCCCAGCACGAGATGGTGAACCCGATCTTCGGTGACTTTGTTGCTGGTGCCGCTCGGACATACGCGGCGCATGGGTATGACATGATGTTCACCACCGCTGATGATACGTCGATCGAAGGGGCTTATCGTAGTTTGTTTCAGCGCGGTGCCGTGGATGGCGTCGTTTTGCAGGGCCCCAAAGTCAACGAACACCGAATAGATCTGCTGTCGCGGATGGCGGTGCCGTTCATCGTGCATGGGCGTTCGACGGGGGCGTATGTGGAATATGACTGGATTGACGTAAACAACAAAAGCTCGTTCCTGCGCGCCACACAGTTCCTGATCGATTTAGGGCATCGCCGGATCGCCCTGATCAACGGGCTTGAAGATATGGATTTCGCGCAACGACGCCGTACAGGGTACCAGCAGGCCTTGGAACAGGCAGGCTTGACCTCGGACCCGCAACTGATGCGAAGCGCCGAGATGACCGAAGTCTACGGCCACCGCGAAACCCACGACATGCTGCAATTGGATGAACCGCCGACTGCCATTCTGGCGTCCTCGATGATTTCAGCGATCGGAGTACGGCGGGCGCTGGACGAGGCGGGCCTCCGGATCGGTCGGGATGTCTCGGTCATCGCTCATGACGATGACCTTTCTTACCTAAAGAACGGGCAGGACGTCCCCATTTTCACAGCCACGCGCTCTTCAGTTCGACACGCAGGAGAACTGGCCGCCGAGATGCTAATCGAGCGGATCAAATCGCCTGAGGACCCGGTCAAAACCAGATTGCTTGAGGCGGAGCTGGTTGTCGGCAAGTCAACCGGCCCTGCACCCGACAGGTTCCGACGATGAACTTTACGCGAAACGATTTTCCGTCTGATTTCCTGTTTGGGGTCGCCACGTCGGCATATCAAATCGAAGGTCACGCCCAAGGCGGTGCAGGGTCCACCCATTGGGATACATTTGCCGCGACGCCCGGCAACGTCGTGCGGGGGGAAAATGGGAATCTGGCCTGCGATCACCTGAACCGGTTTGAACAGGATTTCGATCTTGTGCGCAACGCAGGTTTTGATTGCTATCGCTTCTCGACCAGCTGGGCACGCGTGATGCCCGAGGGGCGCGGACCGATCAATCAGGAAGGTTTGGACTATTACGACCGGCTGACTGATGCGCTGCTGGAGCGTGGCATCCGCCCGTGCGCGACGCTTTATCACTGGGAACTGCCGTCGGCTCTGGCTGACCTGGGCGGTTGGCGCAACCGGGACATCGCCAGTTGGTTTGCCGATTTCACCGAGGTCATCATGGGCCGGATCGGCGACCGAATGTACAGCGTTGCCCCCATCAATGAGCCTTGGTGCGTCAGTTGGCTGAGTCATTTCGAAGGACTTCATGCCCCGGGATTGCGGGACATTCGGGCCACAGCTCGAGCCATGCATCACGTCCTGCTGGCCCACGGCCACGCGATTCAGGCAATGCGCAGTCTGGGCATGTCCAATCTGGGCGGTGTGTTCAATCTTGAATGGGCCGAACCCGCCGATGACAGTCCGCAAGCGCGGCAGGCCGCTGATCTCTATGATGGAATCTATAACCGGTTTTTCCTGGGGGGCGTGTTCAACAAGGCCTATCCTCAGAATGTGCTGGAAGGGTTGGCACCCCACCTTCCGCCCGGCTGGCAGGATGATTTCGACATCATCGGCGCTCCTGTCGACTGGTGTGGATTGAACTACTACACCCGCAAACTGATCGCCCCTGCGGACACCGCCTGGCCCGGTCTGACCGAAATCCCCGGGCCCTTGCCCAAGACCCAAATGGGATGGGAAATCGACCCAGCCGCGCTGAGCCGGTTCCTGATCCGAACAGCGCGCGAATACACCGGCGACCTTCCGATCTATGTGACCGAAAACGGCATGGCCAGCCCCGAGCGCCAACAAGACGATGATCGTATCAGCTATCTGGATCAGCACTTTGCCGCCGTTCAGGAGGCTCTCGATCAGGGCGTTTCCGTCAAGGGGTACTTTGTTTGGTCTCTGCTGGACAATTACGAATGGGCCTTGGGGTACGAAAAACGCTTCGGTCTGGTTGATGTGGATTTCGATACGATGAAACGTACTCCGAAAGCCTCATACTTCGCCTTGAAGAAGATGCTGTCCACTTACAATACCGCTGCCAGATGACTGTGTTCTGGTGCTTTGAGGCTATTTTGTTGATGGTAGCTCTCCACCAAATGCGACGTTCGCACAGGTCAACTTGCCGTGCATTGATTGCCGCCGAGCACTTCTGACGAGCCAAGTTCTGGATTTCTTTTTTAGGATGAATCGGTGCCGGCCTGATCCGCATGTCGGCCCTGATTTTGCTAACAGGAAGTCAGGATCTATGAAATCGGTTTTTGGACGCTGGATGAAGGGAATGAGGTGAAAACGGCAAGGCTTTGTCGCTGGCGCCAGAACCATGTGTGCCTTACAGAATACCAAGTGGCGGACCGAGGAGGAGCCTGAATTTTCCGCTATACATATATCTATTGGATGAATTTCTGAAAAATTTTCTTGCCATACTACCAAAAGTACCACGTCATGTTGGACTTAGGCGGCCCATTGACACAAGTAACTTTTATATCGGCTTGGCATCAGCACCCAGTAACAAACCCAATTCTCGACTGTAGCTTCGATATCATTCAGCAAACGTTCGACAATTCCACAGAAACTACCGAGTCGCGAACAGAGCGGACATTCATAGTTAAGCTTGGTCCCGGTCCTGTGCTGAATTGCAAATTGTCCGATGGCGGCAGCAGCGCGCGGTATTCTAGGATGCCTGCCTAACGTAGCAGGGAGTGGTCATTTTTAGTGTTCCGTTTCAGAACCGAAGGACCGACGGGAAATCGGTCTGACGGGTTCTGGTTTGGACCCATGGGAAGTTTTTGGGTTCTCAAACGGTACCACAGAAGATGCCGACGGGCCGGTATCAGAACCGCGTTTTGTTTTTTTGGAATGCCAGAACTGCCAGTCATTGATGGTGGCTAGGCACTCTCCATTTCCATGGTGCGGAATTCATTTTTCAGCCAGGTGTGCCTGGCGCACATCGGTCTTGTAAAATGCTGCCGGATCAGTTTTCCCATGGCCTTCTGGATCAGCAGTGATGTAGTCGTCGGGTACACTTCGGTCGTAAAAAGCGACACTGTCCGCACAAAGTTCCTGCCAGGAAACGGCATGGCTTTGACACTGTTGTGAAACCGCTGCGTTCGGTGGAAACACGCCGCCGTTGTGATGGCCCATCCGCTGCCCTGTGCAACCAGGCCGATGATGGACTGATTACACTCTAGTTCAAACCGGTTGGGCAGGCTGAACTTGCTTCGGGCCAATTGAATTTCGATTTGTTTGCCGATTACGTAGTCACGCGAGTACCTTAACAAAGGCAATTCCGCCTCTGGTGTAAACAACTCTTCGGGCGAACCTTCAAACTTGTTGGGAAGAACGACGATGAAAGGATCGCGCATCAAAGGGTATTCGATCAGCCCCTCAGTGCGTCCCGGCGGCCTTGTGGCAACACCAACGTCCAATTTATGCTCTTGTAGTTTGGCGAGAATCTCGTGACTGGGGCGTGTGAAGTGCCGGAAATTGCAGCGCGGAAGAGCCTGAGCCAAAAACCGAACGAGATCGGGCGCGATCTGGTTGTCGAAATCGTCAATCAAAGCCAATCGCAGGTCCGTCGCGTGCTGCCAGTTGCCCGTACGAATCTCGGCTTCGCCACGTTTCAATACGGTCAGGCCTTCACGGACGTAGCGGGCAAACACTTCTCCTGCCGGTGTCAGCCCCATTGGACGGCGTCCGTGGTCGACCAATTCGATGCCCAGCGCGTTTTCAAGGCTGCGCAGATGGTTGGATACTGTACTGATCGACAAATCCGTTTCGGATGCAACCTTCTGAATCGATCCGGACTTGGCGATCAACTGAAAAACTTCCAGCCACCTAAGGCTCAGCGATTTGGACACGGCAACTGACCATTGTTTCGATTAGTTCGAAACTAGCGAAGCAAAGATTCGCCCTTGCGGCAACAATGAAGTTGGCTGAGACGTCGTTTCTAACCTTTCATACGGGCGAATTCCGGATCGTACGGGCTGGACGTCATGACCGTCGCGCCAAAACGCTGCCCGCATTTATCCAGCTCCATTTCGTTGCCAACCTCGGAGATGAACGGATCAATAAAGGCATGCGCAAGGTTCATTCCCGTGCGATGGCCCCATTCACCAGAGGTAACAGTCCCCACAACCTTATCGCCCAGCATGACAGACGCGCCGGGATGAGCCGGACCACACGTTGCGTCAATGCGCAGGGGAACCAGCTTGCGGCGAAACCCTTCTGACTGCCGCTTCAACAGCGCTTCACGCCCAATAAATTCGCCCTTGTCCAGACGTACAAACCTATCCAGCCCCGTTTCCCAAGGATCAAATTCGGTAATCAAATCGGCTTTCCAGTGCAGGAAGCTTTTTTCCATGCGCATCGAGTCAACCGCTCTGGCACCAAACAGGTTCAGCCCGTACCCTTCGCCCGCCTCCCGCAGCGCAAGATAGGCCGCATAGAGAGAGGCGTTTGGGACATGGATCTCATAGGCCAATTCTCCCGAGAAACTAAGGTTCATGACCGTGGCGGGGGCGATGCCGACAAAGCACTCTCGCACGCTGAGCCAGGGGAATGCGTCCGCAGACCAATCACCTCTGGCGCAGGCAGAAAGTACAGCGCGCGACTTGGGGCCAGCCAAAACCAGAATGGTTTGGTCATTCGTCAGGCTGCGCATCTGAACGTCTTCATCGTTGCGCAGATGCTTCTGTAGCCAGTCCATATCGTGATACTCGCTCACTGCGGCAGAGCCATACCAAACCCGTGCTGGACCGCGATCACTGGCAGGGAGATTGGCAACAGTTGCTTCCGCCTTGACCATACCGTGATGGTTCAGCAGATAGCCCAACCCAACACGCCCTTCGCGCTTGCCCACAACTCCGCAAAACATCCGATCCAGAAACGCGTGCCTGTCCACTCCGGTTATCTCAATCCGGTTGAACCCGTTTACTTCCGCCAACCCGACACCGGTGCGAATGTTGTCGACTTCGGCAGCGACCAGATTGAAGGTTTCGTCAAAATCGAAACTGAGTGACGGCGCGAAATCGGGGTGAGGCTTGATGTAGTCCACCCTTTCCCACCCATTGACTACCGTGAACTCCGCCCCTTCGGATGCGAGAACAGGCGTCAGAGGCGTCGTTTTGGCGGGACGACCGGCTAGGCGGTGTTCATGTGGAAAGTGGAACCTGAATTCGTTTTGATAGTCCTCAATCGCCTTCAGAGCAGTAAGTTCTACGTTCGCGTGTCCTGTAAACCTCCTCGGGTCGAGGCACCAAGTGTCATAACATGCCTCACCATGCACGATCTGCTGTGCCAGCAACCACCCATGCCCGCCGCCTTCGCCCAACCCGGCTCGCAGACCAATGATGCAATACGCATTGCGCTTTCCCGGGATCGGCCCAACCAACGGGGCACCATCAATCGTATAAGTGATCGGCCCGTTTACGACCGTGTGAATGCCGACCTCCATCAAGGCCGGCATCCGCGCAAATGCACCCTCGAGCACATCAGTTACACGGTCCAGATCATCCGGACAAAGTGCGTTTACGAAGTTTGGATCGATCCCGTCCATACCCCATGTCTTGCACCCCTGCTCGTAGAACCCGAGCAAGAGACCGTTCTTTTCCTGTCGGCAATAGTAGTCGCTGATTGGGCAGCGCAGCAGCGGCATCCGGTGCCCGGCATCCCGGATGGCCTCGATCTCTTCGGTCAGAAAATACTGGTGTTCCATGGACGACACCGGATGATGAACCCCCATCATGGCGCCCACCTCGTTGACCCGGTAGCCACATGCGTTGACGACTATGTCGCAATCGATGTCTCCGTGCTCGGTATGCACGGTCCAGGTTTCGTCGTTGTGCTGCGTCAAAACAGTGACAGGCGTATTTCTGTAAACTTCTGCACCGGCTTTTCGCGCCCGTCTCGCCAGGGCCTGACAGAGTTGGGCCGGGTCGATGTCACCGTCCAACGGATCCCATAGCCCACCAATCAGGTTGTCGGTCGAAATCAACGGGTGGCGGCGGGCGCATTCATCCGCATCGATCACCTCGAAATGTACATCCATGCCCCGCGCCATGGACGCGAAGTGACGATAGCCCTGCATTTGTTCATCAGTATTCGCCAGACGTATTCCGCCATCTCCGTGATGGTAGTTGATCGGGTAATCCGGATCGTCGGCCAGTTCCTTGTACAGGCGGATCGAATGAGATTTCAGACCCACCATGGTCTGGTTCATCCCGAAATTTGTGACCTGTGCGGCCGAATGCCAGGTCGTGCCCGAGGTCAGTTCGTTCCGTTCAACCAAAACCACATCTGTCCAACCCTCTTGGGTCAGGTGGTACAGCGTCGAACATCCAGCGATCCCGCCTCCGATCACAACGACTCTGGTACGCGACTTCATGGTCTTTGCTCCCTCGGTTTCGGCACAAGTCTTGCTGAATAACGGGTTGGGCAGACAACAGGGCAGTCGCCGGTACTGTAAAATCGAAACCGCAATTTCGGATTCTGAAAACGGCAATTCTCCTTTGATGCCCGTGTGTTTTGCGCCTTACGGTGCAACGAAGATGCAAAGGGATTGGGATACATGTCATCGGAGGGATCCAAACGCAGCGGTCGGAAAGCGCGGCACGCACAGCGTGCAGCCAAGCCCGCATTCGATCCCTGTCCACCCGGTCAGACAGGTGGTGCGTACAAGCCTTTAAATCACTCGGAAATAGAACAGGTATTTGATACCGCCCTGCGGCTCCTGGAAGAGCTGGGCATGGGCAATGTACCGGATAGGCTTGCCGCCGACCTAAGGGCCGCAGGGGCACGGGACCGGGAACCGGGGCGGCTGGTATTCCCACGTTCAATGGTCCAGCAAGTCATTAATTCCGCTGCCAAAAGTTTCATGTTCCATGGCCGGGATGAAAGCCGGTCTATCGATGTGGGCGGGGATCGTGTGTATTTTGGCACTGGCGGCGCGGCTGTTCAGACGCTCGACATTGACAGTGGGCTTTATCGCCCCTCCACATTGGTCGATCTGCATGACTTCACCCGACTACAGGACACACTGGCCAATGTCAGTTGGTTCACCCGGTGCTGCGTGGCAACGGATGTCCCGGACGTGTTTGATCTGGACGTCAACACGGTTTACGCCTTGGTGCGGAATACGACCAAACCAGTCGCCACCTCTTTCACGCTGGCCGAACATGTCCACCCTATTGTCGAGATGCTGGACATCGTCGCCGGAGGGGTCGGTGAGTTCGCCAAACGCCCTTTCCTGAAAGCGCACATCAGCCCGGTCATTTCACCGATGCGATATGGCGAAGACGCAGTGGACGTCGTTTATGAGTGCATCGTCCATAACATACCAATGTCCTGCATCACGGCTGCGCAAGCGGGCGCAACCGCTCCGGCGACCATGGCCGGATTTCTGGCGCAGTCACTGGCCGAAACGCTTGCCAGTCTCGTGATGGTCAACACGATCAAACCCGGCTTTCCGATGATTTTTTCCAATTGGCCCTTAATCGTAGACCTCAGAACCGGTTCATTTGCAGGCGGCAGCGGCGAGACAGCGATCCTGAATGCCGCCTCGGCGCAGATCACGAACTGGCTGGGACTGCCTTCGGGCGTGGCCGCTTCGATGGCAGATGCCAAGGCCATTGATGCCCAGTACGGGGCTGAAAAAGGCATCACGTCGCTTGCAGCCGCCTTGGCGGGCGGCAACCTGATTTATGAAAGTTCAGGCATGACCGCGTCCCTGTTGGGTGCAAGCTTCGAGGCCTTTGTACTGGACAACGAAATGCACTCTCACACCTATCGGGTCTTGCGCGGGATCGAGGTCACCGAAGCGAATCTCGGCTTTGACGCCATTTGCAAATCGGTTTTGGGTGACGGGCACTTTCTGGGCAGCGCACATACATATGAAGCAATGGAGAGAGATTACTTTTATCCTCAGCTCGCGGATCGCCGGGAGCCGCGCACATGGGAAACCGAAGGTGCGAGGGACGCATGGTCATCCGCCCGGCAAGTCGCCAGAGAGGTTTTGAGCTCGCATCACCCCGAGTATCTCACCCCCGAGCAGGACGCCGAAATTCGCCGACGTTTTCGAATCCTGACCTGAAGTCTTACAGGCATTCCCAGCCCGTTGCTGAACCGCTAGGGTCACCGAAGAAACTTGCAGAGGATGGGAAGCCATGGCCGATTCATTTTTTCAACCGGTTTCAGCCATGGAGCTTGCCCGGTTTGCGGGCATACCGTCATTCATGCGCCTGCCCATTCTGGATCTGGACCACGAACGCATCCCGGATGTCGAATTGGGCCTTGTCGGCATCCCTTGGGACGGCGGCACCACCAATCGCCCCGGCGCACGGCATGGCCCGCGGCAACTGCGCGATTACTCCACGATGATCAGGGCGATGAACCCGGTCACGGGCGTCGCGCCATTCTCGCAGGCGAATTGCGCGGACCTAGGAGATGTCGCCCCCAATCCGGTCGACATAGACGACACGCTGGAACGAGTCACGAGCTTCTACTCGAAGCTGAAAGCGCGCAATATCACGCCATTGACTGCCGGAGGGGATCACTTGACCACCCTGCCCGTCCTGCGTGCCCTGGCCGCTTCGGACCCGGTTGGCCTCATCCAGTTCGACAGCCACACGGACTTGTTCGACACCTATTTCGGCGGCCACAAATTCACGCACGGCACGCCGTTCCGCCGCGCTGTCGAGGAAGGTCTGGTGGACCCCAAACGCTTTGTTCAGGTTGGAATCCGCGGCACGGCATACAACACCGAAGACATCGAATGGGGTGAAGCGCAGGGCATCCGTATCATCCGCATCGAAGAACTGTTCGACCGGGGCATCGACGATGTGTTGAATGAAGTGCGCGGCATTGTCGGAACGGAACCGACCTACTGCACCTATGACATCGACTTCGTGGACCCGACCTATGCGCCCGGCACCGGCACACCCGAAATTGGCGGGCCCAACAGTTTTCAGGCCCAGCAGGTCATTCGCAAGATGGCTGGCCTGAACCTTGTCGGTGCCGATCTTGTCGAAGTGTCGCCACCCTTCGATCCTGAGGGTGGGACAGCGTGGCTAGGTATCTCGCTGATGTTCGAATTGCTTTGTGTTCTGGCCCAAGCTGTCGAGGCGCGCCGCAGTTAATCCTCGGCGACATTTTCGGCAATCATCGAAATCATCTCGAACATCACTGCTGCGGCGGTCAGGGCAGTGATGTTGTTGGGGCTGTCTTTTGTGGGCATCATGCAAACCACATCACCGCCCACGATGTTCAGCCCGCGCGCCGCCCTCAGGATTCCAACCGCCTCATCGATGTCAAACCCTTTTTCACCCGGCTCAAGGTTAGAGACTGCGGGCGCAACGGTTGGATCAAGGCAATCCAGGTCGAAGGTGATGTAAACCGGCCGATCACCCAGAACCTCTTTGGTTTGGGCCACGACATCCTCCAGCCCACGCTGACGAAACTCGCGCATTGTGACGATGTTGTAGCCGTAGTCGTAGGAAGGTTGCAGCCAGTCCAGACTGCGTGGGTGGCCCCGCAACCCGATCTGCATCGATCGGGTCGGATCCGCCTGCCCCTGATCGGCCAGATAAGCCCCCCAGTGTGCCGCTGATTTCTTGGCCCCCAGGAAGTGGTCGACTTTGGTAAAAACATCCGTATGGGCGTCCAGATGCAGGAAGCTGACAGGTTCTCCGCCGGCCAATTTTCCACATCCCAACGCCTGTACTATACCACCAGTGATGGAGTGATCGCCGCCGACAGAAACCGGCCGTGCACCGGCCGCGTCGATGTCCTTGTAGAATTCGGTGATCCGTTCGATGCAATCCTCATTGTCGTTCGCCTTCGGGAACGGCACATCCCCCACGTCGGCAATCCGCGCGCTGTTCCATGGGTCGATCTCAAAAACTGAATGCACCCTGCGCTGAACGGCCGAGACGTGCCGCAAGGCGCGTGGTCCCAAATGCTGGTCCCTCTCGGTCGTCCCGTTTCCAGTTGAGTGCGGCACGCCTGCCAATGCAATGTCCTGCCCCTTGGGCCCGACATTGGGGCAACGAAACAGAGTAGGCACGCCCCACCAATACAGATTGTCCATCATGGACTGTTCGTAGCGATCCGCCATTGTTTTCTCCGGTCAATGAAAAACGCCCCCGGAAAGAACCGGGGCGCATATGGTTAGATTTTTTCATCTTCTCGCCGGAATGCGCCTTGCACGATCCTGTCCATGACCATGGCGAGGAACAGAATTGCGAAGCCGCCCAGCAGGCCCGGCCCCTTGGCGGCATATTGCAGTGCCTCAAGGATTTCTTTGCCCAGGCCGCCGCCGCCGATCAGCGAGATGATTACAACCATGGACAGACACATCAGAATTGTCTGGTTCACACCTGTCATGATCGATGGCAATGCCAGCGGGATTTCCACGTCCTTCAGCAACTGCCATTTCGAGGCCCCAAAGGCGACGGCGGCTTCCTTGATGCTCTCCGGAACCCCACGCATGCCCAGCGCCGTCAATCGAATAACCGGCGGCATTCCGAAGATGATCGTTGCCAGAATGCCCGGCGGGTTACCGGTGCCGAAGAAGGCGATAATCGGGATGAGATACACGAACGCCGGAAGCGTTTGCATCAAGTCCAGCACCGGTTCCGCTGCGCGATAAGCGCGCTTAGACTTGCCAAACCAGATACCCAGCGGAATGCCGAAGACAACACAGAGCAACACCGCTGCACCCACCAGAGCAACGGTTTCCATCGCCACGTCCCAATATCCCAGCAAAGCGATATAGGCCAACGAAGCTGCGGTGAAAATGGCAACCCTTGGTCCCGCCGCTCGCCATGCCGTCACACAAATAACCAGCATGACAACCGGCCATGGTGAGCCGATAAGTGCGACGGTCAACGCATCAAGAACAGAACGCACACCGGCTACAATCCCGTCGAAGACGTCGCCCCCCGCTGCGGCTGCCGCGTCTATCTTTTCTTCCATCCAGCCAGCCAGATTCGAGAACAACGTGCCGTTGCCCTCTCCCAATATCATCGCGGATACCTGCTGCTCGGGGAAAGCATCCAGCAAAGGAAGCGACGCGTTTACGGTGAACTTGTAAACGATCAAGGGACCAATGGCGGCGACAAGGATTGCGCCCAAAACCGTGTTTCGGGTCGAGCGTCCGCTTTCCGTGCTGCCCGGATCGATACGCCAGTTTGAATACTGCTTTTCGTAGACACGGTCGGCATACAAACCCTGAACCACCTTGAAAACCAGCAACATCAGCAACCCGGTGATAAGAATACCCGTGGCCTCGGACTGGGCAGCAGCGGCCCTTTCCAAGCTGGTATCAGCCGCTTTCTGAATGTTTTCAGCCAGCTTGGTGAATCGATCGATATCCGCCTTTTCAGTTGCGTCCGCCGCTCGGGCCAGCAGTTCGGCTGCGCGCTCTTGCTGACGCGCGGCACGCTCTGCAAAGTCCGCACCCGGATTGCCCCAAGCGCCCCTGCCGATTTGGACCCAAGCGATGATCTCGAGGATCAGAAACGTCCAGAACATGCCCCAAGTGGCCCGTGACGCGGACCAGAACGGCCCCAGCACCGCCGCCCACGTGTTGAACGTGTTGGGAATTGCACTGGTAGCGTCGTGGATTTTGTGAAAGGCGTTGACGTAATAGGCTCCGGTCGGACCAGCGAATTTCTTGATGGAAATATCAAGAGCCTCGCGATCAACCTCGATGTCAGAGGCGGCCGTTACTTTAACCTCAGAAGTTGCGTCAGTCATTTTTGCCCCCCTGAATACCACGCAACAGACGTGGCTTGGTCACGACACCCACGTCACTGCCCGCATCCGTTATGACGACCGGCAATTCCGAATTCACGGCCAGATCGATCAGCTGGTCCAGATCCGCGCCTTCGTCCGCCCGGGGCGCACCGTCGAGTGGCCCTGAATAGCTGTCCATCGGTTCCATGATGGAATGCGCTTTGACCAGTTTGAGCTTGGAGATGCCCTGAACAAATTCGCGCACGTAATCGTCGGATGGGTTCATAACAATATCCTCCGGCGTGCCGATCTGTACGATCACCCCATCCTTCATGATCGCAATTCGGTGGCCTATACGAATAGCTTCATCCAGATCATGAGTAATGAACAGCGTGGTCTTTTTAAGCTGCGCCACAAGCGCCTTGAACTGGTCCTGCAACTGCAGGCGGATCAGAGGGTCAAGGGCGGAAAAGGGTTCATCCATCAAAAGGATTTCGGGGTCCGACGCCAGTGCCCGCGCGATCCCCACGCGTTGCTGCATCCCGCCGGAAAGCTCCTTGGGCAGGCGGTCCTCATAACCCGTTAGGTTTACCAGGCTCAAAGCGTGATCCGAAACAGCCCAACGTTTGGATTTCGGAACCTTTCTGATCTCCAGGGGGTAAGCCACGTTATCCCGGACGGAACGATGAGGCATAAGCGCCATATGTTGAAAGACCATGCCGATTTGCTGGGCGCGAATGCGGCGCAATTCGGATTCCGATAGTTTCGATACATCGTGACCCAGGATTTCGATCCGACCAGCCGTCGGCTCAATCAATCTGTTCACGTGTCGCACCAACGTGGATTTGCCCGAACCGGACAACCCCATGATGCAGAAAATTTCGCCACGCGGCACTTCAAATGTGGCACCCTGAACACCGACAACGCAGTTGAACCGTTCCAGAACTTCCGGCTTGCCGATGCCTTCGTCTCGGACAGCTTGCATTGCCTCTTCAGCACGTGCGCCAAAGATCTTCCAAACGTTTTCCAGTTTTACGACAGGTTCGTCCATTTATCCCCCACAGGGCATGGCCCTGCCCAACAGAAAAAAGGCCGCCGCGATTTTCCGCGACGGCCTGCAAGGTCGTGGTTTAGTTGGTTAGCCAGCCGATCACGGTGTCTTCATTCTCTGCCACCCACTGCTTGGCAAAATCCGCGGCTTCGACGTTGTCTACAGCCAGGGCCTTGCCCATCGCGCTCAGATCATCTCCTGACATCTGATAGTTGCTGAACAGAGCGGCCACTTCGGGATAACTCTCTTCCAGCTCTTTCGCATAGTGCAGGTGAAGAGTCGCGCCGTTCCAGGCCGTGGACGCTTCGGATTTCGACAGCCAATCCGGGTCATCGGTGGGCTGAACAATTGTCCACGTGGCAGGATCATGTGCCGGTTCTTCGAGTACGGTCAGATCCTGTGTCACGAAGATATAGTGGGGGCTGTAGCAGAATCCGATCCACGGATCGCCCGCCTTGGTCGCGTTTGCCAGGTTGGCATAGGCGATGGTTTCCTCGTATTCCGTCAGGTCGAATATCTGATCATAGCCATATGATTTGGCACGGATCTTCTCGACAACGGTCGAAGCCCAGCCCGGAGCACCGATCCAGACCTCAGGCGTACCATTCCCGTCTGTATCGAAGATCGCCATCTTGTCCGGGTCACTCAGGTCGTCAATTGACTTGATGTCATGCTGTTCAGCGATGTAGGTCGGGACGCACATGCCCTGCTCGGCCTGAACCGGGTTTTGGTTCATGACAACCGTGCCATTTTCTTTGACATAGGTGTCGTGCAGGTTTTGCTGGTTGGGCATCCACACTTCTGGGTGGACGTGCATCGAGCCGCTGTCCATGGCTTCGAAGACAATCGGATTCGTGCCGTTTTGCAGTTCCACGTCCAGACCAAGGTTTTCTTCGATCACTACCTCAAGAATATGTGCCGTGGCATTCACCGAGGCCCAGTTCGGCACACCGATCACGATATCTGCGGCCATAGCCGGGCCGGCAATCGCGACCGAAGCACTTCCTAGTAGCGTTGCAATTCTTTTCATCTGGTATCTCCATGTTGGGAAACTTCCGCGCTTGTTTTTCTCACCGTTTCGGACGGTGGTGCGCTTGGAATTTTTTTCGGGAAGGGCGTGCCTTCCGGTCCTTTTTGGCCAGCGAAATTTGAGGCTGACATAACCACAAAATTGAAGCACGCGAGCGCGCTGCCCATCAAGAGATACGTTATTCTACTTCCCGTATTGGAAATTATCGCAAAATAGTTTCGACTATTTAGGATTCGCAAGTAATGTCACGAGTAACCCGAAGCCGGCTTTTGTATGTCACACACAGAACACATCGAACGCTGTTTTAAGGCAAATATGAGCGCCTTGGCAGCCACAGCAGAGCGGGTCTGCAACTCGGTATAGAACGCGGGCACCTCTCGCCACGCATCGCGTCATGGTGCTGGACCTTGGCTTTGACGTTGGGCAGCATCTTACCTTCGCGGATTGCGGTCACCGAGTTCTCGCCCGAGCGAAAGCCGTTGGACTTCGCCACGTCGAGTACCGTCCTTATCCGCAACGACAGTCGCTTTGCGGTTTCGTGTTTCTCGGTCCAGATGGGCGACAGACACATCAGCACTTCGGGCTGATCAATGCTGCGCACAGGCATGCGTCCGATTTTGGGGACCGCATAATAGCGCAAAGTGTTGAGCCATTGATGGCCATGCTTGGCATTCTTCCATGTTGGCACGCGGTCAATGTGAACCTGCCGGCTGAGTTGTTCAAAAGTTGGAATTTCGCGCTTGGCGTTGAAGCGCGGGATCCACCGCGCTTTCGCTATTCGCCGCAATTCGATAGCTCGTTCTCGAGCCTGTTTCAGTGCGACGACATCCGCGCCGCCTAAACCTAAGTCCGTTCGAAGCGGCGCGCCCGTGCGGTTCTATGCCCTTTGACCGTAACACGTACGATCCAACACCGTGCGCCCGATGGATCTACAACAAGATACGAGCCAGAACCGTCACCGTGTCGTCCCGGACCAAGATTTTCTACCAGCTTCTTTGCCAGCATTCCGCTGAGCGCCGACATGAAACTACAACAAAAAATACCACTTAATGAAAGTATACTGGTGTCATTGGCGAAAATTCAATGAAACCCGCTAGCGCGGCTACAATCATATAACGCAAAGGTTTTAGCGACCTAGTGTTGTTCAACAAAATTCAGGGAAATCACCAAGTGGCGGACCGAGGAGGATTCGAACCCCCGACCCCTTGATTCGTAGTCAAGTACTCTATCCAGCTGAGCTATCGGTCCGCGTTGGTGAGGCGGTATTTAGACCCAGGTCCGGGGACGTGCAAGTCGATTCTCAAAAATACTTTCAAAAAGTCCGGTCGCCGCGCGGCAGGCTTATTTCAAAGGTGGTTCCGTCAGGACCTGTGTGCTTCAGCACCAGATCTCCGCCATGTCCGCGCACCAGTTCCTGCGATATCGCGAGGCCCAAACCCGAACCTCCTTTGCGCACGCCGCCCTGAAACGGGGTAAACAGGTTTTCCCGCGCCTTGGGGGGCAGGCCCGGACCGTTGTCGCGGATTTCAACGCACCAGCTGTCGTCGTCTTCACGGCCTTCTATCGTGATCTTCCCGGGCTTGCCCGAGGCGACAAGCGCCTGGCGCGCATTGCGGACAAGGTTCATCATGACGCGGAACATCTGCTCGGGGTCGGCGCGGGCGATCAGGTCCTGCGGCAGGTTGTTGACAATTTCCACGCAAGAATCGGCAACCGCCAGCCTTTCACTGGCCACAACATCTTCACCGACATCGCGCAACCGGACCATGGTCAATGTGGGTGCCGGTTCCTCGGCGCGGCCAAATGCCAGCGTGCTTTCACATAAGGACACCGCACGGGTGATCGAATTCACCAGCTTGGGGGCCAGACGCCGAACCACCGGATCGTCACTGGCTTCGATGCGGTCCGTGAACAATTGTGCCGAGGTCAGGATGTTGCGCAAATCGTGACTGACCTTGGCCACGGCCCCACCCAACTGAGCCAAGCGTTCACGCTGTTTCAAGGCCTGCGTCAGTTCCTTCTGCAACATTTGCAGGGCCTCCTCGGCTTCCCTGAGTTCCGTCACCCGGGAATCCGGCGAGATGATGCCGCGCGCATCCTCAGGTGCGCTGGCATAACGCTGCATGTATCCGACCACGCTTTTGATCGGACGCACCAGAACGACACGCACCGCAAGAAACAGGAAAAAAGCGGTGATGATGGAAATCACGAAGGACAGCCCCAGAATTCGCAGGCCGTAGTCCGTCATCGCCATGCGCAGCGGCGCGCTGTCGATCGTCACTTCGATCAGCAGCCCGGCACCCTTGACCGGCTCGCCTATCACTCGGATGACTTCGTTTTCCGGAGTGAACAGCCGGGCCATCGCGTCCCGGATCAGAACCCAAGGGCTCGCGTCGCGCAGATCGTACGTCTTGGTGATCGGCTCCGGGATCGGTGAGGACAGCATCAGCTGACGCACCTCGTCACGCCGCAACACCACATTGTAGACGCCGGCATTGGCCAGAAGTTCGGCCTCCAGATCTTCGGCCAGCATGTCATCAGCCAGCAACGCCAGCGAGGCGATCTGCGCCCGTTCAAGCCGGTTCAGCAGGAAATCTTCGCGGAACCGCGCAATCGATGGGACAAAGATCAGCACCTCGGCCAACATCACGAAGACCGTCGTCAGGATCAGAAATCGGCCCGACAGCGAGTTCAATATGCGCTCCTTTCCCGGTCAGGGGATCCAGCGCTGGACGAACCTGACCACTCGTTTAACTGCCTGATTCTCAAACAGCCTTGGCGAGAAATAAGCGCCCGCCGCGCGTTTGTTAAGCTCTCCGATCGTCGGATAGGGGGACACCATCGCGGCGACCTGACCCATCTTCAGATTATTGGCCAGGGCCAGCGACCAAAAGTTGATCAGTTCGCCCGCCTGATGACCCACGATTGTAACACCCACAGGCCGGCCTTTTACGACCATGACCTTAATGAAGCCTTTCGTTTTCCGCTGGGAAATCGCCCTGTCATTGTGATGATAGTCAAAACGGGCGACCTCAACCTTGTCACCATGGTGTGCATGCGCCTGCGCTTCGGTCAGGCCCACCTGCGCCAGTTCCGGATCAGTATAGGTGGCCCACGGGATATGCGCCTTCTTGGCCTTGGACGGCAGGCCGAACAGCGCCGAGCGGATGACAATCCCGGCGTGATACCCGGCCACATGGGTGAATTGCAGCCCACCAGCGACGTCACCGATGGCATAGACCTTGCGATTGGTGGTCCGCAACGCCTCGTTAACCTTGACCCCGTTAGGGGACAGTTCGATCCCGGCGGCTTCAAGGTTCAGGCGGTCTGTGTTTGCCTTGCGCCCCGCCGCCAGCAACAGATGCGAACCTGAGAAGACGTCACCATTCTCGGTCACTACCTCAATCGTACCAGCGTTGCCCCTGATCTGCGCGACCAATGCCATTTCGTGAATCACCACGCCTTCCGCGCGCAAAGTCTCCAAAACAACCGCGGCCGCTTCGGGGTCATCCTTGCCCAGTGCTGTCATCCCTTCGATCACAGTGACTTTGCATCCCAGCCGAATATGGGCCTGCGCCATTTCCATGCCGATGGGCCCGCCGCCGATGATCAGAAGGTGATCGGGCTTGTCGCGCAGGTCAAAGATGGTCTCGTTGGTGAAATACGGCACCTGATCCAACCCGGGGATCGGCGGCACCAAAGGGGACGAACCCGTCGCGATCACCACACGCCGCGCAGTGATCAGGTGACCACCGGCCTGCACATGGGTCGGAGAAACAAAGCTGCCATATTCTCGGATAACTTTGACGCCAAAACCCTCGAACCGCTCCTGGCTGTCCATCGGTTCGATCTGGGCGATTACGTCCCGCACGTGGTCCTTGACCGCCGCATAATCCACCTGCGGAACCACGTCCGCCACGCCCAGCGCCGAGGCATGGGCCTGCGCATGGGCTGCGTTGGCGCTGGCGATCAGGGCTTTGGACGGAACACATCCGAAGTTCAGGCAATCGCCGCCCATCTTGTGACCTTCCAGCAGGATGACGTTTGCCCCCATCTGGCTGGCCCCTGCGGCCACGGACAACCCCCCTGACCCGGCTCCGATCACCAGGATATCGGCTTTCAGATCTTGCATGAATCAGGCGTCCTTTCGGCCTCTAACGGATTTGATGACAATCGGCAAAGCGGCCAGCACACACAAGCCGATGATGGGACCTATGACAAAGGGTTCCCACAGCAGCGAAACGTCAGGCGTCTCGCCCCGGTCGAACACACCGCCCAGCCCCACGCCGATCCAGGTGTACACAATCCCTCCGGGGATAATGCCCAGCGCCGTGGTGATCAGAAAATTGCGGAACTTCACGCCGACCAGAGCGGGCACAAGGTTGGCCACGAAAAACGGCACGACGGGTACAAGGCGCAGCAGAAACAGCACCGGAATTTCATTCTCGCGCAAACTGTCCTTGAGCTTTTTGATGCTGCCCTCCGAAGATTCGAGGCGAGCCGTCAGGGCTTCGCCCAACCCCCAGCGCGCGGCCAGAAAGATCACCGATGCACCGACCGTGGCCGCAAATACGTTGAAGACGGTTCCGGCGATCAGTCCGAACAGGAACCCGCCGGTCATCGAGGCCACCGCCGCACCCGGCAACGAAAATGCCACGATGACAATATAAATCGTCACGAAAGCACCGGCCATTGCCCAGTAATTGGCATCACGCCACGCCAAAAGCGCCTCGCGGTTGTCGCGCAGAGTTTCGAATGTCAGATAGTCGCCCAGCGTGAAAAACCCCACCGCTGCAACGGTAAGAATCACCAGCAACGGCATATGTCGCGCAAGCCCTCTGCGCGGGGCCTGAGTTGCATCACTCATGTGGCTGTCCGGTTTCGTGTGTTTCATTCTGCAAACAACATGCGCCGCATGGCGCCTCGGCAACAGGGGCCTCACGCTGCCTTGATGTTTTGTCCGGGAATGTGAGGGTTTGGCGCCGCTGACCCGTCTTTTTGAAACCTTTTCACGGGCTGGGTTACAGAATTGTTGCAAAAGCCGCTAAAACCCCCACCTTGGGGTTTGACTTACCCCCCGCTACCCAGTAGAGGACGGGCTTCGAACACCACGGGCAGGCGAATCCGCGCCGCACCCGACCGCATAGATTGGAGACGGAGCGATGAAACGCACCTATCAGCCTTCGAACCTGGTTCGCAAACGCCGCCACGGTTTCCGCGCGCGCATGGCCACCAAGGCCGGCCGCAAGATCCTGAACGCGCGCCGCGCTCGTGGCCGCAAGTCGCTGAGCGCGTAAACCGCTCGACCTGTCAGGTTATGAACATGACGCCGCCGGAGGCCCCTCGTGGATGGTAAGAACCAGCCCGGGGAAACGCCCCCGGCGGCGTCCATTTGCGCGCCTGAAACTCTGACCGTTCTCAGGAAGCGATCCGATTTTCTGAAAGCCGCCCGTGCGCGCAGACAGGGCACATCCTCGATGATGGTGCAGGCCCGCAAACGCGCACCTGATGAGGCGACCGGAATGCGCGTCGGGTTTACCTGTTCAAAGAAGGTCGGCAATGCCGTTGCGCGCAATCGCGCCAAGCGGCGTTTGCGCGAGGCCGCCCGCGCTGTGCTGCCCGTCAGTGGGCTTGATGGGTGGGACTATGTACTGGTCGGTCGCGCCGAAGTGACCGCCGCGCGCCCGTTTGACGCCCTTCTGGATGACCTCCGTTATGCGCTGCGCAAAATCCACGGTGCGCGGAAATGACCCTGTTCTCTCATATCCTTGCCCTGCCTGTCAGGGCTTATCGGCTGGTTTTCAGCCCCTGGGTCGGGTTCAACTGCCGCTATCAGCCCACGTGTTCGGCCTATGCGCTTGAAGCATTGGAAAAACACGGTGCGATCAAGGGCGCGTGGCTGGCCGCCCGACGGATTGGCCGATGCCACCCTTGGGGCGGTGACGGCTACGATCCCGTGCCGGAACGCCCTGACGAGCAGAGCAGAACTTAATAACCCCCGGTCAGACTTGACCCGGTTGAACCTGCGCTCAACATTCGGATCAGTCCAACCCGAGGTTCTGATGCCACCAGACGCGCTCCGCACTCTGCCCACGCACACCGTCCACAACCAACCGCAAATTCGTGGTGACATTGACCTGTGGGCCTGCGACCCGGTGCTTCTAGACACGGTGAACGTGTCTGGCGCGCGCGCAGCGCCTTTGGCGGCTTTCGGCGAAACACTTGGACGTGCCGAAACACGAGAGTTGGGGCGCGAAGCCAACCGACAGCCGCCCGAACTCCGGGTATTCGATCAGGGCGGTCGGCGTCTGGACGAGGTGCGGTTTCACCCCGCTTACCACCAGATGATGCAGGTCAGCCAGTCCGCCGGTTACGCCGCAATGGCCTGGGACGGTCAGCCTGGTGGGCACGCCACCCACGCGGCCATGGTCTACTTGGCGGGACAGGTCGAGCCGGGGCATGGTTGCCCGATGACCATGACCTATGCGGCGATCCCGGCGCTTGAGGTCGATCAGCAGATCGCCTCGGTCTGGCGCCCAAAACTCATGGCGCACAGCTATGATCCGTCGACGCGCCCGATCGACCAAAAAGCCAGCGCCACATTGGGTATGGCGATGACTGAGAAACAGGGTGGCTCGGACGTGCGTGCCAATACAACCATTGCCACCCGCGACGGCAGTCACTGGCGTCTGCGCGGTCACAAATGGTTCTGTTCGGCCCCGATGTCGGACGGCTTCCTGACGCTGGCGCAGACGCCGGGTGGGCTGACCTGTTTCCTTGTTCCCCGCTGGCTGGAGGGCGAGCGCAACGCGATCCATCTGATGCGCCTGAAGGATAAGCTGGGCAACAGATCCAACGCCTCCGCCGAAATCGAATACCACGATGCGCTGGCCTATCAGCTGGGCGACGAAGGCGCTGGCGTTCAGACCATCATCGAAATGGTGCACCACACCCGGCTGGACACTGCCATGGCTCCGGCCGGACTGATGCGTGCCGCCCTGTCCGAGGCACATCATTGGGTCAGCCACCGAACCGCGTTTCAGCGCCGTCTGATCGACCAGCCCCTGATGCGCGCCGTGCTGGCCGACCTGGCACTGGATTGGGAGAGCGCTCTGACGTTGGGGATGCGGGTTGCGAAGGCATTCGATGGCAGGTCGCCCGAAGACAGGGCCTTTGCCCGCATCAGCGTCGCACTGGCCAAATTCCTGAACAACAAGCGCTGTCCGGTTGTCGTGGTCGAGGCGATGGAGGTGCTGGGCGGCATGGGCTATGTCGAGGATACCCCTCTGCCCCTGCTCTATCGGGAAGCCCCGCTAAACGGCATTTGGGAGGGGTCAGGCAACGTGATCTGCCTCGACATTCTGCGCACCCTGATCAGAGAACCGCTGGCCGCCGAGGTACTGCAAGCCGAGTTGGACGCCGCAAGAGGTGCAGACCGGGGCTATGACGCAGCGTTGAAGGCGCATCGCGACCGTTGGCCCGACCTGCCACCCGAGGCAGAGGCACGGTGGTTCGCCGAGCGTACAGCACTTTTGTTGGCGGCGGCGCAGTTGGTGCGACATGCCCCCGGCGCGGTTGCCGACGGCTTCATTGCCACGCGTCTGTCAGGTGAAAGCGGTCGCATCCCGGGATCGGTCACAGGACTGAACACCGACGCCCTGCTGGCGCGTCTGGGCTGACCCGCCCACTTGCCCGGTTGCCGCAACTGCTGTAGGGGCAGCCCATGTTTGACGAAGCTGACGATATCCACCCGCTTTTCGCTGGTGCGCCCTCGACCACCGAGTTCAAGAAGCTGCGCAAGCGCATCGTGCGCCAGACCCGTGAGGCCATTGAGCATTACGGGATGGTGGACCCGTCCGCCCATGACAAGGATGGCAAACCGCCCCGCTGGCTGATTTGCCTGTCAGGCGGCAAGGACAGCTATACCCTTCTTGCGGTTCTCCACGAGTTGAAATGGCGCGGACTGCTGCCGGTCGACCTTCTGGCCTGCAATCTGGATCAGGGTCAGCCGGGTTTTCCCGCCACCGTTCTACCCGAGTTTCTGGAACGCATGGGAGTTCCTCACCGCATCGAATACCAAGACACCTACTCCGTCGTGATGGACAAGGTTCCGCAGGGCCGCACCTATTGTGCGCTGTGTTCACGCCTGCGCCGCGGCAACCTGTATCGCATCGCCCGGGAAGAGGGCTGCTCGGCCGTGGTACTGGGTCATCATCGTGACGACATTCTCGAAACCTTCTTCATGAACCTCTTCCACGGCGGGCGTCTGGCCACCATGCCGCCTAAACTTGTGAATGAAGAGGGCGACCTGTTCGTTTTCCGCCCCCTCGCCCATGTGGCCGAGGCCGATTGCGCGAAATTCGCAACCGCCATGAACTATCCCATCATCCCCTGTGACCTCTGCGGCAGTCAGGACGGCTTGCAGCGCCAACAGGTGAAACAGATTCTCGATCAGTGGGAAAAGAACAGCCCCGGCCGGCGTCAGGTGATGTTCCGGGCCCTGACAAACGCGCGGCCCTCGCATCTGCTGGACCCGAAATTGTTCGATTTCGCGAATCTTTCGCTTGATCCGGGTCAAAAAAACGAAAAATCGGACGAAATTCCGCGTCTGCGTTAACGACTGACTCAGTTTGGTTTCCTACGGTTGGGCTTGCGCGCTGAGTCCAAGCTGAAGGCCGTTAGAACCAATGCGGAACCGATTGATCTTTAAACGAGTTCTCAACACGATTGTCGCTGGCCTGAGCGGCCCTTCCGCACTGGCTTTCATACCGGCACTCAGCCTTGCAGCCTTCTGGATCGGCGGAGAGCAAGTGCTGTTGATCGTCGCATTGGGCTTGCCTCTGATCCTTGCCGGAGCAAGCGCTGCAAATATCTGGCCTGCGATTGGGAATTCACTTCGCGACAACTCTGGCGGGATGATGCCGGATCAGGTGTTTCGTACCCGGTTGGGGCTCCTGCTGGATGGCGCGAGGAAAAATATGGAAAGCTCGGCCTGTTTCGTGATTTCACTGGATGACTATGGGTCGCTGCTAGACCTGCACGGGCAGGCGGCGGCCGCCCATATCGGCGAACTGGCCTGCAGCCGGACCCTGTCCACGATCCGGACCCAGGACATCGTGACCCGGGACGGCAGAAACAAAATCGTTCTGGGCCTTCGGACATCTCCGCATCTTGACCTGGAATCCTGCATTCAGATGTCCGGCCGCATCCAGACTGCAATCGAAGAACCGATCATGCTGAATGGTGCCGGGCTTTACGTCTCGTGCTCGATCGGGTTTTGCCTGATGCCTCATGACTTCGACGGCGACGCAACCGACGGGATCGAGGCGGCGAACGCCGCACTTGCCGAAGCACAAAGAAACGGCCCTTCGACCATTCGGGCCTATTCCACCGAAACGCGCCGCCGGTCCCGGATCCGCACAAACCTGCGCAAGGATTTCGAGGCAGCGTTGGACAATGGTGAAATTCGCCCCTGGTTTCAGCCTCAAATCTCGACAGACACAGGGCGCGTCACAGGTTTTGAGGCACTGGCCCGGTGGGAGCATCCGCAAAAAGGTGTGTTGGGCCCGCGGGTGTTTCTACCCTTTGCCCAGCAGGCGGAACTGATGGAACGGCTGGGCCATGCGATGCGCCACCATGCGTTCACTGCCATGCAGGCCTGGGACCGGGCTGGCGTTGTGATTCCACGGATCGGTATCAATTTCTCGTCCGATGAACTCCGCGACCCGGGGCTCATGGATCGCCTGAAATGGGAACTGGACCAGTTTGACCTGACACCGGACAGGCTTGCGGTCGAAATCCTCGAAACGGTATTTGCCAAACGCCCCGATGACGTCATCACCCGCAATGTGACCGGAATGGCCGCGCTGGGGTGCTGTATCGATCTGGATGATTTCGGCACCGGTCATGCCTCGATCGCGTCCATCAAGCGCTTTGATGTTTCGCGGATCAAGATCGACCGGACCTTTGTGACAAAATCCGATCGGGATCCCGGTCAGCAACAATTGACCAGTGCCATCCTGACGATGGCGGAACGGCTGAACCTGGAGACCCTGGCCGAAGGGGTGGAAAACCCGGGTGAGCATGCCCTGATGGCGCAGCTTGGCTGCAATCATGTGCAGGGGTTCGGAATTGGCAAACCGATGCCATTCGAGCAGACGCTCGACTGGATCGCTTCGCACCGCGCAAAAGTGAACAAGGTTCCCGGGATTGGACGGCAAACCGGATGAAATCCGGGATTTTGCAAGGCGCAATCCCTTCCGGTGGCAAATTGACGGGCGATTCCACTTGACCTTTGGGGCTGCACTCTGTTGAACACCTCCGGTGTGTTTCCCAGCTCAAGGTGGCTGTCCCAGATGGACGATCAGAACAAGAATCTCATCCTCGCAACCGCGCTCAGCTTTCTGGTGATCCTCGTCTGGTTCGTCCTTTTCCCACCCCCGGAACAGGCGCCGACACCGGATCAGGTGGAAGTCAGCGCCTCCGAGGGCAGTGAGCTTCAGACTCCGAGCGCAGCGGGTGACACAGCCGTCGGCGATGCATCTGCTGTCACAGAAGAAGCACAAGCCGATGCCGAGGCCCCGCGCATTCAGATCGACACGCCCCGCCTGTCTGGCAGCATGTCCCTGGCCGGCGGGCGCATCGATGAGCTGTTTCTGAAAGACTACAAGGTCTCGATCGAAGCAGGCGCCCCGATCGTCGAGCTGCTTTCGCCCGTCGGGTCCGATTCTGCCTATTACGCCTTGTATGGCTGGGCGCCCGGGGCGGGCGTTGCCGGCGCGGATGTCCCCGGGCCGAACACGCTCTGGTCGACTGAACTAGGCGACACGCTTACCGTCGACAGCCCGGTCACACTGGTCTGGGACAACGGTAAGGGCCTGATCTTCCGCCGCACCGTGTCGGTTGATGAAGACTACATGTTCTCTGTCACGCAATCGGTCGAGAACACCACGCAGTCCGAAGTGGGCATGGCCCCCTATGGAATTCTGGCACGCCACGGGATGGGTGAGGATGGCGACCTGCCGGGCCTGAAGAACTTCTTTATCCTGCACGAAGGCGTCATGGTCATGGCGGACGGCGTTCTGGACGAGATCGATTATGGCGATGTCCGCGATTTCGACATTGATCCGATTGAACGCGCGCAAGCCGAAGTCTTTCAGATCAAGGAAGGTGGCTGGGTCGGCTTTACCGATCACTACTGGATGACCACGCTGATCCCGGCTGAAGGTTCGGCCTTCAAGGCGGCCGCAAAATACGACGCGCGCCGCAAGATTTATCAAACCGAAACCGTGCTGCCGACCCTGTCCGTTGCGCCCGGCGCGACCGAGGAAGTCACCACCCGCCTGTTTGCAGGCGCCAAGGAATGGGAAACCATCCGCGAATATCAGGCGGAAGGTGTGCAAAAGTTCGTGGACAGCATCGATTGGGGCTGGTTTTACTTCCTGACCAAGCCGATTTTCTGGCTGCTGCACAACATCAACGTTTTGATCGGCAATATGGGGTGGTCGATCATCGGCCTGACGCTGATCATTAAGGCGATCCTGTTCCCGCTGGCGTTCAAGTCCTACGTCTCGATGGCCAAGATGAAGGAACTTCAGCCGCAAATGGAGGCCCTGAAAGAGGCTGCCGGCGACGATCGTCAGAAGATGCAGCAGGGCATGATGGAGCTGTACAAAAAGGAAAAGGTGAACCCGGCCGCAGGCTGTTTACCGATCCTGATGCAGATCCCGATCTTCTTCTCGCTGTATAAAGTGATCTTTGTCACCATTGAACTGCGTCAGGCCCCCTGGTTTGGTCCGTTCCAGGACCTCAGCGCGCCGGATCCGACCTCGATATTCAACTTCTTTGGCTGGCTGCCCTGGGCCGGACCGCAGCCTGATACGCTGATGGCGCTGATCTTCATCGGTATCCTGCCACTGCTGCTGGGTATCTCGATGTGGCTGCAGCAGAAACTGAACCCGGCACCAACGGATGCGACACAGGCGATGATCTTTGCCTGGATGCCGTGGGTCTTCATGTTCATGCTGGGCGGGTTTGCCAGCGGCCTGGTGGTTTACTGGATTGCGAACAACACGATCACGTTCACGCAGCAGTACCTGATCATGCGCAGCCAGGGCTACACGCCGGACGTGTTCGGCAACATCAAGTCCGGGTTCAAGCGGACCCCGAAGACGGATGACAAATGAGCGGGTCTGTCACCAGCCTCTGGCGGCATCCAATCAAAAGTCACGGGCGGGAAAGCCTGAGTGATGTAACCGTGACCCCCGGGCAGACAATGCCCGGGGATCGCGTTTGGGCCGTCGCACACGAGGCGTCAAAGGCCGATGGTTCGGAATGGGCGCCCTGTGCCAATTTCAGCCGCTGCTCCAAAGCCCCGCAACTGGCGGCCATATCGGCCCGGATGAACGGCGGCACCGTGACGCTCAGCCACCCGGGGCGACCCGAGATCAGCTTCGATCCCGACACGCAGCAGGATGATTTTCTGGACTGGGTCAAACCGCTGATGCCCGTCGACAGGGCTGCGTCGGCACGGATCATCCGGGTTCCGGGACGGGGAATGACCGACAGTGACTTCCCCTCGATCAGCCTGTGCAACATGGCCTCGCACCGGGCGGTCGAGCAGAAGCTGGGGCAGGACCTGTCCCTTGTCCGCTGGCGCGGCAACATCTGGTTCGACGGGCTGCCCCTGTGGGAAGAGTTTGACTGGCTGAACCGCGACATTCGCATCGGTCAGGCGGTTCTACGAGTTCGGGAACGTATCACGCGCTGTCTGGCCACGACCGCCAACCCGGAAACCGGCACGCGGGATGCAGACACGCTGGGCGCCCTGAACGCTTGGGATCATCAGGATTTTGGCGTCTACGCCGAAGTTATCCAGGGCGGAGATATCCGTGTCGGCGACAAGGTAGAACCGGTATGAGCACGCTTCCTTTTCCAATGGCGGACGCGCCGGATGCGATTGCGCAGGAAACCGGGCGCAAGCTGTTTGCTGGCCCGTCCGAATTCGTCAAAGGCGTGGTTGCCATGGACGGCCTGCCCGCCCCCGACCGGCTTGAGGTGTGTTTTGCGGGCCGCTCGAACGTGGGGAAATCCAGCCTGATCAACGCGCTGACCGGGACCAAGGGATTGGCGCGCGCATCGAACACGCCCGGCCGCACGCAGGAGATCAACTTTTTCACGCAAGGGCCCGACCTCTATCTGGTTGACCTGCCCGGTTACGGTTATGCCAACGCGCCGGTCAAAGTAGTCGAGAAATGGCAGCGACTGCTGAAACAGTACCTCAGCGGACGTCAAACCCTGCGCCGCGCTTTTGTACTGATCGACTCGCGCCATGGAGTGAAACCTGTGGACGACGAGATCATGAAGCTGCTGGATACCAGCGCCGTGACATTTCAATGCGTCATGACCAAGGCCGACAAGGTCAAAGCCAAAGAGCGTGAGAAGGTGCTGGATCAGGTCCGCACCGCGCTGTCCAAGCACCCTGCCGCCTACCCCGAGATTGTGCTGACCTCCTCCGAGAAAGGTGACGGAATACCGACCCTGCGCTCGATCATTGCACATCTTGAGTAGCTTCGCCCTTGGCAGCACCGTCCAAAGGCCCTAACACGGTTCGCCAGAAGGACCTAAGCCATGAAGACACGAGACATGAACCGGGACTGGATTGCCACCGCCGCCACTCTAAACAGCGCACTGCCCTACCTGCAGCGGTATGACGGCGCGATCGTCGTGATCAAACTGGGCGGTCACGCCATGGGCAGCGACGAGGCGATGGAAAGCTTTGCCCGCGATGTCGTGCTGATGCGGCAGGTCGGGGTAAACCCGGTCATCGTGCATGGTGGCGGACCCATGATCAACGCGATGCTTGATCAGTTGGACATCCAGTCGGATTTCGTGAATGGCAAGCGGGTCACCGACAAGGCCACGGTCGAAGTCGTCGAGATGGTGCTGTCTGGCCTTGTCAACAAACGGATCGTGCAGGCCATCAACCGTCAGGGCGGAACGGCGGTCGGGCTGTCCGGCAAGGACGCCAATCTGATGGTTTGCGAGCAGACGGATTCCTCGTTGGGCTTCGTCGGCACACCATCCGAGATGAATCCCAAACTGCTGCATGATCTTTTCTCGCATGATGTAATCCCCGTGATTGCGCCGCTCGGAGCAGGCAAAGACGGTGAAACCTTCAACGTGAACGGCGATACCGCTGCCGGAGCCATCGCGTCGGCCCTGAAGGCGGATCGACTGTTGCTGCTGACCGATGTATCCGGAGTCAAGAATGCAGCCGGAGAGGTGGTAACCGAGCTCAAAGCCGGACAGATCCGCGAGATGACCCGCGAAGGCACGATTGCCGGCGGCATGATCCCAAAAACGGAAACCGCTCTGGACGCGCTGCACAGTGGCGTTCGGGCGGTTGTCATCCTGGATGGCCGTGCCCCAAATGCCGTATTGCTGGAATTGTTCACCGAACACGGTGCGGGCTCTCTGATCCGGCCGGACTGACGCCTATGTGAATTTCCCGGTCTTGTCTCGGGCTTTAATATGCCTGAATGTGAATATATGGAGCACGAATCCATTATTCGGCTGGGAATTTTCCTTGGGCTTTTTGCGGTTTTCGCAATTGCCGAGACATTTGCACCCAGACGTTCGCTAGATTGCTCGAAACGACGGCGCTGGCAAACCAATCTTGCCATAACGCTTCTCAACACCCTGACGCTGAGGGTTATGGCAATCTGGGTCCCGTTGCTGGCCGTAGGGGCGGCGGTGGACGCCGGACATCACGGGATTGGGCTTTTCAACAGGACCGACTGGCCCGGATGGCTTGAAATTCTTCTGAGCGTGCTGATTCTGGACTATGCGATCTGGCTGCAGCATCTGGTGACACACAAGGTGCCGATCCTCTGGCGGCTGCACAGGGTGCATCACGCGGACAGGGACATGGATGTAACAACCGCCGTGCGATTTCATCCCATCGAAATCGCACTGTCCATGATACTGAAAATAGCGCTGGTTTATGCATTGGGTCCCAGTGCACTTGCCGTTGTTCTGTTCGAGGTTCTGTTGAACGGAACCGCGCTGTTCAATCACTCCAACATCAAACTCCCCCTTGCCGTGGACGCGGTGTTGCGTAGGGTTCTTGTGACGCCTGACATGCACCGGGTTCACCATTCGGTGCACAGGGAAGAACATGACAGCAATTACGGCTTTGCGCTGTCGGTCTGGGATCGATTGATGGGCACCTATGTGGCGCAGCCAGGTGACGGGCATGACAGGATGAAGGTGGGACTGCAATGGCGGGACGAACAACCAACCCGGCTGGGATGGAGCTTGACGCTGCCGTTTCGGCGCAAGTGACATACTCCGACGTGAGAGCAGCCGCTGATCGGTCGGGCCTGGTCGTGATGGGTGCGCAGCACCCCCGGCATAGCGGCGCCAAGCAGCTGGATGGCGGCACCCTGATCCTGCTGGGCGCGGCGCAGACATTCTGGCCGGTTTTGAAGGCGTCGCCCGAATGGGCGGATGGGCAGGCGGACCCGGTCGACAGATGGTCCTTGCGGGTTGTCGGCGCGATGGCTGGCGCGCTGGGTGCCACGCCGTACTATCCGTTCGGCGGGCCGCCCTACACACCCTTCATCGACTGGGCCTTGAAGTCCGGGCGCACGTTTCAAAGTCCGGTTGGCGCATTGGTGCATGACGCCGTCGGCATGATGATCTCGTTCCGCGGTGCGCTGCATTTTGTCGATGAGTTCCCGATACCTGCCGCCGAAGGGCCAAGCCCCTGCGCCACCTGCCATGCCCCCTGCACGTCGGCTTGCCCGGTTGGCGCTTTGTCCACCCACAGCTTCTACGACGTCAACACCTGCCATGCACACCTGACCACGCCAGAAGGCCAGACCTGCATGGCTGGCGGTTGTCTCGCGCGACTTGCCTGCCCGCTAAGTGCGGGTGCCGGGCGGCTGGCAGAACAATCTGCGCATCATATGAAGGCCTTTCACCCATCATGACCCGCACCCTGATCCTGACCCGTCACGCCAAGTCCAGTTGGGACAATCCGCTGAGCAACGACCATGATCGCCCGCTGAACAAGCGAGGGCGCAAATCAGCCCCGGTCGTCGGGAAATGGCTGTCACGAAACGCCTGGCTTCCGGATGAAGTTCTGAGTTCTTCGGCCACTCGGACCCGCGAAACCTGGGACAGGATGGGGCTGACTGCTGCCAGGACCACCTTCACCCGCGACCTGTATCTGGCCGATCCCGCTGAAATGATGAAGGTATTGCAACAGGCGACCGGACGCACCGTACTGTTGCTGGGTCATAATCCCGGTATTGCCGCCTTTGCGGATCAGATTGTGAAATACCCACCGGACCATGTGCGGTTCTACGACTATCCCACCTGCGCGACGACGGTTATTCGATTTGACATCAACACCTGGAGAGGCTTGCAGCGGCACAGCGGCAAGGTCCTGGGCTTCGCAATCCCGCGCGAACTTTTGAACTGAAAAAGGCGGGGCCAGACCCCGCCTTTTTCCGGATTTAATTGCAGGTTCAGTGCCCCAGAATCTGGCTGAGGAACAGCTTGGTCCGCTCGCTTTTGGGGTTATTGAAGAACTCTTCCGGTTCGTTCTGTTCCACGATCTGGCCGGCATCCATAAAGATCACGCGGTTGGCGACCTGACGGGCAAAGCCCATCTCGTGGGTCACACACAGCATGGTCATGCCTTCTTCGGCCAGCTCGATCATGGTGTCGAGCACCTCTTTGATCATCTCGGGGTCCAGCGCCGATGTTGGTTCATCGAACAACATGATCCGAGGCATCATGCACAACGAGCGGGCAATCGCCACACGCTGCTGCTGACCACCGGACAACTGGCCGGGATACTTGTCGGCCTGTTCCGGAATCTTGACCTTTTCCAGGAAATGCATCGCGCGCTCTTCGGCCTCTTTCTTGGGCGTCTTGCGCACCCAGATCGGGGCCAGCGTGCAGTTTTCCAGAATGGTCAGGTGCGGGAACAGGTTGAAGTGCTGGAACACCATGCCAACCTCGGACCGGATCTTGTCGATGTTCTTAAGGTCATTCGACAGAACGGTTCCATCCACAACGATCTTGCCCTGCTGGTGTTCCTCCAGGGCGTTCAGGCAGCGGATCAGGGTGGATTTGCCCGACCCCGAAGGTCCCGCGATCACGATCCGCTCGCCCTGATTGACGGTCAGATTGATGTCGCGCAGCACGTGGAAGGCCCCGTACCATTTGTTCATGTTGGTGATTTCGATGGCGACCTCGTCGCTCACCTGCATTTTCGAGCGATCGATTTCACGATCAATTGCAAGTTCAGACATGTGTTGAACTCCTTAACGATGGCCAGTCTGAAGCTTGCGCTCCAGATACATGGAATAACGGGACATGGAGAAGCAGACGACGAAGAACAGAACGCCGATAAAGGCAAACAGTTCCCAGTAGACGCCGTTCCAGGCGGTATCGGCGCGGATGCCGTTGGTCAGACCGATCACATCGAACAGACCGATGATCGACACCAGTGTCGTATCCTTGAAGATACCGATGAACGTGCTCACGATGCCCGGGATCGAGATTTTCAGCGCCTGCGGCATGATGATCAGCCGCTGCGCCTGCCAGTAGTTCAGTCCAAGACTGTCAGCCCCTTCGTACTGACCCCGCGGCAGCGCCGCCAGACCACCCCGGATCACCTCGGCCATATAAGCGGCCGAGAACAGGGTCATCATGATCATCACCCTCAGGATGATGTCAAAGTTGGTCCCCGGCGGCAGGAACAGGTTCAGCAGCAGCGAGGCCACGAACAGCAGCGTGATCAGCGGCACGCCCCGAATGAACTCGATAAAGCCCACGCAGAGGTATTTGACGATCATCAGATCAGACTGACGACCGAGCGCCAGCACGATGCCGATGGGAAGCGAGACGCCAATGGCCACGACACCCAGCAGGATCGCCAGCATGAAACCGCCAAAGTCGCGGCTTTCGACAGTCGCTATACCAATTGGAATGACAGAGTCGACCGCGTCAGCAACTGCGCCAGCAGCAAACAACCACCACAGAATGGGCAGCGCGACTGCAAGGATTAACGCCGTCAGGGACCCCGCCATTGGAAGCACAACCTTGTAGGCGAAATAACCGATTGCGAACCCGGCAGCGACCATCAGCGGTCCCCAGATCGACCCGCCCCACATCAGCCAAGGCAGCAGGAACGGATAAGCCGCCGTCACGATCAACAGCTTGCGCGGCACTTTGGTGAACAACACCGGCGCAATCGCTACCAACAACAGGATGAAGGTCAGGTTCGGCCGGAAATAGGCCGGCCAGCCGCCCGATTCAGGCGGATTAGACCACGTTGCGTCCGGATGCGCCGGATAAGGTGGATAAAACCCGTACAGCAATTGCAGCCACCGGTCCTTGATCACACCCCAGCAGGCATGACCATGAGTATCGCCCCAGGTCGCCATCATGATCTCACGACATTCCGACAGGGAATTGGCGTTCCAAACGGATTCGAACGTCCAGGACAGAATGTTGGAGAGCACGTAGTAGATGAAATACAGCGAGATGAGCGTCAGGATTGCGTTCAGCCAGCTTGAGAACAGGTTATGTCTGATCCATCCCAGCACACCGACCTCGGATGCGGGTGGTGCCTGTTCCGGCAACATTTCCGTGCGGACAAATGAAACATCACTCATATTACCGCTCCACCAGTTTGACACGGTTGTTGTACCAGTTCATCACCGCCGAAATGCTCAGCGAGATGGTCAGGTAGACCAGCATCAGCAGCAGAACGCATTCCAGCTCGCGGCCGGTCTGGTTCATGGTGATGCCGCCCAGCGTCCCCGTGATGTCCATATATCCGACCGCGATCGCCAGCGACGAGTTCTTGGTCAGGTTCAGATAGTTCGAGATCATCGGCGGGATGATCACTCGCAACGCCTGCGGCAGGATCACCAGACGCATGGTCCGGCCCGGGCGCAGACCCAGTGCGGATGCGGCCTCGGTCTGACCCTTCGAGATGGCCAGAATACCGGCGCGAACGATCTCGGCGATGAAAGCCGCAGTGTACAGCGACAGGGCCAGCCACAGGGCGATCAGCGAGTTCCGTAGGTGGGTGCCGCCGGTGAAGTTAAAGCCCTTCAGCTCAGGATAGCCCAGGTGGAAGCCCAGCGCGCCCAGCAGGATGGCCGATGGCACGAACAGCAGGCCCAATTGGATGTACCAGATGGTCGGACGGTCACCGGTCTTTTCCTGCGTGGCATTGGCCCAGGCCGACACTTTGCGCATGGCAAAGATGCTGCCGCCAAGCACGATCAGGAAAGCGATCAGGTCCAGCGAGACGTCAAAACGCAGGCTTGATGTCCCAAACAGGTGGATGTCGCCCAGGCTGCGCGAGAACAGAAACTCGGGGATGTAGACCCCGCGGTTGGTCACAGCAACAGTGCCGAATAGATCCATCGTGGCTTCTGGATTTTCACCCCGGAATGCGCGCGGCGCAGGCAGGCTTTCAATCAGAATCGCCATAGCGAACACGATCCAAAGCAGGACCGGAACGTTGCGGAACATTTCGACATAAACCGTCATAATCCGCGCGATCAGCCAGTTATTCGACAGACGCAGAACACCAACCATGACACCGATGATTGTTGCCGTAATACAGCCCAGAACTGCAACAACCAGCGTGTTCAGCAGCCCAATAAAGGCCGCGCGCAGATGGGTATCCTGCGAGTCATATTCCAGCAGACGCTGGTTGATGTCATAGCTGGCTGGTTCGGCGAAAAAGTCGAAACCGACTGTTCTGCCCAGCGTTTCGAGGTTCTGAATGGTGTTGTTAATAATCCAGGCTGCCAGAAGCATGAAACCGATCATAGCAATGACCTGAATGGTCGCAGATCGGTACCGCGTATCGTAAAGGAGCATGGACAGCCGGAACTGCTCCTTCGGCGGGTCAGTGAGAGTCGTCATGACCTATGTTTATCCCCGTGCATCCCGGTCTTTTGTCGGCAGAGTTGATCTCTGCTCGGACGTTTCCGGGCGTGTTTCTTATTGATTGAAAAAGGGCGCAGGTTGCCCTGCGCCCTTTTCCGTGGATTTTAGCGGAAAGGCGGTGCGTACAGCAGGCCACCTTCGATCCACTGTGCGTTCAAACCGCGTGCCAGGCCAATCGGGGTTTCCTCGCCGATGTTCTTGGCAAAGATTTCGCCGTAGTTGCCGCCGACCTTGATGGCGCGCTGTGCCCAGGTCGCGTCCAGACCCAGCATTTCACCCAGAGTGCCTTCGCTACCCAGCAGACGGTTCACTTCCGGATTGTCGGTTCCAGCGGACATCTCATCGATATTGGCCGATGTCACGCCCATTTCCTCGGCTGCGATCAGCGCGTTCAGAGTCCAGCGGACAACATCGCCCCACTCGTGGTCGCCATGACGCACCAGCGGACCCAGCGGCTCTTTCGAGATGATTTCCGGCAGGATCACGTGATCACCGGCATTCTCGAATGTGGCGCGGGTGGCAGCCAGACCCGATGCGTCGGTGGTGTAGACGTCACAGGCACCAGCCAGATACTGCTGCTGCGCTTCGGCGTTGGTTTCGATCGGAACCGGCTCGTAGCTCATGTTGTTGATGCGGAAGAAATCCGCCAGGTTGAGCTCGGTTGTGGTGCCAGTCTGAATGCAGACGGTCGCACCGTCCAGTTCCTTGGCCGAGCTTACGCCCAGTGCTTTGGGAACCATGAAACCCTGACCGTCATAGTAGTTGACGCCGACGAATTCGAATTTCAGGTCAACGTCGCGACTGAAGGTCCAGGTGGTGTTCCGGGCCAGCATGTCGATCTCACCCGAAGCCAGCGCGGTAAAGCGTGTCTTACCGGTGGTCGGAATGAACTCAACTGCAGTCGGATCGTTCAGAACGGCGGCTGCTACGGCGCGGCACACGGCCACGTCAAAGCCTTGCCACTCACCATTGGCGTCCGGGCTGGCGAAACCGGGTACACCGGTGGCCACGCCACAGTTCAGTTTGCCGCGTGCCTTGACGTCATCTGCGGTTCCTGCCGCGGCGGCGCCAGCAGCCAGGCCAGCAATCGTCGCCACGCCCAAGATTACGGATTTTTTCATTTTTACCTCTTCCTGATTGTCCGCCCCACTCGGGGGCGGTTCTGTCCGGCAGCATTTTGCCGGAAAGGTTACCCCAAAGGTGTCTCCCCTTTAGTGGCCACGAGTTTGGTCGCATTCATAAACAAACGTCAAGGGTTGGATCAGCGAAAACGATATCAGACGCCGCGCGGTCGGGCGCGACGCACTAAAATACTGTCTTTGAAGGATCAAACCGATAGATCGAAAAAGCGTTTGGCATGTAAAAAGGCGGATTTCTTGACCTCCGAGGCTTCATGCGCCTCGTCGTCATGACCCCATTGCTCGATCTGCCAGATTTCGTCCAATCGCGAAATGCGCCATATCTCGTCCGGTTTGCGCCAATTCCGCGCTGCGGCAAAACCCAGAATCAAGGACCCGGACAGGCTCACAAGGTCGTGAAACGCGGCAAGCTGAAACTCACCAAGCTCATGAACTTGCCGCCGCAGAGTCGCCAGCGCATCGTCGGATTGCGGTTGATGCAGAACGCCCTCGAAGGACATAAGCCGCGCGGACAAAGTCTTTTCCGCCCAGTCCAGCGCCGGATCCCATTGCCCCGCCTGCCGCTGCTGCAACTCCAGCGGGTGCGTGGCACGGTAACACAACAAGTCCGAATCGCCGTAGTCGGCCAGCATATCGGCCACTTCGGCATGCTGATGACGCACCTTGTCGATTGCCGCATTTGCCGATCGGGTAAACGGCATCGAGGTCGGATCAACCTCTTTTTCCTGCGCGTCCCATTCCGTAGCCACAGCGGTTGCCATAGCGTGCGTCGGCAGAACCAGCGCCGCCTTGGCCGGGGTTCTGACCTGACGCCCGTCCAGTTCGACGGTGAAGCCTTCTTCGGTTTCAGCCACAGCGCTTTCGGTCCAGAACCGTTTCGGTTTCCAGTCGCTCATACCGTCATCCCCAAATACTGTGCAGCGCCGGCGGCAGCTGATCAAAGGTTTCGATCACCTGCGCAGCGTGTTCCAGTGCTGCGGTGTCGTGGTATCCCCAGGCGACACCGATACCTGTCACGCCAGCCGCGCTGGCCATGTCCATGTCAAAGCGGGTATCGCCGATCATGGCCGTGTTTCCCCGATCGACACCGGTTTCCGCGCGCGCTGTATCGATCATCGACGGATGCGGTTTCGAAGGGTGATGATCTGCCACCTGACGGGTGACAAAGAACCGCTCCAAACCGTGCGCCTCGATCAACGCATCCAGCCCGCGTTGCGACTTTCCGGTGGCGACCCCCAGCAAGACCTCGGGTATGTCGTGCAGCGCCTCCAGCACCTCCCGGGCACCGGGATAGAGAGGCGAGTTTGCAGCACCCTGCCTCAGACGTTGGTCGTGATAGGCTTCCTTGTATCCATCCACCAGTTTTTCCTGAACCGAAACCGGGTGATCATGCGCCAGACGGGACAGAGCGACCGGCAGCGACAACCCGACAATCGACAGGATCGCGGAACGATCCGGCACAGTCAGGCCCAAAGCGTCAAAACTGGCGGTCATGGCCGAGACGATACAGGCCTGACTGTCGACAAGCGTACCATCGACATCGAAAAGGACCAGCCGCAATGGTGAGGTCATTGCAAATCCTCAAAGGGATCGTCTGAGGCCAGATCCTCGGTCCAGCCGAAGGTATCCCAGCTGTGTTTCATATGATCCGGCAACGGAGCCTTGACGGTGATGGTCTTGCGCGTCACCGGATGTTCAAACGAGGCCTGCCGGGCATGCAGGTGCAGCTTTTTGCTGATGATCCCGCCCAATTGCGCGCCCCAGCCATCGCCAAGGTTTTCCTGACCCGAACCGCCGTATTTGCCGTCACCAATGATCGGATGCCCGATGGCGGCCACATGCGCGCGCAGCTGATGGGTCCGGCCTGTAACGGGCTCCATGGCAACCCACGCAGCGCGCCCGGCAACCCGGTACAGCGTCGCGTATAAGGTATGCGCCCGCTTCGCGCCCGGAGTACCGTCAAGGTCGTTCAGGTGAACGGCGATCATCTTCTCGCCTTCACCTTTCTTGCCGTGGCCCGGGGCTTTTACCAGACCGGTTTTGATCTCCCCCAGATACGGAGTCGGCACCCCGGCGACAAGGGCCCAGTAAATCTTGCGCGTGTCGCGGTGACGGAACGCGGCTGTCAGACCCTTGGCCGCTTCGCGCGTTCTTGCCAAAAGCAAAACGCCCGAGGTGTCCTTGTCCAGGCGGTGTACCAGACGGGGGTTTTCCTCATAACCGAACCGCAGCGCCTCGGACAGGCTGTCGACATGGCGGGTCTGACCACTGCCGCCCTGCACCGGCAGTCCATGGGGTTTGTTCAGGGCCAGAACGTGATCGTCGCGGTAGATCACGCAGGATTGGATCATCTTTGCGTCCGCATCCGAGATCCGGCGTTTGACCTCAACCGGCTTGTGATCAGCGTCCGGCAAAGGCGGAACCCGCACGACCTGCCCGGCCTCAAGCCTGGTCGAGGCCTTGGCCCGCCCACCATCAATCCGCAGCTCGCCCTTGCGGCACATCTTTTCGATACGGGCTTGCCCGACATGCGGGAACATGCGGCGCAACCAACGGTCCAGCCGCTGGTCGCTGTCGTCCTCTGCGACGGTGATCATCTGTACGCCACTCATGCCATTGCCCCTTGCACCGCGCGACTGGCCCGCCCGGATTTCACCGATGTCAGTGTGTTAGAAAACATGCGCGTCTGTCGCGCGCAAAGCAGCAAGAGTCAAGCCAGCCTTAGCTCTCGTTCCGCTGCGCGCGCAGCTTTGCGAAATAGTCCAGCCGCTTTTTCAGTTCCCGCTCGAATCCCCGCTCGACCGGCTGATAAAGCATCGGCCGCTTCATCGTTTCCGGAAAGTAGTTCTGGCCCGAGAATCCATCCTCGGCATCATGGTCATAGGCATAGCCAGCCCCGTAGCCCTGGTCCTTCATCAGTGTCGTCGGCGCATTCAGGATGTGCTTTGGCGGCGGCTCGCTGCCGGATTGTTTGGCCAGACGCATCGCCGCCTTGTAGCCGACATAGGCGCCGTTCGATTTTGGCGCCAGCGCCAGATAGACCAGCGCCTGCGCCAGCGCCAATTCTCCTTCCGGAGAGCCCAGCCGCTCGTACACGTCCCACGCATGCAGGCAGATCGACTGAGCCTGCGGGTCGGCCAGTCCGATATCCTCAACCGCCATCCGGGTAATCCGGCGGGCCAGATACCTTGGATCCTCGCCCCCGGTCAGCATACGTGCAAACCAATACAGCGCCGCATCCGGATCCGAACCGCGAACTGATTTGTGCAGGGCCGAGATCAGGTTGTAATGCTCGTCCCCCGATTTGTCGTATTTCGCGGCACGCCGCATCAACCGCGTGGACAGCGCGTCCGGGTCAAGCGGTCCGTCGACCTTCCACGCCGCAACCTGCTCAATCAGATTCAGCAACGCGCGCCCGTCTCCGTCCGCCATTTCCTGCAAGGCATCCCGGGCGGCAGGCGTCAGGGGCAAGGCGCGGCCAAGATCTTTTTCGGCGCGCTGCGTCAGACGTTCCAGATCGGCAAGGCTCAGCCGTTCGAGCACCAGCACCTGTGCACGGCTGAGAACAGCCGCATTCAGCTCGAACGAAGGGTTTTCCGTGGTCGCCCCCACCAGCAGGATCGTGCCATCTTCCATATGCGGAAGAAACCCGTCCTGCTGGGCCTTGTTGAACCGATGGATTTCATCAACGAACAAAAGGGTGCCCTGCCCGTTCTGACGCCGTATCTTTGCTGCCTCGAACACTTTTTTCAGGTCCGGAACACCGGTGAAAATCGCGCTGATCTGGACAAAATGCAGATCAGTCTCTTGTGCCAGCAACCGCGCAATCGTGGTCTTGCCTACCCCCGGCGGTCCCCAGAACACCAAACTCGACAGGCTGCGAGCGGCCAGCATGACGCCTAGGGGGGCGTCCGGGCCAAGCACCTGCTCTTGTCCGATCACCTCATCCAGCGTCTTGGGGCGCAGCCGGTCCGCCAAGGGGCGATGCGGCGCGGTTGCGGGCTCGGGTGCCCCGGTATCGAACAGATCACTCACGGGTCAGAGCCGAAACCGCAATGAAACCGCGCGTCCACCGCGCTGAACGTTCATTTGCACCCGGCGCCCGGGGTCAGTCAGCGCCTCGACGACATCGCCGGGCTGCTCAATCTCAGTGTCATTGATGCTGCTCAGGACGTCTCCGGGCCTCAGACCGGCGCGTGCTCCCAATGAGCCCGGATCAACCACTACAATGCCGGTCTGCGACAGCACCAATCCCAACTGCGAGATCAGTGCGGGATTGATCCGGGCGACGGTCAGGTTGGGCAGAACGGTTTTGTCATCCAATGTGGTCTCATCGGCGGGCGGACTGTCCGGAGCGCGGACCAAATCCACTTTCACATCCGCGCTTCTGTCTCCGCGCAGACGGGTCAGAACCGAGGTTCCCCCGACACCGGCAACCGACATCCGGAATTTCATCTCGGCAGGCGAATTTACCTCATCCCCGTCAACATGGGTGACAACATCGCCAACCCGCAACCCGGCCGCAGCCAGCGGGCTGAGGTCATGCAGGTCCGAGATCACCACGCCCAGCGGAATGGCCAGACCCAGCGATTCGGCGATATCGGCGCTCATATGCTGGCCCGCCATCCCGGCCCAGGGGCTGACAAAGCTCTCGTTGCCGGACTTCGCCTGCCGCAGGAATTCGGCAACCAGATTTGCCGGAATGGCAAAGCCAATGCCGTTGGACCCGCCCGACCGGGTCAGGATCGACGTGTTGATCCCGATCAGATCACCGTTCACGTCAATCAGCGCCCCACCGGAGTTACCCGGATTGATCGGAGCATCTGTCTGGATGAAGTACCCGCGCGCATTTCCCGTTGCTGTTCCGGTTCGTGCCAGCCCGGAAATTATGCCGGACGATACGGTTTGACCCACGCCAAACGGATTGCCGATGGCCAGCGCCAATTCGCCCACCTCGACTCGATCAGAGTCGCGGAAATTCAGATGCGGCAGTTCAGCGGCCTCTTCCAGCCGAAGAATGGCAATGTCGCTTTCCTGATCGCCCAGAACCACTTGCGCTGAATACTCGCGCCGGTCCGTTGTCACCACACGGATTTCCGTCGCCATGCCGACAACATGGTAATTTGACACAACATAGCCGTCCGCAGACAGAATGACGCCGGACCCGAGCGAGTTCTGAACCCGCGGCTGCGGTTCGGCAAATCCTCTGCCGAAGAACTCCTGAAAGAACGGGTCCGAGAAAAACGGATTGGCACGGCCTTGCGTTACGATCTTGGCGTAGATGTTAACGACGGCCGGAGCAGCCTGTTTGACCACCGGGGCAAATCCCAGGCTTATTTCGGCCTGCGAAGTCGGCACTTTCGTTTCGGCATTAGCTGACGCGGCAAGCGTCGCCAGCATCAGAGAACAGAGAACTTTCCGCATGATCCATCCGTCGATTAATCGTCCATCGGATATGCGTCTACACGGGCCGTAATGCAAGCTTCCGCGTGGCACCTGTTGGCGGTCAGTCCAACGGCGCGTGCAGCCGCGTTCCTTCCGTGATGATCCCGCCGCGTTGTCCGACCTCAATTGTTCCGTACCGCTGCCTGAATACATCGGGCAACTCACGGTCTCCCTCGGGCGACAGCCACAGTCTCAACAAGTGCCGCCGTTCAGATGGGTCAGGCCAGTCCACAAAGCCGGTCCTGTCATGCAATTGCGAGTGGTTGTACACGAACTGCATGTCCCCCGGTTGCAGCCGCATCTTCAGGCAAAGGTCGGGGTCATTCGCCAGTGCATCAAACCGATCTAGTGCCTTAACGTGATCCGGTGTAAGACGCATCGCGTCCGGAAACCGCTGGGCACTGTCGATATACTGCCTTTGATAAAACACTGTCAGCTTGCCGCCGTGCCAGGAAAATGGTGGAATCGTCATATAGGGCTTCATGCCCTCCGGAACCTCCCCTCTTCTGTCGGTCGCAATGGGATCAAACAACAGTTCCAGCAGTTCCGGGCAGTCGGGCCGCATCCTGTTATAGATCGTTTCAGCACTGACCAGCAGCGAGTCTCCGCCCTCTTTGGCCTCGCGCAGACAAAGCAGGCCAACAATATCTGCGCTGTCGGTGTGATATGTCTGGCGCTCATGCGTCTGATAGATTCGGGTATTCGGATCGTTCGCATCCGCACCGATATCGCGGACGTGTCCCAGAATGTGCCCCTGAGCGTTTTGAGAACGGGCCGAACCCAAATGGGCACCAACACCGCAGAAAATCGTAGCTGCCATCTTTTGCGTATAGTCCTGCACCGGAAGGCCGCGCATCACTTCGAACCCGATCCCGTTGATCAGCTTCTCTCGCAGTAGCGTCAGATGTCGATCAAATCGTTGCAAAGGAAAAGCAGCCTTTGTGATCTCACCTATATCTCTTCCCAGGCTCAAATAGTGACTAGCGGCCCGCTCAAGATCGTCAATGTCGTCGGCCGACAGATCGATAATCCATTCGCGCTGTCGCGTTCGCATATCCTGACCGGTCCAGACAGACGGGCCCGTGAGTACGCTTGGTATTTCATCTGGGATTGCCATCATCCGTCCTCCTCACTCACCTTGAAGCGTGACCTGAATGTCTCAGGCTTTCATAAACGGATATCATCGCAAATGCGCTCTTTGCGACAGTTAGGGGGCAAAAAATGAAAAACCCCCGCGTCCGGGACACGGGGGTTCAGATCAGAAAGCCCGGCTTTCTTATTCTTCGTCAGCAGCCTCTTCAGCGGCAACGCGGGCTTTGTCAGCCGCGCCTTTGGCATCAACGTCACGATCAACGAATTCGATGATCGCCATCGGCGCCATGTCACCATAGCGGAAGCCAGCTTTCAGGATGCGGACATAACCGCCCTGACGCCCGGCATAGCGGGGGCCGAGAACTTCGAACAGCTTTGCGACGTCTTTGTCTTCTTTCAGCTGCGAAGCGGCCTGACGGCGGGCGTGCAGGTCGCCGCGCTTGCCCAGAGTGACCAGCTTTTCGATGATCGGGCGCAGTTCTTTTGCCTTCGGCAGGGTAGTTTTGATTTGCTCATGCTCGATGAGCGAGCCAGCCATGTTCGCAAACAGAGCCTTGCGGTGCTCATGAGTACGGTTCAGGCGGCGGTAACCACGTGCGTGACGCATTTTCTAGTTCCTTCTTTCGCGTTTTGCTTTGTCTGGCCGGCGATGCGTGTCACCGGCTCTCCTTGGGGCGGAAGTGCCCTTGTTGTCCCCGGTCGTCCGGGCATTTGTCTTTCGCGTGGCGGGCTGAAGCCCGCCCTACGATGTAGTCTGAAGTAGGCCGGGCTTCAGCCCGGCACCGCCTTAAAAGGCGTCTTCGAATTTCTTCGCCAGATCTTCGATATTGTCCGGCGGCCAGTCCTCGACATCCATGCCGAGGTGCAGACCCATGCCGGACAGCACTTCTTTGATCTCGTTCAGCGACTTGCGGCCGAAGTTCGGGGTGCGCAGCATCTCGGCTTCGGTCTTCTGGATCAGGTCGCCGATGTAGACGATGTTGTCATTCTTCAGGCAGTTTGCCGAACGGACTGACAGCTCCAACTCGTCCACTTTCTTCAGCAGCAGCGGGTTGAACTCCAGACCATCGTCTTCGTCCTGGCGGCCAGCCGATTCCGGCTCGTCGAAGTTGACGAAGATCGACAGCTGATCCTGCAGGATACGAGCGGCAAAGGCCAACGCATCATCTGGAGTGATCGATCCGTCGGTTTCGATCTTCAGGGTCAGCTTGTCGTAGTCCAGAACCTGACCTTCGCGAGTCGGCTGAACGTCGTAAGCAACCTTTTTGACCGGCGAATAGATCGCGTCGATCGGGATCAGGCCGATGGGTGCGTCTTCCGGCTTGTTCTTTTCAGCCGAGACGTAGCCCTTGCCGGTGTTGACGGTCAGTTCCATGAACAGGTCGGCGCCATCGTCCAGGTGGCAGATGACGTGATCGCGGTTCAGAACCTCAATGCCGGCGCTTTCGCTGATGTCGCCAGCGGTGACGACAGCGGGGCCTTTGGCATTGATCGACAGGCGCTTGGGGCCTTCGACTTCCATGCGCAGGGCGACCTGCTTGAGGTTCAGGATAATGTCGGTGACGTCTTCACGAACGCCCGCCACGGACGAGAACTCGTGCAATACGTTGTCGATCTGGACGCTGGTGATGGCCGCACCTTGAAGCGAGCTCATCAGGACGCGGCGCAGGGCGTTGCCCAGGGTCAGACCAAAGCCACGCTCCAGCGGTTCAGCAACCAGGGTCGCCTGACGCGCAGGGTCGTTGCCCGGCTTGCCTTCCAGCTGGGTCGGCTTGATCAATTCTGCCCAATTCTTGTGGATCATGTAATCCCTCCATTCCTGTCCGCGCCCCATGACCAACAAGGTGCAGACGCCCGAGGTTCAAAATGACGTGCTGGGGCCGTGCAGAAACACAGCCCCAGCCAAATTCAAAATCGCTTAGACGCGGCGGCGCTTCGGCGGGCGGCAGCCGTTGTGAGCGATCGGCGTCACGTCGCGGATCGACGTGATGTTGAAGCCCACTGCAGCCAGCGCGCGCAGAGCCGATTCACGACCCGAACCGGGGCCCTGAACTTCGACTTCCAGCGTCTTGACGCCATGTTCCTGCGCCTTCTTGCCTGCGTCTTCTGCAGCCATCTGAGCGGCGTATGGGGTCGATTTCCGCGATCCCTTGAAGCCCATGGTACCGGCAGACGACCACGAGATGGCGTTGCCTTGTACGTCCGAGATCAGGATCTTGGTGTTGTTGAAGGTAGAGTTCACATGGGCAACGCCCGATGCGATGTTCTTACGCTCTTTGCGCTTAACGCGAGTCTTGTCACGTGCCATCAGTCAGACCCTCCCTTATTTCTTCTTACCAGCGATGGCCTTTGCGGGGCCTTTGCGGGTACGAGCATTGGTGTGGGTACGCTGACCGCGAACCGGCAGGTTGCGGCGGTGACGCAGACCGCGGTAGCAGCCCAGGTCCATCAGGCGCTTGACGTTCATCTGAACTTCACGACGCAGGTCACCTTCGACGGTGTAGTTGGCGTCGATGTGTTCACGGATGGCCAGAACTTCGGCGTCGGACAGTTCATTGACGCGACGGTGCGCTTCGATGCCCACGGCTTCGCAGATGGCCTGCGCCGATGTGTTTCCGATACCGGTGATATATGTGAGGGCGATTGGTACCCGCTTTGCAGTCGGGATGTTTACGCCGGCAATACGTGCCACGTGTCACTTTCCTTTTCGTTGCGGTTCCGTAACTCCAGAACCTTTTTTCACAACGCTTGACCGTGGCAGTGCCGCCAGAGGGTCCAGCATTATTTGAGGTGGTCGGGGCAAACGGAACGAATCCCGCCTGCGGTCTTGATTCCCTATAGGGATGGGGGTCGATATGGGCTTTTGAAGGGGCCGTCAAGCCCCAACCTGAAATCAGCCCAGGATGGCCTCGATCGAGGCTGTCACTTCTTTGATTTCAGCCAGGCCGTTGACCGGCCGCAGATCACCCTTGGCATAGTAATAACCAATCAGCGGCGAGGTCTTCTTGTAGTATTCCATCAGGCGCGTGCGCAGGCTGTCTTCGTTGTCATCCGCGCGACGCTGGAAATCATTTTCCTTGCCGCAATTGGTGCACTTTCCATCCGCCGGGATCGGTTTGGTGATGTCGTTATAGACCTCGCCACACCCACCGCAGGTCGAACGTGCCGTGATCCGGGATACCAACGCTTCGTCATCGACGCGCATCTCAATTACGGTGTGCAGCGACTGGCCCAGTTTGGCCAGCAATGCCGACAGCGCATCGGCTTGCGCCAGCGTGCGCGGGAACCCGTCAAAGATGAAACCGGCCCCTGTTTCGGTGGTCAGTTTTTCTTCGATCAGACCGATCACGATCTCATCGGTGACAAGTTTGCCGGCGTCCATGATCGCGGCAACTTTCTTACCCATCTCGGTGCCCGAGGTTTTCGCTTCGCGCAGCATGTCGCCGGTGCTCAGCTGCACCATGCCGCGTGTCTCGACCAGGTGACGCGCCTGCGTCCCTTTACCTGCCCCGGGGGGGCCAAGAAGAATAATGTTCATCGACGAGATGGTCCCTTCCTGCCGCGTTTCTTGCCTTTGCCGCGCAGTTGGGACTTTTCGATAAGCCCTTCGTATTGGTGCGCCAGCAAGTGGCTCTGGACCTGTTGGATCGTGTCCATGGTCACAGAGACGATAATCAGAACCGAGGTGCCGCCAAAATAGAACGGAATGGCGAACTGGCCCCGCAGAATTTCAGGCAGCAGACAGACCGCCGCCAGATAGCCCGAACCCAGTACCAGAACGCGGTTTACCACGTATTCCAGATATTCGGCAGTTTTCTTGCCCGGACGGATGCCAGGAACAAAGCCGTTCTGCTTTTTCAGGTTGTCCGCCACATCGTCCGGTTTGAACGACACGTTGAACGTGTAGAAATATGCGAAGAACACGATCATCGATGCAAAGAACAGCAGGTAGAGCGGTTGCCCGGGGCCAAAATTCGCCAGCAACCACGACATCACAGGACCGCTGGCCGCACCCGACGAGAAGGTCGAGATCGTCACCGGCAGCAGCAGCAGCGAACTTGCGAAGATTGCCGGGATAACGCCGGCCGGGTTCACCTTGACCGGAAGATGGCTGGAACCGCCTTCATAGATCTTCATGCCAGCCTGACGGCGCGGATACTGGATGTGGATCTTGCGCAGGGCCCGTTCCATGAACACCACAAAGGTAATCACGGCGATGACCATCACGATTACACCAATGATCACGGCGGGGCTGATCGCACCGCTGCGTCCGCTGGCAAAGAACTGCGCCAGTGCGGCTGGAACCTCGGCGATGATGCCAACGAAGATGATCAAAGAGATACCGTTGCCGATGCCGCGCGCGGTGATCTGTTCACCCAGCCACATCAGGAACATGGTGCCGCCAACCAGCGTGATCATGGTCGACATACGGAAATAGAGACCCGGATCGGTCGCCAGATCCCCCGATTCCAGCGAAACAGCCAGGCCATAGGCCTGAACCGTGGCCAGCGCCACGGTGCCGAAACGGGTATACTGGTTGATCTTCTTGCGCCCCTGCTCGCCCTCTTTCTTGAGCTGTTCAAGCGCGGGAACCATCGATGTCAGCAGCTGCACGATGATCGAGGCCGAGATGTAGGGCATGATGCCGAGGGCAAAGATGCCCATCCGCCCAAGCGCCCCACCGGTGAACATCGAAACCATGCCGCCGATGCCCTGCCCCGCCTGCTCCATGAACTCGCGCAGCGCCTGACCGTCGATCCCAGGCACCGGAATGAAGGTGCCCAGACGATAGACGATCAGCAAACCCAGCGTGAACAGGATGCGGTTGCGCAGATCGGTGGCTTTGCCAAGGGCAGCCCAGCTTGTGTTGGCTGCCATTTGTTCTGCTGCTGATACCATAAATCGGTCTCTCTTATGAAAACACCGCCCGGAACCGTTTTCCGGCTCGGGCGGCGTCTTGGAAAACTCTGAGGTCTATGTAAGCGGGTCTTTGCCCGCTCACAAGCGCTTACTCTGCCGCAGCGGCTTTTGTGACCGTCAGTGAACCGCCCGCTTTTTCAACTGCCTCAACGGCAGCTTTCGAAGCACCGGTGACTTCCAGGTTCACTTTGGCGCTGATTTCGCCCTTGGCCAGAACACGGATGCCGTCCAGCTTGCGGCGCACCAGACCGGACGCAACCAGTGCGTCCTCGGTGATCGCAGCCTTGGCGTCCAGTTTGCCGGCTTCGACAAATTTCTGGATCAGGCCCAGGTTGATCACGGCGAATTCCTTGCGGTTCGGCTTGCTGAAGCCGCGCTTGGGCAGGCGCTGGTACAGCGGCATCTGGCCGCCTTCGTAGCCATTGATGGCCACACCCGAACGGGATTTCTGGCCTTTGATACCACGGCCACCCATTTTACCTTTGCCGGAACCGGGACCACGGCCAACGCGGGTGCGTTTCGGTGTGGCGCCAGGATTGTCGCGCAATTCGTGCAGTTTCATTTCGCTTCTCCTAAGCCGGATGTGGCCCCCGAAGCGTGATGGGCCAAACACGGCATTTCTTGGTTTTGATTCGTATGGCGCAAGGCCACCGCAGGCATATAGGCCCGTTAATGCCAGTTGGCAAGCCTGCGGGCCGGGTCAGATGTTATTCGTCACCCTCAGCCATTTCGTCCTCATTAACGCCCTTCGGCCTGAGCGGCGCCGCATGTGGATCGATACCATGCTTTTTCACAAGCTGACCCACCAGGCTTTCGGGGTGCGGAATGCCGTTAAACCTGTTGAAGATGAATGACCGCATGCGACGGCCGTAGAAATGGATCGACATCGTCTCATCTGTGATGAAACGCTCGGCACCGCCATTGGCCCGGCTCATGACGCGCCGTTCCTTATAAGATACCGGGTAAAGGACTTGGGTGGGAAACGAGAAACGATCCTCACCATTCTGCTGCAACAGCCAGGTCAGTGCTCGGGGGCCCCAAACGCCCCAGGGCATTTCACCGGCATGTTTGGGATTTCCGTCCAGGGCATCGCGGATCAGCTCGGCCCGCAGCTTCGACGGCAGCCACGGTGGGATACGATAAGGGTTTTCGGTGTAGTCGATCAGATCATAGAGTGTTGGGCTGTCCGGCGGCAGCCTGAGAACACCATTGTTGATCTCATGCGCAGCGAGGCGGCCGTGGAAATGGCCGTTTTCCGTGGTGAACGGTTTGACACAATACGCATCGGTATCCGCCCAGATCAGATCTTGATGCTGCGCCAGCATGCGATAACGAAACCTGTCCGCGTGTACTGCGGGGCTGCCGGTTCGCTTATGCGTGATGATGTTTTCGTCGGGCATGACCTCGCGCGCATCGCGCCGTTCGGCTCCGTAGGGAATGTTGGGCACATCGCCGTATGTGTAAAGGCGCACGTGCTGGGCAGCATCCAGAAACGATTTGATGCAGAGCTGCTCCAGAAAGCTCAGCGGGCCATCGACCCACAGCATACCGATCTGAAATTCCCGCGCCATGCCCGGCCTTTCCGTCAAACTGAAACGACCCTTTCAGCACTTGACCTATCCCGCGCGCTTTCGCAACGGGGTTCAGGAAATAACCTGCTCCTGTGGCATACGTGGCTCCCAAAACAAAAGAGGCGCCATAGCGGCGCCTCTGGATCGGGTGGTGCGTGGTCTTACACGCAGTAGGCGTGCTTGTGCGCGATGTCCGCAATGTCGCAACGGCGAATGCCGATATCGTCCAACTCGCGGTTGGTCAGGCGCTGAAGTTCGGCATAGGTCCGGTTGTATTCGGCCGCCTGTGCGCGGGCTGCCTTCACGCGTTCAACGAAGTTTACGAAGCGGGTGGAGAAGTTGAAACCGTTATGTGTCAGTGTTGCGGTATGTGCCATTTCTGAGTTCCTTTCTGACCGGGGCGTATTCCCCGGACTTGCTTGTCTTGTTCCTTTTGGGACAAGGCTCAGATAGGCGCAGAGGACAGCGCTAACAACGCAAGTTTCGGTCTAGCCGGTATGCGTTTTTGGAATAACCCCCACCGTCACAAAGATCTAGGCGCAAGGTCTCAAAGTTCAAAGTATTTGCTGTAGAAAATCAGCCCCGCGAATGGCAAAGTCCAGCAAACTCTAATCAAGGAATTTGACGGAATGAACAGCAAGGGATTGCTACACCAGCACTTTTTGAACAACGGTGAACAGCGCCTGCACAAGTGGCTGCACTATTTTGACATTTACGAGCGCCATTTCGACCGGTTACGCGATAAGCCTATTAAGATTCTGGAAATTGGGGTTCACGGAGGTGGCTCACTGCGTATGTGGCGTGAGTATTTTCACAGGAATTCGAAAATTGTCGGGATAGACATTAATCCCGAATGCGAAAAACACACCGGTGAAAACATCAATGTACATATCGGCAGCCAGGACGACGAGAATTTCCTGGCTGAAGTTGCTGACCAATATGAGGGCTTTGACATCGTCATAGACGACGGAAGTCACGTGAACTCTCACGTCATCAAGACGTTTGACACGTTGTACGAGCGTGTTTCCTCCAATGGTGTCTATTTGGTGGAGGACATGCACACCTCTTACTGGCCCAAATTTGGCGGAGGCCTTCGGCGCGAGGGCACATTTATTGAGTTTGCCAAAACGAAAATTGACGAATTGAACGCTCAACATGTCCGAGAGGATTTTGAGGTGACCAACATAACCAGGACTACAGACAGTATAACTTTCTACGACAGCGTGGTCGTCTTTGAACGCCGCCCACAGGGCAGACGGCAAGCAGTCATTACGCAGTCGATGTAACGCGAGCCTGATCCAAGTCTATTTGCGGATGTAACCGCAAACCAAAGGTGCAAAAAAACGCCCCAAAACCGAAGTCAGGGGCGTTTCAATTCATTCGAAGGTATCGCGCTTAGCCGCGCTCTTCGACGATCTCTACCAGATGCGGGATCTTGCGGATCATGCCGCGAACCGAAGGGGTATCTTCCAGCTCACGGGTCTTGTGCATCTTGTTCAGGCCCAGACCGATCAGGGTCGCGCGCTGTTCAGCGGGGCGGCGGATCGGGGAACCGACCTGCTTGACGACGATGGTTTTTGCCATGGTTCGCTCTCCTTACGCTTCTGCTTCAGCAGCAGCCGGTGCTTCGTCCCGCTTGGGCAGGATGTCGGCGACTTTTTTACCACGACGTGCAGCAACCGAACGCGGGCTCTGCTCTTTCTGCAGGCCGTTGATGGTGGCGCGGATCATGTTGTACGGGTTCTGCGAGCCCAGCGACTTGGACACAACGTCCTTCACGCCCAGCATTTCGAACACGGCACGCATCGGACCACCGGCGATGATACCAGTACCTTCAGGTGCGGTGCGCATAACCACTTTACCGGCGCCGTGACGGCCTTCGATGTCGTGGTGCAGGGTACGACCTTCGCGCAGCTGCACGCGGATCATCTGGCGCTTGGCTTGTTCAGTCGCCTTACGGATGGCCTCAGGTACTTCTTTTGCTTTACCTTTGCCAAAGCCGACGCGGCCTTTCTGATCGCCGACAACCACCAGAGCGGCGAATCCAAAGCGCTTACCACCTTTTACGGTTTTCGACACGCGGTTGATTGCGACCAGACGATCTGCAAATTCCGGTGCTTCTTCACGGTCGCGACCACGGCCCCGACGGTTTTCACGTTCTGCCATTTGGCATCCCTTTTCTCGTGTGGCGCTTACGGCGCCGTTTAGTTCAATCCAAGTGAGCCCCGACTGATGTGAGGGCTCCCGGATCATCGGGGCGGATCGAAACCCGCCCGCAGGTCTTAGATCTTCAGACCACCTTCACGCGCGGCGTCGGCGACAGCCTTCACCTTGCCGTGGAACAGGAAGCCACCACGATCGAAATAAGCCTCTTCGACGCCTGCCTTCTTGGCACGCTCGGCGATGGCCGCGCCCACCTTGGTGGCCGCTTCGACGTTGTTCTTGCCAACAACACCCAGATCTTTTTCCAGGGTCGAGGCCGAAGCCAGGGTCACGCCACGTACGTCGTCGATCAGCTGAACAGAGATGTTCTTGTTCGAACGGTGTACGGACAGACGCGGACGACCCGCGTTGACCTTGCGAAGTTTGTTCCGAACGCGCAGGCGGCGCTTCAGAAACAGGGTTCTTTTGCTGTTTGCCATTGTCTGCGTCCTTACTTCTTCTTGCCTTCCTTGCGGAAGATGAACTCGCCCTTATAGCGGATGCCCTTGCCTTTGTACGGCTCGGGACGGCGCCACTCGCGGATTTTGGCCGCGGTTTCGCCCACCAGCTGCTGGTCGATACCTTCCACAACGATCTCGGTCTGCTTCGGCGCGGTGATTGTGACACCTTCTGGAGCAGTGAAATCTACATCGTGGCTGTAGCCCAGGTTCAGCTTCAGGGTGTTGCCCTGCATCTGAGCCCGGTAACCAACACCCTGGATCTCCAGCTCTTTTTTGAAGCCAGTCGTCACACCGGTTACCAGGTTGGCAACCATGGTGCGGCTCATGCCCCACTGCTGGCGGGCACGCTTGGACATGCCACGGGGGTCGATCTTGACCACGTTGTCTTCAACCGACAGCGTCACGTCGTCGGTGGCGGTGAAGCTGCGGGTGCCTTTCGGACCTTTCACTTCGATGGTCTGGCCAGACACAGAGGCGGTAACGCCGCTGGGCAGCTCGACCGGCTTTTTACCAATACGAGACATTGCAGACCTCCTTAGAAGACGGTGCAGAGCACTTCGCCACCAACATTGTTGGAGCGAGCGTTTGCGTCCGACATCACACCTTTCGGAGTGCTGACAATCGACACGCCCAGACCCTGACGGACCTGCGGAATGTCATTGACGCCCATGTATACGCGACGACCGGGCTTCGAGACCCGCTTCAGTTCGCGAATTACAGGGGTGCCTTCGTAGTACTTCAGGCTGATTTCGATGGCCGGGTGACCGTTTTCACCGGTCGTGTTTTCGTAGCCACGGATGTAACCTTCGTCCGCCAGCACGTCCAGAACCCAACCGCGCAGCTTGGAAGCCGGGGTGGAAACGGTGGACTTGCCGCGCATTTGCGCGTTGCGGATACGGGTGAGCATATCGCCGATAGGATCATTCATATCTATGTCTCCCTTACCAGCTCGATTTCACCATGCCGGGGATCTGACCAGCAGAACCCAGCTCGCGCAGCGCGATACGGCTGACCTTCAGCTTACGGTAGTAAGCGTGGGGACGGCCGGTCAGCTGACAGCGGTTGTGCAGACGGGTCGCCGAGCTGTTGCGCGGCAGTTTCGCCAGTTTCAGACGCGCTTTGAAACGCTCCTCCATCGGGCGGCTCTCGTCATTCGCGATTTCTTTCAGCTCGGCACGCTTTGCGGCATATTTGGCCACCAGGCGTTCGCGCTTTTTCTCGCGTTCGATCATTGCTTTTTTAGCCATGTCTCAATCCTCCCGGCGCTTACGCGTTGAACGGCATGTTGAATGCTTTCAACAGGCTCTTCGCTTCAGCGTCGGTTTTCGCTGTGGTGGCAATTACGATATCCAGGCCCCAGACCTCGTCGACCTTGTCGAAGTCGATTTCCGGGAACACGATGTGCTCTTTCATGCCCATGGCAAAGTTGCCACGACCGTCGAAAGAAGGCTTAACACCGCGGAAGTCACGAACGCGAGGCATCGCGATGGTGATCAGACGATCCAGGAATTCGTACATCCGATCACCGCGCAGGGTCACTTTCGCGCCCAGCGGCATGTCTTCACGGACGCGGAAACCCGCGATCGACTTCTTCGCCTTGGTTGCAACGGCCTGTTGACCAGCAATTGCAGTCAGATCCTCGACGGCAGCTTTCGCTTTCTTCGAGTCTTTGACGGCCTCAGCACCACAACCGATGTTCAGAACGATCTTTTCCAGCTTGGGCAGCTGCATGTCGTTCTTGTAGCCGAACTCTTCCGTCAGAGCGGCACGGATGGTTTCAGCATACTGAGCTTTCAGACGCGGGGTGTATTTTGCGGAATCAAGCATCGATCACGTCTCCCGTGGTCTTGGCGAAGCGGACCTTCTTGTCGCCTTCCATGCGGAAGCCAACGCGGGTTGCTTTACCGTTCTTGTCCAGCAGAGCCAGGTTCGACAGGTCGATCGGGTTTGCCTGGGGCAGACGACCACCTTGCGAGGTTTGCGACTGGCGGGTGTGGCGGATGGCGATGTTGATGCCATCTACAACTGCTTTGCCGGCTTTGGGGTCAACCGAGGAAATGGTTCCCTCTTTGCCCTTGTCCTTGCCGGCCAGCACGACGACCTTGTCGCCTTTGCGGAGTTTGGCAGCCATGATTACAGCACCTCCGGAGCGAGCGAGATGATTTTCATGAAGTTCTTCGCGCGCAGCTCACGAACAACCGGGCCAAAGATACGGGTACCTACGGGCTCGTTGTTGTTGTTCAGGATGACGGCGGCGTTGCGATCAAAGCGGATCGCGGTACCGTCTTCGCGACGGACTTCCTTGGCGGTGCGTACGACGACGGCCTTGCGGACGTCACCTTTCTTTACGCGGCCGCGCGGGATGGCTTCCTTCACCGAGACGACAATGATGTCGCCGACGGAGGCGTATTTACGCTTGGAACCACCCAGGACCTTGATGCACTGAACTCGGCGTGCGCCGGAGTTGTCAGCGACATCCAGATTGGTCTGCATCTGGATCATGTGGTTTCTCCCGACCTGTGGGGGCTGGTCTTGTTAAATCCCCCAGGGTTTCGACAAATGGAAAAATCCCGGAAGCTTAAGCTTCCAGAACTTCCCAACGTTTCGTCTTCGATTTCGGCGCGCATTCGATGATGCGTACTGTATCGCCGACCTTGAAGGCGTTCTTTTCGTCATGAGCCCGGTACTTCTTGGACTTACGGACGGTTTTGTGCAGCAGCGGGTGCTTGAAGCGGCGCTCGACAGATACGGTTACGGTCTGTTCGTTGGCGTCGCTTGTCACGGTGCCTTGCAGGATACGCTTGGGCATCTGATTACTCCTCGGATGCCGCGGCAGCGGCCTTTTCGTTCAGAATGGTTTTGACGCGGGCAGCGTTGCGGCGGGCCGCTTTGATGCCGGCTGTGCTTTCCAGCTGACCGGTTGCCTGTTGAAAGCGCAGATTAAAGCTTTCTTTCTTCAGGTTGGCCAGTTCCTCGCGGAGCTGGTCCGGGGTCTTGTCACGCAGTTCTTGGGCGTTCATCGCCTTTTTCCTTTGCTCAAAACACCAGAAGGCCCCGTAAACGGGTCACCTTGGACCTGGTGGATGAATTACAGACATGCGAATCCCCCGACTCAGCCGGGGGACTTGCAGGATGCCGCCGTATAAGGGTTTGGGGGGTGGGTGGCAAGGGAAAGTTTTGACCAATGCGTGCAGCCAAATCGTAAGCTTCAAGCCTGGCGCCAAAACCAATGCTTCCCGAGGTTCTTCCCTGTACAATCTCGGTGGGGCACCAAGCAAAAAGGGCGTCCCGTGGGACGCCCTTTCCGTAGCTTTTCGCAGATGCGAATTACTCGATGATTTTCGACACAACGCCGGCGCCGACGGTGCGGCCGCCTTCGCGGATGGCGAAACGCAGACCGTTCTCCATCGCGATCGGTGCGATCAGCTCAACGCCGAACGACACGTTGTCGCCGGGCATGACCATCTCGGTGCCTTCCGCCAGGGTCACGGTGCCGGTCACGTCCGTCGTACGGAAGTAGAACTGCGGACGGTAGTTCGCGAAGAACGGGGTGTGACGACCGCCTTCTTCCTTGGTCAGGATGTAGGCTTCGGCTTCGAACTTGGTGTGCGGTGTCACCGAACCCGGCTTACACAGAACCTGGCCACGCTCAACACCGTCACGGTCAACACCGCGCAGCAGGGCGCCGATGTTGTCGCCGGCTTCACCACGGTCCAGCAGCTTGCGGAACATTTCAACGCCGGTGCAGGTGGTTTTCGCGGTGTCGCGGATACCAACGATTTCGATCTCGTCGCCGACGTTGATCACGCCACGCTCAACGCGACCGGTCACAACGGTACCACGGCCTGAGATCGAGAACACGTCTTCGATCGGCATCAGGAACGGCTGGTCAACAGCACGCTCGGGGGTGTCGATATACTCATCAACAGCCGCCATCAGCTCGCGGATCTTGTTCTCGCCGATTTCCGGGTTGTTGCCTTCCATCGCCGCCAGAGCCGAACCTGCGATGATCGGAATATCGTCGCCGGGGTAGTCGTAGCTGGACAGCAGTTCGCGAACTTCCATCTCAACCAGTTCCAGCAGCTCTTCGTCGTCGACCTGGTCAACCTTGTTCATGAACACGACCATCTTCGGGATGCCAACCTGGCGGCCCAGCAGGATGTGCTCGCGGGTCTGCGGCATCGGGCCGTCAGCTGCGTTCACAACCAGGATCGCGCCGTCCATCTGGGCAGCACCGGTGATCATGTTCTTGACGTAGTCGGCGTGGCCGGGGCAGTCAACGTGCGCATAGTGGCGCGCATCGGTCTCGTATTCCACGTGGGCGGTCGAGATGGTGATGCCGCGCGCTTTCTCTTCCGGTGCACCGTCAATCTGGTCATACGCTTTGAAGTCACCGAAATACTTGGTGATTGCCGCCGTCAGCGTCGTCTTGCCGTGGTCAACGTGCCCAATCGTGCCGATGTTGACGTGCGGTTTTGTACGCTCAAACTTTTCCTTTGCCATTCCTCAGGCGCCCTTTTGCGATTTGGGGGACCCTTGGTCCCGTGGTTACATCTGCGCGCGCGAGATATTTGGTTCAAAGGGGAAAATCAAGCACATCCTGAGGGAAAAGCGGGCCCTTATGCCGGATTTTGCGTAACATCCCCGGATTCGAGCGGCCGGATCAGATCGGGCCGCCGATCAAACCAGCCGTTGTCCTTGTGTTCCTCGGCCAGCCACTCCTCAACCCGGTCGGCGACTTTCAGGGCAAGCCCGCTCATCTGCTCTTCTTTGGTCCGCTCGTGCCCCGAGCCTTTCAGGGCACTTCCGCCGGTCGTGTCCTCAAGAACCTGAAACTGTTTGCCCTTGGCCAGAAACTCTTTCTTGTTCACGTCATACACGTTTACCAAAACAATCGCCGTGCTTTTGGGATTGTAGATCACGGGAATGCCCGGAGGCGCCAGCATATAGCCTTCCAGACTGATACCGATGTCATATTCCTGTGCACCGGAGTAGCGACCCAGGCGAATGTCGACCGCGTTCTGAATGGCTGCGGTCCATTCATCAGGCGTCGCATCCCGCGACACCGGGCCCTGCACCGCCTTTTCGGCAAAGGCATAGTTGACCCGCAGCTTGAATTCGCCAAGCGATTCTGGCTCTTCATAAACCTGCGTCTGGGTGCAGGCGGCCATCAGGGCCAATCCGGTGATCAGGGTCAGAATGCGCAACATGTTCTCGTCTCGATAGGCCTGTTTTTCTTTGATCTAGCGCACCGATACGGCCTGTGCCAAGTCGTATCGGCAGAAATCCACCCGTAAGCGCGCCCTGATCACGAGAATTTATAGTCGCGCGGGAAGCCATAGGGAGGTTTTTTACCAACGCTGGCACGTTTGGCCAGCCACTGGGACATATCGGCCTCGTGCCGGGTCTTGTCACCACCCATCGACCACTTCAGGCCCTCTTCCCAGTTGAAAGTGGTGATGTCGGACAACCCGCCATCCAGCTCCAGCGTGCCCTGGCGGCCGCGCGCCATGTTATATTTCTGAAGGCGCACGCCCTTGCCGCGTGTCATCTCGGGCAGGTCTTCAGTCGGGAACACAAGGAACTTGCCGTTCTGAGACACAACGGCCACGTGATCCCCATCCACCGGTTTACAGATCATCGCGGTTTCGTCGCCTTTGACGTTCAGCACCTGTTTGCCGTTGCGGGTCTGGGCCAGCACATCTTCCTCGGGCACCATAAAGCCGTTGCCCGCATCCGATGCGACAAGCAGCTTTCGGCCTGGCTTGTGAATGAAAATGTCGATGATCTGCGCCTCATTCGGCAGGTCGACCATCAGGCGCAGCGGCTCGCCCATGCCCCGCCCCCCGGGCAAGTTGGCGGCGCTGACCGTGTAGAACCGCCCGTTCGAGGCAAACACCAGCAGGCGATCGGTCGTTTCGGCGTGGAAAATGAATCGTGGGCCGTCGCCATCCTTGAACTTCAGCTCACGCTTCAGGTCGATATGGCCGGTCATGGCGCGAATCCAACCCATCTGAGAGCAGACGACCGTAATCGGCTCGCGGTCGATCATCGCCTCAAGCGGCACTTCCTCGACCTGACCCGCTTCGGCAAACCGCGTCCGGCGGGCGCCGCCTTCGTAGTCTTTGCCGAATGTCTTCTTGGTCTCTTTCAGTTGCTCGGCGATTTTGGCCCATTGCAGGCCCTCATCGGCCAGCAGGTCTTCAAGGTTGGCGCGCTCCAGCATCAATTCGTCACGTTCGCGAACCAGCTCCATCTCTTCCAGACGGCGCAGGCTGCGCAGGCGCATGTTGAGGATGGCGTCGACCTGAACCTCGGACAGTTCACCCTCTCCCGGCTTGGGCGAGACATAGTCGGCCTCGTTGGTCGCGCGGACATGATCTATGCCCCAATCTTCGCGCATCAGCGCGGCCTTGGGGTCGTCATCGTAGCGAATGATGTCGATCACCCGGTCGAGGTTGAGGAACGCGACGATAAAGCCCTCCAACACCTCCAACCGGTGGTCGATCTTGCCAAGACGGTGACGCGAGCGGCGGATCAGCACCTCTTGCCGGTGATCAAGGAAAGCGCGCAGCACCTCCTTCATCGAGCAAACCTTGGGCGTCACCCCGTCGATCAGCACGTTCATGTTCAGACTGAACCGCACCTCAAGATCCGAGTTGCGGTAGAGCATCCCCATCAGAACCTCGGGGTCCACGTTCTTGGAGCGTGGTTCCAGGATCAGGCGAATGTCATCGGCAGATTCGTCGCGCACATCCGCGAGGATCGGGATTTTCTTGGTCTGGATCAGTTCCGCGATCTTTTCGATCAGTTTCGATTTCTGAACCTGATATGGGATCTCGGTAACAACGATTTGCCACTGACCACGGCCAAGATCTTCGACCTCGTATTTACAGCGCAGGCGGAACGAACCGCGCCCGGTGCGATAGGCCTGTGCGATATTCTCTGGCGGCTCGACAATCACGCCGCCGGTCGGGAAGTCCGGGCCGGGAACATAGTTCAACAACGTGTCGTCGCGGGCGTCGGGTGTCCTGATCAGATGCAGACAGGCGTCGCAGAGTTCCGAGATGTTGTGCGGCGGGATGTTCGTGGCCATCCCCACCGCGATACCGCTGGCACCATTGGCCAACAGGTTCGGGAACTGCGCGGGCAGCACGACCGGCTCAGTCAGGGTGCCATCATAGTTGTCGCGGAAATCGACGGCATCCTCGTTCAACCCCTCAAGCAGCGCCTCGGCCACGATGGTCATTCGCGCCTCGGTGTATCGCGAGGCCGCCGGGTTGTCGCCGTCGATGTTGCCAAAGTTCCCCTGACCGTCGACCAGCGGGTAACGGACGTTGAAGTCCTGCGCCAGACGCGCCATCGCGTCGTAAATCGCGGCGTCCCCGTGCGGGTGATAGTTGCCCATCACATCGCCGGAAATCTTGGCCGATTTCCTGAAACCTCCGGTTGCGCTGAGTCGCAGCTCTCTCATCGCATAGAGGATTCGCCGATGCACCGGTTTCAGACCATCCCGCGCGTCGGGCAGCGCCCGGTGCATGATGGTGGACAGCGCATAGGTCAGATAGCGTTCGCCAATCGCGCGGCGCAGCGGTTCGGCTACCTCACCCCCGTTGCCGGGGGTCTCCATGTTGGGGTCGTCGATCGTGTCGTTCATATATGATGTGATACGACGCAAGCGCGGCGTGGTAAAGCAAGCAGCGCGCAATTTACTGGGGACAAGTCGCGCTTTTTGCAACACGGGGAGGCAAGCCCCGGATTTCCCCCATCTTTCGACTCAATCCCCAAGCTATGCTAAACTTTCATCAATTGAATGCTGCCTGTTTGTTGTTGCGATTACCCGGGGGATTGCGTCATGACGCGCCTTATACTAGTTACCTTTGCTCTGCTCGGATGGAGCTTCTACGTGATGAGCGGCGGCCCCGATTTCGAGCCGCGCGGCCTGCGCGCGGAAAAACCTGTGCAAGTGGCGTCAGTTCCCAAACCCGCACCAAAGCCGATTGCCCCGGCCCCGGCGGAAGACCTTGTGAAAAAAGCCGCTATTAAGCCGGTCGAACCCGAGAAGCCAAAGCCGGAACCTGAACCGGCGCCTGTTCAGGTCGATACTCAGGCGCAGCTGACGCAGGTTGCTGTTGGGCTGAGTTCAGACCTGTCCCTGTTTGGCGATCAGGCCGCGACATTCTCTCTGGCGTCTCTGGATCAGGGTGCGGCAGCGCTGCGTCAGATCACACCTGAGGTGCCTGACGGGGTTTCGCAGACCGTTGCCCCCACCGAGCCCGCAAAAGACATTCGCGAAGTTACGGGCACCCGCGTCAACATGCGCGATGGGCCCGGCACGATCTATCCGGTCGTTGGCAAGGTTTCGATCGGACAGAAGGTCGAAGTGATTGGCGATTCGGGAACCGGCTGGCTGCGGCTGCGCGTGTTGCCCGGGCAACAGATCGGATGGATTTCCGCCTCACTGATCCGAAAAACAGAAAACTGACACAGCGATGTCATTGTCCTGACCGGGACCGCGCCATAGCTTTTGGCAAAAGAACATCTCGGGGATGACATGCAGAAATCCATTCTGATCACAGGCTGCTCTTCCGGTATTGGCCTGGATGCGGCTCATGGGATGCGCGCCCGCGGCTGGCGAGTCTTCGCGGCCTGCCGCCAACAGCGCGACTGCGACAGGCTGAGGGCACAGGGCTTTGACAGTCCGCGAATCGATTATGCAGATGCGGATAGTATCCGAACAGGCCTGGCACAGGTGCTTGAGTCGACCGGCGGCACGCTGGATGCACTGTTCAACAATGGTGCACATGGATTGCCCGGTGCGATAGAAGACGTGCCGACGGATGGGTTGCGCGTCATATTCGAATCCAATGTATTTGGCTGGCACGAACTGACCCGGCAGGTCATCCCGGTGATGCGGCGTCAGGGTCACGGTCGTATAGTACAATGCTCATCGGTGCTTGGACTGGTCGCGTTCCCCTGGCGCGGTGCGTATGTCGCGACGAAATACGCGATCGAGGGTCTGACCGACACCCTGCGGCTGGAGCTCAGGGATACCGATATTAAGGTCGTCCTGATCGAACCCGGGCCGATCACTTCGAAGATTCGGGAAAACTCGATCCCGGTGTTTGAACGGTTCATCGACTGGGAAAACTCGGCATTGCGGGAAAAATACGAAACTTCGCTGCTGACACGACTCTACGAATCTTCTGGCCCCGACCGGTTTGAACTGCCCGCATCAGCCGTGACCGACAAACTCGCGATTGCCGTGAGCGCGAAAAGACCGCGCGCGCGCTATTACGTCACCACGCCCACCTACATCGCCGGGTATCTGCGCCGGGTTTTGTCCACAAAAACCATAGATCGCATTCTGTCATTGGGCTGAGACACAAAAACCCATTCGCTTTTGCCGCTGCGCCCGCTAGATGGAGGCGTGAAAACAAACGCGGACGAGGGCTCCATGGACCTGATCATGCTGGTCTTGCTTTTGGCCATGGCGGCAGTTGTCGTCGTTTTGGCTTTGGGCATTGCAAACTTTGGCAAAGGTGGGACCGAAGCGGCCCACAAAAGCAACAAGATGATGCGCCTGCGCATCCTGTTTCAGTTCATTGCCGTGGTGCTGATTGTGCTCTACGTCTATCTGCGCGGACAGGGAGGGCAATAAATGGTTGTTCTGAACAAAATCTACACGCGCACAGGCGACGATGGCAAAACCGCGCTTGGCAATGGCGAACGGGTCGCCAAATACTCGGGCCGTGTGGCTGGCTATGGCACGGTGGACGAACTGAACGCCTTTGTCGGCGTCGCCCGCGCGGAAGCCGATGGCGATGTCGAAGCAGCGCTGGCGCGCATCCAGAACGATCTGTTCGATCTGGGTGCTGATCTGTGCCGTCCCGATATGGAAAAGGATGCCGAGGCGGATTACCCGCCATTGCGGATCGCTCCGGCACAGATCGACCGGCTGGAAGCCGAGATAGACGCCATGAACGAACGGCTGGAGCCGCTGCGCAGTTTCATCCTGCCGGGCGGCACCCGGCTGGCGGCGCAATTGCATGTATGTCGCACGGTGTCGCGGCGGGCCGAGCGTCTGGTGGTCGAACTGTCCAATATGGAGCCCGTCAACGTAGTCGCCGTGAAATATTTGAACCGGCTGAGCGATTGGTTCTTCGTCGCCGCCCGCTGCGCCAACAACGACGGCCAGGCTGACGTTTTGTGGGTTCCGGGCGCGCACCGCTGAAAGCGGCACGGTGTCCTGTAGACCCGGTGGCGACCGGAAGGGTGAGGCCTCGGCCCGACAATCACAGTAAAGCGTCTGTTCCGGTCCGCCACTCGTCCCGTCGCGCACTAACCCGTTCCCACTGCGACACTACCGTTACGTAAAAAAATCATGAAACGCGACGTCTCAAGCTTACGACGTGACGATTTTGCTCTGTTGTCGCGCGGATTGAGACGCTATCTACACCCCGAGAGCATTGGTGGAGTCGCGACGCGGCTTGCCGTTTTTGTAAGGAGCGTACGCAAAAATGAAGGTACTTGTGCCTGTCAAGCGCGTGATTGACTACAACGTGAAGGTTCGCGTGAAAGCGGACGGGAGCGGTGTTGATCTCGCCAATGTAAAGATGTCGATGAACCCGTTCGACGAGATTGCAGTGGAAGAGGCGATCCGCCTGAAAGAGGCTGGCAAGGCTGAGGAAGTCGTGGCCGTCTCGATCGGCGTGAAGCAGGCGCAGGAGACGCTGCGGACCGCTTTGGCCATGGGCGCGGACCGCGCCATTCTGGTCGTTGCTGCCGATGACGTGCATCAGGACATCGAGCCGCTGGCCGTTGCCAAAATCCTGGCCAAAGTGGTCGAGGAAGAACAGCCGGGCATCGTTCTGGCGGGCAAGCAGGCGATCGACAACGACATGAACGCCACCGGCCAGATGCTGTCGGCCCTGCTGGGCTGGAGCCAGGGCACTTTTGCCTCGGAACTGGATATCGAAGGCGACACCGCCAAGATCACCCGCGAGGTGGACGGCGGCCTGCAGACCATCAGCGTCAAGATGCCGACCATCGTGACCGTTGATCTGCGTCTGAACGAGCCGCGCTATGCGTCGCTGCCCAACATCATGAAGGCGAAGAAAAAGCCGCTGGACGAGAAAACCGCCGCCGATTACGGCGTCGACGTCACGCCGCGTCTGGAAATCGTCAAGACCGAAGAGCCGCCAGCTCGCGCTGCGGGCATCATCGTGGGCTCGGTCGACGAGCTGGTCGAGAAACTCAAAGAAGCGGGGGCTGTGTAATGGCTGTTCTTCTTCTCGCTGAAGTCAACAATGGTGAGCTGTCGGTGGACGCCACCGCCAAGGCCGTCAATGCCGCGAAAGTTCTGGGCGATGTGACCGTTCTGGCCGCTGGCGGTTCCGCCGCTGCCGCTGGTGAAGCTGCTGCCAAGATCGACGGCGTTTCCAAGGTTCTGGTTGCCGAAGACGCTTCGCTGGGCCACCGCCTGGCGGAATCGACCGCAGCGCTGATCGTGGGTCTGGCCGACGGGTACGAGCACATCGTTGCCCCTGCCACCACCGACGCCAAGAACGTTATGCCGCGCGTTGCAGCCCTGCTTGACGTTATGGTGATCTCGGATGCATCCGGCGTTGTGGACGATTCGACCTTCGAACGCCCGATCTATGCAGGCAACGCGATCCAGACCGTGAAATCGAACGACGCCAAAAAGGTCGTCACCCTGCGGACCGCCAGCTTTGACGCGGCGGGCGAAGGTGGTTCGGCCCCGGTCGAGACCATCTCGGTCGGCGAAAATCCGGGCCTGTCGTCCTGGGTCGAGGACAAGGTTGCGGCCAGCGACCGCCCCGAGCTGACCTCGGCCGGCGTGGTTGTTTCAGGTGGCCGCGGTGTTGGCTCCGAAGAAGACTTCAAACTGATCGAAGCTCTGGCTGACAAGCTGGGTGCCGCTGTTGGCGCATCGCGCGCGGCGGTCGACTCGGGTTACGCTCCGAACGACTGGCAGGTGGGTCAGACCGGTAAGGTCGTGGCTCCGGACCTGTACGTTGCCGTAGGCATCTCGGGCGCGATCCAGCACCTGGCCGGCATGAAGGACTCGAAGGTCATCGTCGCGATCAACAAGGATGAAGAAGCGCCGATCTTCCAGGTCGCCGACTTCGGACTGGTTGCCGACCTGTTCCAGGCCGTTCCGGAACTGACCGAAAAGCTTGGCTGATTAAGAACACAATTTTCTCGACGAGAAATCTTCAAGGCCCGCCGTAAGGCGGGCCTTTTCAGTTCAGATCGTTGATAACCGGCACCAGAGCATCCGCGATGGCCCTGTGAGCGGCCGGGCCGATCATATGCTCTGCCATGGGCTGCTGCAATGTTCCGAACAACACGTCCTCAAGTTGTTTTGATGCGCCGGCAACGCTGACTGACAACTCGACGATACCCGCGCATTGCGATCGGAATTGCTCGACCATGGGCCTATCGATTTGCAATTGCCCGCCAACATCGCATGGCGATTGCCTGTGCACGCGCAGCCACAGCAATATCACTGGCGGTCCAACACGCTCGAGAAAGGACTGCAGGTTTTTGCACCACTGATCCTGCAAACCCTGGGCTAACAACGCAAACCGGGCGGCCCCAAGATCCAATAGCCGTGTCAAAAGATGCTTCACAAAGTGAAACTCTGTGAAATCAACTTCAGGATAAAGATCTACGAGCCTACGCGTCGGCTCAATAAAGCGGTCATTTCGGCGGGGATGCACCCGGTAAAATGGGTTCGACTGACCGGCAAGCCCGGGGATCTGCAACACGCACAGCCCGGAACCATTCACCAGGTTCAGTATCCCTTGATCGCGCACCAACGCCTCGGCCCCTGCAAACAGGCTGCCCAGATTGATACAACACTTTCCCACACGCCCTTCCAGCACTGAAGGGAACGGCTAATCCACGAACCGCCCGAATGTTTCGTCGCCGCCAACACAAACCACTGAGGACTTGTCCGGTCTCTTCTCAGGCCCGCGAAACCAGAGCCTGGATTGTTCATATTGGCAAAAGGCAACATCGACCCGGCCCGAGCCGACCTGAAGATAGCTCACAACACCCACCTGTTTTTCACCCGGGTGCCATCTTGCGGCCGCAGGAATTGATAAAACCCTAATGTGCGCATTTGAAGCAAATTCAGCCTGATCCAACCCCTTGCCGCCCGCCCCGATCTGCCGATAGTGTCGGATCAAGCTATGGGACAAAGGCACCTGAACATGGATGTAAAATCAGTCGGAGTGATCGGCGCGGGCCAGATGGGCAATGGCATCGCCCATGTTTTGGCGCTGGCGGAATATGACGTCCTTCTGACCGACGTCAGCCAGGAGGCGCTGGACAATGCTCTGGCGACGATCGAAGGGAATCTTGCCCGGCAGGTGTCCCGCGGAAAGATCACCGACGAGGCCATGCAGGCCGCCCTTTTGCGCATCGCGACCACGCTTGAATTGCCAAAACTGGGTCAAACCGATCTTGTGATCGAGGCCGCGACCGAACGGGAAACGATCAAGCAGGCCATTTTCGAAGACCTTCAACCGCATCTGCAGCCCCATACGATCCTGACCTCGAATACCTCTTCCATTTCGATCACGCGTCTTGCCAGCCGAACCGACCGTCCGGAACGGTTCATGGGCTTTCACTTCATGAACCCTGTACCAGTGATGCAGCTGGTCGAGTTGATCCGCGGCATCGCAACGGATGAAGCGACTTACAAAACCTGCAAAACTGTAGTCGACCGGTTGGGCAAGACCGCGGCCAGCGCCGAAGATTTTCCGGCTTTCATCGTGAACCGGATCCTGATGCCGATGATCAACGAGGCGGTTTATACGTTGTATGAGGGTGTCGGTAGCGTTCAGTCCATCGACCAGTCAATGAAGCTGGGCGCCAATCATCCGATGGGGCCGCTGGAGCTGGCGGATTTCATCGGCCTGGATACCTGCCTGGCGATCATGAATGTGTTGCATGAGGGTCTGGCCGACACCAAGTACCGTCCGTGTCCACTGCTGACAAAGTATGTCGAGGCCGGCTGGCTGGGGCGCAAGACCGAGCGCGGGTTTTATGATTATCGTGGGGAAGTCCCAATACCAACGCGCTGACGCACAGGGGGCCAGCCCCCTCGCCCGGATTTCATCCGGGCTCACCCCCGGGATATTTTCAGCCAGATGAAGACGCGGATCAGGCCCTGGTCCCACCGCCCAGAGCCAAGGTGTGCTTTCTAAGCCATGCCATGAACCCGCGCGGGTCTTTTTCGAGCAGCTGCATGTCGTCCTGCGAAATCGGATCACCGATGACCGGAGACTGCGGCTTGTTGCAGGACCTTACGATCTCGTGCAGCAGCAGCCCCTGACGCAGGATCGGGGAAACACGGTTTGCGATCTGATACCAGCGCGAGTTGCAACCAGGAAAAAAGATCGGCACGACCTGAGCACCGGACCGGCGGATCATCTTGGCCGTAAAAACGTTCCACTCCCGTTCCTGTGCGGGACCGAACCAACTGTCCGAAGACATCACCACGCCCGAAGGGAACAAGGCTACCACGCCGCCATTCTTGAGGTGTTCCATCGCCTTGCCGCGCATTTCCAGCATCTTGGCCTGGGCTTCGGGATCGTGCGGAAACGGGACCGCGATCATGAACGATGTCGCAGCCTCATCCAGGCCGGTCAGAACCGAGCGTGTCAGGATGCGATAATCGCTGCGCACACGGCCGATCAGTTCGGCAAAAATCATGCCGTCAACCATGCCATGGGGGTGGTTGGCGACCACAACGACCGGGCCTTCCTTGGGAATGCGATCGATCTGTTCCTGCGGCGTGGTCAGTTTGATGCCCATCACCTCGAGCGCGCCGCCCCAAAAACGCTGGCCGCGATACAACTCGTTCTTTTTTTCGAATTTATTGACCATTCGCAAAATGGTCAGTTTTCCTGTGCACCATTCGATGACCCGAATGGCAGCCGAAGTCCAGGCATCGTCAAACGAGTTGGCGTAGGTCAGCGTTCTGCGATCATAGATTTCGCCTTGTTCACCGGCCCCATCTACCACCGGGTTCGTCTTGGTCTCGTGCGTTGTTTCCGCCAATTCCTGGTTTTCCCGTTCTTCCTGTCCTGGCAGGACCGGCTCAGAATCCCTCTCCGAACTTGTCGTTCACCAAAGTTTCCAAGGCTTCCGCCAACGCCTCAGCATCCGGTCCGGACGTCTCGACGTCAATAGTGGTTCCGCGCGATGCTGCCAACATCAAAAGGCCCATAATACTGTCACCGGATGCAGAAAGTCCGTCCCGCGAAACCTCGGCACTGGCATCAAATCCCTCGACCACCTCGACCAGCTTGGCTGAGGCACGGGCGTGTAGGCCTTTTTCGTTAATAATTTTCAAGCTTCGGGTGGTCATGGTCAATTAATCCGATTTTAGTCCAACGTGACATTCTGCGCATTGATATATTTTCGTCCAGCCTCAATCGCTTGCCGGACGGCATCGCCGACGGGCAAGTGGCGGCTTTTGGCCAGTTTGATCAACATGGGAAGGTTTGCGCCGTAAAGTATGCGACGATCCTGCGGGGCGCAGGCCCGCATGCTCAGATTCGACGGGCTGCCGCCAAACAGGTCAGTCACGACAACGACACCATCGCCAGCGTCGACCTGATCCGCGGCACGGCATATTTCGCTTTGTTTGGCGTCGCGATCATGATCGGCCTCGATCGGTATCGCGACAAGACCCGGCTGTGTCCCGACCACGTGCTGCATCGCGGCCAGGTATTCTTCGGCCAGCCTGCCATGCGCTACAATTACGATCCCGATCAATCCGGCCTCACATTCAACGAACGTCGTTCCATTTCGCGGTGTCTGATTGCCACCTGCTGGCCCTCTTCCGCAAGAGCCTTTGCGACCGCTTCGGCCATCGCGACCGAACGATGTTGCCCACCTGTGCAGCCAAACGCAACCGAAAGATGCGCCTTGCCCTCGGCCCGGAAGGCCGGCAGCAAAAGCCTGAGCAGATCGACGACCCTATCAAAGAACGGTCCGTAGTTCATATCCGACCGAACATAGCTTGCAACATCCGGGTTTCTACCATCGGCCGCGCGCAATTCAGGGCGCCAGTACGGATTGGCCAGAAACCGGCAGTCAAACACCATGTCCAGCCCCCTTGGCAAGCCACGCTTGTACGAAAAGGATTCGATCGACACCGCCAGATGCCGACCACCCTGTGGTGCGAACCATCGCTCGACCTCATCGCGCAACTGATGGACGTTCAGTGCTGTCGAGTCGATCAGCGTATCGGCAATTTCGCGGATCGGGGCCAGCAGCTCCTTTTCCTGGCGTACGCCGGATTCGGGGCTGGAATCCCTTGCCACCGGATGCCGCCGGCGGGTTTCGGAAAAGCGTCGCAGCAGCACATCATCGCTGCAATCCAGATAAAGGGTGGTCAGATCGACCTGTTCCATCCGGCTGAGTTTCGCCACCAATTCAATGAATCCGATGGTTGAAAAATCGCGGTTGCGCGCGTCGATCCCAAGCGCCATGGGCCGGTCGCTTTCCGGGCCATCCAGAAGGCGTGTCAACAGCCCCATGGGCAGGTTGTCGATGGCTTCAAAGCCCAGATCTTCGAGAACATGGATTGCGGTCGAACGTCCGGCACCCGAAGGCCCGGTGACCAGAACGATACGCCGCTGTGCTGTCAGTTCCCGGGCCATTCCGGATCCATTCGTCCCATTTTCAGAAATTGCACCAATGCTGCGGCCAAATTGGGCACTTCACCGCCCCAAAGCAAGGGAACAGGATGCCTCAGCAGAACTACCTTTCTGGGCTCGGGTAGACGTGCGGGTTCGCTCTGGTCCAGATCCACAACGAGGCTGACAGGAACCGGGCCCTTAGAGTCTGCGCGTAACAGGCCGATACCACGCGCCTCGATCACTCCCCGCAGCTCCGGAACGGCGTCTGCGATTACATGGCCATCCTGTGCATGCAGATTGACCCGGTCGTCCGCAACAAGCCGTGCCCCGAGCGACATCATCTGCAGCGCCAGTGACGACTTGCCCGCGCCAGAACGCCCCACGATCAGAAGGCCGTGCCCTTCGATGCTGACGCAAGCGGCATGGATACAAGCTGTGTTCTGTTGTTCGATGGCAGAAAGGGTCGGGCTGGACATATGCCTACAAAGGAAGCCCGACAACAAACCGGGCGCCCAAAGGATCCGAAGTTATGTCCGCTTCGGTCGGACGGATGTTCTCCGCCCAGATCACACCGCCGTGGGCCTCGACAATCTGTTTTGAAATCGCAAGTCCCAAGCCGGAGTTGTTCCCGAAATGCTCGACCGGGCGCTGCGAGTAGAAGCGTTTGAACACTTTGGTCAGCGCCTGATCGGGTATGCCCGGACCGGTATCTTCCACCACCACCAGAACCCGGTTCTCGCGCTGACGTACCCAGACCCGAATGGCATCGCTTTCCTCGCAGAAGGAAATCGCATTGGTGATCAGATTGACGAAAACCTGTGCCAGTCGCGCCTCAAGCCCGTTGATCACAATCGGATCGGGCGGCAGATCGGTGATGTAGTCGATCCCTTTCGACCGCGCGTCTTCGCCCAGATACTGCCCAAGATTGCCCAGCAGCTTGAGCAGATCAAAGGGCTGCTCCTCTTCCTTGACCAGTTCGGCATCCAGTCGGGATGCGTTGGAAATATCACTGACCAACCGGTCCAGGCGCCGCACGTCATGTTCGATCACGCCCAAAAGTTTCTCGCGCTGGTCGTCGCGTTTGACCATGCGAAGCGTCCCGACTGCCGATTGCAGGCTTGCAAGCGGGTTCTTGATTTCATGCGCCACGTCCGCCGCAAACTGCTCGTTCGCATCGATCCGGTTGTAAAGCGCGGTCACCATCCCTCGCAGCGCTCCGCTGAGCTGCCCGATTTCATCGGGGCGGGCACTGAGGTCGGGAATTCGAATGCGGCCTGGATTGACACCAGCCCCCCTGTCCCTGCCCATCTCGGCAGCCGCCGCCAGATCCGCAAGCGGGTTGGCGATGGTTGATGCAAGAACAAGGCTCAGGCCGACGGACACCAGCAGGGCCACCACGAACATCTGCAGAATGCGCTCCTGCTCCTGCCGGGCAAGCGCATCAATCTCACCGGCCGGACCGGCCATGGCGACGGCACCGACCGGGCTTCCGTCAAACAGAATGGGCGAAGCCGCCACGATTGCGGTTTCCCCTGCATCATCCTGAACCGCCTGCATTTGAACATTGCCCAGCAATGCCTGCGGGATGATTTCCTGTACGCGTTGTGCAAGCGTCGGTGGATCGGTTTCCTGCGGTTTCGTGAAAACTGTCGTCAGACCCATCCAGACGGCATTGAGGCCGTCACTGATAACTGTACTGCCGGTTGGCGCATCGGCCCCTGACTCCAACCCGAGAGGCATTTGCGCCGGCAGCGAAGCGCCTCGGGTCCAGCCAATCAGGGTGCCCTGGGCATCATAAATGAAGACCTCGCCGCCATCGGGCAGTGTAAGTCCGGACAGCGTGTCCCTGACATCCAGATCAGCAGCGTCCCGGGGGCCGTCGGAGTCCGTCTGACGCAACTGAGTTTCGAACACATTGCTGACCAGCTGGGCATCACCCACCAGATTGCGGGCGGTCTGCTGAACCCGTTCCTTGCGTGAATCGTCCAGATACAACAACCCGGTCACAAGAATGACCAGGGCGATCAGGTTGAACGTGATGATCTTGCGCGCCAGAGGAGAGCCGCGCAGAGAAAACAGATTGCGTCGCGACCGCGTTGCCCTGAGTTCATGGGACTCGGGATCATGCGGGATGACCCAGTCATCCCCCAGAACGACATCTCCGTCGCGCAGCGCATTGGCTTGTTCGGTATCGCGCACGAGACCCGGCTACCCCTTATCAGAAGGCTATTCTTATTCTTCGTTGTATCTGTACCCGATGCCGTACAGGGTTTCGATGGCCGAAAACTCAGGATCTGCCGCGCGCATTTTCTTGCGCAGCCGCTTGATGTGGCTGTCGATGGTGCGGTCGTCGACATAAACCTGATCGTCATAGGCCACATCCATCAACTGATCGCGGCTTTTGACGAACCCCGGTCTCTGCGCCAGCGCCTGCAACAACAGGAACTCGGTCACAGTCAGCGAGACATCAGTGCCCTTCCAGCTTACGGCGTGGCGCAGCGGATCCATCCGAAGTTCACCCCGCTCCATGACCTTGGCATCACCCGAGGCGGCAGCGGACACATCGCCCTCGGTCGCTTCCTGCCGGCGCAGCAACGCGCGGATACGTTCAACCAGAAGACGCTGTGAAAAAGGCTTTTTGACATAGTCATCCGCGCCCATGCGAAGGCCCAGAACCTCGTCGATCTCGTCATCCTTGGATGTCAGGAAGATCACCGGCATCTGAGTTTTCTGGCGCAGCCTTTGCAACAGGTCCATGCCGTCCATGCGGGGCATCTTGATGTCCAGCACGGCCATGTCCGGCAATTTCTTGTTGAATGCATCCAGGGCAGCCTGCCCGTCATTATATGTTTCGACCTCAAAACCCTCGGCTTCGAGCGTCATGGATACCGACGTCAGAATGTTCCTGTCGTCATCCACCAGTGCAATCTTTGACATCGGGTTCATCCCTATTCCTGCTCACTCTTTCAATAATTGGCTTATTTGTAAGGCATTGTTGGCGTTTTTAGGACGCCGAATCAATCCGTAACTGCGAATCGTGCCTTTCTTGGGGCAAGCTTGCGGCAAATTTGCCTTGCTGCCCGCAAATTGCCGCCCAGATTTTTGGCGGAAAATTCTTGGTGGCGCTAAACTTGTACTTGGTTGCGCTAACTGCGCCAAACCGTCCTGTTCATGCCCTAAATGACCGTGATAAGACCCGCCCATCCGCCGGTTTTTCCCGGCATACTGCCCCAAGAGCGCATAAGGCCAAACAGCCTTCGCGCCGCCACAGGAGAAGACACACATGACATCTGGACGGGTTAACCCGCAATTCCGCCTCGAGGATCAGGGCATCGAGGGTCTGGGCAATGTCTATTACAACTTCATGGAACCGGCGCTGATCGAAGAGGCGCTGAAGCGCGGCGAGGGCACGCTGGGCAATGGCGGCGCGTTTCTGGTTACGACTGGCAAGTTCACGGGCCGGTCTCCGAAAGACAAGCATGTTGTCAAGACCGACAGCGTCGCCGACACCATCTGGTGGGAAAACAACGCCGCAATGACCCCCCAGGGCTTTGACGCGCTATATGAAGATATGCTGGCCCATATGAAGGGTCGCGACTATTTCGTGCAGGACCTCGTCGGTGGCGCCGATCCCGCCTATTCGATCAACGTGCGCATGGTCACCGAGCTGGCCTGGCACAACCTGTTCATCCGCCACCTGCTGCGACGGCCGGACCGCGCTGACCTGGACGAGTTCACCGCGGATTTCACCGTCATCAACTGCCCCAGTTTCAGCGCAGACCCGAAAAAGCACGGCTGCCGCAGCGAGACCGTGATTGCGCTGAACTTCGACCGCAAGCTGATCCTGATCGGCGGCACAGAATATGCAGGTGAGAACAAAAAGTCGGTCTTTACCCTGCTGAACTACATGCTGCCCGAAAAGGGCGTGATGCCGATGCACTGCTCGGCCAACCATGCTGTGGGCAACCCGGTTGATACCGCCGTGTTCTTCGGCCTGTCCGGCACCGGCAAAACCACCTTGTCCGCCGACCCGTCCCGCGTGCTGATCGGCGATGACGAGCACGGCTGGTCCGACCGCGGCACTTTCAACTTCGAAGGTGGCTGCTATGCCAAGACCATCAACCTGAATGCCGAGGCAGAACCCGAGATTTACGCCACCACCACGAAATTCGGCACGGTGATCGAGAACATGGTCTTCGATCCCGAGACCAAAAAACTGGATTTCGACGACGATTCCCTGACAGCGAACATGCGTTGCGCCTATCCGCTGGAATATATCTCGAACGCATCGAAATCGGCGTTGGGCGGCCATCCAAAGAATATCATCATGCTGACCTGCGACGCATTTGGTGTTCTGCCCCCGATTGCGCGGCTGACACCGGCGCAGGCGATGTATCACTTCCTGTCAGGCTTCACGTCGAAAGTCGCTGGTACCGAGCGTGGCATTACCGAGCCTCAGCCCACATTCTCGACCTGCTTTGGCGCACCTTTCATGCCGCGTCGCCCCGAGGCCTACGGCAACCTGCTGCGGGACAAGATTGCCCAGCACGGCGCAACCTGCTGGCTGGTGAACACAGGCTGGACCGGCGGCGCTTACGGCGTTGGCAGCCGGATGCCCATCAAGGCAACCCGCGCGCTGCTGACTGCGGCGCTGGAAGGGTCGCTGGCGGATGCGGAGTTCCGCAAGGATGCCAGCTTTGGCTTTGACGTTCCGGTCTCGGTTCCCGGTGTGCCCGAAGTCCTGCTGGACCCGCGCCGCACATGGGACGATCAGGCGGCCTTCGACAAACAGGCTGAAAAACTGGTGCAGATGTTTGCCGAAAACTTTGAGCAATATCTGCCCTTTATCGATGAAGACATCAAAGCCGTCGCAATCGGATAAGGCAATGTCAGGGGCCGCAGCGCCCCTGATTTCATCCGGACCCGGGTGAAAGGCGCGGCACTGCTCGCCATATAGGTGTATTCACCCACATGTGTTGGCAATTGCATTGCCTGATGCTGTAAATTGCGCTACCCACGTTTTCATTAAGGTCAAAAAAGTGCCCGGCACGAAACGCACCGGGCGGCAACTGAAAGAACTTTTGGGCAGCTCTCAAGAACTCACTCACCTTGGAAATTGAGCAGCCTAATCAGGAAACCAGTTTAGTCCCAGAGGGATGAGTGTCAATATGAGACATGCCAAATACAGCACCACACCGCATGTTTCTCATCACCACGGGTGACTGAAACCTGACTAAGGGGAAAACGGAAAATCATGACGGAAATTTCGAAACTCACTGAATTGCGCAAGCTCATGCAGAGCATGGAACAAACGCTGGGCCTCGAGAAGCTCTCTCCGGTTGAGCGCGATATCTACTATGCCGCCGAGGAACTGTCCAAATCCGACGAGGAAGTGCGCACTTTCGGTTTGATCGAACACACCCTTGTCAAAAGCGTTTCGCGCCCGACATTCTTCCGCGCGTTGAAATCGCTGGTCCAGAAAGGGTATCTGTCACAAAGCGGCAGCGCCAACCGGGGGCGGTATATCGTTCATGTACCCAGATGAAGCCGCTGCGTTTCGTGACGACGGCTGATCGTCGTGCGAAAATGGGCTACCGAAACCTTCTACGCCTCTTTGGCCTATGTGGTGGTATCGTTCCTCACGTTTGAGGTTCTGATGCCCCTTCAGAACGTGTTTTTTCCGGAATACCCCAGCCGGGCCAGCCTGTTGTTTCTGCCGCATGGCGTACGGGTTCTGGCCGCCTGGCTGTTGGGATGGCGCGCCATTTTTGCACTGCTGCCGGGTGTTTTCATCGTCTTCGCTTATGTCGGCGGATGGGACGTGTTCCTGCCCAGCCGCCTGATGGCAATGGTCATTGCCGTCGCAACCGCGCCTGCGGTGTTTTATCTATGTAAGGGGCTTGGTTGGGACCTGTTTCCCCGGCCCGACAAACGGCCATGCTGGGCCTGTGTCATGGGTGTGGGGATTGTCACGTCGTTTCTGGTGTCGATCCTGACCAACATGGCCTTTGGCAGCGCCACGGCGGAATACATCGCCTTCTTGATTGGCGATATCTCTGGTTTGTTTTTCCTGATGCTGATCCTCTACTTCTCGTTCCGCTACGCTGACAGCCGGGCCTGACCCTTCAACCCGTCAGCCCCCGGCGAAGCAGATTCAGACCGCCGATCAGCAACACGATCAACGTCACCCTGCGAAACCGGGCCTGAACAATCCGTGCCTGGAACTTCAGCCCTGCCCACAACCCAAAGACCGCCGGTGCGATCAGAAAACCGGAAAATGCGGCCGTTTCCATTCGTAGGATGCCTGATCCCAGATGGGCAAAAACCAGCGCCACCGCACCCAGCCCGTAAACGACGCCCTGAACCCGCATCTGATCTGCCTTCGGCGTGTTGAGGGCCGTCAGGTACATCACGGTCGGCGGCCCCCAGATGCCTGACATGCCGCCCACGAAACCGGCAACTGAACCCATCGCCGCCTCAATCCAGGCTGAGGGTTTCGACAATGTCAGCTTTGATCCCAAGACCTGAATCAGCGCAAAGAACGTCACAGGCGCGCCGATCATCAGCAACAGCGTTCCCGGCGGAACCAGGCTGACCAGTTGGGCGCCCGCCAACAAGAACAGCAGCCCCACGATCAGAAACACACGGAACCTTCGGATGGACGACACCGCTGCGGGGACACCTTCGCGCAACGCCTGAACTCCGTTTGTGACCAAAGTTGGCAGGATCAGCCCGGCCACGGCCCATTCGGGCGGCAGGAAGATGCTCAGCCCCGAAACCAGAACCATGGGCATGGCAAATCCGACCATTCCCTTGATGCAGCCGGCAAGAAAGGCAATCGAAACTGCCAGCGCCAGATCCTGTGTCGAGAGTATTGAAAACCATGTCATGCCTCGTTGATACCACTCCCAGATTTCTCTGCACTGCAAAACTCACCGGGTAATTTTTGAACTTTTTACCTGCTAATTTCGTATTTTTGTTGCGCTGCACGTGCAGCATGATATGACCAGACGACCCAGAGAAGGACGTGATTCATGGCCCATGACGGACAGGATATGACCCAGATGACGACACCTGCGATTTTGCCCGATCTGCTGACCCTGACCCGAGCTGCCGTTCCGGCGGTCGAGGCGGTTTTTGAACGGGCGCGGGAATCCGTCCGCGATATGGTCAGCGCTGATGATAAGATTTCGGGGGCACTGATCGAAGCCAACCAGACCGCCGCGCACGGCCTTGCATGGCTGGCCACCTATAATCAATCCCTGCAACAGATGCAGCGTTGGGCCGAAACGCTGGAGGCCGACGGCAAGTTCGGTGAAATCGAACAGCTGCTACACCAGATCGCCTTTGGCGAATACTTGCATCAGGTCGCGGGCGGCATTCCGATGAACCAAGGCGAGGTTGTGCGCCTGCAGGATCTGGGGCTGGGCTGGGACGCGTTGTCCGGGTTCCAGTGTTCCGAAGTTCAAACCCTGATGGCACAGGCCAATTCACAGGCCGCACGCAGCCGTCTGGTCGCGCTGATGCAGGATCAGTCCGGCGCCACCATGTTCGGCGCCTCGGGTCTGGACGAAGAGCTTGAAATGATCCGCAACCAGTTCCGCCGCTATGCGCAGGAAAAGGTCGAACCGAACGCGCATGACTGGCACCTCAAGGATGAACTGATCCCGATCGAGATCATTGAAGAACTGGCGGAAATGGGCGTCTTCGGCCTGACCATTCCCGAAGAATTCGGTGGGTTCGGTCTATCCAAAGCCTCGATGTGCGTGGTGTCCGAGGAACTGTCACGCGGCTATATCGGCGTTGGTTCACTGGGGACCCGGTCCGAGATCGCGGCTGAACTGATCATTGCGGGCGGCACGGATGAGCAAAAGGTGCAATGGTTGCCCAAGATCGCCAACGCCGAGATTCTGCCAACTGCCGTGTTCACCGAACCCAATACTGGCTCGGACCTTGGCAGCCTGCGCACCCGTGCGGTCAAGGACGAGAACGGTGATTACAAGATCACCGGCAACAAAACCTGGATCACGCATGCGGCGCGCACCCATGTGATGACCCTGCTGGCGCGCACCGATCCCGACACCACCGATCACCGCGGATTGTCCATGTTCCTGGCGGAAAAGACGCCCGGTACGGATGAAAACCCCTTCCCCACCCCCGGCATGACCGGCGGTGAGATCAAGGTGCTGGGCTATCGCGGCATGAAGGAATACGAGCTGGGTTTTGACGGCTTCCACGTCAAGGGCGAGAACCTGCTGGGCGGCGAAGAAGGAAAAGGCTTCAAGCAGTTGATGGAAACCTTCGAATCCGCGCGTATCCAGACGGCGGCACGCGCCATTGGCGTGGCGCAATGCGCGCTGGATATTGCCATGCAATACGCGCAGGACCGCAAACAGTTTGGCAAATCTCTGATCAACTTCCCGCGTGTGTCGGGCAAGCTGGCCATGATGGCGGTCGAGATCATGATCGCGCGGCAGCTGACCTATTTCAGCGCCTGGGAAAAAGACCATGGCCAGCGCTGCGATCTTGAGGCCGGAATGGCCAAGCTGCTGGGCGCGCGTGTCGCATGGGCGGCAGCGGATAACGGGCTGCAAATTCATGGCGGCAACGGCTTTGCGCTGGAATACAAGATCAGCCGCGTGCTGTGTGATGCGCGCATTCTGAACATTTTCGAAGGAGCTGCCGAAATTCAGGCTCAGGTTATCGCGCGACGTCTGCTCGGCTGACCGGTTTTCGGCATCTCTGTTTCCCCAACTGGACCCGGTCTTGCGCCGGGTCTTTTCTTGTTCTGCCGGATTTGTACGCGCCTGGACCTTCCGGCTGTTCGTATTTCACATGCGCAAACTGGCATTGGCCGGGTGTGGACCAGGATTTGCCACTGAATAGGGGCATGAGAATTTCCCCCTCTGATTCCGCGCGAAACTGGGGTAGAGCATGCCGTGGAACAGACGGAACCACACGGGCAGTTGGTAAACAAAGAATGACCAGAATACTTTTTGCACTTTGGGTGACCCTGGCCGCGTTCGCCCTGAGCGGCTGCGCGACCACGCAGCCGACGGCAGGCCAAAGCGACATCGATGCGCTGGCGCAAGCGATCGGAGGCCTCGGGCCCGACGTTGACCCGGCCGAAGCGCAAAAGGCCGCCACTATCGCTTACACCTATTCGCAGCGTCTGGCGAGGGAATGGCAGGTCGAGGATCCGGCCATCATCCACAACGCCAAGGTCATCAACGGCTTTCGCGAATATGGGTTGTGCAATGACTGGGCCGAGGCCATGACGAAGCGGCTGCGGCAGGAAGATTTCCGCACGCTGGACCTGAACTGGGCCACATCTCCGCCCACGGCGTTCCGGATCATCCACCATTCGGCGTCGATCAGCGCCATGGGGGCGTCGATGTATGACGGCATTATCCTGGATCCGTGGCGCAACAGCGGCGCCTTGCACTGGGCACCGGTGCGCGAGGATACCAAGTACAACTGGCGGCCCCGAAGCGAGGTGCGCGCGGAATTGCTGAGCGGCGAGATACCTTATTGATCCGGACCGCGCAGGTTTCGCCACCGTCCGCAAAAGGATAAGACACCGTCATGACACGCCTGATCCTGACTCTGCCCCTGCTGGCCTTGCTGCAATGCGACAAGGACGAATCCGTGGCCGCATATGGCGCGGCGGACCGCACATGGACCTTGCAGGAAATCGACGGGCAGTCTTTTGAAGCCAGCGCTCTGCTGCGGTTCCCCGAAGAGGGCAGGATCGAAGGCAACTCACCTTGCAACAGCTACAGCGGCACCTTGAGCGCGCCTTATCCGTGGTTCGAGATCACCGACCTGAACGCAACCCGCGCGGCCTGTGCGGGGCTTGAGGCCGAAGGGTTCTATTTCGCGGCCCTGCTGGCGATGACCCAGTCCGAGGTGTCGGGCGACGTGCTGATCCTGCGCAATGAGGACGGGCACGAGATGGTGTTCAAAGCCGTCGAGTGAGCTGATCCAGAAACCGCGCCCGGGCCGCTGGCAAGGGGTGGTGACCCAGTGCAGGCGCCACGCGGTGTTCCAGAAAATAGCCCGTTGTTTTCAACCCTTCGACGATCTCGGCATCCGGTGCCTGCCCTTCGCCTCGCAGGCAGGGGGGCAGCGGCAACAATCGGTCGGCCCATTCTCCGGCGCCGGCGGCACTGACGGCGCGGCCCGATTTCGGCGAGACATAGATCAACCCTTCGGTTGCGCCGGTTGCCGCACAGGCTGACAGGTCGAGGCCAAAACCCAGCTCTTCCAGCAGGGCCAGTTCCCATCGCAGATAGGCCAGTGGCCAGATGTCATCCTGCCCCAGCAGGTCCATCAGTTGTTCGGTCTGCTTGTAGATGCCCGGATGCGGTTCCCGCTCGGGCAGGCAGAAGGACAGAAGCGACAACACCGTGTTCAGCCCGGCCAGCGCCAGACGTCCTGAAAAGGCCGCCGCCGCGCGCGATCGCAGGGGTTCGACCTGAAAAGTTCCGATATGTTCTTCAAGCCGCGCCCGCCACAGCACATCCAGCTGCGCACCGGGCTGCAGGATCGGCGCAATCTTGCGGCTGGCCCCGCCACGTACTACGCCGGCATGCCGTCCATGGGTCTGGGTAAAGACCTCGATAATCGCCGCCGTTTCGCCGTGGCGGCGAGAGGTTAGAAGTATGCCGTGATCGCGCCAGTCCAAATGGGCCCCGTGCCGTTTGCTGTGCCCATTTGACCTGTGGCGGGTCTGGACCGCAACCATGAAAGCTTGACGTGCAGGCGATATCACTCTCTAATTAACGCTAGAGTTAAATAAGGATGCGATCCGATGCGCGGAATTACAATCACATATCGCTACGATGGCGACGAGACTGAATGGCTGGAAGCCGTAAACACGTTCATCGTGGCGATCGACGCCGACCCCAAGGCCGCAGGGAAATTCACCTATCAGGTCGCGGTGGCCGATGATGGTGTGTCCCGGTTTCACTGGGGACGCTGGGACAGTGCCGAGACATTGGCCCATGTGCAGTCGCAGTCATATTTTCAGGCGTTTGCGCCCAAGGTGAAAATGTTTGCCGGTGATACGCTCAGCGCCACCGGGCACAATATCACGCAGAAAAGCGGCGGGTGGTAAGGCCAGAGTGGTTCCACACAAAGGGGGGGTCAGAACGTCACGCCCGCGTGGATCAGGATGCCGATGACCATGAGCAGATTCAGCACCATCGAGATCCCGTTGCCCACGTAAATCGGCAGTTTGCCGACCACCAGCCCGTAGGCGAACCACAGAAACGACAGACCGGCATAGAGCGACCACGAAAGCAGTGACTGACCGGTGGCGTGCTGGGAGTGAGTAAAGTAGAGCTTGATCAATTGCGGAAGGGTGGCGAACGGGCCGAAGACTCCGACGAAAACCATGAAGCCCTCGAACCGCTGCATCCAGTGGCCAAGCTCGGATTTTTCCAGTTTCTCAGCGAGTGTTTCAGCCACGCAAACACCTCATCGTCTTGTGTTGTTCCACGGATAGGCCAGTCCGTTCTGGCCAGGTGCAGGTTCAAAATAGACGCTTTGATCCGCGCGTCAAAGACCCTTCGAAGCAGGGATCATTCCAACCCCTCTTCCCCCAACAGGTGCCGACCCTGCCGGTCCTCGACCTCGATCACCCAGAGATCGGGGTCAAAGCTGCGCTGACGCTGGATGGCAGCGTCCACGTCCGGTTCGGGGCCGCCGGACAGTTCGACCCATTTGCGTTCGCCGCTCATCAGATCAAAGCTGCGCTGGAAGGCCGTGGCCTGCCCGTCAAGCGTGTTCAGTTTGATCAGCACCGCGCCTGCCGTGTCGTCGCCATGGGCCACGACGAAGGCGGGAATTTCCTGAAAGCGAAGCCGTGCCAGATAGGCATGGACCCAGATTTCCGCCGTCAGACGGGTCATGCGTTGCCGTCTTTGAAATCCAGGCCCATTTCCGAATAGCGTTCGGATTCCTCAAGCCAGTTGGGCCGGACTTTTACCTGCAGGAACAGGTGGATCTTGCGGTCGAGGAACTCTTCCAACTCTGCCCGCGCGGCCTGGCTGACGGCCTTGATCGTCTCGCCGCGCTTGCCCAGCACGATGCCCTTGTGGCCATCGCGCATGACATAGATGACCTGATCGATTTTGGCGGAACCGTCCTTGCGTTCTTCCCAGTTCTCGGTCTCGACGGTCAGCTGGTACGGCAGTTCCTGATGCAGGCGCAGGGTCAGTTTCTCGCGCGTCATCTCGGCGGCGATCATTCGCAGGGGCAGATCGGCGATCTGATCCTCGGGGTAAAGCCACGGGCCTTCGGGCAATTCCGAGGCCAGCCATTTGCGCAGGTCATCGACGCCATGGCCCTTTTCCGCCGAAATCATGAAGGTTTCGGCAAACGGATAGCGTGCGTTCAGATCGCTTGTCAGGGTCAGAAGTTTCTCGGACGGCACCTTGTCGATTTTGTTGATGGCCAGCGCGACAGTGCGGCCCTGTCCGATCTCCTCGAGACCTTCGAGGATACGCTCGACCCCTTCGGTGATGCCGCGATGGGCCTCGACCATCAGCACGACGACATCGGCATCCGCCGCCCCGCCCCAAGCGGCGGCGACCATAGCGCGGTCCAGGCGGCGGCGGGGCTTGAACAGCCCCGGCGTGTCGACAAAGACCAGTTGCGCGTCGCCTTCCATCGCCACGCCGCGAATTCGGGTACGGGTGGTCTGCACCTTGTGTGTCACGATGGAAACCTTCGCCCCGACCATGCGGTTCAGCAGGGTGGATTTGCCTGCGTTGGGCTCTCCGATCAGGGCGATAAATCCGGCGCGTGTGGTCATGCTCAATGCGATCCTGTTTGCAACTGCGCATCCGTATAGCAGATTGGCCATGCGGGCCAGAGGGATTTGTCGCATTGCCGCCATGCGTCCGGGATGGCACGAATACCGTGCGCTCAGCCGAACCCAGCCAGGCGATCAAATCCGAAAATGAGGCACATATGAAACGCCGTGAGTTTCTTTTGGGCAGCGGGGCTGCCGCAGGCGCATTGAGTCTGGGTGGATCGGGACTGGCAGCCGGCGGGCAGGAGCTGGTCATTCAACCGGCCAGCTTTGCGCTAAAGGATCAGTTGACCACGGGCATGGTCAGCCTGTCACCCGACGCACCTCCGCCGGTTCTGTATGGCACGCAGGGTGAGGTGATGCGCCTACCGGTGCGCAACACTCTGCCAGATTACACCGCCATGCACTGGCATGGGATGCGGATTGCCAACCAGATGGACGGGGTGCCTTATCTGACCCAGATGCCGATCGGGACGGATGAGGTCTTTACCTATGAGTTCACGCCACCGGATGCCGGAACCTATTGGTATCACCCGCATTGCATGACGATGGAGCAGATGGTCCATGGGTTGACCGGGGTGATGGTCATCGCCGAAGCCGAGAGCCCCGGCTTTGATAGTGAGCAAGTGGTCAACCTCCGGGATTTCCGCTTGGGCGAGGACGGGCAGTTTCTGCCTGCCTTTACCGCGCGCGGGGCCGCGCGGGCGGGTACGTTCGGAAATGTTCAGACGGCGAACTGGCTGACGGGGCCGGCCTATGATCATCCGGCGGGCAGCCTGGTGCGGCTGCGGCTTCTCAATTCGGATACGACACACATCTACAAACTGCATCTGGCCGGGGCCGAGGCGCGGATTATCGCCTGGGATGGTCATCCGGTCGAAATCGCGCTGCCGATGCCAAGCGTGGAAGACCCGTTGCTGGTCGGTCCCGGCCAACGGGTCGACTTTGCCGTTGCGATGCCTGCCGGTGAGGGGCGAACCGCCGATCTGATGGCGAAACTGCCAGGAAGTGCACCGGTTGCCATGGCGCGACTGCGGTCTGTCGGAGCCACGCTTTCGCGGGACTTGCGGGACCTGCGTCCCCTGCCCATCAACCCGGTCGCCCGGCCGGATCTGGCGCGGACCGAAGTGCACGAGTTCGTCTTTGGTTGGACACCCGAGGGCGGCGCGCCCAATAACGGGTTCTGCGGTTCGCTGGGTTACAATTTCTGGTCGGTCAACAGGACCCCGTGGCCCGGCAATGCAGCCCAGGGTGCCGGCCCGCTGGCCACATTGGAAATGGGCAAAACCTATGTGCTTCGGCTGCGCAATGAATCGCCCAATCTGCATCCGATCCACTTGCACGGGCTGGCCTTTGTGCCGCTGAAATCGAACCTGCGCCAACTGCCACCCCTGATGACGGACACGATGCTGTTGCTGAAGGATGAGGTGGTCGAGATCGCGCTTGTCGCGGACAATCCCGGCGACTGGGCGTTTCATTGCCATGTAATCGAGCATCAGAAAACCGGGCTGACCGCGTATATCCAGGTGGTCTAAGCGTCGGATCGGCCGCGCCAATCCGACCGGTAGGGGGCCAGCCCCCTCGCCCGGATGTCATCCGGGCTCACCCCCGGGATATTTTCGGCCAGATGAAGACGGATCCCTGTCGGGTTATTTCGCGAGATTTTCCAGCAGCGCCTTAGCTGCCGCCTGTTCCGCCTGCCGCTTTGACCCGGCGGTGGCCTGCGCTTCGGTTCCGTCCTGCAGACGGGCGGCAATGGTGAAGACCGGGGCGTGATCGGGACCGCTGCGCTTGACTTCGACGTAAGCGGGCGGCTTTTGACCGCGGGCCTGCGCCCATTCCTGCAGCGCGGTTTTCGCGTCGCGGGCGTCCGCCTCGACCTTGTGAATACGATCGCCCCAGAGCGCGAGGATGACATCGCGGGCAGCCTCAAACCCCGCATCGAGGTAGACAGCGGCGATCACCGCCTCCATCGCGTCGCCCAGCAAGGCCTGTTTGCGGCGCCCGCCGGACAGCATCTCGGACCGGCCCAGTTTCAGGACCGCGCCCAGATCGATTTGGCGGGCCACGTCGGCGCACGCCTCTTTGCGGACAAGTGCGTTGAAGCGCGGGGCCAGTTGGCCTTCAGAGGCATTTTTGTCCGCCTCAAGCAATGCGGTGGCCATCACCAGGCCCAGGACCCGGTCGCCCAGAAACTCGAGCCGCTGATTGTCGGGCCGGGTCGTCGAGGACACCGATCCGTGGGTCAGCGCGCGCAGCAGAAGTTCGGGGCTTTTGAACTCGTACCCCAAACGCTGCTGGAAGGCTTTTATTTCGGCTGAAAGCTTCAATTGACCGCCTTGAAGAAGCGGTCGCCCCGCCAGGTCCAGAAGAACAGCATCGAACGGCCCGCGGACGAGAACATAATCCGGTCGGCGCGGCCGATCAGGTTTTCATAAGGAACATAGCCGACGCCGCCTGCGGACTGTGGCACGCGGCTGTCGCTGGAATTGTCGCGGTTGTCGCCCATGAAGAAATAGTGGCCTTCGGGCACGGTGTAGATGCCGGTGTTGTCGGACCCCTGATTGCGGATGTTCAGCACCTCGTAGGAAGCACCGTTCGGCAGGGTTTCGATCAGGCGGCTTTTTTCACAGGCACCACCAATGCCGACAGGGCCGTTTTCGCAGCGCGGGCGCAGACCCTGCGGGCCTTGCGGTTCGGCAATTTCGGTGAACACGCCGTCGGGGGTTTGCCGCACGGGAGTGCCGTTCAGAATGATTACCCCGTCGCGGACCTGAATGCGGTCGCCGGGCAGGCCGATCAACCGTTTGATGAAATCGCGCCCTGTGACCGGATGGCGGAAGACGATGACATCGCCGCGCTCGGGCTGGCCGCCCCAGATGCGTGTATTGTCATCCCCCTGCATCCAGCCGCAGATATCCTCGGCATCGATGTTCAGACCGACGCTGGGAATGATCACGCTGGGGCAGGACGCGTAGGAGTAGCCGTAGGCCATCTTGTTCACGAACAGGAAGTCGCCGATCAGCAAGGTGGGCTTCATCGAGCCGGACGGGATCCAGAAGGGTTGAAAGAACAGGGTACGGAAAATGCCCGCGATCAGCAGGGCATAGACGATGGTTTTGATCGTCTCCCAGACGGCGTTACCTGATTTGGCTTCCTCGGCCATACTGCTCTCCGGTCGTTGGCTTGTTGGGGTGCTACATGCGGGTCGGCCGGGGGCAAGTCAAGGCTGCGCGGGGCGATCTTGAATGGGGCGCGCCTCGATCACAACAAAGGCCTGCGCCCAGGGATGGTCGTCCGTCAGGGTGACGTGGATGATGGCCTCATAACCTTCGGGCGTCATTTCCTTCAGCCGTTCGGCAGCCCAGCCGGTGACGTGCATAACGGGCTGGCCGGTGCGCAGATTGGTCACGGCCATGTCTTTCCACGCAATGCCCATGCGCAGACCAGTGCCCAGCGCCTTGGAACACGCCTCTTTTGCGGCCCAGCGCTTGGCATAGGTGCCTGCGGTATCGGCGCGGCGTTCGGCCTTGCGCTGTTCGGTGTCGGTGAAGACACGGTTGCGGAACCGGTCGCCGAACCGGTCGAGTGTGCCTTGGATGCGGTCTATGTTTGCGAGGTCTGTGCCGATGCCGAGGATCATCTGGCAAACGCCGATCTGATCAATCCGAACCCGCCCAACGCAAACAGACCAGCCGCAGCACCATCAATCCAGCGACGGCAGCGGCGGTATCCCTGCATCATTCCATCGAACGAGAAAACAACCGAATATGCCGCATTGTTGGCAAAGCCGACGACCATACAAGTCAGTGTGGCAAGCGCCAGATTCAGTAAGCCATCGTCGGGTCCAAGCCCCACCGAAAGGGCGGCCATCCAGGCGATGACGGATTTCGGGTTTGACAGGTTCAGAATCAAACCTCGCAAATACCAATTGCCGCCATTCGCCGTAGTTTTTGGCTGTTCAATCGGCTCCATCGCCGATTTGAAAGATTGCCAGGCCAGCCACAGCAGATACAACCCGCCCAGAATCTTCAACGTAATGAGCAGGTAGAGCGAGGTTTGCAACACGGCCCCCATGCCGCTAGCCGCGACCAATCCCCAAAAGACCAAACCGGACGAAAGCCCGAAACCGTAGATCAGACTGGTTCTACGGCCGTGTTTCATTGCAATCGCTGCATTGGAAATATTCGCCGGGCCGGGCGAGACAGCAACAATGAAAAACGCTGCCGCAGTGGCCAAAAGTGCAGTTATGTCCATCACGCCAACCTCACCGTCAAAATCTTGTAGCTCGCCACGCCAAAGAACCCGGCAAAGGCCAGATCGAACCAGCGACGGGCGCGGCGATAGGCGCGGACCGTGCGTTCGGAGGAGAACAGGAAGGCGTAGCCGATAAAGATCAGCAGTGAGCCCGCGTAGAGCAGGCCGAAATAGCCCAGAAGCATGGCAAGGCTGGCGTCATTCGGGGCCACTAGCGCATAGATCGAGCCCCAGCTGAGGATCGCCTTGGGGTTGGTCAGGTGGATGGCGGCACGTTTGGCGAAGATCGTGCGGAGCGAGCCCGTGACCGGGTTGCCCAGCGCGACCTCATCCGCGGACAAGGCGCGGCGCAGGGCCTTGAGGGCCAGCCAGCCCAGATAGGCCACGCCGATATAACGGATCACCTCGAACACCCAGACATTGGCCAGCATGATCGCCGACAGCCCGAGCGCCGCCGCGATGCCCCATGCAGCGGACCCGGCGCAGATGCCCAATGCAAAGACCAGACCGGCGCGACGGCCTTCGTTCATGGCGGTGCCCGCGATGCCCATCGTCGCCGGACCCAGAGAGCCGCCAGCCATCAGCCAGGCAAACCAGATGGCGACAAAGGCGGGCGTGATCATGCGCGCGCCTCGTCCATCAGGCGGCGCATCTCGGCAATCGCTGGGGTGAGGCCCCGGAAAATCGCCTCGCCGATCAGGAAATGGCCGATATTGAGTTCGCGCACCTCGGGGAAAGCGGCAACGGGTTTGACCGATTCATAGGTCAAGCCATGGCCCGCGTGAACTTCAAGCCCCAGCGAATGGGCGTATTTGGACATCTCGCGCAGCGCTTCCAGCTCGCGCGCGGCGTCTTCCATGCGGCCTTCGGCGTGGAAATCACAGTAGGCGCCGGTATGCAGTTCGATCACCTCGGCACCGATGCGGTGGGCGGCGTCGATCTGGCGCTTGTCGGCGGCGATGAAGATCGACACGCGGCAGCCGACATCACGCAGGGGGGCGATGAAATGGGCCAGCTTGTTTTCCTCGCGCGCGACTTCGAGCCCGCCTTCGGTGGTGCGTTCCTCGCGCTTTTCCGGGACAATACACACTGCGTGCGGTTTGTGGCGCAGGGCAATTTTCTGCATCTCGTCGGTCGCGGCCATTTCGAAATTCAGGGGCACCGACAGAACCTCCATCAGCCCGTCGATATCGGCGTCCGAGATATGGCGGCGATCTTCGCGCAAATGCGCGGTGATGCCGTCCGCGCCCGCCTCTTCCGCGATCCTTGCGGCGCGCAGTGGGTCGGGATAGTCCCCGCCACGTGCGTTGCGCACGGTGGCCACGTGGTCGATATTCACGCCCAGACGCAGATAGTTGTCAGACATCACGCGATTCCTTTTTCTTGTTTTGGCCCGAGCCTAGTGGCTTTGTTTCGGGAAAGGCAGTCTTTGCGCCGGCCAGCCGTTTGATTTCTTCAAATTTCGCCTTGATCTTCGCCCGGCGGCGCTGCTGGTATTTGCGGATCAGCGGCAAGCTGAGATACCCGCAGATTATCCCGGCCAGAAGGCCCGGCAGGACGCCGCCGATCATGTAGGGATAAAATACCTCGCTATAGAAGATACTCAGTCCGTCCCAGTCTGCGACCCGGTCGGTGAACATCGCAAAGAAATTGTCCTTCAGATCACCCATGGCATCGGCGAACTTGCCCATCAGACCACGGGTTTCGCTTTTTTCGAACTCGGTTCCCAGCAGGAAATGCCCGGTTTGCAGGCAGATCACACCGATGGGGACATAAGTCAGAGGATTGCCGAAAAACGTACCGCTGAGGGAGGCCAGGATATTGCCGTTGATCAGCCGCGCGCCGACCGCCGCGACCAAAAAGTGCAGACCATAGAAAGGGGTGAATGCGGCAAAGACCCCTGCCCCGATACCGCGCGCAATGCGTTCGGGCGTGTCAGGCAGGCGACGGACGCGGTGTTTGACATAGTGAAAGGCACGGGTCCAGCCCCCACGAGGATAGACAAATTCCGAAGCGATCCGGGCAGGCGAGCGTCGGTCTCGGCGCTTGAAAACCACTCGTGATCACCCTTTCTCAACCAGCCGCCACTGCGGTTTTAGTCCGATCCCTGAAACGCTCCACCGCGGCAACGTCGCTTTCCGCTTCGAGCATCAGCATCAGCGAATGCAACTGCTCCAGATCACGCAGTTCGACATTGATCAGCAGGCGGTAAAAATCCGGTTTTCGGTCGACAAATTCCAGGTTCGAGATATTGGCCTTTTTCTCGCCGATCAATGTGCAGATTCGCCCCAGCACACCGGCATCATTGCCGATGGTCAGATCAAGTGTCGCGCCATAAACCGCCTGATGGGTGCCGTGATGCCAGTGCAGATCAACCCAGCGCTCGGGCTCATCCTCGAATTCGGACAGGCGGTCGCAGTCGATGGCGTGGACCACTACGCCCTTGCCACGATAGGTGATGCCAACGATGCGTTCACCTGGCAGCGGCTGGCAGCAGGGCGCGCGGTCGAATTTCTGCCCCGCCTCAAGCCCGATGACCGCGCGGCGCAGCGGGATGGCATCGCCGTCGTCCTGGGTCAGTTCGGGATAGACTGCGCTGACCACCTCGTGCGCGGTCAGTTCGGCGCTGCCGAGACGGGCCAGCAATTCATGGCGGTCCTTCAGGCGCAGGTGCTTGGCAGCGGTGTCCAGTGCCTTGTCGGTGGCCTTGCGCCCGACGTGTTCGAACCCGGCGCGGGCCAGTTCCTTGCCCAGTTTGATGAACCGCTCGCGGTCAACCTCGCGCAGGGCGCGCCGTATCGAGGTGCGCGCCTTGCCGGTGACGGCAATCTCCAGCCATGTGACCTGCGGCGTCTGGCCATCGGCGGTGATGATGTCCACCGACTGTCCATTCTTGAGCCGGGTCCACAGCGGCACCCGGATACCATCGACCTTTGCCCCCACGCAGGCATGCCCGATGCGGGTATGGATGGCATAGGCAAAGTCGATCGGCGTCGCGCCGCGCGGCAGTTTCACCACGTCACCCTTGGGGGTGAAGCAGAACACTTGGTCGGAATACATCTCGAGCTTGACCGCTTCGAGGAAGTCTTCGTGATCATCCTCGTTGTCGAACTGTTCGGTCAGATTGGCGATCCATTTGGCCGGGTCGACTGCAAACGGGTTTTCCGAGCGCACGCCATCGCGATAGGACCAGTGCGCGGCGACGCCGGTTTCGGCAACGTCATGCATCTGGCGGGTGCGAATCTGAACTTCGACCCGTTTGCCGTCACGCCCCGAAACCGTGGTGTGGATCGAGCGGTAGCCGTTCGATTTCGGCTGGCTGATATAATCCTTGAACCGACCGGGCACCGCGCGCCAGCGCTGGTGAATGGCCCCGAGGGTGCGATAGCAATCTTCCTCGCTGGGCGTGATGATGCGGAATCCGTAGATGTCCGAGAGGCGCGAGAAGCCCTGATCCTTTTCCTGCATCTTGCGCCAGATCGAATAGGGTTTCTTGGCGCGGCCAAAGACCTCGGCCTCGATGCCCGCCTTTTCCAGCTCATGCCGCATGTCGCCGGTGATGCGGTGGATCACGTCGCCGGTTTCGCGTTGCAGGGTGATGAAGCGGCGAATGATCGACTGGCGGCCTTCGGGGTTCAGGACGCGGAAGGCGAGGTCTTCGAGTTCCTCGCGCATCCACTGCATCCCCATGCGGCCTGCAAGCGGCGCATAGATATCCATCGTCTCGCGCGCTTTCTGCACCTGCTTTTCCGGGCGCATCGCCTTGATGGTACGCATGTTGTGCAGTCGGTCAGCCAGCTTGACCAGAATGACCCGCAGGTCCTTGGACATGGCCATGAAAAGCTTGCGGAAGTTTTCCGCCTGCTTGGTTTCGCGGCTGGAGAGTTGCAGGTTGGTCAGCTTGGTGACGCCGTCGACCAGTTTGGCGACCTCATCGCCGAACAGTTCCGAGACCCTGCCATAGCTGGCTTTGGTGTCTTCGATCGTGTCGTGCAGCAGCGCCGTGATGATCGTTGCATCATCCAGACGCTGTTCGGTCAGGATGGCGGCAACGGCAACGGGATGGGAAAAATAGGGCTCGCCGGAATGGCGGAACTGCCCTTCGTGCATCTGCATCCCGAACTCATAGGCGCGGGCGATGCGATCAGCATTTGTCTTTGGGTTGTAGTTGCGGACCAGCGCAATCAGATCGTCAGCAGAAATCATCCGGTCCGCACCCTCATTCTTTGGGCTTACCCCTGACCCTGTGCCTCCATCAGAGCGCGCAGGAGCTTTTCTTCCGACATGTCGTCATCGGCAGGCTTGTCCGATTCCGCACCCATCAGCAGCGCCATCTGATCTTCTTCCGGCTCATCAACCTCGATCTGGGTCTGGTTGGCTTCGATCAGACGCTCGCGCAGGTCATCCGCGCTTTGGGTTTCGTCGGCAATCTCGCGCAGCGACACGACGGGGTTCTTGTCGTTGTCGCGGTCCACGGTGATCGACGCACCGGCGGAAATCTCGCGCGCACGATGGGCGGCAAGCATCACCAGTTCGAACCGGTTCGGTACCTTGTCTACGCAGTCTTCAACCGTCACGCGGGCCATTGAGCGCTCTCCGTTACTGAATCCATGTCAGGAAGGGGATTATCTAAGCGCGAATCCCGGCATTGACAAGCGGGAAATACCGAAAATGCGCGGATCACAGCGGCGTAACCTGCGCAACATCTTCAGGCGGCAGAGCTGCGACCATCTCGGTCACCGTCCGGTCCAGTACGGGATGCTGCCAGTCGGGCACCACGTCCGCCATCGGAACCAGCACGAAAGCCCGGTCCTGAAGGCGTGGGTGCGGCAGAATCAATTGGTCGGGGGCCTGACGGGCCTGGTCCTGCGTCGGCAGGGTGCGCCAGCGGTCATGTTCCGCCCGGTCCGGATGCACCTGGTCGCCGTAACAGACCAGATCCAGATCCAGCGTCCGCATCCCCCAGCGCTGCGCGCGTTCGCGCCCGAACTCATGCTCGACCTCGTGCAGGATCTGAAGCAGGTCTTCCGGTGCCAGATCCTTTTCTATCAAAGCCGCGGCATTGACGTAATCCGGACCCGCACCGGCGGGAAAACAGGGGGTCGCAAAAAAGCGGCTGACAGAGCGAATCACCACACCCCGGTGCGCCAGCGCATCCAGAGATTGACGTAGGGTCATTTCTGGCGCGGCTCCTCTCAGACTGAGATTGGCGCCCAGCGCCACAACCGCGATTAACGAAGAATTAACCATAACACCCCCTATATTCGGCGAATTGCATACTTGCGATACACATTAAAAGCACTAAATTATGGGTTATCGGGGTGCCCATAATTTTTCTCACTCGCTCACTCACGTAACAAGCGGCGCTCTGGATTATACCGGAAGGACCTATTTATGTTTTACAAGGACGAACGGCTGGCGCTGTTCATCGACGGCTCGAATCTTTATGCGGCCGCAAAAGCACTCGGCTTTGATATCGACTACAAGTTGCTGCGTCAGGAATTCATGCGCAGAGGCAAACTGCTTAGAGCTTTTTATTACACGGCGCTACTGGAAAACGACGAATACTCACCCATCCGCCCGCTGGTCGACTGGCTGCACTATAACGGTTTCACCATGGTAACGAAGCCGGCCAAGGAATACACCGACAGCATGGGGCGTCGGAAAGTCAAAGGGAACATGGATATCGAGCTTACCGTCGATGCCATGGAACTGGCACCGCGCGTGGATCATATCGTGCTGTTCTCGGGCGATGGGGATTTCCGCCCGCTGATTGCCAGCCTGCAACGCCAAGGCGTGCGCGTTTCGGTCGTCTCGACCATCCGTAGCCAGCCGCCGATGATCTCGGACGAGCTGCGCCGCCAGGCCGACAACTTTATCGAACTCGAGGACCTGCGCGACGTGATCGGCCGCCCTCCGCGCGAGATGCCCGCTGAGACGCGCAGTGTCGCGGTCGCTGGCGGGCACTGACCCGGCCAACGTTTTCTTGATGGGGAAGAAATATGCGCGGTCAGGATCTGGATCCTGGCCGCGCTTTCTTTAACTAGGAACAGGTGCTAAAACACCATCTTGGTAACACCGATTCATGTCAGATCGATGACGCGGTTCTGTCTGGACCAAGGCCAGGAAAAGAAATACCTGTGCCGTAAGGAGACCGCCCAATGACCAAGCCGCCCCTGACACTCTACCTTGCTGCCCCGCGGGGCTTCTGCGCCGGTGTGGACCGTGCGATCAAGATCGTGGAAATGGCGCTGCAGAAATGGGGCGCGCCTGTCTATGTGCGCCACGAGATCGTGCACAACAAATTCGTGGTCGACGGGTTGCGTGACAAGGGCGCGGTCTTTGTCGAGGAGCTGGACGAATGCCCCGACGACCGGCCGGTGATCTTTTCCGCCCATGGTGTGCCGAAATCGGTTCCTGCCACGGCCGCCCAGCGCGAGATGATCTATGTTGACGCCACCTGCCCGCTGGTGTCCAAGGTCCATGTCGAGGCACAGCGCCACGCGGATGCCGGGCTGCAGATGATCATGATCGGCCACAAGGGCCATCCCGAGACTGTCGGCACCATGGGGCAACTGCCCGATGGCGAGGTGCTGCTGGTGGAAACCGTCGACGATGTGGCGCAGGTACAGGTGCGCGACCCGGGCAAGCTGGCCTTTGTCACGCAGACCACCCTGTCTGTGGATGACACGCGGGATATCGTTGCAGCCCTTGAGGCGCGGTTCCCCACCATTGTCGGTCCGCACAAGGAGGACATCTGTTACGCCACCACCAACCGGCAGGAAGCGGTCAAGTCGGTGGCGCCGAAATCCGATGCCCTGCTGGTGGTGGGCGCGCCGAACTCGTCCAACTCGCGCCGTCTGGTCGAGGTCGCGTCGCGCGCGGGGTGCAATTATGCACAGTTGGTTCAGCGCGCGACCGAGATCGACTGGCGTGCGCTTGAGGGGATTTCCAGCATCGCCATCACTGCCGGAGCCTCGGCCCCCGAAGTGCTGGTCAACGAGGTGATTGATGCCTTCCGCGATCATTACAACGTGACCGTCGAACTGGTTGAGACCGCCGTGGAAAACGTGGAGTTCAAAGTGCCGCGCGTGCTGAGGGAACCTGCGTGATGCCGGACCGGAAAACGATCGACGCCTATACCAGCCGGGTATCGGACTATCTGCAGATGCCGCTGCCTGCCGAACAGCTTGAGGCACGACAGGCTTTTGCCGATGCGGTCGGCGCAGGCGGGTACGTGCTGGATCTGGGCTCGGGCCCCGGATCGGACAGTGCGTTTCTGATGCGGCAGGGCCTGAAGGTCAGGGCGCTGGATGCCACGCCAGCCTTTGTGGACCATGCCCGCGAAAACGGGGTGGATGCGTATCTGGGTACGTTCGAGGACGTCACCGAAGAGGCCGAATATGACGGCATATATGCCAGCTTTTCCCTGCTGCACGCCCCACGCGCCGATTTCCCCCGGCATCTGAGCGCGATCCACCGGGCGCTGAAACCCGGCGGCCAGCTGTTTCTGGGCATGAAGCTGGGTACAGGCGAACATCGCGACGATCTGGACCGGTACTACACCTATTATTCACAACCCGAGATCGAAACGGCGCTGGCCGATGCCGGTTTCACGGTGGATCGTTGCGTGACCGGGATGGGAAAAGGGCTGGCCGGGTCCTATGACGGGTTCGTTCTGGTTTTCGCCCATGCCTGATCTGTTTGCCTACACCGATGGTGCCTGTTCGGGAAATCCCGGCCCCGGCGGATGGGGTGTTCTTTTGCGCGCGGTGGATGGCGAACGCATTCTGAAAGAGCGTGAACTGAACGGCGGAGAGGCCGAAACCACCAACAACCGGATGGAATTGCTGGCCGCGATCAGTGCGCTGGAAACACTGGAGCGTTCGTCCGCGATTACCATCGTGACCGACAGCGCCTATGTCAAAAATGGCGTCACCGGCTGGATATTCGGCTGGAAGCAAAACGGCTGGAAGACCTCGAACAAGAAACCGGTCAAGAATGTCGATCTGTGGCAGCGGCTGGACGAAGCACAGTCGCACCATGACGTGACCTGGGAATGGGTCAAGGGCCATGCCGGACACCCCGAGAACGAGCGTGCCGATGAACTGGCCCGCGCCGGAATGGCCCCGTTCAAGCCCAAAAAGGCGCAGGCCTGAGCCGCAGTATCGCCCTGACCGGTGGACGGGCCATCTGCGCGCTGATACCTCACGGCCGTCACAGTGCGAGTATCCGGATGAAAACTAGCCCAGCCATTGTTTGCACCTGCCTGAGCCTGCTGGCGTCATGCGGCACGTTCTACCAGCCTGTGCAGTTTGTCGCCCGGGATGATCAGATCATCGCAACCGGCACAATCGATGAAACCACGCTTGCCGCCTTTGAAAAGGTCGTCGCGCGCAACCCGGACATTCGGACGCTGGTGTTGTTGAATATCGAAGGGTCGGCGGACGATGACACCAATGTGGTGTTCAGCCGCGCAGTGCATGATGCAGGGTTCGACATCATCGTTCCGTCAAACGGGCTGATTGCGTCTGGCGGAACGGATCTGTTCCTGGCCGGCAAGCGGCGCATTTTGCAGCCGGGCGCCTGCGTCGGCGTTCACAGCTGGAGCGGGGCAGGCATCGTTGCGACCGAAATACCACCCACCGACCCCGAACACGACCGCTATCTGGACTATTTCCGCGATGTCGGCGCGCCCGAGGAGTTCTATTGGTTCACGCTGGCCGCAGCCCCGGCCGAGGGCATGCATTGGATGACCGCGGCCGAGACTGAACTGTTTGGCATGACAACCGACACCGCCCCGCGGCTTGGATCAGCCGAGGTTTGTGACAACCGCTAGCGGCGCAGCAGGCGCGCGCCGATTTCCTTGACAAACTTGGCCGCGACCATGGCCGTCATGCCATAAGGGTCGCGATGCGGGTTCAGTTCCACGATATCCGCACCGACCAGCTGGCCCTGAAACCGGTTAATCAGATCAATGACCTCGCGCGTGCTGAGTCCACCGGGTTCGTGATGCGAGACACCGGGCGCAAAGGCCGGGTCCAGCGCATCCAGATCCAGCGACAGGTAGACCGGACCTTCGAAAGAAATCTGCAGGTCGGATCGCCAGTTGCGCATGTCGATGACCTCGACCCCGAACTTTTCGGCCTGCTCTCGCTGATGGGTGTTCATCGTCCGGATGCCAACTTGCACCAGACGGTTGATCCGGCAGCTTTCCATCACGCGGGCAAAGGGGCATCCATGGCCAAGCGGGCCGATATCCTGTTCGTCATACAGATCGGGGTGTGAATCGATATGCAGGATGTTCAGCCCTTCGTACCGTTCGGAATGCGCCTTGATCAGTGGAAAGGCGACCGAATGATCGCCGCCCAGCGACAACAACCGCGCGCCTGTGGCGATGCGCTCGGCTGCCCCTGTTTCGATCCGGTCAATGGGTTCCTGGCCGCGCATCTCGAACACGTCCAGATCGCCCGTGTCCCTGAACCGGTCGGTCGCGCCCAGATCGGTGCCGTCTTCGGCGGTCAGATTGGCGGCACCGGAATGCAACGCCTCGCGGATGCGGTCCGGGGCAAAGGCCGGACCTTGCAGGAATGAGGAATGCAGGTCCAGCGGGACACCCATCAGGGCGACGTCACCCGGTTTCAGATCATGCGGCATTGGACTTCCTTACGTTGCGGATCGGCCGTGATCTGGCCCTTAACGCACCGAAAGGTCAAGACATCAGCGCCGCAGGTAATTCTGCCACAGCCAGATCACCAGAAGCGCGCCCAAAACAGCGCCGACGAAGCCGGAAAGCCAGCCCATCACAGTCACCAGCATCCGCAACACAAAGCCGCCAATCAGAGCGCCAACGATGCCAATCAGCATGGTGGTGGGAATATCGGCCTCGATCCGCATCAATCGCGTGGCGAGGAAACCTGCGGCGGCTCCGATCACGATCAAGGCGACAACCGGCATGTCATTTCCTCCAATGCGTCGGCACGATGATCAGGGCCCCGATAGATGAAAGCATTGCGTCCAGACCGGGCGGGCCAAAGCTGATGCCGAACATGATACGGACGAAATAGAACAGAAAAGCCCCGCCAACGCAGATGATGATCGAGGGCAGATATCCGTTATGCGTAAAGCCCGTCTTTTCAGCCAGATACCCCACAATTCCGGCGATCACGACGGTGCCCATCAGGATCATGAACATTCAGCTTACTCCGCAGACATCCGGGTGCCGGTTGGGATCGGCCAGCCCCGCAGAAAGGTTTCCCTATCCTGCGCGCCTTTGCCCGCCCTTTGCAAGCGCAGCAGTTCGACCGCCCCGTCACCGCAGGCCACGCGCAGGGTTGCATCCAGAACTTCGCCCGGTGCGCCCTGCCCTTCGGCCAGACGCGACCCCAGCAGCTTGATGCGCTCGCCGCTGATATCCGTCCATGCGCCGGGAAACGGTGACAGGCCGCGGATCTGGCGATCAACCTCGGCGGCGCGCCGTGCCCAGACGATGCGCGCCTCGGCCTTGTCGATCTTGGTGGCATAGGTCACGCCATCATCGGGCTGCGGCTCGGGTTTCAGATCAGGCAGTTTGGCAAGCGCTTTGACGATCAGCCCAGCGCCCATGCCGGACAGCCGGTCGTGCAATTGGGCTGTCGTCTCCTCGGGCCCGATATCAGTTGCCTGACGCAGCAGGACCGGGCCGGTATCCAGCCCGGCCTCCATCTGCATGATGCAGATACCGGTCTGCGCATCCCCCGACATTATCGCCCGGTGGATCGGAGCCGCGCCGCGCCAGCGCGGCAGCAGGCTGGCATGGATGTTCAGACACCCCCGCAAAGGCGCATCCAGAACGGGTTGCGGCAGGATCAGCCCATAGGCGACAACAACGGCCACATCTGCCTTCAGTGCCGCGAATTTGGCCTGTTCTTCGGTTGATTTCAGCGAAACGGGATGGCGGACAGTCAGGCCCAGCGCCTCGGCGCGGGCATGTACGGGGGTCGGACGGTCTTTTTTTCCACGTCCGGCCGGGCGCGGCGGCTGGCAATAGACGGCGGCGATCTCGTGCCCGGCCTCGACCAGCGCATCCAGCACCGGGACCGAGAAATCAGGGGTTCCCATGAAGATTATGCGCATCGTCGGCTCCGGAGGTGCTGGGGTGCCGGGCTGAAGCCCGGCCTACGTGAGTTTCTTGGCCTTGCGCAGCAGCATGTCGCGTTTGACCTTGCTGAGGCGGTCGAAATACATCCGTCCGTTCAGGTGGTCGATCTGATGCTGAACGCTTGTCGCCTCGATCCCGACAAAGTCGCGGCGGTCGACGACGCCCTGTTCATTGATGTATTTCACCGTCACCGCGCGCGGACGCTTCACCTTGGCCGACACACCGGGCAGGTTCGGGCTGGCCTCATCATGCTCGCGCAGCTCAATGGAACTGTGCAGGATTTCCGGGTTCGCCAGCCGGATCGCCCGGCCCCGCTCAGTCGAGCCGTCGACTACCGCCAGCCGCAGCATGACGCCGATCTGAGGCGCAGCGAGGCCAACGCCCGGCATCGCCTCCATCGTGTCGATCATGTCGTTCCAGATGGCGCGGATTTCGTCGGTAATCTCGGTGACGTCATCTGCCTTGGTGCGCAGGCGCTTGTCCGGCCAGGGCAGGCAGGTGCGGACGGTCATGTCCGGGCCCGTTCACGTTTGAGCTTCTGCATCTTGCGGGTGATCATCTGGCGTTTGAGCGGTTTGAGATAGTCGATGAACAACTTGCCGTTCAGGTGGTCGATCTCATGCTGGACGCAGGTTGCCCACAAACCGTCAAATGTTTCGGTGCGTGCATTGCCGTTCTCGTCCATCCAGGCCACGTCCACCACCTTGGGCCGGGTCACTTCGGCATACTGTTCAGGGATCGACAGGCAGCCTTCCTCATAGACATTGGTTTCTTCCGAGGCGGCGATGACTTCCGGGTTGAACATGATCAGCGGGCGCGGCGCTTCGCCCTCTTCCTTGACGCAATCCAGCACGATCAGCCGCTCGAGCACGCCGATCTGCGGCGCGGCAAGGCCAATGCCGGGCGCATCATACATCGTCTCCAGCATGTCGTCGGCCAGCGTGCGCAGCGCGTCCGTCAGGTCGGCCACAGGCGCGCAGACCTTTTTCAGGCGGGGATCGGGATGGATCAGAATATCACGTTTCATGAGGCTGATTTAGGGCAACGCGAGCCCAGCCGCAACGCCCCCCTTGCGCTTGTGTCAATAGTGGCTAGCTTTCGGCGTGACAAATGGAGCAGACATGACTTTCAACGACCCGATCGACCGCCGCGAAACCAACTGTACCAAGTGGGACAAGATGGAACAATTGTACGGAGTTTCACCCCGGGACGGTTTGGCGATGTGGACGGCGGATTCCGATTATGCCACCGCGCCTTGCGTGATCGAAGCGGTGCGCGCGGCGGCCGATCAAGGGACTTTCGGGTATTCCTGGCAGCACCCGCAATACCTTGAGGCCATCGCCTGGTGGATGAAAACCCGGCACAACTGGCAAATCGACACTGACTGGGTGTCGTCCGCGCAAGGCCTGGGTAATGCCATTGCACTGTGTCTGGATGTCTGGAGCGAACCGGGTGATGGCGTGGTCATTTTCCCGCCGGTTTACCACGAGTTTGCCCATAAGGTGAACAAGACCGGGCGGCGCGTCGTGGAATGCCCGTTGGTGCGCGACGGTGATACTTACGCGCTGGATCTGGAAGATGCGCAGTCGCGGCTGGACGGGTCCGAGAAGTTGCTGCTGTGGTGTTCGCCGCAGAACCCGTCGGGCCGGGTCTGGACGCCGGATGAACTGCGGGCTGTAGCTGCCTTTGCCGAACGCAACGGACTGCTTCTGGTTTCAGACGAGGTTCACCACGATCTGGTCTATCCTGGAAACACCTTCGTGCCGATGGATGTCGCCGCCCCCGAGGCGCGGCCCCGGACGGTGACGCTGACGGCGGCGTCCAAGACGTTCAACATCGCGGGTCAACGCACCGGCAACCTGATCATCCCCGACGACAAGCTGCGCGCCACGATGCGGCACCGGCTTTACACGCTGGACTATGATCCATCCGCTCTGGGCGTTGCCATGGTTACCGCCGCCTATTCCCCTGCGGGGGCGGAATGGGTCGATGCGCAGATCGCGCATCTGATCGACAACCGGAAACTGTTCGATGCCGCCATCGCCGAAATTCCCGGACTGTGGTCGATGCCGTTGCAGGCGACCTATCTGGCCTGGGTCGATTTCTCCGGCACCGGGATGGATCACGCCGAATTTGTCCGCCGCCTGCGCGAGGATGCAAAGATCGCGACCTCATCGGGCCCCGGTTTCGGCACGGGCGGCGAGACGTTTGAGCGGTTCAATCTGGCGACCCAGAAATCACGGGTCGAAGACGCCTGCGCCCGGCTGAAACGGGCGTTTGGCGACTTGCAGTAACAGGTGCGCCGGGCCTTTTTGATCGAGGAATCTGCCCGGCGCCTGACCGCTACTCTGAAGGGCGCGGTGGTGATGCAGCCCGATATCGCGCTGGGGTTTGCAGCGGATGGCAATAAGGTACGGGGAGGCGACGGCAATACGCTCGAGGGTACTTTCGCCGTCAATCGCGACAATCCTCAAAGCGCATTTCACCTGTCCTTAGGGCTTAATTATCCGCAACCGAAGGGCATCGCCCTTGCGCGGCAGTAGGGGTTGATCCCCGTGGCGATATTTTCATCCACTGGCAACCCATCGGCATTGTCGGACCGACCTTGCCCGGCGATTGGACAGCAGGCTGCATTGCGACTTCCAATATCGAGATAGCACAGTTTTGGAGCCTTACGGAACACGGTAGGACGGTGGAAATCCGCCCCTAGTCCTCATGCCCCAGAAGTGCGATCGGCGCATCGGGGGATCGGTAGAAATCCAGCGGAGCGCTGTCGGCGGCAACGGTGTTGCGCTTGAATTCATAGCGCATTTCGCCCGCTTCCTCTTCATCGGCGATGATCAGGCATTGGTACAGGTGGGTCGCGCCGTCATAGATGTCGACCAGCCCGCGCAAGCGCGGGGTCGTCGCGGCCTCGACCGAGAAACCGTCTTTCCACAATTTGAGGATCTTGAAGTAATTGTCGCCCATCTCCACCCGCAAACGGCTGGTTTTCTTCAATGTGGCGATTCGCGCGGCGTCCAACTCGGCGCGCATTTCCTTTGAAACATACGTACTCATACAAAAATTCCCCTTCGGTGCCCTTTATTGTGAGGGCATGGATGTAAAAATCCAGTGAACCGGGTCACATGGCGCGGCTTGCCAATGATCTGTTGCACGAAAATCCCAGCGCCGGATGTGCACGGGTGCAGACCGGTTGCGCGCTTGGTGACGTAGGAAGGTTCGGCGCGGCATCATATGTTTTGGGGAACTGCAAACGGAGGAGCCGATATGGGCCTGTTGATCGACGGCACGTGGCATGACACCTGGTATGACACCAAATCAACCGGCGGAGCTTTCAAACGCTCGGCCGCGCAGTTTCGCAACTGGCTGACCGCCGATGGCAGCCCCGGCCCGTCGGGCAAGGGCGGGTTTGCGGCGGAAAGCGGGCGCTATCACCTGTATGTCAGTTTTGCCTGCCCCTGGGCGCACCGCACGCTGATCTTTCGGGAACTGAAGGGTCTTCGCGATCATGTCTCCGTGTCGGTGGTCAACCCGGACATGCTGGATCAGGGGTGGACATTCGAACCGGACGCGCAAGGTGCCACGGGCGACACGCTTTATGATCTGACCCATGCGCATCAAATCTACACCAAAGCCGATCCTGCCTATTCGGGTCGTGTGACCGTGCCGATCCTTTGGGACAAGGCGCAGGAGACGATCGTGTCGAACGAAAGCTCGGAAATCATCCGGATGTTTAACAGCGCCTTCAACGGGATCACTGGCAATACCGATGACTATTGGCCCGAGGCGATGCGGGATGAGATCGAAGCGGTCAACGCCCGCATTTATTCCGACGTCAACAACGGTGTCTACAAATCAGGCTTTGCCACCACACAGGAAGCTTACGACGCGGCCGTGCATCCGTTGTTCGACACGCTGGACTGGCTGGAGGAAAGGCTGGCCCGGAACCGCTACCTAATGGGGGACCGCGTGACCGAGGCCGACTGGCGGCTGTTCACCACCCTGATCCGGTTCGATCCAGTCTATCATCTGCATTTCAAGTGCAACAAACGGCGGCTGATCGATTACCCGAACCTCTGGGCCTATACGCGCGAACTGTATCAGTGGCCGGGCGTCGCGCAGACGGTGAACATGAACCACATCGTGCGCCACTATCACTATAGCCACGACAGCATAAACCCGCATCGCATCATTCCCGTGAACCCGGTGCTGGATTATTCAGAACCGCACCGGCGCGATCAGCGACCCGCCGCGTAATGCTCGATCATCGCCGCCAGATCCTCTGGCGGCGTTTCGCTTTGCACATAAGCGCAGGCATTGGGACTGTGGGCAAAGATCGAACCGTCCGAGAAGAACGTTGTGTTGGTGACAAAGATCACCCGCGCCTCGGGGCGGCGATAGCTGGCAAAATCCGCGACCGCCAGCGCGCTGCCGGTTTCCAGAACCAAGTCAAGAACGATAACGTCAAAGGCCGTTCCGTAAAGCGCAAGGATCGCAGCCTCCTGGCCGGCGACGAGCGTAACGATCGCGCCTTGTCTTTCCAGATGCCTTTTCCAGACCCGACCAAGGTCGGGGTTACTCTCAACAATCAGAACATTCATTTGCAACAACCTCGGCACTTGATAAGGTGAACGGTGCCGACCCCCGTAATTCGTGATCACGCGATTTCCTTAACAAAGTGTTAATGACGGCCTTGAGGGACCCCGATCACGCGGATTTGCTTGTCAAAATGGCAAAAATCCGCTTGAAGCGGGCTGAATCGGGCGTTTTGGGGCAGAATTCACATGATCGGCGGCGATAACAACCTGAACCCGCGCAGCACCCGGGATCACGGCGGCGGGCTGGACGGGGCCATCCGGTGCTATGGTGGCACGCGCAGCGACTGGATTGATCTGTCGACCGGGATCAACCCTCATCCCTACGATGTTTCCGGGCTGGTGCCATCTGACTGGACGGAATTGCCCGATCACGGCGCGTTCGAGCGTCTGACCCAGGCTGCGCGCCAGTTCTGGTCGGTTCCCGATGAGGCCGCGATTCTGCCCGCGCCCGGCGCGTCGGCCCTGATCGCCCGCATTCCCGCGCTTGCAGCAACGGGGCGGGTCCGGATCACGATGCCCACCTATAATGAACACGCGGCGGCCTTTGCCGCACAGGGCTGGTCAGTCACCGGGGACGGCGCGGCCGAGGCCCGGGTGATCGTGCACCCCAACAACCCGGATGGCCGGATCTGGGCCGAGCGCGACGCCGATTCTCCGCTGACTGTGATTGACGAGAGCTTTTGCGACGTCACACCCGGCGCCTCACTGATCCGTCTGTCGGACCGTCCCGGCACAATTGTTCTGAAAAGCTTTGGCAAGTTCTGGGGGCTGGCGGGGTTGCGGCTGGGCTTTGCCGTCGGTCCGAAGGAAATGATCGCCCGACTGAACGATCTGACCGGACCATGGGCGGTATCGGGTCCGGCCCTGCGTATCGGAACCCGGGCGCTGCAGGACACCGGCTGGGCCGAGGCCACCCGTGCAAGATTGAGTGACGAAGCCGCACAGCTGGACAGGCTGGTCACGCACAAGGGCGCAAGGCTGGTCGGTGGAACGACCCTGTTCCGCCTCTACGAGGTGGACAATGCCGCCGCCTGGCAGGACCGTCTGGCCCACGCCCATACCTGGAGCCGCATCTTTCCCTATTCCGAAACCTATCTGCGTCTTGGCCTGCCGCCCGCCAACGGCTGGGACAGGCTTGAGGCCGCGCTGTGACTGGCGCGTTCGTGCTGATCTGCGCCATGTCCCTGGACGCTGCGCTGGGTGAACCGGACTGGCTGTGGTCGCGGTTGCGTCACCCTGCAGTGGTAATCGGCAATGCAATCGGCTGGCTGGACAAGCGCCTGAACCATGGGGCCGGAAGACGGCTCAAGGGTGTCGGGGTTGTAGCCCTGCTGGTTGTTGCGTCGGTCCTGGTTGGCTGGGCGCTCTCGCTTCTGGGATGGATGGCCCAGGTCGTGATCTGCGCGATCCTGCTGGCGCAGAAATCGCTGGTGTCGCATGTGAAGGACGTGGCGGACGGGTTGCGAGTATCCCTGCCCGAAGGGCGCGCGAAGGTTGCCATGATCGTGTCGCGTGATACGCGCGACATGAGCGAGGCGCAGGTCGCACGCTCGGCCATCGAAAGCGCCGCCGAGAACCTGAGCGACGGGGTGATCGCACCGGCCTTCTGGTTTCTGGTCGCGGGGCTTCCGGGCCTGCTGATTTACAAGGCCGTGAACACCGCCGACAGCATGATCGGCTATCGCAACGAGAAGTATCGGGAATTCGGCTGGGCCGCGGCCCGGTTCGACGATCTGCTGAACCTGATCCCGGCCCGGCTGACCGGCCTGATGATCGTTGCGTTGTCGGGACAATGGAACCGCTGGCCTGAAATTACAGGGGATGCGCGCCGGCATATCTCGCCCAATGCAGGCTGGCCCGAAGCCGCGATGGCGCGGGCGCTGAACGTGGCACTGGCCGGACCGCGCAGCTACGACGGGCAGGTGCGCGATCTGGCCTGGGTCAATGGCGAAGCCCCGCGCGAGATCGGCGCGACAGAGGTTTTCCGCGCATGTGACATGCTTTGGCGGGTTTGGGGGCTTGCACTGGGCCTCGTGTCGGTGTGGGTTGGGCTTAACTTTATTTTCTGACGGACACACTCATGCGTTTTCTTTCCGGCCTGATCGCCGCCACCCTGTTTGCCGCCCCTGCCTTTGCCCAATGCGGCGGCGGGTTCAATTCCTTTGTAAAGGGCCTGAAAGACGAAGCCATTGAGCAGGGTTTCGACACATCCACCGTGGACGGCTTTTTCAATGGCGTTCAGCAGGATGGCGCTGTGCTGAAAGCCGACCGGGCTCAGGGCGTGTTCCAGAAACCCTTCATCGAGTTTTCCCGCCGCCTGATCTCGCAGAACCGGATCGACCGGGGCAAGGCCATGTCAGGCAAATACAATGCGGTGTTCGACCGGATCGAACGGGAATACGGCGTCTCACGCGGCGTGTTGTTGGCGTTCTGGGCGTTCGAGACCGATTACGGCGCGTTTCAGGGCGATTTCAACACCCGGAACGCGCTGGTGACGCTGGCCCATGACTGCCGCCGCCCCGAACTGTTCCGGCCGCAAATCTTCGCGGCAATCGAGCTGTACCAACAAGGCAATTTCGACCCGGCCCGCACCACCGGGGCATGGGCGGGCGAGATCGGAATGGTGCAGATGCTGCCGCGTGACATTCTGGAAAACGGTGTCGATGGGGACGGCGACGGAAAGGTCTCATTGAAGACATCCGCGCCCGATGCGCTGATGTCGGGGGCAAAGATGCTGTCGCATCTGGGCTGGCAACCGGGTCAGCCGTGGCTGCAGGAAGTCACGGTGCCTGCGCAGATGGATTGGTCGCTGTCTGGCCCCGGCAAACCGCGGCCCGTGTCAGAGTGGCAGGCGATGGGCGTTCAGGCGCGCGATGGGACGTTGGCGGATTTGCCCGCCTCGCTGATCCTGCCGCAGGGTCACAAGGGCCCGGCCTTTCTAGCCTATCCGAATTTCGACGTTTATTTCGAATGGAACCAGAGCTTTGTCTATGTTCTGACCGCCGCCTATTTCGGCACCCGCCTGGAAGGCGCGCAGATCTACAATGCGGGCAATCCGGCGCAGGGGCTGTCCGGTGCGCAAATGAAGCAGTTGCAGGGCAAGCTGCAGGCGCGCGGGCATGACGTGGGCAAGATCGATGGCATTCTGGGCGCTGGAACACGCGCTGCGGTGCAGGCCGAACAGGTCCGGTTGGGGCTGCCTGCGGATGCGTGGCCGACGGCGGAGTTGTTGGGGCGGTTGTGATCAAATCTCTGCTTTGAGCCCAGACCCGACCATAGCACAGAAGGATGTTCCAAAGCTTCAAGTGTTCTGGCAACGCCGATTCTGACGAATCCCGGGCGATATGCTATCGTTCTTTCATCAAACACGTTGCAAAGGAGCACTTCACGATGATCCCTTTGGCACGCATTGCCCTATTGGCGCTGCTGCCGACCTGCCCGGCAACAGCAGAAGAACCAGAATGCTCGACTGCCCTTGCTTTTGCACTCGATGTTTCGGTCAGCGTGGACGATGCCGAATACAAAATGCAGCGTGAAGGCCTGGCTGCCGCACTGTCCGACCCATCAGTACGAAGCGTGATCCTGTCCAGACCTGATGCGATTGCGCTGATGGCCTACGAATGGAGTGGTTACCACCAGCAAACGATCATCTCTCCTTGGAAATTTATCCGCAACGAACAGGATTTGTCCGGGTTCATTGAGCGCTTGTTCGTCCATCAGCGCGGAGCGGCCGAATATCCGACCGCAATAGGAGCTGCGCTTAGTTTCGGAGCGACTAAACTTAGCGAGGTGTCTTGGTGCGACCGGCTTGTTCTCGATGTTTCCGGTGATGGCATCCACAACCACCGCTACCCGCCAGAAAGCGCTTACAGACACTTTCCTTTCGAGCGCGTGACTGTCAACGGGCTAGTAATCGAAGGTGCCGAGACAGAGGTTCAAGCCTACTATGCGAACCATGTAATTTCTGGGCCCGGCGCATTTGTAGAAATCGCGAACGGGTATGCTGACTACGCGCGGGCCATGAAGAGAAAGCTGCTACGGGAACTCCAAGGTCAGCTGCTTGCAACGCGATAGCAAATAAAGCGCATGGCAGCTTAGCCCCACCTAACAGCCAGTGGATGAAATGATCGACGGTGCACACATCGCTCTCACTCCGGCCGCACCGGATAGCGGTTCCCTTTTTGATCAATCAGGATCAGCCGTTCGCCACTGCGGACATAAAGGTCACAGCGGCTGAAGCCGTTGCGATAGGCGATGCAAACGCTGCCGTCCTCGGCGATGGAATAGGTGCCGAACGCGGAATCGCCGCTGGCGTAGGTGTAGGAATAGGCCCCTCCCACCGAGTATTTGGACTTTCCGTCGTCGTAGAATGTCAGCGTGCGGCCCGCCAGTGCGTCCAATTCCTGCGCGCTCAGGGGGACGTCTCCGGGTTTGGTGGTCCATTCTGCAGCCGCAAGCGGGCTGGCGGTTAGCAGGGCAATGATCAGAAAACGGGTCATGCCCCACCCTACCCTGCGCGGGTCTGAATTGGGCATGACATTGCAGTGATGTATCAGGCGACCATCTGCTCGGCTTTCTTGAGGTCGACCGAGACCAGTTGGCTGACGCCCTGTTCCTGCATTGTGACGCCAAACAGCCGGTCCATCCGCGCCATGGTCACCGCGTGGTGAGTGATGATCAGGAAGCGCGTGTCGGTCTGGCGGCACATCTCGTCCAGCAGATCGCAGAAGCGCGTGACGTTGGCGTCATCCAGCGGCGCGTCAACTTCGTCCAGCACACAGATCGGTGCGGGGTTGGCGAGGAAGACGCCGAAGATCAGCGCCGTCGCCGTCAGCGTCTGTTCACCCCCAGAAAGCAGGCTGAGGGTCGAGAGTTTCTTGCCCGGCGGCTGGCACATGATCTCAAGCCCCGCGTCCAGCGGATCGTCGCTTTCGACCATGACCAGATTGGCCTCGCCGCCGCCAAACAGGTGTTTGAACAGCATGGCAAAGTTCGCGTTCACCTGTTCGAATGCTGTCAGCAACCGTTCGCGCCCTTCACGGTTGAGGCTGGCGATGCCGCTGCGCAGGGCCTTGATGGCCTCTTCCAGATCGGCCTTTTCGCTGTTCAGGGTGTCGAACTCCTCCTGAACCTCCTTGCTGTCCTCATCGGCACGCAGGTTCACCGCACCCATGGCGTCGCGCTGACGCTTGTGGCGGTTCACTTCGGCCTCCAGCGCATCTGCGGCGGGCATCTGGTCGGGGTTCGTGTCCAACTGGTTCAACAGCTGGTTCGGGGTCAGTTGCTGATCCTCGGCAATGCGTTCGGCTGCGGCAACGACGCTTTCCTTCGCCGCTTCACAGCGCGCCTCGGCGGCAGCGCGGGATTCCCGGGCCTCCGATGCATGGCGTTCCGCCTCGCGCTCGGCCAGGACCATCTCGCGCTGCTGGGTCTCGGCCTCAGCCAGTTTGTCGGCGGCCTCAGCCCGGCGGGCCTCGGCCGCTTCGATCAGTTCGTTTAACTCCTCGCGGGCCTCGGCAATCTCGCCGGGGGCGGCCATAGCATCGGACAGTTCCTCTTCCGAGCTTTCCTTGCGTTCAGCCAGTTCCGAGATACGCCTTTCCGCCGTCTCCAGACGGTGCTTCCAGCCGCTGAGGTCTTTGGTCACTTCTTGCGAGCGCCGGGTCCGCGCCTCGCCCTCGCGGCGCAATTCGTCATGGGTCGAGCGGTGGGTCAGCATGGTGATCCGCGCCGCCTCGACCGTCTGCTTGATGTCCTCGACCTGCGCTCGGGCACTGTCGAGGTCGCCCAGACCGCTCAATGCGCCTTCGGCCTCGCGCAACTGGACCCGGGCGGACATGGCGTCCTCCTTATGGCGATCCACTGCAAGGGACAGGGTTTCCAGCTTGCCCTGCGCCAGGTTGCGGTCGGCCTCCGCCCGGCTCAGCAGGCGGGCGGTTTCGGCCATGCGCTGATCGGCGGCACGGCGGGCTTCGCGCGCGCGGCGATCGGCTTCGGTCACGTCCGCCAGTTTCCGAGACAGCGCCTCGTGCGCGGCGCGGGCACCATCGGCCTGCGCTTCGGTACGGGTCAGTTCCTGCTTAAGCGCTTCCAGCTTGTTGAGCTGTTCAAGCCGCAGGGCCGCCGCGCTTGGCGCATCCTCGGCCCAGGCCCTGAAACCGTCCCAGCGCCACAAATCGCCGGACCGCGACACCAACCGCTGGCCGGGCTTCAGAGAAGCTTGCAGTCGCGCGCCCAGATCGGCATCCACCAACCCGATTTGCGCAATCCGGCGGCTGAGGCGATCCGGCCCCGAGACATGCAGCGCCAGCGGTTCCGCACCGTCGGGCAAGGGCTGATCATTGTCATATCCCGCAACCTGAACCCAGCCGGAAGGACCGTCGCCTTCGACCAGGGGCGCGCGCAGATCGTCGGCCAACGCAGCCCCCAGCGCCTTTTCATAGCCCGGCGCCACACGCAGCAGATCAAGCACCTGCCCGCCTTCGGCCGTATCCCGTTCGACCAGTTTGGCCAGCGCCATGGTTTCCGCGCGAATGGCCCCCAACTCCCCTTCGGCTTCGGACCTTTGCGCGCGGGCTTCCGCTTCGCGGGCCTGCGTGTCGTTGCGCAGCTCGTCAGCGGAGGCCAGAGCTTCCTCGGCGGCTTCGGCGGCTTCGCGGGCTTCTTCCTCACCGTCTTGCGCGGCCTCAAAGGCTTCGCTGGCACGGGTCAGGGCAGCTTTGGCCTCATCCACGGCGGCGCGCGCCTTGTCTTCTTCGGCCTCAGAGCGGGACAGGGTCTTGCGGCTGTCCTCGACCAGCCGCTGCGCCGACTGGTGGCGGGCGACGAGGCGGGCCATGTCCTCGGTTTCCTGCGACAGGTGATCCTCGCGGTCCTGCAGCACGGATGCGGCTTCGCGCGCGATTTCGGCAGCCTCGGAGACTTTGTCGTCATGACCTTCGGCCGCTTTGGCCAGCTCACGGGCTTCCCATTCCAGACGCTCGATCATCTCGCCCGCGTCGCGGTTCAGCCCGGCTTCGCGTTCGATATCGTTGCCAAGTTGCTTGATGCGGTTGGTCAGGGTTTCGATGGTTTGGCGTGCGCGGGATTCCTGATCGGAAAGCTGGTCGCGCTGAACCTGCTGGCGCTGCAGGACGGCGGCGGCGATGGCTTCTTCCTCGCGCAGCGGTGGCAGGGTTTCTTCGATCTCGGCGCGTTTGGCGGCAGCCGCGCGGGCTTCGGCCTCGGCGCGCGAGGCTTCGGTGATGCGGTCGCGCAGTTTTTCCTCGGCCTGCTGGCGGGCCATGTCGGCCTCTTTCCAACGACGATACAGCAACATCCCTTCAGCCTGCCGCAGTTGTTCGCCGATCTCGCGATAGCGGGCGGCCTGGCGGGCCTGACGGGCGAGTTGCGCCAGTTGGGTGCCCAATTGTTCCAGCACATCATCGACTCGGGTCAGGTTGGCTTCGGTGCCTTTCAATTTCAGCTCGGCCTCGTGCCGGCGCTGATACAGGCCCGAGATACCCGCCGCCTCTTCAAGAATGCGGCGGCGCGCGCGGGGTTTGGCGTTGATCAGTTCGGCGATGCGGTTTTGGCCGACCAGCGCCGGTGAATGTGCACCGGTCGAGGCATCGGCGAACAGCATCTGCACGTCACGGGCGCGCACGTCCTTGCCGTTGGTCTTGTAGGCGCTGCCCACATCGCGGGTGATGCGGCGGACGATCTCAAGCTGGTCGCTCTCGTTGAACCCGGATGGCGCCAGACGTTCCGAGTTGTCCATGGTCAGGACCACTTCGGCGAAATTGCGGGCGGGGCGCGTGGCAGCGCCGGCAAAAATCACATCCTCCATAGCGCCGCCGCGCATGGATTTCGGGCGGTTTTCCCCCATGACCCAGCGCAGCGCCTCGAGCAGATTGGACTTGCCGCATCCATTCGGACCCACAACACCGGTCAACCCGTCCGCGATGATCAGATCGGTCGGATCAACAAAGCTTTTGAAGCCGGTCAGTTTGAGTTTGCTAAAGCGCAATGGCCGCTGGGTCCCGTGATTCCTATGAGTAGGAAGTCTGCGCAACCGAAGGGGGAGGTGTCAACGGAGATACGCAGTATATGGACCAATGATCCGAGTTATCCACAATATCTTGCCAAATCTCGCAACAATCCGCGCGTTTCAATAAGGGGTGCATTCATACACCGCATAGTCGAATCCCCCATAGCTGATACACTCATAGTTCGGACGCGAGATCGCCGTCAGCAATAGCCGCTCGCCCATTTCCCGGTCGCAGCCCAGAACGCCGACCGTCACTGCGGCATCGCCCAGCACGTCCAGGATCGGGCAGCCCGATACCTGCGCCATGGCCAGCGCCGCGCGATCGCGGATCAGTCCCAGACGCGGGGCGTATTGCGTGTTCACCCGCACCGCTTCGGCCAGTTCGTTGCGCACACGCACATCGAACACGCTGCCATTGACGGCAACACGGGTGGCCGGGAGGTTGCGAAAATAGGGCGTGCCAGCCGAACAGGCCGCCAGCAGCAACAGGGCAAGCAAACGGATCATGCCGCAGTCTTGCGGCAATCTGGTTAACGTTTCCTTTCCGGATCAGGCGCGCAGGGCCTCGCCCAACCGGCGTACGCCTTCACGGATGGTCTCTTCGTCCGAGTTCGAGAAGCTGAGGCGGATGGTGTTTGTGCCAGAGCCGTCGGGGAAAAACGCGTGCCCCGGCACAAAGGCAACCTTCACCGTCTCCAATGCCCGCGCCAGCAGGTCGGCGCCGTTGATCTCTTTCGGCAGGGTTAGCCAGATGAACATGCCGCCTTCGGGGCGGGTCCATGCGACACCCTCAGGCATGTGCTCCTTCAGCGCCGCCAGCATCGCATCGCGACGCGCGCCATAGACGCGGCGCAACATTGGGATATGCGTGTCGAAACAGGCTTGTGCCACCTGGTGCACCGCCATCTGGTTGATCGTGGCCGAATGCAGATCGGCGGCCTGTTTCATCAGCACCAGCCGGGAAATCACCGGCTTTGCCGCCACCACCCAGCCCATGCGCAGGCCCGGCGACAGGGTTTTTGAGAAGCTTCCGCAATAGATGGTGCGGCACGCTTCGATCGACCTTTTGCGGGCCAGTTCCAGCGCCAGAACGGGCGGGATCGGATCGCCGTCATAGCGCAGGGCCTGATAGGCGCCGTCCTCGATTATCGCGCAGTCCAGATCCTCGGCCAGATCCAGCAGGGTTTCGCGCCCACGCAGGTCGACCGTTTCGCCGGTGGGGTTGGCAAAATCCGGGGACAGGTAGGCAAACTTGACCGCGCCCTGACCTGCTGCCGCGGCATATTCGTCGGCCCCGCGGTTGCCATTGATGCTGAGTTGGTCAAAACGCGGCTCGTAGGCATTAAAGGCCGCCAGCGCGCCCAGATAGGTGGGCCACCCGACGAGGGCCGCATCCCCGGGCGACAGGAACAGCTTACCCAGATAATCCAGCGCCTGCTGCGACCCCGAGGTGATCAGGATGTTGTCGATGCCGCATTCGACCCCGATTGCACGCATATGATCCGCCAGCCACTGGCGCAGCGGCACGTAGCCTTCGCTGACCGAATACTGCAGGGCCTGCGCCCTTTGTGCGGGGGACAACGCTGCCTGAAAGGCTTGTGCAAAGGCGTCCGCCGGGAACAGCGCCGGGTCCGGTATGCCGCCGGCAAAGGAAATGATGTCCGGCTGATCCAGCAGTTTCAGCAATTCGCGGATCTCGGATGCCTTCATCCGGGATGCGCGGGTGGCATAAAGCTTGTCCATGGCAATCGACCTCCTCAGCCCTGTTACGGCGGCACGCTATTCACGTTTGCATTAAGGTCAATATTGCTGACCTATTATTTCAATCATCGTGATGGCACATTCTTGCACATGGGCCGAATACGTGGTCATGTTAGTTGACCAATTTCACGTGATGACCGATGCCCTTTCACAAAGTTCAAAGCGAAAAGCTGTCTCTGGCCGTGGTCCGGCAGATCGAATTGCTGATATTGCGCGGGATTCTGCGCCCCGGAGAGCGCCTGCCGGCCGAAAGGGAATTGGCCGACCGGATGGGTGTCTCGCGCCCGTCTTTGCGTGACGCGATATCGGAATTGCAGGATCAGGGGTTGCTGACGGCCAAAGCGGGATCTGGCATTTATGTTGCCGATGTTCTGGGCTCGGCCTTCTCGCCGGGTCTGATCCGTCTGTTCGGCAGCCATGACGAGGCCGTGTTCGACTATCTGTCGTTTCGGCGGGATATGGAGGGTCTGGCGGCCGAGCGCGCGGCCCGGTTGGGATCAGAAAGCGATCTGAAGGTGGTGCAGGCGATCATCGACAAGATGGAAGCCGCCCATGCCCGCAACGCCGCCGAGGAAGAGGCAATCCTGGACGCGCAGTTCCACATGGCGATCATCGAAGCCAGCCACAACGTGGTCATGCTGCACATGATGCGGTCGATGTACGATCTGCTGCGTCAGGGCGTCTTCTACAACCGACAGGTGATGTTTCAGCAACGCACCAACCGAGAGGCCATTCTGGAACAGCACCGCGCCATCAATACCGCCCTGCAGGACCGCGATCCGCAGGGGGCGCGGCAGGCGGTCGAGCAGCATCTGAGCTTTGTTGAACAATGTCTGGCGGATCAGCAGAAAGCGCTGCGGAACGAGGCAATCGCCCAACAGCGACTGGAGCATGAAACCGGCAAGCCCTGAGGGCTTAACTCGGGACTGTACGGAAACAAAAAACCCGAAGGCCAGCGGCTTTCGGGTTTTCCTTGATCACAATGTGATACGGTTAGTGAAGCTTTTCACCAACGTCGGCAATGGATGCGTCGATCAGCTTGTTGGCCTGCGTCGCAGTCATCTGCTTGGCCAGAACGGCGTTCGCGGCGGATACCGCAATCGTAATGGCCTGATCACGGACTTCCTTCACGGCCGAAGCTTCGGCCGATGCGATCTGATCCTGTGCAGCCGCCAGACGGCGTGCAATGGATTTCTCCAGATCGACCTTGGCCTGTTCCGCCGCCAGTGCCGCATCGTCTTTCGCAGCCGCCACAATCGCGTCTGCCTGAGTCTGCACCTCGCGCTGCTTGCGCTCGTACGAGGCCAGCAGGCTGCGGGCTTCTTCGTGCAGGGCGCGGGCTTCGTCGAGCTCCGACTTAATACCTTCGGCCCTTTTGTCCAGGGCACCGCCGATCAGGCCGGGAACCTTGAAGTAGAACAGGACCGCAATGAAGACGATAAAGCCCAGAAGGACGACAAAGTCGGTATTGCCAAGCGAGAAGAACGGGCCACTTGCGGCCAGAGCCGGGCTGGCGGCACCGAGGGTCAGGATAAGAGCAAGAGTGTTGCGCATGTCACTTATCCTTTCATCTGTGCGTCAACTGCACCGTCGATGGCTTTGGCATCCGCCTCGCCGCCCAGTGCGGTAACCAGTTCAGCTGCCGTATCCTTGGCAACCACTTGAATGCTTTCCAGCGCACCGGCACGGATATCGGCAATTGCCTTTTCCGATTCAGCCGCCTTTGCAGCGATTTCTGCGTCTGCCTTGGCAATCGCGTCATCCAGATCGGCCTGGATTTCGGCGCGTGCTTCGGCAGCGATACGCTGCGCTTCGGCACGGGCATCGGCCAGCGCCTTGTTATAGGCCTCTTCAGCCTCGACCGCTTTGGCCTTCAGATCTTCGGCCGCAGCCAGGTCATTTGTAATGGTCCCCTGGCGTTCAGCCAGGATTGCCGCGATGCGCGGCAAGGCCACGCGGGACAGGACCAGAAAGATGACGACCAGCGTAATGACCAGCCAGAAAATCTGGTTGGGGAACCAATCGAAGCAGAGCTGCGGCATCCCGATGGCTGAGCCATAGGAGTCGACGCACGAGCCAACTACTTCTTCGCTAATGGGTTCAGTCGCCATGATGTCCTCCGTCGGAACGTTGTCTTTACAACAGGTGGGCCGCTATGGCTTGGACCCACCTGCGCGTAAGGATCAGGTTCCGCAGATTAGACGGCGAACATCAGCAGCAGCGAGACCAGGAATGCGAAGATCCCCAGGGCTTCTGCGAATGCGATACCGATGAACAGGGTTGCGGTCTGCGATGCAGCCGCCGAAGGGTTGCGCAGGGCGCCGGCCAGGAAGTTGCCTGCAACGTTGCCCACCCCGATTGCGGCTGCGCCGGAACCGATTGCTGCCAGGCCTGCGCCGATGTGTGCGAGATCGCCTTCCATGATGTATCTCCTTACGAATTGGAAGTTTCGATGTTGGGGTATCGGACCTTAGTGCGAAGGATGCAGCGCATCTTTCAGATAAACACAGGTCAGAATGGTGAATACGTAGGCCTGGATGAAGGCCACCAGGACCTCGAGGCCGTACATTGCGGTGATCGCCAGAACGGACACGGGCGAGATCACGGCAACCGCGGCAAAGCCCGCGAACACCTTGATAACCGCGTGGCCGGCCATGACGTTACCGGCAAGACGAATGGAGTGGCTGACGGGGCGCACGAAGTACGAAATCAGCTCGATGATCGCCAGAATGGGGCGCAGCGCCAGTGGCGCGCTCGAGACCCAGAACAGGCCCAGGAAACCGGCACCGTTCTTGACGAAACCCAGAATGGTCACGGTCAGGAACACGGCCAGCGCCAGCGGGATGGTGACCGCGAAGTGCGACGTGGTTGTAAACGAGGTCGGGATCAGGCCCAGGAAGTTCGCGGAGACGATGAACATGAACAAGGTCATGACATAGGGGAAGAACTTGACGCCTTCCTTGCCGCAAATGTCTTCCAGCATCTTGTAGATGAAGCCGTAGGTCAGCTCGGCGATCGACTGCATCCGGCTGGGCACAATCGCGCGTTTGGATGTGGGCAGAACCAGCAGAGCCGCAACAGCCAGCACAGCGAAGAACAGCCAAAGGGTCACGTTGGTGACTGTGAACATGCCGACCGCACCGTCGCCGAACAACGGCTTGACGATGAACTGGTCCATCGGGTGGAATACCAGGCTGCTGCCTTCTGCTGCGGTGGTCTCAGTCGCCACGTTTAGTCCCTCTCGTCCTTCTCGGCAGCCGTCGCCGCCGCTTGTTTCTCTTGAGCCTCTTTCGCGCTGCGGAGCATAACCTTCACGCCCGCGACAAGGCCCAGCAATGTGAACAGCACCAGAAAGATCGGGATCGTCCCGAGCAGGCTGTCCAGCCCGTATCCGATGCCAAATCCGATCCCCAGACCGGATACCATTTCGATGACCATCCTCCAGGCAAGCTCGCCCCCGGAGATGTCAGCATCTGCGCGGGCCTTTGGCTGTTTGGCCTTTTTCGCCGCATCGATCTTGGCCTCCAGCTGCGCCATACGCTGCTTTTGGTCGTCATCGGTCACGGGCGTTTTCCTCGCACAGTCTTGGGCATGGTGCTAAGGCGCACGGGGCGCAGAGTCAACGATCTTGAAGGGTCAGCATTTTGCCACTCAAGTTACTGTTATTATTAATAATATTTTCAAATTAGAATCCCGCATGATCGTCGCGAATTGCCCAATCCCCGGCAAAATGCCGGATTCCGCATATTCAACCTGTTGGTTGATCTTTGTCCTGCACCCCGGACCGCCAGCGCCTAACAATACGCCCGTCGATCAGCAACAGGCCCAGCAGGATCGCCGCCATGCCCATCAGATGTTCGGGCAGCAGCACCTCTCCCAGCACCCAAGTTCCCAGCACCAGCGCCGAGACCGGTGCAACCAGCGTCACGGTCGACATGTTGGTGGGTCCGACCTTGGGCAACAGCCAGTAGAAGGCAATAAAGGCGGCCGAGGTCAGAACAAATCCGATCATCATCATCGACAGCCATGTCTCGGTCCGCGTCACATGTGGCAGCCCTTCCTGCCACAGCGCAAGCGGTGTGATGGCCAGCGTCGCACCTGTCAGGGCCAGCGCAACCAGCACCACGGGTTGCATGTCGCGGAAAGCCCGAGCGAGATTGAAGGAGAACGCATAACAGATCGGGGCGCAAACGGTCAGCAGGATGGCCCAGAACTCGGACGTCGCCCCGGCGCGCAGTACAGGCAATGACAGCAGCACAATGCCAGAAAAGCCGCAGACGACCCCGAGAGATTTCAGCCATGTCGCGCGTTCACCACCCGGCCAGTAATGCGAGACGATGACCGCAAAGGCAGGTGTCGTCGCGTTGACGATCCCGGCAACGCCTGAGGCGATATGCTGTTGCGCCAGTGCGTAAAACGCGAATGGTCCGGCATAGCTGAGCGCACCAAAGCCCAACAGCCCAAGCGCCCTCCTTGCGGTCAGATGCACCGGCAGGCGGGCGCCCGCGACGTAAACCCAGCACCCCAGCGCACCGAAGGCGACCCGGCCCATCGACACCGAAAGCGGCCCCAGTTCCCGCAGCAATATGGCGTTGAACATGAAGGACATGCCCCAGCCGATGCCAAGGATGCTGATCACCAGCCAGTATCTGAGCGCCATTGCATTCCCCCGTCCGGTCGCCGGGGCACAGTGACGGTTTGGCGGAAATTGTCAAACCGGATGCGGCGTATTAGGAAAGACAAATGTCCGACCAACTCGACACCGTATTTGCTGCCCTCGCCGACCCGACCAGGCGCGCCATTCTGGCGATGCTTCTGGAGGATGATATGGCGGTCACAGACGTGGCCGAACCGTTCGAGATGTCGCTGGCCGCGATCTCGAAGCATCTGGTCATCCTGACCAGGGCCGGGCTTATTTCGCAGGAGAAACGGGGCCGCGTGAAATGGTGCAAGCTGGAACCCGATGCGCTGCGGGCGGCATCCGTCTGGATGCAGGGTTTCGGGCAGTTCGAACCGGTCAACCTGGATGCGTTCGAACGATTTCTGGAGATTGAACTGCCCACGCCCGAGGACTAAACCAGCTTACCGGACGACAAACACCGACACGCTGGCATGTTTTGCCAGATAGCCGGCGTGGCTTGAAAAGATATAGTCCATGATCCGGGGGGCATGGGTGCCCACCACAATCAGGTCCGCGCCGATCTCGTCGGCTGCACGGGTCAGATCACCGTCCAGTTCAGCGCCGACATCAACGGAATGAATATTGCGGAACGCCACTTCGGCACCGCTTTTCTCGGCCAACTGACTGGCAAAATCCTGCAGGTCCTGATTGATGGCCGCCTCGGACTGACCGGGTTCGCCCGGTTGGGTTCCTGTCACGCTGACGATGGTGATTTTGGCCCCTTGCCATTGGGCGACCTGCGCGGCGACGTCAGCTGCCTTGCGGACCTCGGGCGGCAGATGCAGATCGACGGGGAACATGATGTGGTTGTACATGATGATTTCCTCCTTGCCCAAAAGCATGGGGAAATTTGAATATATGTACCTTGATCTGCCTCAAGGGCCGGTTTTGCCCGGATTTGCGTCCGTGTCCGTCGCAGGCACCGCGCCGGCGGGTTCTTCCGGCCTCAGCAACATCAAAAGCGCGACACATGTCATAACCACGCCCACAAGGATCAGTGCAACTGGGGTGCCGTTGCCCAGCGCGATCTCCCACAGGATGACCCAGCTGGGTGTCAGATAAGTATAGGCCATCACCTTGGCCGAGGGCAGATGCAGCGTGGCAAACTGCACCAGCACAAAACTGGCGGCAGTGGCAAAAAGCGAGACATAGAGCAACCCGATCCACACAATGGCAGGCAGGTTTGCCCAATCCGTCGCCCGTATGTCGGACCAGCCGTAGATCGTCAGGATCAGGCAACCCGCAACAAGGGTGCCAAAGGTGAAGACCACGGCAGGTTCACCCCTGTTGAGGCGGCGTATCATCGGGGTGTAAACCGCATGTGCGACACAGCCCCAGAAATAGATGATCTCTCCGCCGCCGATCTCGAAGGCCCTGAACGCCTGCCAGTCAGCCCGGAAAATCACCCAAAGCGCCCCGACGGCCCCAACCGCCAGGGCCAGCGCCATGCGGGGCGTGGTGATCTGGCGCAACAGAAACCAACCCGCGATGGCGGACAATACTGGTGTCAGGGTGAACACCGCAGCAGCGCTGACCGGCGGTGCGGTTTTCAGGCCGTAAAACATCAGCACGAAATAGGTGGCGAACAGCCCGCCCAGCACGAAATACCGCCAGGGTGCGCGCGCGGCGCTGCGTGGCAGGCCGGTTGTCGCCATCGCCACGGCACCGATCACCAGTGCCGCAATGGCGAACCTGGCCGCCGTGATCGCCGAAGGCGCAATCTGGTTTGCTATGAGTGAGCCCAGCGAGAAACTGCCGGCCACCAGCATGGAAAACACAAGCATCGCCAGATGGCCGCGGACCTGAAACGTCACGGCTGCCAGCCTTTGGCCTGCTCCTTGAGGAAGGACAAAAACGCCTGAACTTTCGTTGTGCGATGCAGGTCGACATGCGTGACCAGCCACAGCTTGCCCGACCATTCGGGCAGCGGTTCCATAACTTCGACCAGTTCCGGATCGCGCGAAGCTTCCCACCGGGCCATAAAGCCGATACCGGCACCGGACAGAACCGCCTCGCGCATGCAGAAGTTGTTGGTGCAGCGAAAGGTTATCGCCTGCGCCGGAGCTGTCGCGCGCAACCATTTCGAAAACGGAGCACGGCTGTTTTCATCGTCGGTGCTGACAAAAAAGTGGTCAGCGAAATCCTCGATACCTGCCGGTTTGCCATGCCGCTCTACGTAGGACTTGCTGGCATAAAGCCCCACCTCCTGCGTTATGAAGGGCTGCACCACATTGTCCGGCTGATCCGGGGCGGCGCCGGCACGAATGGCCACATGCGCTTCGCCGTATTCCAGCCGAAACAGCCGGTCGCCGGTGAGGTAACGCACGATCAGGCCCGGATGCGCAGTCTGAAACTCGGTCAAGGCGGGAACGACCAGCGGCGCCAGCGAGGCCAGCGACGTCACCACCAGTTCGCCCGATACGTCGTCGCCACGCCCCTTCATCCGCCCGACCAGCTGATTGAACTGATCTTCGGTCGCCTGTGCGACGCGCAGAAGATCCTCGCCCGCATCCGTTGCCGTATAGCCGCGCGCGTGACGCTGGAACAGTTTTACACCCAGCCGTGCCTCGATCGCGTCGATGTGACGGATGACGGTTGCATGATGCACACCCAAAACTTCGGCCGCGCCACTGACCGTGCCCATGCGTGCCACCTGATAGGCGGTTCTGACTTCGTCCCAATTGTCCACTGCATCAAATCCACTGTGCAAATTCCAACAATGACTGTTGGCTTATCAGAGTTTTGTTCACCCACGCAACGCTCATATTGGCGGCAGACGCGAATTCCACATCAATAGGACACCCTGACATGACCAAGACCATCCTGCATATCGACGCCTCGGCCCGCCGCGAAGGATCCGCCACCCGCGACCTGTCAAACCGGATCGTCAACCACCTGAAGGCCGGCCGCATCATCCGCCGCGACCTGGCCTCGCCGCTGCCGCTGCTGACCGAAGACTGGATCAATGCCAACTTCACTCCCGCCGATCAGCGTGACGCGGTCCAGCGTGACCAACTGGCCCTGTCGGACGAACTGGTGAACGAACTTCAGCAGTCCGACATCATCGTGATTGGCCTGCCGATCTACAACTTTTCGGTTCCGGCCGCTTTCAAAGCCTGGATCGATCTGGTTGCCAGAGCCGGGCTTACTTTCTCGTATTCCGAAAACGGTCCCAAAGGCCTGCTGGACGGTAAGCGCGCCATTTTGGCCATTGCTTCGGGCGGTACTGCCGTCGGCTCCGAGATCGACTTTGCCACCGACTACGCAAAGCATGTGCTGGGCTTTGTCGGCATCCACGACGTCGACGTCGTTGCTGCCGACCAACTGGCTCTGGACGCCGAAACATCGCTTAGCAACGCCCACAAGGCGGTTCAAGAACTGGCAGCCTGACCGGCCGTCGCCCGCCGCAAACGAGACGTCCGGCCTTCGTCCAAAAAGCTTAGGCCGGACATTTTTTGATGGGCAGAAACCGCGAGCCCGCCGCAAGGAGCCCTTAGCTTTTTCTGTTCCTTAGTTCCTTTGCCGGAAGCCCGCGCCGTCGGGCCTGCGCTCAGGGCAGCCAGGTGACCTGGCAGCCGATCCTGTCGAAGAACGCCATCAGGTCGGCGCGCGCCATGGCCACAGTCCGGTCGTTCACCAGCGGGTGCAGGTAGATCACATCGGCCTGCTGCGCGGCGCCATCCATGAAAAACCGAACGTTGTTATGAACGCCATTGATCATCGCCAGCGGGCTGACCGCGCCGGGGCGGATGCCAAGGTTCTGCATCAGGCGATCCGCCGAGCCAAAGGACAGGTTCCCGATGCCAAGTTCGGCGCCCAGCGCCTTGAGATCAATCTCGCGGCTTTGTTCCAGCGTCACCAGATAGTTCCGCTTTTTCTTGTCGCGCAGATAGAGGTTTTTGAGCCGCAGTGCATTTTCACCCGGCATCATGAACTGGTCCTCGACCGCCTGAGCCTCCTCGACCGTGCGCAGTGGCACGTGGTTATGCAGGCGATAGGACAGCCCCCAATCATCCAACTGCGCCAGCAACGCGTCAGAGCTGAGCGGTAGCGTGTCCTGAAAGGCGGATGATGCGTCCATGGGGACCTCCTGTTTGGCGCGCTCTTGGCGCAACATGGCGATGAATTCAAGCCACGACAGTGCCAGAATTCGGTGTTAGCGTGGCGCCATGAAGGTGACGCGCAATACCCCGGACCAATTGATCCTGTCCAACACGCCCTGGTTTATTGGCATCTCTCTGGTCTTCTTCATCCTCGTCTTTGTCGGTGTCGGCCTGTTCATGGTCAGCGAAGGCGGCGAGGGGATTATATTTGGTATCTTCTTCGCCCTGTTCGGTGGCGGGATGGGGTTCGGTGCCTTTTGCGCGTTTGTCCGCCGCGTACAGGTCATACTGGACCGCCGCACCAACAGTATCCTGATCCGCCGTCAGTCCGTCTTTGGCTATGACACTGTCGAGCACAAGCTGTCGGACCTGTCCCACGCAGAGATCGAAACCACGCGATCATCCGGCAAATACGGGTCTTCCAACCTTCACCGACCGGCACTGATTTTGAACCAAGGAATGAGCGCTGGACGCCACCCGATTGTCGAAGTCTATGCCAGCGGGCGCGGACCACACCGAATGGTTGACGCCGTTAACGACTGGTTGCCGACCCGCAAGGTTGACTCTGACAGCCAATCGGCCTAAATCGCCGCAAACATCCGGAAGCGTCTGATCTTCCGGTCCCTTGAGTCGTTCAGGGATCGCCCCCCACCAGCGAGTTTCGCCCGTGGGGGCAATGCCATTTGGCATGACCCCCACGTCTAATTCAGTGGGAGGGGGCGTTTGTGCATTTAACCGGCGCATCCTATCTAGGAGACGCCACCAGATAACCGGCTAAGGAGGCCGAAGGCATGTTTGAAAATCTATCCGAACGCCTCTCTGGCGTCTTTGATCGGCTGACGAAACAGGGTGCTCTGTCCGAAGAAGACGTCAAGACCGCCCTGCGTGAGGTCCGAGTTGCGCTGCTTGAGGCCGACGTCTCGCTGCCGGTGGCCCGCGAATTCGTCAAGAAGGTTCAGGAGCAGGCGACCGGGCAGGCCGTGACCAAGTCGATCACGCCCGGTCAGCAGGTCGTCAAGATCGTGCATGACGCGCTGGTCGATACCTTGCGCGGCGAGGAAGACCCCGGCAAGCTGAAGATCGACAACCCGCCTGCCCCGATCCTGATGGTCGGTCTGCAGGGCTCGGGTAAAACGACCACCTCCGGTAAGCTCGCCAAACGCCTGAAAGAGAAAGAGGGCAAGAAGGTCCTGATGGCCTCGCTGGACGTCTATCGCCCGGCGGCGATGGATCAGCTTGCGGTTCTGGGCACGCAGGTCGGCGTGGACACCCTGCCGATCGTTCCCGGGCAGAAACCCGTCGATATCGCCAAGCGCGCCAAGCAGCAGGCGACGCTGGGCGGCTATGATGTCTACATGCTCGACACCGCGGGCCGTCTGCATATCGACGAAGTGCTGATGGACGAGGTCGAGCAGGTGCGCAACGTTGTCGACCCGCGTGAGACCCTGCTGGTTGTCGACGGCCTGACTGGTCAGGTCGCCGTCGAGGTTGCTGAGGAATTCGACGCCAAGGTCGGCATCTCGGGCGTGGTCCTGACCCGGATGGACGGCGACGGGCGCGGCGGCGCAGCCCTGTCGATGCGCGCGGTCACGGGCAAGCCGATCCGCTTTGTCGGTCTGGGCGAAAAGATGGACGCGCTCGAAACTTTCGAGCCGGACCGGATCGCAGGTCGTATTCTGGGCATGGGCGACATCGTTGCCCTGGTCGAAAAGGCCCAGGAAACGATGGAGATGGAACAGACCGAGCGCATGATGAAGCGCATGGTCAAAGGTCAGTTCAATATGAACGACCTGAAGATGCAGCTGGAACAGATGATCCAGATGGGCGGCATGCAGGGCATGATGGGCATGATGCCGGGCATGGGCAAGATGGCCAAGCAGATGGATCAGGCCGGTCTGGACGACAAGATCCTGCGCCAGCAGATCGCCATGATCCAGTCGATGACCAAACGCGAACGCGCCAACCCGCAATTACTGCAGGCCAGCCGCAAAAAACGCATCGCCGCCGGTTCGGGGATGGAGGTCAGCGACCTCAACAAACTGCTCAAGATGCATCGGCAGATGTCGGACATGATGAAGAAGATGGGCAAGATGGGCAAAGGCAAGATGCTGAAACAGGCCATGAAGGGCATGTTCGGCAAAGGTGGCCCCTCACCCGAAGAAATGGCCGCTGGCATGGACCCCAAGGCGCTGGAACAGGCCGCCAAGGCAATGGGCGGCAAGATGCCCGGAATGCCTGGAATGGGTGGCGGCATGGCTTTGCCTCCGGGCCTGAGCGGGTTCGGAAAGAAAAAGTGACGCCAGCACGCTGCACCCAGCCCCCGTCCGGAAAGGCGGCGATGGCAGCAGCGCAGTATCGCGCGGCTCTGCCGGTCCTTGAGACCCGGCGGCTGGTTCTGCGTGCTCCTACCCTGAATGATCTGCCGGTATGGACAGCGGTCTGCAAGGAAAGCTTTGGCGATACCGATCAGGAAGCCTGGACCGAGTTCTCGTACTATTCATCCGGTTGGCTGCTGCATGGCCATGGCCTGTTCACGGCCGCATTGAGAGATCAGGAAGTGGCCATTGGCTTTGTTGTTCTGGGTCTCGAATGGGACGATCAGGAACCCGAGCTTGGCTATCTGTTTTCAGCCGATCATCGCATGCAGGGCTATGCGACCGAAGCTTGTGCCGCGGTTCGCGATTTCGGCTTTGATCTTCTCGGATCGGGTTGCTTCGTTAGCAATGTGTCGGCATCCAACACCCGATCAAATGCACTTGCCAAACGGCTGGGCGCTGTGCGGGACGTGAATGCAGAGAACGCGTTTGGCGCGGATCAGCATGTCTGGCGTTATGGCGAGGTGCAGGCATGACACTTGCGTTGGCCATACCCACCCTTGAGACTGAGCGCCTGATTATGCGTGCGCCGTCGGAAGCGGATCTTGACGCCGATACAGCGTTCTTCGCCAGCGATGCCGCGCGATATGTCGGCGGTCCGCTGCGCCGGGATGAGACATGGCGTCTGGTCGCCTCGCTTCTGGGCCATTGGGCGTTGCGCGGCTACGGGTACTGGAGTGTCGATGAAAAGGACTCCGGCACCTATGTCGGGCGTATCGGTCTTTGGTGTCCGGAAGGCTGGCCCGAGCCCGAGGTCGGCTGGACGCTGATGAACCACGCCACCGGCAAGGGCTATGCGACCGAAGCCGCGCTGACCGCACGGGCATATGCCTATGACGTGCTGGGGTGGGAAACGGCGATTTCGCTGATCGATCTGGACAATCACGCCAGCAAGGCGGTGGCCCAGCGTCTGGGGGCGCAGTTCGAATATCACTATGACCACCCCAAGTTCGGCAAAACCGAAATCTGGCGGCACCCTGCCCCGGCTGATCTGGTGAATGGCGGGATGGAGGCCTACGCATGATAGACCTCTGCATTCCTACCCTGAAAACCGAACGCCTGATCCTGCGCGGACCAGAAGCACGGGATTTCGACAATGTCGCGGATTTCTTTGCCGACAAGGACCGCAGCTGGGGCTTTGGCGGCCCGCTGGACCGCAATCAGGCGTGGCGCTGGTTTGCCAGCATGATCGGCCATTGGGTTCTGCACGGCTATGGCTTCTGGACCGTTGAAACGCATGACGGCCAGCCCGAGGGCTTTGTCGGGCTGTGGTCGCCGGAAGGCTGGCCCGAGCCGGAACTGGGCTGGGTCATGTTCGCCGGAAGCGAAGGCAAAGGCTATGCCCGTGAGGCCGCTCAAGAGGCGCGCCTCTATGCCTATGAGGTTCTGGGGTTCGAAACGCTGAGCTCGAACATCTTTCCGGGTAACGAGCGCTCGATCGCACTGGCCGAACGGCTGGGCGCGCAGTACGAGCGCAGTTTCGAAAACGTCTCGCACGGCACCGAACTGGTGTACCGCCATCCCGGCCCCGACCAGATTTCGGAGGGGCTCGCATGACGACATTCACCATCCCATCGATTGAAACCGAGCGCCTGATCCTGCGGGCGCCCGAATTGGGTGATTTGCCCGCAATGACCGCATTCTTTGCGACCGAACGCAGCCATATGGTTGGCGGACCCAAGGATGAGTTTGCCTGCTGGAGCTCATTAGCACACCGGCTGGGGCACTGGGCACTGAGAGGCTATGGCCTGTGGCATCTGACCGAAAAGGCCAGTGGCGCCTTCGTGGGATGGGCCGGTATGATCGATGTCCCCGGCTGGGCCGAACCCGAACTGGGTTGGACCTTGATGGCCGAGGCCGAAGGCAAAGGTCTGGGTTATGAGGCTGCGAACGCGGCCCGTGCCTATGCGGCGCGGCACCAGGGCCTGAACGGCGTCATTTCGTACATTGCCCACGCGAACGACCGCTCGCGCGCCCTGGCCGGGCGGCTTGGGGCCACCTACGAGCGCGACGGTGAATTGCTGGGCAAAAAGGCCCAGATCTGGCGCCACCCGCAGATTGACCCAATGACCTCCGAAAGGACCGGCCAATGACCAACCCCGTGACACAGGCTGCTGCGTTGCTGAAGGATCACCGCGAGAGCATCGACCGGCTGGACGCGATCCTTGTCTATACGCTGGGCGAGCGGTTCAAGCACACGCAGGCCGTTGGCAAGCTCAAAGCCGCACACGACCTTCCCCCGTCCGATCCCTCGCGCGAGGCTGCGCAGATCGCACGGTTAGAAGACCTGGCGAAAGAGGCCGATCTGGACCCCGATTTCGCCAAGGCTTTCCTGAACTTCATCATTCAGGAAGTCATCCGACACCATAAGAAACACCAGAACTAAACCGGGATTGTCCCGGCTTTCACAAGACACGCCTTTGGCGTGATGCCATTCAAAGGAGATACCACCATGGCAATGAAAATTCGTCTCGCCCGCGGCGGCTCGAAAAAGCGTCCTTTCTACCGCATCGTGGCTGCTGACAGCCGCATGCCCCGCGACGGCCGTTTCATCGAGAAACTGGGCACCTATAACCCGCTGCTGCCGAAAGACAGCGAAGAGCGCGTGAAAATGGACATGGAGCGCATTCAGTACTGGCTGGACCAGGGTGCTCAGCCCACCGACCGTATCGCACGCATGCTGGAAGCAGCCGGCGCACGTGACAAGGCCGAGCGCAACAACCCCAATAAGGGTACCCCGGGCAAGAAAGCCCAGGAGCGCGCGGAAGAGAAAGCTGCAAAGGCTGCTGAAGCTGCCGAAGCCGCTGCCGCACCGGCTGAAGAAGCTGCTGCTGAAGAATAAGCAAGGCGGGCGCGTGCAGGATCAGACCTTCAGTGATGATTTCCGCACGCAGTTCGATCTGCTGATGCGGCTCCGGCGCGATGTGCGCCGGTTCCGCACCGATGCCGTGGACGAGGCAGTGCTGACGCGCTGCCTCGACACGTTTCGGCTAGCCCCATCGGTGGGGCTGAGCGAACCCTGGCGCGTGATCCGCGTCGAAAGCGATAAAGCCCGCACTGCGGCGCTTGAGAATTTCCAGACCGCGAATGCCGAGGCCCTTGCCGGATATTCCGGCGAGAAGGCGCAGCTTTACAGCAGCCTCAAGTTGTCGGGCATGCGCGAGGCCCCTGTGCAACTGGCTGTCTTCTGCGACGATGCCACGGACAAGGGTCTGGGGCTGGGCGCAGGCACGATGCCCGAAATGCGCCGCTATTCCGTCGTCACCGCGATCACCTTGTTCTGGTTGTCCCTGCGGGCCGAAGGGCTGGGGCTGGGATGGGTGTCCATTCTGGACCCCGACCGGTTGACGCAGGACCTGAAAGTGCCGGACAGCTGGCGCCTGATCGGGTATTTCTGCATCGGCTGGCCCGAGGCGTTGTCAGACACGCCGGAACTGGAGCGTGCCGGTTGGGAAAATCGTCAGGACAGTCTGACCGTCGAGGTGCGATAGACTTATGTTTGGGCTGATGCGGCTTCCCATCCTGCTGATGATCGCTTTTATTGTCGGCGTGTTTTTCGAACGCAGCAATCAGCGCGACGCCTGTGCCACGCGCGGAGACTGGCAGGACGGAGTTTGTGTGATGGTGGAAGGGTCCAATGACTGATCTGATCTGTGTAGGCAGTATCGCCGGGTCTTACGGCGTGCGGGGCGAAGTGCGGCTGAAAAGCTACTGCGCGACCCCCGAAGACATCGAATCATATTCTCCGCTGACCGACGAAAGCGGCGCGGAACGGTATCCGCTTGTGCTGACCCGGACGATCAAGAACGGCTTTGCCGCGCGGCTGGGCGGAATTGAAACCAAGGAGCAGGCGGATGCGATCAAGGGTCTGCGCCTGTTTGCGCGGCGTGACCAGTTGCCCTCGCTGCCGGATGACGAGTTTTATCATACGGACCTGATCGGGCTTGAGGTCTATGACACCGGCGGCACGCTTCTGGGCCGGGTGAAATCGGTGCAGAACCATGGCGCGGCAGACCTGTTGGAACTGCAGGGGTCGGGGATGAACACCACTGTTCTGCTGCCCTTCACGCTTGAGGTCGTGCCGACGGTCGATCTGGATCAGGGGCGTATCATCGCCGACCCGCCGGAGGGTCTGCTGTAATGCGGCGGATAATGCTGCATCTGGGCCTGCACAAAACAGGCACCACTGCGGCGCAGTCCTTCCTGTATGAAAACCGCGAGTTGATCTGGCCCCATTTCGCGCTGGTGCTGCCTTACAAGACCCGCAAGACAGGGCTGTCCGGTGCGGCCACCCGTCACTCGGTCTATGGGACAGTGGGAACGCTGGCCGAGTTTGGCGGCCAGATGCGCGAGTTTCTGGATACTTTGGAATTCGGAACCAAACGCGGGCTGATCCTGAGTGAAGAGAACTTCAGCGGCCTGCGCCCCAGTCGCAACCTGAGCCAGGGCTACGCCGCGGCCCCGGATCTGGCCGCGTGTATCGTCGATTCGATCCGACAGCGGCTGGTCGGAGAGGATCTGGACATAACGCTCTACCTATCGTTGCGCCAGCGCGGCGCGTGGCTGCGCAGCCTGTGGGCGCATGATTTGCAACGCACGCGGATGGTGCAGGATTTCGAAACCTTCCGTGCCAACCTTGATCAACTGCCTTCGCTTGAGGACACGGTGAACAGCATTCGGGACAAGCTGCCATCGGTCACCGTGCAGTCGGAATGGCTAGAAGACATGCTACAGCGCCGTTTTGGCCCCGGTGCGCCATTTGCAGAGTTTCTCAGGTTGTCACGAGACAAAACCGCCCGGATTGTACCGCCGAACAAGGTCAATCCCAGCCTGCCGGAAGACACATTGACCGAGCTTCTGGCGTTGAACCGGTCACGACTGGAAGAAGCCGCGCTGACCCGTCAGAAAGCAGCGATCATCCAATCTGTGCAGGACGAGATCTACGGGACCCCATGACTGACAAGCCCAACAAATCCCATGGTCGCAAGGCGATCCGGCCCACGCTGAAACCGCGCGAATTGATAACGCCGACACCCGATCTGCATGGCGTATGGAAGGCCAGGATCATCACGCTGTTCCCGTCGGCCTTCCCCGGCGTGTTGGGCGAAAGCTTGACCGGCAAAGCCCTGCAAGAGGGGTTGTGGCAGTTGGAAACGATCGATCTGCGCCGATTTGGGGTCGGCAAGCACCGCAATGTCGATGACACGCCGGCCGGCGGCGGGGCCGGAATGGTCCTGCGCCCGGATGTTCTGGGCGAGGCGATTGAACACGCGATGGCGAGCGTTCAGGGCAACTGGCCCCTGATATACCTCAGTCCGCGCGGCCGGCCGATGAACCAGGCCATGATGCAGTCGCTGGCGCGATGTGACGGCATGACCTTGCTGTGTGGCCGCTTCGAAGGTGTCGATGAACGGGTGCTGGAGCATTACGGCGTTCAGGAGGTTTCGCTTGGTGATTTCGTCATGACCGGGGGCGAGATTGCAGCACAGGCCCTGATTGACGCGACTGTCCGGCTTATCCCCGGCGTGCTGGGCAATCAGGCTTCGACCGAGGATGAGAGTTTTTCGTCGGGGCTGCTGGAACATCCACAATATACCCGCCCCGCCGAATGGAAGGGGCGGCCGATCCCCGACGTTCTGATGTCCGGACACCATGGCCGAATCGCTGAATGGCGTCACAGCATGGCCGAGAAGTTGACCCGGGATAGGCGTCCGGAAATCTGGGAGAGCTACAGCAAATCCAAGAGTGGCGATTCTGAAGCGGAGTGACCCGTCTCGCCCAACTGCTTGCACGAAACGAAGGCCATTTATTCAATTTCTGACTGCATTTCTTAAGAGGATGCCACAGTTCGAAGAAATACGACAAAAAATTACATGGAACTGACACGATCTGGCAATAGTTGCGCCCCTTTCCTGAGACAAAAACAATCAATCCTGCCTGCCATTTGACCAGTACAGTTTTAACGAGGGGGTAACTGGGCAGGGTCAGGGGGTGAGCGCCTGACCGGTCTGATTGTCATCTGGTCATGAGGCTCCCCCCGCCCAATTATCCTCTCCATTCCGTCCGAGGCGCACCTGCCGTTGTTTGTAATCAGTTGATTTTTGTCTTTTGCATATGCGGGGTTACGCCAAAACTGGATCGGTACACGCGCGAAAAATGCCCGGGGCTTTCGAACCCGCAGGCTAGCGCAACCTCGGTGACCGAGGCCTCGGTCTGAAGCAGCAGGTTCTGGGCCCGTTCCAGGCGCAGCTCCATGTAGTACTTCTTGGGGGACGTGTTCAGGTATTTACCAAACAACCGCTCCAACTGGCGTGCGGAAATCCCGATTTCTCCGGCGATTTGCGAGGGCGAAACCGGTGCGTCGATACTGTCGCGCATGATCCGGATCGCCCTGGCCAGATGGGCGTTTCGCATCCCGTTGCGCGACTGGAGCGAGACGCGCTGTCTTGCGGTGGCATTACGCACTGCGTTGTAGACCATCTGATCGGCAACGGCGACTGACAGTTCCCGGCCATGTTCCTTTTCGATCAGGTGCAGCATCAGGTCCGCAGTGGCGGTGCCACCCGATGCCGTGATGTGCTTTTCGTCAGCCGTAAACACGCTGCGCACCAGATTCACCTCGGGAAAGGCTTCCATGAACGCGTCGTGGTATTCCCAGTGAATGGCGGCCTGCATTCCGTCCAGGAATCCGGCCTCGGCCAGCACCCAGGCGCCTGAACACAGCGCGCCGATCCGCGTTCCCCGGGCACGCTCGCGACGCAATGCAGCCAGCAACGGGAGCGTGACGTGTTTGCGCATGTGAATACCGGACAAGACGAACAACTGATCAGTCTTGGGCAGTTTATCCAGCCCGGAATGGACCAGCGTCACCGACCCGTTTGAACATACCGCCTGTTCGCCATGTTCCGATGCAAAGGACCATTCGTACAGGTCTTTCCCGCTTTCCAGATTGGCGATTCTCAGCGGCTCGACGGCACATGAAAACGCCAGATGCGAAAATTCCTCAACCAATATGAAGGTGATGTGCTGCGTCTGCTGCATGTCGGTTTCCGTTTGCTGGGCGTCGGCCTGCGACCCCGTGGCGAAGTTTAGGTGATGCTGCACTATTTTTTACTGTATACAAGTTGTATTTTTATCGAATACAAATCGGTCAGCTACTCGGCGCCCACGCGATTCGCAAGGGTATGCATTGGGGCTTGGCAAAGGATTTGGGATGAAAGAAGACGGCAAATCACGCAAGGCAGACCTGAGGGAGCACCTGAAGGTGTCCATTCTGACCCTGCGCCTGTGTCCCGGTGCCGATCTGGACGAGGCGCATCTGTCGGATGCCTTTGGTCTGTCCCGGACCCCGCTGCGCGAGGTGTTCAGGCAATTGGCGGGCGAAGGGTATCTGGATCTGCGCACCAACCGCAGCGCGCGCGTGTCCGAGATGTCCTATACCACCCTGCGCGACTTCTTTCTGGCCGCGCCGATGGTCTATGGGGCAATTCTGCGTCTGGCGGCCCTGAACGCAACGCCCCGGCAGATCGATGACCTAAAGGTGGCGCAGCAAAAGTTCAAAGAGGCATTGCGGACCGGGTCGCCCGAGGATCGTGCCTTGGCCAACAACCGCTTTCACGAAGTGACCGGCGAGATGTCGGCGAATGTCTATCTGCTGCCGTCGTTCAACCGGCTGCTGATCGATCACGCCCGCATCGGTATGACCTTTTATCGCCCCCAAAGCGTTGAAATGACCGAAAACCTGTCCGAGGCGAGCCGCCAGCATGACGCCATCATCGCCGCCATCGAAGCGCGCGATGAGGCAGCGGCTTCGCAGCTGGCGACCGATCACTGGAACCTGTCGCGCGATCAGATCGCACTGTTTGTGATGCCTGAGGCGCTGAATGTCCCGATGGGTGCCCCGCCCCTGTCGAAACCTGCATGAGGACGGAATGAACCCGATTTTCAGATTTGAGGGGATCTACACCCCTGTCGTAACCCCCTACCACGCAGATGGCCGGGTCAACTGGGACGCCCTGTCCGACGTGATCGAATACCTGATCGCACATGGTGTGCACGGGCTGATCTCGGGCGGCTCGACCGGCGAGAACTATGCACAGACCGTTGACGAGCGTCTTGAGCTGGCGAAGTTCACGCATGAGCAGTTGAAAGGCCGGTTGCCGCTTGTGGTCGGCACCGGTGCGATGCTGACACCGGATTCCATTGCGTTGGCCGCGGGCGCGCGCGAGATTTGCGCCGATGCCATCCTGCTGGCCAGCCCGCCCTATTCGGTACCGACCGACCGCGAAAACGCGCTGAACGCACTGGCCATCGACAAGGCGGCAGACCTGCCGGTGATGCTGTACAACTATCCGCACCGCACCGGCACGACGATGGGCGAAGAGTTCCTCGACCGCGTCGGCCGCAGCCGGAATTTCTGCGGCATTAAGGAAAGCTCGGGCGATATCAACCGGGTCCACCTGCTGGCGCGGGACTATCCGCATATCCAGCTGGGATGCGGCATGGACGATCAGGCGCTCGAGTTTTTTGCCTGGGGTGCACCGTTCTGGGTCTGTGGTGGGTCGAATTTCCTGCCTGCCGAGCATGTGGCGCTCTACAACGCCTGTGTGATCGAAGGCAACTTTGCCAAGGGCCGCCGGATCATGTCCGCGATGATGCCGCTGATGCGGGTGCTGGAACAGGGCGGCAAGTTTATCCAGACCATCAAGCATGGCGTGACCATGAACGGGATCGACGCGGGCGCGATGCGGCCTCCGCTGAAGGGGCTCAACAAGGACGACAAGCGCGCGCTGGAACAGGTGACGCGTGTTCTCAGACAAAAAATCGCAGACATTGTGGCGGAGGGTTAAGACATGGGATTGCTCACTAGGGACGAATACAAATCCATTGCTGCCAATCTGGAGCTGCCGACCGGCGCGTTCATAGATGGCGCATTCCGCCCGGCGATTTCCGGCAAGACGTTTGAGACCGCAAACCCGGCCACCGGCGAAAAGCTGACCGATATCGCGGCCTGCGGAACCGCGGACGTGGATTTTGCCGTCGAAAAGGCGCGCGAGGCGTTTGACGATGGGCGCTGGTCGAAACTGCACCCTTCCCAGCGCAAGGACGTGCTGATCCGGCTTTGCAAGCTGATGACGCGCAACGCCCGCGAACTGGCGGTGATGGAGAGCATCGACAGCGGCAAGACCATCTATGACTGCGAAACCGTGGACGTGCCTGAAACCATCCACTGCCTGAAATGGCATGCCGAGGCGATCGACAAGATTTACGATCAGGTCAGCCCTGCCAGCGACGATCACATTGCCATGGTCGTGCGTGAGCCGATCGGTGTTGTGGGCTTGGTGCTGCCGTGGAACTTCCCGCTGCTGATGTTGGCGTGGAAGATCGGGCCTGCTTTGGCGGCGGGCTGTTCGGTCGTGGTGAAACCGGCGGTAGAAACCACGCTGACCGCGCTGCACCTGGCCGAACTGGCGATGGAGGCCGGACTGCCACGCGGTGTTCTGAACATCGTTCCGGGTGGTGGCGCCGACGTGGGCGAGCCCATCGGGCGGCATATGGATATCGACATGGTGTCTTTCACCGGCTCCACCGCCACCGGCAAGCGGTTCCTGACTTATTCGGCCGAAAGCAACGCCAAGGAAGTGGTGCTGGAGATGGGCGGCAAAAACCCCGCTATCGTGATGGAGGATGCCGAAAACCTCGACCGCGTGGCGGCGCACGTGGTCAATGGCGCGTTCTGGAATATGGGCGAGAACTGCTCGGCATCGTCACGTCTGATCGTGCACAAGGATGTGAAGGCCGAGCTGCTGGAGCGCATCGCCCATCACGCCAAACAATGGAACATCGGCGACCCGCTGGACCCGGAAACCCGCATGGGTGCGCTGGTCAGCGAAGGCCATTACAACAAGGTTTGCAGCTATCTGGATCAGGCCGATAGCGTCGTGATTGGCGGCAAGGCGGACAAGGGTTTTGTCGAAGCCACGGTCGTCGAAGTCCCCGGCAACGACGCCACCCTGGCACGGGAAGAAATCTTTGGCCCGGTTCTGTCGGTAATCGAAGTGTCGGGCTTTGATGAGGCCATCAAGATCGCCAACGACACCGATTATGGTCTGTGCGCCTCGATCTTCACGGCCAATGCCAAACGCGCCATTCGTGGCGCGCGGGCAATCCGGGCGGGAACAGTCACGGTGAACAGCTTTGGCGAAGGCGACATCACCACACCATTCGGGGGATACAAGCAGTCGGGCTTTGGTGGCCGCGACAACTCGGTCCACGCACACGACCAGTACACCCAGTTAAAAACAATCTGGATCGATCTGGCCGACGATGCGGACGAGGCAGTGGTTTGAGCCGGTACGAAGCAAAACGGCTGCCGCGCCAAACCGGCGCGGCGGGGTGGAACGCCATTCTGCCCGCTCAGACACCGCACCCTGAGCTGCAGCAGGACCTGAGCGCCGACATCACCATCGTTGGCGGCGGATTTGCGGGCCTCAGCACGGCGCGACGCCTGCACCAGCTTGATCCTTCCCTGAAGATTGCCGTGCTTGAGGCCGGGCGGTTCGCGGAAGGGTCAGCCGGGCGGAATTCGGGCTTCATGATCGATTTGCCGCATGATCTGGCCTCGGACAATTACGCGGGCGACGGGCTTGAGGCCGACAGGGCCACCATCGCGCTGAACCGAAAGGCCATCGCTTTTGCGCGGCAGGTGGCCGAGGACTGTGTCCTGTCCGATGAGGTGTTCGATCCCTGCGGCAAATTCAACGCCGCTGCCACCCCGTCAGGCGATCTGCACAACCGCGAATATGCCGCGCATCTGGAACGGCTGGGCGAACCCTGCAACCTTTACGATCAGCAACAGATGCAGGATCTCACGGGCAGTCCACATTACACCTCGGGCCTGTTTGCGCCGGGGACTGTCATGGTCCAGCCCGCAGCCTATATCCGGGCATTGTCAGCACATCTGGCCGGGCAGGTTGATGTGTTCGAAAACTCACCGGTTACAGGCTTCGAAAAACAGGGAAACGGCTGGGTTGTCACGACCCCAAAAGCCCGGGTGACGACCGGACGGATTGTGCTGGCCAACAATGGGCATGTCGAAAGCTTTGGGTTCTACCAACGTCGGCTGATGCATATTTGCCTTTACGCGTCACTGTCAGCGCCTCTGACCGACGCTCAGATCAAAACGCTGGGTGGGCAATCTCGCTGGTCGGTGACACCGGCAGATCCGATGGGAACATCCGTGCGGCGCATCTCGGGCAGTTATGGCGACCGGATCCTGATCCGGACCTGTTCCAGCTTTCATCCTTCGATCGAGACGACAAACATGCGCCTGCGCAATGCGGGCTGGGTGCATGACCGCAAGTTCCGCGAGAGATTTCCGCATTTGCCGTACGTGAAAATGGAACACCGCTGGGCCGGAATGCTGTGCCTCAGCCGCAATGGCGCGGCCGCTTTTGGCGAACTGGACGACGGGGTCTATTCCGCCTGTTGCCAAAACGGCCTGGGCATTGCCCGCGGGACATTGCAGGGAATGGGCATTGCCGAGCTGATCCTGCAGGGCGGGTCGGACATTGCCGGTCATTTTCTGGCCCAACCGGAGCTGCCGCGCCTGCCGCCCGAGCCCTTCGCCTCGCTGGGCGCCAACACCTACCTGATGTGGAAGGAATGGCGGTCGGGCAAGGAATGATCCGCCCTATCCCGGCAGGCTGAGCTTTGCCATTCGTCCGCCGTCGACTGTATAGACCTGTCCGGTGACAAAAGCCGCGTCGTCTGATGCCAGAAATGCGACAAGGGCCGCAACCTCTTCCGGTGCTCCGGTTCTGAACACGGGGTGGATGCGCCCGATATTCCGGCGAAATGCTTCGGGATCCGGCATCGAGGCGATGAAATCCTCGTTCAGGTCCGTGTCGATCCAACCCGGCGCGACTGCGTTGCAGCGGATGCCTTCGGACCCGTGATCGACCGCGACCGAGCGAGTCAGCCCGTGTAGTCCGGCCTTGGAGGCCCCATAGGCCGCATGTCCGGGGTTGCTGCCCAGACCTTCGATCGAACCGGTATTGACGATATTGCCGCGCCTTTCACGCAGGTGCGGCAAGGCGGCCTTGATCATGAGAAACGGTGCCGTCAGGTTGACCGCCAGGGTTCGCTGCCAGTCGTCCAGGCTCATGTCCTCGACCGAGGCTTCCTGCATCATTCCTGCATTGTTGACCAAAACATCAAGGCGCCCGGCCTTCGCAATCAGTTCATCGATCACCTGCGCCGGACTGTCAGGTCTGGTAAAGTCCGCGGCGATGCCTTCAAATTCGGTGTCCGCCCCACGCTGGGCCGTGAAGACGCGCGCGCCATCTTGCTGCAGCCTGACCGCGATAGCACGGCCGATACCGCTGCGGCCGCCGGTGACGAGGGCAACCTTGCCTTGGAATCGGTTCATGTGACTGGCTTACCTCCGTTGACCTCAACCAATGTGCCGCAGACATAACGCGCCGCGTCCGAGACAAGAAACAGAACGACATCTGCGATGTCATCAGGCTCGGCAATCCGTCCCAGGGGGACAGTCGCCCCCAATTCGGCCACGGCAGTATCCGGATCGAACCCGCGTTTTGTAAAACCGGACCGCAGCATGGGCGTGTTCACTTCATTCGGGCACACCGCGTTGATGCGAATGCCCTGATGCGCGTGGTCCATTCCCATGCACTGCGTCAGCGAGGCGATGGCCGCCTTGGTCATACAATAAACCGCATGGTTTCGCCCCGGCCGCAAGCCCCAGCAAGACGCCGTATTGACGATTGCCCCGCCCCCCGATTGGGCCAGGATCGGAATCGCGGCCCGGCAGATTCTAAAGGGCGCTTCGACGTTGACACCCAGGGACAGTGACCAGTCATCATTCGTGGTTTCGGTGACGGTGCCCCGCGTTATCACACCCGCATTGTTGATCACGATGTCCAGCCCGCCCAGAAGGTCCGCGGCCCCTTGGGGAAGCGCGTCGCTGTACGAAGCGTCCCTTAGATCACCGGGCAGGTGCGCTTCGGCCTCGATCCCGCCAACTGATCTGTCCGCCACGGCAACATGCGCGCCGGCCTGCCGCAATTGGCGGACAATTGCTGCGCCGATCCCTCCGGCAGCGCCAGTAACCAGCGCCTTTCTTCCATTCATTTCCATTTCAATTTCCCGATCAAAAAAAGACCCGCCGATTTCAGGCGGGCCAGTGGGGGGAGAGATGATCAATACGTCTGATTCAGTTCGTCCGCTGCCGGTATTTCCCGCTCGCGGCGCGCGATGTAATCCAGCAGTTCCTCGTTCTTAGCCAGATCCAGCGTAGGCTCCTGATATTCGGCCAGCAGCTTGCGGGCGTGGTTCAGGGCGCGTTCGGTGATCTCAACCTCGCCCTCAGCCGTCCATTGCTCGATCGAATTGTTGTCGAACATTTCGGGCATGAAAAACGCGGTTTGAAAATTGTCCTGTGTGTGCGGATGACCCAGATAGTGACCGCCCGGCCCCACATCCGGCACCGCAGCCAGAGCCTGATCGAAATCGTGCCATTTCGGACCTTCGGCCATGCGATAGGCCATGGCGCATTGTTCAGCATCCACGATGAACTTGGCGACCGAACAGTGCATCCCGGCCTCGTTCCAGCCTGCCGAATGCCAGATGTAATTGGCCCCGGCATGGATCACAGCCTGCAAGGTCGTGGCAGATTCGTAACCGGCCTGCGCATCGAAAGTCTTGGCCCCGCCAAGCGTGTTTGAGGTACGCCACGGCACGTCGTAGTACCGCGCCATCTGACCGATCATGAAATTCATCAGGCTGATTTCGGGCGTGCCCGCCATCGGAGCGCCGGATTTCATCGACACGGTCGACAGGTAGTGGCCGTAAATCGCGGGCGCGCCCTTGCGGATCACCTGTGTGTAGGCCAGCGCGCTCAGCGCCTCGGCGTTCAACTGCGCGACGGTCGCGGGTACGCTGGCGGGCGTGTTGGCACCGCCCAACACGAAGGGCGAGCACAGTACCGGCTGCTTGCGGCGGCAGAAGGCACGCATCGCGCCCAGCATGGTTTCGTCCCAGACCAGCGGCGAGTTGCCGTTGCAGTTGCCGGTGGTGACAGGGTGATCCTCAAGGAACTCTTCCCCGAACAGGATTGCGCACATCTCCATCACATCCTCGGCGTTCTTGAGGCTGGTGGTCATGCCCATGAACGTCTTGTCCGAATGTTTCATCGACGAATAGGTGATGCGCAGGTGGCGCTGACTGATCGGGTGATCGTAGGGTTCCACGATATGATGGGCCGACGAATGCAGCGCGGGCATCATGTGGCTCAGCTTGTGGAACATGGCCAGATCGTCCAGCGTCGGATTGCGGCGCACGTCGTCGAGATCACGCAGGAACGGCGCGCCGGTCATCGGCACGAAGATCGAGTGCCGGCCACCCAGCCGCACGTTCTTTTGCGGGTTGCGGGCATGGTAGGTGAATTCCGAAGGGATCGTGGCAATCAGTTCACGAACCAATCCGCGATCCAGATAGACCAGCTCTCCCTCGACCCTGGCACCGGCCTTTTTCCAGTCTTCCAGCGCAATGGGGTCGCGGAACTGCACGCCGACATTTTCCAGAATGTCCATCGAGGCGTTGTCGATGCGCTCAACCTGGGCGCCGTCCATCACCTCGCATAGCGGGATGCCCCGGGTCAGTCCGGGCAACATCTCAAAGTTTGGCGCGGTTCGCTTGGCGCGGCGGGCCGAGCGTCCGCCCGAGCGCGTTGCGGTACGAATGTTCATGGGGCAATCCTCCAATCTTGTTAGACAGAATGGGGGATTCGCAGGTCGCGCACCTCACTGATTCCGAAATCTCATTGCAGGAACCGACACCGTTTCAAAACCAAAAGCGCCGCCCCTGTCGGGGCGGCACCTGATCTTGTCTGTCGCAATCCGATTATTCGGCAGCTTGGGTTGAGACACCGTGCTTTTCACGCTGTCCGTCGCGGAACAACGCCTTGCCCAGCGCGATACACATCAGACCCATCACCATGGTAAAGGGCAGTGCACCGATAATCATCGCATTGCGCAGCGCATCCATTGGGTTGTTTTCACCCGCAGCGAGGACCAGTGCGCCGATCACGGCCGTCAGGATCACACCCCAGATGATGCGGTGCTTGATACCGGTTTCCTGGCTGCCACCCGACATGATGGTGTTCATCACCAGAATGCCCGAGTCCGCAGAGGTCACCAGGAAGGTCATGATCAGGATCACGCACATGACGTTCAGCATGGACAGCAGCCCGCCGTCGATCATGTAGGACAGCGTCACGAACAGTTTGTTCGTATTCGACGCCCCGATGATCGCGCCTTCCGCCGCGCCTGCCAGTTCCAGATCGATCGCGGTGCCGCCCAGAACGGTCATCCATGCAAAGCAGACCAGTGCCGGTGCGAAGACGCAACCCAGGATAAACTCCCGCACGGTGCGACCCTTGGAGATGCGCGCCAGGAACAGGCCCACGAAGGGCGAGAACGCGATCCACCAGGCCCAGTAGAACGTGGTCCAGCCTGCCTGCCAGCCGAACTGACGGCCCTGCTCGCCTGCTGCATAGGCCGCAGTCAGAGTGGCTTCGTCCAGCTCGGCGGCTGCACCTTCCAGACCGCCCTTGAAGCCGTCAAAGCTGCCCCAGGCATTGGTTGCGCCGCCCATCAGGTCAGCCGCATGCGCCTGCGCCTCGGCGGGCAAAGCTGCTGCAAAAGCTTCGGCAGACAGCGGGCCATAGGCATTAAAGCTGAGCGACAGGAAGTGCAGGATGTAGTCCACCATCGCCGTGCCGTAGGTGGTCATGGCAAAGACGAATGAGCCGAAGACGATGAACGTGCCCAGCAGGATGATCGACAGCACAAGGTTCAGGTTCGACAGGTACTTGACGCCCCGGCCAACACCGGAAACCGCCGAAATGATCGACAGGCCCATGATAACGACCAGGCCCGAAATCAGACCGACCTTGCTGGGGGTCGGCACCTCGCCGCCCATATCCATGATCCACTGCATGCCGGTGATGGCATAAAGACCGTCGATGAACTGGCTGACGCCGTAGCCAATGGTGACCGAGACACCCAGAATAGTCGCCACAACACCCAGAACGTCCACGGTGTGGCCCAGAAACCCGTTCATCAGGCGGCCAAACAGAGGCGTCAGCGCCGAGCGGATCGTCAGGGGCATGTTGCGCGTATAGGCGTAATACGCCAGCGACAGCCCGGTTACCACGTAGATTGCCCAGGCGTGGAACCCGTAGTGCAGGTATGTGAAGCGATATGCGGATTGCAGCGCCTCTGGCGAGTTGCCCTCGACCGCGCCCGAGACCACCACGGGGTTCGAGCCCCATAGACCCAGAGGTTCAGCGGTGGCAAACACCATCAGGCCAACACCCAGACCCGCGCCGAACATCATCGAGAACCACGAGAAATTCGAGAATTCCGGCTTCTCACCCGGTGTACCCATGATCCGCCGGCCGGTGGATGGCAGGATCGCAACGATGGCAAGGAAGAAGAAGAACAGCCCGACGATGATAACGTAGAAGCTGTTGAATACTTCAAGCAGCCTGCCGTTCCAGCTGCCGAGCGTGCTGTTCGCATTGGCCGGGAACACCAGCGCCCAAAGTACGAGCGCGACCATGATCCCTTTGCTGATCAGGGCGATCGGGACGCTGTAGTTCTCGTAGAAACCGGCATCCGCCGTTTCTATCTCAAGATCCGTGAACGGTTCGGGTACTGACATATTCTCTCCTCCATGGCGATGTCATTATTTTGGGGGTCTGCGTGGTTGCGTATGCGCCTTCGCGCCGACGTCCTGCCGTTGCTGACGGCCGTGCATGCGGCCGGGGTACACATGAAACCCTTTCAACCCCGGGAAGTGCCAACGCGCGCTCCCATACGCACAATTTTCAGCGCAACCTGGTCCGAAAACACGTGCTGCGCCCTAGCCTTCCAGTTTTTTCATACGGGTGACGCCCAGAATTGGCACGGAACCCGAAACTGTCTGCGGACCTGTTCAACGGCGTTTTTTGCAGCCCATTGTACTCGACCCTCATTGGTTCGTCTGCATACAAGGTCGATTTCGGTCGTATTCGGCGTTTACCGACACTATCCGACCCATTGCCGACCCCAGCCGCCATTTGTGACTGACAGATGCACCTATTATTTAACAAAATCAGTTCTACAACCGAGAAAATTCTATTATTCACTTGAATGATCCTAAACCGAGTACTGATTACGCATGTCCAGACGCCATTATAAACTGCCGCCTTTGACCACCCTTTCCGCCTTCGAGGCAGCAGCACGGCATCTGAGCTTCAAGAACGCCGCCGAGGAATTGTCAGTCACACCCGGCGCAGTCAGCCATCAGATCAAGGCGCTGGAAGGCGATCTGGATACAGCGCTTTTTCAACGCAAGCATCGCGGTGTGGACCTGACCGAGGACGGAAGGGCATTGTACGAGGCATTGTCCACGTCCTTCGGGCGCATCTCAAAGACGCTGGCGACGATCCGCGACCGCACGTCGGGCGGCAAGGTGACCGTCGGGTCAACAACGGCAGTGGCCGCATTGTGGCTGTCACCCTCCATCATCCGGTTCTGGCGGGAAACGCCTGAAGTCAATGTCGATCAGATCTCGCAGGATCGTCCTTTCAGGAACCGGCCCGAGATTGATTTCTTCATCCGATACGGCAAGGACAATGACCGTACGCTGTCGCATACCCCGCTGTACCGAGATCAGCTGATCGCGGTCGGCAGCCCGGACATGGCCGAAAGACTTGCGGGTGCGGATTTGGAACAATTGGCCGCCCAGCGGCTTATTCATCTGGATTCAGAGGATCAGACCTGGACGACATGGCCGGACTGGTTTCAAATTCTGGGTTATTCAGGAAACATCCCGGTGGAAACACGCGTCAACAGCTACTCGGTGGCCTTGCAGCTTGCGCGCAAGGGCGCAGGACTGGCGCTTGGATGGCAACGCCTGATCAGGCCTATGTTGCAATCCGGGAAACTGGTTCCGATCGGCCCGCATCGCCTGACGGCCCCCAACCAGTTCTACCTGGTCGGCCGACCGGAAGAGGAACTGACCGAGAATGCTCGCGCGCTCAAGAACTGGATCATTCAGGAGGTGCGTCAGAATTCGGATTAGATCAGGTCAAGCTGTGATGAGGATTTCTGATATTGAAGCGGGGGCGGCGGTTCCGTCAAAACGATTGAAATGCATCCAGCCAAGAGTCAGGAGAGCCCGATGAACAAGCATAGTGTTCTGTCATCCGTTCTGAACGATGTGAATATCGCAAACGGCCTGCCGAACGAACATTATATCGACCCAGTGGTTTTTGCCGAAGAAAAACAGTCGGTCCTGTTTTCGAATTGGTCTGGTATCGGGTTTGGCAAGGACGTCCCCGAGGAAGGAGACGCCAAACCAGTGGACTTTCTGGGTATGCCTCTGTTGATCGTGCGCGACCGCGACGGCGAGATCGGCGTGTTTCAGAACACCTGCCGGCATCGCGGAATGATCCTGGTGGATACGCCCAGAAAAATCGGCGGTGCCATCCGCTGTCCCTATCACAGCTGGTGCTACAGCCTGAAAGGCAAGCTGCACGCGACGCCTCATGTGGGGGGGCCGGGACAGAACAAGCATGAAGACATCGACAAGGACGATCTGGGGCTGGTTCGGATTCGGTCTTACGTCTGGCGTGACGTGATCTTCGTCAATGTCAGCGGCAACGCACCCGATTTCGAAGAGGTTCACGGCCCGCTGATGGAACGCTGGGGCGAATTTGAACAGCCGATCTTTCATGGCGGAGAGACATCGTCCTTCAAGCTTGAGGTCAAGTCCAACTGGAAGCTCGCAGTCGAGAACTATTGCGAAAGCTATCATTTGCCGTGGGTGCATCCCGGTCTCAACAGCTATTCCCGTCTGGAAGATCACTATAATATCGAAGCGCGCAACCACTACTCGGGCCAGGGAACGCTGGTTTACCGTCAACTGACAGATCAGGACGGTGCCACGCTGCAGGATTTTGCCGGCCTGAGCGACAAGTGGGATGAGGGCGCGGAATATGTCGCGCTGTATCCCAACGTGCTGTTGGGCGTCCAGCGCGACCACACCTTTGCCATCGTTCTCGAGCCTGTCGATCAGGAGAACACGGTGGAACATATCGAGCTGTATTACGCCAAAAGCGAAGCCGAAACGCCCGAGCATGACGGGTTGCGCGCCTCGAACGCGCAGCTCTGGAAAACCGTTTTCGAAGAGGATGTTTTCGTCGTGGAAGGTATGCAGAAAGGTCGGCACGGTGTTCTGTTTGACGGCGGGCGGTTTTCGCCGGCGATGGACGGACCGACCCATTGCTTCCACCACTGGGTGGCCACGCAGATCGAAAACGGCCGGACAGTCTGAGGAACGGCCGGGTGAAGGTTCGGACAGAACAAGATCAATGGGCTACGCTGGATCGGCTGCTGCTGGATGCACATTCCCGAGGCGACCACGTAGACCTTGTCCGCTATTACACACAGGCCGCGGACGAGCGTGAAGCCGTTCGCGACCTGGACGCGGCCTGCTTCTATCTGACCCATGCCTTTGTCTTTGCGCTGGAAGCCGGCGTGCCCGAAGCCGATGTTCTGAACTACCGGCTGTTTGAATACGGGCGCACGGAACGGCTGGAGTTTTAAGCCAACCGTCGACGGTAACGTGCCCCGCCGTTACACTGCCCTAACGTCGCCCTGTTCACACGCGCGATAAAACTTCTATCCTGCCCGGGGCTTCAATCGGACCGTCACCGGAGGGGCAAACGTTGGAAAACGTGACTGACATGCTGATCGTCGGCGCCGGGTTTTCCGGGCTGACCATGGCGCTGGAGGCGCGAAAACGCGGCGTTGCCAACATCGCCATCCTTGAAAAAGCAGGCGATATCGGCGGGACCTGGCGCGAGAATACTTATCCCGGCGTTGCGTGTGATATCCCCTCGCATCTCTATTCAATGGCCACCCACCCGAACCCAGACTGGAGTCGGGCCTATGCGGGCGGTGCCGAGATTCAGTCCTATCTGCAGAAGATCACCCGCGACGAGGGCCTGCACGATCTGTGCCATTTTCACCAAAGCCTGAAATCTGCCAGATGGGACGGCACAAACTGGCAAGTCGAAACACATGAAGGCCAGCACTGGACCGCAAGCTTTCTGGTCTCGGCAATTGGTGCGCTGCATGTGCCGAACATTCCGGATATCCCCGGCGCCGAGAGCTTTCCCGGCCCTTGCTTTCATTCCGCCAAATGGGATCACGACGTCCCATTGGCCGGCAAACGCGTCGCGGTTGTGGGCACTGGCGCATCCGCGGTTCAGTTCGTGCCCGAGATCGCCAAATCCGCGGCGGACGTCACCGTTTTCCAGCGCAGCCCGCCTTATGTCCTGCCGCGCCCTGACGGCCCAATTGCACCATGGGTACGTCGCCTCTACCGTCACGTCCCCCTGCTGCCACGCCTGCGGCGCAAGCTGATCTACATGATTTTTGAGTACCGCCACAAAGTATTTCGCGGCGAGGCGCGCATGGTGAATTTCGCAATGAAAATGTGGCGTAAATCACTGACTGGCGCGATCCCGGATCCTACCAAGCAGAAGATGCTGACGCCCGGTTATCGGATCGGGTGCAAACGTATCCTGAGCTCGAACGACTGGTACCCGGCACTGGCCCGCGACAACGTCCACCTGGTTCCGCAAGGGGTGGCATCCATTGAGTCCGACCGGATAATCGCAGCAGATGGCAGCACGGTTCAGGCTGACGTTCTAATCTGGGGGACCGGCTTTCACGTCACGGATGTGGTGCAACGACTGGACATCTCGGGCGTCAACGAAATTACACTGCACAAAGCTTGGGGCGACGGAATGCAGGCCAATCTGGGCACCGCGATCGCCGGTTTCCCGAACTTCTTCATATTGCTGGGGCCGCATACCGGGCTGGGGCACAACTCGGTTGTTCTGATGATTGAAGCCCAAGTGAAACACATTGGCCGCGTTCTGGCGCAGATGAAGAAAAGAGGGCTGAAGGCCATCATGCCGGATGCCGCGAAACAGGATGAGTTCACACGCGAGATGCGCGAACGGCACACCGACAGCGTCTGGCAGACTGGCGGCTGCACATCGTGGTATCAGGATGCGCAAGGGCGCAACACCACGCTGTGGCCCGGCACCGTAGCGGAGTACGAAAAGAGGATGGCGCAGGCGGGTTTGGAACAATACCGTCCAGTGCCCACGCCGAATGGAGAATTGTAGATGACGACTATCCTGATCTTGCTGGGCGCACTGGGCCTTTTTCTGCTGGCCATGAACCTTTGGACGCGGCGGCTGACCAAAAAGGGTTTTGAAAGGGTGCCTCAACCGGGTCAGGTGGTCGCGGTTGATGGCGGAAGCATCCACTATGTCGAGCGTGGAGATCCCGCCAAACAGACCATCGTGATGATCCACGGTCTTTCGGGGCAGTTGCAGCATTACACCTATGCGCTGATGGACGAATTGACGGACGATTTCCACGTCATTGCCCTTGATCGCCCCGGCTGCGGGTATTCAACCCGGGACAATCCGTCCTTGGGCACCCTTCCGGAGCAGGCCCGGATGATACAGGAGTTTCTGGACCAAAAATCGGTCACCGACGTCATTCTGGTCGGGCATTCTCTGGGCGGGGCGGTGTCGCTGGCGATGGCACTTGAATATCCCGACAGGATTGCGGGGCTCGCGTTGCTGGCCCCGCTGACACAACAAATGCCCGCGCCGCCACAGGTTTTCAAACCACTGGAAATCCGGACTGCCTGGCTGCGCAACCTGATCGGCAATACCATCGCGGTGCCGCTGGCGGCAAAGACAGCGCCCCATGTTTTGAGCGCCGTTTTTGAGCCCGAGCCCGCCCCGGCGGATTTCCTGGACCGGGCGGGCGGCGCCCTGGGGCTGCGCCCATCGGCCTTCATCACAGCCTCGCAGGACGTGGTCGGAGTGGATGCCAGCATCGGGGACCAATGCCTCCGCTACCCGGAACTGCAAGTGCCGGGCGGTATTCTTTACGGCGCTCAGGACGCTATCCTCTCAGCCGCGCAGCACGGCCCTCCGATGACAGAATTCGGCCTGACCTACGAGGAAACTGGCAAGCACGGCCATATGATCCTCATCACCATCCCGGAAATTTGCGCATCGTTCATCCGAAAGATTGCCGATAATTGCCGCTCATCCCGATTGGAATCGGCAGGTCAGCCCAAAGAGTGAAAGATTCCGCCACGGACCGCCATTTCCCTCTTGACCCTGCCGGACCCCTCCCTTAAATCGCCTGTCACTCGTGGCGGAGTAGCTCAGTTGGTTAGAGCAGCGGAATCATAATCCGCGTGTCGGGGGTTCAAGTCCCTCCTCCGCTACCACCAAACCCCCACCTTTTTGGAACGGTTTGAAATCAAGACACTAAGACGGCCCTTCACCTCGACCGGCACGCCGTCTTCCTAGCTCGGAGACACAACGATTTCTGAAATCAAGCCGCGTACCGCGTCAAGTGCCTTTGGGTTCGGATTGACGTCATGTGCTTGCATATAAGAGATCATTTCATCCAGTGCCGTGACATACTTGGAAGCTGTCGCCGGATTGAACTCGAACGCCTGCTCCTTCTCGTCAAAGCTCGCCAACGGCAACACCGTATTTATCGCGAAGCCAGAGGCAGAAGCTGCGGACAAGCCGGACCTGCTCGGGAAGCGGTAGCTCGCGCGGCAGGGATGGGCGCATTTCGCGGATGACTCTTGCATTCTTTCGGCGTTCCGAACGCTCGGCAGCGTTCCAGGGCGCTTCTGTGTTTCCTGTCCAGTTGATCAATTCATGAGACAGGAGGCCACCCTTTCTGCCCGGCGAAAACCGTCGTCCAACCCGCGCATCCCGGAAGGTGGTGCGCGCGGTGTAAGCGGCGGATTTGACGGCGGAGCGACCGTCGGCACGAGAATGCAGGATGACTTCGAGTCTGCTGGCGGGGTGTATCATGTAAAGGACATCGGGCCCCAACCCGAACTCCGCACAAAAAAGCCCGCGGCAGGCGCGCGCGAGACTCAGGGACCTCCAGGCCCGGGCGAGCAAGCAACAGCGTCGCGATGAAACGCGAAAAGATTACCTATGGCGCGGCTGTTTTGAACCTTCTCGAGGAAATCGAGAGAGATAAAGCGGATCGATTGCTCAAGCTGCTGCACGAGCGTGTCTCACGCGAATCCGATCGAGCGCTGTTAGGGCTATAAAACCAATTTGATCTCCTTTAGGGTGCTACAGGCTCTCAGAAGGGTTGGCTGAAACGGGCCAATTGAAATTAATAGACTGGCGCGGCTTACCGCGCGCAGTATCGTCAGGTCGCGACGTGAGAAACGTCCTTGTCCGGCGAATAGATGTCCAGGATGTTCCAATGTCCGGTAGTTGGCGTCGGGTTGTTAATCATTGGGACATCTAGGACAGTTGGTTTGCCGCTAGCTATTGCAGCTTTTAATGCGGGCAACAATTCGTCAGCAGCGCTGAGCCTGTGCCCTTCCGCGCCATAAGCTCTTGCAATGCTTGCATAACCCGGCCCGTTTGCGGGCGCCTCGGCTGACCCGGGGAAGGTCGTCCCGTAGGTCAGACCGTAATGTGCCTTTTGAAGGCCCGCGATGGTGCCGAAGGCGTTGTTGTTCATGACCAGCCAGATAATGCCCAGATCAAGTTCGACCGCAGTCGCAAGCATCGACGGGTTTTGACCGAAACCACCATCACCGACCAGACTGAGGACAACGCGATCAGGTGCCGCCAGTTTCGCGCCGATCGCGCCCGGAGGGCCGAATCCCATCGTCGCGAACCCGCCCGGGGTCAGGATTGAACCCGGCGTCAAAATGTCGAACTGTTGCCCGACACCGTTCTTGTTCCACCCAACGTCCGTGGTGATGATGGCATCCTCGGGCAGTGCCTTGCGGGTATCTGCCAGAATACGCTCGGGCATCATTGGAAAGGCCGATGAAGTCGCCATTTCCACGTTGCGCGCTTTGAAGTCCGTCCGGAAGCCAGCGATCTTCTTCTCCAGCGTGGGGCGTTTGAAGCCGTCCGGATACATCTCGCGGGCGACCCGGTTGAGGACGCGCAATGCGGCCTTGGCGTCAGCAACGACTCCGATCTCAGTGGGATAGTTCCGACCGATCTCCTGCGGCTCGATGTCGATATGAATGACCTTAGAACCGGGAATGTTGAACGTATAGCCAGGGTACCAGCTGGAGCAATCGGCCTCTTTGAACCGTGTTCCCACTGCAAAGATGTAGTCCGCATTCAAGCAGGACTGGTTAACCAATTCGGTGCCCCAAAACCCGGTCATTCCCAGCACAAGCGGGTGGTCGTCCCGCAACGCGCCTTTACCCATCAGGGAATGCGCGACTGGCAACCCCATATGTTCAACAAATTCTCGCAACTCCTCGCTGGCCTGTGCCAGAAGAATACCACCTCCGACATAAGCGACTGGGTTTTCGGCTTTAGCCAACGCTTCGACAATCTCTCCCGCTGTCTCGTCGTCAATCGACGGTTTCTTGAGCGCGCGCGTGTTGTCGCGAATGCGGTCGAAACTGTCCAAGGGGATCACCTCTGAAAAGATGTCCATGGGGACATTGACCAGTACCGGCCCGGGCTGGCCGCTTTCAGCCAGATGGAACGCCTTTTCAAGAATCTCGGCCATTAAATCTGCGCGGTCGACCCGCCAGGCGCGTTTTACGAAGGGTCGATATATTTCCCATTGGGCTGCGTCCGCGTGCAGGTTCACCTCCTGATGCGGGTGTTTACCGTAGTAGTGCGTGGGAATATCGCCCGCAATCACCACCATCGGGATACAGTCCAGTGCGGCGTTGGCGACCCCGGTGGCGCAATTGGTCAGTCCCGGGGAGAGATGGGACAATACCACCGAGGCCTTGCCCGTCACGCGGGCATAAGCGTCTGCCGCGTGGCTGGCTATTTGTTCGTGACGCACGGTGACGAAATCGATGGGGCTTTCCGCCAGCGCAGCCAGAACCGCGATGTTCGTGTGGCCGCACAGGCCGAACACATGTTTGACCTCACGACGTTCCAGGAAATCAACGATGTGTTCGGCGACGGTTTTACCGTCCAGTTTGCTTGCGTCCATCACGCGACCTCCTGTCCGTAGAATTCACCGAACAGGTCCGGCTCCGAGGGGCGATCCTCGGGGATCGGACGGCTGACCCAGGTGTAGTTCATCATGTGTTTCATGGTGACGTTTTCATTGGTGATGTTGCCGCCCCAGATGCCGCAGCCCAGGCTGCTGGTCATAGGCATGCCATTGGTCCAGGCACCAGCATTGGCCTTGGACTGAGGTTGTCGCACCATCATGCGGCTAACCGGAGCCAGACGCGCCAGCCGGTCGATATGATCGTCATTGTGGCTGTAGATGCCGCAGGAATGGCCTTTGCCGCCCGTGTTATAGATCTGACTGACCGTATCCAGCGCGTCATCGAATGTATCGAAGTGATAAAGCGCCATCAGAGTAGTCAGTTTTTCCTTTGAGAACTTATGCTGCGGGCCGATTTGCCCCTGATTTTCAACCATCAGAAACTTGCGGTCTTCGGGGATGCTAAAACCGGCGACCTTGGCCGTTTGCTGCGGCGGACAGGCGATGGTCGGAAACGTGCGGTTTCCCTTTTCATCCCACATGGCCGCTTCGAGCATGGCCTTCTCTTCATCCGAACACAGGTAGCCGCCCTCGGCTTGAAGCGCCTTGACCATATCGTCGTAAACTGAGCTCTGGATGATGATGTTGCCGTCGGCCGAGCAGCCCGACCCAAAGTCGGACGTCTTCGAAATGCGTGTATTCTGTGCGGCAATGTCCAAGTCGGCGGTTTCATCGATGACGATGGACGAATTGCCCGCGCCGACACCATAGGCCGGGCGCCCAGAACTGTAGGCCGCTTTGACCATCGGCTTGCCACCCGTTGCCAGAGTCAGGTCGCAGATCTCCATCAGATGTTGCGTCAATGGAATCGACGGTTTGCGAATAGATTGAAACAAGTCCTCGGGGGCACCTGCGGCACTACAAGCTGCACGCATGACCTCGACCATTTCGAAGGTGGTATGGGCGGTTCGCGGATGCGGGCTGAAGATGACCGCATTCCGTGCGTTTGCGGCGGATACACCTGTCACCGGTGGCGTCATTGCTGGATTGGTCATCGGGATCAGGGATGCGATGACACCAGCAGGTTTGGCGTATTTCACGAGCCCCTTTTCTTCGTCGACTTCGACGATCCCCGTCGAGGGCGTACGCAAGACATCTCGCAGCACCATGTGAATCTTGAATCGCTTCGCAGGACGCCCTTCGCGATCTCCGATACCGCTTTCGTCCACGCCTTGCTGCGCCAGACGGGTGAAGGTTTTCTCGTTCCCTGCGTACCATGCAATGGCCTGAGCCAGGCGGTCCAGCTTGTCCTGATCCCAATCCTCGATCTCGGCCATGGCAGCGCGGGCGCGTGCCAGCATATCGGCCGCCATGTTGCGGTCGTTTTCAGTGAGCTCTTTGCCCATGATGATCCTCTTGGTGTTTTGGAATTGCAGCATCGGGCATACGACGCTGTGACCGCGCCTGGCCGAATGTTCGCTTGGCGTGGCTGAGACAGCGGCGCGCGTGTTCTTCATATCCCAACTCGGCAACGCGGCTTTGGTTGGGCAGTTCGATGGAATAGTCGACGGGTGGCATCCGTTCGATGATGCCGGTGAAATCGATCCAACCTTCGCCAGGATATAGCCGCGCATCGCGCGCCAGCTGGATCATGCCCTCGCGCGTATCGGCGATCCCGGGCAGGCAATCGGAGATATGCAGGAAGTGAAACAACTCCGAGGGGACGTGTAGAAGCTCTCCGAGATCAACGCGACTGAGGTGCAAGTAGAGCGTATCGACAAGAATACCGCCATTCGGCTGATCGGAGGCACGGACAATATCCAATGCCTCATCCAGAGTGCGCAGGCGTGAAAAACTTGGGAACTCCAGGTCCACTGTTAGCCCGTAGCGCGCGGCCAGTTCGCAAGTTTCAGAATAGACGTCGATCAGGAAGTCACGATCATCGCGGGTATTGGTCCACGCGCTCATGATCATGCGTTTAGCGCCCAATTCCCCACCGATCTCAAGAGAAGGCTCAAAACTGCGCGGATCGACATCTTCCGTGATGCGCGCCAGCTCGACATCAAGGACTTTCAAACCGGTTGTGGAAAGCGCAGTTTTGGTAGCCTGCACCTGAGCCTTGTCGATCGGGGACTGGGTGAATTCGCCGGGCACATGCATCGGAATGAACCGGGGGCTGACGGCATCGTAACCTGCCCGCGCGGCGATATAGACCAGCTCGGGCGGCGTACAGCCAATCAGCGTCAGATGCGCCAAGGAATAGAGAGAGGGGCATGCGCCAGCCTCTTCGGGTTTCACCATGAACGACAGCTCCACGTGTCAGCGAATCTCAAATTCATCACACGTAGTCAAAAATATCTGATATTTTTTAAAATATCAACTCTCAATGCCAGATAGGAAAGGAAAACGCCCGGGCAATGGCCCGGGCGTGTTTTAGATTCGTGTTGGCAGAGCCTTAGAGAGTGACCCATTCCCCTCCGGACTGGTGAGAGCGCACAGAGGCGTCAATGAATCGGACACCGTCTGCACCTTGTTCGACACTGGGATAAGTAAGCCAATCGGCCGGAACAATAACGCCATCCCGGCGCGCGGCCACGGCCATTGCAAACTCCGTATAGAGGTTGGCCCAGGCTTCGATAATCCCTTCGGGGAAGCCGCGCGCGGTACGGATCAGTCGTTCCGCACCGGGTCCGATACCATGCCCGTGACCTCGGCTGATGATACGATCCGGCTCACCGAACCGATTGAACTTCAGCTGTTCCGAGTTCTCCAAATCCCACTCGAGGCCGCCTTCGCTGCCGAATACCCGCAACCGCAATCCACCCCGATTTCCGGGGGCAAGACGCGTTGCCATCAGGGTTCCCGGAACCTCGTTTCGATAGCGGGTGAACATGAACACCGTGTCTTCCAAAGGCTTTGGCGCGCCGCAGACATGAAACTCGGCCCGTAGGTCGGTCAAGGGCAGGCCCGAAACAAAGCTGGCGAGATGCGCGGCATGCGTACCGATATCGCCGACACAGCTGGTCGGGCCAGAAATCTTTGGGTCCAGCCGCCATTTGACATGGGGCGCATCAGCCACATCGTCGGGCGTCATCCAGTCTTGCATGAACTCGACATGGATTTGGTTGATCTTGCCGATACCGCCATCGGCCAAATTCTGTTTCGCCTGCCGGATCACCGGAAAGCACGACATCGCATAGCCGACCGCAAAGACCTGCCCCGTGCGCGCAGTGATCTCCTCTAGCCCCTCGGCCTCGGCGACTTCGTTGGTCAGGGGTTTGTCGCACAGTACGTCAATGCCCGCCTCAAGAAACGCTTTGGCCGCTTCAAAATGAACGTGGTTCGGGGTAGTGATCATTACGGCATCCACGCCATCCGGGCGCGCCGCCTCGGCTTTTGCCATCTCGTCGAATGACGCATAGCACCGGCCTGATGGCAAGAACCACTCAGCCCCGCGCGCCTTGCTGCGCGCAGCGTCAGAACTGAGCGCGCCTGCGGCGACCTCCCACCGGTCGGTCATCCGCGCAGCAGTTGCTTGCGTGACTGAGATACGTCCACCGCCAACAACGCCTAGCCGCAAACGGCGAGACAGGCGAGGGAATGGACCGTCAAAATTCAGGTTTTCGGGTAAAAGTCTCTCAGCCATTCTGAACCTCCATTCCGGGAATCCACGCGCCTTCGGGCAGTATTTCAACCGCCATAAAAATGCTGGGGGTAATCGTCTCGTATTGATGCCAGGGGTAGTTGCCTTCAGCGTCATACATCGGTTTGTGCGTCGTGCCCGGGGCCATGAATTCTTCGAGATAAAGGGTTTCAACGTCCCGTTCGCGGCATTGCTGCATTTTGCCTAAGCCTACGATTTGCGTATGCACTTCGCGAAACCCCGGTACCGGGCAGAACGGATGATCCTTGTGCAATCCGACATTCAATGGGACCGAACCGGAATGGTACATGGTCAGTCCAACGTTACCCACGAAGACCTTTGGCGACATGTAGTGGCTGACACCGCGCAGACGCTCCTCTTGGCGAACATCAAAAGCAGATGGCCATGTATCTTTCACCCATGCGAACAACTCGTTTTCATCGGCATGGGCGTCGAAACCGTGGACAATGACTGCACGTTCCACGCCGCTAAGCGTGCTGTCTTGCACGATCACCGAGGAAAGCGGTGCAACGGTTTGATCCTCGACAGAGAGGCCCCTCTCCCCGAGGTTCAGAACGATGGCGCGACCCTCGACAGAAATTCTGTCTTCATCGGTGATGTGCTGGACACGAAAGAATGGCTGGGCAAAGTCGAGTGTCTCAATCGGCATGGACCAGCTCCTTCCTCTCATCGTTCAGGAAATCGACCGGCAAAGGCTCCGGAGCCGCGCAACGGCTTTCTATCGTCTGATAAGCGCCAAATTTCGGTGCCCGTTCGATCGCGTCCATGACCTCGAAAACGTGGTAGGCGAGCGTTCCACTTGCACGGGGTTGGCGTCCTTCTTGTGCCGCCAGGGCCAGATCCAAAAGGCCGAGCCCGCGACTGTCTTCATTGAATCCATGTTTGTTTTCGACCACCTGCCAGTTTTCGCGACCGATTGGACGAGGCTGATGAGACCAGCGCGAGGTCTCCCGCGTTTTCAGCCAGACATCCCCTTGAAAGATATTGGCACCATGAACCGGGTCAGGATCAGAAATGCTGATGGTGCCGTTTTCACCGTAGATCTCGAACCGCGGAGTTTCGCTGTCCCAGACGTCGAAGCTCATGGTCATCGACCCTATGGCTCCGGATGAGAACTGAAGCAGGCTTAGGGAGTGCGTGTCCACCTCGACATCTATCCATTCGCCGTTGCGAGGGCCGTTTTCGATCATCCTTTTGTCGAACGTGCATCGCGCCATTCCGGCGACCCGGTCAACGGGACCAAGGCAGCAGATCATGGCGGTCAGGTAGTACGGCCCAAGGTCCAGCAATGGCCCACCACCCGCCTTATAGTAGAAATCCGGATTGGGATGGTGGCGTTCTGTCCCGTGGGTACCGACATGGGCAAAAACCCCTGTCGGTTTGCCAATGGCACCCTCATCGATCAAGCGCCGAACGGTTTGCCAACGACCGCCCAGAAACGTGTCGGGTGCGCAACCGACCAGTAGCCCCTTTTCAGAGGCCATGTGCAGAATCGCCTTACCATCCGTTCGATCCATAACCAGCGGCTTCTCGGAATAGACGTGCTTGCCCGCCTCCAACGCACGCAGGCTGATTTCGGCATGCGCCGCCGGTATTGTCAGATTCAGAACGCAGTCAATCGTCTGATCGTCAAACACTTCATCTGGCGTGCAGGCCTGGGCGACACCGTATTGATCCGCTTTGGCGCGGCTTTCCGAAGGATCAAGGCTTGCACAAGCCACGACCTCGACGTTTGAAAATTTTGACAGTGTTTTTAGATAGATATCGCTGATACGACCACAGCCGATAAGGCCGACCCGGAAGGGTTTCGATGTCTCACGTGTCATCATTCCTGTCTTCGTAGAAGGGTAAGTATTTCGGGGGCATGGGCCCTTTGTTTCGACCGCCCTGACCCATCTGCTCCCAAGCGTGGGCAAGTATTCCGACCGAGCGGGACAGGCAGAATAGCCCTCGCGACAAGGGCGCAGGAAAGCCAAGCTCGCAGAAGATCACAGCTGTCGCGCCGTCGATATTCATGGCAATTGACCGACCGCCGCGTTGACGACCCAGATCGGCTTGAACCTCTTCTCCGATATCGGCAAACCGGCCAGAAACTGTGCCTTCTGCCGCCGCATCTCGAACAAGTTGCATCAATCGTGGTGCGCGTGGATCGACGGGTTTGTGGAACCTGTGACCAAAGCCCGAGACGATCTTGCCATACGTCTCGCGCCAGCTGTCCAAGCCATCCCGAACAGCGTCATTCAGCGAAGCTCCCGCATCCATACGGACTGCGATATCATAGTACAGCTCTGCACACTGCTCGCCTGCCCCGCCGTGCACGTCGCCCAGCATGTTCACCGCAGTCGCCATCGCATTATTGAGACCTACCCCGCAGGTGGCGGCCATACGCGCAGCCGCGATTGAGGGAGCCTGTGGGCCGTGATCCACGCCTGCGACCAAAGCAGCTTCGAACAAGCGCGCTTGTGCGCCGCTGGGCAGATCACCCCGCACCATCAGCCAGATCATCTGCGGGAAAGATACGTTCCCGATCAGGTCCTCTATGGCGTTGCCACGAAAAGCGATCTGACCGGGCTTCATGTCGATGATGGAGGTACGCCACCATTGGCGGATAGCTTGCTCGTCGTTTGTCATACCGTTGCACCTCTAAACTCGCGCATGCGCTGCTGACGAAGTGAATCGAAAACGTTTTGAAGACGACTGATTGAGGCGGTGCAGCCGGTGAAGATTTCAAAAGACGCTGCAGCCTGATGAACTGCCATTCCAGCACCATTCATCACTTTTAACCCAGTTGTGCGGGCGCTGCTCAGAAGGTGTGTCTCGAGCGGGAAATATACTATATCTGCCACCCAAGCATCCGGCCGCAACAATGATGGATCAATTACCGACCCGGGGTACTTATCCATCCCGAGCGGTGTTGCATTGACCACTCCGTCCACAAATTTGACCCGTTCCAACGAAATCGAGGGGGAACCCTGAAGCTTCGCACAAGGGCGCAAGACCTTTAGTCGACTGACCAGCGCCTGCGCTCGGTGGAAGTCAGGATCGATGATCTCCAGATCTCGAACACCTGAATCAAGCAAAGCCAAAGAGACTGCACTGCCCGCGCCACCAGCACCAAACAAGAGAACCGTTTCAGTCTTCGATGATCCCAAAAAATCTCCGAAGGCACTGTGGAAACCTATGTAATCGGTGTTGTGGCCAACCATTCGGTCGTCACAAAAAACCACCGCGTTGACAGCTTGAAGCTCCTCAGCAGTCTTGGAAAGCTCATCGAGATGATCAATGACCGACGCTTTGTAGGGGTGTGTCACGTTGACCGCCGCACAGCCTAATTCAACGGAATAATGCAGTAAATCAGCGGCCGACATTCCACGAAATGGCTCTTTTGCAGTGTCGATCCTACCGTAGCTCAGATCGATGCCCTGCGCCCGGCCCTCCGCCTCGTGCATCTCAGGCGTCATGGAGCCAGAAATCCCTTGTCCGATTAGTGCGGCCTTCATATTAGGTTGTTCCTTCCGCCACGTGGTGTCGCGTTTGTGCCGCTAATCGAAACGCAGCGTTACGCGCACCATAGCCGGCGTAAGCAGTTCGTCGCTCGACAATTTCAAAGAAAAAGCCGTTAAAAATGGGGCGACTGTAGATCTGAAAGTACTCGGCACCCGCCGCCTGATCGTAGAGTATGTTATCCCTGCGCATTTGGGCGATCAGGTCTTCACTTAACCCGAATGTCGCTTGCAGATCAGCGTAGTAGTTTTCTGGGATGGACAGGCTGGGAAAACCGGACTTCCGCAATTGGGCTGAGGTTTCAAATATGTCGTCCGACTGGAAGGCGATGTGCTGAACACCGGCACCAAAACCGTCTTCAAGGAATGAAGCCGCCAGTGTTCGACGCCCAACTGCACCATTCAGGTTTAAACGCACTTCGCCTTCGGGGCTTTCGATAGCTTGGCTTTGCACAACACCCAACGGGTCGGCAACGTTCACGATCGGGGATTTTGCCATCTCAAAAGTCGAAATGTAATAGAGCAGCCAGCTTTGCATCTCATCGTTACGCATCGTCTGTGCCAGATGGTCGATGCGGCGCAGACCGGCGGGCTGGATCGCTTTGGTCTTGGCGACTGGCTCGAACTCGATGTCCCAAACCCGATGCAGATCGGATTTCTCATCTATGAAATGGACAACATTGCCACCTACACCTCGGATGGCCGGGATGTCCAGTTCCCCGGTCCCTACCGGCTGTGAGAAATTCGGCGCGCCCAACGCGGTCGCTCGCTGAACCGTCTGATCCGCATCTTTGACACGCAACCCCATGTCACAAACGGAAGGGCCGTGGCCCAGGAACGCCGAATGTGCAAAACCTTCCTTTTCGGTATTCACAACGATGTTTATCGCGCCCTGCCGCCACAACTCGACGGACTTGCTTACATGCTTTCGCTCCATTCGAAAACACATTGCTGACAGAATGTCCGCCAGCTGCGCGCCGCTTACCTCATCAGCTGTAAATTCGACGAATTCGAAGCCGGACGCAAAGACGCGTTCCGGTAGGTCCGGGATGCCGAAATCGGTTCCGGGCTCGGTCCGGGAAACCTCATCTAACAGGTTCACCAGCGACCTGTAGCTGTCTCGGGCCAGTGTTGGGCCACCGGGTTGAGGAGCTGCTTCGTTGACGCGCGCAATGGACCAAGGCCCCTTGTATCCGGCGCGGGACAACACCCGCACGAAGCCCGCAAGGTTCAGCGATCCAAGACCGGGCAAAAGCCCGAAGTGCCGCTTGAGCCTGCGGATATCCATCTCAAGCCGGGGTGCATCGGACAGTTGCACATGGAACAGCCGCTCTCCGGGAATATCCCGAAGGCGGGCGGGTTTGGACCTGTCGGCAAGCGAGAAGAAGGAATTCAAAGCCAACCCCAGATTAGGGCTGTCGACAGCATCAACGACGCCTAACGCCTGTTCATCCGAGTGAATAAGATCCGACCAAGGCAAGCCCATATAGGCCAGACGCAATCCCATCTCTTTCGCGATCTCAGCCGCCTCGCCAAGATCTGCGATTACCTGTTCTCCGGTCGCAGCGGCATCGACCTCGAACGCGGACCCAATTAGCAGCAGATCAGTACCCAACTCGCTCATCAGGTCGAGTTTGCGCTTCAGCCGATCAAAGACGCGCTCCCGTCCGGCGTCGGCCTGGCCTTCAAGGTTATGGAAGGGTTGTAACAGGCAAATCTTCAGGCCGAGATCTGATACAATGTTCCGAATTTGCGATGGCGGCCCATCAAAAGCGGTCAAATCCGGTTCGTGTAATTCGACACCTCCGAACCCCGCGTCGGCGATAGCACTCAGTTTTTCGGCCAGATCACCGGGGATCGACGTTGTCGAAACCGAGAGGCACATTATCCCTGATATCCAAACATACGCGGCAACCACAGGACCAGATCAGGCATCAGCATCATGATCACGAGGGCGAAGATGAGCACCGCCAGGAAGGCCCAAATCTCCGAGATGATTTCGCGCAGCGGAATGTCCGTCACGGCGTTGATCACAAAGAGTAGAATGCCGTAGGGCGGCGTGATCAGACCGATCATCGAGTTCACCACGACCAGCACCCCGAAATGCACCAGATCAATCCCAAGCGCTTCGCAGGTTGGAATGAACAGGGGCACAATCACCAGGATGATCGTTGTTGCGTCTAACACGCATCCCAGCGCGAGGATCAGCAGGTTTACGAGGATCAGGAACACAATCGGGCTGACATCAGAACCCTCCAGCAGCGCCGAGATAGACTGCGGTATTTGCTCCTGAATAACGATGAAGTTCAGAATGAACGCGCCCCCAATGACCACCCCGACGGCTGCGGAAGAGCGCGCGCTGTCGACGAACACTTGATAAAGTCCACGGAAGGTCAGTGCGCGGTAGAACAATGCTGCCAGTAGCAGGGCGTAGAATGCAGCCACGGCTGCAGCCTCGGTCGGAGTGGTGACGCCGCCATATATGCCGTAAAGCAGGATTGCAGGCATCAGCAGCGCCGGGAACGCGTTGGCGGTTTTGGCCGGCAACTCGCGCAGCGGAACAGGTTCTTCCAATGCAAAGTTCCGCTTCCCGGCCAGATAATAGTTCATCGCCATAAGAACGACGCCCATGATCAGGCCAGGCAAAATACCGGCCAGGAAAAGAGACCCGATGGAGGCCTTGGAAACGAGCGCGTACAAAACCATCGGGATCGAGGGCGGAATGATCGGGCCAATCGTCGCCGACGCCGCCGTGATTGCGGCTGCGTAACCTCGGCTATAGCGCCCATCCTTGGTCATCATCTCAATGATGATCTTACCAATCCCCGCAGCATCCGCGACAGCCGACCCGGACATACCCGAAAAGATCAGAGACGCTACCACGTTGACGTGCCCGAGGCCGCCCTTGAACCGCCCGACCGCAGCGACGCAGAAGTTCAGCAGACGGTCCGTGATCGACCCAGCGTTCATGATATTCGCGGCGACGATGAACAAAGGCACGGCAAGCAGGATCGTGCTTTTGTAGAAGCCTTGCAGGATCTTCTCGCCTGCGAGTGCGACGTCCAGTCCGGCTGTGCCCAGATACACCAATGAGGCCAAAAGGATGGAATAGCCGATAGGTGTCCCGATGCCTGCCAGAACAAAGAGAGCGAGCAGGCAGGAAAGAAGTTCAAAACTCATTTGTCAGCTTCCTCGTCGTCTTCACCGTCGACGCGGGGATGATCGTCAACCACGTTGTACCCAACGACCAGTTCCAGCTCGGCTTTTGGTGGGCCATTGCGCATGACGTCGAAGAATAGCCACGCGTACCGCGCTGCGACGACCAGCATGAATACCGCGTAAATCGAGAATACTGTGCGCAACGGGATCTTCTCGCCGGAGAACGGATTGCGCACAGTCGAGGTTTTGCGGATTTTCATCCAGTCGATGTAGTCCCACGTCGGCAGGAAACTATAGAGCATCCCGACCACGATCGCCGCGGCCGCCAGCATCGCAAAGATCTGCCGCACGCGCATCGGCACCGAAAGGTAGATGATGTCGAACTTCACGTGATCCCTCTCGCGCACGATGAAGGCGCAGCTAAAAAAGATCACCCAGACCCAGAGGATGCCGATCAGTTCAAGCGTCCAGCCAGCGGGGGTAAAGAAGTAGCGCAGAAGAATTTGGAGAAGGAAGATCAGGAAGATTGCCGCCAGCATCCCGCCGGCAATCGCTTCGGTCAGTCGGGAGAACCCCTTTAGAAAGCCTTTCATTGTGGTTCTCCCTCCCTTGTGTAGACGAACTTAGTTGCCCAGAGCGTTGATCTGCTCCAGAACACCGTCCGGCCATGACCCGGCGAACTCGCTTTCCAGATACATCGACTGTACCTGATCGCGGAACGCCGCGAGGTCGGGCTCGTAGACCTCCATGCCCTGCTCCTTGAGGAAGCTGACCAGATCTTCTTCTTTCTGAAGCTGTTTCTGGCGGCCCGACTCAGCCGCTGCATCCGCTGCGGCCTGAACTTTTTCCTGCTGTTCCGGTGTCAGCCCGTCCCAAACCTCTTTGCCGATGGCGATATAGTTCAGGTCAACCAGATGCGACGTCAGGACGATTTGATTGGTCACTTCATAGAACTTGGCGTCAACGACGGTCGGCAACGGGTTGTCCTGACCGTCAACGGCACCGGTCGACAAAGCTGTGTAAACCTCTGAGAACGCCATTGGTGTCGGGGCGGCACCCAGCGCTTTGCCAAGGAACTGCCACGCATCTGTGCCCGGCATCCGCAGGTTCACACCTTCCAGATCGGCAGGTGTAGACACAGTCAGCTCATCCTTGGGCTGGCGCAGGTTCACCTGTCGACGGCCCAGATACATGACCGACAGCAGTTTGACGCCCAATTCGTCCTCGGCCTTTTGCTTGAAGGCATCCATCAGGGGATCGTTGAAGACCGCTACCTGATGCGCCGCGTCCTGATGAACGTATCCGGCGGTAAAGATCGAAAACTCGGGGAAGAACTGTGCCAGTTCCTGCGCCGAGGTGATCGACATTTCCAGATTGCCCCGGCTGATGGCGTCCAACTCGGTGCCTTGGGCGAAGATAGTTCCATTGTAGCTGGGCTCGTAGCTTGCGAAATCAGCGACCATGGGTGCGAAAACCTCGGCCATGGCGACCGAGCGCTGGTCGGTCTCCGATCCTGATGTTGCGAGCCGAAGTTGCACTTTGTCTTCCGCCAGCGCACCACTTGTTGCGCTAAACAGAACACCGGTTGCGACCAGGGCTGATACAGCAGCCCGGCGGGTAAGTTTGGTAATCACTTTGCTCCTCCCTGAGACATCATGATGCTTCTTTTTTGCGATTAAGAGTTTTGACCTATTTTGGATATTTTGCAAGATTTTTTACAAAATATCTGATATTTTATACTGCCGTCATATCTACCATTGGCGTTTTTTGTAAGTTTTTGATCCTGACCGTCTCACCTGTTCTGCAGGAATTCTGAATAGCTTCAATAACTTGAAGTGTTTTTAAACCTTCCCATCCAGATACAATCGGTTCTGCTTCGTGCTGAGCTACTTCAACAAAGTGCCTAAGCTGATTGACCAGGGGGTCAGACGCACCCTTTTTCAGCGCAGTTGATGAGATTGGCGTCCACCAGTCCCTTTGCTCACTCTGGTAACTCCACAACCGAACATCGGGAACGGACAACGAACCATGAGAGCCACCTATCATGTAGCTACTCTCAGTGGTTGAAGGATAGATTGGATATTCCTGAGACGTCATCTCCCAGCTCCATGGAGCAACGATGCTGTCGGACACACTTATGGTCCCTATCGCCCCGCTTTCGAACGTCAACAGAGCACCGGCAACATCTTCGTTGTCGTAACCCCGCTGCGATGCAGCCGACTGAGCCTGTACGGTCATGACTTCTCCGGCCAGGTACCGCAGCAGATCAACATCGTGGACAAGATTGACCGAGATGGGCCCTGCACCGGGTTTCTTTCGCCAGGGCGCAGCATCAAAATACTCGTCTGGCTTATAGAACCAGCAATTCGCATGGACAGCGCGCACATCGCCAATCTTCCCACCGACAATGGCTTCCTTAGCCGACCGGATCAGAGGATTGTGTCGACGATGATGTCCGACCATCAGTGGCACATTGGCCTTCTCCGCTGCTTGAACAAGCTCAAGTGCAGCAGTGGCTTCTACGGCGATCGGTTTTTCGACAAGAACGGGACACCCATGTCGAACACACGTGAGACCTTGTTCAACATGAAGCGTGGTCGGGGTCGCCAGAACAGCTCCGTCCGGCGACTGATTTGCAAACATTTCCTCGAGGGTCTCGTAACATGCGACCCCGTGCTCAACGGCGTAAGCACGACCTTCTTCGCTGGGGTCGACCACCGCGACGAGATCAACATGGCGCAACGCTCGGATAGCGTCCGCGTGGCGTCGTCCAACAAGACCAATGCCGACAATGGCAATGCGAAAGTTCTTAGACACTTTGCTTCCTTCCGGAGGGTCCGGAAAATCCCGAAACCGATGATTGCGATCAGGCTGCTATGCCCAACTTGGCCACGACCGTATTGGGGTTTTCGTGATTCCGCAATAATGTATGATATTTTTATTTTTACCATACATCAGTTTGGATTGCTGATGTCTCTAAAAAATGCTAATTGAACGAGGAAACTGATAATATCGGGTGAAACGCATGGCGAAACAGCCGTCCACGATAGGTGCAAGCACCTATCAGCGCATCAAGCGGGACATCATCTTCGGAGAGCTGCAGCCCGGCTCCAAACTGAAGCTGGACGCCTTGAAGGAACGCTACTCGGCAAGCCTTTCGACACTTCGTGAAACGCTAAACAGGCTCGCCAGCGACGGATTTGTCGAAGCTCCCGAGCAACGGGGATTCCTGGTTACACCGGTCTCCCGTGAAGACCTGATCGAGATATCAGAGCTGCGTGTCCTGCTGGAGTGCCATGCATTGGAGTTATCCATCGAGAATGGTGACACGGATTGGGAGGGGAACCTGGTCGCCGCGCATCATAAGCTGCATTTGATGGAGCAACGGCTTCTCAAAGGAGATGACTCTGAGAAAGAAACCTGGAAGAGGTACGACTCGGAGTTTCATCAAGCGATGATAGCAGCCTGCAACTCCAAGAATCTTCTATCCCTTCACTCAATCATCTATGACAAGTATCTTCGCTACCAGATGCTCGTACTGACCTATCGAGGTGAGGTAGCAGCCAAAGAACACAAACACATGTTCGATGCCGCATTGGCCAGAGACGCGGATATGGCCAAGAAGTTGTTGGAAGATCACATTCGAAATGGCCTCGAGCATACCTTGGAGGCTATGTAGGACGTTCCCCATGCCGCAATTGCGACGGCCTTCAACGTAGGACAACGCGGTGAAGGCCAAATTCTTTTGATCGAATTCGCCAGTCAGTGTACCGCTACGACAATTGACCTTCCGGTTTCCCGCTCAAAGGTTGCGCCACCCGTATTTTACAGAGGGTTAATGTGTGGGGTTTGTGTCCAAGACGGACCTCCGCTACCACTAAGATCAATCACTTGCATCAAGGTTGAGCCAGCCCGTCGCTCCGGACCATGATTCCAGGGGGCAAATTGCGTCACAAAATTGCGCCGGAATCCGTCAAATCGGGCGAACGGTCGTGATGCGCGCGCCCTACAGATCAAGCTTCTGACACCCGCAACGGTATCCGATCCAAATGACCAAAACTCACTGCTGAGCGAAAACACGCCGCGCTTGTAGCAGCATTCCGCCGCGTCAACAAAGGCTCTCTTTTTGAATCTCATGAGATGCTTTAAGTCGAGCGGGGCATTTGGGCAGGGCAGAAAAATGAAACTTAGCGCATTAGAAGTTTTTTGTATTGTACTCGCAAGCGTCGTGGCCGGCGCTGGATTTGTTGGAGCAGCGAGCGCATTGATTTCGGGTATTTGAAACACATGAATAGCAGGCTTTCCCTGAATTGAGGGAAGTCAGACCGCCCAATTGCGCACGAAGCGTATTGGCGGGGACCGTCCGCTGTTGCGGCCGCGCGGCTGGCTGGGCACTGCTGTGACAAGCGACAGAACGTTTGACTTATCGCGACACGTTTCAATGAACAGCAGAGAGCTATCCGGGATCCACGAACGCCGCACCCCGAAGCCCTTTAACAAATCGCGCAGTCGCTTTTGCAACTCCCGGCTGGATTTTTTTGCGAAATTTGGCATTCTGTAGCCCCATGCGATCATTGAGGGTCTCTCGTGCTGCCATCCGAACGTCATGCAATCATTCTCGAAGAAGTTTCGCGCCAGCCTGCGGTTTCTATTCGTTCTCTGACTGAACGGCTTGGCGTATCACGGGAAACCGTGCGCAAGGATATCGAGCAGTTGGCCCAGGAAAACAAGCTCAACCAGGTGCGTGGCGGGGCAACCAGAGTGCGCAGGCATGAACCTCCTATGGCTGATCGCACCCAAACCAACCGTGTGGGCAAGGAGCGTATTGGTGCATATGTCGCCAGCGCGATCCCGGACGGGGCCAGCGTGATCATTGACAATGGGTCGACGACGCTTGCCGCAGCTCAGGCTTTAGCGGCCACCCGCCGTGAATTAACGATATACACAAATGACTTAACAATTGCCTCGGTTCTGACACCTGCAGCGGCGGAGATCACATTGCTGGGCGGACGGCTGGATTTTTCCGAGAATGCAACAATGGGTCTGGATACGCTGGAACACCTTTCCAGATATAACGCGGAATACGCGCTGGTCGGGGTTGGCGGGATCAGCGCGCGGGCCTTGCTCACCTATTTCTCGCTGGAAGGCGCCAACTTGCGCCACATGATGATGGAACGGGCACAGCACCCTTTCCTTTTGGCGGACAGCAGCAAGTTCGGGGTGGTTGGGCAGATCGCCATGAAAGCTTTGCCCTTTGACGTGACCCTTGTTGTTGACGGTGAACTGCCCAAGGACATTTCCGAATCGCTGGAAACCCAACCAATGGATATTGTACGGGCATAACGCAAAGAAAAGAATATATTTGCCAAGTTTTGCAAACTAACGATAAGGTGAGTGCAGATCCGATTCCTTCTGCACGGAGCGAGGCAATGGCCAGCACCCAACTTCCGCACAGCGCGCAAACTGTCATTGTGGGGGGCGGTATTGTCGGCTGCTCGGTCGCGTATCACCTGACGAAGATGGGGCATCGTGATGTGGTAGTGTTGGAACAGGGACAGCTGAACTGCGGCACCACCTGGCACGCGGCGGGTCTGGTTGGTCAGTTGCGCAGCCAGCCTGCCATGACCAATCTGATCCGCTATTCGACCGAGCTGTATTCTCAACTTGAGGCCGAGACCGGGCTGGCCACAGGCTGGATGGAATGCGGTTCCGTTACCGTGGCACGCACGGAGGACCGTATGACAATGCTGCTGCGCACGGCGGCCGCAGCCCGCGCGCAGGGGGTCGAGGTACAGGTCATCACCCCGCAGGAGGCGCAGGACAAATGGCCTGTGATGCAGGTTGATGACGTCAAGGGTGGGCTGTGGATGCCCGGCGACGGCAAGGCCAACCCGACCGATCTGACACAGTCACTGGCCAAGGGCGCGCGCGTGGGCGGCGCCAAAGTCATAGAAGGTATCAAGGTTACCGATATTCTGACCAAAGACGGAGCAGTCAGCGGTGTCGTGACCGACCATGGTACCATCGAAGCCGAGATTGTGGTGAACTGCGGCGGTCAGTGGGCGCGCCAACTGGGCAAAATGTGCGGCGTCAACGTACCGCTGCATTCGGCCGAGCATATGTACATCGTGACCGAACAGATCGAAGGCGTGAAGCCTGGCCTGCCGGTGCTGCGCGACCCGGACGGCTATATCTATTTCAAAGAGGAAACCGGCGGTCTGGTGATGGGCGGGTTCGAACCCGAAGCCAAGCCATGGGCAATGGACGGCATCCCCGACAAGTTCTTCTTCCAGCTTCTGCCCGATGATTGGGACCAGTTTGAAATCCTGCTGGAAAACGCGCTGATCCGGGTTCCGCAGATGGCCGGCGCCGGCGTGCGCAAATTCTATAACGGGCCTGAAAGCTTCACCCCCGACAACAACTACCTTCTGGGCGAGGCACCCGAACTGAAGAACTTCTTTGTGGGGGCCGGGTTCAACTCGATGGGAATTGCCAGCGCTGGTGGGGCGGGGCTTGCTTTGGCTGAATGGATTGTCGAGGGGGCTCCGACTTCGGACTTGTTTGCTGTCGATATCCGGCGGTTCGCAAACTTCAACAACAACCCGACGTGGCTGCACGATCGGGTCAAGGAAACGCTGGGGCTTCACTATGCCATGCCCTGGCCCAATCGCGAACTGGACACCGCGCGCCCGTTCCGCCGCTCGGCCCTTTACGACCGCCTGGCGGCAAAAAATGCTGTGTTCGGATCAAAGATGGGCTGGGAGCGGGTGAATTTCTTTGCGGCGGAAGGCGAAGCACCCAAGATTCAATACAGTTTCGGCCGCCAGAACTGGCATGACGCAGTTGCGGCCGAGCACAAGAACACCCGCGAGGGCGTGTCGATCTTCGATCAAAGCTCGTTCGCGAAGCTGTTGGTTCAGGGCCGGGATGCCTGTGCACAGTTGAACCGCATTTGCGCGGCAAATGTCGACGTCCCCATCGGAGGCACGGTCTACACCGGTCTGCTGAACGAACGCGGCGGGTACGAATCCGACCTGACAGTGCTGCGCCTGAAAGCGCAGGAGTTCCTTCTGATCACCGGCTCGGCCCAGGCGGTGCATGATGCGGACTGGATTCGCAAGAATTTCGACGCGGATGCCCACGTGTTCCTGACCGATGTCACGGCCGCCTGGTCGGTTATGGCGGTCATGGGGCCGAAAGCCCGCGCGGTTCTGAAGAAACTGACCAAGGCCGACCTGTCCAACGCGGCCTTCCCGTTTGCCACCCATCAGGAAATCGATCTGGGCTATGCCACGGTTCTGGCCAACCGCATGACCTATGTGGGTGAACTGGGCTGGGAACTGGTGGTGCCGGTCGAATTCACCGTTGGCGTATACGAGGATCTGATGCGCGCCGGGGCCGAGTTCGGCATCCGCGATGCGGGATACTACGCGCTGGAAGGGTTGCGCCTGGAAAAGGGTTTCCGCGCCTGGAGCCGAGAGTTGACGCCCGATATCACACCGTTGCAGGCAGGGTTGAGTTTTGCGGTCGATTTCGAAAAGCCCGGCGGCTTTATCGGAAAAGACGCGCTGCTGGCGGCAAAAGAGGACCCCGATCACCTGGAAACACGCATCGTGCAACTGGTGCTTGATGATGGCTCGGCACAACTGTGGGGTGGTGAGGCCGTGATGTATGACGGGGTCGAAATCGGCGAGGTCCGCTCGGCCGCCTATGGCCATACGCTTGGTGCGGCCGTTGCACTTTGCCAACTGGACGCGCCCCGGCCGGTAACGGCCGATTTTATCCGCGACGGGACCTTTGAAATCGACCTTGCCGGAACCCGGTTGTCGGCAACAGCCTATATGCGAGCCCCGTACGATACCAAAAGCGAGCGGCCGAAGATGGACGGCTAGTCTTGGATGAGCCTCTGCCGAAATGAACCTGGATGAAATACCGTTCGGTTATCGGGCCCGAAGCTAACCAAACCTCCAAATTCGGCTTTCTGCGTTGCGATAGTTTGCCATTGGACCAGCTTGTCCTTGACGAACAGACCTCCGGTTCGGTTCTGTCGGTCGCGTGCCACGCACTTGCGCTGGCAAGCAAAAACGCGCGCGCGTATCAGCGCATTGAGGTCGGAGTTCTGATGCACGCCAACAAACCAAACCATTTCATCGGCTCGCAATGACGACCTCGGCGCTTCTTATCGTTTTGACCGCTGCCTTTTTGCATGCGCTCTGGAATGCGGTTGTCAAAGGGGCGCCCGACAAAGCAATCGTTTTGGGGCTGGTATCACTCGGCCACGCGGTCCCTGCGCTGTTTGCGTTGCCGTTTTTCGGGCTGCCGGTTTGGGCGGCTTTTCCCTTTATCGTTGGCTCGACCCTGATCCACTGGGGGTATTACTGGTTTCTGAACACCGCATATAAATATGGCGACCTGTCGATGGTTTACCCCATCTCTCGCGGGATCACGCCTGTTCTGGTCGCGCTGGGCGCAATTTTGTTTGCAGGAGAGCTTCTTTCGATGGTCGCATGGGTCGGCATACTCTGCATCTCGGCAGGTATCGGGTGCCTGTCCCTTGCCGGGTTAGGCAGACAAACGAATTGGATCGCCATAGCGGCAGCGCTTGGCACGGGCCTGATGATTGCGTCCTATTCGATTGTGGATGGTATCGGCATTCGGCTGTCTGAGAACGCGTTGGGATACATCGCGGCCTTGTTCGTCGCCGAAATTATTGTTGCTGGGTTCATCTTCACGACCCGATGGCAGCGCCTTGTGGCACTGCCCAGTCGCTTTGTCTGGGCAGGTCTGGCGGGCGGCGTCATTTCCGGCCTGGCCTACGGACTGGTGCTGTATGCCAAGACGATTGCGCCTTTGGGCGTGGTGTCAGCACTCAGAGAAAGTTCCGTGATCTTTGCGTCGATTATTGGCGTCATGTGGTTTGGCGAAGGGCCCAAATCCAACAGGCTTCTTGCGGCGACAATCGTGGCGCTCGGCATCTTGGTTTTGGCAACGGCGAGATAACGAAATCTGAGGGCAGATTTCGGACGCAGAACCTGGAAACACGCATGAAAGAAGTACTGATCTTCATCATAGATCCGGCTGGATGTCGGACCGCCGCAGGAACAATACCGATCCCGCCTGTGTTCAGGCTCTGGTCCGCGCCGGGGGCGACAATACTGGACGGCACCAAAAGTATGCAAAATAAGCGGCTTCAAACGGTTAGGCCCTGCCGCTCCGTTGCCGGAATTGATCGCAACCGTCGGCAATCCACAGCTGCTTTGCCATAGGGTGCACTTATGATGTTGAAGATATAATCGATTTTTCTTGAAGTTTTTATCTGTCAAACTGTTGATACAAATCTGAATAGAACGCCGCGCAAGAATGGCGAACCCGTCAAGAAATCACCAACAGAGGATAACAATGAAACACCAGACATCATTTCTTGCCGCTCTGGCCGTCAGCGCAATGACCGCGACGGTTGCGGCATCGGAAACAGAATTGACAGTGTACACCGCCGTCGAGGCGGAAGATCTGGCTCGCTATGCCGAGACGTTCAACCAAAGCAACCCTGACATCAAGATCAACTGGGTTCGCGACTCGACCGGGATCATCACCGCCAAACTGCTGGCTGAGCGGGACAACCCCCAGGCAGACGTCGTATGGGGGCTGGCGGCTACGTCGCTGCTACTTCTCAAATCGGAAGGCATGCTGGAACCCTACGCGCCCGCCGGCGTCGAGAACCTGGATCCCAAGTTTGTCGATGGCGACAATCCACCCGCATGGGTTGGCATGGATGCCTGGGTTGCATCCGTCTGCTACAACACGGTCGAGGCCGAAAAGGCCGGGCTGAAGCCACCCACCTCGTGGAAAGACCTCACTGACCCGATGTACAAGGATCAGGTTATCATGCCGAACCCGAACTCGTCCGGCACCGGGTTCCTTGACGTTTCAAGCTGGCTGCAAATGTTCGGTGAAGAAGGCGGCTGGGAGTACATGGACGCGCTGCACGAAAATATTGCGCGCTATACGCATTCAGGGTCCAAACCCTGCAAGCTGGCGGCAGCGGGCGAAATCCCGATCGGTATCTCGTTTGCCTTCCGCGGTGCCAAGTCCAAGGCGGATGGCGCACCGCTTGAGATTATCGTCCCGTCCGAAGGCGTAGGCTGGGACATGGAAGCCACCGCAATTGTCGCCGGAACGGCAAATCTGGAAGCCGCTCAGAAACTGGTTGATTTCACAGTCACCAAGGAAGCCAACGAAATGTACAACACCGGCTATGCGGTTGTGGCCTACCCCGGCATCGCAAAACCGGTTGAGCACTTCCCAGAGGGTCTTCTGGATGCCATGATTGACAATGATTTTGAGTTTGCCGCGAATAATCGTGCGGCAATCCTGAAGGAATGGCAGTCTCGCTATGACGGAAAGTCGGAAGCGAAATAAACACGATAGCAGGAGAGTTGCTTTTGCCTCTCCTGCGCGCCCTTCTCTTTTTCCCAAAAACGTGACCTGCGCACCTGGCAATGCCCAGCCCGGATCAGCCATGCCCGAGGTGCAGATGTGAGGACTTCCCCCGTGCTTCAGAAAACACCTCCCGGTGAACTGTATCTCAGCATCCAGAACTTGTGGAAGGCGTTCGGCAGCTTTCTCGCTCTCAAGGATATTTCGCTGGAAATCAACGATGGCGAATTCGTTTGTTTTCTGGGCCCGTCGGGTTGCGGGAAAACGACCCTGCTCCGCGCTATCGCCGGTCTGGATTTGCAGACCAAGGGGACGGTCATGCAGGACGGCAAGGACGTGTCCAACCTGCCCCCGTCCGAGCGTGATTTCGGGATCGTGTTTCAGTCCTATGCGCTGTTTCCGAACCTCACGATTGAAAAGAACATTGCCTTTGGTCTGGAAAACTCGGGCCACAGCAAATCTGAAATCGCTGTACGTGTGAATGAGTTGCTTAATCTCGTCGGCCTGCCGGATCAGGGCAAAAAATATCCGGCACAGTTGTCGGGTGGGCAGCAGCAAAGGATTGCCTTGGCCCGCGCCATCGCAACCAAGCCCGGTCTGCTGCTTCTGGACGAACCCCTTTCGGCGCTTGATGCAAAAGTACGCGTCCATTTGCGGCATGAAATCAAAGAGTTGCAACGCAAGCTGGGCGTGACCACCGTGATGGTGACGCATGACCAGGAAGAGGCCCTGGCCATGGCGGACCGGATCGTGGTCATGAACCATGGCGTGATTGAACAGGTGGGATCGCCCACCGAGATATACCGCCATCCAAGGAACTTGTTTGTCGCCGATTTCATTGGCGAGATGAACCAGCTGTCGGCAGTTGCCGGTGACCCTCAGACGATAGAACTGGGCGGGTCCGTGCTGAAATGCACGCGGCATTCGCATCAGAAAGGAAGCCGCGTCATAGCTGCTGTCCGACCTGATGATGTCATTCCACATGGAGAAGGTGCGCGGTCTCCGGGTGCGCCGGATACAATTACCACCCCGGAAAACGCCTTCGAAGTGCTGATCACCGAGATGGAGTTCCTTGGTTCGTTCTGGCGGTGCCGCCTGAGCAATGAGCGGTTCGGCACTTCGGAGCTGATCGCGGATTTCTCGATCAATGCCGTACGCCGCCTTGAGCTGGCAGAAGGGCGGACGATGATGATCGAGCTTCCCGAAGACCGCCTGATGGCCTTTGACGTACCGGAGACCGGGGCATGAGTACCGCTTCTACCAACAGTAACACTTTGCCCCCCGGCCCAATCATCAAACCCAAGCTCAGCCGCGACGACATCCTGATGCGCGGAAGCATGATGGTCATCGTGCTGTATCTGATCGTGACGCTGGCGCTGCCGCTTTACACGATGCTCTCAAAGTCGTTTTCCACCTATCGGGTGGAACTGTCCCAATACGAGTTTCAGGTCAGCGATGACGCAGGGAGTTTTGATGGAACGATCCTGTCGGGCGATGCGCTGAACCGCGAAACCGGAGCATTTGCCGACACCGATCTTGTGACGGGTTCGGACGGGCGCTTGCCTGTTACAGGTTTCTTCCCGGATTTCAGTTTCCGCAGCCCGGTCATGTATCAGATCCGGAACACGACGGATACCGGTCGGTTCCTGGTCGGATCAACTTTGCAGGAAGGAACCGATTGGGTCGAGCTGGATTCCAATACCTTTCGGCGGGTTCAACTTCGGCCCGTCCAGTCCAGGGGATTGGATAACTTTGTAAACTACTTCTCCACGCCCGCGCTGTTCAATTCGATCAAGAATTCGCTTTGGATTTCGGTTGTCAGCACGATCGTCACCGTGACGCTGGCCTTCTGGTTTGCCTACGCGCTCAACCGCAGCTGCATGCGGTTCAAAGGTGTCTTTCGCCTGATCGCAATGGCGCCAATTCTCGTTCCCTCGCTGCTGCCGGGTATCGCCTTGGTATACCTGTTTGGTAATCAGGGCATGATCAAAGAACTGCTGTTCGGCGCCAGCATCTATGGTCCGATCGGCATTGTGATAGGCTCGGTCTTCTTCACCTTTCCGCATGCCTTCCTGATCATCTCAACGGCGCTGGCGATTTCGGATGCGCGGCTGTACGAGGCTGCGGCAAGCCTGCGGTCAACCCCATGGCGCACGTTCTGGACGGTGACCGTTCCGGGTGCCAGGTACGGCCTGATCTCTGCAGCCTTTGTTGTGTTCAATCTGGTAATCACCGATTTTGGCCTGCCTAAAGTCATCGGCGGGCAATTCAACGTGCTTGCGGTGGATATCTACAAGCAGGTGATCGGCCAGCAGAACTTTGAGATGGGCGCGGTTGTGTCCGTGGTTCTGGTGATTCCGGCGATCCTGGCTTTTGCGATCGACCGCATGGTTCAGTCCAAACAGGTGGCGTTGCTGTCGGCCCGGTCGGTGCCGTATCAGCCAACCCCGAACCCGAAAGCTGATCGCCTGTTTCTGGCCTATTGCAGCGCGGTCGGCCTGTTCATCGTTGGCCTTCTGGCAGTGTGCCAGTTCGCTGCCCTGATCAAGTTCTGGCCCTATGATCTGAGCCTGAGCCTGAGGAACTATCAGTTCGACAAGATGGATGGCGGCGGCTGGGGGTCTTATTTCAATTCGATCCGGCTGGCCCTGCTGACTGCAATTATCGGCACGGCGGTTGTGTTCTTCGGGGCCTACCTGGTTGAGAAATCACAAGGGTTCCGCACCGGCAGATCGATCTTTCAGATGTTCGCGATGTTGCCGATGGCCATTCCGGGCATGGTGCTGGGGCTGTCCTACATCTTCTTCTTCAATAACCCGTCAAACCCGCTGAATGGCATCTACGGCACAATGGCGATTTTGGTGATCTGTACGGTGACGCACTTCTACACCGTATCGCACCTGACGGCGGTAACGGCCCTGAAACAAATGGACCGCGAGTTCGAGTCCGTGTCAGCGTCGCTCAAGCAACCGACGATGAAGCTGTTTGCACGGGTGACGGTTCCGGTCTGCCTGCCAGCGGTTCTGGACATATCCATCTATCTGTTTGTCAACGCGATGACGACCGTGTCGGCTGTGGTGTTTCTGTACTCCCCCAAGACCACGCTCGCCTCAATCGCTGTCCTGAATATGGATGATGCCGGAGACATCGCACCGGCGGCGGCAATGGGGATGATGATCTTCTATACAAATGCCGCGGCCCGGATCATTCATCAGATAGCGTCCAAGGGCATTCTGAAACGCACTCAAGCCTGGCGAAGTCGCTAGCGGCCATTTTGACACCCTGCCCCGCCAATCAGCTATTGGCGGGGTCTTCTTTCAAAGTCCGCTGCACGAACTCCATGAAGGCGCGGATGATCTTCACCTCGCGGCGTTGCGAAAGCGAAATGATGCTCTCGCCCATTTGCAGGTTGATCCCCTGCAACTTGATCTGCCGCAGCCGGTCATCATGCCCGTATTCCGCCTGCGAAACAAAACCGATGCCGGCGCCGGAGGCCACGAGTTCCCGAATAGCTTCACGCCCTTCGGCAACGATCGCCGGTTTAAGCATGATCCCGTGCTTTTTCGCCTCATCTTCTAGTTTCTGGCGCGTTTTTGACCCGGTCTCGCGAAAGATAAGCGGCAGCTTTGACAACTCTTCCAGGGACAGGGTCGGTTTGGACGCCAAAAGTAAACCCTGGGCCGCAAAGGCAACGATCTCGGTGGATCCAAGGCTCAGAATTTCCATGTCCTTGCCCGGCGACAGGCTGCCGACAACGCCGATCTCCGCATTATAGGACCGGAGTTCCTCCAGGATTTCCTCGGTATTGCCCGAGCGCACGGTGATTGTGACGTTCGGATTCTTCTTCTGAAAAGCCCCCAGAAAGGCGGTCAGGTGGTGCGCTGAGTCGGCGATGATGCGTAACTCTCCATCAACCACGGCCTTGGTCTCGGAAAGGTAGTCCTCGATCTGATCTTCGATCTCGAAGTATTGTTTGGTGTATCTGTAAAGCTGCTCTCCTTCACGGGTCAGGGTCACACGTTTCCGTTCGCGCTGGAACAACAACAAATCGTGATCCTGTTCCAGCTTTCGCACCTGCTCGGAAATGGCTGGCTGCGTCAGATACAAGGCTTCTGCTGCACGCGAAAAACCACCGTGTTTAGCCACAAAATGAAAGGCTTTGAGCTGACTGTGCCGCATCGCGTATCCCCGTTTCCCAGTACATAGGCTGAGCTTATAATTAGATCGATAATTGCAATTTCACATATAGCAACTGTTGCTGCAATTGTGTTCTTGAAAACGCTTTTCTGGAGCATGGATATGACGCCTTCCAACGCAAAAATCGAACCTCCTCGCCTCGGCGAACCATATCTTCTGACACCCGGTCCTTTGACAACGTCCTATGCTGTAAAAGAAGCCATGTTGAAGGATTGGGGCAGTTGGGATGACGACTTTCGCGCCATGACACGCGAAGTGCGGTCCAGCCTTCTCGCGTTGCTTGGCGAAGGGGCTGACGACTACGATTGCGTCCCCATGCAGGGCAGCGGTTCGTTCTCAGTCGAGGCGATGCTTGCGTCGTTTATTCCACCCAATGGCAAGGCGCTGGTTCTTGCAAATGGCGCCTACGGGCAACGATCTGCGCAGACCCTGGAATATCTGGGGCGCGACCATGTCGTTCTGGACAAAGGGGATTACCTGCCGCCCAGGGGCGAGGAAGTTGCCCGCATTCTTGCCGAGGATCCCGACATCACCCATGTGGTCGCCATTCACTGCGAAACCAGCTCGGGAATTCTGAATCCGGTCGAGGAGATATCTGAAGTCACCTATGCCGCCGGGCGCAAACTTCTGATCGACTCGATGTCGGCGTTTGGCGCGGTGGAACTCAAACCCACCGAAATCCGCTACGAGGCGATGGTGTCTTCGGCCAACAAATGTATCGAAGGCGTGCCCGGTTTCGGCTTCATCGTCGCCCGTAAATCCGAGCTTGAAGCCGCGAAGGGCAACAGCCATTCGTTGTCTCTGGATGTGCACGCACAGTGGGCGCACATGAACAAGACCGGCCAGTGGCGGTTCACACCGCCAACACATGTGGTTGCCGCCTTTATCGAGGCACTCAGGGCACACGCCGCCGAAGGGGGCGTACCCGGCCGTGGCGGGCGTTACACCCGTAATCGCGATGTCATGGTCGCCGGAATGCGAGAGCTGGGCTTTGAAACGTTGCTGGACAATTGTTGGCTCAGCCCAATTATCGTCACCTTTTTCTGTCCCGCGGACGAAAAATTCGTGTTTGATCAGTTCTATAACCTCATGAAATCCAAGGGCTTCATTATCTACCCGGGCAAACTGACGGTGGTCGACAGCTTCCGCGTCGGATGCATCGGCCAAATGGACGAACACGTCATGCGAATGGTCGTGACCGCCGCAAAGGAATCATTGGAGGAGATGGGCGTGACCAACGCGGCACCTCCCCTCCGGGCACTGCAAGAACGCGCCAAACTGGCTGCCTAACTATCAAGGAACATGACAAGATGACCATCCAAACCCCTGTTGTAGCAAACGAACGCGTCTATCCGACGCCCAAGGTCCCCGCAGTCGCCATCTGCCTGGATGGGTGCGAGCCTGAATATCTGGAGGTTGCGATTGCCAAGGGCCTGATGCCCAACCTCAAGCGGATGCGCGAAGAAGGCACCGACCGGCTGGCCCATTCCGTGATCCCGTCCTTCACCAACCCCAATAACCTGTCGATCGCCACCGGACGCCCGCCCATCGTGCATGGCATCTGTGGCAACTACTTGATTGACCCGGACAGCGGCGAAGAAGTCATGATGAATGACGTGCGTTTCCTGCGTGCACCGACCATCTTCTCGCAATTCTACGACGCCGGGTTCCGCGTCGCCATGGTAACCGCCAAGGACAAGCTGCGCGCGCTTCTTGGTGCGGGGCTGAAGTTCGACGAAGGCCGTGCAGTCGCCTTTTCCTCGGAACGTTCGGGCGAGACGACCATGGCTGATCACGGCATCGACAATGCCAGCAAATGGTTGGGCATGGACGTCCCCGAGGTTTACTCGGCCGAACTGTCCGAGTTTGTCTTTGCTGCCGGCGTCAAGCTGTTGAAAGAGTTCAAGCCCGACGTGATGTATCTGTCGACCACAGACTATATTCAGCACAAGTTTGCGCCCGAACAGCAAGGCGCGCTGGATTTCTACGCGATGTTCGATCGCTATCTGGGCGAACTGGACGCGTTGGGTGCCGCCATCGTGGTGACCGCCGACCACGGCATGAAGCCAAAGCACTTGCCTGATGGCTCGCCCGCCGTTGTCTATGCGCAGGATCTGATGGACGAATGGCTGGGCAAGGACGCCGCGCGGGTCATCCTGCCGATTACCGATCCTTATGTCGTGCATCACGGCGCATTGGGGTCTTTCGCGACCGCCTATCTGCCCGAAGGCGCGGATCAGGATGACATCATAGCAAAACTCAAAGCGACCGAGGGTATAACCCACGTGCTGACCAAGGCCGAAGCCATCGAGCAGTTCGAGTTGCCGGGCGACCGGATTGGCGACATCGTGATGGTCTCGGGCGAGAACATCTGCATTGGCACGTCCGAGCACCGTCACGATCTGGCGGCCCTGAAGGAACCCCTGCGCAGCCATGGCGGTTTGACCGAGCAAGAAGTTCCGTTCATCGTGAACCGCATCATCGACCTGCCCAACCAACCGGTTTTGCGTAATTTCGACGCCTTCTTCTACGCAACCACAGCAGCGGCACAGTAAGTCATGAAAGATCAGACCATGTCGAACATCGAAATACGAAACGAAGGAATGCGGATCGGCGGTGAAATTGTCTTCACCGAAGAAACCGTTCCGGTGCACTACCCCTATACCAACGAAGTTGTGGGGTACGTTCCGGCCGGAACCGCCGAACATGCGCGCAAGGCTTTCGAGATTGCGGCGAACTACAAGCCGAAACTCACCCGGTATGAGCGCAGCCAAATCCTGCAGCGCGCGGGTGAACTGATCGGGGAGAAACGCGAATATCTGGCCAAGTGGCTGACGCTTGAACTGGGCATCTGCCACCAGCACGCGATCTACGAGACCAAGCGCGCGCAGGATGTCTATCAGTTCGCTGCCGCCGAGGCACTGAAGGATGATGGCGAGATTTTCTCGTGCGATCTGACCCATAACGGCAAGGCCCGCAAGATCTTTACAATGCGCGAGCCGGTAAAGGCGATCAGCGCGATCACACCGTTCAACCACCCTCTGAACATGGTCAGCCACAAGATCGCGCCGTCGATTGCCACCAACAACTGCATGGTCTGCAAACCGACGGAATTGACCCCGCTGACCGCGTTGACCCTGGCGGATATTCTGTACGAGGCGGGCTTGCCGCCCGAGATGTTCCAGGTTGTCACCGGCTGGCCCGCTGACATCGGCGACGAGATGATCACCAACGAGCATATCGACATCATCACCTTCACCGGCGGCGTGCCTGTGGGCAAGATGATTGCCGAAAAGGGCGTCTACAAACGTCAGGCACTGGAACTTGGCGGCAATGATCCTCTGATCGTCCTCAACGACCTCAGTGATGCTGATCTGGACAAGGCTGCCACGATTGCGGTTGCAGGTGCCACCGGCAATTCCGGCCAGCGCTGTACGGCGGTCAAGCGGATCCTCGTGCAGGAAAGCGTGGCCGACAGGTTCGTGCCGCTGGTTCTGGAGAAGGCCAAAAAGATCAAATTCGGCGATCCGCAGGATCCTGAAACCGAATTGGGCTGCGTGATCCACGACAAGGCGGCGGAAGTCTTTGAGAACCGCGTTCATCAGGCTGAAAAAGAGGGCGCGGAAATCCTTTATCATCCGGGCCGTCAGGGCGCGCTTCTGCCGCCGATCGTGGTCGACAAGGTGCCCCATAGCAGCGAACTGGTGATGGAGGAAACCTTTGGCCCGATCGTCCCCATTGTGCGTGTGCCCGACAACGACGAAGAGGTGATGGCAATCTCGAACTCGACCGAGTTCGGCCTGTCCTCAGGCGTATGCACCAACGATCTGAACCGCGCCATAGCCTATATTAACGGGCTGAACGTGGGCACATGCAACATCTGGGAACAGCCGGGTTACCGGATCGAAATGTCGCCCTTCGGCGGTATCAAGGACAGCGGAAACGGCGTGAAGGAAGGCGTTATCGAAGCGATGAAGTTCTTTACCAACGTGAAGACCTATTCGCTGCCCTGGCCTGGCTGACGTCCCTGCCCCTTCTGCAAACAGGAGGGGTCCAAGAAATTTCTCCCCGGAACTGGCGGACCCTTCGGGGCCCGCCCCTTTTCCAAAACGACAGTGAGAAACGGATATGCCACAGATTGTCCATACAGAAGGGGAATCGAATACCTCGGAAGCCCGCAAAGCCTGGCTGAAGAAGTCCATCGGGCCCAAATCATCGCCGCTGCTGAAACGCGACTCGGATGTGTTCCTGCATCAATCCCTGTCCAGCCCCTGCGTCAGCACGATTGCCAAAGCCGAAGGTATCTGGATCGAGGATCTCGACGGTCGCCGCTACATGGATTTCCATGGCAATTCGGTACATCACATTGGCTATGGCCATCCCCGCCTGGTGCAGGCGATCAAGGATCAGCTGGACGACCTGCCCTTTGCCCCACGCCGTTTCACCAATGACCCGGCGGTGGATCTGGCCGAAAAGCTGGTGGCCATCACCCCGGGCGATCTGGGCAAGGTACTGTTCACCACCGGCGGTTCGGACGCCAATGAAGTCGCGCTCAAGATCGCCCGCGCCGCGACGGGCCGTTTCAAGACTCTGAGCTTCTGGGACGCCTTCCATGGAGCGGGCTTTGGCGCGGCAAGCGTTGGTGGCGAGGCCACTTTCCGCAGCCACATCGCCGGGCCGCTTTTGCCGGGAACCGAGCATGTAGCACCCTTCCACCCCACCCGATGCCCCTATGGACACGCAACGCTTGAAGCCAGCGCCGAAGCCTGCGCCAACATGATCGACTATGTGCTGGAACGCGAAGGCGACATCTGCGCCGTCGTGGCCGAGGCGATGCGTGCCGTACCCATCGTGCCGCCGCCAGGTTTCTGGAAGCGGGTGCGCGAAATTTGCGACCGGCACGGCGCATTGCTGATCCTGGATGAAATTCCGACCGGGCTGGGCAAGACCGGGCAGATGTTCTCGTTCCAGCATGATGAAATCATCCCCGACATTGTCACCATCGGCAAATCGCTGGGCGGGGGTATCCTGCCAATCGCCGCCTGCATCGCCCGGAAAAAACTGGATGTTTGCGGGGACTTTGCCATTGGGCATTACACGCACGAAAAGAACCCCGTAACCTCTCGGGCCGCTTTGACGACACTTCAAATCATAGAAGACGAGGGCTTGGTCCAGCGCGCGGCTGAGTTGGGCGAATACGCGATGGGGCGCCTGGTCGACGCCCTTCAGAATGTTCCCATCGTCGGTGACATCCGGGGCCGCGGCCTTATGTTCGGTATCGAGATTGTCGAGGACCGTTCCAGCAAGACGCCCGGAAATGCGCGCGCGGAACAGATCTACTATGCCTGTCTAGAAGCGGGGTTGAGCTATAAGATCAGCCAGGGTTGCGTTCTGACCCTGTCGCCGCCGCTGACGATTTCGCAAACTGAACTGGATCGTGCCATCGACATCGTTGTTGCCGCAATCACAGAGGCAAACTGAGCCGACGGGCCATGGCGGCGGGCAAGATCGCCCAATTGGCTCGGTAACGGGCACACTTGGCGCAACCCAATAAGATGCTGCAAAATAGACCGGATTTCCCGTCCTTGTTTGCCGTCGCCTAAGACTCAAAAGCCATCTGCAGCGGATCGCACACAAACTGCGGTGCAAATACCTGTTTTGAAGCCGGAGTGAAGCATGGCAATTGTCACCTTCCTGATCAGTTTGGCCGGGGCAACCATGCTTCTGCTTTACGCAGTACGCATGGTGCGCACTGGAATCGAACGCAGTTACGGCGCGTCGTTCCAACGGGTGATGACGCAACAGCGCAGCTACCTGCATGCCTCGGTGGTTGGGCTGATGATGGCGGTCGTGTTGCAAAGCTCGGCCGCCGTGGCTTTGCTGACGTCCGGGTTTGCCGCCAGTGGGATGCTGAGCTTTCCAGCCGGTCTGGCGATTGTACTGGGTGGCGATCTGGGCTCGGCGTTGATCATTCAGATCCTGTCCTTTCGGTTGGACTGGCTTGTGCCGCTGTTACTGGCAATTGGCGGCTATCTGTTCGTCAAGACCGAAGCCAAGAAAGCACGGCAGCTTGGGCGCATTCTGATGGGCGTGGCATTTATCCTGATCTCGCTGAGGTTCCTGCGCGAGGCGATGGACCCCATCCGGGACAGTGCATTTCTGCCCGCCGTCGCCGATTATCTGGCGCGCGATTTCATCACGGCCTTCCTTGTCGGGGGTGCCCTGGCTTTTGTCATGCACTCGTCGGTCGCGGCCATCCTTATGTGCGTGACGCTTGTACAGATCGGCGCAATCCCTTTTGCCGCCGGTATGTCATTGGTTCTTGGCGCGAATTTTGGCTCGGCCTTCATTCCGGTCTGGCTGACCCGGGGAATGCCTGTGACGGCACGACGCATCCCCTACGCAAACCTGGCGCTGCGGGGCAGTTGGGCTTTGGTGACCCTGTCTGTGGCGAACCTGGCCCTGCGAACCGGGCTCATGGGAGAACCGCAGGGGGGACAGATGCTCGTCAATGTGCATCTTGCATTCAACCTGTCACTGCTGGTTCTGGCGCTTCCGTTTTGCGGGCGCTTGCAGGCACTGTTCGAAACGCTTTTGCCAGACCCCCAAAAAGAACAGAAGCCGCAACCCGCAAGGCCGGTCAGTGCGTTGGACATCAGATGCGTTTCGAACCCAAACCAAGCGCTGCCGGGCCTGAAGCGGGAACTTCTGCGGATGAGCGATCTTCTCGAGACCATGTTCCGCCCGGTGCTGGAACTGTACCGACACGGTGATAAGGAACAGATCCGGTCTGTTCAGGCGATTGACGAGGAAGTGAACCAGTGCCTCTCGGGTATTCGAACCTTTGTTGCAGCGATACCGGCTGAATTATACGAAAAACAGGATGCCAAAACCGCGCGCGATCTGATGGAGTTCGCTATTCGGCTTGAAACGGCCGGGGATGTTGTTGCCAAACGCCTGACTGTTTTGGCGGGCGAAATGCGCGCCAAGGGTTCAAGTTTCTCGCAAGAGGGCTGGTCGGAACTCGTCCACATGCACGAGAGCATTCTGTCGAATATGAAACTGGCTTCGAATGTGCTTATTTCAGACGATCTGGAAAGCGCGCGGCTGCTGAGCCTTGAAAAAACAGAAATAAAACGGGTGGAACGTGACAGCCGCAAGCGGCACCTGCGCCGATTGCAACATGGGACAACGGAAAGCTTCGAGACCAGCGATATGCATCTGGAGACTTTGCGTGCGTTTCGAGAGTTCAACAGTCACATCGCCTCGGTCGCCTATCCGGTCCTGTACCGCTATGGGCAATTGTTGGAGACGCGATTGATCAAGGAAATTGCCGACGAGCCAAGCGGTCCGTGAGATCGTCTCAACTCGTTTGCCTTTTTGATAGCGGTGTTCGCAAAGTCTGACGGTGGCCTTGCGCTGGTTCCGACCCCGGATACAGATGCGCACCCTTGTCGGTCAGAGCTTGCCTGAACCAATCAACATCCTAGGCTCGAACTCCACCTAGCCAATCGACATTGGCGGGTCCCTTAAAAGGGCCCTTGTCGCGCCACCGCTTTCAGCAGTTTCACAGGGCTATCCTTTATCCATGGGCAGTACCTTCAGCCATTTCGAGCGCCTGGTCGAGGCTGTTTGCCACCTGGTCCACATCTTCCAAGGACAAACAAAGTGGCGGCACCATCCGTAGGCATTGCTGGAAAGGACCGGACTTTGACAGGATGATCCCCTGCGCGCGGCAGGCTTCGAAGACCTCTGCTGTCATCTCCTTGTCAGGCGCTTTGCTGTCCCGGTCTTTCACGAATTCCAGCGCCAGCATAAGACCCTTGCCGCGAACATCACCGATGGCCTTGTACTTGTCTTTCAGGTCATTAAGCCGTTCCAACAGCGCTGCGCCCACAATACGGGCGTTTTCCTGAAGCCCTTCGTCTCGCATAACGGCCAGTACGGCACGGGCGGCGGCGGCCGAGGTCGGGTTGGCGCCGTAGGTGTGGAACATGAACCTTTCGGCCATCGGCGCCGCAACTTGTTTTTTGGCCACAACCGCTCCGATCGGAAAGCCGTTTCCAAGGCCCTTGGCCATGACAATGATGTCGGGGACAACGCCGTCTGCCTCGAACCCCCAGAAGTTTTCGCCGGTGCGGCCAAAGCCTGACTGAACTTCATCGGCAATATAAAGCCCGCCTGCCGCGCGCACGCGATCTGCTGCGCCGGACATGTAGCCCGGCGGCATTTCGATGATGCCACCATAGCCCTGCACGCTTTCCACAAAGATGCCTGCCACCTGACCGGATGTCGCTGTGGCGATGGTGCGGTCGATCTCTTCCAGATACGGCTGGATACCTGGCCCGAAGATGCCGCGATACTGGTTGGGTTCAGGAACGAAGGCGACGTTGCCGGGCATGCCCGGGTGGCGCCACCCGGCAATACCTGTGATCGACTGCGCTGCGGCAGTGGGGCCGTGATAAGCGGTGCGCAACGCCAGCAGGTCCAGATTACCGGTATAGGTGCGCGCCATGGTCATCGCCAGATCAATCGCCTCGGACCCGGAGTTGGTCAGGTGCACCACCCAGTCATGGCCTTTGGGCATGGTCGCGGCCAGTTCCTCGGCCAGATGAGCGGGTGTCGGGTGGTAGAACATTGTCGTGCAGTGGGTCAGTTCCTGCGCCTGCGCGCTTGCTGCTGCCACCACGCGTGGGTGCGAGTGCCCGACCGAGATACAGACATTCATCCCCAGCAGGTCCGTATATTTCCGCCCGTCCGTGTCCCACAGGTATTGGCCCTGGCCTTTTTTGAACACAATGGGCTCGCGGAAGGGCGTGAACCGCGTCAGCGAAGCGGCATAGTACCGGTCCCGTCGCGCGGCGGTATTCGAGAAGTCCCAGTCGGTGTGAAGGGGGTGGTCAGTCATTTGGAACCTCCGGTTTTCAGTCGATGGTTATTGGGGTCAAAGGGGGCTTCCGGCAGGATGGTCGCGGCACGGTGCTGACCCAGGATCGAGATGGTCAGCCCCTCGCGCGCGGTCGGGTCACGCAGGTAGGCCAAGGCAAGAACCTTGCCGGTGCGATGACCATAGGCCCCCGAGGTGGCGATCCCTACCGACACCCCGTCTTTCCATATCGTGTGCGCGTAGAACGGATCGACCTGACCGGCCTCGACGTCCAGCAGCACCATGTCCCACGCGTCGTCGCGGGCCAGCTTGGTGCGCAGGTCGTTGCGGACAAACGGGGTCAGTCCAGCCTCAAGCGCGCTGCGCTCGGTCGTCAGGTCACTGCCCCAGCCACGATAACCCTTTTCGAGACGCATGGAATTTGCGGCATAGGCCCCGTAGAACCCAAGGCCAAGAGGTTTCGCAGTTTCCTCAAGGAACACGAAGAGCCTTGCCGCGTGCTTATTCGCGACATGCAGCTCCCAACCGCATTCGCCCAGATAGGACACACGCAGGGCGCGCAGTGGGATGCCCGCCACGTGGGTCTCGCGCGCGGTCAGCCAGGTCATGGCGACCAACTCGGGTAGAGCGTCAGCGGACTTGGGGCCCATGACACCGATGACCGCCAGATCCTCGGAGACATTTCGAACCATGACGTCAAAACCTTCGGCGACATTTGTCAACAGATCATAATCGAACTGCTCCGCCGCAGCGGCACCGGTAAGATATGCGCGGTCTTCAGTCAGGCGCGTGACGGTGAACTCCGACAGTACACCACCCGTCGGCGTCAACGCGTGGGTCAGGCCAATGCGGCCCGGCGCGGGTGCGCGGTTTGCGCCCAGCGCTTCCAGAAACGGGACGACATCCGGGCCGGTGACATCGAATTTCGAGAAAACCGACAAGTCTGCCATCGCAACGCGGTTATGCGCGGCGTCGACCTCTCGCGCCACATGTTCGAACCAATTGGCGCGACGGAAGGTTTCATCGGCCACAGCCCCGGGCATGTCCGAAAACCAGTTCGGACGCTCCCACCCATAGGCCGCACCCATCACCGCGCCGCGCTCGACCATCAGGTCGTGCAGCGGAGACAGGCGCAGGCCGCGCCCGGCGGGGCGCTCCTCGTGCGGGTAGTGCACACCGAATTGCAGACCGAAACATTCGATGGCCTTGGCCACGCGATAGTCACGATCCGCCCAGACGCCAAAGCGTCGGCTGTCCACTGCCAGCGCATCCATTGGCGGCGCGCCATGGGTCATCCAGTGGGCGAGGAACCACCCCGCGCCGCCGCCCTCCATCACGCCCATGGACGAGCCGGTCAGCAGCCAGGCATTCTCCAAGCCATGCGCAGGCCCGATCAGGGGGTTGGCGTCCGGCGTGAATGTAATGGGGCCGTTGATCACCGATTTTACGCCACCCGTTTCCAGCGCCGGAATACGGTCCATCGCGGCCATGATGATGTGTTCGACACTGTCCAGATCCGGCGGCATCAGGTCCGCGCCGAAATCCGGCGGTACACCGTCCACCGACCAGACCTTGGCGTCCTTTTCATACGGCCCAAGGATCAACCCGTCGCGTTCCTGTCTGACGTACCAGCTTTCCTCAGGGTCTCGGATGATCGGCAACTCGGGCAGGCCCTCCTGTATCCGGGACGACACGGCGTCGACCGTGTCTGTCACCAGATATTGGTGCAGCACAGGAACCGAGGGGATGTTGAGCCCCATCATGCGGCCAACCTCCCAGCCCCAAGTGCCTGCGGCGTTGACCACGTGGACAGTCTCGATCGTCTCTTTCTCGGTTTCGATCCACCAATGATCCTGCTGGCGCTCAATCGCGGTGACCGCGCAATTGCGCAGGATCCGGGCGCCGCCACGCCGGGCGACCTCGGCCATCGCATGGGTTGCAAGCGTTGGGTCTACGTGGCCGTCATCGGGTTCATAAATCCCGCCGATCAACCCATCCAGTTTTGCCAGGGGGAACAGTTCGGCGATCCGTTCCGGTGTCAGCACCTCCAGAGGGTAGCCGGTGAACTCGGACAGGCCGGCCACGTGGCGGAACTCGTACATCCGATCGGGGTTGCGCGTGATCCGCATCGCACCCGAGCGATGAAACCCACAATCGCGCCCGGTTTCCTGCGGTAAAATATCCCGGTAAAGCCGGACAGAAGTTGCACGCAGTTCCTGAATCGTGGGATTGTGCGCGAAATGGGTGCAAAGCCCGGCCGCATGCCAGGTCGACCCATGGGTCAGGTCGTTCTTCTCGACCAGCAAAACGTCGGACCAACCCGCCTTGACCAGATGATACATCAGCGAGACGCCCATGGCCCCACCGCCGATGATCGTTACCTGCGCCTTGATCATGCGCGCATCCTTTCGCCTGAGGGATCAAAGGGCGGGCGGCGCAGGGGCTGCGCGGTATAGTCCCGCCCGGCGACCCGAATTGTGAAGATTCGGTCGCATGTCTCGTCTAATGTCTCGCCCGGGCGGACCGATACCATGGCAAAACACAGGTTCAGCCCCGTCCGCGGCCCGTGTCCACCCGAAGTAGTCAGCCCGACATAGGTGCCGTCCTCGAAAACCGGTTCGTCATGTAGCATCAGGGCCGCGCCCTGAACCTGCAGCAGGACAAGACGTCGATGCAGCCCCTGGTGTTTTTGCTGTTCCAACACCGCTTTACCCACAAACTCCTTGGACCAATCGATGGTGAATCCCAGACCGGCTTCAAGCGGAGTGATCTCGGGGCCAAGCTCATGCCCCCAATGTTTGAAACCCTTTTCCAATCGGCATGCATCCACCGCGTAATGACCCAATGGGGTTGCGCCTGCGTTTCGCAACGCATCGAACAGCTTGGGGGCCTGCGCATTGGACACTTTCAGTTCCCAGCCCAGCTCTCCGACAAAACTGACGCGGGTCGCACGGCATGAGGTGCCTGCCAATTCGGCGGTGGCGGCATGGGCAAAGGGCATCTCGGGAAGATTGCCGAGGCTGTGCAGCATAGCCCGGCTGCCTGCCCCCATCACGCCGACGGTGCAGAACGCCTCGGTCAAGTCCTGAACCATGACGTCGCCCTTCAAGTGGCGGCGCAGAAACGTCAGGTCGCGTCTGCGTGTGGCCGCGCCCGAGGTCAGGTGAAACGCATCCTCGCGCAGCCGCGTGATGGTCACGTCCATCTCGATGCCGCCGCGCGCGTTGAGTATCTGGGTGTAGACAGCCCAACCGACAGGAACGTCCATCTGCGCGGTGGTCAGGCGATTCAGCGCCGCCAGAGCCTCCGGGCCGGTGATGTCCAGTTTGGTAAACGGGCTCAACTCGATCAGGGCAGCGCCATGACCCATGACAGCCGCTTCCGCCTCGGCCAGAGGCCACCACCCCTGACCGGCTATGGAATAATCCTGTGCCGGGCCGTAATACAGCCCGCGTTCCCAACCTGCTGTCAGCCCAAAATGTGCTCCTGCCCCGGCCCAGCGGTCGTGCAAGGGGGTGGTCCGCAAGCCCCGCCCAGCTTGGGGCTGCTTATACGGCCAGTGCAAGGCAAAGAGATCCGCAACAGCCTCTTCCATGCGTTGTGCCATGTGCCCGGCAGTCGCCGTAGCGGGGTCGACCCGGGCCACATCGACCTCCCACATATCCATGGAGGGGTGGCCGTCGATCATCCAATCCGCCAGTGCCCGTCCAATTCCTGCGGAAGACATCACCCCGACCGAATTCATGCCAGCGGCCACAAACAGGCCATCAACCGAGGTCTCACCTACAAGTGGCCGGGTGTCCGTCGTAAAGCTTTCGGGGCCATTCATGAAATGCTGGATGCCCACGGTTTCAAGGCTGGGGCACAGCTCCAACGCGGCCTCCATGAAGGGGGTGAACTGGTCCCAATCTTCGGTCATCTCAAGAAAAGGGCGGTCGCCTTCGGGGCCATAGGCGTCCCAGCATTTGGCGTTGGGTTCAAAGCCGCCGATCACCAGTTTGCCCGCGTCGCCCTTAATGTATATGCCCCGGTCCAGATCCCTGATCACCGGAAATGGGTTTGGCAGTCCGGTCATGGGTTCAGTGACCACATACATGTGTTCGACCGCCTGTAACGGCAGCGCCACGCCCACGCTGGCCGCCAACTCGCGTGACCAGACACCGGTGGCAATGACCACCTGATCTGCGTCCAGTTCGGTTCCATCGGTCAGGGTTACGCCCGTGATGCGAGTGCCCGACTTGCGGAGGGCCTGAACACCGGTGTGCTCATGGATCTTTACACCACTGTCGCGCGCACCTTTGGCATAAGCCATGCACAAATCGACCGGGTTCACATTGGCATCTTCAGGCACAAACAGGGCGCCGACGTGACTGCTCAGATCAAGCTGCGTCAGGGGTACGTCCGAGGCCGAGACCATGCGCGGGCTCAATCCCAGCGTCTGACCCAGATCCGCAATCCGGTGCAACTCGTCCAGACGAGCGGGATCGCGTGCCAGCCAGTAGCCTGAGGTCTGGCGGTAGCCGGTCGACATTCCGGTTTCGGCCTCAAGAGCTGGAAAAACCTTGAGTGCGGCCATCGCCAACCGCGTCATGTTTGGAGTTGCCCGCAAGGGACCAACGATCCCGGCCGCGTGCCACGACGTGCCCGAGGTCAGTTGGTTTCGCTCCAAGACGGTGACATCTTCAGCACCGCGCTTGGCCAGATGGTAGGCCAGGCTGAGACCAATCGCACCGCCCCCGATGATCAGGATGCGGGTCATGCCGCCCTCCATTGACGCGACAAAGGCACCGAACTTAGGGTCGGCGCATGACGATACATGCTTTGTGGTGCCATCCCCGCTCGGTTTCGACCGCTTTTGAACGTGTCATGCGCGAGCGCGGTGATCTGACCGTGCTGCACGAGCCGTTCATGTACCATCACTATCTGACCACCAAAGACCGGCTGTTTCCGGGTTTCACGCCCGAACCCGGGCACCCTGCGACATACGACGATATTCGGGCCATGATCCGCGCAAAGGCCGCAACCAACCCCTTGTTCTTCAAGGATATGGCTTACTATGTAACCGAAGCCTTGCCGCTGGATCCCGAATTTACTCATCAGATGAGCCACGCATTTTTGCTGCGCGACCCGGCCGAAGCGGCGCTGTCTTATGCTAAACGGGATCCCGAATTCACCCGATTGGAACTGGGACATGAAGCCCAGTACCGACTGTACACCGCGCTGAAAGAGCTGGGACATGACCCTTTGGTCGTCACCGCTGATCAACTGCGCCGCGATCCGCAAGCGACGGTGCGCCGTTATTGGGCGCATGTCGGGCTGCCCTATCTCGCGCATGCCATTTCCTGGGACAGCAGTGTACCGGACGGCTGGCAATCGGTGCAAAGCTGGCATACCGAAGTACTGCAAAGCGGCGCGATCCAGGCGCCCGTGGTCACGGACGTGCGGGCGGAACTGGATGCGCTTGGCGAGCCATATGCCGACCACGTGGCGCATCACCTGCCGTACTACACTCAGATGCGTGACATCGCTGAAACCCAAGCTCATCAGAAATAGTCCCGATCGGGTTTCTCGGCCTTTCGCCGTGCGATATAGTCCTGCAATTCCGTGTCAATGTCCGGGTCCAGACCAGGATCTTCATATGCGTCAAGCTGCTCTTTCCAAATTGCATTGGCGCGGGTTGCGGCATCCTTCTCTCCCGCCGCGTGCCATTGTTCGAACGAATTGTCATCCGGGGTCCAGGGCCGGAACAGCGCGGACATGAAATTGGCCTGCGTGTGTTCGGACCCGAGGAAATGCCGACCCGGGCCTGTCGCCGCGATCGCCTCCATCGCCTGGGCATTCTCGCTCATGTCGATGCCTTCGAAGAAACGCCCGATCTTGCCGCACAGATCGTGATCCAGGATCGTTTTTTCGAACGAGGTTACCAACCCGCCCTCCAGCCAACCGGTGGCGTGGTTGATCAGGTTTGCGCCCGCGAACATCGACATCATCAGACCCCAGGTAGCCTCTTGCTGGCTCTGGGCGTCCGGAACTTTTGAGGCGCTGAGCGTACCAACCGTGTGCAAGGGTACATTCAGCCTGCGGGCAAGCTGTCCGGCCGCCAATACCATCAACCCGGCCTCGGGTGTGCCAAAGGTGGGTGCGCCGGACTTCATCGACATGGTCGAGGCGAAACTGCCCATCATGCAGGGTGCCCCAGGGTTTACCAATTGGGTCAAAGTCATTGCAGCCATGGTTTCAGCCAACACCTGAGCCAACGTCCCTGCCACAGTGGACGGCGACATGGCCCCGGTCAGAACCCAAGGCGTGCAGGCAACTGGCTGCCCGGCGCGCGCATAGGTCTTCAATGCACCCGACATATGGCTGTCCATCACAAGGGGCGCGTTGGTGTTTGACACGCAATAGAGGACGGCGTTTTCGGCCACAAAACCCTCACCGAAAACGATCCGCGCCATGTCGATCGCGTGGCCTGCCCGCTCGGCCCCGATAAAGGCCCCCATGAAGGCCCGATCAGAATAGCGAATGTGTCCATATAGCATATCGAGGTGGCGTTTGTTGGCAGGCAGGTCCACCGGCTCGCACACCACACCACCCGAGTGGTGAAGCCACGGCAGGCTATGATGCAGCTTGATCAGATCGATGAAATCCTGATGCGATGCATAGCGACGACCGCGATCCAGATCGTGCACAAAAGGCGGCCCCCAAGCCGGACAAAGCACACTGGCTTCTCCGCCAAGCTGAACGCTGTTGGCCGGATTGCGGGCATGTTGCGTGAACTGCGCGGGCGCGGTTGCAGTGATCATTTTTCGACAAAAGCCGGGTGCGAACCGCACGCGCGTTCCGATTACGTCACAGCCTGCATCTGCAAAGATCTTCAGGATTTCCGGGTCATCCTGAAACTCCATCCCGGTTTCGGCAAGGATGGTGTCCGCATTGGCCTCGATCTGCTCCAGCCCCGCCTCGCTGAGCACATTGAAGGTCGAGAGCTTTCGCAGAATAAACGGCGCACGCATCTCGGCAGAGGTGCGAATTTCCGTCGCCCTGCGACGGCGGGATGGGCGCGAACGTGTCATGGCAAAACTGTTGACCCGGCGCTTGACGGAAACCAAGAAAATCCCAACAGTATAATCATTATTTATACTAAGGATGAGCTATGCTGGATCGTCGCAAACTGTCGCCAAGCCTGATGCGCTCACTCGAAATCTTCGTCGCCGTTGCGGAAACAGGTCAAATGCGGGCGGGCGCGAAGCTGCTCAATCTCTCGCAGCCGGCGGCATCCCAGCACATCACCGCGTTGGAAAAGGCCTTTGGCACCCTGCTTCTGGATCGCAGTACACGTCCGGCCCGGCTGACCTACGCGGGCGTGCGCCTGCACAGCAAAGCGCAGAAGATTCTGGATGCGTTTTCCGACATGGAAACCGAATTGCGCCACGTCGGCCAGAAATCCCTGACCCTCCTTCGGGTCGGCATTCAGGCCTCTATCGCCACGACCCTGACGCCTTCATTGATTGACCTGGCCCAGCGTGTGTTCAACGTCGAAGATATCACCTTGCATGCCGGGCAAAGCGGAAACCACGAGCATTTGCTGAGGACCAAGCAAGCGGATCTGGCAATCACCTCAAATCCTTTTCTGGACATGGATGGCCTTGAGCGCCACCACGTTCTGACCGAAAGATACCTTCTGGTTCTGCCCGAAACATATGATGGCCCGACAGATAGCCTTGAGGCGATCCAGACGCGGCTGCCCTTGGTTCGGTTCGGAGATACAACAAACGCCGGCCGCCAAATTGCACAACACCTGCGCCGTTTGCGTTTTGAACCCGACAAGGTCATTCAGGCGGACCGTTCAAGCATGGTTACGTCCTGTGTTTCTGCCGGACAGGGGTTCAGCCTTTTGACACCAACGTTGCTGATTGATGGATTGGTGGAGAACATGAGCTTGCGATTGAAAGAGCTTCCGGTCTCCGGCCTCTCGCGCACCCTGACAGTTGTCGCCAGAAAAGAAGAGCTTCAGAGTTTTCCAAAAGCGCTTGCTGAGATGTCCAAACAGAAGCTGACACAGCAAATTGCCAAGCATATGGGAGATATCGGAACAACAAACGTGGAATATGACTTGGCCGAAAACTTGGTAAATAACTGAACGAGGCCGGGCTTCCGTCGGCGAACTATTGACGGCTCCAATCGATTTCAGCGGACATTCTGGGCAGCGATCTTGTGCAGGAAGACAGAAAGCTTCTTGTTTGAGCACTTATCTTAAGCGCGGTCATAGCGGTTCACTTCGAGGACGGGCACGCCCAAGATGGTATGGAGGAGATCGGACCACAATAACTTCAGACCGCCTTTCCTTGGGTAAAATGCGCGTTGAAACGAATCGAACGCGATACCCCAAACAAATAACAAAAAACGGAAAACTAGAATCCCCTTTGTAAAAGCAGCTATATGTGCAAGCATAATGCCGTAGGTTAATTGGATTGTACCATGGTTGAAACACACGGCGGTGGGTTTCATTATGTGCCCGATCAAAAACAACCGCCGCAAAAAATAGAAAACACGTCCTGGCGTTTCTTCGAAAGTCTCGAGGATAGAGGCAACAAGCTCGCGCTTGTTCCTGACAAAGACGGACACCCGGCGCCCAGATTAACGACGTTCGACAAGCTTCAAAAGTTCCTGGAACAATGCAAATGCAACCACCCAGACTTGCTCAGCGCGGGAAATCTCGCAGATACATTCAGCCAGGCCGACTCGGAAAGGATTAACTATTACAGCTGCCTCATACCGGGCAACACCAGTGACAGAGAGCAGCCGGATGAGGAAACGCTCAAGGCACTGGCGGAGGCGATGCTGGATGACAGTGACCCAGCCTCCGAATTACCTGCCGCCTACACCTACTTCGGCCAGTTTCTGGCTCACGATCTGACACATATGAAGAAGCAGGAAAACGGCGATAACGAGACTGTTTGGGTTAATGCAAGCAATCACGCGCTGACCTTCGAGTCACTTTTTGGAACGCTACATTCCGAAGGTCAGAGTTCAGCTAATTGGATAAATGAGGCTGGCGCTTGTTTGGGACAAAACACAAATATACCGACACAAATCGAACCCACATTTGACCTGCCCCGAGATATTCGTAACGGTCAACCTAGGTGTGTGGACCCCCGTGCTGACAGCAATCTCGCATTGGCCCAAATGCATGTGCTGCTGGTTCGTTTTCATCAAAAACTTGCAAAGATTTCAGAGGCGACTGAGCAGGACGCAAAGTTGGAAACCAAGCGCCACATTCAGGCCGTCGTACTGACTGATTACTTGCCCAGACTAATTCCCAGCGACATCTATAAATCCGTCTTGGCAGAGGGTCGCCGCGTTGTCGCCCCGGACGACGCGGCCGAATTTCTGGTCCCGCTTGAGTTTGCAGCCGCGGTTTTCCGATTTGGGCACAGCATGGTTCGTAAAGTTTATAGTCCATGGGGCTTGTCCTGGCCAATAGGCGCACCTGATCAATACCCCGAGGAATCTGCATCCCTTGGTACATTGCTAAATTACACATCTGGCGGCCTAATAAATAAGAACCATTTGCAGTTTCATTGGGGACAATTTTGGCGTCATTGGGTAGACATGAAGCTGGTGGGGAAAGAAAACAGCCATATTTTCGCGGCTCCAATTTCGACTAGGATAAATTCCGATCTCGGCAAGATACCCAGAACAAACTTCCCGCACATAGAAACCGACGGCGAAACATTCAATTTACCCCTGCAAACCTTATTGCGCGGATCGAAGTTTTCTCTCCCAAGCGGTCAAGAAGTGGCAGAGTTTTTTGGAGAAAAACAAACTCTGGACGTTAAAGCCTTTTTGGATAAAGACCCTCGGTTCGCTGAGGTGGCCAGCTCTTCAATTCTTAACGAACATACCCCTTTGTGGTTCTATACCCTTGCCGAGGCAGAAGCTTCACCAGAAGGAAAACTGGGACCTGTTGCGGCGAGGGTCGTTATGGAAACATTCCATGCGGCGCTGGATGCCGATCATGAAGGTATTCTAAGATTCATGGATAACAATGCCAATCTCGACTTCAAAATCCGCATTCCAACTCAATCGAAATCCAATGCGCGCATAACACTAACTGATATAGTAAAACTTGTTTACGGGCGAAAATAGTAAGGAGAAATGGTATGACACACATATTGGTCAAAGATAATAATAACGATGTCAAAAACGGAATGATTGAAGCCGGTGACTACATTAATGAGTGGATGAAAGATCATGGTGGTGCTGGCAGTGATATCAACGATTTTTTTGAGAATGTATTTGACGAAATGGAGGACAAAGGCAACATAGTTGCTATTAAAGACGGCATTGACAAGAAATTAACAAAACAAGATGGGGTACATTACACATTTTCCGACGGCGAGCTTACAGTAAACCTGGAAGACGATAGGAAGATCGGAAACCAGTGCAAAAAGACAATTCCCATCCCCGAAAAAAATCCGAATATGTTTGATGGTTATATGGGGACGATTGCAGATCATGTTGTCCAGTTGTCGGGCGGAGATTCAGCTTCTGATGAAGCCAAAAAATACCTACTTGCCGTGGTTTTCCTGAACCGCTGTCAATAAGCCGCCAATCGCGCCGCCTGAATTGCATCGCCAAGCTTTTGCTGGTCGGATAGCTCTTTGATCGGGAAGGCCTGGGCGAACCACGTGGCGACCCGTTCTGGCGTCGCCTCATCTTGTGCCGTCCAATGTTCCGAAACCTTTTGCCAAAAGGCCTGGAATGCACGTCCAGCTTTATCCATGTCACCCCTTCTGGCATGGACAGCAGCCAGCCAGCCTTGTGTGTCCGGGATACTGTCGCCCCCCAACTCGGCGGCCCGCAGGGCGTCTTCCAGTCTGTCGAGGAAGAAATACGTTGAGGCGTGGTAGGCCCAACACCATGACGGCAATAATTCGGACAAGGCTTCGCATTGCGTCAGGGTCGACTTGGCTTTGTCATAGTCGCCGAACCAGGCGAAGCCCATGGCACAACTGGCCAACGTGGCTGGACTCGAGGGGTTGAGTTTGGCAGCCAGTTCCAGGTGCATCGATGCCCGTGTAAAAGCGCCGTTCATTGCGGCCGTCCAGGCGACCGTTCGCTGAACCCTGGCATCGAGCGGGTCGATGGCAACGGCACGTGCGGCAAAACTGTCCGCCTCTTCTATTTCACTTTGATCGCGCACCCGGCCGGGCCAGATCACATGCTGAATGTTCGAAATCGAGGCAATACGATACAAAGACGGTGCGTGGTCAGGGTGGTTTCTTAATATTTCACGAAAAATCGCATCTGCGTTTTCCGCCCCGGTTGCGGTCCACTCCATCAGCGCACGATCGGCGCGCAGCCACATGTCCGTGACGTCTTTGCCTCCGGCAGACGTACCGAGTGTCGAAGAAATTCGGTCGAGTGAAATGTAACTTCTTACTTTGGCAGCAATTGATCGGAGAACTTCGTGCTGTACATCGTGCCAGTTCTCTGAGGACAGGCAAAACTCCTCGGACCATATCACCCTGCTGTTTTCGGCCTCTTTCAGGATAAGAGCCATCATGGGCTGGTCTCCGGACATGTGGCGCCGTCCCTCGACATCGTAAATCATGTTTCTCGACGCTCTCGTTGAGTCCGATGAACTTGCCGACCCATCCAAAACCGACCAGTCGCGGAAACGCGAGAGGTTGGCAATTAGCTCATCCCGAAATGAAGAGACTTCCCAAGCAGTTGAGTCCACGCATTCGTCTTGGAATGTGTGTACGACTATCTTAAGTCCGATATTTGATGGAATGTCGCTTGTGCGTGGCTGTTCCGGTGCCGGTGCTTTCCCTCGTATCGCCTGTATCAACTGCCGAATGCGCTTACCAGGCGAGATCCCGTAATGCTCGAACAGGAACTTTTTGAGCCTTTTGAATTCCTCGAGCGCTCCACCCCGGTCTTCGTGTTCCAGTCGGCATTCGATCTTCGCAAGTGACGCGCTTTCGTGCCCAGGCTCCTGTAACAGGATGATCTGGGCAACTTGCTCTCGCTGCTCGTTTCCGGGATCGGTGCGCTCAAGAAAACGCTCCATTTCACTCAGCAGCAACCATTTCCAGCGCTCGCGTGTAATCCTGAGCCAGCTGTCGAGGAGTGGGGTAATATCGTCCAGACCTGCAAGGATTTCCTGCGGCCAGTTGGCCTCCAGGATCAATCTTTCCGGAACCTTGTTTTGCCTTAGATCGCCAAGCATTCCCCCCAGGTCCGTGCGATCCAGTTCCACATCAAGATGGATCAATGCGCTATCGGGAAAAACCTGAACATCAAGACCAGTTTCGCTTTCCGCCAGCTCAGCGAGCGCGGCACTGACGACTTCCTTACCGCCAAACAGCGTTTCGATGCGTTCGATCGTCTCGTAGCCGCCCGAATTCAACGCAAGATATGCCAGAATACCGCGCGCTCTGGTCCCTAGCGGTTTCGATGTCGCGGCGGGGTCGGCACCGTCCGTTCCGATGAGATTGAGGCCGGCGAACCGGTGCAAATCAGCCAAACGATTGCGTTGCAACGGGTCCAGAACACGATACGCCGGGATGCGGGCTGTGATGTTCTTGAGCTTCGGAACGCCAATGGATTCAAACTGAAGGCTGCTCTTGTCCGATAGAGTGGAAAAAACGTCCTTCGATATTATGCATTCACCGGGTTCTGCGATACTTTGAAGACGGGACGCAATATTGACGGTCTGCCCGAAGACGTCCCCATTTTTGAACCTTACTTCGCCGATATGTATTCCGACACGGAACAAGAACGGTTCAGCTTCCTCAACCTGCTGTTTGTCAACTATCCGGTGGAGTTCCAGCCCAAAATCAACAGCACATTCCACGTCTGAGAAGTACAGCAACGCGCCGTCGCCCATTGTCTTGACCAATTCACCGCGATATCGGCGCGCAAGAATACGGATCGCATCGAAGCAGTTTGACATGAAGTCCAGTGTCTTGGCTTCGTTTTCAGCTACACGACGGCTGTAGGACACCATGTCCAGGAAAAGTATGGACACATCCGCAGTGGCGCTGTTCGACGGGGTCAAAACAACAGGCGTTATGCGTTCAATCTGTTCCATTATGGCAGAAACACTACGGATTCTTTACAATTACCCTCATGAGTATAGATGAACTTTCAAAGTATTTCGATGAAGTTCGCGTTTCGCCTGTTGGCTGGCCGGCCTATTGCAATCTGGTCCACCCCAACGAAACATCACTGAAAGCTTTTCCGCTTTGGCCTGAATCCGCGTTACTGGGTGCCGGGCGCGTGGGCTCTGGCAGGGGATTGACGCACGGACTTTCGATAGAAAGCGGGGTCGGGTCGGCAATCGAACTGGCTAGCGCATGCCGGTGGCCTGATCTGGTAACTGTACGTGCCAGGGAAGATCAGCTTTCCGGCGAGGTTTGGAACCCCCGCATGCTTTGCGGGTTTTCTGAAACTCAGTTGTCGCGCCCTGACAAATTCAACGCGAACTATTCCGGTGTCGATGAAATCCTTGATGCCCAATCCGAGGAAATTGATTGGATACAGGGCGTGGGATTGCAAGGCCAACCAATCTGGCTTCCGGCAGACTCGGTATTCATCAATGATGTGTCCACACAGTTGTTTACCAGAACAGACACAAACGGTTGTGCGGCAGGACAAACCGACAACCAAGCAAGAAGTGCTGCCTTGTTCGAATTGATAGAACGCGATGCCACCGGGCGATGGTGGTACGGTTGCCGGTCGCGGCCCACAATAGAAGCACGCCTGCTGGGAAGTGAAATTGAAGCGTTTATCGAGCGCTGTAAAAGCCACGACATGGTTCCGGCGCTCGTTAACATAACCACCGACTTGGAAGTTCCCAGCGTGGCCGCGACGGGTGTCAGCGACCAAGGGCACATAGCATTTGGTTTTGCTTCGGCACCAACGTATCGACATGCTGCGCTCAGCGCGCTGTGCGAGATGGCGCAAATGTTTCTGGTGGTCAAAAACGGCGCACAGGAAGCGCACAGACGACCGGGATTGGCGCGTTGGTTATCCGAGGTTTCTATCGACACGCCCCCAATTTCATCTGCATCGCCGACCCCGTCGCCCTTGCCTACCGAACCACTAAGCATTGGAAACAGGCTGTCTGCCGCAGGGATCCGCGTTGCGTTTTTTGACCTGACCAGGCCGGAATTCAACCTGCCAGTCTGGCGAACCATTTCGCCCGACTTGTGCCACTGGAAACCCCGCTTTGGTATTCCGCGCCTGATGCAAGCCGACGCATTGGACCTTTCCCCGGTCGCCAAGACCCCGAACAAGGTCGTCCTGCGGCTGTGAGCGGTACAGCCCTGTCTTGCCGGAAAGCCCTACCCCTTTGGCACGGCTGTGTGACGTCACGGACCCGTCAGGAAGGACCATCCTTGTGTACGGTTTGTCTTGACGTGCTGGCCTCGTAGATTGAAAAGTAACGTTATTTCATCGTCATACAATTTATGACAGTCGACAGAACTGGCGTGAACAGGGGGTTTGAGAATGTCATTGAAACTGGAAGAAGCATGCAGCGGACTGGGGTTTCCGGAAGGTCCCGTGGCTATGAACGACGGATCGGTTCTGTTCGTCGACATCAAGGAACAGACGTTGGTTCGACTGGGCACGGATGGCAAAGTTGCCAAGGTTGCCGAAATTCCAGGCGGACCAAACGGCGTTGCGATCGGACCTGACGGTGCCGCATATGTCTGCAACAACGGAGGTGTATACAGCTTCGTTCCATTTGGCCCTGACCAGATCACGGTTCCCGCTCCCATTCGTCCGCACTATCAAGGCGGGTCGGTTCACCGCGTTGATCTGGAAACCGGTGCCGTCACGCAATTGTTCGATTCCTACGAAGGAAAGCGGCTGATCGCCCCGGACGACATTGTCTTTGATGAATCTGGCGGCTTTTGGTTCACCGATACCGGGATCGAAGACGAAGAGTCGACGCGTTATGGCGGACTGTACTATGCCTCAATCGACGGCAAGACCCTGATCAAAGCGGCGACAATCCCAATGCCAAACGGGGTTGGACTGTCGCCGGACGGCAAGACGGTCTATGTCTCGGACACCGTGTTCGGCAGGCTTTGGGCGATGGAAATTACCGGACCGGGGCAAGTCAAGCCGGGACCGATTCCCGGCATGCCCGGCAATGTCGTGCAAACCTTGCCCGGATATCAGTGGCTGGACAGTCTGAGGGTGGAAGAAGACGGGCGCGTTTGCGTCGGCACGATTTTCAATGGTGGCATTACGGTGTTCAACCTTGACGGGACAACCGAGCATGTTCCGGTGCCGGATCTGTTTACAACCAACATGTGCTTTGGCGGGTCGGATATGCGTGATCTGTGGATCACGGCGTCCAGCACCGGCAAGATCTACAAAACCAGATGGCCGCGCCCAGGGCTGAAACTGGCCTTCACTGCCTGAAGGTTTCGCACGAAATCTGACCTACGCGCGCCGGACACAACCCACGGTAGCATTTCCCGTGACATTTTGGCTGTCAGCCACGCTTGCCTTAACGGCAAGGTGATGCCTAGTGCTGGCGAGACATGCCAAGGTGTTGTAAACATTCTGTCAAATGGGGGATGTCAGCAACATAAGAACGCGTCGACCGGTTGATCTGGGGGAACGACGCCAGGTCTGCGTACTGTTCGCGGACATGGTCGGCTATACCCAAATCGTTGCTGAGCTGGGCGAAGAAAAAGCGCTGGAGTTCGTTCGGCTGGTTTACGACATGCTGGTGAAAGGCGTCGAAGAGCATGGCGGCACAGCGCGCGAATTCGCCGGCGACAGCATCATGGCCTTGTTCGGAATCCCTGACGCGCTGGAAGACCCCGCGCTGCGGGCCTGTCGGGCGGCCAAAACGATCCATGCCTCGTTTCATGCCGAGGCTGACAGTATCGAGGCCCGGTTCGGCGTTCGCCCCCACATGCGCGTTGGTATCAGTTCCGGCAACGTCCTGATGGCGGCCGTTCAGGGCGACGATGGCCCAACGACCGCGGTGGGCAGTACGGTAAATCTGGCGGCACGGTTGGAAAACCTCGCCCCGCCCGGCGGCACCTTGCTGTGCGATACAACGCGGGGGCTGGTCGAATGGGTGACAGAGCTAAGCTTTTTCGGCGAACAAGAGGTCAAGGGGTTCTCGGCTCCGCAAAAGCTCTGGGAACTGCAGGGCATTCACGATGATGCCACCCGGTTCGACGCCTCAATGGCCAAGGGTCTCAGCAGCTATGTCGGTCGCACCAACGAGTTGAATGTGATGTCAGCGGCGCTGGCGCGGACGGAAGGCAGGCTTCAGGCGATCGATCTGGTTGCCGAGCCGGGGCTTGGCAAAACCCGCCTTGTGTTCGAGTTCCTGCAACGGATCGGCAGCGAGGGTGCGACGGTTCTGACGGGATACTGCTTTGCCGACGGCCAACATGTTCCGTTTCTGCCAATTCTGGAAATTGTCCGAAAGGCTTTCCTGATCAGCGACGGCGATGATCCCGTCAAAGTTGCCAACAAGTTGGAAGCGGGTCTCAGGATCTGGGATCAGTATAGCGATGAAAACCTGGGACTTCTTCTGAACCTGTTGGGCCTCACGCCGCCTGCCGGATCGCTGGATGGACTGGACGGCGTTCTGATCGGATTGCGCACGCGAGAACTGCTTCCACTTTTGTTGAAGGCACGCTGCGAAAAAGAGCAGGTGATACTTCTGATCGAAGACACCCATTGGATGGACAGCGCGGCTGAGGATCTTCTGCGTGCTCTGATCCTTCGGGACGACCTGAAGAATCTACTGCTCATCCAGACCCGCAGGCCGGAATACACGCCGCCATGGCTGGACGAAGTGTCCGTTACGACGGTTGCCCTGAAACCTCTGGATACCGAAGATTTCGCTCAACTGGCGCGACACCGGCTAGGTGTCGATGTTCTGCCGGACGGTTTTGCCGCGCAACTGGTGGAACGGGCCGGAGGAAACCCGTTGTTTGGCGAAGAGATCCTGGGCTTTCTGCTGGATCAGGGTTCGTTGCGTGTCGAGGGGCGCAAAGCCAGTTTTGATGCCGACATCAGCAAAAGCGGGTTGCCCGTCACAATGCGCAGCCTTTTGACCGCCAGAATGGAGCGGGTGTTGCCCGAGGACCGACCGGTGTTGCAGGCCGCAGCCGTCATTGGACGGCGGTTTGATCCGGGGCTGTTGTCGCAACTCGTCGAGAACTCGGAAGAAACGGGGGCGGCACTGAAGCGTTTGCAGGCACAGGATGTGCTGTATCGCGAACCCAATTCGTCGGACTACATTTTCAAACATGTGATGTTGCGGGATTCGGTTTACCAGAGCCTTGTCTCCTCGCGCCGGTCTGAACTGCATCTTGCGATTGCCGATAATCTGGCGTTACGAAACGCGAACAGGTTGCAGGAAGCGGCGGACACGCTGGCCTTTCACTACGGGCAGACCGATCGGACAGATCAGGCCTTCCGCTATAACGTGATGGCGGGTGACAAGAGCCTTGGCGTTTATTCACTGGACGAAGCCAACCGGTATTTCGATTCCGCGCTGGAGCTGTATCAGCGCGACCCCGATATAGCCACGAAAGAGCATTTTGCCCGCTTTCTGTCCAGTTTCGCGCTTTGTTCGAACATCTCGTTGCGGGTCAAGACGATTATCGAACTGGCCGGGACAGTGCGGCCCATTCTTGCGCAGGTTGGTGACAACCCTCATCACGCGCTGTTCCTGCACCACTATGTGTCCTGCCTGGTGTGCAACGGCAAATACCGCGAAGCGCATTGGGTTCAGCAGGAACTGACCGCCATGGCGAAACGACTGGGAGACCCGGCCTCGCAGGCTTATGCCATGGTGAACGAGCTTTCGGTTTCCATTTATTTTGCCCCTATCGAAAACACGGAATTCGACGCCCGCTCTCGCGAGGTGGAGGACATTCTCAGCAAGATCGATGACGCGTATATCCAGAACTTCTTTCTGGCAACGATGGGCTGGAACGAACTGACCCGGGGCCGTGTTGCGCGTGCGCATGCGGCATCGGACCGGATGATTGCGATCGGGACATCCAAGAATGATCCACGTTCGCTGGGTTACGGAACCGCGATGAAGGCGCTGATTGCGATGGTCACGGACGACCACGAACTGGCGCTTCGAATGGCCGAAGAGGCGCGCAAGGCTTCACAGGTGGAATTTGAACTCGCCATTGCCGAGGCGGCCCGGGTCGCAGCCATGGTGCCGCTGCAAAAGCCCGGGGCCATCGAGATTGTTCAGAAACACATAGACAACTGCGCCGAAAAGGGATGGACCCTGTTCACGATGGGCCCGGCGACGATGCTGGGTGTGGCCTACGCGCTGAACGGCCAGGTGGCTGCCGGGCTGCAACAGGTCGAGAATGCGATCCGGAAGCGCACGGATGAAGGAACACAGGTGTCTGCCGACTGGGCCCGGCTGTTCTTATGCGAATTGTATCTGGCCATACTCACCGGCGAAGGCGAAAGCTCGCTTGGCGTGTTCTTGAAGAACTTCCGCTCGGTTGTCTGGGTCATGATTTTTGGCGAGAAGAAGCTGATCCAAATGATCGCCGAAATTCGCAAAAACCCGCAGTTTGACGACAAGGGCCACTACATCGCCCGTTGCGACATGATCATGGGGCTTCTGTACAAGGCCCGGAAAAAGCGTCAACTGGCCTTCGAACACCTGACCAAAGCCCGCGTCATTGTTGAAACGGCCGGGCAGACGCCAATGCTGGCCCGAATAGACGCGGCGTTGGCGGATCTTGGTTAAGACGGTTCAGGTGTTCATCTCGGACAGGTACTTGATCGCCGCGAGGCTTGGCAGGAACGTGTAGGCACCGCCCCGTGCAAAAATCAGGCGCGGAAAACCGCGCAGGCGGATCGTGTCACCATCCGGCAGGGTCATATCGAACCAACTGGTTTCGGGCGTATTCGCACCCAGCAGCGGATCGTTTGCGCCGGTAATGTTCGGGTCCTGTAGGCCGAGATTGATCCAGTCGCACATGACGGCCTCGAATTGCGCGCCAATATTGGCACCAATGAAGCTGCCCAACAGACCGCGTTCCGCGGCATCGGGATTTTGGGGGTCAAAGTCCGGGCCATAAGACATGCCGCGTCGGACCAGTCGCCGCGTGTAGTTCGCAATGCGCTGGACGATCGGCCCGCCCCGCGGGTTGCCGCGCCGCAAATGCGATCCGGCCGGGCAGCGTGAGCCGTGCGAATAGTCGAAATTGGTTAGCGAGACTTCTTCCTTGGGAAATTGGGCGTTTGGCGACAATTCGTATGGGGTCCCGTTGCGCCAGCGCCCGCACATCTGCGCCGCGACCACTTCGCGAAGGGCGCCATGCATATCCGGGTCTTTGACGATGAGATGCAGTTTCTTCGGGTCCGCCAAAAGGTCCCTTTTGGGATGGCTCATCAGTTTCGTAGCGGCCTTGTCCAGATAGGCCTCGAATCCGGCGGCGTCCTGTTGCAGCACCCGGAAGGCATTGAAAGACCCGTTGAATCCCAGCTCGTGCGGGGACGGAACGCGGAACAGCACGCCTTCTTGTTTGGTGGGATATCCCAGCAGCGCCGTGCCGAGCGGGTCCATGGGTTCATCCACACCCACCTGATCTGGATCGGTGACATGCCTGAAGCGCGGCTGCGAGATGCCGTCGACATACCCGAAGAACACTTTCCCTTCGGGCAGATTCCGCCCATTGCGCACACCGAGAATGGTGAAGGCCTTGGCAACTTGCGCCTCGACCTGATCAAGATGGTCTTCGGTGTCGGAATGAACCGATGCAATCAGGTGTATCCGCTCGGGCTTGTCAAACGGAGCAGGCCAGTTTTCGGGCGCGCTTTTGCCGAAGTCCCCGATCTTGATCGCCCGTTTGGTCATCCCTTGAACGAATTCCGTCGGGAAGGTCTTAAGATGCTCAGCCGGCGTACCCAGAGCGCGCAGCCCTTCAAAGGTAATTCCGATGTTGAAGCAGAACGGCGGCCTGACGGTCCAGGTAACATCGCGGGTAATCGCCGGAACGTCGCCGTGGCTGTCATCCACTGCTGCTGCCAGAAACTGCCGGGCCGCTGCGCGGTCGCTGACCTCAAGAACCAGATGACGTACAAGATTGCGGCGATATCCACGCAGGATATTGCCCTGAATGTCTGCGAGGTTGAATTTTGTGTTCACCAGCCCTGTCCAAACTTCTGGCGCACCTGCGCGGCGGAAACTCCGGGATAGGCGCGATAGCCTCCTCCCAACGAAAGATTGCGGTTCGCGTGCAATTGCAGAACGAACTCACGCGGCAACGTCGCCAGTTTGTGCGGCGGCTGGTTCGGCGGCAGCCCTTTTGCGGCGTCCTGCAGCCCGAACAGATCAGTCGGGAAATCGGCGGCCTGGAACAGGTCATGTTCCTGCACCCAGTCGATGAACTCCTCGACGTTGCGTTCCGTCGGGATCAGGTGTTCGGCACCGTCCACCAGCGAAATAACATCGTTGAAAACACTGCCGATGGTGGTGATGAAATCGCGGATGTAGTTGCTGAAATCACCGTCATAGACTGAGATCATGCAAATCTTGTCTTCGATCAGCAGGAAACGCGCGAAATGAACGGTTCCGACATTGTCCAGCCCGGCAAAGATCTCGTCCACATTCTGTGCAATCGCCAGCGTCGCATGCGCCCGTCCGGCCGGCGAAGGATCCTTGAGCGGCATGATCAGGTTCATCATGCGCTGGACGTTTTCACTGGGCTGTGGCGAAGGTCTGGGCCCGCCCGGAAGCTTGGGCTTGGGTTCTTTCCAGATCCAGAACGGCACCACGACGTAGCGCGACAGGAACTTGAACCATCCCCGCTCGGGCAGGCTGTTGACGTAGCGATTGAACCAGCTGTCCTTACGTGTCATCGGATGGCCTCTTGGGGAATGGGCAGGGAGTCGCGTCCCGCAGCTGGCTGGAAAATTCGTAGGATTCAATGCGGATCTTGAGAACCGGATCCTCTGAAACCTCGATCCCGGGCGTCAATAGGCCCGGATTGAAGCTGAGCTTTTCCGCATTCTCGATCTGATCCTCGGGCACCGCGTCCAGAGTCAGTGTGCCCATCATGATGCGTTTGCGGTGCGGCGGCCATGGCCGGGCCGAATTTTCGAAATCGTCGCCCACCTCACCAATGGCCATCATCAGTGAAAACCGTGCGGGTTCGACTGCCAGCCGGTCTTTCAGCTCCTGCCGCAAATAGTCATCGTCCGGGGTTTCCGCGGGATCGGTTTTGAGAACACCGGCGATCGGTTGCCATGAAAAACGGACCCAGCGCTTTACGTCATCCTCGCCGGTGACAATAAATGTATGAACCGCATGATAAGCCGCGCGAACATAGCTGACGGGCGCGCCGATGGCAGCCGCCTGCAGAACGCCCAATTGTGCCTCGGCATTCTCGTCCGCGAACTTGATGGCACCGTCATCCGGGCTGATGGTTTCGTTCGGGTAGGGATCCCGTTTTGGCAGGATCAATTGCAGCAGGTTGATGATCTTCCGCCACGGCGACTCGCCATAGTACATTTTGGGTTTCGCCGCCTCGGCGAAATCCAGAAAGTTCTCGGGCGTCGACGAAAAGAACTCGGGCAGAGTCATGGCGATCAAGTCGGTGTCGGTGCCATCCGAAAGGTGAAACCGGACAGCCATACCGCGCACGTCGGACCAGCCGTCATGTACGGCGGCACATCCCGAGCCGTTCGAGAACCGAACGATGACATCCGTCTTGTCGGAACGGAAATGGTCGGCGGCGCAGAAGTTCCGGGCAATCAGAGAGGGCTTGAAGAAACCTGTCGCGCTGATGCCTATTGTATGAACCGGTCGCAGCTTGGGATCGCCATCCGGTCGATGCAATACATGAACCAGCTGCTCGGCAATGCCGGGAGCGCTCATATTTTCCCCCCTGAGCGTTAATTAATCACTAATACCTATGTGTTAACCTTAACGGCTGCGGCCCCAAAGGCAATCAAAACGTCACATACGCACGCGCTAGTCGCGGTTCCCGACGGCAGGAACGTGATGCAATCCTTACCAGCGGCGCGCCATCTCGACGGCCTTGGTCCAGTCCCTGCCTTGTTTGCTGGCCTCGAATGCCTGGTCCATCAGGGTGTAAGACGAAGGTTTGTGCGTCGCCAACCCGACCATTTTCGGCAGAGGCGGGTTTATGCGGACCAGACGGTCTTTCAAAACCAGGTGGGCCATCCAGTACAGGTTCTCGGCCGATGTTGTCAGCAGCAATTCGATCAAAGCACCCTTGGGCGCGTTGGAAGTGACGCCAAACCACTTGAGCAGCCCCCAGTCGTCGGGATCCCGGATCATCTGTTCCGAGATGTCGGTGGGCTGTTGCCCGGTGCCGATCGACAGGGCCTCGATCTGGTCCAGCCCGGGCGCCCGGCCCGCAGCGATGGCAACGTTAATTCCGTTCATCACCGGGTTGTTGGCAAAAGCGCCGCCATCGGCAAAGTAGCCGTAATCAACCCCCTCTGCCCTGATCAGGTGCGGCGGAAAATAGGACGGCGCCGCTGAACTGGCCATCGCCACGTCCAGCAGTTTGACCGCACTCATGTCCAGCCAGGCGTCGCGCTCGACGTCATGGTTTGTGATGGTGAACGGCGCCCAGCCCACCTTGTCACTGCGATGGAGGCAAACCGTGTTGACCGCCAGAACCAGATCGCGTGACAGCGACGAAATTGTCCGGTCGCCGACAAGCGACAGCCCGATTTCCGCCAGACCCGAGGCATTGTATTGCGCCGCCGTAATGCCCGGTCCGCCGCCCAGCTTGAATTTCTGCAGCACCCTGTCCGCCACCTTGTCCAGCAGGCTGCGTTCGTTTTCGCGGAAAATCGTGGCGGCGTCGTCCCGGTAGTGTGCGGCCAGCTTTTCGATCAGCGTGGCCATATCTTTGCCCTGGGTCCGGCCGTCGGCCAATGCCACTGCGATCAGTCCACCGGTCGACGTGCCCGCAAAACCGTCCGCCTTGTCCAGAAGCTGAGTTTCCTCATGCAGACTCTGCAGAATCCGGCACGTCAGATATCCACGAATTCCGCCACCGTCGCAGGAAACCAGTTTGAATGGCATCCGATTTACCCCGTTATTGTTTTCAGAGAAGGGTTGCGGACCGGGTCGAAGTATCACCCCTCCGCGAGCCTGTCTGACTGCTTCGTTTTCGTTCTTTCCCATATCATCAGAAAATTGTCACCGGGGTACAAGCACCTGGCAGACAGTGGGCGCGTCGGGAAATCAGGCGCGGTCTTTGTGCGAGAACAAAATCTTGTCGCTAGGGAAATCAAGCCGGAAGTCTGCTGCACGCCTTGGAAGCGCGCGGTAGAAACTCAGCAATCCCGGTTCAACGGGTTTCGCGAGCGTCGCGCATTTATCGCACATTTCCATGATCCTGAGATGCGGCTGCCGGTTGCGAATGGCTTCCAGCAGGTTCGAATGCTCTGCGCTGAGTTTCTGAAATTGTTCGCTTTCTAGCAGCTCCTGATCGCCTACCAGCGCAAATACGGGTTCCGGGTGGGATTTGCCTTTCAGATCGACAAACCCGGCCCGCAGAGTGGCAAGGGTCGTTTCTGTCGCTTCCTGTACCGAGTTCGAGACCAGAATATCATAGTCGACATTGCGACAGCTCTGTTCGATGCGGGCCGCAACGTTCACCACATCGCCAATGACGGTGTAATTGAACCGGCTGCGCGACCCGATATTGCCGACACAAGCCCAACCCGTCGCACATCCGGTTGCCAGGGCAAGCGGAGGACGATCTTTCATGATGTCAGATCTGTTGAATTCAGCCAGTGCTTTGCGCATGTTCAATGTCGCCAACGCGGCGCGATGCGGGTGATCCTTGACCGGCAGGGGCGCATTCCAGAATGCCATGACGGCATCACCGATGAATTTGTCGATCGTCCCACGCTCGAGAAGGATCTGGTCCCCGATTTCAGAGAACAGCTCATTCAGAAGGGCGACAAGGTCGGTGGCAGTCACCCCTTCGGACAGCGGCGTGAACCCGCGGATATCCGAAAACATAACGGTTATTTCCTGAATTTCACCGCCCAGATGCAACTGATGACCGGTTGCTTCCATCTCATCGAGAATTTCGGGCGCGACGTAGTGCGAGAACACCTTTCGAATGGCGCGTTTTTCGCGTTCTGTCGAAATGAACATGTAGCCCGCCAACAACCCGAAATTGGCCATTCCGCCAATCATCGGGAACGTCACATCAAAAAGGATCTGCTGGTTCTGGAAGACCAGCCAGCCAACCGCCATCACAACCGCTGCCGCAATGCCGCCGGCAACAAAAGACGCAACGGCTCCAAAGCTCGACATGACTGCCGTAACCACCAGCCCAAGAATGACAAAGGCGATCAATTCCAGCGCCGCAATGACATCTGACCGGTTCAACATATCGCCTGTCAGGATCTGTTCCAGAATCTGCGCATGAATGGACACCCCGGGCACCGATTCCCCAAGGGACGTCTGGTGAATGTCGAACAGACCAGCTGCCGAGGTGCCGACAAGAATGATGCGGCCTTCGATTTTTTTCTGTAGATCCGGATCGTCGGCCGAACGCATGACGCGGTCTGCCGACAGATAAAGGTCTGGATTGTCGCGCCTGTATTTCACCCAGATCTCACCGTGTTCCGTTGTAGGCACCGCGTAGCCCCCAACATCGATGCCCAGCATTATTCCGGGTTCGTCCTGAGACCCCTCTGCCAGAATGATGGGTTCATCCAGTGCGATCCGCAGCGCCTCGATTCCCAGCCCCGGCATCACTCCATCAGGTCCGCGCCACAGTGCCGGAACGCGCCGGACCACCCCGGTTCCGCCCAAGGGCGAGACATTGACCCCTCCGATGCCAGCCGCGGCGCGATCCAGCGGCTCGGCGGGGGGCGCCCAGTGTGGAACCGAGATCAAACCAGTCGTCGGCGAGTCGCCAATTTCGACAATGCCCGTTTTGTGTGGCACCTCGCGGTCGCCACTAGTCAGGCGCGCCGCGACGCCCAGCACGACTGGCCAATGGGCCATTTCGAACCCGAACAAGACATCGTTATCCAGTGCCTTTGCACCTGGTTCGATTTCAACCAACCCTTCAAGCGCCGGGTCATTGAGAAGACGGGAAGGCGAAAACCGATCCGGCTCGACAAAGAGCATGTCGAAGGCGATGACCGCCGCGCCATATTCACCCAGGTTTTCCACCATTTGCGCCAATAACGTGCGTGGCCAGGGCCATTGCCCCCAATTGGCCAGGGAAGTTTCATCGATATCGACCACGCGCACCGGCAAGTCGGGATTGTATTCGCGTGGAGACAGTCTTTGCAGGATGTCGAAGTAGATCAGACGGGACATCTGAACCGGATAGGGGTCCATCGAACGAACCAGGCAACCGAACAGGATCAAAACAATTCCGAATAGACGGAATGCCCATTTTCGGCTGTTTTTATCCCTTGTTCTTGCTGTCACCTCTGCCTCCGGGCGCAAGGGGGTCACGTTGTTCCGACAATACGGTCCGAGTCGTTTTCCCAGGTGACCTTATTCGACTTCAGGATCACGCTCGGGTTCTGGTTCAGGCTCAGGATCGTACTCAGGTTCAGGATCGTACTCGGGTTCCGGATCATGCTCAGGTTCAGGCTCCGGCTCGGGTTCAGGCTCTGGGTCACGGTCTGGTTGGGATGGCGGATCCGGGCGGTTGTCTGGCGGGGTGGGATCTGACACAGCACGCGCCTCATTGGTACTCGTTTCACCGGGCGGCGCAGGGCGGGGCTCAGACCGACCGGGTGATGCAAAGAAGCGAACCGGCCTGGCGTTTTCGGAACAGCCGCCGAATTCGACCTGAAGCGGCGGAAGCAGCCCTTCCTGCGACCGCGCGAACGGGAAACCGCTTTCCAGCGCCTTCCTGTACTGCTCGCGATCCACCGGCCTTCCGACGCCGCCACCCTTACTGTTCGCAAAAAGGCTGCATTGTCTCCCTGTGGATCGGCACGACCCGTTCAGGCTGCACATTCGAACAGTGCCTTCCAGAACCAGCATCGCGCTTTGGTCGCCGGAGGCAATCCAGAGATCGAAAGTCGTTCCGCGCACCGCCATGGTCGCTGATGGCGTCGAAATGGAGTAAGCCCGCTTTCTGCTTTTTCCGGAAATGAACCGGAAGCTGCCACCCAGTGCCTGTACCGCAAAGGACTTGGCCTTGCGGTTGTTCCGAAGCATTTTGACATCAATGACCATACGCGCATTGGGGCCGATGGCTATTTTCGTGTCATCGACAAACACAAGCTGAACCACGCCTGATCCGTCAGTCGCGATCGCATCACCCGAGTCGACCTCCATCCCCGTCCGCAACGCTTGTGTTTCTCCGGCACGCGTCACCTGAGCGCCTTGTTTGGCGCTGACGACTTTTCCGATATTTGCGACGACCTGCGACGGCAGAATCACAATAAGGCAAACTGCCAAACACACTTTAAACCAAGCCAATCCAAGCCCCTTTCCCCCAAAGGTTCCTGCCGGGTACACACCACCCCAAGCCCGATTGATGCCTCACAACAAACAGAATAAATCTGCAGACTAAATATAGGCAAATATGCAGTAATGCTTATGTTTTTGGCAAGTTTAATATCACCGCCCCAAAAAACGACTGTGGTCAGGTGACGGCCGCCTCGTGTTGAACCGTCGGTTTTGTCTGGCACTCCCTGCCAAGAAAACAGCCGTTATTCGACGAAGACTGTCACATGTACGGCCCCCCGGAATTCCGATTTGCAGCCGTTTGCAGAATTTTGCCATTTAGCAGGAAAATCGCCTTGTATCTTGGTGACAGGCACGGATATACCCGTCGGCGGAGACGTGGCCGAGTGGTCGAAGGCGCTCCCCTGCTAAGGGAGTAGGCCCGGAAGGGTCTCGAGGGTTCGAATCCCTTCGTCTCCGCCATCAACCGATTTCAGTGAATTCGCATGAACTGTATAACATGCCGTATTCCTCGACTTTGGTGTCGATGGCGATGTGGCGTATCAGGTGGGGTCTTTTGCGATTTTGGATTCCGACCCTCCAGAGAAGGGAAAGTTTGTCAATGTTCTGAAGCGTCAAACGGACGGGAATTGGAAAGTCTACATTTCTATCCTCAATAGCGATCAGCCCTAATGTAGCCGAGCAACCCTTAATGTTCACTTGGTACTAACGGTTAACCTTGTCCAGTTTGCGTGATGGCAGCCTGAAGGCGGCCATTCACTTGATGTGCGGCATCTGACGCATTGGGCTCGAGGTAGGTATTCGCTGCAACTTGCTTGAACGTCTACTTTGCGGACAAACCGGCCGTCCGAGCGCGGCGGCAATAGTGCCATGTGATCATGCTAAGATCGAATCATTCGGATGACTATTGGAGCTTGGCCTATGAAAATTCTCGAAGTCCGGTCGCAGGCCGAGATAGACGAAGCCGCAACTCTCATGCGAGGTTTGTACGAAGCAGTCAGGTCTCTCAACCATGATGATCTTCAACGCATTGAAGAGTATTATCGAGGTTCGTGGTTTTTTGATCGCTCACCAAAAATCCCAACCGAGTACCGACCGCCGCACGGCGATGTTCTTATTGCCTATCTGGGTGGTCGGCCCGTTGGAACCGTCGCTGTCCGTCGAATGGATCGGGATCATTGCGAACTAAAGTCGATGTTCGTCGCAAATGATTGCCGAAGCAAAGGAGTGGCATCGGCTCTTTGCAAACGTGTGATCGGGTTGGCTAGAGAGCAAGGGTATCACACCGTCAGGCTGATGACGGGCGAACGTCAGGTTACTGCCAGGCGGCTGTACGAAAGGCTTGGTTTCAAGATGGTCACTTCTTGGGATGCCAACCCACACGAAGCCCACGATTAATTCGAGCTAGGCATCGCGTGAATTTGCCGTAGTCAGGCCAATCCTGCGGCTTTGAACCATTCTGCCATGGGCTATCAACGGACAAGGCTCCTTTTGCATAGCTAGTCTATCTTCCTAATTTCACTCACTTGGCGGCCTGGGTTGACGGTCACACCTTCGTGCGACTGCATCTTGATGAAAATCGAAAGCAACAACGGGCTCACACAGCCATTCGTTGCGGCTTTCACAATTGCCCTCACTGGGCCAATTCCCATCGCCGGATGCGAACGCAACAGTAAACTTTGCTGGTGACTGAGAACCTATCTAACCGCAAAGCTTCGGTGATCCCGCGCTCCTGATTTCCCGGCCAAAGAACATGTGACGAACCCCAGCCCAAAAAGCCGCTGCTTCACACATGGAACAGGGCTTGGAAGATGAGTACATGACCGATCTGGTCAAATCTCGATCATTGAGACGGCGCGCCGCGTCCCTGATAGCCGCTATTTCAGCGTGGCCGGAGGGGTCTTGATCCAAGATGACCCTGCTCCAAGATTGGCCAATAATAACGTTGTCCCGTACCACAACAGCACCATACCACTGATCTCCATGGTCAATTGCGTACTGACGCATCTCGAAAGCACGCTCCATAAATGTGGCATCATTGGGATCGCTTGGTTGAGGTATTCCTTCGCCCGCACTCGTAGAAGTTTGCCCCACGACTGAGCTACTCAATCCGACTGTAAGTGCGCCAAAGCTTGACGCTGCAAGAAAACCACGCCTCGCGAAAACGGGTGCGCTATGCCGGCCTTTCTCACGTTTTCTAATCTGGTCCATTTTGCCAATATCCTTCAGATGCATGCGTCTTCGTCACCACACCACCATTAAGGGACTATGAAATGAGGTCGGTCCCATCCAAGCTGCTATAGGCGCCATTCACGTGAAACTCGCTACTTCAGACTGCTGGACTGGTCTCATTCCTCATTTCTTAGCCGCTCCGCCATCTCAGCAAATCCGCGCTGTTCGGCCTGTTCGAGTGGGGTCGTTCCGTCTCGATCGGCAAGCGTTCTGTCAGCACCCGCCGCTAATAATGCATCCAGAACTTTAAGATGATCCGGGCCGCCGTCACCAAGCACAACGGCTTCCATAACTGCAGTCCAGTGCAGATTGTTCACATGGTCCAGAGGCGCGCCAGCGGCGATTAGCCGTCGGACAATCTCTACATGACCGAGATGTGCGGCCGCTATGAGAGCCGTTCCGTCATAAGGGCTGGTTGTTAGGCCGGGATCGTTGCCTAACTCGATGGCGAGCGTCATCAATTCTGGATCGTTTGCAACGGCCGCAATAGTGACCACGTCGTAGGCCTGACCCTCAAGCGCATTCATGTCGGCACCGGCCTCAGCGAGTGCACGCAATGCTTCGTCCTCTGAAGCAAAGGCTGCCACATGGGCTGGTGTGCGGCCTCGCGAGTCCCTCGCGTTGACATTTGCCCCCGCCGCAACGAGCTGCCGGATCATTTCTTGGTTGCCGGTGTGAGCGGCTGCGAAGAGACCGTCGTAATTCTCGACTTCACCAACCGAAGGTGGTGTCTGCGCCGTGCCCGCGTTGACGGCGAGAACCATCACAAACGCAAATAGAAAAAGACGAAACATGGCCAATCCTTTTACTCAAATACTGGTGAAAGTCTCCAAGCTCGCAGACCTTCTATCAAGAAATAGCTGCAACGAGCACCAACGACTGCTCAGGGCAGCATAGTCAAAAGCTACTGAACGTCAGGAATGGGCCAATTGCGAAAGTGAGTACGAAGGCCCTTGTCCACCTCAACCCAAGTTAGCCGGACAAGACCATTGAGAGTTAGCTAGGCTAAATTATCTGGCCCGGGATGACGCCAGATTTGCATCGAACCCAATACAGGATGTTGAAAAGGTGCCTCGAACTCAGCACCCAAGCGTCGAGCCAGAGCAAATGATCGTAGATTGTCTTCCACGATCAAGCTGATTGCTGTCGTCCAGCCGAGAGCTGAATACGCAAACTCACGAGCTGCAAGCGAGGCTTCGAAAGCGATGCCCTTACCTTCACCGCCTTCGAAAACAGACCAAGCTATTTCTGGTTCAGGCCAACCCTCGGGAAACCACAATCCTACAACCCCGAAAGGCTCATCAGAGACGCGGTCGGCCACGATCCAACGACCAAATCCTCGCAAAACCCAATGACCAAAAAGTTCACCGAATTGAGTATAGGCCTCCGAGCGAGAGAACGGCCCCCCGACGGTCAACGACCGTTCCGACATCCGGAACTCGACAAATGGCTCGAAATCAGACGCCAGCGGTGCGCGAAGGCGTAGGCGCCGTGTCTCTAGCATTGGGATATCTACGAGGTGCGGTGTCATGTCTTCTCTATTACTGAATACAATTTAGCCTCAATCTGAACGTCACGCTATGACTGCGAAGGGCTCGGTGCGGTCGTTCGTCGAATTGTGGTGAGTAACCGCACTGCGGACAAAGCGCTCGTTCATATCACGTTAACAAACCAAGCTGATCTTGGTCACTCGCTCGCTTCTGCAATGAGCGTTGTCCACGCATCGTGCTGGGACAAGAAAACCCTGCCGTTCAGACCGTCGACAATATGAGACCGCTTGAGTCTGTCCATAACAGGACCCTTAACTTCGGACAGATGTAGGCCGACGCCAAGCTCCTTAAGGCGGTGATTGATCGCCTCGAGAGTTTCCAGCGCTGAGTAGTCCACTTCGTTAACGGCAGAGAACATCAAAACAACATGTTTGACCTTCGTCCGCTCGGCAAGGCGACTGAAGATCAGTTCTTCCAGAAAGCCGGCGTTTACAAAGTAAAGGCTCTCGTCGATGCGCAACGTCAACACCGTAGGTGCGGTTTCGACATCGTGGCGCAGGACATTTCGAAAGTGCTCTGTCCCGGGCACGCGGCCCACTTCCGCAACATGCGGTCGAGACGTCTTGTACAAATGCAAAAGTATTGAAATAGCCACTCCAGACGCGACGCCGACTTCAACACCTAGACTGAGCGTCAGCAAAACCGTTGCAGATACTGCGATGAAGTCCGCACGGGAAAAGTCCCATGTTCTGCGCAATATTGAAAAATCCACAAGGCTCAGAACCGCCACAATGATTGTGGCGGCCAACGTAGCGTTTGGCAGGAAGTACACCAATGGTGTCAACGCCAAGGCGGCGATCGCGAGGCCAAGCGCAGTATAGGCGCCAGCAGCAGGAGTTTCAGCGCCGGCATCGAAATTGACGACTGATCGCGCAAATCCCCCCGTGACCGGGTAGCCTCCTGTGAACGCTGCGCCGATATTGGCTGCGCCCAGTCCAATGAGTTCCTGGTCCGGATCGATCCGTTGACGTTTCTTGGCAGCCAAAGTTTGCGCGACTGAGACGGATTCGACAAAGCCAATCACTGAAATCAGAATCGCCGGAACCAACAGCGCTGCAAGCAAATCGGGCGCAAATCCTGGCAAAGTAAGCGGCGGCAGGCTTTGCGGGACTTCCCCAACGATTTCCACACCCATTTCGACAAGATCTAATGCCCAAACCGCAACCGTAGTAGCAACTACGGCGGCAACAGGTCCCGCCTTCGTCAGAATATCGGCAAGCGCCGCAGGGGCGCCTAGCCTCAATAGTCCGGGTTTTAACCAACGGCGGGCCCCAAAAAGGAAGGCCGTCGCACTGAGACCGATAACAAGCGTAACCCAATTCACCTCGTGCAAATGCGCAGCAATCGATGCGAGTATCTCGAACACTGTATGTCCGTGAGCATTGACACCCAAAATGTGCTTGAGTTGGCTGGCGGCGATCAAGATCCCGGATGCTGTGATAAAACCCGCAATCACCGGGTGGCTCAAAAAATTAGCCAGGAAGCCTAGCCGCAAGAACCCCAAAAGCAACAGGAAACCGCCAGAAAGAAATGCGAGGGTTAGTGCCGCAACCGCGTAGCCTGCCGTGCCTTGTTCAGCAACCTGACCGACCGCTGACGCTGTTAACAGTGAGACAACGGCAACCGGGCCAACGGCTAAGGCGCGACTGGTTCCAAATATTGCGTAAAGCAGAATTGGCGCGATGGATGCGTACAGCCCCGCTTCCGGTGGCAACCCAGCCAAGAGCGCGTAGGCCAAGGATTGGGGTATCAGCATGATGGTGACGATCACCGCCGCCATCAGATCGTTAGAGAGCTCCGCCCGTCCATAGCTGCGAGCCCAACTCAGAACCGGCAGATATTGATTCGCCCGCATCGTTACCTCCCGCTACGCCGCAGTGCCTCGTAGTGCGCGCCACAGCGCTGCAGCGCGCTGACCGCTTCGGCAGTAGCCAAGGACAGGCTCAGGCAGCTCTGCCAACGCCTTAGAAAATTCAATGTGGTTCGCTTCTGTTGCGCCGGAGTGTTTGACCGGCACATAGCGAGCTTGAAGACCTTGAGCCTTGGCGCAGTCTTGGATCTCGCCAAAGGTAGGCTGACCCTTTTCTTCGCCGTCAGGACGGACACAGATTAACGACCGAAATCCAAGCGTTTTGACTTCCGCAAAGTCATCGGCCTCTAATTGGCCGCAAGTACTGAAGTCGTCGGAAATTTGGGTGATTTCCATCGCTCTCATCCTTTCAAAATCAGAGTTTGTTGACCGGAATCTTGAGCATGGGGTTGCCGTCCACGTCCGTTGGCACCTCACCCGCACGCATATTTATCTGAAGTGATGGGATGATCAGCTTCGGCATTGCCAGCTGAGCATCTCGTTTTGTGCGGAACTTGACGAACTCTTCTTTTGATTTGCCACCGCCAACGTGGATGTTGTGGGCTTTCTCATCGCCGACAGTTGTTTCCCAGGCAATGTCCCGCCCGTTTGGTCCGTAGTCATGACACATGAAAAGTCGTGTTTCGTCCGGCAAGCTCAGGACTTTTTGAATGCTATCGTAAAGCGTTGCTGCATCGCCGCCTGGAAAATCTGCGCGCGCCGATCCCCCATCCGGCATGAACAAAGTATCGCCCACAAAAGCCGCATCCCCTGCAACATGTACCATGCAAGCCGGCGTATGGCCGGGGGTGTACATTGTGAACACCTGCATATTGCCAACCATGTACGCATCGCCGTCTTCGAAAAGCTGATCGAACTGGCTGCCATCACGCTGGAACTCGGTACCTTCGTTGAAGACCTTTCCAAACGTGTCCTGCACGATCATGATTTTTGAACCAATGCCGATTTTTCCCCCAAGCTTTTCTTGGATATACGGCGCCGCACTCAAATGATCGGCGTGAACATGGGTCTCAATGATCCATTCCAAATTCAGATCTTGGCTTACGATCTGGCGGATGAGTTCGTCTGCGTGATCGTAAGTGATGCGCCCGGCAGCGTAATCAATGTCCATTACGCTGTCGACAATGGCACATGAGTTCGAGGTTGGATCCTTTACAATATAGCTGATGGTGTTCGTTGCCTCATCGAAGAAGGCCTGAACGTCCGGCTTGATGTTTATGTTCGAGTGATACGTCATCTAACTTTACTCCTGAGAGTTTGAGGCAATGGGTGATTACGCCGCCGACTTAACAGGACGCGCGAAAAGGAGCCTGCGCAGTACAAACCCGGCAAGAACGGCAACCAGAAAGAGAGCGACTTCCCAACGCCCGGTGCCAAGTGCCGGAATAGCAGCGCCGGGGCAGAAGCCTGCAATTCCCCAACCGACGCCAAAGAGAGCCGAACCACCAACCAGTCGCTTGTCTACGGCCGTCGCGCTTGGAATCTGAAAACGCCCGCCAAAGAGCGGCGTTGTTTGCCGCCAGGCAAGTCTGTAGCCGAAGAAAGTGACCAGGAGCGCACCACCCATAACAAAGGCGAGGCTAGGATCCCACGTCCCGGCAATATCGAAGAAATTCAGAACTTTGGCCGGGTCCATCATGCCCGACACAGCGATGCCAATGCCAAAGATCAGGCCAGTAAACAAAGCAAAAACAAGCTTCATTGCATTATACTCCAAAGACATGACGGATCAGGAAGACTGTGATTGCAGCTGTGACCATGAAGGTCGGCACTGCCACCAAGGAGCGAAAAGACAGCCGAGATAGTCCGCAAACACCATGCCCTGAAGTGCAGCCAGACCCGAGACTGGCGCCCAGGCCTACGATCACGCCGCCGATCACGATCATAGTTGGGCTGACAGGTACCGTAAGTTCAGGCATCGCACCGGTTGCAGCATAGATCAGGCCCGGTGCGAGGATCATTCCCACAACCAAAGCTGTTCGCCAGGCGAATTCCTCACGGTTTTCTGGGAATGCCAAGCCGGACAAAATGCCCGTCGCACCCATGATGCGTCCAAGTCCGAGCATCAAAAGCACGGATCCAAGTCCAATTGCTAGGCCACCTCCAAATGAGGCGATCGGCGTAAACGCGGTTTCCATCAGGCGTCTCCGGTTGTTCGTGTTGCAACCTGATTACCGACCGGTGCCTTGCTCTTCAGTGACAATGTCACCCAACGCAAAAATTCATGCGCTGTCCGCCAAACGCTCTAATTGAGGTTTGTTCTGGAGGGTAATCCGCCCTCTCGTCTGAAGGATAAGTCCGCGCTTTTGAAAATCGTTCAGTATGCGTGAAACGACCTCACGCGCTGTCCCCAATTCGTTGGCCAAAGCCTGATGCGTCGCCTGGATTTCAGAATGACCTTCTCCCAGCGCCAAAAGGCGCTCTGCCAGTCGAACGTCCATTCTGCCAAAGGCGACATCGTCGACCACGCGAAGAAGATCAATCAACCGACGAGAATAGGCCGAGAAAACGAAGCCGCGAAAACTGTCTTCTTCAGCAGCCAGTCTATCAAAAGAGGTTTTTGGCAATGTGATTGCCTTAACGTCGGTCTCGGCAATACCCTCAGCATTATAAGCTTCCTCGGACAGCATGCAGGCGGTGGTCAGCACACAGCTCTCTCCAGCTTCAACACGATACAGCACGATTTCTCGCCCGGCATCAGAGCTTTGGGAAACGCGTATGCGGCCGGCATGCAAAAACATCAGACTGTCCGGGATGTTGTCGGGTCCAAAAACTTGCTGGCCCTGCTTGTATGAAACCACGCGTGCTTCATGTAGAAGCTTATCCCTGACCCGCCGAGGTAGGTTTCTCGTGCCAAGAAAGCTTTCGGTCCAATCTCCGACAGTTGTCTTCAATTTTTGTCCTATGCCCTGTGCGTTCGGTTCACTGGTTCCCTACAAAGATGCGGTGGCACGCAATCTGGATCAATGGCTCTCTTCGCTTTTCAGACGAGCTAGATCCGAGCATCGCCCAACATTGGCCAGCCCGACTGGCTATTAATGCGCGGCTCAGCTCTTTGGCCGCTTCGGGTTCGGAGCGGACATTTCGTGAAATCTGCTCAACATCTGCTTTGCGGACAGAACTGCCGTTCTCCGCAGTGCCGCATATCCAAGCTATCTGAACGACCCTTTGTAGACGAAACGGTCATAGATATTGCGTCTTAGATATTTGCAACAAGCATAGTATTCTCTCTGCGAAATATGAGGTTACGAAATGTTCCGTTTAGCATCTATTTTGACTGTTGCGTTTTCGGCTACCGCGTATGCCGAGGACATCCCGAACACTCAACCCGGCGACAGAGAGTATTCCCCATACCCACAACAAAACTTCCCTAATCAGGTCTTTTTCGGCGACACCCATTTGCATACATCATACTCTGCTGATGCTGGTATGATCGGCAATGTACTTGGCCCTGATGAAGCGTACAGGTTTGCCAAAGGCGAAGTCGTTACATCCAGCACCGGTGTCGAAGCGAGGTTGCGCCGACCATTGGATTTTCTGGTTATTGCCGATCACGCCGAAAACCTTGGTCTCGCGCCGCTGCTCTCAGCCAAAGATGCCACGCTGCTCTCCACGGAGTTTGGCCAGCAACTGAACGCGGCTGTCGAGGCCGGTGATCCCGTTGGCGCATGGTCGATTTGGAGCCAAGCCAAATCCACTGGCACAGACCCATTGGCGGATTATCAGGAGATTTACCAAACAGCGTGGAGCAACATTAACGCTGCCGCTGAGGCACACAATCAACCGGGTTTGTTTACTGCGCTTATCGGGTTCGAGTGGACCTCAAACCCACAGCGGAACAACCTGCACAGGAATGTCATATTCAACGGTGGCAAGGAGGGCGCTGACAAGATCATCCCGTTCTCGAACTTTGATAGCTTCGACCCCGAAGACCTTTGGACATGGATGGAGCAAGCCGAAGAGACAACAGGCCAAAAGCTGCTTGCGATCCCGCACAATGGCAATTTGTCCAACGGGTTGATGTTCGACGAAGTGCGCTTGTCGGGCGAACCGTTCGATGTTGAGTATTTCAAACAGCGTGCCAAGTGGGAACCGATCTACGAAATCACGCAAATGAAAGGTGACGGCGAAGCACATCCCATGCTGTCACCAGACGATGAATTTGCCGACTTCGAAACGTGGGACAAAGGACAACTTGGACCAGAACCGAAGACACCGGAGATGCTTCCGCGCGAGTATGCGCGGGCAGCGTTGCGGCGGGGGCTTGGATACGAGGCGGAAACTGGGACAAACCCGTTCAAGTTCGGCGTGATCGGCTCAACTGATGCTCATACATCGCTGTCCACGGTTGGCGAGGACAATTTCTTTGGGAAAGTCGCGGCTGTTGAACCTACTGCTGACCCGATCCGTTTTGAAGAGGTCGTCGGCGGTATTGGTGGTGACGAGAGTGTTGCCCAATATGCATGGCAGACTTCGGCGTCGGGTTTGGCGGCCGTTTGGGCTAGGGAAAACACCCGCGAGGCCATTTGGGATGCTTTTGCTCGGAAAGAAGTCTATGCAACCACGGGGCCGCGCATGCGTGTTCGCGTTTTTGCGGGGTACGAATTTGATGAAACAGACCTGCCACGAGCGGACTTTGCTGAATACGGATATGAAAATGGCGTACCGATGGGAGCCGATTTGCCAGTGGACAGTAACGGTCGCTCTCCGCGCTTTCTGGTCCGTGCGCTTCGTGATCCCGATGGGGCGAACCTCGACCGCATTCAGATTATCAAAGGCTGGCTGAACAGTGACGGCACAACGTCGGAACGTGTTTATGATGTTGCCTGTGGCGGGCGTGAACTTGTAAACGCGGCGTGTGACGGCCCGGTTGGCAATACGGTGGATGTAGAAAACGCGTCTTGGACAAATGACATCGGCCAGGCAATTCTCGCCGGATACTGGGAAGACCCGAACTTCGACCCGACGCAAAGCGCGTTTTACTACGTGAGAGTGCTGGCCATACCAACGCCGCGCTGGACGACATACGATGCAAAGGTGTTCGGAACGCAGATCCCTAACGAAGCCCCGCTTTCGCTACAGGAGCGAGCCTACACATCGCCAATTTGGTACATACCTCGCGGATGATTTTGGTAACTGAAAACGGCCATTCAAGTAGTCTGCTTCGGGCTCAGTGCGGTCGTTAGGCCAATTCATTGAACGACTTTTGTGCGGGACAAAGCAGCCATTTTGCTTCAGTAATCTGGTCACGCACTAGCCGCTATTTTGTTGAAGTATTGAATCGAAAATATCGATGCCAGTTCATTCGTACCCCACGACTTGTTTCACGTTTTGAAGCTAGTTTTTTAGCGACCTGACGATTGTGTTGAGAAAAAACGGCCTCCCGGCAACGCCACTCACTTGCGTGTCCGGGAGGCTAACCAGACGGGTCTGGTGTATGTAGTGGCAACAGAGGTAATACAAATTTGCCACGAATTCGAATACTTGAATCTAAAATACAACAAATCAAGTAATTTTACGCGCGCCAAGAAGTTTACTCTCGCGTGATTTAAACGTGCATGAACATATATACATACAGGTACGCGCCAGAAATGTAGTCACGCCTTGCAATCGTAGGGTTTCGAATTTGAACAATAGTGTAAAGATCTAGTGTTCATGCCAACTCAGCTTAGACCCACGGTTAACCACACATTCGAGATAGTCTGGCCAGTCCCATGACCAGACTAAATCCCCGCGTCGCCTATCATCCCAGATAAAGGTGACGCGGGGCACTTTGATCCATCTTTCGGTCAGTACCGTAAAAACAACACCCCAAAACTACTGCCCGCGTTGTTCACTTGGTTTCCCTCCGAACGATGCGGGTTTTTTTGGGGGGTGGCGGTGTAACAAGTTTCCGTCTTTCAGATTGGCCGACCGGACCCTCTAGATCTGTTTCGGTCGTGTTGCATAAGCTGGTCGCTTTACCACCTGCTTTTCAAGGTACTCGAAAGGACGCAGCTATTCATATTGGTTTGAAGACTCGCGTAAACGGTTTATCCTCATATCTTCATTCTGCAATATTATCATGGGAGTATTTCTATGAAAACGACAACTATGACGCTTGTTGCCGCTGCTGTTCTTGCATGTGGAGCAACCGTAGGACATGCCAAGGACAAAGACATTCTGCCAAAAGACAACGCAGAGTTCGTAAACTATGGCGAGGAATCCGGCTGGAATATATTTGTAGATAAGAGCCGAAATACTTGCCTGATCGAACGGGTAGATGAGAATACCAACGTTGTTCAAATGGGTCTGACTCCAGACAAAGATTTCGGCTACATGGGTGTTTTTACAAAGGCGGACATCGATTTTAAGGATGATAAAGTCGAGCTGCTCATGGACAACAAATTATACTATGGCGATACGACAGCGGCGCCACCCAATTTGGCGGACGGGTATAAGGGCGGCTACCTTCTTGCCAACAATCCTGACTTCGTAACAGACGTGATGGAACGCGAAACCATGATTGTAATGCCAGAGTCTAATTTTGCCTTCGAAATAAGCCTTGCTGGCACCAAGAAGGCGATTGAAGCGGCGCGTGAGTGCAATGCTTCTCTGACCAACTGATCTGTGTCGGTACTTCAAGGCCGTTCACTTTGTGGGCGGCTTTGTTTGTGCCTGTGCGAACCCTGAGTATCGAGGAAGTCTATAGTCGAGTTCAGGCTTCAATTTCGATCAACACCGTTTTGTAATTTAGACAGTTTGTCCCTTTGTTCCGAAATAACCTTTGTAGAGGCACGAAAACACGTCCGCTTTGGGCTCAAAGCAGTCTTTAGCTGCACTAGGCGTGAGCGACCGCTATGCGGACTAAGCAGACAATCAAAGCACGGGCCAATGCCAATTCAACCAACGGCCCTTCGGTTCTGGGGAGCTTGCAAGGCGAAAGGACAGCGATGCACTATGAACGCATGTCAATCTTGCGACTGATCATACTGCCAGCAACCACGCTAATGCTCGCTAGTACGGCGGCAGTATCTTTGGAGATGTCCTGCACTCACCCCGAAAATACTAATCACACTTATAGCATTACGGATGATCAGGGTGTCTTTACCTGGAATGACCACAACATCGAACGCACTTGGTTGCTCAACTGCGATAACCGACAAAACGGCTTATCTGCATGCCACAGGTCAGAGACCTTCGGCGAGCGAGGCGCTAGTGTGATAATTTTCGTGATGCTTCCAAACGGTATCTTAGTCGAAAGCGGCTATTGGGCTCTGCTCGATACAAGTCACGTCAAGATAACATCTGGCTTTGTTTGTGAGACCGAAAGCGAGTGACCGCATTGTGGATTATGCGAACCTTCCGTTTTGTCCAACAAATAACCGCTTTTGGCAGCAGACACCCCACCAACATCGGTCAGTACATTGTCTGGCGGTACTCTCGCTCCAGATTTTCGTCCAACCTAAGTTGCTCCTCGGGATCGGAAGGCGCGCCAGATGTTTGATCCAGTATGATCTTCATCAGAGACGGAACGTCGTCACGGTTCTGATGCCGACCGGCATCCCAAAGGTTTGAACGGCGAAGGGCTTTCGCACAATGAATGAAGACTTCATCGACATGCACCGCGATGGCAATTTTGGGAACACGTTCATTTACGGCCATCATGGAAAGCAGGTCAGGATCACGCGTGAGGTCCGCGTGACCATTTACCCTCATAGTGTCATCGAACCCGGGCACTAAAAATAGCAGGCCGACTTTGGAATTGGTCAGAATATTTGACAGTGTATCCAACCGGTTGTTGCCCGGTCTGTCGGGGATCAAGAGGGTTGTATCATCCAATATCTTTACGAACCCGCGCGGATCACCTCTAGGACTTACGTCCGCAGACCCATCCGGTGATTGGGTCCCGATACAAACAAATGGAGATCTTTCAATAAATTCCCGGGCATGCTTATCGATGTGTTTTAAGCATTTTTTGATAGCGATTTCATGCGTTTCAGAGAACTGCGACCTCAGATCAGTTTCATTGCGGACTAGGAAGTCAGTATTGAGTTTGCTGTTCTTGGGCATCTTACCTCCGAATACTGCTCAGATCAGCATAACGGGACCATTTGCTTCGGTGCAAAGCTTACGATGCGAGCGGACGCGGGGGCAACTTGCAGGATCGGTCAATTTGGGCTCAAAGCAGTCGTTTGCTGCAATCTGTGTGAGTGTCTGCTAATTTGTTGTACCAACATTCTGTCATAGGACACCTTGCGCTGTGCCTCGCTTGAAATCGATCGTTGTGTGGTATCTATCGTGGTAACTATTAAATTTAGCTCAATTTATTATATACTTAACATAGGACTACAGGATTAGTTATACTGACTTCGTCTCCGCCATACAACATTGAAACCAGATGATGTTTCGGGGTTTAGTCGACTGAATCCGCGACAATGGACGCTAGTAATTGAAGTTCGACGCGTCGGATGATTCAGCTAACCTTAGCCGTGGACGGCTACCCACCTTAGGCTTCGGATCGCACTGTGGGATTCCTTCGGTTGGGAATCTTCCCTGTCTCGAGCTTCTTTTGTGCCAACCCTCAATCGGAGCGGTTACAAGACGAACGCTTCCCGGTTTGCGTCCGACTTGGAGTTTGAAGCAAGCGACCTGACTGCGTGTCGGCCATAGAGACGCGCGGCAGAAACTTCTGGAGCGAGCAACAGCAGCGCTGGCTCCGCCACCGGACAGTTCGGCCAAAACCCGACGAACACCGATCCGATCCCAATGCGAAGGTTTCCTGCGCGGCGTGTTCGCGAAGAACCTGAACGCAAGTTTTGAGCCGTCGCAGGATCGGTCTCATCAAAATTTTGTATTTCATTCCAATACTGTTATGTATGAATTTATTTTGCGGGCGGGGGCGTAATGAACTCACTAACCAGAATAACACGCGGGATAGGCGTCGCCTTGAAGGACGGCAGGGTGAAGAGTCTTTTGGCCTTCACTATAGGCATGATCCTTTGGGCGTCTGTTTTTTATCACTATGTAGAAGGCTGGAGTTGGCTGGATTCCATCTACTTTTCCGTAGTGACGATTTCGACCGTCGGATTCGGTGACTTCTCGCCCGAGACCGCGTTAGGTAAGATTTTTACCATGGTTTACATCATTGTCGGACTGGGTGTCTTTGTGACTGCAGCAACCACGATTGCGGACACGATCCTGTCTCAGGATGACAAAAAAGCAGACGAGTAAAACGACCGTAGCCCTGGCGCTGCGCTCAAAAAACAACTGCAGTGCTAAAGCCGCAGTTCGGTTTTTCGACGCTTCATCAAACCCATACCAAGCGGCGATATTTGAAAAAATGTACATATCACGTTTTTTGAGTGTAAGGTTTGGAAAACGAATAATGGAGGGACGGTATGGAAAAGACACAAGACGCAAGAATTGTGGATCTGGCAATTCGCTTGCTTTTTCTTGGGTTATTCCTTTACAGCGCATTGGTCATGATCGCGCCGCTGGCAAGCGTGGTGATCTGGGCGACGATACTCTGCGTCGCGCTTTATCCGGTTTTTGATTGGCTTCAGTCCAAGTTGGGCGGACGCAAGTCGCTGGCTGCAACCATTCTGGTTTTGCTGGGCCTGGTTCTGACATTGGGGCCCGTCGCAACTGCAGTATCGGGCGCAGCAGAGCTTGGAGGCGAGTTTGCGGAACAGGCGGACAGCGGTGAATTGAAAGTCCCGCCGGCGCCTGAAGGTCTCAAGGAGCTGCCCCTGGTCGGGAACAAGATCGCCGAAGTCTGGGGGATGTTCGAAAGGAACTTGGACGGCGCGCTGGCGAAATATGGCACACAAATCCTGGAAGTGACCAAATCCCTCTTTGGTAAGGTTCTGGGTATCGGGATCGGGCTATTGGGTCTGGCCCTTTCGGTTTTGATCATGGGAGCCCTGTTCAGCCCCGGCCCGAACCTGGTTCAGGGTCTGCAACGATTTGCCAACCGTGTGTTTGCGCCACGCGGGGGTGAGTTCGTGACTTTGGCGGGCGCAACAATCCGAAATGTCACAAAGGGCGTCATCGGAGTGGCGGCAATTCAAGCTGTTGTCGTGTGGTTGCTGTTGGTTCTGTTTGGCATTGGTTCCGCGGCGACGCTGGCGTTTATCTGCCTGATCCTGTCCATCATTCAGATCGGGCCCGGTCTGGTGCTATTGCCCGTAGTTATTTACGCATGGAGCTCGATGTCCGGTGGTGCGGCTTTGGTGTTCACCATATTGGCCATCCCTGTCGCCATCATGGACAGCTTCCTGCGTCCGGTATTCATCTCAAAAGGTCTTGAGACACCAATGCTGGTGATCCTGATTGGGGTTCTCGGCGGCATGATGGCCTACGGCTTGATCGGCATTTTCATGGGACCGGTTCTGTTCGCTGTCTTCTACGAGCTGTTCAAGGTCTGGATCGACGCCTCACCCGAAACGGAAGACGCTGCTGAAGGAGCAGCAAAATGAGAAAAACAATATGGACGACACTTGCCGTCATTCTTGTTTTTCTTGTGTGGTATCTGGTTGCCGACCGGAAAACTCCGTTTACGGGAAATGCCAGAGTCAAGGCCGTGGCAACGCAGATCGTGCCGCAGGTCACTGGCACGGTGACCGAAGTTCTGGTCGAAAACGGTCAGGTCGTCTCAGCTGGGGACGTGCTGGTTCGGATTGACGCCAGACCATATGAAATCGATCGCGCAAAGGCAGAAGCGGATCTGGAAGCTGCAACACAGGAAGTGGGCGCTTCCTCGGCCGAGGTAAGTGCGGCGCAGGCCAAACTGGCTAGGGCGCAAAGTGACCTCGACACGATGCGCATACAGACAGAGCGGGTTTTTGCGCTTGAAAAGAAAGGACTGATCGCGGTTTCAAAAGCGGATGACGCGCGAGGGCAACTGGCAGAGTCAGAGGCGAATTTCGAGAACGCCAAAGCGGATCTGGAGAAAGCCAAGCAGAGGCTCGGCAGCGAGGGAGTGGAAAACCCCAAGATTCAGCGCGCACTGGCGGCACTGGCAGATGCAGAGCTTAATCTTGAATGGACCGAGCTGCGCGCGCCGGCAACAGGTGTGATCTCCAACTTACTGATCGCGCCCGGAACATATGCGCGCTCCGGGCAGGACCTGCTGACCTTTCTGGATGCGACCGACGTCTGGATCGAAGCGTATTTTACCGAAAACAACCTTGGCAGAGCGTCTGTAGGCTCGCCCGTCGACGTGGTGCTGGACATGCATCCCGGCAAGATTGTCCCGGGAGTCATCGAGAGCTTCAGCGCAGCTGTTTCCCTGAGCGGTGGAGATGAGCCCGGCCAATTGGCAAGCCCGCCAAGCACCAAGGGTTTTCTGCGCGAGCCGGAACGGTTCCCGGTTCGGATCGTGTTGCCCGGGTATGAGGCTGGAAGCGCCGAGGACGACCTGCGTTTTCAACTCAACGGGCAGGCGGACGTGATCATGTATCTCAGCGAAAACTCGCTACTGAACGTGGTTGGCCGCACCTACATTCGTTTGGTTTCGATCCTGTCTTATGCGTACTGAGGACAGAAACTCGGTCATCCGGCTTGCATTGGGGGTAACAGGGGTCTTCTCGTTGGGCCTGTTCCTGGGTTGGCCCCTTGCGGTTGTTGGTGCCGTGTTCACGGCCTTGTTTCTTCAAGCACCGGCCGCGTTGCCTTTGGCGGCGTTTGCAAAGCTGTTTGTCTTCTCGATCGGGTTGATGTTTCTTTCGTTTCTGCTGTCATCGGTATTCGCACCATATCCCGTCGTATTTCTGATTCTGGTTGCGATCGGAATAATCCTGTCGTTCATATGGTCGGTGTCAGGCGCAGGAGTATTGCCCGGGGTCATTGCCCTAATGGGGGCATTGATGATCCCGAACCTTGTGCTGCAATCGCAGGATTTGGCCTTGGTGCTGGTGTTCTGGATCCCACTGAACCTTCTGTTTGCGGGGTTCGTATCCACACTGATGTTTGTTCTGATCCCCGCTGAACCCCCAACGCCTGCTGAAAAAAAAGCAGCGTCATCGCCTGAATTTGACCCGCATCGTCGGATCGTCAGGATGTCGCTTGTCACGGTTCCGTTTGCTTTGGCGTTTTTCGTGTCCGGCGCGTCGGCGTTGTTGGTGTTGTTCTTTGTGGCGCTTCTCAGTCAGCAACTGGCTGCGATGCCCGCAGCGGGGAAGACCGTTGCCAAGGCTATGCTGACAGCAAACCTGCTTGGAGCGGCGGTGTCGATCATCTGCTATGAAATCAACGTGATCGCCCCGGTCATTCTGACGCCTATACTGCTCTGTCTGTTCTTTTGTCTGACGCTTGGGGCGCTCGGCAAATCTCAGGTTCCACTGGCTGCCGCTGCCGGGTCTGCAATAACAACAGCATTGATTGTGTATGGCGGGTCGATTGCACCGTTTTCCGACGAGGCCGACGTCAAAAGCATCACGCGTGTTCTGCAAGTCGCCAGCGCTGCGTTCTTTGTGATCATAGCCTACGTCGTGGTCGACGAATTCTGGCCGGAAAAGCAACGCCAGACCAGTCAGAACAACGCGGCCTGACGGGAACAGACGTCGCGGCCAATAACAGGCCAGCGCATGGTCACATATGTGGTCTGCCCAAAACTCTGGATGTCGGTAATGCCCGCAAAACACCCAGATAACAATTCAGCGGATACCGAAACTCGGCCTATGTCGAACGCACCCCAATCCGCTTAACCGACACTGTTTTCTTACCTCCGCACCGCGCTAAACGCGGTACAGGGCAAGCCAAATCAAAAAACCGATATAGGCGAAAACTGTTACATTCAGCACCGTATCGACGATTGATCCCGTCATTTCGTGACCTCCTTCATCAGCGACTTTAGAAGGCAAATAACAAGGACAGGCACAATAAAGACAAACGCGATGGCTGACAGCGCGATAATGGATCGAACGAGCGCCACGTCGTTCACAAAGATCATCGCCAGCCCCAGGCCGCCAAGCACCACGCCCCAGATGGTACGCACACCAGGGGAAGGGTTTTCATCTCCGCCTGTTCCAATCATTGCAAGCGTGAATCCGGCGCTGACAACACTGGTGACCACAAACAGGAACGCGGCCGCGATGGTTGCGATCTGTGTCACGTATTGCAGAGGAAACTCTTGCAACAAAGCAAATGTCGTCGCATCGAGGCTTTCGGCGTTCACCTCCAGAAGATGGCCGCTTCCATCCAGAACGTCAAAGATACCAATCCCGCCGAAAACGCCAAACCAGAAGATCGAGAACAAAGTCGGCGCGATGATGACGCCGGTCAGAAACTCGCGGATCGTACGGCCGCGCGAAATTCTTGCAATGAAAATCCCGACGAACGGGGACCATGCAAGCCACCAGATCATGTAGTTCAGCGTCCAGTCCTGAAACCATGTGGAAACGGTTTCGTCGAAAAACTCGGTTGTCGAAAACCCGGCGGGTATGACGTGGAAAACGTACCGGCCAAAACCGGAAACGATGGAATTCATCGCGAAGGACGTGGGACCAACAAGCAGCAAATAAACCAGCAGGGCAATTGCGATACTCATGGCCAGATTGGACAGCCTGGACATCCCCTCACCCAGATCGCGCCGAAGTGGGATAAGAAATGCAATGCACATGACGACAAAGATTATCGCCGTCAGTGAATACGAGTTTGGTATTCCCAGGACCCCTGCCAATCCCGTTTGAATCTGGAACACCCCCATCGCCAATGAGCCTGCCAGCCCGACGGCGATGGCAACAACCGACAAGAAATCGAAAACCCACGCCAACGCTCGGGTCCAGGCTTTATCTCCGTAAATGTCCAGCAACGGTGCACTCAATAGCAAGGAGCGCTCTCGCCGAAATGCAAAATACGCAATAATCAGCCCGACGACGCCATAGATCGCCCAGGCATGAAAGCCCCAGTTCAAATAGGTGACAAATATGGCCAGGCTGGCCGCTTCCGGGTCGGCGCTGAAGTTGCGAATAACCGAAAAGTGCGTGAGAGGCTCTGACGCGCCAAAGAACAGCAGTCCAACGCCCATACCCGCCGCAAACAGCATTGCTATCCAGGCGACAGTGGAAAACTCGGGCTCTGATCCTTCGGGACCAATTCGTATCGAACCGAACCTGGACAGCGCGAGATAGATCGACAGCAACAAAAGTGCACTGGCTTCCAGCATAATGAACCAGCCCCGGCTTTCGAATTGAATCGAAACAACTGTGGAAGAAACGGATCCCAAGCCCTGTGGATCGACAATGCCCCAAATGGCAATGCCGCTGCTGACCAGAAGTGCCGATACCAATAGCGCGTTAACTTTCATCGCTCGCCAATCTGAAGAAGTGCGTCTGCCTTGGCACCGTAATCACAAAATACCGTCACACAAAGTCGCAAACGTGGATTGCCACGAGAAGCCGATGCTTATCCTGCCCTCGCAGTGGCCGTTTTCGTCCGCCCCCTGCCGCATCGTGGCTGATCACGGCTTGGTCCGCACAGAAAACGATCAAAGAACCGATGGACAGACGTGTCGAACCCGTATTGTGCAAACAATACTTTTCAAAAAATCACTATAAGTGAATATAATGCCCTAATATAGCATTGAACGGCGTGAACGGGGGAAGTCGGCGGTGTTTGATATATTGGCGCATACTGTCAATGAGACAGGCCAAGGTGATCTGATTGTTCAAAACACCACGATGCCTGCGATAATCAGCGGCTCGACCATTTCTTTCGACGGTGGGCAGACGTTCCAAGCCTACACGTATCTCGGTCAGGGCAACTATCGCGGCACCGGTGAGTCCGGCGAATTCATCAGAGTTGGCGGACAGGTCTATGCCTATAACACCACGAATCCCACCGGCCCGATGCAGACGGGCAACTGGAAAATTACGGAAGGGGACCTCGATCCCAGCAATCCTCCCTGCTTTGTTGGCGGCACGTTGATCCAGACACCACAAGGCGAAGTCCTGGTTGAACACCTGCAAGCGGGAGAATTGGTTACAACGGCATCAGGCGGACACATGCCAATTCTTTGGATCGGCGGCCGACAGGTCATGCCCTCCATGCTGCTTCGCAATCCGTCATTGCAACCTTTGAGAATAGACACAGGCGTCCTTGGGAACGACCGGCCCCTGGTGATTTCCCAGCAACACAGATTGCTGGTATCTGGCTACAAAGCGGAACTTCTTTTTGGTGAGCGAGAGGTCCTGATGCCCGCCAAGGCGCTTATTGGATTTCCGGGCGTCAGTTTCGATTACTCCCGTTCGACGTTCACCTACTACCATCTGTTGCTGGAAACACACGAGGTGGTCTTCGCAAATGGAGTTCCATCGGAAAGTCTGTTTCTTGGTGACCAGCTTGGGCGCACTGAAACCGATGAAATCAAACTCCTGTTTCCGGATTTGTTCTGCGAGTTAAGAACTGTCAGAGCAGCAAAGCCCATGGTTTCTCGTCGCGAAGCAATGGTGATGTTTGCCTGATCCATTTTGCGCTAGCAGGAAAGACTGGCTTTGCTCTACCCTTGGACCTGCTGACTTCGTATTGTTGGCGAAGCAGTTTTCGCTGCGACTGAATGAAGGACTACGATGAGCTCAAATCAGGCCCAGCTTCCAAAGATGGATGCAACGCGCGTGATAACCTGCCCACACACCGCAGCCAACATATTCAGAAGCCACTTACGCGTTCGATAAGCCAATACATCGACACTGAGCCGATGCCATAAGCGGTAACAGTTGTCGCCGTTTGACCAATCGGAACCGCTATGAATCGCCCCGCCGCTATGAGAAGAGCCAAAGCGCCAATGAAACTGAGCTGGCCTGCCTCGACGCCGACATTGAAGGCAAGCAACGCGGCCGGAATATCGCTTGAGGGCAGTCCGATCTCGGCCAATGCTCCCGCAAAGCCAAGGCCGTGCAAAAGCCCAAATCCGAAACATACGATCCAGGGTTTCTGTTTTGACAGCCGGAACCGACCTTCGCCGCCCTTCACAATCTCCATGGCGAGGAAAACGATGGAAAGCGCGATTACAGCCTCGACCGGTGGACCGGGAACATTCAGGACACCGAAAGTTGCAAGCGCCAGAGTTATGGAGTGCGCAAGTGTAAAAGCCGTTACAGCGCCAACCAGCCTCCATGGGTCACGAACCAGAATGAACAGCGCGAAGACAAACAGCAGGTGATCCCAACCTTCCAGTATGTGTTCAAACCCCAACAGGAAATATGCGGAAAAGACTGACCACGTCGTCTGCTCAGTAGGTATTTTCTGGATGGCGGCATCAGGAGTGAAACGAAGGGTCGTCGGCTCGGCTTGCAGAGGGTGCAATCGCACCAAGACGTCGTTCTTTTGAGTCTCTAGCCCCTCTATCGCAATGGGTTGGCCAGCTATACCTGCCCCGCACTCGACAACCCATGAAGATACCCAGGCTCTGCCGTCTGAAACCGGGTCCGGGCCCCGCGCCGGGGCGCAGCCATCCGGTAGGACCGCATCAATCGCCATCGGTCGACCGTTCACATCCGGCTTTCGCCAATGAACGCTCCACGTGTCTGAAGCGATTTGGCGAATTTCCAGATAACCCGGATCAAGCGCATGTGCAGTAGCCTTACCTGCCGACAAGGCAAGCAGCAGAGCAAAAACAAGACAGACAACCGCTCTCATTTGGCCGGGCCTGCAAGATAGGGAGCTACGATTTCATAGTTTCGGGCAAGAGCCTCATATTGCGCCTGCGCCAGATCTTCGCTCGCAGCGCGACGCCAATCCCGCAGTACCACACCGTGGATTTCTGCCAACGGCGGCAGTTGGCTGGGTTCGATGGCGACAACCTTGACCAGATGCACCCCATATCCCGACCGGATCGGTCCGGTCCATTCACCCACATCCAGCGTTGTCAGACCTTCGGAGAACCCATTTCCAAACACCGAGTCGATGACTTTTGTCGCGGTCATGGGCATTGAAGCGGGCAGCAATGTCGAACCTCCAAGGCCATCAGGCTCCCGCTCGGCCCGCAGCGCGGTCAGAGCCTGCTCGATTTCTGCTTCGCTCGGCTTTTCACCCAAAAAAAATTGAGTGAAGGCCACTTTGGCAGATGTTGCGTAGCGTTCAGAGTTCTCCTGCAGAAAAGCCTCTAGTTCTTCGTCATCCGGAACAACTGATGTGGCGATCGCTTCAGACAGAAAATCCATCTTTTGGCTCAGCCGGGACCTGATGACGGTATCGCCGCGATCAAGGCCAAGCTTTCTCGCTTCTCTGACCAGCACCTCTTCGCGAATGGATGCATCGACCAAGGCTTGCAACTCAGCGTCGCTTGGTCTGCGTTTCCACCTTGCTTCAAACTGAGCTGACAGCAGCGCAACATCGTTTTCGTCGATTGCTATCGTATCAATGTCTTCAACAGCCTCGGCTTCCGGCGCAACCAAATGGAACCAAACGAAAATCGCCGCTCCAATCAAGAAGAAATGGAACAGAGGTTCTTTCAACAATCGCATGAAGGCTCCTGCAAGAAAAACACGATCCGGTTCTATGTATCGATGCTGGCATCACCCGGTTGGGTTTTGCAAGAAACGAACACCCTGTGTGTTTCAGAAAGTTGATGACAGCACCGGGGCAGAGGTACCTGCCCCGGCTTCCAATTCCGTCCCCAAATTGGATCACTCTTCCGGCGTGTACCAGATCGGAGAGGAATACGCGCGCTCCTGATGCGTCAGAACCGCGTCTTCCGGCAATTCGGCACCGAACCTCAGCTTGTCGTACAGCACCCAGCGTGGTGTGGGGATTTCGATGGCGCGCACGTAGTAAAAGGCCCGCGCATTCGGATCGAAATCAGGATCAGACCAAACCGTAACCAGTTCGGCGGTTCCGATTGTGTTGGTCCAGCTTGCGGTGTCTACATCCACGGTGTTTCCAACCGCGGGAACCTTGCCGTTTTCATCAGCAACACGATCACCCGACCACGCCACATCGTAGACCTTTTCCTGCAAAGCTCCGTCGGAATCGAGCCATCCCTTTACCACTTGCACGCGGTCCAGATTGGCACCAACCGGGTCGCGCAGAGCAGCGATCAGGAATGCGGGCGCACCATCACCTTCGCGGGGGCGCAGGTCCGAACCCATCGGGACCCCTTTGGTATAGCCGACATCTGCAAGGAAACGGGTTTCAACGTCCGCGTCATTGAAATCCCATCCGCCAAAGAACCGCAGGCCGATCCGGGGGCCGGTTGTTGCATAAGTCTCGCGCCGCTTGAACGCATCAAAGATCGCAGCGCGTGTGTTTTCGGTCGCCCAAACGGCCGTGTAGCCGGAAGCGACCAGAAGGTCGCCGGGAATTTCACCCAGATCATTGGCGATGAAAGGATGTTTGATCCGCGTCGCCGAAGGTTCAACACTGACAGATTTTCCAAAGAAGTTGTCTTCTTCGGCAGTGGCCAGAGACGTATGGCTGTCCGTCGCGCCGCCCATACCGAACTTATAGGGGTTAACGCCGAACTTTTCTTCCAGCAACAGACCGCGCTTCAGTGCTTCTCGGGCGTATTCACCGGCCAGCATGTCATCGGTCTTCAGCTCGGTGATATCCAGATTGCCTACATCCCAGTTTTCGTAGTCTGCAAATTCGTCATCCGGGCTCAGGAACGGATGCGCTTCGCCGTCACCCTTGATCTGCGTGACTTCGTAGTGGGGTTCCCATTTCGCACGGGCCGCCACGTATTCCTCATCGACCTTACCGCCGTGATATGTATCTTCGGTCGGGAACATCCACCCGTTTGACAGGTTGCCGTTATGGGCAAAGGCAACTGCACGCCCCCCGGTTTTTTCCTGATACTCTTCAAGCCACGCGTAAAGCGCCTTTGGATCCGTATCGCCGTAAGGCGGCTGCGTCACCGGGGGCACCATCTGAAGCGCTCTGATCGGCCCATCGCGCAGCATGACGTTCCGATGCAAATTGAAACCCTTCGGTACCGAGGTCCACTCGAACCCGATGAAAGCGGTAAAGTCGCCAGGGTCGTTATGTCGCTCGGCCGCCAGTACAATATTCTCCCAAGTGAAGGCGAAAGCGTCGGCACCCGGGCTGTAGGACTCGAGAAGAACTTCCGGCAACGTCATTTGCGAGAAGTTGGTAATAATGTCGAACGCCGTTTTCCCGGCCTCTTCACCGCCGGCCTTGTAACCCTCGTACCATTCCAGACCTTTTGGATCGGCAAGAACACCGGGCTTGCCAGCTTGCAGATCCGGGGCAAATCCCATCAGGTCCGTGTGATCCGTCAGAACCATCCAATCCAACGGCCGGGCCAGCCTGACAGGTTGGCCGGTGGACGAAATGACCTGCTCACCCTTTGCGAAACGCCATGCGTCGTCCGGCAGCAGGGTGTTCCCGAAGGCGCCCGCATCCAAGGAAAGCCCCGTGTGAAGGTGCGTGTCCCCCCAAAGCGGGCGTTCCGGAAATGACCGGTTGGCATATGGAGAAAACGGTCGGTCCGAGAACAAGTCTTCGGCCGCTTCTTTGCTTGGCACGGCGTCAGAAAAAACAATTGTCGGCGCAAATACCAATGAGAAAAAACATGCGGATATCCGAAACATAGTGACCTCCCAAATCAACTATACCAACAGAATGGAGGAACTTTTTGCAGCCCCTTAATATTCGATTTTGTTTATATCACAGTGCGTCGATTTCCGTGAAGAATTTTCCTGACCACGGTTTTCGTGGTGCTGGAAAGGCAACCCATCCGTTTCCAATGCGAGGTTTCCACCCGCGAACGTTTTACGGTTTTCGCCCATGCTCGTGACTAGGAACCAGCGCTTGCGAAACTCAGGCGCGCAACCGCTTGTTCTCTAGGTCATAGACGTGGTGGTTGTGACGAACGGCAGATCGAAGCGCGCCAAAAGCTTGAACGTGGCAGCTTTGGCCAATGTCCAGAGCTCCCGTTTCCACATAACCCAGCGCGATAAGACGACCGCTTCGGAACCCCATCGACACGGATGTGAGGTAACCGATTACTCGGTCGCCCAGGATAATGGGATCAGCCGGCAACGGATCCGGGCCAGGGTCCGTAATTTCAAGTCCAATGAATTGCCAGGCTGGCACCTCGCGCTTTTGCTGCATGACAGCTTCGCGCCCTGTGAACGGCCCCTTGTTCAGGTTGGCAAAGCTCGCCAGCCCCGCGTCAAAGAGTGTGTATTCGGTGCCAAAGTCAGCAGCCCAGCCGTGATATCCCTTTTCAACCCGCATTGCGTTCAGCGCGTAGGAGCCGAAATTTCGAATACCTTGGTTTTGCCCGGCCTCCCAAATGGCCTGGTAAAGCTTTGTCAGATGCTCGGAAGGGACATGAAGCTCCCAACCCAATTCGCCCACGTAACTCACCCTGAGGGCGGTGACTGGTACGCCGGCGATCGTCGTCTCGGTAACGCTCATCCAGGGCCGGGTCAGGTCGCCGTCTGTCAAAGGCTCAAGAAGCGCACGGGATTTCGGCCCCATGACCAGAAGTGCGCCATCTCGTTCGTGCTGCCGGGTGAGCGTGGCATCGGCGTCGCCTATCTGTCCCGCGATCCAGTCGTAGTCACGGTCCACGGCAAGTGTCGGACCGCAGAGCAGAAAGCGGTCATCGGCCAGCCGGGCGATCGTTGCCTCGGACCAGATCTTTCCGTTTGGTGTCAGCATGTAAGACAGGCGCACCCGTCCAACGTCCGGCAGGGAACTACAGAAGACCCTGTTCAAAACCGCGGCCGCATCCGGACCTTCGAGCGTGAATTTGGTAAAGCCGCCATGATCCATGATACCGACCGCATCCCGAACGGCCTCGCATTCCTTGCGGACCGGCTCATTCCATGCTTCTTCGCCAAAGCTTAGGTCATGAGCCTCTGAACCAGGTGCCGGATCAAACCAGAAGGCACGTTCCCAACCGCCGATCTGCCCCATGACCGCGCCCTGTGAAACCAGATGGTCGTAAAGCGGAGACTGCCTGACGGGTCGCCCTGAGGTCAGAATGCGGTGGGGGTAAGGGATCGCATATTGCAGATCGTAATGCTCCGACGCCCGGCGCGCCGCATAATCCCCGCATGCCCAGTCGCCAAAGCGTCGCGGATCCCAAGCGCTCAGATCCCATTCGGTTTCGCCTGCGGTCAACCATTCGGCCATTGCCTTGCCAATCGCGGCTGAATGCGTGATTCCGATCTGAACACCGGTCGCGTGGAAGAAATTTCGTACGCCACTCGCCGGGCCGACAAGCGGCAGAGCATCCGGCGCATAAGGAATGGGGCCATTCACGAAACGTTGTGCCCCGGCTTGTTCCAGCAGCGGAACATGGCTGCATGCAGCCTCGAACACCACCATCATCCCGTCGACATCGTCAGCAAAAAGCTGATGGTCAAAATCCCCGGGAACACCATCCATCCAGACAGGTCGACCTTCATGCGCGTAAGAACCCAGCAGGAACGCGTTCCGTTCCCTGCGCAGGTAGAACCTTAGATCCGGGTCCCGGATCAGCGGGAAAAGATCACTGTCCGCGTCCAGCTCAGGCAAGGTGCTCGTAACCATGTATTGGTGTTCCAGGGTCACGACAGGCAGTTTCATTCCGGCAAGCGCGGCGATCTGCGCGCCGCTAGACCCCGCCGCATTGATTACGGTTTCCGCAATCAGGCTGCCAGCCGATGTTTCGACCTCCCAGTCTCCGCAGCTGCGCTGTCTGAGGCCGGTGACTTTGGTATAGCGGCGCACCTCGGCCCCCATGTCCCGCGCGTGTTTGGCCAAGGCCTGCGTCAACTGGCTGGGATCAATATCACCTTCATAGGGGTCCAGAATGCCGCCCAGAACGTCATTCCCCGCCTTCCAGTAAGGGTGCATCTTCTCAATGTCCGACGGTTCCAGCATCGAAAGCTCGAACCCCGCGGATCGCGACACGCCACACAAATGCTGAAACAGCTGCATCCGCTCTGGCGTGTGTGCGGGCCAGATTGCCTTGGTGTGGCGGTAGGTAATCGGTGCATCCGGGTGGGTTGCAAGTTCCTTGTAAAGACGCCAGGCGTAGTTGCCCGCGCGCATCCCCAGCCACGAGTTGGCGTAAGTGGGAATGTTGCCTGCCGCATGCCAGGTCGAGCCAGCCGTCAGCTCATTTTTCTCGAGCAGCAGCGCATCGGCAATGCCAGCCTTGGCAAGATGGTAAAGGATAGCCGCCCCTACGGCGCCGCCACCGATGACGGCGACCTGCACGTGGTCCTGCATTCAGTGTTTCTCCAGCAATGTGCCGTAGCCCGGGATCGCATCCTTGATGCCGATGGCGCGAAGCGCTTGCCAATACACGGCCGCATTGCATGCAACGATCGGTTTTTCATAGCGCGCTTCCAGTTCCGCGATCAGTGAGATCACAGGCAATGCGGTGCCAACCTGAAGGATGACATCGCAGTCCGATGCAGCCACCTGAGAGAAGACGGCGCGAATATCGTCAAGCGATGTTTCGCAAATCCCGGGGAGTGTCGGCGCCGCCGTTCCCTTGATCGCGGCAACCTCAAATCCGGCGGCCTCGGTATTGGCTTTTACAACCGCATCCACTTCTGCGCTGAACGGGGTGACAACTCCGACCCGCACCGCCCCAAGTGCGCGTAGCGCCGCGTAGTTGGCCTGCGAAGCGCCCAGCAAACGCACGCCTACCTGGTCAGAGACTTCCGAGCACCGGGCCGCCAGCTTGTCCGGCCCGCCCGCCCCTGCATCCGTTGTCAGCCCCACGGCAATTACCCCAGGGTTACAATCCATCAGCTTCGCCGCTTCGTCAGGCAGATCATCCGACACAGTGTCCCCACCAAGGCGAAAGCGCTGCATCTGGTTGGTCACACCGTTCGGCCGCAAAAGCTCCAGCTCCGGCTGCACGACGGTATTCATCGCCGGTGTCATCACGCCGACAATGGCGCGGGGCGCGAGCGTGTCAGTCATGCTGGTTCTCCCTGAGATATCGGTTCAAACCTTCCATGCCACCAATGTAGATTGCGTCACCCACGATACTGTCCATCTCGTTTGCGACATCAGGCGCACAGTTAAATCGGCTTTCCCAAATGCCCAGGGTCTGATCGGTTTGTGATATCGGGATAAATCGATGCGTCGAAACGTATCCTTCGACGGGAAGCGGACTTTCGAGAATGTCGTAGGTATAGAAGTGGTCGATATCGGAATGCGCAAGCAGGGTCTCGCGAAACACCGTCCCGTCGCGAATTTGCAGGCTGCGAATTGACCCGGTCGCGGTCGGCGCTCCATTTTCCAAAGTGGCCTTATCCACTCCTGGGTTCCAGGCTGCTAACCCGTCAAAGTTTCGGACGGCCTGCCAGACCCGGTCGATATTTGCATCTATGATCATACTGCGAAAAACGTGCATCTTTTCCCTTTCAGTGACCCAAGCGAGTGGTAAATCGCGTGAATATCCTTTGTGTCGTTCAACGGAGATGTGAGGGCGCGATCCCATATTGATTGTGCACCAACTTCGCGCCAATCGTCCACGCTCGGGCGGTCTGCGAGTCAACGATAACAGTCGTGGAACTGGACACTCATGGGCCTTACGGTTTCGCGCGAGGATCGTGTGACACTTTCCATGGTCGACAGATTGCTAGTCCGAAAGCGCTGCGTCGAGCGCGCATCGGACCGATGTCCAACCGATGGGTCTAACAGCCCACTCCGCTTGCCCAAGATCAGCCCGAGCACTCGGGACCCACTGCCCTTATTCGGGAAGGTATTTGTCGGACCACTGCATTGCCGCGGCACCGGTCTTGATCATGTGATCAATTGCATCTTGGGCCAACCCGATCCGCGCCAGGATTTCGCGCGTGTGGGCCCCATATTTTGGCATGTGCGAAGGCACGGTGATACGGCCCTTTTCCGGGCGCACGGCATTCGGCGCCACCAGATCGGTCCAGCGGCCCATCGGATGCCGGTCGTGCCGGATCACGCGGAATGTCGCCTGTGACAGATCAACCTCTCCACCGCTTTCCGGTTGCAGGGCGGCATCGCGGGTTTCGTGCAGCGACCCTAATGGAACAACGGCGCTGGACGAAGCGGCGAATGCTGCTTTCCAAAAGGCCACGGGACGTTCGCGGAAGCGCGATGCCAGGTCGGCCTGCACTTCACACTCCGATAGATTGGCAAGGTCGGCAAGTTCGGGGATATTCGCCAAAGCCTTCTCTCGCTCGGTTGGGGCGGCGAAGAATATCCAGCCGTCCGCCGCTTTATAGCAATGATAGAACGGCCCCCAGCCCAGCGCCTGACGCCCCGAAGGTTCGTCAAACGACGCCCGCCCGTCATAATCATACATGAACTGGGCCTGAATCAGGTTGCCCGCAGCCGCCAGCGAGGCGCGCGCAATGCCGCCCTCTCCTGTCTGGTCCAGCCGCATCAGCGCCCCACCAAGCGCCACGCAGGCACAGTACCCGGTCAAAACGTCGATCGTGCCAAAATGCGCGTGCTCTTCCGGCGTTTCCATGCCGCCGCCGAAACGCACCATGACACCGGTGGCCGCCTGGGCCAGATCGTCATAGCCAAGGTGGTTGGACTTCGGCCCGATCTTCGGCCCGCCAAATGCGTCCAGCTGAACCAGGATCAGCTTCGGATTGATGCTTTTTAACCGGTCCGGCGACAACCCCAGCGTATCGCGCTGCGCATCGGTGCCGTTCATGGTGATGACGTCGGATTCAGCGATCAGGCGCGCCAGTGCCTCATGCCCTTCGTCGCTGCGCAGGTTCAAAAGGATGCTCTTCTTGCCGCGATGCGCGTGCATGCCAAAGACAACGGCATTCCAGGGGTCTACCGACGGGTCGACCGGTTGTACCAGAGTGACTTCGGCTCCGAACCGTGCAAGGGTCGAGCCGATGGTGGGGCCGGCGATGACGTTGGTCAGGTCCAGAACCTTCAGCCCGTCCAGCCAGCCCTGTCCGGCGGGGTCAGTGACCGCCGAGGCCCGGGGCGCTTCGGACAGAAGCGCGGCAAGATCGGCAGGCTTGGCCGCGTGCTTGACCGGAGCCTCGGCATCTTCTGCCAGCCACGCGACATTGCCCATCTGGCGCATCCTGCCGTGCACGGGATGTTCGACTTCCAGCACAAGGCCCGAAGCCAGCGCGTGCGGATCATTCAGCCATTCCTGTGAGGATCTCTGGGCCGTTGCCGGTGCTTTCGATGCCCCGAACAGCGCCTCCCACTCGTGGGCCGGGCGGGTCAGAAGGGCCTCTTTCATCGCGGTGGATACGCGGGCGCGGTCCGAAACGCCGACCGGATAGTTGCGTGTAGACCATTCCGCGGGCCAGTCTTTCTGATCCAGATAGGCGTCAAAATCTGGCAGGCTCTCAACCATATCGCCAAGCCCAAGCGTCTGAAGCGCTCGTTCAGGATGGCCCTTGATGCTGCATGCCACAACATAAAAACCCCGGCCATCTGCGCAGGGGTAGGTCCGGTAGAACGGGTCGAGGAATTCCGACAATTCCGAAAACTCCAGATTCAGCGGCAAGCCTTCTGCCGCGCGCCGTTCCAGTTCAACCTCGCGCGGGGATTTGTAGCGATCCGGATAGTCCTCGATTTGCTGACAATTGTAGACCAGCCCCTCCAGGAGGGCCGAGGCCAGCGGGACCTCGATATGATCCCCGCCATTTCTGCCCCGCGCGCGAAGTGCAAACAGCACCGACATGGCACCAAACGTTGCCCCGTAGGCCGAAGCCAGCCCCAGCGGAGTGAAGGATGGGTTGATCCCCATCAGCCGGCGGTTCAGGCCCATGTCCGTGAACTGCCCTGTGCGCGCAGCGATCACCGCCTCCCACGCTGCAATATCGGCCAGTTCCGGATCGGTTGAGGCAAAACCGGGTATCGATAGCGAAACAATGGCGGGATTTGCCTGCCGCAGGGCGTCCGGTCCCAGACCAAGACGTTTCATCACACCCGGCCGGAAATTGTCGATGACAACATCGGCGCGCTGAACAAGTTGCAGGGCTGTCTGAAGACCGCCTGTCGATTTAAGGTCCAATTCCAGGTTGGATTTTCCACGTGACAGCATATCCGATGCGGGTGATTTCAGGCGCGGTCCGCCCGGAGGATCGATGCGGATCACATCCGCCCCCATATCGGCCAGCATCATCCCAACCAGCGGCCCGGCCAGATATTGGCCGAAGTCAAGAACCCGAATGTTCGAAAGCGGTCGGTCGCGCATGGTAGTCAGGCCCCTTTGCCGGTGTGGTTGGTTCGACTGCAAATTGGGGAAAGCGTAGTCTTGAATTTTCTGCGGGCGTTGTCCTAATTTGCCAAAAAACATCCCAAATCGGACGAAATGCTGGCACTCAAAATCAACGTCCTGCTGTTTGACAAGTTTTCCAACATGCTGCTAGCCTGCCTGTTGGAGCCGCTGCGCGTTGTTCGGGATCAGACCGGCGCCGACATCCACTGGTCTATTGTGACGCCTGACGACGATGCAGTTCGCAGCTCCAGTGGTCTGCGTCTTTCGCCGGACGTCACCCTGGTTGACGCGGGCGCCTGCGATCTGTTGATGGTGGTCGGCGGAGACGAATTCAGGCAGAACGCCTCGAAGCCGACCAGCAGAAAATGCGTCGCGCTGACCAGACAGGCGGAGACGGTCATCGGGGCGGACACCGGAGCGTGGTTTCTTGCTTCCTGGGGATTGCTGGACGGGCGTCGGGCAACCCTGCACTGGCAAACACTGACTGAGTTTTCGGAGGCGTTTCCAAATGTCGAGACCCTGCCGGACAGATTTGTCCGCGACGGTCCGATCTGGACCTGCGGCGGCGCGTCGACGGCCATGGATTTGATGATCGCCCTGATTTCGGAACGATACGGTGACGCGCTGGCGCATGATGCGGCCAGCATGTTCCTTCATGACGGTGCGCGGTTCGATGGGCTTGGACACAGCGCCATGCAACCCAAAGGGTCGGAAAAACTGCGGCGCTGCATTTCCATAATGGCAGAAAATGTCGAGGCTCCGATGCAAATCGTGGACCTCGCGCGGCGGGCCAACCTTTCGGTTCGGTCCATCTCGCGCATCTATGTCAAAGAGCTTGGGATGCCGCCCCAACGCTATTTCCAGTTGATGCGCCTGTCGCGCGCCCGCGATCTGGTTGCGCACACGAACCTTGTTCTGGACGAGGTTGCGATGCGCTGTGGCTATTCCTCCGCACAGTCTTTGTCCAAGGCGTTTTCGCGGCAGTTCGGCGTCAGCATCGGATCGACGCGCAAGCACAAGCAAATGTGGTGATCTGCCCGGTACGGTGACGCTACTGCGTCTCGTTGAGAACCGGTTTCATCTCTTCCAGTGCCCGGTCGAACGCATTCAGTGTATCCGAAACATCATCGTCACTATGCGCAGCCGATGTTACGGCGCTCATTGCGGACATCAGGTCAACGCCGTTGCGGTTCAGAGCATCCTGTAGCCCCGCGACCAGCTTGGGTGCGGGTCCGCGAATGGTCGCGGCGGGTATCCCGTCCATCGTCCCTTCGTGCGGCCCGAACCAGAGGTGGAACGTCGAGCTTTCGCCATAGCACAGCCCTTCGATGCCGTGTTTGGAGAACAGCGCGTTCACGCCACTCCGAATATCCGCCGCGATCCTGTCCGCATGGGCCTGGGCCGAACCATCCGCCAAAAGGTCCATCATCACCGATCCGGTTGCGGCCACGATGGGCGCTCCGTTGAAGGTTCCCTGGTGCAGCACAGCCGGGGTATGTCCCCGGGTCGTGACGGACGGGTCGAGCATCGCCATGACCTCGGCCGTGCCGCCGACGGCACCTCCCGGCATACCGCCGGTGACGATCTTGGCCATGGTCGTCAGGTCGGGCGTGGTTCCGGCCAGCGCCTGACGCCCAGCTGGGGACCAGCGGAAGCCAGTGATGATCTCGTCCAGGATCAGCAGGCCGCCATTTCGATGAGCGGCGGATTGGGCGGCTCCCAGAACCGCCTGCGCCATCGGCACTGCGCCGTAATTGGCGCCCGAGGCTTCGACAATCACCGCAGCATAGTCCTTGGTGGCGAGCATCCTGTTCAACATGTCCGCATCAGGCGGGCAGATGTCGGTCAGCGCTGCGACGGCTGCGGGAACACCCAGTGACGGTGGCAAATCCGATCCCGGTTTTGCCCCCTTCAGAACGTGATCATGCCAGCCATGGTAGTGCCCGTCCACGCGAAGGATCTTGTCACGGCCAGTGAAGGCGCGGGCGATGCGCAGGGCCAGCATCGTTGCTTCGGTTCCGGACGCTGTGAAGCGGACCCGCTCTACCGACGGAATCAGATCGCAGATCTTGCGTGACCAGTCGACCTCGCTCGGGTTGCAGTCAGCCGCAAAGATCGCTTGCGCCGCTTGCGCCTGCAGGGCTTTGACAATTTCGGGGTGGCAATGGCCCATCATCTGGCTGGCCGCACCCATCTTGAAATCGATATATCGATTGCCATCAGCGTCCCACTTATGCGCGCCCAGCGCACGGGTGATATAGATCGGGTTCGGCAAGCGCCAGCGATAGCGGTGCGAGATGCCCCCGGGCATCGATTGTCGGGCTTGCTGAAACAGGTCGCTGGATTTGGTCATCTGTCCTTCTTGCCCTTCACCAAATTTGCCCGCCGCGGGCCGAGTGGCCCCGGCTGTCAGCACGTTTCTTTCCAGCAGCGTCGGCCCGCGCGGCGTCAGCCAGATGCCGCGATGTCGAACAATCGACTGCGCCCGCACCAAAGATCGCATCGCATATGTGACCAGCCACGCCACCCTCCTGCTTTTCAGCCACTCTGGCGACAAGGAAACAATCGGGCAAGACGACTTTTCGGTAACGGGTTCTCCGGCCTTCCGGTGCTGCAGAACGGACCAGGCAGGCTTGGCTTACAAAGCTCTTGGCCACAGCCCGATGTGAGGCGCGCGCATCTACGTGGGCGCGAAACGGACAGAGCGTTGCCGATCAGGTGGATGGGAAAACGGCTGTCTTCTTTACAGTTCCATAGACAAAGCTGGTATCGATGGAGGCGATACCGCCAATCGGGTGTATGCGATTGCGGATAAAGTCTTCGTAAGCCTCGAGATCCGAAACAAGAACGCGCAACTGATAGTCCATGGCGCCGGTCAGCACATGGCATTCGAGAACTTCCTCGATCATCCGAATCCGACCTTCAAAATTCTGGACATCCGTTTCGTTGTGCCGCTCCAGCCGGATACGCACAAAGACGGTAATGGCCATCCCATATGCGGCGGCGTCCACATCTGCGCTGTATCCCTTGATGATCCCACTGGCCTCAAGGTTCTTGACCCGGCGCAGGCAGGGCGACGGAGAGAGGCTGACCGCATCCGCAAGATCCTGATTGGTCATGCGCCCATCCCGTTGGAGGGCACGGATGATCTGTCTGTCCTTGGCGTCCATTTTCTTCCCCGCGATTGGCATATCCTGCCAATTTTGACCTCTATGTTGGTATAATTCGCAACCCTTCACCCGAAGTAAAGGCGCAAACTGGCTTCAACTGGAATCAGGAGTTTGTCATGACCCGCTCAACCGGCTTTGCTACCCGCGCCATCCACCATGCTTACAACCCGTTGGAAAATGACGGCGCGCTGACCCCGCCGCTGCATTTGACCTCGACCTTTTCCTTCGAAACGGCCGAGGCCGGCGGCGAAATGTTCGCAGGTGAACGCGAAGGCCATATCTACAGCCGTATTTCGAACCCCACATGCGATCTTCTGGAACGCAGGATTGCGGTGCTCGAAGGGGCAGAGGCCGGACTGGCCCTTTCCAGCGGTATGGGCGCGATTACCGCAGTGCTTTGGACCCTGCTCTCGCCAGGCGACGAAGTTATCGTCGACAAGACACTCTATGGCTGCACCTTTGCGTTCATGCGCCACGGGTTGGCGAAATGGGGCGTCACGATCACGCATGTCGATATGACGGACCCTGAAAACCTGCGTGCCGCTGTGTCGGACAAAACGCGTGTGGTCTATTTCGAAACGCCGGCAAACCCGAATATGCGGCTTGTGGATATTGCCGCCCATTCAAAGATCGCGCACACGGTCGGTGCAAAGGTCGTGGTCGACAATACTTATGCCAGCCCATATCTGACCCGACCGATTGAACACGGTGCCGACATCGTTCTGCATTCCGCCACCAAATACCTTGGCGGGCACGGAGACGTGGTTGCTGGCCTGGTTGTAGGCTCGGCGGAACAGATTGCCGAGATCCGCCTGGTCGGGATGAAGGACATGACCGGCGCGGTGATGGCGCCCTTCAACGCGATGCTGATCCTGCGAGGGCTGAAGACCCTGAACTTGCGGATGGACCGCCACTGCGCATCGGCTGAAGTTGTCGCTGAATATCTCGAGGCCCACCCCGCTGTCGGTGACGTATCTTTCCCTGGTCTCAAGAGTTTTGCCCAACATGATGTTGCGCAGCGCCAGATGTCGCAGCCCGGAGCCATGATTGCGTTTGAAATCAAATCCGGCCTGTCCGGCGGGATCGAATTCATGAACCGACTGACCATGATCCAGCGCGCAGTCTCGCTGGGTGATGCGGAAACCCTGATCCAGCACCCGGCCTCGATGACCCATTCGACATACACCCCGGAAGAGCGGGCCGAGCATGGAATCAGCGATGGCCTGATCCGCCTGTCAGTCGGGCTTGAAGACGTCGAAGACATCCTTGCAGACCTGGAGCAGGCTTTGCCCTACCCTGCCCGCAGCGCCGCCTGAACCCGGAGACCGCCATGCACATTGATCCCACTCAGTTGAAAATCGTTGAACAACGCCTGCTGTGGTTGTCGCATTGGATGATCCACCATGCCAACCATGTCCGACCAAAGGTGGATGGGATCAAGATCGGTGGTCATCAGGCGTCGTCCGCCTCGATGGTGTCGATCATGACGGCGCTCTATTTCTCGGCCCTGCGACCGGAGGACAGGGTCGCCGTCAAACCCCATGCGTCGCCGGTCTTTCACGCGATGCAGTACCTCATGGGCAACCAGACCCGCGAGAAAATGGAAAACTTCCGCGGATTTGGCGGTGTTCAGAGCTACCCCAGTCGAACCAAGGATATCGATGACGTAGACTTCTCGACCGGGTCAGTGGGCCTGGGTGTCGCAATCACCTCGTTTGCCTCGATCATTCAGGATTACATCAAGGCCAAAAGTTGGGGCGCCGACGCCCCGTTGGGTCGCATGGTTGCACTGGTCGGCGATGCCGAGCTGGACGAAGGCAATATCTACGAGGCGTTGCAGGAAGGGTGGAAGAACGACCTGCGCAACACTTGGTGGATCATCGACTACAACCGCCAGTCACTGGATGGGATCGTACGCGAAGGGCTGTTCGAGCGGATCGAGAAGATCTTTGATGCTTTTGGCTGGGATGTCGTACGCGTGAAATACGGCGTCCTGCAACGCGCTGCATTCGAAGAGCCCGGAGGGGACCGGTTGCGGAACTGGATCGACGCCTGCCCCAATCAGGACTATTCGGCCCTGACGTTCATGGGAGGTGCGGTGTGGCGCCAGCGCCTGATGGACGATCTGGGCGATCAGGGAGACGTCACGGCGCTTATCGAACGGCGCACGGACGCGGAACTGGCGGCCTTGATGGAAAACCTCGGTGGCAACTGCGTCGAGACCATGTCCCGGACATTTGCCGCGATCGACCATGATCGCCCGACTTGCTTTCTAGCTTATACGGTAAAGGGCTGGGGCACGCCCATTGCCGGTCACAAGGACAACCACGGCGGGTTGATGAACAACAGTCAGTTTGCCGCGTGGCAGGCCCATATGGGCGTGCTTGAGGGTGAGGAATGGAATCCGCTCGCTGCAGTTGAGGATCCTGAAGCCCTGAAAGACTTCTTGTCCCAAGCGCCATTCTTTGCCAAAGGTCCTCGGCGCTATCTTGATGACAAGCTGGATGTGCCACCGATAGGGATCGACACCAGCCGCGAGATTTCAACCCAGATGGCTTTCGGCAAGATTCTGGACGCCTTGTCCAAGGGCGACAGCCAACTGGCCGAACGCATTGTGACAACGTCGCCTGACGTAACCGGCACCACCAATCTTGGGCCATGGGTGAACCGTCGCAAGCTTTTCGCGCGTTCCGAACAGACCGACGCCTTTGTCGAACATCGTATCCCCTCGACGGCCAAATGGGAGTTCACACCGGAAGGGCAGCATATCGAGCTCGGGATCGCTGAAATGAACCTGATGCTTTTGCTGGGCGCGGCGGGTCTTTCGCATTCCCTGTTTGGACAGCGGTTGATCCCGATTGGAACGGTTTATGACCCCTTTGTCAGCCGCGGACTCGATGCATTGAACTATGCCTGCTACCAGGACGCGCGCTTCATACTGGTGGGCACGCCGTCGGGGGTTACGCTGGCTCCGGAAGGTGGGGCGCACCAGTCCGTCGGCACCCCCCTGATCGGGATGAGCCAGGATGGGCTGGCCGCATTTGAACCCGCCTTTGCCGACGAGTTGGCGGTGATCATGGAATGGGCCTTCGACTACATCCAGCGCGACGGCGAGGGACAACCGGACGAGCGTACCTGGCTGCGTGATGAAACCGGAGGGTCGATCTACCTGCGCCTGACGACCAACCCGATCGAACAGCCCGGCAAACGCGTGGACGACGAATTCCGTCAGGGTGCGATCGATGGAGCGTATTGGCTACGCAAACCTGGACCCAATTGCGAGGTCGTAATCGCCTATCAGGGGGCAATTGCGCCAGAGGCGATCAAAGCCGCAGGAGCAATTGGTGAAGGCCGCCGGGACATCGGTGTTCTGGCCGTCACGTCCGCCGATCGGTTGAATGCCGGATGGACCGCCGCCCAACGGGCACGGTCACGCGGAAACAAGGCGGCGCTGTCCCACATCGAAGCCCTGATGTCTGACCTTCCGCGTCACTGCAAACTGATCACGGTGATCGACGGGCATCCTGCGACCCTGTCCTGGCTGGGGTCCGTGCATGGACATCCGACGATTCCAATGGGTGTCGAGCACTTCGGTCAGACCGGCACGATCGGCGACCTCTATCGTCACCACGGCATTGACGCCGATGCCATCATCGAAAAGGTGAGCGGATTGACAGATGGGAAACCAATGCACCAACCGAGCATCGGCCTTGTTAGGGACTAACACCCTCTGATCGCAGCGTTTTGCAGGGTGAGGCCCCTTGGTCAAAGACGTCTCACCCCGGCGCGAAATTGCGATCCAAGTATTGCCGGTTTGATTTCGACCAGCTTGCGCCGATCCTTGCAATTCGGACCGGACCTCTGGGTCTTCTTCTTGATCCCGGAAACCATCTCCAATCCGACGGCAACCGGGCTGTTGCTGTTCGGAAATCAATTTGAAAAGGCCAGCCAAATTTTCAGCCTGCTATCCGTGACCGAATTCCTTGTCCGCGAAACCATCCGCGAGGAAGTCAATCAGGGTGCGAACGCGCCGTGGCAGGAAGGGCATTTCCGGTCGCAGTACGAAGACCCCACCGCCGGCGCTAGGCTCCGCGTGATCCGACAGAACCGGACGCAGGCGACCTGTGCGCAAGTCGTCGGATATCAGAAACTCCGGCAACCACGCTATGCCGCGTCCCGCACAGCACGCCGAACGGAGCGCTTCCAGACTATTGCAGGAAAACCCCGACCCGAGCCGCGACATGCCGCCACCCGTTCGTTTGAAGCCCCAATCCGACAGATGTTTTTCCGGCCCGAGGCACAGGCATCTGTGCGCAGTCAGGTCCTCGGGTTCCAGCGGAACTCCGCTCCGCTCAAGATAACCGGGCGCGGCACATGGGATCCGCTGATTGTCCATCAGTTTCCGTGACACGAGGGACGAGTCCGGCAAGATGCCGCTGCGGATCGCGAGATCGAAGCCGTCGCCCACCAGATCAATGATCTTGTCCGTCAGCAACAGCTCGATTTCGACGTCCGGATTAAGCTCCATAAATTCGATCACCAGAGGGACGACATGTAATTGGCCAAGAGCCGCCGAGCTTGTCACACGGATCACACCGCGCAGGTTGCCGGTATCCTCGGCAATGTCCTCTTCCAGGGCTGTCAGGCGAGCAAGAAGATCCCTCGCTTCCTCTACATATCGCCGACCGGCCTCCGTCAATGCCATGCGCCGGGTCGAGCGGACAAGAAGCGGCACCCGCAACCTATGCTCCAACAGGTGCACCCGTTTGCCCACCGCCGACGGGGTGTACCCCAACACGCGGGCAGCGGCCGAAAAACTGCCGTGGTCAACCACGGCCAGAAGGATTTCCAGTTCCGTTTTTTGCGACATCTATTCCAAAAACTATCAAAAGCTGATCCAAGATACCGGATTATCAGCACAAACTTTCCAAATTATCTGTGATGAAGGCCAATAAACCAAGGAGAAACACCTTGCCCATCGCTTCGAACACCTCCCTCTTTACCCCACTTACCTTGCCGAACGGGCGTGTTTTGAAGAACCGGATCGTCAAATCGGCCATGTCGGATTCGCTGGCGGATGGCCGGGGCAACCCGACCGCCGCCCAGAAGCGTCTCTATGAACGCTGGGCCGAGGGTGGTTTGGCGGCGTCGATCATCGGTGAAGTGCAGGGGGATCCGCGTTACCCCGAAAAACCGGGTAATCTCGTGCTCGACGAGGCGGCCGATATGGCGGCTTTCAGGGATCTGGCCCGCCGTGGCTCGGTCAACGGGGCACAGCTTTGGCTGCAACTTGGCCACGCCGGGGCGCTCGCGCATCGACCGATCGGTTACCCCAAAGGCCCAAGCGCAATCGATTTCCCTGATTTCAGTAGCGAAGAAATGTCGCTTTCCGAGATCAGGACCATTCCGGAGAGTTTTGCCCGCACAGCCCGACGCTCTGCCGATCTGGGGTTTGGCGGTGTCCAGATCCATGCAGCGCACGGATTTTTGTTGAGCCAGTTCCTCTCTCCCCTCTTCAACCGTCGAACGGATGCCTATGGTGGCCCGATCCACGCGCGGATGCGGTTGCTGATCGAAACGGTTGACGCTGTGCGCGCCTCAGTGCCGTCCGATTTCACAGTCGCGGTCAAACTGAACGCCACTGACCAGCTTGACGGCGGACTGACGGAACAAGACGCGCTCAGGGTGGTTGCCGGGTTGGACGGCAAAGGCGTCGATCTGCTGGACATCAGCGGAGGAACCTATTTTCCCGGTGCGCCATCTAGTTCCGAACGGGCAACCAAAGGTCCCTACTTCCTCGACTTCGCGCGCGCCGCACGGCGGTTGAGCAAGACCCCACTCATGATGACCGGAGGGTTCAAGCATCGCGCGGAAGCAGACGCGGCAGTCAAATCAGGGGATGTGGATGCGGTCGGCATAGCACGCGGTTTCATCCTGGACCCTGATTTGCCCAGCACTTGGCAGGCCGGGAAGAGGGACCCGGTCTTCCCTCGCTTCGCCACTTTGCTGCCGGGTGGGATGACCGCATGGTTCACCATGCGAATGACGGATTTCGGAGAAGATCGGGAAGGGCCGGTGGATCGGGATATTTTCCAGGCTATCGCCGAATATGTAAACCGCGACGATCAGCGTGTAGGGATTTGGAACGAGAAGTTTGTTTGAAAACGCCCCTGCCTCCGAACACGCCGGGCAAAATCGGCAAGGGCGCAGATACTGTCGTGGCTTCTACGCCGATCTATTCCGAAAAGCGCCAACATCGCAAACCACCGTCTATCCAAAAGATGTTTTGGGGACGTCCACAACGTTGGCTTCACACCTCTGAAACCAATCAAAAAAAGCATTGGCCCCAGGTTTGCACGGATGGTCATAGCGCGTGAATGTCGAACGGATCAGAGAAACCTTTTATCTTCGTTGCGCCGAATGTCTTTTCCACATGGGCACCTTCCAACAGCCCCAGTGTTTCCTGATCTATCAAAATTCGGCTACCGGTTCGCTGGGTTTCCGCTTCAAGACGGGCCGCAAGGTTTACGGTCGATCCGATGCAAGTATACGTCGCCCGGTTATCCGTGCCGGCATATCCGGCGACGACTTCTCCAGTTGCGATTCCGATGCCGATCTTCAAGGCATCTTTCCCTTCCGCGCGCCGTTCGAGATTTAACATTTCGATCATGTTGTGCATCTCATGTCCCGCCGCCACGGCACTTTGCGCAGAGTTGGGCAGGGGTTGCGGAACCCCGAAAAGCGCCATCAAACCGTCGCCCAGCATCAGGCTGACAATGCCGCCATTGCTGGTCACAGCCTCAAACATCAAAGTGTAGAAGGTATTGAGCAGATCAATGGTTTCCTCCGGCGCGAGGTTTTCCGACAACGTCGTGAAGCCGCGGATATCGCAAAACAAAACCGACGCGTTGGCACGTTTTCCGCCGATGGCAAAGCCAGACGCTTGCAGGTCCTGGGCTACTTCGGTGGTTGCAAAGCGTTCAAGCAGACGTTTCTGTTCGTCCCGCAGTCTTTTCTTTTCGAGGCCACTTGAAACGCGTGCACTGAGAAGCGTCTTGTTGACCGGTTTCGGCAAGTAGTCTTCGGCCCCCAATTCAATGCAGCGCACCACATTGTCGAGCCCTTCGACAGATGAGGTCACAATCACCGGCAAATCGCGCAGGTCGGTGTCCGACTTGATCGCCTCAAGAACCTGGAATCCGTCCATTTCCGGCATTTCAATATCGAGAAGAAGCAGGTCGAAAGGCTGACTGGACAGCATCTCCATCGCAACCCGACCGTTTTCCGCCACCGAAGCCTGGTGACCCAAAAGCTCGACATTCCGGGACAACAGCAGACGATTGACCTTGTTGTCGTCGACAATGAGCAGATGTCCGGGGGCGTCAGTCATCAATCAAGCTCCGAAGAGCCGCTGCTGCGGAGTTAAGGGCCGCCTCCAACGCGTTCGCATCCGTAAGATCGCCGGCCACGGGCGGCTTTCCAAGCTCGACTTTCCTCGCCGTCTCGGCAAGCGCCGTTGCACCAAATGTGTTTGCATTGGATTTGATGGAATGTGCAGCACGGCGGTATCTGTCGGCATCGGCCGCACCCGCAGCTGCTTTCAATTCGCTAATCATTCCGGGGGCTTCGTCGAGAAAGGTGTTCACAAGCTCGACAGCAAAGTCTTCGCCTGTCGCGTCTTTGAGTTCCATGAAGATTTCATGATCAATTGGGCTATCTGTCATGGATCACCTTCTTGTTCGGGGGGAGTTCAAAAGGGCTTCAATTAAAACGGGGACTCGGATCGGTTTGGTGATGTAATCATCCATACCGGCGTCCAGACACATCTCGCGATCGCCCTGCATCGCGTTCGCAGTCATGGCAATTATGCGAGGACGGCTGCCATCGGGGAACGCCTTGTTGATCCGGCGGGACGCCTCCAACCCGTCCATTTCGGGCATCTGCACATCCATTAACACGACGTCGTATGTTTGTCGGTTTACGCTTTCAACGGCCTCAGCGCCGTTGCTGGCCAAATCCGCGCGATACCCCATCTGCTCCAACAAGCGGAGGGCGAGTTTCTGGTTCACCAAATTGTCTTCCGCCAGCAATATGCGCAGGGGGTGGCGCTTTGCCATTTCAGGGTCTGTTTGGGGTTTGTCCGGGGGCTTGGCCGCTTTTATTTGCACCTTTTGGGTCGCAAACAATGTGACCAATGTATCGAATAGCTGCGATTGACGTAATGGTTTGGCAAGGTTGGCGGCAAACAACCCATCCTCAAGATCCATGTCGCGCTGGCCGAGTGAACTGAAGAGGATCATCGGCAGTGCCGGCTGCTTTGTGCGGATCTTTCCTGCAAGTTCCTCTCCATCCATTTCCGGCATATGCATGTCGAGGATGGCCAGATCGAACCGGTCGGCCTTTCCCAGCAGGCCCAGCGCTTCGGACGGAGTTTCACACGTCGTGGTTTGGGTGCCCCATTTCTCGGTTTGGAGAGCCAGGATTTTGCGATTGGTGGCGTTGTCGTCCACCATAAGAATACGCTTGCCCTCAAGCTCGGGCTGAACGCCAACCAGATTGCGAGATGATGACTTCACTGGTTTCGCTGCTTTGGCCCGGATCTTGAACACAAAGGTAGAACCACGCCCTTCGCCTTCGCTTTCCGCCCACATTGTCCCGCCCATAAGCTCTGCAAGACGCTTGGAGATCGCAAGACCCAGACCAGTGCCACCATATTTGCGGGTCGTTGAACTGTCTGCCTGGCTGAAAGATTGAAACAGACGGCGCATGCCCTTATCAGACAGGCCTATTCCAGTGTCGCGAACTTTGAACGTGAGTTCCAACGCGCCCTGCTCCTTGGCTGATCGCTCAACGGACAGAACCACTTCGCCGTTTTCTGTGAACTTCACGGCGTTAGAAAGAAGGTTCAGCAGAATTTGCCGCAATCGGGTCAAGTCGGCGCTGATCGCCGGGGGCAGGGCGTCGTCGAACTCATAGGCCAAATCGAGCTGTTTTTCGGCAGCTTTGCCGCTGATCAAATCCAGCGCGCTTTCTATGCATTCACGCAAGTCGAACGGATGGTTCTCGATATCCATTTGCCCGGCCTCGATTTTTGAGAAATCGAGGATTTCGTTGATGATACCCAGTAGCGCATCGCCACTGTCGCGGATCGTATTGGCATAATCGCTCTGCTCCGCATCCAACTCGGTATCCATTAATAGTCCGCTCATCCCGATCACGGCGTTCATCGGGGTTCTGATTTCGTGGGACATGGTGGCAAGGAAAGCGCTTTTGGCTTCGTTGGCCTCTTCCGCGGCCTTGCGCGCTTCTTCAGCTTCTCGGAATAGGCGCACATTCTCAATTGCTATGACAGCCTGGTCGGCAAAAGATTCTGCCATGGCGATATCGTCATCCGAGAATGGCTTTTTCGTTTTCCTGATGAACACAAGGCCACCCAGGCAGGTGCCGGCACGCATCAACGGAACACCGAGGTAAGCCTCTGTTCCGTTTTCCTTATGCAGTTTTTTCGCCAATCTCGGCAGTTCATGTGATGAAAAATCGGAAACATGCCGTGTTCTTCCCGACATTAATACCGATGACTGGAAATTGTCTTGTGGATCAAGCGGGTGACGGGACTGTCCGAAGTCACGTATCAACCCGTGCGGTGAAGCCACGGCCACTTGCCACCAGGATGACTCATCGGCCAAGGTTGCAATCGCCATATCACACGAAACAAGCCGGGTCGCGGACTCTACGATCATCTCAAAAACAGGCGTTGTATCCGTAGGCGATTGGCTGATCACCCGCAGTACATCAGCACTCGCCGTTTGACGCGCGAGCGCAGTTTGCGTGTCATTGAACAATTGAGAATTCTGGATCGCGATAATCGCCTGCGACGCGAATGTCTCCATTTGCTTGATTTGCTTTTCGTCAAAAGCAGCAGCCGTTCGGCTGCCCATGCTGATGACACCAATTGTGGCGCCGTCACGTATCAGAGGCACGGAAAGAACGGATCGATACCCTTCGAGGTTCGACTTCAGAACCGGATCATAAAGAGGGTCTGCCTGCGTATCCTCGACATAGTCGGCCTGTCCACGAAGAAGTGCACGCGCGGTCGCCGATGAGTTCCCCGGTTCAAACGGGTGCGCCTTCAGAAACTCGGTAAATCCGTCTGACAGGTTGTGCCCCGCAAAGAAATGATACTTCCCGTCCTCTGGTTTCTTCAAGGCGACGAAGGCATCCTGAAGACGGCAGATACGGGACGAAACCGCTAGCAACGCTTCCAGCACGGGTTCCAATGCGTCAGGAGATCGGGAAATCACCTCGAGAACTTCAGTCGTGGCAGTCTGGTATTGCAAGGCCTCTTCGACTTCTGCGGTGCGCGCCTGCACTTCCTCGAAAAGCTGCGTGTTGTTGATGGCGATCAGTGCCTGAGACGCAAAGGTTTCCAAAAGGCTGATCTGTTTGTTGTTAAACGCCGAAGCCTGCCGGTGCGCCATGACGATGACCCCAAGCGTCAGACCGTTTTTGACAAGCGGAACGCCCAAAGTGGTCAGGTAATCGCCCATCTCGGCCGCCTGTTTCCATGTGTAAGTCGGATCGTTTCGCGTATCCTCGATGTAGACTGTTTTTCCATGCAACGCCGTTCGCCCGATGCACGAGCCTTCTTCGGGAGCTATGGGGTTGTCTGACAGGAACTTCAGAAACGCATCGCTCACGTTGTGGGACATGACCACCCGGTACAGCCCGTCGTCTGGGTCCCGCATCGCGAAGAATGCATATTCCGGCGAACATATGCGCGAAGAAACCTCAAGGATGGCATCCAGCACCGGCGGCAGATCGTTGGGCGAACGGGAGATGACATCCAGCACTTCTGACGTGGCTGTCTGGTACTTCAGTGTTTCTTCCACTTCGGCCGTACGTGCCTGAACTTCTTCGAACAACTGGGTATTGTTGATCGCAATCACGGCCTGGGCCGCAAAAGTCTCTAGTAGAGAGATCTGCTTTGAATTGAATGGCGCGACCTTGTCGTGGCAGAGCACGATCACGCCGACCACCACTTTGCCCTTGATTAGCGGGACACCTAACAGCGAACGGTACTTTCCGATGCGAGCTGCCTCTTTCCATGCGTATTCGTCAGCTTCCGTGTCCTTGTAATAGACTGTTTCCCCTCGGGCTGCTGTTTGGCCAATTCCGCTCCCGTGACCGGCCGGAACAGGGTTGGCCTTCATGAACTTCATGAAAACACTGTCAAAATCGAGCATGATGTCCGTGTGGTAAAGGTTATCTTCCGGATTGAGGATCGAAATCGCTGCGTATTTTGGTTCGCAGATCCGGCTTGCGACCTTCAGGATTTCCTCAAGAACCGGCTCCAACTCGTTCGGAGAACGCGATATGACCGACAATACGTCTGACGTGGCAGTCTGGTATTCCAGTGCTTGCTCTACTTCCGCAGTACGTTTCTCAACCTCGCGGAATAGGTTCGCGTTTGTGATGGCGATAATGGCCTGGTCTGCGAAAGTTTGAAGCAATTGAATCTGTTTCTTGGAAAACCCGGAAACTTCCGGCGACCCGAGCGATAATACGCCCACGACCTTGCTGTTCTTGACCAACGGCACCCCAAGCAGTGATTTGTATTCACCGACGCCGCTTTCTTCCATCCATGTGTAGGACGCGTCCGCTTCGACATCTTCGATATAGATTGTGCGTTTGGACAGAATGGCCCGCCCGCTTACACCGCTCTCACTGGGCGAAATAGGGTGCGATTTGACGTAGTCCGCAAAAGCCGTGTCCTGAGTGAGTGTCGAGTGAACGTGAAATAGTCCGTCGTCCGGATTCAACATCGCAACATAGGCATCCTGCAATTCGCAGATGCGCGACGCCTCTTTGAGGATGGCATCGAGAACGGGCGACAACTCGTTTGGTGACGCCGAAATAACCCGCAGCACTTCTGATGTGGACGTCTGGTATTCCAGCGCTTGCGTAACTTCCGCCGTGCGGTCCTGGACCTCTCGAAACTGGCGAACATTCTCCATTGCAATCACGGCCTGGGCCGCAAAGGTCTGGACCAGTGCGACGTCGTCATCTGAGAATGGTGCAACTTCACGGCGATAGAGCACGATCACTCCAAGTCCGGTGCCACCTTTCATCAACGGAACCGCAAGAACCGAGCGGGCTCCTTCGATCTCGACCATCTGAACCCGTTTCGGGTCGCGGTCCCGGTAATAAAGCGGATCATCGGCGATGTTGTCCCGGCGAATGACCTGCCCATCGACCATGGGCCTGATTGCGATCAGTTCCGTACGTGTCAAAGGCTCGGTGAATTCCCTGAGCGCTTCATCAAAATCAGTTCTCGCGCCAATATTGGCCGGGATCGTCGCAAGCCCGCGTTCGTGATCAGCGACACACAAGAAGGCCAGCGGTGCCTTGCACAAACGGCTGGCATTTTCGAGAATGCTGTGGAAGACTGGCTTGTCGTCGTCGCGGCTGCGGCTGATGACTTCAAGGATTTCTCGCGACGCTTTCTCCCGCTCAAGCCGTTCCTGAACTTCGCGAAACTGGCGCGTGTTCTCGATGGCAATCACCGCGTGTCTGGCGAATTCATCGATTAGCTGCACATCAGGGTCGGCGAATGGACGCACCTCGCGGCGGCTGACTGCGATGGCCCCGATGGCCTGCCCCCCCTGCATCAACGGAACTGCGACGCGGGACCGAATGCCTTCTACCCCAACCATCGCAACCGCCGTTGGATTGCCCGAGCGATAGTAATCTGTGTCAGCTATATCGTCGACTCGAACTACCTGACCTGTTCTTATCGCGATAGCGGCAGTACCCGAACCTTCGAGAGGCCACTCCGTTCCTATTTCAGCCCCTTCTTTTTGGTGACCCCAAGCCGCCACGAGCCTTCCGCAGGTTCCAGCAGAGTTTACCAGAATGAGTGCGGCCTGATCCGCACCACAAACCTTGGTGGCCTGCTGAAGAACTACCTCAAAGACCCGCGCATCGTCGTCCCGGCTTTTGCTGATCACTGTCAGAACTTCCCGCGTCGCCGTTTGGCGTTCCAACTGAGTGTGCAGCTCTGTCATTTGGCGTGTATTGTCGATGGCGATGACAGCCTGAGCTGCAAAGCTCTCGACCAAAGAAATCTCGTCATCGGTGAAAGGGCGTACTTCGCGCCGATAAATCCCGATGACGCCAACCGGGTCGCCGTCCACTGAAATCAGAGGGACTGTCAGAAACGAGCGGACACCTTCTTCGTCAACCAGCTGACGGCGCCAAGGGTCCCCGTTAGTGTAATGGTCTGTCAGGCGTAAATCGACGTTGTGAATAACCCGCGCTTCCCGCACAGACTCGGCAATCTGAAGATTTGAGTCCAACGACCAGCGATCAACACCGACCTCGTACGTGGCCAATTGATCGCCGTAATGGGCGGCGTATTCAAGATGCGTTCCCGCTTCATTCAAAAGGCTCAGCGTCGCGACATCGGTTTCACACAGCCGGGCGGTGTTTTCGAGGATCGTTTTAAAGACCGGAGCTTCATCCTCCCGAGAACGGCTAATTACCTCAAGCACTTCGCGCGTGGCGCCCTCGCGCGCCAGGCGGGTCTGCAATTCGCGGAATTGGCGAACATTCTCGATTGCGATCACGGCTTGCGCGGCGAATGTTTCCACCAGCCGAACCTGATCATCGGTGTATGGGCGCACTTCGTTGCGCGCCAACATCAAACACCCGATTGCCGAGCCATCCAGTTTCAATGGAACAAACAGATTGCTGCGGCATCCATGTGTGTCGACAATCAGCTTAAAACGCTCATCACCGGACTTGTGAAAATCGGTATCTCCCATATCGACAACGCGTTTGGTCTCGCCGCTGAGAATGGTATCGGTCACAAGGGAATTGCCAGGCTCCATGGTGTACTTACCGTCGAGCCAGAGCTGTTGAATGTCCGGGTGCAGATTAACGCTGGCCACCAGCTGCTGAAGGGCATCCCCTTCTCGCCCCAGAACCAGACCGGCGAAGAAAGCGTCGCAGAGATCTTTTGCCAGCGTTACAATCAGATCGCAGACCGGTTGCACGTCATCCTTGGTTTCGGAGATTGCCTGCATAACCCGCGCGGTCGCTTCGAACCGCGCCTGCTGATCAGCGACGCTGAACCCCTCACTTTGCGCGGATGACGACGCAGGACCTGCCGTCTCTCCTGATGGTCTTTTTTCACCCACGTGAGGTTAAGCTCCCCAGTCAACTCATGAAAAGTACCAGGTTCGAGTTTAGAGAGCATGAGATAGAAGTCACTGAGTTTTCTTCGCGGGTCCCGGAATCAGCGTTGCCCCGCGAACGGCCTGGGGCACATGATCTGATCATTTCAGATGAGCCGTGCCAAAACACACATGACGAAGCGAGCTGCCGTCGGCACCTTTTGCAGGTGTTCTGTTAGCACTTCATTGAGAAATCTGGTTTCAACAAAGAAGGCTTTTGGGACCTGTCGATGCATGTGCTCGAAGTGTGCGCAATGCATTGCGTTGGCAACAGCGATCCCATCATCTTCGGGAGAAAGGTATTCCGTCGTTCGCGATTGTCACAATGTGATCCGCTCGAGCCTCAGGAGGATGCGACATATTTCATTTGGATGAGCTGAATGAGATTTCCGCACGTGTCATCAAAAACAGCCATGTGAACTGCCCCCGCATCCATCGGTTCGGTGACGAAATCCACGCCCAGATTTTTCAGCCTCTTGTACTCGGCATCAAGGTCCTGGACCTGAAATGAATGTGCGGCGATACCGTCTGCAACAAGGGCTGCTTTGTAAGGCCCCACCGCCGGGTGGTCGCTTGGTTCAAGCAGCAACTCAGTCCCTTCGGGATCTTCCTTTGATACGACCGTCAACCAACGGTTTTCGCCCAATGAGATATTGTGCTTGACCTTGAACCCCAGGGTTTCAGTGTAAAACTTCTCAGCTTTGCCTTGGTCATCAACAAAGATGCTGGTTACGTAGATTTTCATGTCTTGGATCCGTTTGGTTCGTAATTTGTAAGCCATGATGCGGCCGCGATGTGCTCATCGCTCACGCGCAAGGAGTGCGTTTTTGTCCGGCCCTTCCATTCAATTTCGATCAAGCCTGCCTTCTCCAACACCGCCAGATGCTGGGAAACCGTCTGCCGGGACAACGCAACACCATCCTCCGCAACCGATGCGGCGCAAACTTCGAACAGCGACTGGGCAGGTTGCCTGCTCAGACGGTCGATGATGCGGCGGCGGGTGCTGTCGGAAAGTGCCTTGAATATAAGGTCGAGCTGATCATCTTTCATGAATTCAATATGCAGTAATATTACGGCATGTAAAATGCAACAATATTACTGCATATTTCTTGCGCCGGAAGAAACGTTCACGAGTCCTGCGAAAATGCCAGAAATGGGCGCATCAGTACTATTTGTTATACTGCTTGACACATGACGGACGGATGACTAAGTCGACAACCGCCTGAGGCATACCGCCTCGTGCAACGGAGATTTTATGAAAGAGACCCGGGCCTAACGCCCGTTCCTGGCGACCCAAATTCAGGAACACCAATATTGATGGGCACACTCACGCGCGACGCTGAGTGAACCTGTTTCTGTGCTTTCGTAAGATCGAGACATCCCAATGAATATATCAAAGCACGAACAGCGTGTTTTGCACGAGCTCGCCCTTGGCGGGTCGATCCATCATGAGCGCCTGGAAAACGGCAAAATCCACGACGTCACTTGTTACACGCGCGACGGTCATATCCTGACCGACTGCAGCCTTGGCGTCTTCAAGCGCCTTTTGAAGCGCCGCTTCATTCGCTCGAAAAACGGCAGCCCTTACCGCGCATCCGCGTTGGGGATCAAATCCGTGCGTGCGCAAATGAACCAACGATAGGAAAGAAAAAATGAACCATATGAAAATCGAGGTCATTGGGTTTTTGCCCAAGATCAAGTTAGTTCCGACAAACAAGCAGACACCGTACTCCTGAGCTTTTGACCCTGTCGCAATTCTGGATGCAGCTTGAACAGAGGCCCGGAACCGCAAAGCCGCTCGATGGTAAGGCGATTGCGGTCGCACTGATCTTGCAGCCGGAGATGACAAAGTAATCTTTGGTTAGGCTCTGTAGTCTGCTCATACCCTTCGCCATCCAATTGGCGGAGGGTTCTTTCGGCTACACAGTGCTCAATCTTCTTTTGGGAAATACGTCTTCCACCTCGGCTCTTGGCCTAAACTCGGTGCAGGGAACTGGCAAAATCTTGCCAGGGAATTGGCAACCCTCTTTTCATTTCGGATTGGATCACCGTAAAAGCCTCGAAAGTCTTCGAACAGGCAAAGAAGCGACTTGCACACCAGCGCCCGCAAAACTAATACGAACCGGCCGATTTTGCTCGGCACTGCCCGAACCGCGATTGCGTTGGGGCTTTTTATTCTTGTTTCTGCCTGTGCCCAAAACCCATCCGAAAGGGAACTCAATCCGGAACGTCAGTCAATGGCGTTGCGCGAGGTTTCACAAAAGCAGGCCCGGGGGCAAAGGGTGTGGTGCGTACCCTATGCACGAAGCCTCAGCGGCATCGAAATTCGCGGAAACGCCAAGGACTGGTGGGGCAAGGCGCACAATATTTTTCAGCGGGGCAATGAACCGGTTGTCGGTGCGGTGATGTCGTTTCGGGCTACCCGAGGAATGCCGTTGGGCCATGTGGCTGTCGTGTCCGACATTGTCACCGAGCGGGAAGTTATCGTGAACCACGCGAACTGGCACCGCAATAAGGTATCATTGAAAATGGGCGTCAGGGACGTATCCAAAAACAATGACTGGACGCTGGTCCGGGTCGAAAGTCAGCCGGGTCGGTATGGCAGTTTCTACCCAGTGAACGGATTCATATATCCGGTCGCTACCAAGTAGCCCAAACTGATTTCTCTTCTCGTTCGCCGTAAACCCGTTGAATGCCCCACGGGCGTTTTTCGCCCCGTGCGTCAAGCGCGGTGACTGACCGTCCTCACACAGAAGACGAACGGTGGCGTCGTTCGAAATCTCAAAAAATACAAAGCTTGATTTGTGAACATACGGTTGGGGCTGGCAGTAGTAATTGGTCAGTTTTTACCCGAACGGTGTTATCAGAAGGGAACCAGACAAGATTTTGCCGACATTTATTGAACTTCGATCTCCGAAAATGGGAGGTTTCTACGCCCAATGCTATGGGCCAAAGATGCAAATCTTTAGGCGAAATGCAAAGCTATGGGCGCACCTGCACCTAGGGTCAGGACCCATTGATTTCTGCTGGGTTGCGTGATTCACGGTTCGAAAAACGAGCGGTGAACTTGTCTGATCTGTTTTGGCTGACCGACGCACAGATGGCGCGTCTTGAGCCCTTCTTCCCAAAGTCTCATGGCAAACCCCGCGTCGATGAACCGTTTTATCCCGAACTGCCGAAACGGTAGGTGAACAAGTGTAAGCTCTGACGCATGGTGATCGATAAGATCAGCGGTTTTCATGTTGGCTTAAATCCTTCCGAAAGTCTCTTTGAGTTCTGCGACTTGTTCTGCATCCAACATCCGGGTTGGCATGCCGCGTAAAGCCACGAGCAGCTTGGCTGTTTCTTCTAACTCTTCCGCTGCACAGACGGCTGAGAACAGATCCTTTCCCGATACGACAGGTCCGTGATTAGCCAACAGAACCGCACTATACTGGCCGCTCAGTTCGCGGATCAAATCACCGGACTTCGGATCACCCGGCTTAACGTATGGAACAAGTTTGACCGTGCCGACGCGCATGACCACGTATGGTGTAAGCGGTGGAATACAGTCATTGGGATCGGTGTCTTCCAGACACGACAGAGCAGTGGCCCAGGTCGAATGCAGATGCACCACGGCGCCAGCATCTGGCCGTGTCTCATAGAAGGCTTGATGCAGAAAAACCTCCTTGGTCGGCTTGTCGCCGGAGACGTGGTTGCCATCCAAACTAATCTTGGCGATGCGTTCGGGGTCGATATCACCCAAGGTCGAATTCGTTGGCGTCATGAGGATCCCGTCATGTAAACGCGCGGAGACATTGCCCGCAGTGCCGACGGAAAATCCACGCACAAACAGCGAGGCGCATAGCTCTGACATCTGCTGCCGCAAAGCCGATTCATCCGAACTCATTTGCCTGCCTCCATCATTCTGAGCGCTTTAGCGAAGAAGTCTGGAGAGCCAAAGTTTCCAGACTTTAGGGCCAGCGCAATGGGTTCAGCTTTTCCGACTCTCAGGACAGGTACGCCCGGGTCGATCTCTGGACCAATTGACATGGCAGGAGACCCTAGTGCCTCAGATACGGCCTTGGCGACAGCTCCCGACGTCTCCCCTCCGGCCACCGCAAGGCGCTTGTACCCAGCATCGACAAGTTCTCGTGCTGTATCTGCAAAGAGATTGTCCAGCTTTTCCGCCACAGCCTCCTGACCGAATTTGTTTTGGATCGCCCGCACATCATCCGGGCTTCCCGATGAATACGCGAGCGGTGCCTGACCGGGATGCGTTTCAAAGAAATCCAGAAGCGTTTGCGTGGTCACATCCCCGGACATGACACCCGGAACATCGATGGCGAACGTCGGATTGGATTCCGCATGAACATCGATCTGCCCGCGTGTCGCACCTGAACATGATCCTGCAAGGATGGCGGCGGGCCCAGCGATACCTGTGAACACACTGCCACCTCTTTTGGACGAAACTCTTCTGATGAAGTTTCTGGGTAGACCCAATGCTATCCCCGACCCGCCAGTAACGAGCTTGGCATCCATTAGAGCCTCACCCCAAGCCAGCAAATCCTCGTCCGAAATCGCATCACCAATCACAAAGCGTTCGTTTGCGTTCTGCAACGCATCAGAAATCGCCTTTGGTCCCTGCTTCACGGCGTCAATTGACACCGACCCAACCGCTTCTTGGGTCTGATGCTGCAACCAACGCCTAATGTTGGCATCCGTCATCGGAGTAAGAGGGTGATTTTCCATCCCAGACTCGTTCAACAGCTTGCCGAGCACAAATAGATGACCGTGAAAAACAGTGCGCCCGGTTGTCGGAAACGCTGGACAGAAAACCACCTTTTGCACACTAAGTTCATTGGCCAACGCTTCTGCAACGGGGCCGATGTTCCCTTCTTTAGTGGAATCGAATGTCGAGCAATATTTAAAAATGAACTGCTGGCATCCTTGATCCTTAAGCCACCGCAGAGCTTGCAGGCTGTCCGCTACGGCTTCTTCGACAGGTGCGGTGCGGCTTTTGAGCGAGATCACACCCGCTTCGATCTCTTCGTTGGCCGGGGTCGTCGGAATACCCGGAAACTGAGCCGTTCGTAACCCACCTTCCGGCTCCACGCCCTTTGCCAGGGTGTTCGCGATATCACTCGCACCGGTAAAGTCGTCCGCTATGGCACCGATTTTCATAGTTCAATGTCCCTCGTCGGCCCTGAATCCAGCCTATGGATATGTGGTGCCGCACCGATGGGAAACACCTCTCGCACAAGTGGATCATGGCCGGGCACGATAAGTCGAGGATGCGAGGCCAACCTCTCGAGTGTCTCGAAACCATCCATCATGTCTTGCTGGTCGACGACGATGGGAAAGGCTTTACGCGCCATGAAATTCTCATAGTAATGCGACGCATCTGAGGCCAGAACCATCCACCCGGCTGCTGTCTTTACACGAACACACTGCAACCCACGCGAATGCCCCCCGATACAGTGCACGGTCACACCATCTGCTATCTCGGCTTCTCCATCGTAGAACACAACCTTCCCTGAATAGAGACGCTTTACCACCTCGCAAACATGGCCGGCCGTGAAAGGCGCACGCAGGTGGTCATGGCACATGCACGGGCCGGTGGCGAAGGCCATTTCCGCCGATTGCATGTGTAACTTCGCGTTTGGGAACATATGCAGCCCCCCCGCGTGATCATAGTGAAGATGGGTCACGATGATGTCTGTCACGGCTTCCGGCGAAATGCCCAAGGGCTGCAATGCCTCGCGTGGGTCCATTGCAATGGGACGACCACGGGCAGCTGCCTCATCGGAATCGTAGCCAGTATCAACCAGAATGATTTCGCTGCCGCGTTTGAGCACCCACACAAAATAGTCCATCGCATGGGGTGCATCGTGATTGTCATCGACGATGAAGCTGTCGCTTCGTGTGCGGGCATTGCGATCCGCATATTTGACCGCGTGGATTTTCCAATCGTTCATCGGATGACCTCGAAATACTGGTGAACTGTCTTCGTGGCGATCATATCAGCCACAGCCGCATCGAAGGACTTGAAATGCGCGCTTTCCAGGTGGGCGGAGAACGCCTCGCTGTCATCATAGACCTCATAGAGGAAAATAGTCTCGGGATCGCCGCCGAGGCAAACGTCAAACTGCTGACATCCGGGTTCTTCACGCAATGAAGTTGAAGCATTTTCGACCATTAGAGGCAAAAAGCTGTCTCGTGTACCGGACTTGAGAGTGAAGGTGACAGTAACCACAAACATCAGACAGAAATTCCTTTCAGACGTGAGAAAGCGCGCTTTGCGACGGGCAGTTGGCTGAGGATCAGACCAATGTTGAGCACCAGCAGAATGGCCGCACCGGGTCGTGAAAAGAAGACCGAAAGATCCCCGTCCGACAAGAACAGCGACCGGCGGAAGGTTTCATCGAACAGACTGCCCAGAATAACCCCGATCACCAAAGGCGCGATTGGGTATTTCATCAGGTTCATGAAATAGGCAACTGCGCCGACGCCAAGCAACAGATAAAGATCATTGATGCCCCCACCAACGCTGAAAGACCCAATTGTTGTCAGCACCATAACGACTGGCAAGAAGATGGTCTGCGGTATGGCGAGTATTTTGATAAAGACCCGAGCAGTGAGCAGGCCCATCAAGAACATTGTCAGGGAGGCCAGCACCAAGATTGCAACCACGCGCAGAATGATCTCTGGATCTATCGTCGGACCCGGGATCACGTTGTTGATTTTGAAGGCTCCCATCAAAGCGGCGGCGGGCGGTGAACCGGGAATGCCCAACACCAACAGCGGGATCAGCGCGCCGCCAATACAAGCGTTGTTAGCAGTCTCAGAGCACAGCAGACCTTCCAAAGAGCCTTTTCCAAACTTGTCGCCTTCGGCAGATACGGTCTTCCCGACACCGTAACTGACCCAACCGGCGACATCTTCGCCAACTCCGGGAAGTGCTCCTACCCCTGTCCCAATCACTCCTGACCGGCCGATGGTTGGTAGGTAGCGTCGAATAGATTGAAGGATAGGAAGAATACGGCCTTTCAGGGCAAGAACTTTCCCGGCTTCAACGTGCCGCAAACCGTCGATGATTTGCGGGATGGCAAATGCCCCCATCAAAACTGGAACGACTTGAAACCCGCTCATCAGGTAAGACCAGCCGAAAGTATAGCGCGGTTCAGACAACAATGGGTCGAGCCCTACCATGGACATCGCAAGCCCGATCAGACCGGCGATCCATCCCTTAATCACCAGGTCTTCGCTCATCAAAGTGCCGGAAAGCAGAATGCCGAAAAGGGCAAGAAGTGCTTTCTCCGGGCTTGCGATGTTCTTTGAAACCAATAGCAACGCCCAGACAAAAATCAAAAGCGTGATGGTCCCGATAACTGTGCCAATGAAACTGGCCGTCGTGGTTAGCCCAAGTGCTTCGCCCCCTCGACCCGCTTTCGCTAAGGGGTAGCCATCCATGGCCGTCGCCGCGCTGGCTGCTGTGCCCGGTATGTTCAACAGGATTGAGGGGTAAGAGCCGCCGTAAATCGCGCCGACATAGGCCCCGAGCAAGGCAATGAGCGAATAGTCGAGCGGGATTTTGTTGCCGAAGAAACCCGTCAGGATCGTCACAGCCAGGGTTGCCGTAAGGCCGGGCAATGCGCCGAACGTGATGCCCAGGAACACGGATGCGATCAAATACAGATAGGTCAGCGGGTCCACTGCCAAGCCAACGAAGGCAGCCCCAAATCCAGCCAGTTGCGAAAGAATAAAGTCCATCCGGTCAGTCTTTCCATAGCGGACGAAGCGTCACGTAGTAATGGTATTCGATTTGCTTAAAGATCAGCCCGCCGCGCGCGGGTACGTTCTGGCGGAAAACAAAGGCCATCGCAAAAACGAGGATGAGCGGGGCAAGTATTGCCACCAATGGAACGAACCGCAAAACGGGCTCAGAGGCCGCTTTGGTCAACACCACTAGTGTTAACGCGACCCACAAGGCCAGTGTGAACCAATCATCACCGTGTGCATTCCAATCCGCCTGAGCAGGAAACACGGCGAACGCAAACAAACCGGCGACGATAACTGCGACACAGGCCACCAAGGCACGCCGCGCATGTCCTCCGTAATAGCCGTAAGTCAAAGCTGTAATCAGCAGCCCAGAGCTCAGAATGAAGTCCACTCTGGGAACCAACCCCACAACATATGCAAGAAGGATCAAGCCTATTGTTGAAGCTCGATAGGCTTCCGATTTATCCCATCCAATCCCCAAAGTCGTGAACGCGTTTTGCGCTCCGCCTGAGCGGATCGAAATCGCCAGCAACACAAACGACAAGACAAGTAATCCACCGAAGATGAACAGCGGTACAATTGCAGCCGAGTTGTACCAATCCGATCCACTTACACCCGCGCGGTTTTCACCCCAAAGCGGGATGTCTGACGTCTTCCAAAGGAAAAAGACGGACACTGCTATCAGAACAATCGAAGCCCAGAAGTCGCGTGTCCGCATGACCAGTGTTTCGTCCACCTTGCTCATTTTCTGCCTCCTATGAGAAAGGGCGCGGTGAAACGCGCTCTTTCAAAGCTACCCCGTCAGGGCTTTTCGATACCCAGCGAGGCCGGATCGACCGTGGCAGCGCCCAGATCTTGCAAGGTATAGGCGAAGGTAGCCTCAAGGTTCGCAAATAGCTCTTGAGCCTCTTCGCCGTGTTGACCACCGACATCGTAATTGTTTGCCGCAGCCCATTCCGCGACGGTGTCAGAGGCAATCGCCTGTTCGAACGCCTCGCCAAGCGCGTCCTTTACGTCGTCCCCAGCCGAGCTGTGAACAGCAAACCCGATGGCCTGTTTGAGCGGCAAATATTGATCGAGACCGTCATAGATGCCAAAGGCAGACGGCACGGTTGCCCCTGCGATCTGTGCGTCCTCGGGCGTCAACATAGCAAGCGGCTTAAGTTGACCGCCTTCGATCAACGGAGCCTGTTCAGCCAGTGAAGTCACAACCAACGCAACTTCCCCCGCTATCGCTGCCTCCTGCCCGGGAGCTGAGCCTTTGTATGGCACAAACTTGAACTCTGCACCGGACCCTTTTTCGATGGCCAGAAGGTTCAAGTGGTGGATCGAACCTGCGCCCGAAGCCGCGGCTGGAATAGTGCCCGGAGCAGCTTTCGCGGCGTCGACCAGTTCTTCCAGAGTATTGTAAGGGCTGTCCGCAGGAACCGAGATCAGATCAGGTGATCCGCCAACAATGAACGGATACCAGAAGTCAAATTTCTTATCCCAACCACCCTGCACAGCAGCGGTGACGTTCGATTCAGACAAACCGACGAGTGTATAGCCATCGTCTGGTTGGTTCATCACGTAGACCATCCCGTTGGAGCCTGCGACACCACCTGTTTGGTTGATCACATTGATCGAGACCGGAAGGTGTTTTTCCATCTCGGCCATGATCATTCGGTTGATCGTGTCCGTTCCGCCACCGGCCCCCCAGACCACGGCTGTGGTAATATCACGATAGGGGTAATCCTGCGCAGCAGCTGCGCCTGCAATACCGGTCGCCATCACAGCCGCGGCCGCCAACTGCCCTAGCTTTAGTTTCATTTCCAAGTCCTCCCAAACTTCTTTGCGTTTATTATTGCATTTATTTGCGTATACATTACAGAATGCATTGTCAACGGACTGTAGTGAGATCTGCAATCGCGCTATGATTGCGAAACGGGAAGGAAGCGGGCTAAGATGAAAAAGAATTATGATGTGGCAGTGTTCCACGGCGACGGAATCGGCCCTGAAATTATGGCCCCTACTCTTGAAATTCTGCGCCGGCTCTCAAGCAACAATCCCAGCTACGAATTGGTGTTTTCGGACGCGCCAGCAGGCGCTTCCCACTACGCAATAACTGGAGAATCGTTTCCTACCAGGTCACTTGAAACTGCACGCAATGCTGACGCGATTCTGCTCTCTGCAATGGGCTTGCCGGATGTTCGTTACCCTGACGGAACCGAGATTTCACCGCAGATTGATCTGCGAAAGCAGCTGAGACTTTTCGCTGGGGTGCGGCCAGTAAAGGTAAGCAGTGGACAAATGACCCCCTTGGCGCTGCCTCCCGGAAAAGAGATCGACTTTGTCTTGATACGCGAAAGCACAGAAGGGCTGTTCTTCACCCAAGGCGCTGGTGAAGTCACCGAACACGATGCGCGTGAGACCCTGCTGATCACTCGTGAGGTGTCCGAAAAACTGTTCCGTTTCGCGTTTGAACTCGCCCAGAACCGCAAAAGAACCGGGCGCGGCCGGGGTCGAGTTACATGTGTCGACAAAGCCAATGTATTCCGCGCCTTTGCGTTCTTCAGATCGTTGTTTGATGCAGAAGCCGCCCACCATCCCGATTTGCAGGCAGACCATGCTTATGTTGATGCCACCGCACTGTGGATGGTTCAAAAACCTTGGGAGTTTGATGTCTTGGTGACCGAGAACATGTTCGGAGACATCCTCTCCGACCTTGGTGCAGGTCTTATGGGCGGTCTTGGACTGGCTCCGTCAGCGGATATCGGGTTGAATCACGCTGTATTCCAACCCTGCCATGGTTCCGCTCCAGACATTGCAGGACAGGGTATTGCCAACCCTTTTGCGATGATCCTGTCCGCAGCAATGATGCTTGAATGGTTGGGTTTGACCCATGATCACCCAGGCCTGTCCAATGACGGCGAACGATTGCGTGAAGCCGTGGAAAAGGTGACTGCGAACGGAAAGAACCTAACGCGTGACCTAGGTGGCTCCGCCGGAACGCAGGATGCAGCCGCGTCGGTATTGGAAGCATTGTGGGCATGAACACTCGACAAACCATCAGAGTCGCGTGTGTGGGTGCGGGGTATTTCAGCAGGTTCCACTACGAAAGCTGGTCCCGAATGCCCGGAGCGGTTCCGATTGCATCCTGCAACCGTGATATCAACAAGGCGAAGGAAACAGGACTGGCCGCTTACGATGATCTGTCAAAAATGCTGGAGGCGGAAAAACCAGATCTCGTGGACATCATTCTTCCACCTGTGGCGCAAGCCGACGCCATTCGAACTGCGCTGCATTCGGGCATAAAGTGGCTGATCTGCCAAAAACCTTTCTGCATGTCATTGGATGAAGCTAAGAAGATCGTCTCAGAGGCTGAAGTGGTTGGTGCAACTATTGTTGTACACGAGAACTTTCGCTTTCAGCCTTGGTATCGTGCAATCAAGGTGGCTATGACCGAGGGTCGAATTGGCACACCTCTACAAGCGACTTTCCGGCTTCGCCCGGCGACGGACAGGGACCGCGCGCCTACCTTGACCGACAGCCGTACTTTCAGGACATGCCACGTTTTCTGGTGCATGAAACTGCTGTTCACTGGGTAGACACATTCCGATTTTTGTTCGATGCGCCCAGCGCAGTTTATGCAGACTTGCGCCAAGTTAACCCCGTTATCTCGGGCGAGGATGCAGGTTACATCCTGTTTGACCACCCCAACGGTTTGAAAGCTCTGTTCGATGGCAACAGATGCCTTGACCACAGCGCCAAAAACCCGCGTCAGACCATGGGCGAAGCTCTCATCGAAGGAACAGAAGGATCACTGGTTCTTTACGGCGACGGTTCAGTAGAACTCCGCGGTTTTGGAAAACAGGAGCGACAGCAGATTTTACCTCCAAGCGATCATGATGGATTTGGAGGAGACTGCGTCCACGCCTTGCAAACTCACGTCATTTCGGGCCTTCTACGGGGCACGCCGCTGGAAAACACGGCCCGAGATTATTTGGATGTGATCCGCATTGAAGATAATATCTATCTCTCAGCTGCGGAGGGACGAAAGATCAACCTGGAGACGCCGTGAAGGATCAGGACGCAAAAACTCTTTCCAATACAAAACGCGCTGTTAGGGATTTGCGGCGGATGATTCTGTCTGGCGAACTTGCGGCCGGAACTGACCATCTGGAGTCAGAACTCGCCGAGACCCTTGGCATGTCCCGCACCCCGATACGGGAAGCTGCGCTGATGTTGGAAAGCAAGGGGTTGCTGGAAATGCGACCCCGCAAGGGCGTGCGGATACTGCCCGTTTCATCAGATGATATGCGTGAAATTTACGACATATTGACGGAACTCGAGAGCCTCGCAGCACAGCGCGCTGCCGAAGCGGGTTATTCAGTAGATGAACTGGCGGTCCTTGCTGGATCAATTGCAAATATGGACCAAGCCATCGAAGCCGAAGACCTAGAAGCCTGGGCCGAAGCCGACGAGTTGTTTCATCAGGAACTCGTTCGGTTGGGCGGCAACAAACGAGTGGAAGCGATTGTCGCCATGATGAGCGACCAGGTGCGGCGCGCTCGCGCAACAACGTTGTTCATCAGGCCCCTGCCCGTCAAATCCAATGAAGATCACCGGGTTGTTTTTCAAGCGATTAGTGAAGGTCGTCCAGATACCGCCCGTGAACGTCACCGAGAACACAGGCTGCAAGCACAGGCTATGCTTTGCGGGATACTTGAAAAGCATCGGCTTAACAGCCTCTGATCTTCTCGCATCCGGTCATAAATCAACTAAAATAGATGCTTGTTTTAGGCACCAAAGGCGCTCCGAATACCTACCTAACACGGCAGTCCATCGTTAAGTCCGGCAGTTCTGACTTAATTTTTTCAGGTCACTCAACCAATCACTGCATCGACGGGGTTGCAATAGTACGATTTCGGATTAATTTAGTTCGATATCGTACTATTAGAGAGTCAAGATGCCAAATCGAAGACGTTTTCTCAAGATTCTAGGCGGAGGCACAATACTGGCGGCAACCGGTGCGGTTGCGTTTCTCGCTACACGCACGCCGCATGACGCGCTGGCTCCGTGGACGCCAAAACCGTATGACGACCCACGCAAAGCCGCTTTGTCCTATGCAATTCTCGCCCCAAACCCACACAATTTGCAGCCTTGGCTGGTCGAGTTGGTTGGACGAGACAAGGTGCGCATCCACCGTGATCCTGATCGCGAGCTTCCGGAAACCGATCCTTACCACCGCCAGCTCTATATTGGTCTCGGCGCATTTGTTGAGACTATGATCCTGGCGGCAGGTGCACAGGGATTTGATCCCGAGGTCAAGTTACTGCCCGATGGGGATGATGGACCTATCGCTGAAGCAGTGTTTGTTCCTGGTGGAGCACCCGACCCAATCTCAGATCAAATCCTCAAACGGCATTCCAACAAAGAACCGTACACTGAACAGCGCCTCTCTGCCGACCAAGTGTCTACGCTTGGCGACTATGCAACTTTGATTACCGATGAAGATTTGGTGGCCCGTATTCAAGATCTTACGAAACGCGCTTTCGAAATCGAAATGCGTACACCGCAGACCCTGAAAGAATCCGTCGACCTGATGCGGATCGGGAAAGCAGAAATAAACGCCAACCCGGACGGGATTGAATTACGCGATCCGATGCTGGAAACGCTGCGGCTTACCGGTTTTCTCAATAATGAGACCCTGATGAACGTTGATCACCCCGGCACTCAGGCACACATGCAAGGCTACTTCGCAATGCTGGACGCGACGCCGCAATACGCAGTCCTCACGACAGCCACAAATACGCGAAGCGATCAACTCAATGCCGGGCGTCAATTGATGCGTTTGTACTTGAAGACAACCGAAATGGGCCTGGGCGTTCATCCGGTCAGTCAGGCCCTTCAGGAATATCCTGAGATGGCTAACGAATACGCTCTGGCGCATGAGCTTCTTGCGTCACCGGGCCACACAGTGCAAATGTTGCTGCGTTTGGGGTATGGACCCGAACCAATTGCCACACCCCGCTGGCCGCTGGAGACACGAATTCTGAATGAAGCCTGAAGATGAGACCAACGAAGTCTACCGGTTCTTCACCGAGGTCGGGATCATCAATCAGCTGATCTCGACCAAGCTAGAAGCGTTCTTACCTGGCAGAATGACCGCAACCCAATTTGGCATATTGGGCCACCTGGTCCGGCGCCCCGACGGAGAAACTCCACTACAGCTATCGAACGCTTTTCAAGTGCCCAAGACGTCCATGACGCACATGCTCGCGAGCCTTGAAAACCATGCCCTGATTACCCTTGAAACCAACCCCAATGACAAGCGTTCAAAAATTGCCCGGTCCACGCCGCAAGGCGCGGAGTTTTTGAAAGCTTGTATGGAGCGGATGTCTGAAGCACTGGCTCCAGTTTTGTCCGAACTCGGGCCCGAACCGTTCCATAGGTCTTTGCCCAATTTGACGCTCATACGTGAAACTCTAGACAACGAGCGCGACTAGCCGAAACCTGCGTCGCCCCAAGCAAGCAGCCAAATTCTCAAAAGATCATACAATCCGCGCCCGGAGGCAGCGGCGGCGATCCTTCAGGCAAGGTGGGTGTGTAGTCAAATGTCACGATCTTCGCGCCACCGTCGAATGCAACGAACAGTTGGTTGGACCCCGGCCTAATGGCGATGCCTTCCGGGTCGGTTCCGAACTCCAACAAGCTTTGCTGGGCAAGTAATTGGCCATCTGCCGTGAACTCATACAGGCTGTTTGACCCTTCCCAGTCATCAACGATCAACATGTGACCGGTGCGTGGGTCAATTGCGATGCCCTGTGCCTCGCTTAAGGGGGGAGACAGCTTCATGGTATCCAACCTCGCCGTCAAAGCACCCTCTGAAGTGAACCAAGATAATCGTTCGGGGTCATCTTCTACGGTTACAATCTGCCCTTTGGCATTGATCGCGATCCCCTCGGTATCCGCAAATCCACCTTCAAGTTCAAAGGGTGTTCCTAAAGCGGTTCCTTCCTTAGTGACACGTTGGAGGCTGCCAAAACCGTCGCCTACCAACAAGTGATCCCCTTCGATAGCAATTGCCTTGATACGGAAGAGATCGCTGGATTTGCGGCGTAACTCATCACCTTGCAAAGTAACGAGAATGGCCTCGGGTCCCTCGTTCGCAATCCACAGCCCGCAAAACGTTGGATCGTAGTCTAGACTTGCGGGTTGATTGAGCTCGTAGTGCCCTGTTTTGCGAAGATGCAATGCTGTGGCCGGGGTAGACACAGCAAAGATCAACAAGGCTATGGTTCTTGCAATCAATCTAAATGCTCCCAGAAACTGCAACGCAAAGGTGTATCGGTGTCGCGAGGATTCAATGCAAAGAACGCGTGACCTCCTAACGACAATGCGCATCAATTTGCCTGATCAGAGAGACTGAGAACACGAAAAATCTGCACGGGGTTACCGATGCCCTTCATCTCTCTTTCTTCCAGTTCTTCTGTCTCCACATAATCTTCTATGTCTAATAGCGCCCGTTGGTTCAAAAGGATCTGCCCGTCGCTGGCAAAATCGCAAAGCCTCGATGCAGTGATCACCACGCCGCCGATAGCGGTATAGTCGGCCCGACCATGAAACCCGATAAGCCCAAGGGTTGCGTAACCGCTGCTGATCCCGATACCCAAACCCATCGCATGCCCAAGCCTCTGCCAGGGTGCTCGAATTCTGTCAAAGGCTTCGCTTATTGCTTTAGCCAACCGCACGGCTTGCAGGACGGGTTGCTCGCAGGGAACCGGATCATTGAAGAAGACCATCAAACCATCTCCAGCTCGGTATCCAATCGTCCCCTTGTGTTGGGCAACTAACTGACCGACGTCATCGTGGAATTGCTGGAGAAGGGTAATGACATCTTCCGCCTCAATCGCCTCGGAAATGGCGGTGAAATTACGGATGTCGCAGAATAGGCAAGAGATGTATTGACGATGGGTTTTAAGAAGCTCTTCAGAATTTTCTTCTACGACAAGCTCCGCCACCTGAGGAGCAAGGAATTGTTTAAGTCGCCCCAGCCTGTCAATTTCGCCTTCCTGGCGCTTCACCTTCTCTGTCAGCCTTTCGTTTAACGCCTCTATTTCATGCGTCTGGTCACGAACCTTGTGGTTTAACGCATCGAGTATAAAGTTCTGGTTTAGCAAAGCTGCAATCACCAAAAGTACATAGGCGAGCGCTTCGACGCGTTCGTCATAGCCGAAATACAGCGTGATAATCAAAATAAGGGCAGCAATCCCACCAAGGACGAGTGGAAGCTCTTTGGCATGTCGTTTACGGTCTCTCCACAAGAAACTGACCGCCAACAAAGCAAGCACCCACATGAGCACCGCTTGCACATGTGGGTTTATGGAAAGCGCTTCATAGCCAACCAAATAAGTCACCAGTATCCCGGAATAGCACGTGGCCAAAGAGGCAAGTGCAGCCAAAACGGCCCCGATCCCCATTGGCATCGAAATTCTGAATTCCTCCGTTGCCCTTCCGATACCATCGGCTACAGCGTGCGACCTAGGTTCCGCGACGGATTCATTTCTGTTCTCGGGATCAGACATGGTCCTCGTTTGCGCTTGGCTGCTACCAGAGTACGTTCGAAATGAGGTTGCGTCAAAACCGCCAACCCTGCAGCCGGACGGTCGACGTTTCCGCGAAATCGGCGCCGTCAGACAAAACAACCTCAAGTTTCACATTGGTTGGCAACCGAGGTGAATTTCGGAACCTGAACGTCAGTAGAAACCAATCTCGCTGACATCTACGCGGGCCTCGTGATCGCGCCCGTAGGCTACAACTCCGACGGAGGTGATTTCGCCAGCAACGGGAATAGCGCGCAACATGGCACCTGAAGCTTTGAAGCCTGACAGAGGCAAATAGACTTCGGTCCATTCTTCAGAAGTTGCGAACGCGGCCTGATAGTATTGCCAAGGAAGCACCGTGCCACGTGTTCTGAGGTGAACGAAGTAGTGCTCACCGTTCCCCCGGACCAATAGCCTGACGCCTGATACACCCTCATCTGGTCGATCAGACAACTTGCGTCGGAACTGGATGAAGCCACCGTTATTTTCCGTACTGACGGTTCCGGTCAGCCGCGCAAATGCGACATCACCTTCCGAACGAAACTGCACCTGCCCTGAAGAAACTCCTCCCATGACGGTGTCGGCAACGTAATCCCAACGCGTCTCCGGAGACTTAGAGAAGTCTTCGGCAAGATTTCCATCAGCCTGAGCCATTGTGCATCCGATGATAACAAGACCTGAAACAAGCCCAATGAAGTTGGCACGCATATTGTTCCTTCTCAGTTCAGTATCGCAATGGAAAGGTTCAGCGCCGTGGCAAATGCGACCCATGCAAAATACGGCAGGAAAGCCAGTGCGGAAACCTGATCTGAATTCCTGATCCGAGCGATGAACATGACGATGACAGCCAACAGCGCGACAATGACCACAAGGGCAAACCACGGAAGTTGCAGTACGAAAAAGGCTGGGGACCACAAAAAGTTCAGACCCATCTGCGCCCACCACAACTTCATGGCGGTCGAGCTTCGGTCTGTTTCAAACTGACGCCAACCAACCATAGCGATCAAGACATATAGCACCATCCAAACCGGTCCAAAAATCCAATTAGGTGGATTGAAAGCCGGTTTAGAAAGCTGTGCATACCAATCGCCGGGTGCAGTCAGTGTCCCGATCAGGATGCCGCCTCCCACCATCAGCGCAAGGAATGCTATGCGGATCAACCAATTCGACATTGTTGGATAGCTTTCAGCAGTCCTTGGTCGTCACGTTCACAAGTGCTTCGGAAGAGAAGGTCGCAGTATTAGTCTCATCCGCATCGGTATATGACACCGTGGCGCCTGCGATCTCCGACCCTGTTACGGTGATTTCGCGTTGCCCGATAGTGTCATCGACATCGATGGTAAAGGCGAGATTGTCCCCGGCTGCGAGGGAGGCGATCTCAAGCTCAATTGTATCTTGCCCATCCACGACCGCTGGAATTTGACGCAGAGCATCCGCACCCTCAACGAATTCGAGAGGTTGGAATACCTCCACGCCCGCACCCTTTTCGGTAACGTCGAAAATCAGACGCCCGGCAGATTGCGACAAGTCAATTTTGACGGTCGAGGCTTCTACTTCGCAAGCTCCGACATTTGTCAGAACAAAACGGTCTTTGGGTGCGTCTTCTATAAAGCGAATTTGTACACCAGCCTGAAGCGAAGTAGCTGCAAATAATCCAAGGGTCGCCGCAAGAATACTCTTCGGGAGCATATTTATCTCCTTCCTTATTGGTTCTTGATAGATACGCTTCGGCGGATTTCTTGGATCAGACTTATGCCCTTTGACTATGGTGGTTTAGCCGACAGGGCCTTTCGAAGTTCCATGCACCGCTGTCAGAATGGATAAGTCAAAACATGCCGTTTTCGTTCTCGCTGTTTGCCGGAACCTCCTGAAGAACGTCCCAGTGCTCGACTACCTTACCGTCAACGTCCAGGCGAAAAATATCTATCCCTGCGTACTCGAGACCATCGGGCCAGATCTGATGGCAATGCAGAATAACGTGATCGCCTTCAGCAAACGCTCGTTTGATGTCCACGCGCTTTCCTGGGTATTCGGTGGCCATGCGCTCGAAATACTCGACAAAGGCTTGCTTGCCGTCGCCAACATGCGGGTTGTGCTGCGTATAGGTTTCGCCAACAAAGGTTGCGATGGCCTCGGAAGGTCGACACTCGTTGAACATCATTTCGTAGAAAGCGATGACGTTTTTCTTGTTTGTTTTGAGGTCCGGCATACTGATCTCCAAATCGACGTTTGCACCGCCCAAAAAATGTTGGCCCACGTAAGTTTTGGAAGCAACCCGGCAAGGACCTCAATCCCTAATCGGCAAGAAGTTACGAGCTTGATTTTGCGTTGCGACTATTTTGAGGGTTAGCCCCTTATTCGGTTTCTTCGAAGTCAATATGAATATGATTTCCATCAGGATCGGCCACATGGATTTGCACCATTCCAGCCCCCGGGACATCAGTTTTGCGATACTGGATCTGACACGAGATCAGTTTTTCTTCGAATGCTCTCAACCCTGTGGCTGAGAGCGCAAAATGCTCAAGCTTGAGCTTTACTTCGGAGCCGACATTAGGCGTTCCTTCGTGACCCACAAGGTGAACCACGGCGTGATCACCCGCATACAACCAAGCTCCGGGAAACGGAAAATCAGGGCGGGCCCCGAGTTTTAAACCCAGGACCTCTTCATACCAAGTAACCATCTCAGGCAACCTTGTGGTCACGATATTCACATGATCCAGTCGCTCAATTCTCATCTAAAAACCCTCAAGCACGAGCTTTCCTTTGGCCTTGCCGCTTTCGAGGATAGCATGCGCTTTTATTAAGTTTGTAGCATTGATCCTACCAAGTGTTTCGGTCGCTGTAGATCTGATCTCTCCATCATCTATCAACGCGGCGACCTGATTCAGGATTTCACTTTGACGGTTCATATCGCCAGTCCCAAAAAGCGACCGAGTGTACATGAACTCCCAATGCAATGAGATCGATTTGGGTTTGAACGGCGCGATGTCGAAGGTTTCAGGATCATTAATCAACCCAAAGCGACCTTGAGGTGTCATCACCTCTCCAGCTTGAGACGCATAAAGCTGGGAATGGTTTGTTGAATAGACGAAATCCACATTTTCGATACCCAGAGCCTCGAGTTGTGTGCCAAAATGTTCTGCGTGGTTGATGACATGGTGTGCGCCCAGCCCTCGAACCCAGTCTTGTGTCTCGGGTCGGGACGCCGTCGCTATCACTGTCAAGTCAGTGAGAGCCCGCGCCAATTGAATGGTGATTGACCCGACACCGCCTGCGCCACCAATAACCAGCAACGTATTGGTTCCGCCGGAAACGGCATCTTGGACTCGCAAGCGGTCGAACAGCATCTCAAAGGCAGTAAGCGTCGTTAGCGGCATCGCCGCAGCTGCTTTCGCCGGTATGGATTTTGGCGCTGATCCGACAATACGTTCATCCACCAGATGAAACTCGGCATTTGTTCCCGGTCGGTCTATTGCCCCGGCATACCAAACTGCATCTCCCGGACGGAAAGTCTCAACCGTTTCGCCAACTGCTTCGACGATCCCTACTGCGTCCCATCCCAGAATATCTGGTGCTGGACCCACAGGAGCACGTTTTTGACGAATTTTCGTATCGACTGGGTTCACTGACACGGCCTGCACCTTCACCAACAAGTCGTGCCCTTTCGGCGTCGGTTTGTCGGCCTCGAAGTCGATTAAGGCGTCCGCCCGATCAATCGACCCTGTCTCACGATATCCAACGGCTTTCATAACGTGCTCCTTTGTCCGGTTCTCTATCAACCGATAACTGTCATCTCATTCAACGTGAATTCTGCAACGGCGCCCTCTGTTGCTTCCAGGTAAGCCGCAAGGTGCTGAGCACCCATGTGGGTTTGCCAAAGCTCTCGGCTTTGCCAGTTTTCGTAGAACACGAAATGAGCCGGGTTGTCGTTGTCCTCGTGCAGGTCATAGTTAATGCAACCCTCTTCGGCACGGGTTATGTCGATGAGCTTGATCAGCTCGGCCTTTACGAGGTCAATCTTGTCGGGGTTGGCTTTGATGTTGGCGACGATTGTCAGCTTGGCCATTGAAATAGATCCCTTGTGTTCTTGATTGATGCGCTAGATTTACGCCGCAGTCCCTTCGGGATAAACAGGGCGAGATCGAACATATAATCCGGAAAATCCGTTTAATGCTTTTAGACAATCTTCGCTTGTTTCTGACCATAGCCGAGAAAGGCAGTCTTGTGGCCGCGGCGCGCGAGACAGGGATGTCGAGCACGACAGTATCCGAGCGCCTCGCGGCCCTAGAAGCACACTACGGAGTGGTTTTATTCAACCGAACCACCCGTTCCATCAGCCTGACTGAAGAAGGCCGGTTACTAGCCGACGGTGCAAAAAGTGTACTCAGTGAGGTTGCGGACTTGGACACACTTGTTCGGCATGGTGCCGAAACTTTATCTGGTCCAATTCGCATAAGCGCGCCTATCGATTTGGGACGGAGCTTTGTCTCCGAAGTTATTGCCGAATTCACCGAGGAGAACCCCGCCGTCTCAATCGAACTGTCCCTCTCGGACGGCTATGTCGACCTTGTAGGCCAGGGTTTTGACCTCGCCGTTCGCTTCGGCAACATAACAGACAGCTCGCTCAGATTGCGAAGTCTAGGAAGCTACCAACGGTTCGTATGTGCGTCCCCAGGTTACCTAGCCTCATTCGGAACGCCTGAAAAACCAGAAGATCTGTTAATCCACAACTGCTTGGTCATGAGGTTTGGCGACATGATCGACAACGTTTGGGAGTTTGGATCAGGACCAAATGCCCAGCGCGTATCGGTAAAGGGAAATCGAATAGTCAATGATGGTTCACTCATCCGCGATTGGGCGATTGCAGGCCATGGGGTCGTATTAAAGTCGGAGTTGGATGTCGGCGACGATGTTCGATCTGGCAGACTTGTTTCTGTTTTGCGCGACTTCCTGCCACCGCCAAAACCTTTACAAATGATGTTTCCGCCTAGCCGAGCCCAACCACGCCGCATAACGGCGTTGGCCGAGCATTTGCGTCGCAAGTTTGGTGTGAGTTAAGGCCGCAGGGGAAGTCACTAATCTGACAGCAGCTGTGTTTGCTCAATGAATTTCAAAGTCGCCTGTGCCAGCTCTGTGCCAGCATCTTCTTGAATGAAATGCCCCGCTTTAGGCACAACGGTATGGTTTTGACCAACTGCCCCAGGGATCGACTTTTGGAACAGTTTGTCTACCCCCGCCATGACCCTGTCATCTTCTCCAAAAACAGTCAGAAACGGGGTGTTTAGGGTCTTGAGGGTTTCCCATGCGGCTCGGTTGGCTTCAGAAGCTGGATTATTAGCTGTGTCGGGCACCAACATTGGAAACTCTCGAGCGCCTGTCAGATAGCGCGCATCCGGAAACGGTGCGTTATAGGCTGCGACCTCTTCATCGGAAATCTTCGATGTTGTACCGCCGAATACAATACGGCCCGAATTAAATTCAGGCACGGATTGTGAATATTCCCGCCATGAAAGAAATGCTTCACCCAAGGGCACGTCACCGGTGGGCAAGGCCGTGTTCGCCACAACAACACGAGAGAAACGCTCGGGCATACTCGCGACCAGCCGCAAGCCTATTAGACCGCCCCAGTCCTGGCAAACCAATGTGATGCCCGTTAGGTCAACTTTCCGCAACCACTCGGACATCCAGTCTACATGGCGTTGGTAGGTGTAATCGAACCGCTCGGTTGGCTTGTCCGACCGTCCAAACCCAATCAAATCAGGAGCCAGAACTCGATGGCCCGCATCTTTGAATAACGGAATCATGTGCCGATACAGGAAGCACCAGGTTGGCTCTCCATGCATCAACAATACGGGCGGTGCCTGTTCCGGTCCCTCGTCCAAATAGTGCATTCGGAGACGACCGCCTTCGGTATCATCCACATCAAGATAATTCGGGCCGAATGCGAAATCTGGCAACCCGTCAAACCGATGGTCAGGTGTTCGAAGGAACTTCATTGTGAACTCTCCAATATGCCGACGGTATTGGCCAAGCAACAGTGATCGATAAAACAAAGACGGTCCAGTACCAGCGTATGTCGACGTCAGGTTTGCATTTGTTCGCCGCCCTTCTTCTCTTGCTCGCAGCGAAGGTCCATTTGTATAGATCTCGGATTTTCTGCTCCAACAAAAGGATTGGTCTCAAAGACCTCATCTTGCCAGTTCTTCTGAGCTGAAGCAGAGTTCATCAATGCGGATCGCCAAGAAGCGCATCAGAAGAAGAGCGCAAGTCCGGTCATTGAGACAACCAAGAAAAGTAGAGTCATGATTCCACCCGAGCGAACGAAATCGACCACCCGGTAGCCTGCCGGGCCCATGATCAACGCGTTCACTTGGTGTGTTGGGATCAAAAATGAGTTGGACGTTGATATTGCCACCGTGAGAGCAAACACAGCCGGATTGCCACCCGCGGATACGGCAATAGAAACTGCTAGTGGCACCAGCAGGACAGTTGCGCCTACATTGGACATGACCAGCGTGAACGCCGTTGCCAAAACGGCGATCCCGGCTTGCAAAGACCAGATCGGCCACCCCTTCAGAAGGGCCAACACATGCGCTGCAATCCAATCCGCAGTGCCGGTGTTCTGAACCGCCTGACCTAGCGGGATCAGTGAAGCGAGTAGAAAAACAGTACTCCAACTTATCGACTCGTAGGCTTCGTCAATCGAGAGCACACGGCTCAACACCATCCCAATAGCGCCGATCAACAGGCACAATGACAAGCGCAGATCAGAGAATAGAATTAAGCTCAACGCTATTAGGAAGAAGGCGAGCGCCCATCCGACCTTGTGTGGCCGTAACTCTTCCTGGGGAAAATCCGAAGTTACGACGACAAAATCCCTGTCCGACTTCAGTCGTGTCAGGCGGTCCCATTGCACGTGCACGACACACGTATCACCCGCCTGCAAAGGGACTTGCCCGATGTGCGTGGCTGAATGATCTTCGGTTTCTACATGGCTCAGTGTTTCTTCGCCGCGCTGAATGGCCAACAGAGACAAACCATGTGTCTGACGGAGACGCAAATCAATCGGAGTTTGCCCGACCACCGAAGATCCGGGGGGAATGACAATCTCTGCAACCCCTGATTGGGTCGCGGCGAAATCATCCGCAAAGACATCCAGCTGTGGCAAAATCTCCAGCCCGTATGGCTCAGTGAACTGTTGCTGAACGACCCGGCGCAGACCAAGCACCGCAAGCCGTGCTGGCGCTTCGATTACGGTATCAGCCATCGGCGCGATGACCTTGTGGCCGCGATAGGATGTACCAAGAATGTAAATATTATGGGCGACCATGACATCTGCGAGCGTTTGTCCAATCAAGATCGAGCCTTCTGGAACACGAATCTCGAACATATCGGCCCTAAGCCCATAGGTGTTTTCTACATAGGTCTGCATGGACCGAGCTGAGCTTGCGTCTTCTCCACGCTCTCGCTGCGCTGGAAGAACCCAACGACCAAAGAGCACAAAGTAAAGCACCCCTGTCAGCACCAGCATCACTCCGATAGGCGTGACTGAAAACAACCCAAATGTCTCCATTTGTTGGTCAGCTGGAAGGGATGAGTTTGCCGAAACAATCAAGTCATTCAACAGGATGAGGGGCGACGACCCGACCAATGTGATCGTACCACCCAGAATCGCGCAAAACCCCATGGGCATCAGCAACCTGCTCATCGGTATTTCTGTACGCGCTGAGATGCGGCTCACAACAGGCAGAAAAAGCGCAGCAGCTCCTACGTTCTGCATGAAAGAGCTGATCACACCAACCGTTGTTGAAATTATCGGGATTATCCGGGCCTCTGTCGTGCCACCATTCTTGAGGATCAAGGCCGCGACCTTTGACATAAGTCCGGTCTTATCAAGCCCAGCCCCAATTACCATCACTGCGATAATGGACATTACAGCGTTGGAGGAGAAACCTTCAAAGAGCTTAGAAATATCGGCGAGATTACCTAGCCCTGGTAAATAGCTCAGTGCGCCAAGCAGTACCATTACAAGAATTGCTGCAACATCGATCCGTATAATCTCGGTAACAAAAAGTAAGACCGTAAAAGACAATAGACTCAGTACGGCTATCATTTCGTGCGTCAGTGTTGGTAATTCCATATCGTACTCCCAACCTGACGTTACCTGACTAGCAGCAAATACGAAGGACCAGCTCTGCGCAGCAAATAAGGCCAAAGTCCATCAGGCCGGCTCACGCGGCTTGTTTTCTCGGATGTGATATCTGCTGAAACCTGGATTTCGCCAACGCAAAGAGACGCTGGTGACAAACTCCCAAACCTCTTAACCATCGCAATGCAAAATGAATTTTCACTATTTCTCGAGTACAAACACTTACATATTCCATATCGTCATTATTCATATGGACTCGGCGCAGACCTTCGCTGCACTTACTGCTAGCAACAGCTTTGCGGGCTATGCTGCCCTAGGCGCGAGTATATGCTGGTCATTCCTGTCTGTCGTCGGAAGTTTTGGGTTAGTTGACGTACTTTGCAAGAAGTGTCTTCACAGGCAACGAGGCATTCAATCGAGTGGCCAACAAGAACATCCCTCCAATCTTTCGCTGAAGGTAAAGAACATCCATTGGAAGCTGGGGTGGGAAATACCCGGCCTCAGCCAAAGCCATGCCTTCTTTGTTCAAGTGGTTGGAGAGCGCTCGGTCGGAGAAATCAAATTCATCCGCAGATAGGATTGCGTCAAAAACGCTGCGGATCATTCCGAGGATGCGGTCGTCGTATGGGCCGTCGTCTGCAATAAGCTTCATTTGGATCGCAGCCCTACGAAGATCTGCATCATCCTCTAGTAACCCTGCGCGTAACAGATGCGCGTAACTATCGATTGCATATGGTTGCAGCGCACGTGCCGCGCCAAAATCCAAGAGACTAATCTTCCCATTATCTGGGTTGTATCGGTAATTGGCAAAGTTTGGATCGCTTTGAATGATGCCGAAGTCAAAAATCTCGCGTAGCGTGAGATCGACCAGTGCCTCGGATACTTGATTGCGTTCCAATTTGGTCGCATCACTCACTGCTTCGATTGGGCGACCTTCCAGAAAGGACATCGTCAGAACTTCTGAATTGCTCCAATCCGGATAGAACTCTGGGACTTCGAAAGCTTCATCTGCCTGTAACAGTTCAGCAAAATAGCGCAGGTGTTGCCCCTCGCGTTCATAATCCGTTTCTTCATGTAATTGTCTGCGTGCCTCTTGGATATACGGACCCAGATCAAAGCTTTTGGGGAGCAGACCCGACATCCGAACCAAAGCAGCCACGTTGGCAACATCGCTGTCGATACTGCGAGCGATATTGGGATACTGCACTTTGATCGCCACGTCGCGCCCGTCTTTCAAGGTTGCACGATGTACTTGCCCTATACTAGCCGCCGCAATGGGCCTTACATTGAAGGTGTGAAAGGCCTTTAGCCAGTCCTGGCCCCAGTTTCGGTTCAAGACGTCACGCAGTTGTTTGGGGGGCATGAAATGCGCCTGATCTCGCAAACGCGCCATGATGTCTGCTAGTTCCGGTGGCAGGGCCTCGCCTGCATCCATCGAAATCAACTGACCCACCTTCATTGCGGCCCCACGCATGCGCGCAAGCTGATCCGCGATCCGTTTCACGTTACCGGGTGTTATCAACAAACCACGCATGTCAGGTCGCGACCCGCGACCAATCTCTCTTAAAGCTTGTGCTACCACGTTCCCCACAATACCTACTGCCATGCTGCCCAAACCAGCACCACGAACCAAACGACCTGTAGGAACAGATAAAGGGGCCGCCGAGGGTTTAGAGCCTGTCATCAATCCTCACCAAAGCTCCGTGCCCGGAGCGCCTATGATGCGATCCTTCAAGTTCTCGGTAACCCAGCCTCCATAAAAGATCCCGGGTTGCGAGATAACGCGTTGCTCGCCAACAAAACAAGCGCCCATAAGCCCGGCGTAAAACGCGAGATAGCCCTTTATCTGTTCAAACCTGGCGGTTGGTGCCGCGTAACTCCATGCGGCTCTTGCGGCTTTGGCCGCCCCGTTCTGAACGTCCAAGTAGCGCGCAATACCCTTCCGCTCACAATATGATCTACCCGATGCCTTTATCAGAAGGGAATCAATGTTATGCGGTGGAAAATAATACGTGGGAGCGTGGTGAGTTTCCAGAATCTGAAACGCCTGGTCAGTTTCCACGATTGTTTGACCCCCGAACTCTATCCGTACGCTACGGATCACCGCCCGCAGCGCAGGAGGCCGCGGATAGTCTTGGACGTTGTCAGTTGCCAAACCTCTCATTGCGGACCTCAATTGTGCATTCGGCTGTTCCGACTTTGATCTAGCGCGCCCAAAGCATTATTCTAGCGTGAGAGCTTTCAACACATGGCAGGCGAACTGGCACCATAACTGGACGTAATGTGAGCTGTGGCAGGGCAGCACTTTTTGATCGACTTTGCAGCCTGAACAGGCGAAGTGAGTGTCCTAAATCTGCCAGTTCACCAACAGATCGCTCATGCGCTCTAGGCCGAGGTCTAAGTTGGAAGCAACACCGCCTCCGACGCCCAGTCGGATGTGGTTCTGCATCCCGTAAGACGAGCCCGGCAAAAGAAATGTCCGATAGGGATCGGCGAGCAAGCGTTTGGCGAAGACATCGCCATCAATCCCGTCGAGCCGAGCCAAACCAATCAATCCAGCCTGAGGTTTGACCCAATCGAGGCGAGGCTGATCGGCAACAAACCGATCAAGGCGTTCCAGTGTTTTCATCCCAGCTGCGCGCGTAGTTTTCATAGCCTGATCATACCTGTCAGGCCTTAAGGCGATTTCGGCGATGACTTCGCCAAGAATATTCATAATTTCGCTCGAGTTTTCCCGCAGAATAATAGCGTCCCAAATGAGATCTGAATCACGGCATATCATCCAGCCGGTGCGTAGCCCCTGGAGCCCCAGTGCCTTGGAAACGCTGCCCGTCGTGATACCCCTTGGATACAAACCAGCAATCGAAGGGGCACGGGACCCGTCCCACTCCAATCCCGCGTAAACCTCGTCAACAACCAGCCATGCACCTACGCGATCTGCGATTTGGACAAGCCTTTCCAGCTCTGCTTGTGTCATCAACTGCCCGGTGGGGTTATTGGGGTTGGTCATAAAGATGAGCCGCGTGCGCGCTGTTACTGCGGCCTCAACTTTGTCGAGCGGCAATACCCAACCAGCCCTCTCTTCGCGGTCGACAACTTTTAGCGTCGCGCCAACTGCCTCTGCCAATACGCCCGCTTGTGGCCAGCCCGGGCGTTCCGTTACGACTTCGTCGCCCGGTTGGACCAATTGCATGAATGCAAGATAATTGGCTTCCGCGGCGCCGGCGGTGATCAGAACGTCGTCTGGCTTGCAAACATCAGGCAAGCCAGCGCGGTCCAAAACATGCCGTCGTAAAGCAGGCAGACCCCGAAAGCTCTTTTGGTTCCAATCCAACGGCAGCGCTGGATCCAGCGCATCCATGAACTCACCCAAACGCGGCGACTCGGACAAGGAAAACCCAACGAAAGCTTCTGGATCCGCTTCCGTGGTATCCAGTAGGTATTGAAAAAGTGTGTGTATCTTGACTTTCATGCTCTACTCAAAATCTTTGTAGTCAATCAGGGAGAGAGTCTGTGCAAGCAGAGGGATTTGTCAAAGGGCGACCGATTGACCTTGTGGTTTTGGACTACGGGCTGTTCAAGGTCCATTCCACTGGCCGCATCATAGGTATCTGCGGGTTTCTGATCCGAACAGATTTGGGAGAAGCAATACTCATCGACACTGGATTTCCTGAAAAATACGCCATTGATACCGACGCCGCGGTCAAAGAAGATCGATTGTTCGAGTTTGGCGAGGTTCTGAAGTGCGAACCAGATAATCTGCCACGCGCACAGCTGGCAAAACTCGGGCTTATTCCGTCAGACATTGCATTACAGATTTGTACGCACTCCCATATCGACCATATCGGTGCATTGGGCGACTTTCCAAACAGTCCCATTCTCATCTCTTCTGCCGAGCGAGCCTTACCTCGCCCCTTGTATTGGGGCGATATGCGGCCGATGGAATGGCCCGAGCAGGATTACCTGGTTATTGATGACGACGTAGAGATTGGGCCAGGTATCTTCGTTTTGATGGCACCCGGTCATGCGCCTGGCCAGATCGCGGTAATGGTCGATCTTCCTTCGGGGGCGATTTTATTGACCAGTGATGCGATTTCCCGACCAGCAGAAATCGACGAGAAGTTTGCCGGGTCTTGGGACGAAGATGCAGCAATTGCCAGCGCAGACAGGTTGATGCGTCTGGCATCCGAGCGAGATGCCTTTGTAATCTATGGGCATTGTCCAAAGCAGTGGGCTGTTCTGAAGAAAGCACCAGAAGTCTACAGCTGATCCCACCCCTTGGACCATTTTTCCGGAAATTGATGTCGCACCAAAGAATTATCTGACGTCGCGCCCTTGGTTCAGAATAATCACATTCCCACTGGAAACATCCCCTGCCGGTGAAATTAGAAAACCAACCCAAGAGGCGATTTGCTCAGGTAGCATCGCATGACCATGTGGCATGGCACTAACGGCTTTCTTCAAGACTTCCTCGGTCAAGACATTGAACAACGGTGTCTCAGTCATGGCAGGTGCCAGAGAATTTACACAGATTTTATCCTTTGCGTATCGACGGGCGAGGTCTTTTGTTAGAGTATCCATCGCTGCTTTTGACGCGCGGTAGTGCGGAGGGTCGAACACATCGAAATTGTAAGCACCGTTCGATGAGATATTTACAATCTTTTTGATGCCTTCGCGTTCTAACATCAATTGGACCGCTTGCTGGCAACAATGGAATGCAGAATTAAAGTTGATTGCCATCTGCTTTTCGAGTTCCTCGGGCGGAATGTGCGGGAAGTCAGACATAAAGCAGGTGCCAGCGTTGTTTACCAAAGCATCCAGACCGCCATGCGTTGTCTTAATGCCATCAAACGCCTGAGCGATAGCCGAATGATCAGTTAAGTCAACGCAGATTGGCGTCAAATTCGAACCTAATTCTGTCGCCAGTTCACCTAAACCCTCCTCATTGAGGTCCAGTCCAACAACGTGGAAACCGACTGCCGGCAATTGGCGGCAGATGGCCTGCCCCATCCCTCCCGCGGCGCCGGTCACAACAGCTGTTTTCATAGTCACTCCTCTGACCTCGGCCTCGTATGAGGCACAATAGAGTATAGTATGAACCAGGCATCCCTTTTACATGAAATTGGCACGGTTCAATTGGGCTTGAAATCACCGCTCGTCCTCTTTGGGCTCAGTGTGGTCATTCGCAGCTGTCTGCTAGGTAACTGCTCTGCGAAAATTTCCAACATTGGACTTTCGATAATCGCTGATGCAGCGTGGCCTTTTAGGCGCGTCAAAGGCTGCGCGGCATTGCATCGGGTTTCCCGTTTGCAGCCACTCAACGAGGCGGAATTGGCGCGAACTTAAGTCTGAGCACTTGGACCGTAGTGCCACAAACGCGAAAATTCATTGCTTAAGCGGACGGCGACCTCCGTAGCGGCTACTCCAAACCAAAATTTTGGCTGCGTTGCTCTAATGCGATACGAAAGTTCAAGTTCCAACTAGGGACTAAGAACAAACCTGACGGCGCCACATTTGCTGCATTCTTTCGCCGGTGTGCGTGGTTTCGGCCGTGTTATCGATCCGCCGTTGGCGCGTTGTCGGGTACTTGGCGACCTTAATCCAGCGCAGGACATTGCGTCGGTGAGACGGTGGCAATCGCACCCATTTGTCCAGGTTCAATACAACGGATAAATCGTTTGGGACGATAAGAGCATTGACATCGTCAAAAAAGTTCCAAAGCCCTGAAGCTTTACCGGCTTGTATGGAAGCCTCTCCGGCGGGGTGCACTATGCCTTCTTGCCCAAGGCGCTCCGCCCTGTCCTTGTAGCTTTTGGACAAAGATTGTTGTTTTCGCGGGCTGATCAGTTGCGCCGTCCGGTCTTCATCGATTCGAAATCGTCTTCCATCAATCCAACCATACGCAATCAGCGCATCCAACACTTCATCCCGGCTGACATATCTACGCAGATGTGCAGCCTTCCACGTGATCAGTCGGACGCTCTCAGGTTGGGTAAAGTGCTTGTTCAGCCAGTCCCAAAGTTGATCTCTGGATGTGACCTCACTCTCAGTCATACGCTGCCGAGGAGTTCATGCTCGTGTCATCCGTTGCAAAAAAGCTTCAGCCGTCTTGACATGCTTGTTTTTGACTTCTGACGACATGCGCCCAGCCGTACGGCACATCATCGCCCATCGGGGATTTCCTGCAAGTCTATCGGTGTGTTTCAGGATAAAGCGCCAATAAAGTCCGTCCCAAATTTCGGTCCAAGGCCCTTTGCCCCAATGGCTCATTTTGCGAACATAGTTTGAACCCGAAAAGTACGGTTTGGTGGTGATCAACCCGCCATCGGCATGCTGGCTCATCGCGTAGGCATTGGGAACCATAACCCAATCATAGCTGTCGACGAACATTTCCATAAACCAGCGATAGACATGATCCGGATCAATTTCGCACAGAAACATAAATCCGCCCAAAACCATGAGGCGTTCAATATGATGACAATACCCTGTCTTGAGCACCCTTTTGATCGTGTCGTCCAGCGGATCAATACTGGTGGTTCCGTCGTAGAAAGCGCGGGGCATTGGGCGGTGATGGCCCCAATGATTTGTCGTACGCATCGGCACACCCAGGCTCTCATAAGTCGCGCGCATAAACTCGCGCCAGCCAATGATCTGGCGGATAAAACCTTCTACCGAATTCAAGGGAACGCCCTTGCGATCCGCATGCGCCAGGGCAGCGTCCAAAACTTGTTTTGGCGCCAACAATCCTATGTTCAATGCTGGCGTGAGAACGGCGTGCCATAGCCAGTTTTCGCCCTCAACAATGGCATCTTCATAGTCGCCAAAACGTTCGAACCGCCGTTCCAGAAACTGCGCCAGCCAGTCGGACGCAGCTTTGTGTGATGTCGGATAATACAACGTATCCAGGCTGCCCAATGCTTCTGGAAAATCAGCAAGAACGCTTGCTTTTGCGGCTTCATCAACTGCGTCATGGGAAGGCCAATCGATCCAAGGCAGGCTGCCTAACAGCGCCTTGGGCACTTTCTTGCGGTTTTCCTCGTCAAAGCTCCACTGTCCCCCCGTCGGTTGACCTCTGTCCATCAACACGTTCAAGCGGCCGCGTTGGCTTTTGTAGAAATCCGCCATGAGCCATCGTTTTCGACCGGCAAACCAATCTAGATTGTGGTTCCGCGGATTCAGAAAGCCAGGCGATGGCTGGAAATCGAGCGTGATTTCGGTACTGCCAGCTGCCGCCCGTAAACGTCTTTTTGCGATGAAGTCTACTGGGTCAGCCATGATCATTTGGCTGACACCGCGATCACGCAGACTTTGAAACAGTCGAAGACATGCGCCCGGCTGCCGCTCAAAGGGCCATATCGCGGCATCAAAGCCCTTGGCTACTAAGCCATCTCTATAGCGCGCCATTGAGGCGCGGTGCAGCCAAAGCTTTTGCTTGTGCATCGTGGCCGGATAATACGCATCACCGAAGAAAAGCGGGTCTTCGAAAAGCACAACAATGTCTGGCTGGGCGGCCAGACCCGGGTGCTGTGCAAACAATTGATTGGGAAGTAGAAGAGCAGCAGAATACACGGGTTATGGTCTTTGTTGGCTGAGCAGATTCAGTTGGCCTAAGAGCGATGGGATCTTCTTTCGAAGGCCGAAGAATCCGGCCTTTGCATGAGACCATGTCATAGCGTCGTACGGTCGCATTATCCTGTACAAAGACAAGCCTGCGTCTCTCAATACAGGTTCTGCACGATCCAGGCGTGACCGAGTGGGGCCGACAGGCACATAGGCTGTTGCAATGGTCGTGACGCCGGCATTCCGTGCTGCCTCGATCAACGGACCACACCAATCCTCAGCTGATTTCGCGAGTTTTCCATGGGGTTCCAGGGCGTTGCTCATCGCGCCCTTGGCAAAATCCTTTGCGACGTCTCCTATCAGATTTGGAGACCGACCATGCGTCGCCAAAAGTCCAATCGCGGCAGCAGGCGACGTCGACATCACGCCTTCACCTGACAGATCATCCTCCGTCAACAGTAACAGGTAAGGACTGTTTGAGGGTATGTGAGGAGTCGCAAGAGGAATAAGCGGGTGATCTACCGGCTCGGTCAGCGGTTCTGCAAATTTGGCCAGGCCTCTCGGTTGAAACCGTCCTTCAGTGAACTTGGCAATATTTTCCGGGCGCGCGAGGTACGTTTTGCCTTTTGTGTGCAATCCGCCGACCCACCGCCAGCTCAGCGTGTTAGACGCGGGATCACCATCCAGCAAATGTCGCAAAAAGAAATCCGCGCCAAGCTGCCAAGGAATGCGCAGTGTAAAAATCCAGATTGATGCAAACCACATGCGCGCATGGTTGTGAAGGTAGCCGGTCGCCACCAGTTCTCGCGCCCAATGATCGAAACAGTCGATGCCGGTACTGCCGTTTACTGCGTCATTGAAACGGGTCTCTAAGCCCTCATCAGATTTCAGTCGCTCGCAAGCGCTCAACAAGTCCCGCTGATACAGTGCCCAAACGCCGGGCCTTTGTTCCAGCCAACCCTTGAAGTAAGTGCGCCAAAACACTTCTTGCAAGAACTTTTCGGCCCCGTTGGAATTATGCGACGCCAATACCGTTGTCAGTACCTCTTTCTCCGTTATCAAACGGTGGCGCAGCCAAGGTGACAAACCCGATACATTGCTGCGTCGCTCGCTCCCAAAATCGTAACTCCGCTTACTTGCATAATGCCGACCGGTGCGTCCCACGAACTGCTTCAGCCTTTTTAGGCCATCGGTTCTCGTGGGTTTGAAATTGATCGTCTCTTTCGCTTCCGCAAGTTCTGGAAATATCTCGGTCATGTGGCCGACCTGCATTTTTTCGAGCAGTAATTCACTTCATCCCAAACTTTTTCCCATTTCTTGCGCCAAGTGAAAGGGCGCTGACAGACCGGGCAGATTTTCTGGGGTAAATCGGCTCTCTTTCGCATCTTCACCACTGGTCCCCCAAAGGCAGGCCGAGTTGCATTTGATCTTGAGAAGCCCGCGCAACTTTGCGAGCACTCCGCCTGGTCTTTCGGCTCGCGTGTTTTGTCGCGATGGCTCGCGCTTCGGAGCGAAACTCCGCGCTTCGGCGGACGCTCCAAACCCGCTCGCGCGCGGCCTTAGCCGCTGCGAGATGGTCAAAAACACGTGCTGGATAAAGCGTTCCAATGATTTGTTTCGCGCCGTGAGCTTTCCAAGGTTCATGGATATGCTGATCAGTGATGTGGGACAATTCCGGCAACCATGTCCGAATGAACAATCCTTCTGGATCCTGATCATAGCCCTGCTTAACCGGATTATAGATGCGAACAGTATTGATGCCGGTGGTGCCTGATTGCATCTGCACCTGGTTCCAGTGAATGCCCGGCTCATAGTCAGTAAACATGCGCGCCAAATGCTCACCCGGGGCCCGCCAATCCAGCCAGAGGTGATAACTCGCCACGGCCATCACCATCGCGCGCATCCGAAAGTTGAGCCACCCCGTTGCTTGCAACGACCGCATGCATGCGTCCAAGAAAGGATAGCCCGTTTCGCCGTTGGACCATGCAGCCAAGAGTTCGGCATCTGGCGCTTTCGGTCGAAGATCGTCGTAGAGCAGATGCAGATTTTCAAACTCAATCCGAGGTTCATCCTCAAGTTTTTGAATAAAATGGCAATGCCAATGCAATCGGCCCGAGAAAGAGCGAAGCGATTTGCGCCAGTCCTTTGCTTGCGGCGGCAATCTTCGTCTCTGCTTTTCAGTCACTTGCGACACCTCGCGCATCGAAAGCGCACCCCAAGCCAGGTGGGGCGATAGCCGCGAACACGCAACAGCCCCCTGCAAGGGGCTGGACATTTCGCGTTGGTATCTTTTGCCACGGCGGGTCAGAAAGCTGTTCAGACGTTCCAAACCCGCAGCTCGTCCACCTGCTTGACGACCAACGCATAGATCATCCCGCAAGCCGAGGTCGTGCCCCGTGGGAATGTATCCTGGTTCTATGCCGATATGCTCTAGCGCAACTGGTGAAGAAACGGGCAGAGCCATAAACCTATCCCAACTTTCCGCCCAGCCGTCGCGAGACTTGAGCCTCCGAAAAACGCCATGGTTTTGTACTTCGTGCCACCGCACGCCATGCTCCCTGCACCACGCAGCGACCTGACGGTCCCGCTGATACGTCCAATTATTTCCAGTTTCCTCATGTGACCAGAGCTCGTCGATAAGACCACGATCTTTTAACTGGGAAAGGACCTCCACAATTTGCCCGATGCGCACAATGAGCGGCTGGCCCAGTTTCCCAAGGTCTTTTCGTAACCCAGCGATTGTCTCAGCAACAAAGTTCCACTGCCGTGTTGACGCGTCGGGTTGCTGCCAAAGCTCAGTTTCAACCACATAGAGTGGCAGAACTGGCCCGACCTCAGACGCTTGCGCTAGTGCCGGATGATCCGTTACCCGCAAATCTCGTTTGAACCAAACGACCTGCACGACACCTCCATTGTTCAAGTAGTGTACGAATGGCCACTAAAAATGGATCTTTGTTAAAGTCGTCTCCGCAATTCGCTGCTGATGTGGCTTTTGCACAAAAGCCATTGGCCTTCGGTACTTAAATGTTGGAAGTTTCTGCGAGCGAGACTGACACCTGCAAGGAGGGGTCATAGGCGTACTGTGTGCGCCCGAACTCGACCTTTTTCTAAGAGGACCATTCAGCAAAAAAAATTGCCTCCCGGCGACGCCACTCACTTTCGTCTCCAGGAGGCTAACCAGACAGATCTGGCGACTACGTGAGCAAAATTGACAATACAAACTTGCTACACACGCTGATACTTGAATCTAAAATACAACAATTCAACATTTTTTACGCGCGATAAAGTAATTTTTCTCGCGTGTTATATGTTTGCTTGTGTATCAGATCTTGCAGTCACGCCTCTGAAGACAGGGTCCCATTGTGCGAGTAGTTGGTCACTAGGTTGGACAACACTGTCGTAAATGAGTAGCCAAGCCAATCTGGTTAACTACGCATGTCCAATTTCGCATTCCAATTAGTCTGGGCAGTCCCATGACCAGACTATGGCCCGCGCTGTCTGTCATCCTAGATCATGACGGCGCGGGCAATTGGATCACTGCTGCGTTCTTGCCCTGCCTGTAGCAAGCGACTGCTTGGGGCTCGGTGCAGTCGTTGGCGATGGCCTGTTTGAACGGCGGTTTTGGGCCCTCCGTGCAAGGGAGAGTGATGCGGGGGAATGGGCTTTTGCCAAGGATCTGGACGTACTAGGCCACGCAAGGAGCGTACCGTCGGATCGAAGACCGGTGTTCTGATAGCATGACATGCTTCACGCCTGTCCTAAGCGGCGCTAGTCTCCGGTCATGGCAACGCTGAAAGGAGCCGCCCAATGTCCCTCTTCTCTAAACTCTTCGGTGGTGGCGAAAAATCGGAGCCGGAGCCGGTCTATTACAGAGGGTTCGAAATCTTTCCGGACCTGATGCACGAAGGTGGCAAATACCGTCTATTGGCCCGTATAGAAAAGACCATCGATGGAGATCGCAAGACCCATACAGTGATCCGGGCGGATGTCTTTGAAACCCGGGATCAGGGCGAAAGCTTCAGTATCGCAAAGGCGAAACAGGTGATTGACGAGCAGGGCGAACGCATTTTCGATTAAGTAAACAGATAGCCCAATGTAAGCGATGCAATCGACAGGTGTCCCGCAAAGTAGACATCCGTTCCGATTGGGCGAACGACCGCAATGCGGACAAACCAGACTTTTGCGATTGGACAAGGTATGTCCGCTCAACGCCTGGTCTCCGACATTGGCGTCAGGATGTCTGAAAGCGCGCTAAATCTAATTTGAGCTCATGTTTCCCAAGGAGGCTTTGCGCCAATTTCTGCGACTAGAAAATCCATGAACACCCGCACTTTTGGGGATAGTACGTTGGACTTTGGATAGATCAGCCACAAGACATTGTCTTCGCTGGCCTCAAAGTTTGGAAGAACCCGTACCAAACGGCCTGACTTCAGATGCTCATGCACGCTCCATCTAGCATTTAAGGAAATACCGGCCCCGGCCAATGTGGCGCGGACCTGGCTTCGACCGTCATCGATTATCAATTGGCCTTTGGCTGATGCGGGATCGAAAACAGCGTTTTCGCCCGCCGGTCCTGTCAGTGGACGCGGTTGGAGGTTTTGGAAAGCGATCAGACGGTGGTTTATCAAATCGGCTGGTGCATCGGGAACGCCGTGCGTATCGAGGTAGCGTGGCGTAGCACAAAGAATACGCTGGTCATCAGCAAGTTTGCGGCCCTTCAGGCTGGTGTCGACAAGTGGAGCGTTCCTGAGTGCTAGATCGTAGCTCCCTTCGATCAGATCGAACTGCACATCGGACAGGCGCAGATCGAGCGTGAGATCGGGGTGCTGTTCAAGGAACTTTGGCAGGATTGGCGCGATGTAGAGCTGTGCAAAACTGCTTGGCGCAGCAAAACGCAATGTACCCTTGATCGTTGTCATTTGCTTGCCCAATGCAGCAAATGCCGCCTCTTCCTGCGCAATGATTTCACGGGCGAAGGGTAGGAAATCCGCTCCTTCCACCGACAACGACACTTTGCGTGTCGTGCGGTGCAAGAGTTCGAAACCGAGGTTCTGCTCCAGCTTGGCAAGCCTTGCGCTGGAGACTGCTGGGGCCATGCCCAGATCACGCCCCGCCGCGCTGATGTTCAGCATGTCTGCTGCCCTTATAAACAATCGAAGCGCGTCTGTGTCTAAGCCCATTATATTCATTTTCCAAATTATAAATACATGATTGGGCAGTTTATCTGCAATTTGATCGAGGTTAAATCCCTTTCACAGAGACAGCAAAGCTTAGGCACGAGGCGCAAATGACACGGACGGCAACGGTCAACTACCACGTTCACAAATCCTACCGGCAAGCCTTTGAGCTCGATGCTGGCGGGGTCGCAGGCGACCTGATTTCCCCTGAACTGATCGCGACATCCGTTGTGCTAGCGGACAACCGCACAACGACGTCGTCGGTTTCATTTGCGTGTGATGCCGTTGAAATCATGCCACTTGAAACACAGGTCCGAGACTTTGCAGGCGACAGTTGGAAACCGATTTATGATACGGAAATCAAAGCGATGCTGCAGGACAAGCTGGGTGCGAGAGAGGTCGTGGTTTTTGATCACACTGTTCGCACAGATGATCCTGGTGCGACACGCAAACCCGCGCGCAACGTCCACAGTGACTATAGCAAGGACGGAGCCGAACAGCGGCTTGTCGACCTGTTGGGCGCCGAAACCGCAGCGGAATGGGCGCAAGGTCACTATGCTTTTGTCAATGTGTGGCGCCCTGTGGGTCATCCTATCAATTCAGCACCGCTTGGCTTTGTTCGCCCATCATCGGTTGATCCGTCTGACTGGATCCTGCTGGACCTGATCTACCCTGAACGCAAAGGGCAAATCATGGGGCTGGTGGGAAACCCCGAACATGAGTGGATCTATCAATCCAAGATGACGCCAGATGAGGTCGCGATCTTTAACATCTACGACAATCGCGGCCTTCCATCGATTGCGCATAGCGCGCTTGATATGGTCGAGGATCCAAATATCACTACCATTCGCAAGAGCATCGAGAGCCGCACTTTGGTGCTCTATTAAAGAGGGTCCTGACATGTTGGATGAAACGCAGCCGACTGAGTTTGCCCAAATCAACGTGGCCTACAACCGGGTGTTTCGCCCGGGGCGTCTAAGCGTAGGCCTTGTGTTACCGCTTGAAGCATACGCAGTCGGCGCAGAGCCGACGCTGCGGGAACATCTGGAAGCGGCTCAGAGGGCAGAGGAACTTGGGTTTGCAGCACTGTGGCTGCGGGACGTGCCGTTTAATGTTCCAAGCTTTGGTGATCCCGGACAGGTCTTCGATCCCTTTGTTTATCTGGGTGCACTTGCAACGGCGACAGACCGGATTGCGCTTGGAACGTCGAGTGTAATTCTACCATTGCGCCACCCGGCACATGTGGCCAAGGCAGCAGCGACCGCAGATGCGCTGTCGGGTGGACGGTTGTTGTTGGGTGTAGCTTCGGGCGACCGCCCCGAGGAGTACCCGGCGATGAACCAGAGCTATGATGACAGGGATGAACGTTTCCGCGACAGCGTTGACTACATCCGCGCGGTTGGATCGGACTATCCCAAGCGTGAAAGCGCTCAGGGCACGCTGTCTGGTGGGATTGACCTATTGCCAAAACCGCATGGAGCCCGCCTGCCGATGCTCATTACCGGTGGTAGCCAGCAAACGCCCGATTGGGTGGCACAGAACGGCGACGGCTGGATGACGTATCCGCGCAACGCCGCAGCTCAGGGGCAGGTCATCGCGGATTACCGGCGACGGGTGAAGGCCGCGGGCCAATCAGACAAGCCGGTCATGCAATCGCTTTACGTCGATGTCGTTGCTGATCCAGCTGCCCCTCCTCGCCCGATCCATCTTGGGTTTCAATCTGGCACTGACTTCCTACGCAGCTATCTGCGCGATATTGAAATGCTCGGGGTCAATCACGTCGCACTGAACCTTAGGTTCAATCAAGCGCCCATCGAGGCGACCCTCGAACACTTGGCGGATACTTTGCTGCCTGACTTTTCTTAAAGGATCAGACCAATGACCAAGACTATTCTCATTACAGGTTCAACTGACGGCATTGGCTTGCTCACGGCAAAGAAGCTAGCAGCCGCCGGGCACAAATTGCTCTTGCATGGTCGTAGCGTATCTAAACTGGAGAGTGCTACTGCCGCAGTCGGCGGTGATGTCGAAACCTATGTCGCCGATCTAAGCGATCTGTCCGCGGCGCGAGATCTGGCCGAAAGGGTACGGGCCAAGCATGACAAACTGGATGTGTTGATCAACAACGCAGGTGTTTTGAAAGCCCCGAAATCCGTCCTTGAGAATGGGCAGGACATCCGTTTTGTCGTGAACACGCTCGCACCTTATCTGCTGACCGAATTGTTGCTGCCGATCATTCCCGCTGACGGTCGCGTTGTGAACCTGTCATCGGCAGCGCAAGCCCCGGTAAATATCAAAGCCATGCAAGGCAATGTGCCGCTGGCGGATATGGAAGCTTATGCCCAAAGCAAATTGGCCATCACCATCTGGACCCAGGATTGGGCCAAGTCGCGAGCCGAAACACCGGTAATCGTTGCTGTAAATCCCGGATCACTTTTGGCCTCAAAGATGGTGAAAGAAGGCTTTGGCGTTTCCGGCAACGACATGAGCATTGGCGCCGATATCCTGATTGAAGCGGCGCTAGGCGAGAGGTTCGCCGATGCGTCAGGTGCCTATTTTGACAATGATATTGGTGCTTTCGCAAATCCGCATGCCGCAGCACGGGACAAAGATCACATTGCCGACGTCATGACCACGATCAGGGACTTGATTAGCCGGACTGGCTAACCCTCGCGGCGCAAAAGCGCCACACACTTCCACCTTTAACTCTCCGACACCCCTCACGCATGCCGCGTCGAGGCCCAAGAAAGGACTGCCTGATGAAATACGAGAACTTTCAAACCTTTGACGTAGACGTTGAAAACGGCATCGCCACTGTGACATTCAACTTTGGTTCCGTGAACGTGCAAGGCCAGGAAATGCTGGCCGATCTCAACAGCCTGGCAATGCGGCTGGAGCGTGACCGCGAAACCAAGGTCGTAATCTTCCAATCCGCCAATCCGGAAATCTGGGTCTGCCACTACGACACCGAGCTTCTCAAGGATATGTCGACCGAGGCGGTATCTCGTGACGATGCACAGCTTTTGGACCTGCAATCGGTTTGCGAACGGATCAGCAAGGTGCCGCAGGCCACCATCGCAAAACTGGAAGGGTTTGCACGCGGTGGCGGACACGAATTGGCGTTGGCGCTCGACATGCGCTTTGCCGCGCGAGGAAAGTACAAGTTCATGCAGATGGAGGTCGGCATGGGCATCTTACCCTGCGGCGGTGGCGCCTCTCGCATGGCACGCCAGACCGGTCTTGGCAAAGCACTTGAGATCATCCTGAGCGCGCAGGACTATGACGCGGATGATGCAGAACGTCTGGGCACCATCAACAAGGCGTTGGAGCCGGATGAAATTGGTCCCTATGTGACCGTACTGGCCGAACGGATTGCAAAATTCCCAGCTGAGTCGATCAATGCGTGCAAGAAGATGGTCTACGAATCAATCGACAAACCCATTGATGAGGCGCTTAAAGCCGAAGCTTATTGGCTCTATCAGGCCACCAGCAAAACCCCGGCGGTCAAACGTTTCACCATCGCGGATGAACAAGGTCTGGAACACGACATCGAAAACCAGCGCAAGTGGGGCGATCTGGTTATGCAGGTGCAGGACATCAACTGATCCCCCGAACCAAATCAACACGTAAGAAAAGGAATACCCCAATGAAGGCAATGGTTTTGAACACCTACGGACCCGATGCACCGTTCGAGCTTGTTGAAATACCCGATCCGGTTTCGACACCAGGGCATGTGGTCGTCAAAGTGGCCGCGAGGCATTCCGCACGCTCAACGTCATCGATGAGTACAGCCGGGAGTGCTTGGCGATCCGTGTGGACCGCAAGCTGAACTCCAGCGATGTCATCGACTTGCTGAGTGACCTGTTCATCATGCGCGGTGTGCCAAGCTACATTCGCTCCGACAATGGCCCTGAGTTCATTGCCGTGGCGGTGCAAGACTGGATCAATGCAGTTGGAGCAAAGACCGCATACATCGAGCCAGGCAGCCCATGGGAGAACGGTTACTGTGAAAGTTTCAATGCGCGGTTCAGAGATGAGTTCCTGAATGGAGAAGTCTTCTACAATCTAAAAGAAGCGCAGATTTTGATCGAAGAATGGAGGAAACACTACAACACAAAACGCCCGCACAGTGCTCTGGGATATAAACCGCCGGCCCCGGAAACCATCGTTCAATTGGACCAAAGGCCGGTCACGCACTAACAATCAACTTGGACCTCACAAGTGGGGCTGATCACCCTCAGTTCCAAGCAATTGTTTGTATGAACACCGTTTTGGGTGTTGCAGGCTCTTTCGCGATGGGTCGGAAGAAGTAGACTTGAAGTGTTTTTGTTATCAGTTTGGTATTTAAATGGGTTGTTCTAGCGCGCAATTGCGGTCGCCGCCAACCTGCTGCGCAATACAGCGAAAGGAAACACTGTGCCCAAAACACTGAAAGCTTGTTTGTCTTTGTGGTTGGTTGCAGTCGCTCCTGCGTACGCACGAGAACCTCCTCGTCTCGTTTTGCAGCTAACCGTCGACGCGTTTCGGGGTGATCTGCCGACACGCTACTTTGAGAATCTTGGGGAGGGTGGCCTTAAGTATTTACTAGAAAACGGTGTAAACTATCTGGACGCCCATCATTGCCATGCCAATACAGAGACGGTTGTCGGACACGCCACATTGGCGACCGGGGCAACTCCGGCAGTACACGGGATGATCGGAAACATCTGGTTCGACAGAACCTTGGACCGCGTTGTCTACAACGTTGAAGACAGCACCGCTCCGCTTCTTGGAGATGGCGCTGGCGTCAATGACGATATTGAAGTTGACCCAACACAGGCGGCAGCTGGCACAGATGGCCGGTCACCACGCGCTATGCTTGTTACGACGCTTTCGGACGAATTAAGCGCTTCCACTGCTGGTGCGGCCAAGGTCTTTGGAGTTTCAATCAAAGACCGTGGGGCAATTACAATGGCGGGACAAAGCGGCAAAGCCTTCTGGTTCTCAAAAGCCGCAAATCGTTTTGTCACAAGCTCCTATTACTATGACAAATACCCGGATTGGGTTTCCTCATGGAATGACGCGTCGCCGAGCGCCTCCTTTGAAGGAACCTCTTGGGAGTTGATGCACCCAAAGGAAGCCTATCTCTTTGGCGACCGTGACAACCAACCATGGGAGACGGATGTCGCCGGGTTCGGCATAACCTTTCCTCATCGCTATTCTTCGACGCAAAATGGGTTTGACCCGCTGGAAAATCCCTACTTTACGACCTTTTTGACGCTTAGTCCCGCTGGCGACGATCTGACGGCGCAGTTTGCCAAACGGTTGATTGATGCCGAGGATATCGGGCAAGACGCGGTAACGGATTATCTGGCGATTAGCTTCTCGTCCGTGGATTACGTCAACCATGTGTTTGGCCCCTCCAGTCTTGAAGCCGAGGACACGATATACCGCCTCGATCAGACTCTCATGAATCTCTTCGCGTTTATCGACGAACGGATTGGGCTGGAAAACGTTTTGATCGTTCTATCGGCGGACCACGGCACCACCGATGCGCCGGGCTATTTGGAGAGTGTTGGCATCCAAACTGGCCTTGTTGCTCCGGACACATGGGACCCGACGGAACAGATAGCCAAGCTTAAGGAGCGGTTTGGGATCACCGGGAAATTGCTTGAAGGTTATAATCACCCCTATCTCAATATCGCCCCCGAAGTATTGGCTCGCAGTGATATTGATTTACCCACGCTGGAGTCAGCTGTTGCAGAAGAACTTCTATCCTTTCCCGATGTGGCATTCGCCGTCCCCAGCACGGCTATCGAAGCAAACCTCCTGCCCGATACCGACATCATGCGCCTGGTCCGCAACAACTATCATCCCACCCGATCCGGGAACATATACGTAATTTTCAAACCCGGCTGGTTCATCGCAGACTTCGATGGTCTGTCCGTCACATCCACCCACGGGTCACCGTGGCGCGGTGACACACATGTGCCGATTTTCTTTGCTGGAGCGAACTTAAAACCGCAACGGGTTGCACGCCGGGTTTGTACGACTGCTATCGCATCCACACTGTCTGCATTATTAAGTACGGCACGTCCTAATGGTGCGAGCGGTGAAGTACTAGAAGAAGTCTTGGATTAGAGCGCTGTGAAGCGCGAGACCTGATACCGAAGCACGCTAGGCCAGACAGCGACGACATCGTCTACAAGGCGATCCGTATATTCGTTGCTTCCAGGCAATTACCGCACCCGCCCAACGCAGCACTCTTTAGCGTACACAACTGCGGATCAGAACTTCACGGAACATATCGTTCCGGGTTCGGAGACTGAATACTCTCCAAATACCCAGCAATTTCGATTAGTCTGGAAGGAATACGCGTAACCAAACCATTCCCCGTATCAAATTCGACAGTAGGGCCGTCGTTTAACTCGGTGATTATAGGCATGTCATCGCGAGGTTCTTGCGCTTTCAAATAACCGTCCAAGATCGACATGACCTCGAGCATCGGCCACACGCCTCCCCTACGGTCGGAAATCTTTGTTAAATCAGCAGGATCTGTTTTCAAATCAGCTGCGTCAGGTCCTTTTCCAGATGCATCGATTCCGTGACATCTGGCGCAATGCTCAACAAAGAGCTCTTTGCCAAGGTTCGAAAACTCATCGGCCACAGATATCGTTGCAACCGAAGAAATGCCCATGCTTGCAACGATCATAAAGTACCTCATAATCCGGAGGTCCTTTGCTAAACGAGAGTTCACTACAACAAAAGTGGACCGACATCTTTCGCCGGTCAACGTCGGTCCTTTAACACATAACGTTCGCTACCCGCTTCGGGCCGCAAGCAGCCAGTGATGCTTACCTCAGAGAACGGCAGCACCGAGCCCAATGCTACCGCCTCGGTGATTTTGTAAGCTCGGTAGATACGGTGCGCGTCTTTTTACTTCTTGTGATCGCAATTGCGCCCAGCACTAAGGCACATGCAAAAGCTTGAGGAAAAGAGATGGCTTCGCCAAAAGCAAGATATCCCACGGCAAACATCGTGGGTAATTCGATACTTCCGACGACCGCAGTTTGGGAAGCTCCAATAACAGGCGAGCAAATCGTGTAGATTAGCTGAGGCACGAAAGCGGTAACCAGACCAATACCAACAATGAAAAGCCAATCGGATTTTTCGCTTGGGAGAAGCTCTCCAACCTCAGCACAAAGGATGAGCGGGGCGAGGCCAAGAACAGACCCCAGAGAAACTGATGCGATACGTGCCAACGGCGCAATCCGTGACAACCTGTGTACCAGGACGCAGATTCCGAAGCCAAACCCAAATGGGGCAGCAAGGGATAGCAGCAGCGTTGGTAGATGTCCCCCAGCCACTGACGCAGGCGAGCCAGCAATGACAGCTGCCACCACAATCAGACTAGCGGCCAACATGGCGCGTCGCGTGGGTGCATCGCCAAACACAGCCCAAGCGACAACTAAGGTGAACACCGGATAGGTCATGTAAAGCACACCCACTGTCGATGCGGGCAGCTTCTCCAGCGCCGTTACATATCCGATCCAACCAAGCCCCATTACGGCTCCGGCTGAAAGACCCCAAGTGATCTCTCGCCATTCTTTTCGGTGCACAATGAGAACAGGAAGCAGAAGAATAGCCGCAACAATGTAGCGGTAGAATGCGACCGCATACGGTGCAACTCCCTGTTCGGTTAGGCTGCGGCTGAAGTAGGGAACCAGGCCGAAACAGATTGAAGCAAAAAGAACACCAAAAACGGCAAATGCGTAAGGGATGGATGGTCGATTTCGCGCAGATGTCGTTGCCATAATCTGGAGCTATCACGCATTTGCATCTTCGTCTTCAGAGATTCTACGAAAGACTGCTTTGTCCCGCACACCGGTCGTTCACTGAATTTTTCTGAGCGACCGCACTGAGTCCAAAGCAGACGTCCGACTTTGGAATGAAGTGATTTAGTTGTACGATGGAATGCGTCAGCAAGTCGGAGGAAGCTGTGCGTCTAAGATTACTACCGGCATTGAGTTTTATATTTGCATCGGTTTGCTGCGGCGCTGCTTCAGCTGGTTCATCCGGAGAGAGAAAGTTCTATTATCCAAACACAGAGCCGCTCGGCGAAGCGGAGATGCGAGTTATCTCGCTGGGAACTGGAACACCTAATTTTCGACATTCCCAAGCGTCAGCGTCGTGGTTGGTTGAACTTGGCAATGGCGACAAGTTCCTCTTCGATGTCGGAACCGGTTCGTTAGCAAATTTAGCCGCATTGGAAATCCCATACACTTATCTCGACAAAGTGTTCATTAGCCACCTGCACGTAGATCATATTGGAGACCTCGATGCACTTTTTGTGGGTGGCTGGGTGTCGAACCGAACGGTTCCACTGCAGGTTTGGGGACCAAGTGGCTTAAAGCCGGAATACGGGACCGCTGCGGCCATGGATGGCCTCCAGCAAATGTTGGCTTGGGACGTGGCAGGCCGACGCGGGAATATGCCATCGGCAGGTGGACACCTGTCGGTGACAGAGTTCGACTACTCTCAGACACAAGTAGTTTATGAAAGCGATGGTGTTGTCATTCGATCTTGGCCAGCAATCCACGGCATAGACGGTTCAGTGTCCTACAGCTTGGAGTGGAAAGGACTTAAATTCGTCTATTCTGGTGACACCAACCCGAACAAGTGGTTCGTGGAAAACGCTAAAGAAGCTGATCTTGTCATTCACGAATGCTACTTAACGGTCCAACAATTCATCGATATCAAAAACTACGACCCTGAACGCGCCAGACTAGTGGCAACGGTGGTTCACACGCCACCAGACGCGTGCGGAAAACTATTCTCGATGATCGAGCCGCGCCACGCGATTGCATACCATACATTTGCCGATTTCGATATTGCTCCCGACACAATTGCAGCAATTCGAAAGACCTACGACGGCCCGCTCACTTTGGCTCAGGACATGCTTGTTTGGAATGTTTCGGGAGATGCCGTAGGTGTTCGAGAGATCATTGGATCAGACAGTCCATTGCCTGTTGACCCTCCAACTCTTGCGGGCCCACCTGACCCTAACGAAAGAACAGAGTTGTCAGATTGGCTTAATGCAGGTCGCCTAAATCTTAGCGGAGACTAGCCTGCAATGTGCTATGTGAATCTATCGGCTGCTTTGACTGCAAAGTAGACTTTGAGCAGAATTCACTGACTGACCGGTATAAGCCCAGTCTGTCTTATGCTACGGAACAGCCGAATGTGCGCTTTTCTCCCAGGCGGCCATCACGGCACGCGCCATCGCAATGACCTTAAGCCAGCGTGGAGTAAACCTCGGCAACTCGCTGAAAGGTCCAGAAGAAGGCGATAGCCGCGCATCCACCGGCTAAGCCCACTCGTAGGGACATCCACAAACTGGAGTTCACGCGTCGACACATTATCAAGGCAGGCCAGAGCGCAAGAATAATGGCGACCTGGCCAAGCTCGACGCCAAGATTGAATGCAAGCAAGCTCTGCCAGATGTTTGGGGATGCAACCTGCAAAATCTTGTGCAACACAAAGCTAAACCCAAGCCCGTGCAAGAGGCCAATCAGCGTTGTCAGAAGCACCATCGTGACCTCAGAGCGCGCGCTGTCCTTAAAACTCATAAACGCTGCGACGGCAGCAAAAATGATAGATAGCGCGATCCCGGTTTCTACGGCAGGAACAAACCACGCGCCCGATGGTATAAACCCGAAAAACCCCAGCGACAGCGTTACGCTATGCCCAACGGTAAAACCGGTTGCACGCAGCAATAGCGCCCTGAGGGTCTGCGCTCCAATGACCAAACACACAACAAACAAAACATGATCCAACCCTTCGAGGATATGTCGTATGCCTTCCCAGACGAAGCTGAGGAATCCTCCATACCCCTTCTTCTGAAGCACCAATGGTTCAGTCATCAGACCCCGAGATCGGAAAATCTGAGGTGTGTCTGACGCGTAGTCGAGAATAAGGTTGGCCGTTTGGTCCTGATCCGGCAAGCCGGGGTCTAGCACGCTAGCAATGCTGTACGATTGCACCGGGCCGATAGTGTCATAATACAGGACGAGATCAACAATCGTGTCACCTACATAAAGCGGTGGCGCTAAGGCCGTTTCGGTGTCTACTGCCAGTTGAGCCTCGGCCAAAGTTGCAAATCCGGGCTCATTTCCAACGCGATGCAAGCGAACGGACTTAACAGTTCCTCTTAAGCGCTGATTGTCGACCAACAGATGCAACCCACCTTCAGCGAATTGCCCCAGCCCATTAGGTTCGCTCATGACAGCCTGCAAGTCGACAAAGTGGACCAACTGATCGTCGCTCATGGCATTAGTCGTGAATGGTGCAGCTTTCGGCAAGGCATCACCATTCTGATCACCGACCTTGTCTGCAACCAGATAAGGCATAGGCGTACGGATGTAGACACGCAGACCATCTTCGGAATGCTCGACATGGGAAATTCGAACGTTGAGGTTAAGCAGAAAATGGGCCGAGGCTGACGGCGTCAGTAACAAAAACACACCGACAAACAGAGCTCCGAAAGCAAAAAACTTTGGCCTTAAACACCTATGCATTTGGATCGCGAGCCTCGATTACAGTCAATCCATCCAGCTTCCATTGCCCTGACTCAGGTATCACCTCGGCCAGCACCCGAAACGTAACGGCGCGCATATGGGCGTGCCCCCAATGACCGCCTTGGGCTTTCACTGTCCATTTGGCCAGAGTGCTAAATCCACCCGGTTTGAGGGTCGGGTCAACGCGCTCTAAACTCAGGTCTCTTATATCAGTAACCGTAGCAAGACTGCCACCTGGCGTTCGGATTGCGAGGCCACGTTCTACCTCTGTTGCGATGTCGCCAAGAGATGCTGCCGTTACAATGTGGGCCAGCTCTGCCTTTCTTGCTGCCGGCGAAGTTTCCAGCGTCACCGTGGTCAAGTTTTCGACCATCAAGCGCAGTATGTCTTCCGCAACCTGCTGCTCAGGGGGCTCGGGCTTATTCCAGAGTAATTCCGGCAAATATCCCGAAAATACAAACGTTGCCGAAGCAGCGGCAATCATAGTCACGCAACTGGCACGCTTTGCAACTTTGCCCTTGCACAGCAGGAAAAAGCCAAGTGAGGCGGCACTGATCATCCCGGAGATCAAAGTCATTGCCGGGTTCTGCCGTGTCTGATGCTCAACTGGAATCTGAGTAACAGATGCTCTTTCGTATTTGAGCAAGTGGTTCTGCCAATGAAACTGAGGGTCTGCTGGTGTCAAAGCTCCAAAGAATGGCCCGGCGATATCGTTTGAAATGGTCGCAACGCGGGAAATTTCCTCGTCAAACATATCCCATGTGACCGTCACCTGATCGGGAAGGTCCGACGAAGAGAAAGACAGGATGGCTCCGATAAACGCATTGTTCACGGACACTTGCTTTCCGGGCTGGACAACCTGAAAACCCTGCGATGTGAGCTCCAAGAGTATTGCTGTAGCGTTTGACGGTTGCACTAATTTGCCATCAATTGACACCGGGTTACGAGAAGCCAAAAAGGACGCCGCCCAGTTTACGATCAAGGCACTACGCTGTGGTGAAAGCGTTTGCCCCACTTCGAAAGTTTCACCAATCCAAGGCGCCAGTTCACGCAAGCGGATCAGCGTTTCATGCCGAACTTCACGAGGTTCGATGTAAAGAAAGGTGGACGTCCCGTCCTGAGCTTTTCGATTCAGGCTTTCAGCAGAAAAGCGGCTATCCCACGGATCAGGCCAGTGAATCTTTAACTCTGCCGGCTTTGACAAAAAACTGAAATCCGTGACCGGAACCTCACGGTCAAAAACCTGCATCCCAATAGTCACCAGTGGTTCTTCATCCCGCGATGGAGGCACTATAGTCAGCTCCTTGGGAACTGAGTTTTGAAACGGAAAGAACAGTTCGACGAAGAGAACACGCGAATCTTTTGGCGGGCTGGGAACTATTTGACCCGAGAATGGATCGCGCTGACCTGCAAGCGGCGAGGCCCTATCTTTGCGCGTTCGGTATTCTATCTTTCTGATTTCAGCGTTTAGGGTCCGTTCGTCGCTCCCAACAATCGAAAGCGCACGGCTTTCGGCTTGCGCATAACCTTGATTGGTTTCTTGTTCAGCCTCCGGCTCACCCCCGACGAAATCTGATGACCATCCTATTGGCAACATATCCGCAAACAACGGAATATCTTCGACATAGATCTCAAGGTCGACGTAGACGGCATCATCTTTGACATGAAAGACAGCAATATTGGGGGCAACTTCTGACCCGTTTGTCAGAACGACATCCGCCAAAACGACCGGTGCACCTGAGGCCATCAGGCTCAGCGTCAGGAATACTCGGTACAGATACTGCCAGATCGGAATTTTGTTCACCCCTGAAGGTTAGTTATCCGGCATTGGCGGTGGCGTGTAACCCTCCCATTTTCCCGCATTGACTTTGTCGGACGGCTCTTTTTCTTTTGAACGCGGGGCATTGATGTACTCATCGCTCACAGCGGGTGGCAACGCATAGTCATCAACACTCGCTTCCCGAACAACGATCTGGTCCTTGGTCACGTTGATAACCTGTAGATCTCGCGCGAGCGTCAGAGGCCCATCGTAAGTCGAACGGACGCCTTCCAAAATCGCCTGATAATTTTCTGGTGAAAGAACAGAGTGATATCCGAGGGCCATACGCGGCTCGACCGCAGACATGACTTTGCCAAAGGCCGCAGGTTCGGTATGAACGCGCGTAGCTACATACGTCGCCTGTTTCATGTCCCAGCCAAAATACGGGGCCAAAGCATCAGGTGGAAGAAACGCCTCGTGAGAAGCGATGTCCGCACCTTTGGCATATTCTACATACCATTTGTTTGGGTAAGTATCTCCGCCAAAGACGTATTTCAGTCCATTCCATTCCAGAGAATAACTTACCGAGCCATCTAAGCTGTGGATAGCAGGCCAAGACCGGATCGTGACGTCGTTCTCCTGAAAAACGATCTCGTTTTCCTGCATGTAATCGAATTCAGTGACTTCAAGCTTGGCGCCGTCATCCGGCAGCGCGCCCGTTCGCGTGGCCAAGTCCCAGGCGTAAGCTTTGGACATGCCATCAACATAGGCTTTAGTGCCCAGTTCATCTTCTGATCCGGACGGGCCGAAGATGCGGAGCGGGGTATATCTGCCTGAAAGCCACCCCCCAACGTGGAGGCCCATGAAATCTCCAACGTGGTCGACATGCAAATGGCTGAAGAAGACCTTGTCGATTTTTGCAAAATCCGGTCGCAACGAAAACAAGTTTCCAGTTGCACCCGTGCCCACGTCAAACAGGAAAACGTCTCCATTCCCCAGTTCAACATAAAACGAAATCGAAACGGCTGCCTTGGTTTGGTTAGGCATACCCGTCCCCAATGCCGTGATACGCATTTCATCCTCGCCGAGGATTTCAGTGTTAGGAAAGTAAGACGCGGGATATACACCGTTTTCGATTTCAGTGGCACTCCGACCCGTCGGCAAGGCGTTTTGGGCCGTGGCAGTGCCAGCCAGTGTCACGCCTAATGCCATCAATGTACCGGCTGCGGTTTTCATTAAGTTATTCATTGATCCCCCCTTCAAAGCGAAGCCTCGTAAGAGAACACGAAACCGTGAGCCTCTCGTTCACCATAGACATCTCTACGGTAAATCCATAGACTGCTCTATGTCAAATAAAGAATGCTGTAATCTGAATGTCAGAATCTATCACTCGCAACTCACCAAAAAACGCCGCGACCAAAGAAGACTGGATATTGCTAGCGTACAACGTACTCAATGAGGGCGGCGTTTCCGCAATAAAGGTCGTGCCAATGGCAAAGCGACTGAACCTGACAAGCGGCAGCTTTTACTGGCATTTCAAGAACGTCCGTGAGCTTTTGGATGAGGTTCTCAGATATTGGGAGCAGGAACTGACTGACAAAGTGATCGCACAGGCAAAGACATTTGGCGGTCCCCCGGAAAACCGCATTCTTCTTCTTATGAAAAAGGTCATAGAACAGAACGCCGCCTTGCCAGATCACGCTGTCTCAGTGTGGGCGAATACCGATGAGAAAGTAAGAGAGGCGTATCAAAGAACCATCGGCAAACGATTCCAGTTCGCCGCCTGGATGTTTGAACAGGCCGGGTTTTCGAAAGAAGAGGCGAAAGCGCGTGGAAGATTGATGGTTACTTCGCTGATGGGTGACTCCTCGACCGGTCTGAAAGCGCGAGGCGATTGGGAAAAGGTTATAGAGCGGGAACATGCAATTCTTGTCGGAAAGAAGAAGATAGAATAAAGTATTGTCCGGCATTGTGAGTTTGCTCGAAACGGACCGCCAGTTTCAAATTGCACTGTAGGAAGATCACACGCAACAATGCCAGATGCCGACGTTCAGTATGTGACCATCAAGGTCCGCTTCGTCCGCAGAGCGGTCATTAGTGAAAACTCTGCGAACGTCTGCACCGAGCCCAAAGCGGTCAATTGGCAGAACAGTATCCTATCCAAAAATCGACTCTAAGCTTCTGGGTTGCTCGAAGTTTTTTCGAGCTCAGCGAGATCCTCCCAAACGCCTTCAGGGATGGACCACTCTGCCCATTCCATTGCCTGCTGAACATGCTGAGGCCATGTCACTCCGCAAATCGTCGAAGTGATGTCGTCGTTTTTCAACGAGTATTGCAACGCGACCGCCCCGACTGGGACATCGTAGTGCCCGCATACCTCTTCAACAGCACGTATTGGCGCAAGCCTTTCATCATCTGCCGGTCGATAGACATAAAAGCGATGGATCGCGCTGCCTCGGGCAAGTGCACCTCCGGAATAAGGTGCCGCGTTCAATATCGAAACGCCACGTGATTTCGCGAGTTCCATCAGAGGTGCCGCGTTATCGTTTACCAGCGTATGCCTGTTGTGTGTCAGGACCACGTCAAAATCCCAACTCTCCAAAATTGGCATCATCAAGTCGATACGTCCCGCCGCGATTCCGACCGCCTTGGCCAGGCCTTCCTCCTTGATACGGAACAACTCTTCAATCGCGCCACCTCGCCCTTTGACCTCTGATAGGTCATTTGCGTATTCGATATCATGGACGTGGAGTATATCAACGCTGTCGACGCTAAGGGCCGCAAGACTTTCCTCGAATGATCTACGTGCCTGAGAAGCATCAAAAGCACCAGTTTCCATATCCCGGTCGATTTTGGTGGAAAGCACCCGCCCGTCCGGCCACCCACCAAGCTCATGAATGACTTTTCCTATGCGCTCTTCACTTCGACCCATGGCATAGCAACGGGATGTGTCCAGGAACGCATTTGGCTGCGAAAGAATTGCCCGAATTGTATCAATCGCGCGGTCTTCATCAACCTCATACCCGTAGATTTCCGGGATACTTCCCAACCCCGTCGATCCAAACCCGATGCGGGGAACCCTAATCCCTGTCTTACCAATTTCGCGTAGCTCCGCCATGCCAACCTCCCAATTGGTTCCGGACATTCACAGATGTTGCGCGAGTAATTTATTGAAAACAAGTCAGACTTGTCGCTGGAGTTACTCTCTGGCCTCAACGCAATTGTTCAAACCGCAAATTCACCAAGCTTTTTCACGAATTGTAGAAGTGTCCACAATGCAGACATTCACTGAATTCTGCTTAACAGCCAGCTGAGCGCGGCACTGCGAAGCGTCTCGGGGCTTCAATCGATTGCTTTATGGATGTTTTTGTCACTCGTCCACTACACGAAACTCGCCGGAAGGCGCGTCAGTAGGTGGCTCTTCGAACTCATTGGAAATCAGACCGCGGCGGATGAGTTCTCGAATGGCGGCCGCTCTGGAAGGCAATCTGTTCTCGAACCGCCAATCATCGATGGCTTTAAGCTCTTCGAGGTCGAGCATCAGTTGTAGTTTTTCCGTGCGCTTTGGTGGTCGATTTTGATCAGACACTGGCATGACCTCAGTAGCTTACGTCAGTTACTCCAAGCATGTATGGCAATAGGCCTGTGTGTCTACATCAATCTTGGCATGTTGTGCCGGATACCCAGGATCATGAAGCGCCCCATGATGTGTCGGATACCTATATTAAGTATATGATTTTATTTGCAATTTTATGTTTCACTCTTAGGTTTTACTCCGCAAGCAACGAAACGGAGTGAAAATGATACAGCAAGTCTTGAAGTCTGAAGTTCAGGAAGAAACCAACGACACAGGCATCGACAAAAACGCCTGGATCGCCAACGCGGTGACGGAAGTACTGGCCGATACCATGGTCCTGATGGTGAAAACGCAAGGCACACATTGGAACGTCGTGGGCCCGCTATTCCTGCCGATCCATGAACTGACAGAGCGTCAGTATCGCGACCTGTTCGAAGCTGCGGATGAATTAGCCGAGCGTGTGCGTGCGTTGGGTCAGGTGGCACCGATCTCGTTCACGGACATGGTTAGCCAAGCCAAGCTGACCGAAGAAGAGACGGTTAAAGATGCAGAGGGGATGATCAAACAATTGGTCGCAGACCACGAAGCGATTGCGCGGAACCTGCGTGAGACCGCCGCGACCGCAGCCCGTTATGGCGATGGAGCTACGGAGGATCTGATGAACGCCAGGATGGCGAAGCATGAAGAAGCGGTCTGGATGCTCAAGGCAATTGTTGCGGCCTAATGGATGGCTCCCCTAGATCTGAACCACCGTTTGAGAAGAAAGGAAAAATGATGACACGTGTTGGGTACGAGAAAAAGGCACAGCTGCAACTGGACAGTTGGAACGCCCAGATTGATGTTCTCGAAGCCAAGCTGAAGGTGGCTGAAGCGGATGCCAAACTAGAGCTCGAGGAACAGCTCAGCAAGCTCTACAAGGCAAGGTCTGACGCAGAGGCTCAACTGAATGATTTGAAGTCGACCAGCGACGAGGCCTGGGAAGATGTCAAAAAGGGCTACGAGGCTGCATGGGACGAAATGCAGAGTGCTTTGAAAGAAGCGGCCGACCGGTTCGCATAGAGCTGTGTTCGTTAAAGAAGCTCGTGTCGTGAATGGGGAACGGAATGCAAACACCTAAAGAATTAGTGAGGTACTTTCGCGGGTTTCTAACCATCCCTGCCGCCATTAGTCTTTCAGGGCTTTTGGTGGCTAGGATTGTCTTCAAGACGGAGCAAGCGCTCGTGAGTTGGGGTTGGTCCGCTTCCGATTGGATCAGAGTGTCCAATAGCACTGCGAGCGATGTACTGAGCGCAATCTCGGCAGCATCCATGTCCGCGTTGGTCATGGTCTATTCCATTGTTTTGCTTGTCTACACCTTGGCAGCAGGATCTATTGGGCCCAGGCTCTTGCAGCGCTTTGGCGAAGACAGGGTAAATCAGATTGCAGTTGGCTCACTTGGAGCGACGTTTTTATACAGCTTGTTGATCTTGTGGCTGATACGCGATGACACATCCGTCAATTTGGCCGTCGCGATTGGAATAGTCTATTCGATAATCTCAGTTCTTTTGCTGTTGCTCTTCGTTCATACTGTTTCGACGCGCGTAACCATTGATCAGGAGGCGGCGCGGATTTCTGAAGCCTTGGATCGCCAAGTGAGCGCCGCAATCGAAAACAGTGCAGATATTCCGTCTTCAGAGGCAGTCCCTGAGGAGGGAGACAAGCGCCAAGTCTCGGCGGCGGGCACTGGATATGTGAATTCGATCAATACCGAAGGTCTGGTGAGTGCGGCCAAGGAAGCATGGGCAGTCGTCGTTTTTGAGCGACTTTGGGAAGTCTATGCTGCCGCATCTACAGCACATCGTCGACGAAGCAGCAGCTACACAAGCGCTGGCTCAGAATATTCGTTTGCTGGAAAAAGTACCGCTGCGCTTGGGTGTTCTATCAACAATTGGGCACGTTCGCCTTGCTCGCTTCTTAGCTCAATTCGAGAAAAACCACAGCGGCTTGGAGTTGTCAGTCAATGAAGCAAGCGCGTCGGACCTAAAGAAAAAACTTTCTGATGGTGATATCGATGTCGCTTTGATGACGCTGACTGAAGAACTGGAAGAAGAGTTTAGGGCTAGACCACTTTACGTCGAAAGATATGTGGTTGTTTTTCCGCCGGAACACCGCCTTGGACAACTCAACTCAATTTCGCTCCAAGACTTATCACAAGAAAACTACGTTGACCGCTTGGCCTGTGAGTTGCGCGAGATGGTAATGTCGGTTTGTCAGTCAAAAGGCGTTGAACTGTACGCTCGCTTCAGGTCTGAGCGAGAAGATTGGGTACAAGCAATGGTTGCTGCGGGCATTGGTTTTGCCTTTATGCCTGAGTACTCGGTTACTCTGCCGGGTTTGTTGCAGCGCCCGCTTGTTGAGCCAGAAGTTTCCAGAACTATCGCGGCCTTTACAGTCCCCGGCCGAAAACATTCGCCTGCACTTGATGCACTGATGAGGTCATCGCAGACATTTGCGTGGCCGGGATAAGTAACGTCAGCTTTGGGCTCAAAGCCGTCTTTCGCTGCGTAGTGCATCAATGACCGCTGTGCTGACGAAACGGTCATAGATATTGCGTCTTAGATATTTGCAACAAGCATAGTATTCTCTCTGCGAAATATGAGGTTACGAAATGTTCCGTTTAGCATCTATTTTGACTGTTGCGTTTTCGGCTACCGCGTATGCCGAGGACATCCCGAACACTCAACCCGGCGACAGAGAGTATTCCCCATACCCACAACAAAACTTCCCTAATCAGGTCTTTTTCGGCGACACCCATTTGCATACATCATACTCTGCTGATGCTGGTATGATCGGCAATGTACTTGGCCCTGATGAAGCGTACAGGTTTGCCAAAGGCGAAGTCGTTACATCCAGCACCGGTGTCGAAGCGAGGTTGCGCCGACCATTGGATTTTCTGGTTATTGCCGATCACGCCGAAAACCTTGGTCTCGCGCCGCTGCTCTCAGCCAAAGATGCCACGCTGCTCTCCACGGAGTTTGGTCAGCAACTGAACGCGGCTGTCGAGGCCGGTGATCCCGTTGGCGCATGGTCGATTTGGAGCCAAGCCAAATCCACTGGCACAGACCCATTGGCGGATTATCAGGAGATCTACCCCTAATGTAGGTGCGCTCACAACGCTGCATTTCCGACATTGATTTCATTAAAGAAAATCTTGGAAGTTCGCCTATAACTCTGCGCGGTATTTGCGCAAAACTTTGCACGATTTGCCCGTAAGTTTGCGTGCTTCAGAGAACCCATCGAAAAAAGGGGCCTCTGGCACATCCGCTAAACACAAATGCAACTTATTCCCAATCGCCAGCAGACGAGCGCCACGTCTCAGCGTCCGCATCCCAAACACTGGCGGTGACGCAAGGCGTTGGGTTTATTCCGTCGCAATTGGATCCATGAATATCCGCAACAACAACGCGTTGACGCCCAAAATCAACAACCGTCCAGCTCTGGTTGAGCAAGGATTGAACCTCATTTTCAATCAAGAAGTGCGACATGCATCCGCCAGTTCCGCAGTAAAGAGATGCGGCGCTCGAACACGCAAAACCAGACTCATTCAAAACCCAGTCGCGTTGTAGATCTCCGTCGAGATCGACCCTTTCAACCGCGCCCCAGGCTATGTCAAACTGACCGTCGTTGAACTCCGCGCAGGCTTGTGCCGCCAGATCAACCTTTTCCCGCAAACCGATGGGAAGTTGCGAAACATCAGCCGCAACAGCTGGTGAGGTCCAAACAAGGCCCGAAGCAAGCACAATCCCGGCGACCAAACATTTCATCTGACGCGCTATTTGGAACGCTGGTTGGCAGGAGGTATCAATTGCACTGATCATACCTGTAATCCCCGTATTCCAGCCAGTTTGCCGAGCCTTCGTTAAAAATCAGAAACTCGGACCTGTCTTCCCCAAGCAGGGCGACGACAAATCCGGCCGGTGGCTCAGAGTTTCCGAAGTAACTGTAGGCCGTCATGGCTCTGATCGACTCGCCGTTAACCGTTACTCGCGCGTCCCACTCCCCCTCTGGATTGTCCAAAATTACGGGTTCGATCACGCGCTCTATCGCTCCTCCACCACAATAGACGATGCCTTCAGGCGCTTCGTAGGAGGTCTCTTGGCTAACTTCTGAATCGCACGCAGAACGAAGGGACCGAATTGCTGCGCTGGAACCTTTCAAGTCAAAAATTCCGTAGCTGACATCTTGATCAATCATCGACAGATTAACCGATGCATTGGCCGCAAGCTGGTCCAGAACAAAACCATAGTCCGGCTGACTATTGAAACTGACCTCGACGGGATAGTTGTCGACGATCTGCACGGCAGCGTTTTCTGCGCCAACCTGAAATGCTCCAACTTCGGTGGTGCCGTTCTTCAAGAAACGAATGGAAAGCCCCTGCTTGTCCACAATGTCCTGGCTGTCCTCGAATCCAGACGGAGCAAAGCGAATACGGTCACACTGAAGTTCCAGCGTCATGTTTCCTGTCTGAATAAACGCATTGGGGTTGGGCCCGGAGCTGAACGACCACTCCGCTGATGCTGTGGTCGCCACTGCCATCAGTAGCATTCCAATGGAAATGGTTTTTAAGCTCATTTTTTCTCTCCATTGAGTTACCGTTCGCACTGTCGTTCAGCAGAAGTTCCAGCCAATTGCCCGGACAGCCAGATCAGGAAACAGGTTCGCCGTATTCGTTTGCGCCTTCTTGGGAAGGTCGTGTCAGCCACCAGATCATCAGAATGGACAGAACCAATTGAAGGATTGAGACAACAAAGATACCGGTCACACCCAGGACGGCCGCAGGTCCTCGCAATGCATCGGGATTTTCGGTCCCTTGCTCCAATACTGAAAAGAAAGCTACCCCACCCAGCATAACAAAAAGCGTTGTAATGCTGAGCGCCATCGGCAGCAGCAAATACCAGCCAGGTCGTCCTGTATCATGCAGCCTCCGCCAACCGGCGGCCAGCATAGGTATGAGAACGGCCAGTTGGAAAACAGAGGACAGAACCCGAGATCCCTGCCCTGTTTCAGGGTTGGTCCCGAATATGATCGTATCCAGCACAGCTAAACCAGCACTCACGACAACCACAAACAAGAAGAACCACCAATATTCTGAGCGTAAAGCCCGGCCGGAGAACTGGAAGTATTTCGAGAAACACGTTTTAACGGCTTCACCAAATCCCATCTTTCAATCCTTTTTCAGTTTCTGTGCGGCCTCAGAACGCCTCGCCGAGCCAAAAGATCACATTCGCCCTTATGGACGCTCCCACTTCCCTTTTTGTTTGAAAGCAGAAGCCTATCGCACGAAAGCGTAGTGAATTTTACGCGCGGAAAAAATATTGATTTATTAAAAATTAGATTCAAACATGCGAATTCGACACAACTTTATTTTACCTCCGTTTTTGTCGTTGCTGCTCGCTGTGCCGAGCCCTTCCGGCCGCTGGAGTGAGTGCTAGCGGTCGGAAGGCACTTTACAATGATTGAGCGCTGGGAGGACGCGATGCTCAGACTTAAGTTACTCGCTCTCTTTCCAGAGTTTGCTCTAGCATTTGCTAGCGACTTCATTCGGCCTTCACATGTTAATGTCGGCCCCGATAGTCAACGAAACATCGTCCCGCCGACCAAGCCCACCGCGGCAAGTTTTGGGAAAAGTAGTCACAGGATCAAGGTATGTTCAATTGGCTGCACAGACGCGAGAGCTTCAAACAAGCGCATCCAATTTCACTAATTTCAAGGGAACCAGAGGGAGAAGAAAATGTCTAACAAGATGGTGATGATTGTAGGAGCGACATGTTTCGCCCTGCTTGCGGCCTGCGACGATACGAGTACATCAAGCGCGTCCGCCGAGCTCACGCCAGCTCAGCAGGCGTGTTTGCGAGATGTAGCCAACACGACGAACAATTCGCAAGTCGTGGTGCTCTCATCCGCGTTTAGCGAGGCAGGAACACAGGTCACAGTCGGCGTTGGCGAGGATCGTGCTCCTTGGAATTGCATTGCTTACAGTGATGGCGCGACAGCTGGTATCGAGTTCCTGGGCGACGAAGGCGCATTGTGACCTGTCTGCCGCGTAGCTGAAAACGGCTGCGCAGTACCGGTTCGCTCTTCAGAAAGCTCGACTTGGCCTGTCGGATACGCCTTTCAAAGCGTAGCGTGGGCATCCGTTTCGGATCATCGGATGCCTCAATAGACCGATCAGGAGTTTTGTAAACAGAGCGAAACCTCTACGAGAAGGAGTCCTCCATGAGTGCCAGATTAGTCCTTCTGCTTGCTGCCGTCGGCCTCGTGCCAATTGCGTTATCATACGGTCTGATGCCCGGCAGTTCGATCCCAGTTTTGCTGGGTTTTCCTGTGGAAGGGACGAACCAAACCCACGTGTTCCGAGCGATTATGGGTCTTTATCTGGCAAACGCTTTGTTTTGGTTGGCGGCCGCTTCGAAACCAGAATTACAACGCCCCGCGCTGTGGGTTCTATTTTTGTTTATGTCGGGACTGGCCGTTGGACGCATACTAAGCATTCTTATCGATGGAGTTCCGAACGGGATACTTCTCTTTTATCTTGTGGCCGAGATAGCATTTGCAGCTCTGGCGGCGGTTTCATTGAAAAAAGTACGATGGAATAGGAAGTGATAAGGTGCTGAGGTTTTTCTTTGTTCTCTCGATGATTGCAACTTCATCAGTTTCGACATCAGCTCAGGCACAATCGTCATCTGCCCAGAGTGCGGTGGACGAAAACTTCTTAGTGCTTGAGACTGCCGTTGACGAAGCGGGAGCTACTCCAATCGCATCGATAGATCATTCGCGTCTGGCCAAAGCCGAAGACGTGGAAACGCCAGCGTCCCGTGTGCTCATTTTCTCTGATCCAGAGATAAACACGCTCATTCTGAAAGAGAACGTGCGAGCAGGTCTGGACCTTCCTTTTCGCGTTCTTTCCTTCGATCAGGATGGTAGTCCACAGATCGCCTACACAGACTCTCAGTTTCTCAAAGTCCGGCATGGGCTCACTAACGCCTCTTCGTTGCGTACATTTCAGAGCAAGATGCTCGAAGTTCTAAACAACTTGGATGCAACACCAGCGCCGACCAACGGGTTGTTTACCGACTATGGGGTCATCGAACTGCGATCTCAGCTCAGCGTACCAGAGGCAGTCGAACGTCTCAGGGCAGCCGTGATGGGGCAGGACGATACTGTCTGGTTTGGGGAAATCGATTTTGCGACCGAAGCGTCCCAACTGGGGGTGGAACTGCCGGATGCAGTTCTCTTACTGTTCGGCGGACCAGCACCCGGTGGCGTGGCTATGGCAGGCTTTCCGGCAATTGGTTTGGATGCCTTTTGCCAAAAACTATTGGTTTACGCGAATGAAGAAGGCGGCTCCGTAGTCATTTTCAATGACATCGCTGCTTTGGCGGAGTTGCACTACGGTTCTTCAGCCGAACCTCATCACGGTTTGAACACACGGCTGACCGAGACATTTCGGACGGCAATTGAGTAGCCGCTGTTTGGAAGTCACAATTTTTCTGAATTGCTATATTCCGTATTTGGCTGCCCATTCTGAGCTGGGTACAGACCATCGCAACACTTAACCCCTAACGGCAGTTTGCGGGCAATGTTGCCCTGGGCGCGAGCATATAGTTTTCATTCCAAAACAACGCAGCACGGTCTTGACCATACTCAGTTGCACATTTAGTCAAAATTGATCTGCCCGCTGGGACGACCCGGCCCAACAAGGGCGTTTCTTCAGGACGACCTGGCAAATTGGAGGTCGAACATGACGACTAAAACCAAACAAGCTAGGAAACTGATCGAGGGTAGACCTGCCCTGATCGTAATCGACATTCAAAAGAGCACGTTTATTGATAACAGCGAAGTACGCTCCATCGACAACATGCCGGGCTACAAAGAGCGCATGATCGCTGCGCGTGATTTGGTTGATGCCGCACATGATTACAATGTGCCAGTCATTTTCATCCAAGAAGTCCATCGTCCCGATAGGATAGACTTCGGCCGTGAACTGGATGGTGACGAAGACATACACTGTCTCGAAGGCGATCCAAGAACGGAGGTTGCAAAAGATGAGATGGGATATCGCAAAGGTGACTACATCGTCCCGAAGCGACGGTATTCTGCATTTTTTGGAACCGATTTCGAAATCCTGCTACGAGGTTTAAAGGTAGACACACTTTTGTTGTGCGGCGGGCTGACAGATGTTTGTGTGCACTACACATTCGTCGATGGCCACCAATCAGACTACTTCTGCCGCGTAGTAGAAGATTGCGTTGGCGGGTCATCTGTCCAAGCCCATGAAGCTGCTCTCAAAGCTATGGAATATCTACAAACTGGCGCTGTTCAGAGCCGAGAAGCAGTGATCAATGCGATTACGTCGCTCTAAATTGCAATCGAAACGTTAGTGCCAGTTGGGGTGCATAGTGTTTTTTGGGTGCGGAAGCGCAGGAACCGAGGTTTGTTATGAGGCTCTGGTTTGGAGTAATGGGAAGATTTTAACCGTAGGATCGTCGCAAGAGTAAGCCCGCGCGGCGCTAGCGGTTGTTTACGCGCCTGGCCTAATGGGCCAGAACTTTTGGATTGAGCTTTATCTAGTCTATCGTGAACAGCTCCTGTCTTTCAGCAACACCGCGCAATCTGTATTGTCCCAGGGAAACAAGACTTGGAATGGAGCTCACCAACTCGACGGCCACCTTGTCGGAAACAACAATGTTCTGATCGAGCGCGCTGCACATGCCAAGAATACGGGCCGTTGTATTGACTGCTGGGCCAACCACTGTGAAATCCAAGCGAGACCTACCGCCAATGTTGCCATAAAGAACGTCGCCAGCGTGCAACGAAAGAGTGAAGCCGGTCGTTGGCAAACCATCTGCTTGCCGTCGTTGGTTGAGTTCGTCAAAAGTATCCCGCAACTCAGCAGCCGCGTGAATTGCGACGCGGCGAGCGTCCGTAACCTGATTGATATCGAAGATGGCAAGCATACCGTCTCCCATGAATTTCAGAACGTTACCGCCATTCCGTTCGACCACGTCAACAGCTTCTGCGAAGTAATCGTTTAGCAATTCTATGATTGAATCTCCCGGAAGCGCTTCTGATAATTTGGTAAATCCTTGCAAATCAAAATACCAAATCACCGCCGAAATCGTTTCGGATGAACCTCGTGTGATGTCCCCAGAAAGAACGCGCCTGCTGGCGTCTTTGCCCAAATAAGCGGCGGTTATGTCTTCAGCCATCAGCCTGTTTGCCCCACATTTTAGCGTCAGGCAAAGCGGAGATATCAGTTGACGCAAACCGTCAAGTTGCTGGCTCGTGAAGCCCCCGCTCGCGTCGGTCGTCAATGAAATAATGGCACCTTCCTCGGCCTGCATTGGGTCAACAGGCATAGCGTTATCCTGTATAAGGAAGAACCGTTTAACAGCGAAGTAGTCTGTGGCACCGCGCTCGCGAAGTTCATCAAAGATTGGAAAGCTAAGCTCTGGATCTTCGACTGTCAGATCTTGTCTGATCTCTTCAACGTTGTTTGCCAAAAGATAGTAAATCGGGCTTAGGATGTATTGTTCAGGCGCATCCGTTCTTCGGACAAAGTCCTCTCGCTCATTTCCCCCGTCCCTGTGCCAGCGGAAAGCGACTGTCCCAATCTCGGGATGATGGGAATGTCAGAAGAAAGGCCCAATGAAACTACCGAAGAATTCGAGAAACGCTGCGAGGTAGACGCCATCACGGTGGCCTTTCTCCTCCTCAAAGCAGCTCAGTTTGCCTCAGAGGATGAGCTAACGCGAAAAAGCATGAGCGCTGATGAGTGGAACAAACTCGCCCCAAAGCAGGTCTAACAAGGGTTAGTTCCGGCTGTTTTCTGAAATGCGCGCGATAGGCAGCAGTCAGCCCAAACCGGACATTCGAAACTAGACTTTGCAATTTTCGAGATGCGGAGATTTCGTACTGTTCTGCTTGCTACGGCCGAGCCTACGATTGCCCTAATAGTTGGGGGCGACCCACTCACTTGCCGCCCCCGCCCGTTCCGGCCAAAATGAAGCCCGAACGGAATTTGCTACCCGGCATGCATCAAAGATTGACCCTCAGTCTCAGTCCCAAGACCAGCGGGTCGTTCGAGTTTGATCCGGGATTTTTCAGGTATTGCACGTCTGCCGTCAGTGCCAGATTGTCGGCCAGGTCCAAACGGTAGAAAGCTTCAAGTGTCGTTTGATTGGGCAATCCTGGTGTCGTCAGGTCGGCAACAGTGGCCGCTATGCCAAGGAGATCATCGTAGGCGCCAGGTCGCCACATCAAGCCTGCGTTGACTGCACGCCTGGCCAGCGCACCCCCGCCATTCGACCATCCCAGTCGTCCGAAGATCATCAGTTGGTTGTCGAATGTATGGTTGGCAGAAAGTGTGGCTCCATATGTTTCCGGTACGCCAACTTGTCGGCGCGCATCCGTGTGAAACATCCCCAGATGAACGTTTGTCAGAAATCGTTTTGATTTTTCGGGCGTCCAGCCGATCTCGGCGTATTTGTAGAATTCGCTACCCCCGGAAAACCACTCGATGTCTGTGAGAGACCCATTGGCATCGCTGACCACCCCTAACGCGTAAATCTGATCCGTCAGATAGCCGCCGACCGTGACACCAAAGCCGGGATCGGGGATTGGCAGCACCGGGCTAAACAGGATTGAATAGTTCGCAAAGGTCGTTCGTGGGTTCACGTAACCCAGAATGTCAGAGTAGTCGCCCGGATCGATCCGACCCGCCACCACTCCTCCGCGTCCGTTTGCGAAGGCTTGTTGCCAGTAAGCTACCGACAAGGTCGTGTTTGTGTCCCCAAACGTGACCGCAGTTGCCCCTTGATATCCAATTTGCGCAGGCAGTGCGGAGGGTGCAATGGACTGGCCCAACCGGTGTCGGTTCTCCAGAATAAAGACAAGGCTACCCGGGTTTTCACCACCCCGGTTTGCCAATTCCCACGTCCCGATCATCCTGAGCTGACCGGATGCAGATTCGTCTTGCCCGGTCAGGCTGTGAGAACTGCGCTGGTATAGCGCCTGATAGTCGAAGCTGAGGGCTAATCCGGTGTTTTCCCGAAATCGACCCAAAGCGTTCTCGGCTGGATCAATGGCACGGTCCAAACCGGGCCAACGCGAATCTTCCAGCCGGCGCAACCTGTCTTGCTCCTGCTGCGCGCTGGCTGATCCCGGACCACCCAACGATACCTGGGCTGCGGCCTCCAGTTTGGCCTGACCAGAATTTTCTAGGGCATCAGCAGCACCGGCAAATAATGAAAAAGCGCTCAATATTGCAATGGCAAGGGTCGGTCGTGGTGGAAAGTACGATCTCTGGTGCGACAAAGCTCCAATCACTTTACATCATCCACAGCTTTGATTTCGGAAACACGTTCCAGCGCCACAGCCATGTCCGAGCTGCTCATCAATTCGATCATCTGGTAGTCATCCAACAAGCCGTCGCCGAGGCGGCTGACATAGAAGGCCTGGATAAAGGTTGGATCGTCTGGCAGGGAAACGGTGATGTAGTTCTTCCCGTTTCCAAGCCCCCAGTAATAGCTCAAAAGCTCTCCGCCGAGCGCTTCGATCCCGCCCTTCACCGAGTCTGCGCGATCCCCCGGATTGGCGATCTGCATTTCCCAAGCGGTGCTATTGGACGTGCCAATGAACAAAAACGTACGCATGCTTTCGGCGTCTTCAGCTGCGGCAATTGAACCGCAGATCGCCATAAAGACGCCAAGGCTGAGATGTTTCACAGTCTTTCCTTTCAGGGAAGGTTTCTTGGCTGAAGTGTGGGGTTATCAAAGATAGACCACCCCACTTTCCTTTTATTCCAGCGTATTCTTGTAGAATTTGCCGTCCTTCATGATGACACGGATGGTGTCGAAACCTTCTTCACGCGGTTCCGCGTCAAACCATTTCGGTTGGGCCCCCAAGACAGAAAGATCTTCCAGCGGGTTGCCATCGACGATCAGGATATCGGCGTAGGCTCCTGCTTGGATCACCCCCAACTGCTCCGGATAAGGATTACGTTGGCCAGTCAGCTGCGCCAGTTCGCCCGCGGTCGACGTAGCGGAGACCAGCATGGCATGATTGCCGAACCAATCAGCAAACTGGTACTTTTCGAAGTCGCGATGGGCACGGCCTTGATCGAGCGTTGACAGTACTGTATCAACGTTGTGCACGACCTTGGGTTTGTATTTCTTGACAAGCGCGATGAGATCCTTGCTTTGGTCATGTGCAACCGCAAGCTTGATGCCTGCCGGCGTACCCGGCGCAAAGTTGGGGTGCTCAAACAGGATCGGTGAGAACCCGGCGGTGTTGAGGGACCAGAATATTCCTTCATCAGCCATTCGTTTCACAGTTTCTTCTGTGACCATCTGGCCGTGTTCAATAACCTTGACGCCCGCATCCAGTGCCATTTGGACAGTTTCGTCTGTGTATGCATGCGTAAAGGCGTAAGTATCAAAAAAGGCTGCGACCTCTACGGCCGCCCTGATCTCTTCCACGCCGTATCCAACAGACCAAAGCGGGTCTAATTCCGAGGAAACACCGCCGCCGACGGTTAGTTTGATTTGCGTGGCCCCATAGCTGAGGTTCCGGCGCGCGGCCGTTCTGATTTCGTCTACGCCGTCTGCAACGACCGCGAGATTGAGTTCTTCCACCTGTGCGACGGGGCCACCTTCAGCCCGGGCACGAGGGCTGCGCCAGTCCGTGTGACCAGATTGTGGGCCGATGCACGCGCCGCTCGGGTAAATCCGTGGCCCTACAAGGATATTCTGATCGATCAGCTTTTTCATCGCATCGCCTTGGCCACAGGCATCGCGAACCGTTGTGTACCCATCCATAAGGTAATCACGCGCGTTTGCGACCGCCATCGCGCCAACGCCGTCCCAATTCGCATATTCCGCGCCACCAAAGCTTGTGAACAGACCGGTCAGGTTCAGGTGGACGTGGCTGTCGATCAGCCCCGGCATCAATGTGCGACCACCTCCATCCACAACCGTCGCGTCAGGCGCGTCGATTGCCTCGGTGGATACTTCTTTGATCAAGTTGCCTTCAACCAGAACGCTGGCGTTCTCGATCCGCGCCTCATTTACTCCGTCAAAGATATGGACGTTGGTGAACAGCGTTTGCGGTAGGGTATCCTGTGCAAACGCGGCAGTGGCCGTGCAAAAAACCAGGCTCGCGACGGCAGCCGGCTTTGTCGAAATACTCATGTCCTTCTCTCCCTTAAAATTTAGTGCGCGGGGTGCCGAGGTAAGTTCACCCCACGCGACACTCAGTCGAGTGTGTTCTTGTAGATCACCCCATCTTTCATGATGATCTTTAGATTGGTGTCGGGATCGGACAGCAGCAGGATGTCCTCCAGCGGGTTCCCATCGACCAATAGAAGATCGGCGTATGCACCCTCTTCGACCACACCCAGCGGGCCGTCCTGATAAGGATTGTTCAAACCTGTAAGACGGTTCATGCGCGCGCCGTTTGAAGTTGCGATGCGTAAAATGTCGAAGGGTGTGAAATTCGCTTCAAGCAGATATTTAAACTCGTCGCTCATCTTCTTGTCCTGCTCTAGCGTTTGATCCCAGTTGTTGATGAGGTCAGTGCCCAGGGTATAGAGGTCGATCATGCCTGGCGTGGTTTGAATTACTTCAATCATGTTGGCCGCGGCATCCCGCACCGTCTTCCACTTCGCAAACGACGCTGGTGTATAAAATGCTTCAGCCTGCTCGGTGGAGACCGAGTAGACCGGAGCCACGGCGGTCGCAAACATGATCTGTTTTTGAACCATGACCTCGGCCACTTCTGGAGTCAGAAACGGGATGTGTTCGACGGTCTTCGCGCCATTGTCGATACAGTTTCGGATCGCCTGTTCAGTGAACACATGGCAGGTTACATAAGTGCCCCACTGTTCGGCGGTTTTGACTGCCATCTGGATTTCATCGGCTTGGTACTGAAGCGTATGCAGGGGGTCGAACTCGGACGTAACACCGCCGCTGACCATAATTTTGATCTGGGTTGCCCCGCGGCGCAGGTTCTCGCGTACAGCCATCCGGATCTGATCCGGCCCATCGGCTATAAAGCTCATTTCACTTTCGACCCAATGTGATGGTCCTTGCCCAGACAGTGTGGGATGCCGGTCGTTCAGTTTACGGAAGTCCGCGTGCCCGGATGTCTGGGTGATGAAGGCTTCAGAGGAGTAAATGCGCGGCCCGGGAAACATGCCGGAATCTATAATGCGAGCGATGGACTTTGCTGGTCCGCCTAGGTCCCGGACAGTGGTGAACCCATTCATCAGGATGCGTTCAGACCGAATTGTCGCTACGCCGCCAAGATGAAATGGTGTGATATTCTGGCGCAAACCATCGCTGAGAGGGTTGAACACGGTAAGATGCACGTGTTGATCATGCATTCCGGGCATCAGTGTGCGCCCACCGCCGTCGATGATTTGCGCATTGGCGACGGCAAGCGGCTCAGTCGAGACCTCGGCGATCAGGTTATCGACGACCAAAACATTTGCGTTCTCGATCCGCGCCTCGTTCACCCCGTCAAAGACATGAACATTTGTGAAAAGGATCGGGAAACTTTCTTCCTGTGAAGCGGCATGAGTTGGAAACAGATGGCTCGCAGCCAGTACTGCGGGCACAAGTATGCGCATCAGACATCCGTTCATCAGGGCTCCTATCATCAAGAATCGCAAAAGGCACAATTAGGAGTCATTATAGAATTCGAATAACTTGATGCCTGACAGATTTCCGGTTCTAGAAAAATAGTTTTGGGAAACTGCAAGGTTTCATAATTTTTTTGTGGGAATTTCCTACACTCGGGAATATTGCGAATTTCTGGAGAAGAGATGACAAAAAGACTTGGTAATAACACGGATCAGTCGCTGCCACTCGTCAGGGCTTCAGTTGCGGGTCCGGTTGTCGCAGCGCTTCGCAGCGTGGGGGTCGAACCCGCGTTTGTTCTTGATCCTCTGGGGTTGAACGAAGCGCAGGTAATGGACCCGAAGAATTTCCTGCGCCACGATACCGTCTACCAGATCTATCAGGCCGTGGCAGAAGCCACTTCACCGGATTTTTGCGCACGGGTCGGGCAATCCGTTGACCTTGTCAAATTTATCCCGCTTGGCGATATGCTGGCAGAAGCCCTTACATTGGGAGACTTTTTTACCAGGTTCACACAAGCGGTTTCCAAGGAATCCAATGCCGTTACGCAATCCCTCTTTGTTGAAGGAGAGCACGCATATTTCAGTGCCAAAAGGAACTTCCAAATTTCGGTTTCTCCCAGCCAAACCGATGCGTTTCTGACGAGTATATGGATATCCCTGTTGCACCGTGTCCTGGATTTCAGGTGGGACCCCAACCAAGTCATTCTTCGCGTCAATGACCCGGATGCGCTGCCCAGTCATTTTCACGGCGTTCGGGCAATCAAGTGCAATCCTCAAGGTTTTTCGATCAGGTTTCCCTCCAGCTGGTTAAGTTACAGACTACGAGCAGAGGCACTGGAAAACCCACCAGACTACAGGGTGATGGATGAGGACCTGGCCGCCCCGCAGGATTTCCTTGCGGGACTGGAAGGCCTGATCAGGGTCCATCTTGCGGATTCAGGATTTGGTGTGGATGAGCTTGCGGACCTTTGCGGATTTCATCAGGAAACACTGAACAACCGATTGGAACCCTACGGTCAAACGGCGTCCCGAGTGATCGCGCGCATTAAGCAGGAAGAAGCCGAACGCCTGCTAGCAAATGACAATAAATCCGTCGGCGAGACAGCGCAACGGCTTGGCTATGCCGACCCAACAGCTTTCTCTAGAGCTTTCCGTAAATGGACGGGCCTATCTCCAGCAGCCTACAAGAAATCAAACCGGAAGGACTAGCATTGCTCCTGAACATCGCCATCGGTCTTCTATCTGCATTTTTTCTCTTTGCTTCATCCTTCAAGATTTTTGGGTGGCAAAAGAAGGTCTTTGAACTTTCCTTCAACACCCGCATAAGGCGATTTACTTGCTCTCCTCTGCACTATTATCGTGAAACAGTGCAAACTTATGGGCAAATCGTGCAAACTTATGGGGTGCGTGAAGGTTTGTGCGCGTCCCTACACCTAACTAGAAATCCAAGTTCTCAACACTCAGCGCGTTTTTCTGGATGAACTCCCGCCGCGGTTCGACCACGTCGCCCATCAGTTTGGTAAACAGATCATCCGCCTCGACCATATCATCCACCCGCACCTGCAACAGTGTGCGTGCGTCGGGGTCCAGCGTTGTTTCCCAAAGCTGGTCGGGGTTCATTTCACCCAAACCTTTGTACCGTTGCAGCGACAGGCCCTTTTCGCCTTCTTCCAGAATTGCGCGCAGCAGGTCCAGTGGACCGTGAATCGATTGCATACGGTCGCGGCGGATCAGGGTCGCGGGGGTGTTGTAAACCTCTTGCAGGCTTTGCGTGAAGCTGCCCGTCTTGCGCGCCTCACCCGAGCGCAGCATGGGGCCATCCAGCGTGCGCACTTCTTCGACACCGCGCAGGATGCGGGCCAGCCGAATGCCGTGGTCCTGCGTGATCCGACCCTGCCAACCCCGTTCGTATTCAAGCGCGATCAGGTCCAAACGGGCGGCGACCTTGTCGGCCACCCCTTGCAGGTCGGCATCAACCGCGCCCGGCACAAAGGCCCCGGCAACGGCAGCTTGTTCCAGTATATGGCGCGGGTAGTGGGTCGGGAACGCATCCAGTACACGTTTCAACTGCCGTGCTTCATCGACCACGCGGGTCAGATCCTGGCCGGTGATTTCTTCCCCCGAACCGAGTTTCAGCACCGCGCCCTCAACCCCTTGATTGACCAGATAATCGTCCAGCGCGGCCTGATCCTTCAGGTAAACTTCTGATTTACCACGCGAAACCTTGTATAGCGGCGGCTGCGCGATATAGAGATACCCGCCCTCGATCAGCTCCGGCATCTGCCGATAGAAGAAGGTCAGCAGCAGGGTTCGGATATGCGCGCCGTCCACGTCGGCATCGGTCATGATGACGATCTTGTGGTAGCGCAGCTTTTCGATATTGAACTCATCCCGACCAATGCCGGTACCCAGGGCCATGACAAGGTTGCCGATTTCCTGAGAAGACAGCATCCGGTCGAACCGGGCACGCTCGACGTTCAGGATCTTCCCGCGCAAGGGCAGAACGGCCTGAGTCAGACGGTCCCGGCCCGTCTGAGCAGAACCGCCAGCCGAGTCCCCCTCGACGAGGAAGACTTCGGTCTTGGACGGATCTTTCTCGGAGCAATCCTTTAGCTTGCCCGCCAGATAGTTCACGTCCATCGCCGTCTTGCGACGGGTCAGTTCGCGCGCCTTGCGCGCGGCTTCACGGGCCAGAGCGGCCTCGATGATCTTACCGACTATAGTCTTGGCCTCGTTCGGGTTTTCTTCGAACCATTCGGCCAGCTTTTCGTTCATCAGACTTTCGACCGCCGGGCGCACTTCAGACGAAACCAGTTTGTCCTTGGTCTGGGACGAGAACTTCGGATCGGGGACTTTCACCGACAACACACAGGTCAGGCCTTCGCGCGCGTCGTCGCCGGTAAAGCTGACCTTTTCCTTCTTGGCGATCCCGCTGGACTGCGCGTAGTTGTTGATCGTCCGGGTCAGCGCGCCCCGGAATCCGGCCACATGTGTCCCGCCATCGCGCTGCGGGATGTTGTTGGTGAAGGGCAGAACCGTCTCGTGGTAGCTGTCATTCCACCACATGGCGATTTCGACACCGATATCATCGCGCTCGCCCTTGATATAGATCGGCTCGGGCATCGCAGCAGTTTTCGAACGGTCCAGGTATTTGACGAATTCTTTTACGCCGCCCTCATAGAACAGTTCGGTCTCAAGCCGCTCCGCCGGACGTTCGTCGATCAGGATGATCCGCACGCCCGAGTTCAGGAAGGCCAGTTCGCGCAGGCGCTTTTCCAGCGTCTCGAAGGAATACTCCAGGTTCGAAAACGTATTGGTCGAAGCCAGGAACCGCACCTCGGTCCCGGTGCGGCCACCACACTCGGCCACGACCTTCAGATTCTCGGCTGTCTCGCCCCCTTCAAACCGGGCAATATGTTCTTTTCCGTTGCGCCAGACCCGCAGTTCCAGCCAGTCGGACAACGCGTTCACCACCGATACGCCCACGCCGTGCAGACCGCCCGACACCTTGTACGAGTTGCTGTCGAACTTACCGCCCGCGTGCAACTGGGTCATGATGACCTCGGCGGCAGACACGCCCTCTTCAGGGTGGATATCGACCGGAATCCCGCGTCCGTTATCACTGACCGAAACGCTGGAATCGGCGTGAATTTTTACGGTCACATGGTCGGCATGACCGGCCAAAGCTTCGTCAATTCCATTATCGACAACTTCGTACACCATGTGGTGCAGACCCGAGCCATCATCGGTATCACCGATATACATGCCGGGGCGCTTGCGGACGGCCTCTAAGCCTTTGAGAACCTTGATGGAATCCGCGCCGTATTCTTGTGGTGCCTGTGCGTCTTCGGACATGCCGTTAGTACCTATATTATTTTGGAAACTTATACGTTTTCTGGTGGGGAATGTCACGCGATCCCCCCACATTTTGTGGCGGAACTTGGTTTTTTCAGCAGATCAAAGCCGGTCGATATCCGCCGCGATATCCGCCGCAATTTCCAGGGCATTCACATCGCTGCGCTCGGCCGACAAACGCAGTCCCAACAAGTCGGATTGATACCGCGCCGCAAGACGGTCCGGATTAAGATCCGCGCCGATTTCTCCTGCCTCCTGCGCGCGGCGAAACAGCGTTGCAAAACACACTTTCATATCCGCCATATGACGGCTCGCCTTTTCGGCCAGTTCGTGATCCTTCGACTGCAACTCGGCGTAGGTTTTGGCCAACATGCAGGCCCTTGCAGGCATCTGGGCAGAATCGATCACGATCCGTGGCTGCGCCTTCAATGCTTCAAGCGGCCCTAATTCCTCGGCCAGCGCCATAAGGCGTGCCACACCATCCTGCGCGTACCGTTCAAGCGTCAGCGCATAAAGCGCATCCTTGGACCCAAATGCCGCATAAAAACTGCCCGGCTTGAGGCCAAGTTCGCGTTCCAGATCCTTCAGCGACGTCCCGGCCCAGCCCTGTCGCCAAAAAATATCCCTGGCCTTCGCGATCAGAGCGTCTCGGTCATAAGCGGGTTTGCGGGGCATCTTCTTCACCAATACTTGAACGTTCGCTCAAATATATACTTGAGTGATCACTCAAGAAAGACTATTTCGGACTCAGCCGCCAGAAAACAGGAGTTCCGACATGGCCAACTTCCCCTCCCACGACCTCGAATCCGCACCAGAAGGATCCAAACCGCTACTTGAGAAATCCCAAGCCGCGTTTGGCCGTCTGCCCGGCCTGCACAAGGTGATGGCTGAAAGCCCCCAGCATCTGGAAGGTTATCAGGTCCTGCATGGCCTGTTCATGCAGACCGATTTCGACAATGACGAGAAAACCGTCGTCTGGCAGACCATCAATGTTGAAAATGAATGCCACTACTGTGTGCCCGCTCATACCGGCATCGCGAAGATGATGAAGGTTTCGGATGAGATCACCGAAGCGCTTCGCAACGAAACCCCACTGCCCAATGCCAAACTCGAAGCATTGCGCACCTTTACCCTGCAAATGATGCAAACCCGCGGCAACGTCTCCGAGGCGCAATTGCAAACCTTCTTTGATGCGGGCTACTCACACCGTGCTGTTCTGGACGTAGTACTGGGTCTGGCTCAGAAGACCATGTCGAACTACGTCAATCACATGGCCAAAACACCTGTGGATCAAGTCATGCGCGGCTTCCTTTGGGAACGCAAGGTCAGCGAACCCGCCTAAGGCGTCACGACCGAGCCTTCGTCGCCTTCCGTGACAACCAGCGTCTGGGCCCTCTCACCCAATTCCGCAAACAACTCAGGCCCGGTGCCCGTCATCCAGGCCTGAGCACCAAGCGCGCAGATTTCATCATAAAGCGCGGCCCGTCGGTCGGCATCCAGATGGGCGGCAACTTCATCCAGCAACACGATCGGCGGCGCACCCACCATCCCTGCCAACGCCCGCGCGTTGGACAGGATCAGTGAAACCAAAAGCGCCTTCTGCTCGCCGGTTGAACAATCCCTGGCAGGCACGCCCTTGGCCGCATACGCCCCATACAGATCCGACCGATGCGGCCCAACCAAAGTCCGCCCCGCCGCCAAATCGCGAAAGCGGCTTTCATTCAATGCGTAACGCAAGTCTTCCGCCGTCCCGGGCATCGTCCCTTCGGTCTGCACCAGCTCCAGTTCAGCAGACGGAAATGCCGTTTCTGCCTGATCCTGCGCTGCGCGCAAATTGTCCAGCGCCGATAACCGGGCCACATGTATCCGGTGCCCCATCTCCGCCATCTGACCTTCCAGGGCGGCATACCAATGGGCATCCCTCGCCTGCTCCTTCAGCAAGCGATTCCGTTCCCGCATGGATTTCTCGTAGATCAGCGATGCCTCGGCATGGCTTGGGTCGAAACTCAGCGCGATCCGGTCCAAGAACCGGCGCCGCCCTTCGGCGCCCTCGATCCACAACCGATCCATCGACGGAATCAGCCAGACCACCCGCGCCAGCTTGCCCAGATCGATCTGACTGGCGGCCTTGTCGTCAATCCGAACCTGCCGCGCCGCACCACCTTCCGACCAGGTCTCAATCTCGTATCGCTGTCCCTGCGCCTGCAACAGCCCGGACAGCTTCCAGCCCAGCGCCTCGGGTCGCCGCGTCATCTCTGCCGCACTCGCCCGTCGCATTCCACGACCCGGCGAAAACAGTGAAACCGCTTCCAGGATATTGGTCTTGCCGGCCCCGTTCGGTCCATGGATCGCCACGGGCCGCCCATCCAAAGACAAACGCGCCAGTTTGTGGGACCGGAAATGCGAGACCGTAAGTTCGGTCAGGGCCAAAGCCATGACCCCTCCCTTCATCTTTTCAAAAATACTCCCGCCGGAGGCATCGCGCGCCAGCGCGATCAGACACGCATCGGCATGACAACGTAAACCGCGCTCTGGTCATTGCCTTCGCGCATCAGCGTCGGGTCTCCAGCCGAATTGAACATGAACACCGCATTCTCGCGATCCACCTGGCTAGCGATCTCCAGCAGGTACTTCGCGTTGAACCCGATCTCCAACCGCTCGTCGCCATAGGCTACGGCCAGTTCTTCCTCGGCAGCACCGCTATCCGGCGCGTTCACCGACAGAACCAGCTTGTCCGCATCCAGCTGCAGCTTTACCGCCCGCGATCGCTCTGATGAAACGGTTGCAACACGGTCCACGGCCTGCGCGAATTCGGCAGCGTCGACTTCCAACTTGCGAGTGTTTCCCTGCGGAATGACACGGGTGTAGTCGGGGAACGTGCCATCAATCACTTTTGAGGTCAGCGTGATATCGGGCGTTGCGAACCGCACCTTGGTTTCACTGACCGAAACAGCGATATCCATCTCGTCATCGTCCAGCAGCTTGCGCAATTCGCCCACGGTCTTGCGCGGCACGATAACGCCCGGCATACCCGCCGCCCCATCCGGCAGGTCGGCATCAATGCGCGCCAGCCTGTGGCCATCTGTGGCCACGCAGCGCAGCACCTTGCCGCCCTCGGACCCATCCGCCACATGCATGTAAACGCCATTCAAGTAGTAACGGGTTTCTTCAGTCGAAATGGCGAATTTGGACTTGTCGAACAACCGGCGCAGCAGTGCTGCGGAGGCTGTGAAATTCGACTGATACTCCGAAGAAGCCATCACCGGAAAATCTTCTTTCGGCAATGTCGCCAGCGAGAAGTTGGATCGCCCGGCCTCAACCGTCAGGCGACCCGCGGCACTGTCAGCCGTCAACGTGACCAGCGCGCCGTCGGGCAGCTTGCGCACGATCTCGTGCAGGGTCGTTGCCGCCACCGTGGTCGCCCCGGCTTTTTCAACCTGCGCAGGGGCCTTGTCCACCACTTCGATATCCAGATCGGTTGCGCGGAACTGCACCTGGTTGCCTTCAGCCTCGATCAGTACATTGGCCAGGATCGGAATTGTATTGCGGCGTTCCACAACGGATTGGGCCTGCGAAACGGCCTTGAGAAGGGTGCCGCGTTCGATGCTGATCTTCATACCCTCAATTCCTCTGACTTGCGTGCCGACATGGGCGGGACTGGCACGTTAGCGGTTCCGCCCTGAGGCACAAGGATTTTTTATGGTTTTCTGGGTCGGATTGCCCAACACGTCAAGGGCCGCGTGGTTTCCAAAGCACAGTTCCCGGCCAGGCGTGGAAAATAGCGCACACGATTACGCCCCGGTCCTGGTGAACCGGGGCGTTGATGAAGGGCTTGGGTTGCAATCAGGCTTCCAGAGACCGCCGCAGCATTTCAACGTCTTCCGCGATCTGACCGTCGGTCAGCTTCAACTCTTCGATCCGCTTGACGCCATGCATGACCGTGGTGTGGTCACGCCCGCCAAAGCGGCGGCCGATCTCGGGCAACGAGCGGCTGGTCAGCTGCTTGCACAGATACATCGCAACCTGACGCGGACGCGCGTATGAACGCAGGCGTTTCGGACCGATGATGTCGGACAGGCGGATGTTGTAGTAGTCCGAGACTTTCCTCTGAATCTCTTCAACGGTGATCTTACGCTCGGACGCGCGCAGGACGTCGGCCAGACAATCCTGAGTCAGTTCCATATCGATCTCGCGCCCAACCAGCGAGGCAAACGCAAAGAGACGCGTCAAAGCCCCTTCAAGCACGCGCACATTGGTTGAGATGCGGTGTGCGAGGAATTCCAGAACACCGTCCGCGATGGTCAGATCCGGATATGTGCTGCTGTACTGCTGAACCTTGTTCTGCAGGATGCCAAGGCGCAATTCGTAGTCGGTGGGGTGCAGGTCCACCACCAGGCCGCATTGCAGACGCGACTTCACACGGTCCTCCAGATCCTTGATTTCACCCGGGGCGCGATCGGCCGAGATGATAATCTGCTTATTCTGATCCACCAAGGCGTTGAAAGTGTGAAAGAACTCTTCCTGAGTTGAATCCTTGCCCGCGATGAACTGGACATCGTCGACCATGAGCACATCAACCGACCGGAAGAGATGTTTGAAATCCATCATCCGGCGCTCGCGCAGGGCCTGTACAAAGCGGTACATGAATTGTTCGGCCGACAGATAGAGCACATTCAACTCGGGGCGCTTGGTTTTCAGCTCCCAGGCGATAGCGTGCATCAGGTGCGTTTTACCCAGCCCGACGCCGCCATAAAGGACCAGCGGATTGAAAGTAACCGGCCCGCCTTCTGCAACCCGGCGCGCCGCGGCATGGGCCAGCTCGTTGGGTTTGCCGACCACAAAGCTGTCAAACGTAAAGCGGGCATCCAACGGTGCCGCCTGCAGCGAATCCAGGGCACCATTGCCATCATCCTGATAGGACTGATCGACCCTTTTGGGTTCCGCCATTTCCCGCGCTGCCGTTGCGGGTTCCACTGCCGGCCGCGCGGGCGAGTTGGCCGCGACGCGAAAGGCCAGACGCTCCACCGGTTCACCGGAGGTGTTCAGTTCATAGAGAATGAGATCCGCAAAATTCTGACTTACGTAGTTGCCCATGAAATTCGTCGGCACCGAAAACACCGCTACACCGTCCTCCAACTCCTGAAATTCAAGAGGTTCGATCCAGGTGGTGTAGTTGTTCCGGCCAACAACCTTCAGCAACTTGTTACGCAGCAGTCCCCATTTCTCTTGTGTCATTCAGCGCCTCACGCATCCCATTCTTTATAGGCCTTCAGGCCTTTTTTTGAATTTGTCCGGATCACCCGGTCTTCTGGGCGTTCACTCACGCAAAAGGCACCCTTGCGCCGAACCAAATAGAACGGCGGTAAGATTTTCTTTTTCTGCGCATCGCTGATACTGCTACGCTCCAACAGCCGGAGCGCGCCCGAAAACCAGGTTACGCATCACCTTCCAATTTTAGACAGGACCGAGCACCTCGGTTTCCCGAGACCCGAAGCAGATCGCCAAACCGGCCAGACCGGTCGCCGACATTCGTCCATGGATCTTCCTGATGCCCGTCAGTCCGATCGCCAGGACAGCCTGTCCCCCCAAGCGAGTGAATCGCTGGAACAGTGGTAACAAGACCGAACGGCCGGCGGCAATGAATCTCTGATATTGACTCAGGAATCCGGCGGAAAGAATCTCTCGGTTTTGTGAAGGCGCGATATATCGGCAACAGCAAAAAGGCGCCGCACATTGCGACGCCTTCTGAAATGGATCAGCCTTGTTTACCTGACCCTAGGTCAGGCACCGGCGTCAGCCCAGTGCTTTTACGCGCGACGACAGGCGCGACATCTTGCGGGCGGCAGTGTTCTTGTGGAAGACACCTTTGGTGACACCGCGCATCAGTTCGGGCTGGGCTGCACGCAGGGCTGCGGTTGCCGCGTCCTTGTCGCCGGATGCGATTGCTTCTTCAACTTTGCGCAGATAGGTGCGGATGCGCGAACGGCGTGCTTTGTTTACAGCGAAACGCTTTTCGTTCTGACGTGCGCGTTTCTTTGCCTGAGGCGAGTTAGCCATGTGTTTCTGACCTTTGTTCGGTACGGTTATCTAGGGTTGCGCGCCACGGAAACATCCGCACCGGATCAGAAATCACGAGTGTGAGTCGGGCCGAGCGGGCCGCACGCGCATGTATAGCGGCGCTTACTATCCAAGTTGGCGAGGTTTGCCAAGCCGATTCTTTTAATGCGCAAGGCAGGTATGAAAAAGGCGAGCAAAGGCCCGCCTGTTCCGATCTGGTCAGAGCACCGCTTACTTGTCGCGGAACTGCGCCGCTCGTTTTTCCAGAAACGCGGCCATGCCCTCTTTTTGGTCTTCTGTCGCAAACATCGAGTGGAACACGCGCCGTTCAAACAGCATTCCCTCGCTCAGTGGCAACTCATAGCTGCGGTTCACGGCCTCTTTTGCCGCCATCGCCGTCAGTTGCGATTTCTCCGCGATCTTCTGCGCGGCCCCTATCGCCTCTTCGATCAGCTTTTTTGCCGGAACAACACGGCTGACCAGACCCGAACGCTCGGCCTCTTCCGCATCCATGAAGCGCCCAGTCAGGTTCATGTCCATCGATTTGGACTTGCCAACAAAGCGGGTCAGGCGTTGCGTGCCGCCGATACCGGCGATGACACCCAAATTGATCTCGGGCTGGCCGAACTTGGCAGTATCAGCAGCGATGATGAAATCGCACAGCATCGCCAGTTCACAGCCGCCACCCAACGCATATCCTGCCACCGCAGCAATGATCGGTTTACGAATAGCCGAGATTCGATCATTCGCTTCGCCAAACAGGTTCTGACTGTACACATCGACAAAGCTCATCTCGGACATCTCTTTGATATCCGCGCCCGCGGCAAAGGCCTTTTCCGAGCCGGTGATGACGATGCAGCGCACCTTGTCGTTTTCATCTGCCTCTTCCAGCGCGGTGTACAGCTCACCCATCAACTGGGTGTTCAGCGCGTTCATCGCGTCCGGTCTGTTGAGCTTGATAAGGGCAACGTGGTCTTCGATTTCGACGATGATCGTCTCAAAAGCCATGGGATGTAAGCTTCCGGTTGTTCCGTTCAAGTACGATTCCTTACCACGCGAAAAACTTGGATCAAGCTATCTTTGGCATTGCGCACAATAGAAGGATGAGCGACCGGACTGGGTGATTCTCCTGATCACGGCGTCACAACCTTCGGTCCGGCAGGGCTCGCCCTCTCGGCCATAGACATCAAAGTTGTGCTGAAAATATCCAAGTTCTCCATCAGCTTGGCGGAAATCTCGCAGCGACGATCCACCCGCCTCAATCGCCTCCTGCAGCACCTGCCGGATAACAGGAACCAGCGCCGCGACTCGCGCCGCAGAAATTTGCCCGGTCCTGCGACGTGGCGACACCCCGGTGCGATAAAGCGCCTCGCACACGTAAATATTGCCGAGCCCGGCAACGATTCCCTGATCCAGCAATGCGGATTTGACCGGCGTGTTCTTTCCGCGAAACGCATCGACCAAGTGTTGCTCGTGAAAATCATTGCCCAAGGGTTCCGGCCCCAGAACCGACAGAAGTTTGTGCTCCTCGGCCGTGGCCGTCGGCAGCAGATCCATTGCCCCGAACCGGCGCGGGTCGTTGAAGGTCACCCGCGCGCCATTAGCCATATGAAACACGACGTGATCGTGTTTTGCCGGCATCGGATGCTCGTGCACGAACTGCCCAAGCGGATCGCCCGTGACGGTCATCCGCCCGGACATGCCCAGATGGATCAAAAGCGTCTCGCCGCTGCCGAGATCGGCCAGAATGTATTTGGACCGCCGCCGCAGCCGGTCAACCCGCTGGCCCGTCAGCCGCTCGGCCATGCGTTCCGGAAACGGCCAGCGCAGATCCGGTCGGTTCACGTCCGCCTTTTCGATCACCACCCCCTCCATCGCAGGGGTCAGGCCGCGTCTTACTGTCTCAACCTCGGGCAATTCCGGCATTACACGGCTCCTAATCCAAAGGGCCGCATTGTGCCCCGGTTCCAGAGCCCTATAACAGAGGCGAAATTCGACAAACGGCAAGGCAAATGTCCGACAACAGCGACAAGACCACACATTTCGGGTTCGAAACCGTGCGCGAGGCAGAAAAAGCCGGGCGCGTACAGGGCGTGTTCAACTCGGTCGCCTCGAAATACGACGTGATGAACGATGTAATGTCGATGGGCATCCACCGGGTCTGGAAAGACGCGATGATGGACTGGCTGGCCCCGCGCCCCGATCAGCGGCTGCTGGATGTGGCGGGCGGCACGGGCGATATTTCTTTCCGCTTCCTCAAACGCGCGGGCCACGGCCACGCCACCGTTCTGGATCTGACCGAACCGATGCTGATCGAAGGCCGCCAGCGCGCCGAAGCCGACCAGATGTCGGACAGCCTCAACTGGGTAGTCGGTGATGCCATGGCACTGCCTTTCGAGGACAACACGTTTGACGTCTACACCATCTCGTTCGGGATCCGGAACGTCACCCGCCCGCAAGAGGCGTTGAACGAAGCGTTCCGTGTTCTCAAACCCGGAGGCCGCCTGATGGTGCTGGAGTTCAGCCAGTTGCCCAATGACGGGCTGCAAAAGCTCTATGATCTCTACAGCTTCAACGTCATCCCTCGCATGGGGAAGCTGATCGCCAATGACTACGACAGCTATCAGTACCTGGTTGAATCGATCCGCAAATTCCCGGATCAGGAATCCTTTTTGAACATGGTCCGCGCAGCGGGATTTGAGAATGCCAAATACCGCAACCTGAGCATGGGCATCGCGGCGCTGCATTCCGGATGGAAGATCTGACCTATGCGCGGCCCTCATAATATCATCCGCCTGATCCGCACAGGCGCCACGTTAGAGCGCACGGGTGCCATGAATGTCGTGCTGGACGCGTTCGAAGCCCCGCGTGCCGTGCGCATCCTGGCGCATACGTTGGGCAAACCCTTCCAATGGCTGGGTTACAAAGGCGATCCCAAGATGCCGCCAGCGACGCGTGCCCTGACCGCGCTGGGTCCGGCCTACATCAAGTTTGGCCAGGTGCTATCGACCCGCCCGGATGTTGTAGGCAACGAACTGGCAAGCCAGCTGCGTGTGTTACAGGACAAACTTCCCCCTTTTTCCCGCGCAGCAGCAATGGCCGAAGTGGAAAAGGAACTGGGGCAGCCGGTGGCCGAAATCTTCAGTGATTTCAGTGATCCGATTGCCGCCGCTTCGATCGCACAAGTTCACAAGGCCAAACTGACCAGCACGGGCGAAGACGTCGCCGTCAAGGTCCTTCGCCCCGGCATCGAACGCGCCTTCAAAAAGGATGTCGACGCTTTCTATTTTGCCGCCCGCATTGTTGATCTCTTTGCCCCCGGCGCGCGCCGGTTGCGCCCGATGGAGGTCATCGAGCATTTCGACGGGATCGTACGCGGCGAACTTGACCTGCGTCTGGAAAGCGCGGCTGCTTCGGAATACGCCGCCAACACCAAAGACGATGCGGGCTTCTGGCTGCCGCCCGTGGTTTGGTTGTTGTCCGCACGACGTGTGATGACGCTCAGCTGGGCAGATGGAATCCCGCTTGGCGACAACGAGGCTCTGGATGCCGCGGATCATAACCGCAACGATCTGGCCCAGCGGGTCTTGCGCCTGTTTTTGCTGCACGCCCTGCGCGACGGCTACTTTCATGCCGACATGCATCAGGGAAACCTGAAAGTCGCGGCAAACGGCGACATCATTGCCTATGACTATGGCATCATGGGCCATATCGACGAATACACCCGCCGGGTCTATGCCGAGATCCTGTTCGGCTTCATCCGTCGCGACTACAAGCGCGTGGCCGAAGTGCATTTCGAGGCGGGCTATGTCCCCGCCAATCAGGACGTTGACGAGTTCGCCCGGGCCCTGCGCGCGGTCGGAGAGCCGATCTTCGGTATGGACGCTACGCATATCTCCATGGGGCGTTTGCTGAGCTACCTGTTCAAAGTAACCGAACGGTTCGGGATGGAAACCCGGACGGAACTGATCCTGCTGCAACGCACCATGGTTGTGGTCGAAGGCGTCGCGCGGTCACTGGACCCCCACATGAACATCTGGGAGGTCGCGCGTCCCGTGGTTGAAGATTACATCAAACAGTCAATCGGCCCGCGCGCCGTTATGCGAGACTTCGGCAAGACAGCAATGGTTCTGGCCCGGTTTGGCCCGCGCCTGCCTGGATTGGTTGAAAACGCGCTGATTGCGCAGACCCAGCAGGAAGAAACCAAAGGCAACGGAGTCGTGGCGTCACTTCTGACCGCCGCAATTGGCGCCGCTTTCGGTGCGGCGGCGGTGCTTTTGACTACAGTATTGGGTTAACTCCGGCCCGCCTGCTTCATCTGGCCAAAAATATCCTCGGGGGGAATCGCGCCATGGCGCGATGGGGGGCAGACAGCCCCCCTGCCCAATCTCAGATCAAAGGCGCTCGATTGCTATGGCAATCCCCTGACCGCCCCCTATGCACATGGTGATCAGACCTTTGGAACCACCGGTGCGTTCCAACTCGTAGAGGGCCTTCAAAGTGATGATCGCACCGGTCGCCCCCACCGGGTGGCCCAAAGCGATCGCACCACCGTTGGGGTTAACCTTCGATGCGTCCAGCCCAAGCTCCTGATTGACAGCCAAAGCCTGCGCAGCGAACGCCTCATTGCTTTCAATGACATCAAACTCTTCGGTGGACAGCTCGGTCTTCTTTAGCAGATTCTGAACCGCCGGAACCGGTCCGATCCCCATCACTTCGGGTCGAACCCCGGCATGGGCATATCCTATAACGCGCGCCCTAGGCTTCAATCCGGCTTTCTCGGCGGCATCTGCCGTTGCCAGAACCATGGCCGCTGCCCCGTCATTGATACCCGAGGCATTTCCGGCAGTAACACGACCGTCTTTCTTGAACACCGGTCGCAAACCTGACAGCGCCTCAAGCGAGGTTGCTTTCGGGTGCTCATCGACCTTGAAGTCGACCATGTCGCGCTTGACCTTGACCTGTACTGGCGCGATCTGGCTTTCGAAATAACCCGCCTCGATCGCTTCCGCCGCGCGGGTCTGGCTGGTCATTGCAAAAGCGTCCATCTGCTCACGGCTGATCTGGTGCTCGTCCGCGACGTTCTCGGCGGTGATACCCATATGCCCGGTTCCGAACGGACAGTTCAGTGCTCCCAGCATCATATCCAGCGAGGTGACATCACCCATCTTTGCGCCCCACCGCGCCTGCGGAATGATATAAGGGCTGCGCGACATGCTTTCGGCGCCGCCTGCAATGGCGAATTCCGCATCGCCCAGCATCAGCGACTGTACCGCCGACACGATCGCCTGCGCACCAGACCCGCACAGCCGGTTCACGTTCATTGCGGGTGTGCCGTTTGGAATTCCTGCCTGCATCGCAGCGACCCGCGACAGATACATGTCACGCGGCTCGGTGTTGATCACATGACCGAACACAACATGCCCGATTTGCGCGCCTTCGACACCGGACCGCTCCAGCGCCGCCTCGGTCGCAACAGTCGCCAGATCAATCGGCGCGGTCGAGGCCAGAGCCCCGCCAAAGGTGCCAATCGCGGTGCGGGCACCATCGAGAATTACGATGTCGGTCATGGATCACTCCTCCTGAATTTGATCGCAGTATGCACACGCAGAATGATGATGTCGCGCAAGACGTCCCGTCACGGACGGAATTGACAATGCTCCGCTTAGCGCGCATGAAATTCCGTCATGACGGAAAACACAGACGATATCCTGACACGCCTCCCCGCCCGCCTGAAAGAGGCACGCAGGGCCAAGGGCCTGTCCCTCGAAGCGGTCGCCAACTTAAGCGGCGTCTCCCGGTCCATGGTCAGCCAGATCGAACGGGGCGAAAGCAGCCCGACCATCTCGACACTGTGGAACCTGACCCGCGCCCTGCAGGTGGATTTTGCGGGCCTTCTGGAAGACTCCAAAGCCAAGGATCAAATCGAGGTGCTCAAGAAAACCGAGGTGCCAAGTATCGATAACATGGGCGAGCGATGCCGGATTCACATCCTGTCGCCGCCGGAAGAGGCCGGTGGGCACGAAGTTTACGATATTCAGTTCGAAGACGGCGGTGCGTTGAACAGCCAGCCCCATAAGCGGGGCGCACGGGAACAGTTAACCGTTTTGGAGGGCGCCGTCCGGGTCACTTCGGGGAACGCCGTTTCGGACCTGAAGCAAGGCGATACCGCCCGGTATGCGGCGGATATTGCGCATTCCATTTCCGCCGATGGCCCGGCACGGGTTTTCCTGATCGTGAAAAACGCCTGACATCAGCAAATTTCCGCCTTCACGGAAATTTTTCCTTCATACTGTAATTCCCCTATTTGGGAATCTTGTCCGCTATGTTAGAAACGCGACTCAGATGAACGGAGGTCGCCATGGCAGATGCATTCCTGTCCCACATCACGGACACCCTTGCGCAGATCGAAGCAGAAGGCCTGTACAAACGCGAACGAATGATCACCTCGCCCCAGGGCGGTGAGATTACGGTGGGCGACAGGCAGGTTATCAACCTGTGTGCAAACAATTACCTGGGTCTGGCCGATCACCCGGCGCTGATCGAGGCTGCCACGAACGCGATGGGACCTAAAGGGTTCGGTATGGCTTCGGTGCGTTTCATCTGTGGTACGCAGGATATTCACCGGGAACTGGAACAGGCGTTGGCGAAGTTCCTGAACAAGGACGATTCCATCCTGTTTGCAGCCTGTTTCGACGCCAATGGCGGACTGTTCGAACCTTTGTTAGGCCCGGAAGACGCCATTATCTCGGACAGTCTGAACCACGCGTCGATCATTGACGGCGTGCGGCTGTGCAAGGCGAAGCGCTATCGCTACATGAACAATGATATGAACGACCTTGAAGCCTGGTTGAAACAGGCGCGCGAGGACGGGGCGCGGCATGTCATGATCGCTACTGATGGCGTGTTTTCCATGGACGGCTATCTGGCCAACCTGCCAAAAATTCGCGAACTGGCGGACAAGTACGATGCCATCGTCATGGTAGATGACTGCCACGCCACCGGCTTCATGGGGCCGAACGGTGCCGGAACACCGGATCACTTCGGTGTCGACGTGGACATTCTGACGGGAACTCTGGGCAAGGCACTTGGGGGGGCAATCGGCGGCTATATCGCCGGGCCGCAGCCAGTGATTGATCTGCTACGGCAGCGGGCGCGGCCCTATCTGTTCTCAAACTCGCTGCCGCCTTCCATCGTCGCCGCAGGGCTTGAAGCCATCCGTCTGGTCGAACAGGGCGACATGCTGCGCGCTCAGCTGTTCGGCAATGCGAAATACTGGCGCGCGGGTCTGGAAAAGCTGGGATTTGACCTGCTGCCGGGCGAGCACCCGATCATCCCCGTGATGCTGGGAGAAGCGCAGTTGGCGCAGGACATGGCCGCACGTCTGTTTGACGAAGGCGTCTATGTTTCGGGCTTCTTCTTTCCCGTCGTGCCACGCGGAAAGGCGCGGATCAGAACCCAGATGAATGCAGCCTTGACCAGGGACGAACTGGACAGCGCATTGGCGGCCTTTGGTAAGGTCGGCAAGGAGTTGGGGGTGATCTGATGCGACCCAACACCATGAAAGCGCTCGAGAAGTCCAGACCCGAGGAAGGGCTTTGGATGGTGCGGGCTCCAGTGCCGGAAATCGGCCCTGATGAGGTGCTGATCAGGATCAACAAGACCGGTATCTGCGGCACCGATATTCATATCTGGAACTGGGATGAATGGGCCGCGCATACTGTTCCGGTGCCGATGATCACCGGCCACGAGTTTGCCGGAGAGATTGTTGAGATCGGGCGTAACGTGACGGGTCTTGAGGTTGGCCAGCGCTGCTCGGGGGAAGGGCATCTGATCGGGACCGACAGCCGACAGAGCCGCGCAGGCAAGTTTCACCTCGACCCCGGCACGCGCGGCATCGGGGTAAACGAACAGGGGGCGTTTGCCCAATACCTGAAACTGCCCGCCTTTAACGTTGTGCCCTTGCCGGACGACGTCCCGGATGAAATCGGAGCGATCCTTGATCCGCTCGGCAATGCGGTGCACACGGCGCTCAGCTTTGATTTGCTGGGAGAGGATGTTCTGATTACCGGAGCGGGTCCCATTGGCATCATGGCTGCCGCGGTCGCCCGTCATGCCGGGGCACGGCATGTGGTGATCACCGATATCAACCCGGATCGTTTGAAGCTTGCCGAACATGTCGTACCCACAGTGCGCGCCGTCGATGTCAGTCGCGACGACCTGAAAGACGTTATCGCTGCGCTTGGAATGCAACAGGGGTTCGATGTGGGCCTGGAGATGTCAGGCTCACAAGCCGCGCTGGATCAGATGGTCGAAGCGCTGGTGATGGGCGGCAAGATTGCCCTTCTGGGTATCCCGCCCGGCAAATCCCCGGTCGACTGGTCGCGCATCGTGTTCAAGGCGATCACCATCAAAGGCGTCTATGGCCGCGAGATGTTCGAGACCTGGTACAAGATGATAGCCATGCTTCAGAACGGCCTGGATGTCAGCCGGGTCATCACTCATCGGTTCAGCGTCGACGATTTCACCAAAGGGTTTGAGGCCATGAAATCCGGTCAATCCGGCAAAGTGGTGCTGGACTGGACCTGAAATGACAAAACGAAAACAGCGGCCCGAATGAGCCGCTGTTTTTCTTTGTTTGATTGTGTCTGGATCAGTCCAGCGTGCGGGTAACTTCTTCGCGTTCGAAGATTTCGATGACGTCGCCCTGGCGGATGTCATCGTAGTTCTCGAATGCCATACCACATTCCTGACCCGACTGGACTTCGGCCACTTCGTCCTTGAAGCGCTTCAGCGTCTTCAGCGTGCCTTCGTGAATAACCACGTTGTCGCGCAGCAGACGGACGCCTGCGGAACGACGGGCAACACCTTCGGTGACCAGACAGCCAGCAACCTTGCCAACACCGGTGACCTTGAAGACTTCGCGAATCTCGGCGTATCCGATGAACTTCTCGCGAATTTCGGCGCTCAGCAGACCCGATGCGGCCGCTTTCACGTCATCAACGAGGTCATAGATCACCGAATAATAGCGGATCTCGACACCCTTCTGGTTCGCCGTATTCCGGGCTGACGCATTGGCGCGAACGTTGAAACCAAAGACCGGCGCGCCGGAGGCTTCAGCCAGACCGACATCCGTCTCGGTAATCGCACCAACGCCCGAGTGCAGTACACGCACGCGCACTTCGTCGTTTCCGATCTTCTCCATCGCCTGAACGATGGCTTCGGCAGAACCCTGCACGTCGGCTTTGACGAGGATCGGCAACTCGGCCACGTTCTCGTCTTCTTTGGCTTTCTGCATCAGCTGCTCAAGGGTGGTCGCGGCACCGGCGGCGGCGCGTTTGTCCTTGGCGGCTTGTTCGCGGTAAGCTGCGATCTCACGGGCCTGTGCTTCGGTCTCGGTCACGTTCAGAACGTCACCGGCCTCGGGCGTACCATTGAGGCCCAGGACTTCGACCGGAACCGAGGGGCCAGCTTCCTTGACGCGTTCGCCCTTGTCGTTGATCAGCGCACGGACCTTACCGTACTGTTCACCCACAACGAAGATATCGCCCTGACGCAGCGTGCCGTTCTGAACCAGAACAGTGGCCACAGGACCACGGCCCACATCCAGCTGCGCCTCGATTACGGCGCCCTGGGCGGCGCGGTCGGGGTTGGCTTTCAGTTCCAGAATCTCGGCTTGCAGCGCGATGGCTTCCAGCAGTTCGTCCAGACCCTGACCGGTGATGGCAGACACTTCGACGTCCTGAACTTCACCCGACATCTTCTCGACGATCACTTCGTGTTGCAGCAGGTCGGTGCGGACCTTGTCCGGATTTGCGTCCGGTTTGTCGATCTTGTTGATCGCCACGATCATCGGCACTTCGGCCGCCTTGGCGTGGTTGATCGCCTCGATCGTCTGCGGCATCACCGCGTCGTCGGCCGCAACCACCAGCACCACGATATCCGTGACCTGAGCACCGCGCGAGCGCATCGAGGTAAAGGCCGCGTGGCCCGGCGTATCCAGGAAGGTCAGCGTGGTGCCGCCATCAGTTTCGACCTGATAGGCGCCGATATGCTGGGTGATGCCACCGGCCTCGCCTGCGACGACCCGCGCATCGCGGATCGCGTCCAGCAGCGAGGTCTTACCGTGGTCAACGTGACCCATGATCGTAATGACCGGCGGGCGCGGTTGCAGATCTTTTTCGCTGTCTTCGACCTCTTTGATAACGTCCTCGACATCCGAATCGGAAACACGGGTGACCTTGTGGCCGAACTCTTCGATGATCAGCTCGGCTGTATCGGCGTCGATGGTCTGGTTCTGCGTCACCATCATGCCCATCTGCATAAGGGATTTGACTACATCGGCCACGCGCTCGGCCATACGGTTCGCCAGTTCCGAAACCATGATCGCTTCGGGCAACTGTACGTCGCGGATCACCTTTTCGCGCTCGACCGGGCCGCCCATGGCTTTCTGACGCGCACGCTCCTGCTTGCGCTTCATCGACGCCATTGAGCGCTGACGATTACCTTCGCCACCGGTGGCCTGACCCAGTGTCAGCTTGCCGGACCTGCGGTTGTCGTCACGCCCTTTGCCGCGACCACGTTGTTCGCGTTCGCGATCCTGCTTGCGCGGAGTCGCCGCTGGCGCAGGCTTGCTGGCCGGGCTGCGGGCCGCCTTGGGTTCTTCGGGGGTCGGGGCCTCAGCGGCGCGTTTGGCGGCTTCTTCCGCCTCTTTGCGCTTGCGCTCTTCGTCTTCTGCCTTCTGGCGCGCACGTTCTTCGGCCTCACGCTGTTCGCGTTCCTTGGCCTCTTGCTCAGCACGGCGGCGGGCGCGTTCTTCTTCACGCGCCTTTTCTTCCGCCTCGCGGGCAGCAGCCTCGTCGGCCTCCCGCGCCTTGGCGGCCTGCAATGCCTTCATGCGGCGCGCCATTTCGGCATCCGAGATGCCCGCCGGACGACGTGAAGGATCACCCGACGGCGCAGCCCCGCCACCTGGCTTGCTGGCACCCGGCTTGGGGACCACCACGCGTTTGCGTTTGGTTTCCACCACGACATTCTTGGTGCGTCCGTGGCTGAAACTCTGTTTCACATTTCCGGGGCGTGCCCCGCCACGAAGACCCAATGTCTTTTTGCCGTCACTATCGCTCATAAAGCTTCTTACCCTTCCGAGCGGCCCTTGCCGCCGTCATCCGTTTCGCGCAAGCCACGCAGGCGCTGCGCTTCCTCTACAACACGTTTGGCGAGTCCGCCAGAGGCCAGAGCCGCATGAATCACGGTTTGGCGCCCAAATGCCTGTCCCAACTCGTCCGCCGTCAGCCAACCGATGTATTTTCCAAAATGCGGCGTGCTCAGTTTCGACTTGCCGCGCCCCGATCCATCGGTGGCCTGAATCAGTACCTGGGCCTCTTCCCGGTCCAGCCACGTCTTGACCTTTTCGTAGCCGGCGACCGCATCGCCGGACTTGCGGGCCAGACTCAGCAGTTCAATCACCCGGCGCGAAATCTGCCGCTCGACCTCATCCGCCAGATCCTGCGGTATGGTCACCTGAGCCTTGAACCCGCGTGCAAACAGCTTCTTGCCCACGGCCCGGTCCAGTGCGGCGCGATCCGCCGCCACATAGACCCCACGTCCCGGCAGTTTCGCCGCGACATCCGGATAGACCTGACCGTCCGGCCCCGTCACAAAGCGTATCAACCCATATTTAGGCTGAACTTCGCCCGTGGCGATGCACTTGCGTTCAGGTCCTTCGGACCGGTCTTTATGGACGCCACCGCGACCCATTCACGCCACCCGAGGCCTGAAATCAGGCCTCGGCCTCCTCGTCTGCAATTTCACCATCTTCTTCGGCCTGCTCCAGCTCGGCCGGGTCAACCCAACCCAGCATGATGCGGGCCGTCATGACCAGATCCTGTGCTTCTTCCAGCGTGACGCCGAAAGGCTCCAGAACACCGTCATCCTTGATGCGTTCGCCATCGACCGTGGTCCAGCCACCGGCCAATTCCCAGTCCGCGCAGGTCGCGAAGTCTTCCAGTGTCTTCACATCGTCCTTGGCCAGCGCCTCAACCATCTGGGGTGTCAGGCCTTCGAATTCAACAAGGCTGTCCTCGGTTCCCAGGGCACGGGCAGCATCCAGCGCGGCCTTGGCCTGTGCTTCCAGGAATTCCCGCGCGCGGGTTTGCAGTTCCTGCGCGGTGCCTTCGTCAACACCGTCAATGACCAGCAGCTCGTCGATCTCGACATAGGCAACCTCTTCGAGGTTGGTGAAACCCTCTGAGACCAGCAACTGGGCAAAGAATTCGTCCAGATCCAGGCTTTCCATGAACAGCTTGGTGCGGGCTTCGAATTCCTTCTGACGACGCGCCGACTCTTCGGCCTCGGTCATGATGTCGATGTCCAGACCGGTCAGCTGGCTGGCCAGACGCACGTTCTGACCTCGGCGGCCAATTGCAAGCGATAGCTGTTCCTCGGGAACCACAACCTCGATCTTGCCGGCTTCTTCGTCCAGAACCACCTTGGAAACCTCGGCGGGTTGCAGCGCGTTCACCAGGAAAGTCGGCTGGTCCTCGTTCCACGGGATGATGTCGATCTTTTCGCCCTGCAGCTCATTCACAACGGCCTGCACGCGGCTGCCGCGCATACCTACGCAGGCACCGACGGGATCAATTGAACCGTCATAGGAAATCACCGCAATCTTCGCGCGCGAACCGGGGTCACGGGCCACGGCCTTGACCTCGATGATGCCGTCATAGATTTCCGGCACTTCCATCTTGAACAGCTCGGCCATGAATTCCGGCGCGGTACGCGACAGGAATATCTGGTGGCCGCGAACCTCGCGGCGGACTTCCTTGATATAGGCGCGTACACGATCGTTCGGGCGATAGCTTTCGCGGCCGATCTTGTCGTTGCGGCGCAGAACGGCCTCGGCACCGCCCAGATCGACGATGACATTGCCGAACTCTTCGCGTTTCACGGCACCGTTGATGATTGTGCCCGCGCGATCCTTGAACTCCTCGTACTGACGATCCCGCTCGGCCTCGCGGACTTTTTGCAGAATCACCTGTTTCGCCGACTGCGCCGCGATACGGCCCATTTCAACCGGCGGCACTTCTTCAGCGAAGACGTCACCGACTTGCGGGTCTTCCATATACTGTTTGGCCTGCTCTACGGTGAACTCGGCCTGATAGTTTTCCAGCTCGTCATCCTCGACCACGGTACGAACGCGGGTAAAGGTGGCCTTGCCGGTCTTACGGTCGATCGACACGCGAATGTCCATTTCGGCGCCGTAGCGGCTCTTGGCGGCGCGGGCGAGCGATTCTTCCATCGCTTCGACAACCAGACCGGGGTCGATCATCTTTTCGCGGGCCACGGCCTCGGCGGTCTGCAGCAGCTCCAGCTGGTTGGCTGAGGTGATTGCCATCAGTTCGTCTCCTCTTCGGACCCTTCGGTCTCAATCTCGTCGAAAGCGTTTTCGTTCAGGGCACCGGCATCCTTGCGCTGGCGCAGCATTTCCTTGATCAGGTCGTCGGTCAGGACCAGCTTGGCGTCGCTCAGCCAGTCGAACTGCAGACCGATGGTGATCGTTTCTGACCCTTCGGGAATGTTTATCAGAACCTCGTCCCCTTCGATCCCGGCCAATTCACCCTTGAAGCGGCGGCGGCCGTCGATCAGCTCGGCAGTTTCGATCTTGGCTTCATACCCTTCGAAAGTCTCAAAATCCTTGAGACGGGTCAGAGGGCGGTCGATACCGGGGCTGGACACTTCCAGCGTATAGGCGTCAAGGATCGGATCCTCGACATCCAGCGTAGCGCTGACCGCGTTCGAAATTTCAGCGCAATCATCCACTTCGATACCGCCATCGGGCTTGTCGGCCATGATTTGCAGCGTGGTCTGTTTGCCGCTCATCAGGCGGATACGGACCAGCTCATACCCCAGATCCTCGATCACGGGGGTAATGATCTCGGCAAGTCGCCGATCGATGGCAGCTTTGGCTATCAGGTCGTTTGTCATCAGGTTCTCTACCCATGAATCGGGCACAAAAAAACGGGCGCGCGGCCCGTCGATCTTTTCCGGTGGAGCCCCGGACCCTAGCCCGACACGCCGCTGTTGAAACTGCATATACGCAGGGTTTCCCGAAACTGCAACCCCCGGCAGGTCACACTGAACGGAATTACGCCACCCACCACCTTTCGGCGATGCGCCCGTCGTCCAGCGCGCGGCCCATTCCGATCTGGCGGGGCATCCCTACATGAGCGGCCAACGCCAGTGCCATCTTCGATTCGGCGGGATAAAACCGCAGACCTCTCTGGCCCTTCAGCCCCTCCGAGGCAGGCAAGGCAGCGATGTCGACATACCCATCCCGCAATGCTTCAGCGCGGACATTTGGATCCGGAATGACGATGATTTCCACGGAGTCCGCCCAACCGGCCCGTCCGTCCTTGTAGTGACCGTTCACCTTGCGCCCGAGGAAATGGCGGCCATCCTCGGCACGCTCGACACGGTAACACCCCGTCCCGTTCGCGGCGTGCAGTGGCGTGACCCCCTGCCCCTTGCGTGTAATGACAAACCGACTGTCGGCCAGAAGAAACGGCAGGCCCGGATTGGCCGCGGCCAATTCCAATCGTATCGAAGTCAGGGAAAGCGCTTTGGCCTGTCCGACTTCTTCCAGAACGGCCAGAACATCACCCATTTCCAAAACCGCGCCATCGTGAAACAGAACGTCCCGGCGCAGCTCGAAATTCCAAACGCGCGCCTCGGCATCGGTTTGCCAACTGGTTGCCAGTTCTGCACGCAAGGTGCCATCCGGCGCAATCTCGGTCAGCGTGTCGAACACCGCGCCGCGCGCCACTTGCTCGAGGCTGTCATCACGGGGCACGGCCAACCGCAAGGCCCCGCCCGATTTCGGCGTATCCGCCAGCGAAGCTCCGGTCGCCGCCAGCAGAGCGGCAGCGGCACCCGACGCAAACAGGGCTCGGCGGTTGATCCGTGTCATGCTACAGCCTCCTCGGCCACACGGTCCATGATACGGACCAGTTCGGCGCTGATACCGGGCTCAGAAAGGGCGTGGCCTGCCTGCCGCACCATTTTCAGCTCGGCGTTGGGCCAGCGGTCGGCCAGTTTCCAGGCAGCTTGCGGCGGGCAGATCATGTCATAGCGACCTTGAACGATATGGCCGGGAATATGTGCGATCCGATCCATCCGATCCAGAATCTGGCCGTCTTTCTCAAGAAATCCACCATTCATGAAATAGTGGTTTTCAAGCCGAGCAAAGGCGCGCGCATACTCTCCGGGGCTTTCCCCGGTCGATCCGTTGGAATGGATCGAAGCCAGCGCATTCTCCCAACTGGACCAGGCGCGGGCATACAGGATTTCGGTCGCGCGATCGCCTGAAAACAGGCGTTTGTGATAGGCGGTGATCGTATCGTGCAGTTCAGATTCGGGCAGCAGGGACGTGAATTTCGCCCACTGCTCGGGCCAGAATTTTCCGGCCCCGCCCCCATAGAACCAGTCCAGTTCGGCCTTTGTCATCAGGAACACGCCACGCAGCACCAGACGGGCAACATGATCCGGATGGGCCTGCGCGTAGATCAGCGCCAACGTGGCCCCCCAGCTGCCGCCAAAAACGATCCACTCATTTATGTCCAGCAAAACCCGCAAGCGTTCGATATCGTCAACCAGATGCCATGTCGTGTTGTGCTCGACCGCAGCGTGGGGCCGGGACCGGCCACAGCCGCGCTGGTCGAAAAGAATCACCCGGTAAACATCAGGATCAAAATAGCGGCGCATCGCCGGACTGCAGCCGCCACCAGGGCCGCCATGCAAAACCACGACCGGTATCCCGTCGGGATTGCCGCATTGTTCCATATAGATGCGATGCCCGTCGCCCACATCCACCATTCGCTGATCGAACGGGTCGGTCGGCGGGTAGAGATATTGAACTGCGCGCTTTTGGTCCGGGTACTTGTCCATTATTGGCCTATATAGTCCTTACGGGTAAAAGAGCATACGGAGACAGGAATGCAAGCGCATCCGAACACGGTCGACCCTTCCGAGATCGCAAAATTCGAAGCGATGGCCGCGGAATGGTGGGATCCGCATGGTAAATTCAAGCCATTGCACATGCTGAATCCGTGCCGTCTGGACTATATCACACAACAGATTGCGGGCGAGTTCGATCGCGACCTGAAGGACCCTGAACCCTTTGAAGGCCTGCGTCTGCTGGATATCGGCTGCGGTGGCGGATTGCTGAGCGAGCCGATGTCCCGACTGGGGGCCGAAGTCGTCGGCGCCGACGCCGCCGCAGGCAACCTGCCCGTCGCACGTATTCATGCGGAACAATCCGGGCTGCAAATCGACTATCGCCACACAACGGCCGAATCGCTGGCCGAGGCAGGCGAACAGTTCGACGTTGTCCTGAACATGGAAGTTGTCGAACACGTTGCTGATCCGCTCAGCTACCTGACGGCGACCCAGCACCTGCTGAAACCCGGCGGACTGCAGATCTGTTCGACCATCAACCGCAATCCGAAATCCTACGCCATGGCGATTTTCGGAGCCGAAGTGGTCATGCGCTGGCTGCCGCGCGGCACCCATGAGTGGCACAAGTTCATCACACCAGACGAATTGTTCGACCTGCTGCGCCAGGCAGGGCTGGACCCGGTCGACCGCAAGGGGTTCGTGTTCAACCCGATCCTGTGGAGCTGGTCAATTTCCGACCGCGACCTCAGCGTGAATTACGTGACCGCAAGCGTGAAGCCGGGCTGAGCTGTTCGAGATGGGGGCAAGTGCCCATTTGACGCTGGATGCCGAATTGCCCCTATTCACCCTCAAGCTGCAACCGCAAATCCCGCAACACGGGCAGGGTGCTGCGGACCCGCTCCAGACCCAACTCTCCGACCACACGGTTGATCAGCGGTGCAATCGACGAAATCGCCTGATCGCGCGCACGGCGGCCGGCGGGGCTGATCGCCACCATCTTACGACGGGCATCGTCCCAGTCGGGTCGAATGTGGATGTATCCGGCCCATTCCAGCTTGGCCAAAGTGTTGGTCATCGCGCCTCGGGTCACATGGAATGTATTGGCCAGTTGCGCCGGGCTGCGCTCGTCTCCGACAAAGACCAGATGGTTCAGCACCGAGAAATGCGAGATCTCCATGCCCTTGGGCAGCACCCGGCTGAGCCGGTTGCGCAAAAGCTGATCGGCGGTCAGGATCTCGCTGAAAAGCGTGACCGCGAGGGCATTTTTCTCGTCCGTCATATTCCGGTTCTGGATCAGGGCCCGTCGAAAGGCCGCACGTGAGTCAATGAGGGCACACGGCTGCGCGCCTGTGTCACAGAACTATCATCCAAATCGAAAATGTGAATGCCCGGATCGTTACCTGCGTCGATCAGCACCTCTCCCCAAGGGGCCACAACCATGCTGTGGCCATAGGTATGACGGGTCCTGCCGCGGGTTTTCGGATGCTCACCCGTTTGCGCCGGGGCCAGAACCCAACAGCCGGTCTCAATCGCGCGCGCGCGCAACAACGGTTCCCAATGGGCCGCGCCGGTAACCGGTGAAAAAGCCGCCGGAACAGTCAGAATCCGCGCGCCGGACTGCGCCAGCGCCGCGTAAAGTTGCGGGAAGCGAATGTCATAGCAGACAGTCATGCCAACCTTGCCGAAATCGGTCTCGGCAATCACTGCCTTGTCGCCTGGCCGATAGTTCCTGGATTCGCGGAAGGTCTCAGACTCGGTGACCTGCACGTCGAACATGTGAATCTTGTCATAGCGGGCCACGATCTGACCCTTCGGTTCGATCAGGAAGGACCGGTTGGCGAATCGCCCATCTGCGTCATGGGTCCTGACCGCCAGCGAGCCGATCAGCAGCCAGACACCAAGCGTGGCGGCCTGTTCTCGCAGGCCGGCCAGCGTGATGTCATCTTCTTCGTGCTGCAAAACTTCGCGCTGCCGTGTGGTGCTTGTCGAGACGCAATTCGTGACCTCGGGCGTCAGGACAAACTGCGCGCCCTGCGCTGCCGCATCGGCCATCATGGCGCGCACCATAATGAGGTTTTCTGCCGGGTCATCCGACGAAGTGATTTGCAACAGCGCCGTTTTCATCAGGCCGCCAGCAGACGGTCCAGCTTGCCCTGCCGGTCCAGCTCGTACAGGTCATCGCAACCGCCGACATGGATGTCACCTACAAAGATCTGAGGCACCGTGCGTTTACCCGAGGCCCGTTTGATCATCTCTGGTTTTCGCTTGGGGTCCATCAGGACATCGATTTCCTTGAAATCGATACCCTTCTGCTTGAGCAGGCGTTTGGCAGCGTGGCAAAAGCCGCATAGCGGCGAGGTGTAGATTTCTACCGGCTTCATGTTCCGTTCCCTAGATTTCGCGCAATCTTGAGCGAATTAGGCATCCTTGGCAACGCGCGCCAGTACCAACACGAAAATATGATTTGCCCCCGCGATCTGGCATGCCCGGGTACAGGCTGCCAAAGTCGCGCCGGATGTCATCACGTCATCCACCAGAAGGATATCGCGGCCTGTCAGCATGTTTCGCCACTTGGGGTGAACTGCGATTGCATCTGACAGGATGTCCGCCCGCTCCGCTGCGGTTTTGCCATCCAGAACCGGGGTTTTTGTTCGACGCACCAGCAGGTCCGGACACATGTCCTGGCCGGTTTCACGGGCCAGACTTTGCGCCAGCAGGGCAGACTGATTGTATCGCCGTTTCAGCAGGCGCGACCAGTGCAACGGGACAGGTGCGATCAGCATCTCGTCGCGAAGCAGATCTTGGCCTGCCCGCGCCATCCAAAGGGCCGCTGTTCGGGCCAGTTCGGGCCTGTCACCGTGCTTGAAGCTCAGGATCAGCGATCGTGCCTGACCCTGATACAAAAGCGCTGCGCGCCCGTCCCTCCATGGTCGGGGGCTCGCCAGACAATCGTCGCACTCGATTCTGTGACCATCCGCCTCGCCCTCTATCGGCATTCCGCAGGTTTCGCAGACGGTCCCGCCGATGAATGGCGTGTCACGCCAACAGGAGCCGCACAAACCAAAGTCGGATTCCGTCAATACGCCGCATCCCAGGCAACGCGGCGGGTAGATCAGTGCAACAACGGTTTGAATCCGCTGCCACATGCGATACTTGCGACCCATGAAACTGCCTGCCGACACTGCACCCTCGCCGTTTGATCGCTCGATACTGACCATGCGCCGCGCCCGTGCCCGGGACGATGCGTTGTTCCTGCATCACGCTGCCATGGATGAGGTGAAGGATCGGCTTTTGATGGTTAACAGAACCTTTACGGTACCGGCGATTATCACTCCATTCCCGCATCTCTGGCGCGACTTTCTGCCTGCTGCCACCATCATAGCGGATAATGAGGTTCTGGAGCTGGAGCGCGGATCGCATGATCTGGTTATTCACGCGATGGCGCTGCACTGGGCCAATGACCCGGTCGGGCAATTGATCCAATGCCGTCACGCCCTGCGCCCGGACGGGCTGCTGCTGGGCATCTGTCCCGGTGGTGAAACCCTGCACGAACTGCGTGCAGCCCTCGGGCAGTCCGAGATCGAAGTAACCGGGGGGCTCAGCCCCCGCATCGCCCCGATGGCAGAACTGCGGGATCTGGGTGGGCTATTGCAGCGGGCCGGATTTGCATTACCCGTGGCCGACAGGGCAACCGTGACAGCGGAATACCGTGACCTGATGCACCTGATGCACGATCTTCGCGCAATGGGTGAGACCAATATTCTGACTGCCCGTCTGAAATACCCGACTCGGCGCCTTGTCTTTGACAAAGCCCAGACCATCTACAACCGCCACTTTGCGTCGCCTCGGGGCCGTCTGCTGGCGACGTTCGAATTGATCTGCCTGACAGGCTGGTCCCCGCACGACAGCCAACCGCAACCGTTGCGCCCCGGGTCCGCCCGCATGCGACTTGCCGAAGCTTTAGGGACGAAAGAAGGCAAACTGTCCGATTGACCGCCGGGCATTTCCGTTTATCTCAGGCCGGACCACAAAAACTCAGGAAGCTCAAATGACTGACGCAACCCGCCCCGCCCATGCACCAGCCGACCACCCAAAGGTCAAAACGGGCCGCGTCGGACTCCTGCTGGCAAATCTCGGCACGCCGGATGACTACAGCTATTGGCCGATGCGGCGTTATTTGAACGAGTTTCTGTCGGACCAGCGCGTGATCGACTATCCAAAGTGGAAGTGGCAACCGATCCTGCAGGGGATCATCCTGACCAAGCGCCCGTTCAGTTCGGGTGAGGCCTACAAATCGATCTGGAATCACGACAAGGGCGAAAGCCCGCTGATGACGATCACCAAGGACCAGACAGCCAAGCTGCGCGACGCGATGCACGATCGTTACGGCGATCAGGTGATGGTCGATTTCTGCATGCGCTATGGCAACCCTTCGACCAAGTCCAAAGTACGCGAGTTGGTGGCGGCGGGTTGTGACCGCATCCTGTTCTTCCCGCTCTACCCGCAATACGCGGGAGCCACGACAGCGACAGCAAATGATCAGTTCTTCCGGGCGCTGATGGAGGAGGTCTGGCAACCGGCCACCCGGACCGTACCTGCCTATTTTGACAAACCTGCCTACATCGACGCATTGGCGGGGTCGGTTGAGCGCGCTTATGCAAAGATGGCGACGAAGCCCGACATTCTCGTCTGTTCCTATCACGGGATGCCGGAACGCTATTTGCAGCAAGGCGACCCCTATCACTGCCAATGCGCAAAAACGACCAGATTGCTGAAAGAGCGGCTGGGCTGGACAGACGATCAGCTGGTTTCGACGTTCCAGTCCCGGTTCGGACCCGAGGAATGGCTGAAGCCCTATACCGTCGATCACGTCGCCGATCTGGCGCGGCAGGGCAAAAAGAACATCGCGGTAATCGCCCCGGCCTTTTCAGCCGACTGCATCGAAACGCTGGAAGAAATCAACGAAGAAATTCGGGAAAGCTTTGAGGAGGCCGGCGGCGAGGGCTTTACTTATATCCCATGCCTCAACGCCGATGATTCGCATATCGCCGCACTTGGTGCGGTGATCGAAGACAATCTCAGGGGCTGGCTGGACTGAACGACCCACAACCCGGGCATAAAAAAAGGCGGTGGATAAATCCACCGCCTTTTCTTTGATCAGCTTGTCGAATTAGCTTGCTGCAACAGCTGCGGCAACAACAACCAGCAGGATCAGCGGCAGGATGATACCCTGCGACGAACCTTGGGTTTCTTCGACAACGACAGGTGCCTCTACAACCGGCTCTTCCAGGTTGCCAGCATAGGCAGTCGAAGCAGCAGCGGTCAGAGCAGCGGCGAGAACGAGTTTTTTCATATTAACCTCCAGAATTTGCGTGATTCCGATTAGTGCAGTCACACATCTAAGACTTACCTCGTGTTTTTTTCTAATCAGCAATGCGCAGGGATTGCAATTGCAACTTGATCGCCAAGCGGGTTCGTGCATGAAAATGTCGTCAAATTAGCAACACTTGCGTGCCAACCTTCGCCATAGAAAACAGCTCGGCAATGTCCTCGTTGAACAGGCCGATACACCCATTTGAAGACCGGCGCCCGATTTTGCGCGTGTCATGGGTGCCGTGAATGCGATAATATTTCCAGCTCAGGTACAAAGCATGTGTTCCCAAAGGGTTATCCGGACCAGGCGGGATATAGTCGGGCCATTCCGGATTTCGCTTCTTCATCGACGGCGTCGGCGACCAGCTTGGGCCTTCGACCTTCCGGATCACGCTCGTCCGTCCGCGGCGGGTCAGTTCTTCGGTCAATGGAACCGAAGATGGGTAGAGTTTGTACACAGATTGATCATCTGACCAATAATGCAGCGCCCGCGAGACGGTATCGACCAAAATGGCACCGTTTCTGGTATTGGAAAAATAGGGCTGCCAGTCCAACGCCCGGAAGCCCGAAACATTGCGGCGAACCGCCGGTTCTGCTTCCGGAGCAGGACGCAATGGGTCTCCGGGAATGTACTGGGCGATTGCCGGCGTGGCCAGCACGGCCGTCGCACCTGCCAGAAATCCGCGGCGGGTCGAGGGCTGAATACGTTTTTTGACCATGACAAAGGGTCCTTTGCTTAGGTGACTTGGAAATTTCGGATCATTTTATTGCCAGAATGCTTCAGTCGCAAATCAAACCGGCAGAATCACGCGGGTTGTGGCCATTGTACGTTTGCCCAGCGCGTTCAGTCACGCTATGCCCGTTGATAACACAATTATCAGGTCGACCATGACGCGTATCCTTTCTCTGCTAGTTATTTGCCTTGTCGCACTGGCGGCATGCACGGACACCGCAACCACAGCCTTGGGGGCCGACGGGCGGCCGTTGCCGACAGTCTACAAGATTCGCGGCAGCACCGATAAACTACAATTCCGCATGTTGGATTCGGTGAACGCGCTCCGTCAGGCCTCGGGCCTGCAACCGGTTCAACTGAATGCCCAACTGAATGCGGCCGCAGCCACCCATTCCAAAGACATGGCCCGTCAGAACCGACCCTGGCATTTCGGATCGGACGGATCCTCACCCATCGATCGCGCCGCGCGCGCAGGCTACTTCGGAACCTTCCTGGGCGAAGCAATTTCCGAGACCTACGAGACCGAGACCGAAACCCTGGCCGCATGGATGCAGGAGCCGGGCCCACGCGCCGTCATAATGGATCCGAAGGCAAGCCAGATGGGCTTTGCCTGGCATCAGGAAAAAGGCGGCAAAATCTGGTGGACACTGGAAATGGGCACAGGCGGTTGATCGCCTCGGGCCGCAACAAAGCCTCCGGATAACGGGGGCTTTTTCAATTGAACCAGGTTACGCAGCCTGCATCGACTGCGCTTCGGTCAGAATGGCATAAAGTTTGACGGGGTCAGGATTTGCCCGCAACTTTGCGCAGACAGATGTGTCACGCAAGGTCCGTGACACAAGCGCCAGCGCCTTGAGATGATCGACACCCGCTTCCTCCGGCGCAAACAATGAAAAGGCAATGTCGACTGGCTGACGGTCGACCGAGCCGAAATCAATAGGCTTTTCCAGCATGACGAATACGCCCGAAACGGCCTGAAGCTGCGGCAATCTCGCATGTGGCAGCGCCACACCATGGCCAACCCCGGTCGGGCCGAGGCTTTCACGCTCCAGCAGACTGTCCACAACTTCCTGCGCGTCCAGCCCAAGGGTGGCGGCAGCGACATCGCTGATTTCCTGAAACAACCGCTTCTTGCTGGAAGCAGATGACAATACACGTACGGCTTCGGGCTTCAGTATGCTCGACAGCTCCATGATCACGCTCCATGACGTTGCCCCGGCCAGAACCGGGGCCCGTCTTTCAATCTTGCCTGTTACGGATCGATCCAACCGATATTGCCGTCATCCCGGCGATACACGACATTCAATCCGTCCTTGTTTTCATTACGGAACACCAGCACCGGGGCGCCTGCAAGTTCCATTTGCATAACAGCTTCGCCAACGCTGAGAGATGGGATCTTTGTTTCCATCTCAGCCACAATCATGGGCTGCAGCGATTCGGGTTCGTCAGCCGTCTCCGATTCATCAGAGGCGAGGATATATGAGGACGCGCCGAAGAGTTCAACCGGCTCGGACCGATCCTTGTGGTGGTCTTTCAGCCGACGCTTGTATCTGCGCAGTTGTGTCTCCATTTTGTCGCAGCAAGCCTCGAATGCCGCATAAATCTCGATTGCGTGGGCCTTGGCCTGGGCGGTCAGGCCTGTCGACAGATGCACCGTGGTCTCGCATACATATTCATGCGCTGAACGGGAAAAGACGACGGCGGCGTCCGTCGGGCGCTGGGCATACTTACCCACAACCTCGCCCAGCTCGGTCTGCACGTGGGTCTGCAGCGCCGCGCCGATGTCGATCTGTTTTCCGCTGATTTGGTAACGCATGTGATCTCCTTCACAATTCACACCCATTCTGACGCCACGTTACGCGGCGAGCTTGTTTTTATCGGGTGGGGGGTAGCGACATGTTTTGTGGTTGTCTGCCATCGCGCCCTTCGGAGAAGGGATATCGTGATCCAGACTGGAACCGCAAAACTGCCATGAGCCAATTGAGCCAAGAGGCGGCGGAAGAGTCAATCAAAACAAAACCGTATTTGTGTAATTTCCGACATGCAGCAAGTGCAGATCAGCGCAAGCCTATGAAATCCTGAAGTTTTCACCCAGATACACGCGGCGCACATTCTCGTTTTCAACAACTTCGTCCGGCGTGCCGGACATCAGCATCTTTCCGTCATGCAGGATGTAGGCCCTGTCCACAATTTCCAGCGTTTCGCGGACGTTGTGATCCGTGATCAAAACACCAATTCCGCGCTTTTTCAGGTCGGCAACCAAATGCCGGATATCCCCAACGCTGATTGGGTCCACCCCTGCAAACGGTTCATCCAAAAGCAAATACTTGGGATCAGCAGCCAGGCAGCGGGCGATTTCCACCCGGCGTCTTTCCCCCCCTGACAAAGCCAGGGCCGGGGCCCGCCGCAAATGCTCGATCGAGAAATCGGACAAAAGTTCTTCCAGACGTTCCTTGCGGCGATGGGCGTGGCTGACGGTTATGTCCAGCACAGCGGCGATATTGTCCTCGACGCTCATGCCGCGAAAAATCGACATCTCCTGAGGCAGATAACCGATCCCCATCCGGGCGCGCCGATACATCGGCAAAGTCGTGACATTGTGCCCGTCCAGCGTGACCGTGCCCGCCTCGGGGAAAACCAGCCCGGCGACAGAATAGAACGTCGTCGTCTTGCCCGACCCGTTGGGACCAAGCAAAGCCACAACTTCGGAACGGCCCAGTGTCATCGAAACATCCCGGATCACGGTCTTCTTGCGATAGGACTTTCGCAGTTTCTCGATTCTGAGACCCGAGGTGCCGTCGGCAACGGATAGGTTGGGTCGTGCCATCAGTTGTTGCCCTGTTGCAGGATCGTTTTCACCCGACCGGTCATGGTTGCGGTACCGGTGGTCAGGTTGGCATTCATCTGATCGCCGCTGATGACGCTTGGCCCCTGTGTCAGAAGAACATTGCCCTTCATTAGGATCACACCGGAATCAATCGTATATTCGGCCCAATCCCCCTGCGCCGCGTCGGGAGGGCTTACCAGAACCACGTCTTCCGTGGCCTCTAGCCGCTCGATCGCCGAACGCTCGTTGTTGTAGATGACCAGAACCCGTTCTGCAGTCAGACGCATTTCGCCCTGAATCACGATGACATTTCCCAGAAACTCGGCCGACCCGTTTTCCTGATTGACGTTGAGTGTTTCCGACGTCACTTCGACCGGCAAACTGGGGTCCGCCTTGGTCGACCCAAACGCCACCTGCGTTTCCTGCGCGGTCGCGGAAACGGCACTCGTCACCAGAGCGATGCAAACAAGGGCAATTCGAAAATCAAACACACTTCATCTTTCTGCTTTTGCCGGCTCATACACCAGCTTTACGCCATCTGTAAAAACAATATGGACCGGTCCGTCCTTTTTTTCAGTCCCAAATGTCATGCGCCCGGCCGAGAAATCACCGATCGGTCCGGTTCCGTTAACCTGACCTGGTGTGTCCCCGCGGATTTCATCCAACGAGGTGTTCAGCAAATCCGTGGTGACCTGGATGCCGTCCGTGGTGGTTATGACAACATCGCCGACAAAAGTTGCCGTCTTTTTGTCAGGTCGGATCATGCCCGAATTTGAATCCAATGTTATGACGCCGCCATTCAACAGCCCCAGACGCCCCCGAAACTCGGCCGCAGTCGGGACAGATCCTTCGGCCCCTTTGGCCGCCTGTATGGCCTTGATATGCACGTCTTCGCCCTTGCGGGTTATGCCCCGGTAGTCGGGCTGAGTGATAACCTGGTCGGCAAGGCGATCGTTGATTTCCGTTTGCGGGAATGGAACCGACACATCGGTCTCGATGCTGCGGGACAGAAGGAACACCGTGGACAGCAACAGAATGGCCACCAGCGGCAACAGCACCTTCAAGAACTGTACCATGCGGGAATAGCGGTCCACAGTTTCCACCTTTCAGCCCAACCCGACGCGCAGGCAATCGTGAATGTGCAAAATGCCTTCGGCCCGCCCGCCCGAGGCCGGATCGACCACAAACAAACAGGTAATCTTGGGCGTCTGCATCGTCATCAGAGCCACGGCGCTTTCGGCCAATTCACCCGGTCCGATGGTACGCGGGTTCGCGGTCATCACCTGATCGACGGTCAGGTCAAGCAGACCCTGCATATGCCGCCGCAGGTCGCCATCGGTCACGATGCCCAGCAATTGCCCCTCGGCATCACTAACGCCGACAACGCCAAAACCCTTCTGGCTCATGACCAGCAACGCCTCGCTCATCGGCGTGCCCGAGGAAACGATCGGTGTGTCGGTATGCATCAGATCGCGAACCTTGCTGAGCTGCGCGCCGAGTTTGCCGCCGGGGTGGAAATCACGGAAGTTTTCGGGCCGGAAATCCCGGTACTTCATCAAGGCGATCGCCAGCGCGTCCCCCATCGCAAGCGTCAGCGTCGTCGAAATCGAAGGCACCATACCAAAGCCGCAGGCCTCACCCATCGACGGGATCAGCAGATGCACGTCCGCCTGTTTCATCAACGTGCTTTCGGGCGTGCTGGACAGGCCGATAAGAGGGATGCCGAACCGCCGGGTAAAGGCCAGAAGATTGGCCAGTTCCGGTGCCTCGCCCGAGTTCGAAATCGCCAGAACCACATCGCCCTTCGACACCATACCAAGATCGCCGTGACTTGCCTCGGCCGGGTGCACGAAATAGGCGGGTGTCCCGGTACTCGCCAGCGTTGCCGCGATCTTGTGACCGATATGGCCCGATTTGCCGATCCCGCTGACAATGATCCGACCGGTTGCCTGCAGGATCATCTGCACGGCAGTGGCGAAATTCTCATCCAGGCCGTCCGCCAGAACGTCAAGCGCACGGGCTTCGTCAGTGATGACCTGCCGCGCGGTTTTCAGAAAGGATTCGTTGTCAGTCATGAGTGCGCAAAAATATCCGTTTCAGGCCAGCCGGCGAGGTCCAGCTTGGCACGCATCGGCAGGAAATCAAAACAGGCCTGCGCCATCTCGGTCCGGCCCTCGCGTGCCAGACGCCCGTTCAGCGCATCGCGCAACTGATGCAGGTACAGAACGTCCGAGGCGGCATAGTCCAGCTGAGCCTCGGTCAGGGTTTCCGCACCCCAGTCGCTCATTTGCTGCTGCTTCGAAATGTCGACGCCGATCAGTTCCTGGCACAGGTTCTTCAGCCCGTGTCGGTCTGTATAGGTGCGTACCAGTCGGCTGGCGATCTTGGTGCAATAGACCGGCGCCGCCAGCGCACCGAATGTGTGGTACATGGCCGCGATGTCAAATCGCCCGAAATGAAACAGCTTCAGCACATCGGGATTTTCCAGCATGGCACACAGGTTCGGCGCTGATGTCTGCCCATTTTCGACTTGAACGATATGGCTGTGCCCATCGCCACCCGACATCTGGATGACGCACAACCTGTCCCGATGCGGATTCAAACCCATGGTTTCACAGTCGATCGCCACGACCGGGCCCAGATCCAGCCCATCCGAGAGGTCGTTTTTGTACAAGTGGTTCGCCACGGATTTTTCCTTTGTTCGGTCTCAGACCACGAGATAGGAGGTTTGGTCCGCAAACTCAACGCCATCCATCGGGCGTCATTGTGACCAGGCGCTGCCGGGACGGGATTTTGCCGCGACACAAATGAGGTCAGCAGGAACTTGAGCATCTGTATGCTAATGCTCTAAACCTTGGCCACCATGGACAAACTTGATCGTAATATCGTTGCCGCACTTCAGCAGAACGCGCGTGAATCAACAACCCGGATCGCAGCAAAGCTGGGCGTGGCGCGCACCACCGTTCACGAGCGTATCAGCCGCATGGAAGATCGCGGTGTAATTGCAGGGTACTCTGTGGTTTTGCACAGCCCGCAAGATACACCGCGTGTACAAGTCATCGTTCTGCTGGAAGTGCAGCAAAAAGAAACGGCCCGCATCATCAAACGTCTTGAAGCCTATCCCGAGGTCAAACTGTGCCTGTCCATAAACGGAGAATTCGACCTGCTGCTGAGTGCCGAAGCACCGCATATAGAGGATCTGGACATCCTCGTCGATGAACTCGCCAAGATCCCGGGCGTCATGCGAACCAACACAAGCGTTGTGTTTGGCCGCCGGATCGACCGGAACTGATGCTGCGATAACCCTATGTAAACCGATGCGCGGCTAGCCTGCCCCGGACTGATCAAGATCCCGGACCGGCAGAATGCCCCATCGAATATTCATCTTTCTTCTGATTCTGCTTCTTGCCGGGCGTTCGCTACATGCACGACCTGACGCAAGAACCGCCGATCTGTGTGATCAGGCCATGAGACAAGCCGCTTTGTCGGAAGAGGTTCCTCTGGATGTTCTACGGGCCATCGCACGCGTGGAATCCGGTCTGAACGTCGCTGGCACCCTGCGTCCATGGCCGTGGGCGATCAATGTCGAGGGGCAAGGTCTTTGGTTTGACACCGAGGTCGAGGCAAAATCCCATGTTTTCCAAATCTTCAAGGCGGGCGCACGTAGTTTCGACATTGGGTGCTTCCAGATCAACTATCGCTGGCAGGGGCAGGCATTCCGGTCGATTGACGAAATGTTCGACCCGGATCAGAACGCCAGGTATGCCGCCCGTTTTCTGAAAGACCTGTTTGCAGAGTTTGCATCGTGGCCCGCAGCGGCCGGTGCTTATCACTCTCGCACTCCCGCTTTGGCCCAGACATATTCCGAGCGTTTTCAGACCGAATTGGCGCGCCTCAACGAGGACGAGCCGACAAGGTATGCGGCAGTTGCCCGCGATCCTATTACACAGTCCTCTGCTCCATTGCTTCCATCGCGATCTGCCGCGCCAAAACGGGTAATGCTGGGGTCGCTGGTTCCGGTAGCGGATAGTGCCACCGCCTTTATCGTCTTCAACTAAGGGGGTGATCGTGTTCAGGTTCGATGCCCGCTCTGTGTTTTCGCCGACCGTCTTGCTGGCGCTGGCCTTGATGACGGTCATTGTGATGATGATCCTGCCAATGCCCGCCTGGGTTCTGGATGTGGGGCTGGCAGCTTCGTTTGCGCTGGCTATTCTGATCTTCACCTTGACCCTGTTTATCGAACGCCCGCTGGATTTCTCATCTTTTCCAACGATCCTGCTGGCATCCCTGATGCTGCGATTGTCGCTGAATGTTTCGTCCACCAAGCTGATCATCGGTCAGGGTCATTCGGGCACCAACGCCGCAGGTGATGTGATCGAGGGGTTTGCCCAATTCGTCATGGGCGGAAGCATCTTTCTGGGTCTCGTCGTGTTTGGCGTTCTGCTGATCGTGAATTTTATGGTGATCACCAAGGGCGCCGCCCGCATGGCCGAGGTCGGAGCCAGGTTTGCGCTGGATGGGATGCCGGGCAAGCAACTTGCAATTGACAGCGACATGTCCGCAGGGGCCATCGACCATCAGCAAGCCAAGGAACGGCGCGAAAGAGAACAGCAGGAAACGACTTTCTTCGGCTCGCTGGACGGTGCGTCCAAATTCGTCAAGGGCGACGCCGTTGCCGGGTTGCTGATCACCTTGCTGAATCTTGTGATGGGTCTGGTCATGGGCGTGATCGTGCATGGTATGCCGGTTGCATCCGCCTTCGAAACCTATGCGATCCTGACGGTTGGTGATGGGCTGGTCTCACAAATCCCTGCGGTCATTATCTCAATCGCGTCCGCACTGCTGCTGGCGCGGGGCGGCACGCAGGGGGCAACCGACAGCGCAATCTTCTCGCAGTTGGGGCGGCACCCTGCCGCGCTGGGCACTGTCTCGCTGCTGATGGTCCTGTTTGCGTTGGTGCCAGGCCTGCCGTTTCTGCCCTTCATTCTAGACGCGGGGGTTTTGGGATACTCAGCCTACAGCGTTTACAACAAACAAAAATCCGAGCTGACAAAAGCGCACTCACCGGCACCCGAAACCGATGCCCCGACCCCGCAGGCCATCGGAGACATCCTAGACCTTGACGACGTTCATCTGGAATTCGCGCCGGATCTGGTCAGCATGGTTCTAAACCCAGGCACCGGTCTCGACGCGCGGATCGCCAATATGCGGACATATGTCGCCTCTGGCTTTGGTCTGATCCTGCCCGAAATTCGGTTGACCGATCGCGCCGATCTTCCAACCGGCACTTACGTTATCAAAGTTCAGGGCGTCGAACAGGCGCGCGGTGTTCTGAACCTCGACCTCGTATTGGCGCTGGTTCAGGATGGGCCGGACATTCTGCCGGAAGGAAATGATGTGACCGAACCCGTCTACGGCGCACCGGCCCGTTGGATCCTGCCCAAAGATCAGGAGGCTGCGGCCCTGAGCGGCGCGACGATCGTCTCGCCCCCCGAAATCCTGGCGACCCATCTGCTTGAAATCATCAAGCAGAACTTCTCCCGACTGCTGACACTCAAGTCGCTGCGGCGTCTTTTGTCCGAAATGCCTCGGCTGAGCGATCCGGGCCGGGCCGAGGCCAACCGCAAATTGCTGGACGAACTGATCCCGGACAAGGTCCCGATCGATACGTTACATTCCGTTCTGCGGCTGCTGCTGGACGAACGGGTGTCCATCCGAAACATGGCCCTGATCCAGGAAACCGTGGCCGAGGCTCGGCTGACCACAACTCTGCCCGAAGGGATTTGCGAACTGGTGCGCCAACGTCTCGGGTTCCAGCTGGTCGCCGACATGAAGCGCGAAGATGGGTCGATCCCACTGATCCAACTGGCACCGGAGTGGGAGGACACGTTCGCCACTTACCAAATCGACGCCCAAAGCGCAGGTCTCGACGTCGCGCTTCCGCCCAACCTGTTCAACAAGCTTGCAGACGGTGTCGTGCAAAGCGTTGCGCAAACCGCGGATCGGGGCGTGTTTGCGGCCGTTGTGACTTCGACCCGTCGACGCAGGTTGCTGCGCACGATCCTGCACGCACGCGGCATCTCGAACCCGGTTCTGTCATTTGAAGAAATCGGCTTGGAAGCCAGGCCGGCACTTGTCGGTACGGTGCCCGCGTGATCGGCCTGCCCCCTGACTTGCTGCCGTTTATCAGTAGCGAGCTTGAGCACTTGTTCGCCGTTTTCCTGCGGGTTTCCGCTTTGGTTTCCCTTCTGCCTGCCTTCGGAGAGCGCAGCATTCCGGCCCGCGTAAAACTGGCGATAGCAGTGGCATTTACGCTCGTGGTTTCTTCCGCAATTGACCCGTCCGGGGCGATGTCTGGACTGTTCCCCGTAGTGCGGCTGATCGGCACCGAAATCCTGACGGGTCTGGCACTTGGCTTAAGCTTGAGGCTTTTCGTGCTTGCCCTTCAGACAGCAGGATCAATTGCCGCTCAGGCGACATCGCTATCCCAGCTTCTGGGCGGGGCGGCAGAGGGCGAGGCCGCATCCGTTGTGCGCGGAGTTCCGACGTCTGGCGTCATTCCGTCCGGCGCCCGGGTTGAACGTGAAATCGAATTTGAACTGTCGTCGCTCAGTCAAATCCGCCTGGCCCTGCGAGAACCGGATTTTACCACGGCTGAACGAATCGAAACTGCAGTCAATTCAGAATTCCGAAAGGCAGTTGCAATCATGAGAGATTCCGGCACGGTGGAGTTGAGTATTCCCGCCACCGGCGCAAGGTCAGCTGCGCATGCAATTCGACGCATCGAAAACATCCTGGTAGACCCGGAAACTAAGGCTCGTGTCGTGGTTGATCAACGTTCGGGCACCATAGTGATGGGTCAGGAGGTACGTATCTCAAGGGTGGCGGTATCCCAAGGCAATCTGACTCTCACCGTCGAAGAGGCTCCGATCGCAATCCAACCCAACCCGTTCGCAGGTGGCGAAACAGTGGTCGTTCCCAGAACCGTCGCCGGTATTGACGAAGAAGAAGGCACCGGGCTGGCAGAAATACCCGAAGCGACAACCTTGTCAGAAGTGGTGGCAGGTTTGAACGCATTGGGCGTTTCTCCACGGGACATGATCGACATATTGAAGACGATCAAAGCCGCCGGTGCGCTACATGCTGAATTCATTGTTCGGTGACACCAAGATCGGCCCGGTCATATTCGGCCCCTACTTTGACTTCCAACCGTTCAGCCACCTGCGAAACCTGCTGCTGCGTTCCTCGATCGCGTCGCCTGCGGCATACAGGCCGTCCTCCACATTCTCCATCATTGGGTCGATGCGGGCTTCTCGGAACCTGCGCCAGCGCACCCAGATGGCCCAAAGAAGGGCGAAGAAAACAGTCAGGAAGATGATGTTGAACCATGGAATGATCCGCGCATCCGGGCTGTCGACCTGCCATATCTTTACGGCGTTCGGAAAGATCGAAAGGAATTCACTGCGCCAGCCGTAGTGACGTACCACCACCCAACGGGGCGCCTCGGTTGTTGATTTCAGGTCTGCCGCTTCGGCCTGCAGGTTCGAGGAGTTCAGCTTGAAATAGGGCGGCCAGCCCCAGCCTGTATCCTCGTTCCGATAGACCATGACCTTGCCGTTGGTCTTGCGGGTCTGGATGAAGAACACATCACGGTTCGGTGTGGTCGGGTCGCTGCCGACATCATGAACCGACCAGAAGATGCTGTTCTCACCGGGGTCGATCCGTTTTTCATAGGTGTCCGAGATTCGAACCACGTCATGCTGCGGCAGGGTGTAGTTCAACACCGCCGCGATCGTGCCCCAGAACAGGATGATGATGGCCCATTTGACATAACGCATTAGTCAAACCCTCACATGAAATTCGAAACATAAATCAGGATCGCGATCAGGCCCAGCGGCACGACATAGATCCCAAGGATCAGTTTGCGGCGAAACGATCCGTCGTACTTTTTCAGCCCGCGCTGGACAAAGGCGTCCCTGTCGCCTGTCATGCCCTTTTTCTCCCAATGTGCGATCAGTTTACCGCGTCGCACCCGGCGGGAATAGATCGACACGCCAACGTAAAGGACGGTCAGAACGATCAGCAACGGGATCAGAAAGCGGAGTGCGACCAACATTTAACTTCTCCCTACTGCGCCCCAGGGACCAACGCGCGCGATGATATCATCGCTGACCCGATCACCGCCACTCATGTCCGGCTCATGCCCGAACAGCGCGGCCCGGGCGCCGGCCTTGTCCACCTGATACTCTCGCGCAAGGAACTCGGCAACATAGGCTTTTTTTGTTTCCGGCCATGTCGCATAAGTGCGGTAGAACAGCTCTTTGTGGCAAATGAACATCTGGCGCGGATCCAGCGGGGCCAGTTCGGCCAACAGCATATTCACCAGATCGCGGTGCAGCGTATCGGCGGCGCGCAAAGTATAGAAATAGGCCGGATGATCCGAAGTTATACGCGGCCAGGGCCCCCCGTCCGTCGCCCAGCGCAGCAACTGCGCCAGACCGTTATAAGCCTCGGGCAGACGGTCCGAATGGTTGCGCGCCAGACGGCGCATGTCGCTGCGGTCCAGCCCGGTCAGATCGACATCGGCATCCGCAGCAGCATCGATGGTCAGGAAATCCATCTTCTGCTGCAAGATCCCGGCGGCATCCACGCTGCGCGCTTTGACGATGGGTTCGACCAGATCATTGTAGTCGAGAAATTTTGCAATCTGGTTCCGCTGCGACGGACCAAAGATGTACTTGATCGGCAGGCCATCCGGCCTGTCCCCCATACAGATCGCCGCCGGGTGGTCCAGATCCGGGAACAGGTACAACCCGCCGAAATGCGCCGTCCAGAAGTTGCGTTGTTCAAACGCGGTGTGGCGCAGACGAACCGGGTTGCGGGTGACGTCGCCGGTTTCCCTGGCCGTTTCTATCATCTTCGCGATCAGGACATCATCGAACCAGGCGTCCTCTTCGGTCTTGAACTGCTCGACCATGCCTGCGAGTTGCTGAGCCTTGCGCAGAGTGCCGCCTGCGGTGTCGGCCTCGATCTCGATCTTGCGCAGGTTCAGCAGATCGCCCGGCGTGGTGAGCTTGAAGACCGAGTTCACCAGCTCTCCGGCGACCGCATCGGTGGCGGTCAGAGCGAACAGCTGCGCCTCGTTCATCTCGATGAATTCACGCAGGATATCGCGCGAGGTCGAGAATTTGACGTTCAGCAGAGGCGCGCGTTTCTGCTCGGTCGTCAGCAGGATGAACTGCCGGTTGACCCCGTTGGGGTTGAGGTAAAGCTCATCCTCCAGCTCAATCCCCACCTCCGGCGAATAGCCCGAGATATCAACATGGAAATCCGTCAACGCCGTGGTCTTGCCCGCCAGATGCTGCAACGCGCGGTTATACCGCCCGACCAGAGCCGGGCTGGAGATGTGGACAAGGTTGCCGAACATCAGGCCTTTTTCGATGAGGCGGATCAAAGGCTTTCCTCAAGGTTCTTGTAGTCGCTCAACTCTTTCTTTAGGCGGACCCACTCAGATTTCAGATAAAGATTCACCAAATTCAATAATTCGAAAGCAATACTCTCTTTTTCGTTGATGAGTTTTAGCAGTTGTTTGAAGATTTCCTTAGGTACGTCTTCGTTTGGGTTCATTCTCAATAGAACACTTTGAATTCGCTTGTTTACTTCTGCAAACTTTGCTTCGTCCTTCTTACTGTATTCCGGCACAAATGCTAAAATTACAGCAAAGTCTTCTCTCAGATGGTCCAACCAATTTTGGCGGAAATCTGCGAGTTTCATGCGCCTGGAAAGTTCGAGTTGCAATCTTCGCTCCTGAGCAGCTCGATGCTCTGCTTCTAGAGAGGCCGCTGCTGAGCGCTTTTCGGCAGAACGATTGATTATGGCCGTAACGGTAAGCGTAACGACTGGCACAACCACAAGGGTTACCAGTTCCTTGTGACTAGAAATCCATTGGTTCCAATCAGTAAGATAATCCAGACTCACCCCTTCCCCTCCAGATACCGCCGCTTGGCCTCTTCCATCCGGCCCATCTCGCGGACGGCGTTTTCGATGGCGACCTCGTCGCTCTTGTCGGCATAGCGGAATTCGCTGTCGGCGTAGCGGTTGATCTCTTGCATCACCATCTCGACCGTGATCGGCTGGCGCAGGTCTTCGATCATGGCCTTCTTGGTGTCGTAGTCGCGGAACAGGAACAGGTCGGGGTTTTCCATCCATTCGTCGGGCAGTTCGAAATCCATCGCGCGGACCTTAACCGCGTCGGTGATGTTCTTAATCGCGCGACCGGTAAACCGCTCATCCGCCTGCTGAATCGCCTTGAGGTAGGTGCCCAGTTTGGCGATTGTGTCCATCTGACCGATATCGCCGGCCACCCGATCATAGACTTGCAGCAACGCGTCCTCATGCGGACGGGAGTGGCTTTCGAAACTGGCGGCGACGGCCTTTTTGATTTCCTGCGCGGCATAGGCGTCGTGCTCGCCCAGCGGGATGTCGTGGTTACGGCCCATCAGCAGGTGCAGGATGTCGATGTAATCCTCGCGCGTTTGCGGCCCGTCCACCAGGAACCGCGCGCCCGCCCGCTGGCGCAGGGCGTCGTCCACGTTCTCGGGGTAGTTCGAGAACATGCCAAAGGTGCAGTTCCCGCGCACGAAGGTGTTGGCACCCGCAAAGCTCTCCATCAGCACGGCGGTGATTTCCAGTTGCCCGGCCGAGGACTGCCTGTCGCCGCGCTTGCCCGCCAGTTGGTCGATATCGTCGATGGTACCAAAGCCGATAACCGAGGGGTCGATGATCGTGTTGATAAACGCCTTGGCGTTCTGGCCGGACTTGCCCTGATAGCTGTCGATATTGTCGGTGCTCAGATTCTGATAGCGGAACGGATAGCCCGCGTTCTGGCAATATTCGTTGATCAGCCCGGCCATCATCTGGATCAGGGTGGTTTTGCCGGTGCCCGGTTTGCCGTCACCCATGAAGGTAAAGATGAACCCACCGAGCTCCGCAAACGGGTTCAGGCGGCGGTCGAAGTCATAGGCCATCAGCATCTTGGCCAGCTTCATCGCCTGATACTTGGCGATATGGTTTCCGACCACTTCGTTCGGTTTCTTGAACGTCATGGTCAGGGTGGTGGATTTCGCTTTTGAGGCCGGTTCGAAACCCCGGATGGTCAGGTCATCGGCCTCAATATGCCAAGCGGCGTTCTGGAACGGGGCCAGATGGCCAGCCGATTGCGCGCGCAGGGCGGCCTTCTCCATCAGTTGCTCGGCATAGGCGCTGGATGCGGCGATCAAATGCGCATCATCGGGAGCGTGTTTGGCAAGGGTCTGGTCCAGTTCCCACAACGCGCCGTGCAGAGCGAGTTGGCCGTTGTCGGTCAGAACCTCTTCGATCTCGCCGAGATCAACGGTTGTTTCGCCCAGATGTGAGGACATCAGGTAAGCCAGCGCATTGCCAAACACGTGCGACGTGATCAGAGCCTCCGCCGTCAGCAGTTCCGAGAACTCGGTCTTGCGTGCAGCGGGCAAATCCCCGGCCAAATTCGCACGCTTTAGATCGGCCAGCGGCGTCTGTTCCGCGTAAGCCTCAGCGACGGCCAGAGCGATTGCGATGGCGCGCCGCATGGCCTGCTGCGTGGTGGCCTGCTGCGGCGAAACCAGCGTGTCACCATCGTCCGACGCCTCGATCCGTTCCACCAGATGCACCCCGTCGGCGCGCACCGTGCGCCGCGTCACCAAACCCGGTGTCGTCGACCGAAACCGTCGCCCTGTCGATACACCCGGAGACCGCTCAACTGCCGCCTCTACCACATTCGCAATCCGAGGCGCGTGTTCGAAACCGTTCAGCAAAGCGGTCGCCGCCGGATAATGCTTGCGAATATCCGCCTCACGCAATTCCATCTGATCTGACGTCAAACTCATCTCAAAAGCCGCCCTTACTTCATCTTTTCAAAATTACTCTCGCCGAAGGCGAAAATCTCAATACCTCAGCACCTGCCCCGCCTTGCTGACCACGAACTTGCGTACATCGGCGAAACCCGGTGGGTTGCGCTCGGCTAGCACCTGAAACGGGCGTTGGGGCAGGATGATTGAGCGCTGTGTGTGCGTCGCCCCGGTCTCGGCCCCCTGACCGCCGAACGGGTCCAGCGCAAAGACCTCGCGCTCAACGGTTGAGAACCAACCGGCGCGCTCCTCGATAACCTCTTCGCTTTGCAGTTCTTCGGTGGTCCAGGCCAGTGCCCAGTCCTGACCTTCGGGCGCCTGCGCGTCCTCCAGCACCTGCCGAAGGGGGCCTGATTGCTCGGTAAAGGCGGAAGAATACATCGGTCCCACATGGATGCGACGCATGTGTTTGGGGTGCAGGTCGTCGAAATCCTGATCGAAGCCCTTGGCGATGGTCACCAGTTTCAACCCGCCTAAGGACTGCGCCATCAGATGCGCCTGCACCTCGGGCCAACGGCGTTGGTCCTTGGGCAAGGCGGTTTTGCCACTGTCCTCCAACTGCATCAAGTAGATGACCGGCAGGTTGATCTGGCTGTCATAGACCGCCCAGTGGATCAGAAATTTGCGCCGCTCGCCTTCATTCCCGATCCAGTGGCATTCGGGATCGTTGCGAGCCCAGAAAAGCTGCCCCTTCAGCAATTCCTCGTAATAGAGCCTTTGCGACAGCGCAAATTGTAGCTTCGTGGGGATTGCCTGATCGCCGATGATCGTTCGCACCATGTCGGTTTTCAGATTATCTTCCGAGGGCATATTCGCCAGATGCACCCGCGCCTGCTGCGCGTCGTTGGCCATGGTCAGCAATTCGGCCGCCACCGGAAACCCGCTGTCGCGCTTGTCCATGGCGAGGCTGCCAAAGAACCGCCCGGTATCGCGCCCGACCAGCAGGTATTTCATGGAAAGCGCGCGGAAGGTGTAAAGCAGCCCCGAGAGGTAGCGCGACACGATCCGCACCTCTTGTTTCGAGATCGCGCCCTCCGCTTCCATCGTCGCGGCCACGCGCAGGAGGTGAACGGTGATTACCTCGAATTTGCGAAAATAGCGGCGCGAGGCGAATGTGTCGGTCAGTCCGACATGGTCTTGGGTGGGGTCAGTCATCCTTAGATGTGTTTCTTGAATTGCGGATATGATTTCCTCGAACAATAAGCAGCAAGTTGACCAAACTGCCCGTAAGGATCGCTGCGTAGTAACCAATCCATCTGCCCGTGGCGTCAGGCCAATACCAAATAATTCCAAGCACAATAAGCGTCGCCAAAACCATCTGGTAGACCCAGTCCCGCGCCGATCTCGGCGGCCCGATTAACCTGATCTTTCTATTATTACCCACCATACAAATTCTTATCATGCTTCTCGACAATCGAGGCAAACCGGCGGGCAAAGCGCTCATCCGCCTTAGCTTTTTTCTCCAGCACGTCGCGGGCAAAGACCATGTGGTCCTCGTGTGCCTCAAGCATGTCGGCCATTTTCTGGTTGGTTGCGGTGCCGATGGCCGCCATGGCGGTTTGCGCCTCTTGGTCTGTCTGCACGCCGATCTCGTTGATGCGGTGGGCCACGTCCTGCTGCTGCGCGGTTTTCAGCGATTTTGTCAGGGCGTCATACAGCACCACGCGTTGTTGTGTGTCTGTCTGCAGCTTGTTAATCAGCACCATCTGCGTCGCCGCCTGGTTCTGCAGTGAGTCAACCCAGGTCTTGCCCTTTTCGATATACCGCTCCAGCGTCTGAGACTTGGCCAGCTTGACCTGTTCTTCCTGAACCTTGGCGTTGTATTGCTTGTTCAGCTCGGCCAGTTCGGTCTCCAACTGGGTCCGCGCGGCAGCGTCCTGTTCGACGGAGATTTTGTTCTCCAAAGTGATAATCGTTGGGTCCATGCCCTGAATTTCGGCCCTCAAACCCTCCAGTTCGGCAACGGTCGCCTCACGGTCATCCAATGTACCGGTCAGGTTCTCTTCGACCTTGACGCGCTGTTCTTCCAGTACGGCCAGTTGCCCTTCCAACAGCTTCACGATCACGTCGGATTTGGCGATCAGGTCCTGCAGCTTGTCGTCGATATTGGCGGTGCGCATCCGCTCCTGCCGCATCGACTCGGATTTGGCCTTGGCAAAGATGCCGACAAAGCTCTCCCACCCGGTTTTCGAGCGCATCTCGTCGAAATCCTTGGAAAAGGCGTTGGTCACGTCGTCCAGGCCCATGATCAGCTCGGCGATATTCGCATTCATCACCTCAGTATGGGCATGCACGTCCTCAAGCGTCGCGTTCTCGATGTCGATATCCGCCTCGGCAGTGCCGATCTTGGCGCGCGCGGCCTCAATCCGCGAGGTCAGCGCTTCGATCTGTGACTGACTTTCACGCACTTTGGTCTGAGTTTCCTGAATCAATGCCTCGAACTGTTGGTTCGACATCTGTCCTATCCTTGTTTTTTCTTATCTACCCAATGAGATAGTGGATGTTATGACAATTTACATCCCCATGGGTCTCGAAATCACCAGAACTTTGGCAAAATCAATCAGAAAAAGATAGGCGCGACGATACAATCCAAAGCTGTATTATCAGCCGACCCTGATGTTCCGTTGTCCATATTCTGGATTGATCCATCCGCCGGAGTGGCCATGGACAAACCCCCCGGCACATGGTTGGGTGCGCGCAAATCTTTTCCTGCCGGAGACTGACTCATGCTGGACGCAACAACCGACCTTAAATCAATCCTGAAAAACCCCGATCTGCTGGTGACCAAAGCCTATATTGGCGGCCAGTGGGTGGACGGTGACAATGGCACCTTTGCCGTGACCAACCCCGCGCGCGGCGATGTGGTTGCCGAAGTTGCGGATCTCAGCCGGGCTCAGGTCGCTGGTGCGATTGCACAGGCGGAGGCCGCGCAGAAAGAGTGGGCCAAGCTGACCGGCAAGGAGCGCGCCGTGATCCTGCGCCGCTGGTACGACCTGATGATGGAAAACGCCGAGGATCTGGGCAAAATCCTGACCGCCGAGCAAGGCAAGCCACTGGCCGAGGCCGTTGGCGAGATCGCCTATGGTGCATCCTTCATCGAGTTCTTCGGCGAAGAGGCCAAGCGCGTTTACGGCGAGACGATCCCCGGCCATCAGCGCGACAAGCGGATCATGGTTCTGAAACAGCCGATCGGCGTTGCAGCCTCGATCACGCCCTGGAACTTCCCCAACGCGATGATCACCCGCAAGGCAGGACCCGCGCTGGCCGCTGGTTGCGCGTTTGTCGCCCGCCCTGCAGCCGAAACACCGCTATCCGCGCTGGTTCTTGGCCTTCTGGCCGAAAAGGCCGGCATCCCGGCGGGTGTGTTCAACGTCGTGCCGTCCTCGCGTGCCAGCGAGATCGGCAAGGAGTTCTGCGAAAACCCAGGTGTGCGTAAGCTGACCTTTACCGGCTCGACCGAGGTTGGACGCATCCTGCTGCGCCAAGCCGCCGATCAGGTCATGAAGTGCTCGATGGAGCTGGGCGGCAACGCGCCTTTCATCGTGTTCGACGACGCCGATCTGGATGCAGCCGTCGAAGGTGCCATGCTGTGCAAGTTCCGCAATAACGGCCAGACCTGTGTCTGCGCCAACCGGATTTACGTTCAGGCCGGTGTCTACGATGAGTTTGCAGCCAAGCTGAAAGCAGCGGTCGAAGCGTTGAAAGTCGGCGACGGTTTGACCTCCGGCACCACGACCGGTCCGTTGATCAACGCCGAAGCTGTCGCCAAGGTGGAGGAACACATCAAGGATGTCACCGACAAGGGCGGTGCAGTTCTGACCGGCGGTCTGCCGCATGACCTGGGCGGCACCTTCTTCCAGCCGACGATCGTGACCGGCGTGACGCAGGACATGATGGTCGCGCAGGACGAGACATTCGGGCCGCTCGCGCCGCTGTTCAAGTTCGAGGACGAGGGCGATGTGATCGCCATGGCCAACGACACGATCTTTGGTCTGGCCTCCTACTTCTACGCCAAAGACCTGAGCCGCGTCTACAAAGTGGCCGAAGCACTGGAGTACGGCATCGTCGGCGTGAACACCGGCATCATCTCGACCGAGCTGGGCCCGTTCGGCGGAGTCAAGCAATCCGGCCTGGGCCGCGAAGGCAGCCACCACGGCATGGAAGACTATCTGGAGATGAAATACGTCTGCCTGTCGGTCTGATACGGCGCGGTCTGGTATTTGGGTGCGCTTGCCACAATAGCGCACCCAAAGCGTCATCTTCCTTCAATAGGCGTTGCTGATTTCCAACGCGACCTGCTGCCCTTCCTGGTCTCGACCGACGGTAAGCTTCTGGAAAAGATCGAAGGACAGGCCATCCTGCCTGCGGGCGACACGATGTTCTGGTCGATCGGTTCGGTGGTCGAGGATCCAACTTTCAAACACTGAGTAAGATGTGCTTCGTGCGAAATTTGCGCGGGGCTTTTCTCTTAATGTCGGCCTTGAGCCCATTCTACTAAATGCTGCACGGAGCACGAATGTCCGATGGTGGGTGAAGCATCACCAGCCGCAAGGGACCCGTTGGATCAAATCTCCCACTTGAAGCTTGTTTCTTGTTCAGTCACCTCCCAAAGCCTTGTCATTACGGGTTTGTCATACGCGTGTGGGTTCAATGTACCCTTGCCGACCGGGCCAACGGCTTCAAAGCGGCCTGTTGGTCCGTAGAGCGCGCGTTGTTCGGTCAAATTCTTTTCGGTGGCGCACATGATTTCGGGATAGGACCCTTGCTCGGCCGTTTGAACCATCGGCGTCATGGTCATAAGCCACCAGATGAACCGCATCGTCCGGCTGCCACTTGCACTGATCAGTGACGTTGCCGACGAGCCGGGATGGCAGACATAGACCTCGACCTTGGTTCGCTCTGCTGCGGCAAGCCTGTCCTGTAGTTCATAGGCGAACATCATTTGCGCGAGCTTGCTTTGTGAGTATGCGGTATTAGGCCCGTAACCCTCTTCCCAGTTCATGTCGTCGAAATTGATCGTCTTCAATCCCATGTTGTAGCCAAGACTGGCAACTACAACGATCCGACCCTTCGAGGCTTCGATCCGCTCGAACAGAAGACCACAGAGTAGGAAGTGACCGTAATGGTTGGTGCCAAGCTGGCTCTCGAACCCATCTTCTGTCAGCTTGCGGGTTGGCACCTGCGCGATGGCAGCATTGCAGATGAGCGCATCAATCCGGGGAACGGAATTTAGCACCTCGTCCGCAGCTTCACGCACGCTTGCGAGCGAAGCCAGGTCCATTCGTATGAAGATCACTTCTGCTTCACTGCCGAACTCACTCTTCAGGTCCGCAACAGCTGCCTGAGACTTCTCAGCCGAACGGTTCAACATCACGACCTTGGCGTTCTTTTTTAGGAGCGTCCGCGCGGCCTGGAACCCGGCACCGGCGTTGGCACCCGTGATGAGGTAGGTCTTGCCGGAGAGGTCGCCGAGGCGCTCAGGCATCCAGCCTTTGGGTCCAAATGTGGTATCTGGCATTTTTTATCTCCTGTCCGCGTTGGCGCATGGGCCGAGCGAACTTTGTTGAAGCATGGAAATGCAGATAGCTCTCATCAGAACGCGGAAACAGGCGAAATTATCGCAAATACTTGCCCAATTGTATCAAGATAGTTGCCAGTATCGATCTGGAGCCATTACATCCCTCTTATGAGCAAGGATCAGATCAAGCAAATTATTGCAGACCGAACCGAAACGGACGGCCTGACCGAGACGGGCATCAAGAGTGTACGGCTGTTTCGCGCCACGCTTTCAATCCCCTGTGTTCCAGCCGTTTACGAGCCCTGCATCGTGGCCATCGTGAGTGGGGTGAAGGAAGCCGTTCTGGATGGCCGAAGATACGAATACGACAACAGTCAATATCTCTGCTGTCCGATGTCGATGCCGGTCAAGGCGGGGACGCCTTTGGCTTCGCATGACAACCCGCTCTACGGGGTTATGATCTCACTGGAACACCGTGTTATGGCCGAGCTGGCGATGGAGATGGAAAATGCCGGGGGCGTTCTGCCTTCGGTCAAAAGAGAACTGCGGGAGCCGGGAATTAAGCTCGCGCGATGGGACGATGGTTTTACTGATGCGCTGCTGCGGCTATTACGGCTCGGATACAACGAGACGGATACAGCGGTTCTCGGCGAGGCGCGATTGCGTGAGCTGCTCTATTCGATCCTGAAGGGAGAAGCTGGCACCTTCGCCCGGCAGGCATTCGGTGCTGGCAACGCCATCGCGCGTTCCATTGCGCACGTGTCGTCACACTTGGATGCGCCGATCTCGATTGACGATATGGCAAGCCGAGCGGGTATGAGCCGGGCCGTCTTCCATCGCAAATTCAAGCAGGTTACCACGATGGCCCCAATCCAGTTCGTTAAGTCGATGCGCCTCAACAACGCCGCCATGAAAATCGCGGGCGGGATGCCTGTGAACGAAGCCGCGATGGACGTTGGCTATGTCAGTCCGTCCCAGTTCAGTCGCGAGTTCAAGCGCATGTACGGGCAATCGCCGAGGCAATGGGGTGACGCTCAGAAACTACTGGTCAGAGTTGCTTGAAGCTGACTTACGTGAGGAAAGCGGACCTTGGAGCCACCGCAGCGAACGGAAGCTTTGTCAGCATTACGGCCACTCACTGACCCCACAAAAAAAACAACGCCCCGCGTCTGGAGGAACGCGGGGCGGGTGTTGCGACGGTCCGGGAGGAAGAGACCGTCGCAGGAGCTTCAGGCGCGTTAGTTCACGGCCTTGGCGTCAACCACATCCTTCTCGATGGCTTTCGCCGAAGAAATCTCGATCCGGCGCGGTTTCAGGGCCTCGGGCACTTCGCGCTTCAGGTCGATGTTCAGCATACCGTTTTCATGGCTGGCGCCGGTGACACGGACATGGTCGGCCAGGGCAAAGCGGCGCTCAAACGCGCGCGTGGCGATGCCGCGGTGCAGGTAGCTGCGCTGTTTGTCTTCGGCGGCCTTCTTACCGGCGACGATCAGCGCGTTTTCCTTCACTTCGACCGACAGGTCATCTTCCGAAAAACCGGCGACAGCGACGGAAATCCGATAGGTGTCGGCATCGGTTTTTTCGATGTTATAGGGCGGGTAGCCGGGCTGAGCCACGTCGTTGGTCAGAACGCGGTCCATCATATCGGCGATCTGGTCGAAACCAATGGTGGCGCGGTGCAGCGGTGCAAAATCAAATGTACGCATGTGTCGTATCCTCATGTTTGAGCGATTCACGATTTGTTGCCCTCCGTTCAGACGGGCGGTGATGTTTCCCGAACCCCGTTGTGGCGATCCGGTACAATTCACATGGGTAGCGATTTCGCCGAGTTCAAGACCCGCCAGAACCGATGAATTTCGCACCAGAGCTGGACTTGCCCGATCCCACCTGCAACCGGCGGATCGAGGCCTTGGGTTGCGGCGCATCCCGCCGCATGATCGACTTTAGTTCGGACACGACGCCGGCCAGTTCCATACCAAATCCGACCTTTTTTCCGTCATAGACTCCGACGGCGGACACCACGGACAGAATCTGCCAGCGCGGGCCATTTTTCGCCAGTATGGCCGAACCGGATGACCCAAAGGTAATATCGCAATCAAAGGTAATCAGACCCAGACGTCGTTCCAGAATTCGGCATGATCGTTCGCGCGTAATCGCCTCGGACCGGCCCAACCCGTATGAGGCAATGGTGATTTCCTTGTTGAGAATTTGCCCGCCATGCAAGGCGAAGGGATCGGCAATCGTGTAAGGGATTGGCTTTTCCAGACGCATGAGCGCGACGTCGGCGCGAACCGCTTCAGGCGAAAGCGGTTCATTCGCGCCATAGGCGGGATGGGCGGCGATCTGCACCACGTTGCGGTCGGCCAACGCCTTGCCGTTGCTCAGCCCGGCGCGGAAAACCACCTCGCCAGACCGGTAAGGTTTGCCGGTTTTCTTGTCCAGGGCGCAATGCGCTGCCGTCAGCACCAGGTCCTGCGCAATCAGCGTTCCGGTACAAAACGACCGCGACCCCACATCCAATCGTCCGACCGCTTCCCATCCATACAGATCATCGCGGTCCACCAGCGTGCGTTTGCTTGATGTCTGGGCGGATGCTGCACCGATCAGAACGGACTGACAAAACAGGAAGAACAGCAGAAACCTGATCATGGCCTTACGAACCTTGCCCCGATGTTTTTGCCTGAATCACCGGTTTTAGAGCCGTATCCGCGCCCTGCCGACAGTTCTGCACGCAACAATTGCAGCGCATCCTCAACCGCCGTGCCGATCGCGACGCTCTTGCCGCCCATCATCGCCTTGGCCGCAACGACCGAGACAATGCGGGGACGATTGCCAGCAAAGGAAAACACCGGCGCGCCTGAAGCGCCAAAATCCACGTCGCAGGACATCACCAGAACACCCCCCTGCCCGGTCACGACAGAACAAACCTCCTGCAGGGATGGCGCCTCGGCCCTGTCCTGTGCGTAGGACACAACACCCACTTCTTCGCCCTGCACAGGGCGTTCACCAGTTTCGAAAGGAATGACCGTTGTGTTCCGGACCGGCTGCCACAACTCGATCAGCGCGATATCATGCCGGACACGTTCTGACGGGGTTCCGCCGTCAAAACGGTATTCTGGGTGGATTACGACCTGCCGGGCAGCGCGGTACGCCGATGCGCGGCCCAGGCGCCAACCAGCGAGAAACTCGATCAACGCGGGGTCAATCCGACGGCGCGTCGATTTGTCGAAAAGGCAATGCGCTGCAGTCAGAACCAGTCCGGGTGCAATCAGTGTCCCGGTGCAAAAACCGGTACCGGCGATATCCAACCGCCCGACGGCCATCCACTCGCGCCCGGAATCCGAAGTCTCAAGGCTTTTCAGCCCCGTGTCCTGCGCCATGGCTGCCATTGGCAACACAGCAAACGCTATGGCCCTGATCCAGTTTCGCACGCATGTCTCCGGCATTGCTAAAGACAGTTTGTTACGCAAACGGTGCGGCGAAAATAGGGCGCAGGCCCAGCCGGGGTTTTTCCATCACAATTGAGGCTGCGTTGCATCAGACAAGATTACTTCAGAACGGGTACGTCACCGCCGTTGGCTGTTCGGCTTTGTTGCAAGGCCCTGGGCATTGGGCCGCCAGTCGCCCAGTCTAGCAACTCGACCGTGTGCAGGACGGGCGTACCTGTTCCCGACCCGATCTGCATCATGCACCCAATATTTCCGGCGGCGATCACATCGGGCTTTTTCGCTTCCAGTGTTCGCACTTTGCGTTGCCTGAGCTGGGCCGAAATTTCAGGCTGCAACAGGTTATAGGTTCCGGCGCTGCCACAGCACAGATGACTGTCAGCTGGCTCGGACACGGTGAAACCTGCGCGCTTCAGCAAATCCTTGGGGTAGGTTTTGATCTTTTGCCCGTGTTGCAGCGAACAGGCCGCGTGATACGCCACACTCATGCCCCGGTCATCACTTTCCGGGAGATCCAGCTGCATCAGAAGCTCGCTGACATCCATGGCAATTGCAGATACACGTTCCGCATCCGCAGCCAGCGCGTCGTTACGAAACATGTGGCCGTAATCCTTCACGGTTGTCCCGCAGCCCGATGTATTGATGACGATGGCATCCAGCCCCTTGCTGTTTATCTCGCGCGTCCAGGCCCGGATGTTGGTCGCGGCACAAGCGTGGCTTTCGCGCGTCTTGCCCATGTGATGGGTCAACGCTCCACAGCAACCGGCGCCATCGGCGACCACGACCTCGCATCCCAATCGGGTCAGCAGGCGGATTGTGGCGTCATTGATATCGGTATTCAGCGCCTTTTGTGCGCAACCTGTCATCAACGCCACGCGCTTTTTGCGTACGCCCAAAGGCTCAAAGCACTGCGGATCATCGTTTCGGCTAACTGGCGGGATGTGTTTTGGTGCCATATCCAGCATTGCACGCAAACGCGCATCAGGCATCAGAAAGCGAAATGGCCGCCCCAGCTTTGCCCCGATCAAAGCCCACCTGAACCGCATCGGGTAAGGCAGGATCTGCGCCAGAATCCAGCGCAGTGCACGATCCATGAAGGGGCGCTTGTAGTTCGTATCGATATACTCGCGCGCGTGATCGACCAGATGCATGTAATGCACACCCGACGGGCAGGTGGTCATGCAGGCCAGACACGACAGACAACGGTCAATATGTTTGACGGTCTTTTCGTCCGGAACGCGATTATTCTCCAACATGTCCTTGATCAGGTAGATACGCCCGCGCGGGCTGTCCAGTTCATCCCCCAGAACCTGATAGGTCGGGCAGGTCGCAGTGCAAAAACCGCAATGCACGCAACTCCGCAGGATGTCGTTGGACCTTCGGATCGCAGGATCCTGCAACTGTTCTTCGGAAAAGGTTGTCTGCATTACCCTACCCCATCAGGCCCGGATTGAATAAACCCTTCGGGTCAAACCGCTGTCGCAATCCCTGCGTCAGCGCGGCCAACCCTAGAGGTTCGGGCTGAAAACGACCAAACCGTGCGATTTCAACATCGTTGCCCCGAACAAGCGTGGAATGCCCCGGAACCTCGGCCAGCGCGGCCCGAAGATCGACCCCTTCGGGCGCAAGCGTCCAGATCAGCCCTCCGCCCCAATCCAGAAGATGAGTGCAGCCCGGCTGGTCTACGACGCGCAGCATGTCTGTCGGCTTGACGGACGTTTTCCAGACATTTCCCGCAGTGTCTGCGAAGGGCTCGACATCACGAACAGCCTTCCAGATCGCCTCGTTCTCCGCAGCGTCGGTCACTATTCGGTCGGGCTTTTGATGGTTGAACATTTCTGCCAGTTTGCCAACCCGATACGCAACTGAATCGCTGAACCCTTCAATACGAATGACCGTCTCGGACGTTGTTTGTTTCATCTGTGATCCGCCCGGCAGTCGCGCGGCACCCGTGACTTCGAAAGGGGACGCCAGCGCCTCGCTGAACAGTTTCAGGGATTGTGACCAGTCGCACCCGCTCCACACCAGAGTTGCCGAACTTTCCGAGCGCGGCAAAACTTTCAGCGAGACCTCGGTCAACACGCCAAGCGTCCCCCACGACCCGGCCAACAGCTTGACAAGATCGTATCCGGTAACGTTTTTCATCACCCGGCCACCGTTTCGGATCACTTGCCCCAAACCGTCGACATAGCGCACGCCCAAAAGAAAATCCCGACACGCCCCCGCCTGTACGCGGCGCGGCCCCGAGACATTGGCAGCAACCACGCCCCCTATTGTCGGCTCGCCTGTTGTGCCCATCAGCGCGCGATGATCCATCGGCTCGAACGCAAGCCTCTGCCCTTCGGCATCAAGCGTGGCATTGATATCCGCTACCGAAGTTCCGGCCCGGGCGACCAATGTCAGCGCACCTGGCTCATAGAGGGTGATCCCGCGCAATCCTGTCACACTCAGGTCCGCATCCGGCCCGGTCACACCTCGGGTACCTCCCCCGGCAATTCGCACCGGCTGCGCCAGCCCGGCCACCATTTCGGCCAATTCGGCCTCTGTTTCAGGTCTCATGTCTCTTCTTCTGTTCCAAAATCCTCGGGGCGATCGCGTGACGAGGGCAGTGCCCCCTACTCTGCAGCAATTCGGCGCGTCGCCGAAACATCCAGCGGAAACACCTTGGCCGGATTCAGCAGCCAGTTCGGATCGAACACATCCTTGACCGCCATCTGCGCTTCAAGATCCTGCGCCCCGTACTGATGCGTCATCAGATCGCGCTTTTCGATTCCGACCCCGTGTTCGCCGGTCAGACATCCCCCGACATCGACGCACAGCTTCAGTATTTCGGCACCGAACGCTTCGCATTTCTCAAGATCGCCCGGTTTGTTGGCATCGAACAGGATCAGCGGATGCATGTTGCCGTCGCCTGCATGAAACACGTTGCCGACAGGCAGTCCGAATTCCTCACTCATCTCGCCGATACATCGCAGCACTTTTGGAAGCGATGAAACCGGGATCGTGCCGTCGAGACACATATAATCGTTCATCTGCCCCATCGCGCCAAAGGCCGATTTGCGCCCCAGCCAAATTCGGGCGCTTTCCTCGGCGGACTGGCTTTCGCGCAGTTCGACCGGGTTGTGACGTTTGGCGATCTCGACGATCTTGGACAACTGGCTTTCGATTTCTGCCTCGGATCCTTCGACCTCGACAATCAGCAGGGCTTCGCAATCCGGATACCCGGCTTTGGCAAAGTTCTCACAGGCCTGAATGCACAGACGGTCCATGAATTCGATTGCCACCGGCAGAATGCCTGACTTTATTATGTCGGACACGCACTGCCCGGCGACTTCGTTATCGTCAAAACCCATCAGAACAGGCCGGGCGCCTTCCGGTTTGCGCAGGATGCGCAGCGTTGCCTCGGTCACAACACCCAATTGCCCTTCCGAGCCGCAGATGACGCCAAGCAGGTCCAGTCCACCTGCATCCAGATGCGCGCCGCCGATTTCGACCACGCTGCCGTCCATCATTGCCATCGTCACACCTAGCAGGTTGTTGGTCGTCACCCCATATTTCAAGCAATGCGCCCCGCCCGAGTTCATTGCTATATTACCGGCAATCGCGCAGGCCAGTTGCGATGAGGGGTCCGGGGCATAGAAGAAATCATTGTCTTCGACTGCACCGGTAACACTCAGGTTCGTTCGGCCCGTCTGCACCCGGATGAAACGGTTGTCGTAGTCTACCTCCAGCACATCGTTCATACGTGCGACGCCCAGAATGACACAGTCGGCTGTTGGCAGGGCGCCTCCTGCCAGAGACGTCCCCGCGCCACGCGGGACAACCGGCACGCCTTCCTGATGGCAAATACGCAGAACCTCCGATACCTCCTGAGTGGTTGATGGCAGAACCACCAGCATCGGCGGGCACCTGTATGCCGTCAGGGCGTCGCATTCATAGGCCCGGGTTTCAGCCTGATCGTAAATGATAGCATCGCTTGGCAAAACCTGTTGCAGGCGCGTTGTGATCCTGTGCTTTCGTGAAATCACATCCGGATCAGGCAGTGGCATTTCCATGGCGAACCCTCCCTTTTGGTAAAATAATATTACCAAAAGGGAGAACTGACAAGCATTCATCTGGTGGCAGCTTCGGCCCAGCATGATCAGTACCGTCCAAACGCACGGTCACATCGATCAACTCTTCACATTGCGCAGACAACCGGTCAGACAGACACACAGACGTGATTAACAATCCGCTTACAAAACCGTAGCTTCGGACCATGCGATACCTGATTCTCTACCTTCTCCTGGCTGCGCCAGCCCTCGCCGACCCGCCCGTGATCGAAAATGTCTCGACCAGCAGCAACGGAGATACGTGGCGTTTTGATGTCACCATTCGTCACCCTGACACCGGCTGGGATCACTACGCGGATGGTTGGCGTATTCTCAACATGAACGGCGAAGAGATCGGTATTCGCGTTCTGCACCATCCACACGAGACCGAGCAGCCTTTCACGCGATCCCTGAGCGGCATCACGATACCGGCGGGCACGTCGCAGGTTCAGGTGCAGGCCCGTTGCAGCGTAGACGGCTGGAACGCCGAGACGACAATCGTCCAGTTGAAGTGACGATCAGAACACACCCAGACTGAGGCCGGCAGCCATGGCTGCCCCAACCTCAGAACATTTGTCCAGCTGATTGGCCGGGATGGTCTTCTCGGCCAGTATAGCCTCGGGCGTCTGGGCATGGGTGCAAACAATCAAAGGGGGCTGCACCTCTTTCAATCGCCATCCCGTTGCGATCCTTGCGATCTGACGGGCGGCATTTTGGCCATCGGACCCGGCGCATATTATTTGTGCATACGGACGGCCTTCGATTTTTCCCAGAACTGGATAGTAGGTGCGGTCGAAGAATTCTTTCATCTGACCCGAAATTGCCGCCAGATTCTCGGGTCCGCAGAAGATGTATCCATCGGCGCGCAGCAGGTCCTCAGGCACAGCCTGACAGGCGGTTTTCAACACCACATCTGCCTCCTCCCGGCCCGCCTCTGCCGCAGCCTCGGCCATCTGGCGGCTACCGCCGGTGCGTGAATGATAAACGATCAGAAGCTGTGCCATGTCAGACCCGGTGATAAGGGCCGCCCGACAGAATAGTTGCGGCCCGGTAGAGTTGTTCGGCCAACATCACACGGACCAACATGTGAGGCCAGACCATCGACCCAAAGGAAATGGAAAAGTCGGCCTCGGCGCGCAGACCCGGATCGATTCCGTCCGCCCCGCCAATGATCAGCGCCAGATCCTGCCGCCCTGCATCCCGCCAGTTGCCCAACTTCCGCGCAAAATCGGGAGAGGACAACACCTGCCCCCGCTCATCCAGGGTGCAGATCACAGCCCCTTTTGGCAGCGCCTTGCGCAACAGCGCGCCCTCAGCGCCCATACCGGCGTTTTTCTTATCTTCAACTTCGATCACCCGCGCAGGCCCAAGGCCCAGCGCGCGGCCGGTCCGGTCAAATCGGGTCAGATAATCGTCAAGCAGGGTCTTCTCCGGTCCGGCGCGCAATCGCCCGACCGCAACTATGCTGATACGCATGTCTCTCTCGCCTCCGGCCTGTTAATGCAGACCGGGATGGCGCCTCAGTTCGCCGAGGCGCTGCCGCCCTGAGGCAGCCACATCTTTTCCAGCTGATAGAATTCACGCACTTCGGGGCGGAAGATATGGACGATCACGTCGCCCGTATCGATCAGCACCCAGTCGCCGGCATCCTTGCCTTCGACTTTCGAGGTGAAACCGAATTCCTGCTTGATGCGATCCGTCAGCTTTTCCGCCATGGACGAGACCTGACGGGTCGACCGACCCGAGGCAATCACCATGTGATCCGCAACCGACGATTTGCCCTGCAGGTTGATCTGCACGACGTCTTCGGCCTTGTCATCGGAAAGTGAGGAAAGGATGCGTTCAAGCAGCTTGTCGCTGATTGACTGAGAGTGGGCCATTACGCTGGCACCATCATCGGCGGGCAAACCCGCCTGTGTATGTAGAGACAGGACATAGTCCTCCTTTGCTGCGCGCCGCCAAATCCCCGGCGCTGGGGTACTATTAAGGTAACAAGGGGAATGCAACATTTCAATGAAAGGGCGGTTTCAGGACGCCCGGCCCTTTCACTCTTTCGAGAGTTGTTGCGCGTCTGCGTCGTCGGGAAGCAAGCGAACCTCACGCTGCGGGAAGGGTATTGTTATTCCCTCATCCTTGAACGCGTCCCACAGCGCCAAGTAGACATTGCCCCGGATATTCGTCAGCCCCTTGGTCGGGTCGCTGATCCAGAACCGCAACACGTAGTCCACGCTGCTGTCGCCGAAACCGGTGATGTGGCAGACAGGTTCGTGCGAGCCGCCGCTCAGCACCCGGGCCACCGTTTTAACGGACCGGATGGCCGTGGCACGTACCTTGTGTGGGTCATCGCCATAGCTGGTGCCGAACTCCAGATCCAGACGCACGAATTTATCGGAATGCGACCAGTTCACCACCTGATTGGTAATCAGATCCTCATTCGGGATCAGGTATTCGCGCCCGTCCCGCGTCACCACCGAGACGTAACGCGCGCCCAGCGCATTGATCCAGCCGAACGTGTCGCCCAGCGATATGACATCGCCGGGTTTGATCGAGCGGTCCATCAGGATGATGATCCCGGAAATCAGGTTCGACACCACTTTCTGAAGCCCGAAACCGATGCCCACACCGATCGCACCTGACAACAGCGCGATCCCCGTCAGGTCGAAGCCAAGCGTGCGGATCGCGGCCATGAAAACCGCGCCGTAAAGCAGCACCTGAATGCCCTTGGCCAGCAGCACCTGCATCGAGGGCGTAATGTCGTCGTTGCTTTTCAGCCCGCGCTCGGCCGCGCGCGTTCCAAGCCGGGCCAGCGTCAGCAGGATGCCGATCAGCAGGACAGCCTTGATGATCCCAAGCGCCGAGATATGCAGATCGCCGATGGAAATCGCCACCCCGTCCAGGAACCCGGCCACATCATCGGTCAACCCCAGGGCAATCAGCGTTGCGTAGACCCACATGGACCACTTGAATATCTGCCGCAGCGTTCGGTTCCGCACCAGCCGCGAGACCAGCGCGATGGCCAGCCAGGCCAGGCCCAATGTGGCAAAAACACCGATGATGTAGCTGCGCGAGGGCCATGTCGCCTGCTGCATCCCCCAGTAAAGTCCCCACGAAAGCAGCGTGAAGTACACAAGCGTCAGGCGCCGCATTAGTTGGACCAGAATGCGCAGTCGCCATTTCGGCCAGCCGGAGCGCGCGCGGGCCCAGGCCTCCCACCGGCTCTGTGTCAGCAGTTTCAGCAGGAACGCCAACAACCACAGGAAAAGGATGATGACGAGTTGGTACTGCCTCCAGCCCGGCGTGACGATCAATTCGATCAGATTTTCAAGCTGTTCTGAAAAAGCCGCCGTCATGTTCGCGTAAAGCTCGGACAGCGTTTCCGGTAGCAAATCCTGGTTCATGCCCGTCAGATTGGCGATCTGTGCGAGGCGATGCAAGCCCGCACGCGAACTGCACCGGTATTGAACCTTGATTGACGTGAGTGGCCGTTATATCTGGACCGCATGAGACTCAATGTGGCCCAACTTCAGAATCTGGAAGACCGCGCGCGTCTGCGTGAACGGTTCTACGGGGCTGCCCGCACGGTCCTGGCGCGCCTATCGGCCGCCTGAGCCAACTCGCCAGCTATTTCTCATTATTTACGGGAGAGGACCGATGTCCCCCAAAACACTCTATGACAAGATCTGGGATGCCCATGTCGCGCACGAAGCCGATGATGGCACCAGCCTGCTGTATATCGACCGCCACCTGGTGCACGAAGTCACCAGCCCGCAAGCCTTTGAGGGGCTGCGCATGGCAGGCCGCAAGGTCCGCGCGCCGGAAAAGACCATTGCCGTGCCGGATCACAACGTTCCCACCACGCCGGATCGCGTAAACGGGATCGAAAACCCCGAATCGCGCATTCAGGTCGAAGCGCTGGACAAGAACGCCAAGGATTTCGGCATTCACTACTACCCGGTGAATGACGTTCGTCAGGGCATCGTGCACATCGTTGGCCCGGAACAGGGCTGGACCCTGCCCGGCATGACCGTCGTCTGTGGCGACAGCCACACCGCCACCCATGGTGCGTTTGGCGCGCTGGCTCACGGCATCGGCACGTCCGAGGTCGAGCATGTTCTGGCCACGCAGACGCTGATCCAGAAGAAATCCAAGAACATGAAGGTGGAAATCACCGGCAAATTGCAGCCGGGCGTAACCGCCAAGGACATCACGCTGGCCGTGATCGGTGAGACCGGCACCGCCGGCGGCACCGGCTATGTCATTGAATATTGCGGCGAAGCGATCCGCGATCTGTCGATGGAAGGCCGCATGACCGTCTGCAACATGGCCATCGAAGGCGGTGCCCGTGCTGGCCTGATCGCACCTGATGAGACCACCTTTGAATATGTCAAAGGCCGCCCGCACGCCCCTAAAGGCGCGCAGTGGGAAGCCGCGATGGACTGGTGGAAGACGCTCTACACCGATGAAGGCGCGCATTTCGACAAGGTCGTCACCCTGCGTGGCGAAGACATCGCGCCGGTCGTGACCTGGGGCACCAGCCCCGAGGACGTTCTGCCGATCACCGCAACCGTGCCGCACCCCGAGGATTTTGAAGGCGGCAAGGTCGATGCAGCCCGCCGTTCGATCGAGTACATGGGCCTGACAGCCGGTCAGAAACTGAGCGATGTGGAAATCGACACCGTCTTCATCGGCTCGTGCACCAATGGCCGAATCGAAGATCTGCGGGCCGCCGCCGCGATCCTGAAAGGCAAGAAGATCAAGGACGGAATGCGCGCGATGGTCGTGCCCGGCTCGGGTCTGGTCCGCGCTCAGGCCGAAGAAGAAGGTCTGGCCGACATCTTTAAAGAAGCCGGTTTCGAATGGCGTCTGGCGGGATGCTCGATGTGTCTGGCGATGAACCCCGATCAATTGCAACCGGGCGAGCGCTGCGCCGCGACTTCGAACCGCAATTTCGAGGGTCGTCAGGGCCGTGGTGGGCGCACCCATCTGCTGAGCCCGGCAATGGCTGCCGCAGCGGCAATCACAGGACGGCTGACAGACGTCCGTGAACTGATGTAAGCTACCCTCATATCTAGATATTTGAGGGAGAGACTGAAATGAGTGATTGGGTCAAATGGCTCCTGCTGGGGCTGCTGTCCATAGCGTTCGGCGTCTTTGTGCTGGGCGCGCCTTATGTGGCGTCGATTGCCGTCACTTTGGTTACGGGTGTGCTGTTGCTGATCTCCGGCGTGCTGCAGGTTGCCGGGGGGTTTTCGGTCGAAGGAACGGGTAACAAGATCCTGTCCTTCATCATGGGGGCCGTGATGCTGTTCCTGGGTTGGTCCTTTCTGGGCAACCCGCTGGAAGGTACGCTGACGCTGGCAACGGTTGTTCTGATCCTGTTCATGGCAGGCGGGATTGCCCGAATCATCCTTTCATTTCAGATGCGCGGAACGTCATTTTTCTGGCCGACCCTGATTTCGGGGATCTTGTCGATCATCCTGGCAGGCATCATCTGGTCTTATGCGGCTGCGGAACCAACGGTTCTGCTGCGGTTGCTGGGCATCCTGCTTGGCATCGAGATGCTGTTCAACGGGTTCGGTCTGGTCTTCATGGCGCTCTTCGTCAAAGGCGCACCAAACGAAACGACAGAAGCGAAAGAAGCTTAAACGCGGGGCATGGGCGCGGCCCTCTCCCGCAGGAGTGTGAACATGGAAAAGTTTGAAAAAGTCCACGGGGTGGCCGCCCCAATGCCGCTGATCAATATCGACACCGATATGATCATTCCGAAAGTACATCTGAAAACCATCAAACGGTCCGGCCTTGGCGTCGTGCTGTTTGACGAGATGCGTTATCACGATCATGGCGGCGAGAACGAAGATTTCGTCCTGAACAAGCCCGCCTACCGCAACACCGAGATTCTGGTGGCCGGTGACAATTTCGGCTGCGGCTCGTCGCGGGAACACGCGCCCTGGGCGATCAAGGATTTCGGCATCAAGGTCGTGATCTCGACCAGCTTCGCCGACATCTTCTTCAACAACTGCTTCAAGAACGGCATCCTGCCCATCGTGGTCGAGGCGGAGCATCACGCGATCCTGATGGAAGATGCACACAAGGGCGAAAACGCCCGCATGACCGTGCATCTGGAAGATCAGCAGATCACCACCTCGGACGGCATTGTCATCGAGTTCGAAATTGACCCGCACCGCAAGCATTGCCTGCTGAACGGTCTGGACGATATCGGCCTGACGATGGAAAAAGACCATCACATCGACAAATTCGAGGAACATGCCAGCCAGTCCCGCCCCTGGGTCTGATTCTGGAAACGAATCTGGGGATACTCAACCTGACGGGGTCGCCAAGGCGGCCCCGCTCGCATTCTTGGGGTTGAAAACGCGCGGCCCACAACATGTAGGTATCAATTTGACATACACGTCGGATTTGCGTCAAAAATGATGCAATCCCGCACCAGTTGCGCCATCATTTTGCCTGAAAGCACGTGTTTTCTGCCCCTTGGCTTGAGCTGATTGACCGGTTTTGTTCATCTTGCTTCAAAACAGGCATCCGCCGATGACTCACTCGGCAGGCACAAGTTGGAATGAAGTCGGCACAGAACTGACTGGTCCAGTTTGAAAGGGTTCGGAATATTGATTGCGCGCACAACCGGGGCGGCGATACGTGGAATACTGGTGGCACTGATGGTGCTTACCCCTGCGTTATATCTGCCGATATCTTCGACGAACGGAACCGAGATTGTCGTCTTTCTCGCGATCCTCGCGTTTTTCCTGACCTTTGCAGAATACAACTCTGCCTTCCCCAGTTTCATTGAATTCCGTGATGCACCGCCGGTAAACCGGCTGCGCTTTGTCGGATTGCTGTCGATGGTCACGTTTCTGACGCTGATCTTCAAAAACATGTACGCCCCGACCGAGCTGACACGCGCGGTCTATTCCATGGGCCTCGCTGTAGCCAACGTGGCTGACTTTCCATATTCACCGGTTCGGCTGATCGTACTGATGCTTCCTGCTGACGCCGGGCAGTCGATGATCGAACTGGTACGGGCAACCGCCAGTGTGGCCTATGTCGCAGCCCTGGTAACAATTGCAAGTTTTGCTTATGCCGTGAAGCTGCGCGGCTGGCCGACAGGAAACGGCGCGTTCAATGTCTGGACCAATCTGCCGCTGTTCGACCCGACCAAGGGCGGTGACGTCGTCACCCGTCTGCAGCGCGATGGCCGTTTGAATATCTCGATCGGTATCCTTCTGCCGTTCCTGATTCCCGCGCTGATCAAGCTATTGACCGATTTTGCCAATCCCATCTCGCTCAGCAATCCGCAGACGCTGATCTGGACCATGTGTGCGTGGGCCTTCCTGCCTGCCAGCATGATCATGCGGGGGATGGCGACCCTGCGCATTGCCGGGCTGATCGTCGAAAAGCGCCGCGCATACTCCACAGCCGAGTCAACGCAGACTGCATGATCCGCGCCCTTGTCCTGTTGTTGCTGCCCTTCGCAGCGCAGGCAGAGACGGTGCGCGTCGCGACTTTCAACACAGAACTCAGCCGGGAAGGTCCGGGCCTTTTGCTGCGCGACATAAAGCGGGGTGACGATCAGGTTCAGGCAGTGGTCGAGGTTCTGGGCGCGGTTCGCCCCGACATCGTGGCTTTGCAAGGTATCGACTGGGATCTGGACGGCATGACCCTGACTGCGTTCACCGAACAATTGCGCATCCAAGGCCTCGACTACCCCCATAGTTATTCGGTACTGCCCAATTCCGGACTGGAAACGGAGTTCGATCTGGATGGAGATGGCGAAACGCAAGGACCCGGCGATGCACAAGGTTGGGGGCGTTTCACGGGGCACGGCGGGCTTGCGGTCTTGTCGCGATATAAGATCATTCAGTCCGAGACGCTGGATTTCTCCGCGCTGCTGTGGCGCGATTTGCCAGGGGCGCAACTGCCACAGCAGGCAGAAAGGCCATTTCCCTCAGCTCAGGCGCAAGACGTGCAACGCCTGTCATCAACCGGTCATTGGGTCGTGCCAGTCGACACCCCGATCGGCAAACTGCGCCTTTTCACGTTTCATGCCACGCCACCTGTCTTCGACGGCCCTGAAGACCGCAACGGATTGCGCAACCGCGATGAGCTTCGGTTCTGGTCACTGCTTCTGGACGGGCATTTGGGACCGGCACCAACCGCCCCGTTTGTCATTGCCGGGGACGCCAATCTGGACCCCGGAGGTGGCGAGGGTCATCGCGACGAAATCCGGAAACTGCTGGCCGATCCACGCTTGCAGGACCCGATCCCTCGCAATAGTGAGGGTGACACCAACACAGTTCGCTGGAAAGGGGTCGGCGAACTGCGGGTAGACTATGTGTTGCCATCCTCGGATCTGACGGTTGCAGGGTCGGGGATGTTCTGGCCACCAGAAGACTCGGCCCTTCGCAAAACCGCAGAACGCGCCAGCAGGCACAGGTTGGTCTGGGTCGACCTGACTGCGCCCTGAGGCGTGCGCCCGTCAGGCGCCGACTGCGTGCGATGACGGGGATTGCGATACACGAAACTCTGGCGATGCATTACGCAATGCAACATCCAGATCAGTTTGCGGAATCCGCCCAAGCAAGTCGCGCAGCGCAGTTCCATCCAGACTGTGCGGCACATTCCAAAGATACCGCATCTCAATCAGATGCGGTGCCAGCTGCCAGAACGGGCGGGCCAAATATATGGGCCACCACCGCATCGGCTTCACAAGGACTTGGGCTCCGGTCACACGCGACAGTGCCTGCGCCAGTTCCGAGCCGGTCAGCGTATACCCCGCAAAGGACACATCGCAGAACCTGGGTAGGCTGGCCCTGCGTTCTGCCAGCTCTACCGCGGTTCTTGCAAGATCCGGCAGATAGGCCCAGGAATGCGGAATGTCCGGATCACCCGGATAGGTGATCCAACCCCTTTGCAATGGCTTGGCGATAACCTGATCGAACCAGTTTCCGGAGGCGCAGGTATCTATGAAATCACCTGCCCGCAGGATGATCGTGCGAACCTGCGAGAAACGGTAAGCGTCTTCCATCTCGGCCCGAATACGACCCAAGGGGTTCGTTGCCCCATGAGGTGTGTCCGCAGACCATGGCCCTGGCGCGTTGGCGTCAAAAACATAGACGTTTCCGGGCACGACAACTGTGGCGCCTGTTTCCGTTGCGGCGGAAATTACCTGTTTGTGCAGTTTTGGAACCTGTCTTTCCCAATCCGGATATTGCGGGTTCCACGCGTTGACGATCACATCCACGCCTTGGGCTTCCGCCTGCAAACTCTGCGTTTTGCGGTCGAAGGTGCGGACCCGCCAGCCCGCATCTTGAAACGCTGCCGTTGCATTTCGGCCTAACCGGCCTGTGGACCCCAGTATGAGAACGATTTTTGTCATGGCTTTCTCCTGTCAGAGCCAAGATATCCATTCACATCACATGGGGAATTGCCGAAAACAGCAGATCATGTATTCATCTGTGAATGGATAAATCCCTCACCCACTCAGACTGGTCGCTGATTCAAAGCTTTTTGTCAGTGGCGGAAACCGGCTCTCTCTCGGCTGCGGCGCGTCAGCTCAATCGCAGTCAGCCAACGCTCGGACGGCAGATACAGACCCTGGAAGCCGATTTGGGTGTTTCCCTGTTCGAACGGCATGCAAGAGGCCTGCGCCTCAGCGATGCAGGTGCTCAGCTTTTGCCGATGGCCCAGCAGATGCATGCGGCCATGAACGCCTTCAATCTGACTGCGGCCGGGCAATCGACGCAATTGGAAGGGTCGGTCCGCATTACGGCTTCAGTCTTTGCCTCGCATCACCTTCTGCCGCCAATTCTGGCCCAGATCCGCATACAGGAGCCGTCCATACAACTTGAGCTGGTTGCCACGGACACCAGCGAAAACCTGCTGTATCGCGAGGCAGACATCGCCGTGCGCATGTACAGGCCCGAACAGGTGGACATTGTATCCCGCTATCTCGGGGACGTGCCGCTTTGTTTCTGTGCTGCCCGCTCGTATCTGGATCGGGCTGGCCGCCCTCAAACCCCAGAGGACCTGTTCCGGCATGATCTGGTCGGATTTGACGCCAACGAACAGATCATTACCGAGATGCGCAACAAGGGTTGGCCCGCCAATCGGGACAACTTTGCCACAAGATGCGATCTGCAAAGCGCCTATTGGGAATTGATCCGCGCCGGCTGCGGCATCGGTTTCAGCCAGGTGCAGGTGGCTGAAGCGGATCCGGATGTCGAGATTCTGCCGCTGGACGTGGAGATTCCGGTATTGCCGGTGTGGCTGGCCGCCCCTCAGGCGATGCGACAGACACCGCGCATTCGCAGGGTCTGGGACCTGTTGGCCGAAGGTTTGCGGGCCAGCCTGTAAGCGATCAGAGCGCCCCTGTGTAGGTACCGCGCGGCGGATAGCTGTTGTCGAGCGCGTATTTGATACCGCCTTTCATGTCCGAAACCGACGGCCGGCCAAATGGGGTCGATTGCAGCCATGCGAAATACAGCGTCCGGTCCGGGGCAATATAGAAATGCCCGGGCTCGGCGAAAAATGCGGCCTCGGCGGTGCCTTCGCGCCCTTTTGACATATACAAACCCCAGTCATCTCGTGCCGCAGGCAGCGGCAGGCTGTGCCCGACCCTTAGCCGCGAGGTGCCTGCTTTTCCAACAGTTTCAGCCGCCCGCTCGGCCGTGTCTGTGCTCAGCATGATCACTTCGACACCAAGCGCAGCGAAGTCATCCAGCGCAGCTTCCACCTCGCCCATCTGCCGGATACAGATCGGGCAATGCAAACCGCGATACTGAATCACCAGTGTCCCGTTTTCGCCCTTGTCGGCATCCAGATCGAACGTTCCCTGCCCCACGGTCTGGATTTTCAGATCAGGAACGGCGTTTCCCGGTATCAACATGTGTTTTCCTTCTGATTTGGCGGGTTCGTCTCATTGACCCGACGCGGCGCAGACGCTAGGGCCATTGCGATAAACCGCAAGGAGACCCTTCATGTCCAACCCCTCGCTCCTCATCCTGCCCGGAGACGGAATTGGCCCGGAAGTTATGGCCGAAGTGCGCAGAATCATCGACTGGTTCGGCGAAAACCGCGGCCTTCACTTTGACGTGAGCGAGGATCTGGTCGGCGGCGCGGCCTATGATGCGCACGGCAAGCCCCTGTCGGATGAGACTATGGCCAAGGCGCAGGAGGTCGACGCAGTTCTTCTGGGTGCCGTGGGTGGTCCGAAATACGATGATCTGGACTTCAGCCTGAAACCCGAACGCGGTCTGCTGCGCCTGCGCAAGGAGATGGACCTGTATTCCAACCTGCGCCCGGCACAATGCTTTGACGCACTGGCGGATTTCTCATCGCTGAAAAAGGACGTGGTCGCAGGCCTCGACATCATGATCGTGCGCGAGCTGACCTCGGGCGTCTACTTCGGCGAGCCGCGCGGCGTTTTCGAAGAAGGCAACGAGCGTGTGGGCATCAACACCCAGCGCTACACCGAATCCGAAATCGAACGCGCCGCACGTTCGGCCTTTGAGCTGGCCATGCGCCGGAACAAGAAACTGTGCTCGATGGAGAAAGCCAACGTGATGGAATCGGGCATTCTGTGGCGCGAGATCGTGACCCGCGTCGGCCAGGAATACCCCGAAGTCGAACTGAGCCATATGTATGCCGATAACGGTGCGATGCAGTTGGTTCGCGCACCCAAGCAGTTCGATGTAATCGTCACCGACAACCTGTTCGGCGACGTGCTGTCCGATTGCGCCGCGATGCTGACCGGTTCGCTGGGGATGCTGCCGTCGGCCAGTCTGGGTGCGCCGATGGCGAATGGCCGCCCCAAGGCGATGTATGAACCCGTGCATGGGTCAGCCCCGGACATCACCGGTCAGGGCAAAGCCAACCCGATTGCCTGTATCCTCAGCTTTGCCATGGCGCTGCGCTACAGCTTTGATCAAGGCGCCGAGGCCGACCGCCTTGAAGCCGCGATCGAGAAAGTTCTGGCCGACGGCGTGCGCACAGCCGATCTGCTGGCCGATGAAGGGGTCGAGCCGGTCTCGACCACCGAAATGGGCGACGCCATTCTGGCCGCGCTGGACGCCAGCGTCTGAAAAACACCGAAGGCGGCGCGTAGGTCGCCGCCTTCCCCTAATTTGGCGCGGGTCAGTTCCCGCCAAAAATATCCTTCAGCAAGTTATCCACCGCTTTGGCAAAACCACCGGGTTTGCGTTTGGGATTTCTGGGTTTTGCCACCTGTTTGGGTTGCTCCGGCAGCATCATCGGCAATGGCGTGGGCGTCATCCCCTCGGTCACGCGCAGCATGGTTTCCCTCCATATCTCTGCCGGCAGACCGCCCCCTGTCACTCCGGACAACGGCGTGTTGTCGTCATATCCCATCCAGACACCCGCCACATAGTCCGCCGTAAAGCCAATGAACCACGCATCGCGGGCCGCCTGCGTCGTGCCGGTCTTGCCTGCCACCTGCCAACCCGGCAGCTTCGCGCGTTGGCCGGTGCCTTCGGAAACGACACGCTCCATCATCCAGGTCAGTTGCCGGGCCGCGTCATCGCGGATCACACGTTCACCAATCCCTGTCGTCGTTACCATCACCGGCGTTTCATCGCCGAGCAGCTTGAGTTCCGTCAGACCGTACGGTTCAACTGCCGAGCCACCGTTCAGGATGCCGGCATATGCTCCCGTCATCTCGATCAGCGTGCTTTCCGACGCGCCCAGCGCCAGTGCAGGGCCCTGCGCAAGATCGCTGGCGATACCGAAACCGCTGGCAACCGTGCGAACGTTTTCCAGCCCGGAAATCTCGGCGACTTTTACTGCTGGTATATTCAGAGAGTTCTTAAGCGCATCCGCCAGCGTGACCCGGCCATAATACTTCTTGGTATAGTTCTTGGGGCACCATTGCCCAGAACCGGGAATGTCGATGCAGTAGGGCTCGTCCACGACGATATCCAACGGGGAATACCCCAGTTCCAGCGCCGTAGCATAAACGAAGGGCTTGAACGAGGAACCGGTCTGGCGCAGCGCCTGGGTCGCCCGGTTGAACGCACCCGATACACGGGTCTTGCGGCCACCGACCATCGCGCGCACGGCGCCATCGGCGGACATCACAACGATCGCGGCTTGCGCCTTGGACCCGTCGCGCACTTTTTCCTGAAAAATGTACTGCAGCGCCTCTTCAGCCGATTTCTGCAGGCGCTGATCCAGGGTGGTGCGGATTACCACGTCCTCGGTCGTATTGCGCGTAAAGAACTCGGGCCCGCTGGCCATGACCCAGTCGGCGAAGTACCCACCTGCCCGCGCGGCGGCGGCTTCGGAAAGCTCTGCCGGGTTATTTCGCGCTGCAGATGCCTGAGAGGCTGTCAGGTAGCCCTGCGCCTCCATCAACCCGACCACAAGCCGTGCCCGGTCCTGCGAGCGTTGGAGATCGTTGGTGGGCGCAAACCGCGTCGGGGCGACCAGCAACCCGGCCAGCATCGCAGCCTGGGACGGATTGACCTCGGCCGCCGATATCCCGAAGTACCGCTGACTTGCGGCCTCAAACCCGCGCGCACCGGCGCCAAGGAAAGCGCGGTTCAGATAGATCGTAAGAATCTCATCCTTGGAGTATTTGACCTCCATCGCCATCGCGTAGATGGCTTCCTTGGCCTTGCGCCAGAGTGACCCCTGCCGGCAATCAGCTTCATATGCGGCCTCTGATTCCCATTCGCTTGGCACATAAGGCACACCAAGACACAACAGTTTGGCCGTCTGCTGCGTGATGGTCGACCCACCGTGGCCCGACAAGGGACCGCGCCCTTCACTCAGATTGATGCGAACCGCGCTGGCCACACCCCGTGGGCTGACACCGAAATGGCGATAGAACCGCTTGTCCTCGGTCGCAACAACCGCGTTTTTAAGATGGGGCGAGACAGTGCTGGCCGTTATCACCCCGCCAAACTGATCACCGCGCCAGGCAAAGACTTTGCCGTTGCGATCCAGCAGCGTGACCGAACCACGCGCACGACCGTCCAGCAGCGCATCAACATCCGGAAGCGTAGAATAGACCACGCCGACGGCCAACATCAGCAACAGACCGACGATTGCGCCGACACGCCACGTCAGCCCCCAGAGCAGGCGGAAAACCCACCGGAACATGCGACGGAACACGCCGCCGCCACCACTTCCGGTGCGCCGCGTTTTCTTTCGCCCAGTCCTGCGCGTCGCCGTCTTGCGGGCGTTTGATTTCTTGCCAGCGGGTTTTGCAGCCCGCTTGGTCGCCGTGGGCTTGCGGCCCTTCGACGGATACCTTTTATCTGCGACCAGTGGCGGCTTTCGGCGCTTGGACTCAGTCATGCTCAAACTCTGCCCGATTGTGCTTTTGCGTCACCTTACCTTGGCAACGCGGTCATGTAGAGGTGTGAAATTCCGGTAATTTCCCTCTCAGATTCGCTTAAAATTTAAACATGTCGGAAATTTTGTGCAAAAAATGTGCAACTTTGCCCTGATTTCCCTCGCGTCCGGGCTGTCAGACCGTTTCCTATGACGCCCGCTCAGGCTCTTTTTCTGCAGGTGCAAACAAACCGGCCTGCCCGGGAAGCAGAGGGGAAAAGACGTGAAACTGATCATTGCGACAATCAAGCCGTTCAAGCTTGAGGAGGTGCGCGAGGCACTGACCGAAGCGGGCGTGCGCGGCATGATGGTAACCGAGATCAAGGGCTTTGGTTCGCAGTCGGGCCACACGGAAATCTATCGCGGCGCCGAGTACGCGGTGAACTTCGTGCCCAAGATCAAACTGGAAATCGTGGTTCCCGCCACGATGACCGACCAGATCGTCGAAACCATCACCAAAACAGCCAAAACCGGCAAGATCGGCGATGGCAAGGTTTTCGTCCTCGATGTCGAGCAGGCCCTGCGCGTGCGGACCGGGGAAACCAACGAAGAGGCGCTGTAAGGCGTCCCCACTCATAGTCATTCGAGGAAGTCACATGAACCTGATGAAATCTCTCATCCCTGCTGCCGCGCTTGTCGTGCTGCCGCAGATGGGCCTTGCGCAAGAGGCCGCCGCTGGCGAGACCGCGCAGCACACGCAATACATCCTGACCTCGCTGCTGTTTCTGGTTGGCGGGTTCCTGGTGTTCTGGATGGCCGCTGGCTTTGCCATGCTCGAGGCCGGTCTGGTGCGCTCCAAGAACGTGGCGATGCAGCTGATCAAGAACATGGGCCTGTTTTCGTTTGCCGCCATCATGTACTGGCTGGTCGGCTTCAACCTGATGTATCCGGGTGATGGCTGGATGATCCCTGGTTTCCTGGGCGCAATCGCACCCACATCGCTAGAACCCGTCGGTCTTGCCGGAGTGGAAACCGACCTGTCCTATGCCTCCGTCGGTTCGGACTTCTTCTTCCAGCTGATGTTCTGCGCCACCACTGCGTCGATTGTCTCGGGCACCATGGCGGAACGTGTCAAACTGTGGCCGTTCTTCGCCTTTGTGATCGTGCTGACCGGCATCATCTACCCGATCGAAGCATCCTGGCAGTGGGGCGGCGGTTGGCTGTCCGAGATGGGCTTCAGTGACTTCGCTGGCTCGACTCTGGTCCATGCCGCAGGTGGTTTTGCCGCGCTCGCAGGCGCCATCGTGCTGGGCCCGCGTATCGGCAAGTACAACAAGGACGGCAAAGTGGTTCCGATCCCCGGTTCGAACCTGGCGCTGGCCACTTTGGGCACGTTCATCCTTTGGCTGGGTTGGTTCGGCTTCAACGGTGGTTCGCAGCTGGCAATGGGCACCATTGGAGACATGGCCGACATCAGCCGTATCTTTGCCAACACCAATATGGCTGCTGCAGCGGGTGCCGTCGCCACGCTGATCCTGACGCAACTGATGTATGGCAAGGTCGATCTAACTATGGTACTGAACGGCGCGCTGGCTGGTCTGGTGTCGATCACCGCCGAACCGCTGGCCCCGTCGCTGTTCCAGGCGCTGATCATCGGCGCAATCGGTGGCGTCATCGTCGTCCTGACCGTCCCGATGCTGGACCGCATGAAGATCGACGACGTGGTCGGCGCAATCCCGGTTCACCTGATCGCAGGCTTCTGGGGAACGTTCATCGTGGCATGGACCAACAGTGACGCCAGCTTTGTGACCCAGATCATCGGCTTTGCCGCCATCGGCATCTTCGTCTTCGTGGTCAGCTATGTCCTCTTCTCGGTTCTCAAGGCCACGGTCGGCCTGCGGGTTGGCGAAGAAGAAGAGATCAACGGGCTCGACATGGGCGAACTGGGTATGGAAGCCTATCCGGAATTCTCCAAAGGCTAAGCTGCAAGACGGAACAAAAAAACCCGGGCAGTTCTGCCCGGGTTTTTTTATTAAAACCAAGCGAACTCAAGCTCCAACGTCGACAATCGCCTTGGCCAGAATCGGCACGGTTGTTGCGTTCAGTCCGGCGATATTCAGACGGCTATCACCAACCATGTAGATACCGTGGTCGACCCGCAGTTTTTCAACCAGTTCCGGCGAGGCGCCGAGTCGCGAGAACATGCCGCGGTGCTGAGCGATGAAACCGAACCGGTCCGACCCGCTCAGGCGTTGCAGCTCGTCCGCCAGTTGCTTGCGCAATCCCAGCATGGACAAACGGGTTTCTTCCAGTTCGGTCTGCCATTCAGCACGCAGCGCTTCGTCCATCAGGATAGTCGTCACAACCCGCGCACCGTGATCAGGCGGGAAGGAATAGTTCTGGCGATTCAGGAAGGCCAGAGTGGCTTGATTCAAAGCGGTCTGCCCCGCGTCCGCGCTGACGGCCATCAACAGGCCGGTACGCTCGCGATAGACACCGAAGTTCTTGGAACAGGACGCCGCGATCAGGCATTCCTTGACTGATGACGCCACCAACCGGACCGCCTGCGCGTCTTCTTCCAGACCGTCGCCAAACCCCTGGTAGGCAATGTCGATCATCGCCACCAGACCACGCTCGTTGATCAGGTTTACGACGTCCTGCCACTGCACCATGTTCAGATTGGCACCGGTCGGGTTGTGGCAGCAGCCATGCAGCAAAACAACGTCGCCCGCATTGGCGGTTTTCAGATCCTCGATCATGCCGTCGAAATCAACGCCGCGGGTATCGCCGTCGAAATAGCGATACTGAACCGTCTCCATGCCCAGATAATTCAGAATGGACAGGTGGTTCGGCCATGTCGGGTTCGACACGAAGACGCGCGCCGACGGGTTGGCCATGCGGATCAATTCGAACGCCTGTCGGCAGGCACCGGTCCCACCGGGGGTCGCAACGGCCGCAATGTTACCGCGCGGTACAGACGTTCCCAAGATCAGGCCGATCATCACATCTGCAAAGGCCGGATCGCCGGCCAGCCCTGTATAGGCTTTGGATTCCTGCTCTTCCAGTATGCGCTGCTCGGCGGCCTTGACCGAGCGCATCACCGGCGTCACACCCTCGGCATTTTTGTAAACGCCCACGCCCAGATCAATCTTCTGATCACGCGGGTCCTCGCGGTACATCTGCATCAGCATCAGGATTTTATCCGCAGGCTGCGGCTTGAGGAATTCGAACATCAGTTCTCTCCGGTTGCGACGGGCAGGGTCGGGAAGGCGCCCCATTCAGCCCAGGAGCCGTCATAAAGCGAGTGATCTTTCTTGCCCATGCGTTCAAGCGCAAGGCTGAGGATTGCAGCGGTAACGCCAGATCCGCAGGACGTGATCGCCGGTTTCGACAGATTAACGCCGGCGGCCTCGAAAACGGCACGGCAATCCTCAGGTGATTTCATTGTGCCATTGGCGTTCAACAACTGGCCAAACGGGACATTGCGCGACCCCGGAATATGACCGGAACGCAGACCTTCCCGCGGCTCGACCTCAGTTCCGGCGAAACGGGCGGCAGAACGGGCATCAATGATCTCGTGATCTGCCAGTTTAGCTGCCGCAGACACTTGCGTGACGTCCCGAACCAGATGGTTCTGCACCCGGACTGTCATGTGGCGGTCGCGGATAACGGGCGGCAGATCCTCGAGCTCGCGCCCTTCCGCGTTCCATTTCGGCAATCCCCCATCCAGAATGGCGATGTTTTCCTGACCCATAAGCCGAAACAGCCACCAGACGCGGGCTGCCGACATCAGACCGGCCCCGTCGTAGACGACGACCTGATGACCATCACCCACGCCCATCGCCCGCAGGCGCGACATGAATTTCTCAACCGGAGGGGCCATGTGCGGCAGGTCCGAACGGTTGTCTGAAATCTCGTCGATATCGAAGAACCGCGCCCCGGGAATGTGACCCGCGTCATATTCAGCCCTAGCATCGCGGTTTTGCGAAGGCAAATACCACGACCCGTCCAGAATCCGCAGATCCGGGTCCTTGATATGTGCGGCCAGCCATTCGGTAGATACGAGGGTTTTCGGATCGTCCTGCATCAATGCCTCCCCTGAGCGAGCTTGATTTTTCCCTATACCCGGCAGCATAGGGGTTCAAGGCTGGATAGGGCTATTCTGCCGCGCTGCGCAGGCGAAAATGCTGAATAATTCCGATGAAACTGATCAAAATCCAGAACCCTTCGATCAGCATCGAAGCCAGATTGAAATTGTGCACCAGAGAATAGACGATCAGCACCGAGCCCAGAAGGTTAATCACCGGAAAGGCCAGATCGTCGGAATTCATCATTCGCATTTGCGTTGCGAAATACGCGGCGACCACGATCAAGGCACCAAACGAACCGATTGCATCCACGATCGTGAGGGTGTTCAGAACATCGGTCATCAATGAGCCTTGCCGTTTTCAGAATTGTCAGAGAGTTGTCCGTAATGGTGCATATTCAAAAACGCAGCGCCCTGCGCGCCCGCGCGATACCCATGAGGCACGTCGGCTGCAAAGCGCAATCCCTGTCCGGCATGTAAGGGCACCCATTCCTCACCACGCAGAATTTCAAGTGTTCCGCCCAGAACAAAGACTTCCTCGGTAACACCAACCGCATGTGCAGGCGATTCGTGGCTCTGGTTCGGGTTCAGATTGACGTGGAATGTCTCCGCCCCCAATGCGGGATCGAAAGGGAACACGATCTTGACCTCTATACTGCCGGGAAACGTGACCGTCTGAAAGACGGATGGATCGCCGATCGCCGTGTCGATAAGAGCACTCAGCGGCACTTGAAACCCTTTGGCGATTTTCCAGAGCGTAGCGATCGTCGGGCTGGATTCTCCGCGTTCGATCTGACCCAACATTGCTTTGCTGACGCCTGTCATTTCGGCCACTTTGGACAGGCTGAGGCCGGATGCTGCGCGCACATCCCTCAGCTTCAGTGTAATATCGTCAGAGCTCATGTCAGCGTCCCGCGAATCCTCTTGTGCGTTATAGCGCACATGTGATACGTGCGCTATAACGCACGAAACCCGATCTATGCAACCCGAGGCAACAGGGAAACAGCATCATGCCATTGTACCGATCCAGAACCTCCACTCATGGCCGCAACATGGCGGGCGCACGCGGCTTGTGGCGCGCCACTGGTATGGAGGATGACGATTTTGGCAAACCGATCATCGCCATCGTCAATTCGTTCACCCAATTCGTGCCCGGGCATGTGCACCTGAAGGATCTGGGCCAGTTGGTTGCGCGCGAGGTCGAGGCCGCAGGCGGTGTTGCGAAAGAGTTCAACACCATCGCGGTAGATGACGGCATCGCCATGGGCCATGACGGCATGCTCTATTCGCTGCCCTCGCGCGAGGTGATCGCGGATTCGGTTGAATACATGGTTAACGCCCATTGTGCAGATGCGATGGTCTGCATCTCGAACTGCGACAAGATCACCCCCGGCATGCTGATGGCTGCGATGCGCCTGAACATCCCGGCGATCTTTGTCTCAGGTGGACCGATGGAGGCCGGCAAGATCGACATCGCCGATCTGGACGTCAAGAAAATCGACCTCGTGGACGCGATGGTTGCCGCCGCAGACGACAAGTACACCGACGAACAGGTACAGCACATCGAGGAAAACGCCTGCCCGACCTGCGGGTCGTGTTCGGGCATGTTCACCGCGAACTCGATGAATTGCCTGGCCGAGGCGCTGGGTCTGGCGCTGCCGGGCAATGGCTCGACCCTGGCGACCCATGCGGATCGCAAGGATCTGTTCCTGGAAGCCGGCCGCCGCATCGTCGAGATCACCAAGCGGCACTATGATCTGGACGAAAAAGGCTTCCTTCCCCGCGAAATCGCCACGTTCGACGCGTTTGAAAACGCCATGAGCCTTGATATCGCCATGGGCGGGTCCACCAACACCGTTCTGCACCTGCTGGCCATCGCGCATGAGGGCGAGGTTCATTTCACCATGTCCGACATGGATCGCCTCAGCCGCAAGGTACCGTGTTTGTGCAAGGTCGCGCCCAACACCGAGAATGTGCATATGGAAGACGTTCACCGCGCTGGTGGCATCTTCTCGATCCTGGGCGAGTTGGGCCGTGCAGGCCTGTTGCACGAAGAATGCAGCACGGTCCATTCCGCCACGATGGGCGAAGCGATTGCCAATTGGGACATCAAGATCGCCAACAACCCCAAGGCGCAGGAGCTGTTCAAGGCTGCCCCCGGTGGCGTGCGCACCACCCAGGCATTCAGCCAGTCGAACCGTTACAAGGAACTGGACACCGACCGCGAAGGTGGTGTGATCCGCTCGAAAGAACATGCGTTCAGCCAGGACGGCGGTCTGGCGGTTCTGTTCGGAAACATCGCGCGCGACGGCTGCATCGTGAAAACTGCCGGGGTGGATGCAAACATCCTGAAGTTCACCGGGTCGGCCTATGTCTGCGAAAGCCAGGATCAGGCGGTAAACGATATCCTCACCGGCAAGGTCAAGGAAGGTGACGTGGTGGTCATCCGCTACGAAGGTCCGCGCGGCGGACCGGGGATGCAGGAAATGCTCTACCCGACTTCGTATCTGAAATCCAAGGGTCTGGGTAAAGCCTGCGCCCTGTTGACAGACGGGCGCTTCTCGGGCGGCACGTCGGGGTTGTCCATCGGTCACGTCTCGCCTGAAGCCGCCGAGGGCGGCGAGATCGGCCTGGTGCAGAACGGCGATACAATCGAGATCGATATTCCAAACCGCTCCATACATCTGGCCGTGTCGGATGAAGAACTTGCCGCCCGTCGCGAGGAACAGGACGAGAAAGGCTGGGTGCCCACGCAGCCGCGCAAGCGCAAAGTTTCAACCGCGCTGAAAGCCTACGCAAAGCTGACTACCAGTGCAGCCAAAGGGGCCGTTCGCCAGGTTTGACCCCGAAACGGGCCGGTTCTTTTCACGAAGAACCGGCGGGTCTGCCTACTTAACAAAAGCTCCCGCGCCCTATCGCATCATCGGCGTTGCCGATGCCACGTTCGGACTTGGGCCCGGCGTCGCGCATTGCGCGGCGCCGGGCCCAACCAAAGGAGGTGTTTCGCAAGAAGCACTTACGATGGGCGGGAGCACTTGCGGTTTGGTCAATCACCAAGTTTGGTGTGAACCTCGTCCAGATCGATTTCACCGATCGGCATCTTGTTTGCCGGGTTTTCGAAATCGTATTTGAACAGATCGAAATCCTGCTTGTAGATCTCATAGACCAGATGCATCGACAGGTCGTCGAAATAGGCCTCGACCGGATGCGCGCGCTTGGGCCCGTGCCCTTCGGATTCGTTAAACCGCGGAATATCGGACAATGCTATGGCGTGAGGGGTCTGGATGTGATCCAGAACATCCTGCATCCCGTCGTTGAAACGTTCGGTCCAGAAAATCCGGTCATACCGCCCGCCATTCACGACGAAGGTCGAGACATGCCCGGACATCGCCGACCAGTGAATGTCCGGATCCATCGGACGCCGCCAGCGAATTGTATCACGCGCAAAAAGTAGGAACCGGCGAAAGCTGGCGATCTGGTCGAACTCGCCCTTGCCGTCGTCGCCGCCAACCTCGATGCCGTAATTGTAAACCAGCGTCGGCACAAGGTTGCCGCGATACCGTTTCCCATTGCGCTGAATGCCGCAGATCTTGTCGAAAAACGAACTCAGAACGCGGGTGTACGGGTTGCGCACGCAGGTAAAGGAATAAGATGCGTGCGAGCGGACATTGCTTGAAATCGGGTCCTGACTTGGGCCAAAAGCCCATTTATGCATGCCATCTTTGGCATCATGTATGTCGCCATCAAAGAACCTGCCATGATCGGAATAATACATTATCTGCCCGATGGTCGAGCAGGCACATTTGGGCACAACACGGTAAACCATGCTTTCGCTTTCGGTCATCCAGGTGCCGGGAAAACCCATCTGCTGTGCCTCCTTATCCGATCGGGTCTCAGATTGACGCGTCGGCTTTGGACCCCAAAGAAGCAAAAAAATTCTGTTTATTCAATCGCTCATCCTCAGTATCACGGTTGCGAACAGGCAGAAACGGAAATCGCGTAACTCAGATGGCAAAGATTGCCTATATTTTGCTGTGCCACAAAGACCCCGACGCCATCATCGCGCAGGCCCGGCAACTGACTGCGGCCGGTGACTGCATGGCGATCCATTTCGATGCGCGTGCAAAGGCTGAAGATTACGCCAGAATACAAACGGCCCTGAAGGACAACCCGAACGTCGCATTTACGGTCAAACGGATCAAATGCGGCTGGGGTGCCTGGTCGCTGGTTCAGGCAACGCTCCACGCGCTTTCGGCAGCGGTCGAAAGCTTTCCGCGCGCAACGCATTTCTACATGCTGTCAGGCGACTGCATGGCGATCAAGACAGCCGAATACGTTCACGATTTCCTGAACCGCAACGATTTGGATTTCATCGAAAGCCACGACTTTTTCGAAAGCAACTGGATCAAGACCGGCATGAAGGAGGACCGGCTGATCTATCGACACTATTTCAATGAACGTACGCAAAGCGGGCGGTTCTATGCGTCATACGAAATACAAAAACGTATGGGCCTGACCCGTGAAATACCGCAAGACCTGCAGGTCATGATCGGCAGCCAATGGTGGTGCCTGCGACGCCAGACCGTGGAAAAGATCCTGGATTTCTTGCGCCAGCGACGCGACGTCGTCCGGTTCTTCGCGACAACCTGGATTCCCGACGAGACCTTTTTCCAAACGCTTGTTCGCCATCTGATCCCAAGACAGGAAATCGAAAACCGGACGCTGACTTTTCTGATGTTCTCGGATTACGGCATGCCGGTGACGTTCTATAACGATCATTATGACATGCTGCTTGGTCAGGACTATCTGTTCGCCCGCAAGATCAGCCCCGAAGCGCTTGAGCTCAAGGAAAGACTGGGCAGGCTCTATGCCAGCGACGGCATTGACTTCCAGATTTCGAATGAAGGGCGCAGCCTCTATGACTTTCTGGCCGGGCGCGGGCGCGTTGGCCGGCGTTATGCCCCGCGGTTTTGGGAAGCTGGAAACACGCTGGATCCCGGACGCGAAATCTACCTGATCGCCTGCAAGAAATGGCACGTCGCCAAAAGACTGGTCGATCAGATCATGTCGGAAACAGACATTCCCTGCGTTGAATACCTGTTCAACGAACAGGATTCGCCTTTGCCGGACCTGGGAGGCATTGAAACCACCCTGGTCAAACGGGGACGTCATCGGCGCGCCGTTGTGCGCATGCTTTTCGAATGCTTTGAAACTGACAGGCTGGTCCTGTGCGTGGACCCGGCAAACCTTGAGATCATTCAGGATTTTTGTGCGGATCAGGCCCGGACGCATGTTCTGGAGATCGAATGCGATTACTCGGATGAGTACCTGATCGGCCACGCACGCCGTGTCGGACTGGCCGGGGAAAACACGCCGACGCAGCGGGTCGCCCACCTGTTGCCCGCGCTCAGAAACTCATTGGCTTACGAATCCGAACTGATCCGCGGAGCAGGGCTTGAGGGCCATTTTCGCCTTCGCGAATCCGCCGAACGCGAAGAAAACGAAGCGGCGATCGCCGCGTTTCTGAGGATTTCTCCGGAAAAGGCCCGGTCGGTCATGCAGTTGGACTATCTGTTTCTGGACTGAGCCACGGCAGCTTGGCGACCGTATCCGGGTGGCGTCGAGACAGGTCTTCAGGCAATCAATCAATCGCACCCACGCCCGGTATCCTTTTGTTGCAGTAAATGTCAGCCAACTTTTTCGCCGGAGACCTGCTGACCCCGATAGCACGTAGCCGAAACAATACACATCAAACTCAATATTGAAACACACCGCGCTGGGATCACTCGATGCGCAGATCCTTCTGAGCCTTGGTGTCTATTCGGTGTGTTGCCATCGAAGTAAAAAGCCCACCGAACGGCGGGCTTTTTTTGGGGCGTTTAGACTTAGTCGTACAATACGGCGGCGATTGCCGGATCTTCCATATTGGATGCGTCATAGTAGTAGAACCCGGTATCAATCAGGGCTGGTACACTTTCACCCTTTGATGCGGCCACCGCCGCCTTTACCGTTTCGTATCCGATACCGACGGGGTTCTGGGTAATGGCCCCTGCCATCAGGCCGCTCTTGATCGCGTCCTTCTGGGCCTTGCCGCTGTCATAGCCAATAATGACTAGACCTTCGGTGCCCAGTTCCTGCACACCGTTCACAACGCCAATCGCCGATCCTTCGTTGGTTCCGAAAATACCGTTCAGATCTGGATTGGCTGTCAGGATCGCCTTTGTCACCTCGGTGGATTTCAGATGGTCGCCCTGCCCGTACTGAACGGTTACGACCTCGATATCGGGATACTTCTCGGCAATGCGATTGACGAACCCATCGCGACGATCGATGCCCGTGCGGCTGGTCTGGTCATGGGCCACGACGGCAACCTTTCCTTTGCCACCCAGCATTTCAGCCATCTTGTCAGCAGCCAGACCCGCAGCAGCCAGATTGTCTGTGGTCGCAGTGGACACCGGAATGTCACTGTCTACCCCGCTGTCGAACGCTATGATCGGAATGCCCTTGTCATTGGCTTGTTTAAGCAGCGGGATCGCCGCCTGGCTGTCCAGCGCGGCAAAGCCGATGGCCTTGGGGTTGTTCGCCAGCGCGGCGGCCAGCATATCGATCTGGCGATCCACCATGGTTTCGTTGTCAGGCCCTTCGAACGTGATGGTGACATTGTATTCGTTCGCCGCCTGCTCGGCACCGGCCTTCACGGCCTGCCAGAACTGGTGCTGGAACCCTTTGGACACCAGCGGTATATAGACCTCCTCGGCCACGGCCATCGAGGCCGGAACGGAAAGGCTGGCAGCACTGAGCGCCCCCAGAATGAAACGACGTGTAAACATGATTTTCTCCTCCAGTTGGTCGTTTTTTTCGTTTTCTGAAATGATCAGCCGGCTTTCTTGCGCCGGGCCATGTCGGCATAGACGGCAAGGATGATGATTGCTCCGGTCACGACGGTCTGCCATTCCTGAGCGACCGACAGCACCCGCAGACCATTGGTCAGAACCGCCATGATCAGCGCGCCGATCAGTGTGCCCAGGATAGTGCCGCGCCCGCCGGACAGGGATGTACCGCCGATCACCACGGCTGCAATCGCCTCCAGCTCGTACCCAAGACCCAATGCCGGTTGCGCCGAATTCAGCCGCGAGGCGATCAGGATTCCCGCAATGCCGCAGATCGCGCCGGCCAGCGCATAGATGCGCATCTTCCACATGTCGGTGTTTACACCGGACAGGCGCACCGCCTCTTCGTTCGAGCCCAGCGCGAAAGTATAGCGGCCCAGAACGGTGCGCCCCAAGATGTACGAGGCGGCGATGGCTACCAGAAACAGGATCAGAACGCCGTTGGGGATCGGCAGCGCCGGAATGACCTCTCCGATCAGCGACCCGCGCGAGATCTGGTCGAAACCCGGCGTGTCATTGAAATAGATCGGCCGTGTGCCGGAAATCACCAGTGACAGACCCTTCAGGATCAGCATCATACCCAGCGTGGCGATGAAGGGCGGGATTTTCATCTTCGCCACGAATGTGCCCGAGCACAGCCCGCAGAACGCGCCAGCCGCGATGGCCGCCGCCACACCCAGCAGCAAAGGCATGCCCAGATAAGTCAGAACCACACCGGCGATGACCGCGCAAAATGTCATCAGCGTGCCCACCGACAGGTCAATACCGCCGGTAATGATCACCAATGTCGCTGCCACCGCCAACACTCCGTTGACCGACGTTGCCTGCAGAATGGCAATCATGTTCGAGGTCTGCATGAAGTTAGGCGATGCGATCGAGAAACCGATCAGCAGGGCGATCAGGCTGGCGAAGGCCAGCAGCTTCTGGTACGCGCCGCTTTCCGACAGGCCTGCAAGTGGCTTTTTCTTGTCGAGATCCGTTGCTGTGGTCATTGCACTGTCCCTGTAACCTGCATCGCCGCCTTGCGTTGGGTGGCCAGATGCATGATGTCTTCCTGAGTGGTGTCTTTTCCGCCGGGCAGGATGCCGGTCAGCCGGCCCTCGCACATCACGGCGATACGATGGCTCAGCCGCATGATCTCGGGCAGTTCTGATGAGATCACAATGATGGTTTTGCCTTGTTCTGCCAGCTCTTCCAGCAGCTTGTAGATTTCCGATTTTGCGCCGACATCGATGCCGCGCGTCGGCTCGTCAAAGATCAGAATGTCGCAATCCCGCAGCAACCATTTGGCAATGACAACCTTTTGCTGGTTGCCCCCTGACAACAGCCGCACTTCCTGCACATCGGATGGCGTCCGGATGCCCAGTTGATTGATGTAGCTTTTGGCGGCGGTGCCGATTTCGCCGTCGTTCAGAACGCCGCCTGTACCGGTGAAAAGATCCATCGAAGCCAGCGCGATATTGTCCCGTACGTTCATGCCGGTGGCGAGGCCGAAGTGCTTGCGATCCTCGGAAAGGTATCCGATCCCGGCCCGCACCGCATCCCTGGGGGATCTGATCGAGACGGATTGTCCGTGTACCCGGATTTCACCACTGTCTTTCGGGTCCGCTCCAAATATGGCCCGCGCCACCTCGGTCCGGCCCGCCCCCATGAGACCCGCAAATCCCAGAATCTCACCCTTCTGGGCCGAGAAGTTGACATCCTGAATTTCGACGCCCCGTGACAGGTTGCTGATCTCAAGCGAAACTTCGGCCCCGGCCAGATCGGGTACTTCCAGCGGTTCTTCCTTGACCTCGCGACCCACCATCATCGCGATGATCTGGCTGATCGGGGTTTCGGCGGCACCGACCGTACCGACATATTCGCCGTCACGCATCACCGTTACCCTGTCGGCGATCTGTTTCAGTTCGTCCATTTTGTGGCTGATATAGACGATGCCCACGCCTTCGGCCTTGAGGCGCCGAATGATTACAAAGAGTTCGGCAATCTCTGCATCGTTCAACGCCGCCGTTGGTTCATCCATGATCAGCACTTTCGATCGGTAGGACAGAGCCTTGGCGATCTCGACCATCTGTTGCTTGGCGATGGTCAGGCCGCCGACCAGCGCCCTTGGGTCGAGCCCCAGGTTCATCGAAGCAAAGATGTCGGCTGTCTGTGCATTCAGCGCCACATCGTCTAGTCGACCAAAGCTTTTGCGCGGCTCGCGACCGATAAAGATGTTCTGCGCCACGGTCAGGTCGTTCATCAGGCTCAGCTCCTGATGAATAATGCCGATCCCCAGATCCTGCGCCTGACGCGGGGATTGTGGGCTGACGACCCGGCCTTCGACCGACAACGACCCACCATCGCGCGGATAAATGCCTGAAAGGATTTTCATCAGCGTGCTTTTCCCGGCGCCGTTCTCGCCCATCAGCGCGTGAACTTCGCCGGGCACCAGATCGAACTGCACGGATTTCAGCGCGTGCACGCCGGGGAAGTGTTTTTCAATCCCCGTCATTTCGACCAGTTTCGTCATTTCTCCTCCCATTTATCCCTCAGCCCCCGTGTCGCATCCGGTTCACATCACCGCTCCGATCTGCCACGGAACAAACTCGACCCCTCCGAAGCCAAGCTGCTCGCTTTTCGTCTGTTCGCCCGATGCGACGCGGATCAGAATCTCGAATAGTTCCTCGCCCTTGGCTTCGATGCTGACGCCCTCGGTGACGATGTCGCCGCAGTTCAGGTCCATGTCATCGGACATCCGGGCATACATTTCGGAATTGGTGGCCAGCTTGATGCAGGGTGTCGGCTGATAGCCGGAAACCGAGCCACGCCCGGTGGTGAACACAATCAGGTTCGACCCTGACGCCACCTGACCCGTGACCGAGCAGGGATCAAACCCCGGACTGTCCATGAAAACAAACCCGTGTTTGTCCACGATCTGGCCAAACTCGTACACATCGCGCAGAGGCGCCGTACCGCCCTTGGCGACCGCACCCAGCGATTTTTCCAGAATCGTCGTCAGCCCGCCGCGCTTGTTGCCGGGGCTGGGGTTGTTGTCCATCTCGCCGCCGTTTCGTTCGGTGTAGTCCTCCCACCAGCGGATGCGGTCGATCAGCTTTTCTCCAACCTCGACGGTTTCGGCACGACGGGTCAAAAGATGTTCCGCACCGTAGATTTCGGACGTCTCCGACAGAATGGTCGTGCCACCGTGCCGAACCAGCAGGTCCGAGGCGTAGCCAAGCGCCGGGTTTGCCGTGATGCCGGAATACCCGTCTGAACCGCCGCATTGCATTCCAACGGTGATTGCACTGACGGGCGCGGGTTGCCGGGTGGCCTGATTGGCCAGTTCGGCAATTCCGCGCAGCTCTTCCAGCCCCCGCTCGATGGTTCGGCGCGTGCCGCCCTCGTTCTGGATCGTCATGTAGCGCAGCGCGCCATCGGGACGGATCGGGCGCCCCCCGACAAGATCGGACACCTGCATGACTTCGCAACCCAGACCAATCAGAAGAATGCCACCAAAATTCGGGTGCTGCGAATAGCCTGCCAATGTGCGGAACAGGGCGGCATAGCCTTCGTTCTTGCCGGACATTCCGCAACCGGTGCCATGAACAATCGGCACAATGCCGTCGACGTTGGGGTAAGCATCTAGAAGGCCCGATTTCTCGGCCGCCTCGGAAATGAAACGCGCGACCGAGCCGGAACAGTTCACGGTGGTCAAAATGCCAATGTAATTCCGCGTGCCCACTTTGCCGTCCGCCCGGTGAAACCCCTGAAAGGTCCGGGTGTGATGTATTTCGGGCAATGGCACGCAGGCAGACGCATGCGCATAGTCCTGCTGATGCTCTCCCATTCCAAGGTTGTGGACATGGACATGCGCGCCGGGCGCAATATCTGACTTGGCCTGCCCGATGATCTGGCCATACCGGATCACATTCGTCCCTTCGGGGATATGCACCGCGGCAATCTTGTGGCCACGCCCGATCGAACCCGGCAAAGGCGCAGGCACGCCTGTCGGGCAGTCGCCAGCCGAAAGATCCCGCAGCGCAATGACCACATTGTCATCCGGGTTCAGCCTGACGGTGTCCTGCGCCTTGCGCTGAAGGCCCTTGTTTTTCTGCTGTGCTTGCATTGTTTTCCCACTTGCCTGCACAAATTGCTAATGAGAGAACCCGCACTTGTCAACTAACATGTTAGTATGCTAGATCAAAAATCATGAACCGACCTCAAGACATCGACGCAACCTTGCTGCCTGAAATTGCCGTGACAGAAGGCTCGCTGGCGCACCGTGTTTATCTTGCGATCAAGCAGGCCATCCTGTCCCTGGATTTCCTGCCGGGCGCAAATCTGAAGAAAGCACCGATCTGTGAACGGCTTGGTGTCTCTCGTGCGCCCGTGGCCGAGGCGATTGCCCGGCTGGCGGCCGAAGGGCTGGTGGATGTGGTTCCGCAATCGGGGACGCGTGTATCCTATTTCTCGATGTCGGAAATCCGCGAGGGCGTCTTTCTGCGCGAAGCCCTTGAACTGGCTACCGTCGCCAAGGTCGCCCGTGATTTTTCCGAAGACCAGCGCAAGCGCCTGAGTCGCAACATGCGGCTGCAAGAACTGCTGATCGAGGATGAGGACATCCCCGGGTTCTACCAAGCCGACGAGGAATTTCACGCCCTGCTGATGGCCTTTACCGGCTTTGTCCGGCTGCCGGATGTGGCGCAAACGGTTTCGCTGCAGGTCAGCCGTGCACGCATGCTGCTGTTGCCTACCCCAGGCCGCGTTGCGGAAACGCTGCAGGAACACCGCGCGATATTCGACGCGGTCCAGGACCGCAACGAACAAGCCGCACAGGAGGCGATGCGCCATCACCTGGGACAGCTGATGCCGCGCATCGAGGTTCTGGAACGCGAAAAGCCGCACCTGTTCAACATCAGCTCCCACCCAGAACGAGACGCAGGATGACCGTTTCTCAGACCGAACTACTCAACAACCGAACTTCACGCCCTGTTCCTTTGACCCGCATGGGTTTCGGGGGCGCACCATTGGGAAACCTCTATCGCAAGGTGTCCGATGCCAACGCACAGGCCGCGTTGCATGCGGCTTTCGATGCCGGGATCCGCTTCTTTGACACCGCCCCGCAATACGGGCTGGGCCGGTCTGAACAGCGTTTCGGAGAGGCCATCCCGGTCTTTGGACGTGACAACATTCAGCTTTCCACAAAGATCGGGCGCCTTCTTGTGGACTGCGAACCGCACGAGGTCACACCCGAAGCTTTCGTGGATGTTCCCCGGAAACGCATCGTATTCGACTACACCTATGACGGTGTCATGCGATCCTACGAAGCCAGCCGCGAACGGATCGGTGTCGCCAATGCCGACATTCTTCTGGTGCATGATGTTTGCGTGTTCAGCCAAGGCAGTCAGGAAGCATCCGACGCGAAGGTCCGAGAGCTTTTTGACGGCGGCGGCTACCGCGCACTGGCTGAATTGCGTGAGGCGGGCGAAATCGCCGCGATCGGCGCCGGGGTCAATGAATGGCAGGTGTGCGAGAAATTGCTGGGTCTGGGGGATTTCGACGGCTTCCTTCTGGCTGGGCGATACACGCTGCTTGAACAGGAGGCGCTGGACAGCTTTCTGCCGCTCTGCGAAAAGCGCGATGTCGGCATCATTCTGGGCGGCCCCTATAATTCTGGCATTCTGGCGACTGGCGCGGTTCCCGGAGCAAAGTACAATTACGCGGATGCGCCACCGGACATCATGGACAAAGTGCGCAAAATCGAGGCCGTGTGTGACGCTCATGGCACCCCGTTGATTGCGGCCGCCCTGCAGTTCGTTCTTGGGCATCCATGTGTCAAAACCGTTGTACCCGGGGCGGTCAGTGCGGCCGAGGTGAATGCGAATGTCGCCTTGCTGGAGCGCAATATTCCCGCTTCGCTGTGGTCGGATCTGAAATCCGAAGGCCTGATCCGCGCGGATGCCCCCCTGCCATCGGAGACGGCCCATGCTGCGTAACATCGATCCCCTGCTTTCCCCTGACCTTTTGCACGCCTTGCGATCCATGGGGCACGGGGATGACATCGTTATCGCTGACGCCAATTTTCCCGGCTCCAGCACAGGTCCCGAATGCTTGCGGGCGGATGGATCCTCGGCCAGTGATATACTTCGGGCCGTTCTCTCGGTCATGCCGCTGGATAATTTTGTCCCTGACCCCGCCCTGACCATGCAGGTGGTGGGAAACCCCGAGTCGATCCCCGAGGCGGTGGCCGACTTTCAATCCATCATTCACCAGACAGCCGACAACCCTGTCGAAATACAAAGCCTTGAGCGCTTTGCATTCTATGAACGCGCATCCCAAGCTTTCGCCATCGTCCAGACCGGCGAACGCAGGCTTTATGGCAACATCATCCTGAAAAAAGGCGTGATTGGATGAGAATTGATGCTCATCAGCATTTCTGGTCTCTGGATCGGGGTGATTACGGCTGGCTGACAGCCGAGATCGGGCCGATCTACAGGGATTTTCTGCCCGCCGATCTGCTGCCCCTGATTGAGCGAGCCGGAATCGATGGCACTGTTCTGGTTCAGGCTGCCCCGACAGTTGCCGAAACTGAGTTCATGTTGTCGTTGGCGGACAAAACTTCCTTTGTCAAAGGCGTCGTGGGCTGGGTTGACTTCGAAGCACCAGACGCCTCGCAGCAGATCGCAGCGCTGGCAGAGAACCTAATCCTCGTCGGTTTGCGCCCGATGATTCAGGACATCGAAGATCCTGAATGGATGCTGCGAGAATCTCTGCACCCGGCCTTTGCGGCGCTCATCGCTCACGAACTGACCTTTGATGCGCTGACCTTGCCCAAGCATCTTGGGCCGTTGCGCCGTTTGCTGGCCAGATACCCGCAGATGCGGGTTATTGTGGATCACGCATCAAAACCGGCAATCCGGGACGGTCAGCTATCTGACTGGGCCGATGACATTACCGCAATCGCCAGCAACAGCCATGCGTTTTGCAAGCTGTCCGGACTTGTGACCGAAGCGCAGCCCGACTGGGACATCGGCGACCTGCGCCCTGTCGTGGATCATCTGCTGAACGTGTTCGGACCCGAACGCCTGATCTGGGGCAGCGACTGGCCGGTTTGCACTCTTGCCAGCAGCTATGAACGTTGGGTCGAGGTTACCGACATACTGCTTTCGGGTCTGACCCCTGAAGAACGTTCGGCAATTCTGGGCGGCAATGCGCTGCGCGCCTACAGCCTGAGGGATTGAAATGAACCTGTCTGAATTTGACCGCGACGGAGTGTGGCTGGGTCGTGTCGAACGGGCCGGCATTGGACCGTGCGTTGTCACCTTGCGCGGCGAAAGCCTGATGGACATCACATCAAGAACCGCGCCGACGGTCCGGGATGTCCTCGAACGCGAAGATGCGGCGGAATATGTCCGCACTGCCGACGGTGAGGTGCTGGACCCTGACCGCGATACATTTGCCTGGCTTGCCCCTTGTGATCTGCAGGCCGTCAAAGCCTGCGGCGTCACCTTTGCCGGCTCAATGGTCGAACGCGTGATCGAAGAAAAGGCCGGTGGCGACCCGGCCCGTGCCGACAGCATTCGCAACCGGATCGGTGTCCGCATCGGCAAGAAACTAGGCGATATCGTCCCCGGATCGGACGCAGCTGCAAAGGCAAAACAAGCCCTGATCGAAGAAGGTTTGTGGAGCCAGTACCTTGAGGTGGGCATCGGACCCGACGCCGAGATCTTTTCCAAGGCACAGGTCCTGTCGTCGGTGGGGTACGGAGCCGAGATTGGCCTGCACCCGGTTTCGGAATGGAACAACCCAGAACCCGAAATCGTGCTTGCCGTGAATTCGCAAGGCGTGATCATGGGTGCGACATTGGGCAATGACGTCAATCTGCGCGACGTCGAGGGGCGCTCGGCCTTGTTGCTGAGCAAGGCCAAGGACAACAATGCGTCCTGCGCGATCGGTCCGCTGATCCGGCTGTTCGATGACCATTATTCGCTGGACGATGTGCGACAGGCCGAACTGACACTGACTGTAAACGGTCCGGACGGTTTCAACCTGAACGGAAGCTCCTCCATGTCCCAGATCAGCCGCGATCCTGCAGATCTTGTTTGCCAGACGATCGGGCGGCATCACCAGTATCCGGACGGCCTGATGCTGTTCCTCGGGACCCTGTTCGCCCCGACGCAGGATCGGGAAACACCCGGAGGAGGGTTTACACACAAGCTGGGAGACGTTGTAACCATCGCCAGTGAAAAGCTGGGCACACTGACCAACACAGTGCGTCTGGCGACTGAGTGCCCCGAATGGCGTTTCGGGGCGTCCCATCTGATGCGAAACCTGGCCCGGCGCGGCCTGCTGTAAGAAAGAACCACAATATGCTCACCGGAAAACACCTGATCGCTGGCGAATGGATTGGCGCGGACACTGTCTTTGCTTCGCAGCCTGCAGAAGGCCCCGCCCATGACTTTGCGGCGGGAACGGCATCTCACGTCGACGCCGCCGTCGACGCCGCCGAAGAGGCGTTTGCAACCTACGGCTGGTCCTCGCGCGCCGAACGGGCAGAGCTGTTACGCCGGGTCGCCGACGAAATCGATGCCCGGGGGGATGCAATCACCGAAATTGGCAGCCAGGAAACCGGCCTTCCCGCAGCCCGCCTGCAAGGAGAGCGCGGGCGGACAGTGGGACAGTTGCGCCTGTTCGCCGATTACATCCTTCAGGGTGACTATCTGGACATGCGCCATGACCCAGCTATGCCCGACCGCGCGCCCCTGCCGCGCCCGGACCTGTGGATGATACAGCGCCCTCTGGGTCCGGTTGCCGTATTCGGGGCCTCCAATTTCCCGCTGGCGTTTTCGGTTGCGGGCGGTGACACCGCCGCGGCGCTGGCCGCCGGATGCCCGGTTGTCGTCAAGGGGCACCCGGCACATCCGGGCACTGGCGAGATCGTCGCACAGGCCATCGACGCCGCCGTCAAGGCTTGCGGGGTCCACCCGGGTGTCTTCTCGTTGGTTCAGGGTGACGCACGTGAAGTCGGCGAACGGCTGGTTCAGCACCCATTGATCCGCGCAGTTGGCTTCACCGGCAGCCTGGCCGGGGGGCGGGCGCTGTTCGATCTGTGCGCGCAACGGGACGAGCCTATTCCGTTCTTCGGTGAACTCGGGTCGGTCAACCCGATGTTTATCCTGCCTCAGGCGGCGGCTGCCCGCGCGGCAGATATCGGTGCGGGCTGGGCCGGTTCGCTAACCATGGGTGCGGGTCAGTTCTGCACAAATCCCGGCATCGCTGTGGTGATCGATGGCCCGGATGCGGACGCTCTGGAAGCCGCCGCCGCAGCTGCGCTGAAGGAGGTTGCTGCCCAAACCATGCTGACCGACGGGATCGCGAACGCATACCGGCAAGGGTCAGATCGCGTGGCGGCCTGCAACGGTGTTACCCGGATCCTGGGCGAAAGCTGTGAGACACGCTCGGCCAGACCTTGGCTGTTCAGTGTTTCCGGCAAAGACTGGCAATCGAACCATCGATTGCAGGAAGAGGTGTTTGGCCCGCTCGGCATCATCGTGCGCGTTCAGGATATCTGCGAAATGCGCGATATCGCCCGTACAATCGAAGGCCAGTTGACCTGCACCGTTCACATGGATGCGGGCGACGCGCAGGATGCCGGTTCGCTCCTGCCTCTGCTGGAGCGCAAGGCCGGGCGTATTCTGGCCAACGGGTTCCCCACCGGGGTCGAAGTTTGCGACGCGATGGTGCACGGCGGGCCCTACCCGGCCTCGACCAACTTTGGTGCAACTTCTGTGGGAACGCTTTCGATCCGGCGCTTCCTGCGTCCCGTTTGCTATCAGAATATCCCGGCCGAATTGCTGCCGGAACAGGGATGAGGTCCGGTATGCCGAACGAAGGAACACCAGCGCGGCTGGCCGGGAAAACCGCCCTGATCACGGCGGCAGGCCAAGGCATCGGCCGAGCGTCAGTCGAACTTTTTGCCGCCGAAGGGGCGCAGGTCATTGCATGCGACATCAACTCTGATGCGTTGGCCTCGCTTGATGGAACAGCGAGCGTGACGACGTTGCAACTGGATGTGACGGATGCCAGTGCTGTGCAGGCTGCCGTCGCGGACTTGCCGGCACTTGACGTGCTGTTCAATTGCGCGGGCTACGTTGCAAACGGGTCCATTCTGGAATGCGAGGAACGCGACTGGGATTTCAGTTTCGACCTGAACGTCAAGGCCATGTATCGGCTGACCCGGCTGATCCTGCCGAACATGTTGGAAAACGGCGGCGGCTCGATCATCAACATGTCGTCGGTTGCCTCGTCGATCAAGGGCGTGCCAAACCGCTTTGCCTATTGCGCCTCGAAGGCGGCAGTCATTGGCCTCTCCAAATCAGTCGCGGCGGATTTCGTCACACAAGGGGTTCGCTGCAACGCGATCTGTCCGGGGACTGTGGACAGCCCCTCTCTGCATGACCGCCTGCGTGAAACCGGCGACTATCAGCAGGCGATGACGGATTTCATCGCGCGCCAGCCCATGGGGCGCATCGGAACCGCCGAAGAGATCGCGGAACTCGCACTCTACCTGGCCAGCGACGCCAGCAAATACACCACCGGACAGCCCTTTGCCATCGATGGCGGTTGGACGATCTGAAGAATGAGGGAAACAGGATGAAACTTCTGCGCTTTGGGCCTGTCGGTCAGGAAAAACCGGGCCTTCTGGATAATACCGGAGTAATTCGGGACCTGTCGGGGGTCGTGGATGACATTGCCGGCGAAACGCTGGGCGATGAGAGCCTGCAAAAACTCCGCGCGCTGGACCCCGCTCAATTGCCGCAAGCCGATGCGAATACCCGGATCGGTGCCTGTGTCGGGCAGGTCGGAAAGTTCATCTGCATTGGCCTGAACTATGCCGACCATGCTGAAGAAAGCGGTATGGAACTGCCGAAGGAACCGGTCGTCTTTTTCAAGGCGACCTCGGCCATTATTGGGCCGAATGACACCGTGGAAATCCCGCGCGGATCGGTCAAAACCGATTGGGAGGTCGAACTGGGCGTGGTTATCGGCAAAGCCGCAAAATACGTATCAGAAGCGGAAGCGTTAGACCATGTGGCGGGCTATTGCGTGATCAACGACCTGTCTGAACGCGATTTCCAACTTCATCGCTCGGGCCAGTGGGTCAAGGGCAAGTCGGCGGATACGTTTGGTCCGATTGGCCCGTGGCTGGTGACGCGGGACGAAGTTTCGGACCCGCAAAACATGGCAATGTTTCTTGAGGTGAACGGGCATCGTTATCAGGACGGATCGACCCGGACGATGCATTTCGCCGTTGCGACAGTAGTTTCATACCTTTCCCAGTTCATGTCCCTGCAGCCGGGCGATGTGATCGCCACGGGAACACCGCCGGGTGTCGGGATGGGTCAGACACCGCAGACCTATCTGAAGCCCGGTGACAAAATCGAACTGGGCATCGAAGGTCTGGGCGTGCAGAAACAGAACGTCGTTGCTGGCTGATCCGGGCAACCGTGAACTTGACCATGTCCGGGTGCGGCGCTAAGGCCCGGATATGGACAAGCAAAAGAAACCCTCTCGCCAGCAGGTCTATACGCTGCTGGTTCAGATCGGACGGAAAGAAGGTGACGGTCTGCCCGAGGGCGCGACCGGAGCTGCGCTGATGTGTTTTGCCAGCGGCGTGGACGAGGCGGAAGCGGTACGGGAAACCGTGGCCATTCTGAAACAGGCCGATACCGCTCCGCTGGATGTTACCGGCTATGGCACGCTGGCCGAGCGTGAGGCGCAGGGTCATGACATCGAATCTGACGAACGTGCTCTGATGCAACGGGCGCTGGATGAAAACGCGGTCATCGTCGCGCAGATGACGCCGTTTTTCGGGGATCCGGAACAGTCCTAGTTCCGCGCCCCGAACCATTTGCGGTAGATTTCTGAATACGTGCCGTCTTCACGCAGGGACAGCAGCGCCTGGTTGACTTCTTCGACCAAAGGCGAGCCGGTCGGAAAGGCGATCCCATAGGTTTCGCGCAGGAAAATTCCGCCTGTCACCGAGGCGATTTTCCGGCCTTCATGCGCAGCGTAATAGGACAGGATCGGTGCATCGAAGACGACCGCGTCCAGTTCCTCTTTCTCGAAGGATGTCAGCATCTCTTCCAGTCCGGGATAACCGGTAAACTCAATTTCGCGACGGTTCAGAAAGTTGGCGGCGGTCGAGCCGGAGATCGTGCCCACCTGCTTGCCATATAGGTCGTTGACCGAGTTTACGCTGCCGGTGATCGCATCCACTGTCATGACCGAAGTAATCCGGGCCGTGAAAACGGACACGATGAACAGCGAGGAAACAACCAGAATGACCCCCAGTAAACGGCCAAAAGGCGTGCGAGGCATGCGTTCTTCGAAGCCGCCATTGACCACCAGGTTCAATGCCCACCAGAAAGACGGGAACCATGCCTCGTTCAGCTTGCGGTCAAAATAGGGTTGCGCACGTCTTTCGAAACTCCACATCAGCATCCCGCCGCCCAGCAGGATCGCAAAAGCCAGCCCGATCGCCATGAACAGTTCGCGCGACAACAGCGCCTGCAGCAGGGACGGCCGGCGCATTGCTTCGGACGGAACCATGATCTGCAAACCGGATTCGAAAATCGGCTGGCTGAAATCCATACTCGTTTCGCGTGACGCGGTGATCGAGATATTGGCGATCGCAAGATCGGCTGTCCCGTCTTGCACCGAATTCAGCATGTCCCCAAAGGCATCCAACCGGTTGACCGAATATTCCCAGCCCAGCGCGCTGGACAGGGCTTCCAGCAAGTCCATGGAAAAACCGCTCTGGTCCCCGTCCTCGACATAGGAAAACGGGGGGCGAGTTACGGTCGAGACCGTAAGCGATTGCGCCTGGCTTTGCTGTGCAAGAACGGCGAAAGTCAGGCAGACCACTGCGAAGAATAAGCGTTTCATCGACAAGATAACTGTTTCGCGGCCCTCTAGCTTAGTTTTGGACCGGGCGGCAAGGTGATCGCGGGGTAAAGCGCCATGTTTTCCGGACGTCTCAACCGGACACGCAGAGGCGAAACAGGTGGAAAATTTGCGCCCTGGGGTTGGCAATCGGGCCAATTCGTTGAATCTGTGCACGAACCTGCCCAGCAATACAGACAAGAGGCCCGCGATGACAGACCCGGTACAATTGACGGCAGACCTGATCCGTTGCCCATCGGTCACACCCGAGGAAGGCGGCGCGCTGGTTCTGTTGCAGAAAGTCCTGTCGGACGCGGGCTTTGAATGCACCCGCGCGGATCGCGGCGGGATCAGCAATCTGTTTGCGCGCTGGGGCAGCAAGGGTCATGCGCGCAGCTTCGGCTTCAACGGGCATACCGACGTCGTTCCTGTAGGTGATGAGGCAGCATGGACCATGCCGCCCTTTGGGGCCGAAATACGCGACGGGATCATGTATGGCCGGGGCGCCACGGACATGAAGTCGGGCGTCGCTGCGTTTGCAGCCGCAGCCATTGATTTCGTACGGGACACTCCGCCGGACGGAGCCATCATCCTGACCATCACCGGGGATGAGGAAGCCGATGCGCTGGACGGCACAACCGCATTGCTGGATTACATGGACGCTGCGGACGAACGTATGTCGGTCTGTCTGGTTGGCGAACCCACCTGCCCGAACCGCATGGGTGATATGATCAAGATCGGGCGGCGCGGCTCGATGACCGCATGGTTCACTGTCAGTGGGGTCCAGGGCCATTCGGCCTATCCTCATCGCGCGAAGAACCCGGTGCCCGCCATCGCCCGGCTGATGGATCGGCTGGCCAGCCACGAGCTGGATCAGGGCTCGGACCATTTCGATGCATCGACCATTGCGGTCGTCACAATCGATACCGGCAATCCGGCCACGAACGTGATTCCTGCGCAATGTCGTGGGGCAGTGAACATCCGCTTCAACGACTTTCATTCCGGGCAAAACCTGAGTGACTGGCTGCACGCCGAAGCGGACCGGGTTGCCGAAGAGTTTGGCGTCACAATCGATACCCGCATCAAAATCTCCGGCGAAAGCTTTCTGACGCCGCCGGGCCCCCTGTCGGATCTGGTTTCGCGCGCGATCGAAGCCGAAACCGGAATCGCTCCCGAGCTGTCCACAACCGGCGGCACATCGGATGCGCGCTTCGTCAAGAACCATTGCCCGGTGGTCGAATTCGGGCTTGTCGGGCGCACCATGCATCAGGTCGACGAATGCGTCGAAGTCGCGCAAATCGAACAGCTCAAGGCGATTTATACCCGCATTCTCGGGGATTACTTCGCCTGATCCATGCAACGCACTTTGATTATCATGATCAAGGAACCACGCCCGGGTCGGGTCAAGACGCGACTGGGTCGGGATATCGGCATGGTTGGTGCAGCGTGGTGGTTTCGGCATCAGGCAAGGGCTCTGATCCGGCGGCTGCGCGATCCTCGGTGGCAGATCATGCTGGCGGTTTCACCCGATCGGGAGGGTCTGGCCAGCCGGATCTGGCCCGCCGATTTGCCGCGTGTCGCGCAAGGGCAAGGCGATCTGGGTGTCCGCATGACCCGGATGTTACGCAGCGCTCCGGACGGGCCCGTCTGCCTGATCGGTGCCGACATACCGGGCATTACCCGAAACCACATCGCAAGCGCCTTTCGCGCCCTGGGGGCGACGCAAATGGTATTTGGACCTGCGACAGATGGCGGGTACTGGCTGGTTGGTGCGCAAGGCGTAGCGGCGCTGCCACCCGGATTGTTCAATAACGTGCGCTGGTCGACGGAACACGCGCTGGCGGACACACTCGCCTCGATCCCCGATCGCAGCTTCGTGCTGCTGGATTATCTGAACGACGTGGATACCGTCGCAGATCTGCAAACCTGATCCACACGACTGCTTTTTTGGTCATGACGCGGTCGCATCCCCGTGCTAGGCCGAATTCATGACTCGCATCCCCACCAAGCAGGAGGTCCTGGACTGGATCTCGGCGAACCCCACCCTGACCTCGAAACGCGATATCGCCAAGGCCTTTGGCATCAAGGGCGCGGACCGAATTGACCTCAAGCGTATCCTCAAAGAGCTAGAGGCCGAAGGGCATCTGGAAAAGCGAAAGCGCAGCTATCGCGACCCCGACCGTCTGCCTCCCGTCAGTGTGTTGCAGGTGAAGGCGCCGAACGCTGATGGCGATCTGTTTGCCCGTCCGCTGGAATGGCATGGCGAAGGCGTTGAACCCATTGTCCTGATCATTGCCCGCGCCAGCGATCCGGCGCTGGGCGAAGGGGACCGCATCCTGGCCCGCCTGACGGTGGTGCATGAGGAAGACCACAATTACGAGGCGCGGCTGATCCGCCGTATCGGAACCAACCCGCGCAAAATCGTCGGCATCTTCCGCAAAGGGGCCGAGGGCGGGCGGATCGTTCCCATCGACAAGACCGGCCAGACCGAATGGCTGGTTCAGGATGGCGCGGTGCTGGGCGCCAAAGACGGCGAACTGGTCGAGGCCGAGCAGGCCGGGCCAAAAAACCGCATGGGCCTGCCCCGTGCGCGGATCGTGGAACGGCTGGGTGATCCGTCTGCGCCCAAGGCCGTGTCGCTGATCGCCATCCATCAGCACGGCATCCCGGACGATTTTCCGGACAAGGTGATTGACGAGGCTGACAAGGCCAAACCCGTTGGCCTGAAAGGGCGCGAAGACCTGCGGGACATGCCGTTGCTGACCATCGACCCGTCGGACGCACGGGACCATGACGACGCCTGCTATGCGCATGCCGACGACGATCCCAAGAACCCTGGCGGCCATGTCATCTGGGTCGCGATTGCAGACGTGGCAGCTTATGTGCAGCCAGGTACGGCATTGGATCGCGAGGCACGCAAACGCGGCAATTCCAGTTACTTCCCCGACCGTGTGGTGCCGATGCTGCCGGATCGTTTGTCGGGTGATCTGTGTTCGCTGCACGAAGGCGTCCCGCGCGCCTGTATCGCCGTTCGAATGCAGATCGACGCGGATGGCAACAAGATCGGCCACCGCTTCGTTCGGGCCCTGATGCGCTCTGCTGCTTCGCTGAATTACACCGAAGTGCAGGAGGCTATTGACGGTAATCCCAATGACCGTACCGGACCCCTGTTGGAACCGGTTCTGAAACCGCTCTATGCTGCGTATACCGCGCTGAAAAAGGCGCGCTCGGTACGGCAACCACTGGAACTTGACCTGCCCGAACGCAAGATTGTCCTCAGCGACACCGGCGAGGTGCTGAGCGTGGCCTTCCGCGAACGTCTGGACGCACACAGACTGATCGAAGAGTTCATGATCCTCGCCAATGTCGCGGCAGCTGAGACGCTGATCGCCAAGCGCCAGCCGCTATTGTTCCGGGTGCATGAAGAACCTGCCCCCGAAAAGCTGGAAAGCCTGCGCGAAACGGCTCAGGCCGCGGGCCTCAACCTGGCCAAGGGACAAGTGTTGCAGACACGCCACCTGAACGCGCTGCTAAACGCCGCTGCCGGAACCGAGGATGCGGAGCTGATCAACCTCACCACCCTCAGGTCGATGGCGCAGGCGTATTACAACCCCGAGAATTTCGGCCACTTCGGTTTGGCGTTGCGGAACTATGCGCATTTCACTTCGCCCATCCGTCGCTATTCCGACCTGATCGTGCATCGCGGGCTGATCTCGGCCCATGGCTGGGGCAAGGATGGGTTGACCGAGGATGACATCGATCGCCTAGAAGAGACCGCGACCCACATCTCGGACACCGAACGTCGTTCGATGATGGCGGAACGGGACACAACCGACCGCTATCTTGCCGCCTATCTCAGCGAGCAGGTGGGCAATGAGTTCACCGGTCGCATTAGCGGCATCGCCCGGTTCGGTGCCTTCGTGAAGATGGATGAAACCGGCGCGGACGGGCTGGTGCCGGTGCGGTCACTGGGTCGGGAGTTCTTCCATTTCGACCGCGAGGCCGGATCCCTGATGGGGTCGGACACCGGCCTGATCATCGCCATAGGTCAGCGTGTCACTGTTCGTCTGACTGAAGCGACGCCTGTGACCGGCGGGCTGGAGCTGGAGTTGTTGTCGATTGACGATCAGGCCCTGCCGCGCGGACGGGGGCCGGCAAAGCGGGCAACCCGGCGCAAGGCGGTCAGTACCAAGCGCAAGAAAGACAAGATCAAGCGCAAGGTCGAACGCAAACGCCGTCAGAGGTGATAAGTCAGCGCCCGCGCGATCAGCCACCCGTGACGGGTTTCGTCGATCTGGCCAATGTCATCGAACAACACAGCCCGATTACCATCGATCCGGTCTTCACCGGGAAAGGCCGAGGTGAAATCGCCCATCAACCGGCTCTGGCAATGCACGAACAGGGCGAAGCTGGCGGATTTGTGACTACCAAGCCGGACCGTTGATCCCTTGGGCGCCAGGTAGGCAGGCTGGCCCCAGCGCAACTCCTCAGCCAACGGCTGCGCGGCTTCCAGATCGCTTGCGGTGTCAAAGACCAGCTCTCGCAGGATCAGGGCACCCTTTCGAGTGCCCTGGGGAAGTTCCTCGAAAGCCTGTGCCACTTCCGGGTTCTCAAAAGGTCTCATACCAATGGGATCGCCTGTTCCATGCGGTCAATATAGCTGTTCAGCAGTTTATCCTGTTTGATCCGCCGCGTCAGCGGAGTATCCGACGGTGTCGCCCGCATCGCCGCGAGAATTGGACCAACACTCATATCCGCCGATGTCGGGTGTTCCGCCAGCAGGAACGGAGATTGCCAAAGAAATGCGGCGATGGATTCCAGATCCCGTTCGATCCGTTCCATCCGTTCAGCAACCGAAAATCGGCCAACCCCTTGCGCCTGCAATCCTTTCAGAACGGTTTTTCGGACGGCATTGGAAACCGGCTTTCGGATCAAAGCCGGTACAGAGGTAAAGAACGTGTTTCGCAGGATCGGCCAGACCTCGTCATTGCCCCAGCGGTCCAGAACGATCTGAAAATACAAGTGTTCTTCAGCCATTCGCACTAAAGCACGCGATTGCGCCTTTTGAATGTCGCTCAGGCCCCGATCGAATTCGGCGCCCTGCGCCTCCAGCCAGTCCCGGATCAGGTCACTGTCCGGCACCAGTCGGTCGGGTGTGCGCAACACCGGAAGCTTGTGGTGCGGCATCTTTCGGGGATCCAGCAGATCCGACCGCTGCCACGACTGGCCGGAGTGCTGGAGCATGAGAGCCGTTTTCACGCAAAAGGGGCTGGCGCTGAATTGGCCAAAGGCGGATGGGAAAGTCAGAAGGGTCAGCATCAAAATCGCTCCTAAGTGGGATGGTCGATGCATAACTCCGACTGATGACAGAAACTGACATCAGGTTTAGGCTAAGTTGCATCATGACCCGAACCACCCGACTGTTCCAACTGATGCAGGCCCTGCGCTCGGGCCCGTCGCCCAGAACGTCCTCACAACTGGCGCAGGATCTTGGTGTCTCGGCCCGCACGGTTCACCGCGACATCGACACATTGCGCGGCCTTGGCGCGGTCATCGACGGAGAGGCCGGATTTGGGTTCACCCTGATCGAAGACGCGACCCTGCCCCCGCTCGGTTTTACCGATGATGAACTTGAAGCCCTTGTTCTTGGCCTGCGCGAAGTGCAGCAGATCGGGGACCCTGCCCTGTCCGACGCAGCCAGCGCGGCGCTGCGCAAATTGCAGGGCCGCCTGCCACAGCGCCAGTCCCACCGGCTAAGCCATGCGGTGCTGACGGCCACACGCTTTGACCGCCCGGCCACGCCGTCGATCCATGTCCCTGATTTGCGGCAGGCCACGTGGGATGAACGCACGGTCGAGTTTGCCTATACCGATGCAAAAGGCGATGCCACCACGCGGCGCGTCAATCCGCTGAGCATCGTCTATATGGATCGGGCCAGCATTCTGCTGAGCTGGTGCCACCTGCGCCGGGATTTCCGGTTTTTCCGCTTGGACCGGATGCAGGACATGACGATCACGGAAGAAAGCTTTCGCCCCAATCGCGTTCCCTTGCTGCGGCAAGCACTGGCCCGAATCCGAGAAGATCGCGAGGCGCATAGCCGGGAAAACCAGAACGGCGAGTCCTAACAGCCACTTAAGCAACGCGCGGTCACCAAACGGGAAATTAACCACGGGTTTGTACCCCATTCATTCCTGCACAGGACGACGAGGGGAACAAGTCATGTTGCGTTATGTATATGCTGACGAACTGCATAAATTTCCAAAACTGGCCAAGGGGATGTTTCTGGACCGCGCCGATCAGTTCAAGACCCGGCTGGGATGGGATGTTGATTTCGACGAAAACGGCGAAGAACGGGATCGGTATGACGATCTGAACCCGCTTTATGTCATCTGGGAAGAACCCGATGGCAGCCATGACGGTTCGATGCGAATACTGCCGACAACCGGCCCGGTCATGGTAAACGATGTATTTGGTCATCTGACGGGCGGCAGTTCCATCCGCAGCCCGCTGATCTGGGAGGTTACGCGGTTCTGCCTGTCGCGCAATGCCAGCCCGCACACGGCAGGTGCCATAATGCTGAGCGGTGGCGAAGTGATGGAAGGATTTGGCCCGACCCATATTGCCGGTGTCTTCGACGCAAGGATGATCCGGATCTACCGTCTGATAGGGTCTTCGCCGGTGGTGCTGGGGTCGCAGGGCAAGGGCCGGGATCAGATCTCGGTCGGGCTGTGGCCCTATTCAGCCGAGGACTGCAACCGGGTGGCTGAACGGGCGGGGGTTTCCCGAGACCTGTCCCGGCTGTGGTTTCGTGCAGCGTTCGGGGGCAGTGCGCAACATCGGTTCGCGCTTTCGGCCTGAATTCGGGAAAAGCGGACTCCGCGTCTGGTGGTGACTGACGCGGCCCTGTAGGGTCGCGCCATGTCCTTGCCTCTTGTTACCTTTTCCGATGATCAGGCCGCCGCCTATGACAGCATTTCCGAGATGCTGAAATCGGCGGGCGTCGACCTTGACGATGACGCGCTGCTCAGGCCGCCCGGAGGTGGAAAGACAGAAACGATGGCCGTGATCGGCAAGGCCGGGTCAGGCAAAACATTGCTGTTGGCTGAATTGTTCAAGGCGCTGGCCGAAACCGGTGTTCAGATCGTGTCCGGCGATTTTGAAAGCCGTAAGTCAAAGGATAAGCGCAGCCTTGCCATTCTGGCCCCGACCAACAAGGCGGCCAGCGTTCTGCGCCTGCGCGGGGTTCCCGCAACAACCATCCACCGCATCCTTTACACGCCTGTATACGACCCGGAATATGAACGTATTGCCGAATGGCTGGCAGGCAATGACGAACGCCCTGAAATCGAGGGGCTGACGGATGAGGCGCTGGATCGGGCAGCGGCATTCTATGCCAACAACAAATCCATCCCCGGGGCGCTAGCCGCTGCCGGGCTCCGGGGTTCGGATTTCATTACCGGGTGGAAACGCCGGGACGAACCGCTCGATATCGGGTTTGTGGACGAAGCCTCGATGCTGGATGACCGGCAGTTCGAGGACCTGAAAGAGATTTTTCCAACCTTGCTGCTGTTCGGAGATCCGGCCCAGCTTGCGCCTGTGAACCAGTCCGGCAGCATGGTATTCGAAGCTCTGCCCGAGCCTCGGAAGCTGACACTGCACCGGGTCCACCGGCAGGATGCGGATAACCCGATTCTGGATCTTGCCCATGCCTTGGCGGACCCGGCAATGGGGTTCGAGGATTTCGAAAGGCTGGTCGAGCAGACCGCCCGGCAGGATGACCGCGTCGTCTGGGGGCAGCGGGTCGAGGTTGACCTGATGGCGCGCAGCCCGGTTCTGGTCTGGCGCAACGCCACGCGCATCCGCCTGATCAACGCCTTCCGGCATGTTCACGGCGCCCCCGACACCGAGTTGCTCGAAGGTGAACCCCTGATCTGCGACGGTCTGGAACTGCCGCTGAAACACCGTAAGAAGCGGCTGGATCTGGAAGCGCGCGGCCTGATCAAGGGCGCACAGGTCATCTATCTGGGTCCCGGGCGCAAACCGGGTTTTTCACGTCTGCATGTGATGGGGGCTGAAGACCCACAGGTCAGCGCCGCCTCGATCGTCAAGATCGAGAAACCGGACGAGGAAGAACCGTTTATCCCCTATGCCGCCCGCATGGGGGCGACTTTCCTGCATGGAGCTGCCGTGACGATTCACAAGGCGCAGGGGTCGCAGTGGGACACGGTGCAGGTTTTTGCGCCCGATATCTACGCTGCCGCCAGAATGGGCCGTACCGAGGCGGGACAACCCCTGTGGAAGCGCCTGGCTTATGTGGCCATTACCCGCGCACAGGAACGGCTGATCTGGGTCGTGCGCAATCGCCTGTCCAAGCCAACTCATCCACTGCGCGTTGATGACCTGCGCACAGCGCCCGCGGCTTCTCTGGTTCTGGAGGCTGAAGACACATGAAGACCATCATCGTAACCGGCGCAAGTTCCGGTATCGGCCGGGCAACCGCCGAGTTGTTTCTGAAGGAAGGCTGGCGCGTCGGCCTTCTGGCGCGCAGTGCCGATGTTCTGACGGCAATGTCAGAGGCTCACGAAAACGCTGTGCCCTTGGTTGCCGATGTAACGAACGCGGACGCAGTCGCCGCCGCCTTCGATGCTTTCACCAAACAGGCTGGCCGTCTGGACGTGCTGTTCAACAACGCGGGCATCTTCGCGCCTGGCGGAACCATTGACGAGATCGCGCTGGACGACTGGTACAACTCGGTCAACGTGAACCTCAACGGGATGTTCCTGTGTGCCCGGGCGGCCTTTGGCATCATGCGCCATCAGTCGCCGCAAGGTGGGCGTATCATCAACAACGGTTCGATAGCGGCCCATGTCCCGCGTCCCAACTCGGTCCACTACTCGGCGACGAAACACGCGATCACCGGATTGACCCGCAGCCTGTCGTTGGACGGGCGGAGCTTTGGAATTGCCTGCGGCCAGATCGACATCGGCAACGCGCGCACGCAAATAGTGCAGGGCCTGGTCGACGCGGCGATGGCAGAAGGCACGACCCCGGACCCGACTATGTCTGTCGAGGATGCGGCACGCTCTGTGTTGCATATGGCTTCGCTGCCGCCCGAGGCGAATATTCAGTTCATGACGGTGATGGCCACCACGATGCCTTACATCGGCCGGGGCTAAAGGTTTACTTCTCGCGCAGCAATCTGAACGCGGTCGAGGCGACCCACCCGGCCGAGATCGCGATGACAAGCGACATCAGACCGTACCAGACCGGCTGTTGGCGGGACATGTTGAACAGAAACCGTTCAAGTCCAACCTTGCGCACGTCGATCACCGTCTCGAATTGGGAAACAACCTCTCCGCCGCGTGTCAGCAGAATGCGCGCGACATAGTCGCCCTCGGTCAAGTCTGCAGGCATGTCGATCGAGGTTCTGAACAAGGTCTGCTCATCCACAGCCACGGTGTTTTCTCGGATCGAGTAAAGTCCCTCATGCTCGCGAATTCGAACAACCGCATCCGCAAAGTCCTGCGCGCCGCGAATATGCATCGCGGCACCCACCGACCGGATGGCACGTTCGATCGAAACCCGGTGGCGCAGATCTTCTACGTCCGACAGGATGGAATTCAGCGGTGAACTGGTTGCAACGGCATAAAAGCTGGGTGCCAGATCGACCAACACGCTGTCGGTGTTCACCCAGATACCCAGCCGCTTTTCTTTTCTTCGCACCGTTACAGGGCTGGATGGCCCGGCAACCGCAACAATCACTTCCAGCGGCGGGCCCGGCGGGATCGGCGCTTCGCGCTTGACCGCGCCGAAAATCAGAATTTCGGAACCGTCAAAGTTTGCTGTGATTGCAACCCGGTCCTGGCTGAGGCCAAGAACGACCTGCTCATCCTCTGCATGCGCGGGCAGGTAGATAAGGCACAGAACGGCGATCAGATAACGCATCATGATCAGTGCCCTCCCGCATCGCCCAACGAGTACAACTCGGAGGGTTGAAGCAACAGGTCCAGCGCAAGTTTTCCGCATACGGCAAGCACCAGGGCCGCCAGCAGAACACGCAACTGCTCGGCCGGCATGCGCGATCCGATGACCGTGCCGATCTGCGCCCCGATAACTCCACCAACCAGCAGAAGCACCGCCAGGACCACATCAACAGTGTAGTTCGTGGTGGCATGCAGCATTGTTGTAAACGCCGTCACGAAAATGATCTGAAACAGCGATGTTCCCACAACGACCTTGGTCGGCATACCCAGCAGGTAGATCATCGCAGGCACCATGATGAACCCGCCGCCCACGCCCATGATGGCGGACAGCACGCCGACGCACAGCCCGACCAACGCTGGTGGAATGACCGAAATATACAGGCCCGAAGTCCGAAAGCGCATCTTGAGCGGCATGGCGTGAACCCAGCCGCGCTGGCGTCGCTTGGGAGGCGAACCTCCGGCCTTCTTCGACTTGCGGAGCGCATTGAGGCTTTCGATAAACATCAGGCTACCGACGACACCCAGAAACACGACGTAACACAGTGTAACCAGCAAATCGACCTGACCCAGGCTTTTGAGGTAGTTGAACACCACAACGCCCAGCGCCGCGCCGATCAGACCTCCGGTCAGCAACACGGTACCCATTCGAAAGTCCACGGTCCTTCGCCGGAAATGCGCCAACACGCCAGAGAACGACGACGCCACGATCTGGTTGGCCTCGGTCGCAACCGCCACAGCGGGAGGGATGCCTATGAAGAACAGCAGCGGGGTCATAAGGAACCCGCCGCCAACTCCGAACATGCCGGAAAGAATGCCCACCATTCCGCCCAGACCCAACAGCAGAAAGGCGTTCACGGATACTTCGGCGATTGGAAGATAAATCTGCATGATGTTCTCTAAACGGGCTGGGTGTGTTCGTGTAATGTGACAAAGCCCGTCTTATTGCAATGGGTCTGGCCGCAAGTGCGACGCACCGGCACGGACTTGGCAGCGTTCTGGGCGAACAATCTCTGTTTATGACCCACCTGCGGCAAAGACAGACTGACCCGCACAACAATCCCGGAGCCAGAGTCCGAGGATTCGGAAAGCGAAAAAAGCCTGTCTGCAGACCGGGTTATGAAAGGGGGCGTTTGCATACCCCTTTAGAGCGGGTGCGACATGCAAAATCAACTCTGCATGCCGCTCTGCAGCGAACAGGACTGAGATACTAGTCCGAACTGGACCTATCAGCGTTCCTTCACATAGGGTTCGCCCCCGGCGCGTGGCGGCACGGCCTTGCCCACGAACCCGGCAAGGATCACCACGGTCAGGATGTAGGGCAACGCGTCCATGACTTGCACCGGTATGACGACCCCACCCAGATCGATGTTCTGGAATCGCAGGGCGATGGCCTGAAGCAGACCGAACAGAAGGCAGGCCCCCATCGCGTGCCAGGGTCTCCATTTTGCAAAGATCAGTGCCGCCAGCGCAATAAAGCCGCGCCCGGCCGTCATATCCTTGACGAACCCCGCCTGAAGCGCGGTGGCCAGATAGGCACCGGCGATCCCGCAAAGCAGGCCGCAGATGGCAACAGCGGCATAGCGAAGCCCCACAACGGAAACACCGGCCGTATCCACCGCGGCAGGGTTTTCACCCACGGCGCGCAGTCGCAGGCCGAACCGGGTGCGAAACAGGATCCACCAAGTGGCAGGCACCATCAGAAAGGCGACGTAGACGAGAATCGAATGGCCAGACAGCAACTCGGAATAAATCGGGCCAATGAACGGAACACCGCTTAGTGCTTCGGCAAAGGGAAATTCGATCGGTCCAAACCTTCCGCCGCCGATCAGTGAAGGTGTTCGCCCCCCCTGCTGGAACCAGCTTTGCGCCACAAGAACGGTCATCCCCGCCGCCAGAAAATTGATCGCCACGCCCGAGATCAACTGATTGCCCCGGAATGTGATCGACGCAACGCCGTGCAGGGCGGACAAAACCAAAGATGCGGCAACACCTGCCAACAACCCCAGCCAGACCGACCCGGTCACGGCTGCCACGGCGGCGGAAAAGAAAGCCGCCATCAGCATTTTGCCTTCTAGTCCGATGTCAAAGACGCCCGCCCGTTCGGAATAGAGCCCGGCCAGACAGGCCAGTAGCAGCGGTGTTGCAAGGCGGATGGTTGAGTCCAGGACCTGGATGATGATCAGGAATGTTTCCATCACTCAGCTCCTTTCCGCATACCCAGGAACAGTTTTTCAAGCGGCATACGAACCATGTTGTCCAGCGCGCCGGTGAACAGGATCACCAGCGCCTGAATCACCACGATCAGCTCGCGCGGAATACTGGTCCAGAACGCCAACTCGGCCCCGCCCTGGTACAGGAACCCGAAAAGGATCGCCGCAAGAAACACCCCGAACGGATGAGACCGCCCCATCAGAGCCACCGCGATACCGATGAACCCCGCACCCTCGGTCGAGTTCAGAACCAGCCGCTCTGCCTCGCCCATGACGTTGTTGATGGCCATCAGACCCGCCAGCGCGCCCGAGATCAGCATGGCGATGATGGTTATGCGCACGGGTGAGATGCCTGCGTAGACAGCCCCGGTTTCCGAATGACCATAGGCCCGGATTTCATAGCCAAGCCGGGTGCGCCAGATCAGCGCCCAAACCACGAAACAGGCCAGAACGGCCACAAAGAAGGTGATGTTGGCCGGGGCACCTTTGAACAGAACGTTTTCGGCCGTCGAGAACATGGACTGGAACGTAGGCAGATGAACGGCTTCGGGGAACCGGGCGGTCGCAGGATCCTGCGCCCCCGGGGGGCGCATCACATTGACTAGAACATAGTTCAGAACCGCCGCTGCGATAAAATTGAACATGATCGTGGTGATCACGATATGGCTGCCGCGCTTGGCCTGCAGATAGGCCGGGATCGCAGCCCATGCCGCACCGAAAACCATTGACGCGGCGCAGGCGGCCAGAAGGGCAATGCTCCAGTGTGGCCAGGGGACATAGAGGCAGACGATGGCAACCCCAAGGCCGCCCAGCATGGCCTGTCCTTCGCCGCCGATGTTGAACATGCGCGCATGAAAGGCGACAGCCACCGCCAGCCCCGTGAACATGAAGTTCGTCGCGTAATACAGGGTGTACCCCCAGCCATAGGTCGACCCAAGCGCGCCGGAAACCATGAGCTTCACGGCCTCGACTGGGTTTTCACCGATGGCCAGGATGACCAGTGCCGAGAGGATTGCGGCCAATATCAGACTGATCAGCGGGATCAGGACGACATCGGCCCATTTGGGCATTTTTTCCATATTACGCGGCCTCTCCCGCCACACCGGCCATCAACAGGCCCAGTTCTTTTTCATCTGTCTCATGGGGCAGACGTTCGCCCATGATATGTCCGTCAAACATCACCGCAATCCGGTCGGACAAAGAGAAGATCTCTTCCAGCTCGACCGAGACCAGCAGGATTGCCTTGCCCTGATCACGCAGTGCGACGATCTGTTTGTGAATGAACTCGATCGCACCAATGTCCACACCGCGTGTGGGCTGGCCGACCAGCAGCAGGTCGGGGTTGCGCTCGATCTCGCGGGCAACGACGATTTTCTGCTGGTTTCCGCCCGAGAAGCTTTTGGCTGTCAGCCACGGGTTGGGCGGGCGGACGTCGAATTTCTCGATCTTGGCCTCGGTATCGGCCCGCAGGGCAGCGTTGTCCATGAAAATGCCGCGCTTGTAGGCAGGGTCACGGTGATAGCCGAAGGCGACGTTTTCCCAAGCGTGGAAATTCATAATCAGACCTTCGCGCTGCCGGTCTTCGGGGACATGCGCGATGTGCTGATCACGGCGCGCGCGCCCGTCCGAACCCGGTCCGCTCAGCGCCAGCGGGGTGCCGTTAAGTTTGATGGACCCCTGCCCCGGTCGCATTCCGCCCAGAACTTCCAGCAATTCGGACTGACCATTACCAGCAACACCGGCGATGCCGACGATCTCACCGGCACGGATCGTCAGATCAATACCTTTTACGCGCTCGACACCCGCCTGATCGCTCACCCGCAGATTCTCGATCTCCAGCACCGGTTTGCCGGGCTGGGCGGGCACTTTATCGACTTGCAGCAGGACCTTTCGGCCAACCATCAGCTCGGCCAGTTCCTCGGGGCTGGTGTCGGCAGTCTTGACCGTCGCAGTCATCTGCCCGCGGCGCATGACCGAGACCGTATCGGTGTTCTCCATGATCTCACGCAGCTTGTGCGTGATCACGATGATGGTCTTCCCCTCGGCCCGCAGACGGTCAAGGATGCGGAACAGCTGATCGGCCTCGGCCGGGGTCAGAACGCCGGTCGGCTCGTCCAGAATCAAAATCTCGGCCTTGCGATACAGGGCTTTCAGGATTTCGACACGCTGTTGCATGCCCACGCCGATCTCGTCGATGCGTTTGTCCGGATCCACGAAAAGTTCGTACTCTTCTTCCAGCGCTTTCAGTTCCTTGCGCGCCTTGGACAAAGACGGGGCCAGCAGCCCGCCGTCTTCAGCGCCCAGAACAATGTTCTCCAGAACGGTGAAATTCTCGACCAGTTTGAAGTGCTGGAACACCATCCCGATCCCCGAGGCAATCGCGGCCTGGCTGTCAGGGATTTCGGTCTTTGTCCCGTTGATCCAGATCTCGCCTTTGTCGGCTTTGTAAAACCCGTAGAGGATGCTCATCAGCGTGGATTTGCCCGCACCGTTTTCACCGATGATCCCGTGGATCGTGCCGGGGGCGACGCTGATGGAAATGTCTTTGTTGGCCTGAACCGGCCCAAAGGCTTTGGAAATCCCTTTGAGCTCAATGGCGGGGACGGTCATGTCTTGCCCTCAATTGCCGAAGGGCCGCGTAGTCAAACAGCGGCAGAGTGAGTTGGGACGGGAGATAAAGTCCCCCGTCCCATGCGATATCAGAACTGCAGTGCCGGGCAGCTGTCGTTCTCGTAGTAGCTGACAACAGAGATGTCCCCGTCGATGATGCCACGACGTGCAGCTTCTACGGCATCAGCCATCTGGGGGTGTACCAGCTCGCGGTTGTTATCGTCGATTGCGACGCCAACTCCGTCTTCGGCCAGACCCATGGCGAATACGCCGGTTTCAAGGTCTTCACCCGCTTTCATCGCTTCATAAACAGCAACGTCCACGCGTTTCAGCATCGATGTCAGAACCTTGCCCGGGTGCAGGTGGTTCTGATTGCTGTCCACACCGATCGACAGGATGCCTTCGTCCGCCGCAGTTTGCAGAACGCCAACACCGGTGCCGCCGGCAGCTGCATAGATCACATCAGCGCCCTGGCTGATCTGGGCTTTGGTCAGTTCCGAACCCTTTACAGGGTCGTTCCATGCGGCCGGGGTGGTGCCGGTCATGTTGGCTACCACGTTGATGTCCGGGTTCACGGCCTTGGCGCCCTGTGCATAGCCGCAACCGAAGTGGCGGATCAGCGGAATGTCCATGCCGCCGATAAAGCCGACGGTGCCGGACTTGGACGCCATCGCGGCCATCATGCCGACCAGATACGAGCCTTCATGTTCGGCAAAGCCGATCTGACGGATGTTCGGCGCGTCCAGCCAGGTTACGTCAACCGCGACGAACTTGGTGTCCGGATAGTCGCCTGCAACAGCAGACAGCGGATCGGCCATTGCAAAACCCATGGTGATGATCGGGTTGGCACCGGCTTCGGCAAAGCGGCGCAGGGCCTGCTCGCGCTGGGCTTCGGACTGAAGCTCGATCTCGCGGTAGGTACCGCCGGTCTGATTGGCCCAACGTGACGCGCCGTTATGGGCCGCTTCGTTGAACGATTTGTCGAACTTACCACCCAGGTCAAAGATCAGGGCCGGTTCTGCAATTGCGGCACCCGCTGTCATCGCGACTGCGGCTGCGGCACCCATCAAGGATTTCATCAGGGTCATTGGTTACTCCCGTTTTGTTTTTTTGTCGGCTGGAGCCAAGATAGCCCCCTTTACCCACTCAGAGCGAGCATAACTGTTGTGATGGCGGGAATTAAGGCCGTTTGCAACAGCCATGGTCAACCACTAATTTGACCAATCGGTAAAAAACTTGCCTGCCTTCAGATCAGGCGGTATTCCATTTGGATTGCATCGAGCTTCTGATTGTTTTCATGAAGGTAATACCCCTTACGCAGGCCGCAGACCTTGTAACCACAGCTCTGATAAAGGGAAATTGCCGGCAAATTGTCGGCCGCTACGTCTAGAAAAGTATGAGTGGCACCCAGTTTTTTTGCCTTGTTGTGCCAGTCTTTCATGCATTGCCTTGCAAGCCCCTGCCTTTGATAGGCCGGGTGAGTTGCAATCGTCAAAAGCTCCGCCTGATCGGCAATAACCTGAATGACGGCAAATGATCGTTCATTTCCAACAACATGCGTGAATCTGTTTTCCAGAAGATCACAAAACTCCTGGGCGCTCCACGGGCGGGCTCGGGTAAAAGCCGCGGCATGCGTCCTTGCAAGATCCTGCGGTTTCATTCGTCCAGCAACACCGGAGGCAGATCTTTCGACGGGGCCGCATCGGCCGCACGGATATAGAGCGGCGCTGGTGCCCCTGATACAGACTGCCAGCGACGCGACGTAATCCGGGCAATCGCGCGGGCTTGCAAATCCGCGTTGTCGTTCAGAACCAGGGCTCCAAACGTTTCTGCCGTCTCTTGGCCGATCAGTTCCGGGCCAGAATCATGCAAGGAAACATAAACCTGCTCTCGCGGCGCGCGAATCGCAGGGATGCTGCCCTGAGGCGCAAATTCGGCCAGAGCATCGAATCCCGTCACGCCGACAGCCGGAATTCCCAGGCCCAGCGCCAAACCGCGCGCGGCAGAAACCGAGATTCGGATTCCGGTGAAATTGCCCGGACCTATGCCAACGCCGATCGCATCCAAATCCGCCCAAGTACACCCGCCCAGGGCCAGAACCTCGTGCAGCAGCGGCATCAGGCGTTCCGCCTGGCCGCGCGTCATGGGTTCAGCGCAGGAGGTCACGATTTCGCCGTCCCGCAACAAAGCGGCCGCGCAATGCGCGGCCGATGTGTCGAATGCCAGTATGGTCGGATCAGACGGCAACCGGGCGCACCTCGGTCACTTCGGGGATGTAGTGACGCAGCAGGTTCTCGATCCCCATTTTCAGGGTAAGTGTCGACGATGGGCAGCCCGCACAGGCGCCTTGCATATGCAGATATACGACCCCACGGTCAAAGCCGTGAAAGGTGATGTCCCCACCATCCTGCGCCACGGCCGGACGCACGCGGCTGTCCAGCAGGTCTTTGATCTGATTGACGATTTCCGCGTCCTCGCCGGTATGTTCGGCGTGCCCCGAAGCGGTTGCGGCGTCTGCGCCCATAACCGGCTGACCGGACTGGTAGTGTTCCATCACCGCGCCCAGAATTGCGGGCTTGATGTGATCCCACTGCACGTCGTCAGACTTCGTGACTGTTACAAAATCATTGCCGAAGAAAACTCCGGTAACGCCGTTCACCTCAAAGATCCGCTTGGCCAAGGGTGACTTCTGGGCAGCTTCGGCCGTTGGGAAGTCTGCCGTACCCGCTTCCAGAACGGTTTGGCCGGGCAGGAATTTCAATGTTGCAGGGTTGGGCGTCGATTCGGTTTGAATGAACATGGCGCGGCTCCGGTTGGGTTGTACCTGATATGCGGGCAGGCGCCGTGGAAGTCAAGATTTGGAACGATTCTAAATCGTACTGGCAAAATCGACCGCATCCTCCAGCCGGTCATCCCCCCAGAACAGCTCGTCGCCTGTTACAAAACTGGGCGCTCCGAACAGGTCCAGGGCCTGAGCGCGCTTGGACTGCTCGAACAAAGCTTCCTTGATGGCCGGATCCTTTGATCGCGCAATCATATCGCTGCGCAACCCGGCAACGACAAGACAATCAGCCAGCACGCTTTCGTCCGAGATTGTGCGCCCGTCGGCAAATTCTGCATGGTACACAGCGCGCGCAAATGCCGCTTTTTGGTCCTGATCCTCGATGGCCAGAACCAGCCGGGCGGCCAGAACTCCGTTTTGGGGAAAAGGGTTCGGATGCACGAAAGCCAACCCGCGCTTTTTGCACAGACGCTCCATGTCACGCCACATATAGCGCCCTTTGGCGGGATAGATATTGAACGGAGAATTGTCCCATCCCTGCGCGGCGAAAATCGGGCCCAGAAGAAAGGGCTGCCAATCCACGGCAACCCCTTTTTGCGCCGCCACCTGTTCAACCCGCATCGCACTGAGATAGGAATAGGTCGAAGCAAATTCGAACCAGAATTGGATACGGCGGGTCATGTTGGGGCCTCAGGTAATAGCTTCCAGCTTTTCCTTGCTCAGATCCCCGGGCACGATGGTGATTGGGATCGGAAGACTGCCGGAATTGCGTGTCAGTTGCGTCACCAGCGGACCGGGCCCTTTCTTTTCGACGCCCGCACCCAGAACAAGTACCCCGATTTCAGGGTCCGACTGGACATGTTCAATGATCTGCGGCACCGGATCGCCTTCGCGGATGGCCAGTTCGGGTTCGATACCCTGCTTGTCGCGCATCCATTTCGCAAACACCTCGAAATGTGCGTGAATGCGCTCGCGCGCTTCTTCCCGCATGACTTCCGCCACACCGATCCAGTGGTTGAACTCATCCGGAGGGATGACCGACAGAACCGTTACCCCTCCGCCGGTATGCGCCGCACGCATTGCCGCGAAACGCATGGCATTCAGGCATTCGCGGCTGTCGTCAAGTATGACCAGGAACTTACGCATTTGTATCCTCTTTTGTTTCCGGGATCATGCCCGACAGTGGGGATACTGGCAACTCGGAAGCGCGCCGCATTGACGTGTTAGCGGTTGCTGGCGGCCCAGTCCCAATACAACTCACGGGCGCGGCGGGAAATCGGGCCGACCTGATACCGGGTATCTTCCAGTGCCGTGACCGGTGTGACCTTGTTCATGTTCCCGGTCATGAACACTTCGTCAGCGTTATGGAAGTCATCAAAGCTCAGGATGGCTTCGTGCACAGTGACGCCGTCCGCCCTCAGGTTCTTGATATGACGGGCGCGCGTGATCCCGGCCAAAAAGGTTCCATTTGGGGTGGGTGTGAACACCTCGCCGTCGCGAACCAGGAAAATGTTGGCCGTTGCGGTTTCCGCCACATGTCCAAGGGCGTCGGTGACAAGCGCATTTGAAAACCCTTTTCCGCGCACCTCCTGCAACATCCGGGCGTTGTTGGGGTAAAGACAGCCGGCCTTGGCATTCACGACTGCGGATTCCAATACCGGGCGACGGAATCGTGTGGTGCCCAGCGTTGCCGAGGCAGTCTCGGGCGCCATCGGAATTTCTTCCAGGCAGACCGCGAAACCGGTGCTGTTTTCCTGCGGAATGATCGCGGTCGCGTCGCCATCAATACCCCAGTACATCGGACGGATATAGACAGCGGCATCGGGGCTATAGCCTTCCAACCCCTCGAGGACGATCCCGATCATTTGATCAGTGGTTACGAATGGCGTCAGCATAAGCGCCTCTGCCGAGCGATTCACGCGGGCACAATGCGCCTCAAGATCCGGGGCCATGCCATCAAAATACCGCGCCCCATCAAAGACGGACGATCCCAGCCAAGCACCGTGATCGGCCGCGCGCATGATCGGGGCATCCCCGTCATGCCACTGACCCTCGAAATAGGTACGGATATTCTTGCCGACTGCCATGGCGCCCTCCCTAGCTTATGGCAAACCTAGGAAGGCGTTGAGGCAACGTCCAGCGTAATCAGCCCTGTTTGGCACCGACCATGCCCACGATTTCGTAGGTCTGCTGCAGGATCGGAGATGCAATCGCGCGGGCCTTCTCGGCGCCCCGTGCCAAAATCTGGTCGATCTCGGCCTCTTCGCCCATCAGTCGGGCCATCTCGGACGAGATCGGCGCCAGCTTCGACACCGCCAGTTCGGCCAGCATCGGTTTGAACTCGCCAAACTGCTTGCCGCCTGCTTCGGCCAGAACCTGCTCGGCAGTCTGGTCGCTGAGGGCGGCATAGATGTTTACCAGATTGCGCGCCTCCGGGCGTTCTGCCAGCCCTTCGATCTCGGACGGCAGCGCATCCGGGTCTGTCTTGGCCTTGCGAATCTTCTTGGCGATCGCGTCGGCGTCATCGGTCATGTTGATCCGGGTCATGTCGGACGGATCCGAAGACGACATCTTGCGCGTTCCGTCGCGCAGGTTCATCACGCGCGGCGCAGCACCACCGATGACCGGTTCGGTCACAGGAAAGAAATCCACCCCATAGTCGTGATTGAACTTGATCGCGATGTCACGGGTCAGTTCCAGATGCTGTTTCTGATCCTCTCCCACAGGCACATGGGTTGCGTGATAGGTCAGAATGTCCGCCGCCATCAGCGCAGGATAGGCAAACAGACCCAACGAGGCGTTTTGCGCATTCTTGCCCGCCTTGTCCTTGAACTGCGTCATCCGCTGCATCCAGCCCATCCGGGCGATACAGTTGAAGATCCACGCAAGCTGCGTGTGTTCGGCCACCTGGCTCTGGTTGAAAAGGATCGACTTTTCCGGATCAAGACCGGCGGCGATGAAACCCGCGCAAACCTCGCGGGTCTTTTCGCGCAGACGCTCCGGGTCTTGCCAGACGGTGATCGCGTGCAGGTCGACCATGCAATAGATGGTCTCGAACTCAGGGCCCTGCATATCCACAAAACGCTTGAGCGCACCGAGGTAGTTGCCAAGGTGCAGGTTTCCCGAAGGCTGGATGCCGGAAAACACGCGCGGCGTGAATTGAGTTTCGGTCATCGAAGGGAACTCCCGTCTGGAAAAATCAGCCCCCGTCGCTTACCCATGAGGTCAAGGGACGTCAACAGCCGCGAAAGGCCCGCCCAATGAGCAGTGAACAATATACACCTGCCGTGAACCCTCTGCCGCCTGTCGTTGTGGCGCTGGTGTTGTTCATCATGGGGATTGAACTGGCGTTTTCCCTTGGTACGCGCGGGATCGTCGGCGGACCTTCGGCTGTCGGATGGCGGCTGGACGCGCTGCAAAGCTATGCCTTCTCGCCGGACATCTTCGACTGGATGGTTCAAAACGGGCGGTGGCCCTTCGAACATGTTGTCCGGTTCGTGACCTATCCCTTTGTCTCGGCCAATTTCACGCAGGCCATTTTTGTCTGCGTGTTCGTGCTGGCAATGGGCAAAATGGTGGCCGAGGTGTTTGGCGGCTTTCCCATGCTGTTGATCTTTGTGCTGTCAGGTGTCGGCGGTGCACTGGCCTATGCGCTGATCCCGGATCCCCGATACCCGCTGGTCGGCGGGTTCCCACCGGTCTACGGTCTGATCGGCGCGTTCACCTGGCTGTTGTGGCGCAAACTGTCGCTGGTCGGCGAAAACCAGTCACGCGCTTTCAGCCTGATTGCCGTGCTGATGGGCATCCAACTGCTGTTCGGCCTGCTGTTTGGCGGCACGTCCGACTGGGTCGCCGATCTGGGCGGGTTTGCCACCGGCTTTGGCCTGTCGTTCTTTTTGGCCCCGGGTGGATGGGCCCGGATTGTCGGGCGCATCCGGCGCGACTGACGGATCAGGACCGGCGCAAGGCGCGCCTGAATTCCGATACTTCAAAAGCCCGCAACAGGTGCCCCAGCGCGAAATAGGTGATCGCGGCAATCGCAATCAGCAGGAACAGGGCCGGATAACGCCATCCTGGCAGGGCAAAGACCCAGCCGAACAGGTGCAGCGCAACAAACAACACAACGCCCATTCCAACCGAAGCCGCGACGATTCGCCAAGCACGGCGCTTGAAGCGGGCGTCAAAGCGGGCCTCTTCCCCCATCCGGCGTGCGCCGATGGCCAGTAGCGCCACCATCGCCCACCCGGCAGCCGAAGCCGCAATGGCGGGCGCGATCCAGCCCACCGCCGGATACAGGCCAAAGGCCAGGGCAGCATTCACGATCATGGCCACCACCGCGTAGTGAAACGGCGTGCGGGTGTTTTCCCGGGCGAAGAATAGCGGTTGCAGCAGCTTTTGCAGCATGAAGGCTGGCAGGCCGACCCCGTAAATCGCGACGGCCAGCGCCGTGGCGGCTGTGTCTTCGGGGCCGAACTGGCCCCGCTCGAACAGCACCGAAACCAGCGGTGTGGGAATGATCACAAACGCCACGGTCGATGGAATGGTCAGAAGCAGCGTGAATTCGCCCGCACGGGAAAAGGCGTTGCGCGCACCGTCCTTGTCGTCCGCACGCAAGCGGCGCGAAAGATCGGGCAGCAGCACGATGCCCACAGCGATGCCCACCACACCCAATGGCAACTGGTAAAGCCGGTCTGCCGCAAACAGCCAGCTGACGGCTTTTTCGGTTTTCGACGCCACCAACTGGCCCACCACCAGATTGACCTGCGTCACCCCCATCGCCAATGCAGCAGGAACCGCGACACGAACCAGATTGCGCATCTCAGGGCTGAGCTTGGGCAGCCCGGGACGAATACGGATACCTGCGCGCTCGGTTGCGACCCAGACCAGCGCCAACTGTGCGACACCGGCCGCCGGAATGACCGCCAGCAGCCAGCGGATGACTTCGCCCCCGGATACAGCACCAAGAATAAGGGCCGAACAGGCAAAGACGTTCAGCAACACCGGCGCGGCCGCAGCGGCGGCAAACCGGCCCGTCGCGTTCAGGACACCAGAAAACAAGGCCGCCAGCGACATGAAAAGAATGTATGGAAAGACGATATACCCATAGTCCACCGCCAGATCGAAACGTTCGTCGCCATAGAAGCCCTCGGCCGTGACCCAGACCAGCGCCGGCATAAAGACCATGGCGAGGCCAACCAGCGCCAATACTGCCAAGGCCAGCAGGTTGAATGCGTCCTGCGCAAAGCCTTGCGCGTTCTCGCCGCCCTCAAGACGTTTTGAGAACATCGGAACAAACGCCGCGTTGAACGCGCCCTCGGCGAAGAAGCGGCGGAACATGTTGGGCAGGCGGAAGGCCGCGACAAATGCATCCATGACCGGCCCCGGACCAATGTAGGCGGCCAGAAGGATTTCGCGCAGAAATCCCAGGATGCGGCTGGCAAGCGTCCAGAAGCCGACCGTGAACAGGCCCGAAAACAGGCGGATCTGCTTCATGAGGCCGCGCGCTCGGCGCCTTCGGTGATCGCTTTGCGCAGTTTGGCTTCCAGCCCGCGCTGCTTGCTTTCCGAATAGTATTTCAACCCGAACATATCCTTGACATAGAAGGTGTCGACCACCTGTTCGCCGTAGGTCGCGATCACAGCATTGGCGATATACACGTTGGATGCCGCCAGGGTTCGGGTCAGGTCAAACAGCAAACCGGGACGGTCGCGGGTATCGACCTCGATGATCGTGTAAATTTCAGACCCGTCATTGTCGAACATGATGTGGGTCGGAACGTTGAAAGCGCGTTCGCGTTTCTTGATCTTGTCGCGCGATTTCAACGCATCGCGCGCCACCACCTCACCCTTGAGGATTTTGTGGATCATCTGGGTCAGGCGTGGCAGGCGGCTGGCTTCGAATGGGTGGCCTTCGGCATCCTGTATCCAGAACGCATCGGTCACATAGCCGTCCTTGGTCGTATAACTGCGTGCATCCACGACGTTGGCCCCGACCAGCGCCAGCGCACCGGCGATCCGCGCGAAAATTCCGGGGTGATCGCCCATGGCGAAACAGGCGCGGGTGGCATCGCGGTCTTCGTCCGGGTGCAGGCGGATTTCCATCGCCCCATGGTCGCCGCTGGTTTCCAAGGCCTGCAGCATCTCGGCAAATTCGATGTGGGTCGAAAGATTGAGACCCTGCCAGTAAGGATCGTAGTGCCGTCCGGTTTCGGTTTTCAGGTCGGCCTTTGACCAGTCGTCCAGCGCAACCCGCAGTGCCTTCTTGGCCTCGGCCCCGCGGTTGGCCCGGTTCAGATCCTCCATCCCCGTTTCCAGCGCGCGTTTTGTTTCGGCATGCAGCGCGCGCAACAGGGTAGCCTTCCAGTTGTTCCATGTATCTGGGCCGACGCCGCGAATGTCACAAACCGTCAGCACCGTCAGAAGGTCCAGCCGTTTGACTGTCTGCACCGCCTTGGCAAAATCGCGCACCGTGCGCGGGTCGGAGATATCGCGTTTTTGTGCCATGTCCGACATCAGCAGGTGATAACGCACAAGCCATTCGACCGTTTCGGTGTCTGACTTGTTCAACCCGAGACGCGGCGCAATCTTGCGGGCCATCTGGGCGCCGAGAATCGAGTGATCTTCAGGCCGCCCCTTGGCAATGTCATGCAACAGCAGCGCCACATACAGAACCTTGCGATTGACGCCCCCTTTCAGGATCGACGAGGCGAGCGGCAGCGATTCAACCAACTCTCCGCGTTCGATCTGCGCCAGGTTGACGATGCATTGTATGGTGTGCTCGTCCACCGTATAGCTGTGGTACATATTGAACTGCATCATCGCCACGATGGGCTCGAACTCGGGCAGGAAGGCCGACAACACGCCAAGCTCGTTCATCCGGCGCAGGGCGCGTTCCGGGTTGCCGTGTTTCAGCATCAGGTCGAGGAAGATGCGCTGCGCCTCTTTGTCATTGCGCATTTCATCGTCGATCAGATGCAGGTTGGCCGTGACCAGGCGCATTGCATCCGGGTGGATCAGCATCCCGGTCCGCAACCCTTCCTCAAACAGACGCAGCAGGTTCAGTTTGTCGGACAGAAACTTGTCCGGGTCACCAACATCCAGACGGCCATGCACCACTGTGTAGCCTGATTTGACACGGCGGCGGCGGCGAAAGATGCGTTCCAGCAGCGGCGCACCTTTTACATGCGCGGCCTCCAGCTTGGTCAGAAAGATCCGCGTCAGTTCTCCGACACGTGTTGCTTCGCGGAAATATCGCTGCATGAACACCTCGACCGCTCGCCGACCGGCGCGGTCCTGATAGCCCATGCGGTCGGCAACCTCGACCTGCAGATCAAAGGTCAGCTGCTCGGTCGCGCGCCCCGTGATCAGATGCAGATGCGACCGGACAGCCCACAGGAACTCCTCGGCCTCGACAAAGCCCTTGAATTCATCAGGTGTAAACAAGCCAAGCGGAACAAGCTCGGCCACGTCGTGAACGCCATATATGTACTTGGCGATCCAGTACAATGACTGCAAATCGCGCAGACCCCCTTTACCCTCTTTCACATTGGGCTCGACCATATATCGCTGGCCCTGCTTGAGGTGCCGTGCGTCCCGCTCCTGCAACTTGGCTTCGATGAATTCACGCTCGCTGCCCTTGAACAGATCCGCTTTCAGGCGCTCTTCCAGACCCGTCGCCAATTCCCTGTCCCCGGCAAGGTACCGCTGCTCGAGCATCGAAGTGCGGATCGTGAAATCATCCGCGCCCAAACGCAGGCAATCCCGGATCGTGCGCGATGAATGCCCGACCTTCAATCGCAGATCCCAAAGGATGTAGAGCATGGATTCGATCACGCTCTCGGCCCACGCGGTGATCTTGTAGGGGGTCAGAAACAGCAGATCGACATCGGATGACGGGGCCATTTCACCGCGGCCATACCCTCCGACCGCCAGAACTGCGATCTTTTCACCCTGGGTCGGATTGGCCAGCGGGTGAAGATACCGGCCGGAGACCAGCATCGCGGTTCCGACCAACTGGTCCGTCAGGTAGGTGTACGATCGCGTCAGTGGTCGCGCCGCAAAGGGTTGCTCCGCAAACGCATTGGCGATGGCCATGCGTCCGGCCTTCTGCGCATCACGCAAAACGCGCACGGTTTCCGCGCGCATTTCAGCATTGTCATTGCAATTTTCGAAGGCTTCGGACAAACGGGCACTGACGCCCTCGCTGTCAAAAATCTCGTTTGCCGGGCAGATCAGGCTGCCTTCGGGCTCAGAGACCGGCGCCTGCAAAGCTTTGTGGAGCAGGGTCAATCACAACCACCTGTTTGTTCTGGATCGTGGCAACCGCCAGACCACGTTCATTTGTTCCATTCGATCGCAGACGGAAGATGCCGCCAACGCCCTGAAACCCAGCATTCTGAGTAAGCGCGGCACCTGTCAGCGCGTCCGATTTTCCCTGCCCGACCAATGCGCCGATGGCCGCGATGCCATCATAGGCCAAACCGCTGATCGGGTGCGGTGCCTCGCCATAGGTCGCATTGTACCGTTGGCGATAGGCTTGTGCCTTTGCCGGATCCGGCAAAGCAAACCAGCCGCCCTGCACACCCGGCAATTCCAGTGTTTGCGGTGGAATATCCCAGCGTGTCAGCCCGATGAATTGCGTCGTGGCCGGGGAAATGCCAGCCTCGGGCAGCAACTGGCTGAACAGCGGCAAGGCACCGGCGGTGGTCGCCGTCAGAAAGATCGAATCGGCCCCAGTTGCATCGACCGTCGCCTTAATCGTCGGAACCGAGCCGATGACGCCCTGCTGCGAGCGGTCAAATCCAACCGAACCCGCATTGTTGACCCGGCTTGTGCTGAGGGCTGAAATAATTGCGGTTTGGCCCTGCTGACCTGCCCCATCGTTACTGTGAACGACGACCATTCCGGTTTTGCCCTGCTGGGCCGCGTAATTCACCAGCCGACCAGCCGTGTTTTCAAAGGTCGGTCCCAGCACAAACACGTTTCCACCGGCGACGCTGGTGTTGTTGGAAAAGGACAGAACATTGATGCTTTTGTCCAGAACGGCCAAACCGGCGGCATTGGCTGCCTGCGCGTAAACCGGGCCGATGATGATCTTCGCACCATCATCCACGGCCTGTTTGGCCACCGTGCCGGCGATACCCGCGTTTCCTGCAGTGTCATAAACCCGAAGATCAATCTGCACATTCTGAAGATCAGCCATGGCCAGACGGGCGGCGTTTTCAAGGCTTTGGGCCAATGCTACATCCCCCGATTGCGCCGATCCGCGTGGAACCAGCAGGGCGACAGGCACCGGTTTGGATGCGTTGATCGAAGGACCCCCGCCCAGACCGCCGGGCTCACAAGCGGCGAGAAGCGCGGCGGTGGCGAGGACTACGGCGGATTTCGCCAACTTGCGAACGGGCTTGCAAACGGTAAACATCTAAATGAAAACTCCCTGATCCGGCGGCTTGGAACGCTGCTATTCTATTGAGCCGCGATAATAAACGTCATGCAGTGAGGGTCCAGCTTTGAATTTCCAGAAGGCCAGATTAGGCGCGGGATTGTATTTTGTTGCCACTCCGATCGGAACGGCGCGCGACATCACGCTCAGGGCGCTGGATGTACTGGCCTCGGCTGACATGATCGCCGCCGAAGACACCCGCAGCCTGCGGCGCCTGATGGAGATTCATGGAATCCCCTTGGAAGGGCGGCGTATCCAGGCCTACCACGACCACAGCAGTGCAGGCGCGCGCCAGAAAATCCTGGACGCCCTTGCGCAGGGATTGTCGGTGGCCTACGCATCCGAAGCCGGGATGCCGCTGATTGCTGACCCCGGCTACGATCTTGGACGACAGGCGGCCGAGGCCGGGCATTCCGTGACCTGTGCCCCGGGACCTTCTGCGGCCCTGATGGCCTTGACGCTTGCCGGTTTGCCCACGGATGCGTTCTTTTTTGCAGGCTTTCTTCCCAATGCCTCGGGCGCGCGCCGCAGCCGGATCGAGGCGCTGCGCGACATTCCCGGTACGCTGGTGTTCTACGAATCACCAAAGCGCGTCGCCGCCAGCCTGTCCGATCTCGCAGAGGGTCTTGGACCCGACCGTCAGGCCGCGCTGTGCCGCGAACTGACCAAGAAATTTGAAGAGGTCCGGCGCGGCACGCTTGGGGATCTGGCCGAAGCCTATCGCGGCGAAACCGTAAAGGGCGAAGTTGTCTTGCTGGTTGATCGCGGCCATTCGCAAAACATTAAGGACTCTGACGTAGAAGAGGCTCTGAAAAGAGCCTTGGAAACCCATTCGGTTCGGGACGCGGCTGATCTTGTCTCGCAGATGTTCAAACTGCCGCGCCGCCCCCTCTATCAGAAGGCTCTGAAACTCGGGAAGGAGTGAAATGGCCAGTCGTTCGGTCAGGGGGTCAGTTTCCTACCACGCGGGTCAGTCTGCGGAACTGTGCGTCGCGGCTGATTATGAACGGCGTGGTTTCACCATCGCTCACCGTCGCTGGCGCGGGGCCGGTGGTGAGATCGACCTGATTGCACGCGATGCGGACGGTATCGTCTTCATAGAAGTCAAGAAAAGCAGCAGTTTTGAAAAGGCCGCAGCGCGGATCAGCCCCCGCCAGATCAGCCGAATCTACGCCTCCGCAGCCCAGTTTCTGGAGCATGAACCCAATGGGCAGCTGACGAATGTCCGATTTGACGCGGCTCTGGTCGACGCGAGCGGAGCGGTTCAAATCATCGAAAACGCCTTCGGTCAGGTTTGATCGCCATTGAACCCCCTGCCCCTCTGCGCCATGTATCAGGCGAGAAAACGAGGGATACGCCATGAAAATCGCCTTTCAGATGGACCCAATCGGGACCGTGGACATCAATGCAGACAGTTCGTTCAGGCTGGCGGAAGAGGCACAGGCCCGCGGACATCAGTTGTTTTTCTACGGACCCGATCAGCTTGCTTATCAGGAAGGTCGCATTACAGCGCTTGGCCGGGACATGACGGTACAGCGCGTTCCCGGCGATCCCGCGGTTCTGGGGCCAGAACGCGAAGTGGATCTGGCCGATTTCGACGTGATCTGGCTGCGTCAGGACCCTCCGTTCGACATGCACTATATCACGTCCACGCACCTGCTGGACCGCCTGAACGGGCACGCCCTTGTAGTGAATGATCCCTTCTGGGTGCGCAACTACCCGGAAAAACTGCTGGTTCTGGATTTTCCTGACCTGACCCCGCCAACCACAATCGCGCGGGATCTGGAGACAATCAAAACCTTCAAGGAAAAACATGGCGACATCATCCTGAAGCCGCTCTACGGCAACGGCGGCGCCGGTGTGTTCCGCCTGGATACCAATGACCGCAACCTGACCTCGCTGCATGAACTTTTCACGGGCTTTTCGCGTGAACCTCTGATCGTGCAGAAATTCCTGCCCGATGTCCAAAACGGCGACAAACGCGTGATTCTGGTAGACGGGGAACCGGTTGGTGCCATCAACCGCGTTCCTGCAAAGGGCGAGACACGGTCCAACATGCATGTTGGCGGCCGACCCGAAAAGATCGGCTTGTCCGACCGGGATCTTGAAATCTGCGCCAAGATCGGTCCGCTGCTGAAGGAAAAAGGCCAGGTGTTTGTCGGAATCGACGTGATTGGCGACTATCTGACTGAGATCAACGTCACCTCGCCCACCGGTATTCAGGAACTGGAACGGTTCGACGGGGTCAACGTCGCAGGCAAAATCTGGGACGCAATTGAGGCAAAGCTCTAGGCCATCGCCCGGGCGCTGATGCGAAAGCTCAGCGCTTCGGCCACATGGGGTTTGCGGATGTCAGGCGCGCCGTCGAGATCCGCAATCGTGCGCGCAACGCGCAGGGTACGGTGGAACGCGCGGGCTGACAGTCCAAACCGTTCGGCCGCCTTCAACAGCAACTCCCTGCCTTCGGCGTCCGGCGCGGCAACTTCCTCCAGTAACGCCCCCTCGATATCAGCGTTTTGACGCACCAACGGGGTGCCCTGAAATCGCGCTGCCTGAATGCCACGCGCCCGTTCCACGCGCGCTGCAACCACAGCCGAACTGTCACCTGACGGCGGCAGATCCAGATCGGTAAACCCGACCGGAGGAACTTCGATTCGCAGGTCAAAACGATCCATCAAAGGACCGGAAATGCGCCCCAGGTAGTCCTCGCCACACATCGGAACCCGCGAACAGGCACGCGCAGGATCACTCAGATAGCCGCATTTGCATGGGTTTGCGGCCGCAACCAGCATGAACCGGCAAGGGTATTTCACATGTGCATTCGCGCGGGCGACCATGACCTCGCCGGTTTCGATTGGCTGGCGCAGGGTTTCAAGCACGGTGCGCGGAAACTCGGGGAATTCATCCATGAACAGAACCCCGTTATGGGCCAGCGAAATCTCACCGGGTTTGGCGCCCTTTCCGCCGCCGACGATGGCCGCCATCGAAGCGGTGTGGTGCGGTTCGCGAAAGGGTCGGCTGCGGTTGATGCCGCCTTCGTCCAGCAAGCCGCACAGGGACTGGATCATCGAGGTTTCCAATGCCTCGACCGCTGTCAGCGGCGGCAGGATACCAGGCAACCGGGCGGCCAGCATTGATTTGCCCGATCCCGGTGTGCCGATCATGATCAGGTGGTGTCGCCCCGCCGCAGCAATTTCCAGCGCCCGTTTGGCGCGTTCCTGCCCCTTCACATCGCGCAGGTCTCGCGTAATGGGCTCAAGTGTCACTTCGCCGGGCTGCGCGACCGGCAATGGCGACTGACCCGAGAAATGCCGGACCACATCGCCCAGAGATTCGGCGCCGATCACTTGCGTGGCATCAACCCAGGCCGCTTCGGCGCTTGAGGCTTTGGGGCACAACAGGGAACGATCCTCGGCAGCGGCGGTCATGGCCGCGGGCAAGGCGCCGACGACGGGGACCAGCGATCCATCCAGGGACAGCTCGCCCAGCGCAACTGTGCCTTCCACGGCATCGGCAGGAATGATCTCCAACGCCGACAGCAGGGCCACGGCGATGGGCAGATCGAAATGGCTGCCCTCTTTCGGTAAATCGGCGGGCGACAGGTTGATGGTGATCCGTTTGGACGGCAGGGCGATGGCCATGGAACTGAAGGCGCTGCGCACACGATCGCGCGCTTCGGACACCGCTTTGTCCGGCAGGCCTACGATCGAAAAGGCTGGCAACCCCGGTGAAACGGCGCACTGAACTTCGACCGGACGGGCATCAACCCCTTGAAATGCGACAGTGTGGGCGCGGGCAACCATTGTCTTCCTGTTGTTGGTTAACAGGACGTTGCTGCCATGGGTGCGGTTTAGGAATGGTTAACGGCGGTGTTCATTTCCCGACCATCGCCTTGAATTTCGGCCATGCTTCGGGGTCGGCCACCGTTTTGTCCCGACAAAACGCGTTGCAGAACCCCCAACTTGCGCCGTCAAGCTCCAGGAAGTGGGTGGCTACTTTGCCGGAATAGGGACAGTTTTCATTGACGGAGGGGCCGCTTGCAACTGGCCTGGCCTGTGAAAACCCGCCGATGGGCCACGGGATTGAAGAAAGGTCCTGTGCGTAAGGAAAAGGATCGTACTGCACGGTCAACCCCATGGCCCGCCATTGCCTAACGCAAGGGTCAGAGAGCAACTCCAGACAATAGTCGCGACTTGCCGATGACACCGGCAGCCCATAGCCAATGATGCGGGCCGCAACTGGTGTATAGAAAACATCTGCCAGAGAATATGCGCCGAACAACGGACCCGAAGCCGCACCGGACACCGAACGGGCGTGATCCCACAATGTTTCGATGCGCTTCAGGTCTGATAGGGTTTCGGGCGAAGGATCAAAACCCACCCAGCAGTGAAGCAGTTGCATCGGGCATTGGCTGCGCAACGCGGAAAAACCCGACACCATTTCTGTGCAAAGCCAGCGCGCGGTTGCGCGGGCCGCCGGTTCGTTGGGCCACAAGCCTGCCTCGGGGTGCCGTTCAACCAGCGTCTCGGCCATGGCCAGGCTTTCACCAACCACAGTTCCGTCCGGCAAACACAAGGCCGGCACAAGCCGTGCCGGAGCCAGAGGTTTCATGTCTTCGTCCATTGTGCCGGAATACAGACCAATCAAATGGCTTCGATAAGGCAGGCCGAACTTTTCCAGCATCAACCATCCACGCATGGACCAGCTGGAAAACAGGCGGTCCCCGATATACAGGTCATAAGTCATGCGGCAACGATGCCGCAGGGCTTTGCATCAGTAAATCAGAGAATTGTGGGCACTCTTATCACGGAAGGTGATTAATAGACCCAACCGACCATGTGCTGCCGTCCAGCGAAATCCGCGTCACCGACAGATTGTCGATCCGGTGTGAAAATGCCTGTTGCGCATCCAGATCAAGCGCGCGTTGCACCTGTGTCAGGATAACGCCGAAATGGGCGACAATGACCAGATCCGCGCCCGTGTGCGCTGCGATCAGCCGATCAATGGCCCGGTCCACCCTCAGGCGCACATCGTTCCAGCTTTCGCCACCGGGCGGGCGTATGTCGCCGGGATTGTCCCAATAGGCAAATGCAAGTTCGGGATCTTCCGCCTCGATTTCGGCAAAGGCGCGCATCTCCCAGCGGCCAAAGTTGATTTCCCGCAAATCACGGTGATGCGGCAACCGTCGCCGCGCGCCCTGAATGGCCGTCGCCGTATCCGCCGCACGGGACAAGTCGGATGACACGATCAGAGCATCTGATGGCAGGTGCTCGTGCAACCGGTCAATTGCGGCCTGATCGCTCAGATCAGCAGGCAGATCCGACCAGCCAACCATGGTTTTGGCATGTGTGGGCCCGTGCCTGACAAGAAACAAACGTGTCATGGCAATTGCCCCTTGAGGACCAGCGGTAATCCGGCTGTCACCTGCACCACCAGATCGGCCTGCGCGGCCAGCGCAATGTTCAGACGTCCCTGCGCTTCGCGGAACCGGCGGGCCAGCGCGTTTTCGGGCACGATGCCATGACCGACTTCGTTGGACACGACAACCAGCCGGGCCGGGCAATCGCGCAGTGCGTTCAGCAAATCCTCCTGCGCAGATTGCAGATCGGATTCTGCAAGCAAATGGTTGGTCAGCCACATGGTGGCGCAATCAATCAGACAGATTTGATCAGATCCCAGTTCGGCCAGAACCGGGACCAAATTCATCGGGGCCTCAATCGTGGTCCAGCCTTCCCCGCGCTGATCCAGATGGCGCTGAACCTTGGCGTGCATCTCGCCATCAAGCACTTGTGAAGTTGCAAGATAAACCCGGCTTTTTGCAGTTGAAACAACCAGTTGTTCCGCAAAGGCCGATTTCCCCGAGGCCGCCCCGCCCAGTACAAAGGTTAAATCGGAGCTCACGATCCCTACCTTTCAAATGATCCATCTGGTCTTTCTGTGCGTATCGACACTAGGTCGGCATGGCAAGCCCGGCCCGCGCCTGTGAAAGGGGAGATTTGCATGGCACTGGATAACGCAAAAGATTTTTCGATGTCCCGGCAGGCAATGAAAGCCGAGCTGCTGGACGCTGAAACCGAACTTCGGCTGGCTTATGCATGGCGGGATGAACGAGATGAACAGGCGCTGCATCGCCTGATCACCGCCTATATGCGTTTGGCGATTTCAATGGCCGCCAAGTTCAAGCGCTATGGCGCGCCGATGAATGATCTGATTCAGGAGGCCGGGTTGGGCCTGATGAAAGCCGCCGACAAGTTTGACCCGGACCGCGGCGTGCGCTTTTCGACCTATGCGGTTTGGTGGATCAAGGCCAGCGTACAGGATTACGTGATGCGAAACTGGTCGATGGTGCGGACCGGATCGACCTCTTCGCAGAAATCTCTGTTCTTCAACATGCGGCGGGTTCAGGCCCGGTTGGAACGTGAAGCAGCGACCGAGGGTATGGAACTGGATCGCCATCAGCTTCACCAGATGATCGCGGCCGAAATCGGGGTCCCGCTGCGCGACGTCGAAATGATGGAGGGGCGTCTGTCCGGTTCAGATTTCTCGCTCAATGCGGTGCAGTCGGCCGATGAAGACGGGCGTGAATGGATCGACGCGCTTGAAGACGATCGCGAACAGGCCGCTGAAACCGTGGAAAGCCGTCACGACACCGAACAGTTGCGTGAATGGCTGCTGAAAGCGATGCAATCGCTGAATGAGCGCGAGCGTTTCATCGTGCGCGAGCGCAAACTGCGTGAACCTTCCCGGACATTGGAAAGCCTCGGGCAGGAACTGGGGTTGTCTAAGGAACGGGTGCGTCAGCTTGAAGCGGCAGCCTTTGTAAAAATGCGCAAGAACCTTGAAGGCCAATCGCGCGAGGTGCAACACTTCATCGCATGAAACAGTTTGCGATTCTTGTTTGGGCCCTGACCCTTACCTCTGGGTTGGCGCGACCCGGACAGGCCGACAGCCTGATCCCCGATGATGTGACGTCCGCCATGCAGGCGGCGGATGTGGTCATACTGGGTGAAATTCACGATAACCCCCGCCATCACCTGGTTCAGACTCAGGCGCTAGAGGCGGTTTCGCCCTCTGCCGTTGTTTGGGAAATGGTGACGGAAGAGGGTGCCAAACGTCTGGCTCAGACGGCAGCCTCCGACCCCGAGGAATTGTCACGTATTCTGCAATGGGCCGAGTCAGGCTGGCCACCGCTCAGTATGTATTACCCCGTCTTCGAGGCAACGGATGCGCCAGTTTACGGGGCGATGGTTCCACGAAAAGCCGCCCGAACTGCCATGGAACGAGGTGCCGCCACGACGTTTGGCGCCGATGCCGCGCGCTATGGTCTGACCGTTCCCCTGTCGGCCGACGAACAGGCCGCGCGCGAGGCCGATCAGCTTGCCGCGCATTGCAACGCGGTTCCGACCGAGATGTTGCCTCAGATGGTTGCGATTCAAAGGATGCGGGATGCGGTCCTGACCCGCGCGATCCTGCGCGCAAAGGATGAAACTGGCGGGCCGGTCGCGGTCATAACCGGCAACGGCCACGCTCGCAAGGATCGCGGTATCCCGACCTTCCTGTCGCGCCTGAGCCCCGGCCTGAAGGTTTATGTTCTGGGCCAGTCCGAAGATGGCGTTATCGATGGCACGTTTGACGCTGTAATCGACAGCCCCGCTGCCGAGCGGGAAGATCCGTGCGAAGCCTTTGGTGTGCAGAATTAACAACTGGAACAACCTGCCTGCGTTGCCTAATGTCGGGGCCGACCGGGACAGGAAGGGCAGATGATGCTGGCATCCAAACGCATATTGCTGATCATTGGAGGCGGGATTGCGGCCTACAAGTCGCTGGACCTGGTCCGGCGGCTGAAAGAACGCGGTGCGGCGGTGACACCGGTCCTGACGGGCGCAGCAGAAGAATTCGTGACGCCCTTGTCCGTATCCGCGCTGGCCGGAGAAAAACTCTACCGAGATCTGTTCGATCTGACGGATGAGGCCGAGATGGGCCATATCCAGCTGTCCCGTTCTGCTGACCTGATCGTAGTGGCTCCGGCTACGGCGGATCTGATGGGCAAGATGGCTGCTGGGCTCGCTAATGATTTGGCCTCGACCCTGTTGATGGCAACGGATACGCCCGTGCTGTGCGCACCCGCCATGAATGTGCGTATGTGGGATCATCCCGCGACGCAACGAAACCTAAGGCAATTGCAGGCCGATGGCGTCCGGTTCGTCGGTCCGAACGAAGGCGATATGGCTTGCGGCGAGTTCGGACCGGGCCGCATGTCGGAACCTCTGGAGATCGTGGCCGCGATCGAGGCCGCATTGGGCAATAACCCCCTGTCTGGCAAGCGTATTCTGGTGACGTCGGGACCGACCCACGAACCCATCGACCCGGTGCGCTATATCGCCAACCGGTCGTCTGGCGCGCAAGGCACGGCCGTGGCCCGCGCGCTGGCATCCCTGGGGGCCGAAGTGATCTTTGTAACCGGCCCAGCAGATGTTCCTCCGCCCGATGGCGTGCAGGTCATCCCAGTGGAAACCGCGCGCCAGATGTCCGAGGCGGTCGATGCAGCCCTGCCTGTCGATGCCGGCGTGTTTGCCGCAGCCGTGGCTGACTGGCGGGTTGCCAGCGCGTCCGATCGGAAGCTGAAGAAAAGCCGCGACGGCCTGCCCGCGCTGGAGTTTGCCGAAAACCCTGACATCCTGAAACGTGTGTCGCACATGGCGGATGGGCGACCCAGACTGGTTGTCGGCTTTGCCGCCGAAACCAATGACGTAGTCGAAAATGCGACGGCCAAACGCGCGCGCAAAGGGTGCGACTGGATCGTCGCGAACGATGTCAGCCCCGCGACGGGCATCATGGGCGGATCGGAAAACGCCGTGACCCTCATCTCGCAAGATGGGGCCGAAAGCTGGCCTCGCATGGGCAAGGATGAAGTCGCCCGGAAACTGGCCGCCAAAATCGCCGACGCTTTGACAGAATAAGATACCGGCCCCGCGTGGCACGGCAAGAGGTGCAGCAATGGTAGCAATTCGTGTAATCCGTGAAGATGGAGCGGACCCTTCGGTTCCCCTGCCCTCGTATGAAACATCGGGCGCGGCGGGCGCGGACGTGCGGGCCAATCTGCCGGGTGGCGCGCCGATACGGCTTGAACCCGGTCAGCGTGTGCTGGTGCCGACCGGGCTGCGGATCGAAATTCCCAACGGGTATGAGGTGCAGGTGCGCCCCCGTTCCGGGCTTGCGCTGAAACACGGAATTACCTTGCCAAACACGCCCGGCACCATCGACAGCGACTATCGCGGCCCGTTGGGTGTGATCGTTCTGAATGCTGGTCAGGATGTGTTCGAGATCACGCATGGCGAACGCATTGCGCAACTTGTGGTGGCCCCGGTTGTGCAGGCCGTTTTCGAGGCCGCGGTTGCCCTTTCCGACACCGAACGCGGGGCAAGTGGCTTCGGTTCGACCGGGCGCGGCTGATGATACTGGTTCTGGGGCTTGCCGCCGGGCTTTGGGGCATCGGGTATTTTGCCGGAGTTTCACGCGGGGCGCGGACTGTATCCGTTGCCGTATTGTTGGCCGGGGTCATCATTGCCCAACTGGTGCTGCCGGATGGAAACCCGCTTAGGCAGGCGACCGGCGGATCGGCGGCCGTCTGGCTGATCCTGGGTGGCGCTGCCGGTCTTGCTCTGATTTATGGCAGGTTGTTGAGGATGCTGCGCGCTCGCGCAGTGCCTGCCAAGGAGCCCGCCATGCCATCTGATCAATTCAGCGAAACCGAACTTGACCGCTACGCCCGCCACATCGTTCTGCGCGAACTGGGCGGACCCGGACAGAAAAGGCTGAAAAAGGCGCGGGTGCTGGTCATTGGTGCCGGCGGGCTTGGCGCCCCGGCCCTGCAATATCTGGCAGCGGCGGGTGTCGGCACAATCGGCGTGATCGACGATGATGAGGTCGAAAACGCCAACCTGCAGCGGCAGGTGATCCATCGGGACGCGGATATCGGCATGCCCAAAGTGTTTTCCGCCCAACAGGCAATGGAGGCGCAGAACCCGAATGTGGTGGTTCTGCCCTATCATCGCCGCCTGACAGATGAGATCGCCGAAGAGCTGTTCCGCGATTTTGACCTGATCCTGGACGGTACCGACAATTTCGGCACTCGTTATCTGGCCAACCGAACGGCAGTGGCGCTTGGCAAGCCTCTGATCTCAGGCGCGCTGTCGCAATGGGAGGGGCAACTGAGCGTCTTTGATCCGGCCACGGATGGCCCCTGCTATCAGTGCATTTTCCCCGAAGCCCCGGCCCCCGGGCTGGCTCCTTCCTGTGCCGAAGCAGGTGTCGTTGGCCCCCTACCCGGTGTGGTCGGATCCATGATGGCGGTGGAAGCCATCAAGGTCATCACCGGCGCGGGGCAGGCCTTGCGCGGCGAAATGCTGATCTATGACGCGCTTTACGGCGAAAGCCGCAAGATCACCCTGTCCAAACGCGACGATTGCCCGATCTGCGCAAGCGCCGGGGTTTAACCCAATCCGCCGCGCGCCAGCGGCGCGCGGCCCGGCCCAACCCCGCCAGGGCACGTCTTTGATGTGTCCCGCGGGGGCGGGAGCCTAACGCTGGCCCAATGCGCGATCCAGATCGGCGATCAGGTCTTCGGCGTCTTCAAGCCCGACAGACAGGCGGAAAATACCGTCGCCGGCATAGGCGCGGTAGTTCTCAAGCTGCGCACCACTCAGCCGGAAGGACGTCTCCATCAGGCCATCGGTTCCCATCCAGAAAATCAGGCTGCGATGATGCCCCAGCGACACCGCGTAGTGAATCACCTCAAGCCGCTCGATCATCTGCTGCGCGATACGCTCGCCATCAGCGGCGCGGCCGACTTGAAATGCGATCATGCCGGATTTGTTCGACATCTGCCTTGCCGCCAGATCCGATTGCGGATGCGAGGCCAGACCCGGATAGATGACTTTCGTGACACGTGGGTCGTCTTCCAGCCATTGCGCCACAGCCAGTGCACCCGCCTCATGCGCTTTCATCCGCAACGGCAGGGTCGAAGCCCCGCGCGCGATCAGCCAGGCGTTGAAGGGGGACAAAACGCCTCCATGATGAATACCTGCCTCGATCCGCATTTTCGCGATCAGTTCGGCGGACCCGGCAACGGCGCCGCCAATCGCATCACCATGGCCGCCGATATATTTGGTAATCGAATGCATCGTCAGATCAACGCCAAGACCCACCGTGTCCATGCCCAAAGGCGATGCAAAGGTCGCATCACAGCTGAGCAACGCCCCGGCGTCACGCGCCAGTTTCGAGACGGCGGCCAGGTCGGTCAGGCGACCGATCGGGTTCACCGGCGTTTCCGTGTGGATCAGGCGGGTGTTGGGGCGAATTGCGGCCGCCACCGAGGCCGGATCGGACATGTTGACCGCCGAGACTTCGATCCCCATACGCGGCAAAGTCTCGCGGGCCAGTTCCGCGACCCCTGCATAAGAAACATCCGACACGATCAGATGATCTCCGGCGGACAGAAAGGTGAAAAAGATCGCTGACGCAGAAGCCATCCCGGACGCGCTTGCCAGACAGGCTTCAGTCCCCTGCAACGCGGCAATCTTGGCCTCCAGACCCGCGACCGTCGGGTTCGCCCAGCGCGAATAGACAAACGGGCTGTCCGGCGTCAGGTCATGGGCCGAAAAACCCGCCAGATCCTCGGTCACATAGGTCGAGCTCATGTGGATCGGCGGAGCAGACGCGTTTGTCGAGGCATCCGGTGGATCGCCTGCGTGGATGGCCCTGGTCATGATCCCGGCGGGACGGTTCGGCTTGGTCATATCCTGTCTCCCTTTGCCGACGACCCTGCGTGCGCCACACTGCCGATGCAAGCCGGATTGCGACTTTTTCAGGCGACTTGCGCGCCCGCCCTCTGGACCATCACAGGCAGGCTGCCTACCTTGTCGGACAAAGGAGATCTGAATGACCAACCCGATCCTGTCCGACTGGAACACCCCTTTTGCAATCGCCCCATTTGCCGAGATTTCGGACGATGATTTTGCCCCGGCGCTGGATCAGGCATTGGCCGCGCACACCGCCCAGATCGATACCATCGCGACAAATCCGGACGCCCCGACATTCGCCAATACAATCGAGGCACTCGAAGCCGCCGGGGAACAGCTGGACAAGGTTCTGGCGGTCTTTTTTACCGTCGCAGGTGCGGACAGCAACCCGGCACGCGAAGCCCTGCAGCGCGATTTTTCACCCAAACTGGCTGCGCATTTTTCCGCGATCTCATCCAACAAACCTCTGTTTCAGCGGGTCGCCGATCTTTGGGCGCGGCGCGGTGAATTGGGCCTGACCGACGAACAGGCGCGTGTCCTGATGCTGACCCATCGCGGTTTTGTGCGCGCGGGTGCGGCGTTGCAGGGTGATGACGATACCCGCATGCAGGAAATCAAATCCCGCCTGGCCACGTTGGGCACATCCTTCACCCAGAACCTGCTGGCAGATGAAAGAGACTGGTTCATGGAGTTGACCGAGGGTGATCTGGCCGGTCTGCCCGGTTTTGTCACCGATGCCGCCCGTGCGGCCGGCAAGGAGAAAGGGCTGGATAGCCCGGTTGTGACCCTGTCACGATCCTTGATCGTGCCGTTTCTGCAATTCTCGCCCCGCCGCGATCTGCGCGAAAAGGCGTATCTCGCGTGGGCGGCGCGTGGTGCGAAAGGCGGGGAAACCGACAACCGCGAGATTGCCGCTGAAATCCTTTCGTTGCGCGAAGAACGCGCTACGCTGCTGGGTTATGGCAGCTTTGCCGATTTCAAACTGGAAACGGAAATGGCCCGGACGCCGGATAGGGTGCGGGACCTGCTGATGCAGGTTTGGAAGCCTGCTAAGGCGCGCGCAGATGCCGATGCCGAAACCCTGACGCAAATGATGCAGGAGGACGGGGTCAACGGGCCGCTGGAAGCCTGGGACTGGCGATATTACGCGGAAAAACGGCGCAAGGCCGAGCATGATCTGGATGAGGCCGCGCTCAAGCCGTATCTGCAGTTGGAGCGTATGATCGAGGCGTCCTTTGCCTGCGCCAATCGGCTGTTCGGGCTGGAATTCAAGCCGCTGGATGTCCCGCTCTATCACCCCGATTGCCGCGCATGGGAGGTGACGCGCGATGGCAAGCATATCGCGGTGTTCATTGGGGACTACTTCGCGCGCGGTTCCAAACGGTCCGGTGCCTGGTGCAGCGCAATGCGCGCGCAGGCGAAATTCCCCAAGGAACAGGCGCCAGTTGTCATTAATGTCTGCAACTTCGCCAAAGGCGACCCGGCGCTGCTGTCCTACGACGACGCGCGCACCCTGTTTCACGAATTTGGCCATGCCCTTCATCAGATGCTGTCGAATGTGACCTATGAAAGCATCTCGGGCACAAGCGTTGCGCGGGACTTTGTGGAACTGCCCAGCCAGCTTTACGAACACTGGCTGGAAGTGCCCGAGGTACTGGCAGAATACGCAACGCATGCAGAAACCGGCGAACCGATGCCGCAGGACATGTTGGAGAAGGTACTGAAAGCGGCCAATTTCGATCAGGGCTTTCAAACCGTGGAATATGTCGCCTCGGCTCTGGTCGACCTGGCATTCCACGACGGCGCGGCCCCAGCCGACCCGATGGCGAAACAGGCCGAAGTTCTGGCCGAAATCGGAATGCCGCGCGCCATCGGAATGCGCCACGCCACTCCGCATTTCGCGCATGTCTTTTCCGGGGACGGATACAGTTCCGGCTACTACAGCTACATGTGGTCCGAAGTTATGGATGCCGACGCTTTTGCGGCATTTGAGGAGGCGGGCAGCGCCTTCGATCCCGATCGCGCCCAGGCGCTTGAGGACAACATCCTGTCCACCGGAGGCTCACGCGAGGCCGAAGATCTGTATCTGGCCTTTCGCGGTCGTCTGCCGGGTGTCGAGGCACTGCTGAAAGGGCGGGGCCTGATCGCCGCCTGAACTGGATGGGTCGTCAGTACCCCAACTGGCGATCCACCAGATGCAGGAAGGGCTCACCTGCCTCACCGCGCCGGATGTTTTCGCAAATGACCTGCGCGGCAGTGATCTCGCGGGTTTCGGACGCGATATGAGGTGTCACAGTCACGTTGGGATGTGCCCAGTACGGATGCTCGGGCGGCAGTGGTTCGGTCCGGAACACGTCCAGCGTGGCATGACCCACTTGCCCTGAATTCAACGCATCCAGCAAGGCATCATCGTCGATCAACGGCCCTCGACCCGGGTTGAGGATTCGGGCACCTTTGGGCAATAGGGCCAGCGTTTCCGCGTTCAGCGTGTTTTCCGTCGCTGCCGTATCGGGCAGCAGCAGAACCACAATTTCTGCCTGAGACAGCGCCCTTTTCAATCCCTTCTGCCAATGCAGACAAGTCACGCCGTCGACGTCCTTGGGCGTGCGGCTCCAACCGGTAACATTGAAATTCAGCGCGGCCAGTGCCTTGGCGCAGGCCAGCCCCAAAGCGCCCAGACCCAAAACCGTTACATGCCGTTGCTGCGCGAGCGGCGGTGCTTCGGGCGTCCAGACGCCGTCCTGGACGGTGATGTGACGATCCATCCCCAGATGGTAGCGCAGCACATGCCCGACGACCCATTCTGTCATGCCTTGTGTCAGCCCGTGATCGACCATCCGGGCCAGCGGCACGGTCAGGGTTTCATTGTCCGCGATACTCTCGATCCCGGCCCACAGGCTGAGTACAGCCTTGAGCCGACTGAAGGGCCCGAAATCCCGCAATCCGCCCGTCGGTCCGTAAACCACGTAGTCGACCTGTTCCGGTGAAATCTCTGGCGACAACTCAAACTCCAGCCCGGCTTCGGACAGGCCCTGGCGCAGCAACGGCTCATAAACCGGCCAAAGCCCGGGACGTGCGGAAAACAGGACATTCACTGTCATGGATTGCCTTTCAGATTAACGAGGACGATGGATATGCGCGCTTTGAACGATGCCGAACGCGGCCATCAGAACCAGCATGGCCGAGCCGCCATAGCTGACCATGGGCAGCGGAACGCCGACAACCGGGGCAAGACCCATGACCATGGACATGTTGACGGCAAAGAACAGGAAGAAGTTCAGTGCAATGCCCAAAGTCACAAGCGATGAGAAACGGTCTTTGGTCGTCAGCGCGGTAACCATGCAGAAAATCAGGATCAGAGCATACAGGATCAACAGCGTGATGCCGCCGACGAACCCGAACTCTTCGGCCAGTGTGGTAAAGATGAAATCGGTATGTTTCTCGGGCAGGAAGTTCAACCGCGACTGGGTGCCCTGCATAAACCCGCGCCCGTTCCAGCCCCCGGATCCCAGGGCAATCTTGGACTGTGTAATGTGGTAACCCGCGCCAAGCGGATCGGTGGAAGGATCGAGAAACGTATCGATGCGCCTGAACTGGTAGTCCTTGAGCAATTGCCAGTCTGTCCCACGGCTGTTGAACACTGTGGCGATCAGCCCGACACCTGCTGCAATCACGGCCGCGAAATAGGCCCAGTGGACACCAGCCAGAAACATCAGGCCACCGCCAGCGGCCAGCAACAGGATCGACGTACCCAGGTCAGGCTGTTTGAGCACCATGAAGGTTGGGATCAGGATCAGGGCAACAGGGATAAGCACCCAAAGCGGGCGCGAGGTCTTGTGCGACGGCAACCAGTCGTAATAGGCGGCCAGCACCATGACCAGAGCAACCTTCATGACCTCGGACGGTTGAAGTCGCATGAACCCAAGATCGATCCAGCGCTGCGCGCCCATGCCGACCGTACCGAAAAGCTCGACAAAGATCAGCAGAACGATCGAGCCGAGATAGGCCAGAACCGACATGTTGCGCCAGAACCAGATCGGCACAAGCGCTACGATGAACATGGCCGCCAGACCCATCCCGAACCGCTCCATCTGCGGTTCGGCCCACGGGGTCCACGACCCGCCCGCCACCGAATACAGCATCAGGAACCCGGCACTGGCCGTGCTGATCAACAGCAGGGTCAGCGGCCAGTTCATATACAGAAACTTGCGAAACCCCGACGGCGTGGATTTGACGGCATATTCAAGATAGCTCATGCGCGGTCCTTTTCATCCGGACGCGCTTTGGGGCGGCGGTCGCCCTCCAACCTTTTTTGCTGTTCCTTGACGCGCTCGCGGTCGGCAACCGGATACGCCTCAAGCGGGGGCGTACCGTTGTAGAGCGCCTGAAGCATGATGTCCCGCGCGACAGGGGCGGCCGCCTTGGACCCGCCGCCGCCATGTTCAACGACGACGGCTATGGCGTATTTCGGATTATCGTACGGGGCGAAGCTGACAAACAGCGCGTGGTCGCGCCGTTCCCAGGGCAGGTCTTCGTTTCGGATCACGCCAGCGGCGCGTTCAGCTTTGGTAATGTTGCGGACCTGACTGGTGCCCGTCTTGCCCGCCATGCGAAACTCATCTGCGATGATACGGCTGCGATAAGCCGTTCCGCGCCGGTCATTAGAGACCGAGAACATCGCTTTTCGCACCTGTGACAGGTTCCGCTGATTGACCTCCAATGGCTCACCTGCGCCCGAGGGCTGTTCGACCCCGTTGACCGACCGGACCAGGCGCGGTGTCACGGCGCGGCCTGTGGCGATCCGCGCGGTCATGACGGCGAGCTGCATGGGCGAGGCCAGCATGAAGCCTTGACCGATCGAGGCGTTCGCGGTGTCCCCGACCAGCCATTCCTGCCCGTGGACCCGCTGTTTCCATTCCTGATTTGGCGCCAGCCCCCCTGCCACGGCCGACATCGGAATATCGTGCTTGATGCCCAGCCCGAAAGTTCGGGCCATGTCGGATATTCTGTCGATGCCCACGCGCAAGGCAACATCATAATAGTAGACGTCGCAACTGCGTTTGAGAGAGGTTTCCAGATCGACCGTACCGTGCCCGCCGCGCTTCCAGCAATGGAACCTGCGGCTGCCGACTTTCAGATGACCGGGGCAATACACCGTGTTGCCGGGCCCGATCACGCCTGCCTCAAGCGCAGCCATGGCCGTGATCATTTTGAACGTCGACCCCGGTGGATAGGTACCCTGTACCGTCTTGTTGGCCAGCGGGCGATATTTGTCCTGTGTCAGCGACCTGTAATCGGCGACCGAGATACCGCGTACAAACAGGTTGGGATCAAAGCTGGGGGCCGAGGCAATCGCACGCAGATCGCCGGTTTCGCAGTCTATCACAACCGCCGCCGCGCTTTCCCCGGCCAATCTGGCCTGTGCGTATTGCTGCAGATCGGCGTCGATCGACAATTGCAGGTCGGCCCCGGCTTCACCCTCCTGGCGGTCCAGTTCCCGCATCACGCGACCGGTCGCGTTGACCTCAACCCTCTTGGCCCCAGCCTTGCCGCGCAGAGTGGCTTCCTGCTTGGCCTCCAGCCCGACCTTGCCGATCTGGAACCGGGGGATGCGCAAAACCGGCTCGGGGTCTTCCATCTGGCTCAGGTCGTAGTCGCTGACCGGGCCGACATAACCGACGATATGGGCGAAATCCTCATACCGGGGATATTGGCGGGTCAGACCGACTTCGGGCGTCACGCCGGGCAGGGCCGGCGCGTTCACCGCCACTTTCGAGATGTCCTCCCACGTGACCTGATCTGCCAACGTGACCGGCAGGAAGGGTGCGGACCGGCGCATTTCCGTCCGGGCACGCTCAATTTCATCCTCGTTCAGGGGGATCAGTTCCGAAAGCTTGGCAATGACCGTGTCGATATCACCCGCGTCTTCGCGCACGATCACGATCCGATAGGACGGCGAGTTCTGGCCAATGACCTGTCCGTTCCGGTCATAGATGCGCCCGCGTGTCGGCGGGATCAGGCGGATGTTGATCCGGTTTTCCTCTGCCAGCAGCCGGTACTGATCGGCCTGATCAACCTGCATAAACCGCATCCGCGCGGCCAGACCACCGATAAAGACCGCCTGCAAACCACCCAGAACCAACGCCCGGCGCGGCAGACGTTTGTAGGCAAGACCTTGGGATTTGGTGCGTTTCTGCTTCATGCCCGCGCCCCGACAATACCGGCATCCGCGGCTGAAATACGGCGGACGCCCATACCATTCTGACTGATCAGCACAATCAAGGGATAGATGGCGATGGTCAAAATCAGTTGAACAACTGTCGGCCAAAAGGCGGCCTGCTGGACCGACAGAACCGACAGAATGAAACGGTTCAGCACAAAGATACCGGTCATCACCGCCGCGACCGAGCTCCATTCGCCAAAAAATCCGATGTCCCGCATTCCCGGCGCTGCCGAGCGCAAATAGTTTGTTGCCACAACGACCAGTGCCGCCAGCAACCCCGGCGGCCGTTGCAGAAGCAGGTCGGCTATCAGCATGACAACGGCTACAATTGCGATGGGCGTGTATTCGGGGCGCCGAAGCACCCAGGCGAATGTGAGGGCGATCAGAACATCCGGAAACGGCCAGCGGTCCGGCTGCGTGTTCAGCGGCAACAGATGCAGAAACAGCACTAGAACCACCAGAAAAACATAGAGGCAGCGCATGGCCCAGAGATGGGAAACAGCCTTATCCATCTGCGGCCTCATCCGGGGTCAGGGATGCTTCGGGCCGCAGCGGACCAACGATATCCCCGGAATCACGAATGGCGGGCGCCGACTGGTAGCGCAGCACGCGCAGAAACTCGAGCCGCTCGAAATCGGCGGACAGACGCACGCGCAACCTGCCACCCGGATCGGCCGTGATCTGACCGATCAGCAATCCTGCCGGGAAAACGCCACCGTCGCCCGACGTGATGACCCGGTCGCCGGGTCGGACGAGTTCACGGTTTTCCAGAAACTCGACCAATGGTACCGCTGTGTTGTCCCCCTTGATCAAAGCGGTCTGCCCGGAAGGCTGGATGGAGGCAGGGATAGCGCTCGAGGCGTCCGTCATCAGGATGACACGCGCGGTGTCGGCGCCGACGCCGGAGATGCGCCCTACCAGCCCGATCCCGTCCATGGCGGCCCAGCCATCGACTATACCGTCCCGCCGTCCCACGTTCAGAAGGACAGACTGCCGGAAGGGGGAACCGCTGTCAGCCATGACTACACCGGTGATATAGGTCAGGCGTGGATCCAGCCGGACATTGTTCAGGTCCAGCAACCGGGCGTTTTCCTGTTCCAGCTGCAGCGCCGCCTCTTTCCAGGCGCGCATCCGGCGCAGTTCACTGCGCAATTCCCGGTTCTGCTCGCTCAGCCGCTGATAGCTCTGGAAATCGCGGACCAGGTTGACCGTGGCCGTGACCGGCACCATGGCCCATTCCAACGAGGGCACCACGGCATCCACGACCTGAGCGCGAAACCTCTCGACCCGTGGGCTGTCAATGCGCCAGACCAGAAAGATACCCAGCAGGCACAAAACAACGATCCCCAACAACAAACGGCGTAAGGGGGTGGTGTATTCGTCGCGCTGTGATCGGTCCTTTGCCACAGGACTCCTTCCCGTGCTGCTCGCGCCCGATTGTTAACCCTGTATTGGAAGGGTGCGCGCCTTAGCTTTCGTAGTCAATCGCGTGGCGCAGTTGTTTTTCGTATTCCAGCGCCTTGCCGGTGCCCAAAGCCACACAATTCAGGCTTTCATCGGCGATCGACACGGCCAGTCCAGTCTGTTCGCGCAGCGCCAGGTCCAAGTCACCCAACAGAGCGCCACCGCCGGTCAGCATGACGCCCCGGTCCACAATGTCCGCTGCCAGATCGGGCGGCGTGGTTTCCAGCGCGGTCATCACCGCCTCGCAAATCTGCTGGACAGGTTCGGACAGCGCCTCGGCCACCTGAGCCTGGCTGATCTCGATTTCTTTCGGAACGCCGTTCAACAGATCACGGCCGCGGATATGCATCGACTGGCCACGGCCATCATCGGGCATCCGGGCGGTGCCGATGGTGGTTTTGATACGCTCGGCGGTCGATTCACCTACCAGCAGGTTCTGCTGACGGCGCAGGTACGAGATGATGGCCTCGTCCATCCGGTCCCCACCGACGCGAACCGAGCGGGCATAAACGATGTCGCCCAGCGATAGAACCGCAACTTCGGTTGTACCGCCACCGATATCGACAACCATGTTTCCGGTCGGATCGGTGATCGGCATTCCCGCGCCAATGGCGGCCGCAATGGGTTCAGCGATCAGACCCGCGCGACGGGCCCCTGCGGACAGAACCGACTGTCGGATTGCGCGCTTTTCGACCGGAGTCGCACCATGCGGAACACAGACTATGATTTTCGGTTTCGAAAAGGTCGAGCGTTTGTGCACCTTGCGGATGAAATGCTTGATCATTTCCTCGGCGGTGTCGAAGTCGGCAATGACCCCTTCGCGCATCGGGCGGATGGCCTCTATGGAACCGGGGGTCCGGCCCAGCATCAGCTTGGCGTCTTCGCCCACAGCCAGCACTTTCTTCACGCCATCCTTGACGTGATAGGCGACCACAGAGGGTTCGGACAGAATGACGCCGCGCCCTTTGACATAAACCAGCGTGTTCGCCGTCCCAAGGTCAATGGCCATGTCCGCTGTGAACAGGCCGCCCAGATTGCCAAAGATCCCCATGTTTCCCCTGATCCTGTCTGTCAGAATTTTCTACTGCCCGCGACTCGACGGTTCCGGGACGGATGACTTATAGGGTGCCAACACGCCCGATTAAAGGCCTGATTCCGTGACAATCAGCGCCTTTTCGCCTCATTGATAGGGACATTAGAAGGCAAAATGCTTTCATATCAACATATTTACCACGCCGGGAATCTGGCGGACGTGCAAAAGCACGCATTGCTGGCCTGGACGCTGCGTTATCTGACGCAAAAAGACAAACCGCTGAGCTACATCGAAACCCACGCCGGACGCGGGCTATACCACCTGGACTCGGAGGAGGCCCGCAAAACCGGCGAAGCGGACGCGGGCATCGAAAGGGCGCGGCGCGAGGCCTGGTTCGATCCGGAACACCCGCTGGCCCGGGCAATCTCGGACATACAGGCCCGGTATGGACCGGCCTGTTACCCGGGTTCTCCCATGATCGCAGCCAGCCTGTTACGCCCACAGGACAATTTGCATTTCGCGGAACTGCACCCAAAGGAATACGCGGCCCTTTCAGGCGCGCTAACGACCCGAAACGCACGGGTGTATCGGCAGGATGGCTACGAACTGGCGCAATCCCTGCTGCCGCCCACGCCGCGTCGTGGAATGTTGCTGATCGATCCCAGCTACGAGGTGAAGGCCGAATATGGTCGTTTACCGGGGATCGTCGCCAAACTGCACCGCAAGTGGAATGTCGGGGTGATCGCGCTGTGGTACCCGATTCTGGCCGATGACCGTCATAAGCCTATGCTGGCGGCCCTGACCAATCAGGCATTGCCAAAGGTGATACGCCACGAAGTGATCTTTCCGCCGGCCCGGGAAGGGCACAACATGGTCGGTTCGGGGATGTTCATAATCAACGCTCCGTACGGTTTCGAAGATGAAACCGCACGGCTTACGGCCCTGTTCGACAGGATCTGAGAGACGTTCGCGCAAACAACGGGGGAACCCCCGCCCCGTTTGCCGACATCAAAGATGCAGTCAATTGGTTTGGGCCCGGCACTGCGCCAAAGCGCGGCGCCGGGCCCAAAGCCGCAAGGTGGTTCTGCGCAGCCGGACCGCCGCGGGTGCGGGAGCATTCGCGCCCTTCAGGTCAGGTCCTTGTAGCTGATCTCACGCGTGTCCGCCCCGGGACCGGCTTTTGCACGGCGCACGACCAGGCGGTTGAGAGCATGGATATAAGCCTTGGCCGAGGCCACAACAGTGTCAGTATTCGCCGACTGGCCGGTTGCAATCATGCCATCCTCTTCCAGCCGCACCGATACTGTGGCCTGGGCGTCCGTCCCTTCGGTGACGGCATGCACCTGATAGAGCTGCAGATGAGCCTCGTTCGGGAAGATCGCGCGGATCGCCCTGAACGTCGCATCAACCGGGCCGTCACCGTATTCCGTGGCGATGACATCCTTTCCGTCAACCTCAAGCTCAACCGTCGATTCTGCCTGACCTCCAGTGCCGCAGGTGACTTTCATCGACACCAGCTGCAGAAAATCGTTGGCTTCGTCATCGTCCAGCGTCATCAGCGCGATGATGTCGTCGTCAAAGACCTCTTTCTTGCGGTCAGCCAGATCCTTGAACCGAACAAAGATGTCCTTGAGCTGGTTGTCACCGACCTCATAGCCCAGCGTGTTCAGCTTGTCCCGCAATGCCGCGCGGCCCGAGTGCTTGCCCAAGGGCAGCGAAGTGCCGGACAATCCCACATCCTCGGGGCGCATGATCTCGAAATTGTCGCGGTTTTTCAGCATCCCGTCCTGATGGATACCGCTTTCATGGGCAAAGGCGTTCTTGCCGACAATGGCCTTGTTGAACTGCACGTTGAAGCCCGACACCGTGGCGACCCGGCGCGAGATATGCATGATCTTGGTGGTGTCGATCCCGGTGCGGAACGGCATGATGTCATTGCGGGTCCGCATCGCCATCACAACTTCTTCCAGCGCGGTATTGCCCGCACGTTCGCCAAGGCCGTTGATGGTGCATTCGATCTGACGCGCCCCGCCAATCACGGCCGCCAGAGAGTTCGCGGTCGCCATCCCCAGGTCATTGTGACAGTGGGTCGCGAAGACGACTTCATCTGCGCCGGGGACGGTTTCGATCAGGCGCTTGATCAGATCGGCGGATTCCAGTGGTGCCGTATAACCGACAGTGTCGGGTATGTTGATCGTGGTCGCGCCTGCCTTGATCGCGATCTCGATAACGCGGCACAAGTAATCCCATTCCGTCCGGGTCGCGTCCATCGGCGACCACTGCACATTCTCGCACAGGTTGCGGGCATGGCTGACCGTTTCATGGATCTTTTCCGCCATTTCGTCCTGCGTGAGGTTCGGAATGGCGCGATGCAGCGGAGAGGTGCCGATGAATGTATGAATGCGGTTCTTTTCGGCGTGTTTGATCGCCTCCCAGCAGCGGTCGATATCCGCGAAATTTGCGCGGGCCAGACCGCAGATGCGACTGTTTTTTGAACGTTGGGCGATTTCGGAAACCGCTTTGAAGTCACCCTCAGAGGCGATTGGGAAACCGGCCTCGATGATGTCGACGCCCATGTCGTCCAGCAGCTCGGCGATCTCAAGCTTTTCGTCATGGGTCATGGTGGCGCCGGGGCTTTGCTCGCCGTCGCGCAAAGTGGTGTCAAAGATCAAGACGCGGTCTTGGTCGGTCACGTTGGTCATGGGATTCTCTTTCTTCTTCTGTCCTAAAGCCTATGGCGCGCGGGCGTCCTCCTCTGAGCGGGCGCGCCGAATGGCACGCTCAGAGGCGGATTAGGATCAGTAGGCCACGCAGCGACGCACCGCAAAAAGCGGTGTCGGCATAAGGGATATCTGCGCGGTTGATCATGATTGTGAGGTTATACAGAGCCCGCAAGGAATGAAAAGAACCAATTTGCGATCCTCTGACCGGACCCGGCCTTTTCAGCCGGGCATTGATTCAAACGGGTATCCTTCTAGGTTGGTGCACATGAAATCAGCATTGATCATCGGCTCAAGCGGAGGAATTGGACGCGCCATTTGCAGGCAGCTGGACCTGCAACAGGTCAGCGTGACCGGGTTGTCCCGCTCGGCCGATGGATTTGACATGACGAAACCCGACGCGGTTCACTCCGCGCTGGACAAGCTTCAGGGCCCGTTTGATCTGGTTCTGGTCGCCACTGGCGCGCTTGAGATCGATGGCCACGGGCCGGAAAAGACCATCCGGTCGCTGTCTTCAACGGCGATGATGGACCAGTTCGCGTTGAACGCGGTTGGGCCAGCCCTTGTGCTTAGCCACGCAAATCGGTTGCTGCCTCGGGATCGGCGTTCGGTTTTTGCCATCCTGTCCGCGCGCGTCGGTTCCATCGGGGACAACCGGCTTGGGGGATGGATCAGCTACCGCGCCGCAAAGGCAGCGGTCAATCAGATCACGCGCACCGCTGCAATTGAACTGGAACGCACACATGCACAGGCGATTTGCGTGGCGCTGCACCCCGGTACGGTCAAAACCGAGTTTACGCGGAAATATCTGGGGCGGCACCCGGCAGTCGAACCGGATGAAGCTGCCCGCAATCTGCTGTCCGTCATCGAAGGATTAATGCCTGCGGATAGCGGCGGCTTTTTTGACTGGGCCGGTGAACGGATACCCTGGTAGGTAAGGGTCACCCATCCGAAGCGGCCGGTTCCTCTGCGTTTTCCTGCGTTGGTTCATCCGCATCCGTGGCGTCCTGGGATTCGTCAGCCTTTTCCGCCAGCGCACCATTTTCCCAGACACCGGTTTCTTCCAGCCCGTTGGCATATTTCATGGTGCCGTTGCCTTGCCGTTTGTTGTCAACAAAGCTGCCTTCATAAACGTCGCCAGTCGCATAGGTGGCAATACCGTCACCACTGATCTTGCCGTCAATCCAGCCGCCCGTGTAGCTGAACCCGTTTGGCGCTGTGATCGTTCCTTCACCGTGGCGCTCACCGTTCCGGAAATCACCCTCGTAAACGGTGCCGTCAGCGAAACTGGCCTTGCCCTTGCCGTGCCGTTCGCCGTCAACCCATTCGCCCTCGTATCTGTAGCCGTTGGCAAATGTCAGAACGCCCTGGCCATGACTGCGCGCATTCTTGAATTGTCCGGTGTAGACGACGCCGCTGGGATAGGTCGCCTTGCCGTTGCCTTCGAACACACCGGCGATCCAGTCGCCTTCGTAGATCGTACCGTCCGCAAAAGTGTTCATACCCTTGCCGTGCGGCAGGTCCGCCTGAAAGTCCCCGACATAGGTTGATCCATCCGGATAGATCAATTCGCCAAATCCCTCAATCTGGCCTTCGGACCACTCGCCGTTATAGTCGAACCCGTCCGCGCCGAGAAACCGGCCTTTGCCGTGTCGGCGATCATCCACATAGTCGCCTTCATATGTCGCGCCATTCTTGTAGGTCGCCTTGCCTTTTCCTTCGCGCCGACCTTCGACCATGTCCCCTTCGTAGACATCGCCGTTGGCCTGGGTGAGACGGCCCTTGCCGGTGATCAGATCCTGTGACCAGTCCCCCGTGTAGATCATCCCGTCAGAAAGCGTCAGCGTACCCTGGCCATGACGCAGCCCGTTTTCGATATCGCCTTCATAGACGCCGCCTTCGGCGTAAGTTATCCGGCCTTTGCCCTGCTTCACGCCGTCGACCCAATCACCGTCATAGACATAGCCGGCAGGATCCTTGATCATGCCCTTGCCGTGATGGCGGTCATCCTTGAACTCGCCTTCATACCGCATTCCGTTTGCGTATTCGGCGATACCTGTCCCGTTGATGGATCCGCCGGCCCAATCGCCTTCGTAGCTGCCGCCATCGGCAAAAACGATCTTGCCGCGCCCCTCGGGCTGGCCTTTTGCAAACATCCCTTCATAGACCGAGCCATTGGCGTAGCGCGCGATGCCCTTGCCCTTGATCTCGCCTTCGAACCATTCACCGGAATACTCGAAACCGTCAGGCAGGCGATACGTGCCGGTCCCATGACGTAGCCCGTTTTCAAACGTGCCCTCGTACACGCCGCCAACCTCGTCATCGGCAATGATGACTTCGTCACCCTGCGCGGCCACGTTGACCGCCGTCAGGGCCAAAAGTGAAACGGCTATAGATATGCGAAACAAGTTCATGGGTTTTCACGCCTGGCCGGTCATGCTTTGAATGCGTTCTGTTGCGCAAAACTAAGGCACCACTCAGGGCAGGGCAACGGCTTTTGCCGCATTTGTCTTTTCCTCACGGTGCGATCTGGTAAATGGCAATAGGACAGTCGAGGGCAAGAGGGCAGTATGGCCGACCGTTTCCGCATCACTCTGGCGCAACTCAACCCCGTTGTCGGGGATATCGACGGCAATGCTGACAAAGCCCTTGCCGCCTGGGCACAGGGGCGCGATGCCAAGGCCGATCTGGTGGCGTTGCCCGAAATGTTCATCACCGGGTACAACACGCAGGATCTGATCCTGAAGCCGGTGTTTCACCAAGCGGCTATGGCTGCGGTCGAATCGCTTGCTGAACGCTGCGCCGATGGGCCGGCGCTGGCAATTGGCGGTCCGTGGGTCGAGGATGGCAAACTGTTCAACGCCTATCTGATCCTCAAGGGTGGGCGGATTTCCAGCAAAGTCCTGAAACATCACCTGCCCAATGAAACGGTTTTCGACGAAGTCCGCCTTTATGACGCCGGACCGCTGGGTGGCCCCTATTCGGTGGGCAACACCCGCATCGGCAGCCCGATTTGCGAAGACAGCTGGCACGAGGATGTAACCGAAACGCTGGCAGAAACCGGCGCCGAGTTTCTGCTGATCCCCAACGGATCACCGTATTTCCGCGACAAATACGACATACGCCTGAACCACATGGTGGCGCGCGTTATCGAAACCGGACTGCCGCTGATCTACCTCAACATGGTGGGCGGTCAGGACGACCAGGTTTTTGACGGCGGAACATTCGGCCTGAATCCGGGAGGAGAGCTGGCGTTCCGGATGCCCGTGTTTGATGAAGCGATCTCACATATCGATCTGGAACGTAGCGAAGATGGCTGGCGCATTGCACCGGCAGAAATCGTGCCGCAACCGGATGAATGGGAACAGGATTATCGCGCAATGGTTCAGTCCTTGCGCGATTACATGGGGAAAACCGGGTTCGGCAAAGCCCTGCTTGGTCTGTCAGGCGGCATCGATTCCGCGCTGGTGGCGGCAATAGCGGTGGATGCGCTCGGGTCAGAAAACGTGCGCTGCGTAATGTTGCCGTCGGAATATACCAGCCAGGCCTCTCTGGACGACGCCGAGGCCGTCGCAAAGGCGTTGGGCGTGCACTACGATTTTGTTCCGATCTCGGAAAGCCGCGCTGCTGTCACCAATTCGCTCGCCCCTTTGTTTGAAGGTCGAAACGAAGACCTGACCGAAGAGAATGTTCAGTCTCGCCTGCGTGGACTTCTGCTGATGGCGATTTCGAATAAGTTTGGCGAGATGCTGCTGACAACCGGCAACAAATCCGAGGTCGCGGTGGGATATGCCACCATTTATGGCGATATGAACGGCGGTTACAATCCGATCAAGGATCTGTACAAGACCCGCGTGTTCGAGACCTGCCGCTGGCGCAATGCCAATCATCGCAACTGGATGATGGGACCGGCGGGTGAGGTCATCCGCCCGTCAGTTATCGACAAGCCCCCAAGCGCAGAACTGCGCGAGGACCAAAAGGACAGTGACAGCCTGCCCGACTATCCGGTTCTGGATGCCATCCTGGAGATTCTGGTCGACCAGGACGGCTCGATCGCCGATTGCGTGGCGGCAGGTTTTGACGAGGCCGAGGCCCGTCGGGTCGAACATCTGATCTACATCAGCGAGTACAAGCGGTTTCAGTCTGCGCCGGGAACAAGGCTGACCAAACGCGCCTTCTGGTTGGATCGCCGGTATCCCATCGTGAATCGGTGGCGTGACACCGATTGAGTATCGGAACTGACCGTCGCGATTATGGGCAAAAATCGTTCCCGTAATGGAGCAACGGGAAACAGTCCCGCCAAAACCTACCCCTTTGTTTGCTAAGCTGGTCAGTTTGAACGGTTTTTTCCGTCCGGTGCCGCTCCTAGCTTGCCCGACTGACAATGTTTTGCCACATTTAAGCTGCAATGCCGCCGCATGTGGGGCGAGTGTGACGCATTCCTGGCAGAACAAGTTTTCAGGCGATGTGTTGGATTCAAGTGTGGCGCATCGATCTGCGAATGTCTGAGTTAACGGTTTGGTGTTACAATGCATGAGGAATATGAAAGGCCGTATTACCCGTATCTGCGTCTAAGGACGATGGAGTCCCCGGCGCAGGAATTGGACGAGGCCGAATTGGAGGCCGCAATTGCCGCTGTCATGTGTGAGGAACTCTCGCAGAGCACTCCGTCTCTTCAAACTGTACGTTCCGAGTTTCCGGTGCTGGCTTCGGCTGAAGAGATTTCGGAGCAGGCTGAACCTCAGCCAACTGGCCTGACGGCGACACTGCGCCAGAAGTGGGCCGAGTTTTCGGGCGCGGCGTAGTCCAGCTCACAGCTTTTCGCTGGAAACTTAGATCGCATTGCTTTCAATTGCGGCTCGAGTTTGAGGGCGCGATCGAAAGCAACTGCGCCACGCCCCCGGATCGCCCGTGATACACCGCGAACGGTCGCCAAATCATGAAGTCTTCGGAAGAAGAGACGGGTGCCCGGCGTCTTGTCACCGCGCCCAGAAGGCCTTCGGCTGTTTGAGCCGTTCGTGATTTCAACGTCATGACAATTTGCAACCCTCGTTACGTGCCACGGTGCTTTGCAACCGATCTACCGAACTGACAAAAACTCCGTCATTTTGACGGCTTCTGGATGCAATTCGTCAGATTGGTCCCTATGAAGCGTAACCCCTTTCAGCCATTTTCCACGCAAGACAGTTTTTATGGAGAAACTGATGTCCTGGAATATTTGTGTCATCGGGGCCGGCAAGATCGGGCAGATGATCGCGACGCTTTTGAAAGGGTCGCCGAATTACAGTGTTACGGTTGCGGATCATGACCTGAAAGCCTTGGGCGATATCGCGAAAATAGGCGTTGGCACCAAACAGATCGACGCCACTGACGCGGACGGCATGGCCAAAGAGCTAACGGGATTTGATGCCGTCATTTCGGCAGCCCCGTTCTTTCTGACCCCGACCATTGCCAAGGCAGCCAAGGCTGCGGGCGCGCATTATTTCGACCTGACCGAAGATGTCGCCGCAACCCAGGCGGTGCGCGAGCTTGCCGAGGGCAGCGAGACGGCGTTCATGCCGCAATGCGGCCTGGCGCCCGGCTTTGTCGGGATTGCCGGCGCTTCACTGGCGGCAGAGTTTGACGAGATCGACAGCCTACATATGCGGGTGGGCGCATTGCCGCTGTATCCGACGAATGCGCTGAAATACAATCTGACCTGGTCAACCGACGGGCTGATCAACGAATACTGCAACCCGTGCGATGCCATCGTGAACGGCAAGCTGGTCAAGACTGCACCGCTGGAAGATTACGAGGTTCTGGGCCATGACGGCGTGGAATACGAATGCTTCAACACTTCCGGTGGCTTGGGCACTTTGCCGGAAACGCTGGAAGGCAAGGCGCGGGCCGTGTCCTATCGCTCGATCCGCTATCCGGGCCATTGCGACATTCTGAAACTGCTTCTGAACGATCTGGGGCTGGAACGCCGCCGTGATCTGCTGAAAGAGATTTTCGAGGCCGCATTGCCCCGCACCGACCAGGACGTTGTTCTGGTTTATTGCACCGCCAAGGGCAGGATTGACGGGGTGCTGCGCGAGAAGTCCCTGATCAACAAGTCATTTGCCCGCACCATCAACGGACAGGTCTGGAGCGCCATTCAGGTCACCACCGCAGCTGGTGTTCTGGGCGTGGTTGACCTGATGCGCATCGGCGCACTGCCCGCGAAGGGGTTTGTCCGGCAGGAACAGGTCAAGCTTGATGACTTCCTCAACACCGAATTCGGCCAGCTTTATCGCGCTGGTGACGTCACCAAACAGAACAAGGCAGCCTGAGATATGAAAGACATTGTGATGACAGCCCAAACCACGCTTGCGAATTTGGATCTGACCGAGGCCGAACTGAACGGCGGCACGCTCAAGGTGACGTCTCCGATCGATGGCAGCCTGCTGGCCCAAATACACGAGACACCGGTTGCGGAGATGGACGCTGTCTTTGCCCGCGCGCAATCGGCTTTCAAAGCCTGGCGTGTCGTTCCGGCACCGCGCCGCGGCGAGTTGATCCGCCTGCTGGGCGAGGAGCTGCGGGCCGCCAAGGATGATCTGGGCGCTCTGGTCAGCTGGGAAGCTGGCAAGATCACCTCGGAAGGTCTGGGCGAAGTGCAGGAGATGATCGATATCTGCGACTTCGCTGTCGGTCTGTCGCGTCAGCTTTACGGTCTGACCATCGCCTCCGAGCGGCCCGGTCACCGGATGATGGAGACATGGCATCCGGCAGGTCCGGTCGGCGTGATCTCGGCCTTCAACTTCCCGGTCGCGGTCTGGTCCTGGAACGCGGCGCTGGCCCTGGTCTGTGGCGATCCGGTGATCTGGAAGCCGTCCGAGAAGACGCCGCTGACCGCCATGGCCTGCCAGAAGATTTTCGAACGCGCGCTGGCCCGGTTCGGCGATGCGCCTGACGGCCTGCTGCAAACTCTGATCGGAGGCGCCGCGCTGGGTGAAGCGCTGGTGGCCAGCGAGGATGTTCCGGTGATCTCGGCAACCGGTTCGACCCGCATGGGCCGCGCGGTGGCCCCCATCGTGGCGCAACGTTTCGGCAAGTGCATTCTGGAGCTGGGCGGAAACAACGCAATGATCGTTGGCCCTTCGGCCGATCTGGAAATGGCGGTTCGTGCCATCGTGTTCTCGGCTGTTGGCACCGCCGGTCAGCGCTGCACCACCCTGCGTCGCCTGATCGCGCACAACTCGATCCGCGAGGAACTGGTGAGCCGTCTGAAGAAGGCCTATGCCGGTCTTCCCATCGGCAATCCGCTGGCCGAAGGCACCCTGGTCGGCCCGCTGGTGGATGAAGCCTCGGGCGCGGCCATGACCGCGGCGCTGGAGGCTGCAAAGGCAGAGGGTGGAACTGTCTTTGGCGGTAATCGGGTGACCGAAAACGTGCCGGCCGGCGTCTACATGGAACCTGCTATCGTCGAAATGCCCGGTCAAAGCGCGGTGGTGAAGACCGAAACCTTTGCGCCGATCCTTTATGTCATGGGATATGACGACTTTGCCGAAGCGCTGGACATTCAGAATGATGTGCCGCAGGGCCTGTCATCCTGCGTGTTCACCCTGAACATGCGCGAGGCCGAGCAGTTCCTGACTGCGGCCGGATCGGACTGTGGCATTGCCAACGTCAACATCGGACCTTCCGGCGCCGAGATCGGTGGCGCGTTTGGCGGCGAAAAAGAAACCGGCGGCGGGCGCGAAAGTGGCTCGGATGCCTGGAAGGCATACATGCGCCGCCAGACCAACACCGTGAACTACTCGGCCGAACTGCCGCTGGCGCAGGGCGTCAAGTTCGACATTTAGGCTTTCGTCAATTGAGATTGGCCGATTAGCCGATCTGACAGGTCAAAGATACAAAACTGAAATTCCCCCGGGCGCAAAGCTTGGGGGAATTTTGTTTCGAATGGGTTTTGCGAGCTTCTGCTCCAATATACAATATACCTGTAAGGCGCTTCCGTTACATTCCGGAAAGCCCCGCATTGGTGTTCAACAGAAACTGGCGAAAGATCGGACTGCTCGCCGCGCCTATGCCGCGCGCGTTTTCTCCGACCGCTGCACTTTCAACGACCGGCGGGATCAACCCCCGCTTGTCCTGGTTGGCCAGATAGCGTCTCACCCTTGAAACCAGTTCTTCCCTGACCTCCGGCGGGAATGCCCCATCTATGAAGATTGCCTCGAAATCAATGACAGCACAGATCGATAGCGCGGCTTTGGCCAATTCCTGAGCTGTTGTGCCAATCCACGGCTCAACATACCGGGAAATGCTGCTCCAATCCTGCGGCTTCTTCCAGAGAATGCCCGGATCGACGCCCGCTTCGACCAGCCTGTCCTCAAGCAAAAACAGCGAGGCGGTGTCGATCAGCTGCTGGCTTTCGCCCAGGGGGCCGGTGGTGCGCATCGCGCCCAGGGCCCCGGCGTTGCCCTGGTTGCCCTCGAACACCGTGCCATTCAAAGCGACCCCGCCGCCGATCATCGAGCCGATGAAGAAGTAGAAATAGTCGCGGTATTCCGCGCCGCGACCGTAGAGATGTTCGGCGTGACACGCTGCTGTCGCATCGTTGACGACAAAAACAGGCAAACTGCTGAACCTGGCCACTTCGGTAAAGAAGTTTACGTTCTTCCAGGACCGGAACTGTTTGGCCGCCAGCCCCGTCAGGTCGTGCCACTTCCAAAGCTCGAATGGGGTGCCAATTCCAATCCCGCACACGCGGTCCCGCAGTTTCCGGGGCTCATGCGCCAAAAGCGTTTCCAGGCCAGCCTCCAGAAACCCGAATACGGCTTCTGGCAGCGGGTAGTCATAAGTGGTGGAAAGCTGGCGGCGCGGCTTGCCTGTAAAGTCGATCAAAAGCAGGTCTGCACTGCGCCGCCCAATCTTCATGCCGACCGAAAGGATGCCTTCCGGGTTCAACTCCATCGGGACCGAAGGCTTGCCAACTTTCCCACGTAAAGGGGTTCCACGTTTGAGAATCTCATCCTTTTCAAGTTTGCGCAGGATGATTGAAACGGTCTGAGGAGAAAGGCCGGTCAACCGGGCAACATCCGCACCCGCTGCCGGTCCATGGCGTTGTAAAACCGTCAAAATCAGGCGCTCGTTATGATCGCGAACACCGCTTTGACTTACCCCGCCGGTCAGCATTTTAAGTGCTTCTTTCTCCATAATCCCGAACATAACCACCTTGTTTTCTTATGAAAAGATATCTGATCGAATTAATAAATAAACTTTATTTACTTATTGACATCGAGGATCGAATCGCGGTTTGTTGAATACGACCTGCATTGGAGGATGGAGGTAGGTCTCGCTGGCGCGCCATGCGGGACGACGATGATTTTATGGGAGGACAACATGAGAAATTTACTCAAGCTTGCCGCATCGGCGACTGCACTCACACTGGCTGCCGCATCTGCGCAAGCGGCCGGTGAGACCGTCTGCCTGATCACCAAGACTGACACCAATCCATTTTTTGTAAAAATGAAGGAGGGTGCGACCGCGAAGGCGGAAGAGCTTGGCATGACCCTGAAGGCTTTTGCCGGCAAAATCGACGGCGACCACGAAACTCAGGTTCAGGCGATTGAAACCTGCATCCTCGATGGCGCCAAGGGAATTCTGCTGACAGCGTCTGACACAAGTTCGATTGTCCCCGCGGTTCAGCAGGCTCGGGACGCTGGTGTTCTTGTGATCGCATTGGATACGCCGCTCAGCCCGATTGACTCGGCGGACGCGACATTTGCGACAGATAACTACAAGGCAGGTCTGCTGATCGGGCAATGGGCGAAGGCCAAAATGGGTGATGCAGCAGCGGACGCCAAAATCGCGACGCTTGATCTGAATGTCAGCCAGCCGACCGTGGACGTTCTGCGCAATCAGGGCTTCCTCGACGGGTTCGGAGTGGAATTGGCGGATCCAAATGTTATCGGCGATGAAACAGACGCACGGCTGGTCGGCAGCGACGTGACCGACGGAAACGAAGAAGGTGGACGCCGTGCCATGGAAAACCTTCTGGCCAAGGATTCAACGATTAACGTGGTTCACACGATCAATGAACCGGCGGCGGCGGGTGCCTATGAGGCTCTGAAATCCATCGGGCGTGAAAACGACGTGTTGATCGTTTCGGTCGATGGCGGCTGCCCCGGCGTACAAAACGTTGAGGCCGGAGTAATCGGTGCCACAAGCCAGCAATACCCCCTGCTGATGGCGTCGCTTGGTGTTGAGGCCGTGAAGAAATGGGCCGACGAGGGCGTGAAGCCAGAAAACACACCCGGTAAAGACTTCTACGATACCGGCGTTGCGCTGATTACCGATCAGCCCGTTGATGGTGTGGAATCGATTTCGGTCGCTGAAGGCTTGGAGCTCTGCTGGGGCTAAGCGCAGGCCTTTTGGATGAGGCGCGCCGAAGCGCCTCATCATTCCTTTCGCCAGCAAACCGAAACTTCCTGTACACTAATCTCGTGGGCGGCATGACGCCCACGAAAAGGGGGAGATATGTCCGAAGCAAACCAAAGCGCCCAGGGATTTGAATCCGCAGCCAGCAAAACAGAAACTGTTGCGACTTTTGAGGATCATCGCCACGGCGTTCTGGGGAAGTTGCAGCATCTTCTGCATGTTAACCCGTCCTTTGTGCCGCTAATCGTCCTGGTCGGTGCGATTTTGATTTTCGGACTGCTTTTGGGCTCAAAGTTCTTTTCGCCCTTCGCGATGACCCTGATCCTTCAGCAGGTGCAGATCGTCGGCATCGTGGCCGCAGCGCAAAGCCTGGTCATTCTGACCGCTGGCATCGATCTGAGCGTTGGCGCGATCATGGTGTTTTCTTCCGTCATCATGGGGCAGTTTTCCTTCCGATACGGCATTCCGGTGCCAATTGCCGTTATGTGCGGACTGGCCGCCGGAACCATGATCGGAGCGCTCAATGGCTGGCTTGTCAGTCGCGTCAAGCTTCCCCCCTTCATCGTCACGCTTGGAATGTGGCAGATCGTTCTGGCCACAAATTTCCTGTATTCCGCGAACGAAACCATTCGCAGCCAGGACATCGAGGCAAACGCCCCCTTCCTTCAGTTCTTCGGCACCAAGTTCAGCATCGGTGGAGCAACCTTCACCGTTGGCGTCATATTCATGCTCGTGCTGATCTTTGTGTTGGCCTACGCGCTCAAACACACGGCCTGGGGCCGACATGTCTACGCAGTGGGGGACGATCCAGAAGCCGCAGAACTATCAGGGGTCAATGTCCACAGAACATTGATGTCGGTCTACATGTTGTCCGGTCTGATCTGTGCTTTCGCTGGCTGGGCTCTGATCGGGCGTATCGGATCGGTCTCGCCGACATCCGGGCAATTGGCCAACATCGAAAGCATCACCGCGGTTGTGATCGGGGGTATCTCGCTGTTCGGGGGGCGCGGTTCAATTCTGGGATCCCTGTTTGGTGCCCTGATCGTCGGCGTCTTCACGCTTGGCCTCAGGCTACTGGGCGCGGACGCACAGTGGACCTTCCTGCTTATCGGACTTCTCATCATCGCGGCGGTCGCGGTTGACCAGTGGATCAGAAAGGTATCGGGCTGATGTCAGACACAACTCCAGTCGTCCAGGGCCGCGGGATCGTAAAACGCTATGGCCACGTTACCGCCATCGACCATTCCGATTTTGAGCTGCGTCAGGGCGAAATCCTGGCGGTCATCGGGGATAACGGCGCGGGCAAATCATCCATCGTCAAGGCAATCTGCGGCGCCACGATCCCTGATGAGGGCGAAATCCTGATCGAGGGGAAGAAGGTCAACTTCACCTCTCCGATTGACGCAAGGAACATGGGGATCGAGATCGTCTATCAGCAGCTTGCGATGTCCCCTGCACTTTCGATTGCGGATAACATGTTCATGGGCCGCGAGATCCGCAAACAGGGCTTCATGGGAAAATACCTGCGCCAGCTCGACCGGCCAGCCATGGAGAAGTTCGCGCGTGACAAGCTGACCGAGCTTGGTTTGATGACCGTTCAATCGATCAATCAGGCAGTCGAAACCCTGTCCGGAGGCCAGCGCCAGGGCGTGGCCGTTGCCCGTGCCGCTGCGTTTGCGACCAAGTTCATCATCATGGACGAACCAACAGCCGCACTGGGCGTGAAAGAAAGCCGCAAGGTGCTTGAACTCATTCAGGATGTTCGGGCGCGGGGCATTCCGATCATCCTGATCAGCCACAACATGCCCCATGTCTTCGAAGTCGCCGATCGCATTCACGTACACAGGTTGGGCAAACGGCTCTGCACAATCGATCCCAAGGACTACACAATGTCCGACGCGGTCGCTTTCATGACCGGGGCTAAGGAACCCCCGAAAGAGGACGCCGCGTGATCGAGCAGGACGTAGAACGCGTTTGCGACCTGATCGCCGCCCGACGGCAGGCCGGTGCCCGGATGATTGTCGCAATCGCCGGCCCCCCTGCATCCGGAAAATCGACCCTGGCGGAGGCCGTCGTTCAATCGCTCAACACTGATCAGGGCTCGAGGGTTCCACAGGCAACGTTGGTGCCTATGGACGGCTATCATCTGGATAATCGCGTCTTGGAAGCACGGGGCCTACTGGCCAAGAAAGGTGCCCCGGAAACCTTCGATGCAGTTGGGTTTTGCAAGGCGATCAAGGACATGCAGTCTGCGCAGCATGAAGTCTTTCACCCAAAGTTCGACAGGCAGATGGATCTGGCGATTGCAAACGCGATTGCCGTTCATCCAGAAACTCCGATTGTCGTCGTTGAGGGAAACTACCTTCTGATGGACAGTGATCCCTGGAATGCATTGGCGGATGTCTTTGCCCTGACGGTTTTTGTCAGCCCGACATTGGAAGAACTCGAAAGCAGACTGCAACAACGGTGGATCAAACACGGCCTCGACCCCGTATCGGCACTGCAACGCGCAACCGGGAACGACCTGCCCAACGCCGAATTAGTTCTTGGAAAAAGTCGGAAGGCCGATCTGGTCCTAAATCAGAACTACACCGAATTCGGCGTGCGCTACGCGTTCTGAACCGGTGCGATGAGTAGTTGTGCCATCCGGTGACATCACTCGCAAGAAAGCGCGCGGTTTCTCAGGAGGCATCTATTTAGTGCGTTTCCTTTTGCGTCAATCGCCTCCATCGACCAACTGACTCCAACCTCTCTGGTCAACATCAGGAAGCCGAAATCACTGTTGTTGACCACGAGACTTGCCAGTCTTCCGGCGACTTCAACATTGGTCAAAGCACCTGTTGGCATTGGATCCAGCTGTGTCCCGCCGTTGCCGCTTATCCCCTGCATCGGCCCATCTGCCAAATCGATTGCCTGAAACGCGTGAATATGGCCAGACAGGACAAGGTTCAATGGTTCTGGCATGGCCTCGCCAAACGCCGCGCGCTGTGTGTCGTCGCCATCGATCAGTTCACCGAAGGCACGCATGTTTACCCAAAGTGGGCGATGAGTGAGAAACCAGGTTTCGCCACTGATGTTTGCAAACAAATCCCCGGCCATTCGACGATATTCGGGCAACAGATCGGGGCTGCTTTGTGGTGCGGGACCGGTGGACGAGTCGAATGCGATCAGATCAAACCCGTCGACAGAGGCTACCCAGGGTTCAGTCACAGCCGGACAATCATCCGGAACGAAACCAGGTGCAAAATACCGGAACCACCCTTTGTCGCCGCGCCCGCAACTTTCATGATTGCCTCTGACAAATATGAAGGGGGCAAGAGCGAACAGGGTTTCGGCCGGGTCCAACCAATCTGCAGACCAGGCCCGGAAATTGTCACCAAAAGGGGAACCACCGCACTTTTCCGGGTCTGGGCAATCGCTTGATCGGTAAAGGTAATCGCCAACGTGGATGATCAGATCCGGTGATCTGGATGCAATTTCTGCCGCGATCGATTCCAATGGCCAGGCAACCGGGTCATTGCAGGCCTGAGCCCTGCCGCCCCGAATGCGGCAGCCGGTATCTCCAATCACGACAATCCGCTGGACGCTTGGATTTAGAATTGGCAGCGCGTTTCCCTCAAGCATTATCTGTTGCGCCTTTTTTGGCGCGCGATGCTCGCAGACGATTTCCGGAAACTGGCTGTCTGGTATCGCCCTTTTGTTCATGGCGACCAAATGGCCATCGACTTGCAAGTTGGGGCAGTCAGGCGATGTAGAGGTTGCGCGTACAACAACTTCGTCATCGGGCCCAAGCTGGACCCAACGGTGCACTACATCAGCGACAGAAGACGCAGCGCCGAAACAAAGCAAACACCATACCCAGAAAACGAGTGAACCGATCCTGACCAACACGCGGGCACCTCTTTCGAAGAATGCCACAAATCTACGATCGACCTTTCGAAAGTCCAGTGAATTGAAATCCGGTTGATGCTGGCCGGAAAGAGCGGCTGCAAAGCGGTATTGGGGTTAGTGACCAAGTCCAATAGCTGTCAACGAAGAGTTTAATCCTAATCAGGACAACTGATCTATAGAATTGGATGACTGCCGTGTCCGCGAAGCGGGCTCTCACAATGCTTCGGTTGATGGTCGCAATGACCCCGGAATGGACTATTGGCAATGCGCCCTTTCCCCGAGCTTGGAAACTTGGAAATAACTCACTGTGTGCGTCAGGATTCAATTGGCGCATAGCTTCCGTCCTCGCGATGAACCTCCCTCCCGGTGAGGGGCGGGTTGAAGACGCAGACGAGACGGAGGTCACTGTCCAGAGCTTGTACCAGGTGTCTGTCGTTTTGATCCAAAGCGTATAGCGTGAAAGGTTCCAGCGGGTACCATGTCGCCTCGCCAAATCGCCTGATCTGACCTCTGCCTTCGATACAGTAGCAGGCTTCCAGGTGATGGGTGTATTTAAGCTCGAGGACCGCATCCTTTTCGATGATTGTATAGGTCAAAGAAAATCCCATGCCATCGGACGCGAGCAAAAGCCGTCTGCTGTTCCATCCCGGGCCGGTAATATCCCGCTCTGTCCCGACAATACCTTCGAGCGATCTTACGATCATGCCTTTACCTTCCCAAAGTCATCGAACCGCACGGTTCATCCCTCCATCCGACAGGATGTTCTGCCCGTTAATGTAACGCGCTCCTTCCGAGGCAAGGAAGACACAGGCTTGGCCGATCTCCGCGAATGTTGCCGGGCGTTGCGCGGGGATGGACCGTCTTGCCAGATCGGACAGATTCACGTTCTCGCAAAAACCTGGCATCAGGTTGTTCATGTTGATGTTGTGGCGGGCAAACCGATCTCCGAACAGCTTGGCGAAACTATGCAACGCACCGCGCAGCATGCTCATCGGGTAGGGCGCGCGCGGCTCAACCGTGTTCATAGACGAGATGTTCACGAACGAACCGCCGCCTTGTTCAATCATGATCGGGGTCACAATGCGCGCCAGCTTGACCACGTTGAGAACATACATGTCGAGACTTTCGTGCCACAACTCATCCGGCAATTCCAGCAACGGCCCGTCGAAGTCCGGATCAAAGCCAACCGTCTTGATTGCCTCTGGTACGCCGCCACCATGGCCCATGTTACTGACGACGGCATCGATCCTTCCGTACTTATCGAGTGTGGCGTCCACCATTGCTTGCAGATCATCGGTGTCGAGGACCGAACCCTGGCGTCCAATCCCGCCCAATTCCTCTGCCAGGTCTTTGGATCGGGTCGATGGGGACATCAGCGAGACCTTGTAGCCCGCTTTCGCCATCTCGACGGCGCACCCTTTTCCAATGCCCTGGCCAGTTCCGGTCATCAGGGCCACTCTGACACCAGTCATTTCACTTTCTCCGCTATGATTATTCCGCCTTGTCCTGACTAAGATATGCGGAATCCAGCCTATAATAAAACGACTTTACGACACATAGATGTGAGATAAAATCACAGTCATGACGATCATCAGACATCTTCGAGCATTACAAGCCTTCGACGCAGCCGCATCACGCTTGAACATCAGCAAAGCAGCCGATGACCTTGGCGTGACGCATGGCGCGGTAAGCCGCCAGATCAAGCAACTTGAGCAATACCTGGATGTTCGGTTGCTGCGAAGACTGCCGGGCGGTGTCGAACTCACTGATGCAGGGTCACGTCTGCATCTGGCGACACAGGACTCATTCGCAACGTTGCAACAAGGGATTGGAGCGATTAAGCGTTCGAAAACACGGCGTTCGGTCACGGTATCGCTTTCGTCTTCCCTGGCGATCAAATGGCTTGTGCCGAGGCTTCCGGAATTCCGCAAGCGCCACCCCGGCCTCTCCATTCGTCTGGATACCGATGATCAAATCATCGATTTCTTTGACAGCGAGGTCGATGTGGCGCTGCGGTATGGCGGCAATCCGCCGAGTGGACTTTACCGCGAGCGCCTTTGGAAGGAACGCCTCGCCGTTGTTGCCGCGCCTTCCTTGGTGGCGGGAGGTCCGGTTGCCCCTGACACCATAATTCAGCTTCCTCTTTTGCATGATCAGTTTCATCCGCACTGGGATGCATGGGCGATACAGGCCGGAATACGCCACCCGGATGCTCAAGCGAAAAGTTCGGCTTTCCCAAATTCTGCCGTTTTGATTGCAGCTGCCATCGATGGGCAGGGTGCCATCCTTGTGCGCCAGATTCTGGTCGCTGATGACCTGGCGGCAGGACGGCTGGTCTACCTCAGTGATGTCAGCGTTGAAGACGAGAACGCCCTGTGCTTCGTTTGCCGGGACGGCGACCAACAGTCTCCTCCCATCAGTGCGCTACGCTCGTGGCTCACTGAGATCGGCTCGCCGCTGTGACCAAAAAACTAAGTGGACCGGGTATTCTGAGTGGCAACCGAAAATTCATCACCAAGACTTCTCGCACCAAGCTTTCGCGCCGCAGCCGCAAGGTGTTTTCTAAAGTATGCTGGCTTTGTTGATAACAACCAAACGCGGCTAATACTTTCGCGGGACGAGCGATAGAAACTCTGCAACGCGAATGATCACTAAAAAGCAAATATCGGATCGGTCGATCCGCTCCGGATCGCCGGTCCTCGTCCCGGGTCTGGTCGACCGTATCTTGGTCCGGCAAGTGAGGGACGGCGTGCAGATCAAGTGGGGGCGGATCGACAGTGACAATAAACTGGCTGGAAATGAACAAATCCGTCCTGAAGTGGCTCGTTTGGCGCAGAGTTCCGTACGAGAGGCTGCGAACACGCATTCGGTTTTGCCGATATGTCAGAGTTTGACAGAACTCTCTCCCGATGCTTACCTGTCAGCGACATAGCGGAATGAGTTTAAATCTATTGTCTTTTCAATGTGCTGAGACGTCACAAGCAATGCCGGCTCGAGCAGTGTAGAAGCCCAGGGGTTTGATGATGGAATTGATCACTGAACAACTACGCGCCTTTCCGATAATGGCGCTTTTTTTGTGTCTGGGTCTGGGCTACGGAGTCGGGAAATTCCGGGTCGGCAAGTTTGAGCTGGGCGGTATCGCGGGTACTTTGCTTGTGGCCGTATTTGTCGGTCAGATTGGCGGCATAAACCTGAGCGCGGATGTCCAGAACGTCTTTTTTTCATTGTTTATCTTCATGGTGGGCTACAACGGTGGCCCTCAGTTTTTCGCGGCATTGAACCGCACGGCGCTGACCAAGCTTTTGGCCGCCTTTATGATGACCTTGTGGGGATTGTTCTTTGTTGTCGTCGTGGCCAGACTGGCGGGACTGGACAAAGGACTGGCCGCGGGTCTGGCGGCTGGCGGGCTGACTCAATCGGCCATTATCGGAACCGCAGGAAACGCTATCGATCTGCTGGGTCTGGCGTCGGATGAAGCCGAAAAGCTTAAGACAAACATCGCTGTCGGTTACTCGGTCACCTATATCTTCGGCTCAATCGGTCCAATTCTGGCCGTCAGTGTCATCCCGATCATAATGCGCGTTGACCTGCGACAAGAAGCTGTCAAGCTGGCTCAGAAACTCAGCGGTGGCGGTCACAGGCTGGAAGAAGGCGAGTTCCTTCCGATGAACCGCTTTGAAGCCCGGGCGTACCAGGTGAACGCCGATGCGGCCATAGTTGGAAAACCGGTCAAGGACATTGAGAGCGGTTACCAGGGCGATCTTGTGGTCGAACGGTTGCTGCAAAACGGTGCTCCCGTCGATCCAACGCCGGAGACGTCGGTCAACGCCGGAGATGTCATCGTTGTCTCAGGCCTTGTCGCGACCCTTACTCAATTCGAAGGCACTGTCAGTGGTGAAATCGGTGAGTATCCGCCGGAACTGACAGTTGTGGAAGAGCGTCGCAACGTTGTGGTTACCAACCGCAAACTGACCGGTAGAACCCTTGCCGAACTGCGCGCGGCGCTTACAGCGGATCAGCGGCGCGGTGTCCATATCTCGAAAATCACCCGAATGGGCCATGACATACCGGTTCTGCAAAACACCGAAATCCATGCGGGTGACGAGATCAGCATCGTCGGCCACAAGGACGATCTGAATCGGGTTTCGAAGCTTGCGGGCTATGTTCCTCCGTCGGCCTCGGTCACGAATTTCGTGGCGTTGGGGATCGGTGTGGCGGTCGGTTATCTGATCGGCGAGATCAGCTTTAGCATCGCGGGTACCAAAGTGGCACTGGGCTCGGGGCTAGGATGCCTCGTAACGGGGCTGATCATCGGCTATTTGCGCATCAAACGACCCAAGATTGGCGGCATTAATCGGGGTGCGGCGAATTTCCTTCAAAGTTTCGGATTGGCCGTTTTCGTGGGTGTCGTCGGTCTGAATGCCGGGCAACCTGCGCTGCAAGCGATCCAGGAATACGGCATTACCCTCCTGCTTCTGGGAATCCTGGTGACGTTGATGCCGATGATCGTACAATTCCCGATCAACTATTTTGTCCTGCGCATCAAGAACCCGGTCGAGGCCTGCGCCGTTGTAACCGGCTCACGATCCGGCAACCCGGGTTTTGCAACGCTGCTGGAAAAGACGGGCAATGCGACCCCAACGCCCGCCTTTACAATGACCTACGCCGTGGCAAACATCTTCCTGACCCTCTGGGGACCGCTGGTCGTGGCATTTGTTCCTTAGGCTGTCCCATAGGAACACTGCCCCAAGCGCGGCGACACATAGCTGATGGCTAGGCTGCAAAGTATCGTCAGGGCAGGGAGATGGCCAAAGTTTTGCCCGCTCAGCTTTTTGCGCCCGCACCTAGCCGTGTAACGGCAACCCTTTCGACGCGCGGTACGCTTGCACATAGCCAACGGCCACGGCCCGGACCGCGCGACCAATCTGCCGATACGCGCTGTCGTCCAGGTTGGCAAAGGACACCCGCGCCGACCAGTTGGGGGCATCAAAACCCGATCCGTTCAGCAGAACAATCCCGTGATCCTGTGCCAGCTTGAAGGAAATATCGAGGGGGTGAACGTTGTCTTTGATCCAGGCAACCACCTCTTCGCCCACGTATCTCCGAAGCCAGAATTCGAAATCGATGATGCCGTAGTATTTGTCGAACAACGGGTTGTCGTGCACTTCAATGCCCAGGCCTTCGACCAACTCATCAAAGCGGTGTTTCAGGATACCCCAGCAGAATTTCTGATAGCCTTTCTGCTCATCCATCAGTTCGACCAGCGAGAACAGTGTCATCATCACTTGCTGCGGCAATGACAGCCCCGCCGTGTGGTTCAGTGCCACATCGCGGCTGTCGGCCACAATGCGGTCGATAAACTTGAAGGACGAAGGATCCGGGGTCAGCGTCTCATACCGCGCGTTGACCACGGCCTTTGTCTCGGCCGGCGCCTCGGCAATCATCCTGTCGAAGATGTTGTTTTCGGCCACCAGGATTGCGCCGAGACGCCAACCGGTGCAGCCGAAGTACTTTGAAAAGGAATAGACCCCGATCGTGTTCTCGGGCAGATGCCCCATCACCGACTGGAAGTTCGGAACAAAGGTACCATAGACGTCGTCCGTAAGGATGATCAGATCCGAGCGACGGGTTTTGACGAATTCGACCAACCGGGCCATGACCTCGGAACTGATCGCGACCGAAGAAGGGTTGCCCGGATTGACCAGAAACAGAGCCTTGACCTTCGGATCGGCCAGTTGCTCGAGGTCGTCATCGGTCAGTTGGAAGTGATCTTTCTCGGCCGACGACACATCGACGACATTCAGCCCATAATCCTCGAGCACTGGCATTTCCAGATAAGGCGTGAATATCGGCGTGCCCAATGCGATGGTGTCACCCGCATTCAGAAGCCGCTGGTTCTTGAGCGCCTTGAAGATGTAGCACATCGCAGCCGTGCCGCCCTCGACCGCGTAAATGTCGAATTTCACATCGGGCCGGTGACCGGCGCACATTGCCCACATCACGTATTCATGGACGATCGCCTCGTTATGCATCATGCACCGATCAGGCATCGGGTAGTGGTCACCGACAATGCCATCGGTCAGTTCCAATACAAAATCGTCAGGGACAAAGCCGAACTTCTCAATCGCGAAGTCCACCACATCAACCAGAGTGTCAGCACCCGGAGGGCCATTCTTATCTATCGAATCCGCACAATACGTCTTGAGCCGGTCATAGCATCCATCCCCCTGCGGCATTCCGGCCAAACCGACCTGCTGTTCATTGCGATGGCGCCGCGCTTCGGTCATCGCGAATTGACCCAGAAGAAAAAACGCCTCGCGTGCCTGTGTTGCGATCCAGTTCGGGTTGCCACGTCCCGCATTCAGATAGGGAAGAGCCATCTGGCGCGACTCTTTCTGTGCCAGCTTGATGAGTTCGTCTTTGATTTGGAAAGGACTTAGATTTTCGTACTTATGCAGGTCCAGCGTTTCTGGCATGACATCAAACCCTTTGTTTATAAAGTCGGAAATATTCGACCGGATCGTACGCAATGAACTGTGCCTGTGTAAACAATACTGTGAGGAGCACTACTGAAGAACGCGTTGACGGCGATGATTGGTCTGGCTCGGAACGATCAATGCAGCCCTTTGGCGGCTTGTTCTTTAGAAGTGGTTGCGGGAGCAGGATTTGGCCTATACCGAACGTTAACGGAACTATTAATCTAAAAAGCCATCTCTACGCATTCCCTGTCTGTTTGAAATAATGGCCGCTTTGGACGAAAAAGTGACAATCAAGAAACCCGTTCCAAGGTCCGCACTGAGCCCAAAGTACAAATTGCTGAACCGTGCATCAATTCCGGCAATGCACAGAAGCCGGGCTTTGCAAAATTCAACGAACGGCCCACAGCCGTCGTTCAGAAGTATCCTGATGAATGGCGGCTTTGGAGATTTGAGAGCTGCGCCTCCAGGATCGCCTTATCAGAATTGAACTTCTTAAAACCGACGGTCCGTCCGAACTCCAGCCAACCCGCTGCGTGCAGGATCAGGTCGGCTCCTCTGTTCAAAGATGCTCCGAAGGCGCTGGCACCTTCATATCCGGCCTGAGCGTCATTGATCTTGGAAGAAGTGACCAATCCGTCGCCACGGCAGGGGACCCCAAGTCGGCGCACCAGCTGGCAACCGGCCAATTGGGAGAGGTGAGATTCTGGTGTTCCAAAGATCGGGCCCATGAATTGCATCGAGAACGGGGTTGCGAAGATCCCGCCGACCACCGCTGCCCCGGGGCGATAGATTTGCGTCAAAGCCAGCCCAATCATGATTTCCGCAAGCCCCTGCGCCAGCGCTCCGGCAACGGTCACCGGCGCCGTGGCCCCCATCATCATGTAAGAGGCAACAAGGTTGGCCTGACCCAATTCAGCCGATGCACGCAGGCAGCTCAAAGGATTGGCCTGAAAGACCAACCGGGGCGTCAGATTGATCAGATGAAGCAACCGACAGTCTTCGTCCGTATCTTTGACGCCAGTCGCGCTGGCCACCTCGCGCAGGGCGTCTTCGGACAGGACGGTGCCCATCATCGGCTTATCCGAAAGCTCCAGATGGGCGCGGGCGCGCTCCATGTAGGGCACCAGCGCGTCCCCGTCGTGGGCGATGCAAAGCTGAAAGCCGGTGCTTTCGATTGCCGGCGAAGCATCGCACAGGCGCACGAGTTCGCGGTAGTCCTCGAGGGTGCCTTTGCGGAGGCTGTCGTCCGCGTGCCGGACATTCGGCGGGCCATAGAAGGGGACGACTACCGGGCGGTTACCTCCGACCGTTACTGAAGCCGCTTCAATTTTCCCATGCCAGATAAAGGATGCGGGCGCATGTGCAATCAGATCGCGCAGACGGTCAGCGTCGATACGCACGCGCTCCCCGTCAATCCGCGCACCGACCGACGCCATAGCGTCGAGGCTGCCGGGATCCCCCTGCAACTCCATCCCGATTTCATCGAGAATTTGGGCTGCTTGTACTTCGATAGAGGCCAGGGCCGGCTCATCAAGCAACGCGTAGGGGAATTACATTTCTGACCTCTCGGGAGATTTCCTGGATGAGCGCCTTGACTGCATCATTCCGGTTCTTGGGGCGAGTTCGCGCGACATAGGCGATGGAAGGCGGCTCGGGGAACACATATTCGACAACCTCCAGGTCAGGCGACAGGTGCAGCCCGTTCATCAGCGCGACCCCTAACCCCGAGCGCACGGACGATAGGATGCCCGCCGCACTGGGGCATTCGAAGACCGTTTCAAACCGTTGCCCACCCCGCGCCCCTTCGGCACTGGCCCAATGTTTGTAGAAACAGTTGCTGTCAAAGGCGAGAAACGGTACCGGTACCGACAGGTCCAGCGGAAGGTCATGCGATTTGATCCAATGCAACTTGTCTTCATAGAGAACCAGATCGTCAGGGAGCACATCACGGCTGAAGACCTGCATGACCGCAACGTCGATTTCACCGGCCTCCAACCAGTCTGCGAGGGTCAGGCTCTGGCTGATTCGTGTGCGCACCTGAGCTTCCGGGTGCAGCCGGGTGAAGCGGCCCAAAATACGGGCCACGTCGCCGCCCGTTGTGTCTTCGGTCATGCCCAGTCGGATCATGCCCTTGAGTGGTTTTTTGCCCAGCGCCGCCAGCGTCTCGTCATGCAGATCCATCATGCGCTGTGCATATCCCAGCAACCGCTCACCCGCTTCAGTAAACAGCGGCCCGCCCGCACGGCGCGCCAGAAGATCGCAATCCAGCACCTTTTCCAACCGCCTGACCTTGTGGCTGACCGCCGGTTGCGAAAGCGCAAGATGTTCGGCCGCGCGGGTGACGCCACCATGAGACGAGATTGCCAGAAGCGCCCGCAGGCCATCTATTTCCAGCCGTTCAGCCACGACACAGCTCCATTCTAATTTTTTATTGATTCATGACAACCATTCATTTGATAGATTGATCGCTCTGAAACTACAATCGGGGAAAGTCAGAAAACGGATTGAAACATGACAACCGATGCAAACAAATCGCTTGAGTGGGGCGGAGCTCTTCTGTCTATCGCCTATTCCCTGCTCATCGCGTCCAACACTGGATACGAGGTACTTTCCTTCGTGTTTTTCCTGTTGTCGGCGCTGCTGCTTTTCACCCTTGCGGTGCGCAAGCAGATGTGGGGCTGGACGACGATGCAGGGCTTCTACATCGCCGCCGGCGCCTACGGCATCTTTGCCTGGAGCGTCTGACTTTTCCTGCGCTTCCTTTCCTTGAAATCATCCCCGAATAGCTGCCCGACCAGCCCACCAAAGCAGGAGAAAAACCATGACCCAACTTGTTGACCGACACTGTGTGATAAACGGAAACCGCATCGCCCACGGCGTGCATGGTGAAGGCGAACCCGTGGTCCTCATCCACGGCACTCCGTCCTCGTCCTGGATCTGGCGCAACATTCTGCCTTCGCTGGTCGAGGCCGGGTACAAGGTGCATGTATTCGACTTGCTCGGGTATGGTCTATCGGAACGTCCACGCGACCCGGACATCGACACCTCGGTCACCGGGCAGGTTCCGATCCTTGAAGGGCTGCTCGACATCTGGGGGCTGGATAACCTGCATGTCATCGCCCATGATATCGGTGGTGGTATCGCCCAGCGATTCGGCATCCAATCCCCTGAGCGTGTCCGCACGCTGACCATGATCGACGTGGTGAGCTATGACAGCTGGCCCTCGAAGCGCACCCATGAACAGATGCAAGCGGGTCTTGAGAAGCTGATCAAGGCGCCGGATGCAAAACACCGTGAGCATTTCCGGGATTGGCTGTATTCGACAGTACAGAACAAGAAACGTCTCGCCGAAACCTCGATGGAAACCTACCTCGATTTCATCTGTGGTCCCGTAGGCCAGGGCAGTTTCTTTCAGCATCAGGTTATGCACTACGACCCCAGGCACACCGATGAGGTCGCGCCGCGCTACGCCGAGCTCGGTGAGCGTCCGGTCCAATTGATCTGGGGCGCGGATGACGCCTGGCAGGTGGTCGCGTGGGCCCACAAGCTGAACGACGCCATCCCCGGCTCGGAACTGCATGTGCTCGAGGACTGCGGCCACTTTTCGATGGAAGACCAGCCTGAGAAGATCTCGGCCCTGCTGGTCGATTTCCTCAAGCGCAACAGCTGATCAGACTGGGGCGGGTCGGCCGTATCTTGGCCCGCCTAAACGTCTTGCCAGGAAAAGGTCCAACAAAATGTTTTTTGCCCCCCGTGACCCCGGCATCAAAGATATCCGCGTGCGACAGAATCATGTGGGCTACGGAATGGGTCTGGGAGTCATGCTACTGGACGATGCCTACCCGGGATTTCCCGGTGACGTGCGCAACCCCAGCGCGTTTCCCTTTCCGATCCAGTATGACATCGCCACGGACATCAGCAACAAGACCTTGGTTTGGGACCAGGACAAGACACCAGTTCGCGCGCCGATCATTGCATCCGCAAAGCGGTTGGAAAGATACGGATGCCGCGCCATTGCCGCGGAATGTGGGTACTTTGCCTATTTCCAGCAGGATGTTGCCACCGCCGTAAACGTGCCGGTGTTCACGTCCAGCTTGCTGCAGGTGCCATTTGCCCAGACCCTTATAGGCAGCACCAAGAAGGTGGCAATCCTGTGTGCTCAACGCCGCTTCCTGACAGATCACCATCTCGAAGCCGTCGGTATTGATCCGAATTCCAACCTGACCATTGGGGGCGCCCAGGACGAGCTGGGAGTAACCGAGTTCGACAAACTCTGGGATCCGGAAAAACGTCCAGACGCTCCTCTCGCAAACTTTGAGACCGCAGAACGTCAGATGGTCGAGGCAACCAAAGCACTCGTGGCACGTTATCCGAACGTCGGCGCCATCGTCTATGAATGCACAGGGATGCAACCGTTTTCTCGTGCAGCACAGCGCGAGGTGGGCCTGCCGATCTTCGATTGGGGGACCTTGCTGCATTATGCCTACTCGGCAGTTGCTGCCCGAGACTACTATGGGCATGTTTAATAGGGCTTGCCCGATTTCATGGCTGACCAATTCCATAGCGGACATTGGCCCCCGGCGCGGCGAATGACTGGAAACCACCCGATGAGCGAAAGGGCAGTGCCTGCTTTGGGCTGACTGCGGTCCTTTGGAGTAAAAATGCGGATGTCCGCAAAGTCCGCTTAGCAGACTTTTTAGCCGGTTGCAGCGAACGACTGCATAGAGCCCATACCGGAAGTGCTCAGGTCTGAACTTTCGCAGGTGCAGCAATATCACCGATCTCAGACATCATCTGCGTCGCAGAGAGAAAAGCGGCCATTCGTTCACTGAACGAAGAAATTTGGGGCTTTGATATCTGAGTCGCGGACTTTGCCCTCATCTAACGCTCCAAACCGATGACTGTTGTTCTGAAAGCCCTTAGATCGAATAAAATTCAAGCATGATGGTTGAGCGCTTCGATTCCACTATTGATGTTCCCTGACAGGCTAACGCAATGCCCGTCGGCTCTTCAGCGGTTCCTTGGCCACTGCAGCGCGTTGCAGAAAGAGCAGCTCGCCCAACATATCGCGGACCGCTGCTTTTGAAGGGGTAGGTTCCAGAAAGTCAAATAGACGCAACAAATTTGCCGGGTGTTTTACGACCAATGCTGCCAAAAGCTCTTTCGCGGCATCGACCTCATAGGCCGCAATCACTTGCGCCGCGGCTTGCGTTGGGGTCAGCAGAGCATAATCTTGTGGCCGCATAGATGTTTCTCGCAGCGCATCAAACGGCGATGCACCAAGCGCACGGAATTTCGGCATATGAATGCGTATGTCAGCAGCGCGGTTCTCAATCACCGAACCGGATCGCTGAAAATATTCGAAAGGAGCGAGTTTTTTCAATGCGCGCCTTCGCATCGGGGCGGACAACATATCAAGATCTGCACGATCGTAGTGCAAATCGTCAAAGACGGAGATCAGCCGCAGTCCCGCATCGGCTACCATCAAGTAGGGATCGGCGTTCAGTGCCGCGACCATGTCGGCAGAGTTTGCATGCTGCTGCGCGGCTTCATAAGGTACAAACGCGTAAGTCTTCCGGTCAAAAAGACGTTTAAGTTGATCTATCATCAAGTCGAATCCTTCATTCGCTTCGACGCGACGATCCTCCACTAGTAGTCGCAGGCAAACAGATAGGCTTTACGAGGTGCAAAAGAACCCTAATTCCTTGATAGGAGTTCTCAGGTAAAACGATAATGCTGCAAGACAAGAAATCAGAAACCGATGCCGTGCGGCGAAAGGCGCTGCTGCGGCGCTTGTTATCTGACCTGAGCCGGTCCAATCCCGAACTCTACTATCAGTCGACGAGCCAGATTTCTCGGTTGCTGAAAGATCATATTTCTGATGGCAAATCGCTAAACGGAGAAGATCGCAAACTTATGGAGCCGCTCACCTGCCGCGACCTCGAAGTCCTCCTTAGTCTACACTAGCGACAGAAGTCCCAGTCTTTCATTTTGATGCGCAAATAATCACAAACGCAGAAAAGGTATTTAAAGAGCGGTTTCATCTAATTTTGTTTCCATTTGAGAAGCTACTTAAAATGATTGTTTACGGAACGTGGGCCTTTTGTTTTCACGGGAAGATCTAGGACGTTCCACTTCCGATGCCCCCCTCGGTAGCGCGTTTTTTTCTGTTTCAGTGGGCCTAAGTTTTTGCTTACTAACGCAGACATCCCGCGTTGCCTCGTCCCCTCCAGAACTGGCAGCGCATGTTTTTTTGGTCCAGCGGAGCGATGTCTACGTACCTTAATTACTACCAAACACGGACGACCGGCGTTTCGCCTTTTAGTTTTGCCAAATGGCGGAGCGAATAGTTAGCTTATTTTGTCGGGTCCGGGGGTTTGGGTTCAGTTAGATCTGGGAGAAAAACCATGGATAGTAGTTTCAACATAAAAACGGCATGGGCTTCGGTAATGGATGAAACCAAAAACCCACTTAGGAACCAATCTTTGTCCACTGCCCATTTGTTGATGCAAATGTTGGCGTGGATGTGGAGTGCGATTTTCTCGCTTATAGTTGGAAGCTACTTCGTATTCGGCGTTACCGCGGCGGCTCACATGTTGCTAATTGGTGGGCTATTTGTGACGTTGATAATATTCCGAAAGGCCGAAGCGTCAGACTTAGACGACTAGAAGGTTCGTGGCTACTAAGCGACGGTTTGCACCTCCGATTTCCGTTCGGCGTTTTTGATAAGAAAATAATTGCGACGGAACTAACCCAACGCCTTGCGTCACAGTCAGTGTTTGGGATCGGAAAACCAAAATTTGGCGCTCGTCTTCAAGCGACTGGTAGTGGATTTTTCTCGCGCGAGCCAGTCAGCGCTTTATCTGGCCTGCAGCCTCAATATTTTTGCTACGATTGCATCTGCTAGGTCCGCAGAACCGACGGTCACGCCGAGTGCGAAGAATGTACGCTGCGAACCCAGAGCAGCCGGTTGCGCAAATCTAAGATACCGCAATCATTGCGTCACCTAATCTTCAAATGGTTGGCTGCAATCAATTCCGCTTACCTTTGTAGGCGCCGTCCTGTGGCTTCCATAGAGCCGCCTTCTCCTTGGCCTTTTTGAGCTGAGCTTCCGTCAATTTGTGTCTGGACTTGATTTCTGGCGACATGCGGTAGATTGGCGTATCGTCCTCTAAGATGTAGCTAGGTCGTCTTTGCTTCTTAGGCTTGCCCGCAGTTTTGGACTTAACGGTGTGGGTCGAACTAGCTTTAACTTTTTGTCTCAGTTCACTGGCCATCTTTTCGACGGCTTCTAGGACGTCTTCAGCCACATCATGGAACTTTGCATTCTGTGCTTTTTCAACGAACTCTTCGAACCTAGGCTTGATATCATTCATCAAGGCGTCAACCTCTCCTTTCGCTTTAGTCCGCGCCTCTTCGAAAATCTCTGACCAGTCTCGTTCATCACTCTGTGCCATCAGTTCCTCCAAATAGTCAGTTAAGGAATGTTAAGATGCGAGCTCTCTTCGATCAACGGCAGCTAGGCCGCAAAGTACCTGAGCAATACAGAAGAAAAATGACGCCAAGCAGCGTTACGGCGTTTTGGGTTAACGCTGTTTTGCGTCAGAAGCCATCATCCGTTTGAATAGAAGGTCAATGATGCAGCAACAATCAAATGGACTCTTCAGATGAGGCTATTCAAGTACCGCGGCATGCGCATTCTGAAATCACTGAAGCGATAGTTGAAAAAACGTCTGGCCGACTCATGAGCTCCACGTGTTTCAAATCTAGTCGGTAAAGGTGTTTGTCGCGCAAGTGCGTATCCAACACATCGCCACTAGTCAGTGAGGGATTGCCACGCGACAAAAACACATGTGCAGGCGGGTCAAAGCGGGGCACGCGAAAACTGCTTATTGCCAATGCGTGGGCAATTTTAACTCCCCGGATCCTTGCTTCTTCGGCTTCAGGCTGCTCAGCTAGAATGCGTTTGATTTCAGGAACAACTCGCCTTGCTTTGAACTGACGCTTCCACCCTCTGATAATGTAGCGCAGCCTTTTGTAGGTTCGAAAGTACAAGGGTTGCAGACCAGGTTCCGCACCAACCATTTTGAATGGAGGGTCCAAAAGGATCATGCCAAGAGTATTTTCCTGCCCCAATTGCCTCGCCATTTCCATGGCAATCGGACATCCGGCAGAGTACCCGCACAGTACAAATGGACCGCTACTATTACTTTTTTTCAAATGTAAAATGGCCTCGGATGCAAGTTCACTAAAAGACCGGTCAAACGGGACAGCAGCGCCTTTTGTCCGATGGCTTGGGATATGCACAACGGAATGACCCGAGCCCAGGCTTCGAGCTATATACTGGCTGAATTGTACAGAGCAGTGTACAATTAGGACTGTCGATTTGGTTTGCCCAAGGCTGGAAATTTGAATGGCGCTTTCGTTCTCGGAAAAGACTTCGCCCGCACGCCTTTCGGCTACTCTTTTGGCCAGTTTGGCAACTGTGGGACAGCTAAAAACATCGGTCGGTTCGAAGTGAATTCCCCTTTCGCAACCGATTGCAAAGGCAGAAAGCGTGGCTAAGCTGTCACCGCCCAAATCAAAGAAATTGCCGTTTCTCGTCCGACATGGCGTATTCAGCGTTTCGGAAAAAATTGCGGCTATTTGCTCCTCAAGCTCTGTCTTCGGGGGGGCGCCAACGTTGGATTGCAGGTGCTCGGTGACTATGGCCTTAAGTGCGTTTTGATCCAGCTTTCCGTTCGGAAGGATAGGAAACACTTCAACACCAACAACCGAACTTGGATGGAACGGTTCTGGAAGACTGGCCTCAATGTGACGTGCGGTGGCCTCACAAATCGGGTCGCTGGGATCGCATTCTATCACCATGACAATGCTATTTGAGCCCGCAAGCGCCAATGAAACGGCAGCAATACGGCGTTGATCCGTAACAACTTGAGCAGCACCCTCAATTTCCGAAAGCTCGACGCGATGTCCGCGTATTTTGACTTGTTTGTCCCGACGGCCCAAAAAAGTGATGCATCCCGAGGCGTCAGCAACCCCAAGATCGCCTGTTCTATACGCCCGGATGCCTTCACCGCCAAATTCAAAGAACCGATTTTTTGTTTTTTCTGTATCGTTTAGATAGCCATTAGCGACTGTGTGGCCAGCAACAATGATTTCACCGGTCATCCCCGGTTCAGCGGGGCAATCATCGTTATCGAAGACGCCCACCCAGGTTCCGGGAATTGCCTTCCCAATTGGAACAATCGGGCCCTCTTCAAAAGCGGTAGCATCAAACGAAGTGCACCAAACTGTACCCTCCGTCGGCCCATACTCATTCATCAATACGCAATTGGGCAGCAACTCTTTTAATTCGTGAGGCAGGCTGTCGTAGAGTGCCTCTCCTGCAGCGATTAGAACCTGTAGGCTTTGCAAATCACTTTGCGGTACAGACATCAGAAGCGCGCGAGCCAGACTCGGCAGGCACAGAGTATGGGTCACCTTGTGTCGGGAGATCAACTCTCCTAATTGGTTCGGATTTTGCTCGGCGCGTTTCTCGGCGACGACCATATGCCCACCAGTGCAAAGGGTCCAGTAAATTCCGGCAACAGAGCTGTCAAACGCCAAAGAGGACAGCAATAGGTAGACTTCTGGCGCAGCACCGTAAACCTCATCTCGCGCGATCGTTGATGCGGCCAGCGCTGAGTGAGAGATCTCAACACCTTTGGGTTTGTTTTCTGACCCGGACGTGAACATGACATAGGCACGCGCACCGAGCTTAACTTCGTCCGGGTGGATCGCTTGATCGAGCACGTCAATTAGAACCGGATGAGCAGATTTGGTGGGCAGGTCATTTTTCGATGCTCGTGACGTCACAATGAACCGTGGCTTGACCGTTTCCATCATCTGCGAGAGACGAATTTCCGGATAATTCAGATCCAGCGGAACATATGCTGCACCTGACATCATCACGCCTAAAAAGGCTGCAATTGCATCCACGCCACGCGGTAAAGCCACAGGGACTATATCGTCTTCAGTCACACCAGCTTTGCGCAGTGAAAAGGCTAGTTGCCGCGCGCGTTTCGACAGTTCGGAATAAGTTACCGTTTGGTGGTTGTCAGATATTGCGACCGCATTTGGCGAAGCGTCAGCGTGTTGCAGGAAGCGATGTATGACAGTTTCAGCTTTTGGCGCGGGTACGATGTAAATCGGGTTAGCACCGTCTTTCATCAGATTACGTATTGGCGTTGTAGGATCATTGGCAATTGCAAACAGGACGCGTTTGTAGCTTTCAAGGCACGACTGAACGGCTTCCGCGGAGATACGTTCTGGGTCGAAATAGACTTCAACATCGAAGTCTTTCTGCGGCGTCACAAGAAGCGATAAGGGATAATTGCTGAACTGCGCTGTCTTAAGGCCAGTGATCTCAATGTCGTCAAAGACAAAATCTTGTTTCTGAATGCCTTCATTCACAAACAGCGTATCGAAAACGGGGGTTCCACTGGCGAACGGGGCGCAGCTTTGAACGTCTGCGAGCGAGGCGTGCTCATGTTTTAGTCGTTTCAACTCGGTGCGAGCGTGGTCTTGTAGGAGCGCGCCCACTGATTGGGACGGATCGATTTTGAAACGTACTGGCAGTGTGCTTATGAATGCACCAACTGCTTGAGAAATATTGGGGATTTCAGGTGGACGTCCTGCAGTCGTGGTACCAAACACGATGTCGTTTTGCCCGAGATACCTGCGCAAGACCAAGGCCCAAGCCACAGACAAAACCGTATTTGGTGTGACCTTCAATTCTGCCGAAGCCCGATTTACGCTCTCCATCAAGTCGCTGCCTAATCGCTCGGCGTACGAGACTTGGGTCGGAGACTGATTTCGGCTGTCCAGCTCAGGAAGCAAGCAGGGCGCTTCCAAACCCACAAAGTAATCGGTCCAAAACGCAGTGTCCGTCAATGGACCCTGTTTTTTGAGCCAGGTCAGATAGGTTTTGAAACTTGGCGCAATCGAACCGGAAGTGCTTTTTCCATGGTAAAGGTCGAAGAGATCTCTAATCGAAACGCCGGTCGACCAGCCATCGCTGATAAGGTGATGAATTGTCCACACAAACCGCCAGCAATCTTGCGCTTCCTTGATCAGTGTAACTGCCATCAAAGGAGGGCTTTTCAAATCAAATTGCCGTAGCTGCTCAAGTTTCAGAAGGTCGTCGAAACGCTGTTCAAAATCTGAATGCTCAGTCCAATCCAATTCGGTCCACGGCAGGCTAACCTGTTCTTGGATGACCTGAACAGGTTGCTTCACACCCTTCCAAAGGAAACCAGTTCGGAATACGTCGCGCGCTTTTACAAGAGACTCCATCGCAACTTTCAGCTGCTTTGGGTCCAGAGGGCCCCGCAACGTGCAGCTGACTACAGCTACATATTGTCCGTGTAGCTGCGCCTCGCCATCGACATGAAACAATATCCCGCGCTGGGCGGAAGACAGCGGAAGTATGTCGGCTACACCTTGCGGATATCCCATGTTAGCCCAGCGCCTCCGAGATGCTTGAAAGATCATCATCGTCCAGATCGAGCAGCGCTTCTTCCCGGCCTTCCCCAATGCTGACTGACGACAAATTGTCTGCATGTGCAGCAAGTGCTCGAACGGTTCGGTATTCAAACAGCGAGGTCGCAGGCAGGGCAAACCCCTGTTCATTGGCCTTCATAGCAATCTCTATCGCGGCAAGGCTGTCGACGCCGAGATCGAAAAAGTCATCGGTCGCACCGATCTGGAGTTTACCCATCACCGCAGACAGTATGTCGGCCAACTTTTGTTCCGTTTCCGTCTCAAGTGGAACCAAACCCGAGCGCTGCACGCCCCGCCTGCTTCCATTGGGCAGACGGGATGCATCAACCTTTCCATTGGGGCTAAGCGGCATATCCTTCAGAACAACCACTTCGTCAGGCAACAAGCCTCTTGGAAAATGGGCCTCTAGTGTCTGCCAAACATCTTGTTCCGCGATATCGCGACCGGCCACGTAAACGGATAGCTTCCGTTGGTTGACGGGCTCGTCAAATCCGATCTCTTCTAGGATCGCCTCGACGCGCTGCGTATCGATGTCGTCATTAAGCTCTTCTAATGCCTGTTCCCGGGTTTTGTGGCCTAAGCGCACATCCCAGGAATAGGGCAGTGCGTAGTTGTGGTACCCCTCGCGTGACTTGTGCAAGTGGATCCCGGTGTCATTGATCAGGCAATTGGTCGACCTACCAGTGTCCGATGGGCGTTGCCATGCAGTTTCCTTATCAAGAAACTCATAAATCTCAGCTACGGGCACGTCGATGTAGCGGTAAATGTCGAGCACCTCGATCTGATCCAGAAAGCGTCCATCCTTCAGGTCATCCGTTTCCAAAAGCTTGGAAAGCGCGTCATCTTTTGCGTGATAGGCTTTACGCGCTTTGGTAACCATATCGTCCAGTTGGGAGCACGTAGGGGTTGCGTTGCGGAACAGGTCAGGGGTCAACCGTGTTTCAAAGAACTGCCCTCTGGACAATCCTGTCACCACCATAGGCGCGCCTTCGGCCAAAGCCGTGCGGAACGCCAAAGTGTATAGCGCCTTGAAACAACCCTGACACACGTTGGAGTGTGTTTTAAGGCTGTCGACGAATATCTGGTTCATCTTGTCAGTGCTGAGATAGCGATGATCCCAACCAAGATCGTCTGCTACCCTTTGAATATTCGTCTTCGACTTTTCAGAGATATAGCCGTTGTCCAAAGTCACGGCGAGCACCCGCGACGTGTAATCAGCAAGCCGGTAGGCGGCGTACGTGCTGTCCTTGCCACCGCTCAGCATCATGACCGCGTCGTATTTCCCGGTGCTCGCTTCGGCTGCACGCGCTATGTCGCGCTGTAGCGCGGGTTCATCCTTAAAGTAGGCCTGCGCCCGGGCTTTGTAGTTGTCGAATTCTGCGCAAATTTGGCACAGATCTTTTTCAACAAAATCTACCCCGGGCACGGAATCCGTGAGGCCGCATGTTTTACACTGCTTGTTTCTGCCAATAGACGGCACCGACCCGAACGAGACATGAACGGCATTCACATTCGGCAATTGTCGCAAAACGCGGTCAATCTCTGCGACTTCGAAACGGACACCGCCGATCTTTATTTGTTGATCCGCCCGGCCAAGGTAATCAATTCGTCCGTTTCGATTGATACGACCCAAATCACCAGTTCGGTAAACCTTGCCCTGAATTGCTTTTGGATCCTCCAAGAATTTCCCTTGAGTTTCGGAGGGTGCGCCAAGATATCCCTCGGCCAAGCGGCCGCCGATAACGATTTCTCCGGTTACACCAATAGGGCACAGGTTCATGCCTTTATCCCTGACACTGACCGAAACACCTGCTGCGGGAGACCCTATTTGGATCGAGAGCTCGGTATCAGTATCGGGGTCATATGTGTGGTGCATGGCGCCGACGACGGCTTCGGTTGGGCCGTATTCATTTATCAGTGTCAAAGATGGTGATAGATTCTGGGTTGCTTTACGGCAGAGTTGAGATGTCAGGTTCTCACCACCCAGCACAAGCGTCTGAATACGCTCGACAACATGACCCTGTTTGCAAGCCAAGGCGAGGTGAGAGGGGGTCAACTTCACGACATCTACCGCGTCTTCGGTAAACACGTCCAGCACAGCAAGGTCAGGGTCGGAGTGCTCAGGGTAGATACGGATCGACCCACCGGTAGCCAACGGCGCGAACAAGGACGTCAGTGTCAGATCGAATGATATTGAAGAAAAGAATGCGTATTGCGCAGGGCGGTTGCCTGTGAAAGTTTTTGCAGCCCAGTGAATGTAGCGTGACAGGTTTGTGTGATTAACCTCAACGCCTTTTGGTACACCTGTCGAACCAGAGGTAAACAGAACATAGGCAAGGTCACCGCCAGATGGTCTCTCGAAAGTGCGTGGTGTATCTGAATTGACCAATGTGATGTTCAAGCTGCGACAAGAAAAAGCGCGGTTATCGTCAGAGGGCACGAATACTGCCGCGGCGCCTGATATTTTGACAATCTGTTCTGCACGCGCGTTTGGTGTATTTGAAGCTATGGGCACAAAGCTGCAACTGGCTTTCAACACACCCAACATGACCAAAATGAAATCCATGGATCGCGGTAGATTGATCGCTATGGGAGACCCGCGTGGGATTCCGAGGCCAATGAGGTAAGCTGCGATCTGATCGCTGCGCCGGTCAAGTTGTCGGAAAGTCATCTGGTCGTCGGCACACGACAGCGCAATTGGATCCGGGGATTTGATAACTTGTGCCGAGAACGCGTCCAAAACCGTTTCGGGAGCGCCCGCAAAGTTTTGTGTTCCAAATACAATCGCCCGATCTTTTTCGTCTGCAGCGATGTCCAGTGCAGCTATACGCGTATCCGGAACCTCGACCGCAGCTTTCAGGACACGCAGGAAATGGTTTTGCAGGGCCCCAGCCGGTACGTTATCTAAGATTTCCTCGTGTACATCCAGGAACAGCTCAGGCTTGCCGTTTCCGTGAAAGTCCATGATATGGAGACGAATGGCATGGCCTGCGTCATGCGCACCGCAATGGAGCCATTTCACCGTTGCCGGCCTTCCGGCGAAGCTTCCAAACTCGGCTTGAATGTAGTTGCAAACGGCGCTGATGCCCGACGTATCCATGGTTGCAACCGCACCGGGTTTCGCCCGCCTCAAAAACGAGCCCAGCCCGGTTTTGACCTTTACATGTATATCCAACAGCGTGTTCTCAGCGTCTAACTCCACAGTTAACGGCAGAACTTCGACAAATGGACCCAGCGTTCTTTTGTCTTGGCCCGACAAGCGGTTATGGGATGGCAATCCAACGGTGATCTGGTCGTCGCCTGTGACCCGGTGCAAATAGCCGATATACGCCGTCAGGTAGACTGCCAGCTTTGACAAGTCTGGCGTGAACAGGCGGAATTCCGATTGGTTTACAGCGTGCTCAAGCGAGTCCTGTATATCCTGCGAAATCTCCACAGCAATACGTTTGGAAAAACCTGCTCGCTTGGCGGTACTACCGTATGGTGGGGACGATGGGTGGAAAGGCGAAGGCGCCGCAATTACCTCGGCGGTGTTGAGCAGTGGCGGGCTTTCAAAAAAGCTTGTTAGCGCCTCGGCGGTGAAAACATCGTCATGTTCGATAGCCGAATAGCGTTGCGACACTTGATCAAACAATAGAGCACCGGACTGTGCATCACACACGATGTGATGTTGACATACAGCCCAAACCCAATGGTCGTTCGCCAACTTGATCAGTTGGCTGCGCAGTGTTTCGCGCCTTAGATCAAACGGAACTTGAACCCACGCATTGAGCTCGCGTTCCAAGTCAGTTGTCGCATCAGGCGACTTACTGGCGTCCTTACGCTCCAGGAGTCCTTCAACTGCATCTTCGACAACTTGAATAGGCGCATCAGTCCCTTCTCGAAAAACCGTGCGCAGAATTTCATTGTCTTGAACCGTTTCGAAAAGCGCCCGTCGAAACACGTCGGGGTCCACCTCGAAGTTCAAGTCAAATCGCCAAGCCATATTGTAAGCAGGCAGGTCCGGTTGAAGGAGATGGCCTTTCCAGAACCTCATTTGGCTTTCAGACAATGGATGCGACATGTTGGCCATCTCAGGAAACTGCGATGCGCCGATTTTCGGCATAAACGGAAATTGCAGTGATACAGCTGAGGTTTTCCAGCGTGACGTCCTCCAAAGGGATTTCAATGCTGTAGGTCTGTTCGACGAACGCAACCAAAGACATGACGCCCAACGAGTCGATCTTTCCGCTTAGCAACAGTTCCTCGTCGTCTGTCACATTTAGACCACCCAACAGCGTGACGCGAACGTAATCGCGCAAAGACTGTAATTGTTCTTCAGGATGCATGCTGTGTATCTTTCTGTCCGGCGAGCTTGGCACGGTCTATCTTGCCCGTCGAAGTGCGGGGCATTTCCTCAAGCCATTCTATTTGATGAGGCACAGCATAACGCGGCAAAACAGCTTCGACTCTGGACCGAACGCTTGACAGATCTTCTTTTGAACCGCCGGTGACATACGCATGGATTTCATCGCCGCATACTGTAGCGACCGCCTCGGTAACCAATGGAGTGTTGACTAATGCAAGTTCGATTTCATCCAGTTCGATGCGAAATCCCCTGAGTTTTACTTGGCGGTCTTTGCGTCCGATCAAGAAAAAATCGTTGTTTTCCGCTCTTCGAACGATGTCGCCGGTACGGTGGAATCTACGCACATTTCCGTCGGTGTCTGGAAGATCGCAAAACGCGGCTTCAGTTAGCCCGGAATCGCGCCAGTATTCCAACATGACCTGTTCAGAAGCGATCAGGAGTTCTCCGTTTTCCTCATCTTCAGATCCGATCCCGATACGAGCGGTCACTCCAATATCCGGACGTCCAATAGGCAACGGGCTGGTTCCGTCCAACTCTGCATGCGTCATCACGGCTGTCGTGCAATGGTTCGTTTCTGTCGGACCGTAGGCATTCAGGAATTTTGCGTTTGGGGTATGTTTGGACAGCGCCTTCAAAGCAGCCGGAGGCATTTTTTCTCCGGCAAACATGACGATCCGCAGCGCTTCCAGGTTTCGATCCTCCAGCACGCCGCGTTCTACCATTTGGATCAGGGCATATGGGACAGAGTACCAAACAGTGATCATCTCCTTCTCCGTCAACTCCGAAAGGCTTGCAGGTAGTTTTGCATGGATTTCGGGAATAACCACGGTGCAAGCTCCGGCCTGGGCGGTGCTGAAGATATCAAAAATCGACATGTCGAAATGAATAGGGGTGTGGTGGCTCACTCGATCTGACGCGCGTAACGCGCACAGTTTCGCGGCCATCTTTGCGTAGGCCAACCCGCTTTTGTGGGTATGGACTATGCCCTTTGGTGCGCCGGTGGTCCCGGATGTCATGAGGATGTACGCAGGATCGTCGACACCCCTATTCGGACCACACGCGGTCTCTAGATTGTCCGAAAATTCATTCAGGGGCTGTGAAATGTCAAACAGCTGGCCTTCGGAAAAAGTACTCGAAAACTTAGTTTTGCGCGCTGTGTCGGTGATGACCATTCTGGCCGAAACGATCGATACTTGCGCCTCAATGCGCTCGGTCGGTGCCGCGGGATCAATCGGAACATAAACACCTCCGATGCGGAGAATGGCGTAAATCGCCGCGATGGTTTCCACGCTTTTAACCGAGCAGACAACCACTCTGTCACCTTGTTCTAAGCCCATAGTGATTAATGCATTTGCAATCTTATCGACTTTGGAATTTAGCGCAGCGTAAGTGGTGATTTCCCCCAGCGTGCTGACCGCCGCAGCTTCGGGCGTTACTTGTGCGTACCGCCTGAGTGCATCGTCCAGGAACAAGCCCGCTTCGATCATTGGATCACCATTACAACGGCATCACCAAACTGCGGGAACCAGCCGATCGTTCGTTCGTAGAACCAGAACATTGCAATTGTGATCAGGGCGACGGAACCAAATTGCAGAAACACAACGCGGTAGGCCGTCAGGCGCCGCAAAGCAAAGAAGATTGGGAACAAAACGACTACGATGGCGAGTTGCCCGACCTCAACTCCAATATTAAATGTAGCCAGTCCAAGCGCCTTGCGTGTGGGGTCGAGGCCAAGTGGCTCGAGCACATTTGCGAAACCGAAGCCATGGAATATCCCGAACAGGAAGACGACCTTCCAAGAACTTGCGTGAAAACGAGGTACAAGGTTGCCGACGGCAACGGCAGCAATCGAGAAAGCGATAACCGCCTCCACCAGCGTCACGGGGAGAGTTATGACTTCGAAGGTTGCGAGACAAAGTGTGATAGTATGGGCGATCGTGAACACCGTTACGATCTTGACAGTTTCCAACAGGCTTTCGCGGATGTTCTCGGATGGAACCCAATGCCGGTTCTCGATCCGCATGACCGCTCCCAACAGCAGGGTCACCAAAAACAGAACGTGATCAAACCCAAGCCAGATGTGCCAAACGCCGTGCACAAAGAACGTCCGCGCAATGTCCCCTACCGGTTCATCGTTCAGATAAAGGGCCTTTGTGCCATCGCCCGGCGCGAAAATCAGCGAGATGTAGGCCTCGTTCTCGTCCATCCCGTTTCGGGTATTGCTACCAATCAGTGCATAGCCTCGGTGGGTTGGATCGACGTCAGAGAATAGGCCGTCATAGGCCATTTCGATAGTTGTCGGGGTTTGCTCGATGTCTAAAACATTAAAATGCAGTTGAGCGAACGTATCGACCGACGAATCAAAAAATGAGATGTCGTCAAATTCAACCTGAAGGGCTTGCCCATCCGACAAAAGTTTCATGCGATTTTCGAAATATTCGAAGAAGAACTCTTGTGATTGCCGGACTTCGTCCTCAGTCAGCGACGTCGAAACCTCCGGCGCCCCTAGCTGAATTCGGGTTAGATCCGTCAACGTTGCTTCAATCCTACCACTCAGGGTGTCATCGGTGACGTCAAAATAAACGTAGCTCTCGTTGAACTTGTGGGCATGAACCGGCGTTGCGAAGGCTACCAGAATTAAGCCGCCTACCCACAGAAAGAGCGCAGCCAACGATCCACTAAACGAATTTGTCCAATTCGCGGCGCGGGTAGTGGATTCGCGATCAGCGTTTTGCATTAGTTTAGTCTCCCCCGTTTTTCGGTTGGGAACTTTTTCCAAGTTCCATCCTTGCAATTATTTCGCGTTGAATGTCCGAGGTACCCGAGTAGATGACACCGCCGAGGGCGTCATTCACATCGGTTCCTGAATTTGAACTTTGCAGATACCCACGACCGCCAAACGTTCGCATTGCATCCATGCTGGAACTTAGAAACGCCTCAGAAATGTGAAGGTTTGCCATCGCCGCAAACTGCGTCAGGGGTTGTCCGGTATCGTACAGCTGTGCCGCCCGCGCCAACATAAGTTCGCAGGTTTCCAGACGTACGCGCATGTCTGCCAAGCGGTTGGAAACGGATTGGAATTCCGAGATCGACCTGCCAAATTGCTTACGAGAAACGGCATGCTCAGTGCACTCGTTCAATTGGCGGCGCATCGCGCCTACTTGCGCTGTTAGGATAAAGCACCTCTCCCAGTCGAGTGTGGCTTGTAAAATCGTAGCTCCAGCGCCTTCTCGTCCAATTCTGCGGGCCTCCGGAACCCAGCAGTCACGGAACTCAAGCTGTCCCATGGGGACGGAGTTCAATCCGACTTTTTCCTGCCTATCAGCTCGCAAAAACCCTTCATCATCGGCGCGCACAACGAAGGCCGACAAACCCCAACGACCTTTCTCGGGCGCGGTTTGTGCGAAAACGATCGCGAAATCGCAAACAGGCCCCATGCCGACAAACGCCTTTTGACCATTTAGGATGTATCCCGCCCGATTGTGTTCAGCAGTCGTTTGCAGCGACAACGCGTCGGATCCCGCCGTAGGTTCGGTAAGTGCAAATGCGCCAATCAATTCGCCGGACAAGAGCCTCGATAAGTAGCTGTCTTGTAGCTCTTGGGAAGCAAATCGAATAAGGGGGCTTTGAATAGTCCAAATCTGTGAGATTATGGCCATCGCCAAGCCGCTATCCGCGCATAACTCACCAAACAGCAACATTTCCTCAACGAATTCACTGGCACTATTAATTGAACCACCAAGGTCTTGGGGTAAAACGAACTTAAAAGCGCCACATCCGCCAGCGGCTTTCCAAACTGCGCGTAAGTTCCCATCGGAAACTGCAGGGCTTGCTTTTGCAAAGTCCAGTCTAGCGCATCTGGTATCGTGGTCTGTATGGCGCGTAGCTTCGTTCACTGTCGGATTCTATTAGCTGTACTAAATCTAGTACGCACGTCGAAGCCGGCCGGATCATCCCATTCAGAAATTGATATTTAGATGTTTGGACGGAAATATGGTGCAGAAAGCGCATTACTGTTCTTCATCAAACGGTAGACGGCAGTCTTGGGTACCCTTTGAGTCGATTGATAAATGCCCTAATTATCTATTTTACTTGAAATTTATTGTTACTTTAGTTGGTGACAATTTGCAAAAAATCAGCCAGCCCTCCATCAACCTTCTCCTGCTGGCAAGCAGCCTGCATTGCCTTGCAATTTTTTTTGTATTTTGGGTCGGTCAGCAGTTCTTGAATATCAGTTTCGATCTTTTCGACAGTATCCGTGTGGCGCCCTGCACGACCAATTCCATGAAAGACAGCTCTGGCTGCGCTGCCCTGCTGATCGTTGACATGTGGATACAAGAGAACAGGTGTTGCAGCCTCAACGGCTTCGATAAGACCGCCTGTGCCTCCGTGCATTATTGCAAGGTGAGTATGCTTTAGAATCTGATGTTGGGGGACCCAAGCCACAACATCAACATTGGGTGGGTAGTAACAACTGCTACCATCCTCCCAATTCTGACCTGCAGCAAATAGGAACCGCCACTCTGGATGCTTGCTTGCGACTTCCCAAAGGTTGGCAAGTAAATCAAACTTGGGTTTCATAACTGTGCCGAAGCCGATGAAAATGCGCTTCTCCGCGCCTCGCGCCGAACAAAATCTGCACACTAATTCGTTGTCATAAGGTTTTTCTGGCCGATCTTGTAATACCATCGCTCCAAAGTACTCAAAATCCGGGTAAAGATGTGTCGGCAAGTCAACCGAATGCGGGAGAAACAACACGGTCGGAATCTTGTAAGTCCAAGGCATTTGCCAACAAATCAGCCGTACTTTTCTTGCTATAGGAACGTTGTAACGTCGGGCGAGTTCGAGCAGCGCCGTCAAGAAATCTGCGCCTTCGTGCTTGGACTTGAGTCTCAGGGCTTTTTTGAACTTCCAAAGCAGGAAGTTTATCCAAATAATCGAGACGCCAATTCGACTTCCGCGTACTCCGACACCTGGACACGTTCTTTTGTTCAAGGGAGGAGCCCGGGGTCCGGGCGGCGACAAGAACATGTTGCTAAACTGGATGATTGGCAGTCCCAAAGACAAGCCAACAATGATATGTGCATGGAGTTCACAGTCGACAAAGATGACATCCGGTTGAAAAGCAGCGATTGAGGCGGCGAAATCATTTACGCCAAGGGCATTTATTGCAGCATTCAAGCGATCTTCGGCAGTTAAAGCTCGGCGCTGTTCCGGCGAAAGTAGTGGTGCAAAAGCGTCGACTCGCGGCGTGGGAATCTCGTAATGCTCCAAGTCGAAATGCGAAATTAACTCAGAGGACGATTTTGGTGCAAACAAGCAGACGTCGCAACCAATAGATCTTGCTTCGTTTGCAAACTGCACAGCACCATTAAGCGGGCCAGTCAAACCACTTGATATTATCGCCAATCGCTTGCTCATCGGCCTATGAAAGTGATCCGGTTGAATTTCCAGTCAAGACCACTTCGTTGTTTAGATCAAAATTTGATAACCGATTTCGACTTTTCTCGATCCTTGGAGCCGGATGTCCGCCCTTGCATAGAAGGAATCAAACACCTTTCATTGACTTAATCTCAATTTCTAAGTCTAGCGGGGTCCCTTTAGCTGAGAATTCACCAGTACTCTAATGGGTGCCATGCTGCAACGAATGGCAGCATTGTCCGCAACGCGGTCATTGATGCACTGCACAGCGAAAGACTGCTTTGAGCCCACTTTGGCCGATGCCGCGCGTTGCCCGAACTACAGAAATACGTAGTAACAGACTTTGTGTCTGGATCTGCCAACTCTTGCATTCTGCGATGGCTTCCAACGCAGCAAAGCGCTGCGACTGAAACTAGAAAATTTTGCATCGGCAACGATGCGATGCGTTTCATCAGTATCTGATCAGAGTATCCAGTATCGCTTGCCGTGTTGCGTCATCATTGTGGAAAATCCTGCCGGTGAGAAACTCAGATGGAAACTCCGGCCACGTTTTACGCATTTCAGTGACTAGTCGTTGAGCTTCTTCGGTATGTCCCAACTGATCGTGCGCAACGGCTTGGAATAGGAGAGAAGGAGCACTTACAGGCGCACCGGCAGCGGGCGCTCCTTTAAAAGCTTCGACAACCTTTTCGTAATTCCCGAGCATCAGTTGCGATACACCCCAAATATTTCGCGCGCCAAAGCGACCCGATCCTGACCTTAGTCTTTCTGGATCGCTAGCCTCGGCCGCAAGATCCGGGGCGTTGGCCATGATGGCGGTGATACCGACAAGATCCAAAATATGACCATCATTCGGCGCAAGCTCGACCGACATTCTTGCGTATTTCATAGCTTCGACTGGTTTGTTTTGGGTGGCCAATACCCAACCATTTGCACCGTTTGCCCATGCATCAGTGGGAGATAGATCAATTGCTCTTCCCGACATTTCGGAAGCTTGGTTGAAGAGATCGTCTCTTTGCGCCTTATTAGGGGACAGCATGGCCAAAGTCGCCAGAACCTGCGCCGATCCGGCATAACCGTCGGAGAGTGCGGGGTCGAGCTCCACGGCATGCTGAAACATTCCCAGCGCTATTTGCTGGCGCTTGATATCAAAAACAGGAAAAAACATCCCTCGGGCTTGATCCGCAAGGTTAGCCGCCTGAAGCCTTGTCAAAGATTGCTCACCAAGAGCAGTTCGCTCAGCCTGTTCGATAGATTGAGCTGTGGGCAAAACCACCTTGTTATCCCGAGTGAGCCAAAAGCCAGTCACCGCAATCAACACTAGGCAACCCAGCCCAATTGGCAGCAGTTGCCTTAGACGTCGATGCCCGCCAAGCAGATTGCTGTCCTGAACCCTTGAGTTGTCGCCTCCTGTCGTTCTTGCTTGCGAAAACCGTGGCTTGTATCCGCCGGAATCAACAAAAATTCGAACTCCCTCACCGTTCCATTGATCTTCGTAAAACTCATGTAGCAGTCGGCGCAGCCGTCTGGCTTCGACGCGGACAAGATTCCGACCACCGGTGCCATCAATGCTCCGACCGTAGACTTCGACCGCGATTGCTTTGCCGCGAATCTGGGCGCCACGACCCGCGAGAGTTTCTTCGACCACGTAAGTAAGAAATTGCTGGAGTCGAGGCGAAGCCTGGAACACGACGCTTGAAACAACGCTTTGAAGTGCTTGTCGGACAAGCTCCGGAGAAGGCGGTGCAACATCTTGATCTATCGGCAATTCATTAGCTTGGTTCAAAGCAAACTCACCCCCCAACTCACGGTGACTCACTTGGCGTATGTCGTCAACCGCACTCATCTTGATGTCAGAATAGATAGTGGGAACCGGGAATTATCCAGTGACTTGGGAACTGAGTGATGAGCTTGCAGAGCTTTCCGGTGCGCTTTCCGGGCGTATCGAAACTGACGCGTTACTCAGCGAGGTAATCGAAGACCTAAAGAAAGTTATGGCGCTGTTGGATGACACATCGATCACAGCCTCAGAGCGCGCGGAATGGGCCCACATCAGATCTGAACTCGTGAACGAGCTTCGCCGGATGGTGAAGCGCAATCCTCGCAGCATTTCCAACTAAGGGCATAGCCATGACAAAAGAAGACAACGGCAAAGAACTTGAGAACGAACAGATCCAGAAGTCTGACGATATCGAAAACCCTTCCCGGCGACACGTTATGCAGGGACTGGCGGCAGGTGCGGTCGCAACAGGTGCCGTTAGCTACGGTACAGGAACCGCACATGCGCACCCCGGTGATGGACCACTAGGCGAAAGCCTAAAGAACCCATACGGCGGCAGACCTGCCGGCGGCATCACTTTGCCGGAGTACTTCCGTCCTACGAAGTACATGACAGGCTCGAACGCGAATTATTTCCCGTTGTCCGAGGATCTCGGGCCTGACGAAATGCGGATATCGTTCTGTGGTTCGACGCCATTTCCGCCCCGCGAAGATCAGGCTGGAACATGCATCATGGTCGAGCTGGGTAATGGAAAGAGGTTCTTCTTCGACTTCGGCTCGGGCTGCGTCCGCAACATTATCGGGATGCAGGTTCCGGGTCAGTTGATCAACGACATCTTCATCACGCACCTTCATGTCGATCACTATGCCGACATCCCTTATATCTACCCGTTCCGGGCTTGGTCTGGAGGGTACACACCGCTGCGCATTCACGGCCCATCTGGTCGGACACCCGAGCTTGGCACAGCCGGAATGGTCAAAGGCATGCAGCAGATGCTCAAGTGGCATCTCGAAGCTTTCGACGTGTTCCCAATTGGGGACGGGTACGAGATCGAAGTTAACGAATTCGATTTTCGTCAGGAAGGTGGCATCGTTTATGACGAGGACGGTGTCACGGTGCGCTCGTGGCCGCGCAGCCATGCCAAGGACGGTGCCGTCGGGTATAGGCTGGATTGGAATGGCCTGAGTTTTGTTTGGACAGGCGATGGCCGCCCTGATGAACTAAGCCTTGAATACGGAAAAGGCGTCGATGTGTTTGTGACCGAAATGTCCGGCCAGGATATCGGGCAACTGATGACCTACAAATACGGTCTGCCGCAAGAGCTGTTCAATTACACAATCGATACGCACCATACATCTCACTACGCGGTTGGAAAGATGATGGCTGAGGCGCGCCCGCGTCTCGCAATGGTGACCCACTACACGCAAGACGAGGATATCGATGCCGAGATGCTGGCGGGAATCCGAGCCCACTATGATGGGCTGTTCGCTTGGGGTTTGGATGTCGCCGTCGTCAACGTCACAAATGATGCAATTTGGTATCGGAAGGCGACACTTCCCGGAAAATCTGGTTCGGTCGCACCATTCCGCGAATTGGGCAAGATGGAAGCAGAAGGCAAGATCACCTTGCCGGATGAAATCAAACCGCCAGCACCGCGGTCGTCACGTGCCGAACAGCAGGACCAGAAGTACCGCGATATGGAGATCGACCCCAAGGAATACTATCCAGCTGACGTATTCCGAGCCCCGGATCCAGAGTGGCCCAGTGATTTTGTCATCAAGGTCGATGACGTCATCCCGAACCGCAAGAAGAAGGCGGAGTGATGACATGATCGAATTCGGTTCGACATCCGCAATCCCTGTGACGATCCTTACCGGCTTTCTCGGAGCCGGTAAGACAACACTTCTGAACCGCATCCTGACAGGCAATCACGGGTTGCGAGTCGCGGTTCTGGTAAATGACTTTGGATCCATCAACGTGGATGCCGATCTTGTGGTTGGTCTCGAAGATGATGTGATGAGTTTGGCTAATGGCTGCGTTTGCTGCTCGATCCGAGATGACCTGATCGAAACGGTAGAGGCCGTTCTCGCCCGACCTGAGAAACCGGAATACATCGTCCTTGAAGCAAGCGGTGTGTCGGACCCGTCGTCAATCGCGATGACATTTACCGATCAGAAGTTTCGGGACATGATCCGCTTGGACAGCCTTATGTGCCTGGTCGATGCGGAACAGCTATTTTCAGCGCCGGAACAAATGGAACTGAAGCTCCGTCAAATCGCGTTCTCGGACATGGTTGTTTTGAACAAGGTCGATCTTGTCGACAGGGCGGCTGTTCAAAGGGTGCACGATTGGCTCGGGGCTCGCTTCCGTCGATATCGTCTGGTCGAAGCCGTCAACGCAGATGTCCCACTGGATATTCTTCTTTCTGTTGGCCGCTTTGCCGCCGAACAGCTAGAAACAGAAATACCCGATCATCACGAACATGGACCGGATTGTGGTTGCCACCACTCTGATCACTCGGACAGCTTCTCAACAACTATGATGAAAGCTGAACGCCCGATAAGCTTGTCTTCTCTTCGGAGTGCAATTCGAAAGCTTCCGGGCGACGTTTATCGCCTCAAGGGATTTGTTTTTAGCGAAGAGGATCCGGATCATCGCATTCTTGTACAGGTAGTCGGAAAGCGCATGGACATCGCAAGGGATGGCGCATGGGGCCACCGAAAACCTGAAACAAGGCTTGTTGCAATAGGTGCACCTGGGGCACTTTCGGAATACGAGCTTTCCGATGCGTTGTTGGCGACCGCATAGCGGCAAGTTAGACAAAACTTGTTTGCCTGTTTTTCTTAAGTTCCAGCACGTAAAAGCTCGAAAGCCCGCAGCACAGCGGACCAAATATGGAGAAAAACCTAATTGCTGAAGCAGCTTAGGAAATGGAGCCAAGCGATCAGATTGCTCGCACCTGCCACTGCGTTTGTCTTGTCGGGGACGGCTTTGTGCGCGCAGGCCGTTTCAAGTCGAGAACTTGAAGATACAACCCCAAACCTCGGATTGCCGAGTTCAGCTGAAGGACAAGATGCCGAGTTGCTTTCCGCTTTCCACGGGCTCGAGGCGTTGCCCCGCGTAGCAAATCTCATTTGCAGAGGTTCCAGGGGCAAAGACGGGATGCCTGTTATTTTTTCAACCGAGGTAGATCTGGAAACTTTGCAGGCAGGTGACTTCAGAGTCGTAACACAATCAGGCCAGATCGGAACAATGCACTGCGCGTCAGTGTTGCCTGCTACCGATCCCGGTGAATTGCGCACTGTGCTTCTGATCGGGGATTTTGGGAACGTTTCCGTGGATCCACCGGTTGCAGTCGAGGTTATTGGACACCTTCATTCCATCGATGGAACACTTGATTTTCGCGGTGCCACGGTAGCCGTGACTCCGCTGGAAGACGGGCCGTCATTGATCTTGGCCGAGGTTGTTGAGGATTGGACTTTGGTCGGAAACTTGGGGCCACGCCGAACCAGAGGAAGCCTTTGTCCAAGTGACAAAATCGTACAGGCCATTCGGGTAACTTGGGCGGGTGGCGTTACGCTGGCGAACGGCAAGGAACCTGGCGATGCGGAACGCGATCTGTACAGGATCATCGTAGAGGCCGAAGATGGATCTCAACGCACAGTTACGCCCGCCGCGCTTGCCGATCTGGGTGACGGGGACAATAACCACATGCTCTGCCTTGATACAAAGGATCTACCCATCTCGGTTTCCTTTCCAGCTGGCATTTTGACGGATCCGAATGATGATCTGAACCCAGAAACCGGCGTAATTGTCTCAAAACCCAATTAAGAAACTGCTTTAAGCTTGTTCGACTGGACTCTTAGCCGAAGATGCCGGGCCGGTTGCGGGTATTGCAGCGGTAAATGAGAATGAACGGACTTGTTCGCCTCTCGGACATTGCAAACTTGGTGTTGAAGGTCCGCTTTGGGCTGACTGCGGTCCTTTTGGAGCAATACTGCGGATGTCTGCAAAGTCCGCATATCGGTCATTTGGGGAAAATCGCTCAAAGTCTGCTTTGCGAACTTTCCTGCCCTTCGTGATGGCCGATTAAACGCCTGCTTTGTAGTGCGCCATAAACATCGTGATGCAATCGCCTAGTGCGCTCTTCGGCGTTGGGTTCTCACCGAGGAAAAACTCAGGCCAGAAGAAGAAGTTTTTAACGAGAGCCAGAAGCTGGTTGGTTGCAAAAACCGGATCAGCCTTTCGTATTACTCCTGCGTCCATGGCTTCGCTGATCAGCCTCGTTATTGGGTAATCATGTGTCGCGGTTTCAGTGAAGAATTGCCGGGACCGGTCAAGGTCACGGATCAATTCTGAGATGACCATCCGGTTTAATCCGATGGCCGTCTCTTCGGTGATCACCCCTATGTAGTGCCACAAGGCGTCCTTCAGTTGCTCAACGAAGTCGCGATCCGGGTCGTAGGGCACTGGCTCCATGCTCTGGTTTTGCTCCAGCATGATCTGTGAGATAGCTTCAAAAAGGGCCTCCTTGCTGTCGAAGTGATTGTAGAGCGTGCGACTCGATACGTTGGCTTTTTTCGCGATTGAAGTGGTCTTTGCCCCCAGAAACCCCTGCTCTTTGAACTCATCAATGGCCGCATCTATGATATCTTTTCGTTTCTTTTCAGTGCGTTTCACGATTTCAGCCTCAAAAAGTAAAAAGATGTGTTTACAAAACATTGCTCATCACCATAAGTAAACACAACGATTTACTTTAGCAAGGCGCAAAGCTGTCTGACCCCGAAAGGACCAAGACTATGACTACCCAAAATCTCACCGCTGGCAAAAACGAAGTCACCTTCAAATCCTTTGGCGTGGATTTGGCCGGCGATCTCTACCTGCCCGAAGGCTTTGATGAGACCAAGACCTACAAGGCAATCGTTGGGGCCAGCCCCTTCCCGCAGGTCAAAGATCAGATCCCGGCCACTTACGGTCCGGAAATGGCCGCACGGGGCTTCATCTACCTCGGTTTCGACTACCTCGGAATGGGCTCGTCCCCTGCGCTACCCGGAGAGCACAAGCAATCCCGCTACATGTTCCGGCTCATAGAAAACACATGGGATGCCGTGTCCTACCTCGGCACTCTGCCGTTCGTCGACGAGATTCACGGTCTGGGCGTATGCCAAGGCGGCTCGATCATCGCATCGGCTGCCGTGACCGATCATCGGATCAAGAAGATCGCCATGGTTGCTGGGATGATGGCAGCTGATGGCTTCCAATGGACCGACCGCGATGTGGTTAACCAACACATTGCAGCTTCGAACGCCGCAAAGCAAAAGATCTACGAAACAGGCGAACCAGACTATGTCGCTCCATTCGGTTTAAATGATGAACAGTCCAGGGAAGACTTTGTCGGATCAGGCGTCAATCCGATGGCCGGAGAATCCTATGACTACTACGGACGCGACGGGGTCAAAGGCCCGGTTGCGGTTCCGACCTATACCAACATGCATATTGGCGATCAGGGCATGCAGTCGCTGATTTCTATTGGGGAAGCCTATGCCGACAAGATCGTGCAGCCGTCCCTGACCATCTATAGCAGCTCAGCATTCACGGCCCCGTGCTCAACGCAGTTTGTCAAGAAGTTGACCAATGAGCATGTGGAATTGGCGTTTGATGAGTTTTCCCATGTGGACTTCTACTACAAGCCCGAGGCCGTGAAGGCATCAACCGAAGCTGTTGCTAAGTTCTTCAATAGATGAAGTGATGAGGCAGAGGTCATACAAAGGTCTCTGCCTCCTTGCCGACAAGCGGAAGTTAGCTCGGGGTTCAGCAATGGCCGCTATGGGCTCAGTGCGGTCGTTAGGCCAATTCATTGAACGACTGTTGTGCGGGACAAAGCAGCCATTTTGCTTCAGTAATCTGGTCACGCACTAGCCGCTATTTTGTTGAAGTATTGAATCGAAAGTATCGATGCCAGTTCATTCGTACCCCACGACTGGTTTCGCGTTTTGAAGCTAGTTTTTTAGCGACCTGACGATTGCGTTAAGAAAAAACGGCCTCCCGGCAACGCCACTCACTTGCGTGTCCGGGAGGCTAACCAGACGGGTCTGGTGTATGTAGTGGCAACAGACGTAATACAAATTTGCCACGAATTCGAATACTTGAATCTAAAATACAACAATTGAAGTAAATTTACGCGCGCCAAGAAGTTTACTCTCGCGTGATTTAAACTTGCGTGAACATATATACATACAGGTACGCGCCAGAAATGTAGTCACGCCTTGCAATCGTAGGGTTTCGAATTTGAACAATAGTGTAAAGATCTAGTGTTCATGCCAACTCAGCTTAGACCCACGGTTAACCACACATTCGAGATAGTCTGGCCAGTCCCATGACCAGACTAAATCCCCGCGTCGCCTATCATCCCAGATAAAGGTGACGCGGGGCACTTTGATCCATCTTTCGGTCAGTACCGGCTCTGTTGCGCAAAACGCGTGAGGGATTCATCTTGTGAATCCAGCGTGGTAGCTGGGATGCATGAGCAGACCTACACCCCCAACCTACAGGACCAAGAACTGGCCAGCCTATAACGAAGCGCTCAAGCGCCGGGGTTCGCTGACGATCTGGTTCGACCCTGAGATGAGCTGGGATGGCGCGCCGACAGGCAGGCGTGGCCACCAGCAGATCTACAGCGACGCCGCTATACAGACGTGCCTTTCGATGAAGGTGCTGTTCGGGATGGCGCTCCGGCAGACAACTGGCTTCGTCGAAAGTCTGCTTCGACTGGTTGGCCTCGACTGGACGGTGCCCGACTTCAGCACGCTGTCGCGCCGCCAAAAGACGCTGGCCGTCAATATCCCGTATTGCGGCTCCAAGGGTCCGCTACACCTGCTGATCGACAGCACCGGCATCAAGGTCGAGGGCGAAGGCGAATGGCACGCCCTCAAACATGGTGGCCCGAAGCGTCGCGTCTGGCGCAAGATCCACCTCGGGATTGACGAGGAAACGCTGGAGATCCGGGCTGTTGAGATCACCGGGAGCCACATTGGTGAAGCACCGGTTTTGCCCGACCTGCTCGGCCAGATCCCGGCGGACCAGGAAATCGGCATCGTCACGGCAGATGGGGCCTACGACACACGCAATTGCCACGATGCCATCGCTGACCGCGGCGCCCACGCCGTCATCCCGCCCGGCAAGAACGCCAAGCCATGGAAGACCGTCACCGCTGGTGCCGTAGCGCGCAACGAGGCGCTGCGGGCATCGAAATACCTCGGCCGCGCCCTCTGGCGAAGATGGAGCGGTTACCACCGCCGGAGCCGCGTCGAGACCAAGATGCATTGTGTGAAACTGCTGGAACAACGGCTCATGGCGCGGGACTTCGAGCGACAGGTCGCCGAGTTCCAGGTCCGCATCGCCGTCCTGAACGGCTACACCGCGCTCGGCATACCCGTCACGGAAGCTGTGGGACAAGTCCGTTCGGGGAAAGGGGAACCTCGGCGTTCAGCCGATATGTGCAATAGAGCCTGGCGCAGGCTCTGTCGGATCCGTCGATCCGCACAGGAGTTTTGGAGATTATCCGGGGCTTGATCGAACGTGTTACGATCCAACATGAACGGGATGGCGTGCGGATTGAGTTGGAGGGTGCGTTGACCGCGATGATTGGGTTGGTCCAGAACGACAAAAGCCGCCTTGCGGCGGCTGGTTCGGTAAAAGTGGTTGCGGGAGCAGGATTTGAACCTGCGACCTTCAGGTTATGAGCCTGACGAGGTGAAGACGTTAAGCAATTGATCCAGTGGATCAATTGTAGTCTGAACGGGCTGTTTAGGATTTTCCGACGCTGGTTGCGGGAGTAGGATTTGAACCTACGACCTTCAGGTTATGAGCCTGACGAGCTACCGGGCTGCTCCATCCCGCGTCAGGGTCGGAAAGTGTTTCATCGTCAGAGAGAAGGGGGATTTTACTAGGTTTGGCGGTGACCTACTCTCCCGGGGCTTAAGCCCAAGTACCATTGGCGCGGCAGTGCTTAACTTCCGGGTTCGGGATGGGACCGGGTGTTTCACTTGCGCTATGACCACCAAACCGAGGAAAATCCCCGTCGCTCTTTTTGCCAAGCAAAAAGGCGACGCGCAGGAGGCAGCGTATTCGCGAAGCGGATGCGCGTTCCTGCACAGTTGTTATGTCAATCAACAGTGCCGCTTGGCGCGACACAGCCATCCCTAGTCAAAGAGGTGTATGTTTTTGATTTGTCTTTCCATTACTGGATCAAATCAAGCCTATCGGGCGATTAGTACCGGTCAACTGAACGCATTACTGCGCTTACATCTCCGGCCTATTGACGTGGTGGTCTTCCACGGCCCTCAGGGAGACCTTGTTTTGAGGGGGGCTTCCCGCTTAGATGCCTTCAGCGGTTATCCTGTCCGATCATAGCTACCCAGCACTGCCGTTGGCACGACAACTGGTCCACCAGTGGATCGTTCACCCCGGTCCTCTCGTACTAGGGGCAACTCCTCTCAAGTCTCCTACACCCACGGCAGATAGGGACCGAACTGTCTCACGACGTTCTAAACCCAGCTCACGTACCTCTTTAAACGGCGAACAGCCGTACCCTTGGGACCTGCTCCAGCCCCAGGATGAGATGAGCCGACATCGAGGTGCCAAACACTGCCGTCGATATGGACTCTTGGGCAGTATCAGCCTGTTATCCCCGGCGTACCTTTTATCCGTTGAGCGATGGCCCTTCCACTCGGGACCACCGGATCACTATGGCCGTCTTTCGACTCTGCTCGACTTGTCAGTCTTGCAGTCAGGCTGGCTTCTGCCATTGCACTCAACGAGCGATTTCCGACCGCTCTGAGCCAACCTTCGCGCGCCTCCGTTACGCTTTAGGAGGCGACCGCCCCAGTCAAACTACCCGCCACGCAGGGTCCCGGATCCGGATAACGGACCGCGGTTAGACATCAAGAGTGCGAAGGGTGGTATCTCAAGGGAGGCTCCACAGGTACTTGCGTTCCTGCTTCAAAGCCTACCACCTATCCTGCACATCACAATCCTGATGCCAGTGCGAAGCTGTAGTAAAGGTGCACGGGGTCTTTCCGTCTAACCGCGGGAAGCCTGCATCTTGACAGGCAATTCAATTTCGCTGAGTCGATGTTGGAGACAGCGGGGAAGTCGTTACGCCATTCGTGCAGGTCGGAACTTACCCGACAAGGAATTTCGCTACCTTAGGACCGTTATAGTTACGGCCGCCGTTTACCTGGGCTTCAATTCAAGGCTCTCACCTCTCCTTTTAACCTTCAGGCACCGGGCAGGCGTCAGACCCTATACGTCGTCTTGCGACTTCGCAGAGCCCTGTGTTTTTAATAAACAGTCGCCACCCCCTGGTTTGTGCCCCCAGCCCCTAGTTGCCTAGGAACCGGGCCTCCTTCTCGCGAACTTACGGAGGTATTTTGCCGAGTTCCTTCAACATCGTTCTCTCAAGCGCCTTGGTATGCTCTACCAGTCCACCTGTGTCGGTTTAGGGTACGGTCTGATGGAGGGCTATTTCCAGGAACCACTCAGCAGCCCAATCAATCCGATAAGATTGAACTACACCTGTGATCCGTCACATCCTCCTGGCCTAGGAATATTAACCTAGTTCCCATCGCCTACGCCTTTCGGCCTCGGCTTAGGGGCCGGCTTACCCTGCTCAGATTAGCTTTAAGCAGGAACCCTTGGACTTTCGGCGAGAGTGTCTCTCACACTCTTTGTCGCTACTCATGTCATCATTCTCACTAGTGATCTCTCCACCGGATCCCTCACAGGCCGGCTTCATCGAAAGCCTCTCTCCTCCAATACGTCCGAAGACGTGAAGGAGGAATGAGACTATGTCACACTACGCTCTGCTACCATGCCTTACGGCATCCTAAGCTTCGGCTCATGGCTTGAGCCCCGTTACATCTTCGCCGCAGGACAACTTATTTAGACCAGTGAGCTGTTACGCTATCTTTAAAGGATGGCTGCTTCTAAGCCAACCTCCTGGTTGTTTTGGTCGTCCCACCTGCTTTCCCACTTAGCCATGAATTGGGGGCCTTAGCTGTAGGTCAGGGTTGTTTCCCTCTCCACTACGGACGTTAGCATCCGCAGTGTGTCTGCCATCTAGTACTCCCGGGTATTCGGAGTTTGGTTAGGATCAGTAAGCCTGTGGGGCCCCATTACCCATCCAGTGCTCTACCCCCCGGGGTATTCGGATGACGCTCTACCTAAATAGATTTCGCAGAGAACCAGCTATCTCCGAGTTTGATTGGCCTTTCACCCCTAGGCACAGCTCATCCCGATCCTTTTCAACGGATGTGGGTTCGGTCCTCCAGTAAGTGTTACCTTACCTTCAACCTGGCCATGCCTAGATCACTCGGTTTCGGGTCTGATCCCACGAACTCATGCGCCCTATTAAGACTCGCTTTCGCTACGCCTACACCTAACGGCTTAAGCTTGCTCGTGAGACCAAGTCGATGACCCATTATACAAAAGGTACGCCGTCAGCTCGCAAGGAGCCTCCGACTGATTGTAGGCGTTCGGTTTCAGGTACTGTTTCACTCCCCTCGTCGGGGTGCTTTTCACCTTTCCCTCACGGTACTGGTTCGCTATCGGTCAGCAAGG